>NZ_WVVV01000086.1 GCF_012911015.1 Chelativorans sp. ZYF759 | reverse complement strand
GGTCCAAGACGAAGATATCGGAAGTGATGACATCTCCAGCTATCACACTATCGTCTGACAAAACCGTGATGGATGCTGCTGTTCTCATGCTCAAGAAGAAGATCCACAGATTACCAGTTGTAAACCAGGACGAAAAAGTAATAGGTATAGTTACCCGCGCTGATGTTCTTCGCGTGTTGGAAGGCATGTTGAAGATTTAGGAGCGCAGATACCCATGCTCGGAAGCCACAACCTCTTGTAAATATGTAGATGTGCCCGGGCATGCTGTTTCTGAGTAGCAGCAAAGAGGTCTACCATGTATACGAGTTTTTCCTTGTAAATAAAAGTAGCACGCCAGGAGACTCCATCCCAGGTTCCGCACTGCTTGCGCGACCAGATGCTGTAAAC
>NZ_WVVV01000020.1 GCF_012911015.1 Chelativorans sp. ZYF759 | reverse complement strand
AGCGCCTCGAGCGGGTTGGCCTCCATCAGAGGTACATGTTTCAGCGCAGCCGCATGGAAGACGATGTCGGGGCGCAGTTCGGCGAAGATCGCATCGACGCGGCGCCCGTCGCGCACGTCCACGATGCGCGTCACGATCTCGAGACCTGAAAAGGCGTCGCGCAATTCGATGTCGAGCGTATAGAGGAGGAATTCCGACGCATCGGTGATCACGATCCGCTTGGGCGAAAAGGAAGCGATCTGGCGGCAAATCTCCGAGCCGATAGACCCGCCCGCCCCTGCGACGAGCACAACCTTGTCGGCCAGCAAGTGCGCGATCTCTCGCGTGTCGGTCGTCACTTCCGGTCGTTCGAGCAGATCGCCGATTTCCACGGGCTTCGGCTGGACGAGCGAATCAGCGGTCACGGAGGCCACGTTCGACATGTCGGGAATGCGCGACACCTTCAGCGCATGCTCGTTGGCCTTCTCGACAATATTGGCCAAGCGGCGCCGGCTCGGCATGTTTTCCGTGACAACCAGCTCGATGGTACGGCCCTTGGGAATCCGCCGCTTCATGATCGACTGCAGGTTCTCCAGGTGCCCCAGCACGCGGTAGCCTTGCACTGAACGGCCGAGATTTTCCGGCGAATCGTCGATCAGGCCGAGAATTTCGAAATTGGAGGCCGGATCGCGCCGAACCAGCCTGATGAAGGCTTCCGCCTTGTCGCTCAGGCCCAGGAGGAGAACCCGTCGCGCGTTGGTTTCGGCTCTCGTTCGTTTCGGGATGCTGACCACCCGCTCGGCGGCAATGCGATAGGCAAGGCGGATACCGATGAGCCCGGTCATCATGAAAATGAATGTGAAGACCGGCACGGATCGCGGGACATTCTGGCCACGGGTCGCCAGGAACACGACAACCATGGCCACTGCGATGGCCGCGGCCGATGCCTTCATCAAAGTCACGACATCATGCGTGGAAACGTATCTCCAGGCACCACGATGCGTTCCGAAGACGACGAAGGACAGACAACACAGGACCGTGAAACCGGAGATCATCTGCGCGAGATTTGGCGTGCGCAGGGCAGCAGGAAAACCGAACACGGCAACATAAGCCACCGCGACCGAGAAGGCCGCGATCGCGGTGTCTATCGAGATGATCGCCCCGTTGCGCAGCCAACCGCGCTTTCTGCTTCCATCGGCGACCGCGAATACAAATCGGCCAATCATGGACATGAGGAGAACCACTCGCTACCTGGCCGCGCAAGTCACATTCTGTTCCGTGCAGTTGTGCCGGTCGACCCATGCCGACCGCCTGGAGGGGAATGTGGCCCACCCTAACGCTGGGATAAAATCCTATTAGAATGCGTAACGTACCCTCAAGCAACAACATTCTGTCGATTTGCACTTGCGGTCAGCTGGCCTTCAGGATCGTTGCTTTAGCATGCGAATGTGAAGGGCGCGTGCCAGCCCGGCATGCTGGGAGGTCCCGGTACACGGGCCTGGTTGCCGGTGTG
Organism: Chelativorans sp. ZYF759; assembly: GCF_012911015.1. GTDB lineage: Bacteria > Pseudomonadota > Alphaproteobacteria > Rhizobiales > Rhizobiaceae > ZYF759. Next base: position 71,540 of record NZ_WVVV01000020.1, on the reverse strand, counting down.
AAGGGCCAAAAGTCCCTTGCCGGCACCGTACCGGGGGGCGACGGCAGATGGACGTTCAGCGGGAAAAGGCCAGCGGAACCGTGAAATCCCAGCTGGATCGCCCGGCCGCCTGAGGGATGGCGGGGAACGGCGCTGCGCGTTGCACGGTCTGCAGCGCGGCCTCATCCAGAACCCCGTGGCCGGAGCTGCGCACGACGCGCACGCGCGACACCGCGCCGTTGCCGGCGATCGTGAAAGCGACATGCACCTCGCCGCTGATTCGCTGGCGCCTGGCCTGGGACGGGTAGCTGAGCGACCGGCGCAGCCGTGAGACGACCTGCCCCGGATAATTCGAGGCGGCGGCATTTCCGGCCGCGGAGGCCTGGCTTCCCTGGCCGCTGGACTGCGCCGAGCGTCCCTGCGCGGACCCCGCGGCGTCGCCCCTTCTGGCATCTGCCTGGTTGGCACCACCGGCGCCGGAGGCCGCCCTCGCCGGCTCCTGACGCGGTGCCTGCTGCTGCCGGGCGGCTTGCTGGCGTTGTGCCTGAGCGCGGCGCTCGGCTTCCCGGCGGGCTTCCTCCGCCTTCAGGGCCTCGATGTCCGGTCGTGGCATCGGGATCGGCGCATCCGCCACCGGATTGATCGTCTCCTCCGGCTCAACGGCCTCTGCCATTTCCGGTTCGCTCGCTTCGGCCGGAGCCGCTTGCGTCTCCGGTACGACTTCGGCTTCGCTCGCCTGCACAGCCTCCGACCGCGTGGCCAGTTCGGATGGCTCGGGCTCTGCCGTTTCGCCTGAGGGTACCGCTACGGTGCCTTCCGTCTCGGTCACGGACGGTTCGGCGACAGGCGATACCTCGGCTTCTACCGCCTCAGACGGCTGCATGACGGATTGGTGGTCCGGCTGAACGGCCTCCGCGACGGCTGTCTCGGCACTCTCGGCCACATCGCTGTCGACCTCGGTCGGCTGATCCGCCGTCGGCGTTTCGGTTTCGAGGACTTCGGAGTATTCGCCTGCGGAAAGCGCATCCTCGAACGAATTGCCCAGCACCGCGATGTCGACCGGATTGCCGCCGGCAATCTGAACATCGTCCTCACGGCCGGCCAGCAATGCCGCCGCGCCGCCATGCACCAGAAGCGAGAGCAGGAGTGCCCCCGTCCACGCCGTTTTGGACCAACCCTTCACTGCCGCGCCAGCTCCGTCACGATGTGGACGCGTTCGGCACCAGCCAGCTTCAGCGCAGCAACGATGTCGATGAGGTAGACGGCGGGCAAGTTGCGATCCGCCGCCAGCTTTACCGACGCGCCGGCGCCTGCCTGGTCCAAGGTCGCCATGAATTCCTCGACGCTGACGGCGCGGCCGCGCAAGCGCAACTGGCCGCCGGCAGTGGCAAACAGCGCATCCGGCGGTTCGCTGCCTTCGGCCAGCTGCGCTTCCGCCAGGGCAACGTCCGGGTCGAGCGGTGGCGTCAGGGTCCCGGCTATGAGAAAGAAGATCAGCATCAGGAAGACGACGTTGATGAGGGCGATCGTGCCCTCGGACTTGCGGCGTTCCGGCGGTCGCGCGATTCGCATGCGGGTCACCTCGCAACCGTCAGTCGGAGCGCGGTTCTCCCGCCGATCCGTTCGACGGCGGTGATCAGATCCTGTGAGGTCAGTTCGCCGCGCACGAGCAGGACAGCGGTCTGCGCGCCGGCCTCCGATAGCCGCGCCAGTTCCGGCTCCAACGCGTCGTCGGCTACCGGCAGCCCGTTCACAACCCATTCCGCGCCGTCGAACCGCAACAGCACATCGGGCCGCTCGCCTGCGGCCACGGCCGAGGCAACGCCGCCCGAGACCTCGATCTCGGCGAAGCGCGCGAAGGTCGAGGACAGCATGAAGAACAGCAAAAGCAGGAAGATGACGTCGATGAGGGAGGTCATCGACAGTCGGCGCCTGGGACGCGGGGCCGCGTCAATGCGCATAGACGTCTCCATGGGGCTGCGGGCGCTGGGCATGTACGGCCACATGCTCGTCGCTGCCCAGTGGACGCGTAAGGGAATCGGTGATGACGGCCGAGGCCATGGTCTCGATGGCGACGCGCTCGTTTTCCACACGCGTTTCGAGCCAGGTGAGCACAAGCTGGGTGGGCATCGCCACCGCCAGACCCGCAGCCGTGGTCAGGAGGGCAACCCAGATGCCCCCTGCCAGCAGCGACGGATCGACGGCATTGCCCGCCACCTGCAGCTGTCGGAAAGCTTCGATCATGCCGAGGACGGTTCCGAAAAGCCCCAGCAGCGGGGCGATCTGCGCGATGGCGTCGAGCGCGCGGAAACCCCGCTGCAGGTCGTGCAGGCGCTGTTGCGCCGTGCGGGCGACTTCCTGTTCGATGACTGCGGGCGCGATGTCGCGCCGCGAGGCAAGCCGCATCGCCGTCGCAACCGCCGCGGAGACGGCGGAAGGATGGGCTTCGGCCAGTCCGATGGCCCGAGCCCGTTCCCGCTTCGTCCAGGCGTTGAGCGCGTCGCGCGCGCGGCCGTGGCTGCCGACACGCTCGCGGTGGAACTGGATCAGCTTCACGATCACCAGCGCGAGCGCGAAGACCGACAGCCCCATCAGGATCGCGACGACAGGACCGCCAAGGGCCAGCAGGTTGGTGATCGTTTCGAGCATGGTTCAGGTTCCGAACTGGATTGAAGTCTTGTTGTCGAGAGACAGGCGGCTCATGCAGCTTGTCGCCTCGACGTCGGTGCCGGCGCATTCCGTGAGATCGTTGATCAGGATGCGGCCGATCTCGGCACAGTTCATCCCGGCAAACTCGAACTGGCGGACCTTCGTCCGGCCCCGGACGAGGTCCAGAAAATCCACCACCGCCAGCCGTGCCACCAGGCCGTTGGAATCGAAGAAGGCCAGTTCGTATGCCGCGCGGTCGAGATCGCCTTCGAGATGGTTCGTGGCCACGAAGGTCACCCGGCAGCCTCGTTCCGATGGCTGCAGGGCGTTGAGCTCGATGGCCAGACGATGCTCCTCGTCCGCGTCCTGCGCCGCCGCGGCCAGCGGCGATGCAAGAAGGATGAAGCAGGCCGCGATCAGGCGTTTTGCCGACATCATCAACCTCCGAAGCGCATCGTGGCGCCCAGCTTGAAGGTGAAGCCAGGCTCGTAGACCGTGGAGGTCGTCGAGGCATTGAGCGGATGGGCATATTTGACGTTGAAGATGTTGTCGGCGCGCAGGTCGACACGCAGGTTCTCGTGCGCCTGATAGCTGGCGAATGCGTTGACCAGCGTGTGGTCTCCGACCTGGCTGCCGCGCGGTGCCCGGTTGTGCTGCACCTCGCCGCCCACCGTCAGCTTGCCCTGCAGGAAGCGCAGGCCAAGCTGGCCCGTGACCTGTGACGAGGGAACCGTCACGAGATCGGCACGCACGCCCTCGGAAAGCGTATGGCCGTTGACGAAGGATGCGCTCAAGCCTGCGAAGTAGCGGTTCGTCTCGTAGGCGGCCTCCAGTTCCACGCCGCGAATATTGGCGGATGCGAAGTTCTGGTACTGGTAGCAGATCGGGATGCGGCCAGGGCCGGGAACGTATGGACAGACGCCAGGCGCTGCGAAGGCCGAGAACTGCTGTCCACCGATATAGTCGGTGATGTCGTTGTTGAAATAGGCCGCCTTGAGGCGCAGCCGGTCGCCGACTTCGAGAATGCCATCTGCCGCGTAGTTGATGCCGAATTCCCAGGTCTTGGCCGTCTCGGGACGCAACGTGGGATTGGGAAGGAACGGAAAGACGACGCCGGCCGGATGAAGGCCGCTGATGAGCGTTTCAGTAACGGACGGCGAGCGGTATCCTTCGGCATAGGTCCCGTAGAACTGCAGGCCAGCAAGGTGCCCTTCCCTGAAGGGCGAGACGCCGGCGGTGATGCGCGGGGATATGCGCGCGCCGGTGTTGTCGAGATCGTTTCCGTCGAGGCGGTAGCCGTCATAGCGCAGGGCACCGATAAGCTCGAGCCAGTCATAGGTGGCCTTGTTCTGGACATAGGCGCCCCAGACCTGGCGCCGTCCCGACGGCGTATAGACGTCGCTGCCGCCCACGGGGCTCTGCGTCGCGACATCGTCGCGCAGATAGTCGCCGCCATAGGTCAGTTCATGGTCGACCAGACCCATTGAGAAGCGCGATGTGTTCCAGGCGTCGAAGCCGTAGGTATCGAGATCGTACGTCGTGCGCGAGCCCGCCGGAATGAAGGCCGGCAGTCCTGTCACCGGGTGGTACTGCTGGACCCCGACCAGATTGGTGCGCGCATGGTTGCCGCGCGTGAAGGCGGTATCGATGTGAAGATCGATCCAGTCATTGTCTGGATCGTTGTGCTCGAACCGGGCCGTGATGCTGTTCTGTCTCAGCGCGGCATCGTAGGTCGCGTTGGATTCCTGCCAATTGTTGTTGGCGCCGACCCAACCGAGCTCGAGCTGGGTGTAATCGGTGGGATTGAACGTTGCCTTGGCCATCCCGCTCAGCACGTCGAAGCCGGTCCCCTGGACCGTGTCCCCGCCGCCATCGCGATAGTTTCCGTAGTCGCGCCAGACGATATTTCCAAGGACGGACACGTTCTCGTTGAAGCGGTAGGCGCCGGTGGCGCTCGTCGTCCAGCCGCTGCCGTTCGTTTCGAAACGGGCGGTGGTGGAGAGGGCGTAGGTTTCGTGGTCGCGCAGGAACTGGTTGGCGTTCTTGGTCTGGAAGAAGACGACGCCGCCGATGGCTCCAGAGCCATAAGTGTTGGAGATGGGACCTCGGATCACCGACACTTCCTGCACGAGTTCCGGATCGACGAAGAACAGGCTCTGTGTGCCGTGGCCCGAACGCTGGAAGTTCTGGCGCGCACCGTCAACGATGACCGCAACGCGGCCGAAATCCTGCAGGCCACGAATGTTGATGTTCGTCGACAGTCGCTTGGCGTCCGCCTGGGCGGTCACGCCCGGGACGCCGAAGAGCATTTCGGCGGGCGTCGCCGCCATGCGTCGCTCCAGCTGCTCCTCGTCCACCTGGCTCACCGAGCCCATGATCTCGATCGGTGTCTCGCCGGTGCGGCTGACGACGGTGATGCGGTCCAGCCTCGTGCCGGCGGCGCCGAGGTTTTCCTCATCGGTGAGATCGGTTTCCTGCGCCGACACGGCGCCGGCGGCGACCAGACATATCGACGTCACGCCGGCCAGCAAAAGCCGTCGCCTCTGCACCAGCGACCCCCGCTGAACCGCCCCCGACACGCGAGCCTCAGCGCGCCCCCTCGAATACAACATGCCCGAAACTCCCTGTTCTCGGCGTCATGCTGGCTGGCGGTAGCTCGCTTGCATGGAATGGCTTGAAAGCAACGAAAAAACCTGACTTTCTTTGTCCGGTATTGCGCTTCCTATAAAACATGATAATTGAAGTCAACAATTAACCGGAAGACGTTTCGAACGCCCAGCCAGCCCTTGCAAGCCAGGCGCGTAAAAGGGGTCCGTCACGTGAACAGCCACAGTTTCCCGCCTCGTCCCATCCTTGATCGTCGTCCTCCCGCCTTGCGCGAGGAACGCCAGAACAGCGTGGGGGCATCGATCGACAGCCAGAGCCTCTTCAAGGGGGCAACGGAGATCGTGATCGATCACGGGGGCGCGAAATACCGGCTGCGCATCACGCGGCAAGGCAAGCTTATTCTCAACAAGTAGGGTGTCAGATGACAGTTCTGGAAAGACCGTCCCCGTCGGAGATCCGCCGGGCGCGAATTGACAATCCCAAGAAGCGCGAGCGCGATCTCGCCATCGAGCTGGGCATTTCAGAGGCGGAACTCGTGGCGGCCCATTGCGGCGTCAGCGCGCGCCGGATCGAGCCCCGCGTTTCCGACCTCCTGCTGAATATGGAAGCCGTCGGCGAGGTGATGGCCCTTACGCGCAACGAGAGCGCGGTGCACGAGAAGATCGGCGTCTACGAGAACGTCCATGTCGGGACCCGGTCCGCCATGACGCTCGGCGCAAACATCGACCTGCGCATCTTTCCCGATCAATGGGTCCACGGCTTCGCAGTCGAGAAGCAGGACGGCGAGACCGTCCGGCGGTCGCTGCAGTTCTTCGACGCGGCCGGCGAGGCGGTTCACAAAATCCATCTGCGGCCGGCATCCAACCTGGAGGCCTATGGCAAGGTTCTCGACCTTCTGGCCTGCGAGGACCAGTCTCAGACTCTCCAGGTGAAGCCCAAGGAGATCGTCGCTCGGGACCCTTCGGACGCGACCCCGGATGATCTTCGCGAGCGGTGGGGCGCGATGACCGACGTTCACCAGTTCGTCGGCATCCTGCGCAAGCTCAACCTGTCGCGCCACGACGCCGTGAGCATGGTCGGAGACGACTATGCGCGCCAGCTCGACCTGTCCTCGCTCCAGGCCCTGTTCGCGCATGTGGTCGAGCAGGAGGTGCCGATCATGTGCTTCGTGGGCAACCACGGCTGCATCCAGATCCATTCCGGTCCGGTGCAGAACATCAAGCCGATGGGCCCCTGGATCAACGTGATGGACGAGACCTTCCACCTGCATCTGCGTCAGGATCACATCTGCGAACTGTGGTTCGTGCGCAAGCCGAACAAGGATGGGCACGTCACCTCCATCGAGGCTTACGACAGCGAGCGGCGGATGATCATCCAGTTCTTCGGCAAACGCAAAGAGGGGCAAGGCGAGCGCGATGATTGGCGCATGATCGCCGAGAACCTGCCGGCAATCGTCCGGTCACACGCGGCCTGAGGCAGAACTCATGAACAGTCACCGTCCATTCGCCAGTTACCTTGCGCGCAGACTGTCCGTCTGCGCCTTCGCGCTCGCCATCGCGATCTCGCCGGCGCTGGCCGTCGACCAGTCGAGCGGCAACGCGACGAAGGTGGTGACGATTGGCGGCTCGCTTACCGAGATCGTCTTCGAACTCGAGCAGGAACACCGGCTGGTGGCGCGCGATTCCACCAGCCAGTTTCCCGCCGACGTCGCCGCATTGCCCGATGTGGGCTACATGCGCGCGCTTTCGCCCGAGGGCGTTCTGTCGGTCGATCCGGACCTCATCATCGCGCTCGTGGGCGCCGGGCCGCCCGAGACGATCGAGGTCTTGAAGCGTGCCAGCGTGCCGATCGTCTTCGTCCCCGAGACCTATGATCGCGACGGCGTCGTGGACAAGATCGAGATCGTCGGCGCCGCTCTCGGCGTGAGCGAAGTGGCCGCCGCGATGGCCGAGCGGGTGGAAGCCGACATCTCCGCCGCCCAGGACATCGCCGCGGCGTCCGGCCGCGAGCCGTCGGTCATGTTCATCCTCTCGGTTCAGGACGGCCGCATCATGGCCTCGGGTACCGGCACGGCGGCGAACGGCATCATCGAACTGGCCGGCGCGCGCAATGCGATCACCGAATATGAGGGCTACCGTCAGCTGACCGACGAAGCGGTGATCGAAGCCGCGCCCGACTTCATACTCATGATGGACAGGAGCGGCGAACACGACCCGAGCCCCGGCGAGGTGGCGTCCATCCCGGCCGTCGCCACGACGCCGGCGGGTGCGGCGGACCGCATCATCCGGATGAACGGCTCCTATCTGCTGGGATTCGGCCCGCGCACGGCGGCCGCCGTGCGCGATCTGGCCGAAGCGCTCCACGCCGAGACCGCCAGCGAGTGAACCGGTGAGCCTCCTGCAACCCATGACGACGCGGCTCGACCTCGCCAGGACGCGGGCGGCCGCCGGAGATCGCTCCCAGCTTGCCCGGCTGGTGCTGGTCCTGCTGGCTCTCGTCCTGGCACTGGCAGCACTGTTCGGCCTGGCGTGGGGGGCCTCCGACGCCTCGATGTGGAACCTCGTGCACGACTGGACCGTGCGTGGGGAATCGGCGCTGTCGGCGCGCGACCGCATCATCATCTACGAGATCAGGCTGCCCCGCGTGGTGCTCGGCATGCTCGTCGGGGCTGCGCTTGCCGTGTCCGGCGCGGTGATGCAGGGCCTGTTCAGGAACCCGCTCGCAGATCCTGGCATCGTCGGCGTTTCCGCCGGCGCGGGGCTTGGCGCGATCTCGGTCATCGTTCTGGGCGGGACCGCTCTTGCTCCCGTCATCGCCCTGTTCGGCATCTACGCGCTGCCCATGGCCGCATTCCTGGGCGGTCTGGCCTCGACCCTCATCCTGTACCGGGTCGCCACCCGCGCCGGACGTACATCGGTCGCCACCATGCTTCTGGCGGGCATCGCGCTGGGCGCCATGGCCGGCGCGTTTTCCGGCCTCATGGTCTATGTCGCCGACGATCGCCAGCTGCGCGACCTGACCTTCTGGGGGCTCGGCTCGCTGGCGGGGGCGACGTGGACCAAGGTGCTGTCTGCCGGCCCGATCATCGCCCTCGCGCTGCTCGCCGCACCCTTCATCGCGCGCGGGCTCAACGCGCTGGCCCTGGGTGAAGCCTCGGCCGGGCATCTCGGCGTGCCCGTGCAGCGGCTGAAGTCGATCGCCATCGTCGCCGTGGCGGCCGCGACCGGCGCGGCGGTGGCCGTGTCGGGGGGGATAGGGTTCGTGGGCATCGTCGTGCCGCATCTGCTTCGGCTGCTGATCGGTCCGGACCACCGCTACCTGCTGCCGGCCTCGGCGCTCCTGGGCGCCGCGCTGCTGGTCATGGCCGATTCGGTGAGCCGCACCATCGTGGCGCCCGCCGAACTGCCGATCGGCATCGTGACGGCGGCCGTCGGCGCCCCCTTCTTCCTTTGGATCCTGCTGCGCAGACGCGGCATTCTCGATTTGTGAGGCGCGATGATCACCGCCAGCAATGTCGATGTCTTCATCGGCCGCAAGCAGATCCTGCACGGAATCGATTTCGAGGCCGCGCCGCGCGAGTTCACGGCGATCGTGGGACCGAACGGCTCCGGCAAGTCGACCTTCCTGAAGGCGCTTGCGGGCGAAATCGTCCATCATGGTGAAATCTTCCTGAACGGCCAGCCGCTGCATTCCCTCAAACCGTGGCAGGCGGCATCGCGCCGTGCGGTGATGGCGCAACAGACCACGCTTTCCTTCCCCTTCACGGTGCGTGAGATCGTGCGTCTGGGGCTCACGGGCGGATTTTCCGGAGCACGGCCCGGCGAAATCGAACAATTGCCCGAACGCGCGCTCGAGGCCGTCGATCTGAAAGGCTTTGCCGGTCGCTACTACCAGGAGTTGTCGGGCGGGGAGCAGCAACGCGTGCAGCTTGCCCGCGTGCTGTGCCAGGTTTGGGCGCCCGTGATGGACGGCGTGCCGCGCTTCCTGTTTCTCGATGAGCCCGTCTCCAGCCTGGATATCAAGCACCAGATCGCGATCATGCAGGTTTCCCGGGACTATGCGAGGCGCGGCGGCGGGGTGATTGCCGTGCTGCACGACCTCAACCTGATGGCGATGTTCGCAGACAAGGTTGCCGTCTTCCACAAGGGCCGCATCGTGGCCGCGGGGGCCCCGCGAGACGTATTGAACGATCAGCTGGTGGAACGGGTCTTCGACTGCCGGCTGCGTGTCGGCGCGGTTCCCGCGCCGGGCACACCCTTCGTCCTGCCGCAGTCGGCGCTGTGATCCGCTGAGAGCCGCAACATCGCAGCGAGCGACACCATTCGCCCTGCGTTTCGGAGCGAAATTCCCGCCCTCGACGGACGGCAACTTTTAACGCCAGCGTTGTTGTCTACGACTGTTGCAACCGCGCAACAGACTCCGGCCCCGCGGCGCAGTATAGAGCGCTTCCCTTCTTGGAGAGCTCAAATGAACAGATTGATTGTACCGGCAGCAGCTCTTCTGCTTGCAGCCGCTTCTTCGTCCCAGGCGCTCGCGGCGGATCCCGTGTTCTACGAGCCCTCCCCCTCTGCACCGATCATGTCCCCCGTCTCGGTCTATGACTGGACCGGCTTTTACGCTGGCGTGAATGCCGGCTACGGCGGCGGCTCCTTCAGGCATCCGCTCTCCTTCGACGGCACGGAACTCGGCTCGCTGAACGTGACCGCCAGCGGCTTCGTGCTGGGCGGCCAGGTCGGCTACAACATGCAGTTCGACAAATTCGTCGCCGGCGTGGAAGCCGACATCCAGTGGACGAACATCCGCAGCCAGGCAGACCTTTCGGTCTCGGCGGCCGCAATTCCGCCCGGGGGCAATCTGGCGCTCGGCACCGAAGTCAACTGGTTCGGCACTGTGCGTGCCCGCCTCGGCTTCACGCCGGTCGATCGCCTGATGGTCTATGGAACGGGCGGCTTCGCCTATGGCGGCATGACCAGCTATGCGCGCGGCTCGGGCGGCTTTGCCGGGATCGACGAATCTGCACGCAGCACCAAGTGGGGCTGGACGGTCGGTGCTGGCGCCGAGTACGCCCTCACGGACGCCCTCAGCCTCAAGACCGAGTATCTCTACACCGATCTCGGCCGCAGCAACATTGCCACCATTGATTTCGCCGGCGACACCCTGACCTTCGATCGCCGCGTGAACTTCCACACCGTGCGGACCGGCTTGAACTTCCGGTTCTGACCGCGCCGTGCATTCGGACGAAGGGGCGCCTGACGGCGCCCCTTTTTTTTTGTCTGCGCCAACGTTGAACGCGCGGCGCCATGGCTGCAGATCTCCGCGCCTCGAAGAGGCCGTAACCCGCCATGATCAGAAGTTAGTTGGGGACTTGGTCAGGATTCGCGTCAGGTGCCTGTCCAGCGGAAGCTGAAAGCCCTGAAGGCTGGTGCTGCGAGGGAGGATTGAACTCCCGACCTCTCCCTTACCAAGGGAGTGCTCTACCACTGAGCTACCGCAGCCCTGACGATATGCCGGGGCTTCTGCCACAACGTCTGAACAAGCGCAAGCGCTGCAAGGGCCGCTCGTTCCGATTTGTGGCGGGTCTTGCCATCGGCACGCGGGTTGGGCATTTGCAGGGCTGGATCATCTTGCGCGACGACACGTGGGAGGCCTGATGAGCGACAAGCAAAAGAGCGGCGACGATGCCCGCAAGGCACGGCTCGCGGAGCAGTTGCGGGCCAATCTGAAACGCCGCAAGGAACAGACGCGCGGGCGCAGGGATGCCGGGAAAGCCGAGCCGACGGAACCGACGGGCCCGGAAACCGTTTCGCGCTGATGCCGACGCCGACGCCATCGTTGCGCCCGTTTTCGCACGCATGAGTGCTGGACGGACGCCACGAGCCGGCAAAGATTGACGGGGACCCGCGAAGACGATCGCGGCGAAGTGAGGGTAGATGGACCGCATCAGAATCGTCGGAGGCAATACGCTGTCCGGCACCATTCCCGTTTCGGGGGCGAAGAATGCCGCGCTGCCGTTGATGATCGCATCAATGCTGACGTCGGAGACCCTGACGCTGGACAACGTGCCACGGCTGGCCGATGTCGAGCAGCTGATCGGCATTCTCGGCAATCATGGCGTGGATCATTCCGTCAACGGTCGCCGCGAGGGCCAGGACACCCACTACGGCCGCACCATCAATTTTCGTGCCGAGTCGATCGTCGATACGACCGCGCCCTACGAGCTGGTGTCGAAGATGCGCGCCAGTTTCTGGGTGATCGGACCCCTGCTCGCCCGCATGGGCGAGGCCCGCGTCTCGCTGCCCGGCGGCTGCGCTATCGGCACGCGGCCGGTCGACATCTTCATCGACGGGCTGAATGCGCTCGGCGCCGATATCGAGATCGAAAGCGGCTATGCCGTCGCCCGCACGCGCAAGGGCCTGACCGGCAACCGCTACGTCTTCCCCAAGGTTTCGGTGGGCGCGACCCACGTGCTGATGATGGCTGCCGCCCTGGCGCGTGGCGACACCGTGCTGGAAAACGCCGCCCGCGAGCCCGAGATCGTAAATCTCGCCGAATGCCTCAACGCCATGGGCGCCAGGATTTCGGGCGCCGGCACCTCGACGATCCAGATCGAGGGTGTCACGTCTCTGGGCGGCGCCACCCATACCGTTCTTCCCGATCGGATCGAGACGGGAACCTACGCGATGGCGGTGGCCATGACGGGCGGCGACGTGACGCTCGAAGGGGCGCGTGCCGACCTTCTGGAAAGCGCGCTTGAGGTGCTGGAGCGCACCGGCACCGAGATTACGCCCCTCAATTCCGGCATACGCGTGCGGCGCAATGGCGGCGGTATCGCCCCCGTGGATATCGAGACGCAGCCCTTCCCCGGCTTCCCGACCGATCTCCAGGCCCAGTTCATGGGCCTCATGACCCGGGCCAAGGGCCGTTCCACGATCCGCGAGACCATTTTCGAGAACCGCTTCATGCACGTTCAGGAACTGGCGCGCCTGGGGGCTCGCATTAGCCTCAATGGCCAGACGGCGATCGTCGAGGGCGTCGAGAAGCTCAAGGGCGCCCAGGTGATGGCGACCGACCTGCGCGCGTCGGTCTCCCTGGTGATTGCGGGCCTGGCCGCCGAAGGCGAGACGGTCGTCAACCGCGTCTACCATCTGGACCGCGGTTTCGAGCGTCTGGAGGCCAAGTTGCAGGCTTGCGGCGCCGAAATCGAGCGGCTGTCTTCTTGATCTGGCGGATAAGGGGAGATTGATTGCCCCTGTGGCGTTTTTCTTGCGCTGCATATAAATGGACACGGCATCGCGGCCCCCCGGCCGCGTGAACGATCAAACAAAGCGTTTTGTCATGTCTGACCTGAAGCTCGTCGCACTCGACGAGGAAGACCTCAAGATCATCTCGGCGCATGTGCAGGATGCCGTGCTCAAGGTTGGCGACATGACCTATGACGCCAGGCGGCAGCATTTTGTCATGTCGATGAACCGCTTTGCGTGGGAAGTGAAACCCCGCTGGTTCAAGCGCCGCCACGAACGCCGCCGCAGTCTCATCCATTTCGCGCGTGTCGCATCCGTACGCTCGACAGGTATCGACCTTGGCCGGACGGACGAGGTTCTGTCGCTGCTGGCGATCCGCTTTCGGCCGACCGAGGCGCCGGCGGGCATCGTCGAACTCGACTTTTCCGGCGGCTCGACGGTCCGGCTGGATGTCGAGTGCATCGAAGGGCGTCTGACCGATCTGGGCGCGGCATGGGATACGGGCGCGCGGCCTGTTCACCAGGTCTGACAAGGTAGCAAGGGCAACAGTGGACTGATGGTGACGAGGCTCAATCGCAGCGCGGCAGGGTTCGGCGACGCATTCGACGCATTTCTCGCGGCACGCCGGGACGCCGAGCAGGATGTCGGGAACGCCGTGCGCGATATCGTCGCCGACGTTCGCCGACGCGGCGACGCGGCGCTGGCGGAACTCACGCTTCGTTTCGACGGGACCGACGTCGGAAATGTCGGACTTGCGGTCTCGCGCGAGGAGATAGACGAGGCGCCCTCCCGCATCCCGGCCGAGACACTCGCGGCACTGCGGCTGGCGCATGCCCGCATCACCGCCCATCATGAAAAACAGAAGCCCGCCGACCACATCTACGAGGACGATCTCGGCGTCACCCTCGGTACGCGCTGGACCCCCATCGAGGCGGTCGGGCTCTACGTGCCGGGCGGGCTCGCTTCCTATCCTTCCTCCGTATTGATGAATGCGGTGCCCGCGCGGGTCGCCGGCGCCTCCCGCCTGGCGATGGTCATGCCCACGCCGCGGGGCCAGATCAACCAGGCCGTGCTCGCCGCCGCCTCGATCGCCGGCATCACCGAGATCTACCGCATCGGCGGTGCGCAGGCGGTCGCCGCGCTCGCCTACGGCACCCAGACGATCGCGCCTGTCTCCAAGATTGTCGGCCCCGGCAATGCCTATGTGGCCGAAGCCAAGCGCCAGGTCTTCGGGACGGTCGGCATCGACATGATCGCCGGGCCCTCGGAGGTGCTCGTGATCGCGGACGGCACGGCGCGAGCGGAATGGGTGGCTGCCGACCTTCTCGCCCAGTCCGAACACGGCATGGGCGCTCAGTCGATCCTGTTGACCGACAGCCCCGAACTCGCGGCCACCGTGGAACGCCAGATCGAAGACCAGCTCGGCCGGTTGCGCGCACCGGACCTGGCCCGCGAGGGCTGGGAGCGGCATGGCGCGGTCATCCTGGTCGAGACCATGGATCAGGCCGTCGAGGTCGCCAACATCATCGCTTCCGAACATGTCGAACTCGCCGTCGCGGATCCCCAGGCCTGGTGGCCCCGCATCCGGGAAGCGGGCGCCATCTTCCTGGGCCACCACACGCCGGAAGCCATTGGCGACTATGTCGGCGGAACCAACCACGTGCTGCCGACGGCACGCACGGCACGGTTCGCCTCCGGCCTCGGTGTCCTCGACTTCATGAAGCGCACCTCGCTTCTGGGGTGCACCCCGTCGGCACTGGCCGCACTGGCGGATGCGACGGTGCAACTGGCCGAAACCGAGGGTCTGGAAGCGCATGGGCGCTCGGTCTCGGTGCGCCTCACCCAGCAAGGTCCGGACGGATGAGTCCGGGCGGCGTCGAGCGTGACAGGCTTGTCGATGTGGTTCTTGACGAATCCATCGGTCGCTCCACGCCCGATGTCGAACATGAGCGTGCGGTCGCGATCTTCGACCTCATCGAGGAGAACAGCTTTCGGCCGGTGGATGACAAGGCCGGCGGCCCGTACCGCCTGCATCTGTCGCTGGTCGAGTCCCGCCTCGTGATGGCGATCAGCCGCGAGGATGGCCAGCCTGTCGTGACCCACATCCTGTCGCTGACGCCCTTCCGGCGCGTGGTGAAGGACTATTTCATGATCTGCGAGAGCTATTTCGAGGCCATCAGATCCTCGACCCCGAGCCAGATCGAGGCGATCGACATGGGGCGACGCGGACTCCACAACGAGGGCTCCCAGACGCTGATGGACCGGCTGTCGGGCAAGATCGAAGTCGATTTCGACACGGCTCGCCGGCTTTTCACGCTGGTCTGCGTGCTGCACTGGCGCGGATAGAGATGGACGGGGCGACCAAGGACAGCAGCGCCGTTCCCCGGTCGGTGCTCTTTCTGTGCGGCCACAATTCCATCCGCTCGCCGATCGCCGAGAGCCTGGCGCGGTCCCTCCTGCCTTCCTCCACCTTCATCGCGTCGGCCGGCGTGCGGGCCGGCGAGCGCGATCCCTTCGTGGACGCGGTTCTCGAAGAGGCGGGCCTGCCGGCGCGCGCGCAGCAGTCGGTCGCGCTCGAGGACATGGAAGACGCCTATTTCGATCTCATCGTGACGCTGGCGCCCGAAGCCCATCACGCCGCGCTCGAGTTGACGCGCACCATGGCGATCGACGTGGAATACTGGCCCACCCCCGACCCTTCCGTGGCCACCGGCACCCGCACCCAGATCGTGGAGGCCTATCGCGATGTGCTGATGCGCCTGAAGGATCGGATCGAGCTCCGTTTCGGCCGCAAAACGCTTGAGGAACCCTCGTGAATAAGCGTGTTCACATCGAAACGACAATGCTATAGGTTCCGCGACTTCCGGCCAGGGGCCGGTCCGCCATCAAGCCGAAGGTATCGGATGCCGAAAGAAGAAGTACTGGAATTTCCGGGCGTGGTCACGGAACTGTTGCCCAACGCCATGTTCCGGGTCAAGCTCGAGAACGAACACGAGATCATCGCCCACACCGCCGGACGCATGCGCAAGAACCGCATCCGCGTGCTGACCGGCGACAAGGTTCTGGTGGAGATGACCCCCTACGACCTGACCAAGGGCCGCATCACCTACCGCTTCAAGTAGCGGCCTTGGCCGCTCGCCGCCTGACACTGACGGGAATCCGATGAGCCCATTCCAGAAGCTCGTTCTTGCCTCAGGCTCTCCGCGGCGCATCGAACTCCTGCAGCAGGCTGGAGTCGAGCCGGACCGCATCCTCCCAGCCGATGTCGACGAGACACCGCAGCGCGCCGAGCACCCACGCTCGCTTGCCAAGCGGCTGTCGCACTCGAAGGCGGACAGGGCCTACGCGATCATTCGCGAGGAAGGCGGGGACGAGCCTCCCTATATCCTTGCCGCCGACACGGTGGTGTCGGTCGGTCGGCGCATCCTGCCAAAGGCGGACCTCATCGATGAGGCGTCGAACTGCCTCCGCCTCCTGTCGGGGCGCTCGCACCGGGTGTTCACCGGTCTCTGCATGGTCACCCCGTCGGGCAAGTTCCGCCAGAGCGTGGTCGAGACCCGCGTGCGCTTCAAACGCCTGTCGCGCGAGGAACTCGAAAGTTATCTCGCCTCGGGCGAGTGGCGCGGCAAGGCCGGCGGTTATGCCATACAGGGCCTGGCCGGCACCTTCGTGGTGAAGCTCGTCGGGTCCTACACGAACGTGGTCGGCCTGCCGCTCTACGAGACGGTGAACCTTCTGACCGGCGACGGTTTCAAGGTGCATGTCAACTGGCTGGCCGGGGCCCGCATCTGACGTGGCACTGGATCCCAAGGTAACGCCCCTGCGCCCCAAGCGCCCGTGCCCCGAATGCGGCCGGCCTTCGGAGCGCGCAAGCTTCCCCTTCTGCTCCCCGCGCTGCAAGGCGATCGATCTCAATCGCTGGCTGTCGGGCGCCTACAGGATTCCCGTCCCCCCCGAAGAAGAAGAAGACGGCGGCGATCAGGACGGCCAGGCCTGACCCGATCTCAGCCGTGGTTGAAGACTATTGTCTTGGTGGCGCTCATGTCATAGAGGGCCTCGAAACCCTTCTCGCGGCCATGTCCCGACTTGCCGAAGCCGCCGAATGGCAGTTCGATGCCGCCGCCGGCACCATATCCATTGACGAAGACCTGGCCCGCGCGCACCCGCTTGGCAAGCCGGTGCTGGCGGGCACCGTCCTTCGTCCAGATGCCGGCCACCAGCCCGTAGTCGGTGCCGTTGGCCAGTCGGATCGCTTCGTCCTCGGTCTCGAAGGAGAACAGGGCCAGCACCGGGCCGAACACCTCCTCGCGGGCAATTTCGGCCTCGGGATCGACGGATCCGAACAGGACCGGCGGTTGGTAGAAGCCTCCGGCCGGTGCGTCCTTGTGCACCGTCCCCTCCGCGAGCATCTCGATGCCTGCTGCCTTGGCGTCTGCAACCATGCGTGCCACGCGCTCGGCCTGGCGCTGGTTGACCAGCGGACCCAGGTCGAGATCGGCCTCGTGGGGCCCGGCCACCAGCTTGGAGAAACGTTCGGCAAGCGCGGCGGCAACTTTCTCGTAGACCAGCTTCTCGATCAGCACGCGGCTGCCTGCAGAACAGGTCTGGCCGCCGTTCTGGATGATGGCGTTGACGAGCACGGGCAGTGCTGCCTCGATATCGGCATCGGCGAAGACGATCTGGGGCGACTTGCCGCCCAGTTCCATCGTCACGCCCCGGTTGTTGGCGGCCGCCGCCTTCTGGATGGCCGTGCCGGTGGCTGTCGAGCCCGTGAAGGTCACGTAATCGACCAGCGGATGGGACGAAAGTGCTGCGCCCGCCTCGGCACCATAACCCGTAATCACGTTGAAGACGCCGGCCGGTATGCCCGCCTCAAGCGCCAGTTCCGCCATGCGGATGGTGGTCAGCGAGGCATCCTCGGCCGGCTTGACCACAAGCGTGTTGCCCATCGCCAGTGCGGCACCCGCCACGCGGGCGAGAATCTGCAGCGGATAGTTCCAGGGAATGATGCCCGCCACCACACCATGCGGCTCGCGAAGCGTGAGGGCGGTGTAGCCATCGAGGAAGGGAATCGTGTCGCCGTGAATCTTGTCGCCGGCGCCGCCATAGAACTCGTAGTAGCGCATGGTGGCGGTGACGTCCGCCCTTCCCTGTCGCACCGGCTTTCCCGTGTCGCGCGATTCGAGCGCGGCCAGTTCATCTGCATGCTTTTCCACCAGGTGGAAAAGACGGGTCAGGCAGCGCCCGCGTTCCACCGCCGGCATGCGCGCCCAGGGACCTTCGTGGAAAGCATGGTGGGCGGCCCGCACGGCGCGGTCGACATCGGCCTCGCCGGCCGCCGGAATCGAGGCGAAGACTTTTCCATCGGACGGGCAGACCACGTCGATCCGATTGCCGGACAGGGCATCGACCTTCTGGCCGTCGACGATCTGCATGAAGGCTTCGCCCTGGGCGATCGTGGTGGCTGGATGTGTACCCATCATTTGGCTCCGGCTTTTCGCGACCTGGCGCCGCTTTGGCGGCGACGGTCTTCACAACGTCATCTTGTGGCTTCACATTCGACAAACCAGCGCCCTGTCCGCCTGTCAAGGCTCGCCCCGAGGCCCATTCGGACTGGCCATTTTAAATCGATTAGACTATATCCCTGTCCATCATCAGGGACGCGTGGACACAAGCACTCATGACCAGCCAGATCATCCCGGTCGATCCGTTCGACTTCGTCATTTTCGGTGCCACGGGCGACCTTGCTGAGCGCAAGCTCCTGCCCGCCCTCTACCAGCGGCAGCGTGCGGGGCAGTTCTCGGAACCGACCCGCATCATTGGTGCCTCGCGCACTTCCCATTCCTCCGATGAATATCGCGACTTCGCAGCCCGCGCGATCTCCGACCACGTGAAGCCGAGCGAGATCGATCAGGCGGAACTGAAGCGCTTTCTCGAGAGGATTTCCTACGTGCAGGTGGATGCCCAGGCGGGCGAGGGTTTTGACCGGCTGAAAGAGGAAATCGACGGCGAGAACCGCATCCGCGCCTACTACCTTGCCGTGGGCCCTGCCCTTTTTGGTGATATCGCCAAGAACCTCTCCGGCCACGGACTGGTGAACGAGAAGGCGCGTATCGTGGTAGAAAAGCCGATCGGCAGGAGCCTCGCCTCGGCGCGCGTGTTGAATGACGAGATCGGAGCGGTCTTTTCGGAAGACCAGACCTTTCGCATTGACCACTATCTCGGCAAGGAAACCGTCCAGAACCTCATGGCGCTTCGGTTTGCCAACGCGCTCTACGAGCCGCTGTGGAACTCCGCGCATATCGACCATGTACAGATCACCGTTGCCGAGACCGTCGGTCTGGAGGGGCGTGCCGGCTATTACGACAAGGCCGGTGCGCTTCGCGACATGGTGCAGAACCACATCCTGCAACTCCTCTGCCTCGTCGCCATGGAGGCCCCCTTCTCGCTCGATGCCGATGGCGTGCGCGACGAAAAGCTCAAGGTCCTGAAGGCGCTGAAGCCCGTCACGAACGGCCAGGCCGGCAAGTCAACGGTACGCGGCCAGTACAGGGCCGGCGCGTCGGCCGGTGGCGCGGTGAAGGGCTATCTCGAAGACCTCGAAAGCGCCACCAGCGACACGGAGACCTTCGTCGCCATCAAGGCCGAGATCGCAAACTGGCGTTGGGCGGGCGTACCTTTCTATCTGCGGACAGGCAAAAGACTGTCTGAGCGCGTCTCCGAGATCGTCATTTCCTTCAAGCCGATCCCCCATTCCATTTTCGGTGAGGCCGCGGGTCCGGTCGTCGCCAACCAGTTGGTCATCCGCCTTCAGCCGGACGAGGGCGTTAAGCAGTGGATCATGATAAAGGATCCAGGTCCCGGCGGCATGCGGCTCAGGCACGTGCCGCTCGACATGAGTTTTGCTCAGTCCTTCGACGTGCGCAACCCGGATGCCTATGAGCGCCTGATCATGGATGTCATCCGTGGCAACCAGACCCTGTTCATGCGCCGTGACGAAGTGGAAGCCGCATGGCAGTGGATCGACCCGATCCTGGCCGCATGGGAAGAAAACGGCCAGAAGGTGCAAGGCTATACGGCAGGCACATGGGGACCGTCAGCGGCCATCGCGCTGATTGAGCGTGACGGCCGGACATGGCACGAGAACGGTTAGGGCGAGATGACTGAAACCAGCAAGCGGATCGAACGGCACGAATTCTCGTCGCGTAACGATCTTGCCGCGGCGCTGGGCGACACCGTCGCGGACGAGCTTCGGAAGGCCATCGTCGCGCGGGACCACGCCACGCTCGCCGTATCCGGCGGCACGACGCCTGTGCGCTTTTTCCAGGCGCTTTCGGAAAAGGAGCTCGACTGGGCAAAGGTCACCGTCACGCTCGTCGACGAGCGTTTCGTCCCGCCGGGGCATGAGCGCTCCAACGAGGCGTTGGTGCGCCGACACCTGCTTCAGGGCCGGCCGTCGGTGGCACGTTTCACGGGGCTGTGGCGCGAGGGACATCGCGTCGAGCAGGCCGCCCAGGAAGCGCTGCGGGATATCGCCAGGCTGCCGACCCCCTTCGACGTCGTCGTGCTGGGCATGGGTACAGACGGGCATACAGCCTCTTTCTTCGCTGATGCCGAGGGCTTCGATCTCCTGACCGACCCGACCTGCCCCGTTCCGGTCCTGCCGGTCCATGCCGAATCGGCGGGCGAACCGCGGCTGACCCTGACCCTGCCGGTGATCGTCCAGGCGCGGTTCCTGGCGCTGCATATCGAGGGCGCCGAAAAGCAGCGCGTGCTCGACCGCGCGCTCGCCGGCGCCACAGCCCGCGAACTGCCGATCCGCGCGGTTCTCGACCACGCGGTGGGTCCCCTCCATATCTTTCACGCGGCCTGAATCGAACAAGGAGCCGAGATGAGACGCGAAATCGAAGCCATCACGAAGCGCATCCGCGAGCGCTCGGGGCCCCAGCGCGAAGCCTATCTGGCACGGATAGATGCCGCGGCGGACCAGGGGCCGCGGCGCGGGGTCTTGTCCTGCGGCAACCTCGCGCATGGCTTCGCCGCCTGTGGTCCGGGCGACAAGGCGGCCCTTTCCGGCGACATCGTGCCCAATCTCGGCATCGTGACGGCCTACAACGACATGTTGTCGGCACATCAGCCCTACGAGACGTTTCCCGCGCTCATCAAGGAAGCGGCTCGCGACGCCGGCGGCGTGGCGCAGGTGGCCGGCGGCGTACCGGCCATGTGCGATGGCGTCACGCAGGGACGGCCGGGCATGGAGTTGTCGCTTTTCTCGCGCGACGTGATCGCCATGGCGGCGGCGATCGGCCTTTCGCACAACATGTTCGACGCCGCCGTCTATCTCGGCATCTGCGACAAGATCGTGCCGGGGCTCACCATCGCCGCTCTCACCTTCGGGCATCTGCCGGCGATCTTCATTCCCGCCGGGCCGATGACCACCGGTCTGCCCAATGACGAGAAGGCCCGAATCCGCCAGCTCTTTGCCGAAGGCAAGGTCGGCCGGGCCGAACTGCTGGAGGCGGAATCCAAGTCCTATCACGGGCCGGGCACCTGCACCTTCTACGGCACGGCCAATTCCAACCAGATGCTGATGGAGATCATGGGCCTGCACGCGCCCGGCGCCTCCTTTGTCAATCCGAACACGCCGCTGCGGGAGGCGCTGACCCGGGAGGCCGTGAAGCGGGCGCTGTCGATCACGCAGCTCGGCAACGAATACACGCCAGCTGGCCGGATGATCGACGAACGCTCCATCGTCAACGGGATCGTTGGTCTGAACGCAACGGGTGGTTCGACCAATCACACGATCCACCTGATCGCCATGGCGGCGGCGGCGGGTATCGCGATCACGTGGCAGGATATCTCCGACATCTCCGATCACGTACCGCTCCTGGCCCGGGTCTATCCGAACGGGCTTGCCGACGTGAACCATTTCAACGCCGCCGGCGGCATGGGCTTCCTGATCCGCGAACTGCTCGACGCCGGTCTCCTGCATGAGGATGTCCGCACGATCTGGGGCGAGGGGCTGAGGAACTATACGGTCGAGGCCCATCTCGCCGAGGACGGGACGGTGGCGCGGCGGCCGGCACCTGCCCACAGCGGCGACGAGAAGGTGCTGGCGCCCTACCCCAAGGCTTTCCAGCCCAATGGCGGTATCCGGCTGCTCGCCGGCAATCTGGGCAGCGCCATCGTCAAGGTCTCGGCGGTGAAACCCGAAAACAGGGTGATCGAGGCGCCTGCCCGGATCTTCCACGACCAGGAAGAGCTGAATGCCGCCTTCAAGGCGGGCGAACTGACTGGCGACATGATCGCGGTGGTGCGCTATCAGGGTCCGAAGGCCAACGGCATGCCTGAGCTGCATAGACTGACCACCGTGCTCGGCATCCTGCAGGATCGCGGCCACAAGGTCGCGCTGGTGACCGACGGGCGCATGTCCGGCGCTTCCGGCAAGGTGCCGGCGGCGATCCACGTGACGCCGGAGGCGCTCGATGGCGGACCGATCGGCAAGCTCAGGGACGGCGACCTGGTCCGGCTCGATCCGGAGACAGGCGTGCTGGAGGCGCTTGTGGATGCAGCGGAGTTTTCGGCGCGAAGGGTGGTTGCGCCGGATCTTTCGGCCAATGGTTTCGGCATGGGGCGTGAGCTCTTCGAGGGATTTCGCCGCATGGCGGGCCGGGCCGGTGCCGGCGCGGCAGTCTTTTGAGAATGGGGGGAGGATGCAATGTTTCGCTGGGGCATACTGTCGACAGCCAGGATCGCGCGCGAGCACGTGATTCCGGCCATTCTGGATTCCGACAATGGCGTCGTGGCGGCGATCGCCAGCCGCGACGAGAAGCGGGCTGCCGCACTGGCGCGGCGGGTCAATGCGGCCCACGCCTTCGGTTCCTACGAGGACATGCTGGCTTCCGACACGATCGATGGCGTTTACATACCGCTGCCGACGGCCCAGCACGTGGAATGGGCGATCAAGGCGGCTGACGCGGGCAAGCACGTCCTGGTCGAAAAGCCGCTGGCGATGACGGCCGACGAGATCGACGCCGTGATCGACGCGCGGGACCGCAACGGCGTCGTGGTCTCGGAAGCCTTCATGGTCTTCTACCATCCCCAGTGGCACAAGGTGCGCGAGCTCATCGCCGATGGCGCGATCGGCCGGCTTCGCCATGTGCAGGGCGCGTTCAGCTATCACAATGTCGACCCTGCCAACATGCGCAACCGTCCGGAACTGGGCGGCGGGGCGCTGCCGGATATCGGGGTCTATCCGATCGTCACGACGCGGCTTGCGACCGGCGGCGAGCCTGTGCGCATGCAGGCGAGCGTGGAACGCGATCCCGCATTCGGCACCGACATCTATGCCAGCGTGAAGGCCGATTTCGATGAATTCGAACTCTCCTTCTACGTATCGACCCAGATGGCGGCGCGCCAGGCCATGGTCTTCCATGGCGACGAAGGGTTCATCGAGGTCGCATCGCCCTTCAACGCGGGGCTCTACGACCATCATCGCATCGATTTGCACGACCAGAAGCGTGGCGAGACGCGGAGCTTGCGCTTTCCCGGTGCCAGTCAGTATCGCATGCAGGTCGAGGCCTTCGCCCGCGCGGCCGAGGGAGAATTCTCGCCCGTCTTCACGCTGGAGGAATCGGTGAAGAACCAGCGCGCCATCGACGCCATCTACGATGCAGGCGAAGCCGGCGGCTGGGTCGAGGTGTAGGCCTATTCACTCAACACCATGGCCCAATAACGCCGCCCCCCATCCCCCGGATCCAGCACATAGGCGAGCCCGAAACGGGAGAAACGCTCGTCGAGCATGTTGCGGCGGTGACCGGCCGAATTCATCCAGACATTGATGACACGACCTGTGTCGAAACGGCCATGGGCGATGTTTTCCGCCGCGGTGCCACGGATGCCGCCGGCCCGCATGCGGCTCGGGAAATCGCGGCGTGTGCCGGTGTTGTGCGCCATGCGGCCGGCGGAAGCCATGTTCGAGGCCTGAGCAAGGGCCGCACGCTCCAGGTCCCGGTCCGGTCGCAAGGGCGGCAATCCGTTGGCGGCGCGGATCTCGGCCACTGACGCGGCCGCCTGTGCACTGGCGACGGTGCCGGACGGACCACCTATCCCGGCGAAGATCGACTGGCAGGAGGCTAGAGCCAAGAGACAGGTCATGAGAGTGGCGAGGACCGCGGTGCGGCGGATCGGGCGGGGTAGCGGCTGGTTCATGCGAATCCGAAACAGGGAGAGTTTTCCCACCGACATAACGTCAATCATGGCGAGAGGCGGGCATGGAGGCAATTGGTCACTCGTCATCGATAACGCGCAGCCGCAGCTTGCCTGTGGTGGAGGCCGCGGCGCGTGTCTGGTCGGCGTCCTCCGGCAACGCGGCTTCGGCTGATCCCAGTTCCAGCGCTTCGATCTTCTGACCCCGCCGGGTGATCTTTTCCGTCGAGGTGAGAATCTGGTCGATGTCCTTGCCGGTCTGAAGGAAATGGCCCTGCAGCTTGCGGACACGATCATCGAGGCGGTTCACATCCTCCATCAGCCGGATGACCTCATGCTGGATGAGATGGGCCTGCTCGCGCATGCGGGCGTCCTTCAAGACAGACTGGATGACCTGGATCGACAGCATGAGTAGCGATGGCGAGACGATGACGATGCGGGCACGGTGGGCGCGATGGATCAGGCCCTCGAAATTCTCGTGAATCTCGGCGAAGATCGATTCCGACGGCACGAACATGAAGGCAACGTCCTGCGTCTCGCCGGGGATAAGGTATTTCTCGGCAATCACCTTGATGTGGACCTCGACGTCGCGGCGGAAGGAGGCCGCCGCACGCGTCGCGGCATCTCCGCCTTCCGCCTCCCCGGCGGCTCGGATCGCGTTCCACGCTTCAAGCGGAAATTTCGCATCGATGACCAGGTCCGGCGTGTCATTGGGCATCTTCACCACACAGTCCGGCCGGGTGCCGTTCGACAGCGTTGCCTGGAAGGTGTAGCCGCCCATCGGAAGGCCATCGGCCACGATCGCCTCCATCCGCGACTGGCCGAACGCGCCGCGCGTCTGCTTGTTGGAGAGGATGTGCTGAAGCTGAACCACCTGCCCGGCGAGCGGCTGGATATTGTTCTGGGCGGTGTCGATGACGGCAAGCCGCTCCTGCAGCTTCGCCAGATTCTCGTGGGTCGATCTGGTCTGCTCGGTGATCGAGTGACCGAGGCGCGAGGTCATGCCGTCGAGGCGCTCGCCGATGGCCTTGTTGAGTTCTGCCTGGCGGGTGGAAAAGATCTCCGCCATCGTTCCCATGCGGCCCTGCATCTCCGCCTGAGCACGCGTGATCTCGGCCATGCGTGCCTCCGCCTCGCGGGCAAGACGCACTGATTCCTCCGCCGCCTGGCGCCTTGAGGTGGCGGCGCGCGCAGCGAGCCACACCAGAAGGACGCAAAGAACAAGCATCGAGGCCAGCGCGACAGCCAGCACTTCGCCCAGAGAGAAGCCGGTGCCCCCGATCTGAAGGATGGGGACAGTCAGGAAGGCGGAGGGATCATTCATGTGCGCAGCCTAGCAATTTTGGCTTGGAGTTATAAGACCAAAAGGTGAACGCTTCCCCAGCCCATGTTGACGACCGCATTGGGACCGATTACGTGAGCGCCATGACGATCCGGCCCCTCATCATTCTTCCCGATCCCATACTGCGTCAGGTCTCCAAGCCGTTGGAGCGTGTCGACGATCAGTTGCGCGCCTTCGCCG
This sequence comes from Chelativorans sp. ZYF759, assembly GCF_012911015.1. GTDB lineage: Bacteria > Pseudomonadota > Alphaproteobacteria > Rhizobiales > Rhizobiaceae > ZYF759. Next base: position 46,334 of record NZ_WVVV01000020.1, on the reverse strand, counting down.
ACGACATGCTGGAGACCATGTATGACGCGCCGGGCATCGGGCTTGCCGCGATCCAGGTCGGTGAGCCGATCCGCATGCTGGTTCTGGACGTGTCGAAGGACGAGGATGCCAAGGCACCGCAGGTTTTCGTCAACCCGGAGATTGTTGCCACGGGCGACGCCACCAACGTCCACGAGGAAGGCTGCCTTTCCATCCCGGACTATTATGCCGAGGTGCAGCGGCCGGCCGAGGTAACGGTTCGTTATGTCGGCCTCGATGGCGAAAGCCATGAGATGCAGGCCGATGGGCTCCTCGCCACCTGCCTGCAGCACGAAATCGACCACCTCAACGGGGTACTCTTCATCGACCATATCTCCCGGCTCAAGCGCGAGATGGTCGTGCGCCGCTTCAAGAAGCTGGCACGCGAAAAGGCCACCGCCTGAGGCGCTGACGTGCTTTGGGCGTCATCGAAGCCAGGTCGGCCTTGACGTGAAGCTGACAAACCCGTTTGAAACGGGCGCATGAGCCTACGCATCATCTTCATGGGGACACCCGACTTCGCGGCTGCGACCTTGCGCGCGATCCATCTTGCTGGCCACGAGATCGTCACCGTCTACTCCCAGCCGCCGCGGCCTGCCGGCCGGCGTGGGCTGGAACTCACCCGTTCGCCCGTTCACCGCGCTGCAGAGGAACTGGGCCTCGCCGTGCGCACGCCTGCCTCATTGAAGGGCGAAGCGGAACAACAGGCCTTCTCGGCGCTTGGAGCCGATGTCGCGGTCGTGGTGGCCTACGGGCTCATCCTGCCGCAACCCATCCTTGAGGGCACCCGGCTGGGGGCCTTCAATCTCCACGCCTCGCTCCTGCCGCGCTGGCGCGGGGCGGCCCCGATCCAGCGGGCGATCATGGCGGGCGATGCGGAGACCGGTGTCATGGTGATGAAGATGGATGCTGGTCTCGATACCGGGCCGGTGGCGATGACAGTCCGCGTGGCGATCGATCCGCAGACGAGCGCCGGGGAACTTCACGACACACTCATGGCCAAAGGTGCCGATCTGATGGTCGATGCGCTTGCGAGACTGGAGGCCGGCGACCTGCCGCTCGCGTCGCAGCTCGATGAAGGCGCAACCTATGCCGCGAAGATCTCCAAGGCGGAGACGCGCATCGACTGGTCGCGGCCAGCACGCGAGGTGCACGATCACATTCGCGGGCTTTCTCCCTTTCCCGGCGCTTGGTGCGAGATGATGTTCGGTGACAAGGCCGAGCGGGTGAAGGTGTTGCGCGCCACGGTGACCAAAGACGAAGGCGCACCCGGCACCCTGCTCGACGACCAGCTGACCGTTGCCTGCGGCGAAAGCGCGGTGCGTCTTACCCAATTGCAGCGGGCGGGCGGCAAGGCGCTGGCGGCCGAGGAATTTCTTCGCGGCGCGCGGCCCGAGAGGATCGTTCCATGATCCGGGGGCTGGTGATCCGCGAAGCGGAATCCAAAGACCATCTGGCGATCGCAAAGCTGGTCGAGGCTGCCTTCGGGCGGCCCGCCGAGGCACGGCTGGTGGAAAAGCTGCGCGAAGATGGCGACATGGTGCTCGAACTGGTCGCCACCAATGCGGGCGAACTGGTCGGCCATATCGCCTTTTCCCGACTGGATATCGCGGTTGAACCCGACCACTTCGATGCGCTGGCACTTGCCCCCATGGCGGTGGCGCCCGATCGCCAAGGCTCCGGTGTCGGCAAGTCGCTGCTGGAGAACGCGCATCACATGCTTGAGGAGCGCGGCGAGCGGCTCTGCGTGGTGCTGGGCGACCCCGCCTATTATGGCCGCTTTGGCTACACGCATGATCGGGCGTCGAAGTTCGAAAGCGACTACCAGGGGCCGGCATTGCAGGCACTGGCTTGGGGCGAAGCGCCGCAGAAAGGACGCCTGACCCATCCCGGCGCATTTTCGGAGCTCTGATCGGCGGCAGAGGTGTTTGAACACCGAAAGCCGCCGGGTTGGCATCGGCGACGTGGGCGCTTATGGAGACCGTCAGCCATTCGCTTGTCCGTTCCCGGCACCGTGCGGCCCACAGAAGCCATCCCATGCCCCGCTATCGCCTCGACATCGAATATGACGGAAGCGCCTTCTCCGGCTGGCAGCGCCAGGCCGGGCAGGCATCGGTCCAGGAGTCGATCGAGACAGCCATTCTCGGCTTCTGCGGAGAAGAGATACGCATCCGCGGCGCGGGGCGCACCGATGCCGGGGTACATGCCCGCGGCCAGGTGGCGCATCTCGATCTTTCCCGCGACTGGCCTGCCGACAAGGTGCAAGGGGCACTCAACGCCCATCTGGCGCGGGCGGGAGCGGCGGTCGCCATCCTTGCGGCGACGAAGGTGGAAGAGACATTCGACGCCCGCTTCTCGGCCACGGCACGCCACTACCTCTACCTGATCCTCAACCGGCGCGCCCCGGCAACGCTGGAGAAGGATCGCGTCTGGCACGTGCCTCGCCCGCTCGATCCTGAGGCGATGCATCAAGCGGCGCAGGAACTGGTGGGTCATCACGACTTCACCACCTTCCGTTCGGTCCAGTGCCAGTCGAAAAGCCCGGTCAAGACGCTGGACCTCCTGGATGTAAGCCGCGACGGCGACATCATCGCGATCCGCGCTTCGGCGCGCTCCTTCCTGCACAACCAGGTACGTTCCCTGGTGGGCACGCTGGAGCGCGTCGGCGCCGGCGCCTGGACGCCACAGGACGTAGCCGTGGCACTAGAGGCGCGCGACCGGTCGGCCTGCGGACCCGTGGCCCCGCCTGGCGGGCTCTATCTCGTGGCGGTCGATTATCGCTAAGCCGGGTGTCAGGTCAGTCCCAGGATGCGCTGAAGTGAGAACAGCGTGAACAGAGAGGCGACCAGCATGCCGGCAAAGACGGCGCTCGCCACCGCGGGGCCGCGTTCATAAGCCGCGTCGGTCAGGCGCCATATGAGCACCAGGGTGAAGACGAAAAGCAGGATCGAGATGAAGACGACCCCCTCGCCCGGCTCGCCATAGACGAGGCGCAAAAGCGATGGCGGCAGCATGATCCAGGCGGTGATGGCGGTGCCCCAATTGGCCGAGACGACGTAATGCACGAAGCGTTTCTGGATACCGGCATAGGGCGAAACCACCGCCAGTAGGGCAAGCGGAAAGAGCCAGGTGCCAATGTCGACAATCGCCAGACGCACGACCACGCCCAAGCGGCTGCCAAAACCGCCCGGAAAACCTGCAAGGTCATCGGCCACGGCCACCCAACCTACCACCAGCGGCGGCAGGGCCACCACTATCGCGAAGAAGGAGGTCCAGAAACCGTCTGCCGACAGATCGTGCATGCGGATGGCTTCGCGCCGACCCCACATCATGCGCCAGGAGGCGGTCAGTGCGTTGTGGACGTAATCACCGCTCGGCATGCCTGGCCATCCAGTCGAGGAGAAACTGGCGGTATATCTCGGTCAGCGTCTCCAGATCGGCAAGGGCGACGTTCTCGTCGACCATGTGCATGGTCTGCCCCACAAGCCCGAATTCGACGACCGGGCAGTGGTCCTTGATGTAGCGCGCGTCGGAGGTGCCACCTGAGGTGGACAGGTTGGGGCGGCGGCCCGTGACCTTCTCGACGGCATCCGCCAGCGTGCCGCTGAGGGCATCGTTGCGGGTCAGAAAGCAAGGGCTGGGGCGATCGCGCCAGGCAATCTCCCAGACGATGTCGGCGCTGGCTGTCGGACGCAGCCGCCGCTCGGAGGCCGCGCGTTCAAGGCGCGAGGTGATCTCAGCCTTCAGCGTTTCGGCCGTCCAGTTGTCGTTGAAGCGCAGATTGAAGGAGGCGCGCGCGGTCTCCGCCACCACATTGACCGCCGGATTGCCGACATCGACGGTGGTGACTTCGAGATTGGTTGGCTGGAAATGCTCGGAACCCTGATCGAAAGGCGGGTCCAGAAGCGCATCGAGCAACGTCATGATGCCACGCACGGGATTGTCGGCGAGATGCGGATAGGCGACGTGGCCCTGCCGTCCCTTGACGACGAGATTGGCCGACAGCGTCCCGCGCCGGCCGATCTTGATCATGTCGCCGAGTTCGTTCGGATTGGTCGGCTCCCCGACAACCGCCGCATCCCAGGCCTCGCCGCGCGCCACGGCCCAGTCCAGCAGCTTGGACGTGCCGTTGATCGACGGACCTTCCTCGTCGCCCGTGATCAAAAGCGAGATCGAGCCCGCCGCCAGCGCGCTCTCGGCCTTCAGACGTGCGACGGCGGCCACGAAGCAGGCGATGCCGCCCTTCATGTCGACCGCGCCGCGGCCATAGAGCCGGCCTTCCGCGATCTCGGCCGAAAAAGGAGGGTAGGTCCAGGAGGCTGCATCCCCCGGCGGGACAACATCTGTGTGGCCGGCAAACATCAGGTGCGGGCCGCCATCGCCCAACCGCGCATAGAGATTCTCGACATCGGGCGTGTCGGCGTCGGAGAAAACAGGGCGGTCTACAGAAAAGCCCATCGGCTCAAGCATGGCCTGCAGCACGCCCATGGCACCGCCCTCCTCGGGCGTAACCGAGGGGCAGCGGATGAGGGCGGAGAGATTGGCGACGGGATCAATAGGCAGGGTCATGACCGGCAGGGATAATGCAACCGGCGCGAGCTGTCATCCATCCAGTTCTGCCGGTGGCTGGACCAGCCGGCAAGCAGCGCGAAGGCATGCCTCGAAAAGGTCCAGCGACCGCACGCGGCGACCAGGGCGCGCGTCGGACAATTCTGCGTTCATGCCGGACGGTTGGTATCCTGGCCGTATTGGTTGGGGCCTGTGGTGCCAGGAAACAGGCACAGGATCAGGAAGGCAAGGATGGAGACCACCGGGATGAAGAGGGCGACGGCGAAGAGACCTGGCTTGTCCATGTCATGCAGCCGCTTGATGCCGAGCGCGACATTGGACCAGATCGACAGGACGACCGCCACCCAGAAGAGGAACGCCCAGAACTGCCCCGCCGTGGAATCCTCCGGCACCAGCGTGAAGCGGTAGAGCAGGAAAGCCTGGACCACCGCCAAAAACAGGCCGGCCAGGAAATAGGCCAGCCGGCTCACCCGCCCCGATATGCCGAAGAACAGCCAGACGATGGGGTTCTGGTTCACCTCAATCCCTCAGAAGTTCGTTGATGGACGTCTTGGAACGCGTCTTCTCGTCCACCTTCTTGACGATGACGGCGCAATAAAGGCCGGGACCCGGCTCGCCATTACCCATGGGCTTGCCGGGCATGGTGCCGGCGACGACCACCGAATAGGGCGGAACCTCTCCCATGTGGATCTGGCCGGTCTCGCGGTCAACGATCTTGGTCGACTTTCCGATATAGACCCCCATGCCGAGGACCGCGCCTTCGCGCACGATGCAGCCCTCGACCACCTCGGAGCGGGCGCCGATGAAGCAATTGTCCTCGATGATGGTCGGACCTGCCTGCAGCGGCTCCAGCACGCCGCCAATGCCCACGCCGCCTGACAGATGCACATTCTTGCCGATCTGCGCGCAGGAGCCGACGGTGGCCCAGGTGTCGACCATGGTGCCCTCCCCGACATAGGCGCCGAGATTGACGAAAGACGGCATGAGCACGACGCCCGGCGCCACAAAGGCGGAACGGCGGACAATGCAATTGGGAACGGCCCTGAAACCGGCCTTGTCGAAATCCACAGCGCCCCAGCCGTCGAATTTCGAAGGCACTTTGTCCCACCAGGACGATTCGCCCGGCCCGCCCTTGATGACTTCCATCGGGTTGAGCCGGAAGGAGAGCAGCACTGCCTTCTTCAGCCACTGATTGACATGCCAGCTACCATCTTCGCGGCGCTCGGCAACACGCGCCTGACCGCGATCCAGCATGTCGAGTGCTGACTCGACCGCCTCGCGCACTTCGCCGCGCGTGTCGAAGCCGAGTGCCTCTCGCTCCTCGAAAGCTCGTTCGATTGTGGTTTCGAGGCTGGCGATATCCGTTTTCGACATCGGGAACTCCGCAGGGAAGGTGCTGTTAAGGGGGGTGGACTTACGATCACGCGTCGGGGATACCGCGACCGGCGCGGAAACTATGCGAAGCGCCACATGCGGTCAATTGCAGGAGGTCGGCAAGTAGCTGCTGGCCGGGATGGGAAGAACAAGATGAGATCCAGCCGCAAGCCAAGCTGGTCGCCACTGCCACATTCCAAGGAAGACCGGGAACGGGCGAAAAGCGTACCTGAAACACCACAGACCATGGCACCCAGCTATAGGCTGGCATGGAGCGACGAAGACTTCATGACGCAGCGGGATCTGCGCCCGGTGCGCCTCCAGCTGGAGCTGCTGAAGCCGGAACTGATCCTGGCCGAGCGCGGCATCGAATCCACTGTCGTGCTGTTTGGCGGCGCGCGCATTCCGGAGCCGGGCGGCCCAGCCTGGGCAGCCAAGAACGAGACCCAGAAGAAGAACCTCGAAGCCAATGCGCGCTACTACCAGGAAGCGCGCGAATTCGCGCAGCTGTGCTCGAAGCATTCGGCCGAACATGATTTTCGTGAGTTCGTGGTCGTCACGGGCGGCGGTCCGGGCGTCATGGAAGCCGGCAATCGCGGCGCGGCCGATGTTGGCGCGCCCTCGATCGGCCTCAACATCGTCCTGCCGCACGAGCAGGCGCCGAACCTCTACGTGACACCGGAGCTTTGCTTCAACTTCCACTATTTCGCGATCCGCAAGATGCATTTCATCATGCGTGCGAAAGCCGTTGCGGTCTTTCCCGGCGGATTCGGCACGATGGACGAGTTGTTCGAGACGCTGACACTGATCCAGACCGGTCGCATGGAACGCGTCCCGGTGCTTCTGTTCGGCAAGGAATTCTGGGACCGGGCGATCGATCTCGACTACCTGGCAGACCAGGGCACGATCTCGCCAGGCGACCAGCACATCATCGATGCCGTCGACACCGCCGAGGAGGCCTGGGGCATCATCTCGCGCTTCTACGCCGACGACAACAAGAGCTGATTGCGACGCGGCGCCGCTGCCAGACGGCCTTGTGCGGCTATGCAAATGCTCTAAGAGCCGGACATGAGCTCGAAACCCGCACAGAGCTGGTTTGCGCTGCTGCGTCGCGACAGACGTCTGTTCGCCGCGGTGGCCACCCTTTTGCTGGCCTTCCACGCGCTTCCCCTCACGCACGGGCCGGCCCACGCAGCGGCCATCATCTGCACCTTTGATGGCGAGCGAGGCCAACCGGTCGAGGCGGCGCACTCCTGTCCCATCTGCCTGGTGTCGGCCTCGTGTTCCGGCGGCCTTGCCACACTCGGCACGTCTCACGCCGTCAAAAACCCCGTGCCAGGCCTGACCGGCGATTTCCCGTGGCAATACCGTGATGCGGGCCTGCCCAGGCGGCCGACTGTCCATGCCGATTCCATTCGCGGCCCGCCTTTCGCCTGATTGCAGTGAAACATCCGCGCCCAAGAGCGTTATTGCATTCCGACGACAAGGAAACTTCCATGAACCGTGCATTGATTTCATTCACCGCCGCCGCGTTGCTGGCGGTCACCCTTCCCTTCCCTCAGGGGCTCGCAAATTGCGACGAACGACAGAGCGATGCCCAGGGCTGCGTCGAACTTCGCACCGTGGTTCTCGATGATCTGGAACTCGGTGATCCCTGGATCCGTGTCATGCAGCCTGGCCAGCAGGCCGGCGGCGGCTATCTCACCGTCACCAACCGTGGGCAGGAGGCCGACCGCCTGGTCCATGCCAGCACCCCGCGCGCAACGCGTACCGAAATCCACTCGATGGAGATCGTCAACGACGTGATGACGATGCGGCCCGTCGAGGGCGGCCTGGAAATCGCGGCCGGCGAAACACTGAACCTCGAGCCCGGCGGATACCACGTCATGTTCCTCGGTGTGGCGGACGCCTTTGTGGAAGGCCAGATCGTGCCGGTCACGCTGGAGTTCGAGGATGCCGGACGCGTCGACCTGGAGTTCGAGGTGCGCGGCATGGCGCATGGCCGGTCGGCTGCGCATGGGCAGGATCAGGGACACGATCACGGGCATCAGGGAGCCCAAGGTCACGGTCACGATCAGGACGATGGGGAAGGTCACACGCACGGCCACTGATCGTGCGGAACCGCGACCGGACGCGGGCGTTTTCAAGCAAAGGAGAACGCCCATGTCCGGTCGAACGAACTCCGACGACGACGTCGTCCGTCATCAGCAGGAAGAAGATCTCGGTCACGAGGTCCTGAAGCCCGGCGGCGCCGACCGCGCCCGGGCGAGCCACACGGGCTCGGGCAAGATCGGTGGAGAGGAAACGGGTCGCGACGACGAGGCCCAGCGCGACGCGGCGAGGCGGCGCAAGCCTCGGCAATAGTTTCAGCCCGCCACCGCCGGAATGATGGTCTTAAGAAAGGTCGTCAGATCATCGGTGACGTAATCGACATCGTCCTCCTGATCCGGGTCGCTTTCCCATATTTCCGAAAAGGTCGGCTCAAAATTGCGCGGCACGATGAGGACAGTCGTCATGCCCAGCGCTTTCGGGACGGCTAGATTTCGCGCCAGATCCTCGAACATCACCGCCCGTTTTGTGTCGACGCGATGCAGTGCAGTGAATTTGTCGTATGTCGAGTGGGCCGGCTTTGGCACCAGACCGGCGGCCACGATGTCGAAGATCTCGTCGAAATGGTCCAGAATGCCAAGCTGGCGGGCAGCGCGCTCCGCGTGGGGCCGATCGCCATTGGTGAAGATGAACTTTCGACCAGGCAGTTCCCTGATCGCCTCACCAAGGGCCGGATCGGGATCGAGCCAGGAATAATCGATGTCATGGACCTTCTCCAGAAAGTCGTCGGGATCGATTCCGTGCAGGCTGATCAACCCGTTCAGGGTCGTTCCATACTCCTTGTAGAGCTCCTTCTGGATCTTTCGCGCTTCTTCCCTGGGAAGCTGCAGAAGTTCCGACACGTATCCCGTCATCTTGACATCGATCTGCGAGAACAGGTTGGAATGATGCGGATATAGCGTGTTATCGAGGTCGAATACCCATTCGCGGATGTGGCCGAAGCGGGAGGGGTCGGGGATATTGGTCATGAGGCTTTATCGCATCCGGCAGCGCCGCGCGCCAATTTCCCATTGCCGATTTCCACCAAGGATTAACGCTTGCCCCCTAACTGGTTTCCCCAACGGGAGATAGGCATGGTCGGGGCACTGAAAAGATCGGTCGGCATCGCAGCGATCGCCATGGCGGGTTCCCTCGTGCTCACCGCTGTCGCGCTGCCGCTGATGGGGAAGCAGCCTACCATCATAACGCTCGTGATGTGCATCGCCGCGCCGATGTTGATTGCCTTCCCCATCAGCTACCACAGTTCAGTCCAGAAATTGCGGCTGCAGGCGGCCCTCGAGAGCCTTGCGGAAGCACATCAATCTCTCGCCGAAAGCGCGCGGCGTGATTCTCTCACCGGGCTTCTGAACCGCGGTGCCTTTCTTACCGCGATAGAGGCGGCATGCCGCGGACCCGATGCCTCGGATGGCATGCTGCTCATGGTCGACGCGGACGACTTCAAGAGCATCAATGACCGTTTCGGCCACGATGCGGGTGACCAGGCGCTGGTGGCGATTGCTCACGCCATGGGCCGCTCCTTGCGCTCCAGGGATATCTGCGGGCGGATCGGGGGAGAAGAGTTCGCCGTCATCCTGTCCGAAACCTCGCCAGCCGAGGCGCGCGCCTTGGCCGAGCGCCTTCGGCGCGAAGTCGAATCGATGCGGCTCGACATCCCGGGTCACGACGGCGCGAGGCTCACGGTGTCGATCGGTGCAGCGGCCCTGAGCAGCAGCAGCGATGCGTCCTCCGTCATGCGCCTGGCGGACAAGCGGCTCTACGAGGCGAAGAAGGCCGGGAGAAACCGCGCCGTCCTCCCGCGCGGCTCTACCCTAAGCGCGTCCGCAGCCTGAGGAGCCGGTTGTGTTCGGCGCCCGCCGGACTATATCCTTGAAAGCCTGTACATACGGGGCTTTCAGCCATGACACATCAACCCGGCGATCAAAGTCTGCTCAATCTGGACCAGCGTTCGCGCGACATCTTTCGGCTGATCGTCGACAGCTACCTGAAGGAAGGAGAGCCGATCGGCTCTCGTTCGCTGTCACGGATGCTGCCGCAGTCGCTATCGCCTGCAACCATCCGCAATGTGATGAGCGACCTGGAGCAGTTGGGCCTGATCCATGCGCCCCATATCTCTGCGGGCCGGCTGCCGACGCAACAGGGCCTGCGCTTCTTCGTCGACGCCTTTCTGGAGATCGGGGACATCTCTGACGACGAAAGGCGGGTAATCGAGGCGCAGGTGGAGGCTTCAGGACGCAACCAGACCATCGAGCACATGCTGACCGAGGCAAGCCAGATGCTGTCGGGCATGTCGCGCGGTGCGGGCCTCGTGATGACAACCAAGCACGAGGTTCCGCTCAAGCACATCGAATTCATCCAGCTTGAACCGTCCCGCGCCTTGGCGATCCTCGTCTCCCAGAACGGGGATGTCGAGAACCGGGTCATCGAACTTCCCGCCGGCGTCACGGCCTCTCAACTGGGTGAGGCGAGCAACTTCCTGAACGCGCATATCCGAGGTCGTACACTTTCGGAGGCGCGCGAGGAGGTGGCGTTGCTGGCGGCCGAGATCAAGACGGCTCTCGACACGCTGTCGCAGGACCTCGTGGCGCGCGGGCTGGCGATCTGGGCGGGCTCGGAAAGCGGCCTCCCCTCACGCCTCATTGTGCGCGGGCGCGCAAACCTGCTCGAGAACGTGACCGCTCAGGAGGATCTGGAGCGGCTGAAGCTTCTTTTCGAAGATCTGGAGACCAATGAAGGCCTGGTGCGCTTGCTCAATCTCGCCGAAGAGGGATCGGGGGTACGCATCTTCATAGGCTCGGAAAACAAGCTTTTCTCGTTGTCGGGCTCCTCGCTCGTCGTTGCCCCTTACCGCGACAAGGATGCCCGCGTCATCGGCGCGTTGGGCGTCATTGGCCCGACACGGCTCAACTATGCGCGCATCGTGCCCATGGTCGACTACACCGCGCAACTCGTCAGCCGCATCCTGAAATAGAGTTTCGCGGCGAACGCGACCCCGGGTATTTAATTCAAATTTTACCCTGTTGGACGCATCTTCTTGATGCTCGGGCCAGGATGGGGAACCATCATGTCGGCGGGCTTGTTTCCCCATCAGAATCGGAAAGAGCGACATGATGGCAGCCAAGAGCAATCAGAACGGAAATGTTGATGTAAGCCGAACCATCCGCAAGGAGATCGGCAAGGGCGCTAATCGCCGTCAACTGTCCCGTATGCCGGCGTTTCAGCCGGTCGAATACCTACCCGATCATCTGCGCCAGTTGCTGGCGCGGCTTGAGCAATCGGAGCCGATGGCGAGCAGTTGATCGGCCGCGGCCGGCAAAGGTCGGCCGCCACTTGCTGGTCCCCCGAGAGGCCCAGTTACTCCTCCCCCTTGTACGAGCTAGGCTCAAGTCCACCCAGCCGCCCTTGAGTTGGGGGACGACAAGAACCAGCGCTTGGTCTAATAGGCCTTCGATCAAAAGCATCGAAGGAGAGCGGCGTGGATCGACTGCAGGGCAAGGTCGCAATCGTGACCGGAGGAGCATCGGGTTTCGGCGCGGGCATTGCGGCCCGTTTTGCACAGGAAGGCGCCAAGGTCGTCGTGGCGGACCTCAATGCCGACGGGGCCAAAGCGGTAGCGGCGCAGATCGGTGCTAGCGCGATTGCCATTGGCGCGGACGTCTCCAGCCGTGAAGACACGGACGCCATGGTCAAGGCTGCGACCGACAATTTCGGCCGGCTCGACATCATGATCAACAATGCCGGCTACACCCACCTCAACGGCCCGCTGAGCGAGGTCGACGAGGAAACCTTCGACCGCATCTACAACGTCAACATGAAGGCGATCTACCACGCCACCCGGGCCGTGGTGCCGGTCATGGAGGCCCAGGGCGGCGGATCCATCATCACCACCGCATCGACTGCGGCACTGCGACCGCGACCTGGCCTGACCTGGTACAACGCCTCCAAGGGCTGGACGGTGACGGCCACCAAGTCGATGGCAGTGGAACTGGCGCCCCGGAACATCCGCGTCAACTGCCTGTGCCCGGTTGCCGGCGAGACCGGCATGCTGGCTTCCTTCATGGGCGAGGACACGCCCGAGAAGCGGGCGCTGTTCAGGGCCTCCATCCCGCTCGGCAGGCTTTCAACCCCGCTCGACATCGCCAATGCGGCCTTGTGGTTGGCATCGGACGAGGCGGCCTTCATCACAGGCGTCGCGCTGGAAGTCGACGGCGGCCGCTGCATCTGAGAAATAGCGCGTTGGCCCGGGAACGCGGACGGCAGCGGCGGCGTTGTGCGCCGATACGGGGGCGATGGCACGCATGACGTTCGAGCAGGGTTTTCTCTTCGCGCTGATAGGCGGGGTATTCGCACTCCTCATCTGGGGTCGCGTACGCTTCGACCTCGTGGCTTTCGGGGCCCTGATCGTCGCGGTGCTGGCCGGCGTGGTGCCCGCCGACGAAGCCTTCATGGGCTTCGGCAATCCGGCCGTGGTGATCATCGCCCTGGTGCTGATCGTCTCGCGCGCGTTGCTGTCGTCGGGTTCGGTGGAATTCATCGCGCGCTACGTCGTGTCGGCCGATCGAAGCCTGCCGGCCCATATCGGCATCATGTCGCTGGTGGGGGCGGGCCTGTCGGCCGTCATCAACAACGTCGCCGCACTCGCCGTCCTGATGACCATCGACATGGATGCGGCCAAGAAAGCCAAGCGCGCCGTGGCTCTGTCGCTGATGCCTTTGTCCTTCGCGGCGATCCTCGGCGGAATGATCACCATGATCGGCACGCCGCCCAATATCGTCGTCGCGCAGATCCGCGAGCGCGCCGTCGGCGAACCCTTCGGCATGTTCGATTTCACGCCGGTGGGTCTCGTCTGCGCGCTGGCCGGCATCATCTTCGTGGCGACAGTCGGCTGGCGCCTCATCCCCGTCAGCCGCAAGAACAATGCCGGTGGCGAGAATTCCGACACCGAACGCTTCGTGGCGGAAGCCAAGGTGCCGGAGGATTCCAAGAGCATCGGCCAGCGGCCGCGAGATCTCTATGAACTGGGCGATGACAACGACGTTTCCATTCTCGGGATCGTCAGGCGCGGCAGGAGGCTGAACGGCTTTGCCGCCGGCGAGGAAATCCGCAAGAACGATTTTCTCGTTCTGGAAGGCAACACCAAGTCCATCGAGGCCTTCATCGGCGCGGCCCAACTGAGCGCTCCTGGACAGGACGCGCATGGCGGGCTGACCGGGAAATCCATGACACTGGTGGAAGCCGTGGTGCCCCATGAATCGCGCATGATCGGCCGCACCGCACACGATCTGCGGCTGATCCAGCGGCGCGGGGTCACGCTGCTCGGCCTGTCGCGACAGGGCAGGCGCTTCCGCCAGCGCGTGCGAAATCTGTCGATCAAGGCCGGCGACGTGGTGCTCCTGCTCGGCCCGGAAGCCCGGGTCGCCCAATCGGTCGAGTGGTTCGGGCTGTGGCCGATCGAACAGGGTCGCCATCCGGTGATCCAGCGCCACAAGGCGCTTCTGACGATCGGCGTCTTCCTCGCCGCGGTGGCCGCGGCCGTGATGGGGCTGACCTCGTTGCCGATCGCCCTGGCCGTGGCGGTTGGCCTCTACGCGATCTTCAACATCGTGGGACCACGGGAGGTCTACGAGGCGGTCGACTGGCCCGTCATCGTGCTCCTGGCATCGCTCATTCCCATCGGCGTTGCGCTGGAAGAGTCCGGTGGCACGCTGCTGATCGCCCAGTCCGTGCTTGCGGTTTCGTCCGATCTGCCGCCCTGGGCCATCCTGGCGCTGGTCATGGTGGTGACCATGACGATGTCGGACTTCCTGAACAACGTCGCCACGGCGCTGGTGGCCGCCCCGATCTCGATCAACATCGCAGACGCGCTGCAGGTCTCGCCCGATCCCTTCCTGATGGGGGTCGCGGTGGCAGCCTCCTGCGCCTTCCTGACGCCGATCGGGCACCAGAACAATACGATCATCATGGGACCCGGCGGCTATCGCTTTGGCGACTACTGGCGCATGGGCCTGCCGCTGGAAATCCTGATCATCGTCGTGGCGGTGCCCACAATCCTGTTCGTCTGGCCGCTCTAGCCTAGAACTTGGGCGGCTCGCGCCCGGCAGTGCGGCAGGCAGAGACCAGCGTGTTGGCCATCAGCATGGCGATCGTCATGGGGCCGACGCCGCCGGGGACCGGCGTGATCGCACCCGCCTTGGCCGCAGCCTCCTCATAGGCCACATCGCCAACCAGCCTTGTCTTCCCCTCCCCCTTCTCGGGGGCCGGAATGCGGTTGATGCCGACGTCGATGACGGTGGCGCCAGGTTTGATCCAGTCGCCCTTGACCATCTCCGGGCGACCGACGGCAGCGACAAGAATATCTGCCGTCGCGCAAAGACCCGGTAGATCCTTCGTGCGCGAATGCGCGATGGTGACGGTGGCGTTTGCCGCCAGGAGAAGATGGGCCATGGGCTTGCCAACGATGTTGGAACGACCGACCACGACGGCGCTCAGGCCGGACAGGTCGGTCCCGCGCACGCGCTCGACAAGCAGCATGGAACCGGCGGGGGTACAGGGCACGAAGGCACTCGCCAACTCGCCCGTGCCAAGCCTGCCCACATTGATGAAGTGGAAGCCGTCGACATCCTTGTCCGGGGCGATCGTCTGTATGACTCGTCCGGAATCGATGTGGTCGGGCAACGGAAGCTGCACAAGAATGCCATGGATGGCATCGTCGCGATTGAGTTCGTCGATCAGCCCCAGCAATTCGTCCTCGGACGTATCCTCGCCCAGTTCGTGCTGAACGGAATGGAAACCGCATTCCTTGGCCTTGCGCGATTTCGAGGAAACGTAGACCTGGCTCGCGGGGTCCTTGCCGACGATGACCACCGCGATGCCAGGTGTCACACCGGTCTCGGAGATCAGTTCCGCGGCAGCTTGCTTGACGGTCGCCACGACCTCGCCCGCCACTGCCTTGCCATCCAGAATCTCAGCCATCTCAACCCTTCCATCTACAGATGTTCAAGGGCTGCATAATGGTCGAACGAGCTGTATACAATCCCGCGTTCGCGCCTTCCTATGGCGCGATGACGAAAATTCATGTGCCGTAGCGGCTGCGATCGGCACGCTGACGGGCCAATTGCTCGATGGCTTCGCGGCACTCGCGCAGACCTTCGCGAATGTCGTCGAAGCTCTCCGCCTCGCGCTCTTGCGGAATGTCAGTCGTCTTGCCAAGCGGTTCCGACGAATGCCGGTCTTGCTGCCGGCTTCGGTAAGAACCCACGGGATAGGTGCTGCGGGCAATCGCCGGGTCAGCAGCCGGGGGGTGCGCCGTTGGCGGATAGGTACGTCGTGCCGCGTCTGGCGCATGGCGCGACGAAGTATAGCCGTGGGTGTCGGGGGTCCACCCGTCAGCGGGGAAGGGTCGGCCCGCACCCTGGGGTCCGCCTGCTTCTTCCGCGGCTGCGAGGGCAACGCGGTCATCGGCGCGCTCGTCGTGCGTATGCCGGGGCGGGTTCTGCCAGCCGATCCACGCGCCACGGGCACCGGCGAATCCGATACCCAGCAGTAGGCCGAAGACCAGCCCGCCCGCGCTGATCACGGCGCGCGACACGCCGCTCGGCAGCAAGGGCGGCACCGCCTCCGAGATGATTGCCACGTTGGCCGTGTTGAGTTCGCGTTGCTCGCCGGTCTCGCGAGCGCGCAGGAGGAAGGCTTCGTAGACGGCACGCTTGGCTGCTGCCTCGCGCTCGAGTTCGCGCAATGTGACGAGCTCGTTGCCGAGATCTCCCTGACGGAGCTTGAGCCGGTTGAGTTCGGTGGACAGTTCCTGTTCCTGCTGCTGCGCGCGGCTGAGATCAACCTGCAGCGATGCGACGATCCGCGACAGTTCGGTGCGTATCTGCTGTTCGGCGCCGCGAAGCTGCGCCTGGATGGCGAGTTGTTCGGGATGCCGCGGCCCCAATCGCACCGCGAGCCGGTCGCCCGACAGCTGGAGGTTCGTGTATTGGGCTCGCAGTTCGGCTATCGAGCCGGAGGCAATCTGTTCCGGCAAGGAACCGTTGACCACCGCCTGTACATCCAGGTCGCGGGCGGACTGGGCGCGGGCACGCAATTCAACGGTTCGCGCACGAGCCTGGGACAGCTGGTCGTTCAGCCGGGTGATCTCGTCATCGGTAATGAGCCGACCCTGGGCGTCGATGATCTGATTCTCGGCCTTGAAGGTTTCGACCGCACGTTCGGCCTGTTCGACGCCGAGGCGCAACTCGTCCAGCCGGGCGGTGAGTTCGTCGGCCGCACGGCCCGTCGACCCGGCCTGAATGCGGGCGGAAGCGTCGAGATATACATCGGTAAGCGTGTTGGCGATCAGGGCGGATTTTTCCGGGTCGTTGGAAAGGACGCCGACACTGACGACGAAGGTTCGACCGCCGCGGCTGACGCTCAGGGCTCGACCGAGATTGACGATGGCGATCGCTTCACGGCTATCCTCTCCGGCTACGCCTGCGGACGAAAGAAGGCTTCTCAGCGCATCCAACAGAGCCATCGGCGAAATGCCTGCCGATCCCTGGCCGTTGAATTCCTGATCGGCGGTGAGGTTTAGCCGGTCAACGGTCTCACGCAGGACGGGGCGTGATGTCATCACCCGGATCTGGTTCTCGATCATGGCCAGTGCGGCATCGGCCTGGAGACCGCCGCGACCGGCATCGCGATCAAGCACGGTCCATTCGCGCGGATCGATGAGGATGTCAGTGGCAGCATAATAGGCACGAGGTGTCGACAGCGCGACCGCGATTCCCAGCACCGTGCCCAGAATGGCACAGCCGATAATGAGCCCCTTGGACCGCCAGACCTCCCCGATAACCGCCGCCGGGTCGACCAGGGGGCGCCAGACTGCCTGGCCGCGCATACGGCTGGGTTCAGGATCGCGCCGCCGTTCGGCGCGTCGGACAGGCTCGCTCGCGCGGCCCTTCGCCGGGTTCAATTCCTGGTGATCGAGGTGGTCCTCTGACGTCTGCGGGACAGGAGCCGACATAGGGCGGGAGGGCTTGGCTGGGACCTCCTCCGCACGCGCGCTTTCCTTGGGAGCGTTCCCGGACGGTCTCCACCGTCCTGCAAGCCGGGACCACAAAGACCGCGGCTCGGGGGAGGATGCTTCGATTGGCGCCGAAGGGGTCTCAGGCGGGGCGGGCACGGGCGACGTCACGACACGATCGCGTGGCGCGGCGCGCGGCGGCGCTTCGTCCACCGTAAGAAGGGAGCCCGAGCCCCTGCCTTGCCCGTAATCCGACGCCATGACGCCTCTCACCAAGGAAAACCCATGCGGGCCATACGCGCCGCGATTCCTGAAGCGAATGTAAACGCGCATGGAAAATGAAAGGTTAACTGGGGTTGCGCCAACGATCGCTCACCCAACGGCGCGTTAAGCTTTCTCCGCTAGACCTCGGATTGAGCTTCACCATTGTGCCGAGGTAGCGCCAGCCAATGGCCTTCAATCTGCAGGCTATCGCCAATCCGGGCCGGGTCGTCCGCGATTACCTGGCCGCGCTCAGCGGGTCGGGCGGACGGCTCGTCTTCTCGCTTCTCTATTTCGTTGTGCTTGCCAATACGCTGTCCATCGCCGAATTCGGCCTGTTCGCGACGGCATCTGCGACCGGCGTGGTGCTGTCGCGCATATTGTCGTTCGGCTATGTGTCGCCGCTCTATCGTATCGCGACCGTGCGCCCGTCCCTCATCGGCACCTATACGGCCGGCTTTCTCTTCATGTCGCTGCTTTCGCTGCCTGTGCTGGCGATTGCGGCCTACGCGATGTTCGAGCTGGTCTTCGCCGGACAGATGGCGATCCTCACCTTCCTGCTCATCGTTGGGGCCGAGGCACTACTCTGGCGGCCGACGGAAGCCGTGATTATCGTCAATAACGGAATGGGCAGGTTCGGGCGCGGCGCGATCCTCGTCGTCGCCGGGACGGTCATGCGCGCGCTCGCCGCGCTGGCGCTGATGCTTTCGGCCAGCCAGACGCTTGCCGATTGGGCGCTGCTCTATCTTCTGGCCAACGCGGCCGTGCTGGCGCTGGCGGTGGTTGCGTTCCAGCCGCGCCAGAGGCTCAGGCTGCGACCGCGACTCTGCCTGCGGCACCTGCGAGACTCCCTCTCTGTGTGCCTGTCCGACATCCTCTTCTACGTCCAGATGGAACTCGACAAGCTGATGGTGCTGGCGCTTGGCGGGGCGCAGCTCGCGGGCATCTACGCCATCATCATGCGGCTGGTCGATCTGACCGCAGTGCCCATCCGGACTTTCTCGATGATGCTCGTGCAATCGATCATGAAGCGGCCCGACCGCGCATCTGCGCTTTCGACACGCGCGCTGCTCGAAGTGGGTGTCTTCGCTGTCTCGACACTCGGCATCTCGGCACTGGCGCTCATCCTGCACATCCGCCCCGGCCTGCTGGGTGCCAATATCGCGCAAGCTGCGCCACTGGTGCTGCTGGCCCTGCTCGTGCCGGGCCTGCGCAATCTCGTCGAGTACCACGCTGAGCTTCTCTATGCGCGCGGCCAGACTCTCGTCCGCGCCTTTAACCTGGCGCTGCTGGCTGGCGTGAAGGCTGTCCTGCTCGCCTGGATCCTCACGCTCTTTACCGCCGAGGCGGAGATGGTGTTGTGGCTTAACGGCGCCTTTGCGGTAATCTACGCGGCCTCGGCGCTGCTGACCTACACCGCAATGCGAATGCCCGCCCGCCCGCTCTGACAGACCTCAATTGACGGAGCGCCTGGCGCCCGGCAGGTCCAGCGAAAAAGCGGGAATGGCGACGTCGAAGATTTCACCGCCAGCCGTACGCATGGTGTAGCTGCCCACCATGATGCCGGACGAGGTCTTCAAAGGGCATCCGGACGTGTACTGGAAGCTGTCACCAGGCGCGAGTTCGGGCTGCTCCCCAACCACGCCCGGGCCCTTCACCTCCTCCACGCGTCCGTGTCCGTCGGTGATGCGCCAGTATCGCGACAGAAGCTGAACTTCCTGGTCGGAGTTGTTGGCGATGGTGATTCGGTAGCCCCAGACATAGTGATCCTCGCCGGGATCGGACCTGTCCTCGAGGAAGAAGGATTCGACCTCAACGGCGATCCCGCGTGTGGTGGTGCTGTACATGTCAAACTGCCTTTCGCCATCTGATCTTGGCAACCAAACGCCTGCGGTCAACGGGCCGTCTCCTGAAAGTGACCAGACTTCCGCATGATGCCCCTGTGTGATCCCCCGCGACGACTGTAGATAGAAGCGGATCGAAGGGAATGAACAATGCTTGACGGCTGGGCGAAATCGCGGATCGATCCGCTCATGGAGCATTCCGCAGAGCGCTTGGCGGGTATCGGCATAACAGCCAACCAGGTGACAGTAGCCTCATGGGTCCTGGGCCTCGCCGCAGCCGCCGCCATCGCATTCGAATGGTATGTGCTCGGGCTGGCGCTCTTTCTTCTCAACCGTCTTGGAGACGGCCTCGACGGCGCCATCGCGCGGCTGAAGGGGTCCACTGAACTCGGAGGCTATCTCGACATCGTGCTGGATTTCGCCATCTACGGCGCGGTTCCACTTGGTTTCATCCTGGCCGAGCCGGGGGCGAACGCGCTGGCGGGCGCCGTGTTGCTGGTTTCCTTCTACGTCAACGGCGCCAGTTTTCTGGCGTTCTCGGCCATTGCTGCGCGGCTGGGCATGGAAACACGCGTGCGCGGGCCGAAATCGATCTACTTCACGACAGGACTGGCCGAAGGAACGGAAACGATCCTGTTCTTCGTCCTCTTCTGCCTTTTTCCCGGATCATTCGCCCCGCTGGCATTGGTGTTCGCCGCCATGTGCTTCTGGACGGCGTTCTGGCGCATACTGGAGGCCCGACGGCTATTCGGATGAGCAAGAGCGCAAAAAGAAAAAGCCCGCTGCCGGGAGGAGGTGGCAGCGGGCTGGATCTCAAATGCGGCGCGGGAGGAGGTGCACCGCATTCGGGTAATCAGCATCTGGGAGGAGGTAGATGCGTCATGGGTATTTATCTAGCCTCTCCCCCGCGTGCCCACAACGCTGTGTTGTGCATGGCACCTATGCGTTTTTTGCAGCGCACAATTGTCGCATCGTGAACAGTTATTAAGCAGAACGATCAAGGGCGCGATCGAGGTCATCGATAAGGTCACCGACGTCCTCCAGACCCACTGAAAGCCGCAACGTACCGGGGTTAATGCCGAGTTCGATGCGTGCTTCCTCTGCAAGATTCTTGTGCGTCGTGGTGGCTGGATGCGTGATGAGGCTCTTGGCGTCGCCCAGATTATTGGAAATGCGCACGATCTCGAGCGCGTTCTGGAAGGCGAAGGCGGCCTCCTTGCCGCCCTTGAGTTCCATGCAGATCAGGGTCGAGCCACCGCTCATCTGCCGTGCCACGATGTCTGCCTGGGGATGGTCCTTGCGGCCCGGATAGATGACGCGCCCGATCTTCGGATGATCGGCGAGGTGATCGGCGATGGCGGCCGCGCTTTGGGTCTGCTGGCGTACCCGCAGCGGCAAAGTCTCGAGCCCCTTGAGCAGCGTCCAGGCATTGAAGGGCGACAGGGCGGGGCCGGTGTGGCGATAGTAGTCGTGCAGATTCTCGTCGATCCACGCCTTGTCGGACAGGATGACACCGCCCAGGCAACGCCCCTGGCCGTCAATGTGTTTGGTCGCCGAATAGACGACGATATGGGCGCCCAGTTCCAGCGGCTTCTGAAACAGCGGCGTGGCAAAGACATTGTCGACAACGACGCGCGCGCCGACGGAATTGGCGAGACGGGATACCGCCGCGACGTCGACCACTTCAAGCGTCGGGTTCGTGGGGCTCTCCAGGAAGAACAGCTTGGTGTTCGGCCTGACCGCCTGCTCCCATTCTTCCATGCGTGTACCGTCGACGAGCGTGGTCTCGACGCCATATTGCGGCATCAGCTTTTCCACGACCCACCGGCACGAGCCGAACAGGGCGCGGGCTGCAACCACATGATCGCCGGCTCGGATGCCGCACAAAAGCGCTGCCGAGACCGCGGCCATACCGGAAGCCGTTGCACGGGCGTCCTCCGCGCCCTCCAGAAGGCACATGCGCTTCTCGAACATGTCGACGGTGGGATTGGCATAGCGCGAGTAGATGAAGCCCGGTTCGTCGCCCTTAAAGCGCGCCTCCGCCGCTTCGCCGCTTTCGTAGACGAAGCCCTGGGTGAGGAAAATCGCCTCGGAGGTCTCGCCAAATCCGGAGCGCAGCGTGCCGCCATGCACCAGAGCGGTTGCCGGCTTCCAATCCTTGGTCCTGTCGGTCATATGCCTGTTCCAAACAACAAAAAACCGGCCGCGGGAAGTCGCAACCGGTCCGAAATTCGGCCCTATTTAGCGACTTGTTTAACGTGGCTGCAAGCCGGCCGGCCAAATCACCACGGGATAAATCTGCTTTAGTGCGTCGTGCTTCTTGCGTCAATCGCCGGGAAAGCTAAGCAGGAACCCGACCAGATGCGGAGAAACAGGTGGCCGAAGCAGGCATACTCCCGGACCACGAGATCGCGGCCCTGTTCGACACGGGCGCACTGACGGCAACGCGTGCGCTGGACGCGGACCAGATTCAGCCGGCGAGCCTCGATCTGAGGCTGGGCGCCATGGCATGGCGGGTGCGCGCCTCTTTCCTGCCGGGTCCCGACAGCCTCGTGGTCGACAAGCTCGAGCGGCTGAAGCTGCACCAGTTCGACCTCACCGAGGGCGCGGTCCTTGAAACCGGCTGCGTCTACATCGTGCCGCTGATGGAAAGTCTGGAGCTTCCCGCCCACATCTCGGCCTCCGCCAATCCGAAGAGCTCCACGGGCAGGCTCGACATCTTCACCCGCGTCATGTCGGACAATGGCGAGGAATTCGACAAGATCCCGGCCGGCTATTCCGGGCCGCTCTACCTGGAAATCAGCCCGCGGACCTTTCCGATCCTGGCGCGTGCCGGCTCGCGGCTGTCTCAGGTCCGGTTCCGCCAGGGCGGCGGCACGCTGAGCGAGGCCGAACTTCACGATCTCCATGCCGCCGAGACGCTGGTCGCTGCCGAACGCCCGAACATATCGGGCGGCGGCATCGCCCTCTCCATCGACCTTTCGGGTGAGGTTGGCGGTCTCGTCGGCTATCGCGGCAAGCGACATACCGGCCTGATCGACGTCGACAGGCGCGATGCCCACGACATTCTCGACTATTGGGAACCGGTCAGGGTGCGCGGGCGCAACGAGCTCATCCTCGATCCCGACGAGTTCTACATCCTGGTCTCTCGCGAGGCAGTCCATGTACCGCCCGGCTACGCCGCTGAAATGACCCCATTCGACCCGCTGGTGGGCGAATTCCGGGTGCATTATGCGGGCTTCTTTGATCCCGGTTTCGGCCATTCAGCAGCAGGCGGGACAGGCAGCCGAGCCGTGCTCGAAGTGCGCAGCCACGAGGTGCCCTTCATCCTGGAGCATGGCCAGATCGTCGGCCGGCTCGTCTACGAACGCATGGCCGCGCTGCCGAAGGCGCTCTACGGGACGGACCTCAAGTCAAATTACCAGGCGCAGGGCCTGAAGCTGTC
This sequence comes from Chelativorans sp. ZYF759, assembly GCF_012911015.1. Lineage (GTDB taxonomy): Bacteria > Pseudomonadota > Alphaproteobacteria > Rhizobiales > Rhizobiaceae > ZYF759. The sequence continues at coordinate 23,710 of NZ_WVVV01000020.1, read as the reverse complement.
GAAACATTTTCGCGCCGCCTGAGCGCCACTAGGTCAGCGGCGGCTCGGACCGGATCGCCATGATCGACTTGTTGACGCCCATCCATTTCTCATGAACGACCTCGCCGTCTGGAAAGAGCGTCCCCATCTCCCGCGTCGACAACAGGCGGTGGTAGTGGACGATCTCGCGCGCCTCTTCCAGCGAACCGATACGGTCGAAAAAGCCGAGTTGGAAGCGGGTCAGCAGTTCGGCGCGCAGGCGCTTGGGCAGATACTGGAACCCGGGGAAGCGGAAATGCGGCTCGTAGGGAAACCAGAAATTGGGTGTCTGGACGAAATAGCGGGGCGCGAGCCGGCGGGTGTTCCGGGCAAACAGCTCGAATTCGGACCAGCTGCCGACATGCTCGATCACAGAATTGGAATGGACCAAATCGAACCGCCGCTCCGCCATCAGTTGCGGATCCACTGCGCTTTCACGGCTCGCCGAGAACAGGTCGCGGTCCGAGACCGTCTGCTCCTGGGGGTTTATCAGCGTGATATGCAGCCGTGACCGGTGGCGCCGAAGGAACTCACGACCGATGTGCCAGTAGGTCTCGGTCCCGCCCATGTCGAGGATTTCGACATGTTCCTTCTCGCGCATGATGTCGTCGAGAAGTGATTGCACGCGCGCGAAGCGCCGGGCGCGGAAACTGTATTCCAGACTCTGATCGTTCTCGTAGGGATTGGAGGCGACGGGCTGGAAGAAGGCGCGCGCGGCGCGGATGGCGGTGGAAGGCAAAAGACGGTTCCTATTGGCTACCGTCGAAATTAAGGAACCGCTAACCATGATCAAGCACCGATACCGGACATGGTTAATCCGCAGCATGGTCATGGACCCGCGTCATCCGCCCGGAGCGTCGGTCCGCAATGCCTTCACCTCGTCGCGCAGCGCCCTGATCTCGGCAAGGATCAGTTCCTGCTCGCGGTGCATCGCGCCCCGTTCGGCGACGGCCGCCTCCTCGCTCTCCTCTTGCATCGCCGAGACAATGATACCGATGAAGAGATTGAGCACGGCGAAGGAGGTGGTCACGATGAAGGGGATGAAGAAAATCCACGCCCACGGATAGACATCCATTACCGGGCGCACGATGCCCATCGACCAGCTTTCGAGCGTCATGATCTGAAAGAGCGAGTAGGCTGAAGCGCCGATCGAGCCGAACCAGTCGGGGAACGAGGCGGCAAAGAGCTTGGTCGCCATCACCGCGAACACGTAGAAGACGAGCGACAGCAGAAGCACGACCGCCCCCATGCCCGGCACCGCGGCCATCAGCCCGCCGACGACACGCTTCAGCGACGGAACAACGGTGATGAGGCGCAGAACGCGCAGGATTCTCAGGGCGCGCAACACCGAAAGGTTTCCCGTGGCCGGAACCAGGGCGATCGACACCACCAGGAGATCGAAGATGCGCCAGGGATCGCGGAAGAACTCGGTCCGATAGACCGCGAAGCGCGCCAGCAATTCCAGCACGAATACCGCCAGGATGATCCGGTCGAGCGCGACGAGCAACGGGCCGAAGGCAGCCATCGCGTCGGCAGAGGTCTCAAGCCCCAAGGTGATGGCATTGATGACGATAAGGACCGTGATCGCCATTTCGAAACGACGCGATTCGATGAGCGACTTGAGTGCGGCCACGGCTTGTTCCCCGAACGATTCCAGTGGCCGCACAAGTGGGATGACGCGCTATTCCAGTCAAGCGGGAAGCTTCAATCGCAGGGCGCGGGACCGGTCAGCCGTTCCGCGTCAGGACTTGCGATGTCCGGGATGCAGGCTGGCGCCCAGAATATGCGCGCTCTTGCCGATCACGTCGCCGCCCGACCCGACGATCAGCGGGTCCACATGGCCGATGGCCTGCAGGTCCTTCCCGTCATAAGGCAGCGAGTTTAGGAAGTGGCGCATGCAGTTGAGGCGGGCCCTCTTCTTGTCGTTCGACTTGATGATCGTCCATGGGGCATCGGCGGTGTCGGTATAGAAGAACATCGCCTCCTTCGCCTCGGTATAATCGTCCCACTTGTCGAGCGACTGCCGGTCGATGGGCGAAAGCTTCCACTGTTTCAACGGCTCGTGCTCGCGGGACTGGAAACGGCGTATCTGCTCGTCCCGAGTGACCGAGAACCAGTATTTGAAAAGCATGATGCCGCTGCGCACGATCATGCGCTCGAGCTCAGGCGTCTGGCGCATGAATTCGAGATATTCGTTTGGCGTGCAGAAGCCCATCACGCGCTCGACGCCAGCGCGGTTGTACCAGGATCGGTCAAACAAGACCATTTCACCGGCCGCCGGCAGGTTCTCCACATAGCGTTGGAAGTACCATTGCGATCGTTCCCGGTCGGTCGGCTTGTCCAGTGCGACGACCCGCGCCCCACGCGGGTTGAGATGCTCGGTGAAGCGTTTGATGGTGCCGCCCTTGCCCGCAGCGTCGCGCCCTTCGAAGAGCATCACGATCTTGGCGCCGCTCGCCTTGACCCATTCCTGGAGCTTCAGCAACTCGACCTGCAATTCCGCCTTCTTCGCCTCGTAGGGGCGGCGTGCGACCTTGGTGCGGTAGGGATATTCACCCTGCTCGAAAAGGCGCCGGATTTCGTCCCGGTCATGGCGCAGTTCAGCAAGTCGGTGGGTTCCGGCGGGCGACGCGGCAGGCTCGGCAGCTGCCTTCTCCTCAAGAACTGCCACCAGAGGCTCGGCGGCCGCGCCGGCAGGTTCCTGCGGGCGGGAATTGCGGCTGGGACGCCTCGCCGCAAGGCGCCCCTCCCTGCTTGTGGCTGACTTGTCCTCCCCCATCAGCGTTCCCTCGTGCACCGACGTCCTCTGTCCAACCCTAACAGGCGAAGCCGGCTAAGAAATTGCGCAAGATCAATTGCGCCAGGTGTGTGTCCATGCACTCAGCCGGGCTTGCCCGAGCGCAACGCCCTCACTTCCTCGCGTAGCGCGCGGATTTCCGCCAGGATAACCTCCTGGTCGTGATGCACGGCCCCGCGCTCGGCCACCGCTGCCTCCGCGCTTTCTTCCTGCATGGCCGAGACGATGATGCCTATGAACAGGTTGAGGACCGCAAAGGACGTCGTCACGATGAAAGGAATGAAGAACACCCAGGCCCAGGGGTAGATTTCCATGACGGGGCGCACGATTCCCATCGACCAGCTTTCCAGGGTCATGATCTGAAACAGCGAATAGGCAGACGCGCCGAGTGATCCGAACCAGTCCGGGAAGGAGGCCGCGAAGAGCTTGGTCGCCATCACCGCAAACACGTAATAGACGAGCATGAGCAGCATGACGACCGATCCCATGCCCGGCAAGGCGGCGACAAGCCCACCGACCACCCGGCGCATGGAAGGCACCACGGTGATCAGCCGTAGGACCCGCAGAATGCGCAGCGCGCGCAGCACCGACAGGTTGCTGGTTGCGGCCACGAAAGCAACGGAGACCACCAGGAGGTCGAAGATGCGCCACGGGTCGCGGAAGAAATCAGTCCGGTAGACCGCAAAGCGGGCCAGAAGTTCCAGGACGAAGACACCCAGAATGAGCCTGTCGATGGCGATCAGCACCGGCCCAAAAGCGGACATGGCCTCGGCCGAGGTCTCCAACCCGAGCGTGATTGCGTTGATGACGATCAGTACGGTGATCACCATGTCGAAGCGGCGCGATTCGATGAGCGATTTGAGTGCGGCCATGGCCACTGTCCCCTGGCGTGATTGGATTCAAGGCAGAAGTGAGATGCGGCGGCCTGCCCGTCAAGCCGTGGCAGACGGGCCGCCTGACGCCGACGCGCGGTGGCCCCGGGCGTACCGCTGATCGCGGATATGCTCGAACTTGTTACACGATCACGGGCAGCGTGAATTGACAGCCCGGGGGGGCTGTGCAACTCGCCTGACGTGCCAGAATCCTCAGACTCGACGCGCTCCAGCGCCGTTCCCACGCGCAGACACGACTATCGCCCCGACATTGACGGGTTGCGTGCCGTGGCGGTGCTCAGTGTCGTGCTGTTTCATTTCGGCTGGCCGGGGTTCGGCGGCGGCTTCGTCGGCGTCGATGTCTTCTTCGTCATCAGCGGCTTCCTGATCACTCGGCTTATCGTGGAGGAACATGCCGCCACGGGAACGTTCCGGTTCGCCCCCTTCTATGGGCGGCGCATCCGCAGGCTCTTCCCGGCGCTCGCCTTCACGCTGCTGGCCAGTTCCATCGCCGCGATCCTGATTTTCTCCCCCGAACATCTGAAGCGCTTTGCACGCGAACTGATGACCGCGGTTCTGTCGGTATCCAACATCTTCTTTTATTCCGTGCAGGGCTATTTCGATGTCGGCAAGGAGTTCCAGGCACTCCTGCACACCTGGTCGCTCAGCGTGGAAGAACAGTTCTACCTGTTCTGGCCCCTGCTGCTGGTGTTCGTCCTGCTGCGCAGCCGGACGGTCCTGATCATGGGGCTGCTTGTGGTCGGCCTGTCCAGCCTCGCCATGGCAGAGCTGTGGGCAGACCGCGCCGCAGCGTTCTTCCTCACCCCCTTCCGTGCCTTCGAATTCGCCATCGGCGCCGCACTGGTATGGGCGGTACGCCTGCAGCCGGCTGATCGACGCTGGTTCGAACCCGTCTTCCTGATCGGCCTGGCCATGATCGTCGGCGCGGTCCACCTCTATTCCGAACACACGCATCTTCCCGGCCTCCTGATGCTGGTGCCGACGGTCGGTGCCGCCATGGTGATCTACGCGGGGCAAGCGCGTACGGCGCATCTGCTCCTTGCCAATTCTCTCGCGGTGGGCATCGGCAGGATCAGCTATTCGCTCTATCTCGTGCACTGGCCGCTGCTGATCTTCTACGGCTATACGATCGGACGGCCGCTGGTGACGGCCGACCGGCTGGGTCTGGTGGCGGTCTCGCTCATCCTGGCCGCCGCCATGTACCGTCTGGTCGAGCAGCCGTTCCGCTATCCCGCCGGTCGCAAGCGCGAAGAGCGCCGCTTCATGTCCGGCGTGGCGGCGACGGGCATTGTTTTCCTGATAATCGGAGGCACGGTGCTTGTTGGCGAGGGCTGGCAATGGCGGCTGCCACCCGAGACGGCGCGTCTCCAGGCGAGCGCTCACCGCCAGATCGAGCTTCAGGACGAATGTCAATTCCGCAGTTCGCAGGTGACCGAAGAGTTGCAGGAACGATTCGATGGCTGCTTCGAGCGGCATGGCAACGCCGTTCTCGTTTTCGGCGACAGCCACGCGGGGAACCTGTTCAATGCGCTGGCACATGCGGGCTCGCGGCTGCATGTCGTCGCGGTCCAGGCTGCAGGCTGCCGACCGAGCCATCCCGATCCGACCTGCTTCTATGACGAACTGGGCGAATTCGTTGCGGCCAACAGCGACAGGATCGACCTCCTCGTCTTCACCCAGAAGGGAAGCTATCTGCTGGAAGATTACGAGCGACTTCCCGTCGATCGAGACGGCATGGAGAGGATCATTTCCTATCTCGAGGAAATCGGCCGTCACGGCGTTCCCCTCCTGTGGGTCGGGCCGAAATCGGAACCACATTTCGAAGTCGACAAATTTGTCGCCGTCTCGCGAAAAAGAGACCGCCCTGACTATCTGCGAGACCGGCTCGTCGAAATCATCTCCGTCGATGAAACGATCAAAGATGTTCTCGAGCGACGCCAGGCTTCGTTTGAGTATCTGTCCCGGATCGACCTGCTGGGCCCGATGCGGCGTTCGCAATTCGTGATCGACGGCGAGTATACCTATGCCGACACCGACCACTGGTCAGCCAAGGGCGAAGAGGTCTTCGGGGCGCTGCTGATCGAGAGAAGCGAGAGGCTGCGGCGCTTCTTCGGATCGCGGCATGAAACACCGGTCGCCGACCGTCAACCGTAACATCCCCGTTTCGAGGGCCTCGTCAGGCGCTTGACAAACGGTCCTCCCTCAATGGACTAATGATGCCGGCGCGGGCGTAGTTCAGAGGTAGAACGCAAGCTTCCCAAGCTTGATGTCGTGGGTTCGATTCCCATCGCCCGCTCCAGCTTCTCTTTGTAGGATCGGCGGTATTGTTGTGGGCTCTGCGAAGGCGGAACGCCTGGCGGACTCTGGCGCTTGACCCGCGCGGGCAGGACCCTCTCTCGCCATTGATGCGGCACATGAGTCCGGGACGGATCGGGGCGGCGATCGCGCCGAGCCGGGTGAGCTCGAGCCGTCCCTTCTCGCAAAATTCACTCACGCCGATGCCAACCGGATTTGCGGCCGCAGTTCCCAGCTTGACAACGGACCCTGCCTGTCTAATCATCTGATTAAATCAATTGACCAACGAACGCAGGGAGGAGGCGGTCGTGGCTCAGGCACAAGCTGCCGTCTCCGAACGGCAGGACACCCAGCAGCTCATTCTCGATGCGGCGGAAGCCGTCTTCGCCAATAGCGGCTTCGATGGTGCAACCACCCGTGCCATCGCCGAAGCGGCCGGCGTCAACTCGGCGCTCATCCACTATTATTTCCGCAGCAAGGAGCGCCTCTTCGAGGCGGTGTTCGCACGCCGGTCCGGTGCCATCAACGACCGACGCCGGCGTCTGAAGGACGCGCTCTTCGCAAACGATGGAGCACCGGAACTCGAAGACCTGCTCGACGCCTTCCTGCGTCCCACCATCGAGCTCGGGCGCGACGAGGAGCATGGCGGCCACAATTACACGCGCCTCCTCGTCCATGTCGCGACCGGCACGGATGAACGCTCGCGGCGCATGACGGGCCAACAATACGACGCCATCGCCATCGAATTCGTCGACGCCATCCTCAAGATCGTGCCGGGCCTAACCCGCGAACGGGCGGTCTGGGGCTATCTGCAGGGCGTTTCGGTGGGCGTGATCCTGATGGCGCGCACCGGCCGCGCAGCCGACCTGTCCGATGGGGAGTGCCAGGACGATGATGTCGAGGAGGTGATCGCACGGGCGCGCGCCTTCATCGCCGCAGGCATCCGCGCGCTGGCCGATCCGTCAAGAATAACAACCAAACCGATCTGAAGGAGGAAACCACCCAATGAGACATGTCCTGAAGTCAACCCTGCTCGCATCGACGCTTCTCGCTGGCGCCACGATTTCGGCCAAAGCGGAGACGCTCAACCTGACCGTGGTGAACGGCCATCCGCCGATCTTCCTCTGGGTGAAGCATCTGAGCGAGACCTTCATCCCGACCGTCAACGCGGCACTGGAAGGCACCGACTATTCGGTCGACTGGACCGAGGCCTATGGCGGCACGCTGGCTTCGGTCGGCGGCGAACTGGAAGCCATCGAGGATGGGCTGGCGGAAATCGGGGGCGTACCGACGGTCTTCGAGCCGACCAACCTGCCGCTGCAGAACGTCACCTACTTCACGCCCTTCGGCTCGCCGGATCCGAACCTCATTCTGGAGGTCATCGACAATTTGCATGCCGAGATCCCCGGCATGGCGGAAAGCTGGCATGCCTATGACGTCGAGTATCTCGGCGGCGGCTTTGCGCTCGACAACTACCTGCTGATGACGAACTTCCCGGTCAACTCCATCGACGACCTCGAAGGCCGGCGCATCGCAGCGCCCGGACCGGCGGTAAACTGGCTGGAGGGCACCGGCGCGGTTGGTGTCGCCGGCAATCTGACCACCTACTACAACGATATCCAGACAGGCGTCTTCGACGGGGTGATCGTGTTTCCGACTGCGGCGGCCCCGGCCCGCCTGCAGGAGGTGGCGCCGCACATCACCATCACCAATTTTGGCGCGCAATATGCCGGTTCGATCGTCGCCAACAAAAGCTGGTTCGACGCGCAATCCGAGACCGTTCAGGACGCAATGCGGGAAGGCGCGCGCGCCTTCTCTGCCGCCTATCTGGAAGAGCAGGCGCAGCGTATTGAAGCCTCGATGAACGCACTTGCCGAAGGCGGCGGCCAGGTGAACGAACTGTCGGACGAGGAACGCGCGCGCTGGGCCAATGCCTTGCCGAACGTTGCCAATGCCTGGGCGGAAGATGCCGATGGCCGCGGCCTGCCGGGCTCCGAGGTGCTCGACGCCTATATCGCCGCGCTGAAGGCCGCCGGTGTCGACCTGCCGCGCGACTGGTCGGATCGCTGATCGCCAGCCGATTTCCCGCCCGCTCCGGTCGATCCGGGGCGGGCGCCAACACCAACGGATTGCAGACAGCATGATTTCGCCCAGCGAACACGAGACGGGATACCGTCCGCTCGACATCGCCGCAGGCCTGCTCGAACGGGTGACCGCTTTCGCCAGTACAATCGGTACAGTCGGCATTCTGGCGATCATGTTGCTGATCTCGACCGATGTGATTGGCCGCTTCGGATTCGGGCGTCCGATTGCCGGGGTGCCTGAGATGGTCGCCATGTCGATCCTGGCGATCGTCTTCCTGCAGATCGCCAACACGTTGGCGCGTGGCAAGCTGACCCGTTCTGACGCGCTTCTCGGTTATCTGCGCAGTCGCTACCGCCGGACTTCCGACCTCATCGACGCGCTGATGCACGCCGCCGGCGCCGTCCTGGTCGGTATCCTGATCACCGCCTTCTACCCGCTGTTCCTGCGCAGCTATGGACGTGGCGAGACGGTGGGCACAGTCGGTCAGTTCATCGCGCCGATCTGGCCGGTCCATTTGGTCGTGCTTGTCGGCTCCAGCCTGCTCTTTCTTGTTTTCCTGCAGCGCACGGTCTCGCTGCTTGTGCTGGCAGCCAGCAGGGATGCGGAGACCGGCCAATGAGCGGCATCGAGATCGGGCTTGCCTCGCTGGCGGCCATCCTCGTCCTCATCTATACCGGCATGCATGTCGCGATCGCGCTGGCGCTGGTCAGCTTTGTCGGCATCTGGCTTCTGCGCGACAATCCCGAACAGGCCGCGCGCATCCTGTCGCTAGCCGCCCGCGAAAGCATCTCCAGCTATCTCTTCGGCGTCGTGCCACTCTTCGTGCTCATGGGCCTCGTCGTCAGTCGCGCCGATATCGGGCGCGATACGTTCGATGTCGCCAACCGCGCCTTCCGCCGCATCCGGGGAGGCCTGGGCATGGCCACGGTCGGCGCCAATTCGATCTTCGCTGCCATCACAGGGATTTCGATCGCGTCGGCCGCCGTCTTCTCGAAGGTGGCCGTCCCGGAGATGGTGCGCATAGGCTATTCGCGCCGCTTTGCCGCCGGCATCGTGGCTGGCAGTTCGATCCTCGGCATGATGATCCCGCCCAGCCTGCTGCTGATCCTCTACGGCATCATCGCGGAACAGTCGGTGGGGCGTCTGTTCATAGCCGGCATCGGGCCGGGCATCCTGCTCTCGGTCGCCTTCTGCGTCGGCATCTGGGTCATGCTGCGCTTCTTTGCGGGCTTCACCGGCACGCCGCAGCCCGTCGAGGAACGGAAGATGAGCGCCGGCGCAGCAGCGCGCGACACCGCCTCCAAGCTTCTGCCCATCGTCGCGCTGGTCGTGCTGGTGCTGGGTGGCATCTATGGCGGCGTTTTCACGCCGACCGAGGCGGGTGCCATCGGCGCACTCGGCGCCATCGTCATCGCCATCGCCAAGCGCCGCTTCGGGCCGCGCGCCCTGTGGGGCGTGACGCTGGAGACCGGCCACATCACCGCCGCCATCTGCTTCCTGATCATCGCCGCCACCATGTACAGCCGCTTTCTGGCCCTGTCGGGCCTACCCGTCTTCATGACGCAGTGGATCATCGGCATGGATGTCGGCGTCTACGGCTTCCTGCTCTTCTACATCGCCATCCTGATCCTGCTCGGCACCATCCTGGATTCATCCTCCATCATGCTGATCACCCTGCCGCTCGTCCTGCCGGTCGCGGCGGCGCTCCAGATGGATCTGATCTGGTTCGGCATCATCACCGTGCTGGCCGTGGAGATCGGGCTGCTGACGCCGCCGCTCGGCCTGTCGGTCTATGTCATCAAGGGCGCGCTCGACGACCGTTCGATCAGCCTCAATGACGTTTTCGCGGGCGCGGCCCCCTTCGCGCTCATCATGCTTCTCGCCCTCATCCTCATCGTCGCCTTCCCCTGGATCGCGACGGGACTGCTCTGACCGAAACGAGGAATTTCAGATGCGCATTGTCGACCTGTCCGTGCCGCTCGAATCCGGAATCGCTTCCGACCCGCCCGGTTTCGAGCCCAAGATCACCTATCTCGACCACAAATCGACGGCGCATCAGGTCCTAAGCTTCTTTCCCGGCATGAAGCCGGAGGAGCTTCCCGGCAGCGAGGGCTGGGCGATCGAGAAGCTGGAGATCATTACCCATAACGGCACCCATCTGGACGCGCCCTATCACCACCATTCCACGATGGATGGCGGCAAGCGGGCCATCACCATCGACGAGGTGCCGCTCGAATGGTGCTTCCAGCCCGGCGTGAAGCTCGACTTCCGCCATTTCGACGACGGCTATCTCGTCACGGCCAAGGACATCGAGGACGAGCTGGCGCGCATCGGGCATGAGCTGAAACCGCTGGAAATCGTCGTCGTCAATACGGCGGCGGGTGCCGCCTACGGCCAGCCCGACTATCTCAACAAGGGCTGCGGCATGGGTCGCGAGGCGACACTGTGGCTGCTCGAGCGCGGCGTGCGCATCACCGGCACCGACGGCTGGAGCTGGGATGCGCCGTTTTCATTCACCAGCAAGCGCTACGCCGAGACGGGCGACGGCTCGATCGTCTGGGAGGGCCACCGCGCCAGCATGGATATCGGCTACTGCCACATGGAGAAGCTGACCAATCTGGATCAATTGCCGCCCACGGGATTCAGGATCTCCTGCTTCCCCTTCAAGATCCGGGCAGCCTCGGCGGGCTTCATCCGCGCCGTCGCCATTTTCGAAGACTGACAATCAAGAACAAGGAGGCCAGCCATGGCTAAGGAAGCGCGCAAGGTCATCATCACATGCGCCGTCACGGGCGGCATCCACACGCCCACAATGTCCGAGGGGCTGCCGGTCACGCCCTCCGAGATCGCCGAACAGGCGGTCGACGCCGCCAAGGCGGGCGCCTCGATCCTGCATCTGCATGCGCGCGACCCCAATGACGGGCGACCCTCCCCCGACCCGGAAGTCTTCATGCAGTTCCTGCCCATCATCAAGCAGCAGACGGATGCGGTGGTGAACATCACCACGGGCGGCGGGCTCGGCATGACGCTTGAGCAGCGCCTCGCGGCGGCTCTGCGCGCGTCGCCGGAGATGTGCTCGCTCAACATGGGCTCGATCAATTTCGGCATCTTCCCGATGGCGGCCAAATACAAGGAGTGGAAATACGAGTGGGAGAAACCCTTCCTGCTCGCCTCCGACGACTTCATCTTCCGCAACACGTTCAAGGACATCGAATATGTGATCCGGGAGCTCGGCGAAGGCCACGGCACGCGCTTCGAATATGAATGCTACGATGTCGGCCATCTCTACAATCTGGCCCATTTCGTCGACCGGGGCCTCGTCAAGCCGCCCTTCCTGATCCAGACCATCTTCGGCATCCTGGGCGGCATCGGCGCCGATCCCGACAATGTCGCCTTCATGCGCAACACCGCCGATAAGCTGTTCGGCCGGGACAGCTACCAATGGTCGGTGCTGGCGGCAGGCCGTCACCAGATGCCGACGCTCACCCAGGCTCTCGTGCTTGGCGGCAATGTGCGCGTCGGGCTGGAAGACAGTCTCTATATCGGCCCCGGCAAGCTGGCGACCAGCAATGCCGAGCAGGTCGCCAAGATCCGCACCATCATCGAATCGCTCGATCTCGAGGTGGCGTCGCCCGCCGAGGCCCGCGAGATGCTGGCGCTGAAGGGCGGCGACAGGGTCGCGTTCTGAGGAGAGCGACAATGGCCAATTCCATTGACGGCTTCACCGTCACCCGGGCCGACATTTCCTATGTCGGCCAGGACCTGCAACGACCCGAGTGTATCCTCGCCGAACCGGACGGCTCGCTCTGGTCGGCGGATGCGCGGGGCGGCGTCGTGCATATCCGACCCGACGGCAGCCAGAAACTGGTTGCCCAAGCGCTCGCCACCACGTTCGGCGCGACGCAGGACGAGGCGGAACGCTTCACCAAAGGAACGCTTCCCAACGGGCTCGCCTTCGATGCTGACGGGTCGATCCTGATCTCCAATTTCGGCACCGATCGGCTGGAGCGCATGAGCCGCACCGGCGAGACGACGGTGATGCTCGACACGATCGACGGTTCGCCGATCGGCAAGGTCAATTTCGTCCTGCGCGATTCCAAAGGCCGCATCTGGCTCACAATCTCCACCCGCATCGTCAACTGGATGGAGGCGATCAGCCCGAAGATCGCCGACGGCTACGTGGCGGTCATCGACGAGAGAGGGCCGAGGATCGTCGCCGACGGGTTCCGCTTCACCAACGAGATCCGTTTCGATGCCAGGGAAGAGTGGCTCTATGTGGTGGAGACCACGGGACGATGCATCACGCGCCTGAGGATCGACGAAAAGGGCGAGTCGGTCGCACGCGAAATCTTCGGGCCGTCCGACACGGGCGGCTTCATCGACGGCATCGCCTTCGACGCCCATGGCAATCTGTGGGGCACGCATGTGATGTCGGACCGTATCTTCGCCATCACGCCGCAGGGTGATTTCCGCGTGATCCTCGATGACGACAATCCGGTTCCTTCCCGCGCGCTCTACGAAGCCTTCGAGCGCGACGAGGCGACGCCCGACCTGATGCTGGCCTGCGGGGGCGAGATCGCGCCGTGGTTTGCTTCCGTGACCTTTGGCGGGCCGGATCTCAGGACCGTCTATATCGGCTCGCTGCGCGGCACGAAGATTCCGTGTTTCCGCAGCCCCGTCGCCGGGCTGCCGATGGCTCATTGGCCTGCGTGAGGCAGGGCGTTTCTCCCGGGATTTTTGCGCTCGGTCAAAGACGGTCGCCGCCAATCCGCACAATCTTGAGCGCGACCATCGAAGCGAGGGAGACGGAAATGGGCATTTTTTCACGACTGGCAAATCACCTGGACCGCCGCAGCGATCTGATGGGCGGGATGATGGAGCGGCTCGGCGTCGATCCGGGCGCCTTCGACACGCTGGCACGTGGCCAGCAACTCGGCAACGCGGCCCGCGCATGCGCAATGTGCTCCCATGGCGATGAATGCGCCGGCTGGCAGGAAGCCCATGCCGATGGCGCCGAGAAGGCGCCCGATTTCTGTCCCAACGCAGCGCTCTGGTCGGCCACACGAGGCGGCTAGCCGCATCGGTCCTGCGGTCGCTCTCGACGCCGCTTCGACAGATCGTCGAAACGGCATGACCGTGGGGAACTCCGCGGCCTCATCGCGCGTTGAGCGGGGGACAGGAGACATCCCATGCACGACACGCAATTCGATCAGCCGGTCCGCCTGCGCCAAGGCGAGCAGTTTGAACTCGTCAAGGACGCGCTGCAGGCCTCGCGGCTCTTGCAGCGTTCCTGGCCGGCCACGCGCGGAAAATGGTATCACGCGGCCACCCGCGCCTGCGCCCGTGCAAGTGAGGGAAAGACCATGCCGCATGTCGCGCGGTCGGTCTTCGAAAAAGCTGCCCAGGAATCGCGATTGATCTGAGCGGGTCAGTCCGCTTCTGGCAACGCCGTTTCCAGCGCCTTCCTTGCCATGGGATGGTCACTGCCCAAGGCATTCTCGACGGAGATCTGCCGACCGTCTTTCGACAGGAAGACGAGCGAAACCGTTTCCTTTCCCGTGCCCAGTCGGACCGCTGCGCAGCGCTGGTAATCCGGGTCGTCATACATCTTTTCGTCAAACAGCAACGTGCCCCGCGCCTCTTCGAGCGCCTCGGCCAAGGCTGCGGAAAAGCTCCTGCGCATCAGGTCGACGCTGCGCAAAGCAAGGTCGAACATCACGAATTCCAGTTGGCTGGAAGGGTCTTTCATCGGCACATCTTTCCTTTGCCGGCGCGGCCTTTCGAATCGCTTCCCCGCCTTCATTGGTTAGATGGCGCACGAATGAGACCGAAGCTTGTGCCAAGCGCCCGGACCGGCGAAACTGTGCTGAGCCAGGAAGGTTCCAGCAGGGAGGCACAGCTGACCCCATCGCCGACAGACAGAGCGGCCGATTTCTGCGACCGATACGGTCTGCAGCGACCGATCCTGATGGCGCCCATGGCCGGCGCCTGCCCGCCTGCTCTTGCGGCTGCCACAGCCAATGCCGGCGGCATGGGCGCGTGCGGGGCGTTGCTCTTCGAGCCCGACCAGATCAAGGATTGGGCAGAGAGTTTTCGCGCACGATCCAACGGCGCCTTCCAGATGAACCTCTGGATACCCGACCCGCCGCCCCTGCGCGACGCAGCCGGCGAAGCGGCCGTCCGCCGGTTCCTGTCCGGCTGGGAAGCCGAGCCAGCGCCCGGCGCCGAAGACCAGCCGATGCCCGATTTCGAAGCCCAGTGCCGGGCGATGATTGCCAGCCGGCCGCAGGTCGTTTCTTCCATCATGGGTCTCTATCCACCGGCATTCGTCGTCGAGATGAAACGGGCCGGCATCGCCTGGTTCGCGACGGCGACCACCGTGGGGGAAGCGATCGAGGCCGAGGCGGCCGGCGCCGACGCCATCATCGCGCAGGGAATGGAAGCCGGGGGGCATCGCGGCGCCTTCGCGGCAGGCGATGCCGAAACCAATCTGGTCGGCTCAATGGCGCTTATCCCGGCCGTGGCCGATGCGGTCGACCTTCCTGTCATTGCCGCCGGCGGCATTGCGGACGGGCGGGCGGTTGCGGCGGCGCTGATCCTGGGCGCCTCGGCAGTCATGATCGGAACGGCCCTGCTGCGATCACCCGAAGCCGAGATCGCACCCGCATGGGCGGATGCGCTGTCAAAGGCACGGCCCGAGCACACACTGGCCACGCGCGCCTTTTCCGGCCGCCTCGGACGCAGCCTGAGAACGGCCTTTGCAGAAGCCTGGCGAGACGAGGGTGCGCCGACCCCCGCGCCCTACCCCATTCAGCGTAACCTCACCGGCGCATTGCGCAGCCGCGGATTGAGGGAAAACGATATCGATCGCATCCAGGCCTGGGCCGGCCAGGCGGCCTCGCGGGCACCATGTCGCCCTGCGGGCGAAATCGTCATTGAATTATGGGACGAGGCGAAACGGCTGCTGCCTGCGGCGGGGTGACCGCTACGTCCGATTCAGCGAGCCTTGCGGCGCTCGTTGGCGGGCTGGTAGGCAAGCCGCGAGTGATAGCTGCAATAGGGTCCGCATTCCCCCACATCCACACCGCAGAAGGCGAAATCGTCATGCATCGGATCGCCGATCGGCCATTTGCAGGTGCGCTCGCCCAGTTCCACCAGCTTCAGCTTCAGCGGGATCGGGATGACGACATTGTCCTGCGGACGCGCCCTGGCCTGAACGTCCGGCTCGGCGTCGAAGCGGGCCTGCAACGCGGTCGCGCCGACCGTCGTGGTGACCGGGCGCTGCGTGCGCGCGGCGGGACGCGGTCCGGTATTCGTCGCGGTCTTTTTCGGGCGTGGCGTGGACGCCGAGTTTCGCCCGCGGCCCGACAGCTTCAGGCGATGCACCTTGCCGATCACGGCATTCCGGCTGACACCACCAAGCTGCGTCGCGATCTGGCTGGCGCTCAACCCCTCCGCCCAGAGCTTCTTGAGAAGTTCGACGCGCTCGTCGGTCCAGTTCATGTGGCCAGGCTCCTGTTGTTGCCTGCGGAATCCGAATCCACCGCCGCCCGACCCAGTCGGGTGACACCACATCTACGGTGATGGAAGGTTTTGCCGCACCAAATATAGTCTGTAGGTTGCGAAACTACCTTATCGGCTGACTCCGTGACAAGAGTCGGGGCGGCAAGGCGAATCGCTTTTTTCGTTTTTCCCCAGCTTGGAGTTCGCGCGCTGTCAATTGCCGGGCAATCTGTGCCAAAGCCGGAACGTTGACTTGATCCGACAAACGCAGGATATACGGTGTTTACGCCGCCGCCGAGGCGGCGTTTTGGTTTTAGGCGGTTATTTGGCCGCCTCAGCGGATGACGGAGACGAAGATGAGCGGTTCGGCGCTATATGAATCCTTCGCGCGCGCGCCCCTCGCATTCGAGCGGGGTGAGGGCTCCTGGCTTCTGACGGCTTCGGGCGAGCGATATCTCGACTTCGCAGCCGGCATCGCGGTGAATTCACTCGGACATTGCCATCCCCATCTCGTGGCCGCCTTGACCGAGCAGGCCGGCAAGCTCTGGCATGTCTCCAACCTCTATGAGATTCCGGGACAGCGCCGCCTGGGCGAACGGCTGGTGGCAAACACCTTCGCCGACCGGGTGTTCTTCACCAATTCGGGTGCGGAGGCGCTGGAATGCGCCATCAAGACGGCGCGTCGCTACCATTACGCGAAAGGCAACCCGAAGCGCTTCCGGATCGTGACCTTCGAGGGCGCGTTCCACGGGCGTACGCTGGCCACCATCGCAGCCGGTGGCCAGGCGAAATATCTCGAGGGTTTCGGTCCCAAGGTCGACGGCTTCGACCAGGTACCCTTCGACGACTGGGACGCCCTGATGGCCTGCGTCAGCGACGCGACCGCCGCGATCCTGATCGAGCCCGTCCAGGGTGAAGGCGGCATCCGCCCGGTGCCCGCCGCATTCCTGCAGAAGCTGCGCGCGCTGTGCGACGAGCGCGACATGCTGCTGATCTACGACGAGGTGCAGTCCGGCATTGGTCGGACCGGTCGGCTGTTTGCCCATGAATGGTCGGGTGCAGCACCCGACATCATGGCGATCGCCAAGGGCATCGGCGGCGGATTTCCGATGGGCGCGTGCCTGTCGACCGAAGCAGCGGCCGAGGCGATGACGCCCGGCACCCACGGCACGACCTTCGGCGGCAATCCGCTGGCCATGGCGGTCGGCAACGCCGTGCTCGACATCGTGCTGGAAGACGGGTTCCTCGACGAGGTCACCCGCAAGTCGCTTTTGCTGAAGCAAGGACTTGCTTCCATCGTCGACGAGTTCCCGGATGTGTTCGAGGATGTCCGCGGCGCGGGCCTGATGCTTGGCCTGAAGTGCCGGCAGCCGAACGGGGTCGTCAACACGGCGCTGCGCGACGCCCGTCTCCTGGCCGTGCCGGCGGGCGAGAACGTGGTGCGCCTGCTGCCGCCGCTGACGGTGACCGACGAGGATATCAGGGCGGCGCTGGACAAGCTGCGCGAAGGCGCCGCAAGCCTGGCAATGCCGGCGACCGGCACCAACGGTTAGGACGAGACATATGCTGAACGGCACCCGCCACTTCACCGATCTTTCCCTGACCGATGCCGCTGACCTGCGCGCCATGCTGGACGGCGCCATCGGCCGAAAGGAGAGGCTGAAGGCCGGAGAACGCGACCGCCCCCTCGATGGCAAGGTGCTGGCGATGATCTTCGACAAGCCGTCGACGCGCACGCGCGTCTCGTTCGATGTCGGCATGCGCCAGCTCGGCGGCGAGACGCTGATGCTGACCGGCACCGAGATGCAGCTCGGCCGATCCGAGACCATCGCCGACACGGCACGCGTGCTGTCGCGCTATGTCGACATCATCATGATGCGCACCACCTCGCACGATCGCCTCAGGGAGATGACGGAAAACGCGACGGTGCCGGTCATCAACGGGCTGACCGACGACACCCATCCCTGCCAGATCATGGCCGACCTCATGACCTACGAGGAGCATCGCGGGTCCGTGCGCGACCGGCTCTTCGCCTGGACGGGTGACGGCAACAACGTGCTGCACTCGCTGGTCGAAGCTTCCGCGCGCTTCTCCTTCCGCCTCAACATCGCGGTGCCGGAAGGCAGCGAACCCGCGTCGGACTACGTCGAATGGGCGCGAACGCGCGGCGGGCGCGTCGAGTTCAAGGCGTCGGCCGAAGAGGCCGTCACCGGGGCCGACTGCGTGGTCACCGACACCTGGGTCTCGATGGGGCAGGAACACCGCGCGCGCGGTCACAACGTCTTCCTGCCGTACCAGGTCAACGAGGAACTGATGGCAAAGGCGGCGCCCGACGCGCTCTTCATGCATTGCCTGCCCGCCCATCGCGGCGAGGAGGTGACGGATGCGGTGATAGACGGCCCGCATTCGGTGGTCTTCGACGAGGCGGAGAACCGCCTGCATGCGCAGAAGGCGATCCTCTTGTGGTGCATGGGGCACGATCCGCGCGGTTGATCGTGCCGACCCAAGGCACTATCTGACGCCTTCATGCGGCCCGGAAGAGCCGCACAACAGGCGGGCTGCGGCAGCGGCTTCTCGTTTCATATCGTGAGGTAGGTACAGTGCCCGAAGCGGACAGGAAGCTGGGCGAGTTCGGTTTCGCCGGCGACGATCATGTCGTGCCGTTCCAGGTCGAAGCGCTCGATGCGCGCGGCCGGGTGGTGCAACTCGGCCCGGTGGTCGACCAGATCCTCGAACGCCACGACTATCCCGAACCCGTCGCCCGGCTGCTGGCCGAGGCGATGGCGCTGACGGTCATACTGGGCACCTCGCTGAAATTCGAGGGCAAGTTCATCCTGCAGACCCGTTCCGACGGGCCGGTGGACATGCTGGTGGCCGATTTCGCGACGCCGCATTCGCTGCGGGCCTATGCGAGCTTCGATCCGGACCGCGTCGCCGAGGCGACTGCCGCCGGCAAGGACGCGCCGCCGGATCTGCTGGGCAAGGGCGTGCTGGCGCTGACGGTCGATCAGGGCCGCCACATGCAGCGCTACCAAGGCATCGTCGAGTTGAACGGCATCTCGCTGGAAGACGCCGCCCGCACCTATTTCCGACAGTCGGAGCAATTGCCGACCGAGGTGAGGCTGGCGGTCGCCCGCCAGATGGTGCCGGGAGACGGCGCGCGCCTGCACTGGCGTGCCGGCGGCCTGGTCGCCCAGTTCCTGCCCGACGCACCGGAGCGCATGCGCCTGCCGGACCTGCCGGGCGGCGATGGCGACGACCAGATGGAAATGCGGACCGACCCGACCGACGATGCATGGCACGAAGTGCGGGCGCTGCTCGAGACGATCGAGGCGGACGAACTGCTCGATCCCACGGTGGGGGCGGAAAGGCTCCTGTTCCGGTTGTTCCACGAGCGCGGGGTGCGCGTGTTCGAAGGCACGCCGGTGCGCGACGACTGCTCGTGTTCGCGCGAGCGCATCAAGTCGATCCTCGACGGCTTCACGCAAGAAGAAATCGCCGAGAGCATCGAGGATGGCCGGATCAAGGTGTCGTGCGAATTCTGCTCGACGGAATATGTCTTCGATCCCGCCGACTTCCCGTCCGCCTCGCAGGGCAACGGCCACGCCTGAGCTCCGGGCCGGACAGATTGCCGCCACAGGCATTAAACTTGCCGTTGAGGGTTCCTAAAGGAACCGCGATCATGTTTAAGGAAGATTGCGGCAGGGGGCATGCTGCCGGGTCAGAATATGCGTTTTCGCCTTTCCATCGTCATCCTTCTGGTGATCGCCTTTGGCTACGGCTTTGCCGAGCTGGTCGAGCGTTCCGACGCGCGGCCGGGTACGGAGCGGGGGGCCGATCCCTGTGAGGACTGGTCCAACCCGCATTGCCAGGGCCAGCCCGGCAATTTCTAAGCCGGGCCGCCCGCGCGTCCGGCCTAGAGAGCCAGCTTCGTCCACGCCCCGTTCTTCTTCGAGGAACGCACGCAGGCATCGACGAAGGCGACCCCCTCCAGCCCGTCGCGCACGGTGGGAAACACGACCTCCTTGCCGACCTTGCCGCCCTTTTTTCGCATCGCGCGGATGGCGCGCGCGGCCTCGGCATAGATGTTGGCAAAGCCCTCCAGATAGCCTTCCGGATGGCCGGGCGGGATGCGGCTGACACGCGCGGCGGCTTCGCCGGCGCCTGCCCCGCCCCTTGTGATCAGGCGTTTCGGCTCGCCGAAGGGCGTGTACCAGAGATGGTTGGGCTGCTCCTGCGACCATTCGAGCCCGCCCTTGGTGCCGTAGACGCGGAGTGCCAGGGCGTTCTCGTTGCCGGGCGCGACCTGGCTGGCCCACAGCATGCCCTTGGCCGGCCGTGCTTTGCCGTTTGCCTTGAAGCGCAGGAGAACATGGGCGTTGTCGTCGACCAGGCGGCCATCGACGAAGGCATCGAGATCGGCGGCGAGCGCATCGAGTTCCAGCCCGGTCACGAAGCGGGCGAGGTTGTAGGCATGGGTGCCGATGTCGCCGGTCGCCCCACCGGCGCCCGAGCGCTTGGGGTCGGTGCGCCATTCGGCCTGCTTGGAGCCGGTCGCCTCGGCCTTCTCGGTGAGCCAGTCCTGCGGGTATTCCACATGGACGACGCGGAGGTCGCCCAGCACCCCGCCGGCCACCATCTCGCGCGCCTGGCGCACCATCGGATAGCCGGTGTAATTGTGGGTGAGCACGAAGAGGCTGGCCGAGGATTCCGCCAGTTGCACCAGCTTCTTCGCCTCGGCGAGCGTCGAGGTCAGCGGCTTGTCGCAGATGACGTGGATGCCGGCTTGAAGGAACGCCTTGGCGGGTGCGAAATGCATGTGGTTGGGCGTGACGATGGCGACGGCCTCGATGCCGTCGTCGCGCGCCGCCTCGACCTTCGCCATCTCGGCAAACGAGCCGTAGGACCGCGCCGGGTCGAGGCCGAGTTCGGCCGCCGATGCCTTTGCTCGCTCGGGATCGGACGACAGGGCGCCGGCGACGAGGGAAAACTCGCCGTCGAGGCGGGACGCGATGCGGTGGACGCCGCCGATGAAGGCGCCCTGCCCGCCGCCGACCATGCCGAGCCGGATGGGGCCGTTGCCGCCCGATGATTTCGATGCGCTGACCATGTTCTCCTCCCCTCCCCGTCTATTTCAGGCCGAGCATGGCGCGGATCTGCGCGCGGTCGACGGCGCCGCCGGCGAAATCGTCAAAAGCCTGCTCGGTGACCTGGATGATGTGATGCTGGATGAAGGGCGCGCCTTCGGCCGCCCCCTGCTCGGGGTGTTTCAGGCAGCATTCCCATTCCAGCACCGCCCAGGAATCGTAGCCGTATTCGGCGAGCTTGGAGAAGATGCCGGAGAAATCGACCTGCCCGTCGCCCAGCGACCGGAAGCGGCCGGCGCGGTCCACCCAGCCCTGATAGCCCGAATAGACGCCCTGGCGACCGGTCGGATTGAACTCGGCATCCTTCACGTGGAAGGCGGAAATGCGCTCGTGATAGATGTCGATGAAGGCCAGATAATCGAGCTGCTGCAGGAGGAAATGGGACGGATCGTAATTGATCGTGCAGCGCTTGTGGCCCTTCAGCCGGTCCAGGAACATCTCGAAGGTGGCGCCGTCGAAAAGGTCTTCGCCGGGATGGATCTCGTAGCCGACATCGACGCCGACCTCGTCATAGGCGTCGAGGATCGGTTTCCAGCGTTTGGCCAGCTCGTCGAAGGCCTCCTCGATGAGGCCGGCCGGGCGCTGCGGCCAGGGATAGAGATAGGGGAAGGCGAGCGAGCCGGAAAAGGAGACCGAGACATCGAGGCCGAGATGGCGCGAGGCCTTTGCCGCGGCCAGCATCTGCGCGACGGCCCATTCCTGGCGGGCCTTCGGATTGCCATGCACCTTCTCCGGCGCGAACCCGTCGAACTGGCTGTCATAGGCGGGGTGGACGGCGACCAGCTGGCCCTGGAGATGGGTCGAGAGCTCGGTGATCTCGACGCCGGCATCGGCGCAGATGCCCTTGACCTCGTCGCAATAATCCTTCGAGCCGGCGGCCTTTTCGAGATCGAAGAGGCGGGCATCCCAGGTGGGGACCTGCACCCCCTTGTAGCCGTGGCCGGCGGCCCATTTCGCAATCTCGGAAAGCGAGTTGAAGGGCGCGGCGTCGCCCGCGAACTGGGCCAGGAAAATGGCCGGGCCCTTGATGTTGGTCGCCATGGTTTGTCCTCCCTAATCGATTTAAGGCGGCCAGACTATGCCGGGATGGCGGGCGATTGCAACCAGAGGGATAGGTGATCACCTCCCACTTGATGGGGGAGGTCGCGACGCAGTCGCGGGAGGGGGTGAGCGGCGGTGAGGTCACCCCACCCCGCGTCGATAGCCTCCACTTCGTTCCGGCCATCGCCACGACCCTCCCCATCAAGGGGAGGGTGAGGGGGCGCCCTCCCCCCATCACGACGTGTCGGGGCTTTCGAGCGCGTGGAGGGCGAGGGAATGGGCATGGGCGAGGATCTCGTCGATCTCGCGGACATTCGGGGGATGGGCAGGATGCGGCGCGGGGCGGCGGGGTGGCGGGCGCCTGCGGCCGCGCGGGCGGCCTGCCATCTTGCGAAACGCCTTGCCTGGCCGGGAAGATCGTCGAGCGCCGCGGCAAGGGCTGCGAGGCGCTGGGTCAGGCGCGTCGCACTCACGAGATCGTCGGAAGAGGGCGGCGGCGGAAGGGGTGCGGGTTCGGTGAGGCCGGGCACGAAAATGCGCGGGGCGGCGTGCGGGGGGATTGTGGGGCGGCGCCGGTCGTGGAGGGCGAGGCGGCGCGGTGGGTCGAAGAGCGGGAGGGCCGGGATGCGGGGTTGGGTGGGTTCGCCGCGTTCGTCGGCGCCCGGTGCAAGCGCCCCCTCCCCCACGCTTTGCGTGGTCCCCCTCCCCCGCTTCGCAGGGGAGGATATGCCGTCGCGGCCGTCTCGGGTCATCATGACAGCAATGCCGAAGCGGCGGAGGAGCGGTTCCATCGTGGCGGGTTTTGGCTGGCGCAGGCGGGGCGGCGGGACGGTGAGGCCACGCGATGCCGCGATGATCAGCCGTCGCGCGGCGGATTCGGCGGGGCGCAGAAGGGCGAGGATGGCGCGCCAGAGGATGCGGGGGAGGGTGGGGCCCTCTACCTCCCCCTTGTGGGGAGGTCGGCGCGAAGCGCCGGGTGGGGGTTGCGACCCTGAGGACACCCCCTCCCGCGACTGCGTCGCGACCTCCCCCATCAAGGGGGAGGTAAGAGGCGCAACATCGGCCAGCCCGGCCATCTCGACCAGCATCGCGACAATGCGGATGAGTGCTGCCCGGTTTGCCTCGATTGCCGCAGTTCCATCCATCGCCGCCTCCGTTGGTTGGGCGGGGGGAGTATGGGGGAGGGGGAAAGGGGKGTGGATAGAAAGGGGGGATTTGAGTGATGATAGTCAAAGTCACTGCGAAGCGGTTCACGAACCCTCAGTGCGCATTCTTCAGATAAGGCAGCCACACAATGATCGCTCGGGCGGTAGCCGCCGCAGCCACCAGAACCGCACATTGGGAGAAAAGCGAGAGTCTGAACCTTGCGGCCTAGTTTATCCCTGCCTGCCTACTCCCATATCAGTTCGAAGCCCCTGGCAAATCGCAAGTGACTCCGTCCTAGAGATCTGCAGTTCCTCAGGCAGACTCTCAACCTCCCTGAAGGCGATTAGAAGTCGCTCAACAAAAAGTGTCCGAAATCCTTCATTCACTGGCTCGTCGCGCGTTTCCAATCTTCTCACGAAAAGATCCTCCTTCTGGAAAGACGCCGATTCGTAATCTAATCCTGTGAGCTAGCTATTGACAACCAATTAACGGACATTTGAATCAGAGATTCACAGAATGGGGAACGCGGCAGTTGGCACAAAGTGAACCAGAGCTAATTATCGGCCTCGTAGGTCCAATTGGTGTAGACCTCGACCTTGTCATCAAGCACCTGAAAAACGCGCTTATGACGGTGAACTGTAACCCTTCGGCGTAGGACGCCTTGTGCGGTTGGAAGGCGGCCAAGAGATTGTGCGTATGGATATGCATACTCACACTCACACTCACGAAGTGTCCCGGCTGGAGGTCGTCGACACTGGTCGCCGCCGTCGATGGACGGATGAAGC
>NZ_WVVV01000085.1 GCF_012911015.1 Chelativorans sp. ZYF759 | reverse complement strand
CTTTCGGCCGGTGAGCCCAGCATCCCCATGAGGTCCACCAATGACAAAACGGCCAGATGGGTTGAGGTGGAAGATGGTCTTTTCATCAAGGTACTGCTCAGGAATGACAGGCTTGATGACATGCTCCTTGAGGTCAGCGGCAATCTCATCATTGGTAACAGTCTCATCATGTTGGGTGGAGATGAGTACAGTGTGGACACGGACAGGAACCATAGCACCATTGTCATTGCGGTACTCCACAGTCACTTGAGTCTTGCCATCAGGCCTCAGCCAGGCGCAGGTTCCATTCTTCCGTACCTCAGTAAGGCGGGCACCAAGCTTAGTGGCAAGAACATGGCTGAGAGGCATGAACTCTGGGGTCTCATCGGTTGCATACCCAAACATGTGTCCCTGGTCACCG
>NZ_WVVV01000019.1 GCF_012911015.1 Chelativorans sp. ZYF759 | reverse complement strand
TCTGTTCGGCCATTCCGAAATCCGTCGCCCGGTGGGCGACGAACATGTCGAATTCCTCGAAGGAGCCCTCGTCGAGGAGCACTTCGATGCGCTCGCGCGCGGTCAGCTTGCCCTTGGCGTGCTGGGCGGCGATCCGTTTTTCGCCGCCGCCCTGTCGGGCATGGTCCCGACGTTCGTCGAGTTGGACAAGTACCTCGAGCATCAGCGCGCCTCTCCGCCTTTGACCCACTTCCATACCGCAGGGAAGATTAGCGCGGCCAGCAAGGCCTTGACGACGTCGCCGAGCAGGAAGGGATAGAGGCCGGCGGCAAGCAGCGTCTCGCCATAGCCTGTGAAGAGGCCGAGCCAGGCAAGGCCCGGCAGGTAAACCACGCCGCCAGCGACCAGTGCGGCACCCATGGCAGTGACCGGGTTGCGGTCGAAACCGAAGCGGGCAAACAGGCCGGCGACGAAAGCGGCGAGCGCAAAGCCCAGAAGATAACCACCCGTCGGGCCCATCATGTAGGCAAAGCCGATGCCCTGCTGCGGGGTGCCGGCGAAGACAGGCAAGCCGCCCGCGCCCTGTGCGAGGTACAGGAGCACTGCCGCGGTGCCGCGCACGGGGCCGAGTGCCAGGCCAAGACCGATTGCGACCAGCGTCTGCATCGACATCGGCACGGGATAGAAGGGCACCTGCACCTTGGTCGCGATGATCATCAACAGGGAGCCTGCGAGAACCAGCAGCAGGTTCATCGCGAGTGTGCTGGAACGGCGCTTCGTGGAAATGGTGTCGAAAAGGGTCATTTTTGAACTCCATTGTCGCAGTTCTAAACCATGATCCGACGCTTGCGGTAAGATCTGTTTATGTGCAAAAGCAAAGATATAAACAATGTGAAATGCGAAGTGCGGAGTTGCAAATATGCCAGCCAAACTGTTCATTGGGCGCAAAGTCCGCGAGATTCGCGAGGGGGTCAAACTCACCCAAGCTGCCTTTGCCGAGCGATTGGGCGTATCCACCAGCTACCTGAACCAGATCGAAAACAACCAGCGCTCCACGTCAGCTGCAGTCCTGTTGGCTCTGGCCGAAAGATTTGCGGTTGATATCGCATCTATCGCCCAGAGCGATCATGATCGCGTACTTTCCGCACTCGTGGAGACGCTAGCAGACCCGGTTTTTGATGGGTACGCGCCAAATCTTCAGGAACTCAAGCTGGTGGCACAAAACGCGCCCGGCTTTGCAAAAGCGCTTCTCGATGTGCATCAGGCCTATAGTCGCAATGGTGAACAACTGGCCAGCCTGGACGACCGGCTGGGCGACTCTACCTCAAGGGGCGATCCCACCCCTTATGAGGAGGTAAGGGATTTCTTCCATTTCAGCGACAACTATGTCGATCTCCTCGACCGAAAAGCCGAAGAACTGGCAAGCCATCTGCGAATTCCCGATGCGGAAACAGGCACGGCTCTAACGACGCATCTAGCCAATCGAGGTGTTCGGACTATCCTGTTACACGAAAGCAGTCGTCTCCTGCGCCGCTATGACCCCGCATCCAGAACGCTCACCTTGAACGGATATGCCGCCCAAGCCACGCGCACTTTCCAAACTGCTTATCAATTGGCGGTGATCGAAGTCGAGCGTGAGGTAGAGTCGATCGTTGGGGCGGCTGGCTTCCGGACGAGGGAGGCAGCCGACATATGCCGGATCGGCCTGCGAAACTATTACGCAGGGGCACTGACACTGCCCTATGAGCGTTTTCGACAGGCGGCAAGGGAGCTTAGGCACGATCTCCACCTCCTATCGCTGCAGTTCGGCGCCAGTGTCGAACAGGTTGCCCACCGTCTCTCTACCCTCCAACAGCCCGGCAACAAGGGTACGCCGATTTTTTTTGCCCGCATGGATCATGCCGGCAACATTACCAAGCGGCACAGCGCCTCGAAGCTCCAGTTTGCTCGTTTTGGGGCCGCCTGCCCACTTTGGAATGTTCATCAGGCATTTGAACACCCCGGGCGAATATTAAGGCAGTTAGCTGAAACACCCGACGGTGCGCGATACCTGTGTATCGCGACCGAGGTGGTGAAAGTCGATGGCGGTTTTGCTGCCCCGCAGCGACGCTACGCCATCGCCTTAGGATGCGAGATCTCTTATGCTGGCGAATTTACATACTCCACAGGACTTGATGTCCGAAACAGGGGTTCTTTCCAGCCCATTGGAATATCTTGCCGCATCTGTGATCGATCCGATTGCGTTCAGCGCGCCGTACCACCGTTGCGTTATCGCCTAGAGGTCAATCATGAGGATCGAGACTTGATCCCATACCGTTTGGCGCACTGAATAGAGTGGATTAATCGGATCAAAAGAGTCCGAACTGGGATTCCCCTTGGCGAGCTGACGTGCGAGTCTGAGGTATGCGCAGCAACGTCTCCTCACTGTATCTCCCAACGATCGGCAGCGGTTGCGCGCGCGCCACGGCACGACGACGCTGTCTGCCGCCCTCAACGTGCTGGACGGCACGGTCATCGCGCAGAACATGCAGCGCCACCGCCATCAGGAGTTCATCCGCTTCCTCAACCGCATCGAGCGCGAGGTTCCGAGCGACAAGGCCATCCATGTCATCCTCGACAACTACGCCGCACACAAGAAGGACAAGGTCCGCGCCTGGCTCGCGCGCCATCCGCGCTGGACCTTCCACTTCACGCCAACCTCGTGCTCGTGGCTCAATGCCGTCGAGGGATTCTTCGCCAACTCACCCGGCGCATGCTCAAGCACGGCGTCTTCCACTCCGTTACCACATGTTTGCCTGAGATAGGGCGACCCGTCTCACAGGCGAATATGTGGTCTCGATGGGATAACGGCCCTCTGCCCCCGAGACCGACGTCTGTCGGTTGAGGCTGTCGTCCCTCACAATGAAGGTGTGAACGTCGTCATGGCCGACACCAGCGACGACGACCGGCACAGCCAAGGAATGCTTCCCAGCTAGTCCGCCAGCATGCGTATATGCCTGCGGATAGGGCCACCTTGTAGTCGGTGGTGCATCGACGAGGGATGATTCCGATGTCGACCTGATCACGGGACAGGCAGCGATAGCCTACCGGGACCCGTTGACCGTTGATGCAGCGGTCTCAGAGGAGACGCTACGCCTGTTGAGCCCGCTGGGAATCGAGGCCGCTCTGATGGCGCCCGCCTCACGCGACGCCGAGATCGCCGACACACGCCCGCGCGATAAGCGATCGGTACTAGAGCATTTTTCATTCAATCCGGCTCGTATCCTGCTGCAATGAAGAAGTTGCGGCACTCGTCGTCGGTGAACTGATTGATCGCCTGTTTTATGGCCTCCGACAGGTCCGGGATCGTTCTGGCTGCGGCTTTTCTGAGCAGCGCCTTGAGCTTTGAGAAGGCCATCTCAGGGATTGAAATCGGGCGAGTAGGGCGGCAAATAGTGCAACCGCGCGCCAGCCGCCTCGATCGCCTCACGCAAACCGGCGACCTTGTGGGCGGGCAGATTGTCCATCACGACGATGTCGCCAGGCGTCAGTTCGGGCACGAGTGCCTGATCGACATAGGCCAGGAATGCGTCGCCGTTCATTGGTCCGTCCAGCACCATGGGCGCGGTCAACCCCCGAGACGAAGTCCGGCTGTGAAGGTCGTGGTTTTCCAATGGCCATGGGGAACTGCCGCCCGGCATCGTTCTCCGCGGCGGCTTCGTCCGCGCAGCCTCGCCATTGTGGTCGTCGCCCCGGTTTCATCGATGAAGACAAGCTTCTCCGGATCAAGATCAGGCTGGCCCTCAAACCACGCCTCGCGCGCATCGGCTACGTCGTCGCGCTCCTGCTCGGCGGCATGCGCCGTCTTTTTGGAATGGCCCGCCCCCCCCGTCGGCTCCGAGTTATGGTGCCGGTGTGTTTGAGAGGAAGGAGCGAACCGATGACCATCGTGACCCTTGGAATTGATCTGGGCAAGAACCTGAACAGCGTCGTGGGCCTGAACTCGGAGGGGCAGGTCGTTCTGCGCCGCCGCGGCAGGGGAGCGACACTCGCGGACCTCGCGGGTAGTCTTCCACCCTGCACCGTTGCCATGGAGGCGTGCTGGGGTGCTCATCATGTCGGTCGTCTCTTTGCCGCGAAAGGGCATGATGTCTGGCTGATGTCGCCCGAATATGTCCGCCCTTACGTCCGAGCACAAAAGAACGACGACAACGATGCGGCGGGGATTGCAGAAGCAGCGACACGGCCGACCATGCGCTTCGTCGAGTTGAAGAGCCAGGATCGGCTCGACCTGCAGACCCTGCATCGAGCCCGCTCTCGTCTGGTGGCAGCGCGGAGGACGCTCTTGAACCAGCTTCGGGCAATACTGCTCGAGCGTGGACAAACCTTCCGGCAAGGGCGGAAGGTTTTCGAACGGGAAATCGATCCGTTCCTTGCCGAACCGCCTTCGGACCTTTCGCCCCGCGTCCTGATGCTCATCGACGAGATGCGAAGCGAGTGGCGATCACTTGACGAGCGGATCGATGCCTTCGATCGAGCGGCCTCGTCCAGCAGCGTGTCGAGCTGGTCGCGGATTGCCGTGAGTTTCAGCCGATTGAGCGTGGCGATTAGCACGTCGTGATCCACAGTCGTCATCACCAGCCTACTCCGACAACCGCCTCGTAATCCGCAAGCGGCCGCAGCAGGGCGGGGGGACTCCCCACCGTTTAACAAGAGGTTTTCTGGGTAGCCAGGGAAGGGTTGAAGGTGGTTCCGGCTTTCAGCAGGGCACAAGCGACGTTGAGGAGGCGGTCGGCGACGGATCGCAGTGCACGACCGTGGCTGTGACCTCGACTTCGAAGGGCGGCGTACTTCAAACGGCTGCTAAGGTCGTGCTGAATGGAGACGCGCGCCCAATGGTACATGGCGTTGGCGAGCCGGTCGTGGCAGGCCTGTTTTCTGACGACGATGCAACTCCTGCCCGACCGCTTGGTGACCGGCGCGACTCCTGTCAAACTGCGTAAGGTGGCGTAGTCACGTCGCTGCAGGGCAGCGAAAGCTTCTGCAAGCAGCGTGGCGAGGACGATCCTTCCCACTCCCGGCAAGGATGCGAAGATCTCCACGTCATGCTGCTTTGTCTGTCCCGGCTCAGCCTCCTCGGTGGGGATGAGGCGGGCGGTCAAGGCATCGAGCTGATGCTAGGCTTGCTTGAGCTGCCGGTTCACCAGGCGGATGCGCGCAATGAGCATGTCGACGTGGGCGCTGGCGGCCTCGGTCGTCCCAGCGGCGACCTCAACGGGTGGTTTGCGCAGCACGGCGAGCACATGGGCGGCATCGAAGCGGCGGATGGGATGGCGCTTGAGCAGCGCCGGAAAGTAGCGCCAGAGCTGCTCGCGCATGCGGTTTGTCAACCGGTTGCGCTCGGCCCCGAGACCCTCGGCAAGGCGTGACCACTCGGGCAATTCGATGACGACGGGAACGGCGGCCGCGAGCGGCCGGAAGCACCGCGGATCGGTGCGCATGGCCGAGGCCATCACTTCGGCGTCGCGGCTGTCGTCCTTGGCGCCGGCAAGGGTGAAGCGGTCGCGGAAGCGATCCATTTGTTTCGGATTGATGGCGTGCACCGTGAAGCCGCGCTCGATCAGCGTTTCGACCACGGGGCCATGCGGCACCTCGATCGCGACCTGGATCTGGCCCGCCTCGAGCGCACCGCTGTTCGCCGTCAACCAGGCCGCCACCTCGGCGAGGCCCACGCCGCCGTGCCTGAAGACCCTTTCGCCGATTTTTCGGCCATCACCGTCCGTGAGGAACACATGATGGCTCTGCGACGCCCAGTCGACGCCGGCATACCATTGTTTCTGATCGGTCATTCCCTCTCTCCGTTCGAGCATGCGCGCCACCGCGATCCTCGCCGATCCCTGTATTGGCGCTCGGATAAAGCTCTACAGATCCGGCGCGGACTCCCCACGGGGCATCGATCACGGCCAATCCGACGGGGCACGCGTCCCCCCCAGGTGGTCGGGCCACAGGGGGCGATTGGTCGCTCCCGACGTATCGGCTCGGTTCGGGAAAGCTACGCCGATTCGGGCCGTCGCCCGTGGGTCACGCTACGTTCCGCTACGCTTCACTTCGCGCGACCCACGTCGTGCATCCAGAAGCCGCCGGGAAAAGGTATAGGGGCGGAAGCTCGAGGGGCGCCGCGGCCCGCACCGGCCCCTCGGCTCCGGCCACGCCGACAAAATGCGCCCGGTCCACGATCCGTTGCCGCCGACCCCGGCACACGGGATGATCGCCCACGACCCCGCCAGTACCACGACCTGAACGCTCTCGCCGATCAGGCGCCAGGGCACCGAGTTGCTGTTCGTGTCGAGGTCGATCGCGCAGTTGGCCTGGACCTTGCGCACCAGATCCCGCAGCTGCCCGAACGGCGCCCGGCCCGCGGCGTGAAGCCCCAGTGCCGGCCGAAGGCAGCAGGCGCGAATTGAACCTGATCTCGCGCATCACCGCGTCATGATGCTCGACCAACGCCTTCGCATTATCCAAAAGCATGGTCAGTCTGGTGGAACTGATCCGATCACCAAATGTCCCCGGCATTGCATAGGCAATAGTGTTCGAGCCAATTGGGGCACGATTTACCCCGAAGCATTTCTCCGTACTGTAGCGTGAGATCGATCAATATTCTGGGAGAAAACAGGATGCTCATGGAGAACCCCAACCGATCCGTAGGCTTTTTCGGACCCGCGAACGAGAATCGCTTGCCCCTGATAGTCGGGGTTGGTGGAACCACGAGGGAAGAATCCTCATCCGAGCGCGCGCTACGCAGGACGCTTTCGTTCGCTAAGACCCATGGCGCGAGAACGGTGGCGGTAACGGGTTCCGCGCTACCGGATTCCATCTACGATCCCGTGAAGAGTGAGCGCTGCCCGAAGGCGTTTAGCCTGATCGAGCTACTTCGCTCCGCTGACGGCGTGATCTTTTCGTCTCCAGCTTATCATGGGTCGATTTCCGGCTTTCTCAAAAACGCACTCGATTATATCGAAGACATGCGGGACGACGACCAACCCTATCTGGAAGGAAGAGCAGTAGGACTGATCTGCTGCGCTATGGGCTGGCAGGCAGGCGGAGCTACCTTGGGCGCAATGCGGTCGATCACCCATTCGCTGCGCGGCTGGCCGACGCCGATTGGGGTTCTCATCAACTCGGCTGCGACGGGTTTTGGAGCGGACGACAGATGCCTGGACGAGGCCATCGACCAGCAACTCCGTATCATGGCCGGACAGATCGTGGAGTTCGCCTTCGCAAGGAACTCGGCGAGGCGGTACGGCTGACCGCCAAACTCAAGAACGACGGCTGCAAACGACCGCTTGCTCGATAACGCCGAAAATCGACACGCCATCTTCATGGAACGCCTCGATACGCACCTTGTCGCCATGCTTGAGGAAAGGCGTCGTCGGAACACCGCCTGACAGTATTTCGAGCGCACGTTTTTCAAGGATGCAGGACGTGCCCCTCGATTCGTCGCGATTGGCGACGGTGCCGACGCCGATGATCGAGCCCGCTTCAATCTCGCGGGTACGCGCGAGATGGCTGATGAGGTCGCGGAAATCGAACGAAGCATCGGTCGCTCCGTCGGGCTGCCCGAGCAGTGTTCCGTTGACCCGGCTGACAACCGGCCGCGAGAGCATCGCGCCCGCCCAGGCTTCTCCCAGCGTTCCCGGGGAAACTGCGACCGGTGAAAAGGCGTTCGCCGGCTTGCACTGAAGAACACCGAGACCCTTGGCCATTTCTGCCGGCTGAAGGGCGCGTAGCGACACGTCGTTAACCAGCAGCACGAGCTTGATGTGTGCGGCGGCGGAATCCCTTCCCACGCCCATCGGAACGTCGTCAGTGATGACGCATATGCCCGCTTCAAGATCGATATCCCAAGCTTCGTCGTGAACGATGATCGAATCGCGCGGCCCGACGAAACTGTCAGAAGCGCCCTGATACATGGCCGGCTCCTCATAGAGCGTGGCAGGCAGATAACGGTTGGTTGCTCGCCTGCATCGCTCGAGATGCGCTAGGTAGACGCTTCCTTCGGACCATTGATAGGCCCTGGGTAAGGGTGAATGCGCCAGCCGCTGATCGAAGGAAAAAGCATCTTCCCTGCCGCCTCCCTCAAGCTCGGCATAAAGAGTTTCGAGCATCGGTGCACAGCGTGTCCAGTCATCCAGCGCGGCCTGCAGAGTGGGAGCGATGCCGGTAGCCCGCACTGCGGCAGAAAGATCGCGGTTGACGACGACGAGCGCGCCGTCGCGCCCGCCCTCCTTCAGGCTTGCAAGCTTCAACGCTGCGCCACCGAACTTCGCAGACCGGTCATGCGGGGGGAGGCGATGCTGGAATCGTATCGTAGTCGGCTGGCAGGCAAAGCTCGATCACCGAATAGTCGGAAGAAAACGATGACACGTTATGGAGCATGCCAGCGC
Source organism: Chelativorans sp. ZYF759 (assembly GCF_012911015.1). GTDB lineage: Bacteria > Pseudomonadota > Alphaproteobacteria > Rhizobiales > Rhizobiaceae > ZYF759. The sequence goes on along the minus strand of NZ_WVVV01000019.1, from coordinate 86,238 downwards.
CGATGCACATGGCGTCTCCCGCGCCAATGGGGATTATATCACGCGTCACCGCGGAGATTTCTCCGTTCCCGGTCAGCACGTAGAAAAGTTGCCCCATCGAATGGTAGTGCCAGCCCGTGCCCCCGGCCGGCGCCGCTCCGTCGACCTTGACAAGGTGAATGTGGATGCGGCCGTTCGTCTGGCCCTGCGATCCCAGATCACGATACCGCATGAAGCTGCGCGGCCCCTTTCCCGTCTGGTAGTTGCCGGGGGTTTCGCGATTGATTCCCAAGTCGTTGCCGACGGGTGCATCGAACTGGAAGATCGAAGAGAAATCTCCCGGTCCGAGCGCGCTTTCGAAATTTGGAACGCGGATGTCCATCGCCTCAAAATCATCGGCGAATCGAAAGTTCCGCGCCCTTTCCAGAAGCGGCAAGTGGATCGCATCGAATTTCGAGAGGGTTGCGGTTCGCCCATCCTCGACGTCGAACGTCAGGGTACCAGAAAGCAGGAAGAGCATCCTGAACACGCTGTCGTCCGTGTCGGGCCACTGCTCGATCGGTGCCCCATCGGGCGACCGCAAGTTGCGCGCTCCGATCTCTCCACCGGAAGCTTTGCCAAGGCCTAGATCCCGGGACTGGAGGGCGCCGGCGTCCTTCCAGACCGCATCCCTGAGCGGTGAGAAGTCGAACGCCACCAGTGGCGCTTCATAAGGACTGGGTGTGGACTTCATGATCTCTCCTCCCAAGATATCAGGCCAGCGAAGGCGCGTGCCCCTCAGTTCATCTTCCGCTCATCGAGACCAAGCTTGCGGCCGATGATCTCCTTCATGATCTCCGAGGAACCCGCGAAGATGCGCGACACCCTCGCATCGGTGAACATGCGCGATATGCGATACTCGCTCATGTACCCCGCGCCGCCGTGGAGCTGGACGCATTCGTCCATCACGCGGTTCTCCAGTTCGGAGGCGAGGTACTTGGCCGCCGCTGCCGTGTCGCCGCTCAGATCCTTGCGGTTGTGCAGCAGCACGCACTGATCGACGAACGTTTGCATCGCGTCCAGCTTGGCCCGCATGTCGGCCATCACGAAGCGCGAATTCTGGAACTTGCCTATAGCCCGGCCGAAGGCGCGCCGTTCTTTGACGAACTCCAGCGTTATATCGAACGCGGTCTGTGCCGAGGCCATCGAACTGATAGCCGCAACCAGGCGCTCACCGGCCAGAAAACTGGTTAGGTACTGGAAACCTTTGAGTGGATCGCCGAGCACGTTTTCCTTGGAGACGACCACGTCGTTGAAGAAAAGCTCGGACGTGTCCTGCGCCTCCAGCCCCATTTTTTTCAGGCGCTTTCCGCGCTGGAAACCGGCCATGCCGGCTTCCACGACGAACAGGCCGATGCGATGGCTTTCCGTGGCCGAGGTACGCGCAGCAACGATGACGAGGTCGGAAATCTGTCCGTTTGAAATGTAGGTCTTCGAGCCGTTGAGCAGCCAGTGGCTGCCCTTGTCGACCGCCGTCGAGCGCATCGCCGCAAGATCACTGCCGCAGCCGGGTTCGGTGAGCGCGATGGCAAGGATCGTGTCGCCGCTGATGCAGCCGGGTAGCCAGCGCTGCTTCTGCTCCTCGGTCCCCAGCCCTCCGATATAGGGCGCGACTAGACCGGAATGGAGGTGGATGTAAAAGCCGAGGTCGCCGTGGCGGGAATTCTCCTCCGACACAATCTGCTCGTAGCGGAAATCGTCCGCGCCCGCGCCGCCATAGGCCGGATCAGCCCACATGAGAAGCAATCCCAGATCGCCCGCCTTCTTGTAGGCCGAGCGATCGACGAAACCCTGCTCGCGCCACTTCTCCGCATGCGGACCGATCTCCCTCTGGAAGAATCGCCGGACGGTATCCCGGAACTGTTCGTGCTCCGGCTCGAAAATCAGACGTTCCATGGGCTGCTCCGTCCAGCGTTGGTGGTTGGGCGGGTCAGGAATAGAAACCGCTGCCGGCGGCCGCCTTCTGCCGTAGCCAATCGGAGGGCAGGAAACGGGCTCCGAACCGTTGGGCGAGGCTGTCGCATTCGGCAACGAACTCGGGCAGGCCCACGGTGTCGATAAGCGAGATCGTTCCACCCGCATAGGTCGGGAAGCCCCAGCCGAGGACCGACCCCAGATCGCCGTCCACCGGGTCGGCGAGCACGCCCTCTTCGAGACAGCGGGCCGTTTCGAGCGCTTGGATGTAGAGAATGCGTTTCTTGACCTCTTCGACATCAGGCTGCTCCGCCGCAGCCGGGAAGGCGTCCTTCAGGCCCGTCCAGAGATGCTTTCTGCCGCCTTCGGGATAATCGTAGAAGCCGCCGCCGCCCTTGCGGCCCGGACGCCTGAACTCGTCGAGCATCCGCCGCATCACGTCGTAGGATACGGGAAGCTTGTAGGCGGTGCCCATTTCGGCCTCCGCCTGCTTCGCGATCCTCATCGGCAACTCGATCGTCACCTCGTCGGTGACGGCGAGCGGGCCGACCGGCATGCCCGCCTGCTTCGCCGCGTTCTCGATCAGCGCCGGAGCCACCCCTTCCTGGAGCAGCGCCATACCTTCGTGGATGAAGGTCTGGAACACGCGGCTGGTATAAAAACCGCGGCTGTCATTGACCACAATCGGTGTCTTGCGGATCTGACCGACGAAGTCGAGCGCGCGCGCCAGCGTCGCCTCGCTGGTCTTCTTGCCCAAAATGACCTCGACCAGCGGCATTCGGTCGACGGGCGAGAAGAAATGCAGGCCGATGAAGTCGGCCGGCCGTTCGAAGGCTTCGGCGAGTCCCGAAATCGGCAGCGTGGAGGTATTGCTCGCGAACGGGGTTGCCGCCGGGATGACTGCCGCGGCCCTCGCGGTCACGTCGGCCTTGATCGCGGTGTCTTCGAACACCGCCTCGATCACCAGGTCGACGCCGGCCATGTCGGCGTAATCGACGGTCGGGCTGATGCGAGCCAGAACCGCATCGGCCTGCGCTTGGGTGCGGCGCTTGCGTTCGACGTCCCTGCTCAGCAGGGATGCGGAATAGGCCTTTCCCTTTTCCGCCTGCTCCATGGTGGCGTCGAGCAGGATCACGTCGATGCCCCCTGCTGCCGCGACGTGGGCGATACCTGCGCCCATCATGCCCGCACCGAGCACGCCGAGCGTCTTGACCGGCGATTTGGGAATGCCGGCCGGGCGTCGTGACAGGCGGTCAGCCTTGCCCTTGTTCAGGAAGGTTGTTCGGATGATGTTGCGTGCAACTGGCCCCGAAAGCAACCGGGCGAAATGCTTGCCCTCGATGCGCAGGCCCGCGTCGAAGGGCAGTTGAATACCCTCGAAGACGGATGAGACGATTGCGATCGGCGCGGGATAGTTATGCAAGGTTTTAGCGGACGCAGCCGGCCCCGCCATGGTGAAATGCTGGGCGAGTTTCAAGTTAAGAAGGCCGAGCGCCTCCGGCGGCTTGTACCCCTTTCTGTCCCATTCGCGCAGCGGATCAGGATTGCCGCGCAGCCAGCGGCGCGCGGCCTCCAGAAGATCAGCGGCGGGAACGACTTCGTCGACGATGCCGCGCGCCAGTGCCTCGGCCGGCGGAACGCTTTCGCCGCCGAGCAGCATGGACAGTGCTCTTTCGACACCGACCATGCGCGGCAGGCGCTGCGTTCCGCCGGATCCCGGGAGGAGCCCGACATTGACCTCCGGAAGGCCGACGACAGCCTTGGGATCATCGACAATGACGCGGTAATGGCACGACAGGACCAACTCGCAACCGCCGCCCAATGCGAGACCATTGATCGCCGCCACGAACGGCTTGCCGCAGGTTTCCATGCGCCGGTGCATGTCGGAAGGGGCCTGTCGGAAGGCAAGTGCGTCCTTGACCGTCATGCCCTTGTCGAAGGCCGCGCCAAGAAACTTCAGGTCGGCGCCGGCCATGAAGGCGGGTTTCGCCGAAGTAACGATGGTGCCCTTGATCGCGTCGTCGGCAGCGATCATCTCGATGGCTTCGGCAAACTCGGAGATGAACTCCGGCGAGACGAGATTCATGGACTCGTCGGCGTTGTCGAGCGTGAGGACGGCGATGCCGTCCGCCTCGATGTCGAGCTTGATGTGCTTCATGTCCTGTCCCGTCGGTTCCGCGCTTCAGACGCGTTCGATGATGGTCGCGGTGCCGAGTCCGTTGCCGGCGCACAGCGTGATAAGGGCGGTGTTGAGGTCGCGCCGCTCGAGTTCGTCGAGCACGGTGCCGAGGATCATCGCGCCGGTTGCGCCCAGCGGATGCCCCATGGCGATCGCGCCGCCATTGACGTTGACGATCTCCGGATCGAGGTCGAGCGCGCGCATGAAGCGCAGCACGACGGAGGCAAAAGCCTCATTGATCTCGAACAGGTCGATGTCGGCCTTGGTCATGCCCGCCCGCTTGAGCGCTTTATTGGCTACGTCGGCGGGCGCGGTGAGCATGATGGTCGGCTCGCTGCCGATCGAGGAGAAGGCGCGGAAGCGCGCGCGCGGCTTTAAGCCCGACGCCTTGCCGAAATCGTCATTACCGACGAGTACGGCGGCTGCTCCGTCGACGATACCGCTCGAATTGCCGCCCGTATGGACATGATTGACGGCCTCGATCTGCGGATAGCGCATCTGGGCGATCGTATCGAAGCCACCCTTTTCACCGAGCGCCGTAAAGGCGGGCTTCAGACCCGCAAGTTGCTCGAAGGTGGTGTTTGGACGCATGTACTCGTCATGGTCCAGCAGCACGTCACCGATCACGTCCTTGATCGGGACGATGGCGTTTGCGAACCGCTTGCCCTGCCATGCCGCGGCCGCCCTGCGCTGGCTTTCGAGCGCGTAGTTGTCGACGTCGGCGCGCGAATAGCCGTCGAGCGTGGCGATCATGTCTGCGCCGATGCCCTGGGGAGCGAAGTAACTGTGATAGCTAACCCACGGGTCGGCTGACCACGCCCCACTGTCGGCACCGATATAGGTGCGCGACATGCATTCCACGCCACCACCGACCGCTGCGTCCGACTGGCCAGCCATGATGTGAGCCGCGGCGGTGTTGACTGCTTCGAGCGCGGAGGCGCAAAAGCGGTGCATCTGGACGCCGGCCACGCTTTCGTCGTAGCCGGCGACGAGCACCGCCGATCGGGCGATGTTGCCGCCCTGCTCGCCAACGGGCTGCGCGCAGCCCAGCACCACATCATCGAGCAAGGTGGTATCGAGCTCACTGCGGTCGGAAATCGCCTTGAGCACCTGCGACGCCAGCTGCACCGCGGTCACCTCGTGAAGTGCGCCATCGGCGCGACCCTTTCCCCGGGGCGAGCGGACATGATCGTAGATGTATGCCTCGCGCACTGAGAACTCCTTTCGGGACAAAAGCGGAATCGCTTCATCGTCATTGTCTTGGGTGCCGTCGCGGGGCGGAATCCGCACCTATCAAAAGAAAGGGGATTGCAGACGCGGACGCCCCTCCCGACGGCGGCTGCATAATCAGGCGATGCCCGCCTCCCGCGGCAAGGGGGGCAGAAGCTCCTTGAGCTTGAACTTCTGGATCTTGGTCGCCGACATCGGCCATTCCGTCACGAAGATGACTTCGCGCGGAATCTTGTAACGTGCGATCTTGCCGGTGCAGAAGTCTATCAACTCGCTGTCGCTGACGGCTTGTTCCGGCTCCAGCTCAATGAAGGCGACTGGCGTTTCGCCCAAGCGGTCGTCGGGCCTGCCTACCACTTGCACGTTCCTCACGGCCGGGTGCGCGCTGAGGAACGATTCGATCTCGGCGGCCGCGACATTTTCACCGCCGATACGCAGCATGTCCTTCAGGCGGCCGAGAAACCACAGATAGCCGTCCCCGTCGATGCGGCCATGATCACCCGTACGCACCCAACCGTCGGGGAGGATCGTTCCGGCGGTTTCGATCGCATCCTTGTAGTAACCGTTGAAAGCGCCGCCACCGCGGAAGTGGATCTCGCCGGCGGCACCGTCATCCAGCACCGCGCCCGTCTCGACATCACATATGCGTACCTCGATGCCGGCAAGCGGCTTGCCGGCGACCGTCAAGCGGACATCGTTGGCTGCATCGAAAGGGGCAAGCGTGATGAGACCGGCCGCCTCCGACATGCCATAGAGATTGAGGGCCGGCGCATTGTTGGGCAGCAGGGCCTGCAATTGCCGTGTCGTACCGAGGGGACCGATCACCACCAGAGCCCGCACGAAATCAAAGCGGGCCTTGTCGAAGCGCGGCGAGCCCAGAACCGGCGCGGCGAGCAGGTGGAAGCCGGGATACAGGATGTCGATGCGATGCCGCTCAATCATGTCGAGCGTCGCTTCGGGATCGAAATGCGGGGCGCTGGCGATCGCCGCGCCATGCGCCATGAGGCCGGTGGTCAGACCCATCCCGCCTGAATGGAAGAAAGGCATCGGCACCCACACCTTCTCGCCGCGGCGCAGGCCCACAGTGCGCGCGAAGATCGACCAGCTCCGCTGAAAGGAGACGTGGCTCATCATGCAGGCCTTCGGCATCGAGGTCGTGCCGGAGGTGTAATACATCACCGCAGTATCCTCCGGGCGTTGCCAAGCGCGGGCGGCGGCAAGCGCTCCCGAGTCGACACCGCGGCCAAGAGCAACGATATCGTCGACAGACGTGACGGCCTTCCAGTTCCTGTCACCAAACAGAATGATACGCTCGAGAAGCGGCGCTTCATTCAGTCTCAGCCGCTCGCTCGCATTCGCATCCGCAAGTTGCGGAAAGGTCTGCGTCAGCACCTCTGCGAAATTCACCGCGTCGTCGAAGCGGCTGGTGGTGATCAGGAACCGCGCGTCGCTGTGGCCGATCACATGGCGCAGTTCGTGGCTCTTGTAGCGCGCATTTGGAAGAACGCTGACGCCGCCAGCCATTTGCACAGCGAAATGCGCGATCATGTAGTCGAGACAGTTCGGCATCAGGATGGCGACATGGTCGCGCGGCTTCAGCCCGGTGGCGATCAACCCTTTCGCCAGTGACTCCGCCTTATCGTGCAGTTGCCGGAAGGTAGCGCTCTCGTCGGGGAAGATCGCGAAGACGAAATCGGGCATGTCGGCGGCCCGCGAGACCAGAAGGCCGGCCAGCGTATCCTCCCTGACCGGCACATAGGCCGGCGCATCTACCGAATGATGAGCTGTCATGCATTCCTCTCCCTGACAGCTCGATGCAACCTCCCTGCCCCGTCGCGGAACCGAATCGACCGCCGGCGCCGGCGCGGGAGCGCTACTGCCTTCGCCTTTCTAGAAAGGGATGTCGGCTCCAAAACCTATCGCCCGGTAGGTGACGTTGAGGCCCTGCCCTACAAATCTGCCATGCGAACCCGGGAACGTTGGGAGGTCGGCGCTTGAGAACGATTATTACAGGTGCGGCAAGCGGTATCGGGCGCGCAACCGCCCTGCAGTTCGCAACCAAGACGATGACGGACGAGAGCCCCGCGATGCTGCTGGTTGACCGCGACGCTGCCGGGTTGAGCAGCATCGCGGCCGAAGCCTCGTCCGGCGGAGCCACTGTTCACACCTTCGTCGGCGACCTTGCCGACCCTATGGTACCCGCACGGATCGTGACCGAGGCAGTGGCAAGGCTCGGCGGCCTCGACGTCCTGATAAGCAATGCCGGCGTCATCCACATGAAGCCGCTGGTCGATCTGGACGCAGACCAGTTCGACTGGATGATGAACATCAACGCCAGGGCGACGCTGCTGCTCGGCCGGGCCGCCCACCCGCATCTCAAGGCTTCGAAAGGCGCGATCGTGGCGACCGCGTCGAGCGCCGCCGAAAATCCAGCTGTTCCGCTCGGAGCCTACAGCACGAGCAAGGCGGCGCTGGTCATGTTGATCCGGCAGATGGCTGCCGAGTGGGGGCCGGACGGCATTCGCTGCAACTGTGTTTCGCCTGGTCCGACCCATACGGCAATGACGAAGGCGTCCTACGACGATTCCGAGGCGCGCGAACGGCGCGGCCGCGAGATCCCGCTCGGCCGCGTCGGCCAGCCGGAAGACCTCGCACGCGCCATCCATTTCCTTGCCGGCCCGGGCGCTGCCTTCATCAGCGGCGTTAACCTGCTGGTCGACGGCGGGTTGAGCGCCACGCTCGGCAACTCGAAGAACAGCGCGGCCAACACGATCGCGCAACAATAGGGACTGGACCAGCCAAATGGGACCACTGAGCGGCGTGCGCATCATCGAATTCGACGCGATCGGCCCGGTGCCGCTCTGCGCGATGCTGCTCGCCGACATGGGCGCCGATATCCTACGCATCGTGCGCGCCGGGGGCCAGGCCGCCTATGAGGATGCGGGCGAAGCCATTCTTCACCGCGGACGCGTGAGCGTGGAACTCAACCTCAAGGATGCCGGAGACCGGGAGGCCGCGCTGCGGCTGGTCGAGAAGGCCGACATCCTTATCGAAGGATTCCGGCCCGCTGTCATGGAACGCCTCGGCCTCGGTCCGGACGTCTGCCTGGCGCGCGCGCCGGCACTGGTCTACGGCCGCATGACCGGATGGGGGCAGTCCGGCGAACTCGCGCAACGGGCAGGGCATGACATCAACTACATTGCGATAGCCGGCGCACTGGGGGCGATCGGTGAAAAGAATCGTACGCCGGTCCTGCCGCTCAACCTGGTGGGAGACTATGGCGGCGGCGCTATGTTCCTGGCCATGGGTGTGCTCGCCGCCCTGACCGAAGCAAGACAATCGGGAAAGGGGCAGGTTGTGGATGTCGCGATGACCGAGGGCGTCGCGCTGCTGATGAGCATGTTCCATGCGCTGCGCCAGACCGGCGCATGGAGCGAGGAACGCCAGTCCAACCTGCTCGACGGTGGAACACCGTACTACAGGTGCTATGCCTGCGCCGATGGCAGGTTCGTCGCGGTAGGCGCTCTGGAACCCCAATTCTACGCGCAGTTGCTCGACGGTCTCGGCCTCGACAGCGCCAGTTTCCCGCAAGCCGACAGAAGCCGCTGGGACGCCATGCAAACGGCTTTCCAGCAACGCTTCCTGACCAAAACCCGTGACGAGTGGGGCGCGATCTTCGCGGACCGGGACGCCTGCGTTTCGCCGGTACTGACCATGGCGGAAGCCGTCGAGCATCCTCACAACCGCTCGCGCGCGAGCTTCGTGGTCCGCGAAGGCTTCACCCACCCCGCCCCCGCTCCCCGCTTCAGCCGGACCGTCACGGAAATCCGCAACTCGGCGACGGATACGGCTGCTGCGGTCCATGCCAGATGGACGCAAGGCAACTGACCGGCTGGCGACGGGAAGCCTACCAATGATGAGGAGGAGGAGAACATGCTCGATTCCAAGCTTTCCGCCAGTATCGGCCAGCCGTTCTCGATCAAGAATGTCGAGGATATCGAACCGTGGGAATACTACGAGGCGCTTCGTGGCGACGGGCCGATTGTCTGGGATACGCAGATGAATGCATGGGCGGTCCTCGGCTTCGAGGAATGCGCCTTCATCGAAATGAACGAGGACCGGTTCCGCAACCCGTACCAAACCGTTCCTCCCGTCGTCGTCGAGATCAAGGGCGGCGGACGCAACATCACGCTCCTGAGCGGCGAGGAACATATGCGTATGCGCCGCTTCTTCCTCAAGCTGATGACACCGCCACTCGTGGAGGGCTACCGCAACAACCAGGTTGCACCCACCATCAACATGCTGATGAAGCGTATACTCGCCAAGGGCACCGGCAAGGCTGATCTGACCGCCGAGTTTGGCGACCAGATTCCGCCGCGCGTCATCGCCGCGCTTCTAGGCATGCCGTGGGAAGACGATGCGATGGTGGCGCGCATCCTTCATCTCCACGAGGAGATCATGGAGGTTATCGGCTCCGGCTTCGCCACTGAAGATATCCGTCAGAAGGGGTTGCGCGTGTCCAAGGACATCAATGACATGCTATTGCCCTATATCCGCGACCGGAAAGCCAACCCGCGCGACGATTTCATCAGCCGCGTCTGGACGGAGGCGCCGTCGGAATTCGGCGATGACCTGACGGAAGAGGACGTGGTGGCGATCTGCCGCGAACTGTTCCTTGGCGGCGCCGACACGACGGTGCACGGAATCGCCAACATCCTCTATCTGGTGCTGACCAATGCCGATATCCGAGCCGCGGTGGAAGCGGATCGCAAGACCGCCCTTTCGTCCGCGGTCGAGGAATCGATGCGGCTCTACGGTTCGGTCATGTACCGCTTCCGGGTGGCGAACGACGACTGCACTATCGCCGGAACCGAGGTTAAGAGGGATCAGCGACTCATCCTGCTTCATTCGGCGGCCAACCGCGACCCTGGCAAATATGCGTGCCCGCATGCGGCGGATCTGGCGCGCAAGCCGGCGGCGGACCATTTGGCCTTCAACAAGGGGCCGCGCTCCTGCGTCGGGATGGGATTGGCGCGTGCCGAGATGCGCGATGCGGTGAGCGCCGTTCTCGACAACCTGTCGAATGTGCGCCTCGATCCGGAAGCAGAGCAGCCGGGCTTCAAGAGCCTGTTCATGCGCTCCTGGCGGCCGCTGAACGTTGTCTTCGATGTCGCCCGATAGATCCCAGCGGTGGCGATCTTCGTCGTCGCACCGCATTTCGCAGGAAAGGGGGCGAGGAGTTCCGTGCATATAGTCGTGTTCGATCAGGAAGGCGTTCGCCACGAGATCGCAGGCGGTTCCGCATCGTCGGTGATGGAGATGATCCGGGACCATGGATTGTCGATCGCCGCCCAGTGCGGCGGCAGCGCGGCATGCGCCACATGCCATGTCTATGTCGATCCGGAGTGGTTCGGGCGCTTGCCGCCGATGGGCGAGGACGAGGACGCGATGATTGAACTCGCGGTCGATATAAAGCCGGTGTCGCGCCTGTCCTGTCAGTTAAAGCCGGACGCCTTGCTGGATGGCCTCGTCCTGACCCTGGCGCCCGGCACGGAGTTCTGAATTTCCGGCAGCGCCGGTCACTCGGGACCCGCCCGCTCTGGAGGAAGGAATTGTCTCACAGACCTGTCAAATCCGCTTTGAGGGTGCTGGAGGTGCTGCGGCTCTTCTCCGAGCAAAAGCGCGCGCTGACGCAGCTGGAGATCCTTCGGCATCTCGACATACCACAATCCAGCACGAACTTCCTGCTGCGCACCATGATCGAAGCAGGTTACGTGACCTACGATCCGAAGACCCGCCTCTATTTCCCGACGCCGGAGGTGCTCCATCTGGGCAAATGGTTGGAGGGGTTCGGCTATGACTTTTTCTACGAGGAAAGTATCATCACCGATCTTCTGGAAGATATCGGCGTGCGCACGGGCGAAACGGTGTCGATCGCGTCCCGAAATGACATCTTCGTCCATTTCCACCGCACGAAGCGGCGGAACCTTCCCGTCGAGATGCATGTCGAGGAAGGCTCCGTCCTTCCGCTGACCTATTCCAGCTACGGTCGAATGCTCCTGAGCAGGCAGCCTTTCAAGCAGATCGACAGGGTCTGCCGTTTGATCCGCGCGCGCGAGAACAATCTCTCGCGGCGGTTCGATGTGGAGGTGGAGATCGCATCTGTCACCGCCATCCAGGACCATCATTTTCACTATTCGCGCAACCCTCTCCTCCCAAGCGCGGGAAGCGTGGCGATCATCCTTCCCGTCACCATCGCCGGACGGGCGGTTGCCGTGGGCGTCGGTGGGCCGGCACAGCGGATCGAGGAGAGCCTGCCGGCGATCGTCGAAATTCTCGATACCATGATCGCAAGATATTGCGACGCGCTGACAGCCACCTTCGGGAGCGGCCAAGGGCGGTCGTCAACCGCGAGCGCGACCCGGCGCGAGGATGGCGGCAATATCGGATCGCATATGCGATTGTGAGCGCTCGCCGTCATCGACGCCTGTTTTCGGATTGCAAACGGCGGAAGGTGGCTCATTGTTTTTGCACGATCCGCCACGCCTCTACACCCGATCACGCTGCTCAGCGCGATTTCCAGCACAGAGGCCCCAGACCGCCAACAGACCGGGAGCAACGTAATGCAATATGCAAGATCCGATGCGAAGGCATGGGTTCGCGACAATCTGCGCGGCTATTCCGTGACCACGACCACCGCGCTCAAGCCGGACCTCGAGATAGACTTCGACGGTATCAAGGCCAATACCGAACGCTATATGAACCTTCCCGGCGTGCAGGGCCTCTACGTCGGATCGCTGTACCAGGAATTCTGGACGCAGACCCTTGAGGAGCGAAAGGCCGTCACCGAGACCATCCTCGAAACCGTGAACGGGCGTGTGCCGGTCATCGTCAATATTTCCCATACCTCCTACAAGGATTCGATCGACCTCGCGCGTCACGCGCAGGCGAGCGGCGCCGACCTCATCATGTGCTGGCCGCCCTACTACGGGCCACGCTCAGACGACGGCGTACTGGACTATTACAAAAAGCTGGCGGACGCAGTGGATATCGGCATTGCGACCTATACGACGACGCTCCATGAGTTGGGGTTCTACATACGTCCCGAACTGATGGCCCGGATCGCCGAGATCGACACTGTAGTCGCGGCCAAGGAGGCCTCTCTGTCGCTTGACAAGTATTCGGCGATGGTTCTCGCCGTTGGCGACAAGCTGGCGATAAGCGCTCCGCTTGAAGAGTATTACTTCTTCGGCAAGGCGGCATTCCCCGAGCGAACGCCGCGCTTCATCATCGGCTCGTCACGCCCGCTCTACATGCAGACCCAAGAAAAGCCCAACTGCGTTCATTTCTGGGAAGCGGTCGAAAGCAACGATCTGGAAGCCGCCAGGCAGGCCCTGACGAAGATCCTCAAGGTCGCCAATGAACTGCACAGCCGCTACCTGGCCAAGGGCGTCCATCACCTTACGCTGATGAAATACATCTCGACGCTGTTCGGCTTCGCCGGCGGCCCGGTCCGCCCGCCTCTGACGCCTCCGACGGAAGAGGAAAAGGCGCACGCGGTGGCCGTGCTGCGCGAGAATGGCCTGCTCGGCGATAAACGACTGGCGGCGGCCGAATAGCGAGACTTCGCCCCGCGCGCGATCCCGGCGATCGTGCCGCCATACCGGCGGGCGGGAGAAACTTGCCTCCCTTCACGGACAATTTCAGGAGCTATCATGACTGTTCGCTGGCCCATGCGTTTCGGATCGTTCATCTCGCCGATCCACTCACCCGACGAGAACCCCAATCTGGCGATCCATCAGGACATCGCGCTGATCCAGCATATGGATGCTCTCGGCTACGACGAGGTCTGGATGGGAGAGCATCATTCGACCGGTTGGGAGTATGTCGGCTCGCCCGAGGTCTTCCTCTCCTATGCTGCCGCCCGGACGAACCGTATCAAGCTCGGAACCGGCGTCGTGTCGCTGCCCTACCACAGTCCATACCACGTCGCGGAGCGCGTGACGCTGCTCGATCATCTCAGCCGGGGGCGCCTGATCTTCGGTGTGGGGCCGGGCGCGCTCGCCTACGACGCCTACCAGTTCGGGCTCAGATCCGACGAGCTGCGCCCGCGCATGGAAGAGAGCCTGGACATCATCCTGGCCCTTCTGCGCGGCGAGCGGGTGACGCGCAGGACGGACTGGTTTGACCTGCGTGATGCGAAAATCCAGCTCCGCCCCTACAGCCAGCCCGGCTTCGAAATCGCGGTCACCTGCACCACATCGCCGGCCGGCCCGAAGCTGGCCGGCCGGCACGGCATCTCCATGCTGTCCCTGAACGCCACGCAGGTAGCGGGCATGTCGACGCTCGGGAACAACTGGGAAGTGGCGGAAGAGCAGGCTGCCAAGCACGGAACCAGCGTCGATCGCCGCAACTGGCGGCTTGTCGGGCCGATGCACATCGCGGAGACGGAAGAACAGGCACGGCGAGACGTACGCCATGGCCTGCCGAAATGGATTTATTACAACACCAAGGTGGGAACGCTGGGTCTAGTACCTGAATCCGCCAGCACGTCGGATCATTATGTCGACGCGCTGAAGGAAAACGCCTTTGCCGTAATCGGCACCCCCGCAGATGCGATTGCCCAGATCGAGCGGCTGTGGGATCTGTCGGGCGGCTTCGGCGCGTTTCTGTTCTGGGCGCACGACTGGGCCAACACCGAAGCGACCAGGCGCTCCTACGAGCTTTTCGCGAAATATGTGGCGCCGGCATTCCAGGGACGCATCGAAAGCCTGCGGGAATCGGAAGAGCATGCGCTGCGGCATCGCGCAGAGCTGGCCCCGCAGGCCGCTGCGGCCCGGCTCAAAGCGACCGAGGCCTATGCCGCCGAGAAAGCGAACGAAAACCAGCGCCGTGTCGGAAATTGACATCGCCGCCCAGAAAAAATGCCACGAGCAGAGAACCGTCGCCGGTTTCACTACCTATCCAAAGACAGTATCCGCTTTGCATCATCGCCTAATATGAAGAACGCGTCGTGGTGCCTCATCGTGGAAGAAGAGCCTAGTGGTCCCTCACTGCATGGAACCACATTCCGAATTTGCATTGCAGCATCCGCATCGTGCCACAGACAAACCAGATCGGGAGGAGTCTATCTTATGGGAATCATCAGCCAGACAATTCGAGCAGTTGGCGGCTTTGCCATCGCAGCCGTCATGGCAGGGCCAGCCGCCGCACAGACGACGACGGGCGTTACGGACGACGAAATTCTGATCGGCATCTTCGCGCCGCTGTCGGGCGCGCTGACCGCTTACGGCACCGATCCGACGAACGCCGCGCGGGCCTGGTTCAACGACGTCAACGAAAAGGGTGGCATTCACGGACGCCAGATCCGCTACATCGTCGAAGACGACAAATGCACACCGGCCGAGGCCGGCGCCATCGCGCGCAAATTCATCAATGTCGACCGCGTGTTCGCTATGCTGGGCGGTTCCTGCTCCGGCGCCACCGTTTCCATCCAGGAACTGGTCAACCAGGAACAGATCCCGCATTTCATGCTGAACGCTTCGGGCGATGCGGGTGTCTATCCGCCGACCAAGTATCAGTTCGGAGCTGCGCCTGGAACGCAGCGCGCCACCCTTGCCGCCGTCATGAGCTACGCCATCGACGATCTGGGCGCCAAGACCGTCGGTGTCCTCGGGCCGGAAGATGAAATGGGCACAGCCGCCCTCAGAATGATCCACGCGGTCGCCGAGAAGCGCGGTGTCGAGGTCGTTGCTAACGAGATCGTTCCAAACAACGCGACCGACGTTACCGTGCCCGTCCTCAACGTCCAGTCGGCCAACCCTGACGTCATCATCCTGACGACCTACGCGCCGCCCACGACTCTGGTGATGAAGAAGATCGTCGAGTTCGGATTGGTGGACAAGCCGATCATCTCGGCCATCCAGGGCGTTTCGTCGACCGACGCATTCCTTGCAAGCCTCGACGGCGATACGACTGGCCTCAAGAACTTCTACTACGCGCATCCGCTCGTCGGCGAAACGATGGACGATCCCGGTCTCAAGCCGTTCAAGGATCTGATGGTCAAGCATTTCCCGGATCGGCCCAATCCCGGCATCATGGGAGCCTACGGCTTTCCGCACGCTATGGCGATCGTCCATGCGCTTGAGGCGGCCGGACCCGGCCTGACCAGGGAAAAATTCATGGAGGCGATCGAAAAGACCAATTTCGAGTCCGGCGTGATGGCAGCTCCCACCGTGTTCAACCCCGAGCGTCGCGACTCACTGCGCGGTCAGGTGATCGTCAAGTTCGACGGCGAAACGGTCACGCATGCCGGCGGCCCGTACCTCTGGGACGAAATCGTCGATCCGTCCTATTTCGATTGATGCAAGGCGGTTGACGGCTTTCACAAAAAAGGGGCCGAAACATACGTCCGGCCCCTTTTTTGGAGTAAGGAACGCCGCCTATCCGCTGTCAGCGGTTCGGTAACTCGAAAGCAATTTTTTTGGGGGCCACATGTCCACTACCTTGGCGCTCGTCATAATCAGCGGGATCGCGACTGGTGCGATCTACTCGCTCATCGCGCTGTCGATCGTGATCGTATACAAGGCATCGGACGCGGTAAATTTCGCCGCAGGCGAATTCACGATGGTCGGCGCATATATCGCGCTCTTCTTCATCGTCTCGGCGTCCCTGCCCTACTACCTCATCTTTCCGATCGTCGCGGCCGCAACTTTCATTCTTGGCGGGGCTTTCGAACGCCTCGTCGTGGTACCGATCACGAACCGCACGAAGGGTCGGGAGAATCCCCTCATACCGATCGTCATCGCAACTTTCGGTCTGTCCCTGATGCTGACCGGTTTCGTCCGGGTATTTCCCTACACGGAGGAAGTGCGTTCGCTGCCACCTCTCATCCGAGGAGCGCCGATCTTCGTCGGCGGTGTACCCATCTTGCTCACCGACATCGCCATCGTAGTCGTCGCCGTCACCGCCATTCTCGGCTTCTGGCTGTTCTTCAGCTACACAATGCTGGGCAAAGCCCTTCAGGCCTCCAGCCAGAATCCCAGGACGGCTGCCCTGTCAGGCATTCCCGTCGCGAAGATGCGCATGATCGTCTGGGCGATAGCGGGACTGATGGCCGGCGTCTCCGGCATGCTCGTCGGGCCCAAGCTCGCGCTGACCCCCAATCTCGGCGGCATCATCATGATTGCGATCGCGGCTGCGGTGATCGGCGGCTTCAGCAATCTGCCAGGCTCCATTCTCGGAGGCTTCATCGTCGGCGTCGTTCAAAACCTGATTGGCTATTTCTTTGGTTCCACGACGATCGCTGTGGCGCCCTTCCTGATCATCATGGTCGTACTCCTGTTCCGCCCGCAGGGTCTATTCGGCGGTCCAGTGCATGTGAAGAAGGTATGACGAATGTACGGATCACTCACCCGATATGAACTGGCGTGGCCGCTCGTCGTCGTCGCGGCGGCCGTTCTCTTCCCGCCATATCTCAACAACTATCTATTGTTCGTGGGCAGCATCCTCCTCGTCTACGCGGTGCTTGCCCTGGGCCTCGATCTGATCATGGGCCATGCCGGCCAGTTCGCGCTCAGCCACGTCGCGTTCTACGGCATCGGCGCCTACGTGACCGCCATCCTGCAATCGCGCTACGGCGTGCCGTTCCCCATCGGTCTGGTTGCGGCCATCGTCGTCTCGGCCGCCCTGGCCGCAGCGATCGCGGTTGCCTCCGTGCGGCTGCGCCACATCTATCTCGGCCTGGCGACCGTCGCGTTCGCAGCGGCCACCCACTGGGTGTTCGAGCACTGGAGAAACCTCACCGGCGGCGTCGACGGCATGCGCCTGCCGCCGGCCGACTTCATGTTCTTCAGGGCGGTCGGGGACGCGGCCAATTTCCGGGTTCTGGCTGTGATGTTCGCGCTGATCTTGCTGGCGACCTTTCTTCTCGTTCGCTCCAAGCTTGGCCGCTCGATGGCCGCGATCCGCGACAGCGAGCATGTGGCGGCGGTGTCGGGGATCAGCGTCGCGCGCACGAAAATGTGGGTGTTCATGATTTCAAGCGCCTATGCAAGCGTGGCCGGCTCCATGCTGTTCGTGTTCAATTCCTTCATCAGCCCCATAGACTTCACCTTCGCGCCCGCCGTGCTGCTGCTGACCATGCTGGTGGTCGGCGGAATGGGCTCCATTCCCGGTGTGATCGTCGGCGCGTTTCTCCTCGGCATACTGCCGGAAGTGCTGCGAACGGTGCTGCGCAACTACCTCGTCTGGCAGGAGTTCGTCTACGGTCTGATCCTGGTGCTTTCCATCACGCTCATGCCGCAGGGCGTGGCCGGCCTGTTCAAGAAGCTGACCGCCAAGCGCAGGGAGGCGAAATGAGTCTGCTCACTCTCGACAATGTCACCATCAAGTTCGGCGGCCTTACCGCACTCAACGACTTTTCGATGAGCATCGAGCCGGGAACGATCCATGCTCTCATCGGCCCGAACGGCGCCGGCAAGTCCACAGCCTTCAACGCCATCTCGCGCGTCTACCGGCTGACGAGCGGCAACGTTTCTTTCGACGGGCAGCGCATCTCCGAGCTGCCGGCCTACAAGCTCGCGGGCATGGGCATATCACGGACCTTCCAGAACATCGAACTGTGCGGCCGCATGACCGTGCTGGAGAACGTCCTTCTGGGAATGAGCACGCGTATTCCCAACTACAATCCGTTCATCTTCAGCCGGAAGCGAGCGGCGGCCGAAGCGGATGCCGTCAGAAACGCCGAGGAGCTTCTGGAACGGATCGGATTGCTGCCCTTCCGCGACATCAAGGCTAACGAACTCGATTTCGGGCGGCAGAAATTGCTCGACATCTCGCGCGCGCTCGCAGCCAAGCCGCGCATGTTGCTGCTGGATGAGCCTGCGGCCGGCCTGCGCAACCGGGAGATTTCCGCGCTAGACGCATTGCTGACCGAGCTTCGGGACCGGGAAGGCATAACCATCCTGCTCGTGGAGCACGTCATGCAACTTGTCATGGCGATCGCCGACAAGATCACCGTGCTCAATTTCGGCACCAAGATCGCGGAAGGGCTTCCCGAAGACGTTCGCCGCGATCCGAAGGTCATCGAAGCTTATCTGGGAACCGGCTATGCTGAAGCTTGAGGGAATATCGGCCAGCTATGGCGCCGTCCAGGCGCTTGAGGGCGTATCGCTCGAAGTGGAGGCAGGCAAGATCGCCTGCCTGCTGGGAGCCAACGGAGCCGGAAAGTCGAGCACGCTGAACTGCATCTCCGGTGTGGTGCCGATCCGCTCTGGCGCGATCTGGTTCGACGGTCAGCGGATCGACGGCCGGAGCATCGAGCAGATCGTACGGCATGGCATCGCCCAGGTTCCGGAGGGCCGCGAAATCTATCCGGAAATGAGCGTCGCGGACAATCTGGTGCTCGGCGCGTGGATCCATCGCCGCGACACAAAACAAGTGCGTAACGACATTGCCAGGGTCTACGAGATATTTCCCCGGCTCAAGGAGCGCGAACAGCAGCATGCAGGCACGCTTTCGGGGGGAGAGCAGCAGATGCTGATGATCGGCAGGGCGCTCATGTCGCGTCCCCGGCTGCTTTTGATGGACGAACCGAGTCTGGGACTGTCGCCGGTACTGGTCGAAAAGCTGTTTGAAGTCATCGAGCATCTCAACCAGACGGGGCTGACCATCCTGCTGGTCGAGCAGAACGCGCAACTCGCCCTCAAGACCAGCGAGTACGGCTACATCCTGGAAAACGGCGAAATGGCCTTTCACGGACCATCGGGCGAGCTTCGGTCGAACGAAAAGGTTCGCGAAGCCTATCTCGGCACCTGATCGGGAGAGCGCGATGCCCGTCGAATGGCGACCGATCGCTTCCCGGCGTGGCTCCGACGCGTCGGGGCACCAGGTCGGCGCGACGCTCGCCGAGGCTCGGCGCCGCTGGCCGGATTCGCCGGCGTTGATCATGAGCGGACGCAGCGCAACTCATGACGAGATCTGGCGTCAGTCCGAAACCTGCGCCAAGGCGCTGATCGCGCACGGGATCGGGCCGCACGAAAATGTCGGCATCTACCTTCCCAATTCGTGGGAATATGTGATCCTCTTCAATGCTGTGACGATGATCGGCGCGTGTGCGGTGGCGCTCAACGCGCGGTTCCGCGAGCACGAGCTTTCCTATGCCGTGCGCAAGGCCGATCTTTGTGCGCTTTTTACCTCGACGCAAGGCGATGGGAATTTCGACGGTCGCAAGGTGCTGTTGCGCGCCTTTCCGGAGATTTTGGCGGCGAAAGACCTCGCCGACCTGCACCCATCCGACGCGCCGACACTGAAAAGCGTCTTTCTGACCGAGGCGGCGGATGACGAAACCCGACCATCGTGGAAGGAATTCCTCGGGAAGGCGTCCGCGGTCCCTCAGGCGGAATTCGACCGCATGTTCGAGGCGGTTTCGCCCGAGGACGATTGCCTGATCATGTTCAGCTCGGGCACCACCGCCGACCCCAAGGCCTGCCGGCTGTCCCATCGCGCCCTCACCCTAAGCGGCGAGGGCATGGCGCGCCGTTTCCATCTTTCCTCGCAAGATCGTTTCTGGGACCCCCTGCCCTTCTTCCACATGTCGACGATGCTGCCGCTGGCGGCATGCCGCTCGGTCGGCGCGTGCTTCATCGGCGTTTCGCGGTTCGAGGCCGGAGCAGCGCTTGAGGAGATCGAACGAACGCGAGCGACGATCGCCTATCCGGCCTTCTCGACGATCACCACGGCGATGATGGCGCATCCCGACTTCGCCGCGCGCGACCTGTCGGTCCTGCGCCTCGTCCTCAATGTCGGCCCGCCAGATCTGCTGCGAAAGTTCCAGGCGGCGTTTCCACGGGCCGTGCAGGTCTCCTGCTACGGGCTCACCGAATGCGGCGGCCTCTCCTGCTATAACGAGCTGGACGAGACGCTGGAGCAGCGCGTGACCACCAGCGGCCGTCCGATCGACGGAGTGGAGGCACGCATCGCCGACCTGGCGACCGGCGGCACCTCAGCGGAGGGCGGCACAGGCGAGATCCAGCTTCGCGGAACCACGCTCTTCAGCGGCTATTATGGCGACGAGGCGCGAACGCGCGAGGCGATGACAGCCGATGGCTGGCTGCGCACCGGAGACATCGGCACGATCGACGCAGACGGCAGGGTCCGCTACGTCGGCCGCTTCAAGGACATGTTGCGCATCGGGGGCGAGAACGTCGCAGCCGCCGAGATCGAATCCTTCCTGACAACTCACCCCGCGATCAGGCTCGCACAAGTCGTCGGCGTGCCGGACGGCAGGCTGGACGAGGTTGCGGCCGCGTTCGTGGAACTGGAGAACGGAGCCGCGCTGACGGAGATCGACGTCGCGCGATTCTGCGCCCACAGGATCGCAAGCTACAAGATCCCACGCTACGTGCGCTTCGTGCACGAATGGCCGATGAGCGCCACGAAAATCCAGAAGTTCCGCCTGCGCGAAAATTTCGCCCCCGATCGCATGATCGACGTGTCCGCCCTTCTCAAGGCCGGGCGCTGAAGGCCTTGCCGTCGCTCAGGATCGCTCCACACGCTCGGTGATCGGGTGGAAGAAATAGGCCTCGCGGTGCGGATCCATCGCGTCCGAACGCGGCATCATCTGCGTCCCGATCCACTCCTTGAGCGGCGTGATGACTTTGTCGAGATCGTCGGTCTCGATCTCGTAGATCGCAGCGTACTTCCACGGAAAGGGCGGATCGAGTCGCTGCTTGTCGCTCAGCGCGAAACGCTGCGCGGCGACAACGCCGGGAACGCTCAGAACGTCCTTGAGGTGCTGGTTGTCGTACCAGTCGTTGTACTCGTCGTCTCTGCCCTCGACCGCGTTGGTGTAGACAATGAAGACATGTTTCTGCATGGGCATTTTCACGTTCTCCTATGTCAGGCTGGGGGCGATCGTATTGCGTCGGCCACCGGCATCGGGTGCCTGGCATGCTCGGCGCCTTTGGTAATGCGTGTCATCAAACACGCAGCGCCGCATCAATGCGGATCGTCTCTCCGTTGATGTAGCGGTTCTCGACGACGTAGCAGACGAGGTCGGCGAATTCCGCCGGATCGCCGAAACGCTTCGGAAACTGGACCTTTTCCAGATGCGACGCCTTGGCCTCTTCGGGAAGGTTACGCAGGAGGTCGGTGTACATCAGCCCGGGCGCGATCGAAATGACGCGGATGCGGCTCGGCGCAAGCTCGCGGGCTAGCGACAGCGTCAGCGAGGCGACGCCGCCTTTGCTCGCGGCATAGGCCATGCCCCCCGCCCCGCCATCGAAGGCGCGGATGGACGACACGTTGACGATGACGCCGCATTCCCGGTCGTCGCCGGCGGCATCGTTTGCGACCATCCGCTCGGCGGCCTGCGCCAGCACGGCGAAGGTTCCGTTGAGGTTGATGTCGACGACCTTTCGGAAGGCGGCGAGGGAATGCACGCCCTGCGGTCCCACGAGCGGCGCGCTGAAGAAGATACCGGCGCAATTCACGCAGATGTCGACGCGGCCGAAGCGCCCGGCGACCTTGCCCACCGCAGCGGCTACGGCCTCTTCGTCGGTCACGTCGGTCCGCACGAACAGGATTTCGTCGTCTTTAGCCAGCTCGGGCGAAAGCTGCTCTGCGATGTCGAGGATTCCCACGCGAGCACCCCGCTCGCGCAGCGCCCTGACCGCGGCGAGCCCGAGCCCGGCCGATCCTCCGGTGACGATCGCGACGCTTCCTCGAATGTCCATGGCCGTCCTCCTTGCGCCGGGCGCGCCCGGCCTCTATGCGCACCATTGTCAGCCCAAGCCGAGTTCATCGATCAGGGACTGCCGGAGCTTGTATTTCTCGATCTTGGTCGCCGACATCGGCCAATCGGTCACGAAGCGGACATGCCGGGGTATCTTGAAGCGTGCGATTTGTCCGTCGCAATGGGAGAGCACACCCTGCTCGCCTAGTTCAGCCCCCTCGACAAGCTCCACGAACGCGCCCGCAACTTCGCCATAACGTTCATCGGGGATACCGACGACCTGCGCGAGCTTGATCGCGGGATGGGTAGCCAGGAAGGACTCGACCTCCAGTGCGGACACGTTCTCGCCCCCGACCTTCATCTGGTCTTTCAGCCTGCCGAGATATTTCAGAAGCCCCTGTGCGTTCACCGCACCGTAGTCGCCGGTGTGGAAGTAACCCTGGGCGTTGAACGCCTGCCGGGTGAGTTCCGAGTTGTTCAGATAGCCACCGAACAGACCGGGGCCGCGTACGGCGATCTCTCCCGGTTCTCCGGGAGTGACTTCCTCCCGGGTTTCAGGGTCGACGATGATGGCCGACCAGCCCGGCAGGAAGTGGCCGACGGTCGTCGTCCGCTCCTCCAGCGTATCGGTGGGCCAGTTGTAGGTGACGATCCCCGTCGTCTCGGTCATGCCGAAGGCGCTGAGAAGAAGGGCCTTCGGGAAGGCCGCCTGGAGACGGAGCTGGATTTCCGCCGGACCGACGTCGAATACATATCTGACCGCATCGAAAGACGTCTTCGGGAAGCGGGCGTGGCCTATGATCGGAAGCGCGATGGTCGGAAAGAGCGGGTATAGGACTGTCGGCTTCTCGCGCTCGAACTGGTCGAACGCCTTCTCCACGTCGAACCAGGTCATGCCGACGAACTTGCCGCCGACGGCGAGGCACACCGACATGAACAGCAGACCGCCGATATGGAACATCGGCAGCGGGCACCACCAGCCGTCCTCCTCGCCAATGGGGAACAGGTCGGCGACCAGCCTGGCAGTCACGACCAGGCACCGGTTGGGCATTATGCAGCCCTTTGGCCTCGCCGTGGTGCCCGAGGTGTACATGATGAGCTGGGTGTCCTCGCTCCCCGGTTCATCCTGCGGACCGGGCGCGGCGAAGCGGGAGGCGGCCTCGCGCAGCGTAACCGCGTTGATCATGGAGGCGGGAGCGCCGTCGCCAAGATGCACCACCGCCGAGAGCCGCGGGAAGCCGCCAAGCTGCAGGTTCCATGGGTCGCCGGCATCCTTCAGGCCCGGCAGAGCGGAGAACAGCAGGTCCTTGAAATTGGTATGGGCGTCGATCGCGCCTGTCGTGAAGACCGCCTTGACGCCGCTGTCGGTCAAAATATGGGCCGTCTCGAACGCCTTGAAGCGCGTATTCATCGGAACGACGGCGACACCGATCAGCGCGGCGCCGAGGAACAGCTCGATGAAATCCACGGAGTTGGGCATCAACAGGCCAACCGCGTCGCCCCTTTCAAGTCCGAGCGCCTTGAGTTCGCGCGCGCGCCAGACGGCCCGGTTCAGGAGTTCGCGATAGCTGATCGCGTTTTCGTCGATCACGATGGCGATCCCGTCCGGATGCCGTTGCGCCGTTTCCCGCAGCATGGCTGCATAGCTGATCGCGCCGGTTTCGACGGCGGGTAGTGCATGCATCGCTTTCATCTCCTGCGCGATCACGACACGGTTCAGGCATGCACCTACGGCCGCGGCTGCCGGGCGGCACCTGCCGCCGGATAGGGTGATCAGGTCGCCACCGTCCGGGCGCCGTCGATGACGAGGTCATGGCCGTTGAGATAGGACGTCTCGTCGGACAGCAGGAACACTGTGGCACGCCCGCTCTCTTCCGGCGTGCCGAGCCGCCGGCATAGTTGAGGCTGAGCAAATGCTGCTCGAGTTCTGGATAGGCGGCGGTGCAGGCGACGACCATGCCGGCCTTGACAGATCCCGGCTAAAACGTACTGCAGCGGATGCCCATGCGGTCGAAATCCGTGGCGACGGCCCTCGTCATGCTGTTGAAACCGCTCTTCGAGATGACGTATGGGAAATGGCGCGACCTGACCCGCGACGCCTCGATGGAGGAGACGTTGACGATAGAGCCGCCACCGGTCTCAAGCATGACTGGGTATGACGGCCACGCTCCACAGACAGGGCGCGCAGATTCAGCGTCATCGCCGCGCCCCAGAGTTCGTCCGTCGTCTCCAGTATGCCGGCCTCGTCCACCCGCGCCGCATTGTTGACGAGCCCGTCGATTCGGCCGAAAGCCGAGCGCGCCCGTTCCCTCACTTGGCAGCGCGCAGCCGGCAACTCCTCGCCGTTCAGTTTCCCAGGACAACACGGCGCCCCTCGGCATGCGATAGTTCGATCGCGTCCAGCGTCCGGTGAAGCGCGATGGCGTCGGCGAAGCCGGGGGACGCAGCCGCGCCGGAGACGATAACCCCATGGAGCGCGCGATAGGCCTTCGCGACGTTTAGCGGCGCTCCGGATCGTATCCCCGGAGGAACCGGAAGATAGGAACGCGGAATCTCGATATCCTCGAAAGTGCCCGGCGATGTCGTCCCTTGTAGCCTGAGATCCGCCATCTGGATGCCGCGCCCGCCAGCCTCGGTAGAAATCACCAGATCGCCTTTCGAGCCGCTTATCTCGAGCCGCACGCCCCCACCGATGGGCGACGCGCCCTGCAGGCGGACGCCGACGACCGCGCCCGTTCTCAGAATCGCGCCGATGACCGCCTGATCCCATGAAGGGCGCTCGAATTGCCGTTCGACGCCGTCATCGCCAACGCGGGCCAGCGTCGCCGAAACCGACATGAAATCGCCGAGCAGGTGACACAATACGTCGATCGAGTGGCCGCCCGGAATGCTCAGGAAATGAGCGCCGCTGTCGCGGTCCAGGAGGTAGGCCGACCCCTCACGCCCGCTAAACATCCAAGGGACCGAGTGGACGAGGTTCGCCGCCTTGACGTCGCCGATCCGGCCCCGCGCGATCAGATCGCGGGCGTGCTCGATGGCGGGCGCGCGGCGCGCCTGAAGGCCGACCATATGCACCACGCCGGCGCTTTGCGCGGCGGCTAGCATTTCCTGCGCCTCCACGGTGGTCCGTCCGAGCGGCCATTCGCAATAGACATGCTTGCCAGCCGCCAGCGCAGCGGAAACCACCTCGCCGTGAGCGGGAACCCGGACGGCA
The DNA here is from genome assembly GCF_012911015.1 of Chelativorans sp. ZYF759. GTDB lineage: Bacteria > Pseudomonadota > Alphaproteobacteria > Rhizobiales > Rhizobiaceae > ZYF759. The sequence goes on along the minus strand of NZ_WVVV01000019.1, from coordinate 60,948 downwards.
ACAGTCACGATGTCGACGTCCGGGTGCTCGGCAAGGGCGCGCGCGTCGGCGAATGCATGCCGTATCCCGAACCGGCGCGCGCTCTCCGTCGCGGTTTCCATATGCGCGGTGCTGATGGCCGTGACTTCGAACAGACCGTCCAGCGCCGCGAGGGCGGGGAGGTGGGCCGCCGTTCCCCAGCTTCCCGTGGGACTCGCGCCCACCACACCGACGCGCAGCTTCCTGGTCAAGACGAAATCTCCATGTACATGCCCGGCACCTCACCAGCGGTCCTGGCGTCGGCTCCCGTGAGATCCTTCACATCGGGCGTCACCGCCTGCCCGGCGGGAAAGCGGGTCAGATAAGCGCTCCTGCAATTGGAGCCCTCGTGGCGTTTTCTCCCGCTATCGGTCCCACGACCTCACTTTCGTCAACTCGGCTAGGCACCCGACAGGAGATAGTTCGGCTTGAACGCACGCATTATTGCGGATGCAATGTCTTTTTTTCCAGGCGCTTCCTCAGCTTGCCGCGATCATTTCCGCCGCCCGCAACGCCATCGCCATGGCGGGAGCGTTAGTGTTGCCGGAGACGAGACGCGGCATGATCGAAATGTCCACCACGCGCAACCCTTCGACACCCCGCACTCTCGTGCGCGTGTCAACGACCGACCCCGCGTCGGACCCCATACGGCAGGTTCCCGCCGCGTGGAATCCGGCTCCGCCGAACAGGTGGAACGCGTCGATGATCTCGTCGTCCGTGCCGACAGCCGGGCCGGGCCACGTCTCCACGGGTTCGAAGGCTTCGAGCGCCGGTTGCGCGAACAGCGCCCGGATGAAGCGGACGGTCGCGACCGATATGGCCCGATCCGCCTCCTCTGCCAGGTAATTGGGGTCGATAACCGGCAGTGCATCGGGGTTGGACGAGCTCAGCGTCAGCGAGCCAGCGCTTTCAGGCCGCATCGGATAGCCGCCGCAAAGCGCGCCCTCGTGCCGTTCGAGCTTCAGCTTCAGGGTCGATTTGTCGAGAGATATGGGGGCGAAGCCGATCTGCGCATCCGGCCTCGTCCCGCCGGGCAGGACGCGCACGAACCCGCCCACCTCGAAAGCCGCGTGGGCGAGCGGCCCGCTCCGCACCAGATAGTAGCGCAGCGCGCTGGCGATCATTCTCCAGCCTGAAAAGGCGGGGTTGTCGCTGCCGCGAGACACGGCGAACTGAAGCGAAAGCAGCCGGTGTTCGCGCAGGTTGAGCCCCACCTCGGGCGAGTCGGCGACCACGTCCAGCCCGAACGCCTGCAACTGGCGGGCGGGTCCGATGCCCGAGAGCATCAAGAGCTTCGGGGAATTGATCGTGCCCGCGGAAAGGATGATCTCCCTGCCCCTTTGCACGAAGCCGCGCCCGTCGCGGCCGCGCAACTCCACGCCGACAGCCCGGCGGCCGTCGAAGACGACGCGCAGGACATCCGTGTGGGTGAGGATGTCGAGATTGTGCCGTTTCCGCGCCTTTTCGAGGAATGCGACCGCCGCGCTCTGCCGCCGCCCGCGAAATATGGTGCGCGGCTGGTAGCCGACGCCCGCGCCGTTCAGCGCGTTGAGGTCGCCGCAGGGCGGCACGCCGAGGCCCGCGGCCGCGCCGATCACCGCGTCGCACAGCGGCTTGGCGGCGGGATGAGGCGTCACGGCGAGCGGCCCGTTCCCGCCGCCGGGTCCGCCTTCCATCGCCTCGAAACAGCGGGCCATGTCGGCCCATCCCCAGCCGTCGCAGCCCAACGCCTCCCACTCGTCGAAATCGTCCGGCAGGCCGCGCACATAGACCGAGCCGTTGACGGCGCTGGAGCCCCCCAGCCCGCGCCCCCTCAGCCAATGCTCGGAGCGGTTGCCACCTCCTGTTGGCAGCGCCTTGTAGATCCAGTTGTAGGCGGGATCGCCATTGATGCGGCCGAATCCGCGCGGCATGGTGACAAAGGGGTGACGATTCTCGCCGCCGCTTTCCACCAGAAGAACCCGGCTGGAGGGCTTCGCGGACAGCCGCTCGGCAAGAACGCAACCGGCCGAACCCGCGCCCACGATGATGAAGTCGTATTCTCTCACGCCGCTTTCCCCGCCCCGCGGCGCGCGTCGGCGATCAGCATGTCGGCCCCCTTCTCGGCGATCATCATCGTCGCCGCCCAAGTGTTGCCGGATGGCATCGTCGGCATGATCGAAGAGTCGATTACAGAAAGCCCCTCAATGCCCCGCACCCGAAGCCTCTCGTCGAGCACCGCCATGCGATCGCCCTCCGGCCCCATTGTCGCCGTCCCGACGAGATGGTTGGAGGAGTTCCCCTCCGCGCGTACGAAATCGAGCAGTTCGTCGTCGGTCCGAACGTCGGGGCCGGGAAAGGTCTCGGCCTCGATGTGAGGACACATGGCGGGGCTTGCCAGAAGGGCGCGCGCCGCACGCAGGGCGGCCAGCGTGACCTTTCGGTCGTAGTCGTGCGAAAAATAGTTCGGCTGGGTGAACGGGTTCTCGCGGAAATCGGCGCCGGCGATGCGTACCGCACCCGTGCTGCGCGGACGCATCGTCCAGACGCCGCAGGTCACGCCCGGAAACGCGTCGAGCTTGCCGATGTAACCGCGCCGGTAGCTCGCCGGGGTGAAGACCAGCGCATAGTCGGGATCGGCGAGCGACGCGTCGCTCTTCCAGAACACATGGAGGAGGGCGGGGCTGACGCTCAATATGCTCGGCTGGCCCAGCATCCATTTCGCGCCTTCGGCAGCAAGCTTCCAGCCCCTTTCGCGGCCGTTCACGCTGCCCTTGCCGTGCCGCGCCCTTGCAACGAGCCTCGGGCTGTAGTGGTCGCGCAGATTCTCTCCGACGCCTGGCAGATCCTGCCGGACATCGATGCCGTGGCTTCTCAGCAGGTCGGCGGGGCCGATTCCGGAAAGCTGGAGCAGCTTCGGCGTGTTGATGGCCCCCGCCGATACGACCACGCCGAGCCGGGCATCGGCTCGACGCGGAACGGATTCGCCTTCGCGGAAATAGGAAACCCCCATCGCGCGCCTGCCGTCGAACAGGATTTCGCTGACCTGACAGCGCGTAGCCACCGATACCGCGAACCGACGGGCCGCGGGGCGCAGGAAGGCGTCGGCGGTGCTGACCCGGCGCCCTCGAAAGATGGCGCTCTGATAGCTGCCGACGCCGGCCTGCTTTTCCCCATTATGGTCGGAGTTGAACGGAATACCGCTTTCGATCGCCGCCTGAACGAAGGCGTCGCTGATCGGGCTCGGCCACACCGGCGTCGTGACCGGAAGCCGGCCTTCACGACCGCGGAACGCATCGTCGCCGGGGCCGATACGGCGCTCGGTCCGCTTGAAGAAGGGCAGCACGTCGCCGTAGGCCCAGCCGCGATTGCCCAGCACTTCCCAGCCGTCATAATCGGCCGCTTGGCCGCGATTGTAGATCAGCCCGTTGACGGAGCTGGAACCACCGAGCGTGCGACCCTGGACAACGTGGATCGCGCGGCCATTGGTCCCCTCGGATGGCGCATGCGCCATCTGCCACGTCAAGCGTGGATCGAAGAGCGTCTTCATGAAGCCGGCAGGAATCTTGATATAGGGGTTCCTATCGGGTGGCCCCGCCTCGACCACGAGCACATTGTAGCCAGCCTCGCCAAGCCGATAGGCGACGATTGACCCCGCCGCGCCGGCGCCGACGACGATGTAGTCGAACGAATCCAAGGCTTCCGTACTCCGCCGGCCGCTCACCCGCCACGCGGGGCCGGTGCGCGGATCCTGACCTTTTCGACGTCGCCGCCGAAGGCCTTGACCTGAGAGATCTTCGCCACATCACCGAGCACCGACGTGAAGCGCAGCGAATGCCCGGCGTCGATATGGTCTTCCATCGCCGCGAGCGTCTCCCACATCTCGCAGAGGTGGAAGCGATCGGGATCGGCAAGATCGCGCGCATAGGTGTAGACGATGCATCCGGATTCGCGACGTGTCTCCGCCATCATGTCGGCCATTGCCGCGGCTAGCAGGTCGCGCTGCCCCGGAAGCGCGTCGATCGTCATCGAGACGAAAATCATCGGTGTCCTCCCCGCCTCATGCCCTCGCCTTCAGCCCAGCGCATCGAAAACGGCGGCCGGCAATTCCACGACCGCCGTTCCTGTGATGACAATGTCGCGCTCCTCGGCTTTCAGCGTGAAATCGCAGGCGACGCGGACTGTATCGCCGCTCCGCGCGACTGTCGTCACCGTCGCGCCGGCTTCCAGCGCGTCCCCCTCATAGACATTGTCCACGAAGCGGTTCGAAATGGATTCGATGAAGCCGCCCGGCAGGGCCGCTTGCAGCATGTTGATGATGTAGCTGAGATTGATCGGCCCCTGGTTGATGAGCCGGTCGCCCAGCCCCTTGGCGCGCACGACCTCGCGGTCGAGATGGATGGGGTTGGGGTCCTCGAGGATCGGCGCCCAGGCCTTCATGGTCTCCGGGCTGACGAAATCCACCTTCAGCGGCGGCAGCGACATTCCCGGCTCAATTGCCATCTTCGTGCCCCCTGGGAAGTATCCAGCTGTTGGTGACGGAGCAGGCGCGCGTGCCGTCGGGCAGATCGAGGTGGAGCTGGTACTCGACCAGATCCATGATTCCGAGCTTGCGGCTCCGCTTGCGGGTCAGGCCGAGGATGCGGCCGCGCACCCGGTAGGGCTCGCCCGTCATCAGCGGCCGGAAATATGTGACGTCGCACGTGCCCATCATCGGGCCGTCCTCCACATCGAAATTGCAAAGCGCACACAGGCCGGCCACGGTCTCGCCCATGCCGACCTGCGTGGCGATATAGAAATAGACCGGGTGGGCCTTGCCGCCGGCATCGGGCTCCACACCGAGCGAATGGCAGAGCGTCCGATTCTGCTCCGCCGAGATCACATAGTTCGCGCCGTCGAGGCTGTGTCCGACGACGTCGGGAAGTTCGGGTATGGTCATGGTCGGTCGGATTTCCCCTGTCAGAACGAGCGTGGAAGGCCGAGCGACTCGGCGATCGAATTGCGGACCATTTCGTTGGAGATCGGCGTGATGCGCAGGATGCGGTGATCACGCCAGTAGCGCTGCATGTCGGTCTCGGCCGAATATCCCATGCCGCCGAGTATCTGGATGCCGAGGTCGGCCGCTTTCACGGCATATTCGGAAGCGATCATCTTGAGCATGTTGGCCTGCGTGCCGCATTCCTGGCCGGTCGACTGGAGCCAGGCCGTGTAGTGCAACATGAGTTCCACCTGCATCCGCCATGTGGCGATGTCGGCGACATAATGCTGCAATGCCTGGAACCTGCCGATCGGCTGGCCGAACGCCTTGCGCTGCTTCATGTAATCCAGCGCGTCCTCAAGCACGCCGTCAATGGCGCCGAGGCATTGCGCGGCGACCATTATGCGCTCGTTGTTGAGCGTCGGCAAAAGCATGTACCAAGCGCGCCCCGGCTCGCCCAGCACCAGGTCGTCCGGCACGAAGACGTTGTCGAAATGCACGGTGCTCGATCCGATCGAACGCATGCCGAGCTTGGAAAGGGTGGTGTTGGTGATGCCTTCGGACTTCGCCGGAACGAAGAACAGGGTCAGGCCGTGATGGCGCTTCTCGACATTCCTGTCGGTGCGGGCGAGCAGCAGGATGTAGTCGGCGACATGGGAAGCCGAGGACCACATCTTCTCGCCCGAAACAAGCCAGCCGCCTTCCGTGCGCGTCGCGGTGGTGCGCATCGCACCCAGGACGTCGGTTCCGCCGCCAGGCTCGGTGAAGCCGATCGACACCCGGCAGTCTCCGGCCGCGATCTCGGGCAGGAAACGCCGCTTCTGTTCCTCGCTGCCATAGACGCCGATCGACTTGGCTCCAGCGAAGGAGGTCAGGCCCCAGACCCAGAGCAGCCCACCGACCGATCTCGCCACTTCGCGGGCAAAGATCATCTGGGTGAGCACGTCGCCGCCTTGCCCCCCATACTCCTCGTCGATGCCGATTCCGAAGAAGCCCGCTTCCCTGAACTTGTCCCAGAGGACGAAGGGATACTCCTTCTCTTTCGCCTCAAGCTCCCGTGAAAGGCTCTTGGGCACTTCGGCGTCCACCCAGCGGCGAACCATGTCGCGGAATGCGATCTGCTCTTCGGAAAAGCTGAAGTCCATTGGGTTCCCTGTCGGTGTTTCTTCCCGTGCATACAGAGAGGCCGCTGCCTCTTTTTGCCGTGCTCATTCCTTGCGGCGCGCGCAAAGTCAGGCCGCCTCCTCGTGGCGTTTCAGGAAATCGATCGTTGCGTCGCAGAACACCTCCAGGCGCTGCGTCTTCATCAGATGCCCGCCGCCGACGATGTCGAAGACTTCGGTGGTTGGGAGAGTGTGCCGGAAATCGGCAACGCAATCGTCGGTCACGAGGTCGCTGAGCGTGCCGCGCACGAGCAATGTCGGCATTGTCAGGCTCGCGGCGGCAGCCGAAAGCCTTTCCTCGATGGCGTCGGGGGAAAGGTACCTGTCCAGCGCCGCCTTCGGGTCCCATCGCCAGTAAATTCGCCCGTCTGCTCCGGTACGTATGGAGTGGCTGAGTCTGAAATAGTTGTGCCCGATCTCCCTCTCGGCATAGGTCTCAAGGGTGCGGGTAGCTTCCTCGATCGAGTCGAAGCCTACCATGCTGGCGCGAAGAAAATTGCTGACCCGCTCCAAGCCGGCCGCGTTCATGCGCGGCGTCGAATCGACCAGGACCAGCGATCTGATGCTTTCCGCGCCGAGCGCCGCGGCGGTCTGCAATGCGACCCTCCCACCAAGCGAGGCCCCGACGATACTCGGGCGTGAAGGCATGGCTCGAACGATCGCCGTCAGGTCGCGCGTATGCGCCTCCAACGAGTAGTCGCCATCCTCGGCCCAATCGCTTTCGCCATGGCCGCGAAGGTCGAGCGAGACGACGGAAAAGCCGGCGGCCGCCATTCTCTGCAGGGCGCTACGCCAAGAACGCCTGCTCTGTCCGCCTCCGTGGACGAAGATAACGCGAGGGCGCCACGGATCGCCCGCGATATCGGTCGCCAGACGAAGTCCCTCCGGCGTGGTAAAATGAGCGGAAACGATCGGCGGCACGTCAGGTAACTCCGGGTGCGGCGGCGGTGTTTTAGCGGCAGCCAAGCATGCCTCCATCGACTGAAAGCTGCGTTCCCGTCACATAAGCGCCCGCCTTGGAGGCGAGAAAGATGCACGCGCCGGCGATGTCCGCAGCCGAGCCCAGCCGGCCCAACGGAACCCGCTCGATCAGTTCGGAGAGCTTCTCCTCCTCGGCCCTGATGTGAGACGTCATCTGTGTGGGGAAGTAACCGGGCAACAGCGCGTTGACAGTGATGCTGTCGCTAGCCAGATCGGCGGCCAAGACCTTCGACAGATGATGGATCGCCGCCTTGCTGGCCGCATAGGAATAGGCGGAAAGGCGCTCGGCGGCGGCTCCAGCGACCGAACCGATATTTATGATGCGCGCCGGATCATCCGCATTTGCCGCGTTGCGAAGAGCCGGCAGCAACTCGCGGACCAGCGTAAAGGGTGTCTGCACGTTGACGGCCAGCACGCCGGGCCAAGCCTTGTCGGGGAAGCTCTCGAGCGGTGCGCCCCAAGTGCGGCCCGCGTTGTTGACGAGGATATGCACCTTGGGCTCGCGCTCGCTCACGACGCGGGCAAGGTCTGCGGCCGCTTCCGGTGTGGAAAGGTCCGCGGTGAGACCGATGCACCGGCCGCGGCCGCGAGCGAACATCTGCTCCGCTGCGCCTTCCGCATCCGCCTGCTTGCGGGAGGTAATGTAGACCGTCGCGCCCGCGTCGACCAGCCCCTCGGCGATCATCCGGCCCAGGCCATTCGCCCCGCCGGTGACAACCGCTACCTTGCCGCTTATGTCGAAGAGATCAGTCACGTCTTGATACCGTTTGCCTGTCATCCCTCAAAGGGTGATGACGATCTTGCCGAAATGGTTGCTTTCCAGAAGGTCGAAGGCCTCTCCAGCGTTCGCGATCGTAACTGTCCGATCGATCACCGGTTTGATCTGCTTGTCGCCTACGAAATCCAGCATACCCCTGAAATCGTCGAGGTTGCCCATCGCCGTCCCGAAGACAGTCGCATGGCGCAGGAACAGCTCCGGCGCGTTGAGAGTGAATTGGGGGCCTCGCGTCGATCCGTAGATGACGACCTTGGCGCCGAAGCTGAGCGCGCGCGCGTAGCTGCCATAGGCGGCGGCCGGCGCGCCGTCGATCACCACGTCGAACCCGCCCGCCGTCTTGCGCGCAGCCTTGCCCCAATCCTCGTCGCGATAGTTGAAGCCGCCCGCCGCCCCGAGTTCGGCCGCCTTCGCCAGATTGGACTCGTCGCCGCTGGTGACGTAGACTTCGGCATTCAGCGCCACGCAGAATTTAAGGGCGAACATGGCCACGCCGCCGCCGATGCCCGTTATGAGCACCTTGTCGCCCGGCTTGACCCGTGCCTTGACGGTCACCGCGCGCCATGCCGTCAACGCAGCGGTCGGTAGCGCTGCTGCCTGCTCGAAGCTCAGGGACGCCGGCTTCTCGAAGACGTTCTCCGCCGGAACGCAAATGAAATCGGCGATCGTGCCTGGGACCGGCATGCCGAGCAGGCAGAAATCCTTGGACGGAAAGTCTGGGCTGTCACCCCAGTTGAGCGCCGGATAGAGCACGACCTCCTTGCCGACGAGCCCGCCATCCACGCCCTCGCCTACCGCATCCACCACTCCGGCACCGTCGGCACCGAGGATGCATGGAAGGTTCATGCCGGGGTATTGGCCCCGGCTGATCCACAACTCGCGGTGATTCAGCGAGGCGGCACGGATTGCGACGCGAACCTCGCCCGTCTTCGGCGAAGGTGTCGGCTCCTCCTGCACAACGACGCTTTGCGGCCCCTTGGCCTCGTTCAGAACCAATGCTTTCATCGTTCCACGCCGCCTTCCTTAAAACCGTGAACTCAGAACGAGCGGGGCAGCCCCAGCCGCTCTGCTATTCCGTTGCGCGCCATCTCGTTGGTGATCGGTCCGATCTGCCACAGCCTGGCATCGCGCCAGTAACGCTGCATATCGGTCTCGGCCGAGTAGCCCATGCCGCCGAGAATCTGGATGCCGAGGTCCGCCGCCTTGACGGCGCTGTCGGAGGCGAAGACCTTGAGCATGCTGGATTCCATTCCACATTCCTTGCCGGCCGACTGAAGGCTTGCGGTGTAGAACAGCATCAGTTCGACCTGCTGACGCCATGTGGCGATGTCGGCGACATAATGTTGGAGCACCTGGAACTGGCCGATCGGCTTGCCGAACGCCTTGCGCTGCTTCATGTAGTCGAGCGCATCTTCAAGCACGCCGTCGATGACCCCTGCGCAGAAGGCTGCGACCATGATCCGCTCGTTGTTGAGCGTCGGCAGCAGCATGTACCAGGCACGGCCCGGCTCTCCGAGCACATCCGCGTCGGACACGAAGACCTCGTCGAAGTTCACCGTGCAGGAGCCGATCGAGCGCATGCCGAGCTTCGGCAGTGGGGTGATCTTGATCCCCTTCTGCGTGGCGGGAACGAAGAACAGCGATACGCCGTGGTGCTGCTTCTCGACGTTCTTGTCGGTGCGGGCGAGCACGAGGAGATAATCGGCGACATGGGAGGAAGAAGACCATATCTTCTCGCCCGACAGGATCCAACCGCCGTCTCCCCGCACCGCATTGGTCCTAAGCGCGCCCAGCACGTCGGTTCCGCCGCCTGGTTCCGTGAAGGCGATCGCCGCGCGCAGTTCGCCCCTGGCGATCGGCGGCAGGAAGCGTTGCTTCTGTTCTTCCGAGCCGTAGATTCCTATCGATTTGCCGCCGGCAAAGGAGGTGATGCCCCAGATCCAGGCCAGGCCGCCGAGCGAACGGGCCAATTCGCGGGCCAACGTCATCTGCATGATGACGTCGCCGCCCTGTCCGCCATATTTCTCGTCGATGCCGATGCCGTGGAACCCAGCCTCGGTGAACTTGTCCCAGAGGGCGAAGGGATAATTGTGCTCGTCGCGCTCGAGTTCGCGCGACCAGCTCTTGGGCACCTCGGCGTCAACCCACCGCCGCACCGTCTCTCGGAAGGACCGCACCTCTTCGGAAAGCTCGAAATCCATGGTCACCTGCCTTGTTTCGCACGCACCCTCATGGAAAGATTTTCTCCCAGCACCTATCTCGCGATAGGATGCCGTCGATTTGTTATCGCATATGCAATGAGTGGATGGAGAGTGATCGCAGCATGGCCGCCGGTGGGCGTTTCATATACGCTGTCGGCCAGCAGCTATAGGGACGAGCCGGCTCGGGAGGAGTGGGAGCAGATCGTCCGCATATGGGTGAGGAGAAATCATGAAGGTCGTGAGGACGGCGCTGCTGCCGCCGCGCATCGAAACCGGAGTTGTTGCGAGACCCCGTCTTTTGGAGCATCTAGGCAAGTCGGCTCAGGTCAGGCTCACGCTTGTCCAGGCACCTGCCGGATTCGGCAAGAGCACGATCCTTCTGCAATGGCACGGCGACCTCGCGGCGCGCGGTGAACTGGTCGCGTGGCTGGCCCTTGACGGTTATGCGACCGACATCATGGGCCAGATCCTCTCGGCGCTGTCGGAGAACATTGCCGAGTTCCGCGACCGTCTTGCCCACCATTTTTCGACGGAGGCGTTCGTCACGACCGACGCTGAACTCGGCGCGGCGATCGAGTGCCTGTCACGGATCGAGAAGTCCATCCATCTCCTCATCGACGACGTCCACATGCTGCCGACAGAAAACATGCATGTGCTGGGCCGTTTCATCGAGCGCCTGCCCTCGAACGTGACCATCACGCTGGCCACGCGCGAAACCCCGGAACTGCCGCTTGCGCGCCTGCGCGCCCACGGGCTGCTGAACGAGATCGGCATGAGCGATCTGCGTTTCACAATCGAGGAAACGAGAAACCTGCTTGCCGCAGCAAACCAGGCGGACCTGCCCGACACCGACGTCGAAAGCCTTGTCGTGCGAACGGAAGGATGGGCCGCTGGGTTGAAGCTCGCCAATCTGGCGATGCTGCGGGAGCCCGACCGTGCCCAGTTGATCGCGTCCTTCAGTGGCAGCAAGAGCATCATCGCGGATTTCTTCTCCGAGGATGTGTTCGGCTCCCAACCGCCTGATCTGCAGGAATTCCTGCTGAACACCTGCCTGCTCGAACGCATGAGCATTGACCTGTGCGACGCGGTCACGGGAAGGACCAATAGCCGCGAGCTTCTGGCCCGCATCGAGGCGGCGGGGCTTTTCCTCGTCAGGCTCGACAACGAACAGGTCTGGTACAGGTATCACGGCCTGTTCTCCGGCTTCTTGTCGCGCCGGCTCGCCGACATCGACCGCAATGCAGCCGCGCGCATCCACCTGCGCGCAAGCCGGTGGTTCTTCGAGAACGGGCAGGTGATCGAAGCGCTCGATCACGCGGTCAAGTCCGGGGATCAATCCTGGTTCGCGACCATCCTCGAGGAAACTTGCGAGAATCTCGTCTACAACGGCAAGCTGACATTCGTCGTGCGGCAGGCGGAGATGCTTGATCGCACGATCCTGATCCGTCATCCGCAGATCTTGCTGTCCGTCGCATGGCTGCGCATCCGCAACCTGCGTTGTGAGGAAGCGCGCGAGGCGATCGCACTCGCTACAGCGCGCATAGAGGAGATGCAGGCCGAAGGACTGAGCGAGGAACGCTTCCACCACCTCTCGCTCTTGTTGAACCACCGCCGGATGATGCTCGCGGCCGCAGAAGACGATTTCGCGATCGTCGAGGATCTGAGCAACATGCTGCTGCGCGAGATGGGCGAGAGCAAGCCCTATATCACCTGCACGCTTTACGGCCAGATGCTGCGGGCCCAGCGCGAGCAATTCAAATATGCCCAACTCGAAAAGCTGGAAGCCAAGGCCCGCGCCGTCCTCGACAAGTCGGGCTACAAATTCGCCTTCGTCGCGCTGCAGGCGATCGTCGGACCGACCCTGTTCTCCATGGGCCGAAGCGATGCCGCCGTCCGCGCGCTCCAGCACGGGATCGACCAGGCAGTGAGCTTCGCGGGGACGGGCTCCGGCCTGGCGGCGCTGCCCGCGCTGCCTCTCGCCGAACTCGCTTACGAGCGCAACGATCTGGACACGGCTGCGCAACTCGTCAAAGACTACCTGCCGGTCGCGCGTGAGTTCGGCTTCATCGACGAGCTCATGTCCGGCTATCTGGTGGCGCCGAAGCTGCATTTCGCGCGCGGTGAGATGGGCGCGGCGTTCCGAGCGCTCGACGACGCCAAATCCGTCGCGCTCGAGCTCGGCCTCGACCGGCTGGCAACGGGCGTGCTCGCCGAGCGGATCAGGCTGCTGCTGCGCACCGGCCACACCGAACGGGCGCTGGAACTGGCCCGCTCGAGCGCCATACCGATGGACGCCCGCAGCGTCAGCCCGCAGATCGCAAGCACCACGCGCGACGACATAGTCGCCATAACCTGGGTGCGTCTGGCCATCAGCCGGGGCGACATCGCCGACGCTCTGGTCGTGGCGCAGCGCTGGAAGCAGTTCTGCGCGCACCGTGGCGCCGTCCGTCATCTCGTCCGCTGGAACCTGCTTCTTGCCCAGCTCTTGCTCATGAACGGCGATCTGAGGGCCGCCCAACGCACCCTCCGGGAGGCTCTGGTCGCTTCGGCGGAAGGCGGCAGCGTGCGCGCCTTCCTCGACGAAGGGGTAATGATCCATGAGCTTCTGGTCGAATCCTACGGCAGCGGATTGATGACGAAGCATCCTGCCGATCTCTTCGCCTACGACCTGCTCTCGGCATTCGAGAGCAAATCGAAGGGCCGGCTGGCGGACGATGCCGACCAGCACGCCGACGAGCAGGTCGGCATCGACGGCAAGATGACCGGGCGTGAACTGGAAATCCTCACCTTCGTCGCGTCGGGCCTGCGCAACCGGGAGATCGGCGACAGGCTCGGCCTCACCGAAGGCTCGGTCAAGTGGTACATGCAGCGCATCTACGACAAGGTCGGCACGCGCCGGCGTTCGGTCGCCGTCGAAAGGGCGCGCCAGTTCGGCCTGCTGGACTGAGCGTCAGGTCAGAGAGCGGAGCAAGTTTCCACCAACGAAGCCCCGCACTGCCCCATGAGCTGAATGCACCGCGTCCCCGATCCGCGCGATATGGTTCGCGTCGCCGATTACCGTCACCTCAACCCCCGCCTGCTCGAGCGGCTTGGCAAGCGCGGCGCCCGTCCGGCGGCCCTGGGCGATGACCAGCGCGGAAGCGTCCAGCCTCGAATTGCGTCCATCTCTGCGCCGGACGATGATCACATTCCCGCGAAGCGCCTCGATCATGGCATTGTCGAGGATGATGATCTGGTCATTGGCGAAAAGACGCTTGACGAGATGCTTGCGGTACATCGCCTCCGCCGACCGCGCGAGCTGGCGCGCGTCCGAGCGGGTCACGATCACGACGCTATGGCCTTTGGCGGCAAGATATTCGGCCGTTTCGCAGCCGGTCTCCCCGCCACCATAGACGACGACCGGCAGGCTGGCTTCGGCATCGATAAAAACATCGCCCGCCAGGAGATCGTATGCGTTTATCACGGTGGCGGTGTCGGCCCCTTCAATTTCCATGCCCAGCGGTTGCGCGCCCGTAGCGATGACCGCCACGGCGGGCTCGCATGCCAGCAGCGTCTGCACGTCGGCCGCATGCCCGAGATGGATCGATATCCCGCTTCTCGCAATCTCGGCCTCGAGGTAGTCGCGATACCAGAACAGCTTCTCCTTGAGTGGCGGCCTTGCGGAAACCGTCAGCCCGCCGCCCAGCCGCTCCCGCGCTTCGAAGAGATGGACCTGATATCCTGAAAGGTCGAGATCGAGCGCCGCCGCCATGCCGCCCGGGCCGCCGCCGACCACCACGGCGACGCGGCCCTGCCCGCTCTCCGGCAATGGCGGGGCCAGCTCGTTGCCGGTGCGCGGGCTTTCCGCGCAGCCGATCGGCTGGTGCTCCACCACGCGGGTGAAGCACCAGTTGCAATTGGTGCAGGCGCGTATCCTGTTCTCCTCGCCGCCGATGGCCTTCCGCACCCATGCGGCGTCGGCGAGCAACGGTCGCCCGAGGCAGATGAGATCCGCGTCGCCTCTTGCCAGCGCATCCTCGGCAGTACCAGGCCAGCGCACCGGGCCGATGCCGACGACCGGTGCGCCAGCGGCCGCGCGGATGCGGCGGCTGTCCTCGAAGCGCCATCCTTCCGGCATCGACATCGGATCGACCGCAAGGTCAAGGCTCCCCGCAAGAGTGCCCGTGGAGACGTCGAGGCAATCCGCCCCGGCAGCGACCAGGCGCGGTGCAATCCGCTCCATGTCCTCCACCGTCAGCCCGCCCGGAAGATGTTCGGCGGACGAGAGGCGGTAGAGAAGGGGCCGATCCGGCCCGATCGCATTCTTGACGCGCCGCACCACGCTTTCGGCGAAACGCAGGCGGCGCTCGAAGTCGCCGCCCCATGCGTCATCCCGCCGGTTGGCCAGCGGCGACAGGAAGGCCATCGGCAGGTAGCCGTGCGCACCGTGGATTTCGATCGCCTCGTATCCCGCCTCCAGCGCCAGCGCGGCCGCGCGGCCGAAACTGTCGATGATCTCCTCGATCTCGCCATGCGTCAGCGCGCGAGCCGTCGGGGTGACGCCGTCGCGCTTCGACACCTCGGCGGTGGGGCCGCCCGGCAACCCGTCGACGGTGCGGCGGTCGACATGGCGGCCGGCCGCGTGGAGCTGCAACGCCACCCGGCTGCCCGCGCGCCTGATCGCGGCTGCCAGCCGCCCATGGCTGGCGAGGGTGTCGCGGCCATCCAGGACAAGCTGGTTCAGCTCCGCTCGGCCGAAGCGGCGGTTGACGCAGGTGAACTCCACGATGACCAGCCCGACCCCACCCTCGGCGCGTTCGCGATAGAAGGCGACCTGTCCCGGGCTCACGGATCCATCCGCGTTGCCCAGCCCGCTCGACATCGGGGACATGACGGTGCGGTTGGGTATCTCCAGCCCGGCAAGCCTGAACGGGCTTGCGAGGAGATCGTATGGCATCGGCGATGTCCCTGCTAACGATTGCCTCATACTTCACTGCTCGATCACGGAACGAAACCTGTCGACCGATAGGAGACGTAAGGGTGCGCTTGCGCGCAAGCTGGCGATGAGCCGCATACGGCGGGAAAGGAAGCGACGGGATGGCGAGAAACGACAGATCGGATGGAGCGGCTTTCGTGGTCGGCGGCAGCGGCGGCCTCGGAACGGCGATCTGCCGCGCGCTTGCCAACGAATTCGAGGCCGTGTTCTTCACCTATCGTTCCAATCGCCAAGCAGCAGAAGCGCTGGCAAGCGAGCTTGTCCGCACCGCCAGGACCGGCTTCGCGCCGTTGGACATCACCGATAGCGCATCTGTCTCGGGGGCGCTCGCGGCAGCCACGGAGACGTTCGGCACGGTCCCGGCCGTCATCCTTGCCTCGGGCGCTCACATTGCCCAGCCATACGTGTCGCAGATCGGCGAGAGCCAGTGGCTCGACGTCATCCAGACGGAACTGCTCGGCTTCACGCGGCTCGTCGCCGCGGCGCTGCCCGTCTTCCGCCGTCAGGAAGGCGGGGCATTCGTCAGCCTCACCAGCGTCGCAACGCGCAGCTACCCGCCCGGCGACGCGCTGTCATCCGTTCCGAAGGCGGGGATCGAAGCGCTGAGCCGTGCCGTCGCCAAGGAGGAAGGACGCTACGGCATCCGCGCCAACTGCGTCGCTCCGGGCATCATCGACGCCGGGCTCGGAGAAGCGTTCCTGAAGGAACTCCACTCACCCCAGATATGGGAAGGCCAGCGCAAGCGCATTGCCCTGCAACGCTTCGGCAAGGCCGAGGAGGTCGCCGAGGTGGTGACCTTCCTGGCGACCGAAAAGTCACGCTACGTCACCGGGCAGACCATTCTCGCCGACGGCGGATTCCACCTTTGAACTCTCGCAGGACGACCGGAGGCGAAACCGGCAGGCCAGGCGCGCAGGACTGCTTCAACATTTCGCAACCCGCCTTCGGAACGGTTGCGCAGATCGCGCCCGGACTGCTCTGGACGCGCCTCCCCCTGCCGATGAAGGTTGGCCACACCAATGTTTATCTGCTCGCCGACGCGGACGGTTGGGCGATCATCGATACGGGGTATGGCGACGCGCGGTCCATCGACACGTGGCGGCGCCTTCTCGATGGTCCCTTGATGGGACAGCGGATTACCAGGGTGATCGTCACCCACGCCCATATCGACCATATCGGCGCGGCGGGCTGGCTATGCCGGACCCTTGGCGCGCCTTTGCATATGAGCCAGGTGGAATACCTGACCTGCCAGATCGACCTTCTCGATCCGGGGCGGTACGGCAGGGACGAATATCAGGCGTTCCTGCGCAGCCACGGTGTCGGCAGCGAGGCGGCCGTCTCGATCGCCGGCCTTCTGGCAGCCTATGGCGATGGATTGACGGGGCTGCCGGAAACGTTCGTCTCGCTCAATGCCGGCGACATCCTCGAACTGGGCGACCGCAGGCTCAAAATCCTGCTCGGGCCGGGACACTCTCCTGCCCAGCTGATGCTGCATTGCCCGGAGGAGGGATGGCTGATCTCCGCCGACCAGATTCTGGGCGGCATACAGCCACTACTCGTGCTCCCGCCGACCGAGCCGGACGGGAATCCCTATGAGCTTTTCCTGCGCTCGATGGACGAACTCGCGGGGGATGTCGATCCAGACGCACTCGTGCTGCCGGGGCACTATCTGCCGTTCTTCGGCCTAGCCGACCGCATCGCCTTGCAGCGGGAACATCACCATTCGCGTTGCGAGATAATGGTGGAAGCATGCTGCGAACAGCCCCGTTCGGCGGCCGAACTCACACAATCTCTTTTCCCCGGCCCGCTCAACCATCGCCAGTTGAACCATGCCATCGGCGAGGTCATACCCTACGCCAACTGGCTCGTGACGCAGAGACGGATGCATTGGCTCGACCACAATGCCGACGGCGTGAGACGGCTGTCCTGCGCGAGGCGTTAGCCCCACGCCGGACGCGACTGCCTCCGAAAGCGCGCCTCAGGTTTCCGAGGCGGGATACCATTTGCCGTCGTCGCGGGTTTCGTAGGGCTTGGCCACCTCGACGAGAACGCCGTGCGCGCTCTTGCCCGACACCCAGCCCCATTCCTGCCACGGCATGTTCGGGTCGCTGGAGATGCCGCCGAGCGTCTCGACCCCGCTTTCCTTCAGCTTTTCAAGCGACCCCGGGACATCCTTCGTCGTAAGGCAGATGTGATGGACGTGCTCGCCATGCTTCTGCAGGCGTCGCCAGAGCGGCGTGTCCGGACCGGGTTCGATCATCTGGATTTCCGCGCCGTGATCGGAGACGAAGGTCGCCCAGCGCATGCGGTCCTCGCCGCCCTCGAACTCATCATAGCGCACGAGGCGCTTTTCCAGTTGCCTGGGATCGAGCACGCCGAGGATTTTGGTCCAGTCCTCGACGGCCTTATCGAGATCGTGAACCAGGAGACAGACATGGGCGAAAGGGCCGCTTGGCATGGGGAATTCCTTCTCGTGATGATTGGGCGTGACGGTAAGGCGACCGTGGTCGCATTCACCTATCGCAGGGTAGGGACTACACCGGACCGATGGTCAGCCCACCGCAGACATAGAGGGTCTGGCCCGTGACGTAGCCCGCGTCACTGGAGGCGAGAAAGCGGATGCAAGCCGCGACTTCCTCGGCCTCGCCCGCACGCCCCATGGGAACATGATCGATTGCCTGCTGTCGGTAGTCGTCGGGCACCGTGAGGAATATACCAGTCCCGATAAGTCCGGGCGCGACGCAATTGACCGTCACGCCGGACTTGGCAAGCTCGAAGGCGGCCGTTCGGGACAGTGCTTCGATCGCACCTTTGGCCGCTGCGTAGCTGGCTCCGCCGAACGTGCCGCGTGCGGCAGTCGAGCTCGTGTTGACGACGCGGCCATAGCCGCGCTTGCGCATGCTCGGCAGAAAGACGCGCATGGAGTTGAGCGTGCTGTTCAGATGCGTCGCCATGGTCAAGGAAAAATCCTCGTCCTTGACCTTCACCAGGATGTCGTTGCGGACGACACCTGCCAGGTTGACAAGGACATCGACCAAGCCGTGCCGTACCTCGATCCGCTCGCGCAACGCATCGACAGCCGCACGATCGGTGGCGTCGCAGGCTTCGGCATCCGCAGACAGGCCGGCGCCGCGTATTTCGGTCGCGACAGCCTCCGATCTCTCGCTGGAAAGATCGACGACGATGACGTGCTGTCCTGCAAGCGCAAGCGAGCGGCAGGTGGCGCTACCGATGCCGCCGGCGCCGCCCATTACGACCGAGACACGCCTCGCGCTGCCCTCTGTCATCTGTTCCTCCCGGCGCCGACTGGTTAATTGCAGCAAACATGGCCGCAAGGCTATGGCTGTTCACCTACCGCTCGTCAGGTGTTCAAGGACGCAGGCGATGCCAGCTTCTGCCGCGAGGAACGATGGTGGAGGGGCAGGCATTCATGCCGGAATTCATTCAAACCGAGATCGACGACAGCATATGCGTGCTGACGATCGACAATCCGCCGGTCAATGCCTTTCATCCAGAGGTCGGCGAGCAACTGATCGTCGCCTTTGACCGCCTTGCACGGCATTCGCCGGCGTTGCGCGCGGTCATCGTTACCGGTGCGGGCAAATATTTCATGGCCGGCGGCGACATCAAGTTCTTCCAGACGCTCGACCACGTAACGGCGCCTCATTATGCGCGCCGCATCCAAATCATCCAGGAATCGATCCTGCATTTCCACTGCCCGGTAATCGCCGCGATCAATGGCAGCGCCCTCGGGGGTGGCACCGAGCTGATCATGGCCTGCGATATCAGGATTGCATCGGAGGATGCGCTGTTCGGCCAGCCGGAAGTCGCGCTCGGCATCATCCCGGGAGCCGGCGGCACGCAGAACCTTCCGCGACTCGTGCCGATCGGAACCGCCAAGCGGCTGTTGTTCACCGGGGATCGAATTCCCGCGCTCGAAGCGTTCTCGATCGGTCTCATCGACCAGGTCGTTCCGGCAGCTGAGGTCATGGACGCGGCAAAGGCGCTCGCGACTCGGATCGCCAGAAATGCCCCCCTTGCCGTCGCAGCGGCGAAGAAAGCGGTCAATCTCGGCCTAGAACTCGGGCTTTCGGAGGCATTGCGCCTAGAGACCGCACTCTTCGCAGAACTCTTTCGTTCTAGCGACGCGGAGGAAGGCGTGTCAGCCTTCATCGAGAAGCGCACGGCGAATTTCGCGGGGAAGTAACCTTGCGCTCTGTCAACGCACCGCCCACACGACGGAAAGCCCACATGAAGATTTGCGTCATCCACGTCAACTGCGAAGAGCTTTCTGAAAAATATACCAAGGTCATCTCGACGAATTTCGACCGCGTGAAGCGTGCTGATACCGAGATTGTCCACAAATATGTCGCTCATCTCCGCAGGGCGACCGATACCGTCTTCGCCCTTCCGATACTTCTCAACAAGATCGATGTCGTGCAACGGATCGTCGAGGCCGAGGCGGAAGGCGCCGACGGCGTGATGGTCGCATGTTCCGGCGATCCTGGTGTCATCGAGGGTCGCACACTGGTCGATTTCCCGGTGGTCGGGCCGATGGAGGCTGGACTTCATCTCGCCGCGACCTACGGCAAGAAAATCGGCATCGTTACGACGGCCGACCCATCCTGGTCGGAATATTGCGGCACGATCGCCGAGACCTGCGGCCTTGCTGGACGGATCGCGGGCGTCGAACGGATCAGCATCCCGTCGGCGAAGGCGTTTACCGAGGGCTTCGAAACGCCGGGGCCGGTGCGGGAAGCAATCATTTTGGCGGCAAGAAAGCTCATCGCTGATGGCGCCAACACTATCGTACTCGGCAGTGCCGGCCTCAGTGTCATGGCATCAGCGACTGATCTCGCCGAGGTTCCCGGCACGGGCATCCCCGTGTTCGACGTACTTTCCGTCGGTCTCAAGATGACGGAACTCAAGATCGACCTGCAGCGTGCATTCCACGTTCCCTCGGCCAGCCGTATCGGCATGTACGAGCGCCTCGAGGATGCCGACCGAGGCCGCATCGCGCGGCTCTTCGCGTTGCCATGGGCTCCACCCAGGCCGGCGAGGCCGTGACAATGCAGGATCTTTTCACCGAAGACGAACAGATGTTGCAGGAGAGCGTCCGCCGGTTCATGCGAGCCGAGGTCGAACCGCTCGTGCCGCAGATGCAGGCTGAAGGGGAACCGCCGCGATCGCTTCTGAAGCGAATGGGCGATCTTGGATTTCTCGGCACCTGCTTCGACGGAGCCTATGGTGGCAGCGGTGCATCACTCGCCACCCAAGCAATCGTCAGTGAGGAGACCGCGCGCGTGGATGCGGGTTTCGACCTCGTGCTCTTTGCGGACATCATGCTGTTCGCGCGTGCGATCGCCAAACACGGGACCGAGGCCCAGAAGCAGAAATATCTCGTACCTGTGCTGTCGGGCGACAGGATCGGCGCAATGGGCATTACCGAACCGGGTGGTGGATCTGATGCGCTCGGCATCGTGACACGCGGTAGACAGGAGAATGGCGGCTGGTTGGTCAAGGGTGCCAAGACCTTCGTCACCAATGCGCCGACAGCTGATTTTTTTCTCATCATCGCCCGCACCAGCGACGAAGAGAGCCGAATCGACGGCGGGACATGGTTCATTCTCGATCGTGGTATGGAGGGGCTCGCGACGGGCAAGCCGTTCAATAAGATGGGAATGCGCTCGTCCCCGACCGGCGAGATCTTCCTCGAAGACGTGCGTGTGGGTGAAGAGCAAGTGCTTGGTCAAGTCGGGCGCGGCTTCCACATGCTGATGGATTCACTCGATGTCGAGCGCGTGATGGTGGGCGCCTCCACCATCGGCATTGCACAGGCGTGCCTCGACGAGGCGGCGGCTTATGCTCAAGAGCGTCGAGTATTCGGCAAGGCGATCCGCGAATACCAGCTGATCCAGGAAAAGATTGCCAACATGGCAACCGGCATCGAGATGTCGCGGACCATGCTCTACCGCCTGCTACGCGCCGTCGAACGGGGCGAGAAGGTGACCCGCGAGGCCGCCATCCTCAAATACTATTCATCCAGGATGTTGACCGAGGTTTCGGCCGAAACCGTCCAGATCTGGGGTGGCGCGGGCCAGCTCGAAGACAACAAAACTGCAAGGCTCTACCGCGACGGCAAGCACCACGAGATCGGGGCGGGGACCAACGAGATCATGAAGGTGCTGATCGCCAAGGAGACGTTCAAGGAGATGGGATACGGGCGGAAGTGATCATCTCGGCTGCGGGGAGGGCAGGATGGAGACTATCTACGATACACTGTTCGACAATCCGGCCATTTTACCGAGCCGGGAATGCCTGGCCTTCAAGAATCGGCGATTCAGCTTCGCCGATGTGAGGGGTCGGGCAACGCGATTGGCCAACGCGCTGACCGCCCTTGGCGTTGTGAAGGGAGATCGCGTCGTCGTTCTGCTCCACAATTGCAACGAATTCGTCGAGGCATTCTATGCGATCACGTCGATCGGTGCCTTGATCGTGCCCCTGAACTGGCGGCTTCACCCGAACGAGCACATCGCGCTGATGAAGGATTGCCTGCCCAAGGCGATTATCTCTGAGCGTGAATTCATCGATTTACTCGCAAGGGCGACGCGCGAAATAGGGTCGCTGGACACCGTGATCACCACCAGCCTGCCGAAGGGCGGGGCAAACCTGAATTATGAAGAGCTGGTGTCATCCGCGAGCGAGGCCCCGCTTTCGCGTGCTGTCGTGGGCTCCAACGAGGCCAGCATCATCTACACGAGCGGCACGACCGGGTTGCCCAAGGGGGCGGTCCTCACCCATGCCAATTATCTGGCCGATCATGACAATGTCGGAAGCTTCGCGGAACTCGATGCTGGAAGCGTCAATCTCCAGACCAGCCCGCTCTATCACGCCGCCAGCATGCATACCTTCATGCATGTCACATTCGGCGGCAGGACCGTCATGACGCCGAAATTCGAGGCGGACGAGGCGCTCTCGCTGATTGAACGGGAGAAGGTCACCTATATGTTCGGCGTGCCGACGGTGATTTATGCGCTTCTCGATCATCCCGATATCGGAAAATTCGACCTCGGATCGCTCAAGACGTTTTCCTATGGCGCGGCGCCGATGAGCGAGGCTCGCTTCCAGGAGGCGGTCAGGGT
Source organism: Chelativorans sp. ZYF759 (assembly GCF_012911015.1). Taxonomy (GTDB): domain Bacteria; phylum Pseudomonadota; class Alphaproteobacteria; order Rhizobiales; family Rhizobiaceae; genus ZYF759. Next base: position 38,736 of record NZ_WVVV01000019.1, on the reverse strand, counting down.
TTTCGGCTACATCTTCATCCACGCTTACGGCATGACCGAATCGAGTTCGCACTGCTCGCTGCTCGGTAAGGAGGAGCACAAGTATCTGACCGGATCTGTCGGTCGAGGCCTGAAGCATAGCCAGGTCAAGATCGTTGACAGCGCCGGAAAAGACGCGCCCGCAGGCGAGATTGGGGAGATGGTGATCTCCGGTGCGCAGGTCATGTCGCGCTACTGGAACCGCCCTGATGCCACCGCCGAGGCGCTGATTGATGGCTGGCTTCACAGCGGCGATCTCGGTATGGCGGACGCAGAGGGCTTTCTCTACGTGAAAGACCGCAAGCGCGACATGATCATCTCGGGCGGCGTCAATCTCTATCCCCGAGAAATGGAGGAAGTGATAGCCGGGCACCCTGCTGTCGCCGAAGTTGCCGTCTATGGCGTGCCTGATGAAAAGTGGGGCGAGGCTATCGCGGCGAGCGTGGTACTCAGAAGCGGACGATCGGCGAGTGCCGAGGAGATTCGCGAATTCGTCGGCGGCCACTTGGCAAGATTCAAGATTCCCCGCGTCGTCACCTTTGCCGGCGAGTTGCCCAAGAACCCTTCGGGCAAGGTGCTCAAGCGCGTGCTTCAAGAGAACTATCAATTATCTAGGACCTGAGCGCGGGTAGTTGGTGGGCGTCGTTGAAGGCAATGAGCGACCGGACCTATCGGCCCATCGTCGCCCTGCTTGCGCTGACGATTTCGGCAATGCCCGGTTGCGCCGACCCTTGTGGATCGCCGGCCAATTCGCCATCCGCCAGCGCGAGAACGGCTTCCGGCACACGTTTGAACGCTACATCGCGAGAGACCGCCACAATCGCCTGCGCCCCTCCCGCACGGCGGGGTCGGCTTCCGGATGAGCGGAGATGCTGCCCGTCCGACCGAGAATGATGAGGTGGAATGTCACCCTTGTATGGCTTCTTCCGCCCTTTTGGCGAAGCGTTCGGCAAGCGGCGCGAGCCTGCCCGCATCTGCGGCCGCTGCGTTTCCCGCGCGGGCGCGATCGACGATTCCGACGAATATCACCGCGAATCGGAACAGGGCGAAGGCTATGTGGAAGACGGTCAGGTCGTTGGTCGGTATGGCGGAGCGGTAATAGGCTTCGACGAAGCTCCGGTCGTCGGGAAGGCCGAGCGTCGGCAGATCGAGGCCGAGGATTCCGCCATACTCGTCGGGCGATGTTCGCCATGGCATGCAGCAGAAACCCAGATCGGCCAGCGGATGACCCAGCGTGGAAAGCTCCCAGTCGAGCACCGCCACCACCTCGGGCCTGGTCGGATGGAAAAGCATGTTGCCAAGGCGGAAATCGCCATGGGCGATGGCGACACGGCCGTCATCGGCGGGCTGGTTCTCCTGCAGCCAGCCGACGACGCGGTCGAGCGCGGGGATACGCGGCGACGGCGATTCGTCGTACTGACGCGACCAGCGGGCGATCTGGCGCTCGAAATAGTTGCCCGGTCTACCGAAATCGCCCAGACCAACCTCCACCGGGTCGACCGCGTGCAACCTCGCCATGACGTCTGCCATTGCGAAATAGATCGGTGCCCGCTGCGCGGGATCGACCCCGGCCAGCGAGGCGTCGTGGAAAACGCGGCCTTCCAGCCGTTCCATCAGGTAGAACGGAGTACCGACGACGCAATCGTCGTCGCAAAAGAGCACGGTCCGCGGTACGGGCACACCAGTTCCTTCCAGCGCCTTCATCACGCGGAACTCGCGGTCGACCGCATGGGCGCCCAGCAGAATCTCCCCTGCCGGCTTCTTGCGCAGCACCAAACGGCGGCTGCCATGATCGACGAAGAAGGTCGGATTGGACTGCCCGCCGCCGACGCGCTCGATATGCAGCGTCGCGCGTTCGAATTGCTCGTTGAGGAACTCGCCGAGTCTGTCCGGCGAAAACTCCAGGATCATAACCGGCTCGCTCCCGTATCAGGGCTGCGCGCCTGCTCGCGCAGCACGAATTTCTGGATCTTGCCGGTAGCCGTCTTGGGCAGTTCGATGAACCGGAACTGGCTTGGCACCTTGTAGCCGGCGAGATGCTCGCGGCAATAGGCACGCAGTTCTTCCGGTGTCGCCGTCGCGCCATCGCGCAGTTCCAGGAACGCGACGGGCGTCTCTCCCCATTTGTCATGCGGCGCCGCCACCACAGCCGCCAGCAGAACGGCCGGGTGGCCGTGCAGAACGCTTTCGACCTCAAGGCTGGAAACGTTCTCGCCGCCCGAGATTATGATGTCCTTGGAACGGTCGCGAATCTCGATGTTGCCGTCTGGGTGCCGCACCGCGAGGTCGCCGGTGTGGAACACGCCCCCCTCAAACGCCTTCTCGGTCGTCTCCGCGTCCTGGTAGTAGCCGGCCATCAGCGTGTTGCCGGCAAGCACGATCTCGCCCAAGGACGCACCGTCCATCGGCACGTCCGCACCCGTCTCGTCAACGACACGCACCCGGTTCGCTGTGACATGACGCACGCCCTGTTGGGCGAGTTCGACAGCAATCCGTTCCGGTGGCAATGTGCGTTCCTCGTCGGTCAGTTCACGCAGGGTCGAAGGACCATAGGACTCCGTCAGCCCGTAAAGATGGGTAAGGTCGAAGCCGAGCACGTCGAGTTGGGCGATGAGCGTATTGGTCGGCGCCGCACCGCCCGTCGCCACCATGATCCTGCGCGACGGGTTGCGGCTCTCGCGTGCTGGATGGTTCAACATCATGTACAGCACGACCGGCGCGCAGGCGAGATGAGTCACACCGTGTGCCTCTATCGCCGGGAAGATCAACGCCGGATCGGGTCCGTCGAGACAGACATGCAAGCCTCCGGCAGCCGTTACCGCCCAGGTGTGACACCAGCCATTGCAATGGAACATCGGCAGCGTCCACAGATAGACGGATCGCGTGGTCAACCCCAAAGCCAGAACATTGCCGAGCGCGTTGAGATAGGCTCCGCGGTGCGTATACATCACACCTTTCGGACGCCCGGTCGTGCCGGAGGTGTAGTTGATGCATATCGGCTGCCACTCGTCGACGATGGCGGACAGATCGAGGCGCGCCGCAGCGCCGTCGTCGCTCAGGAGATCGAGCGCGGATGTCAGGCCGTCTGGGGACGGAGCGGCGGGATCGACAAGCCGGTAGACCGGAACATCAACTTGCGCTGCGGCCGCAAGCGCGACTTCCCCGCACGTCCCGTCGACGATGAACAGGCGGCTCTGCGAATGCGCCAGTATGTAGCGCACCGTATCCTGATCAAGCCGCGTATTGATCGTATTCAGCACGGCGCCGAGCATCGGTACGGCGTAGTGCGCGGCGAGCATCTCGGCCCGGTTCGAGGCCATGACAGAAACGACATCGCCCGAATCCACGCCTTGTGCTGCCAGAAAGCTGGCGAAACGGGTCACCATTCGCGCGAAGGCGGAATAGGTCCAGGAACGGCCATTCCAGACGACGGCCGACCGGTCAGGATAGATTTCGGCCGTTCTAACCAGAAGCTCGACCGGCGTCAGGGGCACATGGTTCGCGGCCCTTGGCCGAAGGTGAGGTTCAAGACGCATGGTCCCGCCTACTCCGCGACGGCCCAACGCCAAAAGGTGTTTCCTTCGGCTTCGAGGTTGCGGTTGAGCACCATCTTGTGCACCTCGTCCGCGCCGTCCACCAGCCGAGCCTGGCGCGCGTACCGGTAGATCCATTCAAGCACGGTGTCCTTGGAATAGCCGCGCGCGCCGCTGATCTGGATGGCCGTGTCGGCAGCCTGATGCAAAAGGTTGGCGACATGCACCTTGGCCATCGACACCTCCTTGCGCGCGAAGGAGCCCTGGTCGAGCGCCCATGCCGCCTTCATCACCAGGAGCCGCCCGATCTCGATCTTCATCGCGAGGTCGCCGAGCATCATCTGGATGGATTCGCGCCTGGACAGCCTTTCGCCGAATGCGAAGCGCTCCGCCGCGTAGATGCGTGCGATCTCGACGCAGCGCTTCGACAGGCCTAGCCAGCGCATGCAGTGCGTCAGCCGTGCCGGGCCGAGGCGCATCTGGGTCAGCTTCAAGCCGTCGCCCTCGTTCAGAAGGACTTCCTCGACCGGGATTTCGAGACCGTCGAAGATCAGCTCGCAGTGGCCGCCATGCTCCTCCGGCCCCATGATCCCGATACGCCGGTCGATGCGCCAGCCCGGCTGGTCGCGGTCGAACAGGAACGCGGTCAGGCCCTTGCGGGGATCGTCCGACGTGCGTGCGAGCAGGATGAAGTGCCGTGCCTCCTCCGCGCCGGTGATGAACCATTTCCGTCCGCGGATCATGTAGCGGTCGCCCTGCCGCGTGGCGGTCGTAAGCATCATCGAGGGGTCCGAGCCGCCGCCGGGATGCGGCTCCGTCATCACGAAGGACGAACGCACTTTGCCGTCCACGATGGGCTTCAGCCAGCGCTCTTTCTGGGCGGGCGTGGCCGCCATCTCCAGCACCATCATGTTGCCGTCGTCGGGAGCGGCCGAATTGAAGACGACCGGACCGAAGATCGAGCGGTTCATCGCCTCGTAGCAAACCGCCATGCCCATGCGGCCGAGCCCCTGCCCTCCGCTCTCCGGCTTGAGCTGCAGGCACCAGAGGCCCTCGGCCCTCGCCTGCGCCCGCAATTCGTCCGCGAGATCGAGCCTGATGTTGTCGTGCGCGTCATAGCTTGCCCGCTCCGCCTCGAGCGGCAGCAGGCGATCCTCCACGAAGCGCTCGATGCGGGCGCGATAGTCTTCGATGCGTGGCGATACGGTGAAATCCATGTCTGTCCTCAAAGCGATGAAACGAGGTGGCCGCCGTCTGCGGCGAGGGTCGCGCCGGTGATGTAACTGCCGGCTTCGGAGGCGAAGAGCAGGAGCGCGCCGTCGAGTTCCTCCGGCTTGCCGAGCCGGCGCTGCGGAATGCGCTTGACGAGCACCTGCCCCGCCTCGCTCGCGAAGAAGTCGCGGTTGATGTCGGTCTCGATATAACCCGGACAGAGCGCGTTGACGCGGATGCCGTGGCGCGCCCATTCGAGCGCCAGCGTCTTCGTCAGGTGCACGAGCCCGGCCTTCGAGGCCGCGTAAGCGGCGAGATTGCCGGCAGGCCTCAGGCCGGTGATCGAGGCGATGTTGACGATCGAACCGCTTTTGCCAGCGGCCCGCAGCTTTCTCGCGACCGCCTGCGACACGAGGAACGCCCCCTTGAGGTTGGTGTCCACCACGCGGTCCCATGTCGCGGCCTCCATCTCCAGCGCCGGCTGGTTGTCGGCGACGCCCGCGTTGTTGACGACGATGTCCGGTGCAGATTCTAGCGCAGCGAAGGCCGACGTGACGGACACGGCGTCGGTCACGTCGAGCGAGATTGCGCGCGCCTTTCCACCATTGCCCTGGATTTCCGCACAGGCCACGTCCAGCGCCTCGCGCCGCCGTGCCGCGAGGACGACACTCGCGCCCTTCGATGCCAGAAGCCGGGCGAAGTGCAGCCCCAGCCCCGACGATGCACCGGTTACGATAGCGGTCTTGCCGTCGAGGATATCTGTCACCGTTCCTCTCATAAAAAAATCGAGCGCTCGCTCAATTTTATGGATGCTTTCCCGCCTTGGAGTCAACTGCTATCAGTGGATTTTACAATGCGGACGGCGGATTCTCGCATGGACGGGATAGAAGGAAGACATGGGTACAGGCCGGGTGGGCGGAGCAGGTACGGGGAACGGCGCGTGAAGATGAAGGCCGCGCTCGCGGACAAGGGCGACTTCTCGATGGAGGGCCTGTGCCGGTCCATCCTGGAGCGGCACCGCGACACGATCCGCGTCCGAAAGCCGCACATCGCCGTGGCCAAACTCGCGCGCATCATCGAAACCATCCTGACACTGTCCAACCGGCAGGGTTTCCACGCCACCTCGCTGCGCGAGATTTCGGCTGCGTCGGGCGTCAGCATGGGCGGGCTCTATTCCTATTTCGACAGCAAGGACACGCTGCTCCTGATGATCCTCGGCCAGGTGTCGGCGGCGACCACCAGCGTCCTGGAAAACGCGCCGGAGGATGTCGCCATAGATCCGGTACTACACCTGCGCTGGCTGATCGAAACCCATGTCGCATTGACCGAGGCGATGCTGCCATGGTTCGTCTTCGCTTTCCTCGAGGCGAAATCCTTTCCGCCCGCGGGCCGCCGGGCGGCGGTGGAAAGCGAGGAGGCGACGGAAGCGATTTTTCGTGGAGCCATCGAACGCGGCGCTCGGCAGGGCTGCTTCTCGGTCGAGGACCCGGCCTTCGCCGCCGCTCTTCTGAAGCCGCTGCTTCAGGACTGGTACGTCAAGCGCGCGAAGTGGCGGCGAAGGGGCATTACCGCCGACGGCTACGCGACACGGGTCCAGACGTTCGTGGAAAAGGCGCTCGGGGCGAGAGCGGACCACTCGCCCGTCGCCATATAGCGACACCATTTCTTCGCATGATGCCGCGCCCAGTCCTGTCGGGTTGGACGACCCGGCAGTATTCTCTCATCTTGAAGCGGGTTGAATATGCAGCGGAACATCTCTTCACTGTCTTCGCAGTCGTGGAAGCCGTGCTTGCGAATCTTGATCGTTGTGACAGGCGAGCGGTGCGGGTAGGTCGGTCGTGCCGCAGCAGGTAATCCATGAACCGCCACGAAGCGACGATATCGTTGAAGTTGTTGGGCCTGAGTCCGTGAAAGGACGATACGGTCCCGCGCCGAAGCCATACCGACATAAGTCAGCATGGTCGTTACATCAGCACTGCCAAGTCCCTGAACAGTTCTAGCGCTTCCGGATTTGCCAGTGCCTCCTTGTTCTTGACCTCGCGGCCGTGGACCACATCGCGCACGACAAGTTCGGTGATCTTACCTGACTTAGGGTTGAGACTCATTCAGACCCAGAACGCGACGAGGGTTGCGAGCGCGACGGCCGAGAGGAAGTTGCGGGCGAGCTTGTCGTAACGGGTGGCGACGCGCCGGAAGTCCTTCAGCCTGCAGAAGGCTGCCTCGATGCGCCAGCGCCCCTTGTAGCGGACCTCGTCGTAGTCGATCGACACCTTCCGGTTCGAGCGCCCGGGGATGACGACATCGGCACCTTCGGTGTGCAAGCGTTTGCGCAGCGCGTTGGCGTCGTAGCCCTTGTCGGCGATCAGGCAGCGCACCCGACCGGCCGCGTCCAATAGCGGGCCGGCCACGGTGATGTCGGCGACGTTGCCAGCCGTCAGCATCAGAATGGCCGGCCGGCCGAGAAGGTCTGTCACTGCATGGATCTTGGTGGTCTGGCCGCCGCGCGAGGGTCCGATGGCCTGCGCCTTCGCCCCCCTTTTCCGCCATGGGCGGAGCGATGCGCCTTCACGTAGCTGGAGTCGATCGAAGCCGACAACGCAAGCACGCCCTTGGCGACGAGAGCATCCAGGATACGGCTCCAGAGCTGCCGGCGGGACCAGCGGTTGAAGCGGTTGTAGATCGTCGTGGACGGACCGTATTCGGCCGGGCAGTCCTGCCAGCGACAGCCTGTCTTCAGCACGTGCAGGATGCCGCTGATCACTCGGCGATCATCGACCCTGCGCGCGCCCGGCTGGTTCCTCGGAAGGTGCGGCTCGATCACCGCCCACGCCTGATCGTCCAGCCAGAAGAGCCTGCTCATCATCGCCTCCAGTGCAAACAACTGCAGGGAATCTGATTTGCTACGGACCTTCAATAGCCTGATTGGGTTTCGACCCTAGTCCGCGGAATGTCGGAAACCGCGACAATCTTCGCCGGAACATGACGCGGGCTCGCGCCGGCGCGGATCCTCGACCTGATCGCCTGTTCCAATGCTTCGTCGAGCAAGAAGCCTTCAGCCAGTCTGACGAACAGTACGGCCCTGACGTCGCCTTCCCATTCCTGGCCGATGCACAGGGCTTCGAGGATTTCCGGCATCTGCTCGACCTGATTGTATATCTCGGCGGTGCCGATGCGCACGCCGCCGGGATTGAGCGTGGTGTCGGAGCGACCGTGGATGATCATCCCGCCATGCTCGGTCCACTCGGCAAAGTCACCATGGCACCAGACATTGTCGAAGCGCTCGAAGTAAGCGGCGCGATATTTGGCACCGTCCGGGTCGTTCCAGAACATCACTGGCATGGACGGGAAGGCGCGCGTGCAAACGAGTTCGCCCTTCTGGCCGACGATGCTTTCGCCGTTGTCGTTCCAGACATCGGTCGCCATGCCCAGCCCTGGCCCTTGGATTTCTCCACTCCAGACAGGCCTGGTCGGAACGGTCGTCACGAAACAGGATACGATGTCCGTTCCGCCGGACACCGAGCCAAGATGGACATCCGCCTTGATGCCTTCATAGACGAACCGAAAGCCGTCGGGCGCCAACGGTGATCCTGTCGAGAGGATCGAGGCCACGCCGGACAGATCGTGTGTATCGATCGGTCTCAGACCGGCCTTACGGACCGAGTCGATGAACTTCGCAGAGGTGCCGAGATAGGTCATCCTTTCCGCCTGGGCAAAATCGAAGATGACGTTGCCATCGGGATGAAAGGGCGAGCCGTCATAGAGCATTAGGGTCGCGCCGGAGGCTAGGTTCGACACAAGCCAGTTCCACATCATCCAGCCGCAGGTGGTGAACCAGAAGAAGCGCTCTCCCGGCCGGACGCCGGTGTGCAGACGCTGCTCCTTGAGATGCTGGATCAGCGTGCCGCCTGCCGAATGCACGATGCATTTCGGAATGCCGGTCGTGCCCGAGGAAAACAGGATGTAAAGCGGGTGACCGAACGGCAATCGCGTCACGACGACGTCCCTCGCCTCGAAAGGCTCGATCGCCCCATCCAACGTCACCGCACCGCGTGTGGCCGCGGCCACGTGCGCCGCCCCGCCCAGATAGTCGACGACGATCGTACGCCTGACCGACGGCAGCCGCTCCGCGATCGCAGCGACCTTGGCAGCGACGTCGATCTTCTTTCCCGCATACCAATAGCCGTCCGGTGCAAACAGAACCACCGGCTCGATCTGCCCGAAGCGATCGAGCACACCCTGCTCGCCGAAGTCGGGCGAACAGCACGACCAGACCGCGCCGAGCGACGTCGCGGCGAGCATGGCAGCCACGGTCTCCGGAATGTTGGGCATCATCGCCACCACACGATCCCCGGCGGTCACCCCTTCGGCAAGCAGGAACTGTTGCAGCCGCGAGACGAGGTCTGACAATTCGTCCCAAGAAAGCCGACGGCTGACCTTGTCCTCGCCACGGAAGATCAGCGCCTCCTCACCGCCGCGCGCCCTGCCGCCAGCGAGCAGATTCTCGGCAAAATTGAGCCGGGCTTCAGGGAAGAAGCGTGCTCCCCGCATCCGGTCGCCATTTTCAAGGACAGACTGGCCTTTCTCGCCGATGATACCGCACCAATCCCAGATCAGGGACCAGAAGGCCTCCCGGTCCTCGATCGACCAGGCGTGCAGCGCGTCATAGTCAGGCAGGGGCCGGCCCGACATATTCTCCGCTGCCGCCATGAACGCCACCATCGACGTCGCGGCGATGCGATCGGAAGAAGGGGTCCAAAGTGGTTGGTTCATGGAGACCTCCGGTCATCCTGCGAAGCAGCGGGGGCGCGGACCTCGTTGCGGGCCAGCACCTCTCTGGCTCGGGCGGCAAAGCGAGCAGCCAGTTGCCTGCCCTCTGCGGCATTCGCAGCGGCGGCATTGCCGGCGCGGGCACGGTCGGCAATGCCGATGAAGATAACGGCGAAACGGAACAGCGCGAAGGCGACGTGGAATGGTGTCAGCCTTGGCGTCGGTATCGCCGAAGCGAGGTAGCGAGCGACGAAGTCCCGCTCTTCCGGAAGCCTGAGACGCGCGCGGCCCAGCCGCAGTATGCCGCCATACTCTTCGAGCGCCGTACGATGCCCGTTCTGCAAGAGGCTGATCGATTCCAGCCCGCCCGCGATGCCCGCCACCACGCCGTCGTTGCGGCTGGCGTTGGCAAGCAGTGCCATTGACTGAAGGACCGAGGAGCATTGCCGGTCGATGGTCGTGCCCGCCACCGTTACGGGCGGCCCCGGCGTCAAAAGCGCCCGACGCGCGACGTTGAGGCCGGTCGCGCCCTCCTGCATCGCGCAGCCCATCGCCAAGTCCTCCATTTCGCCGCCGGTTCGGCCGGATCGCCTCAGCGCATACTCGATGGCGTGACCGCCGCGATAGGCCTTGCCGATCGGCGTGCGGACGGTGGAGGCGATGATGGCGTCGAGCATAAGGAACCTGAAAATTACCCTTGTCGTCAGGCAGAATACTGGATTGTCGCGCCGGGGCTCCGGAGCAAAAACAGGCCAGAAGAGGCAACTGTTAGGGGTTCGCTGTCGTACCCGCTGTTTTCCAACGCAGGGAGCGGCGTGTCACGATGTCCACGAGGGCATCGATCACCAGCGCGATAACCAGAACACCGGCGATTGCGGCGAAAGTGCCGTGGGCGGCGAACTGTTCCGCGTTCTTGGCAAGGAGAAAGCCGAGCCCCTCGTTCGAGGCGAGCATCTCGGCCACGACGACGCCGACCAGCGCGTATGGAACCGAAATCTTCAAGCCAGCCACGACCCAAGTCAGCGCGGACGGCATGATGACCCGTCGCGCAAGCTGCCATCTGTTGGCGCCCATGATGCGTACTGCGGCGATCAGCTCGTTGCTGACCTCACGAACGCCGAAGAAGGTGTTGTAGTAGACGAGGAAGAACACGATCGTCGCTGTGAAGACGACGCGGAACTCCATGCCCAGACCGAACCACAGCAGGAATAGCGGAGCCAGGGCTAGGCGCGGCAGAGTGTAGAGCGCAGTGATCACCGGCTGCAGCACCTCGCCGACACGCGGCAGGGAACCGGTGATGTATCCCGCGACCATCCCCGTCGATGCGCCGAGCGCGAATCCCATTACGGTTGCCTGGAGCGTCACCCACAAATGATGGGTGTAGGTGCCGTCGAGCAGCCATTTCCATATGGTCGCTCCGATGAGGCTCGGCTTGCTGATGAACAGCGCCGGAACCCAGCGATCGGCTGCGAACTCCCAAAGAGCCAGCAGCGCCGCGATCAGGAAAACCTGCATCACAAGGTTCTCGAATCGCCGCCGAACTGCCGTGATGTGACTTTCCATTTAATTCTGCGCGGGCCACACCAATGATTTCAGTTGTTTGGGCGGGCATTTAATTTGATAATAGGCAGCTAATTTGATAAACTGGTTTGGCTTTGTGCACTTAATGTGAGAAACAGTTTCTCGATGTTTTTCACATTGTGAGCCTTCATGAGCCACCTTTTCCCCGACCAGATCGATGATGCGCTTTGGGATGAAGCGTGCCGACGGGCGGATGCGATCCGCGGTTTTCTGAAACGCCATCCCAGCCGTAGAGGTGCCGGAGCGGTTGCGGAACTCGCAACGGAACTCGGCCTTAGCCAGGCAACGGCCTATCGCCTGATCAAGCTGTTTCGCAGCGGCGGGACGGTACTGTCCCTGGTGGATCGCAAGCGAGGAAGGCCAGAGGGGCATCGTACGCTGGACGGGGAACGGGAGGAGATCATCCGTGCGGCGATCAAGGCGCACTACCTGAACCAGAACCGCCCGACTGTTTCGCAGCTGGTTCGCGACATACACACGAACTGCATCTTGGCAGGTCTCAACCCACCCCATCGCCGTACGATATTGGTCCGGGTCAGGGATATCGACCTAAAGAAGCGCGCAAAGCGGCGCGGAGAACAGAAGATCGTCAAGGCAACGACACCGGTTCCCGGGTCATTCGAGGTCGAGCGTCCCCTGGACGTAGTTCAGATCGACCATACCAAGGCCGATATCTTTGTCGTCGACGAGGAGACCCGGAAGCCGATCGGCCGGCCGTGGCTTACCTTGGCGATGGACATCTGCAGCCGGATGGTGACCGGCTTCTATCTCACGATGGATGCGCCATCCAGGCTGTCGACCAGCCTGTGTCTGTTGCATTCCGTCTTCGATAAATCAGCATGGCTGCGGGAGCGTGAGATCGCAGAGCCTTGGCCCGTCGCGGGACTGCCAGGAATGTTGCATGTCGACAATGGTCCAGATTTCCGCAGCCGGGCCTTCAAGAGAGGATGCCAGGACGCCGGCATCGCGATCGAATGGCGACCACCCGGCCAGCCACGCTTCGGCGGCCATATCGAGCGTTTGATCGGCACACAGATGGGGAAGCTGCACCTGTTGCCTGGAACAACTTTCAGCAACGAGCAGGAGCTCGGTGACTACAATTCGAAGCGGCACGCGGCACTGACACTGCGGGAGCTCGAGCGGTACATCGCCCTCGACATTGTCGGCTCATATCATCAGTCGATCCACAGCAGCCTTGGCCGGCCGCCCATTGCGGTCTGGCGGGAACAGGAAGGTGACATCCCGCTTCGGCTGCCACAGGATCGGCTTCGCTTCTGGCTCAACTTCCTCCCCGAGCACGAGCGAACCTTACGGCCGACCGGCATTCATCTGTTCAGCTTGCGCTATTGGTCGGCAGCACTCAGCGCCGATGTCGGGGGTGCGGACCGGCGACTGCTTGTCAAATACGATCCGCGTGACATGTCGCGCATCTTCGTTCGACGGCCATCGGGAAACTTCGTGGAAGCCCGCTATGCCGATGTGACATTGCCTTCGATCACTCTACACGAGGCGGTGACCGCCCGTCGCACCTTGCTGGCAAAAGGCCACCGTGAAGTCGACACTCGTGCAATTGTCCGCACCGCGATGGCGCAGCGCGAACTGGTCGACACGGCAACCAGAAAGACGGCGGCGCGGCGCGGCACGGCCGGCGCGTCGAAATCGAAGGTGGATGATCGCGGATGGGGCTCGCTCCGCGGTGTTGATTCCAGCAAACCTGTACCCTTTGTCGAGGATGCAGATTGAGCTGGAGTGAATATGAACGATGATATCTCGCACCTGACCGTCGGCGCCGCAGCGCTGCTTGCTGAAACGGACGAGCGGCGCATTCGCGCAATACGGTCGCGTCGTTGGGTGCTCTACCCGCGCGCCAAGCAGGCCCTCAATCGGCTGAGCCGACTCCTCGAGCATCCACGGGGCACGCGCATGCCCTCGGTCGCGATCTATGGCGACAGCGGCATGGGCAAGACCATGATCATGAAGCGGTTTCGGGATGAGCATCCGCCGAGCTTCAATCCTCTGACGGGCAGTTTGAAGACGCCGGTCCTGGCCATGGAAATGACCAGCAGGCCGGGCGAGCGGCGCTTCTACGCCGAACTACTCACGCTACTTGGTGCCCCACAGCGGCCACGCGCCGACATCGCCCAGATGGAGCAGGCCGCATTGCGGATCATGGAAGCGATCGGCGTGCAGGTACTGGTCATCGACGAGGTGCACAACATCCTCGCCGGAACCTATCGTGAGCAGCGCATCGTTCTGAATACGCTGCGCTTCCTCAGCAACCGTCTGCATATCTCGCTGGTCTGTTTCGGCGTCAACGAGGCGCGGGAGGCCATAAGCGGCGACGTTCAGCTTGCCCGAAGGTTCGAGCAGCTGACCTTGAGCCGGTGGGCCGCCAACGAGCAGTTCGAGACACTGGTGGCGTCGATCCTGCGCAATATGCCGCTGCGCCGGCCTTCGGTCCTTACGCCGAAATCGCTGCGCCGGAGCCTGCAGATCACCGAGGGGATCACCGCCAACATCTTCCACATGATCAACAGCCTCGCCGTCGAAGCCGTCGAGAGCGGCCGCGAGCACATCACGGACGAGATGGTTGAGAATTGGCAGCCGGAGTTCGACGCCGAGGCGGCATTCGCATGATGAAGGAGGGTGTACAACGGCGAATGCCGGTGGTCTTGCCGCGCCATACAGACGAACTCCTGTCGTCCTGGATCACCCGACATGCCGCCTTTTATAATGTCCCGCCACTCATCATGCTGCAGCATTGCTTGCCGGAAGTCAGCTCGCTACGCGCCGCTGATCTCCAACTCACCTGTGGTCAGGAGATCCGCCTGGCCAACATGTTCGCCACCGAGCGAGACGCGGTGCGGCGAATGACCTTCACGAATGTTGCGCAATCCTCGCACCGGCTCATCGCCGCGCGGCCGACGCAGGTCTGTTCGAGCTGCAGCCTGGGGCATATGGAACCGGAATCGATCCTGCGAAGCCAGCTTCTGGGGTGGCGAATTACGTGCCCTTTGTGCGGAGACCCACTCCGAGATGCCGAATGTTGCGAACCGCCCTCCCCTTTCGAGCAATATCGCAGTACCGCTCTGCGGGGCGAGAAGCTCCTCGACGATGAAGCCGAGCTCGGTACCGGCACCTGGACATCGCGGGCCGAGATTGCCCGGCTCCTGCTGATGCGACGTGTGCCGAGACCCTTCCCTCGTGAGCACGACCTCTGGCGCTTTCGGGTCCTTGGCGCGATCGTCCCCGATTTCGACCATGTGGTCGCCGGGCAACAGGAAAATCTGCCCTCGCCTGCAAGACCAATCCTGCCGCTGCACCTGCGGCCGGCACAGCTGGCAGGCGTTGCCATCATCGAGCGTGGCGGACCGGAGATGCTCCGAATGCTGAGTGGTCACATGATGGGTGAGAACAAGACCCGGTTCACTCACGCCACCGAGAATTTGATAGCCCACGCTCCTAAGCCGCAGGCCTCTTTACAGATGCACCTAATTTGAGAATGAGCTCGTCGAAATTCTCAAATTAAGTGCTTCGTTCGACCCAAGCCGGCGCATTCTTGCGTTTAAGTGGCAAGCGACACCGAAGGCCATGTGCTCGGCATCGACTGCTGCGATGCCTTTCTCGAATACGGCCGGCGCGATGCCGCGGCCAACGGCGTCACGAATGTCGAATTCTTCGATGCCGATGTTCAGACCTATCCCTTCCGGCCCGAATTCGACTTCTGCTTCTCGCGCTTCGGCACGCAGTTCTTCGAGAGCCCCGTGGCGGCTTTGCGCAACATGCGCACAGCGCTGAAGCCGGGCGGCACCATGACGATGATCGTGTGGCGCGACATCGCCGACAATCCGTGGCTTGGCCTGCCGAAGTCGATCATCGCGGAGTTCCTGCCCCCGCCGGCCGAGGATGCCCGTTCCTGCGGGCCGGGTCCTTTCTCGATGGCCGATTCCGGCGTCGTCATCAAGCAGCTCGAGATCGCCGGCTACGAGGGCATCGAGTTCGAGCGCATCGACGCGCCGCTACTGGTGGGCCGCGATCCAGATGAGGCGGTCGAATTCCAACTGGCCATCGGGCCGGCGGGCGAAGTCTTCCGGGAAGCCGGGGAACTCGCCGAGCAGCGGCGCGGCGAGATCGTTGACGCGCTCAAGCAGGAGCTGGCCCGCCATGAGACCTCGGAAGGCATCGTGCTCGGTTCCAGCTCCTGGACGGCGACAGCCCGAAATCCGCGATGACTTCATCCATGGGATCAAGAGGCACTCTCCAAGCCAGGGTGCCTCTTGGGACCTTTGACGACAACCCAAACTCAAATCCAATCAATCCAGGCTCGAGCCCTCTCGCCTATGTGTGCTCTGCTCCAAAGCCGCATGAAGCGCCTGTTGCGGGTTGAGCCTCGGATGCGTCTCCTCGCTCCAGAAAAACAGCAGCGCGCCGGAGAGGAACATGGAGATGGCGACGAACCAGAAGGCGGCCTCGAGCATGCCGGTGAAATGCGCCGCGATTCCCAGCCCCAGAGCGCCGATCCCGTATCCGAGGTCGCGCCAGAAGCGGTAGATGCCGATTGCCGATCCGCGCCAGGCGGGCGGCGTTATGTCAGCCACGGCAGCCGACAGGTTCGGATACAGCAGAGCCATGCCAAAGCCAGCCACGCCGGCCGAGAACGACCACCAAAGCAGGCCTTCGCCGAGCATGGTCAATACCGTACCCGCACCGCAGATCCACATGCCCAGAACGTTCGGCCAGAACCGCCCGACGTGATCCGACAGCCGCCCCGTGAAAAGCTGCGAACCGCCCCAGACAAAGCCATAGACACCGACCACCCAGCCGATATTGGGCAGGCTCACCCCTTTCGAATACAGGAAAACGGGAAACATGACCCAGACCAGCGCATCAACGAACTTTTCAACCAGTCCGGCCTGGCTGATCGCTGCCAGCCGCCGATCGCGCCAGGACATGAGCGCGAAGACCTCCCAGGTGCCGGGGGCCTCTCCAGCCTTCGCATAACGCGGTCGCAGGGCACCGACGGCCTGCGGCTTCCGGTGATTCTCCGCTTCCAGCTGTGCCCATGGCAGCGTGTCGCGCACCCAGATCTGAGTGAGCACCAGCGCCAGGCCGATTGTCACGATGCCGAAGACGAGCAACCCCTCTCGCGGTCCAATCAGAGCAGCCGCGTAGGCCGTGATCAAACCCGCCAGCGCTACGCCGACATAGCCGGAGAACTCGTTCAGCCCAGCGTGAGCCCACGCTGATCGGGACGGGTAATGTCGAGTTTGGCGGTCTGCGTCATCGACCAGGCAAGGCCCTGATTGACGCCCAGAAGGACCGTGGCCGCGACGATCCAGCTCCAGCTCGTCGCGAAATAGATCATGAAGGGAATCGGGATCGCCGAAATCCATCCCAGAAGGAGCACCTGCTTTCGTCCGATCCTTTCCGACAGCCGGCCCGCGACGAAGTTGAGCACTCCCTTGACGACGCCGAAGGCGACCACGAAGGCGGTCAGCAGCATGAAGGAACCGCGCGCCACGCCGAACTCTTCCTCGGCGAGCGCTGGGACCACTGTGCGCATCATGCCAATGGCAAAGCCCACAAGCAGGACCTGGATGAGCTGATGCGTGAACTGTTCGAGGTTCTCTCGGATGCCGTGAGAGAGAGCGGCATCCGAAGGCCCCCTGAAATCGCCGCCGCTGCTCATGCCTGTTCCGCCGCCCTTCCGGAATTGATTGCGCGAATCCTTGCTGCTTCGGGCGGCGGCGGCGGAATGTCGGCCGTCATGGCGCGCACAAAGGCGTTTTCGTCATCGATGCCCAGCGCCTTGTTGTTTCGCTTCTCGAAGCCGATGGTCGATGTCGGCTTGCCGCTCAGGCCGCGTCCGCAGACCGACCCGGAGAAGGCGCCCGGCAGGATTTCCAGATGGTCGGGCAATGTCTTCAGGGCCTGCGCGCTGCGAAACAGAGCGCGCGCGCCGTCCTCCGCGCTTGTGGCAAGCTCGGTGCGCCCGAGATCGCCGACCATGAGGGTGTGCCCGGTCAGAATGAACCAGGGCTCCTGTGAACGGGTGCGGTCGGTCACCACCAGCGATATGTGCTCCGGCGTGTGACCGGGTGTGTGCAGGATCTCCGCCTCGACATTGCCGAGTTGCAACACGTCGCCTTGACGAACCTTCTTGAACGGGAGGTCGGCGTCCGCGTCCGCGAACATCACGTACTCGCCTCCAGTCGCCTGGGCCAGTTCGCGGCCGCTGGAGATGTGGTCGGCATGGAGATGCGTGTCGATTACGTAGAGTATCCGCATCTCGGTCGCTTCGGCTGCTTTCAGATAGGGCGCGATGTGGCCCACCGGATCAACGACCGCGCCTGCCGACTTGCCGCCGCAGCCGAACAGGTAGGATGCGGCAACGGGTTCGGTATGGAGAAACTGGCGCAATATCATCATATGGCTCCCCGTTGATGCAGTTCCGAGGATTGACTTCTGCAGTCCATGGCATCATTCTTTAATGCCGTTGAATGAACTAATGATGGATTTGCCTTGATGTCAAGTGAGAGCCCCAAGCGTGCGCTGCTCGAACAGTTCGCCCTCGTCGCGAGGACCCTGGGGCATCCCGACAGGCTGGAGATTCTGGAACAGCTCGGACAGGGTGCGTGCAGTGTCGAAGCGCTGGCGCAAAAGGCGAAACTGACTGTGGCGACGACCTCTCAACACTTGCAGATCATGCGCCGGGGAGGGCTCGTTGCGGCTCGGCGGGACGGCAAGTTCGTCATCTATCGTGTGTCGGATGACAGCGTGGTCGAGGCCTTTACGGCATTCCGGAAGGTGGCGGAAAGGAACCTTGCCGAGGTGGACCGCATCGTTGCGGCATATTTCGCTGAGCGCGATGCGTTGGAGCCGGTCAGCCGTGAAGAACTGTTGGCACGCACCCGTGAAGGCACGGTCACCGTACTCGATGTGCGCCCGCCGGACGAGTTCGCCACAGCCCATCTGCCGGGTGCCGTCAACATACCGCTGGCAGAACTGGAAAACCGGCTAGTCGATCTCGATCCCGTGACGGAGATCGTTGCCTACTGTCGCGGCCCGTGGTGCGTGCTCTCCTTCGAAGCCGTAGCCACGCTGCGCAAACGTGGATTCAAGGTTAGGCGGCTCGAAGACGGCCTGCCCGAGTGGAGGGCCGCTGGCCTTCCGTTGGAGGAAGAACGCTCTGGCTGAGCGCCATGGCTCGATAAATGCATCGAACAATCACGACAACGTGAATATGGAGGCGACCGCCTGTAGGTCGTTAGTCTGGATTGGAGGAGGCCCTCGGGTTGAACGAAATTGTGATTGGACCTTGCAGCCGCTGGAAAGCGCACAGTTGCGTTTGACCGGGAGGTGCCAACCATGAACCCGAACACCAAGGAACTGGAGCGGGAAATTCTCCGCGCGTTCAAATGTGCGTGCCGACAGAATCGGCCAGACATCGCAGAATTCATGCTGGCCGCACTGGAACAGCTCGATCAGGAGCAATCGGAGACGCTCTCTCCTTCGCCTCGCAGGGCATTGCTCGACGCATTTCTTGAAATCGCAAATCAGAAAGTTGGCACCAAAGACGCAGGGTCTGTTCAATAGTTTGGGCTCGGCGTTCCCACGACCGAATTCAAGAAGCCAACGCGTCCAGAAGCGGGCATTCCGGAACCTCGTCGCCCGAACATTGCGCAGCAGTCGCCGCCAACACCTTTTCGATCCGGCGCAGGTCGGCGATCTTGGCGCGCACATCGGCCAGATGCCGTTCGGTCCGCTCCTTCACCTCGGCGCAGGTTTGGGTGCTACCGTCGACGAGTTGGAGCAGGCCACGGATCTGTTCGATGGCAAAGCCAAGCTCACGGACGCGCAAAATGAAGCGCAGCCGGTAGACATGGCCGTCGTCATAGATGCGATAGCCTGAGGCGGTGCGCGGCGGATGAGGCATCGTGCCGATCTTCTCATAGTATCGGATGGTTTCGAGATTGCAGCCCGTGACCTGGGCAAGTTCAGCACGCTGCAACCATTTCCCGGAAACGTGATCTGCCATTGGTTCGAAACCGATTGAGCCTGTAGCCACTACAGACTGTAGCCTGCTTTTGAGCGAAATTCGAGGGTCGAGCGCATGAGCAATGCCGATATCAAAACAGCACCGCCTATCGCGGCGGCTGTATCGGAGGATCGCAAGAAGAATCTCTTCGCGGCTGGAGGTGTGATCGGGGCACTCCTCGCCTCAGCCTGCTGCATCGCGCCGCTCGTGCTTTTGACGGTAGGCATATCCGGAGCCGGGATCAGCATCCTAACGGCGCTCGAACCCTACAGGCCCATTTTTGCCAGCATTGCGCTCGTCTTCATCGGGCTTGGTTTCCGGCAGGTCTATTTCAAGGCGAGGCCGGCCTGTGTGGATGGCACCTATTGCGCAAAGCCGGAATCCGCCCGCATCACCAAGGCCGCTCTCTGGCTGGCAACCCTGCTGGTCATGTTTGCGCTGACGATCAACTGGTGAGCGCCACTGTTCTATTAGGAGAAGTCGACATGAAACGATCCATCATCATCGGTGCGAGTGCGTTGGCTCTGGCCGCTGCCAGCGTCTTGTCCGCGATTGCCGTCTCGCCGCTTGCCCGCATGGCCGGTATTCCCTATCTGACGAGCACCACGGCGCTTGAACTCGAAGCATTGCCGCGCTCGCTGATGGTGATCGGCGGCGGCTATATCGGCTGTGAACTGGCGCAAATGTTCGCGCGCGCCGGGGCGGCTGTGACCCTCGTGACCCGCCGCCGCCTGCTGCCTGAAGCCGAGTTGGAAGTCTCGGCGGCACTCACTGGCTATCTCCAGGATGAGGGTATCGCCATAAAGATCGGCCTTGCCTATCGCGGAATCGTGCGGACGGATGACGGTGTGGAGCTTGCGATCGCCATAGACGGCGAGGAGCAGACGATCGGCGCCGAGCAGGTTCTCGTTACCACCGGGCGGTCGCCAAATACGAAGGATCTCGGCCTAGGCGAGGCGGGGGTCACTCTGGCCGCCAATGGCGGCATTGTGGTCGATGAGCGAATGCGCACCACCAGGCCCGGCGTTTACGCGGCGGGTGCAGCGCGACGATCAACGTGAGAGGGCAGCGTCAATCAAGGTGAGAACGCCGCTGGATGGGAACGCAGGGAGGGCGTAGCCCGACCGGAGTTTCCGTCCAGCGGCGGCGGCCCGTTTTGAGGGTCTTTCTGGTGCTCGTGGCCGGCCGGGTATGCCGGTGGTTTTTCCGATTCGGAGGAACCGCCTCGTGCCTGGCCGCCACCTAACCGATCACCAGATGAGGCTCTACATGAAGTTCCGACAGACCCATTCGACAGCCGTCGCCGCCGCGAAGGCGTCGATCAGCGTGGCGACCGCATATCGGATCGAGAAGGATCCACGGTTGCCGTCCCAGAAGAAGCCGGTTCGTGGCCGTCGCCGACCCGATCCGCTCGAGAGCATTTTCGACGCCGAGATCGTGCCGCTGCTCAAGGCCGCGCCAGGTATCAGGCCAGTGGCGATCTTCGAGGAGATGATGCGGCGGCATCCCCAATTGGGGGCATTCGCCGGACACTGGAACGTCGCATTCGATCATGGCGGGCCATTCACGGCGAAGAGCAAGAGGTGATCTTCCGGCAGACCCACGAACCCGGCCGCCTCGGCCTGTCGGACTTCACCGACATGAACGCCAGCGGCGTCACCATCGCCGGTGCGCCGCTCGATCATCGGCTTTATCACTTTCGCCTCGCCTATTCCGGCTTTGAGCATGCCCATGTCGTGCTCGGCGGCGAGAGTTTCRTGGCCCTGGCGGAAGGCTTGCAGAATGCCCTGTGGTTGCTCGGGGGTTCCCCGCGAACATCGCTCGGACAGCCTGTCGGCAGCCTTCCGCAATCTCGACAGTGACGCGCGCGAGGACCTGACRCGCCGCTACGGCGAACTGTGCGGGCACTATGGCATGAGGCCGACGCGCAACAATGCAGGCGTTGCCCATGAGAACGGCGCCATCGAAGGCCCGCACGGTCATCTCAAGCGGGCGATCGAGGACGCGCTGCTGATGCGGGGCTCACGCGAGTTCGACGATCTGGGCCTTTACCGCCGCTTCGTCGACGAGATCGTCAGCCGCATRAACGCGCGCAACGCCAAGCGCATCGATATCGAGCGTGCCGATCTCAAGGAGCTGCCAGCCCGGCGCACCGCCGATTACGAAGAGGTCGCCGTGCGCGTGACCTCGGCCGGCGGYTTCACGCTGCGCAAGGTGTTCTACACCGTTCCTTCGCGCCTGATCGGCCATCGCCTGCGCGTGCGGCTTCACGATGATCGGCTGGACGTCTTCATTGGCGGCACGCATCTCATGACACTGCCACGCGGCCGAGCCTCCTCATCAGGCAAACATGACCAGGTCGTCAATTACCGTCATGTGATCCATTCCCTGCGGCGCAAGCCGATGGCGCTTCTGAACCTCGTCTATCGCGACCAGCTGTTTCCACGAGAGGCATATCGGCGAACCTTCGAACTCCTTCTCGAGCGGCTGGCTGAGCGCCAAGCCTGCCGCATCATGGTCGAGCTTTTGGGCCTTGCCCATGAGCGAAGCTGCGAGAGCGAACTGGCCGCACATCTCTCAGCATGCCTCGAGGCCCGGCAGCTGCCCGACATGACCATCCTGCGGGCGCGCTTTGCACCCGACCCCGCGGCGCTGCCCAACGTCGTCGTCCATCTCGCATCGCTCAAGGCCTACGAAGCCCTGATCGACACCGCAGCCAGGGGAGACGCGGCATGAAGGACAAGATGATCGATGCCGCCAGGCTCAGCCTGCTGCTCAACGAGCTGCGTCTGCCCGCCACCAAGATGATGTGGCCGCAGTTCGCCGAGCAGGCGGACAAGGAAGGCTGGCCCGCCGCGCGCTTCCTTGCCGCGCTGGTCGAACACGAACTGGCAGAGCGAGACCGCCGCCGCATCGAGCGCCATCTCGCCGAAGCCCGCCTGCTGCCGGGAAAGACGCTCGACACCTTTGAGTTCGACGCCGTGCCGATGATCTCCAAGGCTCAGGTCATGGCRATCGTCGCCGGCGACAGCTGGCTCGAGAAAGGCGCAAACCTCCTGCTGTTCGGCCCGCCCGGTGGCGGCAAGAGCCATCTCGCCTCCGCCATCGGGCTCGCACTCATCGAGAGCGGATACCGGGTGCTGTTCACCCGCACCACCGACCTCGTTCAGAAGCTGCAGCAGGCGCGTCGCGACCTGCTGCTGGAGAGCGCGCTCGCCAAGCTCGACAAGTTCCATCTGCTCATCCTCGACGATCTCGCATACGTCACCAAGGATCAGGCTGAGACCAGCGTGTTGTTCGAGCTCATCAGCGCCCGCTACGAGCAACGCTCCATGCTCATCACGGCCAATCAGCCATTCGGCGCCTGGGAGAAGATATTCCCCGATCCCGCCATGACGCTCGCAGCAGTGGATCGCCTCGTCCACCMCGCCACCATCTTCGAGATGAATGTCGAAAGCTTCCGGCGGCGCGAGGCGGTCAAGAGGAAGGGGCCGGGTCGACCCGCCTCATTCGCCACACCCGCCAACATCGCCACCGATTGACGCTCCGCGACAATCAAACCGAGAGGAAGGACTTGCGCGCGGCAAACAACCCCGCAATCATCACCACCGCCGCGCCACCGGATTCTCATCCAGATTGACGCGCGCTTCTCACTCAGATTGTCGCGCTACACCTTGCTTGTAAAGACCCTACCTGCAGAGCATATCTCATGCAGCGGGCGGTTCGTTTTGGATCTGCCGCATTTGGACGAATTGGAACCTTTGTATGGCACAGTATGAATCCGTTCGCAGCCGCAACACGGTTGGCGTCCGGACAGCCGAGGTAGACCAAGGCCTGCGCGCCCACATGAACAGGGTCTACGGGTTGATGTCTGTCGCCATGCTGCTTACCGGCGGCGTCGCTTGGGCTGTGGGCACCGCCCCGTCTTTAATGGCGATCTTCCGCGACCCGGTGACGATGCAGCCGAACATCCTCGGCTGGGCGGTGATGTTCGCGCCGCTGATCATGGTGTTTGCTTTTGCCGGCATGATCAACCGGATGTCGGCCGCGACCGCCCAGCTGGTGTTCTACAGCTTTGCCGCGGTCATGGGCCTGTCGATCAGCTGGATTTTCGCCGTCTTCACCGGCGTCTCAATCGCGCAGACCTTCCTTGTGACCGCCGTCGCCTTCGCCGGGCTCAGCCTTTACGGCTACACGACCAAAAAGGATCTGTCCGGTCTCGGCACGTTCCTGATGATGGGTGTGATCGGTCTGATCGTGGCCATGGTCATCAACATCTTCCTGCAGTCGCCGGCGATGATGTTCGCGATCTCGATCATCGGCGTCCTCATCTTTGCCGCACTCACCGCCTACGACACTCAGGCAATCAAGAACGAATACGTTGCGCATGCCGCCCAAGGCGACCAGGAGTGGCTGCAGAAGTCGGCAATCATGGGCGCGCTGCGCCTATACCTCGACTTCATCAACATGTTCATGTTCCTGCTGCAGTTCCTCGGTCGACGCGAGTGACTTGAGGACGTTGCAAAAAGCGTCTGGCAGAAAAAGCCTGACAATACGAAACTAAAAGCAAACTACTTGCTGCTGCCAAAGACTCGGTGGGCTGGTGGACATCTCCGCTGAACGGCGATCGCTGACTAGTTTCGCACGCGGCGCCGTCAGGTAAGCGCAGCGAACAGGCCCAGCGCAATCAGTATAACGGCGGCCGACGTGGCCGCACGATCGTTGATCAGCCGTTCCAGACGCTCAAGCCCCTCGGCGATCTCCGCCAAGAGCTGCCCGTTTTCGCCCGGCCTCTCCGATCGGCCCGCCAATGCGGCTGCCCGGGCAACGGCGGCTGCCCTCGCGCTGAGCCGGGCTGCCGGGCCGAGCAGGTCGCCTTCGGCCAGCGACGGGGCGCGCAGTCCGGTTCCCAACGCGGCGATGACGAGAACTGCCGCGAGCCCAAGGGGCCAGGCGCTGATGCCGAGCGCCAACAGGTCAATCGCCTCGTAGGGCGCATTGCCCGTTGCCCGGGCATAGAGTGACCACGGCAGGCCAAGCGCGGCGGCTGACAGCGCTACCAGCGGCACGACCATGAGACCGGGCGGGCCGCTAGATTTTGCAGGCGCGGGAAGGGTGAAAAAGTAGCGCACCAGCAACAGCCCTGAGGTCAGCGCCGAGAGGCCGATTAACGTCGCGCCAAAGTCGCCTGCGGGACCCTTGATCGCCGATTTCACAAGCGCGCCGGCGGTTAGCGGCAACCCGGCCACCGACAAGGCGGCCATTGCCAGTGCCGCGATCACCAAGCCCCGCGCCACGCCCCGAGCCTTGCCGACCACGCCGACGCCCAGGAACAGCGCCCCCTTGGCCAGCCCGTGATGCAGCGCATAAAGCGCTACCGCCGGCAGAACCGAAGCCGCCGGCAGGCCCGCCGCCAGCGCCGCGCCCATCACGCCCATCAGAAGCCCCATCTGGCTGACTGTTGAATAGGCCAGCACCGTCTTTGGATTGCCCTGCATCGCCCCGTAGAGCGCCGCCGTGAAGAGCCCGCCGAACCCCGCAAGAGCCAGCAGCGTTCCACTGATCGGCCAGGCGCTGCCCCAAGGCAGAAATGTGACCAGCCCGAAGATGCCCGCCTTCACGATGGCGCCAGACAGCACCGCCGAGGCCGGGACCGGCGCCGCCGGATGTGCCACCGGAAGCCAGACATGCAGCGGGACCAATCCCGCCTTGATGCCGAAACCCGCAATCAGCAACCACAGCACCAGCGGGTCGGCCCCCGGGTCGGCGAGCCTGTCGCGAACCCCCTCTATGAGGATCGTTCCCCCTGCCGCATGGGCGATCATCATGAAACCGGCCAGCAGCGCGGTTTCGCCGACAACTGCAAGGATGATGTAGACCACGCCGGCCCTCATCGACGCGGGTTTGCGATCGTGGATCACAAGCGGATAGGCGGCCAGCGACACCAGCGCGAAGGACACGTAGAAGGTCGCCAGATCCGCTGCCAGAAACACACCCAGGTTTCCAGCGAGTACCAGCATCCAGAACAGGGCAAAGGTTTGCGCGCGGGAATCGCCGCGCATGTACCGCAGGGCATAAACCCCAGCCCAGAACCACAGCAGCGCGGCGCCGCCCAGAAACAGCACCCCCGTTTCGGTCAGTCGGAGTCCGCCATCGAGCAGTACCCCAGGCACGCTCAGGGTCTGGTCTCGCGGCGCCAGGAACACGGCGGCGAGTGCCGGGAGCGGCCCAAGCGGCAGCGCCAAAAGCATCCTCGGCCCCAGCTTCGGCAGCAGGCACAGAAAGGCGAGAAAGAGTGGCCAGAGGATCACGACCAACAGAAGAAGGCTGGGTGCGATTGTCATTTCAGATAGCCACTCTCGGCGATCAGCTCGGCCCATCTCAGCGGGCTGAACGGAAAAGTCGCAAAGGCTCCGGCCGCCAATGTTATCAGGGCGGTCACCGCGGCGGGGAGGACCAGCATCCTGTTCCATGCGCCGTCCAGTTCGCGTACCGGCGCCAGCTCCTTCGATGGCGGAAGCAGCCAGGCGCGGTAGAGCAGCGGCAGGAAGTAGAGCGCATTCAGAAGTGACGATCCCGCCAGAACGGCGATGACCCAACTCGCCTCGGACTGCAGCCCTCCCATCCCCAGGTACCATTTCGAGATGAAACCTGCGGTCGGCGGAATGCCGATCATGCCGAGCGCGCCGATGCTGAAGGCTGCCATTGTCACCGGCATCGCCCGCCCGGCACCGTCGAGATCCGCCACCAACTTGATCCCCATCCGGTTGTCCAGCGCCCCTGCGCAC
Source organism: Chelativorans sp. ZYF759 (assembly GCF_012911015.1). Taxonomy (GTDB): domain Bacteria; phylum Pseudomonadota; class Alphaproteobacteria; order Rhizobiales; family Rhizobiaceae; genus ZYF759. The sequence continues at coordinate 12,799 of NZ_WVVV01000019.1, read as the reverse complement.
ATGAAAAGAGTGATCTTCATGATCCCCTGATGCACCAGATGCACCAGCCCGCCGATGATCGCGAAGGGGCCGATCAGGCTGGCCCCGAGAATGATGTAGCTGACCTGGCTGACCGTCGAATAGGCCAGCCGCTTCTTGATGTCGGTCTGCATCACGGCGCGGAACGAGCCATAGAGGATGGTCGCTCCGGCCCACAAGGCAAGCGGCGTGCCGAGGCCAAGCTCCGATACCGTATCGATTCCGTAAACGTCGTAGATCATCCTCAGGATCCCGAACGCGCCGGCCTTGACCACGGCCACGGCGTGGAGCAGCGCGCTCACCGGAGCGGGCGCGGCCATCGCCTCGGGCAACCATACGTGGAACGGGATGAGCGCCGCCTTCACGCCGAGCCCGCCGATGCAAAGGATGAAGATCAGCGTGAGTTCCAGCCGCGGGATCCCGGTCAGATCAGGCGGTGCCGTGAACTCGATCGTGCCGACGAGCGACTTCAGCCAGACGATGCCCGCCAGAAAGGCGGCGCTGCCTGCCAGCGTATAGATCAGGTAGATGCGCCCCGCGCGGAGGGACTTCTCGTCACCCTTGTGGACGACCAGCGGCCACGTCGCCAAGGTCAGGAGTTCATAGAAGAGGAAGAAGGTGATCGCCGTGCCAGAAATGGCCACTCCGGTCGCCGATAGGACACAGAGGTTGAAGAATCCGAAGAAGCGCCCCAAGTGCGGTCCGCGCTTGAAATAGGCGATCGCATAGACGGTGGTTATCAGCCACAGGAAGGCAGAGAGAGTGACAAACAGCAATGAAAGTGAATCCGGCCGGAGGATGAATTCGTGTCCCGGCAGGAATTCGTAGCGCCATTCCGTGATCGTGCCCTCGCGTGCTGCCAGCAGCAAGGCGCCCACGAGCGCCAGCTTGCTCAGGGCGAAGCCGATGTTGATCGCGTCGCGCCAGACCGCGAGGCGGTCCGGCAGGGCAAAGCTGATCAGCGCCGGAACGATTGTCAGCGAGACCAGCAGCAGGGGTAAAAGACTGTTCACGGGACCTCCCCAACCGCAGCCGCCGGAGGCCCTGCCTGGGACACCCCTGCAGAGATATCGACCATCGCTTGTCCGGCGAACCCCAGCGACACTGCCAGAAGCCCCAGCGCCAGCGGAGCGGCGGTTTGCAACGTGTCCTTTGCCTCGGTAACCGGTGTGTCTCTGCCGGCGAAGGTCCTGGATAGCGGATTGAACAGGTAGACTGCGGCCATCAACCCGCCAACGAGCAGGATGGCGGCCTGGAACACGGCGCCTTGCTCCAGCGCAGCCTCGAGCAGGAGGAACTTCGCTATGAAGCCGGCCGAGGGCGGCAGGCCCATCAATGATATCGCGGCCAGCCCGAAGGCAGCCACCGTCAGCGGCATTACCCGCACAAGGCCACTAAGGTCCTCCAAGCGGTGGCCGTTCACCGCCTTGAGCATAAGCCCGGCCGCGAGGAACATCGCAGCCTTCGCAAGCATGTGGGCTATCGCATGGATTGTCATTCCGGCCCAAGCCCGGTCGGACCCTGCCGCTGTCACGACAAGCGGAAAAGCCAGCAGCAGATAGCCGATCTGCGCCACGGTCGAATAGGCCACGAGGGCTTTCAGGGTTTCCTGCCGGATCGCCTGGATCGAGCCGTAAAGTACCGCCAGCGCACCGAGCCAGCCAAGCACATCGAGTGCCGCAGGGGCTACGATGGCCGGGAAGGCCTCGAACCAAAGGCGCAGCAGGATCACGAATCCTACCTTGACGACAATCGCGGAGAGCAGGGCGCTGGCGGGTGCGGGTGCTGCGGCATGGGCTGGCGGCAGCCAGCCGTGCAGCGGAAAGACCGCCGCCTTGATCAGCAGTCCCGCCGTCATCACCGCCAGTGCGACCTTGGTCGCAAGGTCCGGCCTCGCTGTCCCGGCCAGCAGTGTGATGTCCACTGTCGCGTAATTGGCAAACAGAAGCGCGACGCCTAGCAGGTAGGCCAGCGATCCGACCAGCGCGACCACGAAGTACTGCAGCGCGGCGCGCAGCGAGCCCATCGCCGCCATCGCCACCGCGGCAAGGCTGACCATTTCCAGCGCGACATAAAGATTGAAGAGATCGGTGGTCAGGAATCCAGCATTTGCTCCGCCCCACAACAGGTAGAAGAGCGGCCAGAAGGCATAGCCGTGGGCGGTCTCCGACCCGCTCGGCCCGGGCGCGAATTCGCGCAGCGCGTACAGTCCAATGATCGAAGCGCAGGCTGACGTGGCTGCCACCAAAAGCTGTGCCACCCCATCCGCACGCAACAGGATTCCCAGCGGCAGGTTCCAGTCACCCACTATATGGGCGGTACCCTCTGGCAGTAGCAGCAGCCACACCGTCAGACCCGCCATGACCGGAATTGCCGCCAGTAGCAATAAGCGTCCCCGGCTCCCAAGCAGCACCGCCGCGATCATCAGAGCGAGGGGCACTGCGACAAGCAAGTCAAGCGGGCTCATGCACTGTCGCCGGTCGCTTCGACCGCCGCGGTGTCATCTCGTGCCCGCTCCTCCTCGGCCACGCGCACAACCAACGCAGCACCGAAAGCGGTGAGCGCCACCGCGACGACGATGCCGGTGATGACCAGCGCCTGCGGGAACGGATCGGTCGAAGCGGTGCCGCGCCCGAGTCCACCGAGGATCAGGAAGATACCGGCACCAACCACATTGACGGCCAGAAGCTGACGCAACGGATGACGCAGGGTCACGATGCCGTAGAGGCCGAGCCCCACCAATGCCGCCCCTGTTAGCGGGTAAAGATGCATTAACGTTGGCATGCAGTAGTCAGCTCCTATGATCCGGCGCTACCGACCGACCCGCCAGTAGCAGCGCGAGGGTCGCGCCGATCGACAGCGCAAGGCTGTACTCGATCGCGACGATCATGGCCTTCGCGAAGCCTGGCGGATAGAACAGGAATCGGCCCAGTGCGATTCCCGCCAGGCCGATGATGAGAAAGACCCCCGGGCCAAGCACAAGCACCGCGCGGAGAATGCTGTTGTCGGCCCGCGGCCATGCGACCGCTCCGCCGATCGCGGCGATGATCAGACCGCCGGCAAGCACGGTTCCGGCCTGAAACGCTCCACCCGGAAAGTCCGACCCGGCCCAGACCAGATAGGCCGCCATCACCAGCGCCAAGGGCAAGAGCAACCGTCCGAAGGCCTGAGCGACGCTTCCCCCCCCGCTTTCCGCCAGGTTCAGTGACGCGGGCGGGCGCGGCCATGCATTTCCCGGGGCGAGCGACCAGACTGCGACAAGCGCGCCCAGCAGGACGAATGTTTCCAGCAATGTGTCATAGGCCCGGAAGGCCAGAAGCACGCCAGTCACCGGGTTCTCGATGCCAAGCTCCGGCAGCAGCGCGGCGATTGGCCCGCCCAAGTCGTCTGCGGGCGCGACACTCAGGACCGCGGACCCAACCAGCGCCGTCAAACCAGTGCAGGCCAACACCGCGCCGGCACGTAGCCAGCCGGGCGTCTCGGCGCTGACCAGATCGTCACCAAGCGCCATCAGCCGTTGCCGCGTCAGTATCAGCAAAACTCCGGTGATGCCCGCGCCGATGGCGATCTCTGCCATGGCGACATTGACTGCGTTCATAGCCAGCCATGCCAGTCCGAGCAGATTGCCGAAAACGATGAAAAAAACGATTGCCGCCAGCGCGTTGTGCGTGAGAAGCGCTGCGGCTGCAGTACCGACGATCATCAGGCAGAGGATGAGGTCGAATGCCAGCGTCATCGGTCCGTGCCCCGCTCGGCCGCAGTCTTCGCGCGGCGCGCCATCAGTTGTGCGGTCGCTCCGGCGGCCATGAGCGCGAACAGCCAGACGGCGGCGATCTTGAAAGCGACAGCCACCGAACCCCAGTGCAACGCGGCGGCAAGCGCCACGAAGCCCAGACCGACGTTGTCGGCCTTGGTAAGCGCGTGCAGCCTTAACTCGGCATCTTGAAACCTGAGCAGCCCCAACGATCCGGCCGCATAGAAAAAGACACCGATGTAAAGAAGCGCAGGGACCAGGTAATCGGCCAATGTCATGGCTTTGGGTCTCCGGGCTCGTCCGCATCACTCTGGCCGTCCCGCACAAAAGCGAGAATTGCCACCGAGGCCAGCACTGTGCCAACCAAGGCCGCATCCAGCATCGAAGCGTCGTCCCTGGCCGCGCCCAGCGTCAGCGCCACGCCGACCCCGCTGGTCGCGACGAGTTGCGCTGCCATTACGTGGTCGATCGCCCGTGGCCCGAACCAGGCACGAAAAAGCGCCAGCGCCAGCGTGAGCAGAAGAACGACGGCGGCGACCATGAAATGGTCAGCTGCGTCCACGATTTTCTCCTGCGTAGCGAGGGGTAACGACAGGCATACCAAACAAGCGTAGCACGCGGCGTTCTTCTGCCTGAAGGCTGCGCAGGTTGAAATCTTCGGTGTCAAGCATGTGAACCTCCAACGCGCCATTGCGGATCCCTGCGGCCAATGAGCCAGGCAGAACGCTGACGACCCCGCCAAGGACGGCATTCACCTCAGCGATATTCGTCAAGAGCGGCACCCGGCGCCAGCCGGGCCGGACGGGCAGACGTGGGTCGAGCACTCGCCGCGCGACGTCCAGACCACCTAAGAAGCCGCGGAGCAGGAGGTGCGGCACGTACAGGACCGCCCACCACAGCCGAATCCCCGGTTGTGTCGCCGGGTAAAGCGCAAGGCTGATTGAGGTTGTCAGCAGGACCGCTGGCGCCCCGTAGTACAGCGCATCCATTGCGCCCCCTGTCAGCGCTAGCCAGAACGTTGAGAAGGCCACGAGGCGCACTGATGTCGCAAGCATTTTCATGCTCTAATCCCCACTATCTCATCTAACTGGCTCACGGCCGCCAAATCATGATGCGTGGATTTTGTTTACTGTAGTTGTTGGCCGAATGATAGGGCTTACTGGTGCCCCAGGCGTTCCATCCCGGATGAGGACATAGACTCTCGCTGGATTGCCCTGTTCAAGGCAAAATCGATCCTGCGGGGGGTGCGGCGGACAAGAAGGAAGACAATCCATTGGACTGTTTCCCCACCAAACGGACGAGGGCTGGGAATGCTGATCTCGCTTCACGAGCAGGGGACGACCACGCCGAAGATCCGGGCCGCGATCCGGGCGAGCGACAAGCCAGCCTCGCTGGTGACCGAGCCGCGTCACCCAGATTCAGCCATAGCTCGAAATCCGTTGCGATACGGCACTGCGCAAAGCACAAGGTGGGCCTGACTGCAACGGCAGCCGCCAAACCGCCTACTGTCCGGTCATTCGTTCGTTGGATGCAACAAAGAATGGTAAAATAGTCTTGGAAACCTCTCAAGTGTTATTGCTGCTCGAGGCCTTGGGCATCGGCCTTTTGATCGGGATCGAACGCGAGCGGAATGCGGGAACGACCGGAGGCCCCGCCCAGGCAGGGGTGCGCACCTTTGCGCTCGCCTCGCTGACCGGGGCGCTGAGTCAGATTGCCGGTGGATGGCCGATGCTCGCCGTCGCCGTCGCCGTCATCGGCGGCCTGCGCATGGTGACGCATCTGTCTCAGCCGGATCGTCAGGCGGGCCTGACGACCAGCCTTGCGCTGCTGATCGTGGTCGTGCTGGGCGCACTGTCGATCGAGCACACGTTCCTCGCGGCGGCATCCGGGGTTCTGGTCGCGGCGCTCCTGGCCGCGCGCACAGTGCTGCGCGAGTTCAGTCGCTCGGTGCTAAACGACTTCGAGATCCGCGACGGCCTCATCCTCGGCGTCTCGGCGCTACTGATCCTGCCGATCCTGCCCAACGAAGGCTTGGGTCCGGGCGGGGCGATCAATCCGCAAAACCTGTTCGTGATCGTCATTCTCGTCATGGCGATCGGCGCTGTCGGCCACGTCTGCACGCGGGTCTTCGGTTCACGGCTGGGGCTGCCGCTGAGCGGTTTCCTCTCGGGGTTCGTGTCGAGCACCGCCACCGTGGCGGCCATGTTGAAGAAGGTGCAGGATCGGCCGTTCGAGGCCTATCCCGCTGCTGCTGGTGTCACGTTCTCCTCGGTTTCGTCGCTCGCGCAAACCGGCATCGTACTGCTGTTCCTCAGCCCCTCGATGTTCACACTTGCAGCCCCGATCCTGATCATCCCTTCGGGCGTGGCCTTCCTCTATGGGATCCTGCTTGCACGCATCGGATCGCGCGGCGGCGGCGCAGAGCCCGATAGGCTCGAACTTCCCAGCCGGATTTTCAGCGTCCAGGGCGCATTGAGCTTTGCGACGATCGTGGCGACGGTCATCGTCGTCTCCGCTGTCCTGAACGACCGTTTCGGAAGCGAGGCCGTCCTGGTGTCGGCGGCGCTCGCGGGGCTGGTGAGCACGGGATCCGCTGCCGTTGCGCTTGCCTCGCTTGTTGTTGCCGGGCAGTTGCCGGCATCCGAGGCGGTCGTGCCGCTGGCAGCAGCGATCAGCGTGAATGCCGGTGTGCGGATCGTCCTGGCCCTTCGCGGAGGGGCGACGGCGTTCGGCTGGGCGGTTGCCACCGGCCTCCTGTTGACCGCCGCCGCTGTCTGGGCGGGGTGGTGGTTTGCAGCCGCCATCCGCATCATGATGGCGGCCTGAGAGTCGTGCCGCGGCGTAGACGCGGGAAGCGCATGTGTGGAGGGCGATATGGTCCAGCAACAGCCCAAAAAGACGATCGATCTGGCGCTTCAGGGCGGCGGGTCCCACGGGGCGCTGACTTGGGGTGTGCTCGACCGCATCCTGGAAGACGAACGGCTGGAGATCGCCGGCATCAGCGGGACCAGCGCTGGGGCAATGAATGCCGTGGTGCTTGCGCAAGGATTTCAAGAGCGTGGCCGGGAGGGAGCGCGCGAGGCGCTCGCCGCCTTCTGGCGGGCCGTGAGCGTTGCAGCGCGCTTTTCGCCGGTGCAGCGCAGCTGGTGGAACAGGCTCACCGGCAACTTCAACCTCGACAAGTCGCCCGGCTACCAATTCTTCGACAACCTGTCACGGCAGTTCTCTCCCTATGAGCTCAATCCGCTCGACATCAATCCGTTGCGCGACCTCGTAGCCAGCACGGTCGACTTCGATCGGGTCAATGCCTGCGCGATGCCGAAGATCTTTGTCACCGCTACCAATGTGCGCACCGGCCAGGCGCGCGTCTTTACCCAGCCGCATCTGTCGGTGGAAACGATCATGGCCTCGGCCTGTCTGCCATCGGTGTACCAGGCGGTGGAGATCGATGGCGAAGCCTATTGGGACGGTGGCTATATCGGCAATCCAGCGCTTCACCCCCTAGTCGACGAGACCGACTGTCGTGACATGGTGATCGTCCAGATCAATCCTATGACTCGCAGCAAACTGCCGCGAACGGGGCGTGAGATCCTCAACCGGGTGAACGAGATCAGCTTCAATTCCAGCCTCATAAAGGACCTTCGGGCGATCCAGCTGCTGCACAAACTTATTGAGGCGGAGGGGCTTGAGACGGAACGCTACCGCGACATGCGGGTCCATCTGATCCATGCTGATGAGGAGCTGCAGGACCTGGACGCCTCCAGCAAGCTCAACGCCGAATGGACATTCCTCAGCCACCTGCAACAGCGCGGCCGGGGTTGGGCGCACCATTGGCTAGAGGCGAACTTTGGTGACCTCGGCGTGCGCTCCACGTTCGACCTCGACGCGCTGTTCGTCGACTCGCTGCGGCCGATGCAGAGGCCCAACAAGTCGAGCGCCAACCGGTCAGCGGAGTAGTCGCAAATGTATGGCATCCTGGTCGTCGTTGCTGCGCTCGGCGGGCTCATGTATCTCGCTTACCGTGGCGTCACCTTGCTGATCCTGGCGCCGGGTCTCGCCCTGCTCACCGTGCTCGCCTCGTTTGAACGGCCGCTGCTTGCCAGTTACACTCAGATCTTCATGGTGGCGACGGGTGATTTCATCGTCCAGTACTTCCCGGTCTTCCTGCTCGGGGCCATCTTCGGCAAGCTGATGGAGGATACCGGCAGTGCCGAGGTTCTGGCCAACGCCACGATCCGGAGGCTTGGCAGCGACCGCGCCATATTGGCGGTGGTGCTGTCATGCGCGGCGATGACCTATGGCGGGGTATCGCTGTTCGTGGTCGCGTTCGCCGTGTTTCCGATCGCTGCAGCAGTCTTTCGCCGCGCCAATCTCCCCAAGCGGCTGATACCGGGCACCATCGCTCTTGGCGCCTTCACCTTCACCATGACCGCGCTGCCCGGCACGCCGGCGATCCAGAACGCGATCCCGATGCCTTATTTCGGCACGTCGCCCTTTGCCGCGCCGGGGCTCGGCATCCTGACGGCGTTGATTATGTTTGCGCTTGGCCAACTGTGGTTGGAGCGACGGGCGCGGGCCACCTCCGAAGGCTACGGCGACCACCCCGACGCTGAACGGCGCACTGACAGGGCCTTGCGCGAGCGCGCCGCGGGCGAAGGCTTCGACATTGGCGAACTCCCGGCCGGGGCGCGTCCGGCCGCGCCGCCGGCCCTCATGTTGGCGGCACTGCCGCTCGTCACGGTGATCGCCATCAACCTCACCTTTACCGCCCTCGTCATCCCGGCCATGGACACCGACTATCTTGCCGCGCCCGAATATGGCTCGGTGACCATCGATGCGGTGCGCGGCATCTGGTCCATAATCGCCGCGCTGGTCATTTCAATCGTGCTCATGATCGCCGTGAACTGGTCGCGCCTACCGAGGCTGACCGCCTCGCTGGATGCCGGGGCCCACGCCTCGCTGCTGCCGATCTTCAATACCGCGAGCCTTGTCGGGTTCGGCTCCGTCATCGCCTCGCTGTCGGCCTTCGCGCTGATCCGTGATTCGGTGATCGGGATCGGCGGCGACAATCCCCTGATCTCGCTGGCGATCTCGGTCAACCTTCTGGCCGGGATGACCGGCTCGGCGTCCGGAGGCATGAGCATCGCGCTCACCACGCTCGGCGGCGTCTATCTGGAGATGGCCCAGGCCGCGGGTATCTCGCCGGAGCTGATGCACCGGGTGACCGCGGTGGCCACCGGCGGGCTCGACGCATTGCCCCATAACGGTGCCGTCATCACGCTTCTAGCAATCTGCGGCCTGACGCACCGCGAGGCCTATCTTGATGTCGCCGTCGTCGCCGTGGCCGTCCCGATCCTCGCGCTGATCGTGCTGATCACCCTGGGAACGTTGCTGGGGAGTTTCTGAAATATGCCAACCAGTCGGCCCAGCCTGGAAAGATATCCCGCTGGCAGCCGGTGGCGCGCGTGCAAGCAGACCTGTGTGCATCGTCATCCGCGTGGAGAGGCAACTCGCCAGAGAAGGTTCGACCCCAGGCCCGTCCCCTCCTCCGCGCCAGACACGAGAACGGTAGCGAACCTCCGGTCGCTTCAATCCTCCCCCGACCTTCGACGGCAAGGCCCGCCCATCGTCCACGGCCGCACTGGAGCGCCTCCCGATCCTCATCTTCGTCGTAGCACCGACGTCGGCATGCCGGAGACGATCACCCGCCGGCGCAACGTGACCGTTCTCGTCAACGGGCGATCCAGGATTCCACGCGCGCAACCCGGCCGTAAGGTGTCGATGCCGAGAACGGAGAGGCCACCGTCCTGATCCTGCCGCTGGCACTGTGGCCGGTCATCATCATGCCTCGCGCACCCGAGCGGGGGCTTCATCATCGAAATGGCCATCACCGCCGGTCTTGACGTTAGCGATTGAAGCCGAATGGCGGAAACGCGCCCTCGGCGTGGTTCCGGCGCAGCCGAAAGCGCGGTCCGAAGGGCAACGCCCAGCCTCTACACATCAGCGCCCGATGCGTTTGCCGGGTGTGCTGCCGAAGCGGGCCTTCGCGTTAACACGACCAGCGATGCAATCGCCGGCGTGCAGAAGGAGAGCCGATCCAGCCGCTTCCGCGCAAACAAGAGTGTAGCTGGCGGAATCGCTCGTGAAGTCTGGGGCGAGCGCTGCATGCGTTAGGCGGAGCTGCTCGGTCAGGGTCTCCGTAGTTGCATCCGCTCCGGTCACGAACGAGTCGATGAGACGGCGCGAATTCCTAAGCAAACAGTTCGCTGGTCGCGCCGCGCGTCGACCCGTCGAGCACGATTGCCAGAAATGAATCGCCACGAATGCCGATGCCGGCATGGTCGCGGTTGTCAGCCGTTCTGGTGCCCTGCTGGCAATCCCACCGGACGTCGAAGGGCATTCAGTCAGCACCCGACCGGGTGAGCGCCAATAGTCGCTCGTAGACAATGTCGGCACGGCCCGCGGGCCCCCGGATGTTGCCCTCGAGGAAGTGATCGAAGCTCTGGTCCTCGAGCAGATCAGTTATCTGTTCGGCAATATAGGTTCGGATGTCGATCTCAGCCTCGGCGACTTCCTGGACAAGCGCCTCTCTGCCGTCGGCCAGTAGGAGAATGTCTTCGGCGTCCCGGCTGCCGATCAGATCCCCACCACCCCGCCCACGATATGCCTCGAGCTTGGTGGCGACAAACAATGGTGGCGTGAGGTGGCGAATGGGGAGCGAATCTTCCAGTTCCGTCTGGACGGCGGTCTCGATACCCTTGCCATACGACCGGTTGCTGAAGCCGAGGATCTTTTCATCGTCCGGCATGAAGTCGACTTTGAGCTCGCCAAGCTTCATGCGGCAAATGACGTTGTCTTCGGCCGATTCAGTAAAGCCGCGCTTGCGCAACTGATCCAGCAGTTCTGCCCACTCGGCAAATCCCGCAAGGTCGACGATCAGGTCGACGTCGTCCGTGGCCCTGACCCCTTCGAGCGTGATGGGATCGGTGATGTAGAGCGCTGTTGTACAACTCGACGACGGAACGCCCACGGGACCGGTTTTGAGCGCAAGCTTCTTTACCCATGGCATCCCTGGACTGGACGGCAAGTCTCTATCCACGAGGTGATCGAGAAGAAGAATGCAGCGTTTTTCCGCTGCACCCTTTCCGGACAGTCGTTGCATCGTTGGCTGGAGATTCCGGCGTGGATGTTCGACCGGGTGGTCAGCGCGAGCTGGCGCATCACGGATGCTCCGCACGTCGATCTTGCTGCGCTTGGTACCCTGGCGACCCTTCTCCAGGACACCCGTACCCCATCGCAATCTCAGGAGATGGGCGCAGCATTGGGCTCTCATGACGCGAATCGGGGAGATGTCCATGCCGCGCAAGCCCACGACATACCAGTTCGATCTGTTCTCCAAGCCGAACGACGCCGACACGATGCAGACGCCGCAATGGCAGACGCTGCCCGTCGAGACGCGTCGATCCGTGACGACGCTGATGGTAAGCCTGATCCTCGATCACGTCGAAGACGAGCGCTCTCCCGGAGAGAGGGAGGCGCGTCATGATGCATGAGAAGATCAGGCCGCATCATCTGGAGCGGAAGGCAATTGTCGATTTACATTTCAAAGGGTTCTTCCTCACTTTGTGTGGTTAACAGGTTGTAGGCATCGCATTTGCTACCTGCGGGGATGCGCACGAAATCGAAATGGTCACCCGGCCCAGGGGTCAATGTTCTGGGCATCTCACTCCAAAACGACGGCAAATGGGCCGTTTCCGCGGTCGCGAAGCCAGTCGGAACGTGTCCGGATTGCTGTATGCGAAGTCGTCATCGGCACGGTTGGCGCAAGCGCACTCTTCAAGACCTTTCGGTTCAGGGGCAGGTGGTGAACGTTCAGCTCACCCTGAGCCGGTGGCAATGCAGACACCGGGAATGTCAGCGGCGAACCTTCACTGACCGATTGCCTGATATCGCTGCACCCTACACGCGGCGTACCGCTCGGATGGCCGCGATTGTAGACTTGGTGGGTTACAGCATGGGTGGCCGCCCCGCGGAACATCTGATGGGTCGCCTTGGTATGCCTGTCAGCGATGACACGATCCTTCGCCAGATCAAACGAAGAGCTTCGGTCTCAATTCAGGATGCAGTGAGAGTCGTTGGCATCGATGATTGGAGTTGGCGTCGCTCCACACGATACGGCACGATCATGGTCGATCTCGAGCGTCGTGCAGTCGTTGATATTCTGGACGACCGCAGCGTTGCGAGCGCGAAAGCATGGCTGCAAGCACGTCCCTCTATTGAGGTCGTCAGTCGAGATCGTTGCGGTCTCTATGCCCAGGCTTCTCGAGAGGGCGCGCCGCAGGCCCGCCAGGTGGCGGATCGCTTTCATCTGGTTCAGAATCTCAGGGCGGCTATCAAGGAACAGATGAGCCTTTGCGGCCATGCCAACGTCAGACCGATACTGTCAGAAGACGCCATTGCCAGCACCACGGCTCAACACCGCCGTGCGCGCCTTGCCCATCGGCAGTCGCGCCAGGAAATATTCGAGATGCTGCATGCTCTACGCCAGCAGGGTCTCACCTACAGTGAGATTGCTAGACGCACGGGATTTGAGCGTCGGAGCGTCACCAACTGGCTAACATCAAGTGCACCCAGGGACAGAAATCGAGCGGCATTGAATCCGACATCCCCTTTGTATTTCGAAGCGTTCCTGGCTGAGTGCTGGAAGGATGGAAACCGCCTTGGGCGTCATCTTTTCCATGACCTCAAGAACCGGGGCTATACTGGAAGCCGTTCGAACCTGGAACGACTTTTGCAGGTGTGGCGACAAGCCGAAAACGTCCGCTCCGAGGTGACGCTGCCCGAGGTAAAGGTTTCAGAGCCTGTCCGTGATCCTGACACGTAACCCTTCGGCGTAGGACGCCTTGTGCGGTTGGAAGGCGGCCAAGAGATTGTGCGTATGGATATGCATACTCACACTCACACTCACGAAGTGTCCCGGCTGGAGGTCGTCGACACTGGTCGCCGCCGTCGATGGACGGATGAAGC
>NZ_WVVV01000084.1 GCF_012911015.1 Chelativorans sp. ZYF759 | reverse complement strand
CACGCAGGAGGATATTTTGACTACCGGGGAGAAGAAGGTCACCAAGTATGAAGATGGCATCTTCCGTGGAGTCAACAGCTTTGGTTTCAAGTCCGAGGTCACCGAGAGGAAGATCAACGGCGAATGAGACGATGCACCACTGTGCCAAAGTCTGCTTATCTATCTATATCTGCATCAATAATTCAGCCACGTACGCTACCATCTGCATATATGTCAGTATAGGTGGCGCATGTATTGCTTTTAATAATTGGTGTCATCTAAGCCATGCAAGCATGTGTGCTTTATAGCTAATCATCTTGCACTACGCTCGTCTGTTTATTTGTATACGTAAGTACTGTACATTGCATGCACATGCACTCTCATCACCTGTAATGTTTTACTTGAAATTTATTCAAAAATAAAT
>NZ_WVVV01000083.1 GCF_012911015.1 Chelativorans sp. ZYF759 | reverse complement strand
ATCGAAGTTCTTTTGAATAGTGGAAGGCAAATTGAGGCTGTTAATCTGGCATTTGCATTTGAGCTAACAGAGCAATATGCACCTGTGCCATTATTGAAAGCATATTTGAAGGAAGCAAGGAAGGTGTCACAAATCAAAGCTGGAAATATGTCTCCTGGTGCACAGAATGAAACAAATGAACGTGAGCTGTCTGCCCTTAAGGCTATCATGAAGTGTATTGAGGAACACAAGCTTGAGGAGCAATACCCAACTGATCCACTTCAGAAAAGAATCCTCCAGCTAGAGAAGGCCAAGGCTGACAAGAGGAGAGCTGCTGAAGCTGCAAAGCCACAGTCGAAGAGGCCCCGTGCCAATGGCACTACTTACGCTCCTCGTGTGACCAGCATTCCTGACAAAAGCTTTTATCG
>NZ_WVVV01000082.1 GCF_012911015.1 Chelativorans sp. ZYF759 | reverse complement strand
TTTGAAATAGAATATGATAGCTGCTTGAGACAGCTTTATAGATAACAAGACCAGAGACCAGACGCACCCATGACAATATACCCAGCTAATCTATTACTATGTTGGCTCATCGATCCAACACCTTTTTTTTCGTCGTCGTCGTAATCATCTTCACACGCACCCACGCACACACACCATCGTTTTATTCATCCGGATCCATTGCTTTAGTTCAGAAGTTGGGGCCTGCTGCGAGGATCTCGTCAGTCAGGCTGCTGTCGTCCCCGATCTTGTAGCTGGCGAACACCTCGAAGTTCTTCTTGAAGAGCCCGCCGAGCCTCAGGAGATTCTCCTTGTACGCGGCCTTGTCCGTCCAGGTGTTGATCGGGTCGAGGATTTCCGACGGCACGCCGTTGATCTCAGTGGGGATCTCCAGG
>NZ_WVVV01000081.1 GCF_012911015.1 Chelativorans sp. ZYF759 | reverse complement strand
TCCAAAACCACGGCAAACTGCCCATTCATCGAACTATAAAGTTTCTTTTCTGTCATTTTTATTCCAGGAGCTGTGGCCTGGGTGGGGGCAGGGGCATACGGCAACGGCGACGGCGCCTAGACGGCTGGACCGAGAGGGAGGCGGCTTGCCCGCCTAGAGGTTGAACATGACTTTTATGGCATCGCGGCCGCGGGCGCTGACCTCGAAGGCCTCCTCCACGTCCCGCTGCGAGAAGCCGAAGCGGTGGGTGATGAGCGGCTTGACGTCCACCTTGCCGCTGCGCAGGAAGTCGATGCACAGCGGCCAGGTGTCCTTGTACCGGAACACGCCCACCACGTCCACCTCCCGCGCCGCCGCCGCCGTCAGCGGCAGCGTCATCTCGTTGTGGCCCATCCCGACCAGGCACACCTTCCCG
>NZ_WVVV01000018.1 GCF_012911015.1 Chelativorans sp. ZYF759 | reverse complement strand
TCGGCCGGTTCGCGGGCGGCTCTGGGCGCCGGTGGCGGCGCCGACGGGGGCTCGTCGTCGGCCGCCTCGGCCAGGCGCGCCGCCTTGTGGTCGCGACGGCTCGCCCAGAACTGGTTCCAGGTGCCGACGATGCCCTTGGGCAGGAGCAGCGTGACGGCCACGAACAGCCCGCCCAGCGCGAACAGCCACAATTCGGGATAGGCGGAGGTGAACCAGGTCTTGGCGTAGTTGACCACGACGGCGCCGATAATCGGCCCGATCAGCGTGCCGCGCCCGCCGACGGCGGCCCACACAACGACCTCGATCGAGTTGGCGGGCGAGAACTCGCCGGGATTGATGATGCCCACCTGCGGCACGTAGAGCGCGCCGGCAATGCCGGCGATCACGGCCGACACCACGAAGGCGAAGAGCTTCACATATTCGGGCCGGTAGCCGATGAAGCGGGTGCGGCTTTCGGCGTCGCGCACCGCGATCATCACCTTGCCGAGCTTCGATTTGGTGATCGCCGCGCAGATGACGAAGGTGATGGCCAGCATGATGCAGGTGGCCGCAAACAGCGAGGCCCGGGTCGTCGCCGCCTGGATGGGAAAGCCCAGAATGTCGCGGAAATCGGTCAGGCCGTTATTGCCGCCAAACCCCATCTCGTTGCGGAAGAAGGCCAGCATCAGCGCATAGGTCATGGCCTGGGTGATGATGGACAGATAGACGCCGGTGACGCGCGAACGGAAGGCGAGCCAGCCGAAGACGAAGGCAAGCAGCCCCGGCACGACCATGACCATCAGCATGGCGAACCAGAACTGGTCGAAGCCCCACCAGTACCAGGGCAGTTCGGTCCAGTTGGAAAAGACCATGAAATCGGGCAGGACGGGGTGCGAATAGACGCCGCGATCGCCGATCTGGCGCATCAGATACATGCCCATCGCATAGCCGCCGAGCGCGAAGAAGGCGCCGTGGCCGAGCGACAGGATACCGACATAGCCCCACACCAGATCGAGCGCCAGCGCCAGCATGGCATAGGTCAGGTACTTGCCCATCAGCGCGACCATGTAGTTGGGCACGCGCAGCGGGTGCCCGACCGGCAGGAGCAGGTTGGAAGCGGGCACGAGGATCGCCACCGCCAGGAGGATGCCGACGACGATCCAGACCTTGCCGTCCAGCCTGTTGAGGAGGAACCGGGTGATCATGCTTCCACCGCCCTGCCCTTGAGCGCGAACAGGCCGCGCGGGCGTTTCTGGATGAACAGGATGACGACGACCAGCACCGCGATCTTGGCGAGCACCGCCCCGGTATAGGGTTCCAGGAACTTGTTGACGATGCCGAGCGTCATGGCGCCCACCAGCGTGCCCCAGAGATTGCCGACCCCGCCAAACACGACGACCATGAAACTGTCGATGATGTAGCCCTGGCCGAGATTGGGCGAGACGTTGTCGATCTGCGAGAGCGCGACGCCCGCCAGCCCGGCGATGCCGGAGCCGAGCCCGAAGGTCATCGCGTCGACCCAGGGGGTGCGGATGCCCATGGAAGACGCCATGCGGCGGTTCTGGGTCACGGCGCGCATCTGCAGGCCGAGCGAGGTGCGCTTGAGCACGAACAGCAGCGTGGCGAAGACGGCGAGCGCGAACAGCACGATCCAGAATCGGTTCCAGGTGATCAGGATGCCGTAGAAATCGAAGGCACCCGACATCCAGGACGGGTTGCCGACTTCGCGGTTGGAGGCGCCGAAGATGGACCGCACCGCCTGCTGGATGATCAGCGACAGGCCCCACGTGGCCAGCAGCGTCTCCAGCGGCCGGCCATAGAGCCAGCGGATCACGCCACGCTCGATGCCGATGCCGATAAGCGCGGTTACCAGGAAGGCGGCCGGCAGGGCGAAGGCAAGCGACAGGTCGAACAGTTCGGGCGCGGAGGCGCGGATGATGTTCTGCACCATGAAGGTCGTGTAGGCGCCGATCATGACCATCTCGCCATGCGCCATGTTGATGACGCCCATCACCCCGAAGGTGATGGCAAGGCCGATGGCGGCGAGCAGCAGAACCGAGCCCAGCGAGATGCCGTACCAGACGTTCTGGCCCACATCGAGCAGGCGCAGATGGCTCTGGATGGCGGAGATGCCGGATTCAATCGTCGGCCTGACCTCGTCGGGCGCATTGGCAAGAGCGGCGTTGAGGATGCCGAGCGCATGGCGGTCGCCGCGCGCGGCGATGATGTCGACGGCCTCGGCATAATCGGCGGGCGAGGCGTCGGTGCGCAGGATGGCGATCGCCCAGGCCTGCTGCATGACCGGCAGCACGGAGGCGTTCTCCTCCGCGGCGATCGCCTCGTCGAGCAGGGGCAGGTTGTCGGGGTCGGCGGCCTGGAACATGGCGCGCGCGGCCGACAGCCTGACATTCGCATTGGGGCTGAGAAGCGTGAGCTGTCCGATCGCGGTGCGCACGGCGCGCCTGACCGAATTGTTGACGCGGATGCGCTCGACCGCGCCCGATGCCACCTCGCCGGCGTCCTCACCGGTCAGCGCATCGGTGATGGCGACATTGCCGCCTGCCGGCCGCACGAAGACGACCTGCCCGGTTTCGGCAACGACGTTCAGTTCACCGGCGCCAAGCGCTTCCAGGACGGGGACAAGACGCGTGTCGCCGGTCGCGGCCAGTTGCGCGATGATTGCGGAGCGATCGGAAAAGCCACCTTCGGGCAGCTGGTTGACCAGTTCCTCGACCGATTGGGCACGGGCGGGAAAGAGAGCGACCAGCAGCACCATGAAGGCGAGCAGCACCGGACGGGCGATGAATTGCATGGCGAGACCGTGATTTCCAGGCATCGGGGGTGCGGGGGCGGCGCGTGCCGCCCCCGCATGTCAGTGCAAGCGGATCAGTTGGCTTCGGAGCCGCCGCAGGTCTCGGTCTCGGTATTGAAGTTGCCGCAGTTGATCGGGTCCGTCCAATCGGCGATCAGGACAGCCGATTCGGGGATGAACTGCGACCAGGCCTCGCCCTCCACGAGATCGTCGGTCTCCCAGACGACGTCGAACTGGCCGTCGCCCTGGATCTCGCCGATCAGCACCGGCTTGGTGATGTGGTGGTTGGCCAGCATGGTGGACATGCCGCCGGTCAGGTTCGGCACTTCCACGCCGACGATGGCGTCGATCACCGCGTCCGGATCGGTGGTGCCGGCTGCCTCGACCGCCTTCACCCACATGTTGAAGCCGATATAGTGGGCCTCCATCGGGTCATTGGTGACGCGGCTCTCGTCGCCGATAAAGGCGTGCCAGGTCTCGATGAACTCCGCATTCTCCGGCGTGTCGACAGACATGAAGTAGTTCCAGGCGGCCAGGTGGCCGACCAGCGGGCCGGTGTCGAGACCGGCAAGTTCCTCCTCGCCGACCGAGAAGGCGACGACGGGGATGTCTTCCGCGGAAATGCCCTGGTTGCCCAGCTCGCGATAGAACGGAACGTTGGCGTCGCCATTGATGGTGGAGACGACGGCGGTCTTCTTGCCGGCCGAGCCGAAGGCGGCGATGTCGGCCACGATGGTCTGCCAGTCGGAATGGCCGAACGGCGTGTAGTTGATCATGATGTCTTCATCGGCGACGCCGTGGGACTTCAGGAAGGCTTCCAGGATGCGGTTGGTGGTCTGCGGGTAGACATAGTCGGTGCCGGCCAGAACCCAGCGTTCCACGCCTTCCTCGTTCATCAGGTACTCGACGGCGGGAATGGCCTGCTGGTTGGGCGCGGCACCGGTGTAGAACACGTTGCGCTGGCTTTCCTCGCCCTCATACTGGACGGGATAGAACAGCAGACCGTTCAGCTCCTCGAAGACCGGCAGCACGGCCTTGCGCGAGACCGAGGTCCAGCAGCCGAACACTGCGGCGACCTCGTTGACCTCGAGCAGTTCGCGGGCGCGCTCGGCGAAGAGCGGCCAGTCGGAGGCCGGGTCGACGACGACGGCCTCGAGCTGCTTGCCCAGAAGTCCGCCCTTCTTGTTCTGCTCCTCGATGAGCATCAGCATGACGTCCTTCAACGTCGTCTCCGAGATCGCCATCGTTCCCGACAGCGAATGCAGGATGCCGACCTTGATCGTCTCGTCCTCGGCCTGCGCAACGGGCGAGAAGGCCAGGCCGGCCGCAAGCGCGCCGGCAGCCAGAATGCCACGCCGAGTGAAATTGGAACCCCTCATTTCGAACACCTCCAAACAGGTTTTTGTTGCACCGCAATAGTCAAAGCAACCAGCGTGCCAGCCTGGAATTCGACGATGTATAACTGGGGTTTCTCTTGCGTTTGTCTGGATTTGCCGCCGTTGGAGCAGGTTGGAGCGAGGATGAGGCCCCGAGGCAAGACCTTTCCCCTGACAGGAGGATAGGCAGCATAATAGGCAAATGCCTATTCTGTGAGCGATGTGCCTAAGAAGTCTATCAATTAGGCATTCGGATGGTCACCGATCAGTCTGCCCTGTCGGGGGGAAACTCGTCGGCAATCCCCCCTCGTCCATGATCCGGCCCGGTCTCGTTAACGCTGAGAACAAGAAGCATTCGATTTCATCTCCAGTATCGGGGAAACTTGCTCCACTGGGGATACAGGATGCAGCTGCGTCGGCAGGCGGGGCGATCCTTCGGGGACGTAAATGCACTACAGGATCTTCGAGACATGGCGTCTGGCGGCTGCCGTCGCCATCATGATCTATCACTTCCTGCGCTTCGGACCGCCGGAAGCGCTGGAGGCGGGTGCGTTCCTGCACCGCTTCCTGCCGCTGATGGAGATGTTCTTCATGATCTCCGGCTACCTGATCATGGAGCGCTACGGCGACGTCCTGATGCGCGGCGATCAGGGTTTCGGCAAATATCTCCTTCGCCGGATCGCGCGCATCTATCCGCTCTATCTGGTGACGCTCGGTTTCTTCCTGCTTGTCACGCTCGCGATCGACCAGGGTCTCGTTTCCACCGACAACCCGCAACGCTTCGACTGGTCGACCCTGCCGGCCAACATCCTCCTGATCCAGGCCTGGGGCTTCACGGAACACCTGACGTTCAACTACGTCTCGTGGTCACTGTCGGCGGAGTGGTTCTGCTACCTGCTGCTGCCCGCCATCGTCATCACCTACCGCATGGGGGGCGCTGGCGGGCTGGCCGTGCTGGCCTTCGCCTCCATCCTGGCACTGGAGATCGGGATCGCGCTCGGCCTTATTCCCTTCGACAGCTGGCTCGAGGCGAATACGTGGGGCGCCTATCGCGCATTTGCCGATTTCGTGCTCGGGGCGCTTGTCGCCGTCGTCGTGGCGCGCAGCCGGTCAGGCCTCACCAGCCAGGCACCCGGCTGGATCCTCTTCGGTGTGGCGCTCGCCGCCATGGGGTTCAGGCTGGAGAGCTACGTCATCGTGCTGCTGCTCGCGCTCGCGATGTATTTCGCGGCGATCGCGGAACGCAACCGGCCCGAGGCCACCACCTATCTCGCGCCGCTGCATCCGCTGGGAAAGGTGTCGCTTGGCATCTATCTCATCCACCCGGTTGTCGAAAGCGTGCTGCTGGCCATCGTCTGGCGCTGGTGGATCGACCCGCTGGTCTCTTCGAACCTGTTCTATGCCTTCCTCATCGTGCCGGCACTGGTCGTCTTCGCGCTGTCCATCCTGTCGGACCGGTTCTTCGAGCGGCCGGTCGGCAAGGCGATCGTGAGCCTCGGCGACCGCAGGCTGAAGCGCGGCCAGCCCGCCCACATGCCGGCCGAATGACCCACGGACATCGACCGGGTCGAGCGGTGGCGGCTCAATCCTTGCGGGCTTCCTTCATGCGCCGGTGAATGTGCCAGGTGGCGATCGCCACGCCGATGGCGACCGCCAGGATGATGAGGGTGGCGAGCGCGTTGACCACCGGGCTGACCCCCAGCCGCACCTTGGAGAAGATCACCATCGGCAGCGTCGAGGCCCCTGGGCCGGTGACGAAGCTGGCGATAACGAGGTCGTCGAGCGACAGGGTGAAGGCGAGAAGCCATCCCGCCACCAGGGCCGGCGCGATGACCGGCAGCGTGATGTCGAAGAAGACGCGCACCGGCCGCGCGCCCAGATCCATCGCGGCCTCCTCCAGCGAATTGTCCATGCCGGCCAGCCGCGACTGCACCACAACCGCAACGAAGGCCATGCAGAAGGTCACGTGCGCGATGGTCACCGTCGTCATGCCGCGGCCGGCCGGCCAGCCGATCAGCTGTTCCATGGACACGAAAAGCAGCAGCAGCGACAGGCCGGTGATGACCTCCGGCATGACCAGCGGCGCCGTCACCATGCCGGTCAGGAGCGCACGCGTCCTGAAGCGGCCGAAGCGCATCAGCACGAAGGCCGCCAACGTGCCCAGCGCGACCGCGATGGTGGCGCTGAAGAAGGCGACCTGCAGGCTGATCCAGGCCGCGCCCAGGATCTGGGTGTCGCGCATCAGTTCGCCATACCAGCGGGTCGAGAACCCGCCCCAGACGGTGACCAGCTGGCTGGCGTTGAAGGAGAAGATCACCAGCGACAGGATCGGCGCGTACAGGAACACGAAGCCGAGCACGCACAGGACCGGAAGCGTCCATCCGCCGCGCATCATTTCTCCTCCGTCAGACGTGCCTGGAGGGAGCGCAGGATCATGATCGGCACCACCACCGCCACCAGCATGGCAATCGCCACGGCCGAGGCAACCGGCCAGTCGCGGTTGGAGAAGAACTCGTTCCACAAGACGCGGCCGATCATCAGCGTATCGGGACCGCCCAGCAGCTCGGGAATGACGAACTCGCCGATCGCGGGAATGAAGACCAGCATGAAGCCGCCGATGATGCCCGGCAGCGACAGCGGCAGCGTGACGTAGAAGAAGGTCGCCATCGGCCGGCCGCCGAGATCGGCCGAGGCCTCGAGCAGGCTTTCCTCAAGCTTCACCAGATTGGCGTAGAGCGGCAGGATCATGAAGGGCAGGTAGGTGTAGACGATGCCCAGATAGACCGCGAAATTGGTCTGCAGCATCTGGATCGGCGTGTCGATGATGCCCATCGAGATCAGCGTGTTGTTGATCACCCCGTTCGAGCGCAGGAAACCCTGCCAGGCATAGACGCGCAGCAGGAAGCTCGTCCAGAAGGGCAGGATCACCATCATCAGGAGAAAGGTGCGGCGCGGCTCCGGGCTGCGGGCGATGAAATAGGCCATCGGATAGCCGATCAGCAACGCGATGACGGCCGAGACGAAGGCGACCTGGATGGAGAAGAAATAGGCGTTGATGTAGAGGCTGTCGGTCCACAGATAGCGGAAATTCTCGATGTTCACGATGATGTTGAGGCGCCAGCCATCCCACTCCAGGAGCGGAGCGTAAGGCGGGCGGGCGATCAAAGCCTCGGAAACCGAGATTTTGCCCACCACCAGGAACGGCACCAGGAAGAAGACCAGGAGCCAGAGAAACGGCACGGCGATCACGAGTCCGCGCCCATGGAGACCCAGACGCCGCAAAAGGCCCGCGGTCCAGCGCATTGGGGGAACGCGTTCGATCAGGGTCGCCAATGGTCTGTCCCCGACCTCATCGCGTCAGCACCACGCCTGCCGTGTCGCCCCACGATATCCAGGCCGGCTCGTCCCAGCTGATCGCGTCGTCCTCGTGGCGCAGGAGATTGGGCTTGGTCGCCTTCACCGACTTGCCGCTGTCCAGCTTGATCTTGTAGATCGACTGGCCGCCCAGATAGAGCACCTCCTCCACCATGCCGCGCGCCCGGTTGGCCTCGCCCACGGGCTCCTCGCGATCGAGCCGCACCTTCTCGGGGCGAAGCGCATACCAGACCTTCTGGTCCAGCGTGCAGCTCGTGCTGTGGCCGACATGGATGGTGCCGCCCATCTCCGCGCTGTCGATTTCCAGCCTGTCCTTTTCGTCGACGCTGATACGGCCTTCGAAGAGATTCACCGACCCCACGAAGTCGGCGACGAAGCGCGACGAGGGGTGCTCGTAGATTTCGGCCGGCTCGCCGACCTGGACGATCTGGCCCTCGTCCATCACGCCGATGCGTGTCGACAAGGTCATCGCCTCCTCCTGGTCGTGGGTGACCACAATGAAGGTGATGCCGAGCGTTTCCTGGATCTTCAGAAGCTCGAACTGGGTTTCCTCGCGCAGCTTCTTGTCCAGCGCGCCGAGCGGCTCGTCCAGCAGCAGCACTTTCGGCCGCTTGACCAGCGCGCGGGCGAGCGCGACGCGCTGGCGCTGGCCGCCCGAAAGCTGGTGCGGCTTGCGCCGCGCGAACTGCGTCATCTGCACGAGCTTGAGAATGTCGGCGACGCGGCTCATCGCCTCGTCGCGCTTCACGCCCTCGCGCAACAGGCCGTAGGCGATGTTGCGCTCCACCGTCATGTGCGGGAACAGCGCGTAGGATTGGAACATCATGTTGGTCGGCCGCTCATAGGGCGGGATGCCGGCCATGTCCTGGCCGTCGATCTCGATGCGTCCCTCGCTTGGCGCCTCGAAACCGGCCAGCATGCGCAGCAGCGTGGACTTGCCGCAGCCGGAGCCGCCGAGCAGGCAGAACAGCTCGCCGCGATAGATGTCGAGGCTGACTTCATCGACGGCGGTGAAATCGCCGAATTTCTTGGTGACCTTCTGGATGCGCAGGAAGGGCGGCTCGGTTTCGGCCACCCAGGGTCGGGACGAAGCGGCGTGGGCGTTCTGGATCATGCCGAACTCCGGATCGGCGAATGCGGGGGAGAAGCGCGGACGGGCGCGAACGCCCGTCCGCCAACGATCTTACTGGCCCGTGCGCACGCGGGTCCAGAGCCGGGTCAGCACGCGATCGGTGCGTGCATCATAGACCGGCGAGGGGAAGAGGTTGGCCATCACCTCGTCCGGGGGATAGATCGACTCGTCCTCGGAGATCTCCGGGTCGACATATTCAAGCGAGGCGGGGATGGCGTTCGGGTAGAACACGTAGTTGGTGATGTCGGCCACGATCTCGGGCTGCAGGATGAAGTTGATGAAGGCGTGCGCGTTGTCGGCATTCGGCGCGTCGGCGGGGATCGCCATCATGTCGAACCACTCGATCGTGCCTTCCTTGGGGATCGTGTAGGCGAGCTCGACGCCCTGCCCGGCTTCTTCCGCACGGTCCATGGCGATCAGCACGTCGCCCGACCAGCCGATGGCCACGCAGGTCTCGCCATTGGCGAGATCGGAAATGTACTGCGAGGAATGGAAGTAGCGCACATGCGGGCGCACCGATTCCATCAATTCGGCGGCGCGCTCCAGGTCGGCCTCGTCGGTCGAATGCGGGTCGAGACCGAGATACTGCAAGGCGACCGGAAACATGTCGGAGGAGGAATCGAGGAAGCTGATGCCGCAATCTGCAAGCTGGCTGGCATATTCGGGATCGAAGACCAGCGACCAGCTGTCAGTCGGCGCATCGTCGCCCAGGCGTTCGGCGACCATCTCGACATTGTAGCCGATGCCGTTGGTGCCCCACATGTAGATCACGGCATGCTCGTTGCCGGGGTCATGCGCGGCGACGGCTTCCATCAGTTTCTCGTCGAGGCCGGCGGCATTGGGCAGCTTGGACATGTCGAGCGGCTGGTAGGCGCCGGCCGGGATCTGGCGCGCCAGATAGCTCGAGGTCGGAACCACCACGTCGTAGCCGGACGAACCGGCCAGCAGGCGCGCTTCCAGCACGTCGTTGGAATCGTAGACGTCATAGACGACCCGGATGCCGGTCTCTTCCTGGAACTTCTCGATCGTGTCGGCGGCGATGTAGTCCGACCAGTTGAAAACGTTGACGACCTCCTGGGAGAAGGCCGGGCCAGACATCACCAGCGCGAGTGCCGTCAGTCCGATCCGTGCTTTCATGCGATTCACCTCTCTGTTGGTTCTGCCGTTCATGCGGCCTTTCCAAATCGTATCATCTAGTTTGCAATTGGGAATAGTCGATTGCCGATTGCGGCGCTTTCGGCGCCGGAGGAGGAAGCCGCTTGTTAACCCGCTCAAGCTAGAATTGATCCAGCCTTCTCAACTTTGCCGCGCAGGAACCCGGGATGACCATCGCTTCGGACTCACATCGCAGGGGCCGCGCCTCCGGTCTTTCCTTCGGTCCCATCGCGCTCCTGGCGCTGGCGGTCCTGGCGGCCGCGCTTCTGCTCCTGATCCCCATGACCGTGCCGATCGGCCCCATGTACTGGGATCTCTTCATCTATTTCGACGCCGCCAACCGCATCTTCGACGGGCAGATGCCGGCGGTCGACTTCTTCGCGCCGGTCGGACCGCTCGGATACTATCTCTTCGCCTGGGGCATTGCGCTCTTTCCCGACGCGCAGCCGCTGCTCCTGTCGCAATGGAGCCTGCTTGCCGTCACCGCGCCGCTGATGGCGCTGGTGCTGGCCGATGTGGGGCAGCGTTCGCGCGGCATCGCCTTCGCGCTGCTCATTCCATTTCTGGTCTTTGCGCTTCTGCCCTTCAACAACCGCGAATTCTATCCCTATCCGGGCTCGGACGGCTTCGGCATCTACAACCGGCAGGTCACGCAGGTGCTCTATCTGCTTGTGGCGGGGCTCCTGTTCGTGAAGGGCCGCGCCATCCTGGTCACGCTGGTGACCGCCTGCATGCTGGCGCTGTTCACGATCAAGATCACCGGCTTCATCTCCGGCGGCCTGATCTGCCTCTATGCCTTCGCGGCCGCGCGGCTGACATTTCGCCAGGCAGCGGCGGCGGCCGCCGCCTTCCTTGCCACCCTCGGCCTTCTCGAACTGACGACAGGCATGGTCTCGGCCTATGTGCGCGACATCTATGCCCTCGTGGCCGACAACACCGATGCGCTCGCGCCGCGCATGGTGCAGGCCGTCTCGCTGACCTTCGGCGTGGTGGCGCCGGCGGGCGCGCTGGTCCTGCTGCTTCTGTGGCAGGAAAGACCCAAGCTCGCGAAACTCTGGCGCCAGAGCACGTCACGGCTGGCGGGGATGCAGGCCATTCTCGACCGGCCGGCGCTGTGGCTTGCCGTGGTGGTCTTCGCCGGCATCTTCTTCGAGGCGCAGAACACGGGCAGCCAGGCGATGATCATGGTCTGGCCGGTGCTTCTGGTCATCCTGATGAAGCTGCCGGCCATGCTGCATGCGCCGGCCCGCGCGCTGGCGATTGCGGCGCTGGCAGCGGCCTGCTTCCTGCCGCTCCTGGTCAACACGACCGAGCGCGCCGCGCGTGCCTATGCCGGCGCGCTCAAGAACGTCACCCTTCAGCACGACCGTCTGAAGACGCTCGGCACCGTCAACATGCGACCCGAGATTGCCGACCGCGCCGACACCATGATGGTGGTCTATGCGGAGGAAAAGGACTACGCGGCGCGGATCGTGGAAAGCGGGCACCTGCCCTCGCCCATGCTCTACCAGGATTTCGATTTCCAGATCATCCACATGCGCGCCATCGGCGATGCGGTGATCGCGCTTGAGGAACTGGAGGCGAACACGGGGCTTCGTTTCGAGACGATGATGAACGTGAACTTCGTCAATCCGTTTCCCTGGCTCATGGACCGCTCCGCGCCACGCCGCATCTCGATCGGCGCCGATCCGAGCCGCACCGTGCCGCCGCCGGACGAGGAAGCCCTTGCCGCCGTGCGCGACGTCGACATCGCCCTGATGCCGACCTGCCCGCTGACGACGGCCAACGCGCATCTCTTCGAGATCTACGGCGAAAGCCTGGCCGATCACCGGCTGATCGAGCTCACCCCCTGCTTCGACGCTCTCGTGCATCCCCGGCTCGCCGACCGCCTCGACTGACGCGCCGCCAAGCGCGCATGAAAAAGGCCGGGGCGATGCCCGGCCTTCAACCAGAATGTCCCATTTTGATTGAGATCGCGGCCCAACCTCTTAACTCGCAATGGCTGATGGGGTTTCTCTTGCCGCAGAAGTTAGACGCATACCGCGTCTTGCAAGCAATCCTGCTCGCGTGAGGTTGGAAGCATTGAGGTGGCTATGAACTCCGGTCTGATCGACGAGGTTTCCGCCATCTTGCGAAACGCCGCTGCCGATGTGGTCCTGCCGCGATTCCAGAAGCTGCAGGCAGGACAGATTGAGGAGAAATCTCCAGGAGAGGTGGTTACCATTGCAGATCGTGAAGCAGAGCAGATCATTACACCGCGATTGATGTCGCTCCTACCCGGGTCGCGGGTGGTTGGGGAAGAGGCGACCGCAGAAACTCCCGCCCTGATGGACGAACTGGATGAAGGCGATGTCTGGCTCGTTGATCCCATCGACGGGACGGCGAATTTCGTTGCTGGCTCGCCTGTGTTTTCGGTCATGGTTGCCTTGTTGCGCCGGGGGGAAACTGTCGCTGCCTGGCTCCTCGAACCCGTGAGCGATCGGCTCGCGGTTGCTTCCCTTGGCGCCGGAGCCTTCGTCGACGGGATCCGTTTGCATACGGAATCGTCATGTCCAGACGTCGCATCTTCTCGGGGAGCGGTCCTCACCCGATTCCTGCCGGACGCGTTGAAAAAGACAGTGGCCGCGAACGCGTCGCGATTTTCTGCCATTCTGCCGGGCACGAGATGCTCAGGTGTGGACTATCCTGCCGTTGCGACCGGAAAGCAGAACTTCGTAATGTTCTGGCGGCTGCTGCCGTGGGATCACGCCCCTGGAGCGTTGCTGCTGTCGGAGGCTGGGGGGTGGGTCGCTCGCCTTGATGGCTCCAGCTATGATCCCTCCGATCAGCGGCCTGGGCTGCTGGCCGCTCAGAACAGGGACGTATGGCAAACTGTGCGCAGGAAACTGCTGGAAACTTAGCTTCGCATGGGAGGGTCCTATCGAAGCACCTCCGGCAGGATGATTGGGTAAAGCAATGGTCTGGCGGCATTCAACCGTCTGTCGCTTCAACATCTTAGCAAGGGCCGGGCGCGATGCCCGGCCCTTGTCGTTTCGGTGGGTGGTTGACCCTACCGGACCTGGCTCTTCACGAAATCCTTCACGATCGCCACCACGCCGCGCGACAGCACCGCGTCGAGTGCCTCCACGAAGCGGTCGACATGTTCGCGGCGGCAGATCAGCGGCGGCTCGAGACGGATGACGTTGCGGTTGTACTCGGTGAAGGCGACGAGCACGTCGTGGTCGCGCAGGAGTTCGGCACCGACAAAGCCCGACAGCGAACCCTTCAGCTTGTCGTCGAGCATGCCGACCATGGGCCTCAGCACCGCCGGGAGCGTGCGGCTGAAATCCTGGAATTCCAGGCCCACCATGAAGCCCTGGCCGCGCACATCCTTGATGATGGACGGATGTTTGGCCTTCAGCGCCTCCAGTCTCTCGATCAGATAGGCGCCGGTGGCGGCCGCGTTCTCCATCAGCTGCTCGTCATAGAGCACGTTGAGCGCCTCGATGGCGGTAATGGAGGCCTCGCCCATGCCGCCGAAGGTCGCCTGGGCATGGATCATCGCCGTCTTGGGGCTGCCATAGGCCTTCATGTAGACCGAGGAGCGGGCGATCATCGCGCCGACGGCTGCCTTGCCGCCACCCAGCGACTTGGCGAGCGCCGTGACGTCCGGCACGACGCCAAACTGCTCGAAGGCGTAGAAATGGCCGGTGCGCCCGAGGCCGCACTGCACCTCGTCTGCCACCCACAACACGCCGTAGCGGTCGCAGAGTTCGCGCAGCTTCTGCCAGTATTCGGCAGGCGCCGACACGATGCCGCCGCCGCCCTGGATGGTCTCCAGCACGATGACGCCGATTTCGGGATCGGAGCGGAAGGCGTTCTCCACCGCCTCGATGTCGGCGAAGGGCACGCGCACCGTGTTGTCGACGAGCCGGAATTCGCCGCGATAGAGCGGGCCGTCGGTGATCGACAGCACGCCCTTCGTCTTCCCGTGGAAGGAGTTCTCGGCATAGACGACCTTGGGCCGCTTCGGGCCGGCGGCGCGCTCGGCCACCTTGATGGCGGCTTCCATGGCTTCCGAGCCGGACGAGCCGAGGAACACCATGTCGAGATCGCCCGGCGAGCATTGCGCGAGATTGTAGGCCAGCGCTGAGGCATATTGCGACA
Organism: Chelativorans sp. ZYF759; assembly: GCF_012911015.1. Classification (GTDB taxonomy): domain Bacteria; phylum Pseudomonadota; class Alphaproteobacteria; order Rhizobiales; family Rhizobiaceae; genus ZYF759. Next base: position 68,386 of record NZ_WVVV01000018.1, on the reverse strand, counting down.
TGAAGGCGATGGCGATCTCGTGGCGGTTCTCGTCCTGGAAGCGCTTGCGCGCCTCGATGATGCGCGGGTGGTTGTGGCCGAAGGCGAGCGACCCGAAGCCGCCGAAGAAGTCGAGGATCTTACGGCCGTTCTGGTCGGTGTAGTACATGCCCTCCGCGCTCTCGACCTTCACCTTGTGAAAGCCGAGCAGCTTCATGAAATGAAGCTGGCCGGGGTTGATGTGGGACTTGAAGAGATCGGTCATGCGGGCGACGTCCATCGCCTTGGCATCCTCGACGCTCATCAGGTTCGGCTTGGGTGCGGCCGGTACGAGTGCCGGGGCCTCCACCTCGATGCGCGCCGTCGTCGTCTCTGGTTTCATGGTCACGTTCATGTCGTTCTCCTATTCGGCGGGCATCTGGGCGGGAGCGGCGATCGACGGCCGGTCCTTTTTCTGGCGGTATTCCTTGTAGGCGGCGATCAGCATGTCCTCGTCGCGATACTGCGGAACCCAGCCGAGTTCGCGCTCCCCCTTGGAGACGTCGAGCACGCACATCTCGTCGGCGATCAGATATTGCTCGGGGTCCATCAGCGGCATGTTGACCAGGTCGAGCAGGTCGAGCGTGCGCTTCACCGCCCAGCCGGGCGTCGGCACGAGGATCGACTTCGAGCCCGCATGGGCGATCAGATCGCCCAGCAGCTTCTTGACCGGCGGCGGGTTTAGCGAGCCCAGATTATAGGCCTCGTTGGGCACGCCCGCCTTCCAGGCGGCCTTTGCAGCGGCAGCGCAGTCGAAGACGGAGACGAACTGGTAGGGGTTCCTGCCCGAGCCGATCATCGGCACGGGAAGGTTCATGTCGATCAGCTTGAACAGCTTTTCCAGGATGCCCAGCCGCCCGGGGCCGATGATGAGGCGCGGGCGGAAGAGCGAGATGTTCATGCCGCGCTTTCGCCACTCGGCGGCCAGTTCCTCGGTCTTGAGCTTGGACAGGCCATACTCGCCGAGCGGATTGACCGGGTGGTCCTCGGTCATCGGATAGGTGACCGTGTGGCCGTAGATCATGTCGGTCGTGTAGTGCACCAGATTGGGCGCACCGGCCTTGTCCATGGCGTGGATGATGTTTTCCGTGCCGTGGAAGTTCACGGGGAAAAAGAAGTCGTGGCGCTTGGCCCGGACCTGGATCGGCGACAGCATCTTGGCCGACAGATTGTAGACCATGTCGTCGGCCCGCATGCCGACCGCCTCGACGGCGGCCGCATCGGTCACGTCGCACGGGACGAAGCGCGCCTTGGCATAGTGGCGGTAGTCGCCCTTGTGGATATCGGCGACGACCACGTCGTGGCCTTCGTCGAGGAGCAGGGGCACGAGGTGGCGGCCGACGAAGCCGTCACCGCCGAAGATGATGTGTCTCATTTCGCGATCTCGCTGGTCTGGATGGGGGTTTCGGTGATGGCGTCGCGCGACAGGCCGCTGCCGCTCTGGGCGATCAGGACCGTGCCGACGCAGATGAAGGCGACGCCGGCCATGCGCCAGGCGTTGATGTCCTCGCGGAAGACGAAATAGGCGAAGACGAGCACCGCCACATAGGCGAGGCTGAGGAAGGGATAGGCGAAGGAGAGTTCCACCTTCGACAGCACGTAGAGATGCGATGCCATCGAGATGACGAAGGTGAAGAGCCCCGCGAAGATCCACGGGCTGAACACGATCTGCAGGATCTTGACGATGGGATTGACGCCCGCGAAGGAAAGCGGGCCCAGCGTCATCATGCCGTGCTTCAGCATCAGCTGGGCGGCGGCGTTGGTCGCCACTGTGAACAGGATGAAGGCGAGATATTTCATCGGTTGGTCTCCATGACGGCTATTCGGCCGCCTGCAAATTGGGAATGCCGGGCCTCAGGCGCATGGCGGTGCGGCGCCAGAAATCGGTCATGAAAGCGGGATCGCGCAGCGCTTCCAGCTCCGCCCAGCGCGGATAGGAGGCCGCGAAGGTCTCGGGCGGCATGCGCGCATCCTTGTAGGCGTTGACGCCGCCGCCGGCCTCGAGCGTGATCCGGTCGAGCGTGTTCATCAGCGCCAGCGTCGCTTCGCCCGCATTGGGAAAATCGAGCGTCAGCGTGTAGCCGGGCCGCGGGAAGGAAAGCATGCCCGGCGAGGCAATGCTGCCGAAACGCTTGAGCACGGTCAGGAACGAGCCGTGGCCCGATTGGGTCGCCGCCGCCAGCAGTCCCGGCACGGCGTCGCGCGCGGTGTCGAAGGGGATCACGCTCTGGTGCTGCAAGAGCCCTTTCGGTCCGTAGAGCCGGTTCCAGTTGCCAACCCCGTCAAGCGGGAAGAAGAAGCCCTGGTAGCCGCTCCTTCGCGGTGCCGCCGAGCGTCCCTTGCCGTGGAAATAGGCCATGTTGAAGAGCCGCAGGAAGGGCTTCGACAGGAGATTGACAGGCGGCTGGAACGGCACGCCGAGCCGGGATCCCGCCGCTTTCGTCTGGCCCGCGACATCCGCATGGTTGGCGGTGAGCAGCAGCCCGCGACCGCCGGCCAGCTGGTCGATCCAGGCCACGGCATATTCGTTCTGCGCGTCGGCTTCCTCCGCCCGGTCGAAATAGTCCCCTATCCTGTCGAAGCGCTCGACGCGCTCGACCACATCGGCGGCAACCTTCATGAGCCGGATCGTGGCGGTCAGGATGAGCCCGGTCAGCCCCAGCCCGCCGATAGTGGCTGCAAACAGGCCGCCATTGGCTTCCGGGCTGCAATTGACGATCGCGCCGTCCGAACGCAGCAGGCTGAACCCCGTGACATGGCACCCGAAGCTGCCGCGCCGGTGGTGGTTCTTGCCGTGGATGTCGTTGGCGATGGCGCCGCCCAGCGTGACGAAGCGCGTGCCCGGCACGACGGCCGGGAACCAGCCATGCGGCACGACGCGGTCGATGATGTCGGACAACAGGACCCCGGCTTCCGCCCTGAGCACGCCCGTCGCGGGATCGAAATCCAGGATCCGGTTCATCGTGCGCATGTCGATGAGCGTGCCGGTCTGGTTGTGGCAGCTGTCGCCATAGGAGCGGCCATTGCCGAAGGCGGCCAGCGACCGGTCGCCGGCCTCGCCCGTCTGCAGCCGGACGATCGCCTCGGCGGCGGGGATGGCGCGTTCGGTCGGCGGCACGACCCGCCCGAAGCTCTGATAGGAGGCCACCATCGTCACAGCCCCGAGCCGATGAGCAGCAGCGCGCCGAATGCCGCCACGAGCTGGCTGCGCCAGTCGCGGATGATGAAGACAATGGGATCGTCATGCATCTCGTCGCGGCGCGCCAGGATCCACACGCGCATGGTGATGTAGAGGACGATCGGCGCCAGCGGCCAGATCAGCCAGGGCCGCGTATATTCGTCCGACAGGCTGGCGGCATCGATGAAGAGCGCCAGCACCAGCGCCGAGGTGAAGGCGGCCGCCATGCCGGCCATGCCGATCATTTCCTGGTCCTCGGCACGATAGCCGCGGCCGGCAATGCGCTCGCCCGCCGGCAGTTCGGTGCCGCGCAGCTCCACATAGCGCTTCACCAGCGCCAGCGAGAGGAAGAAGAAGATCGAGAAGGCAAGCAGCCAGAACGACCATTCCGACTGCGTCGCGACGCCACCCGCCAGGATGCGCATGGCATAGAGACCGGCCAGAGTTAGGACATCGATCAGGAGCATGCGCTTGAGCGACAGCGAATAGGCGGTCGTGGCCACCAGATAGCCGACCAGCACCAGCATGAAGAGCGGCGGCAGGAGCAGCGCCACCGAGAAGCTGACGCCCAGGAGCAGCACCATGGCGCCAAGCCCGAAGGGGATCGACAGCGCCCCGCTTGCGAAGGGCCGGTTGCGCTTGGTCGGATGACGCCGGTCGAGCGCCAGATCCATGAAGTCGTTGAGGATGTAGATGGCCGAAGCCGCCGCGCTGAAGGAGACGAAGGCCAGCAGGAAGGCAATGATGGCGGGGCCTTCCAGATATTGGTGCGACAGGATGAGCGGCACCGCGATCAGGCTGTTCTTCAGCCACTGGTGCACGCGCAGCATCTTGAGCAGCGTCTTGAGGGTCGGCTTGCTGGCCTCGATAAGGTCGGCCCCGTGCTCACGCTGCCATCGGGCGGCGTGCCGGTCGGGCGCCACGACGATCGAGGCGCGGGCGGCGTCGAAGACGGCCAGATCGTCCTTCGAATTGCCGACATAGTCGAAGCCGGCATCGCCATATTCGGCCAGAAGCGCGTCGCGCTTGCGGATGGAGGAAAGGTTCGAGCCCGGATCGGTGCACATGACCGCATCGAAGAGGCCGAGATGGCGCGCGATGGCCTCGGCGAAGAGACGCGGCGAGGCCGTGGCCAGGATCAGCTTGCGGCCGCTTGCCTTTTCGGCCCTGAGGCGCTCCAGCACCTCCTGGCGATAGGGAAGCGCCGTCGCATCGAAGGCGACCCGGCTGGCGATCTCGCATTTCAGCCGCGCCTTGCCGCCGGCGAGCCAGAACGGGAGCAGGAACAGGCAGTGCGGCTTCTGGCGCAACAGCAGGAACAGGCCTTCCCAGAGAAGGTCCGTCGCGATCAAGGTTCCGTCGAGGTCCACGGCCAGGGGAACGGCCCCTGCCTCGGTTCTTGCATCCATCTGACTGCCGCCCGTTTATTACGTCATTTTGCCATGACGTGGCGACATTGAGGCCCAATATTTCAAGTAACGTTAAGACGACGGGGCGACAGTCCCAGTTGTCTTGGAATAGTTAATGCTTCGAATTTTATGCAATATGTTTGGTCAGCGCGCGGTCATCGGCAGGAACAGCACGATCGCCGGGAACAGGACGATCAGCAGGATACGCAGAATATCCGCGATGACGAAGGGCACGATGCCGCGATAGATGGCCCCGATGCTGACATCGCCGATGACGGTGCGGATCACGAACAGGTTGAGCCCGACCGGTGGCGTGACCAGCGACAGTTCCGTCAGCATGACCGCGAAGATGCCGAACCAGATCGGATCGAAGCCGAGGCCGGTGACGATCGGAAAGAAGATCGGGATCGTGAGCAGGATCATCGACAGGCTCTCCATGAACATGCCGAGCACGAGGTAGATCACGAAGATGAGAAGGATCACCATCATGGGCGAGAGCCCCATGGAGGTGATCAGGTCGGACAGGGCCTGAGGCAGGCCGATCAGGTTGATGAAGTTGGAAAAGACGAGCGCGCCGATCAGCACCAGGAACAGGCTGGCCGTGGTGGTCACGGTCTCGACGAGTGCCTCGGTGAAGATCCCGAAGCTGAGGCTTCGGCGCCACAGCGCGAAGATCAGCGCCCCGGCCGCGCCTACCCCGCCTGCCTCGGTCGGCGTGAAGGCGCCGACATAGAGCCCGCCGATGATGAGGATGAAGAGCAGCAGGATCGGACCGACGGTGCGGAAATAGCTCAGCCGCTCGCGCCAGGGAACGCGGGGGGCAGCGGGTGCGGAGGCCGGATCGAGGCGCGCCACGACCCAGATCGCGGCCAGATAGAGCAGGATCGCCAACATGCCCGGTATGATGCCCGCGATGAAAAGCTGGCCGATGTCGGTGCCGGTCGAGATGCCGTAGAGGACGAGGATGACGGAGGGCGGAATCAGGATGCCGAGGGTGCCGCCGGCGGCCACCGTGGCGGCGGCCAGCCCGTCCGAATAGCCATAGCGGCGCATCTCCGGCACGGCGACCTTGGCCATGGTGGCGGCGGTGGCGATGGAAGAGCCGGACAATGCCGAGAAGCCGCCGCAGGCGAGGATCGTGGCCGAGGCCAGGCCGCCGCGCCGGTGACCGATGAAGCCGTGGCAGAGCCGGTAGAGATCCTGCGACATGCGCGCCTTGGTCACCAGCACGCCCATCAGGATGAACATCGGGATGACCGACAATTCGTAGGACATGGTGGCGCTGAAGGGCAGCTGCCCGATCATGCCCATGGCGGTGCGGTCGGAGATCGCCAGCCAGATGCCGCCGAGGCCCACGATGAGCATGGCGAAGGCGATCGGCATGCCGACCATCATCAACCCGAAGACGGCCGCGAAGGCGAGGCCGGAAGCTTCCCAGACACCCATGGATCAGCTTGTCCCGAGTTGCGGTGGAGGCGCGCGGCGAAGACCTTCGACGGCGCAGATCAGGAAGGCGACGGCGGCCACGACGAGAAGCACCGACATGGACTGGGCGATGGCGCCGCGCGGGATGCGCAGTTCCATCGTCACCTCGCCATAACGCAGGATGCGCTCGCCATAGATCCACATGCGCCAGGCGATGAAGGTGCAGATGGCGGTGCCCAGCAGCTCCGTGGCGAAAGTCGCCCAGCGGCGCACGGGTTCGGCGAAACGGTCGAAGAGGATGGTGACGCGGATGTTGCCGCTCTGCCGGATCATCAGCGGCAGCGCGAAGAAGACGAGCAGGCCCATCGTGATCTCGATGATCTCGAAGGCGCCGCGCGGCGGGCTGCGGAAGACATAGCGCATGACCACATTGGTGAAGATGGTCAGCATCATCACGGTAGCCATCGCCGCCGATATCCAGACCAGAAGCCGCGCCAGCCGGTCGAACCACAGCACCGTCATTTGCCCAAGGCCGGTCATTACCGCTCATTCGCTGGAGGCGGCGGGACGCGATCGGCGTCCCGCCATTGTGGTTCGCGCTTGGCGAGCCTTACTGGTTGGGAACGTTCACGACCTTGGCGGCGTCGTAGAACCTCACCATCGAGCGGGCATATTCGATGATTTCCTCGCCATCGAAGCCCCGCGATTCGGCCTCTGCCAGCCATTCGGTCTCCAGCTCGGCCAGGCGCTCCCGGGCGATGTCGACCTCTTCGTCGGGCAGCGTGATGAATTCCACGCCCTGTTCGTTGAGCTTCTCCTCGCCCAGGCTGTCGCCATTGGTCCAGGCCCAGCCGGCGAGAAGCGCGATCGCCATCCCGCTGTGCTTTTCGACCGCGGCCTTGTGCTCGTCGGAGAGATCGTTCCAGCTGTCCTCGTTCATGGCCACCCAGAAGGTGTCGGTGTAGAGGCCGCCGGGGATCTGCGTGATCGAGGTGATGACAGGCGTGATGCCGAAGAAGTCGATCGATTCCGACGGGAAGGTGATGCCGTCCGCGACGCCGCGCGACATGGCCGTCTGCGCCTCGGTGGGCGGCAGCTGGACCGGAGTGGCCCCGAGCTGGCTCATGATGCGGCCGGTCACGTTGCCCCCGACGCGGATCGTCTTGCCCTCGAGGTCGGCGATCGTCTCGACGCGGCCATTGGCCATGTTGATGTTGGGGTTGGAATGCGTGAAGAGCCCGATGATGTGAGCGCCGTCATGCTCGCCATACTCCCCGCCCCAGCGCTCGTAGGCCGCCCATGAGGCTGCCGAGCCCGACCAGGGGTCCGGTGACATGAAGGGCAGGTCCATGACCTGGGTCAGGGTGAAGCGGCCCGGATTGTGGCCGCTGACGCCGTAGCCGACATCGAAGGCCTGGTCGAGCAGCAGGTCGAACTGCGCCGGCGGCGGTCCGAGCGGCGAGGTCATGATCTCGAAGCGCAGCGAGCCGTTGGTCTCGGCCTCGATGGCGTCGGCCCAGGGCTTGATGATGCCCGAGACGATCAGATGGTGCATCGGCAGCCAGTTGCCGACGCGCAGGACCACGTCCTCGGCCTTGGCGGTCGTGATGGCGGTCAGCGATATCGCGGCGCCCAGCGCGCTCGCCGCGGCAAGTTTTCCGAAATGCTTCATGTCATGCTCCCATTCGTGTTGCCGGTTATTCCCAATGGTCGTTCCTGCGGCCCCAGCCCTCTTAGAGGGGCTTCGGCGCCGTCAACTTGTAGATCTCCAGGGCCTCGGCCTCGTTGCCGCCGCGCGACGTCAGCAGACGGAACTGCTCGGCCGCAAGCGAGGTGAAGGGAACCGGCGAGACGACAGATTGCGCCAGCGCCCGGACGGAGTCGAGGTCTTTCAGCATGGTGTAGGCGTGGCCGAGCGGCGGATCGTGGATGGCCTTGGCCATACGCGGCACGAAGAGCTGAAGCGGTTTCGAATCGGCGAAACCGCCGGCCAGCGCCTCGGGCAGTTTCTCGGCATCGACGCCGGCATTGGTGGCCAGCCGGGTGGCTTCGGCCAGCACCGCCATGGTGCAGCCGACAATGACCTGGTTGCACAGCTTGGTGGTCTGGCCCGCGCCGCTCGGCCCCATCAGGGTGAAGCGCGCCGCCATCGCCAGCACCACCGGCTTGACCCGCTCGAAGGCGGCTTCCGGCCCACCGGCCATGATGGCGAGCGAGCCTTCCTCGGCCCCCGGCACGCCGCCCGAGACGGGCGCATCGATCCAGATCATGCCGGTCTCGTCCTCGAGCCGCCTGGCCATGGCGCGTGTGGCATCCGGTGCGATGGACGAAAAATCGACCAGCACCGAGCCCTTGCGCGCGCCGCTCGCGATACCGTTCTCGCCGAACACGGTGGCTTCCATCGCCTTGGTGTCGGTCAGGCAGGCAAAGACGATATCGGAGGCCGCGGCCACGCCCGCCGCGCTCTCGGCCAGTTTCGCGCCATCGGCCACCAACGGCTCGGCCTTGGCGAGCGTCCGGTTCCAGACCGTCAGGCCATAACCTGCCATGAGCAGGCGGCGCGACATAGGCAGGCCCATGAGGCCGGTGCCGATGAAGCCGACCGGTGGCTTGTCCGCGCTCACGTGCGCCGTCCTTCCGGCCATTGCGCGTTGCCGGCATGGGTGACCGCACCCTCATGCGCCTGGCCGACCGTGGCGGCATATTTGGCCAGCAGGCCCGCCTTGTGCAGCGTTTCGGGCGCCTTCCATGCCTTGCGACGGGCATCCAGTTCCGCTTCGGGAACGTCGAGCGTGATGGTGGCGAGGTTGGCATCGATATGGATCGTGTCGCCGTCCTTCACCAGCGCCAGCGGGCCGCCGATCGCGGCTTCGGGCGAGGCGTAGCCGATGCACATGCCCCGCGTGGCGCCGGAGAAGCGGCCGTCGGTCAGAAGCGCGACCTTCTCGCCCATCTGGTGGCCGTAGATCAGCGCGGTGAGTCCCAGCATCTCGCGCATGCCGGGACCGCCGCGCGGCCCCTCGTTGCGCACGATGAGGACATCGCCCTCCTCATAGGCGCGGGCGTTGACCGCCTTGACCGCCTCGTCCTCGCTCTCGAAGACACGCGCCTTGCCGGTGAAGGTCAGCTGTTTCATGCCGGCGACCTTGAGCAGCGAGCCATCCGGGCACAGATTGCCCTTCAGCACCACCACGCCGCCGGTCGCCATGATGGCGTTGGAGACCGGGCGCACGACCTCGCCATCGGGAGCGGGCGCATCCGCCACTTCCTCGGCGAGCGTCCGGCCGGTGACCGTCAGCGTGTCGCCATGCATGAAGCCACCCGCGATCAGTTCCTTGATGAAGACGTGGGTGCCGCCGATCTCGTAGACATCCTTGGCGTGATACTGGCCGCCGGGGCGCAGATTGCCGATGAAGGGCGTGCGCTGCAGCACTTCGGCGACATCTTCCATGGTGAAGCGGATGCCCGCCTCATGCGCGATGGCCGGGATATGGAGCGCGGCATTCGTCGAACCGCCGGTGGCCGCGACGATGGCGCAGGCATTCTCCAGCGCCTTTCGGGTGACGATGTCGCGCGGGCGCGGACCGTCATTCTCGATAATGTCCATGACGATGCGGCCGGCGCGGCGGCAGATCGCCTTGCGCTCGGAATAGACGCCCGGAACCATGCTGCAATTGGGCACCGTGAGCCCCAGCGCTTCAGAGACCATCGCCATCGTGTTGGCGGTGAACTGGCCGGCACAGGCGCCGATGGTGGGCTTGCAGGCCATTTCCAGCATGCGCAGCTCGGTCTCTTCCATGGCGCCGGTCTGTACCGCGCCGATGCCCTCATAGGCGTCGAGCACGGAGACGTCCCTGCCGCGGAAACGGCCGGGCAGCGCCGAGCCGCCATAGACGAAGACCGAAGGCACGTTGACGCGCACCATGCCCATCATCACGCCGGGCAAGGTCTTGTCGCAGCCGCCGAAGCCGATCAGGCCGTCATAGGCATGGCCGTGGACCACCGCCTCGATGCTGTCGGCGATCAGCTCGCGCGAGACCAGCGAGAACTTCATGCCCTCGTGGTTCATGCCGACGCCGTCGGAGACGGATATGGTGGTGAACTCGCGCGGGGTGCCGCCGGCGGCGTGCACGCCCTGCTTGGCATCCTCGACCTGGGAGATGTGGGTCATGTTGCAGGGGGTGGTTTCGCCCTTCTGGCTGACGACGCCGACCATCGGCTTGGCGATCGCCTCGTCGTCCAGTCCCATGGCCCGCATGAAGGCGCGGTGCGGCGTCCGGTCCAGCCCCTCCTTGGTGATGCTCGACCTCAGTTTCGCCTTGCCACTTCCACCCATGAACTGTTTTCCCCCAGTATCTTTTAAGCTTGAAATTTGTTTCGTATATCAACGGCCCTGTCAACGGCCCAGACACAGGAGCCGGAGAAATGCACCTCAGCGCCAATCTGTCCATGATGTTTTTCGAAGTGCCGATGGTCGAGCGTCTGGCCCTTGCCGGCGAGGCCGGCTTCGCCTCGGTCGAGATCCAGTTTCCCGAAGACGCGACGGTGCCTGCGCTTGCCCGCGCCAGCGCGGAACTGGACCTGCCGGTGACGCTGATCAACGTCCCGCGCGGCGTCGGCGACGAGGTGGGCATGGCTGCCCTGCCCGGGCGACAGGATGATTTCCGCGCCGCCATGGAGACATGCGCGGCACAGGCCAGGACACTGCGCGTCGCGAAGACCAACATCCTTTCCGGCCGGCCACAAGCCGGTGCCGATCGCGAAACCTGCCTGGCCTGCCTCACCGACAATCTGCGCCGCGCGGGCGACCTGTTCGGCGCGATCGACGTCAAGGTGATGGTCGAGCCGGTCAATCCGGTCGACGTGCCGGGCTTCTTCCTGACCAGCCTCGACGAGGCACTGGAGGCGCTGGAACGCGCTGCCCACCCGAACCTCTTCCTGCAGTTCGATTTCTACCACATGGCGATCACCGAGCCCGATCTCGTCGCGGCCATTCGGCGCGCGGGGCCGTGCATCGGCCATGTCCAGTTCGCCGACACGCCCGGGCGCCATGAACCCGGTACCGGGACGATCGACTTCGCCGCGGCCATGGCGGCCCTGAAGGAAACCGGCTATCACGGCGCGGTTTCGGCCGAATACCGGCCGAAGGGAGAGACATTGGCCGGGCTCGGCTGGATGAAGGATTTCAGGGAGATGATGGAATGAATGCAGTCAACCAGCAGGCCGTCGAGGCGATCGTGCGCGACATCGTCGAGGCCGCCGAATTCGAGCCGCATTCGGGCGCGGGAAATCTGGCCGAGGCCTATGCCGTGCAGGACAAGGTGGCCGAGAAACTCGTGGCCGACGGGTCGCGAAAGGCGGTCGCGGGCTACAAGCTGGCGGCAAATTCCAAGGGCGCGATGCAGCATTTCTCGCTGACCGAACCGGCCTCCGGCCCTGTCTTCGGCGACCAGGTTCTCGCCTCGCCGGGCGAGTTGCAGGCGGGCTCCTTCCGGCAGTTCGCCTATGAGCCGGAGATCACCGCGATCATGGGCGCCGACCTGCCGGCCTCAGGCGCACCCTACAGCAAGGAAGACGTCGCGGCGGCCATCGCGCGGTTCGTGCCCGGCTTCGAGATTCTCGAATTGCGCGGCGCCGAAATGCCGAAGATCGGCATCATCGAGGCCGTCGCGCAGAACATCTCCAATGCGGGCATCGTGATCGGTGGTCCTGGTATCGCCCCGTCGGAACTGAAACCCGCCGAGGTGCGGACCGTGGTGACCATCGATGGCCAGCCGGAGCTGGACGTGACCGGCGCCGCGCCCCAGGATCCGCTGGAAGCCGTGACCTGGCTTGCCAACCACCTCGTCTCCCGCGGCCTGTCGCTCGAAGCCGGCCAGTGCGTATTGTGCGGCACGCATGCGCCGATCCGACCGGTTGCAGGTCCTGCTCGCATCGAGGCCTCGATGTCGGGACTGGGCGAGGTGTCGCTGACCCTGCGCTGATTGCGGCTCAGAGATAGGTCGTGCGCTCGAGCGGGGTGATCTCGCTCCAGAAGGCCATGATCTCCGCGCGCTTCAGATCGCGATAGACCTTGGAAAGGAGCGGCCCCAGCGCCCGGTCGGCGAAGCCGCTCTTTTCCATCAGTTGCAGCGCGTCGTCCATGTCGTCGGGCAGTTCCAGCCCGTCCGTGTCGTCATAGGCATTGCCTTCGACGGCCGGTGGTGGCGGATCGCCCGCGTCGATGCCTTCGACCATGCCCTGGATGACGGCCGCCAGCACGAGATAGGGGTTGGCGTCGGCGCCCGCGATGCGATGCTCGACGCGGCGGTTCTGGTCGCTGGAGACCGGAATGCGCAACGCCACCGAACGGTTGTTCTCCGCCCAGACCGCGCGCGTGGGCGCGTAGGAGCCCGGCGTGATGCGCCTGAACCCGTTCCAGGTGTTGATGAACAGGAGCAGCGAGACGGGCATCGCCTTCAGCAGGCCGGCCACCGCCGTCTCCAGCTTCTTGCGCCCACCCTCGCCCGCGAAGATGTTGTCGCCATTGTCGTCCAGCACGGAGGCATGCACATGCATGCCGTTGCCGGCATATTCGAGGAAGGGCTTGGCCATGAAGGTGGCCGTCAGACCGTGTGCGCGGGCACAGCCGATGACCAGGCGCTTGAGCATGATGACGTCGTCGGCGGCGCGCAGCGGATCGGCGCGGTGCTTGAGATTGACCTCGAACTGGCCGGGCGCGGCTTCCTTGATGATGGTGTCGATCGGCAGGTCCTGCTCGTCGGCGGCGTCACGGATCATGTCGAACAGGGCGGCATGTTCGGCCAGATCGTCGAGCCCGTACATGCGCAGCCGGTCGGGTCCCTTCATGGCGCCGACCGGGGCGGGCATGCCGTCATCCCAGTCGGTGCCGGGCTCCAGGAGGTAGAATTCCAGTTCGAAGGCGACGACGGGAAAAAGCCCGCGCGCATTGACCTCGGCCACCTTCTTCTTCAGCACCTGGCGCGGATCGGCGAGGAAGGGATCGCCCTCCGGCGTGAAGGTCTGCAGGAGAACCTGGGCCGTCTTGCGCTTGGCCCAGGGCACGATCGAGAGCGAGCCGCGCGTGGCACGGCAATAGCCGTCCTTGTCGCCCGATTCGATGTGCAGGCCGGTCTCGGCCACCTCGCGGCCCCAGACATCCAGCCCGTGCAGCGACATGGGAAAGTTCACGCCTTCCTGGAAGGCCTTCTTGAGCGCATCGGCCGGCGCCCATTTGCCGCGCATGACGCCGTTCGGGTCCACCATCAGGAACTCGACGGCCTCCAGATCGGGGTGTTTTTCGACGAAGGCGCGGTATTCGCGTTCGTGATCGGGGGTCACGTATTCGCCGGAGCTGGGCAGTGTCGGAACGGGAGCCACGGGAAGGGGGCGCCGTGGGGCGGAAGGAATCTTGCCGGCTTTGACGATACCGGACGGCCTGTTTCGCAAGATACGCCTGTCATTTGATTGAAGATGCGCCAGCCTGCCCCGCGCCTCCTCACCGAGTCAATGGGGGACCGGCAGCTCTCCGGGTCGCATGCGGCGCCGGTGACGTCGGAATTCCAGCAGGATGTGCAGGATCAGGGCCGCGAACACGATCGAGCCGCCGATGATGGTGCGCACCGACGGGATCTCGGCATGGATCAGCCAGACCCAGACCGGTCCGAGAAGGGTCTCGAAGGTGGCCAGCAGCGCCGCGAGCGCGGCCGGGATCAGGCGCGCGCCGGTGGCGAAACAGGCAAGGCCCAGGCCGAGATTGATGGCGCCGAAGGCAAACAGCAGCGCCATGTCGGTCTGGCCGACCAGGAAGCCGCTTGCCTGGGTCGCGGCGAATGTGCCCGCAAACAGCGTGCCCAGCATGGTGGCGGGCGTCATGCGCACATGGGCGTGCCGTCGTGTCAGCACGGCGGCGAGCGCGAAGCAGATCGGCCCGACCAGGGCCAGGAGACCGCCGACCGGCGAGACGTCCGGATCGAGCGATTCCGACATCATGACGCCGATGCCGAAGAAGACGGCGGCGATGGCGGCCCAGGTCGAGGCCGAGACGCGTTCACCAAAAAGCAGCCGGGCAAACAGCGCGGCGAAGAGCGGCGCGGCGGCATAGATCAGGAGAATGTTGGCGACCGTCGTGTGGCCAAGTGCCAGGATGAAGGTGGTGGAAGCGAGCGCGAAGCACAGGCCGACGGCCACGCCAGCCATCCCCATGGCGCGGAACATGGCGACCATGCCGCGCAGCCCGTCGCGCCACAGCATGAAGCCGATGAGGAAGAGAGCTGCCCAGATCGAGCGCCAGAAGATCACCGTCCACGGATCGGAAATCGAGATGAAGCGGGCGATCGTTCCGCCAAGGCTCCAGGCCACCGCCGCCACGAAAACCAGCAGCATGCCGAGCCGCTCCTCGCGGAGGGCTGGGCCCGGCAGGACTGGCAGGATGGGCGGCGGGGCACGAAGACTTTGTGACATGGGTACGGCGCAAGCAGGAGGGCCTTGACGTTCGTTATGCCAAAGCCGGGGGCGACGCGCTGTGCCAGATGCGTCGCCCGCTTGGCTCAGCGCGCTCTACTCGAGGATACGAAAACCGTCATTGTCAGAGTCCGGTTCGCTCTCCTCGATCTCCAGATCATCGACCGTCGAGGCGGGCGGGCCGCGGCGCAGGCGTTCGATCATCATACCCACGGCCTCGGCCGCACCGGAAAAGTGAGCGCGCACGGACCCGTTTTTTTCATTCTTCACCCACCCGGAGAGGCCGAGGCTGTGCGCCTGTTCGCTGGCCCACCTGCGAAAATGCACGCCCTGCACCTGGCCGGTAACGATGGCTTCGATGGTCCGTTCGTTGGTAGACATTGGCTCTGCTCCTGATCGTCACCGCCGCGCTGCGTAGTAACGCGGATGACCGCGTTTCGTTCGACTGGACCGCAGGCCGGGGCGACGTTAGGTGAAGATAGGTTTTGGCGCGGGAGTTTTTACCCATGAAGGCTGGCTGGTACGAGAAGAACGGATCTGCGCGCGAGGTTCTCGTCGTGGGCGAGATGGGCACCCCGGCACCTGGCGCGGGCGAGGTCCTGGTCCGGCTGGCGGTGAGCGGGGTCAATCCTTCCGACGTGAAGAGCCGCGCGGGCCGGCCCCTGATCGCGCCGCGCATCGTCCCCCATTCCGACGGCGCGGGCGTCGTCGAAGCTGTCGGCGAAGGCGTCGATCGTTCGCGCATCGGCGAGCGTGTGTGGATCTGGAACGGGCAATGGAAACGCCCCTTCGGCACGGCCGCCGAATATATCGCGCTCCCCCAGGAGCAGGCCGTGCGGCTTCCCGACAATGTGGCATTCGATGCCGGCGCCTGTCTCGGCATCCCGGCTCTGACTGCCCTTCAGGCGGTCGCACACCAGGGCGACGTCTCCGGCAAGACGCTGCTTGTCACCGGCGGTGCGGCCTCTGTCGGGCACTATATCTGCCAGATCGCCGCCCGGCGCGGCGCGCGCGTCATCGCCACCGCATCGCCACGACGCAGCGCGCATGCCCGTGCGGCGGGGGCGTCCGAGATCATCGACTACAGGGGCGACAACGTCGCCGAACGGGCCAGGGAACTGACGGGCGGCAAGGGGGTCGACGGCATCATCGACATGGATCTGTCGTCCACCGCGGCGCTTCTGCCCCAGGGCGTGCTGGCGCCGCATGGCAAGATCGTGTGCTACGGCTCCAATGTGCCGGCCGACATCCCCGTCTCCTTTGCCGCGATGCTGTGGGGCAGTCTGACCCTGCAGCTTTTCCTCGTCTACGAACTGACGCCGGCACAACGTCAGGCGGCGCTGGCCGAGCTCACTCGCCTGCTGGAGCAGGACGCGCTCGTTCACGCCGTCGGCGCAAGTTTCCCGCTCGACGACATCGCCGCCGCGCACGAGGCGGTGGAGAAGGGCGACATCATCGGCAATGTGGTGCTCGACCTGAGCTGAGCTCCTGCCCGGTCGCTTCTTGGCTCCAGGCAGGGGGGCGCCACGCCCGCCGGAGCCGGCGGCGCATCGTTTCGAGCCTGCCGAGTGACATCTGCGCTGGCCGCAGGGGCTTGGCCCTCCGTCCCGCCCGCACATTGTGATAATGGACCATCGTCCAGCCCAGCATGAAATCCATCGGCCATCTCCTTTTTGCGATACTGCATCTTAGGAGGGTTCAATCCGGGCTTGAAACCGCCCTGAATGCGTTTCATGTTTCAGAAATGAAAAACGTCGACTGGGATGATTTGCGCCTTTTCCTGGCCGTGGCACGGCATGGAGGCCTGACCGGCGCGGCCCGGGAGCAGGCATCGAGTGCGGCGACGGTGGGACGCCGCATGCTGGCTCTCGAACGGGCAATCGGCCGACCATTGTTCATGCGCCGGCAGACGGGCTACGAACTGACCGATGACGGGCGCAACCTGCTGGCCCGCGCCCAGGCCATGGAACTCGGGGCGCGCACCATTGCCGACTGGCTCGAAGCCGAGGGCCAGCGATCGGTGGTTCGGATTTCGGCCGGCACCTGGACAGCCAATTTCCTGGCCGCCAATTTCGCCCGGCTCTGGCGGCCCGACGACCCGTTCCGCATCGCTTTCAAGACCACCGAAGCGCGGCTCGACATCGCCCATCGCGAGGTCGAGATCGGCGTGCGCAACGCCCAGCCCGACAGTCCGAACCTTGCGGCACGGCGCACGGTGGAGGTCGCCCATGCGCCTTTCCGCGCCCGCAGCCTGGTTCCTGCCCGGCGCGATGAATGGGTGGCCATTTCGCCCGAAGACGCCACCACCCGCTCGGCCCGCTGGCTCTCCGGGAGAAGCGACGTCGTCATGGCCGCCTGGGCAAACACGCCGCGCACCCTTCATGACCTGATCCGCGCCGGCGTCGGCAAGGGCGTGCTGCCGTGTTTTGCAGGCGACCGCGATGCGGATCTGGAACGCGCCGGCGCGGAGATCGCCGAGCTGCGTGAATGGCAGTGGCTGGTCATGCACAATGACGACCGCCACCGCCCCGACGTGCGGACCGTCATCGACCGGATGGTGGCGCTGGTAACGGCCCATGCCGCGCTGTTTGGCGGGGAGCGGCCGGTCGGCGAAGGCTAATGCCGCGATTTTCCAGCTGCGTATCCCGTGCTATGCTGCTGAACTTCTCGGAGCCCCCGCCATGAACCAGACGCTGAAAGACGCCATCAGGGAAGTCGAGGCCTTGCCGGAAGCCGAGCAGGAGGAACTGGCGCAGGCGCTGCTGGCCATGGCCGCCAGAAAGCGCATCGACGCCAAGCTGGCGGCCGCCGAGGCGGAAGGTGGCGAGATTCCGCATGAGGAGGTCGTGGCTCGAATGAGAGCCCGGTATGACGGCTGAGCTCATCTGGCGCAAACGCGCTTTGACTCAACTCGAGGCTATTTTTGACTACATCCGCGCCGACAATCCCAAAGCCGCGAAAATCTGTGTCGAAGAAATCATCGCCGCCAGCGATCGGTTGCGACACTTTCCCCTGTCAGGTCGCGCATATGACAACCGATATCGCATACTGGTCGTGCGCAACCATCTCGTTCTTTATCGCCACGAGCAACTGGCCGGCCGGGTGATCGTGACGGCGGTCCTTGACGGACGCAGGGATGTCGCTGCGCTGCTGCGACAGCTCGATCCGAAAGGTGGTTGATGCCTCACTGGAAATCGAACGCGCTCAGCCCCGTCACCATCTCGTCCAGCCCGAGCGGCCTTGTGACCGGCGGTTCGGCGCGGGCGAGGCAGCCGGCGCGCTCGCAGAGGCGGCAGGTCGGGCCGACCGGCGTCGGGGGAGAGCCCGCGGGCAGCGCCGCTTCATAGACCACCTCGTCGCGAAACCCGATGTCGCAGCCGATCAGGATCGCGGTGCGCCGTGGCCGTTCGTTGAAGGCGCCCTGCGGGCCCTCCAGCGTCCGGGCAATGGTCAGGAACTCCGCGCCGTCCGGCATTTCGACCGCTTCCACGAACAGTTGCCCCGGCAACGAGAAGGCGGCGTGGACGGGCAGTTTCGGGCAGCCGCCGCCGAAGCGGCTGACAGGGAAACCTTCCGCCCCGGCGCGGCGGAACCGATGGCCGGCGCTATCGATCTCCATCATGAAGAAGGGCACGCCCGCCTGGCCCGAGCGCCCCAGCATGGTGAGCCGATTGGCCGCCTGCTCGAAGGAAACCGCGAAGCGGGCGCGCAGCACGTCGATGTCGTAACGCGCGCGCTGGGCAGCGGCCAGGAAGGGCTGGTAGGGCATCATCAAGGCATGGGCGGCATAGCGGGCCAGTTCGAAACGGGCCAGCCGTCGCGCCTCGTCGGACGACAGCTGCAGCGCCTTGAGTTCGGCGGCGATCACCACCTGCATGCGCAGGAGGGCGGCCTCCATGGCGATTTCGCGCGTCTGGTCATGGGGCGACAACCGTTCCGACAGGAAGAGGCGCTGGGAATGCCGATCATAGCGGCGGCGCCAGTTGGGCATGGTGGCCACGGGCAGGGCCCGCACCGCAATGCCGTGCTCGCGCTTCAGCCAGTTCTTGAGCGCGCCAGCCAGGTCGTCGGCGGGCTGGAGGAGGGCCACGAAGGCCTCCGCCTCCTCCTCTATCGCCAGGAAATGGTTCGGGCGGCGCTCGAAGGTCTCGCGCACTTCGTCGACGGGCAGCCGCGCAGCCGACAGCTGCGTGGCGTGCCCTTCCCGTGCCAGCATCTCGGAGAGGTCGGAAAGCCGGTCTGCCTGTTCGCGATAGGCCCGGTGCAGCTTGACCATGGCGGCGGCGGCGTTCGGCGCGCCTTCCGACAATTCGACCAGCTCCTGCTCGCCGGGCAGTTCGCCGGACAGCAGCGGATCGGCGAAGACCTCGCGCAGCGCGGCGATCGACTGGCCGGTCCCGCCCTGTAACTCCTCGGCGTCCACCTTGTAGACAGCGGAGAGCTTGAGGATCAGCTGCACGGTCAGCGGCCGCTGGTTGCGCTCGATGAGGTTGAGATAGGACGGCGAAATGCCCAGCCCATCGGCCATCGCCGTCTGGGTCAGACCCTTCGCCTTGCGGATGCGCCTGATGCGGGGGCCCGCAAAAATCTTCTGCTCTGCCATGCGGGTTTACCAGATTTGACAAGGCGGCTTCTTTGACAAGTTTGACAAATTTACATGCCTAACCGGTCAAAGGCAAGACAGCGTGACCCGAATTAGACGAACGAAAACCGCTATTTCCTCGTTCTCTTCGGCAGCGCAATGTAAATCCGTCAAACGAGATCGTTCCTCCCGGAAACCGGTCGCAACCTGTCAAAGATCGATGGAGACTTCAGCATGACCGATTTTTACAACCTCGTTCCCTCCGCACCGCAAGGTCGCTATGACGGCATCGAGCGCCCCTACTCCGCGGAAGACGTGAAGCGGCTCCGCGGCTCCGTCCAGATTCGCCACACGCTCGCCGAGAACGGTGCGAACCGCCTCTGGCAGCTCATCCACCAGGAAGACTTTGTCAACGCGCTCGGCGCCATGTCGGGCAACCAGGCCATGCAGCAGGTCCGCGCCGGACTGAAGGCGATCTACCTCTCCGGCTGGCAGGTGGCGGCTGACGCGAACACGGCGTCGGCCATGTATCCCGACCAGTCTCTCTATCCGGCCAACGCCGCGCCCGAGCTGGTCAAGCGCATCAACCGCACGCTGCAGCGTGCAGACCAGATCGAGGTCTCTGAAGGCAAGGGCCTGTCGGTCGAGACCTGGTTCGCGCCGATCGTTGCCGACGCCGAGGCTGGTTTCGGCGGCCCGCTCAACGCGTTCGAGATCATGAAGGCCTTCATCGAAGCGGGTGCCGCCGGCGTCCATTTCGAGGACCAGCTCGCGTCCGAAAAGAAGTGCGGCCATCTGGGCGGCAAGGTGCTCATCCCGACCGCGGCCCACATCCGCAATCTCAATGCGGCGCGGCTCGCCGCCGATGTGATGGGTACCGCGACCTTGATCGTCGCCCGCACTGACGCCGAAGCCGCGAAGCTTCTGACATCGGACATTGACGAGCGCGACCAGCCCTTCGTCGACTATGATGCCGGTCGCACCGTCGAAGGTTTCTACAATGTCAGGAACGGCATCGAGCCCTGCATCGCGCGCGCCATTGCCTATGCACCGCATTGCGACCTGATCTGGATGGAGACCGGCAAGCCGGATCTCGAACAGGCCAGGAAGTTCGCCGAGGCCGTTCACAAAGAGCATCCCGGCAAGATGCTGGCCTATAACTGCTCGCCTTCCTTCAACTGGAAGAAGAATCTGGACGACGCCACGATCGCAAAGTTCCAGCGCGAACTGGGCGCCATGGGCTACAAGTTCCAGTTCATCACGCTGGCCGGCTTCCACCAGCTGAACTTCGGCATGTTCGAGCTGGCGCGCGGCTACAAGGACCGCCAGATGGCGGCCTATTCCGAGCTGCAGGAAGCCGAGTTCGCGGCCGAGGCCAATGGCTATACCGCGACGAAGCACCAGCGCGAGGTCGGCACCGGCTATTTCGACGCGGTGTCGCTTGCCATCACCGGTGGCCAGTCCTCGACGACCGCCATGAAGGAATCGACCGAGACCGAGCAGTTCCGTCCGGCCGCCGAATAGAACGCGTCAGCATTCAACCCAAGGAGCAAGACCATGACACCCGTCACACGCGTCAAGGAAAGGGCAGAGGAACAGTCCTCCGCCATGTCCGGCGACCAGCAGGCGGCCATCCGCATGCTCGCCAACGATCTGCACAGACTCAACCAGTCCGTCATGAAGGCGGTGGATGCCGGCGTCTCCGTTGAGCTCGTGCGCTCCGCACGCCATCATGGCGGGACCGGCAACTGGGGCGACCTGCTCATTCCGGTCGTGGTGACAAATCTGAAATCGGAAGTCTGATTGAGTAAAACGATTAGGTCGGACTTGTCCGGCCTAATCGTTTACCAAGAACAACACTATTTTTTTTGAACACGAAAAATATCAACTTGACACACGTCCGATATCAGCAACTATCCTTCTGGTTGCAATAGCGCGCTTTGGCGCGAGCAACTGGGGGCTTGATATGGGCGAGCTGCATCCCGGTCTCGGAGAACCCGAGGGCGAATCTTTTGTCTATGGCACGGGGGAAGCACCGCTTCCGCGCGACACCGTTCTGGTGGTCAGCAACACCCGGATCACAACCATCGTCGTTTCGCGCATCGTGCGCATGGCGGGATTGAAGTGCCTGACGACCGAGCCTGGCGGGTTCGACGAGGCGCTGCGGGAACCTCGTCTGGGAGCCGTGATCCTCGACGACGAATTGCCCCTTGCGGAACGTGTCGCGCAGCGTGCAGCGCCGTCCCCGCCTGGCCGCCCCCTGCAGCGACCACAGGTGATTCTGCTCGCCACCGGCAGAGCTCTGCTCGAAGCGGGCAGGAATTCGCCGCATTGCCACGCCGTTCTCGCCAAGCCGGTGGCCTCGGACACGCTTTACCCGCTGCTTTACGATATCCGGCAAAGGGTCGTGGCCTGCGGCAGGACCTGACCCCTTTCCGAACCGGCGGCGGAGCGGCTATAGTCCTGCTTGCGAAACATTTTTCTGGTGATTGATGCCTGCCTCCAAAAAGGAAGCCCGTCCCGGCGCCGCCGAGCGCACCCGTCTGCCCGCCTTCATCAAGAACCTGCGCGGCGTGAAGAACTGGAAGGAAGCGTCTTCATGGCTCGAGTGGCGCGGCATCGAGGATATCGAGTGTATCGCGCCCGATCAGGCCGGCGTGGCACGCGGCAAGATGATGCCTTCCAAGAAATTCACGTCCAACACATCGCTGGCCCTGCCCTCCGCCGTGTTCATGACCACGATCTCCGGGCGTTACCCCGAGGATAGCGGCGATTTCACCTATCCGGAGGCGGATGGCGATCTCAAGCTGCTGCCGGATCTCTCGACGCTGACGGTCGTGCCGTGGGAAAGCGACCCCACGGCGCAGGTCATCTGCGATCTGGTCACCCAGGACGGCCAGGCGGCGGAGTTCACGCCGCGCAACGTCCTCAAGCGCGTGGTCGCGGCCTATCACATGCGCGGTCTGAAGCCGATCGTGGCGCCCGAGATCGAGTTCTATCTCGTCAAGAAAAATCCCGATCCCGACTATCAGCTCGAGCCGCCGATCGGCCGCTCGGGCCGGTCGATCGCGGGGGGGCAGAGCTATTCGATCGCCGGCGTCAACGAGTTCGACGAACTGATCGACGACGTCTACGATTTCTCCGAGCGGCAGGGGCTGGAGATCGACACGCTCATCCACGAGGAGGGCGCGGGCCAGCTCGAGATCAATCTGCGCCACGGCGATCCCGTCGAGCTCGCCGATCAGGTGTTCATGTTCAAGCGCACCATCCGCGAGGCGGCGCTCAAGCACGACATCTACGCCACCTTCATGGCCAAGCCGATCCAGGGCCAGCCGGGATCGGCCATGCATATCCACCAGTCGGTGGTCGATGCGACCACGGGCCAGAACGTGTTTTCCGCCCCGGACGGCGCCGAGACGGAAGCGTTCCGCCATTTCATCGGCGGCATGCAGCGCCACATTCCCAATGCGCTGGTGATGCTGGCGCCCTATGTGAATTCCTATCGTCGCCTGACCCGGAGCGCCTCGGCCCCGGTCAACACGCGCTGGGGTTACGACAACCGCACGACCGCGTTCCGCATCCCGCGTTCCGACGCTCAGGCCAGGCGCGTGGAGAACCGCATTCCCTCATCCGACGCCAATCCCTATCTGGCGCTCGCCGCGTCGCTGGCCTGCGGGCTGGTCGGCATGGTCGAAAAGGTACCGGCCGACAATCCGACCGGCGCCGCGGTCAACGAGGACGAGATCGAGCTGCCCCGCGGCCTGCTCGAAGCGGTCGAACTCTTCGAGGCCGACGAGGCGCTGCGCGAAATCCTCGGCAGCGCATTCGTGACAACTTATGCGGCGATCAAGAAGGCCGAGTTCGAGACCTTCATGGAGGTCATCAGCCCCTGGGAACGCGAATATCTGCTCCTGAACGTGTAGTGCGCGGCGGGCTCAGGCCCGCTCCAGCCCCCGCTGGACCTCCCAATCGGTGACCACGCGGTCGTGCTCGGAAATCTCCCAGCGCGCCGCGTGGACGTAGTGCTCGACGACGTCCGCGCCGAAGGCAGTGCGCAGGAAGTCCGAACCCGCCGCCAGCTCCGCCGCCTCGCGCAGGGTTTTCGGAATCTCGCGCACGCCTTGGGCGCCATACATGTCGCCGCGCAGTTCGGGCTCCAGTTCGAGCTTGTTCTCGATGCCGTCGAGCCCGGCTGCCAGCAACGCGGCACAGGCGAGATAGGGGTTGAGGTCGGCGCCGCCGATGCGGCATTCGACACGCACACCCTTGGTGCCCTCGCCGCAGACGCGGAAGCCGGCGGTGCGGTTGTCGGCGCTCCACACCGCCTTGGTCGGCGCGAACATGCCGACGCAGAAGCGCTTGTAGCTGTTCACATAAGGCGCGAGGAAAATCGTGATATCGCGCGCATGCGCCAGCTGCCCCGCCATGTAATGCTTCATCAGTGCCGACATGCCGTGCTCATCGTCCTTGTCGACGAAAGCCGGCTCGCCGTCGAGAGTCCACAGCGACTGGTGCACGTGGCTCGAAGAGCCGGCGCGGTTGTGGTCGTATTTCGCCATGAAGGTGACCGACTTGCCCTGCGCATGGGCGATCTCTCGGGTGGCCGCCTTGGCGATCACGTGACCGTCGGCGGTCTCCAGGGCCGCGGCGTAGCGGATGTTGATCTCGGCCTGGCCGGCCTCCGCCTCGCCCTTGGTGTTCTCCACCGGGATGCCCGCGCCGTAGAGCCCGTTGCGCAAGGCACGCATCAGCTTCTCTTCCTTGGTGGTCTGGAAGATGTGGTAGTCCTCGTTGTAGGCGGAGATCGGCCGCGGATCTCGAAATCCTGAATCGCGCAGTTCCTCGTAGCTGTTGTCGAAGACGAAGAACTCGAGTTCGGTCGCCATCATGGCGGAAAAGCCCAGCTTGCGGGCGCGCTCGACCTGGCGCTTCAGGACCGCGCGCGGCGAATGCGGCACGTCCTCATGCGTGTGGTGGTCGAGAAGGTCGCACAGCACGAGCGCCGTTCCCTCGAGCCACGGCACGCGGCGCAGTGTCTCGAGGTCGGGCTTCATCACATAGTCGCCATAGCCCTTTTCCCAGCTGCTGGCGGCATAGCCCGGCACGGTGATCATCTCCATGTCGGTGGCCAGCAGATAGTTGCAGCAATGGGTCTCCTCCCAGCCGCCATTCAGGAAATGGGCGGCATGGAAGCGCTTGCCCATGAGACGGCCCTGCATGTCGATGGCGGCGACGATCACGGTGTCGATCTCGCCGGCTGCGAAGGCTTCGGACAGGGTTTCGAGCGTCAGGTTGGCGGGCATTTTTTTGGTCTCGCATGGGGTCGGCGGCAGACCGCCCCGGCCGTCAGCGACCGGGGCGGCAAGGATGGTGGGGCCTCAGCCGTAGCGGTAGGGCCGGCCGGCCCGGTCCATGGCCGCGTTGTAGTCGCGGAAGATCTGGACGACCTTGGCCTTGGTCTCGGACTCGTCGGCGATTTCCTGCCAGAAATCGCGCGCGGCCGTCTCGACCTCAGCCCACTCGGCATCCGGGATCGAGGTCAGCTCGAGCTTGTCGCCCTCGGTGCGCAGGCGTGCTTCGCCGGCCCAGTACCAGTGCTGGCGATAATAATGCGACTGCTCGAAACAGACCTTCATCAGTTCCTTGAGGTGGTCGGGAAGCTCTTCCCAGCGCTCTTCATTGGCGAAGAAGTGGCCGATCCAGGCGCCGGAGATGTTGTTGGTCAGGAAGTGGCTGCAGATGTCGGCCCAGCCCACCTCGTAGGCCTCCGTGATGCCGCACCAGGCAACGCCGTCGATCTCGCCCGTCTGCATGGCGATCTCGACATCCTCCCAGGGCACGGTGACCGGGACGACGCCGAACTGGGCCAGGAAGCGGCCGGCGGTCGGGAAGGTGAAGACCCGGATGCCCTGCAGATCCTCGAGGCTGTTGATGGCGCGCGTGGTGATGAAGTGGCACGGATCCCAGGCGCCGGCCGAAATATGCTTCACCCCGACGGCGGAATATTCCTCGTCCCAGATCTCGTTGAGGCCCCAGTCGTTGAAGAGGGCCGGCACGTCGAGCGAGTAGCGGCTGGCAAAGGGGAAGTAGCCGCCGAAGACGGTCACTTCGGTTGGCGACATCATGGAATCGTCGTCGGACTGCACGGCGTCGATCGTGCCGCGCTGCATGGCCTGGAACAGTTCCTCCGTCGGCACCAGCTGGTCGGCGAAATAGAGGTCGATCTGCATCTCGTCGCCGGCGATCGCGTTGAACATGTCGACGGCGGGCTGGGCCACCTGGGCGCCGAGGGACGCGCCGGCATAGGTCTGGAGGCGCCAGCGGATCGGTGACTGGGCGTGGACGGCGGGAGCCGCCAGCGCGGTCGCGCCGGCGGCAGCGGCGCCGGCGGTGAGAAACTTGCGTCGTGTCGTCTTCATCGTCTGTTCTCCTGTGTTCCGGTTTCCGAACGGTTCAGTCATCGGGCGCGTTGGCCGCGCCTTCTGTCATCGATAGAGCGTCTGGGGCAGCCAGAGCGCGATCTGCGGGAAGATCATCACCAGCGAGAGCCCCAATATCATCACCGCCACGAACGGCACGATCGAGCGGTAGATGTCCCAGAGCGAAACCTCGGGCGGGGCCATGGCCCGCATCAGGAACAGATTGTAGCCGAAGGGCGGGGTCATGTAGGCGATCTGGCAGGTGATCGTGTAGAGCACGCCGTACCAGATCAGGTTGAACTCCAGCATAGCGACGATCGGCACATACAGCGGCGCCACGATCACCAGCATGGCCGTGTCGTCCATGAAGGTGCCCATCACGATGAAGGAGATCTGCATCAGGATCAGGATGTGCCAGCGGTTCAGCCCCATATCCTCGATGAACAGCGCGCGGACGAAATCCACCGCCCTCAGCCCGTCGAACACCGCGCCGAAGGCTAGCGCGGCCAGGATGATCCACATGAACATGCAGGTGATGGCGAGCGTGCGCTTGGTGCACTCCTCGAATACTTTCCACGTCATGCGGCCCTTGATGACGGAAGCCCCGAAAGCGGCCAGCGCGCCGATGACCGAGCTTTCGACCAGGCGCGTGTAGCCCATGATGAAAGGCACCATCATCACCAGGAAGATGCCCAGCGGCATCAGTCCGGCGCCGAGCAGTTTCAGCTTCTCGCTGCGGGTGACCTGCGAGAGCTCTTCGCGCGAAAGGGTCGGGCCGAGTGCCGGATTGATGCGGCAGCGGATCCAGATATAGACGATGAAGAGCCCCGCCAGCATGAGGCCGGGCAGGATGCCGGCCAGCCACAGCTGGCCCACGGGCTGGCGCGCGATCATCGCGTAGAGCACCATCACCACCGAAGGCGGGACCAGGATGCCCAGCGACGAGCCGGCCTGGATCACGCCCGTGACCATGCGTTTGTCGTAGTTGCGTTTGAGCAGTTCCGGCAGCGCGATGGTGGCGCCGATCGCCATGCCGGCCACCGACAGGCCGTTCATGGCCGAGATCAGCACCATGAGCAGGATCGTGCCGATGGCCAGGCCACCGGGCACCCCCCCGAACCAGACATGGAACATGCGGTAGAGATCGTCGGCGAGCCGGCTTTCCGACAGCACGTAGCCCATGAAGATGAACATCGGCAGCGTCATCAGCGGGAACCAGTTCATCAGCTTGATGGTCTGGGCGAAGGCGAGGTCGTAGCCGCCGCGCTCGCCCCACAGGAGCAGCGCCGCCACGACCGCGACAAAGCCGATCACCCCGAACATGCGCTGCCCGGTCAGCATCATGGCCATCATCGAGCCGAACATGAGCAGCGCGATATACTCGTAGCCCATCAGATTTCCCGGCCTCTCAGCTTGGCGATGTCACGGATGAGGAAGGCTGTGCATTGCAGGATCATCAGCGTGATGCCCACGCACATGACGATCTTGATCGGCGCCATGTAGGGGCGCCAGAGCCCGCGCCGGCGTTCGCCATATTCGAGCGCATAGGCCGTCGAATCGATACCGCCCCACAGAAGCACGACGAGGTAGAAGATCAGCGCGAAGATGGTGATGGCGTCGACGGCGGCCTTGGTCGTGTCGGACCAGCGGCTGTAGAGCAGGTCCATGCGCACCGCCGAGCCCATCTGCATGGCATAGGCGCCGCCGATCATGAAATAGCCCATGACGATGAACTGGGCCATCTCGTCGGTCCAGACCTGCGGGTGCCAGCCGGCGCGCGCGATTGCGCCCCACAGGAGCACGCCCATCAGCGCAAAGAGCAGGAACATGGCCAGCCGGCCAAAGAGATAGTTCACCCGCTCCACGAAGCGGACATAGGCGATCAGGAAGCGGGGCATGACGCGGCCTCCGTCTTCTCGATCGCACCGACCAGAATCGGCGCCAGGCGGGAGGCCATCGCCGCCTGCGCCGCATCGTCGGCGATCAGGTCGTTGCGAATCTCCAGCATGGCATTGGGCAGGCCGTAGGGCGTGGCATGGAGGCGCAGCGTGTGGGTCACGTGGTCGGCCGCCGAATAGGGTTCGTTCAGCCTTGTGACCAGCGTGCTGTCGCCCGCTCCGTCGACAATTGCGCGTGCCAGTGTGGCGTCGGCATCGTGGATGACGCCGAACTCGACCTCGCGGCGCATCCCCGCATAAACCGGCGTGAAGGAATGCACGGTAATGACGGCCGGCCTGCGGCCGAGCGCCATCTGGGTCGCCAGTTCCGACATCAATGTGGCGTGGAAGGGCGCATAGAGCGCGCTCGTGCGGGCCGCGCGCGCCGCCGCGCCGAGGCGGGCATTGCCAGGAATTTCGTGGATTTCGGAGCGCTCGGGCATGGCGCCGGGCAGGTCGGGCGCGCGGTTGAGATCGTAGATCAGGCGCGAAAGGGGCGCATGGACGAGCAACGTGCCGCCACAGGGTCCGGCCATGCGCTCAGCCAGGCCGCGCGCCAGCCCGAGCGCGCCGGGGTCCCAGGCGATGTGGGCCTGCATGGCACCGGCGTCGAGACCGAGATCGCTCCAGGGACCCGACAGGCTGTTTGAGGCATGCTCGCAGACGAGCACCACGCCCGCGCCCGTGGACCCGCTCCTGGTGCCGCGAACCGGTGTCCCCTCGCCGTCCCAACGCTCGACGATGCCTGGCCAGCGGCAGGGCTCCTCGATACGAGTATGCGCTTTCGGTTGCGGAGCGATAACGCTCATGGACGAGGGCATCCTCATGGAAATCCGAAGGCCTACAGCCTCAATGTCGTACGGGAAGTTGTCAAGAATTTTCCAGAGTGAAAACTTCTGTTACAAATCCGACAGAAGCCTCAGGAGGAACATCGCGTGGCAGGAAAGGGTCAGCGGTCGCGGCGACCGCCCGCCACCACGGAAGACCGCATTCGCGCGGCCCTGCCCGATCTGACGCGGGCCGAGCGCCAGCTTGCCGCGCACATGCTGAACGCCTTTCCGGTGGCCGTGCTGGGGTCGCTGACCGCGCTGGCGCGCGCAGCCGGCGTCTCCGGTCCCACGGTCGTGCGGCTGATCCAGAAGCTCGGCTTCAGCGGCTATCCCGAATTCCAGGCGCTGGTACGCGAGGAGGTGGGCGAAAAGCTCGCTTCGCCGCTCGCCAAGCGCGACAAATGGGCCGCCAGCGCGCCCGACGAGCACATCCTCAACCGGTTTGCGGCAACCGTCGTGGACAATCTGGAAGCCACGCTCGGCCAGCTCGACCATGCCGGCTTCGATGCGGTCGCCGATCTGCTGGCCGACCCGAACCGCCGCATCTACATGATGGGCGGGCGCATCACCCATGCCATGGCCGACTATTTCTGCTCGGTGCTGACCGTGATGCGCGAGGGCGTCTCGCTTTTGTCCGACATGTCCAACGCCTGGCCGCCGGCGCTGCTCAACATGGGCAGGGGCGACGTGGTCGTGATCTTCGACATCCGCCGCTACGAGACCTCCGTGCTGACGGTCGCCGAGCTTGCCCGCGAGCGCGGCGCGGAAGTGGTTCTGATCACCGACCGGTGGATCTCGCCGGCTGCGGCCCACGCGAACCATCTCGTCCCCTGCCATATCGAGGTGCCGTCGGCGTGGGATTCCAACGTCTCGCTGCTCTTCGTGGTGGAGGCGCTTCTGGCGGCGGTGCAGAGCCGCAACTGGGAGGAGACGCGCACCCGCCTCACAAGGATGGAAGAGCTCTACGAACGCACCGAGTTCTTCCGTCGCGGCCGCTGAGCGTTTCGCCGCCACAATCGCCCGGTGTTCCACCGGATTGTGGGCCCGGCTTCTTTCTCTGCTGTTTGCATGCTGCTAGGGCATGACATCTCAGGATGGCGCAAGGAGCGGACGAGCCAATGTTTTCCAACACCTTTCCGGACCGAGCGGTTATCTCCGAAACCGTGGCGCGCATGCTGCTCGAGATCGAGGCCGTGCATTTCCGCTCCGACGAGCCCTATACCTTCACCTCCGGCCTCGCGAGCCCGGTCTATATCGACTGCCGCAAGCTCATCTCCTATCCGCGCATCCGCTCCGCGCTGATGGATTTCGCGGCCTCCGTGATCTTCCGCAAGGTCGGCTTCGAGCAGTTCGACGCGGTGGCCGGCGGCGAGACGGCCGGCATCCCATTCGCGGCCTGGCTGTCCGACAAGATGGCGCTGCCCATGCTCTATGTGCGCAAGAAGCCAAAAGGTTTCGGGCGCAACGCGCAGATCGAGGGCGAGTTGAAGGAAGGCGCGCGCGTGCTTCTGGTCGAGGACCTGACCACCGATGGCGGCAGCAAGATCAAGTTCGCCGAAGCCATCCGCGCGGCGGGCGCCGAGGTGACCGACACCTTCGCCGTCTTCTACTACGACATCTTCCCCGACGCCCCGCAGCGGCTGCTCGATGCCGGCATGCGGCTCCATCATCTGGCCACCTGGTGGGACGTGCTGGCGGTCTGCAAGAAGGATCAGCGCTTCTCGCCCGAGACGCTGGCCGAGGTCGAGGCCTTCCTCAATTCCCCGCTCGAATGGTCGGCTAGGAATGGCGGGATTTCGGAGCTCAAGAAAGAGCAATAGGCGAGATGGAGGGCGCGCCTCCCCTACGTCTCGATGATCTCAAAGCGGTCGACGTCGACCATGCCCTTGTCGGAGATCTTCAGATGCGGGATCACCGGCAGCGGCAGGAAGGCGATCTGGAGAAAGGGCTCTTCCAGCGTCGCGCCCAGCGCGAAGGCCGCCTTGCGCAATTCCGTCAGCCGGTCGCGCACGCCCTCGTAGCTCTCCAGGCTGATCAGCCCGGCCACCGGCAGGGGCAGTTCCGCCACCACCTTGCCGCCTTGCGCCACCACGAAACCGCCCTCGATCTCGCCCAGCCGGTTGACGGCCACCGCCATGTCGGCCTCGCCGGTGCCCACGCAGCAGATATTGTGGCTGTCATGGCCGACGGTCGAGGCGATCGCCCCGCGCTTCAGCCCGAACCCCTTCACGAAGCCGGTCGCGATGTTGCCGTTCTTGCCGTGCCGCTCGACGACCGCCACCTTGATGATGTCGGCGTCGAGATCCGGCTTGAACTGACCGTCCGCGACGGGCAGCGCGTGACGCAGATGCTCGGTGATGATGCGGCCGGGCACGACGCCGATCACATGGGCCTCGTCATTGCCGGCGCGCACGGTGAAACTTCCCGCCTCCACCTTCGGCGCCTTGACGCTGTTGCGCCCGACCGGCGCCACGTCTCGGCGGGTGGCGAATAGCTCGTCCGTCACCTCGCGGCCGGCGGAAAACACCCTCTGCGCGCGGCAGGATTCCAGCGAATCCAGCACCACGAGGTCGGCCCGCTTGCCGGGCGCCACCAGCCCGCGATCGGCAAGCCCGAAGATGCGGGCCGCCGACACGCTCGCCGCGCGATAGACCGCCAGCGGCTCGACCCCGCGCGCGATGGCGGTGCGGATCATGTGGTCGAGATGGCCGTATTCGGCGATGTCGAGCGGGTTGCGGTCGTCGGTGCACAGCGCGATGAAGGGCGAGTTGCGCTCGGTGATGATCGGGATCAGCGCCTCCAGATCCTTCGACACCGAACCCTCGCGCACCAGGATGTGCATGCCCTTGGCGAGTTTCTCCAGCGCCTCGTCGGCGCTCGTCGTCTCGTGATCGGTCGAGATGCCGGCGGCGAGATAGCCGTTGAGGCCCAGTCCACGCAAGAGCGGCACGTGGCCGTCGATATGGCGTCCCTGGAAGGCGGCGAGCTTGGCGAGGCACACCGGATCGCCGGCCAGCACGCCGGGGAAATTCATGAACTCGGCCAGCCCGATCACCCTCTCATGGTCGGCAAACGGCAGCAGGTCGTCGATGTCGAGCCGGGCGCCCGCCGTCTCGAGCTCGGTCGCCGGCACGCAGCTCGACAGATTGACGCGGATGTCCATGATGGTCTCGGCCGCGCTGTCGAGGAAGTACCGTATGCCCTCGGCGCCGATCACGTTGGAGATCTCGTGCGGATCGCAGATCGCGGTGGTGATGCCGCGCGGCAGAACGCAGCGGTCGAATTCATGCGGGGTGACCAGCGAGGATTCGATGTGCAGATGCGTGTCGATGAAGCCGGGCACGACGATCGCGCCCGAAATGTCGATCTCGCGTTGGCCGCGATATTCCTCGCGCGTGCCGACGATGCGGTCCTCGCAGATGGCGATGTCGCTTGCCACGATCTCGCCCGAGATCAGGTCGAAGAAGCGCCCGCCTTTCAGCACCAGGTCGGCGGGCTCCTTGCCGGCGCCCTGGTCGATCATGCGCTTGAGGCGGGCCTGGGCTTTCGGGGAGGTGTCGGCGGTCATGGTCGGAATCCTGATTTGCATTTCATGCGGCAGCAGAATTCAATCTCTCGCCCGAGTCCAGCCTCGACCTTTCATCGGCCCGCTTTGCGGTAGCGGTCCATCCAGCGCCGGTCGATCCAGTCCTTCAGGCGCCACAGCCACCCACCTTCGGCCTTGAAGGCGCCGCGCGAGGCGACGGCGTATTTCTCGCCGGTCGAAATCAGCGCCAGATGCCGTTTCTGCGGATGCCAGGGCTGCGGCGCCTTTCCACCCGCCACGGCGATCAGGTTATGCGCCAGCGGCGGGCCCGCACGCACCGCATAGACGCCGGCCTTCTCGCGCGGGGTCTCGACCAGCGCGGCACAGTCGCCGGCGGCGAAAATGCGGGCGTCGTTCAGGCTCTGCAAGGTCGGGCCGACGGCGAGAAAACCCTTCTCGTCCAGCGCCAGTCCCGTTGCGGCGAACCAGTCCGGCGCCCGAGCCTGCGTCGTTACCAGCACCGCGTCTGCTGCCACGAAAGCGCCTTCGCCCAGGCGAAGTCCGTCCGCCTCGATGGCCGTGACGCGCGCGTCCTCGTGTAGCGCGATGCCCTTGCCCGCCAGGTCGCGGCGGAAGGCGTCCTGCACGCGCCCATTATGGGTGGCGAGCAGCTTGCCCGACGTGACCAGCGCAAAGGAAAAACGCGCCGGCGCGAGCCCTGCCCCCTTCGCCATGCGGGCAAGCCGGCCATGCAGCGACAGAAGCAGTTCCACCCCGCCCGCGCCACCGCCCACCACGGCGATGCGCCGCGGACCGTCGGCGCGCAGGGCTGCCGCCAGCAACGCATCGTATTTGCGCACGAAATCTCCGATCGGCTTGACCGCAATCCCGTGCTCCGCCGCGCCCGGAATGGCATCGAGGGCCGGGGTGATGCCGACATCGAGCGACAGGAGATCATAGGGCAGTTTCTCGCCGTCATCGGTGATGAGGAGGCGCTTGTCGCGGTCGATGCCTGCCGCGCGCGCCTGGCGAAACCGCGTGCCGGTTTCGTCCGCCAGCCATTCGAGATCGATATGGGCGTCGTCCAGCGAATAGATGCCCGCGATGAAGCCCGGCAGCATGCCGGAATAGGGCGTCAGGCGGCCCGGCGAGACCAGCGTGACGCGCCAGCCGGGCGGCAGCTCGCCGGCCAGCGCGCGCATGACATGGACATGGGCATGCCCGCCACCCACGAGGACGATGTCCCTCGTCTCCATCCGGCGGTCAGAAGCCGCTGGCGCGCGGCAGCCAGGTCGACAGCGCCGGCACGAAGGTCAGGAGCAGGAGCACGAGAACATGCGCGAGGAAGAAGGGGGGCATCTCGCGCGTCAGTTCCGACACCCTCAGCTTGACCACCGAGGAGACCACGAAAAGCAGGCTGCCGACGGGTGGGGTGATCAGGCCAATGGTCAGATTGACGATGACCACGATGGCGAAATGGATCGGGTCGATACCGAGGGCCACGGCGATGGGCGCAAGGATCGGCACGAGGATCATGACGCCGGGCAGCGGGTCCATGAACAGGCCGAAGACCAGCAGGAGCACGTTGATGGACAGCAGGAAGACGATCGGGCTCAGATTCCAGCCCGCCACGGTGCCGGCCAGCATCTGCGGCACGCCCTCGATGATCAGGATCCAGGCAAAGGCCCGTGCCGCGCCCAGGATCAGCAGCACCGCCGTGCTGACGAGGGCGGCGCGCAGGATGATGCCGGGCAGGTCGCGCAGCTTCAGCGTGCGGTAGACCGCCATGCCGCAGACAAGCGCGTAGAAGACCGCCACGACGGAGGCCTCCGTCGGGGTGAACACCCCGCTGCGGATGCCGCCGATGATGATGACCAGCAGCATCAGCGCGGGAATGGCGTGCACCGTGTTGCGCAGCATCTCGCGGGCGGGCGGGSGGGCCTCGTCGCTGCGATAGTTGCGCTTGCGCGAGACGTACCAGTTGGTAGCCGCCATGGCGCTGCCGATGATGAGGCCCGGGATGATGCCGGCCATGAAGAGCTGGCCGACCGATACCCGGTCGTCCTGCATGGCATAAAGGATCATGATGATGGAGGGCGGGATGATCGGGCCGATCACCGCCGCCGAGGCCGTCAGCGCGCCGGCATAGGCGCGGTCGTAGCCGCCCTTCTCCATCATGCGGACCATCATCTGGCCCGGCCCCGCCGCATCGGCCAGCGCGGAGCCGGAAATGCCGGCGAACATGGTCGAAGACAGCACATTGGCGTAGCCCAGCCCGCCGCGCAGATGGCCGACGAATTGCGAGGCGAAACGCAGAAGCACATGGGTCAGCGCGCCGCCCGTCATCAGTTCGGCGGCCAGGATGAAGAACGGCACCGCCATCAGCGGAAAGCTGTCGAGGCCCGAAAACATCTCCTTGACCACGACCAGCTGCGGATAGCTGGAGCCAAGCACCACCGACAGCCAGGCCGAGATCGCGAGCGAGAAGGCGACCGGCACGCCGATGAAGAGAAGCACGAAAAAGGAGACGAAGAGGATCGCGACCATGGCTCAGCCCGACAGAGTCGCGCGATCGTCGAGCGCATCGGCATCGCGATACTCGCCACGCATCACGAAGCTGCGCAGGATCAGGAGCAGATGGACGATCAGCAGCATGAAACCCACGGGAATGGCCGCGTAGATGTAGCTGAAGGGCAGGCGCGTGGCGGGCGTCAGCTGGAAGCGCATGCGCTGCATGTAGTCGTAGCCGATCCACACCATGATCGCGCAGAAGACCAGGATGAGAAGCATGATGGCCGCGCGCAGGGCGATGGCCGCCCGTCCGGTCAGCATGTCCTGCAGGTTCGTGATGGCGACGTGGCCGCCATAGCGCAGCGCCAGCCCCGCCCCCAGGAAGGTCATCCAGATCATCGAGTAGCGCGCGACTTCCTCGGCCCAGGTGATGGAGAAATTGGTCAGATAGCGCAGGCTGACATTGGTGAAGACGACCACCGACATCCCGCTCAGAAGCAGGATCAGCGCCCATTTGTTGGCCTCGACGAACCAGCGTTCGAAGGTCTGCACGGCTTCACCCGCTTAATGGAGTTCCCGATCGGCCGGCGCGGTCTCCGCCGCGCCGGCCGATCGCGATGAAGCGCCGCCTATTCGGTGGCGATGATCTGCTCGATCAGGTCCTGGCCATACTGGCCGTAATACTGCTCGTAGGCAGAGGCGAGCGCCTCCTGGAAGACGGCCTTTTGCTCGTCGGAAAGTTCGCCGACCTCCATGCCGGCCTCGCGCAGCTGGTCCACGCCGCGCTGTTCGACAT
Source organism: Chelativorans sp. ZYF759 (assembly GCF_012911015.1). Classification (GTDB taxonomy): domain Bacteria; phylum Pseudomonadota; class Alphaproteobacteria; order Rhizobiales; family Rhizobiaceae; genus ZYF759. The sequence goes on along the minus strand of NZ_WVVV01000018.1, from coordinate 33,292 downwards.
CGTCGACGAAGGCGCGCATGGCAATGACGGCCTCGGCCGCCGCATCGGAGAATATCTGCTGGTCTTCTTCCGACATGCCGTCCCAGAGCTGGCGGGACACGAGCAGCATGGCCGGGGAATAGACGTGACCCGACAGCGTGAGGTGACGCTGGACTTCGGCCAGATTGGCCGAGGTGATGACCGAGAGCGGGTTCTCCTGCCCGTCGATCGTGCCCTGCTGCAGCGCGCCGATCACTTCCGGCCAGGCCATCGGCGTCGGTGCCGCGCCCAGCGTCTCGAAGGCGGTGATGTGGACGGGATTTTCCATGGTGCGCAGCTTCAGGCCCGCCATGTCGCCCGGCTCGTCGATCGGGCCGCGATTGTTGGTGATGTGGCGGAAGCCCTGCTCGCCCCAGGCCAGCGCGACCAGGCCGACATCGTCGAACTTGGCCAGGATTTCCTGGCCGACTTCGCCGTCCATCACGTTGCGGGCATGCTCCAGATTGCGGAACAGGAAGGGGATGTCGGCAACACCGGCCTCGGGCACGAAATTCGACAGCGTGCCGGACGAGACGATCGTCGCCTCGACGGTGCCGATCTGCACGCCTTCAACGACTTCGCGCTCGCCGCCCAGGCCGGAATTCGGGAAATGGCGGAACACGAAGCGGCCATCCGTGTTGGCCTCGACCTCTTCCTGCCACTTGGCGGCGGCGACGCCGTAATGCGAGGTTTCCGACAGCGCGTAGCCAAGCTTGACCTCGGTCTGCGCCAATGCGCTTGCCGAGCCCATCAGCGATACGGCGACCGCCGAGGCGACCATCCAGCGCGCAGGTGCCATCTTGAATTGCATCATCTTCGTCTCACTCCCATGAACCTGTTCTTGAACCGGCAGAGGCTCTTCACATCCGTCTCTGCGAGGCGCAGGACCATAGGCAGAGGTGATAGGCAGGTAAAGCCAATTCCGGTCTTTTGCGGGTCGCGGCGAGGTGGCATTGTCGTGCGGCCGGCAGGATGGATGGCGCCGGGATGCGAGAGGCCGAACACGATGACGACCATCACCACCATAGCCGAGTTGGAAGCGCTCTACGGCCAGCCCGGCGAAGCCGCCCTGGTCAAGGAGACGGACCGGATCATTCCCGAATATGCCGCGCTGATCGAGGCCTCGACCTTCCTTGCGCTCGCCACCTCGGGACCGGACGGGCTCGACTGCTCGCCGCGCGGCGATCTGGCCGGGTTCGTGCGCATCCGTGACGAGCGCACGCTGATGATCCCGGACCGTCACGGCAACAACCGCGCCGACTCGCTGCGCAATGTGGTGCTTGACGGGCGCGTGGGGCTTCTTTTCCTGCTGCCCGGTTCGGGCACGACGCTCAGGGTCAACGGCATCGCCTATCTCTCGGTCGACAAGAGCCTCTGCGAGGCAATGGCGGTCGAGGGCAAGCCGGCGCGATCGGTGATGATCGTCACCGTCACGCAGGTCTATTTCCAGTGCGCGCGCGCCATCAGGCGTGCCCGGCTGTGGGAGCCGGAAAGCTGGACCGACCCGGCGAACCTGCCGACCCCGGGCCAGATCCTGTCGGCGACCAGCCAGCTGAAGATCGACGGCGCGGCCTATGACGCCGAATGGCCGGCGCGGGCGGAAAAGACCATGTGGTAGCGGCGCAGGTAGTCCCCCCACAAGCGCCCCCTCCACCGCCTTCGGCGGTCCCCCTCCCCCGTAAACGGGGGAGGAGTGAGGGCGCAGACGGCCGGGACGGCATATCCTCCCCTGCGAAGCGGGGGAGGGGGACCGCCGAAGGCGGTGGAGGGGGCGTCTCTGATAGGGCGCATCTTACCGAGACGAGCGACCCACGCGCCGCCCAACAATCACTCCGCCGGCGCCGCCTTTTCCCTCACCTCAGGCCCCYCCCCSCCCACCCGCACGCTCCTCAGCCGCAACGCGTTGCCGACCACGAACACGCTCGACATCGCCATGGCGCCGGCCGCCAGCATGGGTGACAGGAGGATGCCGAAAGCGGGCCAGAGCAGCCCGGCGGCGACCGGTATCAGCGCGGTGTTGTAGGCGAAGGCCCAGAACAGGTTCTGCCTGATGTTGCGGATGGTGGCGCGGGAGATCGCGACCGCCCTGATCACGCCCGCTACATCGCCCGACATCAGCACCACGTCGGCGCTCTCGATAGCGATATCGGTGCCGGTGCCGATGGCGATGCCGATATCGGCCTCCGACAGGGCGGGCGCATCGTTGATGCCGTCACCTACGAAGGCGACCGTTCGCCCGCCGTCCTTCAGCCGGCGCACGGCTTCCAGCTTGCCCTCCGGCAACACCTCCGCCTCGACCTCGTCGATACCGAGTGTCCGCGCGATGGCGTGCGCGGTGCGGGCATTGTCGCCCGTCACCATGGCCACGCGCAGGCCAAGATCATGCAGCGCACGGACAGCTTGCGCCGCACCTGGCTTGACCGGATCGGCAACCGCGATGATGGCGGCAAGCCTGCCGTCGATCGCCGCGTAGAGAGGGGTCTTGGCCTCCTCGCCCAGCCGTCTCGCGCTGTCGGCGAAGACCGACACGTCGATGCCGAGCCTGGCCATGTGGCGGTCTGCGCCGACGGCGACCCGGCGCCCCTCGACCGTTGCCTCCACGCCGTGCCCGGTGATCGACTGGAAATCGGCTGCCTCGGCGAGAGACAGGCCTTCGGCCCCGGCGGCGTGCACGATGGCCTCTGCCACGGGATGTTCGGACGGGGCTTCCGCCGAAGCGACCAGGCCAAGAACCGTCTGGCGGTCAAAACCGTCGGCCAGTTCCATATCCGTTAATTCGGGCCGCCCCTCGGTCAAGGTACCGGTCTTGTCGAAGGCGACGACGCTGGCCGAGCGCAATGTCTGCAGGGCGGCGCCATGGCGAAACAGCACGCCCATCTCGGCTGCGCGGCCGGTGCCGACCATGATCGAGGTCGGGGTGGCGAGCCCCATCGCGCAGGGGCAGGCGATGATGAGCACGGCCACCGCATTGACCAGCCCGAAGGTGAGCGCCGGCTCGGGCCCGAAGATGAGCCAGACGAGGAAGGTGAGGATCGCCGCACCGATGACGGCCGGCACGAACCAGGCGGTCACCTTGTCGACCATGGCCTGGATCGGCAGCTTGGAGCCCTGTGCCTCCTCCACCATGCGGATGATCCGGGCAAGCAGCGTGTCGGCGCCGATCTTGGTGGCGCGGTAGGTGAAGCTGCCTGTCTTGTTGATCGTGCCGCCCACCACCTCGTCGCCCTCGCCCTTGGCGACGGGGACGGGCTCGCCCGAGATCATGGCCTCGTCGACATAGGAAGAGCCCGACAGAACCGCGCCATCGACCGGCAGCCTTTCGCCCGGCCGCACCTGGATGACGTCGCCGGCGACAACCGCCGCGATGTCGACATCGGCCCATTCCTCGCCGCGCCTGACGCGCGCGGTCTTGGGCTGGAGGCCGATCAGGCGCTTGATCGCCTCGCTGGTGCGCCCCTTGGCGCGCGCTTCCAGGTAGCGGCCGAGAAGCACCAGCGTGATGATGACGGCGGAAGCCTCGAAATAGACATTGGCCGTGCCGGCCGGCAGGATGCCGGGCAGGAAGGTCGCCACGACCGAATAGGACCAGGCCGCGCTCGTGCCGATCAGCACCAGTGCGTTCATGTCGGGCGCCCCGCGCAGGAGCGTGGGAATACCCTTGCGGTAGAAGCGCAGGCCGGGGCCGAACTGGACCACCGTCGCAAGCCCGAAATAGAGGATGTAGAGCGTCTGGTGGCCGACCGCGTTCATCAGCCAGTGATGCATGGGCGCATAAAGATGCGAGCCCATCTCCAGCACGAAAAGCGGCAGGGTGAAGATGGCGGCGATGGTGAGGTCGCGCTTCAGGCCCGAGAGTTCGCGATCCTTGGCGTCCTGGTGGGCGTCCGTCCCGTCGGCGACCGCGTCTGTGCGGCGCGGCTCGTAGCCGGCCGACCGGATCGCGGCCTCGACGGCGCCCACCAATTCGGCGCCTGAAATTGCCTCCACAGAGGCGCGTTCGGTGGCCAGATTGACATTCGCCCGGACCACACCCGGCACGGCGGCAATGGCGCGCTCGACCCGCCCCACGCACGAGGCGCAGGTCATGCCGTCGATGCCCAGCTCGAAGCGCTGCAGCGGCACTTCGTAGCCGGCCTTGCGGATGGCGCCGATCACCGCCGCCGGCTCGCCGCCGGGCGACAGTTCGACCGTCGCGGCGCCGGTGGCGAGGTTGACCGAGGCCGAGGTGACACCGGGGGCATCGGCGATGGCGGTCTCCACGCGGCGAACGCATGAGGCGCAGCTCATGCCCTCGATGGGCAGACGCAGGGAGCGCTCCTTGTCCTGGATCTTGCTGTGCGCGTTCATGATCTCTCGCTTTCCGTTGCACTTGACCGCAGAGATAGGGATTCCAGTCACTGGAAGGTCAAGGCCGCATTCCCTCTTGAGCTTCCAGTAACTGGAAGGCTTACCTATATGTGCAGTTTACGTCAGGAGCGAAGAAGATGAACATCGGCGCCGCCGCCCGGCACTCGGGCCTGCCTCCCAAGACGATCCGCTACTACGAGGAAATCGGGCTCCTGAAGGCCGACCGCGCGCAAAACGGCTATCGCGACTATTCCGGCGAGGACGTCCACCGCCTGCGCTTCGTGCAGCGCGCCCGCGGGCTCGGCTTTTCGGTCGAGGAGTGCCGGCAGCTCCTTTCGCTCTACGGCAATTCCGGCCGCGAGAGTTCCGACGTCAAGGCGCTGGCCTCGGCCAAACTCACCGAGATCGACCGCAAGATCGAGGAGCTGAAGGGGCTGCGCAAGACCCTCTCCCACCTCGTGGCCAGCTGCCACGGCGACGACCGCCCGGAATGCCCCATCATCGACGGCCTCGCCGGCCGCACCGACGCCTGAACGACTGCTCTCAGGCGGCTGGAACTATGTCGGTCAGGGCGAAATCGTTGCCCTTGAACAACAAGGGTTCGCCGGTGGCCTTGGCGAGCGCATACGAAAAGCAGTCGCCGAAGTTCAGCCCCGTTTCATGCCTGCCCTTGCCAAAATCGAGAAAGGCTTGGCGCGCCAGTTCGCCCTGCTCGACAGTCACCTGCTCGATGGTGATTCCGGCCCGACGGAAAAAGGCTTCGGCCTGGCGCGTGCCGTCGTGCCCGAGCTGCCCCTCGATCACCATCGAAAGCTCCACGTAATTCGCCACGCTCATGCGGCACTCGTCGGCATCATGAATGAGCTTTGCAAACGCGGTGGCCTCGGCTTCGCGATAGAGGATCGCCACCATTGCCGATGTGTCGATGATCACTTCGGCAGACCATTCTCGTCGTAGAGAAGTTCAGCGTGATCGACATAGGGCCGCTTCACGAGCGCGGCCGAACGGTCGGCGATTGCCAGCAATTCTTCCACGCTTGCCTTGCGTTTGCGGCCTTCGATGCGTGCGAGACGCTCACGCAACGCCTCGGTCACCACCCGCGTCATGCTCTGCCCCGTTGCACGCGCGATGGCGCTGGCCAGGCGATGTGCTTCCGGATCCTTGATGTTGAGGCTCACGACGGTACCTTTCTAGAAAAGACGGCACTCTTCTACCATCAGATGCCTGGATCCGTCATACAAGCTGGGCGTCATGCCCGCGGCAGGATGATGCGCTCCGGCCGCGCCAGCTCCAGCCGGTTGCGCGGCCCCATCGCCAGCGTGTGGATGTAGAAGCAGGCGGCCCCCGGCGGCGACATGACCGGCGAGGGCGCGGAGACGATGCGCACCCGGCCCGATTCCCCCACCCAGTCCACGTGGCGGTGGCCATGCATGACCACCATGCGCCCGCCGAAACGCTGCAAAAGCCGCACGAATGAACTGCCGTTGATCAGCGCGGTGCCGATGCGTGCGGAGAATTTCTTCACGGGCGTCGGGTACTCGACCAAATGGTGGTGCAGCGCCACGATCCAGCGCGATTTGGGGTAGTGGCGCACGGCATCCTTGAGATCGTTGATCTGCATGGCGGGCACCAGGCCGAGCGCGTTGGTGAAGGAGAAATGCGTCTCGGCGTTCGAATTGAGCAGGATGACGCCCATGCCGCCCGGCACCTGCGGCGGCAGGACCATGGGAAAGCAGTCGTCCCAGAGTTCCGCCAGCCGCCATGAAAGGCGCTGGCTGCCGCGATCGGCGAATTCGCGAATGATCTCGCGGTGCGGGGCCAGCATCTCGCTCAGCGTCTGGCCCGGCCGCCCCCGCGCGCGATCCATCACCCGGACGCGGTTGCCCTGCACCGCTTCCATGGCCGACAGCATCCGCATCTGGCGCAGCCGCTTGCCGACGCTGTTGGGGATCTCGAGCCGCGCGGGATTGGTGCGGTCCACGACGTTGAGATCGTGGTTGCCGGGCAGGATGAGCATGCGTTCGACCAGCGCGGGGTGCCGCGCGAACGCATCCATGATCTGCGCCCATTCGGTCGAGCGCCCGGCATCGGTCAAATCGCCGCTGACGATGACGAGATCGAGCGGTTCGGCCTCATGGAGCGCGGCCAGCCCGTCCAGCACCTCGGCGATGCGGCCGTTGCCGCGGGGCCCGGCCCGTCCGCTCTCCACCCGAAACTCATAGGCGCCACCAACCGCGTGCAGGTCGGAGAGATGCGCCACGCGCCAGCGCTGCGCGCCGTCCTCGGGCGTGTCGTAGGCCTCGAGATCGCGCGGCTGGTCCATGGTCGAATCCGCGATCGCCCAGACCACGGAGGCGCCCGCCAGGAAGAGGGCGATGACCACCGCCGTGTTGGCGAGTGCGGGCAGGATAAGGCGCTGGGGATTGGCGATGTCCGCCAGAACCCCAAGCCAGCGCGTGCTGGGCCAGGCGGCCGCCACGATCCAGGCCGCCAGGCAGCACAGCACCAGCCCCGCCCCGGCCGTCGCCAGGGTGCGCAGCCGCGCGCGGCGGCGCGGCCCGGCATTCGGCGTCAGCGAGCGCTCTGCCAGGTGCCGCAGCGCCTCGCGCACGATGGCATAGCCCGGCTGGACCACCAGCGAATTGAGCGACCAGAAGCTGCGCTCCGAGGCGCGGTAGAGCGACGGCCCACCCCACCAGGCGACCACCGGCGCGACCACGACCAGTACCAGCGTGCCGGTGCCGCCGAGGATGGCGGCGGTTTCGCGCGGTAGCACGGAGAACCAGGCAGTCACCAGCAACGGCGCCAGCCCGAGCAGCAGGGCCGGAAGCAGGATCATGAACAGGATGGAGATCACGAGCTTGGGCAGACTGACCTCGACCAGCATGGTGCTGGCCACCATGATCAGCGAACGGTCCTTCAGGCTGGAAACGTCGTCCTCGACGTCGCCGGCGCGCGGATCGATCAGGGGCGTGGGCGGAATGCCAGGCTTCATGCCCCACCGGACTAGGCCCGGCACGGGGTTGCGTCAACCGGAACCGGTGCCGATCACGACCCAGATCGCGGCCGCGGCCAGCGCGAGCGACAGCACGGCAAAGGTGATGTCGCCACGCCGGAATGGCGGTGCACCCACGATCGTGCGGGGTCGATCGGGCGACAGCCCGCGCGCTTCCAGCGCGATCGCGGTCCGCGTGGCGCGGCGGATGGCAAAGGCGAGCAGCGGGATGACCAGCGAGGCCGTCTCCAGAGGCCCGGGGATGCGGCGCGGCGGCCGACCCTTCTTCATCGCCCGTGCAAGCCGGATCTGCTGGGCTTCCGAAGCGATGTCGGGCACGAGTTGCAGAGCCGCGAACAGCGAGAAGCCGATGCTCGGCGGCAGGCGCCAGTTCGCCATCAGGGCCTTGATCAATCCGCCGGGGTCGGTGGTCAGCGCGAAGACGGCCGAGACCATGCCGCAGGCGATGGCCCGGAGGAAAAGGACGATGCCGGCCGAGAAGGCTTCCGAGCCAAGCGGGGTCTCGCGCGCCATCTGAAGCGCGAAATCGCTTTCCTGGCGGAACAGCACGCTCGTCGTCAGGAAGCCGAAACCGAACAGGGCGAACGGCACCATCAGCGCCAGCACCAGCAGCACGGATCGCCGCTCCAGAACGATCAGGGCGAGTGCGGCCATGGCGATGATGAATATCTGCAGCCAGGCATCGAAGACGAAGATGGAGACCGCGATCCAGATCAGGCAGACGACCAGCTTGGCAAGCGGGTGGATGCGGCTCAGCATGTGGGTACCCTCTCCAACCATTCGAGTGCCGGCAGGATCGTCGGGGGCTCCAGTCCGGCGCGCGCCATCAGAGCGTGGTCGCGCATCAACTCGCCGGGACGGCCTTCGCCGATCAGCCCGCCCTCGCCCACCAGGACGACGCGATGACAGACGGCCAGCGCAAAATCCATGTCGTGGGTGATGACGGCCACGCCATGGCCGATATCGGCCAGGTTGGCGACCTGCGCGGCGACGGCCGCGGCGCCCGCGGCGTCGAGGCCGGCCGTCGGCTCGTCGAGCACCAGGAAGGGCCAGCGGCCCGAAGCCGTCAGGGTCGCCAGCGCCAGCCGTCGCTTCTGGCCCTGGGAAAGCTCGTAGGGATGGCTGTTTTCCAGCCCCTCGAGACGCCAGCGGCGCAGCATCGTCGCCACACGCTGCTCGCGCTCCGGGGCGGTCAGGATCGCGTCGGTGGCACTCTCGATCTCCTCGCGGAGCGAGCCGGTGACGAACTGGTTTTCCGGATTCTGGAACGCCATGCCACCCGGGGGCCCGGACCGCCGCCCGCCCTTCAGACGGAGCAGGCCGGCAAGGCTTGCCCCCAGCGTCGACTTGCCGGCGCCGTTGCCGCCGAGAATGCCGAGTACCTCGCCCGCACGCAGTTCGACCGAGACGTCGCGCAACACGACCGGCCCGAACAATGGCGCGCAATCGGCACCCTTCAGCGCAGACAGGGTCGCGCCGGCATCGATCGCGGGCCGCACGCGCCGCCCGACGAAGGCGCGGGCGATGCCGGTTGCCAGACGACGGGCGTCCGGCGGCAGGCGGTCGATATGGGTCAGGACGTCGGAGAGATGAAGCGGCGGGTCGGAAGCGGCCAGATTGGCGCTTGCGAGCTCCGCATCCAGAAGGCTTGCCAATGGCTGCCAGATCCCGAACCGCGCCAGCAATTCGCCATGCTCGCGGAAGAGCGCCGCGGGCGGACCCTGAGCGACCAGCGTGCCGTCGGGGCCCATCACCGCGACCCGGTCGACCCTGTCGATCAGCCCGTCCAGCCGGTGGTCGATGATCAGGACGCTGGTCGAGCGGCCCGGCTCCAGAAGCAGCGCCCGCAGCCTTTCGGCGGCCCGGGGCGCGAGATGGGCCGTCGGCTCGTCGGCCACGAAAAGCGGCGCGCCCTGCGCCAGCGCGGCGGCCATGGCAACCAGTTGCTTCTCGCCGCCCGAAAGCCGCATCGTGCGCCTGACGCCGAATGCCGGTTCGAGCCCGACCCTGTCGATCGCCGCCGCCGTGCGCTGGAGGATCTCTCCCTCCGGCAGGCCGAGATTCTCGAGCGCGAAGGCGACCTCGTCGGCCACCGTCATGCCGCACAATGTCTGGTCGGCATCCTGGAAGAGCTGCGCCACCTGGCGCGACCATTCGGCCGGCGGCCGGCTTTTGACCTTCTCGCCGAAAAGCTGGACCTCGCCGGTCACCTCCGCCGGAATCGTGCCGGGAATCAGCCCGGTCAGCGTGTTGAGCAGGGTCGACTTGCCGCAGCCCGATGGTCCGAGCAGAAGCAGGCGCTCGCCCGCCTCCAGCGCCAGCGAAAGAGGCCCGGCCGCCGCCTTGTCCTGGTAGGGGTATTTTATGCTTGTGTCCTGCCAGGCGGCGGCGGCCTTCCCCTCAGGCATGGGCGCCGCGCCGCGCCCGGTCGATGGGCAGGCCGGACAGGACGCCGGTCTTGTAGAGCGCTTCCGTCACCCAGTGGCCGAGCAGTCCGCCCAGCAGCGCGCCGCTCAGGCAGCGCAGGACGAACATCGCGATCAGCAGACCGGGCGCGAGCGCGCCGTAGTCGAAGCGGATCCAGGTGTAGATGAAGGAGAAGACAGCCGCCCCGACTCCTGCCGCCATGAGAACCGGCAGGCGGTAATCGCGCCATTTGCGCGCCGCGAACACGGCCTCCGCGCCGGCGCCCTGGACGAGGCCGCTGACCAGCAGAAGCAGTCCCGCCGGACTGCCCAGCATGACTTGGATCGCGGCGGCCAGCACCTCCGAAAAGAGCGCGGCGCCCGGCTTGCGGATGATGGCGGCGGCGATGATGGAGACGATGAACCAGAAGCCCATCACCACGTCCATCGTGACGGCGCCGAAGATCGCCTGGGCGATCAGCCAGACCTGCACCCAGGCCAGGTAGAGCACGCCGAAGACGGCGCCCAGAACCGCGCAGATGAGAATTTCACGCAGAGTCCACTTGTATTGAATGTCCATGATGGCTTTCCCGGAGATGAAGGGGACGGTCGCCCAGCGGCGCCGCCTGAGAAACGCATTAGCTGCGCGGGGTCGGGCTGTTGGCCGAGACCGTGAGGTCGAGAGCGACGTGCCCCTGGGGCGCGCCGAAACGCAGGAAGGCCTCGCCCAGCGTGGCGAAGACCGGACCGGCATCGCCCCTGAGCTTGGTGCAGAAATTCTTCGATTTGTCGAAGACGCCCGAGGATTTCAGGAAGTCGATGCAGCCGTAGATCTCGTCCATGTGATGGTCCGCGCCCAGCGGATAGAGCGAGAACTGGGCGACCACTTCCTGGCCCGTCGACTGCGCCTTGGCGACGGCGTCTCTTGCCGCCGCGATCCTGTCTTGAAGGCTGCCTGAATGGACGCTGCCGGCGATCGGCGTACAGATGGGATCGTCGGGCTCACCGGGACAGCCGCGCGAGACGGCGGCCGACAGGACGCAGTGGGCGCCGCTGGCGGCGGCCGCGACGAAGAGGTCGCGCATGGCCGGAAAGAGCTTCTCGGGAGGCCCGACGATCAGCGTCGAGACATCGTCGGTCTCGATGCGGAACTCGTCCCGGTAGGGATCGAGCGCCGAGAGCGAGCCAAGGATGATGTCCACGAACCGATCGGACATCGGATATAGGGAAATCTGTGCGCCTGAAAACATCGTCACCTCGCTCCGCTGGCATTACCCAGATCAGCTTTAGGGTCCGGAGGCATGGCGCCTCGCATCTCAGCCCCGGCAATTCGGAGCACCCCTGTCGATGCGCTTCTCATAGCAACAGACCCGTGCGCCACGCAACGGGGCAACAGGACATTTCCCGCCTGAGGCGCGAGATTTCTTATGTCGGGTCGCGAATTTCGAATAAGGGCGCTTTCGGAGCGCTGGTCTATGCAATCCGTTGCACCCATCCGTCCCGTGCTCTAGGTTTCGGTGAGGTGCGACCTGCTCGACAAGGGCAACGCTTCAGGGAGGAAGTTACATGTCTAAGAATTCAGCTTGGAAGAAGGGCGTGCTTGCCGCCGCCATCGGTGCGCTCGCGGGTTCGGTGTTCATGCCGGCCACGGCCGACGCGCAGACCGAACTGCGCCTGCACACATTCGTCGGTCCCGGCCACATCATCTTCCGCGAGATCCTGGAGCCCTGGAAGGCGCAGGTTGAAGAAGAGAGCGGCGGCGAACTGACGATCACGCTCTACCCCTCGATGCAGTTGGGCGGCGGCGCGCCGGAACTCATCCGTGGCACACAGGCCGGCACGTGGGACATGGCGTTCTCGCTGCCGGGCTACACCTCGGCCCAGTTCCCGCGCACCCAGATGCTCGAACTGCCCGGCCTTGCCGAAGACGGCATCGCGGCTACCCGCGTGATGTGGGACCTCATCGAAGGCGGGCATCTCGAGCCCGAATACGACAACCTCAAGATCCTGGCTCTGTGGGCGGCCGACGACGCCGGTCTCTACACGCGCGACACGCCGATCCGCGGCCTCGACGACGTTCAGGGCATGATCCTGCGCTCGCCTTCGGCCGGCCAGGCAGCCCAGCTCGAGAAGATGGGCGCGACGCCCGTCGCCATGGCCATCACGGAGCTCTACCCGCAGCTGGAGCGTGGCGTCATCGACGGTGCCATGGTGCCGTTCACGACCATCCTCGACTTCTCGATGTACGAGGTCGCCAACTATTTCACGGTGTCCGGTCCGGTCTTCGGCCGCTCGCAGTTCACGGTCGTGATGAACCAGGCGAGCTACGACAACCTGTCGCCCGAGCTTCAGGCGGTGATCGACAACACCACCGGCATCGAGATGAGCAACCGCGCCACGCAGGCCTATCTCGACCGCGCCGACGAGGCGATCGAGTATGTGCGCAACATGGACGGCAAGGAAGTCATCGAGCTGTCCCAGGAAGAGCAGGACCGGATCGCCGAGGCGCTGCGTCCCATCTACGACGAGTGGCTGGCCGAGATGGAGGCCCAGGGCATCGACGGGCGCGAATTGCTCGCCGTTGCCGGCTTCAATCCCGACGAGTAGGACCTGATGCTCGAGCGCATCGAATTCTGGTTCGAACGGGCACTGCGCTACCTCGCTTATGCGGGTGGCCTGGTGCTCATCGGGCTCATGTTCCTCATCGTCTACGAAGTGTTCATGCGCTATTTCTACGGCCGCCCCTTCCGGGGCGGCTTCGAAATCACGGAATTGATCATGGCCACCATCGTGGCCTTCGGCCTGCCCTACACGGCCATCTCGGGCGGCCATGTCTCGGTCGACCTCCTGTCGCGGTGGCTGGACCGGCCGGCCTGGCGCTGGCTCACCGTGCTGATCCATCTTCTGGGCGCGGGTCTGCTGGCCTTCGTGGCCTGGCGGAGCGGGTTGCATGCGCTCGCCGGCATGCGCTTCGGCGACATGACCAACATGATGCGCATCCCGAAATATCCCTTCCAGTTCGCCGTCGCCATCTCGGCGGGTCTTTTCGCGCTCGTGCTGCTGCTCGAGGCGGCCAAGGCACTGCGCCCCAAGCTTGAAACCGAGCAGGAAAGCCAATGACACCGACCATGGCGGGGCTGGTCGGCCTCGTGGCCCTCTTCGTGCTGCTTGCGCTGCGCATGCCCATCGGGCTTGCCATGATGGCCGTGGGCGCGGCCGGCATCGCGGTGCTGAATTCCCCCGCCGCGGCGATGAACGTGATGGGGCAGTTCCCCTATTCCTATTCCGCCGTCTTCACGCTCAGCGTCATCCCGCTCTTCGTCCTGATGGGCTCCTTCGCCAGCATCTCGGGCATGGGCACGGATCTCTACCGCACCGCCTATACCTGGATCGGGCATCGACGAGGCGGGCTGGCGGCGGCCACCATCCTGGCCTGCGCGGGCTTTGCCGCGCTGTCGGGCTCCTCCATCGCCGCCGCCGCGACCATGGGCAAGGTCGCCCTGCCGGAGATGGAGCGCTACAAATACGACGACAGGCTGGCCACCGGCTCGATCGCCGCCGGCGGCACGCTCGGCATCCTCATCCCGCCCTCGACCGTGCTGATCGTCTATGCGCTTCTGACCGAGCAGTCGGTCGGCCGGCTGTTTCTCGCCGGCTTCCTGCCGGGCGTTCTTCTGACGCTGCTCTTCGTCATCACCGTCTTCATCATCGCCATCCTGCGGCCGGATGCCGGCCCGCCCGGAGAAAAGCCGCCGCTGGCCGAACGCTTCAAGGTGCTGCTTCATTCAGGCGCCCTGCTCTTCATCGTCACGATCGTGCTCGGCGGCATCTATCTCGGCGTCTTCACCGTCACCGAGGCGGCAGCGGTCGGCGCCTTCCTGACCTTCCTCGACGCGCTGCGTCGCGGGCGGCTCAATGCGCATACGCTCTTCGGAGCGCTGCTCGACACGGTGCGGACCACCTCCATGGTGTTCCTCATCCTGATCGGGGCGCATTTCTTCGCCCCGTTCCTGGCGCTGACGCGCATCCCGGTGGAACTCGCGGCGATGGTGGGCGACATGGCGGTTCCGGCCCTCGTCATCCTGCTTGTGATCCTGGCGGGCTACATCGTGCTCGGCACCTTCATGGAAGGCTTCGCCATGATGGTGCTGACCGTGCCGATCGTGCTGCCCATCATCATGACGCTCGGCTACGATCCGATCTGGTTCGGCATCATCATGGTGATCGTGCTGGAGATGGGCCTGATCAGCCCGCCCGTCGGCATCAACGTGTTCATCGTCAAGGGCGTGGCGCAGCACGTGCCGCTCGGGCGCATCTATGCCGGCATCATGCCGTTCTGGCTGGCCATGGCGGTCTGCGTGCTGCTCTTGATCATGTTCCCGGACATCGCGCTGCTGCTGCCGCAGACGATGATGGGGCGCTAGCGGAGGCTGCCGCCGACGGCCCGGCAGGCGGCGCGCAGGTCGTCCAGGAATTCGGCCTGCAGCGCGGTCGGCTTCCATCCCTGGCGCGTGGTCACGCCGATCGGGCGTCTTGCACCCGGCAGGGCGACCGGCAGCATGTCGAGATGACCGGCGCCGCGCTCATAGGCGATCTGGCCGGGGGAGAGCACCGTCAGCCGGTCGCTCTCCATCAGGATGCCGCGAATGGCCACGAGCGATCCGGTCTCGATCAGGCCGAAGGGCTGCGCCAGCCCGACCTCTGCGGCGAAGCTGTCGAAGATGGTGCGTGTCGGCGTACCCTTGCGCGGCAGGACCCAGGGATAGCCGGCCAGATCGGCCGGCCTCACGTCGCCCTTGGCAAGCAGCGGATGGCCCGACCGCGCGACGATCGCCAGTCCGTCCTCGAACAGCGTCTCCTGCTCGAAGCCGCGCGGACCGGGGCTCTCGCGCAGGGCGCCCACCAGCATGTCGATCTCGCCCAGCGCCAGCGCATGGATGAGCACGTCGTAGGAGCCGTCGATCATCTCGATCGAGGCCTGCGGCCGGCGCCGGCACCAGGTGGCAAGCGTCGCCGGGATGACGCGGGTCCGCACCAGCGGCAGGATGCCGATCGCGACATGACCGTCGAAGCGGCCGTCGAGTTCGGCGACTTCCTGGTGCGCGCTCTCGAGTTCCTTCAGCGCCAGGCTGGCGGATGCGGCCAGGCCGAGGCCGGCCTGGGTCAGGCGCACGGTGCGCGGCCGCCCCTCGAAGAGGCTCATGCCCGCAATGCGCTCGATCTCGCGCGCCGCCCTCTGGACCGAAGGCTCCGCCTGGTCCAGCACGCGTGCGGCGGCCGCGAAGCTGCCGGTGCGGGCGAAGGCCGTCAGCGCGCGCAGATGGGCGATGGTCGCGTGGGTTTCCAGAAGTTCGGGCCCGCCTCCCTTGCCCGGCCGCCGCTGGGCGGCAAGCCCGGCCGCTGCCTCGCGCAGGAGGTCGAGCACCCGGTCGGCGCGGGCGGCCGTGATGTGACCGCGCGGCGTGACGAATATCCCCCCCGGCCGGCGCTCGAAGAGCTGGCCGCCGAACTGTTCCTCCAGCCCCGCGATGGCCTGGGAAGCGGCCGGTTGCGAAATGCCGACCATTTCCGCTGCCTTGGACAGGGAGTTGAGCGCGATCGCGTGCTTGAGAAGCCGGATATGGCGCAAATTGGGATAGGCGGTCATGCCTTCCTTCTACGCCGGGCAGGGTGAAGTGCAAAGATCAATGGCCGCGGGGGCGCGATGCCCCGTGGCAGGTCGCCCGTCCGGCAGATGATGGCCGGACGGGACATCCCGGCGCCAGGTCAGCTCTTGCGGGTGCGCCAGCTGTCGGCGTAGTTCTCGCGTGCTTCGCTCGCATAGGGCGTCGGCGAGACGCGGACCCTGATCTCCGCCTGCTTGTGACGCTCCGTGGAGGTCTTCTCCGTGCCGCCATCCGGCTCGCCCCAGACGAGCGTCAGCACGTCACCCTCGTTCACGTCGGCATCGACCACGCCCAGCGACAGCATGCAGCGTTCGTTGAAGGAATAGCCGTTGAACATGGACAGGCCGACATGCTTGTCGCCCATCATCACCTTGTCGAAGCTCGACGAGGCGTAGTTGGGCTGCGGCAGGTCGATCCACTTGTAGTTCTCGCCGCCGGGCTTGAAGGAGGAGTGGATGATCTTCATCAGATCCTCGTCGTTCCACTCGAAGGTGACCTTCTTGCGGGCCGGCTTGTCCTTCATGGCGACGAGCGCGTCCTTGCCGATGAAGCCGTCTTTCTTCCAGCCGATATAGAAGCCGTAACCGAGCTCGAACGGGGTGGTGTAATAGTCCTCGATATTGCGGGACACGAAGCTGCCGCCGATCGAGCCACCGGCCTCGTAGGAATCGGTGCCGAGCCATTGGCGGTATTCCGACATCATCCCGTCGCCGGAATAGATCGCCGGCAGCGGCGAGGGAATCCAGCCCGATTCCAGCGTGTTGGTGGAATAGGCGCGGCTGCCCACCCGGCGCAGATCGACACCGGCGTCGAGACCGGCCTGCAGGATGACCGACTGGATATAGGCCTTGTCCTCATAGGGACCCCAGATCTCGAGGCCCGGCGCGCCGGCCATGCCGTGGCGCAGCGCCCGCACCTTCTTGGAGCCCACATTGATCCAGTCGACATGGAAGAACTTGATCTCCTGCACCGGCCCGCCATTCATCTTTGCCAGCACCTTGTCGGCATCGGGGCCCTGGATCTGGAAGCGGTAATGGGTGCGGTAGATGGCCTTGCCGTCGGGACGCGAGTCGGAGCGCGGGTCGCGGTGGGTGCGTACGTTCCACTTGCCGAAGGCCTGCTGGAACTGGACCCAGTTGGCGGTCGGGGCGCGGCCGACGAGCACGAATTTGTCCTCGCGCTCGCGGAAGATGATCATGTCGCCGATGACATGGCCGGACGGCGTCACCGGAACGAAGTGCTTGGCCCGGTTCTGGTCGAAATTGGCGAAGGAATTGATGCCGACATGGCTCAGGAATTCGGCCGCCTGCGGACCCTCGACGATGAGTTCGTCCATGTGGTGGGTCTGGTCGAAGAGGACCGCCGAGTGGCGCCAGGCGCGCTGCTCGTCGCGCCAGTTCGTGAATTCCGGCGCCACCACGGGATAGACATACATCCCGATCTTGGAGTTGCGCAGATGGGAGACCGTGTCGCCCTTTTCCTTCAACAGTTCCTCGAGATTCCTCGGCGCCATGTCTTGACCTCCCTGACAATACAAACCGGCCGGCAGGCGCCGGCGCGATGAAACGCAGGAGCGACGAACAACGTCCTTTTCCTGCGCAATGAAGATGTATACAGTCTGTACATTGACGGCTGCGGCATCGCAATGTCACTTTCGAAATCGGTGCCGGGGCATAATCTGGAGGATCGGCCCGTATCGACCGCCCGGTCGTCGGTGTAGAAGCACCATCCGGGCTTCTGTCCCTTCCCGGTTTCTTCTTGCCCCAGTAATCTCGATGCTTCCCATGATGCTTGTCTACACCCATCCCCACCCCGGCTCTGCGGCGTCCGAACGGGAATTGCGCGCATGATCCGCGTTGCCTTCACCATCGGCGCAGGCATCGTGGCTGCGCTTCAGATCGGCAAGGCCGTCATCGCCATTCCGCTGATCCAGCAGGAACTCGGGCTGACGCTGGTCCAGACGAGCATGCTTCTGTCGCTTTTTGCGATATTCGGGGCGCTGATGGCCATGCCGGCGGGACTGGCCGCCCCGCGTTTCGGGGCGCGACGCTGCCTCGCGTTTGGCCTGATGCTTCTGGGTCTTGGAAGCCTTGCCGGCGCGATGGCCGGGTCCTTTCCGCTGCTGCTGGCCACGCGCACCATCGAGGGCATGGGCTTCATCCTTGTGGCGACTTCGGCGCCGGCACTCCTGACCCGACTGACATCGGACGAGAACCGGGCACCTGCCTTCGCGCTGTGGGGCGTATACATGCCGATCGGCATGGGCGCGATGATCCTGGCCGGCATCTTCATCGACGCCACGGGCTGGCGGGCGATCTGGCTCGTGAACGCAGCCATCGCGTTCGGTTGGATGGCGGCCACGTTCTTCCTGCTGCCCGCCGATCCCAGGGTCGAGAAGTCCACGCTGCACCAGTACGGATTTGCCGCCACGATCCGCACCTTCGCCGAGGACGGCCGCCCGTTCCTGGTGGCCGGCACCTTCTTTCTCTACGGCAATCTCTATTTCGCGGTGACGGGCCTGCTGCCGGTGTTCCTGATCGACCAGTACGGGCTTTCCACCGCCGCGATCGCGCCATTGACGGCGGCCGTCATCTTCTGCAACGGCGCCGGCAATCTGACGGCCGGCTATCTTCTGCGGCGCGGGTTTGCCTTCGACCGCATCATCGCCTGGGCGTTCGGGGCGGCCGTCGTCGCCTCGACGCTGATCTTCGTGGGGCTGGGCGGCGCGGTGCCGGTGATGATCGTGGCCTGCATCGCCATGGGCATATCCGGCCTGGTGCCCGCCAGCGTCATGTCGAGCGCGCCCACCATCGCCCGCGACATGGGCCATGTCGGCGCGATGATCGGGCTCTTCATGCAGGGCTCCACCCTTGGCCAGTTCACCGGCCCGCCCGTCATGGCCTTCATCGCCGAGCGCGCCGGCTGGCCGGTGGCCGCGCTCTTCATCGCCAGCCTCGGCATCGGCGCGATCGGCTTCATCACACTGCTGCGGCGACGCGGCCGTGTGCTCGCGGCCGAGCGCCTCGCCGGCTGACCGTGTCGATTATGAAGCGGGCCGGGAAACGAAAGTGACGCGGTGCCCTGGCCTGCCTATATTGACGGCCAATCGGAGGAAATGCACGGCGGGTCCGCAAGGGTGCGCGGTGCGGTCATGTCGCTTCCCCTCGCCGGGGTCGCGCGCGTTCAGGGAGTGAGCAGATGAACATGGTGGCACGCAACGTGGCGGCGCCCAAGGCGCCGGAGAAGTTCTTCATCGGCGGCAAGTGGCGCGAGCCCATCTCGAAGGACCGGCTGAAGATCTTCTCGCCCGTCACCGAGGAGGAGATCCTGTCCTATCCCGAGGCAGGGCGCGCCGATATCGATCTGGCGGTGGCCGCCGCGCGGGACGCCTTCGACAACGGCCCCTGGCCGCGCATGGAGCCTGCCGAGCGCGCGAAATATCTGCGCAAGGTGGCCGACCTCCTGACCGAACGTCTGGACGACATCGCCGAGGCCTGGACGCTGCAGGTCGGCGCGCCGATCTCGCTGACCAAGAAGCTGGTCGGGCAGAACCCGACGCTCTTCAACTATTATGCCGACCTGATCGAGACCTACCCCTTCGTCGACGAGCGCAAGCGCGACGATGGCGGCCGGGTGCGGGTGGTCAAGGAGCCGGTCGGCGTCTGCGCGGCGATCACGCCGTGGAACGCGCCCCTGGTGCTTCTGGCCTACAAGGTGTCGGCGGCGCTCGCCGCGGGCTGCACCATGGTCTCCAAGCCCTCGCCCGAAACCCCGCTCGAGGCCTATATCCTGGCCGAATGCATCGAGAAGGCGGGGCTGCCGGAAGGCGTGTTCAACCTGGTGCCGGCGGGGCGCGAGGGCGGCGACTACCTGATCCGCCACAAGGAGATCGACAAGGTCGCCTTCACCGGCTCGACGGCGGCCGGCAAGCACATCGCCAAGGCCTGCGCGGACCGTCTCGCGCGCGTGTCGCTCGAACTCGGCGGCAAGTCGGCGGCGATCCTGCTCGACGATGCCGACATTTCGGCCGCGCTGCCCAGCCTGATGGTCTATTCCATGCCGATTACCGGCCAGGTCTGCTTCTCGCTGACCCGCATCCTGGTGCCGGAATCGCGCGAGAAGGAATTCCTCGACGCGTATCTCGGCGCAGTGAAGAACATCAAGGTGGGTGATCCGTTCGATCCCGCGACCCAGATGGGCCCGCTCACCATGGCCAGGCAGCTGGAGCGCGTGCAGGGCTATATAGCCGCCGGACGTGCCGAAGGCGCGACGGTTGCCTGCGGCGGCGGGCGCCCCCAGGGCATGAACCAGGGTTACTTCATCGAACCCACCGTCTTCACCGACGTGACCCCGCACATGAAGATCGTGCAGGAGGAAATCTTCGGCCCCGTGGTGTCCGTGCTCACCTATCGCGACGAGGAGGAGGCGGCGCGCAAGGCCAACAATTCGGACTTCGGGCTGTCGGGTGCGGTCTACACGAAGGACCCCGAGCGCGGCTACCAGATGGCGCGCAAGGTGCGCACCGGCAGCATGACCATCAACGGCATGATCGTCGACCCCAAGCATCCTTTCGGCGGCTTCAAGCAGTCGGGCATGGGCCGCGAGGGCGGCCCGGAAGGCCTCGACAACTATGTCGAGACCAAGACGATCCACTACGCCGGCTGAGACGCAAGGCGATCATCACGAGCGGCCCGGCCACAGCTCGCGCCCCCYCCACCGCCTTCGGCGGTCCCCCTCCCCCGTAAACGGGGGAGGATTGAGGGCGCAGGCGGCCGCGACGCCGTATCCTCCCCTGCGAAGCGAGCGCATCGGTGGAGGCCGGCCGCGACGGTAAATCCTCCCCTGCGAAGCGGGGGAGGGGGACCATGCGAAGCATGGTGGAGGGGGCGCGATGCCCGAGCGCTTCGCGCTGCCGTGCGGGAAGCACCCGAGAACCCGACGCGTTCTCAGGCCAGGCGCCAGTCAGACGGGGCCGTCCGGCGGTTCATCCCCCCAACGAAAAAGCGGCCCTCCGGGCCGCTTCGTTCGTTCCATCGATGCGTCTCGCCTCACTCGGTGTGGCGGTCGACCCAGTCGACGCTGGCCTTGATGCCGCCCAGCGGGAAGATGTGGAGCTTCTGGATGAGGCTGTCGGGATTGGCCGCCATGTGGTCGGCCAGGCCTTGCGCGACCTCGGTCGGCTCATAGGGCAGCATCAGCTTGGTCAGGTCCATGGCGCGCTTCTGCAGCACCTTGAGCGAGGGGCCGACGCCGCAGGCCATGGCGAACTTGATCATGGTCTGCAGCTTGGCGGGGCCGGCGATGCCGACATGGATCGGCAGTTCGACACCGGCGGCGCGGATGCGGTTGGCCCAGTCGATGATCGGCTGCGCCTCGAAGACGAACTGGGTGGCGATCGCCATTTCGGCATCGGTCTTCTCGGAGAAGCCCTGCTTCCAGATCAGCGCCTCGTCGACCAGGCGGGTCGAGCCGTCGGCGTCGATGTCCTTGTTGCCTTCCGGATGGCCGGCCACATGCAGGCGCTTGAAACCGTGCTTGTCGAAAAGCCCGGTTTCCATCATGTCCATGGAACTGGTCAAAGTGCCGGCCGTCTTGGCGATGCCGCCGGCCAGAAGCAGCGCCTGCTCGGCGCCCGCCTCGTTGCGGTAGCGCAGGATCCACTCCTCGAGCTCGGCCGCGTCCTTGATGCCGCGGGCGGGAAAATGCGGCATGACCGCCATTCCCTCGTCGGTCAGCCGCCGGGCGGTCGCCACCATGTCGTCGAGCGACGTGCCCTCGATATGGGCTATGTATACACGAGTTCCGCGAGGCAGCAGATCGGCGAAGGATTCGATCTTGGCAGCGGTGCGCGGCATAACCTCGATGGAGAAGCCCTCCAGCGCATCCGAAAGCGTTGCTGACGTTGCCTCTTCGGCAGGGCGGGACCGGTCCAGGAATCCAAGAAGCGACATCAATGATACCTCCACAATGGACACATAATGTATACATCGTGCCCAAGACCATCAAGCGCAAAAGTTCACACGCTAATCACCAATTCGCGTGTGTCGTTCCGCCGAAATCGGTGCTGAACGCGACATCGTGATCGCGGTCCCCATCCGACTATCCGGGGCAAAAACGCTGGATGGGCGGGATACACGGCTTGCCCGCCTCGATTCCGGGTGCGAGCATCGGGCTTCCTCCCCCTCCGATTGGAAGCCGCCCATGACGAAACGCGCCCTCACCCCCGCCTCGCTTCGACCGCCCTTCGGCAATTACAGCCACGGGCTCGCGGTGCCGGAAGGCGCGCGGCTGCTGGTCACCTCGGGCCAGCTCGGCATCCGCCCCGACGACACGATCCCGCAGGATGTGAGCGCGCAGGCCGAACTCTGTTTCGAGGCGATCGGCGCGATCCTGGCCGAAGGCGGCATGGATTTCTCCGACATCATCCGCATCTCGGCCTTCGTGACGAAGCGCGAGCATTTCGCGCCCTACATGGCCGTGCGCGACCGATATGTCGGCGATCCGCTGCCGGTCTCCACGCTGATCATCGTGTCGGGCTTCACGCGGCCGGAATTCGAGGTAGAGGTGGAGGTGACGGCGGCCCGCCTGCCCGATTAGCCGGCTTCAGAAGCGCGCCATCGCCGTGCCGACCTTGTCGAGGAAACGCGTGCGCGTCTTGTCCGTGGAACGGTTCATGTCGTAATGCGCCATGAACATCACCGGCGCCAGCGGCCGTATCTGGCCGCGGATCACGCGCTTGACGATGCGCCGTGGCGGGTCGCCCAATATCCAGGCGCGGTGGCGCATCGCGCCATAGGTGAGCACCGCGCCGACCTTGCGGATGTGGTTGAGCGAGGGCGTGAGAATGCCGTCATCCATCTTGAAGGTGACGCCCGGCAGCCAGACCCGGTCGAAATAGCCCTTGAGCATGGCCGGGAAACCGAAATTCCACACCGGCGAGACGATGACCAGCGCCTCCGCGTTCAGGAGCCGCTGCACATAGGGCTCCACCAGTGTGCGGTTGTCGGGAACGTCGTGATAGGTCAGCCGGTCGTGGCGGCTGAGCACAGGGTCGAACCCCTCGGCATAGAGATCGCAATCGTCGACCTCGTGGCCGGCCGCCGCCAGGCTTTCCAGCACCTTCGCGTGAAGAGCCGCCCCGTAGCTCGATTCGACCGGGTGGGAGAAAAGGACGAGGACGCGCATCACGCGTCCATCAGCGCTTCGAGGCCGGGGAAGAGGTAGCTCTTGCCCGAGCGGAAATCGAAATCCGGGTTGTCCCAGGCGATCATCTTGCCAGGATTGAGGAGACCCTTGGGATCGGTTTCCTTCTTGAAGGCGAGCTGCACGGCATCGGTCTGCTTCATGCCGCCTTCTTCCAGCGTGTAGCGGTGCGGGTTGAAGACCGGGCAGCCATGATCCTCGTGAATGCGGATGATCTCTTCCAGCCGTTCCGCCGTCGTGTAGCGCACCAAAGGCAGGCCGGAGCACTGTACCTTGCCGGAAAAGCGGATGAACTCCAGATGTCCGGGCACCTCGTCGCCGAAGATCTCGGTCATCTGGCGCACGCGCTCGACATGGTCGGGGCCGGGATACTGCACCTGGAGATAGGTGAAGGACGGATCGATCTTCAGCGCGCGCAGCGTGGTGTGGTTCCAGCACAGCTCGAAGGCCTGCGGAATGCCCTTCATGCTCTCCACCTTGTCGGAGCGGAACAGCATCTGGCCCTTCTTCTGCGCCACAAGGGCTGCGAAATGATCCATCGAGTGCGGCGCCACCATCACCACCACGACCGACTGGCCGACATCGCGGATGAAGGGCTTGTGGCGGGTGAAATACTCGTAGGGAACGGGGGCTGCGATGGGGGCGATCTCCTTGGTCAGGATGCCGCCGGCATGGGCGAGATCGTCGGCGAAGCGCACCGCGTCCATGTAGTCGTCATAGCCGACCAGCACGTCGACCCAGTCATAGGCGGCCGTCAGCGGCATCTCCACCTCGGTGATGATGCCGTTGGTGCCATAGGCGTGGTTGACCTTCTGCAGCTCGTAGCCGGTCAGGTCGATGACGCGCGGCTCGGCCTCCATGGTGACGACCCGCAGGCGCAATATGTTGCCGATGTCGCGCAGGCCGCCCCAGTGGATCGAGCCGACGCCGCCCGACCCGCCGGCCACAAAGCCGCCGATGGTGGCGGTGTTGGCTGTGGAGGGGTGGAAGCGCAGCTCCTGGCCGGAATGGGCCCGTGTCTCGCGGTCGAGTTCTGCAATGATGGCGCCCGGCTCGCTCACGACACGGCCGGGATGGATTTCCTTGACCTTGTTCATGCGCGCCATGTTGAGCACGATGCCGCCCGAAAGCGGCATGGCCTGCCCGTAATTGCCGGTACCGGCACCGCGCGCCGTCACCGGCACGCCATGGGCGAAGGCCACCTTCAGCGTCCGGATCACCTGCTCCTCGCTCGTGGGCGAGACGATGAGATCGCCCGTCACCTGGTCGAGCTGCGCCTTCAGGATCGGCGAATACCAGTAGAAATCCCGGCTCTTGGCCTGCACCAGCTTCGGGTTGTCCTCGACCGAGATGCCGTCGAGTTCCTTCTTGATCTGCGCATAGTCGGTCATTTCGGGCACTCCAGCAGGTGGTCGAGTTCTGAGTAGTCGGGCAGCGTGCGGTCGATGGCGCGTCCGTCGCGCAGCACGACGCGGTCGGATTGCGGCCGCGACAGGAGTTCGGACCAGTCGCGCGCGCGGAAGATGACGAGGTCGGCTGGCCCATCCGCCTCGATCACGCCCAGTTCGGGGCGCCGCAGGATCAATGCCGGCGTGCGGGTGACGACGCGCGCGGCCTCGTCGAGCGGATGGTCGAGATGCAGGATGCGCACCGCCTCGCGGAAGACTTCCGCCGGGTCGAGGTCGCCATAGGCGTAGAAGGGATCGCGGGTATTGTCGGAGGAAACCGCCGTGGCGACACCCGCCGCCGCCAGTTCCTTGAACAGGGTCACCCCCCGCCAGGATGGCGTGCCGCCATTTCGGTCCTGCAGATACATGTTGCACATCGGCAGCGAGACGACGGCGAGGCCGGCTTCCGCCACCTTGTCGATGGTGCGGGCAGCGGTATCGGCATCCTGGCGCGCCAGCGAGCAGCAATGGCCCACAACCACCTGCCCTTCGTATTTGTGGCGCAGAGCCGCCTCGGCAATGGCGGCAAGCGTGCGCACTTCGGCATCCGCTGTCTCGTCGACATGCAGGTCGATGTCGAGCCCGTTGTCGATTGCCGTCCTAAACAGCAGGTCGAGCTCGGCCTCGAGGTTCGGGCCCATGCGCGTCAGGCCGCCGAGCAAGCCGCCACATTCCACGATGAGGCCCACCAGCTCGTCGAACCAGGCCTTGTCTGCGGTGGCATCCAACGGAATGAGGGCAGCCGCCTGCAGGTCGATACGGCCCTTCCACGCTTCCCGCATCTCGGCGAAAACGGGCCAGGAGATGCGGTGCTGGGGCCCAAGCGAATCGAGATGCGTGCGGATCAGCCGCGTGCCGTGCGCATAGGCGCAGCGCAGCGAGAAATCCATGCGCGCGCGCACGTCCTCGGCGCTCCAGTGCCTGTCGCGGTCGCCCCGCACCGCCTCCAGCGCGCCCTCGAAACTGCCATCGGGGTTGGGGCGGCGGCCCCAGATATGACCCTTGTCGAGATGGGTGTGCATGTCGGTGAAAGCGGGCCAGACCTGCGCGCCCTTCAGGTCGACGGCCTCGATCTCGGGCGAGGCCGCGCCGGGTGTCGCCACCATCGCGATCCGCCCGTCCGAGATGACGATGTCGGCCCGCACCAGCCCTTCACGGGAGGGCCCGGAAATGCCCGGCACGCAGATCGCCGGCAGGGTTGCATTACGCAGGCAGAATGTCTCGGTCTGCGGCGGGTCGATGAATGAGGCGATCATGGTTGTCCGGTCTAGTTCTCTCGGCGCACGCTGCTCTCGTGCCAGCGATGCAGCGCGAGCCAGGAAATCAGGGTGGTGACCGCGAAGATCGCAATGCCGAGCAGAGACAACAGGATGAGCGCGGCGAAGAGGCGCGGAATGTTGAGCCGGAACTGGGATTCCAGCAGGCGGAAGGCAAGGCCGGATTCGGCACCGGCCGACCCTGCGGCGAACTCCGCCACCACGGCAGCGATCAGCGCGAGACCGCCGCCGATGCGGAGGCCGGCCATGAAATAGGGCTGGGAGGCGGGCAGCTTGAGATAGAGCAGGGTCTGCCAGCGCGACGCGCCGTAGAGCTCGAACAGGTTGAGCAGATTGTGGTCGACGCTCTTCAGCCCCTGAACCATGTTGGACAGGATCGGGAAAAACGCGACCAGGAAAGCGCAGATGAGAAGCGCGGCCTGCGTGCTGGGTGCGTAGATCAGGATCAGCGGCGCAATGGCGATGATCGGGGTGACCTGCAGGATGACCGCGATCGGATAGAAGGCGAGCTCCACCCATTTCGACTGGACAAGGAAGATCGCGAAGCCGACCCCGCCGATCAGCGCCAAAGCGAGCGCCATGAAGGTGATCTTGGTCGTGATCATCATGGCCGGCCACAAAGTGCCCCAGTCCTCGATGAGCGCCTGGATCACCCTTGGCGGGCTGGGCAGGATGTAGGGGGGCAGGTTGTTGATCACCACGATGGCGTGCCAGATGGCGACCACCGTGCCGAGCACGGCGAATGGCATCACGATGCGCAGGAGCTTCTCGGACAGGCTGGTGCGCGGGATGAGCACGGCGACCGCGCTGTCGGTGCCGGCTTCACTCGAGGCGACCGGCGTTCCCTTTTCGATGCGGCTGAGGTCATTCATGGTCCGCGCCTCCGACAGAGATGGCCTCGAGAAGCGTGCGCGAGACCAGCGCACTTGAGGCCTGGAATTCCTCCGACGAGCGAAAGTGCACGTCGCGTTCCTCGGCTTCCGGCATGGCGAGATCGCGGTAGACCTCGCCCGGGCGGGCACGCATGACGACGATGCGATTCGACAGATAGGTGGCCTCGTAGACCGAGTGCGTGACGAAGATGACCGTGACGCCGGAACGCTGCCACAGGCGGCGCACATCGTCATTGAGCTTCTGGCGGGTGATCTCGTCGAGGGCGGCGAAAGGCTCGTCCATCAGGAGCAGTTTGGGGCCGGTGATGAGCGCGCGGGCTATGGAGACGCGCATCTTCATGCCACCCGACAGTTCGCGCGGATAGGCATTGGCGAAATCGGCCAGGCCGACCATGGCCAGCGTCTCCATGATCCGCTCGCGCGAGCCTGCCTTGGTCTTGCCCTGAAGCCTGAGCGGCAGGAACACGTTGCCGAACACGGTCTGCCACGGCATCAGCGTCGGTTCCTGGAAGACGAAGCCGACATCGCCTTCCGGCAGGCCGCGCGAATTGATGCGTGAACTCGGCCAGTCGATCGTTCCGGAGGACGGGCGGCCGAGCCCCGCGATGATGCGCAATGCGGTGGACTTGCCGCAGCCCGACGGCCCGAGCAGGCTGACGAATTCGCCCGCGCCGATGTCCATCGACATGTTGGAGAGCGCCAGCGTGCCGTTGGAGAAGACCTTGGTGACCGAGCGCATCTTGACGACGAGGCGGCCCTTGCCCGGTTGCTGGTCGTAGATCGGGTCCTGCTCGCGGACCGTGGCCATGGCGGCGGTCATGTGGCTTCCTTCATGTGGCGGTTCCGGCGGAGGCCGCCGGAACCTTCTGGGTGTGTCCCCCGCCCTTTCGGTGCGCGAGGCCAGCGGCTCAGCCTTGCTCCGGCTTCAGATCCATGCCGACGCCCTTGCACACAAAATCGGTGGTGAAGGCCTGGGTGTAGTCGAGAGAGGCTTCGAGCACGCCGATCCCGACCATGGTGTCGAAGAACTGCTTGTAGCGCTCGTCGACCTGGCAGCCGATGCCCGCTTCCAGCGCCTCGCCGGATTCGATGATGCCGAATTCCTTCAGCTTCTCCAGCGAGTAGGCCAGCTGGCCATCGGTCATTTCGGGATTGTCGGCCTTGATCAGCTCGTTGGCGGCGGCATTGTCGCCATAGAGATAATTGTACCAGCCCACGATCGAAGCATCGACGAAACGCTGCACGAGGTCGGGATTCTCCTCGACCAGCGAGACCTGGGTGGTGATCATCGTCGAATAGGAGGAATAGCCCTCGTCATCGAGCAGGAAGACGGTCGGCGCCCAGCCCGTCTGCTGCTCGATCGCATAGGGTTCCGACGTCAGGTAGCCCTGCTGGGCTGAGTTGGTGTCGGCCAGGAAGGGGCCGGGGTTGAACTGGTAGGGCTTGTACTGCTCGTCGCGGAAGCCGACGTCGCGCGCCTTCATCCACTCGAAATAGGTGATGAAGCCGTCGGCGCCCATGAAGATGGTCTCGAGCTCGGCGAGATCGTCGAACTCCTCGATGCCCTGGTCGGGATGGGCAAGCAGGATCTGCGGGTTCTTCTGGAAGATGGCCGCGACATTAATGGTCGGGATGCCCTGCTTGACGGCGTCGAAGGCGTCCATCGTGCCGCCCATGTAGAAATCGATGCGGCCGGTGGCCAGCAGCTGGCGGTTGGGCGATTGCGGCCCGCCCTGCACGATTGTCACGTCGAGGCCGTATTCCTCATAGGTGCCGTCGGCGACGGCCTGATAGAAACCGCCATGCTCGGCCTGGGCGCGCCAGTTCGTGCCGTAGGTGACTGCGTCGAGTGCCAGGGCGGGCAGGCTGGACAGCGCGGTGGCCGACAAGGCCAGGGCGGCGATGGTTGCGTGGATGCGTAGCTGTTGGCTCATTTGACGTTCCCCTTGAAGGTCGCAGCCGGGATGCCGGAGCTGCCTTGGCCCTGATATTGAGCCTTGCGGACGCGTCCCGAAAAGCACCAAATTTCGCACGTATTGCTGCCTTCAAGGCATCGATGTATGTTTTATGTGCACCTGCTTCCCATGCACGCAATTTCATCAAGCGAGCGCCATGCTGCATTCCCGGAAACTTCGCTACATCGACGAGATCGCGCGCTGCGGCTCGATCCGCAAAGCCGCCGCGCGGCTCAACGTCGCCTCCTCGGCCGTCAACCGGCAGATCATCGCGCTGGAGGAGGAGATCGGCGCGCCGATCTTCGAGCGCCTGCCGCGCGGGCTGAGGCTGACGGCGGCCGGCGAGCTCTATGTCGAGCACATACGCGAGGTGCTGAAGGCCTATGGCAAGCTGGAAGCGCGCCTGCGCGGCCTGAAGACGCCGCAGGCCGGCAAGGTCACGCTGGTGACGACGGTCGGGCTTGCGGCCGGGCCGCTGGCGGGCATCCTGTCACGTTTCGTCGACGAGCATCCGCGCATCCATGTCCGGCTTCGCAATGACGGGCCGGCCACCGTGCCGGCGGCGCTGCAATCGGGCGAGGTGGATATCGGCCTCGGCTTCAACCTGCCGGCCACGCCCGGCCTGCGCACCATGGCGAGTTTCGAACTGCCGCTCGGCGCGGTGGTGGCGGCCCGGCATCCCCTGGCGCGCCAGAAGACGGCCAAGCTCGCCGACCTGATGGGCGCGCCGCTGGTGCTGGCGCAAAGCGGCAGCAGCCTGCGCGACATGATCGATCTGGCGCTGGCGCCGCTCGGCCTGCCCATCGAGCCGCTGGTGGAGACCAATTCGATGGAGATGTTGAAGAAGCTGGTCAGGAACGGCACCGGCATCTCCTTCATGAACCCGCTCGACATCCTGACCGACATGCAGGAGGGCGACCTCGCCTTCCTGCCCTTGTCGGACACCCATGTGCGCAACCAGCCGCTGAAGCTGGTCTCGCGCGTCACCTCGGCGCTCGACACGGCGACCAGCCAGTTCGTGGAATATCTGCTTGCCCGTCTCAACGAGACGATCGAGGAGTTGAGCGCGGCCGGCTGGCAGATCCGGCCCGTGCCGGAGCCGGCCGGGCTTCAGCCGGTATAGAGGTTGGCGAGCGGGTAGCGTTCGACCTCGCGCAGGAGCTCGATGAAGCCCCAGGCATTGTGCTCGGCCATGAGCCGGCCCTTCGCCGCGGTCGCCCGGCTGGCGTCGCCCATCACCCCATGCGGGTTGAGGTCGTGCGCGATCCAGGCCAGCGCATGCGGCCCGGTGGGGAAGATGTGGCGGTATTCGCCCTTGATGCATTCGGCATGCGAGGTGAAGTCGCGCGCCTTGTCCATGCGCACCAGCTCGGGGCGGAAATGCAGCATCAGCGAGGTCTCGCCGTCGCCGCCATGGATGCCGAACATGCGCTCGCGCTCGTCCAGCAGGCCGTCGGGGACGCCGAAGCGGCCCCACTGCGTGGAGACCACCATCATGGCGTGGCGGACGCGCAATTCGCGCGCCACGATGCTCATGATGTCGACATTGCCGCCATGCGAATTGACGATCACCATCTTGCGCAGGCCGGCCTCGGCCACCTTGGCGCCGATCGCCGTCCAGGCGCGGATCAGCATATCGGCCTCGAACGACAGCGTCCCCGGCCCGAAGACATGCTCGTTGGCCTTGCCGATCTCCTGCGTCGGCAGCACCAGCACCGAGAGTTCGTCGGGCAGTTGTCGCCGCACCTCCGCCATCATGCCATTGGCGATCGCCACGTCGGTGGCGAGCGGCAGATGCGGTCCGTGCTGTTCGGTGGAGGCGATGGGCAGGATGGCGATGGTGGTGTCGGGCGAGATGTCCTCGAAATCGTAGGTGTTCATCTCGTTCCAGAAAAACGGCTTGCCCATCTCGTGCCCTTCATTGCGGTATCGTCCCGCCAGTTAGGTCACGGCCGCGCTCTGCGAAAAGCACCAAATTGGGCACGGCGCGCTGCCTTTTGGGCAGCGCGCCGTGGGCTCTTGGCGGCTCAGGCGCTGCGCGCCCAGCTCTTGAGGCTGACCCAGGTGCGCCGGTCGAGCGTGTAGCGCTCCACGGCGACCCGTCCTGCGATCAGCGTATCCAGCAGGCCCTGTCCCGAATGCTGGAAGCCGCATTTCTGGATGACGCGGCGCGAGGCGGCATTGATGGGCCGGCAGCCCGCATGCAGCACGTCGATCTCCGTGGCGCGGAAGGCGAGGTCGACCAGCGCATGGGCCGCCTCGGTGGCGTATCCGTTGCCCCAATGCGGCTCGCCGATCCAGTATCCGACCTCCAGCGTGCCGGCACCGGCGCGCGAGGGCATCAGGCCGGCGGCGCCCACGAATGCGCCATTGTCGGCCAGCGTCACCGCATATTGGCATTCGCCGTTCTGGGCGACCTTGCCGGAGATGAAGGCATCGGCTTCCGCCTCGCCATAGGGATGCGGCATGCGCGCCAGCATCTCGGCCACCCGGCGGTTGCCGGCCAGTTCAATCAGGTCGGATTTGTCGTCCACATGTGGCGGGCGCAGCACCAGCCTTTCGGTGACCAGCACCGGACAATCGATGAGGAGCCGACAGTCCTCCTCCGTGTCTTCACTCTCCAGAACCATGGTGTCTTCCTCTCCAGGCAAACGAAAAAGGGGAGATGGCGGCCCATCTCCCCTGATGTTTTTCCTGGCTTGCCAGACACCGGTCCCCGAGATGGGTCGCCGGTGTTGTCTCGCGGAACCGGCTACTCCGCTGCTTCGGCCATGGCCGCGACCGATACGTAGGTTCGGCCGTTCGCCTTGCGGGCGAAGGACACGGTGCCATTGCCGAGCGCGAACAGGGTATGATCCTTGCCCATGCCGACATTGGCGCCCGGGTGCCATTTGGTCCCGCGCTGACGAATAATGATGTTGCCGGCGATGACCTGCTCGCCGCCGAACTTCTTGACGCCAAGGCGCTTGGATTCGGAATCGCGACCGTTGCGCGAAGAACCGCCTGCTTTCTTGTGTGCCATCTCAAAACTCCTTTGCGCTCTTCTGGCGCTCGAATCTCAGCTATTATGGGTGCTGTCGCGCCCGACTTCCACCCGAAAAGCGAATCCTGTCGCCAACTCCTGCCAGAGGCTTCGGGTCAAGCCCCTGAGGCGGCGGGCCTGGGCCCGCCGACGATCCCGTTTACTTCAGTTCCTTGGCCTGGTCGCGCCACTCGGTGATCTGCTCGGCCGAGAAGGGGATGGCCTCGGCCAGTTCGCCGATCTTCTTGTCGGTCAGCTTTGCCATGTCGGCATAGGAGCCGATGCCCTGTTCGGCGAGCTGCTCGGCGGCCTTCGGGCCGATGCCCTTGATCGCGGTCAGGTCGTCGCCGGCCTTCTTGTCGGCCTTCTTCGGCGCTGCCTTGGCCTCGCTCTTGGCCTCGGTCGCCTTGCTCTCGGTATCGGCGCCCTTGGTCTCGGCGGCCTCGTCCTTGGCCTTCTTCTTCGGCGCCGGCTTGGCGGCGGCCTTCTTGGAAGGCTTGGCACCGTCGAGCAGGATCTCGGAGATCCGCACCGTGGTCAAAAGCTGCCGGTGGCCGCGCTTGCGGCGCGAATTCTGGCGGCGGCGCTTCTTGAAGGCGATGACCTTGGGGCCACGGCCCTGTTCCACCACCTCGACGGCGACCGATGCGCCATCGACCAGCGGGGCGCCGATCGACACCTTGTCGCCTTCGCCATGCGCCAGCACTTCGCCGAGCTGCACGATGTCGCCCACTTCGCCCGCGATGCGGTCGATCTTCAGAACGTCTTCGGCGGCAACGCGGTACTGCTTGCCTCCGGTCTTGATGACTGCGAACATTTTTTTGCCTTTCGCTGTTCGTCCGACCTCTTGGCGCAGCTGCGCCGGGGTCGTCTTCTTGTCAGTCGTTGCGGTTGTCAGCTCATGTCCCGGCGCGCATGGCGGCCAAAGACGAGCCGGCGCGGAGTCCTCCCCACGCCGGCACGGTCGGGCACATAGCCGGGAAAGGCGGGAGAGTCAAGGAAGGGAGGCTGCCCGGGGGCGTTTCCATGGGTTGGGGAATTCGATCGCTCGGCGGTTGTCGCCCGCCGCCTCGGTCAACAGTACCCTGTTCGGCTCAAACAATCCCGGGGCGCGAAGCGAACCCGGGATCCGGACCCGGATGGTCGATGGATCGCGCGCCCCCCGTCTTCGTCATCCTAGGGCGAAGCAGGCCGAAGGCCGTCGCGCAGACCCTGGGATCCATGCCTGAACGGCACATGCCGCGCGCGGCTTACCCCTCATCCGTCTCGGCGCTGACGCACCGATCCACCTTCTCCCACAAGGGGAGAAGGGGACGCCCGCATCGACAGTTCCGCCAATCGCCGACATCGGCGATTTTCAACAGGCGCTGACGCAGCGCGACTCCCTTCTCCCCTTGTGGGAGAAGGTGGCCGACAACGAGCCGTGAGCATGGCGAACGGCGAGGCAGGAGGTCGGATGAGGGGTCTGCGCCATCCATTCCGCCCTCGTGGTTCGAGGCTGCGCCTCCGCTTCGCTGCGGCTTCGCACCTCACCATGAGGGCTGCCGGCGCGGCCCGCTTCGGCTGTAGCTCCCCTGGCTAGCGTCTGAGCGAGCCCAAAAGCCCGGCGCCCACATCTCCGCCCTCATCCTGAGGTGCGCAACCTCCAACCCTCATCCTGAGGTGCAGAGCGCAGCGGAGCCTCGAAGGGCGAGGGCCAGCCAAGCCAGCTATTTCTCCGCCCCCTCTTTTTTTTGACGCCATCTATCCACACCCCCAACCATCGCCCCCATACTCCACCCGCCCAACCAACGGAGGCGGCAATGGACGGAACTGCGGCAATCGAGGCGAACCGGCAGGCACTCATCCGCATCGTCGCCATGCTGGTCGAGATGGCCGGGCTGGCGCAACCTCTCACCTCCCCCTTGATGGGGGAGGTCGCGACGCAGTCGCGGGAGGGGGTGACCTTGAGGTCGCAACCCCCACCCGACGCTTCGCGTCGACCTCCCCACAAGGGGGAGGTAGAGCTCCGCGCGACCCTCCCCCGCCTGCTCTGGCGCGCG
>NZ_WVVV01000080.1 GCF_012911015.1 Chelativorans sp. ZYF759 | reverse complement strand
GGGACAACCCCAGCAGCAAGAAATCAGAATCACCGTCCTCTTCCTCAAGTCCTGGGTATGCATGCTCCAAGACCGACATCTGGGATGGGACCAGCAGCTCCTGGTTTCATGAATAGGATTTATCCCAACAACCAGCTGTATGGCCAGAATGCACTCAGAACTAGTCTTGGTTTTGGATCAAATGGTTATGATTCTAGGTCAAATGGGCGCTGGGGATTGGCTGTGGATAGCAAGTACAAACCTCGGGGCCGAGGCAATGGATATTATGGTTATGGCAATGAGAACCAAGATGGATTTACGGAGCTGAACAGAGGGCCTAGGGCAGGGCGCTTCAAAAACCAAAAGACATTTGGACCTGTTAAAATTGCTGTAAAGGGGCAGAACCTCTCTTCAATTGGGAATGAGGATTCTAGTATAATACCGG
>NZ_WVVV01000017.1 GCF_012911015.1 Chelativorans sp. ZYF759 | reverse complement strand
GCCGCCCCGCGCATTGTCGTGCCCGGCGTGACCGAACCCGCACCGCTTCCGCCGCCACCTTCCTCCGACGACCTCATCAGCGCCACGCGCCTGACCCAGCGCCTCGCAGCCCTTGCCGCGGCGCTTGACGATCTCCCCGGCCAGGCCAGGCGCTTCGCCCGCTGGCAAGCGCGCCGCCAGACGGCCCGCCTGCCCATCCGTCGCGTGCCGCCCGGCGGCCGGCTTTTGCGCTACGATCCTTCGATCACCCATCCCCCGAATATCCGCGTGATCGACGAGATCCTGGCGCACGCCCATTCGCTGGCGCTCCACGCGCTGGAAGGCCCCGACACGTCGTGACAGCCCCCATCCTCTCCCCGCTTGAGGGGGAGAGGTGCCGAGCACAGCGAGGCGGAGAGGGGGTCGGCCCCGGCAAGGGAGGTGGAGCTACTTCACCCCCGGGCGGCAACTGTGTTGCGGCTTTCCCGTCAAGGGTGGTGCAGGGCGCCCCCTCCACCATGCTGCGCATGGTCCCCCTCCCCCGCTTCGCAGGGGAGGATCAAGCCGTCACGCCCGTCTGCGCCCAATCCTCCCCTGCGAAGCGGGGGGTGAGGAGCGCTCGGCCGTAGGCCGATCAATCGACAAAGATTTGTCGATTGAAGCATGAACGCCCGAAGGGCCGGAGGGGGGCGTCCTTCCCAAAGCGCGGTGCGACCCCGCGAGCGAAAAAACGGCCGCCGGCCGCAAGCCCGACCGGGCGTCCGAGCTCATGCGAGGCCCTCGCGGAGGCCAGCGAGCAAGGCGAGCGCTCGGCCGCGAGCACAAAAAAAATGCCGGCCCGAAGGCCGGCATTTCCAGTTCATCCCGTGGGGGATGGATTAGCGGACATAGACGGTGAAGTTGCCGTCGCCAGTGCCCTGGACCGAGACGACGTCGTCGCTCGACACGTCCTCGTCCTGCAGCGCCTCGTAGAACGCGTCATTGTCCTCGATGGCGGCGCGCAGATCATCGACCCCGTCCTGGTGGCGCTCGAGCGCGCCATCGATGGCGGCCTGTTCCTCGCCGCCCGGGAGCTCGTCGATGCGGATCACGTTGATGGACGAGATTTCAGTGGCGCTCTCGACATCGGCGGTGCCGAACTGGCCCGTATTGATGGAGGAGACGACCGCGCCGACATTGGCGCCGGCGCCTGCCGCGCCCATCGTGCCACCAGCGGCTGCGCCCGTTCCGGTCGCGCCCGTCGTGGTGTCCATGTCGGTGCCGGCACCGGCTTCGACGCCCGTCTCGACCTCGAACTCCGCGTCCTGCGCGACGGCGGTTCCGGCAATGGCGGTCGACATCAGGGCGGCGGTGGTGAGTGCAAGAATGCGTTTCATGGTGTGGTTCCTCGTATTGTTGTTGCGATCCCTTCGCTGCCAAAACCCTTGGGCCGGGCGAGCGTTCCTGCCACAAACGCGGTCATTTCGTGACAGGCCCGCCACTTTTGCCGCAACCCCGCGGCGCACTGGACATCGCGCCCGATCCGCGCTTTCTGGCGAACGACAAAAAGGACGCCAAGCCCGTGACCACCCTCCCCCTCGCGCTGTCGATCGGCGATCCCTCCGGCATCGGCCCGGAGATCGCGCTTGCAGCCTGGCAGCGCCGCAAGACAGATGCCCTGCCCGCCTTCCTCCTGATCGGCGATCCTGCCCTTCTGGCCGCCCGCGCCCGTACGCTCGGCCTGGCCGTCGACATCGCCGAAGCCAGCACGCAGGAAGCCGCCGCGATCTTCGAGACCGCCCTGCCCGTCCTCAAGCTGGAAAATGCCTTCGTCGATTCGCCCGGGGCGCCGCGTCCGGAAAATGCCGCCGGCACGATCGAGGCGATCGAACGCGGCGTAGCGCTGGTGCGCGACGGCCGCGCCGCCGCCCTCGTCACCCTGCCCATCGCCAAGAGGCCGCTTTACGAGGCGGGCTTTGCCCATCCGGGCCACACCGAGTTCCTGGCCGAGCTCGCGACACGCCATTGGGGCCACCCCGCCCGCGCGGTCATGATGATCGCCGGCCCCGACCTGCGCACCGTGCCCGTCACCATCCATGTCGCGCTGGCCCAGGTGCCCGCTCTCCTGAGCGAGCAACTGATCGTGGAAACCGCCACCATCGTCGCAAGCGATCTTTCCGCCCGCTTCGGTCTTCAAAAGCCCCGCCTGGCGATTGCCGGGCTCAACCCGCATGCCGGCGAAGGCGGGTCGATGGGGTCTGAAGACGAGGCGGTGGTGCGCCCCGCCGTCGAACGGCTTCGAGCCATGGGTATCGATGCCACGGGCCCCCTGCCCGCCGACACGATGTTCCACCCCCGCGCGCGGGCAGCCTACGACGCCGCCATCTGCATGTATCACGACCAGGCCCTGATCCCGGCCAAGACGCTGGCCTTCGACGAGGCCGTCAACGTCACGCTCGGCCTGCCCTTCATCCGCACCTCGCCCGACCACGGCACCGCCTTCGACATTGCGGGCAAGGGCGTCGCCCGTCCCGACAGTCTGATCGCGGCGCTGAAGATGGCGCGCGCCATGGCCGATGCGGAGGCCCGCCCATGAGCGCCGACGGCCTGCCGAAACTCTCCGAGGTGATCGAGCGCCACGGCCTGGCGCCGAAGAAGTCGCTCGGCCAGAACTTTCTGCTCGACCTCAACCTCACGGCCAAGGTCGCGCGTGCCGCCGGCAGCCTCGCGGGCGAGACGGTGATCGAGGTCGGTCCCGGCCCCGGCGGGCTCACCCGCGCGCTTCTGCTCGCCGGTGCCGCGCAGGTGATCGCGATCGAGCGCGACGACCGCGCCATCGCCGCGCTGCAGGAAATCGCCGCGCATTATCCCGGCCGGCTGGAGATCGTCTCGGGCGATGCGCTTGCGACCGACTTCGCCGCCATGGCGGGGGGGCGCAGGATCCGCATCGTCGCGAACCTGCCCTACAATATCGGCACCGAGCTGCTGATCCGCTGGCTGACGACCGAGCCCTGGCCGCCCTACTGGAAATCCCTCACCCTCATGTTCCAGCGCGAGGTCGCCGAGCGCATCGTGGCCGCGCCCGGGTCCAACCATTACGGCAGGCTGGCTGTGCTCGCCGGCTGGCGAACCACCTCCCACATCGCCTTCGACGTGCCGCCCCAGGCCTTCACTCCGCCGCCGAAGGTGATCTCCTCAGTGGTCCATATCGAGCCGCGCGAGGTGCCTCTTCCGGCCGACACGGCGACGCTCGGTCGCGTCACCCAGGCTGCCTTCGGCCAGCGCCGCAAGATGCTGCGCCAGAGCGTGAAGTCGCTGGGTGGAGAGGCACTTCTGGAAAGGGCCGGCATCGATCCGACACGGCGCGCCGAGACGCTGTCCGTGGAGGAGTTCGTGCGGCTCGCCAACGCTTTATGAGCGCACCGTCTTCTGGTCGAGCAGCCCGTTGACGAAATCGAACAGGCCCGGCCGACGGTTGCGGCGCAGCCGCTCGGCCGTCACGATCGCCCGCACCGCCCCATAGGCCCGGTCGAGATCGTCATTGACGACGACATAATCATATTCCTGCCAGTGGCCGATCTCCTCGCGCGCATTGGCAAGCCGCTTCTCGATCGTCTCGGCCGAATCTTCCGCCCGCCGCTGCAGCCGCGATTTCAGCTCCCCCATCGAGGGCGGCAGGATGAAGATCGACACGATATCGGTCGGCATCTTGTCGACCAGCTGGTTGGCGCCCTGCCAGTCGATGTCGAACAGCATGTCGCGGCCCTCCGACATCGCCTGCTCGGCCGCCTCGCGCGGCGTGCCATAACAATTGCCGTGTACCTCGGCCCATTCGAGCAGCGCATCGGTGTCGCGCAGCCGGTCGAAATCGCGCTGCGAAACGAAATGATAATGCACCCCGTCGATCTCGCTGGGCCGCCGCGGCCGCGTGGTCACGCTGACTGAAAGCTCCAGCGCCGGATCGCTCTCCAGCAGGTTGCGCGCGATGGTCGACTTGCCCGCGCCCGACGGCGAGGACAGGACGAGCATCAGCCCGCGCCGCCTGATCGTGGTCAAAGTGCCCTCGCCCGCCATCGCCCTACTCCAGATTCTGAACCTGCTCGCGGAACTGGTCGACCACGGCCTTCAGGTCGAGCCCGATGGCGGTCACCGTCGCCGCATTGGATTTCGAGCAAAGCGTGTTGGCCTCGCGGTTGAACTCCTGGGAGAGGAAATCGAGCTTGCGACCCACCGCGCCGCCACCGGCAAGGAGCACCCGCGCCGCCTCGACATGGGTCCTCAGTCGGTCGATCTCTTCGCGGATGTCGGCCTTGGCCGCCAGGAAAGCCGCCTCCTGGTGGAGCCGCGCCTCGTCCATGGCCGCGCCCGATTCCATCAGCAGGCGAACCTGGTCCCCCAGCCGCTTGCGGATCGCCTCCGTCTCGCGCGACGGATCGGCTTCCGCCTGGGCGGCGAGCTGCTCGATGCGGGCCAGATGCCCCAGCATCAGCTCACGCAGCGCCGCGCCCTCCGTACGGCGAACCGACTCCAATTCGCCAAGCGCCGCCTCGAAGGCCTCGCTGATCGCAGCATCGACAAGGCCGCGCGTTTCTTCGTCGTCGCCCTGGTCGGGCAGCTCCAGAACGCCGCGCAGCGCCAGCACCCCATCCGCGCTCGCCGGGGCCAGCCCATACTGATCCTGCAGCCGGCGCGCCAGTTCCGCGACATCCTGCAGGAATGTCTCGTTGACCACCGGCTGAACCTGTGTGGCCGCGCCGGAAAGCGTCAGGACAGCCTGGATGTTGCCGCGCGAAAACCGCTTCTGCGCCGCCTGGCGAACGGTCTGGTCGATGCGGTCGAGCCCCGGCGGCAGCCTGAGGCGCAGATCGAGACCCTTGCCGTTCAACGAGCGCAATTCCCAGGTCGCGAAAGTTCCGCCACGTTCGACCGTGGCGCGAGCGAACCCCGTCATGCTCTGAAGACTCATATGAGGGACGCTCCCTTCGACGCCGCCGCGTGGCACTTGTCCGGAAGGGATGGCGCTCCGCTCACTCCGCGGTTTCCTCTTCCGCTTCGCGCTGTGCGGCAGCCTCCGCGCGCTGGCGCTCGATCGCACGCCAGCGGGCGACGTTTGAATTGTGCTCGTCCAGCGTGCGGGCGAAGGCATGCCCCCCCGAGCCATCGGCGACGAAGTAGAGGTCGTCGGTCTGGGACGGATTTGCCACCGCTTCGAGCGATGCCCGTCCGGGGATGGCGATGGGGCCGGGCGGCAGGCCGTTGATGGTATAGGTATTGTAGTCCGTTGGCGTGTCGATGTCCGAACGATAGATCGGGCGGCCCGGCGGCAGGCCTTCTCCCCCGAAGATGCCATAGATGATGGTCGGGTCGGACTGCAGGCGCATGCCGCGGTTCAGGCGGTTGATGAACACTGCCGCGACCCGCGAGCGTTCGTCCGACCGGCCGGTTTCCCGCTCGACGATCGACGCCAGCGTCACGAACTCGTTGATGTCGTTGATCGGCAACCCATCGATGCGGCGCTCCCAGATGGATTCGATCATGCGCTGCTGGTCGTTGCTCAGCCGGCGGATGAGTTCCTGCCGCTGCATGCCGCGCGTGAACCGGATCGTGTCGGCCGCAATGCTGCCCTCGGGCGGCAACTCGCCGGGCATGTCACCTTCCAGCTCTTCCATGGCGGCAATGCGCTGGAACGCCTGGTGGACCGTGAAGCCCTCCGGAATGGTCAGCGCATATTCCACCGAGCGCCCGCTGCGCAACAGTTCCATGATCTCATACATGGATGCGCCCGCCCGAACCTCGTACTCGCCCGCACGCAGGCTGGCATCATGGCCATAGGCCCGAAGCCCCAGCCTGAACAGCCGCGCGTCCGAGATCATGCCGCGCCGTTCGAGTATGTCGGCGATCTCCGTCACGCCGGTATTTGGACGGATCAGGACGGTGTCCGTGGATTGCAGCGGGCCCGGCCCTTCGAAAGCCTGCTTGCCGAGAAAGAAGCCCAGCCCCCCCACGACAACGACCAGCACCACGAGCGACATGAGGAAATTCATGAACACCACGAACTGGTTTCGCGACTGGCGCGAGCGCCTCGGCGGCGGCGTGCCTGCCTGGGGTCTCAGCGCTTCGCTGGCCGACTTGGGCACGAGCCGCCGGGGCTGCTCGCGAGGCGCTTGTGAACCATCGTTCTCGTGAGACTGATTCGTCATCCCGTCTGCTGCTCTTCTTATATCCCTCGGCCCGCGAAATTAGCGGCGAATATGGCTAAAATACTGGCTTGCAACGCTCGGCGACGAGCGATCAACCATTATAGCGCTGAAACACCAGGGAGGCATTGGTGCCGCCGAAGCCAAACGAATTCGACAGGGCCACGTCGATCTGGCGCGCACGCGACTGATTTGGCACGAGATCGATCGCGGTTTCGCGGGCTGGGTTGTCGAGATTGATCGTGGGCGGGGCGATGTTGTCGCGGATCGCCAGGACCGAGAAGATCGCTTCGGCCGCGCCCGCGGCACCCAGCAGGTGACCGATCGAGGATTTGGTGGACGACATCGAGATCTTGGAGGCTGCATCGCCCACCAGGCGCTCTACCGCGCCGAGCTCGATCGTGTCGGCCATGGTCGATGTGCCGTGCGCGTTGATGTAGTCGACCTCCGCCGCCGTCACCCCGGCCCGCTTCAAAGCGGCCGCCATGCAGCGATAGGCGCCATCGCCATCTTCGGCCGGTGCGGTGATGTGGAAAGCGTCGCCGGACATGCCGTAGCCCACGACTTCGGCATAGATCTTGGCGCCGCGCGCCTTGGCGTGCTCGAGTTCTTCGAGCACCACCACGCCGGCGCCCTCGCCCATGACGAATCCGTCACGATCGCGATCATAGGGGCGCGAAGCCTTTTCGGGCGTGTCGTTATAGGCGGTCGACAACGCCTTGCAGGCGGAGAAGCCCGCGATGGAGAGACGGGTCAGCGGCGCTTCGGCGCCGCCGGCAAGCATCACGTCCGCATCGCCGAACATGATGAGGCGGGCCGCATCGCCGATCGCGTGCGCCCCCGTCGAACAGGCCGTGACCACGGCGTGATTTGGGCCCTTCAGCCCGTGCCGGATCGATACCTGTCCCGAAACCAGATTGATGATGTTTCCAGGAATGAAGAAGGGGCTGATGCGACGCGGACCGCGTTGCTCGAGCGTCAGGGTATTTTCCGCGATACCCTCGATGCCACCGATGCCCGAACCGATCATTACGCCGGCGGCGCAGCGCTCGTCCTCGGTTTCGGGCTTCCAGCCGGAATCGGCGAGAGCGAGATCGGCTGCGACCATGCCGTAGACGATGAACTCGCCGATCTTGCGCTGGTCCTTGGGCTCCAGAAAATCATCCGGGCTGTAGGCACCTTCGCCCTGCCGGGGGATCGGGTTGGCGATCTTGCAGGGAAGATCGTCAACCTCGAAGTTCTCGATGCGTCGGGCTGCACTTCGTCCCGCCAGGATTTGCTTCCACGCATGCTCTGCGCCGACGCCAAACGGCGACAACAGGCCCAGGCCCGTCACAACGACGCGTCTCATGGCTTCACTCCCGGACGAACGAACTGCTGCCCGTCCAACTCAGCTGGTGGACTTCTCGATATACTTGACCGCGTCGCCGACGGTCAGGATCGTCTCGGCTGCATCGTCGGGGATTTCGACGCCGAACTCTTCTTCGAAAGCCATCACGAGCTCGACCGTATCCAGGCTGTCCGCACCGAGGTCGTCGATGAAGCTTGCACCTTCAGTGACCTTGTCGGCGTCGACGCCCAGATGCTCGACAACGATTTTCTTGACCCGTTCTGCGGTATCGCTCATTTCGGAAACCCTCGACTTGGTGTTGTGATGCCTTCGTTAGCGACAGGTCCGCCGCTAATCAAGTTGAAAGATGCTGGCGGGCGGGCCGGGCTTTTCGACCTTCGCCGCACGCCATTTTGATGCTTCCCATCGTGGAAAAGCTATCCGTGGCCGCCGCGGGCCATGTTGTGCGCGGCAATACACGAAAAGATCTGACCTTCCAAGGCCCCAGACGGCGGTCAGATCATCGCCATGCCGCCGTTGACGTGGAGCGTCTGTCCCGTGACATATCCTGCCCCCTCCGATGCAAGATAGAGAACGGCCGCGGCAATATCGGCGCCGCTGCCCATGCGGCGCATGGGAATCGCGCCCATGATGGCGTCTTTCTGCTTCTCGTTGAGCTTGTCGGTCATGGCCGATTCGATGAAGCCCGGGGACACGCAATTGACCGTGACGTTGCGCGAAGCGATCTCCTGGGCAAGGGACTTGGTGAAGCCGACGAGCCCGGCCTTTGACGCACAGTAGTTTGCCTGTCCCGGATTGCCGGTCGTCCCCACGACCGAAGTAATGTTGACGATTCGCCCGTAGCGACGCCGCATCATCGGATGGGTAAGTTCGCGTGTCAGGCGAAAGGCCGAGGTGAGGTTGACCTCGATCACCGCGTCCCAGTCCTCGTCGCTCATGCGCACGAAGAGCCCGTCGCGGGTGATGCCGGCATTGTTGACCAGGATGTCCACGCCCTCGAGCTCGGCTTCGGCCTTCTGTCCGAGCGCCTTGACCTCGTCGCGGTCGGACAGGTTGGCGGGGAATATCTTCGTGCGCTCGCCGAGTTCTGCTGCAAGGCCTTCCAGCTTCTCTACCCGGGTGCCGTGCAGGCCCACGGTCGCGCCGGCCTGATGCAGCATCCGTGCCACGGCCTCGCCGATGCCGCCGGTCGCGCCGGTCACGAGGGCCTTGCGCCCGGTCAGTTCGAACATGTGTAACCCTTCCTTCAGAACAAGAATGCGCCGGCCAGCTCAGCCCAGCGCAGCGAGTACGGTTTCGATGTCGCCCGGCGTATTGACGGGCACCGTCACGATGTCGCGGTCGATGCGCCGCGCCAGGCCGGACAGCACCTTGCCCGAACCCACTTCGTAAAGCGTGGTGACGCCGTTGGCCGCAAACCATTCCACGGTCTCGCGCCAGCGCACGCGTCCGGTGACCTGCTCCACGAGTTTTTCGGCGATGAGTTCGGGGTCCGACAGCGGCTCCACCACGACGTTTGAAATGACCGGCACGACCGGTGCCTTCTTCCTCGCTTCGCTGAGCGCGACACGCATCGCGTCGGCGGCCGGCGCCATCAGCGAAGAGTGGAACGGCGCGGAAACCGGCAGCAGGATCGCCCGCTTGGCCCCCTTCTCGGTGCAGTCGCGGGCGGCGGTCTCGACCGCTTCCTTGGAGCCGGAGATA
Source organism: Chelativorans sp. ZYF759 (assembly GCF_012911015.1). GTDB lineage: Bacteria > Pseudomonadota > Alphaproteobacteria > Rhizobiales > Rhizobiaceae > ZYF759. The sequence continues at coordinate 75,901 of NZ_WVVV01000017.1, read as the reverse complement.
ACGATCTGCCCACCGCCATTGTCGTTGGCGATCTGGCATACGCCGCCTTGGGTCGAGGCCGCGGCGCAGGCGGCCTCGACGGCTTCATGTTCGAGCCCGATGATGGCGGCCATGGCGCCCTCTCCCACCGGCACGGCCTGCTGCATCGCCTTGCCGCGAATGCGCAGAAGCCGGGCGGTGTCGGCGATGGTGAACATGCCCGCCGCGCACAGCGCCGAGTATTCGCCGAGCGAGTGGCCGGCGACATAATCGACCTTGCCCTGCAGCTGGAAACCTCTGGCCTCCAGCGTGCGCATGATCGCCATGGATACGGCCATCAACGCCGGCTGGGCGTTTGCGGTGAGCGTCAGCGTCTCCTCGGGGCCCTCCCACATCGTGGTCGTCAGCTTTTCGCCCAACGCCTCGTCGACTTCATCGAACACGGCCCGCGCTTCGGGGAAGGCGTCGGCAAGTTCCTTGCCCATGCCGACCGCCTGGCTGCCCTGGCCCGGAAAGGTGAATGCGATGGCCATCGCCTGCTCCCTTGGATTGTTTTCCGTGCCGCTGTTTGGCATGCCGGACGCGCAAGTCAAGGCTAACACGAGAGGGCCCGTCTCGATCGACCCTTGGCAAGAAACTGGCAGGAGCATGATCGCCACCCTGGCTGGGCCATTGGAAGCATGGACACCGAACACTATATCCGGCCTCTTGCCCTGCTCTCACGCCGCGCCTTGTGACGCGCCGTCATTTCTGAAAAGCCCATGCTCCAAAAATCCATTACCGCGCCGATCATCTCCGTTTCAGGACTGTCGAAGACCTACGAAAACGGTTTCCAGGCACTGAAGTCCGTCGATCTGGAGATCCGCGAGAGCGAGATACTTGCCCTGCTGGGTCCCAACGGCGCCGGCAAGACGACGATGATCTCGATCATCTGCGGGCTCGCCAATCCGTCGACCGGCACCGTCACGGTCGCCGGCCACGATATAAGGCGCGATTTCCGCGCTGCCCGATCCCTGATCGGCCTGGTGCCTCAGGAACTCCATACGGAATCGTTCGAAACCGTCTGGGCGACCGTCAGTTTCAGCCGCGGCCTCTTCGGCAAGCCGGCCAACCCCAAACTCATCGAGCAGATCCTCCGCGACCTCACCCTGTGGGACAAGAAGGACAACAAGGTCATCGAACTCTCCGGCGGGATGAAGCGGCGCTTGATGATCGCCAAGGCGCTTAGCCACGAGCCGCGCATCCTGTTCCTCGACGAGCCGACCGCCGGCGTCGACGTCGAATTGCGCAAGGACATGTGGCAGCTCATCCACAAGCTCCGCGAAACCGGCGTCACCGTGATCCTGACCACGCACTACATCGAGGAGGCCGAAGAGATGGCCGACCGGATCGGCGTCATAAACAAGGGTGAGATGCTGCTGATCGAGGAGAAGTCTGAGCTGATGCGCAAGCTCGGCCGCAAGCAGCTCACCCTGGAACTGCGCGAGCCCGTCGAGGCCCTGCCCGAGGCTCTGGGCCGCTACGACCTGGAACTGACCAATGAGGGCCAGCGCCTGATTTACACCTACGACACCCAGGCCGCGCGCACCGGCATCACTTCTCTTCTCGCCGATCTCAACCGGTCCGGGATCGCGGTACGCGATCTGGAGACCAGCAGCAGCTCGCTGGAAGACATCTTCGTCAGCATCGTGAGGGACCGCTCGTGAACTTTCACGCCGTCAAGGCCATCTATATCTTCGAAATGTCACGCTGGCGCCGGACCATGTTCCAGAGCGTCGTCGCGCCCATCCTGACCACCTCGCTGTACTTCATCGTATTCGGTGCCGCGATCGGCCAGCGGATAGAGGAGATCGACGGCGTCTCCTACGGGGCCTATATCGTGCCGGGCCTGGTCATGCTGATGCTTCTCACGCAGAGCGTTTCCAATGCCGCCTTCGGCATCTACTTCCCCAAATTCGTGGGCACCATCTACGAGATCCTTTCCGCACCCATCTCCTATGTGGAAATACTCTTGGGATATGTCGGGGCGGCGGCCACCAAGTCGGTCATCCTTGGCCTGATCATCCTGGCGACGGCCAGTCTCTTCGTCGACCTGACCATCGCACATCCCCTGATGATGATCATCTTCCTGCTCCTGACGGCGCTGACGTTCAGCCTTTTCGGCTTCATCATCGGCATCTGGGCGGACAATTTCGAGCAGCTGCAGTTCATTCCGCTGCTCATCATCACGCCGCTGGTGTTCCTCGGCGGGAGCTTCTACTCGATCGAGATGCTGCCGCCCTTCTGGCACACCGTGTCGCTTTTCAACCCGGTGGTCTATCTGATCAGCGGCTTCCGCTGGAGCTTCTACGAAACGTCCGACGTCAGCATCTTCTTCTCGACCGCCATGGTCGGCGTGTTCCTCGCCGTCTGCATCGCGGTGCTGTGGTGGATATTCAAGACGGGCTACAAGCTGCGACCCTGAGCTTCGCTCAGTCCGGCATGTGATAGGTCAGAAACCGGTTCTGGCGCACGTCGAACAGCCGGCCGGTCTCCTGGAGATCCGGGCTGACCAGAGGCAGCATGCGGGCGGCGACCTCCGATGCGTGCGGCAGGCTTTCCGGATCCTCCCCCGGCATCGCCTGCGCGCGCATCGCGGTGCGGGTGGCGCCGGGATTGACGGAATTGACCCTCAGCGCACTGTTCTTGGTCTCGTCCGCCCAGGACCGTGCCAGGACCTCCACAGCGGCCTTGGAAGCGGCGTAAGGCGCCCAGAAGGCGCGCGCGCTGTGCGCCACGCCCGACGACATCAGCACGGCTCGGCCGGCATCGGACTTGCGCAGCAGCGGGTCCACCGAACGGATCAGCCGCCATGTCGCCGTCACGTTCAGCATCATCACCTTGTCGAAGGTCTTTGCCTGGATGTGGCCGATCGGCCCGATGACGCCCAGCACCGCGGCGTTGGCGATCATGATGTCGAGTTTGCCCCAGCGGTCGTTGATCGCCCCGCCGATGCGGTCGATACCGGCCATGTCGGCAAGGTCGAGCGGCACCAGCGTGGCCTGCCCGCCCGCCGCCTTGATCTCGTCGTCGAGCTCCTCGAGACCGCCCACCGTGCGGGCGACCGCGATCACATGCGCGCCGGCAGCCGCCAATTCCTTGGCCAGGAAATAGCCGATGCCGCGCGAGGCGCCTGTCACGAGGGCGGTACGGCCGGAAAGGTCTGGAGCGGTCATGTCGTGTCCCCTGCTTATGTCTGTCGCGAAGGCTGATAAACGCTTTGCGCCGCCGACGGAAGCCAGCCGGCTTGCCGTTTCAGCCGACAAGACCTAGATGAAGTCTCGGACGGGACGACCCGCGCCGTTTCAGCCCCGAAAAGTTGAGGACGACCTCATCGCCACGAAGATGGAGATGAGTGATGGCGTGGCTTTACCTTGCATTGGCGGGAATGTTCGAGATCGGCTGGGCCGTGGGGCTCAAATTCACGCAGGGCTTCACGCGCGTGGTGCCGACCATCGCAACCGTCCTGGCCATGGCGATCAGCCTCGGCTTCCTCGGCCTTGCCCTCAAGTCGCTCCCGCTCGGCACCGCTTACGCCATATGGACCGGCATCGGCACGGTGGGAACGGTCCTGTTCGGTGTCCTGATCCTGGGCGAACCCGCCAGCGCCGCGCGCCTGGGCTGCATCATGCTGATCGTAGCCGGCATAGGAGGGTTGAAGCTGCTTTCCTGAAGAGGAGCCTCACCCGCCGCCCGCAAGCACGGAGAGCGTGCGCACATTGTCTGCACCGTCGAAGTCGGTCAGCCGGGTGGGATAGTCGCGCGTGAAGCAGGCATCGCAATATTGCGGGCTGTCGTTGTCACGCCCTGCTTCGCCGACGGCCCGGTAAAGGCCATCTATGGTCAGGAAACCCAGAGAATCCACGCGGATGAAACTCGCCATTTCCTCGATGGTCATACGCGAAGCGAGCAGCTTGGCCGTTTCGGGCGTGTCCACGCCATAGAAGCAGGAGGCGCGCGTCGGCGGCGAAGCTATACGCATGTGGACTTCGCTGGCGCCAGCGTCGCGTACCATCTGCACGATCTTCTGGCTGGTCGTTCCGCGCACGATGGAATCATCGACCAGCACCACCCGCTTGCCCTCGATCATCTTGCGGTTGGCATTGTGCTTGAGCCGCACGCCCATGTGACGGATCGCGTCCGTCGGCTGGATGAAGGTTCGCCCGACATAGTGGTTTCGGATAATGCCGAGCTCGAAGGGGATGTTCGATGCCTGGGCAAAGCCGATCGCCGCGGGCGTGCCGGAATCGGGGACCGGAACCACGATATCGGCATCGACCGGGTTCTCGCGTGCCAGTTCGGCGCCGATCGCCTTGCGCACGTCATAGACGTTGCGCCCTTCGACGGAGGAATCAGGGCGCGCGAAATAGACATATTCGAAGATGCAGAAGCGCGATTTCTGGGTTTCGAACGGGAAGTGGCTCTCTATCCCGTTCTTGGTCACCACGACCATCTCGCCGGGCTTGAGGTCGCGCACGAAGCGGGCGCCGATGATGTCGAGTGCACATGTCTCGGATGCGAAAATCCAAGCACCGTCGAGATCCCCGAGCACGAGCGGCCTGATGCCCAAAGGATCGCGGCAACCGATCATCTTCTTCGAGGTCAGGGCGACCAGCGAAAAGGCGCCCTCGAGTTGCCGTACCGCTTCGATGAAGCGCGAATTGATGTCGCGCTCGCGCGATGTCGCCACGAGATGCAGGATGGTCTCTGTATCGGATGTGGACGAGAAGATCGCACCCTGTTTCTGCAGGTTGCGCTGCACGGTCATGGCGTTGGTGATGTTGCCATTGTGTGCGATGGCAATTCCGCCCTCCGCCAACTCGGCAAAGAGCGGCTGGACGTTGCGCAGGCCCGACCCGCCAGTGGTCGCATAGCGGGTATGGCCGATAGCGCGTGTACCCGATAGCCGGTCGATGACGGCCTGCTTCGTGAAGGTGTCGCCGATGAGGCCGACATGCCGCTCCACATGGAACTGCGAACCGTCGAAGGAAACGATGCCGGCCGCCTCCTGCCCACGATGCTGCAACGCATGAAGGCCGAGTGTCACGATCGCCGCGGCATCCTGGCGACCGAAAATACCAAAGACGCCGCACTCGTCGTGAAAGCGGTCGTCTCCTCCGGCAAAGGGGGTGTCATCCATATCCGCCATGGCAGGCTGCCTCGCCTATGTGCGGGATCGCCGGCGGCGTCCCTATTCTCCAGTCGGCTCGTCACCCGGCCGCTGGATACGATCGAAGATCGAGCGCTCGGGATCGTCCGGAAGGACGCCCTCGAGCCAGTTTCCGATACCTTCCAAAAGCGGCCGAGATTTGGCCTCGCTCACCCAGGCCGGCGGATTTGATCCGACCAGCCATGAGAAGAACAGGAAGGCGACGGCCACCACAAGGACGCCACGCGCGGCGCCATAGAGGAACCCCAGCGTGCGGTCGAGCGCGCCGATGCGCGAATCGATGATGAAATCCGCCACCTTCATGGTCAGAATCGTCACGATGATCAGCACGATAATGAAAACGATGCCGGCCGCCACCGCCAGCGCCAGTGTCTGGTTGTTGATGTGCGGGAGCAGGTAGGGCAGCACCAGCGGATAGAAATAGTAAGCGCCAATAGCGGCCGCGACCCAGGACACGATCGAAAGCACTTCGCGCGAGAACCCGCGCACCATGGCGAGAATCGCTGAAACGAGCGTGAATCCGATCAGAATTCCGTCCAGAAGAGTAATCGGCATTCCCTGTTCCACTCCAAGAGACCGGCATTGCACCGCGTCTGCTTCGTACTAGTCCGGCTTGCTGCCTGCAATACGCACGACGAGATCGGCCAGAATAGCCGGCTGAAAGATACTGATGGCCTGCGACGCCACTGCTTCCTCGCTGCCAGCCGGGATGACCGCCTGACCGAACCCCAATTTTTCGGCTTCCTTGAGGCGCTGCTGGGCATGCGCAACCGGCCGCACAGCCCCCGACAGGCTGATTTCGCCGAAATAGACGCTATCGGCAGGCAGGGCAAGGCCGGTCAGCGATGAAACCAGGGCGGCCGCGACCGCAAGATCTGCGGCGGGTTCGGAAATACGATAGCCGCCTGCCACGTTGAGATAGACGTCATGCGAGCCGAACCGCACCCCACAGTGGGTCTCCAGCACGGCCAGAACCATCGAGAGGCGGGCCCCATCCCAGCCGATCACCGACCGCCGAGGCGTGCCGAGAGGGGACGGCGCGACGAGCGTCTGGATCTCGACCAGGACGGGCCGCGTGCCCTCCATTCCGGCGAAGACGGCCGCTCCCGGAGCCTTTGCGGCCCGTTCGCCTAGAAACAGCTCGGACGGATTGGCTACTTCACGCAAGCCCTTGTCCGACATCTCGAACACGCCGATTTCGTCTGTCGGACCGAAGCGGTTCTTCACGGCCCGCAGGATGCGGAAGTGGTGGCCGCCTTCGCCCTCGAAATACAGTACGCCATCGACCATGTGCTCGACGACACGCGGTCCGGCGATCTGCCCTTCCTTGGTCACGTGTCCGACGAGCACCACCGCGGCCCCCGTCGACTTGGCATAGCGGATCATCTTCTGGGCCGAAGCGCGCACTTGCGTCACCGTGCCCGGCGCCGAATCCGCTGCGTCGGTCCAGAGTGTCTGCACCGAATCCAGGATGACAAGGTCGGGCCGCTTGCCATCGGCGATGGTGGCAAGGATATCCTCCACATTGGTCTCAGCCGCCAATTCTACGGGCGCTGAAGCCGCATTCACACGTTGCGCCCTCAGCCTGATCTGGGCTACCGCCTCCTCGCCGGAGACATAGACGACCCGGTGACCGGCCATGGCCAGCGCCGCCGCCGCCTGGGTCAGCAGCGTGGACTTCCCGATACCGGGGTCCCCGCCCACCAGCAGCGCGGAGCCGCGCACGAAGCCCCCGCCGGTGGCTCGGTCGAGTTCTCCGATACCTGAAACGATGCGCGGCGCTTCCTCGATCTCACCCGAAAGCGTGGTCAGCGCGACTGACCTGCCCTTGCGGGCTGAGCGCATCGAGCCCGGCCCGGAGCCGATGCCGCCGTCGGAACCTTCCTCCACCAGCGTGTTCCACTCGCCACAGCCATCGCATTTGCCCGCCCACCGCGCGTGCACGGTGCCGCAGTTCTGGCATACGAACTGGACTCTGGATTTAGCCATCGCTGATTTCCGCGCCCAGATATCGGCGGTCGTAGCGATCGCCAAGCGAGGTCAGCAACTCGTAGGCGATCGTTCCGGCCCGAGCGGCCGCCTCGTCGATGGGGATATTGGGGCCGAAGAGTTCGATCCAGTCGCCATAGCCGACTTCCTCACCCAGATCGGTGACGTCGAACATGGTGAGATCCATGGTGACCCGTCCAAGAACGGGCACGCGTTGGCCATGGACGAAACCTTCGCCGCCCTTCGCCAGCGTCTGGCGGAGCGGTACGCCGGAACCGGACAAAGAACGCGGATAGCCATCCGCGTAGCCCGCCGCCACGACCGCGATACGGGTGTCGCGCGACAGTTTCCGGGCAGCGCCATAGCTGACTGTCTCGCCGGCCTTTGCCGCCCGCACTTGGATGACCCGCGTTTCGGCGGTAGCGACCGGGAGCATCGGGCGCTCGCCCGCGACCGGGTTGCCGCCGTAGAGCGCGATACCGGGGCGCACGAGGTCGAACGCATAGTCAGGCCCGAGCATCGTTCCAGCGGAATTGGACAGACTTGAATCGGCGTGGGGAAAAGCGCCCCTAACTGCCTGGAATGATTCAAGTTGCCGGACATTGAGCGGATGGCCCGCCTCATCCGCGCACGCAAGATGGCTGATGACGAGCAGCGGCGTGACTGCACCGGTGAGTGCGTTGTCGGCGGCAAATGCAATCGCCTCATCGGCAGACAGGCCAAGCCGGTTCATGCCCGTATCGACGTGAATTGCACAGGGGCGCGGCACGTCCCCATCCCAGCCATGCGCCTCCCAGATCGACAGTTCCGTGCGCGAGTTCACGACCGGAAGCAGACCGAACTCGTGGAAGATGTCGGCCGAACCGTTTTCGAACAGGCCGGCCAGCACGTAGATATAGGCTTCAGGAAGCACCGCGCGCAGCGTGGCCCCTTCCTGCGGCAGCGCGACGAAGAAGGCGCGGCAGCCTTCCGCCCACAGCGCGGAGGCCACCTTGTCGATCCCCAGCCCGTAGGCATTCGCCTTCACCACCCCCGCGACCTCGGCTCCACCGGCCACCTCGCGCAGACGGCGATAGTTGGCGCGAAGCGCATCCAGGTCGACCGTCAGGCGGCCGCCGGCAACGCGGGGGTCAGGATTCGAACGTTCCTGGGAGGCGATGATGTGCACGGTCTACTCGAAATGCTCGGGCAGCCGGGCATCGTCCGCGAGGTCGGAGAAGCGTGTGAACTGCGCCTGGAAGGCAAGGCTGACGGTGCCGGTGGGCCCGTGACGTTGCTTGGCGATGATCACCTCGGCCCGCCCTTGTGCCGCTGCCAGCTTGGTCTGCCAGTCCAGATGCTCCTGCGTGCCCGGCTCCGGCTCCCGGTTCGAGATGTAGTATTCCTCGCGGAACACGAAGAGGACGACGTCGGCATCCTGCTCGATCGAACCTGATTCACGCAGGTCGGAGAGCTGCGGGCGCTTGTCCTCGCGGCTTTCGACCTGGCGCGACAGCTGGGAGAGCGCGATGATCGGCACGTTGAGTTCTTTGGCCAGCGCCTTGAGCCCGGTGGTGATCTCGGTGATCTCCTGGACGCGGTTCTGGGATGATTTGGCGCTCGAGCCCTGCATCAGCTGAACATAGTCGACCACGATGACGTCGAGCCCGCGCTGGCGCTTCAGCCGCCGCGCGCGTGCTGTCAGCTGGGCAATCGAGATGCCGCCCGTCTGATCGATGAAGAGCGGAATCTTCTGCATCACCTGCGAGCAGGCGACGAGACGCTCGAATTCGCCTTCCGAGATCTCGCCGCGCCGGATCTTCGAAGACGGAATCTCGGTCTGCTCTGAAATGATACGTGTGGCGAGCTGCTCCGACGACATTTCCAGCGAGAAGAAACCGACCACGCCGCCATTCTTGGCCGAGAACGACCCGTCGGCTTGCTGAACCGGCTCGTAGGCCTGGGCGATATTGAACGCGATGTTGGTGGCCAGCGACGTCTTGCCCATGCCGGGACGTCCCGCCAGGATGATCAGATCCGAGGCCTGCAGCCCGCCCATGCGCTGGTCGAGATCGCGCAGGCCCGTCGATACGCCCGAAAGATGGCCATCGCGCTGATAGGCGGCACCGGCCATGTCGATCGCGAGATTGACGGCATCGGAAAAGGTCTCGAAGCCGCCATCGTAGCGGCCGGTCTCGGCCAACTCGAAAAGACGGCGTTCGGCATCTTCGATCTGCGCGCCGGGCGACATGTCGACGGGGGCGTCGAAGGCGATGTTGACCATGTCCTCACCGACCGTGATCAGCGCGCGGCGCGTCGCCAGGTCGTAGATCGCCCGGCCGTAGTCCCCGGCATTGATGACCGTGACGGCTTCTGCCGCCAGCCTTGCAAGATATTGCGTAACCGTCATCTCGCCGACCTTCTCGTCGGCCGGCAGGAAGGTCTTCATGGTGACCGGATTGGCGATCTTGCCCATCCGGACCATGTCGGCAGCGACTTCGTAGATCTTGCGGTGAAGGGGCTCGTAGAAATGCGATGATTTCAGAAAGTCCGACACCCGGTAAAAGGCGTCGTTATTGACGAGAATGGCCCCCAGAAGCGCCTGTTCGGCCTCCAGATTATGCGGTGCCTCACGAAACAGCGGTGTTTCCGCCGCAGCCTGCTTGCGGAGCGCTTCAGCCATCTTATCGCCTTGTCAACTTGCCCACCGGCGAGCATCGAACACTCCCGGCCCCCGGCCCCGTTTGTCCTAACGACTGCCTGCGCCGGAGGAAACCACCTTGCGCGGGCGTCAACGCTATCCACAGCATCAACAGCGCAAAACGGCATTCATCACAAACGCCTCGACATCGCGAACGAATCGGCGGGTGCAGGATCAGTCTACAACACGAGGACCGCGAAGGGGCAGGATTAGCTGTCCTGGCGCCTGCGCCGTGTGCTCTTTCCGGGACGCGAAGCGGCTGCAGCCTTGCGGGGTCTCGGCGACACATCGTGCCTGGCGAGTTCACGCTCGGTATCCACCATGTAGTCCCGCGTCATCGGCGTCGTGCCGTTGCCCTTGGTGAGCTGGATCTGGAACACCATGAGATCCGACCAGCGGAACGAAGCCTCGGAAGCCGCAAGATAGAACTCCCACATTCGGCAGAAGCGCTCGTCATAGATCGCCCTGGCCTTCTCGCGATTGGCAAGGAAGCGCTCGCGCCACGCCTTGAGCGTATCGGCGTAATGCAATTGCAGGATCTCGACATCGGAGACGACCAGCCCTGCCTTTTCGATTGCCGGCAGCACCTCGGAGAGTGCGGGTATGTATCCGCCTGGGAAGATGTATTTGCGGATGAACGGGGCGGTCGACGAGGGCGGACCCGAGCGCCCGATCGAATGCAGCACCATCACCCCATCCGGCTTCAACAGGCGCGCGCACTGGTTGAAGAAGGTCCGGTAGTGGTTGACACCCACATGCTCGAACATGCCGACCGATACAATGCGGTCGAAACGTTCCTGCAGCTTGCGGTAGTCGCGGATCTCGAAATGAACCTGATGATCGAGCCCGGCGGCCTGTGCGCGCTCCGTCGCAACAGCATGCTGTTCGTCCGACAGCGTCACACCGAGTACGTTCACGTCGAAGCGGCGCGCCAGATAGAGGCCGAGCCCGCCCCAGCCGCAGCCAATATCCAGCACATTCTGCTCCGCCTCGAGACGGAGTTTGGCGGCGAGATGGTGCTTCTTGGCAAGCTGCGCCTCTTCGATCGTCATGGACGGGCTGCCAAAATAGGCACAGGAATACTGCATGTCTTCGTCGAGGAAGAGGCGATATAGGTCGACTGAAAGATCGTAGTGATGCTGGACGTTGGAGCGCGAACGACCGGTGGTATTGATCTGCTGGAGCCGGCGCACCGCATAGCGCATACCGTCCATGACTCCCATGACCCATGGTGGCCGCGCACCAGCCCAACTCATGTTTGTATAGGCAATCTTCATGAAGGCGAGCGGATCGCCTTCGACAAAGTCCACCTCCTGCGCCATGAACATCTCGGGAAAGCCGAGGTCGGGATTGCGTAGAATCGCGCGCTCGGCCGCGATGGACTTTATGTGGAGGTGAACGAGATCTCCGGCACCGTCGCCGAAGGAATGCAGGGAACCCTGCGGATCCGTTACCCGCAGATTGCCCTTTCGGAAGACCCGTTCGCACAGACGTTTGAACAGCCAATTCATGACACCAGCCTCGTCATGATCCCGTCGCAATTCACAAGAATAGCGCACAAAACCAGCGAAGCAAATTCTGCCACAAAAGCAGAACGCCCGGGCCAGGGCCCGGGCGTTCTGACGTCCATGGATTTGGGCTGGGGATCAGCCCTGCTCGGCGCGGTCTTCGCCGGTTTCGCCAGCCCCGGCCTCGTCGGAGAACTCTTCGGGAGCATCCTCGAAGAACTCATCGGGATTGGAGGCCTCGTCGTAATCGGCGCCGTAGATTGCTTCCGCCGAATCCAGCGTTTCACCGCGGGACTGACGCTCCGCCTCGTCGGCCGAGCGAGCGACGTTGAGCGTGATGCTCACATCGACCTCAGGATGAAGTGCCAGCGCGATCGTCGTCAGGCCGATGGCCTTGATGGGGTTGTTGAGTTCGACCTGGTTGCGATGGACGTTGAAGCCTTCGGCCGCCAGGATGTCGGCGATGTCGCGCGTCGAGACCGAACCGTAGAGCTGTCCGGTTTCGCCGGCCGAGCGGACGACCACGAAGGTGCTGCCGTCGATCTTTTCGGCGACCTTCTGCGCGTCGCTCTTGCGCTCGAGATCACGGGCTTCGAGTTGCGACCGCTGGGAATCGAAACGTTTGCGGTTGGCGTCATTGGCGCGCAGCGCCTTGCCCTGAGGGAGGAGGAAGTTGCGCGCAAAACCATCGCGCACCTTAACTTCTTCGCCCATTTGGCCGAGCTTGGCGATACGCTCGAGAAGGATGACTTGCATGTCCTTGTCCTTTGTCTGCGCCGTCGATGACGGCAGAATCGGGGGACGGGCAAGGACGCCTCTAAAGCACGGTGGCTTCTCGGTCGCTGTCCTGCCCGTCGGGGCAGTTAGGGACGCCCACGGCGCCCCAACCCGGGATTTGTTGAACCCGTCCCGCGCCCGTCGCGGAGGGGTAAGCGCGGGCGGCGAACCGCCCGCAGCAAGATCACTTCACCACGTAGGGCAGAAGGCCCAGGAAACGCGCGCGCTTGATCGCCTTGGCGAGCTCGCGCTGCTTCTTCTGGCTGACGGCAGTGATGCGCGACGGCACGATCTTTCCGCGCTCCGAAATATAGCGCTGCAGAAGACGTACGTCCTTGTAGTCGATCTTCGGGGCATTGGCGCCCGAGAACGGGCAGGTCTTGCGGCGGCGATGGAAGGGCCGGCGCGTGGGGATCTGATTGATGTCGACCATTATGCGCTTGCTCCTTCACCCTGGGACTGGCCTTCGCGCGGCGGGCGCGGCCCCCGATCGCCGCGATCACCACGATCACGATCGCCACGATCCCTGTCGCCGCGAGGACCGCGATCGCCACGCGGACCGCGATCACCACGATCGTCGCGCTTCTGCATCATCGCGGAAGGACCTTCCTCGTGCGCTTCGACCTTGATGGTCATGAAGCGAAGGATATCTTCCGACAGACCCATCTGACGTTCCATCTCGGCCACTGCCGCAGAGGGCGCATCGATGTCCATCAGCGTATAATAAGCCTTACGGTTCTTCTTGACCCGGAAAGCCAGGGACTTGAGGCCCCAGTTCTCGACCCTGCCCAGCGAACCGCCGCCAGCTTCGATGATACCCTTGTAATGTTCGACAAGGGCATCGACCTGCTGCTGCGACAGATCCTGCCTGGCAAGGAACACGTGCTCGTAAAGTGACATTTGGTGTCTTGCCTTTCTGTTCCTCTGGCCGGACTCGACGGCTAAGCCTCCGCGACTTCTCTTTTCCACCGATGGTGGAAAGAAAGGCGCATTCGAGACGGTCGAGAGCGGAGACACGGGAAGCTGAGGACCTCATTGTCCTCGACATGGGAAAACCCACGGCCTTCCGTTCAGCCCCCAGACGAGACCGGCAGATTGGCGCGGATATACAGGATATCTCGCGCTTTGCAAGGCTCACGCAGGGAAAGGCCCAGGCTCCATCGGTTCTTCTCCCGCGCCACGAGGCACAATTGCCCGGAACCCCGCAACCTCCAACCCGTTTGGTGAGAGCAGCGTGGTCCGGATCGGAAACGCGTTGACCTCGGCGTCTCATCCGCTACGCTGAGGGGGTGCGGTCGGCAAGAGCCGAGGCGGAAGGCTGCCGGAGGTCGAAATGGTTTGGGCCCTTTCTTGCCTGGCTGGAGTGGCGTGCCTTTGGGCGGTGGCGGCCGGGTACCTGGCTTTCAGGTTGCGAATTTCCTTCCGTCAGGCCCTGCTTTACGCTCCCGTGAAGGCCGTCTTCATCATCCGGAACGACGGCCCTCTGCCTTTGGCCAAGGGCCGCGGAACGATCTATGTCGTCTCCCACCGGTCCCGGCTCGACCCCGCGGTTATGCTGTCGCTGCTGCCTGCGGATACACTCCATATCTTGGATCACGACACGGCCAAGTCTTGGTGGATGGAGCCGTATCGCGATCTGGCGCGCACCATTCCGTTCAATGCAACCCATGTCTTCGTGAGCCGGCGGCTTGTGCGGCTGCTGCGCGGCAACGGTTCCATCGCCGTCTACCTCCCCGACGACGCCGAGCCCGACACCCGCGCCTTCAGGCTGTTCAGGGCTGTCGGCCGCATCGCCCTCAAGGCGGATGCCGCCATCGTGCCGATACGTTTGGGCGCGCCCGGCGGCGCTGTCTCCGACCGTTCCCGGCGTGCTCCCATCCGTGCTTGGCCCCGGCCCGGGCTTGCTCTGAGCGTTGTTTCACCCGCCACGATAGCGGAACTCCGCCAGCGGCCAGGCGAGACCATGATCACTGCATCCAACGCGTTGTTCGATCGCGTCGCACAGACCCGAATCTGCGACAAGGAGCATCTCGGCACCAGCTTCATGGCCGTGGCGCGCGCTGGAAGGAGGTTTGGCAATGAACACGTAATCCACTTGGCGGGACCGGGCCAGGTCTTCACCTTCGGCGAGATATTGCGCGAAGCGCGGCTCATTGCCGACCGAATCGCCCGCAAAACGCAGGAAGGCGATCTGGTTGGCTTGTACCTGCCCGGGTCAACTCGCCTCGTCCCGGCTTTCCTGGCAACCCAGTCGGCAGGCGTTGGGGCGGTCCTGCTCGACAACACCGTCGGGCCGGAGGTTCTTTCGAGAACAATCCAGCAGGCCCCCATTCGAAAGGTCCTGACGAGTCGCCAGCTTACCGACGAAACCAGCCAGCTAATGCTCGCGGCCATGGCGTCGGCAGGCGCCCGCATCCAATATCTGGAGGACATCCTGGACGCTGCGGGCGCGGGCCATCGCCTCGTTGCGGGCCTGATGCGCCATCGGCCCGTGGCGCACCCCTCGCCCGATGTCCCGGCCGTCTTGCTGCCGGCAAACGATGGCGGCGGAGATTTGCTGCCGCTTTCGCATCGCCGTCTGCTGGCCTCGGTGGCTCAGGCGGCCGCACGGCTGAGGCTGCGCGACGCGCGCGCTTTCGTCAGCACTCTTCCCCCAACGCATACGGTTGGCCTGACGGTCGGCATGCTCCTGCCTTTGGCGAGCGGAACGCCGTTCAGGATTCAGGACAGCGGGGATGTCGATCCCACCATCCTCAATCTCGACGGGACCGTGATCGTGCTCGTCCCGGTCGATCAGGCGCAAACGGTTGTCGCCGCAGGACAAAATGATGCGACCCATCTGCGCGTCATCGCGTGCCGAAACGGCAAGTCTCACGCCTATGTAGCTCTTCCGCCTCTCCAGCCCGGAATAGAAATCCTTGAGGCCTTCGCCCCTGCTGGCGAAACAGGGCTCGTAACCCTTTCCAGCGCGAGCCACCGGCGAGCCGGCACGCTTGGCCGCGTCCTGCCTTCGCTGCGACACAGATTGCTGCATATCCCGGGCATCGAGCGCGGGGGACAACTACAGGTCTCACCATCCGGCATGGCCCTGCCTGAGGGCATCTACGCGAATGATCCCGACCGTCCGGAAGCTTCGCCGCAGGGCTGGGTCGATACCGGTACTCTCGTGAGCCTGGACCGCGAAGGTTTCATCCACTGGCTCGGCCGTGCGGACCGTTTCGCGACCCTGGATGGCAACCAACGACCGCTTTCGCCGGTCGAAGCCGTGGCCGCGCGCGCGTGGCCGCAATCCCATCATCTGGCCGTGGCGGCAGAAGACCGGCGCAAGGGCGAACGGATTGTTCTTCTGACCACGCAGATCGATGCCGACAAGGCAACGCTGAGAAAGCTCGCACGCTCGCTAGGCCTCGAAGACAGCCTCCTACCCTCCGAGATCATCACGATACCGGCCCTCCCTCTGGGCAAGGACGGCCTTCCCGACGAGGCGCGGGCGCGCGAAATCGTCGCCGCATCGGTCGGCCGCTCCCGCACCAAGGCAGCCTGACGCTTAGTCAGCCTTCTTTCGGCAACGGCGGGAGGCTCTGCTTCTCGCGCCGACGATATGCCCTGTAGCTGAACGGGAGAAAGACCAGAAACGCCAGGACGGATAAGGTCAGAGTGAACCAGGTGAAGCTCGCCAGCAATGCCACATAGGCGACGATGAGCAGCATCAGCGGCATAACAAGGTCGCGGCGCACCCGTGGCCCGCTTGCCTTGCCGGAATAAACGGGCAGTTGGCTGATCATGAGCACGCCGACAAAGACGACATAGACGCCCGCCACCAGCGCGAACCCGGTATCGACCTCAAGGCCCAGCAGCCCCAGATAGATCGGCAGCATGACGAGGATCGCGCCGGCCGGAGCGGGCACGCCCACGAAATAGTCATTCTTCCACACCGGTCGATCAGGGTCGTCCAGCATGATGTTGAAGCGTGCCAGACGAAGGCCACAGGCGATGGCGTAGATGAGGGCGGCCGTCCAGCCGATTGCCCCGGCCATTTCGAGCACGAACACATACAATACCAGCGCCGGTGCGACCCCGAAATTGACGATGTCGGCCAGCGAATCCATCTGCGCGCCAAAGGGCGAAGTTGCTTTGAGAAGACGCGCCACCTTGCCGTCGACGGCATCGAGGAGCGCAGCCACCAGCACCAGCATCACGGCGATGTCGATGCGCCCTTCCAGCGCCATCCTTACCCCGGACAGACCCGCGCAGATTGCAAGGACGGTAATGAGGTTGGGGACGAACAGCTTGAACGGGATGGCCGGCAACCTGCGCCGCCGTTTCATGCGGCTGTCATCGGGGCCGCGTGGCACTCAGCTGATCCTGACCAGCGGCAGAGCCGAAGCCTCGCCGAATTCAGCAATGATGGTTTCTCCCGCGATCGCCGTCTGGCCGACGGCGACACGCGGCACGACGGCCGTCGGCAGGTACACGTCCAGCCGCGATCCGAAGCGGATGATGCCGAAACGATCGCCCACGGACAGGTCGTTGCCTTGTTCGACCCAGCACACGATACGTCGGGCAACGAGCCCCGCCACCTGGACCACGCCGACGGCGCCATGGGGGCTCTCGATCACCACCCCGTTGCGCTCGTTCTCGATGCTCGCCTTGTCCATTTCGGCGTTGAGGAACTTGCCGGCCCGATATTCGATCCGGGTAATGCGGCCGCGCACCGGCGCACGGTTCACATGCACCGAGAAGACATTCATGAAGACGGAAATGCGCGTCATTTCGGCGGCGCCGAGATCGAGTTCCCGCGGGGGTATGGCGGGCCCGACCGAACTGACGATGCCGTCGGCAGGACTGATGACCAGCCGGTCGTCGACCGGTGTCACACGCTCCGGGTCACGGAAGAAGTAGGTGCACCAGGCCGTCAGGATGAGGCCGATCCAGAACAGCGTCGTCGAAAACAGCGCGAAGATGAGCGTCACCCCGGCGAAGCCCGCGATGAACGGCCAGCCCTCCCGGTTGATGGGAACGAAGGTGTTCTTGATCGTGTCGACCAGACTCATGACGCGAAATGCCCTCGACGTTGTTGCCGCGCCTGCTTAGACCAAACGGGAATGCCCCGCAACGAAACCTGCCGCCGTCGGCTCAGATCTCCGCGGGGCGACGGCGAACGACGACGCCCATCTCGTCGTCCTCGCGGGCCTTGCGCAATCGCTCCTCCGCCTCGGTGGCCTCGCGCTGGCGGTCCCACATCGCCGCATAGAGGCCTGCCTTTTCCAACAGTTCCCCATGGCGTCCCCGCTCGGCGATCTCGCCATCCTTCAGGACAATGATCTCGTCGGCACTGACGACGGTCGAGAGGCGGTGGGCGATGACGATGGTCGTGCGACCACGGCTGACCGTGTCGAGCGCCGACTGGATTTCCTGTTCGGTCTGCGTATCGAGCGCCGAGGTCGCCTCGTCCAGGATGAGGATCGGCGGCGCCTTCAATATGGTGCGGGCAATGGCCACGCGTTGTTTTTCGCCGCCGGACAGTTTGAGGCCGCGTTCGCCCACCATGGTGCGGTAGCCCTCGGGCAGCCGCTTGATGAAGCCGGCGATCTGGGCCATCTCGGCGGCCTTGTCGATGTCCTCCTGGCTGGCCGAAAACCGGCCATAGCGGACATTGTAGGCAATCGTGTCGTTGAACAGAACCGTATCCTGCGGAACCATGCCGATCACCTCGCGCAGCGATTTCTGGGTAATGTCGGCAATGTTCTGACCGTCGATGGAGATCGTGCCCGATTGCGGTTCGTAGAACCGGAAGAGCAGCCGCGAGATGGTCGACTTGCCCGCCCCCGAGGGCCCGACGATGGCGACTGTCTTGCCGGCCGGCACCTCGAAGCTGATGCCCTTGAGGATGCGCCGGTTCGGATCGTAGGAAAACTGAACATTGTCGAAGCGTACCATGCCCTCCCGGACCACAAGCGGCGCGGCGCCGGCCCGGTCGCGCACCTCCGCCGGCACGTTCAGGAGCTCGAACATGTTCTCGATATCAGTGATGCCCTGACGGATCTCGCGATAGATGAAGCCGATAAAATTCAGCGGCACCGAAAGCTGCATGAGCATGGCGTTGATGAACACGAAATCGCCGATCGTCTGCGTGCCGCGCGTGACTTCCCAGGCCGAAAGCCCCATCACCGCCGCCATGCCCACGCCGAAGATCAGGCCCTGCCCGAAATTGAGCCAGCCGAGCGACGTCCAGGTCTTGGTGGCGGCCGCCTCGTAACGTTCCATCGAACGGTCGAAGCGCTCCGCCTCCATCTCCTCATTGTTGAAATATTTGACGGTTTCGTAGTTGAGCAGCGAGTCGATCGCCTTGGTGTTGGCTTCGGTATCGCTGTCGTTCATCTGCCGGCGAATCGCGATCCGCCAGTCGCTCGCCTTGACCGTGAACCATGTGTAGAGCCACAGCGTCGCCGCGATGATCGTCACGTAGATCCAGCCATAGGTGATCGCGAAGATCACCGCGACCAGCGCAAATTCCAGGATGGTCGGGACCGTATTGAGGATCGTGAAGCGCACGATCGCCTCGATCCCCTTCACCCCGCGCTCGATGATGCGTGACAGCCCGCCGGTCCGCCGCTCCAGATGGAAGCGCAGGGACAGTTCGTGCATATGCTTGAAGGTCTTGAAGGCCAGTTGCCTCACGGCATGCTGGCCGACGCGCGCAAACAGCGCATCGCGCAGCTGGTTGAAGCCGAGTTGGACCACCCGCACCACATTGTAGGCGATTACCAGCATGACGGGCGCCAGCAGCACAGCAGGTACCCAGTCTATCGGCTCGAATTCCCCGGTCAGCGCTTCGGTTGCCCATTTGAAGAAATAGGGCACCAGCACCAGTATGAGCTTGGCAATGACCAGAAAGACGGAGGCCCATAAGACGCGGCTCTTCAGGTCGGGACGGTCATCGGGCCACATATAGGGCCACAAGTGAACGAGCGTCTGGAAAACCGAGCCCGATTCGGCGGAGACTTTCGTGGTATCGCTCAAGTTTCAGAACCTTGATTTTTCTCTGCCGTGCCGGCGCAGCAGGCATTCAGCAGGCCGCCCACCGAATGCGAAAGCTTGGCCAGCGCCTCACGGTCGACCTCGTAGCGAGAGCGCTGGCCTTCGGAAGTCATCCGCACCAGCCTGGCGTCGACAAGCACTTTGAGATGCTGGGAGACGGTCGATTGCGCGAGATCGAGCCTTTCCACCACATCCTTGCAACAGCAGGCGTCGCAGCCCGACAGATGCTGGAGAATATGGATGCGCGCCGGGTGCGCCAGCGCGCCGAGCTGCCCGGCGATGCCGCGACGGACGGAATCCGCCTGAGCGGAGTGAGCTGATTGAAGATCATTCATCGTTCATCGGCGATATACGATGAACGATGAATGGGCAAGCGGTCTTTCGGTCACATCGGGCAGGATCAGCGAATGATTTCGCCCGGCACCTGCGAGGGATCGACTGCCTGTTCGCCCAGCGCCTCAAGATCGGCCGCCTCGCCTTGCGCCGTCTCGGCTGGAACCGTGAAGACCTGACCGGGCCAGATGAGATCCGGGTTCCGGATCTGGTCCTGGTTGGCGAGATAGATGGTCGAGAAGCGTACGCCCTGGCCATAGACGCGGCGCGAAATCCGCCACAGATTGTCGCCCCGGCGGATGATGACCGCGCCGTCCACGCGCTCCAACGCTGGCGAGAGGGTCGCATCAGCGCCCGGCTCGGCTGCCGCCATCTGCTCCCCGGGAGCGCCCGATGTGTCTGGCGTACCCGCGGGCGCCGCCACCTGTTCTTCGGCATGCGCGTCGGAGGTCTCAGCGGCAGAAAGCTCAGGCTGCTGTGACGCCGCCGGGCTGGGAACGGTCTCCTCGGCCTCGTCTGCGGCGGCCGCCTGATCACCAGATTCGACAGCCGGCTCGCCTTCGGAAGGCGCCATCGCTGCAGCCGGCTGGTCTTCCGTCGTGGCGCCAGCGGCGGCCGCCTGGCCTTCGTCCGAGAGTTCGCCTGCCTCCGGCGCTGCGGCTGCGGTTTCCTGTCGCTCTTCCGCCGGCGCCGCTGCCGTTTCGGCAGCGCGCTCGTCCGCACCCGCTTCCATTTCCACGCCGGCCGATGCATCGCCCTGCCCGGCCGGTTCGGGCTGGGTAGCCGGTGCCCGAGGCGCCACGGCGGCAATCGACTCACCCGGTTCCCGCTCGAAAGGAACAGCAGCGCGGGCAATCACACTGCCGTCGCTGCCGAGAAGATCGGCTCGAATGATGTAGTCGCCTATCGGCAGGTCAACCCGTGCTTCGATGAGAAAACGACCACCCTCCGATGCACGCGTCTCCCCCAGCAATATCTCGTTGGCATAGACGCGCACGAAACGCCCAGGCTCGGCATGCCCGGCGACAAAGACCGTTTCGCCATCGATCTCGACAGCCTCGACAAAAATGTCCGTAACCGGAGCCGATGACGACGTTGCGGGTTCATCGGATTCTTCCAGCGGAAGCGCGGCAATATCCAGCTCCGTCTCGGTCAGCTCCGTGCCATCGGTCGTGTCTGCGGGCTGGGCGGGTTCTTCCACCTGGGCGGTTTCGACCGGCTCATCCTGCCCGACCCCAGCCTCGTCACCATCGGCGACAGCATCCTGGGAAGGCTCGTCTGTGACAACCGGAGACGTCGCGTCGCCTGCCGACGCAGAGACGCCGGCGACTTCTTCTTCGGCTGAAGCCGATTCCGCTACGTCCTCTTCGGTTTCCTCGGCACCGGCAACGGCCTCCTCAGCCAATTCGGCGTCGGGCTCCATCTCGGTGACCTCGGCCTCCACTGGCTGCTGCGGCTCGGGCGCGGATTCAGCAAGGTCGAGCTCCGCAACCGAAACGTCGGGTTGGGGTTCCTCGGCGGCTGCCTGTGCGGCCGCTTCACCCTCGGGACGATCCTGCGAAGCGTCCGCGAGATCGATGTCTTCATCCAGAATCGGCGCCTCGGTCGCCTCCGGGACCATGATCAGCCGCGAAGGACTGCCGGGCTCCTCGACCAGTGCGAGCACCTGTCCATCCGCCGTCTCGGGCACGGAGACGATCGCCGTTTCGACGGATGACACGACATTTGCTTCGGACGTCGAGCGCAGAACGATCTGATAGTCGCCGGGTGGGAGCGGCTCGTCCAGAACGGCCGCGAAGTCGCCGCCCGCCCCGGCCCCTACGGTAGCCAGCACCCGACTGCCCGTCAGCACCTCGACGGTGGCATCGGGCTCTGCGCGCCCGGCAATGACCATGGAGCCGTCCGGCTCGACCCGGACGAGGTCGAATTCCGGTACGACCAGATCCTCGCCGACGGTTGCGGCGGCGGTGTCCTCGATATCGGCACCCTCGGCGTCGATCTCGTCACCGTCCTCGACCTGTAACGCGGCAGGCTCGGCACGGGTCTCACCCTCCGGCAACGAGGCGACCACCGGCTGCTCGGTCGTTTCGAACCAGGGGTCGAGTGCCCCGCTCAGATAGGCTGTGCCGACGCCGGCAACTGCGACGCCGCCGCCGAAGAGCAGTACCTTGAGCCAATAAGCCATGACGATTCTCGTTCCTTAGCCGGATCGTCGGGCCATAGCGTGTTTTTCGCACTGCCACAAGAAAAAGGGCGGCTACTGCTTGACCGCCACCGTTTTGGCGAAGACCAATGCAGCCATGAGCTCGATTCGATCCATCTGCGTCTATTGCGGTTCTTCCGACGGGCGCGGCGAAACCTATCTCCAGGCTGGCCGCGATCTGGGCCGTGACCTGGCCGGCAGCGGAATGCGCCTCGTCTATGGCGGCGGCACCAACGGCGTCATGGGCGCCGTTGCGCGGGGAACCTCCGATGCCGGCGGGACTATCCTGGGGATCATCCCGCGTTTCCTGATCGGCAAGGAGACGTCTGGCCCTGTGCAGGTGGCGAACCTCGAACTGGTCGTGACCGAGGATATGCATGCCAGAAAGCACCTCATGTTCGAGGAGTCCGACGCCTTCGTGGCACTGCCGGGCGGCATCGGGACGCTGGAGGAGATCGTCGAGATCATGACCTGGGCCCAGCTCGGTCGACACTCCAAGCCCATCGTTTTCGCGAATATTGGCGGGTTCTGGGACCCGGTGCTCGCGCTGATCGATCACATGAAGGAGGAAGGCTTCCTTCACTCCCTGCAGCGCATCCGCCCGATGGTGGTAGACGAGGCCGACGAAATCGTGCCCGCCTTGCTCGAGGCATTCGCGGCAGAAACGCCGGAAAGCGGCGACCCCGGGGTCATCGACCGGCTGTAGCTGGCGCCATCGCCGAAGCGAGACCGTCATGTCATTTCGTGCATGGTTGCCTGAAGCGACGGAAGGAGAAGGACGTGGACAGTTCCACTGGCGGCTGCCTCTGCGGCGATGTCCGTTTCGTTGCATCGGGCCGGCCCTACCGGGTCGGGATCTGTCACTGCCTCGACTGCCGTAAGCATCACGGCGCCCTCTTCTACGCCTCGGCAATCTTTCCGCAGGATGCCGTCACGATAAGGGGCGACACGCGCGATTATGAAGGTCGACATTTCTGCCCGCGATGCGGTTCATCGGTCTTCGCCAGATTGGGTGCCGAAATCGAGATCCATCTCGGCTCCCTCGACATGCCGGATCAGTTCAAGCCGAGTTATGAGAGCTGGACCGTCCGGCGTGAAGCCTGGCTGCCGCGTTTTCCTGTCGAGCGCTGCTACGAGCGCGATCGCGAAAGCGAAGGCCGCACGGAGGACTGAGTGGGCTGCATCAGTGAGCCGCGGGCGCCTTTGCCGCGGCGGCCTCACGGCTCTGCTTCAGCATCGACCAGGTGAAGATCGCAAGCGCCATCCAGATCAGCGCGAAAGCCGTGATCCGGCCGGGACCGAACGGCTCCTGGAAGACGAAGACGGCGATGATGGCGATCATGGTCGGCGCCACATACTGCATGATGCCGATCGAGGAATAGCGCAGGAGTTTGGCCCCGAAGGCAAAGAGGATCAGCGGCACGGCAGTGACCGGACCGCACAGGATGAGCAGAAGCATGTCCATCGGCTCGTCCATGCGAAAGTGGGTCTGGCCGGTCATTGCCAGCCACGTCGCAAAGCCCAAGGCCGGGACGGACAGGATGATCACCTCGAGGAAGAAGCCCTGGCTTGGCCCGATCGGCAGCGTCTTGCGCAGGAAGCCATAGCAGGCGAAGGAAAAGGCCAGGGCCAGAGACACCCAGGGAAGCCCGCCGGCATCCACCGTCAGCACGACCACGGCGGCGCAGGCCAGGAGCACGGAGACGATCTGGGCGCGGCTCAGCTTCTCGCCCAGAAGGACCGCGCCCATGAGGATTGCGACCAGCGGGTTGATGTAGTAGCCGAGCGCGGTCTCGACAGCACGGTCGACGGCGATCGCCCAGACATAGATGCCCCAGTTGACGGAGATCAGCGCTGCCGTCAGCGCGGCCATCGCAATCGTGCGCGGCGACCGCAGTGCCGCCGTGATGTCTGCCGTACGCCGCAGGGCAAGCAGCACGATTCCGGCAACCGGCACCGACCAGAGCGCCCGGTGGGCGACCACCTCCGCCGCGGGGATATGCGCGACCAGCTTCATGTAGAGCGGCATCAGCCCCCACAGCCCATAGGCCGACAGGGCGAACATGAAGCCCGCCAGCGTGTCGCCGGTCTCCGTGGCGCCGCCTGTTTCCGCATTCGTCATCTGCTTGATAGCCATGTTGTTCTTGCCTGCGGCTCTGCCGGCGGTCATCTCGAACCTGATGCACAGACGGGCCGGGCATCGCCATCAAGTATGTCTGATGTGTCGGATCAATCCGCTTTATAGATCTATTCTGCTGCCACCGCGGTCGTGTCGCGGTTCTTCACCAGCTTGTAGACGATCGAATCCATCAGCGCCTGGAAGGACGCGTCTATGATGTTGTCTGAGACGCCCACCGTCCACCAGCGTTCGCCCGACGAATCCTCGGATTCTATCAGCACCCGCGTGATCGCCTCGGTGCCTCCATTGAGGATACGCACCTTGTAGTCGACCAGTTCGAGGTCCTCGATCTCGGCCTGGAACTTGCCCAGATCCTTGCGCAGCGCGATGTCGAGCGCGTTTATCGGACCATGGCCCTCGGCGACAGACATTCTTTCCTCGCCGTCGACGGTAACCTTCACGATCGCCTCCGAGACGGTCTTGAGCGCACCC
Source organism: Chelativorans sp. ZYF759 (assembly GCF_012911015.1). Classification (GTDB taxonomy): domain Bacteria; phylum Pseudomonadota; class Alphaproteobacteria; order Rhizobiales; family Rhizobiaceae; genus ZYF759. The sequence continues at coordinate 51,571 of NZ_WVVV01000017.1, read as the reverse complement.
ATCGCATCGAAGCGGCGCTCCACCATGCAGCGGAAACTCTCGACCTTGAAGAATTCGGGCACCCGGCCGAGCGTGCGCCGCGCCAGGAGGTCGAAACTCGCATCGGCCCCCTCATAGGCATAGCCCTGTGCCTCGCGCTCCTTGACCATCGAGATCAGCGTGTCGAGGCGCGGATCTGCCTTGTCCACCGCGATGCCGCGGCGCTTCAGTTCAGCGACGAAGTTCGACTTGCCGCCCTGGTCGGACACCATGAGCTTGCGCTGATTGCCGACGATTTCGGGCGGCACGTGCTCGTAGGTCTGCGGCTCCTTGATCAGCGCGGAGGCATGGATGCCGGCCTTGGTGGCGAAGGCCGACGCCCCGACATAGGGCGCCTGGTGATCGGGTGCGCGATTGATGAGCTCGTCGAAGGCGCGGCTCAGCCGGGTTATGCCGGACAGCGCTTCCTTTCCGAGTGACAGCTGGAACCGGTGCGCGAAGGCAGGCTTCAGCATCAGCGTCGGGATGATGGAGACGAGATTGGCGTTGCCGCAGCGCTCGCCGATGCCGTTCAGCGTGCCCTGGATCTGTCGCACCCCGGCATCCACCGCCGCCAGCGAGTTGGCTACCGCCTGGCCGGTATCGTCATGGGCGTGGATGCCGAGCCGCGCGCCGGGGATACCGGAAGCAATGACCGCGCGCACGATCTCGCGCACCTCGTCGGGCTGCGTGCCGCCATTCGTGTCGCACAGCACCACCCAGCGCGCGCCCGCCTCATGTGCGGCCTTGGCGCAGGCCAGTGCATAGGTCGGATTGGCCTTGTAGCCGTCGAAGAAATGCTCGCAATCGACCATTGCCTCCTTGCCAGCGGCAAGGGTCGCCTCGACCGACGCCGAGATCGCGTCCAGGTTTTCCTCGTTGGTGCAGCCGAGCGCGAGGCGCACATGGTAGTCCCAGCTCTTGGCCACGAAACAGATCGCGTCGGACCGCGACTGCAGGAGACCGGCCAGGCCCGGGTCGTTGGAGGCCGAGACCCCTGCCCGCTTGGTCATGCCGAAGGCGACGAAGGCGGAATTTTTCGTGCGTTTCTTGCTGAAGAACTCGGTGTCGGTCGGGTTGGCGCCGGGGTAGCCGCCCTCGACATAGTCGATGCCGAATTCATCCAGCATGCGCGCGATCGCGATTTTGTCTTCCACCGAAAAGTCGATGCCCGGCGTCTGCGCGCCGTCGCGCAGCGTGGTGTCGAACAGGTAGATGCGTTCTTTGCTCATGTCACTTCCGCTCTGGCGGCCATGTTTCGGTGTCGTGGTCAGGGTGCTGGTAGGAAACGAGGTCGTGCAGGAACGGCGCATCCTGCGTGTCGTCCATGGTGGCGTGGCCGGGCAATTCGTGCAGCCGGTCCACATAGGGCAGCTTTTCCTCGATCCCCCATTGCACCGCGGGCGCAAGTTCCTCCGGCTGGTCGAAGGCGCCGATGGAAATCGCCACGCAGCCCGGCGCCTCGTAGGTCAGCGGCGTGCCGCATCCTTCGCAGAAACCGCGGCTGACGTGATTGGAGGACTGGAACCGCTTGGGCGCGCCGCGTGTCCAGGCGAGCCTGGCCGAGCGGATATTGACCAGCGGCGCGTAGAAGGCGCCGAACGCCTTCTGGCACATGCGGCAATGGCAGATCGACGGCTGGCCCATCGCGCCCTCGATATGAAACCGCACCGCGCCGCACTGGCACCCGCCGGAATAGGTGGGGATGTTGGCGAGGCTCATCTCTTCACCTCCCATTTCGTCTTCCGCTCCCCGGTCTCGGGGTCCTTGTAGTCCATGAGCTGGATTCCCTGCGCCGCCAGCTCGTCGCGGATGCGGTCGGCCTCGGCGAAGTTCTTGTCGCGGAGGAAAGAGAGGCGATCTTCTATACTCCCACCGATCTGGAACCGAAGATTTTCCGTCAGCTTATCGCCTTCGACGTCAACTTTTGGAGCCAGCCCAAGTAGATCGAGGCTCGCCCATAACAGCCCCGCATACTCCCGTTGGTGCTCAAGGACTTGAGCTTCGGTCCATTCGGATGCGGAGGGATCGTCAACGACGCCACTGGCCCGAGCATCAAGGTGGCTTAGCACCGAGACAACCCCGGGGGTATTGAGATCATCCAACAAGCTTTGGATCACCGAGAAGGGCGGGATGGCTGAGAGATCACTGAACTTTGCCAGCGTTTTACGAAATTTCGCCAAAAGCGCTTGCGCCTCGACCAACGTGGACTGTTTGAAATCAATTGGCTGCCGGTAATGCGTCATCAGCATCGCCAGCCTGAGCACCTCGCCCGGCCATTTGCGCCCGCCGAATTTCTCCGTGTGCAAGAGGTCATCGATCGTGACGAAATTCCCCTCGCTCTTCGACATCTTGCGCCCCTCCACCTGCAGATAGCCGTTGTGGAGCCAGTAGCGGGCCATCGCGTCGGTGCCGTGGGCGCAGCAGGATTGGGCGATCTCGTTTTCGTGGTGGGGGAAGATGAGATCCAGCCCGCCGCCATGGATGTCGAACACTTCGCCCAGATGATGCCGGCTCATGACCGAGCATTCGATGTGCCAGCCGGGCCGGCCGAATATGTCGTGGGCCTTGCCCTCGAAGTGGAAATGCGCCGGCCAGCCGGGCTGGTCCTTGCTGCTCTCTTTCCACAGCACGAAATCGCCGGGGTTCTTCTTGTGCGAGGCCACCTCGACGCGCGCGCCGGCCTGCTGGTCTTCCAGCTTCCGGTTCGACAGCTTGCCGTAATCGGGCATGGTCGAGACGTCGAACAGCACCTCCCTGCCCTCGTTCCCGGAAGCGACATAGGCATGGCCCTTGTCGAGCAGCGTCTGCGCCATGGCGATCATGCCGTCGATGTGCTGGGTGGCGCGCGGTTCGAATGTGGGCTCAAGGCAACCGAGTGCGGCCACGTCGGCATGAAACTGGTCGGCGGTCGTCTGCGTCACCCGGCCGATCGCCTCGTTGAGCGACATGGTTCCAGCCGCGATCTCGGACCCGAAATCACGCAGCGCGCGGTCGTTTATCTTGTCGTCGACATCGGTGATGTTGCGCACATAAGTGACATGGTCTTCGCCGTAGAGATGGCGCAGCAGCCGGTAGAGCACGTCGAAGACGATGACGGGCCGCGCATTGCCGATATGGGCGAAGTCATAGACGGTGGGACCGCACACATACATGCGCACGTTCTTGGCATCGAGGGGGACGAAATCCTCCTTCGTGCGCGTCAGCGTGTTGTAAAGCCGCAAACCCTTCGAGCCCTCGCCCATGCAAAAACCTTTCCTGGCCTGCTGGCCGGGCGGTTTTTCCTCGTTGGGCAAAAGGCGAAAACGTCCGGACCAGCTGTGGCGCTAGCCGATAATGCAGATGCAGATGATCGTGCATGCCGTTTTCATGACGGGCTTTATCGCGCCGTGAAGGAACGAGGTCAAGCCGAATGTCGTTGGCCAAACAGAGCACAGCAAGATCCCGCAAATCAGGCCGGCTGGAGCTTTTCGTTAATCAGCCGTTAAGCGCGTTTGTGGGATTTTATCCAATCGATAGCCGGCAAGGCGGCCCGGCCACGATTTGGACCCAAACCGCCGCCAATTGCGAAGCATCATGAAACCGCGTCCAGGGGACCAGAAGATGCAGCCGACCACCGCCAAGAAGCAGGCCAAGCGCCCGCCTCAATCCACTCTCGCAGGCCAGTACCGCGCCATCGGTCCTGCAGCCATCACCGCAGCCCTCTTGTGCACGCCGCGATTGCGCAACGTGAAGGCGGCCGCGCGCTCAAAATAGGCGCGCAAGCAGCCCGAGCGCGATCAGCACCATGATCGCGCCGATGGCCGTGTCGAGCACGCGCCACGATGATGGTCTGGCAAAGAACGGCGCGAGCAGCCTTGCGCCGTATCCCAAGGTGAAGAACCAGACGAAGGAAGCCGTAACGGCTCCCGACCCGAAGGCGATCCGGGCCGTCCCTTCAAAGCCGGCCGACAGGCCGCCCAGAAGCACCACCGTATCCAGATAGACATGCGGGTTGAGGAAGGTGAAGGCGAGACAGGCCAGCACCGCCCGCCCGAGATCGCGCTCGCCCTGTCGCGCCGCTTGCAGGGTGCCTGGCGCGAGCGCTCGACGGAAGGCGAGCGCCGCATAACCGAGCAGGAACGCCGCGCCGCCCACCGTGACAGCGACGATGAGCACGGGCGATTGCGCGACCAGCGATCCGAGCCCCGCAACGCCGGCCACGATCAGCACCGCATCGGCGAGCGCGCATATCGCGCACAGCACGAAGACATGAGCCCGCATCAGCCCCTGGCGCAGGATGAAGGCGTTCTGCGCGCCGATCGCCGCGATCAGCGAAAGGCCGAGCCCGAAACCGGAAAAGAAGGGGGCGAGGTTCAGTCCGCTCATGCGAGGGCTGTTACCGGTTCTGGCGCACCGGACCACCCGAAAACGGGGCTGCACCAAAAATCTGGCCCGGCTGGACCACTTTCCTCACCGTCTCACGGGCAGCATCAGGCGGAGGCTGGGCGGCGCCGAGAGGTCCACGTCGGGAGAGTATTCCTCGCGCTGGTGGAAGTGCAGCGTGTCGTGGCGCAACTGGCTGTCGCCCATCCACTCCAGCATTGCCCGGTAGTTCTCGATGACGTCACCATCGCCCGGCCCATGCCAGACATCGGCAAGTTCCATCTCCGGCAGATAGAGCGCGCTGCAGCCCTCGGGGCAATCCTCGCCTTCGAGCGCGAAGCCTGCGAAATAGCGGAAACCGTCTTCACGGTCGTTCCAGGACAGGCCGACGATGGGGCTGCGCCAGAACCGCTCGTGCCGTGCCGACAGCGCCTTGATGTCCTCGATCAGCGGATGCAACGCACCAGCGGCAGCTGCCGCGAAACTGCCTTCCCAGTGGCGTCCGACCAGCCTGTGCTCGGGCCGGGTGGCGAGCGAATAGCGGTGCGCTCCGGGCGTGCCGCACATCATGCACATCAGTCCGTTCCCTTCCATTTGGCCACGAATTCAGCCGCCGTGAGACGGCTCATGTCCAGGACCGCGGCCTCTAGCCGCTTCCCCGGCCAGTCCCACCAGGCGAGCGCTGCCAGGTCGGCAGCGAGTTCCGCCGGAAAGCGCCGCCTCAAGATGCGCGCGGGAGTGCCAGCGACGATCGTATAGGCCTCGACGTCGCGGCTTACCACCGAACTGGCCCCGATCACGGCGCCGTTGCCGATGGCCACGCCCGGCAGGATCACGGCGCCATGTCCGATCCAGACGTCGTGCCCGATGGTCACGCGCCGGGCGCGCCGGCGCTCCCGGAACGCGTGATCGAGTGGAGCATGGAGGAAATATTCGTTGGGACGGTAGCTGATCTTGTGGGTGGTGATCCGTTCCATCGGATGCTCCACCGCATTGATGCGGGTCGCGGCGGCAATGGAGCAGAACTTCCCGATCTCGGCATACATGGCCTCGGCATGACGCTCGATATAGGAATAGTCGCCCACCGAGACCTCGTGCAGGTTCACCCTTTCGCCGATCTCCACGTGACGGCCGAGTCGGCACCCGCTCAACCTCGCGGTCGAATGGATGCGCGGTTCGTCGCTGCGGGAAACGGGCGTCTTCATGCGCGGAGGCTTACGCGGCAGTGCCCTTTCCCGCAAGATGGATCACGCCAGCGTCAATCTGGCGCCCTTTCTCCCAGGGTCTTTCGGGTTTATATCGGGTGCAAAGGAGCCGGCCATGACGGCAGGGAAATATCTGGGCCTTTCAGGCGCGGCCATGCTGATGGCCGCCGGAACCGGTGCCGCCTTCGCAGGCTGGATCGGGCACGCACCGGAGATTCTCGCCTCGTTGGGGCAATCGGGCCTCGGCTGGTGCTTCTGACGCCACTCCTATTCCTGGCAGCAAGCGGACACATTCACCCATGATGCGCATCATCCTCGTCGGCATTCTGGTCGTCATGACGGCGGCCGTCGGATGGATCACCTTCGACTGGTACCGCGGCCAGCATATGAGCCGGACCTTCGGCGAGCCTTTCGTGCTCGTCGACCACAATGGCGACGAGATCACTGAGGCCGCCTTCCGCGGGCACCCGTCGGCCGTCTTCTTCGGCTTCACCTACTGCCCCGATGTCTGCCCCACGACCTTGTTCGAGCTGGATGGATGGCTGAACGAACTCGGGCCCGAAGGGGAGAATATCCGTGCCTACTTCGTCTCGGTTGATCCCGAGCGCGACAGCCCCGAGGTCCTCGGCCGCTACATCGCGAATGTCACCGACAAGGTGACCGGCATCACGGGCGAAGCCGAGGATGTCGCGCAGATGGCGCGCTCCTTCGGCATCTATGTGCGCAAGGTGGATCTCGAAAACGGCGACTACACTATCGATCACACGGCCTCGATCCTGATGATCGACAGCACCGGTGACTTTGCCGGCACCATCGCCTATGGCGAGAATCCCGACAACGCCATGGCCAAGCTGCGCCGCCTGGCAGGAAGCTGAGACCGAATTGAGCCAGACCCGCATCCACTTCGCCGCCGAGAAGACGGTGGCCGAACGGCTTTATGCGTTGATGGAGGTCGCGTTCGAGGATGACGGCTTCCCGATCGCAATTTTCGCCACCGACGAGGAAGAGCGCATTCACGAAGTGTCGATTTATGTCGACGACAACGTCGAGGCGACAGAAGAGCGCATGCGAGCGCTCGCTGCAGAGGCGGACGAGAGGGTGGACCTGGAACGCGAGGTCCTGGGCGACGTCGATTGGGTTGCCCGCTCGCTGGAGGGGTTGAAGCCGGTCCGTGCCGGTCGTTTCCTGGTGCATGGGTCGCATGACCGCGCCCGCAGGCGCACCCCGGATATCGGAATCGAGATCGAAGCCGGCCTTGCCTTCGGCACCGGCCACCACGGCACGACTTCAGGCTGCCTCGACATGATCGACCGTGTCGTGACGCGCGAGAAGCCGCGCAACGCGCTGGATCTCGGTACCGGCAGCGCAGTGCTGGCGATCGGCCTGGCCAAGCTTGCCCGCATTCCGGTTCTGGCGACCGACATCGATGCGGTCGCGGTCGCCGTGGCGCGCGAGAACGCGCACATCAATGGGGTCGGCCATCTGGTCGAGACCGCGACGGCGACCGGCTTTCATCACCCCGTCTTTGCCGCCGGCAGACCTTTCGACCTCATCGTCGCCAACATCCTCGCCGGTCCGCTCATGAAGCTCGCGCCCGACATGGCGCGCCACATCGCGCCCAACGGCTCGCTGGTGCTCTCGGGCATTCTGGAGCGGCAGCGCAACGCCGTGCTTGCCGCCTATGTGGGCCAGTCCTTCCGCCATGTGCGAACCCTCCCCCGCGAGGGCTGGGTCACGCTCTGGCTGAAGCGGTGAGGACCGGGAAACGAAAAAGGCCCCTCGCGGGGCCTTCGTCTGGATGCTTTGTCGATACCGATCAGAACATGTAGCCGGCGCGGCCACCGCGCTGACGGATCTCGTCGGGATTGTAACCGTGCGAACGCAGGGTCTCGTCGTCGAGCATCAGCAGAGCGCCGTTGACGTAACGGTCTGCCTGGCGCGTGCGAGCTTCGACGATGGCATCCATGGCGCTGCGGAAGAAGCCGCGACGTGCATTCGAATGAGCCATGATGTTTCTCCTTGTTTCTCTGGAAGACGTGTCCTCCACGAGTTGAAAGGTAAGCATAGCTGACCTGTTTACCAGTGACAGGAATGCATGGCTCATCTGCGATTTCGCATATGCGAAGTGACGTTTTGCGTTGCAGCATGCACAGATCGTCGGCACCATGGATTGGCCGCGCGTTGCGCCTGTTGGCCTGTGGCGCTAGACCGGGCATTTCACCACTTGGGATGCCCAATCATGTTCCAGACCTTCGACGTCCAGACCGATCCCTCGCATGCCGCGCCGCGAATCGCACGACTTCGCCAGGCCATGCTGCAGGCGGGCGTCGACGCGTTTCTGGTCCCGCGCGCCGACGAGCATCAGGGCGAATACGTGCCTGCTCGTGCCGAACGGCTCAAATGGTTGACCGGCTTCACCGGGTCGGCCGGCATGGCATTGATCATGACGGACCGCGCAATCCTGTTCGTGGACGGACGATACACGCTTCAGGCGCGCACCCAGTGTGATGTCGAACTGTTTGAGATCGGGGACCTCGTCGGAAACCCGCCGGTCAAATGGCTGGAGGCCCACGCCCGGAAAGGCTGGCGCGTCGGCATCGACCCGTGGCTGCACACGATCGCGGAAGTCAGGAAACTCGAAAAGGCGGCAACGAAGCAGGGCGCCACCCTGGTGCCCTTGCACGAGAACCTCGTCGATCGCATCTGGCAAGACCAGCCGGCCGCCCCGCTCGGTCGGGTAGACGTTCATCCCGACTGCCTTGCCGGCCAGTCGGTGGCGGAGAAGCTTGCGGCGCTTGCCGGCGCCATCGAGACGGCAGGCGCCAGCCATTGCGTGCTCACGGATCCGTCCTCGCTGGCCTGGGCCTTCAACATTCGCGGCTGCGACGTCGAACACACGCCGCTGGCCCTCGGCTTCGCCATCCTTGCAGTCGACGGCGCTCATCGCCTGTTTCTCGATCCGGCCAAGCTTTCGGCGGAAAGCCGCGCGCATCTGGAAAACCATGCAAAGCTGTCAGCGCCGGACGACCTCGCCCCCGCGCTGGTTGAACTCTGCAGCCATGCGGCCGCCATCGGTCTCGACCCGGCGCTCGCCGCCGACCGGCTGCGCGGCTTGATCGAGGAGGCCGGCGGCTCGGTCGTGGAGATGGCGGATCCCGCCCAACTGCCCCGCGCCACGAAGAACGCAACCGAAATCGAGGGGGCACGCCGCGCCCATCTGCGCGACGGCGTGGCAGTGACGCGGTTCCTGCGCTGGCTGGACCTGCAGGAGCCGGGCAGTATCGACGAGATCGGCGCCGCCACGCGGCTTGAAGATTGCCGCAGGGCAGCCGGCGAGGCTTTTCAGGAACCGCTGCGCGAGATCGCCTTCGACACCATCTCGGGCGCCGGCCCGAACGGGGCGATCATCCACTATCGCGTCACCACCGGCACCAACCGCGCACTCGGCGCAGGCGAGCTCTATCTCGTTGATTCGGGCGGGCAGTATCGCGACGGCACCACCGACATCACCCGCACGGTGGCGATCGGCAAGCCAAGCGCGGAGATGCGCGCCCGTTATACGACCGTGCTCAAGGGGCTGATCGCGATCTCGACGCTGCGCTTTCCGGAAGGCACGCGCGGTCGCGACATCGACGCCTTCGCGCGCCGTGCCCACTGGCAGGCCGGCATCGACTACGCCCATGGCACCGGCCATGGCGTGGGCTCCTTCCTCTCGGTCCATGAAGGCCCGCAGCGCATCTCGCGCATGGGCGAACACAAGCTCCTGCCCGGCATGATCGTCTCCAACGAACCCGGCTACTACAAGGAAGGCGCCTATGGCATCCGGCTGGAGAACCTGATCGTCGTCGAGGAGGCGCGTGAGATCGAAGGCGGGGACACCGCGATGCACGGCTTCGAGACCTTGACCCTGGCGCCGTTCGACCGCCGCCTGATCGACCCCGCGATGCTGGATGGCTGGGAGCGCAACTGGCTCGACGCCTACCACGCTCGGGTCCTCGATGTCCTTTCGCCCCACATCGACCCCGACGAACGCCAGTGGCTCGAAAAGGCGGCCGCGCCGCTAGCCGACTAGCTGCCGCAGCAAGATCAGAACCACGGCCCCGGCGAGGAAGAGCGGGATCATCCCTGCCCTCAGCGCCACCAGCCCGGCCACGAGCAGCGCCGCCAGTTCCGGCAGGCCGCCATTGAAGGCGGCCGGCGCGACCAGCGTGGTGAGCACGGCGGCCGGCACCGCGTCGAGGCCGGCCTGCACGCGCGGATGGATCGTCTTGAAGCGCGAGAGTACCAGATGCCCGCCGGCGCGCGCCACATAGGTCATCAGCGCCCCGCCCAGGATGATCCAGAGATTGACCGTCATGTCCTGGCCCCCGGCTGGCCGGGCACACGGATGACCGCATAGAGAATGGCTACGGCCGCGCCGATCGACACGTGCCATGGCGAACCGACGGTCACAAAGGCGAGGATCGAGGCGGCGGCGCTGATGACGACGACCGGCAGCCAGCCCGGGCTCTTGCGGAAGCTCATCACGAGACCGAGGAAATAGATCGGCAGCAGGAAATCGAGGCCGAGCGATTCGGGATCCTCGATCAGCCCGCCGAAGATCGCGCCGATCGCCGCCTCCGAAACCCAGGCGACATAGATCGGGATCGCCATGCCCATGTACCAGGCGAAGCTGATGGATTGACCGTTCTGGAGCTTGCGCTCGCTCTCGGCATATTGCGGATCGATCAGGAAAAAGAAGCCAAGGGCCTTGCGCGGGGTCGACCAGTGCCCGAGCCGTCGGCCGATGGCCGCCGAATAGAGGACGTGGCGGAAATTGACCGCAAAGATCGACAGGACGATCAGCCAGGGCGCCACGTTCTGCCCGAAAAGATCGATACCCACCATCTGGCTGGCACCGGCATAGACGAGAGCGCTGAAGAGAACGGCTTCAGTCACGCTCAGCCCGTTTTCCACCGCCAGCGCCCCGAACAGGAGCCCGAACGGCAGCGCCGCCACCACGACCGGGATCGAGGCCTTGGCGCCCAGCAGGAATTCGGACCGTACTGTTGAGGAGGTCATGAGGCCCGTTTAGGTCAGCCAGCCTGACCTGTCACGCCAATTCAATTGAGCCAGCGCATGCCGTTGACATGCGATGCTTTTCCCTACCCCACCAGATCGAACCAGGCATCCTCGTCGATCACCTCGATGCCGAGTTCGCTGGCCTGCTTGAGCTTGGAGCCGGCGCCCGGACCGGCCACCACCAGGTCCGTTTTTTTCGAGACCGAGCCGGAGACCTTGGCGCCGAGCCGCTCGGCCATGGCCTTGGCCTCGTCGCGCGACATCCGCTCCAGTGCGCCGGTGAAGACGATCGTCTTGCCGGCGACGGGGGAATTCGTGGCAGGGCGCTCGGCTTCCTCGACCTCGACCTGGTCGGCCAGTTCCTCCACAAGCTTGCGGTTGTGCGCTTCGCCGAAATAGGTGGCGACGGCGTCGATCACCGCCCCGCCAATATCGTCCAGCGCATCCATCTCCTCGCGGGCGGCCTCATCGCCTTCCGCGACAGCCAGAGCGGCATCGTGGAAACCAGCCCATGTGCCGTAACCGCGCGCCAGCGTCACTGCCGTGCGCTCGCCCACATGGCGAATACCGAGCCCATAGATCATCCGTTCCAGCGGGATCGTGCGACGCGCCTCGATGGCATCGAAGAGCTTCTGTGCGGAGACTGTGCCAAACCCTTCCTTGTCCTTGAGCTTCCTCAGATTCCCGGCGTCCCGCTCGGCCAGCGTGAAGATGTCGCCTGGCGCCTTCACCGGCAGGTCGGGATCGTGGAAGAAGAACTCGATCTGCTTTTCTCCCAGCCCATCGATGTCGAAGGCGCGGCGCGATACGAAATGGCGCAGATGCTCGATACGCTGATGGGGACAGGCGAACTCGCCCGAACAGCGGCGCACCACCCCTTCTCCGCCGCCGGCGTTGGCGTCCCGCACGACCGGGGTCTTCAGGTCACAAGGGCAGACGGTCGGAAACACGAATCCCTCCGCGTCCTTCGGCCGGTGCTCGGGAAGATAGCCGAGAATCTGCGGGATCACGTCGCCAGCCCGTTGCACAGTGACCGTGTCGCCGATCTTGATGCCGAGCCGTTCGATCTCCTCGGCATTATGCAGCGTCGCATTGGTCACCACCACGCCGCCTACCGTCACCGGTTCCAACCGCGCGACTGGCGTCAGCGCGCCGGTGCGGCCGACCTGAATGTCGATGCCGCGCAGGATGGTCGAGGCCTTTTCGGCGGGAAATTTGTGGGCGATGGCCCAGCGCGGCGTGCGCGAGATATAGCCCAGCCGCTGCTGCAAGGCGAGGTCGTCCACCTTGTAGACGACGCCGTCGATGTCGTAGCTCAGGCTTCCACGTTCGGCCTCGATGGCGCGATAATGCGCGATGAGCTCTTCCGCCGTCTCGCAACGCCGCATCAGCTCGTTGGTGCTGAACCCGTAGCTTGCCAGCGCCTCCACCATGCCCATCTGGGTCTCGGCCGGCATCTCGCTGACCTCGCCCCAGGCATAGGCGAAGAACTTCAGGGGGCGGCTGGCTGTGATGCCGGAATCGAGCTGGCGGAGCGAGCCGGCGGCCGTGTTGCGCGGGTTGACGTAGGTCTGCTTTCCTTCTTTCTCCTGGCGTTCATTGAGCGCCAGGAAGTCGCGATGGGTCATGTAGACCTCCCCGCGTACCTCGATGATGTCGGGAAACTCGCCCGAAAGAACATTGGGGATGTCAGCGACCGCGCGTGCATTGGCGGTGACGTTTTCGCCGACCTGCCCGTCGCCCCGCGTGGCGGCGGAAACGAGCCGTCCCGATTCGTAGCGCAAGGAAAGCGATAGACCGTCGATTTTCGGCTCCGCCGTCATGATGACCGGCGCGTCCGCTCCGAGCTTGAGGAAGCGGCGGATGCGGGCCACGAACTCGATCGCGTCCTCGTCGGAGAAAGCATTGTCGAGCGACAGCATCGGCACCTTGTGCCGGACCTTCTCGAACTTCTCCGAGACCGGTGCGCCGACCCGCTTGGAGGGAGAATCCTCGCGCACCAGATCGGGAAAGGTTTGCTCGATGGCGAGGTTGCGCCGCCTCAACGCGTCATATTCGGCGTCCGAAATGGTGGGCGCGTCCTCGCCATGATAGTGCCGGTCGTGCTCGGCGATCTCTGCGGCCAGCCGCGCCAGTTCGGCCGTGGCCTCTTCAAGCGTGAGCTGGTCGACGGGCTTTGCTGCAATTGTCATGTATCGGTCCGAAAAAGCTTCGAATCCCGCGCGTCGCGGCGGGGCACTCTTTTCCAATGCCGATACGAAGTAAACCGCAAACGGTTCCCTCGAACACCTCTCCCGTCAGCCTGCTGCCGTGTTTTCCTGCAACAGCCGACCGGCGGCCGCGCGCGCTTCCTCGGTGATGGTTGCGCCGGCCAGCATGCGCGCAATCTCCTCGCGCCGCGCCGCGATCTCGAGCGAGCGGATGCCCGTGGACACGCTCTCGCTGCCCGATTTCGATATCAGGTAATGCGTGACGGCCCGCGCTGCGACCTGCGGGGCGTGGGTTACGGACAGCACCTGCACGCGTTGGGCCAGACGCGCGAGGCGCTGCCCGATCGCATCGGCGACCGCGCCGCCCACGCCCGTATCGATCTCATCGAATACGAGGGTCGGGGCGGAGCCGCGGTCGGCCAGCGCCACCTTCAACGCCAGCAGAAAGCGCGACAGCTCGCCGCCGGAGGCGATCTTCATGATCGGCCCTGCCCGCGTGCCGGGGTTGGTGCGGACCCAGAATTCGACGGAATCGATGCCGTCCTCGCCCCTGTCCTCGGGCTGGCTCGCCAGTTCGACGATGAACTCTGCGCGTTCGAGCTTGAGCGCCGGCAATTCGTCCATCACCGAGCGCGCGAGCGCGCCGGCGGTCACGGCGCGGTCCTCCGAGAGCCGGGCTGCGGCCGCATCGTAGGTCGTACGGGTTTCCCGTGCCGCCTGCTCCAGCCGTCCGAGACGCTCTTCGCCAGCATCCAGTTCGGCCAGCTCACCGGCCATGCGGTCGCGCAGCGCGGCGAGATCCTCCACCTGGATGGAATGCTTGCGAGCGGCCGCGCGAAGGGCGAACAGCCGCTCTTCGGTGCGCTCGAGGACAGCGGGGTCGAATTCGGCCGCCCGCAGCGCCTCCTCCACCGCACCCTGTGCGGCGTCCAGCGAGAGAAGCGCCTGGTCCAGCGTCTCGATGATGGGCTCGAGCAGCCCCGGCGCCTCCTCCGACTTGCGCTGCAGGCGCCGCAAGAGGCTCGCCAGCTGCGGCACTGCCGATGTCGGGCCTGACAGCACCTCGCGCGCATCGTCGATCTCGGTGGCGAGCTTTTCGGCACGCATCATGCGCGCGCGCGTCTCCGCAAGCTCTTCCTCCTCGCCCGGCATCGGCTCGAGCCTGGAAAGCTCCTCGACGCTGGCACGGAGATAATCGGCCTCGCGCGTCGCTGCTTCCACGCGGGCACGGTGGCGGGCAAGTTCCGTTTCCGCCTGACGCCATTCCTTCCATGCCTGGCGCACAAGTCTCAGCGCTTCCCAATGCCCGCCGAAGGCGTCGAGCAGCGCGCGGTGAGTCGTCTCGTCGACGAGGGCGCGCTCGTCGTGCTGGCCATGAATCTCGACGAGGTGGCGACCGACCTCGCGCATCAAGGTCATGGAGGCCGGCTGGTCGTTGATGAAGCCTCGCGTACGCCCATCAGAGGTCTGCACGCGGCGCAGGATGAGGTCGCCCTCGTCTTCGATGGCATTCTCGCGCAGGAGATGGCGTGCGGGATGGTCGCCGGCGACGTCGAATAGGGCGGTAACCTGGCCCTGGGTGGCGCCCTGGCGCACCAGGGAGGCATCCCCTCTTGCGCCGAGCGCAAGCGACAGGGAATCAAGCAGGATGGACTTGCCTGCGCCCGTCTCGCCTGTCAGCACCGAAAGCCCGGCGGAGAAATCGATCTCCAGCCTTTCGATGAGGACGATGTCGCGGATGGACAGATGGGCGAGCATGACGGGCTTGGACCGTCAGCTGCCCATGATCAGAGCCCCGGCTCTCGAAATCCAGGAGCCCCGGTTCTCGCGTGGCTCGAGACCGCCCGACTGAAGCAAACGGTAGGAGTCGCTGTACCACTGGCTGTCAGGGAAATTGTGCCCCAGCACGGCTGCCGCCGTCTGCGCCTCGGACTGCAGCCCCATGGCGAGATAGGTCTCGGTAAGGCGCGCGAGTGCCTCTTCGACGTGGCGGGTCGTGGAATAGTCCTCCACCACGTTGCGGAACCGGCGAGCGGCCGCGATGTATTCGCGCCGCTCGAGATAATAGCGGCCGACCTGCATCTCCTTGCCGGCGAGCTGATCACGCGCGAAGCGGATCTTCTGCTGGGCATCATCGACATACTCGGAATCGGGCCAGCGCTGCACGACTTCCTGCATCGCTTCGATGGTACGGCGCGATTCGGCCTGATCTTGCGTCACGTCGCGGATCTGGCGCCAGTAGCTCAGCCCGATGATGTACTGCGCATAAGCCGCATCGTCGGACGTGGGATAGAGTTGCACGTAGCGGCGCCCGGAATTGATCGCCTCTTCGTACTGCGCCTGGCGATACTGGGTGAAGGCACCCATGACGAGCGAGCGACGCGCATATTCGGTGTAGGGATGCTGGCGGTCGACAGCCTCGAATTTCGCAGCTGCCTCGCTGAGACGACCTGCGTTGAGGTTCGCAAGACCCTGATTGTAGAGCGCATCCGCCGGCTCGACATTCTCGACCAGCATGGCGAGGTCGAGATTGTCGCCATTGGACTGGCAACCGGAAATGGCGAGTGCGACGGCCACGACCGGCACGCCGAGCATTCCAATCCCGAGGCGCCTGCGCGCGCTGACTGAACCGTTCAACGACATGGTGTTACCCGCCCCTCGAGCGTCTTTGAAACATCTCATAATGGCGGCCATTAAACACAACCACCATTCATCGGCAACGCTATCGCCCGGCAATGGCGCGATTTTGTGGCATGCGGCTGTATGCCGACCATGTTCCGAAGCAAAGCCGCCATCAGGCGATCAGAGCATCCACGGCGCGTAGACGGGCGCGTTGACGGCAATCATCTCGGCCATGCGGCCGCGTTCACGCCGCGTCGTCTCGACGATCTCGAAAGCGGTACGATCCGAAAGCAGGCGCCGCAGCGCAGCCGCGTTCAACTTGTGGCCGCCGCGGAAAGACCGGAAGCAGCCGATGAAGCAGGCACCGGCAAGCGCGAGATCACCCAGCGAATCGAGCATCTTGTGACGCACGAACTCATCCGGATGGCGCAGGCCTTCCATGTTGATGACACGGTGATCGTCGCCAATCACAACGGAATTCTCGAGCGAGGAGCCAAGCGCGTAGCCGGCAGCCCACAGACGCTCGACATCCTTCATGAAGCCGAAGGTGCGGGCGCGCGAGATATCCCGGCGAAAGATGCCGGGATTGATATCGGTGGCGAAGGATTGACGGCCGATCGCGGGGCTGTCGAAATCGATCTCGACCTCGAAACGCGTGCCGTCATAGGGCCGGAACTCGGCCCAGGAGGCACCGTTCTCGATGCGGACGGGCTTCAGGACGCGAATGTAGCGACGCTTGATGGACTGCGTCTCGAAGCCCGCGCGCTCGAAAGCATGCACGAAGCTCTCCGCGCTTCCATCAAGGATCGGAACCTCGCTGCCGTCGACTTCGATCAGAAGATTGTCGATGCCCAGACCGAAGATCGCGGCCATCAGATGCTCGACGGTGGCAACATGGACGCCGGCCGGGTCACCGAGGACGGTGCACAGGTCGGTGCCGCCGATCTCGGAGACCAGAGCGCGCAACTCGACCGGTTGGCGCCCGTCCCGCATGACCGAAAAGACGATGCCGGTATCGGCATCCGCCGGGGAGAAGTGAATCGAAACGGGCTGCCCCCCGTGAACGCCGACACCCGACAGAGATATGCGCGACTTCAGTGTCGTCTGATAGTCGTTCGATTCAAACCCCATAAAGCCCGTCCCGATGGTGTGTGCACGGCCGCGTGTGCGCACGGCTCGAATTACGCGGCCCGGTCGGGAAACCATCCCCTAGAATCCCTTGGCAGCCTGATTTGCGATCGGAAGATACCGGGCCGCCACAGATAGTCCAAATCACGGATTCTTACTCAATGTTACGGCGCCGGATAACGTCGTCACTCACACTAAGCGCTTGTTTTGAAAAGGGACTTGACCCCGTCGGAGGCCAAGTCCCGATACCGTCCGTTACAGTTCGTTACATCTTCGCGATCAATTGGCCTGGCGGCGCAGGAAGGCGGGAATGTCCAGCTGATCCTCGTCGTCGGCAGCCCGACGCTGCACGGCCACGCGGCCCTGGTCGTCAAGCTGGCCACGGCGGCCCGCATAGAGCTGATCCTCGGCCGCACGGCGCGCCTCCTGCGGCGCCTGTCGCAGACGCGGCTCGCGCGGCTGGGCGGCGGGCTGCAGGCGTGCAGGCTCTTCCTCGCGGCGCGAGAGGCCGTTGGTCAGCCGCTTGAGCAGGCCCAACGGCCCACGATCTTCGTCGTGACCCTGATGATCGGGCGAGGCAATCTCGGCCTGTACCATCGGCGGGAAATCCTCGACGCGCGGCAGGCGGGGCATTTCGGCTGCCGGCTGCGGAACCGGCTGCTGCGCCATCGGCTGCGGACGCGGCGCAGGCTGGTGCGGCTGCTCCGGTTCGGCAAAGAGGCGATTGCGCGGCATGTCGGGGGCCGGCTGCGGGCGCGGTGCGGGCGCGGTCTGCGCTGCGGCCATCTCGCTTTCGCGGATGATGTCGCCCACCGGGTCGGCCGCCGGGGCGGGCTGAGGACGAGGCTGCGGGGCGGCCTCGGCAATGGCCGGGCGCAGTTCCGCCGGCCGCTGCTGCGGCTGGGCGGGACGATCGGCCTTGACCGGTGCGGCAACCCGCTGGACCTGCGGCGCCGCCGCGATGTCGGCTGCGGCCTTGTCGATGCCGGTCGCCACGACCGACACGCGGATCACGCCTTCCAGATCCTCGTCGAAGGTTGCGCCCAGAATGATGTTGGCCTCCGGATCGACCTCCTCGCGAATACGCGTGGCGGCCTCGTCGACCTCGAACAACGTCAGGTCGCGGCCACCCGTGATCGAGATCAGCAGGCCACGGGCACCCTTCATCGAGGTTTCGTCGAGCAGCGGGTTGGCGATCGCTGCTTCGGCAGCGGCCATCGCGCGACCCTCGCCGGAAGCTTCGCCCGTGCCCATCATCGCCTTGCCCATCTCGCGCATCACCGAACGCACGTCGGCGAAGTCGAGATTGATCAGACCTTCCTTGACCATCAGGTCGGTGATGCAGGCCACGCCCGAATAGAGCACCTGATCGGCCATCGCGAACGCGTCGGCGAAGGTGGTCTTGTCGTTGGCGATGCGGAAGAGATTCTGGTTCGGAATGACGATCAGCGTGTCGACGCTCTTCTGCAGCTCTTCGATACCCATGTCGGCCGTCTTCATGCGGCGCTGGCCTTCGAAGTGGAACGGCTTGGTGACCACACCGACGGTCAGGATGCCACGCTCGCGCGCCGCGGCGGCGACGACAGGCGCAGCGCCGGTGCCCGTGCCGCCGCCCATGCCGGCGGTGACGAAGCACATATGGGTGTTGGAGAGATGGTCGACGATCTCGTCGATGCACTCCTCGGCGGCCGCGCGCCCGACCTCGGGCTGTGAGCCGGCGCCGAGACCTTCGGTCACGTTGGCGCCAAGCTGGATCAGCCGCTCGGCCTTCGACATGGTCAGCGCCTGGGCATCGGTATTGGCAACGACGAAGTCGACGCCCCGAAGACCGGCGGTGATCATGTTGTTGACGGCGTTGCCGCCGCCGCCGCCGACGCCGAACACGGTGATGCGCGGCTTCAGCTCAGTGATGTCCGGCTTCTGAAGATTGATGGTCATTTGTCCTCGTCCTTATTGCCACTTCGCCGCATCGCCGCACGGCCGACTTCGATAGGGCCCCGCCCCTGCTAAAAACTGTCCTTGAGCCATCTGCCCACTCGTTGCAGACGACCACCAGATGCCACACCCCGCCAGCCGAAGAATCCCCCTGCGCTGACACGGCTTTCGTAACCGGCCACCTGGGGATAGATCAGAAGCCCCACAGTGGTGGAAAATGCCGGACCCTTCATCGCCTCGGGGAGCCCCGAGACGCCGAGCGGCCGGCCTAGCCGGACGTTCCGTCCAAGAATGCGGCGCGCGGCTTCGGCAAGACCCGGCAGCTGGCTGGCGCCACCCGTCAGAACGATCCGCCGCCCGACCAGGGCCGAGTATCCGGAGGCGGTCAGCCGATCCCGGATCATCTCAAGCGTCTCCTCGATGCGCGCGCGCACGATGCGATTGACCACCGTGCGGGGGATCTGGAGGAGCTGCGCGGTATCGTCGTTGCCGATGGGCTGGACATTCACTGTCTCTCGTTCATCGCCCCCCACCGGGAGGGCCGACCCGGTAAGAACCTTAAGTCGCTCAGCTTGTTCGAGGCTGGTGGAAAGGCCGCGCGCCAGATCCATGGTGACATGATGGCCGCCGATGGGCAGCACGTCGGAGTGCACGAACCGGCCCTCCGAGAAGACCGAGAAGGTGGTCGTTCCGCCACCCATATCAATGCAGGCCGCCCCCATCTCCGATTCGTCGTCGACCAGCGCGGCAAGTCCGCTCGCATAAGGCGTCGCGACCATGCGCTCCACGCTCAGATGCGAGCGGTTGACGCAAAACTCGAGATTGCGGATCGGCGAGGCGTCGGCCGACACGATATGCATGTCAACGCCGAGACGATCGCCCACGAGACCGCGCGGATCACGCACCCCCCGTTCTCCGTCGAGCGAAAAGCCCGTGGCCAGAGAATGAACGATCTGCCGCTCGTTGCGCAGTGCCTGGCGCCCGCCGGCGGTCAGCACCCGCTTGACGTCGCTCTCATTGGCCTCATGGCCGCCGAGTTCGATGTCGGCTGAGAATTTTTCGGAGCGCATGCGCCCGGCGCTGAGATTGACGATCAGCGAATCCACCGTCACGCCCGCCATGCGTTCGGCGGCATCGACGGCCAGCCGGATCGCCTGTTCGGCGCGGTCGAGCTCGATGACCATGCCGGATTTCACGCCGACCGATTTCTGATGCCCGAGACCCAGGATTCGCACCTGATGCGTGCGGCCCGGAAGATGGGGGCTTTCCTCGCGAGGCTTGAGCTTGGCGATGATGCAGCAGACCTTGCTCGAGCCGACGTCGAGGACGGTGATGATGCCTGACCGGGGATTGGCAGCAGACGCGTTCCACTTCATGTGCGACGCCCCGTGCCGGACGCACCGGCTCTGTTCTTGAGTGCTGCATCGCGCGTCTCCTTCGCCTCCGGCGTCAGCCGCAGGATCAGGCGGTCGGGAAAGCGCATGTCGACCGAAACGATGTCGCGCGAGAAGATCCCGTGCTGGCGGTCGAGCTCGACGATGTCGCGAAGCGCCCGGTCCACGCCATCTTCGGGCAGCTGAATGGTAACCCCATTGTCGAGCCGCACATCCCAGCGCCTCTCGGCGATGAGGATGTAGCCCATCGCGCGCGCGGCGAGTTCGGGGTGCTTTTCCATGACGGCGAGGAATTCCTTGCCGGCCTCGGCGGCGCCCTGCCCGATCACGAGCGGGAGGTTGGCATGCCGACGTCCGGCAGTGGGCGCGATCGACTGGCCGGCTGCGTCGATCACCGCCAGTTGCCGACCCTGCTGCCAGACGGCAAAGGCCTGACGCTCCACGATGTCGACCTCAAGGGTCGAGGGATAGACCTTGCGCACGGCCACCTGCTCGATCCAGGGGAGGCCTGCAATGCGATCGCGTGCCTCGCCGGCATCGAAGCCGATCAGTGCCGTCCAGCCGTCGAGACCGATGCGGTCGAAAATGTCGAGTTCGGATGTCTGCCGATTGCCGGTGACCTTGATGTCCTCGATGGCGAAACCGGAGCGGGCGGAAACGGCCTGTGCCACCGAGGCGCCGTGCCCGCCGAGCACCACGCCGTAAAGGCTGGCCGAGCCGATGAGAAGTGCGGAGGCGATGGTCGCCGAAAAACGCGGGAACTCGACCTCGCCCGAGGTCAGTCGACCCATGGCGCGCGCGGGGCGCCGTAGCCAGCGCGGCAGCACGAAGGCCTGACCCGCTGATGTTCCAACTCTGACTGACTTCACCGCGGACACGAAGCGTCCTCCACCATCCAGCTTACAAGCTCCCCGAAACCGTGCCCCGCATGGGCGGCCAGTTCGGGCACCAGCGACGTCGGTGTCATGCCCGGCTGCGTGTTGATCTCCAGCCAGATGAGTTCGCCGTTTTCGGAATGGCGGTCGTCGTAGCGGAAGTCCGAGCGGGTCACGCCCCTGCAGCCGATCGCTTGGTGTGCCTTGAGCGACAATGTCTGAATCTTTTGGTAAATATTTGGTGAAATTTCCGCCGGACAGACGTGCTTTGAGCCGCCTTCGACGTATTTCGCATCGTAATCGTAGAAGCTGTGGCCGACCGGCACGATCTCGGTGACTCCAAGGGCCACATCGCCCATCACGGCGCAGGTCAGTTCGCGCCCATGAACGAATCGCTCGACCATCACGACGTCGCCGTAACGCCACTCCGACGTGGCCAGCATCTGGGGCGGATTGGCTTGCCCCTCTTTGACGATCACCACGCCGAAACTGGAGCCCTCCGCGACCGGCTTGACCACGTAGGGCGGCTCCATCGGATGGACGTTTCCGATGTCGAAACGGTTCATCACGCGCGATTGGGCAACAGGGATGCCGGCCGCCTTCGCGATGATCTTGGCCTGCTTCTTGTCCATGGCGAGCGCCGAGGCCAGCACTCCTGAATGGGTATAGGGAATCTCGAGGAACTCCAGCACGCCCTGAATGGTGCCGTCCTCGCCGAAGGGGCCATGCAAGGCGTTGAAGGCGACATCGGGCCGAAGATCCCGCAGAACCTCCCCGACATCGCGTCCCACATCGACACGCGTGACACGATAGCCTTCTGCCTCGAGCGCATCCGCGCAGGGATTTCCCGATGCCAGAGACACCGGTCGCTCGGAGGAGAATCCCCCCATCAGTACAGCTACGTGTTTCTTGGCCATCGCCAGCAAAATTCCCCTCTCGCGGCGGGAAGAAAAATCCCGGGTGCCGAGCCGAATCCGTCCACACCCCGGAGACCCCTCACCGGGCTGAAACGCGAACAATCGCGACCGACTCAAATCAGATAAACGCCGCACCCCAAAGAATCAGAGAGTTGATTCCGTGGCAAGCGGCGGGAAGAATTTTTCGGCGCGAGTTGCCGGCAAAACGCTCAGGAATTGGGCCGCCGATCATGTCCTCATGGGCCGAGAAGACCTTCCGGCCCGCCGAGCCCGTCGCTCTTTCGGAAACATGAAAGAACCTAGAGCATCTGCCCCAGGAACTCCTGCACTTCCTGCCCGGTCTTGAAGCGGCCAAGGCGCTTGATCTCCCATTCAAGCCTGATGCCTGAATGCTCCAGCACGCGCGCCCGCACCGTTTCGCCAAGCTGTTCGAGATCGTGGGCTGTGGCTGTGCCGGTGTTGATCATGAAGTTGCAGTGCATGGGCGACATCTGCGCCCCGCCGATCATCAGCCCACGGCAGCCGGCGGCGTCGACTTCCTTCCAGGCCGAGGTGCCGGGCGGGTTCTTGAAGGTCGAACCCCCGGTCTTCTCGCGGATCGGCTGCACGGTCTCGCGGTGATGCTGCACCTCGTCCATTGCCGCCTTGATGGCGTCCGGCTCGTCGCGATAGCCCTCGAACAGCGCCTCGACGAAGATCAGGCCCCCCGGCGCCGACGAATGGCGATAGGCATACCCCATCTCGTCGTTGGACAGCACATGCACCTCGCCCTTGCGGTCGAGCGCCCTGACCTCGACCACGCGCTCGCGCGTCTCCACCCCGTTGGCGCCCGCATTCATGCGCAGCGCGCCGCCAATGCCGCCCGGGATGCCATGATAGAGATGAAACCCGCCAATGGCGGCATCGAGCGCGAGGGCAGCCAGTCGCTTGTCGGGAATGGCCGCGCCTGCCCGTATGCGGTTATCCCCTTCGACCGCCGCCTGGCCGAAACCCTTCGCCGACAGCCGGATCACGACGCCGGCAATGCCACCGTCGCGGACCAGGAGATTGGAGCCGATGCCGACGACAGTCACCGGCACGTCTTCGGGCAAGAGCTTGAGGAACGCCGCCAGATCCGCTTCGTCGGCCGGCTGGAAGAGAAGATCGGCCGGCCCGCCGACGCGGAACCAGGTGACCGCGTCCATGCCCGCATCGGGCGTCATTCTTCCACGGATGTCCGCGACCGCGTCGCCAAGACGTTCGAGTAGCTTGGTACCTTCGCTCACGCCGCCTGCTCCAGCGCCGCGAGTTCGCCGGGCAGCGCATAGGCCCACTGGGTAATGCTGCCGGCGCCCAGGAAAACGACGAAATCGCCCTGGCCCACCAGTTCGCGCACCAGGGGTGCCAATTGGTCGGGCGAGTTGACGTGACGGGCATCCTTGTGGCCACCGGCGCGGATTCGCGAAACGAGCGTCTCGGAATTCACGTCCTCGATCGGCTCCTCGCCCGCTGCATAGACTGGCGCCACCAGCACCGTATCGGCATCGTTGAAGCAGGCCGCGAAATCATCGAAGAGGTCGTGCAGGCGGGTGTAGCGGTGCGGCTGCGCAATCGCCACGATGCGTCCCCTGCAGCCCTGGCGCGCCGCCGACAGCACCGCCTTGATCTCGACCGGATGATGTCCGTAATCGTCGAAGATCTCGGCCCCGTTCCAGGACCCCGTTCGCGTGAAGCGACGCTTGACGCCACCGAAGGAGGCAAGTCCCTTGCGGATCGCGGCCTCGTCGAGACCCAGCTCATGGGCCACGGCGATGGCGGCGGTCGCGTTGGACACGTTGTGTCGCCCTGGCATCGGCAGCACCAGATCGGACATCCGCAGGATCTCGCCGCTCCGCCGGTCGCGGATAGCCAGATCGAAGGTCGAACTGGCGCCCTCGACGCGCAGGTTGGAGAACCGCACGTCTGCCTGCGGGTTCTCGCCATAGGTCACGAGCCGGCGGTCTTCGATACGCCCGACCAGGGCCTGCACTTCCGGGTGGTCGATGCACATCACGCCGAAGCCGTAGAACGGCACGTTCTCGACGAAGCGGCGGAACGCCTTGCGGACCTTGTCGAAGGATCCGTAGTGGTCGAGATGTTCGGGATCGATGTTGGTGACCACGGCGATCTCGGCCGGCAGTTTCAGGAAGGTGCCGTCGCTTTCGTCGGCCTCCACGACCATCCACTCGCCCTCGCCCATATGGGCATTGGTGCCATAGGCATTGATGATGCCGCCATTGATGACCGTCGGATCGAGCCCGCCGGCTTCGAGAAGGGTCGCGACCATCGACGTGGTGGTCGTCTTGCCATGCGTACCGCCGATAGCGATCGCCTGGCGGAAACGCATCAGTTCGGCCAGCATCTCTGCCCGCCGTACCACCGGCAGGAGCCGCTCGCGCGCCGCGAGGAGCTCGGGATTATCCTTCCTGATTGCCGTCGAGACGACGACGACCTCGGCCGAGCCGAGATTCTCGGCCCGGTGTCCCACGAAACACTCGATCCCCTTGTCGCGCAGGCGCTGGACATTGGCGCTTTCGGCCTGATCGGAGCCCTGCACCTGATAGCCGAGATTGTGCAGGACCTCGGCGATACCGCTCATGCCGATGCCCCCGATGCCCACGAAGTGCACGACACCAATCGCTTGAGGCATCTTCATGGGGCGGCTCCTTTGGCGAATTCGATGACTGTTTGGCCGCTGGCAATAGCTTCCACGAGATCGGCAAGCAAGGCGGCGGCATGTGGCCGGCCCGTTGCGCGCGCAGCCGCCGCCATCTGTGACAGCCGCTCGGGCGATGCCGCCATCGTGCCGATCAGTTCGGACAGGCGCTCCGCCGAAAGCTCGGATTGGGGATAGACTTCCGCCCCGCCCTGCGCCGCCAGCGCCGCCGCGTTCGCAGCCTGGTCATGGTCGAGCGCATGGGGAAACGGAACGAGAATGGCCGGCCGCCCGATCACCGCGATTTCGGAAACGGTGGAAGCGCCCGAGCGCGAAATCACCAGATGTGCGTCCGCCATGCGCCGTGCCAGATCGGTAAAAAAGGGCGCCACGGAAGCTTCCACGCCGAGTTCGCGATAGGCATCGCGGACCGAAGCTTCGTCTTCCGCGCGGGCCTGCTGGACGATGCGCAGCCGGTCGCGGAGATGCTTCGGCAGTCGGGCGACGGCATCGGGGATCGCCTGCGAGAAGAACTGTGCGCCCTGGCTGCCGCCGAACACGAGCAGCCGGAACGGGCCGTCGGGCGAGGCTGGCGCATAGGGTGTTGCGGCCGATTCGATCACCGCGGGGCGAACCGGATTGCCCGTCTGCACGATCTTGCCGGCCAGCGGCCCGCTGGCCTCCAGGAAGCCGCCGGCGATGGCGCTCACCCGCGCTGCAAGCGCCT
The DNA here is from genome assembly GCF_012911015.1 of Chelativorans sp. ZYF759. GTDB lineage: Bacteria > Pseudomonadota > Alphaproteobacteria > Rhizobiales > Rhizobiaceae > ZYF759. The sequence goes on along the minus strand of NZ_WVVV01000017.1, from coordinate 26,440 downwards.
TGTTGGCACGTCCCATCACGGCGTTCTGCTCGTGAATGATCGTCGGCACGCCGCGCCGGCTCGCCGCGAAGACCGGCGGCAAGGTCGGGTAGCCGCCAAATCCCACGACGGCCTTCGGCTGCAGCCGCGCGATCAGCGCCGAGGCCTGGCGAAAGCCGGTCCACAAGGCCATAAAGGCGCGCACCATGGCGATCGGGTTCCTCGACCCAACAGTAGCCGACCGAATCGGATGGATGTCTGCGGCGGGAAAGTCGCCTGCGAAGCGCTCGGCCCGGCTGTCGGTGGCCAGATGCGGCTCCCAGCCCCTTGCCTTGAGCTCATGCGCCAGTGCCTCCGCGGGAAAGAGGTGCCCGCCGGTGCCACCAGCCGAAAGCAGGATCTTGCCCTTGGCCATGGCTAGCGCGCGGCGGCAGGCAGGTGGGCATCGGCAAAAGTTGCCCGGCTCAGCCTGTCGGGCCGTACCCTCGTCAGCGCCAGCACCATGCCCATCGAGATCGCCATGGCGATGAGCGAGGAACCACCATAGGAGATGAAGGGCAGCGTCATGCCCTTCGCCGGCAGGAGCTGCACGTTCACGCCCATATTGATGATTGCCTGTAGGCCAAAGAGCACCACCAGTCCCGCCACCGAATAGCGGGTGAAGTCGTCCCGCTCGCGCAGGGACGCGTTGAGCCCGCGCAGGACAATGAAGGCGAAGAGGCCGAGAATGATCATGCAGGCAACCAGACCGAATTCTTCGCCGGCGACCGCGAAGATGAAGTCTGTGTGGCTGTCAGGCAGGATACGCTTGACGGAGCCTTCGCCCGGTCCCTGACCGAACCAGCCGCCGCGCACAAACGCCTCGCGGCCCATGTCGACCTGATAGGTATCGCCTTCGCCGGTGATGAAGCGGTCGATACGGCCGGCCACGTGCGGGAATACCGTATAGGCCATGGCCGCACCGCCAAGAGCGATGCCGCCGATGAGCATGATCCACAGCCAGGGCATGCCCGCCATGAAGAACATCGCGCCCCAGGTCGCCGTTACCAGCAGCGTCTGGCCGAGATCGGGCTGCGCCACGAGAAGCGCGAGCACCGCCGCCAGCAGAAGCAGGGCCAGAAGATTGCCCGGAATATCGGGGTTGCGGGCCTTTTCGGCAAAAAGCCAGGCGGAGATCACCACGAAAGCGGGTTTCAGATATTCGGAAGGCTGCAGGGATACGCCGAAGAGATATAGCCAGCGCCGCGCGCCCTTGATCTCGGCGCCGACAAACAGCACCGCCACCATCATTGCCAGGGCGACGATCAGCATCGCCAGCGCCAGACGCCGAACGTTGCGGCGGTCTAGGAACGACACGCCGATCAGGACCAGCACCGCCGGTATCATGAATACGAGTTGGCGGATCACAAAATGGAAGCTGTCGAGGCCGATGCGCTCGGCAACCGCGGGACTCGCGGCGAATGAAAGGACCGCTCCAAGCCCCATGAGGCATAGGAAGGCGGCCAGGAACCAGCGGTCGACCGTCCACCACCAGTTCGCCATCGGACTGCGATCAACGCGGCTAACCATCAGTCTGTCTCTCCAATCGCTTCCACGTCATCCAGTTCCATCACAGCCTGACGGAACGCGTCTCCCCGCACTTCGAAATTCCTGAACTGGTCGAAACTCGCGCAGGCAGGAGAGAGAAGCACCACCGCTTCGGGCGAATCGTCACGGGCCGAATCAGCCGCGGCGTTTTCCACAGCTGAGCGAATCGTGCCGGAAATCTCATAAGGAATGGTTGCGCCGAGGACTGCGGCGAAGGCCGGGGCCGCCTCGCCGATGAGATAGGCCTTGGCGATGCGCCCGAAAAGCGGCTGCAGCGAGTCGATACCGCCCTCCTTCGCAAGCCCGCCCACGATCCAGTAGATGCGGTCGTAGGTAGAAAGAGCCGGCGCGGCCGCCTCGGCGTTGGTGGCCTTGGAATCATTGACGAAGAGAACCTTGTCGCGCCGCCCCACCAACTCCATGCGGTGCGCCAGCCCGGGGAAACTGCGCAGCCCGGCATCAATCTCCCACGATTCAAGTCCCGCTGCCTCAAGCGCAGCGACAGCGGCGAGCGCGTTCTGCGCGTTGTGGCGTCCGCGCAGGGTCGCCATGCCGGCAAGATCGGCCACTTGCCGCAGATGCCCGTTCTCGGCGCGCATTAATGCTGTTTCCTGGAGGAAGTAGCCGTCGGGCAGGACCCGGCCGGTCGAAATCCGGATCACTTTCTGCCCATGAATTTCGGCCCGGTCGGCGATCGCCGCACAGTGCTCGTCATCCACCGCGACAATCGCCGTCCGGCTGCCGGCAACCAGCCTTTCCTTCACGGCCGCGTATCGGGCGAAGGTTCCGTGACGGTCGATGTGGTCGGGCGTCAGGTTCAGGAGGATGCCGACCGAGGGATCGAGCGTCGGCGACAAGTCGATCTGGTAGGAGGAGCATTCCACCACATGATAGCGGTCGGTCGCTGGCGGTTTGAGTGTCAGTACGGCGCGTCCGATATTGCCGCCCATCTGCGCATCCCGCCCCGATGCCGCGATCACATGCGCGATCAGCGCCGTGGTGGTCGACTTGCCGTTGGTGCCGGTGATGGCGATGAAGGGCGAGCCGGGCGCCACTGCCCGTCTTTCGCGTGCGAAGAGTTCGATGTCGCCGACGATCTCGACCTTGGCTTGACGCGCAAGCTCGACGCACCAATGCGGCTGGGGATGGGTGAGCGGCACGCCGGGCGACAGGACAAGGCAGGCAAAGCCCGACCAGTCCGCGGAGCGCAGGTCGACCAGGTCAATGCCGCTGTCAGAAGCCCGCTCGCGCGTTTCCGGATTATCGTCCCAGGCCGCGACATTTGCCCCCCCGGCCATCAAGGCTTCGGCTGTCGCCACGCCCGATCCGCCCAGGCCGAACAGGGCCACCTGCTTGCCGGCAAAACACTTGGCGGGAATCATGATGCCCTATCGCAGCTTGAGCGTGGACAGGCCGATCAGCGCCAGGATGACGGCAATGATCCAGAAGCGGATCACGATCTGGCTTTCCGTCCAGCCGATTTTCTCGAAATGGTGGTGGATCGGCGCCATGAGAAATACGCGCTTGCCGGTCAGCTTGAACCAGCCCACCTGGATGATGACCGACAGCGCCTCCACCACGAACAGTCCGCCGATGATGGCCAGAACGATCTCGTGCTTGGCGGCGACCGCGATCGCGCCGATCAATCCGCCCATGGCGAGCGAGCCCGTGTCGCCCATGAAGATCGCAGCCGGCGGCGCGTTGAACCAGAGAAAGCCGAGCCCTGCCCCGATCACCGCCGCCAGCACCACGGAGAGTTCTCCCGTGCCCGGCGTGTGGTGGACCTGAAGATAATCCGCGAAGACGACATTGCCGGCGAGGTATGCAATCACCGCGAAGGCCCCCGCCGCTACCATCACCGGCACGATGGCCAGGCCGTCGAGCCCGTCGGTCAGATTCACCGCATTGGCCGCCCCCACCATCACGAAGGCCGCGAAAGGCACGAAGAAGATGCCAAGATTTATCAGGAAATCCTTGAAGAACGGAAAGGTCAGCGACGAGGAGAATGGCTGCGGGCCTGTCTGCATGATGAGATAGGAGGCAATGCCTGCAACGAGGAACTCAAGCCCCAGCCTCACCTTCCCGGAAATGCCCATATGCGACTGCTTCGTCACTTTCATGTAGTCGTCATAGAAACCGATGGCGCCGAAGCACACCGTGACCATAAGCACGACCCAGACCAGCGTGCTGCTGAGATTGGCCCACAGCAGCGTCGAGCCCAGGATACCCGTCATCAGCATCAGCCCACCCATGGTGGGGGTGCCGGCTTTCTTGAAATGGGTCTGCGGGCCGTCCGCGCGAATGGGCTGGCCCTTGCCCTGGCGCACACGCAACGAATTGATGATCATCGGCCCGAACATGAAGACGATCAGCGCGGACGTGATCAGTGCTGCACCAGAACGGAATGTAATGTAGCGAAAGACGTTGAACACCGAAAACTGGTCGGCCAGTCCAACAAGCATCAGCATCATGGAACCTGTCCCCCGACCCTACTTCTTATTGCGCCTTGGCGCCCCGCGTTGCGGATTTGGCTTCCGGATAGAACTTCAGCATCGCCGCGACAAGCTTTGAAAAGCCGATACCGTTGGATGATTTGATCATCACGGCGTCGCCGGGCCCGACTGCCTGGTTGAGTGCCTGTTCGAGATCGCCAAGGCTGACGAAGTGGCGGACCTCGCGCCCTTCTGGTGCGGCCTCGGCCAATGCGCGCATCTCCTCGCCGGCCAGAAGAACCAGATCGATCTGCGATCCCGCGATCAGCTGGGCGAGTTCGGCATGGAGCTTCTGCGAGTGGATGCCGAGTTCCAGCATGTCGCCCAGAACCGCGATGCGGCGGCCGCCCTCGCCAACCGTGGTCGCGTCGAGCAGATCGACTGCCGCCTTCATCGAAGCCGGATTGGCGTTGTAGCTTTCGTCGATCAGCGTGAACGTTCCCTTGGGATGCGCCAGTCGGTGACGCCGGCCCCTGCCCTCGCCCGCCCGCACAGCCGACAGCGCAATCATGATTTTGGACATGTCGGCACCGGCCAAATAGGCTGCGCCCATCACTGCCAGCGCGTTCTGCACGATATGGCGTCCGGGAAGCCCTATGCGCGCCGTGTGTTCCTCGCCCGCAAGCCGCACTTTTACCGTCGAATCCTCGCTGCCCTGCTGCCATTCCATCAGCCGGAAGGTCGCTCTACCGTTCTGCCCGAAACCCCAGACATGCTCGACGCCGGTCTCCCGGGCTGCCTTTTCAAGCAGGCGCCAGCGCTTGTCGTCGCGGTTGATCAGCGCGTGACCGCCCTTCTCCACGCCTTCGAATATCTCCGCCTTGGCCATCGCGATCTCTTCGAGGCTGGCGAAATGGCCGAGATGGGCTGCGGCGATCATGGTCACGATCGCGATGTGAGGACGCACATATTGCGACAGCGGCCGGATTTCGCCGGCATGGTTCATGCCGATCTCGAACACCGCGTAGTCGCAGTCGGCCGGCATGCGGGCGAGCGTCAGCGGTACGCCCCAATGATTGTTGAAGGAACGGTCGGCCGCATGCACGGTGCCAGCTGCCGACAATACCTCGCGCAGCATGTCCTTGGTCGTCGTCTTTCCAGCCGACCCCGTCACGGCGATGATGCGTGCCCGTGTCCGCGCACGAGCCGCAACGGCTGCCTTCTGGAGCGCCGCCAGCACGTCCGGCACGACGATCATCGGCACATTGATGCGCCCGAGCGCGGGCAGCCGCCCTTCGGCCACCACCAGCACGCCAGCTCCCGCCTTTATTGCGGCGGTCGCGAAATCATGTCCGTCGAATTTCTCGCCCTTGATGGCGAAGAAGGCATCGCCTGGCTTCAAAGTTCGACTATCGATTGAGATGCCGGAGACACCTTCCGGCATCTTCCCGACGGGGCGTCCTGAGACCGCCGCCACGAGCGCCTGGCTCGTCCAGAGCGGCGTCATGCGGATGCTCCCGAAAGCGCCGCCCTGACCTCCTGATGATCGGAAAAGGGCAGCGTCTCTTCGCCGATGGTCTGGCCTTCCTCGTGGCCCTTGCCCGCGACAATCAGTGTATCGCCGGGCTGCAGCAGGCCCACAGCATGGCGGATCGCCTCCCGCCGGTCGCCGATTTCCAAGCCGCCGGTCGCCGCGGCCATGATCGCCGCGCGGATCGAGGCGGGTTCCTCGGAGCGTGGGTTGTCATCGGTCACGATCACCACGTCGGCAAGCCTGGAGGCGATCTCCCCCATAATCGGTCGCTTCAGCCGGTCCCGATCGCCGCCGCATCCGAAGACCACCACCACCCTGCCGGTGGTGAAGGGCCGCACGGAGGTCAGCACGTTTTCCAGCGCTTCGGGCTTGTGGGCGTAATCGACGTAGGCTGGCGCGCCATTCGGGGCCGTCCCGACCAGTTCCAGCCTTCCCGACGCGCCTTCCAGATGTTTCAGCGCAGCCAGAGCCACATCAGGCGACAGGCCTGTCGAGATCGCGAGACCGGCCGCGACAAGGGCGTTGGAAAGCTGGAAGCCACCGGCCAGCGGCACCTCGACCTCGTGGATACGCCCCTCGGCCACGATCTCCGCGCGCTGGCGGTAACGTTCGTGTTCGACCCGCTTCAGTTGAAGGAAATCGCCCTTGCGGCCGACTGTTCGCACATCGAGGCCGGCGGCGGCGGCTACCGCGATCGTGCGGTCGGACCATTCGTCGTCGGCAAAGATCACTGCCGGCGCGCCTGCTGGAAGCAGCGTATCGAACAGCCTCATCTTGGCGGCATGATACTCCTCCAGCGAGGCATGGTAGTCCATGTGGTCGTGGCCGAGATTGGTGAAGCCGCCGGCAGCCAGTCGCACCCCGTCCAGTCGGCGCTGATCTAGACCGTGGCTCGAGGCTTCCATGGCCGCATGCGTGACGCCGGCTTCGGAGAGTTCTGCCAGGAGCGCGTGCAGCGCGACTGGATCAGGCGTCGTGAGAGAGCCGTATTCGACCCGTCCCGGCGCTGTCACGCCCGTCGTCCCGATACTGGCTGCCGCAAGGCCTGCGTGCGCCCAGATCTGCCGCGCGAAGGAAGCGACCGACGTCTTGCCACTGGTACCCGTCACCGCGACCATCGTCTCCGGCTGGCGGCCGTGGTAGAGAGCGGAAACCTGCGCGAGGGCCAGCCGTGGATCATCGACCTCGATCAGCGGCACGCTCGCTCCGCCGTGACTGCCGCCGCGCGCGACGATCACTGCAGCCGCGCCCCGGGCAATGGCGTCACCCAGATAGCGCGACCCATCATCTTTGCTCCCCTTCAGGGCAGCGAACAGGAAACCTTTCTCGACCCGCCGCGAATCCGAGGCAATGCCGGTGATCTCAATCTCGCCGCGGCGGGCATCGGCAAGCGGCAGTACTGGCGCTAAGGCCTCAAGCTTCATGATTGTCCGGTCATCAGCAACGAATGGCTGCCCTTCTTTGGTGGCACGGCAGAATCACTGGTGCGAAACCAGCAATGTCCCACTGTCTTGGCCGAAATCGGGCTTCACGCCAAGCAGGGCTGCCGAGCGGCGGATGATATTGCCCCCAACCGGGGCAGTATTGAGGCCGGCCGTCGCGCCGATACCGGGGCGTTCCGGTTTCGGCTCGTCGAGGACCACCAGAACCACATATTCCGGATCCTGAGAGGGGAACGCCGACACGAAGCCATTGAAGCGTTTGCCGCTGACATAGCGACCGTTCTCGACCTTCTCCGCCGTGCCGGTCTTGCCGCCGACGAAGTAGCCGGGGACTTCGGCGCGCGTCGCCGTGCCGGATTCGACTGTCACGCGGAACATGTAGCGCATGGCGTCCACTGTCGACTGATCGACCACCGACACGGCATTGGCCATCGCGTCTTCTTCCGAACGCGGAAGGAAGGTCGGGTTGATCAGTTTACCGCCATTGAGCAGCGCGGCCGAGCCGATGGCCGTCTGCATCGGCGTCGTCGAGACGCCGTAACCGAAGGAGGCGGTGATCGAGTTGATCTTGCGCCAGGTGGCCGGCTCCGTCGGACGGGCCACTTCGGGCAGTTCCGTCTTCATCCGGTCGAGCAGACCGAGGCGGGCCAGAAACTCACGGTGACCCTCGATTCCCACGGCATCCGCCATGCGCGCGGTGCCGATGTTGGAGGAGTAGATGAAAACCTCGGGGAAGGTCAGGACGCGGCCACGGCCGCGGAAATCGCGCACCCAGTGGCCGGCAATCCGGATCGGATGGCTGGCATCGAAGCGGGAATTGAGATTGAAGAGACCGGAATCCAGCGCCATTGCGGTCGCGAAGATCTTGAAGGTCGAACCCATCTCGTAGACGCCGGCCGTGATCCGGTTGAGCCGATCCTTCTCATGCGCATTGAACGGATTGTTGGGATCGTAATCGGGCAGCGATACCATAGCCATGACCTCGCCGGTGCGCGCATTGACCACGGTTGCCGCCGCCCCGATCGCGTCGTAGCGTTCCATGGCCTGAACGAGTTCGTCGCGCACGATGTGCTGGACACGCAGGTCGAGCGACAACCGGACCGGCTCGAGGCTACCCTCGTCCACGAGACCCAGTGCGCGCAATTCGGCGAGCCCCTGATCGTCGATCCACTTCTCCATCCCGGCAATGCCATTATTGTCGACATTGACGAGACCGAGCACGTGCGCGGCCGTCGGCCCGCCGGGATAGAAGCGCCGTTTCTCGGTGCGGAAACCGAGGCCCGGAACGCCCAGATCCATGATCGCCTGCTGCTGGCGTGGCGACAATTGCCGGCGTAGCCAAACGAAGCCCGCCTGGGTGCTCAGCCGGCGATAGGCCATCTCGACGTCGAGATCGGGTAGAACGGTGAGCAGTTTCTCGACCGCCTCGTCCACATCCACGATGCGGCGCGGTTCGGCAAACAGGGAGGCGGTATTGATGTCGGTCGCCAGGACTTCGCCATTCCTGTCGACAATGTCGGGGCGCGATGCGGTCACGCGGGCGGGAGGTGGGCCGCCGGCCTCGACCTCCTGCATCCCCAGATACGCCAGACGGCCGCCGATCACGGCATAGATGCCGAAGAAGACCGCCATGGTCATGCCGATGCGCAGCCGCGCATCCCCCGCCGAGCGCTGGCGCGCGCCCTTGACGACAATCGGCGCGGCCTGCTCTTCGCAGCCCTTGCTGCCTTTCCTGGAAAACCAGCGCCCGATCATCGCACTGTCCTCGACTGGGCGGTATCGCTCTCGGCGAAACTTTCGCCGGCGCCACCGAGAATGTCCTCGATGCCAAACTCGCGCACCGGTATCTGGTCGAGACGGCCGAACTGCTGCGGCTCGACCGTCACCAGGCCCAGATCCTCCTCGTAGCGCTCTGCCAGGCGCTGCAGCCGCGACGGCTGCGTGAGCAGGCTCCAGTCGGCGCGCAGGACGTTGACCGCGTTCTCCTGAACCCGAATCTGGGACTCAAGCCGGCGGATCTCCGAGTAACGGATTTCAGCGTCGTGCTTGGTCTTGTAGGTGAAGGCGGCGGCTGAAATCATTACCGCGATCAATACGATGTCCGTGGTTCGAAACACGCGGGTCTACCTCTTCTCGGCCCGAGCCGGATAGGGCAGCTCGGGCAGGCCGAAAATGGAAATGTCGCTGGCACGCGCCGGCCGATCAGTGCGTCGGGCGGCGCGCAGTTTGGCGGATCGCGCACGCGGATTGCGCTCGGCCTCCTCGTGCGAGCAGGCCACGACGCCACCGAGTTTCTCGAAAGTTGGCGCAGGCGCAGCCTGAACCGGCAGATGGCGTGAGCCCGCTGGCGCCTCGCTGCGGTCGGCGATGAAACGCTTCACGATGCGGTCTTCCAGCGAATGAAAACTTACGACGACGAGACGACCGCCGGGTTTGAGCACGCGCTCGGCGGCAAAAAGCGCCCTGGCGAGTTCGCCCAGCTCGTCATTGACGAAGATACGCAGCCCCTGGAAGGTTCGCGTCGCCGGATGAATTTTCACCTTGGGATTATTCCCCAGGACAGCCTCCACCGCCTCCGCCAGTTCGCGCGTCGTGCGAAACGGACGTTCAGCGCGCTTGCGCTCGATCATCCGTGCGATCCGCCCCGCCTGGCGCTCCTCGCCGAGGAAGCCGAAGATGCGTGCCAGATCACCGACCTTGAACCCGTTGACGATCTCGGCGGCCGTCGGCCCTGTCGACGCCATCCGCATGTCGAGCGGCCCGTCCGCCCGGAAAGAGAACCCGCGCTCAGCCTCGTCGAGCTGCATTGAGGAGACGCCAACATCCAGAACGACGGCATCGACCGGTTCATGCACGGCCTGATCGAGTTCTGAGAATACGCTCTCGACAAGCCGCAGGCGCCCGGCGAATTCGTGCACCATCCGCTGCCCGTTAGCGATCGCACGTGGATCGCGGTCAAGCGCGACGACACGCGCCCCTGCCTCCAGAATTGCCCGCGAATAGCCGCCCGCCCCAAACGTGCCGTCCACAATCGTCTGACCTGGACCAGCGGAGAGGCTACGCAACACTTCCTGGAGAAGGACCGGAATGTGACGGATCGGTCCGCCACCGGCGCCATCCTCCGCGCCGGGATCCGTCATCATTCCGGGTCCTCGCTCCGTCGGCTGTCCCCCACCGACCTCAATCGCAACAACCTTTCGCGAACCTGACGCGCATGCGTCGCGAGCCGCGAAGGCTCCCACATCTGAAAGAATGTCCCGCGCCCAACGAAAGCCACCTCCGATGAGATGCCCGTCTGCTCGCGGATGAAATCGTTGACCGTGACGCGTCCGTCCTGATCGAGCTTCAGGAACGCTCCGTCCCCATGAATGAAATAGGACATGTCGTCTGCCGTCTGCTGAAAGGGATCCTCCGCCTCGATCCGCGCCTCGTAACGCTCCAGAAGATCCATGCCGCCGACATCCAGAGCCGGCTGATCGAGACACCGCAATGCATAGAGTTCGTCGAAGCCCCTCTTGGCGAGAACCGAGCGAAAATGTGCCGGAACCGAGACGCGGCCCTTGGCGTCGATCTTGTTCACCGCATTTGAGAGAAATCGCTCCATGCATCACCGGCGCCGAAAACGGCATGCTCTCCCTGATTTGCCTGCTCACCTGCCCGCAAGCGCCCGAAATCGCGCCGGTCGCCGGCCGTGACGGCACAAAATTGTCTTGTCCGCCGACCGCATGGATCAGCGGTGCGAAGAACGCGCCACTCGAAGCTGAGACGATGTCTTGAACGTTCAGAAGGGATACCATGGGCACATATGGGCGTCAACGGGAACAGGTTACACTGGCGGGCTCTCCACACGCCAAATTTCCGGGGAGGAGGCCCTCTTTGCTTTATGCTCCATTAAGCCTAACGAAGTGTTAGAGCCCGTTGCCTTGCTCAAGATCCGAAGCCGACCGACCATGGAACCAGCATGACCGACCCGATATCCCGACGCGCCGCGGAGCTTCTGCATCTGCGCCAGCGCAGCCTGGGCAAAGGCGCGCCCGTCAGCCTGCCCATCACCCCCACAAGCGTATTCAACCTGCCGGGCGATCCAGCCGGATTCGCGCAGTATGGCCGCTTCGACAATCCGACCTGGGAGGCAACGGAAGAACTTCTCGGTCACCTCGACGGCGCCCCCGCCCTCGCCTTTCCATCCGGCATGGCCGCCATCGCAGCGGCGATCTTCGCTGCGGTGAAGTCGGGCGACCGCATCCTGCTACCCGCCGATGGCTACTACACGACACGCATCCTCTCCGAGCGCTTCCTGAACCGCCTGGGCGTCTCATTCGATCTGCGCCCCACACGCCAGTTCCTTGAGAAAGGTTTTGAAGGCTACAGCCTTGTCTTCGCCGAGACACCTTCCAATCCAGGCCTCGACCTCTGCGACCTGCAGCAGGCTGCGACGCTGGCGAAAGAGGCGGGCGCCGTGCTCGTCGTCGACAACACGACCATGACGCCCTTCGGCCAGAACCCGCTCGACCTGGGTGCCGACATCGTGGTGGCAGCCGACACCAAGGCACCCAACGGTCATTCCGACGCGCTGTTCGGCCACGTTGCCTCGCGCGATGAGCCGCTCCTTCAGGCCATGCGCGACTGGCGCAAATTGTCCGGCTCGATACCCGGCCCCTTCGAAGCCTGGCTCGTCCATCGCGGACTGGAGACACTGGAACTTCGTTTTGAGCGGATGTGCACGAGTGCCGAGACAATCGCACCGCGCCTGGCCGAACACGTAGCAGTTGGTTCCGTCGTCTATCCGGGCCTGGCCGGCCATCCGGATCATGATCTCGCCCGCCGTCAGATGCGCCGCTTCGGGTTCCTGATCGGCCTGACGCTGGCCTCGGCAGAGGCTGCCGACCGCTTCATCGAGACATGCACGCTGATCCTGCCCGCCACCTCTTTCGGCGGCGTGCACAGCTCCGCCGAGCGCCGCGCACGCTGGGGTGATGCTGTCGAGCCGGGTTTCGTCCGTCTCTCGATCGGTTGCGAACCCTGCGAGGAATTGTGGGCTGCCATCTCGGCCGCGCTCGACGAGGTGGCGACCTGAACGCTGGGAGGCTGATTGAATCGGTTTCGCAACGGCTTGAATCGGCCTCTAGGGAGACCGATCCAAGCCGCTGAAAAATCATAAAATTACCAGCCGGCCTATAAGCCGGGTTCTGTATGGCCCGGGTACCCCTTGCGGGACGCCCTGACGTGGCGGCCATTCCTCTGGGACGGATGTTGCCATCCGCCTCGTGCAACCTACCCGGACGGCTGGGCAGGAAACTGCCCGAAGGTTGCCCTTCACGCCGTCCCTATTCGGTCTTGCTCCCGGTGGGGTTTACCGTGCCGCTTCCGTTGCCGGTCGCGCGGTGGGCTCTTACCCCACCCTTTCACCCTTGCCCCGCTGATGCTCCGCCGGCATGAGCCGAGCGGCGCGCGGGGCGGTTTGCTTTCTGTGGCACTTTCCCTGGGGTCGCCCCCGCCGGATGTTATCCGGCACCGTGTTTCCTCGGAGCCCGGACTTTCCTCGCGCGCTGCCTTTCGGCGAATGCGCGCGCGGCCGCCCGGCCGGCTGGTGAGCGGTATAAAGGTGCTTTGGCGACAAAACGCAAGGCCGTTCCGGCCTGCTCCGCCGGAAGCGGCACTGGCGTCGCTCAGGCGCCCGCCATGATCCGCTGCACGCGGTTGCAGTAGTTCGACGAGATGCGGTTCATCCGTGTCGCGCCATGCCCCGCATTGTAGCGCAAAATCGTGCCACACAGATCTCCGCCGGCAAGCTGGCGGGCCTGCGCCAGATACTTCATCCCGTAGCGGATGTTGGTCTCAGGATCGAAGAGCGCCTGCGTGTTGCCCGAAAAACCGATGCCACGGGCGGTGGCCGGCTTGATCTGCATCAGCCCGATCTCGCCCGCCTGGCCGCGCGCGCTAGCCCGATAGTTGCTCTCGACCTGGATCACCGCATGCGCGAGTCCTTCCGGCACACCGAGACGCTGCGCATGGCGGGAAATGATCTCGGCATACGGCTGCTGGCGCTGGGTGGTTGCCCCTTGCAGCGCCTCGGCCTTGCCTTCCTCGACCAGGGCTGCGCTTTGCGTGTCCGCCTCCTGCGGTTCCCCGTACAAGCCGAGCATGAAACGGCCCATGCCGGTTTGCTGATAGGCCTCAAGATTGGTGATTTGGTCCTCGGCCGCACCAGCGTTGGAAGTAAGCGTGAGGCTGGAGATGCCGGCAGCGAGCGCTGCGGCAAGAACGGTCATTTTGTGCATGGTCACCCGATTTTCTTGTTGGCCGACGCCCACGGGCGGCGGTCGATTGGAACGAGATACCGGGCGACACACAAAGACGGCCCGGCAACGGGCGCGGTCTGTGACGGTTCAATTTGCGGCAAACATGTCAAGACCAGTCACTTTTCGTGACCGGCTGTAAGGCTCCGCCTGCTCAGCAGGCTTGCAGATCGGCCGCTTCCAGAAGCATTGAAAGGGTTTGACGCGTGGAACGATCCGCGATGCCGTCAACCTTTGCCGGTCGAAAATGTCGCTGGAAGGCCTCGACCACCCTGCATGTCGTGGTGCCGAACAGCCCGTCGACTGGGAGATGATAGCCGTAGGCGGCCAGCCTGCTCTGGAGTGCGACCACCTCCGCACCTCGGTCGCCCTGGCGCAGCGCCTCGCCGTCCAGAAGCGGGACGGGCGGCACGTAGAGGCCGATGCCTTCGCGCGCCAGCCGAGCCCACGGGAATCGTTCGCCAGGGTCGATCTTTCGGCCGGGGGCCACATCGGAATGAGCAAGCACCCTGGCGTCGGAGATTCCGTGGCGCGCCTTGATACCTCGCGAAAGCGCGATCACCGCGTCGACCTGGCCGACGGGAAAAGGTGGCAGCCCGCCCTCATGCCCGATATTCACGATCTCGATGCCAATCGACCGCGAGTTGACGTCACCTTGCCCGCGCCACCACGACCGGCCAGCATGCCAGGCGCGGTCGGCCTCGCGCACCATCTGCACGATCCTGCCGTCTTCATGGACGATATAGTGACACGACACGTCGCTGACGGGATTGCACAACCAGTCCTGCGCGGCCTGCCCAGTGGCCATGCCGGTGTAATGCAACAGCAATATCTCGGGCAGCAAACCGTCCCGGCGTTCGCCAAAATTTGGCGAGGCCACGAAGGTGGCGCCCTCATGCTCCGGCGAGATCATGAGACGCGCATGTCCCGCTCGATCCGCTCGAACGCGCCATTCAACGCGGCCAGCCTGCTGTTGGCGATCGCAACGAACTCCGCCGGCACGCCGCGCGCTATCAGACGGTCAGGGTGGTTCTCCGAGACGAGCCGCCGGTAGTGTTTTCGAATTTCGGCGAAGCTGTGATCGCGCGACACGCCGAGAATCCGGTAGGGATCTTCCCTCCCGCCATCGACATGGCGCCGCAGGATGGCATCGAAATGCTCCTGGTCGATCTCGAATATCTCGGCCACGCGTGTGAGGAACGCCTGTTCCCGCTCATGCAGGAAGCCATCGGCCGACGCGATGTGGAACAGACCGTCCAGAATATCGCCCAGCATCTCGCAATTCTCGGTCCCCGAACCACACAACTGGGCCAGCCGCTCGGCATAGGTTTCGAAGCCGGCGACATCCTGTTTTGCGAGATCGAAGAGCCGCTGGACGTTGCGGAGTTCGCCATCGGGAACTTCGAACAGGCGATGAAACGCCTTCACCTCTTCATCCGTCACGATGCCGTCGGCTTTCGCCATCTTGGCGGAGAGCGCGATCATCGCGATGGAAAAGGCGACGTTGCGCCGCAACTGTGGATCGGCCGTGAAGGTCGTGCGCAGCGCCTCGATCAGACCCGAAAGAGTCGATGATGAGACCCGCGAGACAAATTCTCCGATGCGCAACCAGACCGACATGGACCCGACCTACCCCTCGCTCCCCTTCGGCCTAGGCGTGCCCCATGGGCGCACGCGGCCTGTAGGCCGATTCCAGCGACCTCGTGGTCCGGTCGTCGAGCCGCACCTCGGTTGCCCTGATGGCTTCCTCGAGCTGCTCGAGTTTCGTCGCACCGAAGATGGGCGCGCTGACGCCGGCTCGCCCCATCACCCATGCGAGCGCCACCTGCGCCGCCGAAATGCCGAGGCGGTCCGCTGCGCCCTGAACGCGTTTGAGAATAGCGAGATCGGCCGGCGAACCGAAGAACTTGGAGCGCAGATTGTCCTCGCCCGCGCGCTTGGAAGGGGCGCTATCTGATCTTCCGCCTGCCAGAAACCCGCGCGCAAGCGGCGACCACGGCATCAGACCGACGCCTTCCGAGATGCAATAGGGGATCATCTCGCGCTCTTCCTCGCGATAGGCGAGATTGTAGAAATTCTGCATCGCGACAAAGGGGGCGAGGCCGTTGGCGAGTTGCATCTCGCGCATTTTTACGAACTGCCAGGCCCACATGGAGGACGCACCGAGATAGCGTACCTTGCCGGCCCGCACGATATCGTCCAGCGCAGCCAGCGTCTCCTCGAAGGGCGTGTCCGGATCCAGCCGGTGGATGTAATAGAGATCGACATGGTCAGTGCCGAGCCGCCGCAACGTACCGTCGATCTGCTCCATGATGTGCTTGCGTGACAGTCCCCGCTGTAATGGCCCCTCGCCCATGCTCAAGCCCACCTTGCTGGCGATCACCACCTCATCGCGGCGGGCGAATTCCTTCAATGCGCGACCCGTGACCTCTTCGCTGGCTCCGTGATTATACGCGTTGGCCGTGTCAAAGAAATTTATGCCAGCTTCCACGGCGCGCCGAAAAAATGGCCGCGCGGCAGCCTCGTCCATGGCCCATGGATGCGTCGGTCCGCCGGCCCCGCCGAAGCTCATGCACCCCAGACAGAGCTGCGATACCTTCAGGCCACTTTGGCCGATGCGCCTGTATTCCATCGAATCCCTCTCGTGCTCACACGCGAAACCCTATCCCCTTTCGGCGCGCGATGGAATCTCCTCGCCAGCAGCTGGCAACAAGCCCCTGACACACAACGACAAAAAGAAAAGGCCGGGCAAGACCCGACCTTTCCTGAGGGGAACACCCCGCAAGGGGTGCCCCGTTATGGTGCCGTTGCTTACTGCACCGGGTCAGCCGGCGGCGTAGCCGGTGCCGGCTCGGTCTGCGCGGGCTCCTGCATCATGCCGGGATCTCCAGCGGGCTCATCCGTGCAAGCGGCAAGCGCCAGAAAAGCAAAAGCGGAAAGCGAAGCTGCAACAAACTTTTTCATCGTCGTTCTCCTTCTCAGTTGAAAACTCGTGCACCTCGGTTGCGAGGCTGAAGGAAAAACGAGCGGATTGCCCAGTCGTTTCATAACAACGGGTTACAGGATGAAACAGTGGTTCACATGTTATGAGGTTCTTGCCCGTGTCCTACTGTCTGACGGCATTGGCGATCAATGCCACCATCTGCTGCGGACGGTAGCCAAGCCGCGAGGGCGTCAGCCCCAAGCGCACAACGACAAGATCCAAGGAGGGTATGACCGCCGTCGTCTGCCCGTCGTGGCCGCGCAGCCAGAATACATCTTCCGGTAGGTCGAAGCTCGCATCGTCGCCGCCTGGACCCACGAGCCAGAGATGGCCGCGCCCGTAGACGCCGTCGGAGGCCGGAGCCTCCTCGCGCATCCAGTCCACGAAACCTTCGGGCAGGATCTGCCGACCGAACCAGCGCCCATCGCGCGCCAGGAAGAGGCCGAAGCGGGCCCAGTCGCGCGCCGAGGCATAGAGGTAGGAGGAACCGACGAAGGTTCCGCTGGCGTCAGTCTCCAGCACCGCGCTGGTCATGCCCAACGGATCGAACAGCGCCGCGCGCGGCCATCGCAGGGCCTCCTGCGGGTCGCCGAAGGAATCCTGCCAGATGCGGGAGACGAGCACCGAGGTACCGCTCGAGTAGTTGAAGCTTGCGCCGCGCGGCGACACCGGTTCCTTGCCAGAGGCGAAACCCGCCATATCGGGCTCGAAATAGAGCATCCGCGTGACATCGGTGACGTCGCCATAATCCTCGTTGAATTCGAGCCCGCTCGACATGGCAAGCAGATCGGCCAGCGTGACGTCGGCGCGTTCGTCCACCGACCAGATGTCCATCAGTTCCGACTGGTCGAGCGACAGGCGACCTTCGCGCACGAGCGTCCCCACCAGCGCGGCCGTCACCGTCTTGGTCTTCGACCAGCCCAGCAGCGGCGTTTCGGCGGAAAATCCATCCGCGTAACGCTCGGCCACGATGCGGCCGCGATGCACCACCACGACCGCACGCATGCCTGCCCCCGCGATCTCCTCATTGGCGATGATCGCAGCGATGGCCGGATTCTCACCCGCTACGCGCTCTCCGACCGGCCATTGCGCGGTCGTGTTGACGGGAGGTAGCGGCGGTTGGGCAGGAAGTTCGGTGGCCCCTGCCGTGCCATCCTGCATCGTCGCGCAGCCGAAGCCCGCCCGATGGCCCGCGACTGCCGGCGCGAACAGGCCGAGAAGGCGTGCCGTCACGATCTCGCTTTCCTGATCGACATCCACATCGATATATCCGAGCAGCGGATGGCCCGGCGACTGGACATCGACAGAAAGCACTTCCTGCCCGTCCCGGTCTGCAATGAACACGTTCGAACAAACGATCTTCGCCGAATAGGCCGTCCCGAGCCGAACCAGATCAGGCGGAGCGAAATGCAGCCACCCCGCCAGGCCGCCTGCCAACGCGAGCGCGGCCAGGATACCCCATTTCAGAATTTTCGAGATGATTCGCATGCCCCGCCCCTTCGGATGCGTCGCGTCGCACCCTTCTGCCGCAAATCGGGATATAGAACGGCTCGGCAAGTCCCGTGCAACTCTGATAATGTTCAATCCACCGACGACGTCGTGCCTTGAGGGGGCGGCATCCCCGACACACGAATCCTTGCCGCCGGAAAGACATGCGCCACACCCTGTTCCTGATTGCCACGCTGATCGCCCTCACCGCCTGCACGAGCGGTAGATACAATCTCGCCGACCTCGCGCCCACCTCTGCGCCCACGACGACCGGCTCGGTCCTCGCACCGTTCGCAGCGGCTGTGCGCAGTCCCCGCTTCGAGGACAGGCGGCCCGTCGAGTGGCCCGCGCGCACGCCGTGGCACTACGAGATCCACGGCACCGACGTCTCGCGCTACCAGAGCGACATCGATTGGGAAGCGGCCCGCGACAGTGGCATCTCCTTCGTGTTCATCAAGGCGACCGAGGGCGGCGACATGCGCGACCCCATGTTCGAACGCCACTGGCGCGGTGCGGTGCGGGCCGGCATCCCGCGTTCTGCCTATCACTTCTTTTATTTCTGCCGCCCTGCAATCGAACAGGCGCGCTGGTTCATCGAGAACGTGCCGCGCGACGCAACCTCGCTGCCCCACGTGCTCGACATGGAGTGGAACCACCTCTCGCCCACCTGCCGGCTGCGCCCTCCTGCCGACGAGGTGCAGCGCGAGATGAAGATCTTCCTCGACGCGCTCGAGCGCCACTACGGCAAGCGCCCCATCATCTACACGACGGTGGATTTCTACCGCGACAACCGCCTGCACGAGTTTCGCGGCTATGACTACTGGCTGCGTTCCGTCGCCGCCCACCCCGTCGCGCGTTATCCGGGCGAGAGCTATCGCTTCTGGCAATATACCGGCACCGGCATCGTCCCCGGCATCAAAGGCGACGCCGACATCAACGTCTTCAACGGGACTGCGGCCCAGTGGCAGGAATGGCTCAGAACCCACTTACGCTGAAATCCGCGGACCGAGCGCCCAATTTGCGCCTGTTTTTCGCGACTGTTAGCGCTAGATAGGACAACTTCCCAACCATCGGAGCGTGCGGATGAGATTTTTGGCTGGATTTGCGACAGTGGCGGCCGTTCTGGCCATGGCCTCCCCAGCGCTGGCCCAGCAATGCGGCGGCAATTTTGGTGAATGGAAAGCGCAGATCGAACAGGAAGCGCGTGCCGAAGGCGTCGGCCAGCGCGGTCTGCAGGCATTCGCCAATGCCCGCATCGATGATCGCGTTCTGCAACGTGATCGCGGCCAGCGCGTCTTCTCGCAGACCTTCACAGAGTTCTCCGGCCGCATGATCAGCAACGATCGCCTGCAACGCGGCAGGCAGTTGCTGCAACAGCACGCCGACCTGTTTCAGCGCGCCGAGCGCGAATATGGCGTGCCCGGTGCGGTCATTACGGCCTTTTGGGCGCTCGAAACCGATTTCGGCGCCGTGCAGGGCGACTTCAACACCCTGAACGCCTTGGTGACGCTTGCCCATGATTGCCGGCGGCCCGAGCTCTTCCGGCCCCACGTCGTGCCGCTGCTGCAGCTGATCGATGAAGGCGCGCTGCCCGCCGACGTGCAGGGGGCCTGGGCCGGCGAGATCGGCCAGACACAGATGCTGCCGCGCGACATCCGCAATCTCGGAGTCGACGGTGATGGCGACGGGCGTGTCGACATCCGCCGCTCGGTGCCCGATGTCATCCTCACCACCGCCAACAAGATCCGCTATCGCGGCTGGCGCCCCGGCGAACCCTGGATGGAGGAAGTCCGCCTTCCCGCCAACCTGCCGTGGGAGGAAACCGGTCGATCCAATCGGCTGCCGATCTCGCAGTGGGCCGAATGGGGCGTGACGCGTCATGATGGTAGCCCGCTCGATGCGAGCCGCCCGGCTGCGGGCCTCGCCCTGCCGCAGGGCCATCGCGGCCCGGCCTTCCTGCTCTACCCGAATTTCGACGTCTATCTCGAGTGGAACCAGTCCTTCATCTACACGCTGACCGCCGGGCACCTGGCAACCCGCCTTGCCGGCGCGCCCGCCTTTGACCGACGCAGCCCCGAAGCCGGCCTCGACCGCGATCAGATGATCCAGTTGCAGCGCAGGCTGGAAGGGCTCGGCTACGACGTCGGCGGCGCGGACGGCATTCTGGGCGTGATGACTCGCGAAGCTGTGCGCCAGGAACAGATCCGGCTGGGCCTGCCGGTCGACGGCTGGCCGACGCCGGCGCTGATGTCACGGCTCTAGGGTCTTCTGACGCCGTACCGTCTACTTGCTGGAGCCTTCTACATCGCCCCTGCGCGCGAGCTGGAGCTGGATCAGCTTCATCTCGCGCAGCAAGCGGTTGGTCTGGAACGCAGGCCACACCATCATTTTCAGCATCAGCGCCATGAGCAGGAGCACCGCCGCCGGCAGGCCGAAGCGTAACTGGGAGACGGGATCAGCGGCAGCAAAGAACATCCAGGCCGCCCACACGCCGGCCACGAAAAGCACCGTCTGCACCACCATGAGCAGCACGTTGACCCATCCCGTGCGCCCTCCGAAGACACTGAAAAACTGGGAAAAGAAGCCTGGCTCCTCGCCGATCTGGCGCAGCAGTTCGCCTTCCTCCTCATAGATCGCCTCATCGATCATTCTGTCTATGTCTCTCATCGTCATTCTCCTTGCAGAACCTTGCGCAGCTTCTCGCGTGCATGCATGAGCCGCGTCTTGACCGTGCCGGCAGGCACGCCGAGCGCAACCGCCACCTCGGCCACGCTCATCTCTTCCAGGTGGAAGAGCGCGACGGCAGCGCGCTGGGCTGCCGGTAGGCCACGGATCGCTACACGAAGCCGATCGATGTCGTTGGCGGCCACGGCTTCTGCCGCCGGGATTTCGGGTTGGTTGGCTATTGTCTCCGCCAAGCGCCTTCGGGCCTGCGCCTGACCGATCTGCCGGGCGCAGCGACGCGAGACAATGCGGTAGGCCCATGCCGGAAAGGCTCGGGCATCATGAAGGCCGGCTAGCCCACTCAGGATTTCCGTCCAGGCCTCTTGGACTGCTTCCCGTGCGTCATCGCGATTGCCCAGAAGGCGCCAGGCATGGGCAATCAACCGGCCGTTCCATCGCCGTACCAAGAGCGCAAAGGCCTTGGCGTCGCCGAGCCTGGAGGACGCGACGAGATAATCGTCGAACGCCCTTTCTTTTGCCCTTGTCCGTGCCTGTTCCAACCTGTCGTCACCTTGTGGCTTCGAGACAAGGTGGACGGGAATGGCCGATCGGTTCAATCGGCCATGCCAATCGGCTTCAGCGGCGGATCTGGCAGCGACGCCAGAACTGGCCGGCGTCGCGATTGCTCATGACCCGCATCCCATTGACCGGGAACCCGCCATTGCGGTGGACCCAACTGGCAATGTCGCGGGAATGGACAGGATCGCGCCGGCCAACGGCGCGCATGTGTTCACCCGAGCGCCCCTGCTCGGCCCTGAAGACCGTCGCCTTGTGGAAGGCAAAGCGAGCGTTCCGCGTAATGCAGACCCGTTCTCGCGCCACGTCGGCGAAAATGACGCATGCCGAGGCACACGTCCCATCAATCACCACCATGCGCTTGGCCCCGCGAAGTATCTCGGAAGCCGCTGCCAGGAACTGACGCACGTTGCCGCCTGGATTGGAAGAGATCACGCAGGTCTCACCGCGGCAGGGACCGAAGACCGATTGAAAGGCCTCCGCCGGAGACCGCGCATGAGAAAATGTAGCAATGAGCAGGCCGGCCAGCGCCAGCCCCGAGAAGACGAGTGATTTCCGCATCCCAGTGGTCCCGAATCAAAGCCCTTCACCACCTACGGGCCATGAAAGCAGCGATTCGCAAAATCACATTGCACGGGATAGACCAAAGTTGATCGGGAGCGGCTGCACCCAACAAATCGTCACAGATGGCACACGATGTTGATCAGGCGTTGAAAGGGATCTCGAACATAGAAGCGGCGCACGCCCCAGGGCTCTTCGGTGGGTCCGTATTCAACCGCGATGCCGGCCGCGCCCACCCGTCGCAGTGCGGCATCCAGGTCGTCGACCTCGACGGAGATGTCGGGGACAGCGGTACCCGATCCGCCCTCCGACATTACGCTGATCTGCACGCTCATCTGCTCGCCGTTTCCCAGGGTGTTGATCCATCCCAGATCCATGACGAGATCCAGTCCCAGCACGTCCTGGTAGAAGGTCCTCGCAGCCGCCAGATCAGGCGTGGCGAGGTTGGCGACGATCCGCTTGACCTTCATTCAATCCGCCATCGTCTCGAGGCTGGCGAAGCCCTCCGGTTGCGTACCCTCCTCGAAGGGCGTGGTGATCTCGACGAACGTGTCGGGATAAAACCCATTGAAGCGGGTCCTAAGCGACAGAGAATAGGCTCCGATATGCCCGATCTCGATCCAGTCGCCCGTATCGACGGTCTCCGGCAGCCAGAAAGGCCGCGACAGGATGTCCACGCTGTCGCAGGTCGCGCCGCAGACTTTGAACGGCACGATCTTCTGGCGGTCGCCATTTCGGTTGCGGATGGCCGGATCGGGAATGAAGCGGGCCGGCAGCGTGATCTTCCCGGTCCACGAATCCGACAGTGACGCCCAGATGCCGTCATTGATGTAGAGCCGCCGGCCCTTTCTGAGCAGCACCCTGACGATCAGCGAAAAGGCGCGCGCCACGATCACCCTTCCCGGCTCCGCCACCAGCGGCATGTCGTCGAAGCCCCATTCGGTGATGTCGCCGCGCAGCCGGGCCATGATTTCGTCCAGCGACGGCATGTCCGGCTTCTTGCGGTTGGGGTCGTGACCGTATTCGGCGGGAAAGCCACCGCCTACGTCCAGCGCCGCAATCTTGACCCCGGCGCGATTTCTCACCCAGTCGGCCGAAGCCAGGGCACGCTCGTAGGTATCGGGGTCTTCGATCTGGCTGCCGACATGGAAGCAGATGCCGACCCTGTATCCCGACTTGTCCAGCCGCCGCAGCAACTCGACGGCTGCCGCCGGGCCGGCACCGAATTTCTTCGACAGTTCGTAAGCAGCGCTGCCCTTGGTCTGTATGCGAACGAAGACCGTCATCGAGCCCGGATCGATGTCGAGCGCGCGCACCATACGGTTGAGCTTGGCGATCTCGTCTTCGTGATCGACCGCGATCGCCCTGATGCCGTACTCCTCCAGCGCCAGCCTGATGTCGGATTGCGCCTTCACGGGGTGCATGTAGAGCATCTCCGCCGCCGGCGCGACGGCCCGCACTGCCGCGAATTCTGCCGGCGACGCGACGTCGAAGGCCGAGATGCCGGCATCGGCCAGCGTCTTCAGGACCATAGGCTCACCATTGGTCTTGACCGCATAGGCCGTCTTGCCGGGGAACTTCTCCATGAAGCCGACCGCGTCCGCTTTGAGAACCTCCGGACGAAATCCGTAGACGGGCTCGTCGGGCCGAAGGTCGAGTGCCGCCTGCCGGGCATTTTCGTAACGTCGCATGTGGTTCCCTTGGTTCTGCCGTCCCCAGTCCGCCCACAACGCACCATACGCTGTGCCAGATCCCGATTCGGGTGGTTTCCTCTAGTGGCCATCTATAGAGGACGAGGCGTCCCGCAATCGCAACCCGTGCCGATGCCCAAACCCGCCGCCACCCCTTCCTCCCAGATGTCGCTCCGCGACTGGACGATGCTGTTTACGCTCGGGCTGCTCTGGGGCGGCTCCTTCTTCTTTTCGGCGATAGCGGTGGCAGAGATCCCGCCTCTGGTGCTGGTGCTGTTCCGGGTCGTGCTGGCCGCAGCAGCGCTGCATATCTATCTTGCCGTTCGCGGCCCCTCGTTCTCGCTCGCCCTGCCGCTGGCCGGCAGCTTCCTGGTGCTGGGCCTCATCAACAACGTCATTCCATTTTCGCTCATGTTTCTCGGCCAGACCGAGATCGGCGCCGGCCTGGCGGCTGTACTCAACGCCACCACGCCCTTTTGGACGGTGATCCTCGCCAACGCCCTGACCGAGGACGAGAAATTCACCACCGCAAAACTGATCGGCATCCTGCTCGGCATTCTCGGAACGGCGGTGATGATCGGCCCCGGCCTGCTGACGGGCCTGGGCGGACCGGTATGGGCCAAGCTCTGCCTGATAGGCACGGCCCTTTCCTATGCGCTAGGCGCACTTCATGCCCGCCGCTTCCGCAAGCTGCCGCCCGCCATTGTCGCGACTGGGCAGTTGTCTGCCTCCAGCGTCATCATGATCCCGATCGTCCTGTTCGCCTATGGGCCGGCCGCGCTATTTGTCGGCAGCGCGCCCGTCTGGGCGGCCGTTTTGGCTCTTGCGCTCGTCTCGACCGCCTTCGCCTACATCCTCTATTTCTCCATCATCGCCTCCGCCGGCGCCACCAATGCATCGCTGGTCACTCTGCTGGTACCGGTCAGCGCCATCCTGCTCGGCGCACTCTTTCTGTCGGAGCGCCTTGAGGCCTTCGAACTGGCCGGGATGGCGCTGATCCTGCTGGGATTGCTGGTGATCGACGGCCGGATCTTCCGGCGCCCTTGGCAAAGAAAGGCCTCATGAAGCCTTGCGCATGCCCTGCCACATCGGATCGGCCTTGATAGCCGCCGTATCCGCCAGTGCCTGAGAGGTCGCCGCCCGCCCAATCGGAAGATGGCGGAACCCGGCCGCCACCGCCGCTTCCCCGCTGATGATATTGCGCAGGTCTACCAGGACGCACCCCCGCACGACCTCCGCCAACCGGCAAAGATCCAGCTGCCGAAACTGGTCCCATTCCGTCACGATCGCCACCGCATCGGCCCCCGCGGCGGCCTCATATGCAGTCGTGGCGAAGGTCACATCCTTGAGCAGGGCAGCCGCCTTTCCCATCCCTGCGGGATCATAGGCTGTCACCAATGCGCCATGCTCCTGAAGCGTGCGGATAATGGCCAGGGCCGGCGCGGCGCGCATGTCGTCCGTGTCGGCCTTGAAGGTGAGGCCGAGCAGGCAGATGGTTTTGCCACGCACGGAGCCATCGCACGCCCGGATAATACGATTGCCCATTTCGCGCTTGCGGCTTTCATTGACGGCGATGGTGGCTTCCACCAGGCGAAGTCGCGTGCCCACCTCTTCCGCAGACTTCACGAGCGCCATCGTGTCCTTGGGAAAACACGAGCCGCCATATCCCGGCCCGGCCTTGAGAAACCCCGTCCCGATTCGGCGGTCGAGCCCGATTCCTTCGGCAACCTCCTCAATGTCGGCGCCAACCTGCTCGCAAAGATCCGCCATCTCGTTGATGAAACTGATCTTCATCGCCAGGAACGCATTGGCCGCATATTTGGTGATCTCTGCCGTCCGGCGCTCGCAGTGGACAAGCGGAACGCCGTCTCTTGCGAGCGGCGCATAGAGCCGATCCATCACGCCGCGCGCGCGTTCGCTTCCAACGCCGATCACCACCCTGTCAGGGCGCATGAAATCCGCGATCGCCGATCCCTCGCGGAGGAATTCGGGGTTCGACACGACATCGAAGGCCGCCGCCGGCCGATGGGCACGGATGATGCGCTCCACCTCATCGCCGGCCCCCACCGGTACCGTGGACTTCGTCACGATCACCGCATAGCCCGTGAGCGCTGCGGCAATCCCGGATGCGGCCGCATAGACGTAGTTCATAGCGGCGTGGCCGTCGGATTCGCGCGGCGGCGTCCCAACGGCAATGAAGATGACTTCGGCCCCAGCTACCGCGTCGCCAATTTCGCCGGTGAAGCGTAGGCGTCCTCTGGCGACGTTCGCAGCGACCAGCAGATCGAGGCCGGGTTCGTAAATCGGGATCCGGCCATCGTGCAGCATTGCCAGCCGCTGTGCGTCTCTGTCGACGCAGACGACCTCATGACCGAGATCGGCGAGGCAGGCGCCCGAAACAAGACCGACATAGCCGGTTCCGACCATCGCAACGCGCATCGCTGTTCTCCCGGCATGATTGGCGTCAGGGCTCGGTTCCGGAACGCCAAGACATCAACCGAGCAGGTCTGAACCTACGGGTGTCGGATTGCAGTTTTATGCCACTGAAGGGGATGAAGCAGTGAATTGAAAATTCCGCAGTTGTACAGGCAACTTGTGGTCAAAACTTCAAGTACAAAATAAGCGGATTCTAACGGCTCCGTCTCGCCTTCGGGCGAATCGCTTCAGATGCCAATCGTGATTTGAAGGCCGGATGGTGGGCGTGACAGGGATTGAACCTGTGACCCCTACGATGTCAACATCGTGGCCCGGGCTGGAACCCTAGGAAATCCGGGAAGCGAGCACTACGCAAAAGGGCGTTTTCGGCCCCATGTTCTGCATCCGTTCGCCTCATCAGGTTCAGCGAACCTAAAGGGCACTACGTAAACTTGCTCTCCCCCAATTGCTTCCCTTGATTCTCTGTTTATGAGCTGTCCCGAGCGATTGCGTTGCGATTTCCAGCGTTCCACAACGGTGTACTAACCGAGTCTTCGCGGGCGAATGGACACAATAAAGCTGAAGCTTAAGGCGCAACTGGAGCGGCTTCTGGGGGCGATCGATATTGCAGATCGGGAGGCTGGCCTGCTGCCGGTTTTTCGGACACCAGGTTAAGCTAACATAGCTTGCTCCTCGAACTCGACGGGGCTCAGATAGCCCAGTGTCGAGTGCCGTCGCCGAGGGTTGTAGAAGCGCTCGATGTAATCGAACACATCCGCCCTGGCATCG
>NZ_WVVV01000079.1 GCF_012911015.1 Chelativorans sp. ZYF759 | reverse complement strand
TGGGCACCAGCCTTGAACCAGACGGCCTCGCCGAACTTGACGCCGTTGCGTGCGAGAAGCTCCGGGAAGACGCAGCCAAGAGCGCCGAGCATGGCCCACCGGCAGTGGATGACCTCGAGCTCACGGTTCTTGGCGAAGGTTTCGGGGTCGGCCGAGAGGCCGGCAGTGTCCCACCCGTAGTCGCCTGGGAATTCGCCGGTGAGGTAGGAGGGAGGCTCACCGGAGAAGGGGCCCAAGTACTTGACACGGTCGGGGCCGTACCAGGGGCTGTCAGAGACGACGGGCTTGCCCCTGGCGACGCTCTTGCGCATGGTGATCCTGCCCTCGCCTACGATGTTGGAGACTGAAGGGGCGAGTTTCACAGCCTTGCCGGCGAGTGAAGGGGAGGAGAGGGCCATGGTGGCAGCCATGGTTGGATAGAGAAAGGGAGGAGGCTTGCG
>NZ_WVVV01000078.1 GCF_012911015.1 Chelativorans sp. ZYF759 | reverse complement strand
CCATGCGCAGAGTTTGGCGATCATGGGATCGTAATACATGGAGATCTCGCCGCCCTCGAAGACGCCGGTGTCGTTGCGGATCACCGTGCCGTCCTCGCGATTGCCTTCGCGCGGCGGGCGGTAGCGCGAGAGCCTGCCGATCGAGGGCAGGAAGCTGCGATAGGGGTCCTCGGCATAAAGCCGGCTTTCGATCGCCCAGCCTTCGAGGCGGACATCGTCCTGCGCGAGACGCAGCTTTTCGCCGGCGGCGACGCGGATCATCTCCTCGACCAGATCGATGCCCGTAACAAGTTCGGTCACCGGGTGTTCGACCTGAAGGCGGGTATTCATCTCGAGGAAGTAGAAGTTGCGGTCGCCATCGACGATAAATTCGACGGTACCGGCCGAATGGTAGCCGACCGCTTTCGAAAGAGCGACCGCCTGCGCGCCCATGGCAGCGCGTGTCGCCTGGTCGA
>NZ_WVVV01000077.1 GCF_012911015.1 Chelativorans sp. ZYF759 | reverse complement strand
AAAAGTGACACAAACACCTGATAGCGCGCGGCAAGACACGAAACAAGCAGGAAGAGCCCACGTGCGCACGTACATGCATGCACACCACACGTACGTACTAGCAGCGCGGCACGGAGACGCCGCAGGAGGCGACGACCTTGCGCGCGTTGGGGCTGTTGATGTAGCGCCCGTAGGTGGGGTTCTTCACGAACTGGCAGAAGCACCCCTGCTGCGCCTTGAGGTTGGAGCAGCACGACGCGGAGGGCCTCGCGCCGGCCGTGATCGCCGGCGCGCAAGCCGCCAGCTGCCCGGCGTTGCACGAAGCCGCCGACGCCGTCTCGGCCGCCGCCGTCGCCAGCACCACCAGCACTACCAGCGGCCGTGATCGCCGGCGCGCAAGCCGCCAGCTGCCCGGCGTTGCACGAAGCCGCCGACGCCGTCTCGGCCGCCGCCGTCGCCAGCACCACCAGCACTACCAG
>NZ_WVVV01000016.1 GCF_012911015.1 Chelativorans sp. ZYF759 | reverse complement strand
GCCCGCATCGCCGACATGCCGCAGAACCGCCTCGACGACCTTCTGCCCTGGAATTGGGCAGCCGGAACTCTTGGGATCGAAAAGGTAGCCGCATAGCCACAGTATCACCGCAGGCCCTTCAAGCCGCGGTCCAGGCCGGACGGTTACCCTGACACTGGCCATGTCATCTCTGCCGATGCCGTCGCTGCTTTGTGCATCAAGCCGCGCGGCCTGCTGACAAACCGCCAGGCAAGACGGGTCGATGCATTGAAGCAGGGCTCAGAAGCGTTCCGCGTGATGCGTGGCTTGGCAATGCGCTTTAGCGGAATTCTGCGCAGCAGGAACCCTGATGCGCTGGATAAGTGGATCGACGATGCCATCGAGACCGAACTTACGGCAATCATGCGATTCGCCAGTGTTCTGCGGCGGGATATCGATGCCGTGAAAAACGCAATCGAGCTCCCTTGGAGCAACGGTCAAGCCGAAGGCCAGATCAATCGCCTAAAAACACTGAAGCGAGCCATGTATGGCAGAGCCGGGCCAGAACTGATGAGAGCCCGTATGTTACCGTTGAATCACACAAAGTGAGGAAGAACCCGTTTAAGTGGCAAGCGACACTAAGCCCTCCGTTAGCCTTCGCGGCCTTCTGATTGGGCGGGCGGGCATCACCCAGCTTCATGCGAACCGACAGGCGTTGTCCGTTTTGCTTCCGCTCGCCCTGAACGACGAAGGTCTTCTTGCGCTTTCCGACCAGAACCGGCGAGCGGCTTTTTCAACAGCCTGCTAAGGCTACTTGCGAAGGGTAATTGCCCCACCCCTATTTTCCGGTCATGGGTCGCGGTCAGCGAGCGCAGGCTTTGAGGATAATTCTGAGTCTAGCGAGCGCCGACCCCGCCCTTGCGACCGCGATCCTCTGGACTGCTCCTGGTTTAAGATTGATGCCCCAGGCGCATCACCATCATCGTCTGGCTTGTTCTCGCTAAGGTACAAAACCCACAAGGGATCCATGACATCTTTCCCCACAAACTACATTTTTTCCTACACTTCTCCACGCAGAAGGATGATCGGGATACGTAGACCACCCAATTCACCTGCCCCGGCGAAGAGACCGCACTGCGACTTTCGTTAACACTTTTCTTGATGCCACACGACTATCAATCGAGTACACCCGGAAGAAACGTTGCGATCTCGGGAAATACTACAAGCCCTATGACCGCCACTATCATTACACCAACATAGGGAATCGCACCTACTACTACATCACGAAACTTCCCTTCAGTTCGGACACTCTGGACAACAAAGAGATTGAGTCCTACTGGCGGGGTAATAAGCGCAAGTTCGATCATGAGGATAACCAAGATACCGAACCAGACTGGATCATACCCTACCGACATCATGATAGGAAATACAATCGGAACAGTGATGACCAACAGCGATATTGTTTCTATAAAAAGCCCAAGAATAAAGTACAACAAAATTACCATCATCAATGTCTCAAACGGACCCAATCCGGAACTCCGAACAAATTCTTCGATCCTGATGTTGATGCCTATTACAGCTAGAACGTAGTTGAGATAGTATGCGGCAACTACAATCAATAGGATCATCCCGGTCGTTCGCATAGTACCGTCGAGTACCTCTATCAACATACGAACATTCAGCGTTCCGATTGTTGCCGCGATAACAAGTGCGCCGACTACACCCAGAGCCGCCCCTTCGGTCGGCGTCGCCCAGCCAGCATAAATCGGTCCAACGATTAGCCCGAACAGAACCACTATCGGCACAAGATGGATCAGTGCACGAATACGCATAGGCCAGTCGTAGTGTCGCCGCGGACCTCCGGCCTTTGGGTTGATGATGCATATAAGCGCTGTACACAGCATAAACATTAGTGCGAGCAGAAACCCCGGTAAAAGTCCGGCAGCGAATAGTTTTGGAACTGACGTCTGGGTCAGGAAACCATAGATAATCAGACTAATGGAGGGCGGGATCAAGATTCCGAGCGTACCGCCCGCCGCAATCGAGCCCGCAAACAATCGTTGATCATAACCCAACTCTTTTGCTTGGGGCATCGCGACCGATCCAACAATTGCCGCTGTTGCAACACTAGATCCTGATGTGGCAGAAAACAATGTGGCCGTACCAATGTTTGCATGGAGCAATCCGCCCGGCAGCCATGACAACCACAACTCCATCGCCCTATACATCTTGGCAGCAAGTCCGGCGCGGACAAGAATCTCTCCGATGAGCACGAAGAGTGGAATGGCGATAAGTAGGAAACTGTTGGAAGCCGACCAGAGAACCTCCCCCATCGCCAAGTGCACGGGGAACGCCGAATATACAGCTCCCAATAGCAGACCAAGCGCGATTATTGACGCTGCCACCGCCACGCTCGTTGCCAGAAGCGCAAGAAGTGCAAGAATTGCCGTTGCTATCATTTTCTACTCCTGGGCCTTCCAAACTAATCGATCGTGTCGGCACTGCTGCCGGCTAACTCCCTGACGTCGCTGTATCTTCTTTGGAAAAGAGCGATCACAATCCGAAGAAGCAACACGTACAGATTCAGGCAGAACCAAGCAAAACCAAACGCCCAAACCGCCTGGGGTATCCATAGAGGAGTGCCCAATGAAGTATTTGCTATATCTCCATACCTAAGCGACGTTGCGGCCGTTCTTATGCTTGCGTCGGCCACGTAGTATGCAACAACACCAAACGCCGCCAGTGCAATCACATCGATAAATGCCTGCACCGGATAAGGAACCGTATTGTGCACTGCGTCGATACGGATATGGCCTCGACGATGCAATACGTGAGCAAGCGGCCAAGTAACGCAGATGGCAAGGGCGTAGCCAGATACTTCCGTTGAGAACCCCATAGATCGGCCAAATAAAATTCGCGAGAATATTTCTGCCGAAATAACCACGACAATCAGCACGACAACGACACCAGAAAGTCGCGCCAAATACCGTGAACCGATTGCTAGAATCCGTATGGAACGGTCTGCCGTCCGGACGCAGAAGTCAAACATGGCAATGCCCTTTGAGATATGTTTCCGCTTCGAGCGCGATCGGCCACATAATGGGTGCAGTCGCATTACAACCACGTGGGCGGCCAAACACTCGCTCGCTACTCCTTCCCGGCGGTCGAGAGCAAGAAGGTGGGCCATTGAAGATAATTGGGCAGGCGGACCCGCTCCACTCTTCAATGGCCTGCTTGCTGACTATTTTGAGTCGAGTGCCAGCCCTGTGACTTGGCCGACGGTTTCATTCCACCTATCAACAGTTTCCGAGTCGACTAGATCCACCCACAAAGGGATGACTTCTTCCACAGAAATTCTGCGCGCTGATTGGAGATCTTCTTCAGTAACGTCGACAAGAACCATATTTGCGGCAGTCCCATGCGTGCATTCTCCTATGCCGGTCAAACAATTTACGCCTTCCTCGTAAGCGGCAGCAGCACCTTCCCACGCTGGTATTTCATAATTTTGCTTTACCTCATTGAGCAATAGTTCCTGTTCTACAGACGTCAATGAATTCCATTCATCACCGTTCATCGCTGTAAGTATGAAATCCCACCCAGCCACCGGCAGTGTATAAAGATGGCTTGCAACTTCAAACCAGCCGGCCTGATAGCCCGAGAGTGTACCGGTGAATGCACAATCGATTACACCACGCTGCAACGCTCCCGGCACCTCTGCAAAGGATATGGTAACACCTGCTGCGCCTATGGCATCGAGAAATTGCGCAACGCTTCGTCCTGTTGCGCGAATCTTCTTACCATTGAGGTCGCTCATATTGGCAATTGCATCCCTGCAGAATAACGCCTGCTGCGGAAAGTGTGAAGTTCCCAGCAACTTCGCGCCTGAGAATGTCTCTGCTATTATTTCCTCGATAACGGGACGATAGACTGCCATAACGTCATTTGCCATCTCTTGGCTAGTGATAAGAACCGGAAGATTCGATCCGCCGAGAGCGGGGGCATTGGATAGGATATATGCGACATCCGTGGTGCCTATGCTAAATGCACCAGTTGATAGCATCCTAAATATCTCTGACCCGTTCAAGCCCATTTGATCAAATGTTGTCAGATCTGCAGACCATTTGCCTTCCGTCGCTTCTGTAATCTTCTCCCCCCAGAACGGCTCTTCGAATGAACGGTAGTTCAGTAGGCTACTCCAACTTCCTACATAGGAAAACGATCTTGGTGTTACGTCCTGCGCAAGTGCGACTCCAGCGAAAAGAAAAGCGGCCAGTGACGTTCCAACGATGAAAGTCCGTTTCATTTTTTTGATCTCCTGGTTCCTTATATATTATTTCCCATCTTATATTACCATTTCCGATGATGGGAACCGGAATGGATTTTACTTTCAGCTGGGCATTACGTTCTGTATTTCTCTATTTTATCCATATCGAGCTCAACTCCGAGACCCGGCTTGTCAGATACCCAGAGGCAACCATTGGCATAGGCAAACGGTTCTGTGATCACGTCATCCAAATAGAATACGCCCGCGACCTTCGTTTGCTCCCGACCTTCCAGCGTGTTGATCGTAATTACGCTGGGTAGAATCTGGCCCTCAAGCGCAGCAGACAGGTGAAGATTCGCGGCATTTCCGACCCCCCCTTCCAGCGATCCATTAACGTTCATCGGCATACCAGCTGAACGCCCGATTGCGCCGATCTCCATTGCCCGGGTCAATCCCCCTGACTTGGTGTAGTAAATCGAAATGATATCGGCGGACTGTCGGCGTACGATTTCCAGTGCGTCGAAGGGAGACCAGCAACCTTCGTCCACGATTACTGGAACGTCCACGGATTTGGTAATTTGTGCCATCATGTCGATGCCTTCGACCGGCTGTTCGACGGCCGAAATGCCAGCTTCACCAGCCATTGCACGGATGCTGTTGATCGCTGTCTTGGTGTCGCGGTAGCCCCGATTGATGTCGGGATAGATGACAACAGCGTCACCCACCGCCTTGCGAACCGCCTGGACGATGGCGAGATCGGTCGCCGGATCTCCCGGAACCTTGATCTGGAGATACCCTATACCATCCTCAACGACCTGAACGGCGGTATCAGCGGCCTTTGTGGGACTATCGATACCTATGCTATGGCAAACTGGGATCTTCGTGCGCGCGGCACCACCCAGAAGCTGATAGACTGGCAAATTGGCAAATTTCCCCGTGATGTCCAAGAGTGCGCTTTCGATCATCGCCTTGGTGTAAGGGAAACCACGGACGACGCGGTCCATCATCGCCAGCGCGCCCTTTATGTCTCTGGGATCGCGTCCAATCAGTTTCCGCGCCAGGACGTTGACGATTAGGTGGCATACAATCTCAGAATCTTCTCCGAAATAGCGTTGGTTCTCACCGCCCCAGCTCAGAATAGCCGGCGCTTCGCCCAGTCCGACGATGTGACTGTCGGTCTCGATGCGCAGGATCACATAGCGCCCGATCGGCACCTCTAGGGAACGCCAGCCATATTCAGTTCGGCCGGGTAGCTGGATCACGACTGGATCTAAAGCCGTGATTCTCATTTGACATCGACCTTTACGCCATAATCCGCTTGGGCACGCTCGGGTGTTAGCTTCCCTTCGACGACATCACGCCGTATCGCCTCCTGGTTGCGCTCAGTAGGGGAGCCATAGCCTCCGCCACCCTGGGTGAACATTGAGAAAATATCGTCTTTTACCATCCGCTGGTTCATAGTTTTAGAGCGTAGTGGCAGCGGCGAATTGCTGTCGGGGTTTAGAAACAGCTTGCCGGTCGCTCCGGGCATGCCACCCTCCAGCCCAAATGGCTCTACTTTGAATTTGTCGAACTGCGTCTCCAGCGTCCCGCTCTTGTCAAGAAACCGGATATCACGCCGAACGCCAAGACCGCCACGCGTCCGCCCTGCCCCGCCTGTATCCTCCAGAAACTCATAGCAAGTGAACTGGAGGGGATACATGGCTTCGATCATTTCGATCGGCGTATTGGCCAAGTTGTGGATACCTTGCGACCAGCAATCGACACCGTCTTTCGTTAAGCGCGCTCCCCCGCCACCGACTTCAATGTCGAAGAGGATCCATGGCGGGATATCGCCCGTGCCATCACCCGAGAGGATGTGTACGTTCGAGTTCGCGTAGTATCCGGCCGTGACTCGCTCCGGCACGACCTTTGATAGTGCCATCATGATCGCACTCACAATGGTATGGCATATCGTGTTTCGCCCGACCACCGGTGCCGGGGATTCGGCATTCACGACGGTACCTGTAGGCGCAAATATGCTGATCGGCTTGTAGAGCCCATAATTTGCCGAGATCGTCGGATCGAGGATCGACAGAATCGAGAAATAGGTCGCCGATTCTGTCGATGAGATCGTCGCGTTCGTAGGGGCCCGGCGTTGCTTGTCGGTGCCCTCAAAGTCCACGTGGATGGTGCCGTCCTTGATAGTAAGCTTGACCTTGATTTTGATGCGTTCGTCGGTGATTCCGTCGTCGTCCACCCAATACTCGCCGCTGTACTCACCCTCGGGCAGTTCACGGATCTTGGCTCGCATCCTTGCTTCCGAAATGTCGATCGCATCGAGGAGACAGTCCTCGAAAGTCTCGCGTCCATAGCGCTCGACAAGTTCAAGAACTCCGTCGCGTCCGATGCTCAATGCAGCTGCTTGGGCGCGCAGATCACCCCCAGTCTGTTCTGGCTGTCGCACGTTCGCATCGAAAATGGCGAGAAACCGCTTATTGGCCTCGCCCTTCTCGAAGAGCTTGAACGGCGGAATGCGTAGACCTTCCTGGAATATCTCGACTGCATCGCCGGCATAAGATCCCGGGCGCATTCCGCCGACATCGAGATGGTGATCCAGCGTGCCGCAAATCGCGACAATCTCGCCGCCCACGAATACGGGCATAAAGGTCTGCACGTCGGGAAGATGCTGACCGCCGAGATAGGGATCGTTGGTGATGATGATGTCGCCCTCGTTCCATTCCTCTATCGGAATGATCCCTTCCAGCGTCGTCCTCAAAGACCTCGACATGGAGTTGAGGTGGATGGGAATTCGGCAGGATTGTGCGATGATGTGACCTTGCGGATCAAAGACTGCGGTGGAATAGTCGAGCATCTCGCGTACAACTGTGGAATAGGAGGTTCGCAAGATCGTCGCTGCCATTTGATCGGCCACTCCGATCAAAGCGTTG
The DNA here is from genome assembly GCF_012911015.1 of Chelativorans sp. ZYF759. Lineage (GTDB taxonomy): Bacteria > Pseudomonadota > Alphaproteobacteria > Rhizobiales > Rhizobiaceae > ZYF759. Next base: position 90,451 of record NZ_WVVV01000016.1, on the reverse strand, counting down.
TTCACGATCTCGAAGGTAAACGGGTTAACGCGCATGGGCTTCTCCCCCCGTGGCGATCAGCAGATTTGCATGGCTATCGATGGTAGCGGACTGTCCGGGATGGATAATGATCGTAGTGTCGAGCTGGACAACGACCGCGGGCCCTTGAACGACCATCCCGGGAGTAAGCACTTCGCGAGAATAAATCGGCGTATCCGCGTAGCCGCCAACTTCTTCGAAATAGATGCGGTGGTCACCAAGTTTGGCGGGGCACCCGCCTCCATCGGTTTTGTATTGGCGCATAGGTGGCGCCGACATCAGACCATTCGCGATCAGACGCCCGCTGACGAATTCAATCTGCTTGTCTGGATGAAAATGGGCGTAGAGTTGATTATGGTGGGCGTGGAACCTGTCGGACAAGACTTTGATCAACGCGGCGTCAATTTCTCCATCCGGCAGAGTTACGTTGATCTCATAAGCCTGCCCTACATACCGCATGTCTGCGGTGCGTGTGAGGCGCTGCCTTTTAGCTGGAACTGCATCGGCATCCAATGCTTCTCGGCCGAGGGTCTCTAGCTGCTCATAGATCTCCTTCAGCACATCGGGGGCAATATCTTCTCCGCGCAAAATCCACGTTCGGACAAAATCATGACGGATATCCGCCATGACGAGACCCACCGCCGAAAACACACCGGGTTTGTCTGGCACCAGCACCGTTGGCATCCCGGCCGACTTCGCCAGCGCCGCAGCATGCATTGGACCGGCTCCACCGAATGCAACCATGGTCATAGTTCGCGGGTCATAACCCTTTTCGGCTGAAGAAACGCGAACAGCCCGCTCCATATTGGCGTTTGCGATGCGGACAATGCCGAGCGCGGCCTCTTCCACGGACATGTCTAGGGGATCTCCGATCTGCTCCTTGATAGCTCGCCGCGAGCCCTCCACGTCGAGCTCGATGCGACCGCCGGCGAAAAATTGCGGCAAGAGACGCCCTAGTACAATATTGGCATCGGTCACCGTCGGTTGGGTTCCGCCCTTGCCGTAGGCTACCGGTCCAGGATCCGACCCTGCGCTATGCGGACCTACATGCAGCCCCTTAACCTCATCCAGCCAAGCTATACTGCCCGCACCGGCTCCAATCGTGTTGATGGCTATCATGGGCAACTTGATTGGACGTCCGGCCACGTCGGCTTCAGTCGTCATCTGTAATTCGCCATCCTGGATCAGCGAAATATCCGTACTCGTACCCCCCATATCGACGCCGAGTAGACTCGGATATTTCATGTCTCGGCTCATCCGCTGGACCGCCAAGGCACCGCCGGCTGGCCCAGAGGTCAAAATACGTGCTGGATAGTTCCTTGCAGCATGGACTGTCAGAGATCCTCCATTCGACTGCATCAGAAGAACTTTGGCGTTGGGCAGAACACCACGAATATTTGGCGTTATCTCACTTAGATATTTAGCAACTAATGGTATCGCTGCCGCATTAACCGAGACGGTACTGACGCGCTCGAATTCCCGCATTTCGCGGCACACATCATACGAAGCAGAAACGGCCAGACTGGCCATTTTTTGGTTGAGCCATCCGAGCACAAGCGCTTCATTCTCTGGATTAACATAGGAGTTGAGAAAGCAGATCGCGACTGCTTCGACATTATCTGCCTTTATACTTTCAAGAATATTGTCGAAGTCTGCCTCTTCTGGCCTGACAAGGACCTCGCCAGCGGCGGATATCCGTTCAGCAAGACCGTAGCGACGATTTCGGGGAATTATGGGAGGGACCCGATCTTGTTGGAGATCATACATATCAGGACGGAAATGTCGCCCGATCTCCAATACGTCCCTGAACCCTTTGGTGGTTATCAACGCGGTTCTCGGAAGTTTATTTTCGAGGACCGCGTTGGTGACTATGGTCGTGCCGTGTACTAGCAATGTCACGCTGGCAGCATCGATGCCGGCTGCTATGAGGCCGGCATTTACACCGTCCAGCAATGCGCCGCCCGGATCGCTCTTGCGACTGGGCACCTTTGCGATGGTTACATTACCATCTTCTTCATTGAGCACCGTAACATCGGTAAACGTGCCGCCAATATCAACGCCAATTCTAACCGAACTCATCGCCATCTGCCCTCTTTACTCAAGAGCCGCAGGGTAGACGGGTACGTCCATCAGTTCCAAATGTAATTTTCGATGTAGGTCAATAAAGAATTTTTATCGACTCGGAGGTACGGTAACGCCTTAGAACCGCCATGGCCCTCTCTGACAGAATTTCGGGAAAATGGCGGTCCGGCCCTTGCAGATAACATACCGCAAATCGAATGCTGCTGAGTTGGAGCTCGGTGTCAAGTATGACGAGGCTACCTGCGGATATGTCTTCCTCAATCGAACATAGGGGCACCACCGCAACTCCAAGGCCTTTGCGGGCCATTAGGTTGATGGTCGGAAGTGAGTTGATAGGATTGAGCCTCGGCGAAATGTCGGCTTTGCGCAGATCGCGCAGAAGATCTTGATGCGGTCTTGTCATGCGTTCAAAAGTCAGGATGTCCATTCGAGCGATGTCAGCGGACGTTTGCAGATGGCGATGCAAGCCCAGCGAGGGTGCAGCGGCGAACACCATTTGGCAGTCGCAAAATGGTTGGTTGACGATCTCTGAGTTCGAGAGCGGTCCTACGATGAAGGCAATATCAATATGTCGAGCGAGCAATTCTTCGCGCAAACGATACGAAGGGCCGATGTGGAGTTCGAACTCAGCATTCTTGTATGCTGCGCGAAGTTCAGCGAGAAACGGTGGAACCCAGGTAACTGCCATCGTGTCGGAAGCACCGATTCTGATGATACCTCGCAACTGGTCATTTCCGGAGCGAATCAGCACCTTGGCTTGGATCTCGAGGAGTTTTTCGGCGCTGCGCAAGAAGCTTCGCCCTTCAGGTGTCAGGGCAACGCGATGGCCTGACCGATCGAACAGGATGGTTCCCAAGCGATCTTCCAGCGCTGCGATTCGCGCGGAAATGGTCGGCTGTGTGGTGTTCAGTTGCTCCGCCGCCTTGGCGAAGGTCCCCAGCGCAGCAACAAGATAAAAGCTTTTAATCTGATCAAAGGTCATGCGGATTGATTTGTCGGCACCAGCGGTTGCGCAAGCAGCTGCGTGAGCAGCCTCAGCCATACACTGAAATCGTAATATGTCGAAGCCGTCAAAGGCTTCGAACATCGTCCTTCACGCCCCGACGCGAAGGGTGGCGCCGGGACACCGCCCTTACCCTTTACGAGGCGGCCAATGTCATCCTGACGCGCCAGGTTGGCGTCTTCCCTGAAAGCCCTGGGGACTGCTTCAAGAAGACGAAGGCTGTCGCGGCGCGCAAACTCGCCGTCATATTCCACTCCATTTGGAACACGAACGAGCCGTTCCGTCACGCCACGACCTGAGGAAGGCGCTTCACGATTCACCGATAGCTTCCAGCCACCAAGATCCGTCCGTGCCAGCTGCGCGGATGAAGTCGCTCTCAGGCATGCGGTCCAAAGGGAACGGCAAACACCAGTTCGATCCAGCCGTTGCAGCGCAAACATTCGTCGATCCTCGCGATCGACCACGGAGAGAACCTTGAGCCCGGCAGTCGCTGCATCAATGAATAGAAGGGAGCCCATTGGCAGAGGTGATTAGAGAAGTTCTGCGGACGTCACCTGCGCCGCTTGAGCCTGCGTGGCAATGTTTGCCGCGGCACAGCATCGCCGCGAGGCCTGCGTGTTCGGTCCTAGTCCCCCAAAGATGGGGCCGAGGCCATCATGGCCAGTGCGCGGCGCAAGGTATCCAAGCTTTCATCTCTGCCGCGCTCAATGGCGCGGACAAAACGCGAACGAAAAGTCATCGCCTGGTCATCCAGCACCGTAGAGATCTGCGTACGACTTTTGCTCTCCAGTGCGGAAAGGAGAACCACATGCTGGCGCTCGGCGATCGAAAGCGAGAAGGATGGGTGCTCAACCTGCTGAACTTCCAATGTGTAGACGAGGGTGTTGAGGCGGCGTGCTTGATTATGCACCCGCTGGCAGGCTGTGATGAGATGGTCGTTGCGCGAAGAACTTATGAGCCGGAGATGGATCAAATAATTCCAGCGGCTGACCTCCAGGGGCAATTGGGCACCGATTGCCTCCCGATGCTTCCTCTGCATTTGGGCGACATCCTCGACGAGCCCGACATCCGAAAAGTCGACATAAGCCGCCGTGATCTGGCTGATGGCGCGGTAGCCTTCGAATAGCTTCAGCGCCTCCTCGAGATCCAATTGTCTGACTGAAGCGGTTTGGTTTAGTTCGGTATCGATAAGCCCCTCGGCCGAAATCCGGTTTATAGCCTCGCGAATCGGCGTGCGGCCGACGCCCAGCATCGTCATTAGCTCCTGTTCGTGGATACGTGCTCCAGGCGGGAGGGTCAGATCGAGTATACGGTCGCGTATTAGGCGCGTCGCTAGGTCGGCCATACTTTCGCCGACGATGCGCGATCCCGTGCAAGCCTCGTCGACCATCAATCGTGCTCCTTCATCGGCTGGCCGGAGCGTCCGCGAGCGCTGCGTTGATGCGAGTGAGAGCGTCCACGCCGGGCTCCAGGAGGATCCCCGCTATCGTGTTAGGCAGTTGAGGACACCCCGCAGAAACGCAAAGCTGGCGGCATTTATCAAACAGTGCCTCATCACTGAGGGGGTTTGCTGGATCACCGAGGGGGTGCAGAACAGTGCGTACAAACGTGTCGGACCCGGTGATGATACGAATACGACCCGGAGTCCTGACTGGAAACATTTCCTGCAGGTCAGTCCCGACGGTCATTTTGACGAGTTTGGAGAGCCGTACCGCCCCTGGCTGGTGCAGGTGTGCTTCGGTAAGCGGCAAAAAGACCTCGGGTTGCGAAACGCAGGCAAGGGCCGTGCAGTAGGGAATGCTGTATTGCGCGCCTTCAATGGTCATCGGATCCACCTCGTTCCCGAGGCCCAACGCATGTTCAAAGGTCTCGACCTCGATTGATTTGATCAGTTCGACTGGAATCGTGTGCTGAGCCCGCAGTTCGAAGATGCCGTCGATCAGCGCGTGAATCCATCGGCAACAGGAATAACGCTTCAAATAGGCGCGATGGGCCAGCCATTGGTCACCAAGGCCGTCGATTATCTCTTCGCCGACATAATGCGAGGCGTGGTCGAAGATGTCGCGCGGACCGGTATGGCCCACTTCCGCCAGATCCACCGCAGCCAAGCCAGTCACGGAAGCCCAGCTGATGCCTTCCTTGACGGAGTTACCAGTCTCACGGACATACCCAAATGCAGCAAGGTCTGGAGCCATAGTGGTTGCGATGGCAATGGCATGTGTAGTCTGCGTGGCGCTCAGGCCACGAAGACGCGCCACAGCAGCGGCGACACCGATACCGACCCACCGGCCAGACGAAACGGCTGTCAACGGAATGGCTGGCCTTCCCGCCCCGACCCGCAACGCGACTTCGTAGCCGATGGCTATGGCATCAACCACATTGTTCCAGCTTGTGTCGGCAGGCGCTGCGGCCAGAACCGCCGGAATGATGCCCGCGCCGGGATGACCTAGCGCTGCGCGATGGCCGTCGTCGAGATCGAGAATTGAGGCGGCGGTTGCGTTGGCGAATACCGCCGCCTTTACCGTCACCGATGCTCCATCGAACCACATTGCCGTTTCACCCCGCCCGAACAGTCTCGGTGCGGCCTGTCGGGCTTGCCGAGCGGTTCGAGTATTCGATCCTGCCGCAGCGACTGCCGCAATGTCGAGTATGTAGCGGTTTACCGTTGTAGCTAGCTGTGTCGGAAGCGAGCCGCCCGGAAATCCGATCGCAAAGTCAGCGAGCCGAGCAGCGTGTGTCATGCGCCAACCCACCTCTGGTCTCTTCCCAGCACCCCGGAGGTAACGAGATCGGGCACATAGAATGCCTCGGCAGGTTCGATCGGCACGTGCGGCTGGTTGGAGCCGACTGAGCCGTTACCTTCTTGCCGATCACGCACTCGCCGGGCGCCGAAAGCGCCCGTCAAGTTCTCGCCAAACTGGGAATGGGGATCGTCGTAATGACGCGGGAATGTCGGAAGCGATGATCCGCCGCACCTGTCGCCTTCGACTCCATCAAGAACCACCTCCTCGGAGCCTCCAATTGATAGACCATCATCGAGAAGGCCGATCAAATCGGCTACGGTTCCGTTAGTGTGACCAACTGCCATGTCGAATTTCTCGATTGAATATATCTTCTGCATATGTTCATGGATATCATAAATATGCAATCGCTTTGTGGATCGAAAGAGCAGTATCCACGTAGGCTTAGCTGGGATGGCCGACTCTTCGATTCGTGTCGTGAAAGCCCAATGATGCGCCCATCCCCTAAGATTGCGATGGGCAATCCGTTTCCCGCAGCAGGACCGGCAAGGCACCCAGCGCAGCGAGGTCGACGTAAAGAGCATCTAGGATGCGCCAGCTCGTTGCGGCCGTCGGTTTGAGCATCCACGCCGGAATTTCGAACCACCGACCTGATGCCCGACCGGACAAGCTGGAGAAAAAACCTCTGTGTCGTTCTTGTCGTGCACTTCATGAATATGGGCTTGGAAAGTTGCGCAAGGATGCCATGAAAGAAGCTCGCGCTCCGCACCGGTCTCGTGGGCGCCCGTCGCTCAGTTGTACAACACCGCCCGACCGCGCTCATCCCTGGGCTATCGGCCACCAGCGCCGGAAGTCTTCATCCCCGCCTTCGCCGCGCGGCCGGCTCTGCAACCCCGCCCAGCGCCGCCGCCCGCGCTGGCTCAGCGACCGTCAAATGCACTAACATTCCATTTGGACCCGTGGATGGGGGCCTGTCAGCTACGTGTGGAGCGCTGGCCCCTTACGGTGCCCCGTTTTGCATAGTCGGCCCTGTTTGCGTTGAGTAACGGGGCCGACGCCAAAATGGGCCTTGAACGCGCGTGAGAAATGGCTGCGGTCGGAAAACCCCGTGGCCAGCGCCACGTCGACGAGGGGAAGATTCGACTGTTGCAGAATCTCGTCGGCCTTCTCCAACCTCAGAGATCGATAGAACTGCATCACGCTCTGTCCCAGCTGTTGCTTTGCCAGCCGCTCTAATTGCCGTGCCCCAATTCCGCTCAGGTGCGCCAGATCTTCCAATCTCAGCGGGTCGGCGATGTGGCTCGTCATCAACTCGACCACGGCAACCAGTGCGGGATGGTGTACATCATACCTCCGTACCGGGTCCAACTGCTGCGGGGCTTCGGCCTGCCGGATTCCAGTGTGGATAAACCAGTCGCTCACCCCGCGCGCTAGTTCAACACCATGATCGGAGGCGATCAACGCGTAGGCCATGTCCAGCGGAGCCATGCCGCCGGCGCAGGTGAAGCGGTCGCGATCGATGACGAAGAGACGTCGTTCGATCAGCGCTTCGGGATAGATCTCACGCATTGCATCGATGTGTTGCCAGTGGATCGTGAACCGGCGTGAGGCCATCACGCCGGCGGCAGCCAGAATTGCCGCTCCGCCTGAAATCCCGCCCAGTGGAACTCCCGCACGGGCAAGACGGCGCAGCCAAGCCAGGACTCTGCCTTCGTGATAGGCGAGCGGATTGCCGCCGGCCACCACGAAAAGAATATCAAAATCCCTGTCTGCTTCAGAAACAGGCGCTGTCTCGAACGCGCCCGATACAGAACTGCGCACCCACCCACCCTGGGCCGAAATGAAGCTGAGTTCGTAAAGTGGCTGCCCGCTAAGCAGGTTGGCGGCGCGTAGCGGTTCGACCGCAGAGGCCGCGGACATCAATGCATAGCCTTCGATCAGTAGGAAACCGTATCGCTGCGGTCTGCCTCGACGATTTGCGTCAATCATCAAGTAGGAGGACCTCTGTCCGATTCATTCTCCCACATGTCCCGTAAACGCACTTGGGTGTCAATTTCCGAAACAACAGTTTGCTGATTCCGTGACATGGTTGCAGCGGTTCTGGGAGTTCTCGCAATGAAGTTTTCTGGTTTCCGCGTCTTTGCCGAAGCACTCAAGGGGCATACCGGTTGGCGGCCGCTGTGGCGGGACCCCGACCCAAAGCAATCCTACGATTACGTCATCGTCGGTGGCGGCGGTCATGGCTTGGCTACGGCCTATTATCTGGCCAAGACTTTCGGGCGATCTCGTATCGCCGTGTTGGAGAAGGGTTGGCTCGGATCCGGGAATGTCGGGCGAAATACGACAATCATCCGGTCCAACTATCTGCTCGCCGGTAATGAACCCTTCTACGAGTTCTCAATGAAACTCTGGGAGGGGCTGGAGCAGGAACTCAACTTCAACGCGATGGTATCCCAGCGCGGCATTATCAACCTATTTCACACGGATGCGCAGCGCGATGCCTTCCGCCGCCGCGGCAACGCGATGATCCTGGCAGGTGCAGGCGCGCGCCTGTTGGGGCGAGAGGAGTTGCGTGCCACAGTTCCATTCCTGAACTTCGATAACGCGCGCTTTCCGATCAAGGGCGGCCTGATGCAACCACGTGCCGGTACCGCGCGGCACGATGGCGTGGCTTGGGGCTACGCCCGCGGCGCCGACAGGCATGGCGTGGACCTGATCCAGAATTGCGAGGTGACAGGTTTCCGAATAGACCGCGGCAGGGTGCGTGGCTTGGAGACATCGCGCGGCTATATCGCCGCCGACAAAATTGGGGTGGCGGTGGCGGGCTCCTCAGGCCGCGTCATGGCAATGGCCGGAAAACGGCTTCCGATTGAAAGCCATGTCCTGCAGGCCTTCGTTACGGAGGGGCTCAAGCCCACTATTCCGGGCGTGATCACCTTCGGGGCGGGTCATTTCTACATCAGCCAGTCAGACAAGGGCGGGCTTGTCTTCGGCGGAGATATCGACGGCTACAATTCCTATGCCCAACGCGGCAACCTGCCGGTCGTCGAGGATGTCACCGAAGGCGGAATGGCTTTGATGCCGATGATCGGGCGGGCGCGGCTCCTGCGCATGTGGGGCGGCGTCGTGGACATGTCGATGGACGGTTCGCCAATTATCGACCGCACACATATTGATGGACTCTATTTCAACGGCGGCTGGTGCTATGGCGGCTTTAAGGCGACCCCGGCTAGCGGCTACGCCTTCGCCCATCTTCTTGCCACCGGATCTCCCCACGAGATCTCGCGCGCCTATCGGTTCGACAGGTTTGCCTCCGGATATGTGATCGACGAGCGCGGCGCCGGCGCGCAACCCAACCTCCACTGAGGCCACCGATGCTGATGCCCCATCCATTACTAGGCTTGCGCGATGCCCGGGAGTTTTCGTACCTGGGCGATGCGCGGCTGCTCGACCGTCCGGACCCAAACGCGCCTGATGCTGAGGCCGCCTTCTGCGATTACGTGTTCCTGCGCGATAACCCAGCGGGCGTGCATCGAGAGTTGTGGTTCCACGAACAGGGCGACCGCTCCTGGCTGGTGGTGACGCGCGACACCGTAACCCATGAAGTCCTAGGTGCAGAGCTGGCCAGGGATGTAGCGCTGGCGCGGAAAGGGAGCGGAGCATGACGCGGCTATCCGGTGGGCTGATCGACCGTTCGCAGGCCCTGAGCTTCACCTTCGACGGCAAGCGCTATGAGGGCCTTTCCGGCGACACGCTCGCCTCTGCACTCCTGGCCAACGACGTGCGTCTGATGGGGCGCAGCTTCAAGTATCACCGACCGCGCGGTGTGCTGTCTGCTGGGTCAGAGGAACCGAACGCCTTGGTGGAACTGCGCTCGGGCGCGTGGCAGGAGCCAAACACGCGCGCTACGGTAGTGGAGCTGTTCGACGGTCTTGAGGCGCGAAGTCAGAACCGCTGGCCTTCGCTGGGCTTCGACGCGTTGGCGGTCAACGATCTGCTGGCACCGTTCCTCACCGCCGGGTTTTACTACAAGACCTTCATGTGGCCGAAGGGCTTTTGGGAAAAGCTCTACGAGCCCGCCATCCGCAAAGCGGCAGGCCTCGGAAGTCTCTCAATGCAGCCCGACCCAGATGCCTATGACAGGGGCTACCTGCATTGCGACCTGCTTGTCATCGGTGGGGGGGGGGCCGGACTTGCGGCGGCGCTTACGGCCGCGCGCTCAGGTGCCCGTGTGATCCTGGCGGATGAGGATTTCCGCCTAGGTGGCCGGCTCCTCCGCGAGACGGACACGCTCGACGAAGTACATGCCAGCGAGTGGATCTCCGCTATGGAAGCTGAATTTGAGAGCTTGCCGAGCGTTCGGATCATGCGTCGCACCACGGTATTCGGTGTCTATGATCACGGGATCTATGGTGCAGTGGAACAGGTTTCGGATCACCTCCCTCAGCCGGGTGACCAGGTCCGCCAGACGCTGTGGCGCATTACGGCGAAACGCGCTGTCTTGGCTGCCGGCGCAATAGAGCGGCCGATCGCTTTTGCTGACAACGACCGTCCTGGCATTATGCTGGCCGGCGCGATGCGCTCCTACGCCAATCGCTGGGCAGTATGCCCGTCCGAGACGGTTGCCGTCTTTACGAATAACGACGACGGACATCGTACTGCCCGCGATCTCGCCGCCAAGGGTATCCAAATTGCCGCTGTTATCGACGTACGCCCCGAGGCAAAGGCTCGGGGTGACTACCGCCTGATCGCGGAAGGCATGGTAACTGGCTCGCGCGGCCGGCTTGGACTGACGGCGATCGAGGTACAGGCTGACGGCAAATCCGAATGGATTAATTGCGGCGCGCTGGGTGTGTCCGGTGGCTGGAATCCGAATGTGCACCTGGCTTCGCACCATCGCGGGCGGCCGATCTGGAGCGATGATTTGCAGGCATTCTTGCCAGGCGAAGGTGGGCCTTCGGGCTTGCTTCCTGCGGGTGCTACGACGGGATGTTTCTCGACCGCTGCGGCGCTGCGGTCAGGTGCGGAAACGGCGAGGCGCGCGCTCCAGGAGATTGGAGTCGCGGCGCGATTGCCTGAACTGCCGCGCGCTGAGGAGGAAGGCTACAAAATTGCGCCCATCTTCCACGTGCAAGGCAGGAGACGTGCCTGGGTCGATTTCCAGAACGACGTGACAGTGAAAGACATCAAACTCGCCCATACCGAGAACATGCGGCCGGTCGAGCATCTGAAGCGGTATACGACGCTGGGCATGGCAACGGACCAAGGCAAGACCGCCAATGTGACCGGTCTCGCCGTGATGGCGGAGCTGACCGGCAGAACCATCCCGGAAACCGGAACGACGATCTTCCGTCCGCCCTATGCGCCCGTCGCTCTTTCGGTGCTGGGCGGCGGCGATACGGGCCCGCATTTTCGACCGCGTCGCCTGACGCCGACCCATTACTGGGCAGAAGCCCGAGGCGCGGTGTTCGTTGAGGCCGGCCAGTGGATGCGTGCGCAATATTTTCCGCTAGCAGGTGAAACGCACTGGCGCCAGAGCGTAGATCGTGAGGCTATGGCCGCGCGCAGCGGCCTTGGTCTCTGCGATGTGACGACGCTTGGCAAGATCGATGTCCAAGGTCCGCACGCGGGCGAATTTCTCAATCGGCTTTACAGCAACATGATGGCCACGCTGAAGGTGGGAAGAATCCGCTATGGGCTTATGCTGCGCGAAGACGGATTTGCCTATGACGACGGCACCTGCGCGCGACTGGCGGAGGATCACTATGTGGTCACCACGACCACGGCCAATGCCGGCCTGGTCTTCCGCAACATGGAATTCGCGCGGCAGTGCCTTTGGCCAGAACTTGACGTCCAGCTCATCTCCACGACCGATGCCTGGGCGCAGATCGCCGTCGCAGGGCCGAAATCGCGCGCCCTGCTCGCCCGGATCGTTGACGGGTTCGACCTGTCGAACGAGGCCTTCCCCTTTATGGCCTGCGCGGCGCTGACGGTCAGCGGCGGCTTGCGCGCACGGCTCTTCCGCATCTCGTTTTCGGGCGAACTTGCATATGAAATTGCGGTTGCCGCTCGATACGGCCACGCCTTGATGGAGCGTCTGATGGAGTTGGGTGCCGATCTCGGAGCAACACCCTACGGCACCGAGGCACTCGGCGTCCTGCGGATCGAGAAGGGCCATGCCGCCGGAGCCGAGCTGAACGGACAGACGACGGCCAACATGCTCGGCTTCGGCAGTATGGTGTCGCAGAAGAAGGATTCGATCGGTGCTGTGATGTCGCGGCGCGAGGGCTTGGCAAGCGACAGACACCGTCTGGTCGGACTGCAACCCGTCGATCCGGCCGGCAAGGTGGTTAGCGGTTCGCATCTTTTTGCCGAGGACGCGCCGCATAGTTTCGATACCGATCAGGGCTGGATCACTTCGGCCTGCTACAGTCCGCATCAAGGCTCGATGATCGGGCTCGGTTTTCTTGACAAAGGCGATGAACGACTGGGCGAGGTGATCGTGGCCGCGAACCCGCTCGAAGGCGAGAGCGCGCGCCTGCGCGTCGTGCCGGCGCATTTTGTCGATCCTGAAGGAGTACGACTTCGTGAGTGAGCTGAGACCCATCACGGCGCTCGGTGCCGCACAACCACGCCTCGCATCGTTCGGGGCCTTGGAGATCCGCGAGAACGCGGATCTGGCGCTTGCCTCTCTTGCATTGCGCTTCGGAACCCGTGAGCCCACGCCGTTCGGGCTCACTCTGCCCCGCACCGGTCGCTGGGTTGCAGGAGAGGGTGTTGCCGCGCTCTGGACCGGACCGGGGCAGTGGATGATCGAGGCCCAGGGCCGCGTCGAACTGGATTTTACCGCGGAGCTGAAGCAGGTCGCCCCCGGCTGCTCGGTGACCGAACAGACGGATGGTTGGGTCGCGTTCGAGATTATCTCGCGGGCTGGCTCAATGCCTCTCGAGTCATTGCTGTCGAAGCTTGTCAACATCGATCCGGCAGACCTTGGCCCCGGCCGCGCGACGCGCACCGGCCTTGATCATATGAGCTGTTTCGTCATCCGCCGCGGTGCCGCTCACGTCGCCCTACTGGCCGCGCGCTCGTCCGCAGGATCGCTCTGGCATTCGTTGGAAACGGCTGCGAAGCGGCAGGAGGAGAAGGTTACATGACTGCCCACATCATCGACGGACAAGCTCTCGCGATGCAGTTGCGTTCGAGGGTCGCTGGCCATGTGGCGCGGCTCAAAGAGAAGCATGGCTTGACACCCGGCCTGGCTGTGGTTCTCGTCGGCGACGATCCGGCATCGGAACTCTATGTGCGCAACAAAAGACGGCAGACAATCGAAGCTGGCATGACGAGTGTCGAGCACAAGCTGCCCACGGAGACGTCTCAGGCCGATCTGCTTGCGCTAATCGAGCAGCTGAATTGCAATCCGGAGATTCATGGTATCCTTGTCCAACTCCCTCTACCCAAGCATCTGAACGCCAATCTGGTGATCGACGCGATCGATCCGGCGAAGGATGTCGATGGGTTTCACATTTCGAATGTCGGGCTTCTCGGCACGGGACAAGATGCGATGGTGCCGTGTACCCCTCTAGGGTGTTTGATGCTGCTGCGGGGCCATCTGGGTGATCTGGCCGGGCTAGAAGCCGTTATCGTGGGACGGTCGAACATCGTCGGAAAACCGATGGCGCAGCTCCTGCTCAACGAGAGCTGCACCGTAACCATTGCTCATTCCCGTACACGCGATCTGGCAACAATTTGCCGTCGGGCCGATATCCTTGTGGCTGCCGTCGGCCGCCCAGAAATGATCCCCGGCGACTGGATCAAGGCAGGCGCGACGGTAATCGATGTGGGCATCAACCGCATCGTCCGGGGTGGCAAGCGACAACTCGCGGGCGACGTGGATTTCAGCAGCGCGGCGGGGATAGCGGGCGCGATAACGCCAGTGCCGGGAGGTGTCGGTCCCATGACCATCGCCTGTCTGCTCGCCAACACGGTCACAGCCTGCTGCCGTTCTCACGCGCTGCCCCCGCCCGATGGGCTGACCTTGTGAACTCGGGCAGTCTCGCTGACGCATCCGAACGAATCTGCACTGGACACACGAGAAAGTTCGATATGACAAACTACGGCCTGACCGTCACCTGCAAATCCAAGCGCGGGATCGTCGCTGCCATCGCAGGAAATCTCGCCGAGAACGGCTGCAATATTACAGACAGCTCGCAATTCGATGATGCACAGACCGGCAATTTCTTTATGCGCGTGAGTTTCATTTCCGAAGAGGGCGCTGGACTGGCGGCACTTCGAGACAGCTTCGCCGACACCGCCCAGGCATTTGAAATGGACTTCGCTTTCCATGACGAAAGCCAAAGGATGAAGGTTGTCATAATGGTCTCGCACTTTGGCCATTGTCTCAATGACCTCCTGTACCGCTGGCGCATCGGCGCGCTACCCGTGGATATCGCGGCAGTGATCTCGAACCACCTGGACTACCAGAAGCTCGTCGTTAACCACGATATCCCGTTCCACTACATCAAGGTGACGAAGGAGAATAAGCGGGAAGCCGAAGCACAGCAGATGCGCATCGTCGAGGAGACCGGCACGGAGTTGATCGTGCTCGCCCGGTACATGCAGGTACTGTCGGATGAGATGTGCGAAAAGATGTCCGGGCGCATCATCAACATTCACCACTCATTCCTGCCCTCCTTCAAGGGGGCGAACCCTTATAAGCAGGCCTTTGAGCGCGGGGTGAAGCTAATCGGCGCGACTTCGCACTATGTGACTGCCCATCTCGACGAGGGACCGATTATCGAGCAAGATATCGTACGCGTCACCCACGCCCAAAGCCCGTCCGACTATGTATCGCTCGGGCGCGACGTGGAAAGTCAGGTACTTGCCCGTGCGATCCACGCGCATATCCATCGCCGTGTCTTCATCAACGGAAACAAGACGGTGGTCTTCCCCGCTTCCCCAGGCTCGCACGCTTCGGAACGGATGGGATGAAAATGGGCTAATAGAACTTGGGAGAAGGAAAGCCTTTGAATTCCGTGACTGAATATGCCGCCCCGCAACGGAAGCCAGACTAGTAACTGCCGCATCGAGGTCGCAAATGCCAATTGGCTTCCTGATGCGCGACGAGGTCCTTGAAAGGGGTACCAAGATCAACCTCGCCCGTTGGGGTCTGGAATACATCATGTGCAGTAGTGGAGACGCAACTAGAAGTTCGCGTCTGCAGGGATGCCTCGGTCGCTCTAATTCGGAAAGTTGCCGAAACCTGTGAGGCGATCAGGACCTTGAACTCGGAATCGGACATGCAGAGCAGCGAAACGAAAAGCTTCAACGACGCGAACTTCAATGCCGAGCTTCATGCGCGGCCATCCCTCTATTTCTCTGGCCCTGCGTTGGTTGAACATATCGCTCTGCGGGCCTCCAACTCGCTAAGCGAACATCAGGGTGCCTCTACATTTTCCGGTGGGTGTGACACTCATCGGGTAAAGACCCGCGTTGAGATTCATACCGAGTTTGTGACAATTACACGCGTAACCAGCTTGGCGGAAGAACCGGGGGAATGGCCAAAACCGACGTTGTTTTCTTCCGACATCGCCGATCTGCTTGGCATGTCCTCACCGACACTCGTCTGCCAGGTTCGCATCCTCGTGATGGGAGAGCCATCAAACGAACTTGGGACCATACTATCCAATTTCGGATTTGCGGACACAGTCGCGTCGTTAATCGGCGCGGGATCGGGGCAAGTGTGTTCCGATTTTCGGGTTCGATCAAATGGGTGGAGCCAAATCCTGTTGTTTAACAAAGATCTGAACGCATATCGCCTCGGCCGCATGGTTCGCAGGATCTATGAGATCGAAACTTATCGGTCGATGGCCTTGCTGGGGCTTCCTCAAGCTCGTCGCCTGACCCTGCGACTCGCTGAGTTTGAGACCGCGCTCGTGGAGCTAGCAGGCCGCAATCAGTCGACCCCCGTCGCACAGCATAGGAAGCTGCTCGACGAGATTTCGGAACTCTCTGCAATGGTAATCTCGGCCTCGGCCGAGACCCGCAGCCGGTTTGGCGCCACCGCAGCATATGGGAAGATCGTTGAGGAGCGGATCGCTGAACTCCGCGAGGCACATGTTCCGGGGTTCCAAAGGTACGGCGTGTTCGTGTCCAGACGTTTCAAGCCTGCCATAAGGACGTGCGAGGCAACCGCGCTCCGACTCGAGCAATTATCGCATGCGACGATGCACCTGCTCAACCTTCTTCAGACCCGCATTCAGGTCGAAATCGAGTTCCAGAACTCGGTTCAGATTCAGGCAATGGCCGACCGGGCTGCGACACAGGTAAAGATTCAGAGGGCCGTCGAAGGGTTTTCCATCATCGCGATTAGCTACTACCTGGTCGGGCTAATTAAGACCGCCATGGAGGCAGGTGAGCATGCAGGTGTCCATGTTGATCCATTAGTGATGATGGGCTCCATACCGATTGTGATTGGAACCGTGATCATCGCGGTTCTTCGCGTGAGACACGCGCTTTCAGCGCACACGTAGTGGCTTGCGTATGAAAGTCAGGGAGGAATTTACTATGGCCATCGTCACCAGCGAACTCAGCGCGGATGACCAGTTAACGAAGATGTACCGTCCGATAGGAATGAGGGCTGTGGCTGCAGCGTGTAGGTTCGGAGTGACCCACAAGGAGCAGCAAGCCATCCGGAATGCGCGGCATCGCGGTGAACTAAGCGATAGAGAATACGAAAGAGCCCACGTTCAATCTCTGGTTCGGTAGCGGACAGCTACATGAATGGAGCTGAACTGATGTGGTGGATGCCGACGGAAAATACGTCATCAGAGGTCTGGGCTGACAGCACCTACCGGTCACAGAAGAATGAGAAGTGGTTAGCGTCAAAGATGCTTGGTCAGCCGGATCCATCGCCGCAAACCGGCTGGCAAACCGATGCCGTAGAGCATCGCGCGAGCCAACGCGGGGAATCGACGATCCGAGCGGCGGTCGAGCATGTCTTCGCCCATCAGAAGAACCGCTTCGGCCTCTTCATCCGCACCATCGGCGTCGCTCGCGCCGAGGCGAAACTCATCCTGGCCAACATCGCCTACAACCTACAACTTCGAGCGGCTGATCTTCCATGAGCGCGCCAGGACCATGGGATGAGTCTGCCCAGAACCGGGAAAAGACGCTGAAATCGGGCTTCAATGCCGCTCCTCAGGCAGCCTGACGCCGATCATCATGCCGAATAGGTTCTGTCGCGAACTCTTCGGCAATGACGGCGAGGGCATGAAGGCTCCTTGGTTTCGAGGGAGTTTGTCATGTTCAAGGGCTGTCATTTCGATCGTTCGGTGATCCTGCTGTGTATTCGCTGGTATCTGGCCTACAATCTGAGCCTGCGTGACCTAGAAGAGATGATGGCCGAACGCGGCCTGAGCGTCGATCACTCCACCGTGCCTCGCTGGGTCGTCCGCTTCGCGCCGCAGTTGCTGGAGTGCTTCAACCGACGCAAGCGGTCCGTCACCGGCAAGTGGCGCCTGGACGAAACCTACAGGCTCTGTCGCAAACTTGGCAATGAGGTCGTGAAGTTCCGCCTCGGCCTGTCCGTCAGGCAGCGAGAATATCGAACTGTTCGGCGATCGACGGCCTGGGATTGAAGGCATACCTCGCCTGTCGTTTGCGCATCATGTGGATCATCTCGATGCCCGACGGGATGATGGCGGCGCTCGCTTCCGACTTGAAGCCGAGCATGGACCGGAGGCGGCGCTTGATGCGCCGATGGTCCTGCTCAATCCGGTTGTTGAGGTACTGGATTTGCCGGATGCGGATCGGCTTCAGGCAACGTCGCGACCGATCTCGCAGCCTGCTTTCACCGTCGCAGGAAATGATTGCCTCGCGATTGGTCTGGCTGCCGTCGATGACGATGCGCTCGGGGCGGCCATGACGCTGAAACGCCTTGCGCAGGAAGCGCTTTGCCGCCTGGAGATCACGATGTTTGCTGAAGAAGAACTCCACCGTGTCGCCGACGCTATCGATGGCCCGGTAGAGATACATCGTAACCGCTGTTCCGGTGCCACCTTTCGCATGCGGTCGTGAGCCACGATGTTCGGAGCCTTTGAGGGCTTCGACACATGACGATTTCAGAGCCTACGCTTAAATCCAGCGATCCCGAGCCCGCGCGGCGGTTCGAGGTGTTCACGGGTTCTGGCCGTCGGCGCGATTGGCTGCCGGAGGAGAAGGCGCGGATCGTGGCGGAAAGCTACGAGACCGTCGAGAGCGTGAGCGCGGTGGCACGCCGATATGCATTGTCCCCGCAGCAGCTGTTCGCCTGGCGTCGCGCCGCTCGTGTGCCGTTGGCGAAATCGCCGGCACCCGAACCGTTGCTTGTTCCGGCGGTGGTCGCAGAGCCGAAGTCGGAGCTGGCGGCAACGCGGCCGGCGAAGCTGCGGAAGCGGAAGGCCGCGCGAGACGTCGGGGTGATCGAGCTGGAGATCGACGGTGTCGCCGTGCGGGTCGGTCGTGGCGCCGACGCCAGGACGGTGGCGGCGGTGATCCGTGCGCTGAAGGCGCCGTCGTGATCGGCCCGACCGGCGTCGTGCGCGTCATGGTGGCGACCAGGCCTGTAGACTTCCGCAAGGGGGCCGAGGGCCTGGCGGCGCTGGTGCGAGAGACGATTGGCACCGATCCGTTCTCTGGCGCGATCTACGTCTTCAGGGCCAAGCGCGCCGTCCGGGTCAAGCTCGTCTACTTCGACGGCACCGGCGTGTGCCTGCTGGCGAAGCGTCTGGAGGACGGGAAGTTCGTCTGGCCGGCGATCACCGACGGTGTGGTGAGGCTGACGGCGGCGCAGCTGCAGGCGCTCCTGGAGGGATTGGATTGGCGGCGCGTGCATGACGCCCGCGAGACGCGCACTCCAGTCGCGGCAAGTTGATTCCATCAACGGCCGAAGACTCTGGCAAAGCATTGGAATCCATGATTGAATCGGCCTTGTGAGCAATCCGGCCGACCCTCTCCCCAGCGATCCGATCGCGCTTCAGGCGATGCTTGCCGCGGAGCGCGCCGAGAACGAGCGGCTGCGCCAGATCATCAAGGAGTTGCAGCGTCACCGCTTCGGCCGCAGAGCCGAGAGCTTGCCCGTCGAGCAGTTGCTGCTGGGCTTGGAAGAGGCAGAGCAGGTCGAGGCCGAGCGCTTCGCCAAGGAAGACACCGCCGATCCCGCCAAGCGCGATGCTCGCGCCAGGAGGCGCCGCGCCAACCGTGGGTCACTGCCCGCGCACCTGCCGCGTATCGAGCAAGTCGTCGACATCCCAGACAAGATCTGCCCGTGCTGCAAGGGAACGCTGCATGTCATGGGCGAGGATCGCTCCGAGCGCCTCGACATCGTGCCCGCCCAGTTCCGTGTGCTCCTCACGCGCCGGCCGAAGTATGCCTGCCGGAGCTGCGAGGAGGTCGTGGTGCAGGCGCCAGCTCCGGCGAGCCTCGTCGAAGGCGGCATTCCGACCGAGGCGACGGTGGCGCATGTGCTGGTGTCGAAATACGCCGATCACCTTCCGCTCTACCGCCAGTCCCAAATCTATGCGCGCCAAGGCGTGAACCTCGACCGCTCGACGCTCGCCGACTGGGTTGGCAAGGCAGCCTTCTTGCTTCGGCCGATCCACGAGCGGCTGTTCGAGCGGCTGAAGGCATCCGACAAGCTCTTCGCTGACGAGACAACTGCGCCGGTGCTCGATCCTGGGCGCGGCCGCACCAAGACGGGCCAACTGTTCGCCTATGCGCGCGACGATCGCCCCTGGGGCGGGATCGATCCGCCCGGCGTCGCTTATCTCTATGCGCCCGACCGAAAAGCCGAGCAGCCACTGCAGCACCTGCAGGGCTTCGTCGGGATCCTGCAGGTCGACGGCTACGCCGGATACCGGGCGCTGGCCGAGCGCAACGCCGTGAGCCTGGCCTTCTGCTGGGCCCATGTTCGGCGCAAGTTCTACGACCTGGCCCAGTCCGGCCCCGCGCCGATCGCCACGGAGGCGCTCCAGCGCATCGCCGAACTCTACAGGATCGAGAGTGAGATACGGGGGCGCTCGCCCGAAGAGCGGCGAACCGCGCGCCAAGAGAGAAGCCGTCCCGTCATTGACGCCCTTGAGCCGTGGCTGCGCGGGAAACTCACGCTGGTCAGCCAGAAGAGCAAGCTTGCCGAAGCAATCCGCTACCCGCTCGCGCGCTGGGCTGGACTTTGTCGCTTCCTCGATGACGGCCGCGTCGAGATCGACTCCAACGTGGTCGAACGCTCGATCAGGCCGATCGCCCTCAATCGGAAGAATGCGCTCTTCGCCGGTTCCGACGGCGGTGGCGAGCATTGGGCGACGATCGCCACGCTAATAGAAACAGCGAAACTCAACGGTGTCGACCCGTACGCCTACCTCGCCGACGCCATCACCCGCATCGTCGCCGGCCATCCGCAACGCCAACTCGACGAACTGCTGCCCTGGGCCTACGCCCCCACGCCACTCAAGGCCGTGGCCTGAGAACAGCGGTTACGATACATCCATTGACCGCGAACCTTGATGTAGGTTTCGTCCAGGTGCCACTTGCCGGTGACGGACCGCTTGCGTCGGTTGAAGCACTCCAGCAACTGCGGCGCGAAGCGGACGACCCAGCGATGCACGGTGGAGTGATCGACGCTCAGGCCGCGTTCGGCCATCATCTCTTCTAGGTCACGCAGGCTCAGATTGTAGGCCAGATACCAGCGAATACACAGCAGGATCACCGAACGATCGAAATGACAGCCCTTGAACATGACAAACTCCCCCGAAACCAAGGAGCCTTCATGCCCTCGCCGTCATTACCGAAGAGTTCGCGACAGAACCATCTGGCTTGCTGCCGGTTTCTTGGACACGCAGTTAAGGTGACTGCGTACTAGCTCAATTTGAGGGCGTGGACTGTCTTCTGCCGGCGAGTATCGACACTCCAAGCGCCAGTCACAATCGCATCACGCTTCAACCGCGATTGGAACGTTCACTGCTGCTTCGACCGGAGTGAAGATGTCGACATTGGAGCCCGGCGCCCGAATGGTCACAATCAGGGAATACCGGGCCGAGGCATTGAAACGTTCCAAGTAAGGCTTCTCCTTCCACCAACCGCCGACCGGAAAAACGCCGATCGCATCCCGCTCGGCGAGATCGGCGGCGCTGCCCGACCAGAAATCGGCATGCAGGGAGCCCCGATCCCGAAAAGTGCCGAGCAGCCACTCCTCCCCGCCTCCGGCCGGCGCCCCTTCCTCCTCGTCGCGAGCAGCCTGATTAATGCGGGCCCGAAATTCATCAACACTCTCGGTCGCCGACTTCACTCTGAACCGAAGCCCATGCGATGCATAGCGATGCCGACGCGTCCATCCGCGTTCGCCCGGATTGGGCTCTATGTAATATGAGAGAGTCGCACGAAGCTCGACCTGTGCAGCGCCGAGCGCCGCAAGTTGCTCCTTTGGCCAAGGCAAACGATGCAACTTCATGTCACGCGTTTTCGCGGCGGCGCTGCCTTCGCGCTGAAATGGCTGCAGCTCATCTTCGACAATGAGCGTCAGATCATTCACGGTCGACAAAAGTGCGCGCCCCAGATCCGGCACACCGTAACCATAGCGCCGCACCAGCGCGTGAATTTGGCCCTTCGCGCCATTGCAGGCGTCGATGCGAGCGCGCATGGCCGGTGTCCATTCAGCCGAATGGACCATCAAGGCTCGCACCGTTTCGGGCCACAGCTCGGGGCGAGCTGACAATATCTGTCCCGCCATCCGCGCCGCATGCGCCGTCGCCGCACTCGTATCACCAATGGTCGTGAAGTGGCGCAGGTCAGGACGATAGAAGGTTGTCAATATCTGCAGATCGTCAATCGGCTCGCCGGGAAGTACGCCGTCATGGCCGAGATTTCCGCCCTCAAAAACGACCTCCGGTTTCACCGGCCACTGCCGGTCCCAAACGACCGAGGTGCGACTGCGCGGCGAGAGCTCGCCCGCAGGCGCAATCGGTGCATAGCCTGCAAAGGCAGCGTCAACGATATTGACCTTATCTGTGAAGGCGCCGACCGTCAGCGCGTTCCAGGCCTGAGATGGATCATCGACCGCCTCTAGGTCGTTCCGAGTCAGGTGATCGGCTGGCATGAGGTCATCGCCGATATTGCCGGCCGAGAGAATGATCAGGCGTCGCTGCTCTTCCTCGAAACAGAGCTGGTCAACGGCTGCAGACCACGATGTCGGTCTTCCGCGACCTGTGTTCGGACTGGTGATCGCCATCGCGATTGCGCGGCGACGGTTCGGGGCCTGCACTTCGGCGCGAGCGATCGCTTCGCCGGTGATAGCGCCATAAAGTTCTGGATCGTTCGCCTCCTCCTCCGGCGGCAAAATGCGAACGCTCTCAAGTCGGAAGGGCAACGGGACCGAATCGCCGCCTGCCAGGACGGGCACCAGATCACCGTAGAGGCCGACCCCTGCCATCCGCGTACCGTGTCCGCTCCATGCAGGCGTGTCGTCGGCGCCCCAGGCCGGCTTGATGGTGTGCCAGTCCTCGCCGGCGAGCGCGAGTTCGATGAGCGGATGAGTGCGACGCACGCCGCTGTCGAGAATGCAGACTGCGATGTCGGCTTCATTCGGTGTCACGCGCTGCAGAAGCTCGTCACTCCAGTCCCTCTGCTCGGCGCCGCCGAGACCCATGAAGAAGGACGGCGTATCCTTCGCGCGCCGAAGCTCGGCTATGACGTCGCTATGCGCAACCAGCCGGTCGAGTGTGGCCGCGCTCGCGAGCGCCAGCATGACCACCCGTTCAGGAAACCTGACCGAGTGCGCGCGCAACGTGATGTTAAGCGCGTGGGCTATGCGCTCAAAGTCCTCGCGGTGTCCCTCGCGTAGCCAGATTTCCCACCAAATGTCTTCGTCGGCAGCTTGAGGAAAGAGCTCGGAGCCGTCGGTGAACAATGACCTTGCCGTCGCCAAGCGAACAGTTTCCATACGCGAGACAAGCGGCTCGTTTCTCGGCCTGCCGCGGTTGGTATCAACATCTCGATAGGCCTCGACCTTCCTCAGATAGTAAGCTTCCGCGCGTTGGGGGACGAACACCGATGCTGTGATAGGAGCACCGGGCTGCTCCGGCTCGTGCACGGCGACGAGTTCCATGTTCTGACGACGATCGGCCAACTGATCGAGAGCGGCTCGCTCCGAGGCTGGCAAATCGATCTCTAGGTAGAAGCCGGGCATTCCTACTGTTAGCTGCCCATCACGTGCTGCAGTCTGCTGGCGCGCAGCTTCGACGGCCTGTTCAATCGATTGCGTGAGGGCAGCAGCATGTGCTGCCCGATCACGCGCTGGGAGCGGCGGCGGCTCGATCCTTTGGTTCGGCCGCCGATAAGCTTCTCCGATGCCGTTGTTGCGGAGGTGGATATGAGGGCGGTCGCGCGGGAAGTCGTCTGCCATTCTAGCCTATGCTGTCGCTACTCAGGCAGCGAGGCCTGCCGACGTTCCGTCAGCGCCTCGATGAGGGCCTCCGAGGTGATCCGTTTCTCGCCCCGCAATATGATGTTTTTTGCTGCATCGTCCGCCGCACGGGTGATCTCGGCCTGTGACAATCTCTCGGACTGAGATACCGCCTCCTTCCACGCAAGCCCTCTGGTATCGAAGCGATCGAGCCGAGCCCGAAGCAACGCCTCGATGAGCGACCGGTCGGGGACCGTGTATTCGATGACGTCGTCGAACCGGCGGAACAAGGCTTTGTCGAGCAGTTCGGGATGGTTCGTGGCCGCGATGATTAGGCTTTGGCTGTCATCTTGCTCGAGGAACTGCAGGAACGAATTGAGCACACGCCGAATTTCCCCGACATCGTGGCGTTCTCCTCGCCGCGCGCCGATGGCGTCGAACTCGTCGAAAAAATATATTCCACGCGTCGCCTGAATCGCATCGAATACGAGCCGCAGCTTGCCGGCCGTCTCTCCCATGAACTTGGTGATCAATCCATCGAGGAGGATCGTGAATAGGGGGAGATGGAGCTCGCCGGCCAATGCCGACGCGGTCATCGTTTTGCCGGACCCGGGCGGACCGACCAGGAGAAGCTTGCGACGGGGTGCCAGACCGTGTTCGCGCAAGCTGGCTTGCTGACGCTGCTCGCCAAGCACGCGTTGCAAGCGCGCTCGAAGGCTATCCGGCAGGATCATGTCGGTCAGCCTCAAGTCGGGATAGTGCGCATGCAGGAGCCCGGCGAGTTCGCCTTTTGGCTGAACAAGGGGAACCGGCCGACCGTTCTTCACGATCCCGGTATCGCTGCCCTTGGCAGCATCGATCAGATTCTTGAGCTCTTGCGCCAGCTTGCCATGACCCTGACGCGCCTCATGCGCAGCAAGCTGCATCGCGGTGGCGAGGAAACGATCCTCATCGCCGGCAATGTGGCTCTTAAGCAGCGTCACGATATGGCGAGCGGTGGTCATAAGCTCTTCTTTTCAGGTCTCCGGCAACTCGGAAACGCGGCTACGATGTTAACTCTTCAGCGGTGATTTGTATCGCGCAATTGTGTTTTTTCC
The DNA here is from genome assembly GCF_012911015.1 of Chelativorans sp. ZYF759. Classification (GTDB taxonomy): domain Bacteria; phylum Pseudomonadota; class Alphaproteobacteria; order Rhizobiales; family Rhizobiaceae; genus ZYF759. Next base: position 66,079 of record NZ_WVVV01000016.1, on the reverse strand, counting down.
CTTGTCATTCAGCCGCAGTTGTCGTCGGGTGGTCGGTGTCTGCCAAGTCCTCCTCAGCATAACCCTCGTCGCGGCTCAGCCCGGCCGGGATAGCGCCTGCCAACAATTTATCTTTCGACAGCAGCCCGGCATCCTCAAGCGCCTCAAAATCCGGCAGGTCGCGCAGCGTATCGAGCCCGAACTCCAGCAAAAACTCCTTCGTCGTAACGTAGGTGTAGGGCGCACCCGCTGTCGGGCTGCGCGGACCGGACGCGATCAGCTTCGCGCCGCGCAGATGGCCGATCAGATCGCGAGATATCTCCTTGCCGAAAAACGACGACAGCTCTCCGCGCGTGATCGGCTGGAAATAGGCGATGCACATCAGCACGAGGACTTCGGACTGGGTCAGATCGGTTGCCGTCTCATTGCTGCCGACTGCGGCGCGGATAGCGTCGGCGTAGGCCGGCCGGGTCACGTGCCTAAAACCACCAGCGACGGCGACCAGGTCGTAAGGCCGCCCGCGCAGCTCTTCGCGAATGTCGTCGATCAGAAGATCGATGCTGCAACCCTTGCCCACCACCCGCGCCAGCGTCTCGCGGGTAACGGGCTCACTGGCAGCAAAAATGGTCGCCTCGACCCGATGCATCCATTCGCGCCAGCGGGCTTCCGGCGGCAGATGATCCAATTCCCGATCGAACAGTGCATCCTCGTCGGCCCGGCCTCGTCGTTTGCGCGTCGTCTCCGCCATGGTCGTCAGAGCCCGTAAATGCGGAAGGTCGTCCGCCCAGAGAGTTCGCGCACAGCGCCGAGCTCAACCAGCCGGTCGAACAGGCGGCGCAATCCGCGATCGCTCATGCCGGAGATTCTTTCGGAGGCGACGATCGCGTCGTCGGACAGCAGTTTGTCGACAACGGTGTCTGCCGCCTTGGCCCGGAGTTTCGGCGCAACGGCAAGCATCCGGCTCGCGCGACGCTCGAGGTCGGCGGACAGATCGATGGCGCGGATCGCGGCACGCGCCTGCGCGGCAAGTAGACCTTTGGCACGCTCAGGATCTGTCTCAATGCCTGTCGCCACAAAACTGGCTGCCGATCGACGCGAGCGCGCGCTTATGCCCAAGGCTGCTTCGGCGCCGAGCAGCGGCAGCGCATGTGGCCAACCCAGGCGTTGCGCCAGCAGGGCATCGGCGAGCCAGGCTCCGACGGCGCGCGCAAGGCCGTGGCGTTCTGCGGCCATGAATGAACCGGTCAGCGTTGCGACCATGCCAGCGCCGTTCGCCAGTTGTCGGAGATCATCCGCCAGATCGCTGACCACCTCATCATCCGGGGCGTAGCCGAACTCTTCCAGAACCGCTGCAAGGCTCTTCAACGTCAACAATTCATCCGCCGGCCTCGATGCCAGCCGGCGCCAGGCGAGCAGCAAAAGCCCGGCGGGGCCGACAGACAAAAACTCGCCCGGTCGCGTGAGCAGCACGGCATCGCGCAGCGCCGCCTCATCCTCGACGCGGCCCACCTGCTTCGCCGTAACCGCGGCCGCCGCAAGCGCCAGCCGCTGTCGCCAGGCGCCGGCCCAGCGCTCCTGCCGGCGGACTATTGCATCGAGCGCGCCGATGGCGGCACCCGCTGAGAGCGCGAGGTCCTCAAGGTCCTTTCCCGCAAGGCTTTTCGCATCCGGTACGGCTCGGTGCAGCCAGGCCGGCACGGTTGCCAACGGCGAGGTCGAAGCGGCACCGGCAAGCGTGGCGTGGTGGTGCGGAAAGGGTTTGGGTCGATGAATCATTGCAAGCACGATGATTCATCGCGGCGCTTTTGGCAACAGAAATGGACAAAAAGCGCTGTGCTTGTCGCGCTGATAGAATGATCGATAATCTTGCCTTATCGGTCGTTTTGTTCTCTATATGAGAAATGGCCCATGTTGCTCGTTTTTCTGTCGGATGAGCGGAATTCTTGAGACTCAAGGCCTTGAGCCGAAATCTCGCGCATGATTGTGAGATTCCCGGAGCATAATTTGTGAGACTGGCCGAGTCGGAATTTGTGAGACTGGTGCATAATATCACCTATTCCGCAGCCGGTTTTGCTTCAGAGGCCGCCGGATCGGCGATTTCGGCCATAGAAGGCCGTGGACGGCGTTTGGGCCAGTCTGGCATTGCGGGTCATCGAGACCCCGCAAACGCGCCTTGTGAGCTCCTGTGGCGACAAAAAATCCGCGACCCCGGTCTTGGCGCGCCTCGCTCTTGTCGCGAACGCGCCGCAGCCGAGCATAGATCCGCCGCCGCGTCGCCTCTGGCCAGGCCCGCAAGGTCTCCCTGAGCCGGTCCTCGCCTTCCGCATCGCTTGCCAGCAGCACGGACGCGGCATGGCCGACCGGGTCGGCAGCGAGCCGCCCGACGCCGATGGCCAGCGCGTAGTTCTGAAGCAGCGATCCCCGCGCCAGCCCCATGAGACCGGGCCGCACCGGCTTGCCGAGAACGGGCGCCACAAGATCATATTCCGGCACGATCACCAAAAGCGCCTGGCGGGCGATCGGGCGGGTGAGGAAATCATGGTTGGCGCGCCGCGCCGCAAGCGAGAGGCGCGGTTGCTCGGATAGCGACGGCGGCGAGGATCTGCGATGTCGTGTCGTCAGGAAGACGAGCAGGGCGCGGGCGTCCGGTTCCTTTTCGTCCCTTCCCCGTGCCCAGGCGCCCAGCCTGACGGCACCGTCGCGCGCGTAGCCGTCGAGCATCGCCAATGACCGTTCGGGCAACAGTGTTTGCAGCCGCCCGCCGCCCCTTGGACGCAGTCTCACGCCATGCTCGACGCACCCAAAATTCCAGGGCAGCGCCGCTGATTTCAGATGGATGTCGATGGGACAGTGCGGGCAGACATAACGGGTGTGTGACGCGATCATTAGGCGCGCAGGCGGCGCGATCTCGGCGAAGGTCAGCGCTCTCAAAGCTTCGACATCCATGCCGGTGCGCGACGCCAGCAAAGCCCCCTCCCCTCCCCCGAGGCGCCATTCGAGGTCGTCGATCCCGCGGTCGCTCAGGCCGCAGCACTCCAGAAACACTTCGATCGGCATCGCGTAGAGGCGCGCCAGGCGATGCAGCCAGGAGGACAGCCGCTCGTCGCATGCCGGTCTGGGCACGACCGGCAGCAACTTCATCGTCGATGCGGCGGTCACACCGGGTCTCCCAACAGCGCCAGGACGTTGCGCTTGTCGGCGACGTCACGGGCCACGATCCGCTCCTCGCCGCTCTCGATTGCGGCAATGGCGAGCCGGCCCATCAGCGAAAACACGCCGGCGGTGATGCCGCCCGTAACCTCGATCAGGCGCTTGAGCATCGGTGCTCCGATTTCGCTCGGCCGTCGCAAAGGCAGCGTGCGCTGCAGGCTGCCGATCAGGCCCCCGAAATCCTCGTCATTCTGCCATGGCGGCAGCGCGAAGGCCTCGAAGCGGCGCACCAGCTGATCGTCGGTGCGCAGGGCGTTGCGCGCCTGCTGCGTGCCGACACAGACGAGCGGGATCCTGAGCTCGTTGCCGAGAAAGCGCAGCATGTTCAAAAACCGCGTCTGCTCGCGCACCGAGCCTGCCTGCAGGCTGTGGACCTCGTCAATGACCAGGAGCCCCGGGCGAATCTCGGAAAGCAGGCGCAGAGTCAGGTTTTCCAGAACCGACAGCGTCGCGCGCGGCGGCTCGGGCGCGCCGATCGCCGCCAGCAACCGCTTGTAGAAACGCGCCTCGTCTGGGCCCGAGACCATCTGCACGACGATCACCGGCATGTGCATGCAGCCGCTCACCGCGTCGAAACGGGAGGGATGATCGCGTGAGAACTTTTCCACGATCATGGTCTTGCCCATGCCGCTGGCGCCGACGATGAGCAGATTGGGCATGCGGGCGCGCTGCGGGAAGACGATCAGCCCCTCCAGCTTTGCCAACGCCTGCTCGGCACGGGGATAGTTGATCCAGCGATCGGCACGGATTCTGCGGATGCGTTCCTCGGCGCTCAATGCGGCGACCGCCCGGCTGGCCGGAAAGAGATGCGAAAATTCCTCAGTCATCCCATTCCTCCACTTCGAAATAGGGCAGCTGCAGCGGTTGGTCGTCGCCGACAGTTCCGGTCTGCGGCGTGACGTCGATCATCTTCGTCGCGGCGAGGTGATCGCGCCGTGCGAGATCCCGTCGCATCGCCTTGGTCGTCCGCGTCGCTTCCTCGACCAGCGCGCGTTGAGCGAGGATGGTGGAAAAGATCAGCTCCTCGTCGACGGCCCGGCGCCCTTCCGCCCGCAACGCGCGCCGCGCCGCACGTTGCTCCCAAAGCGCGATCGCTGGCCGGGTGCGATCGGCCGGGCGCGCTTCGAGATACCCCTGCTCTGTCGCGACAAAGACGCAGGAGAGGTCGCGCGGATCGTATTTGACGGTCAACCGCCGCCGCTCGCGGCCCATCAGCCAGCGCAACTCGTCCGACCAGTAGCGGATGTGAAACAGATGCAGCCCGTCGCGCTGCAGGACGCGGTCCTCGGAGGGCAGAAAATCGATCAGGAACTGTCGTGGATCCGACGGCATTCGCACAGCGGTCTCGCCGATCCGGGCGTTCCACGCAGCAGACGGCGGCATATCGAGCGCCTTGTGGATGCGGGCGTGGTAGGCGCCGACGATCTCGAGCGCGATGTAGGTTTCGAGTTCGCCGAGCGTCATAACCGCCTCGGCCTCGGGATCGAGATCGCCGCGCTCGCGGATATTGGAAAAATGCGAACCTGGAATGAGATGCACCGCGCCCATCATCGTGCCGATCAGCCGCTCGATGTGGCCACCGAAACGCGGCGTGCCAGGCGGCCGGTAGCTGAGGTCGATGCGATGCTCGCCGCAGGCGCGCTCGAAGGCACGGGCATGGAATTCGGCGCCATTGTCTACGTGAATGGTCTTGGGAATCCCGTGCGCCGGCCAGTCCGCTGCAATGCCTCGCGAAGCAAGCCAGGCCGTCTTGTCCATTGCCGCATGGGTCAGGCACAACGCCACGGCCGTGAGCGACGGCGCTTCGAGCGAAAGAGAAAAGCCCAGCGCCATACGCGTGTTGACGTCGATGGCAAGCGTCAGCGTCGGTCGGCCGATCGGCAGTCGCGTCACCGGGTCGACCACCGTGACGTCGACCTTGGTATGGTCAATCTGGACGATATCGAGCGGTGCTTCAGCCGTCAGCCCGCCCGGTGTCGGCAAGAACACGGATTCGGATTTCTTGGCTCCTTCTCGCCGCTGCATCAGATCGGCCTGATCGCGGCTCTTTAGCCACCTTCCCAGACGACGGATCGAGGGTGGCGGCAGGCCCCCGGCCCGGCAATCGGCGGCCACCTCCCGCTGGAAGCGCGTCAGCGTCGGCTTGCGCCGTGTCGCGTAGAGCTTTTCGAAATGCTGCTCCACAACGGCGAGCACCGCCGGATCGAGCGGCTGCATGCCGGCATTCGGTCCACGCCGGCGCGGCAGCAAAGCGCTGGTGCGCTCGTCCTGGCGGAACCGCTTCAGCCAGCGGAACAGCGTCGCCCGGCTGATCCCGAGGGCACGCATGGCTTCGCGCAGCTCCGCGTCATCGGGTCGATCGGAGAGTTTTGCGAGGATTTCGGCGCGTGACAGGGCCTGCGCCCATGCCCCGGAATCGGTGCTATCATGATCCATGGACAGCCTCGCCGTTTGGCTGCAAGCTGGTCTCATAAATACCGACTCAACTTCGAGGCCAGTCTCAATAACCCCGACTCAGTCTCACAATTGCGGCACGGGCAAGGCATTGAAAACAAACGAACGGCTGTCTAATGAATCACGATATTCCGACACAAAACCCCGAAAAGCGGACTCGGCACCGCTCAGCGCGATCACAGGACACGGCACAGGCTGTCGACAAGGATGCGCCGCATGATCCGGCCGAGCCCGGGCAGATGTCAGAGATGACCACTGTCTTTCAGGGCCGCGGCAAAACTCATAAGCGGCGCCACCAGCGTCAACGGACGATCCGCAAGTGGCTCGGCGCCATAGCCGGCATACCAGTTTGCCGCCCGTTCGCTTTTCGCGTCGATGATCATCAGAACACCGCCCACTTCCTCCGTGACGCGGATGCAGCGCAGCGCGGCGGCGAGCAGAAGCTGGCCGCCGAGCCCCCTGCCCGCCACCGATTTGTCGACGGCGAGCCGTGCCAGAAGAAATCCCGGCACGCTGTGACGGGCCAGGCCCTTCACCATCGCGGCGGAAACGGCGTCATATTCGACCGAGGCCGGGGCCAGGCTGTAGAAGCCGAGGATCCGGTCGGGCGCGTCGTCGGAGATCGCACAGAACGTCTTTGCGGCATTCTGCTGGTGCCCCTGGCGCGCGAAGCGCTGCAGGAAAATGTTCATGCCGGGATCGCCGCAGTCGAAACTCTTGCGGTCGTGGGATTTCGTGATCGCCTCTTCGTGCCAGGGGGGCAGCATCAAAGCGTTTTGGGTAGGGCCTTGGCCGCCGCCCGCAGTTTTTCGTTCGGCCTCGGCGGATTGTCGAGAAGCTCGAGGATACGGCCGAAATCGCGCTCCGAAACCTTTATGACGTCGGCTTCGGCAATGACGGTTTCCGCCTCGCGCAAGGCCGATTGGGTTACGAAGCTGGTAAGATCGGTATGGCGAAGTGCCGCGGCCCGAAGCAGGCGTGCCTTTACCTCCGGCTTCACCCGGATGTTCATCCGATCGGTATCATCAAGGGCTGCGCGCGCCATGGTTTTGATCCTGGAATTGCCTATCCAGGCAAGATACGCCTTGCCTGCCCCGATGGCAAGTGCGTACTCATTGAATGCGCACAATCTTGAGGCTTCCTCATGAATCCTGACGAGGACGATCTTCCCGACATCATCGATGTGGTGATGGCAATGGGCCGGCAGACGGTCGACGCAGATATGTCCCCCTCCCCTGCCCCGCCCGCCCAGACAGGAGACGCCAAGCGACTTCCTGGTCATCTGGAAGGTCTCGCCGGTCGGGCGCGCGACTATGTCGAGGCAGCCAGTTCCCAAAACACCCGCCGCGCCTATGCCGCCGACTGGCGCCATTTTGCCAGCTGGTGCCGCCGCCAGGGTTTTTCGCTCATGCCGCCCGATCCGCAGGTGGTCGGGCTTTACATTACCGCGCTCGCCTCCGGCACGGACGCTGGCACGGCGACCGGAGAGAAAAAATCGGTGGCGACGATCGAGCGCCGGCTTTCTTCGCTCTCCTGGAATTTTGCGCAGCGCGGCCATCCACTCGACCGCAAGGACCGTCATATCGCGACGGTGATGGCCGGAATCCGCAACAAACATGCCGCCCCACCCCGTCAGAAGGAAGCGATCCTGCCGGAAGACTTGATCGCCATGCTGGAGACATTGGATCGTGGGACGCTCAGAGGGTTGCGCGACCGCGCCATGCTGCTTTTGGGCTTTGCCGGCGGCCTGCGCCGTTCCGAGATTGTCGGCTTCGATGCCGGCCGCGACCAGACCGAGGACGGCCGTGGCTGGGTGGAAGTTTTCCCCGACAAGGGCCTGCTGGTGACCCTTCGGGGAAAAACCGGCTGGCGCGAGGTCGAGATCGGTCGCGGCTCGTCCGACGCCACCTGCCCCGTCGTGGCCTTGCAAAGCTGGATCAAGTTTGCCCGCATCATCCACGGCCCACTGTTCCGCAGGGTGACAGGACAAGGCAAAAAGGTCGGCGCCGAGCGCCTCAACGACCAGGAGGTCGCCCGCCTCGTCAAGCGGGCCGCGCTGGCCGCCGGCGTGCGAGGCGATCTTTCGGAAGGCGAGCGCCAAAAACTGTTTGGCGGCCATTCGCTGCGCGCCGGCCTCGCCTCATCGGCCGAGGTCGACGAGCGCTATGTGCAAAAACAGCTTGGCCACGCCTCGGCCGAAATGACCCGAAAATATCAGCGCCGGCGCGATCGCTTCAGGGTCAATCTCACCAAGGCGAGTGGGCTCTGAAAAGCCCCCTCCCCTACTCAGTGCGCAGCTTCCTTGTTTTCTGGCGCTGCATCAGACGACGACAGCGCGCGCAGTACCGCCTCCGGCTCTCGGTCCATGACACGAAGCAGTGTGCGGGCGGCGCCACTCGGCTGCCGTTTGCCCTGCTCCCATTTCTTGTAGCCGGAAGGGCTGGTCCCAAGGACCACTGCCATCTCATCCTGGGTCAGGTCGAGCTTCTTGCGGATCGCTTTTGCGTCGACCGCACCAACGTCAACACTATGCACCTTGACGCCGGGAACGTCCTTACCCTGAGCATGCGCCAAAGCTTCCGACATGGCCTGGATCAGATCAGCGCCGAATTTCGTCATCTCGCTCATGTCCTGCTCCTGTTCGCCGCCTTGATCGCCCTCGCGAAGGCGGCAACCGCTTTTGCCTCGTCCGGCTTCAGGTCGACCTTTTCATTCTTGCCATATGCCAGCAGCGCATAGATCGGCGCGTCATCGCTGTACCAGTAGTAGATGACCCTGGCGCCGCCACGCTTTCCCTTGCCTTTGGCTCCGAACCGCATCTTTCGAACGCCACCAGCACCCGGGATTTCATCGCCGACCTGCGGATTGGCCGCAAGGAAGTCGATCAGTTCCTTTCGCTCATCGTCGCTGAACAGCTCCGCCGCCTGCTTGATGAACAACGGTGTTTCGGCAACGGTCTGCATACGCTTCCTATAACCCAATGGGTTATATATGCGACGGCGCTAGGCCAGAGTCAATGGCCGACTCACCCCAAAAGACACCTTCAACGGATCGGTTATCCCTATCCTCTGGTTTTGGAGATCCGCTCGCAAATGCTCTCTCAGGTGTCATTTGTCACAGTGGACTGCACTGGCGGGACAAAGCTGACTTCAGTAGGGCTGACCGGTGCGATCAGGAGTCCCGGCAACGAGAAGCGGCGCCAACACCGGAATTCCCAAGCTTTTGAGGGCTTCGTCCGTTTGAGCGACGAACCGTGCACTGCGCGGCTGATGATTGAGCATCCGGCGCAGATCGATCGCAACATCATCGTTTTCACGGGCCAGCATGGTGATGTTCTCGATTTCGATGGGCATCAGCTGGAAATCTCGCACGAGAACGGCAGGCGAGACGGCCCGTGACGCTTCAGCCTCCAATGGGCGCGAGGATACTTTCAAAGGCTGGAAGCCCGCCCTGATCAGCGGTCGCATGGCTAAGGCAGCGACTTTCAGCACATTCGCCCGCTCCAAACGACCCAACTTCTCGTAAATGCCCCAGCGCCCCAGGGCATGGCGATAGGGGAGGCCTGCTGCTTCCCACGCGGCCTCAATTATCGGACGGACCGCATCCTTCATGCGGCGCGGCCGGCAAATCTCGTCGATAACGCCACGCAGAACACGAAGCCAAAGGCCACCGTGAACAATGCGACCACCGGGCAATTGTACCCTGCCCTTCGTAACGGCCTGCAGGGTCATGCCGTCAAGCGAAACGAGCTCTGCTGCGGCTTCTTGAGGACCAGGATATCCGGATTGCTCGGCTGAACTGGCTGCTTGCAGCAGGATGCCGTGCTTCGGGCAACTCGCCATCCAGCTCGCTCGCCAATGCAGCCGGCCGAACCGATGCCGATCGCTTCGCAGGCAGTCGACACACCCAATCATTTTGCCATCGGCGAGATCGCCCGAGATCCAGGGGAGCCACCAGGCAGCCTGTAACGATCGTACCCGCAACACCGGGTTTTCCAAGACGCCAAACTGACAGCAATAGGTGGGGAAGATGTCGCCTCGCGACGCCAGACTGTCGACCAGATAGGGCACATATGCCGCCATCGTCATGGCACGGATCCGGTCGGCAGTAACACCCGTGCGTTCCGCCAGCTTCTGGATCAAAGAAGCTGATGGCCAGAAATCCACCAGTTCGATATCAGGTCTCTTTATCCCCAAGGCAGCTTCGGCGAATTCTCCGGCGCCCATGTCATATGCATCGGCGAGCCGCCACAGCCATGAAGACAAAGCTTCTTGCGGCAATGGCTGAGGATGAATAGGCAGCCTTGTCGCCATCCTCAGACCAGAAGCTTCTCGGTGAGGCGTCGGCGTTCTGCCGGCCCCTGGTATTTCATCAGACGAAGTGATCGCTGATTGATCGCCTCTTCCTCGCTTTCAACCGCGGCGACAGCCGCCGAACGCAACAGCGCCGCTATTTCGCCGATCGTCCCGCCTGTGCGGGCCAAAATCCACCGCTGCAGCTCGGCCGAGCTGAGAAACGACGGCTTGCGAAGCGGGAACGTCGCCACAAAGCTCTGAAGCAGCCGGTTGAGTTCGTCGCCCTCCACCCACACCGGCAGGATGATCGGATGAAACCGGTTCTCAAGCTGCGAATCGGTGCGGATGGCGAGATAGGCGTCCTTCGTCCCTGCCCCGACAATCGGGATTCGCAGCTCGTTGCCGAGAAACCGCAACAAATTGAGGAATTCCCGCTGTGCCGGTACGGTGCCCGCCAGAAGATTGTGCAATTCGTCGATGATGAGGATTCGTGCGCCAACCCTCTTGAGGATCGATAACGCCAGCGCTTCGAGATCATGTTTGCGGGCCGTTCTTCGAACCGGGGATCCCAAAATCTCAAGAAGATGCTGGTAGAACCGCGCAACGCCCGGATCGGTGAGCATCTGCACTACGACAACGGGGATGTTTTCCTCGTCACGACCGGGCAAGACAGGCGGCGTATGATCGCGTCGGAGTTTCTCGATGATCATCGACTTGCCGTTGTTTGTCGGCCCGAGCACGAGAAAACATTGCGGCCGCACGCGGCCTGGCTCGTTCTCAATCGCGGCGCCGAGCAGATCGAGCGACGCCTGTGCCTGCGGGTAGCCGATCCACCACTGGCCACGGATGAAGGCAATTCGTTGCGCATTGTCCCCGGCGGCGATCTCTTGCAGATCGAGGGGAAGGTGGCTGAGATCACTCATCACCATCTTTCCATCGGAAATGGCGCCGAGTCGGCAGCCTGATCATCGCCGGCGAGCTCGTTTTTGATCGTCGGCATGACAGCCGCGCGATCCACCGATGTTTCTCGGACCGGCGTCTGTCGCGCCAGATGGCGCCGGGCCGCTCTGGATTTCTTCGCCGCGGCCTTCACCAGCCCGCGCTGCTGCTCGATCGTCCTGAAGATGACCTCTTCATCGACCTGGGCGCGACCGCCTGCCCTGATCGTTCGAATGGCCTGGCGATGCTCAAAAAGCGAGATTCCGGGCCTTTCCAGACGTCGGCAAGGCACCGTCACGTAGCTGCGGCCGCCTGGCTCGAGCACGAATATCTGCGACAGATCGCGAGGATCGCGGCGGATCAGGAAGGACCGGCAGCGATCCCTGTTTGCGATCCACGGGCGCAGAACGTCGGAATAGTAAGTAATGTGATCAAGCGTGAAGCCGTCCCGCTGGATCGTCCGGCGAACGACAGGCAGGAAATCGACCAGATATTCGCGACTATTGGCGACTGGTCGAGGCTCTCCATGCTCAGCAACACCATGCTTCCACCGCGCGAGCGGCGGCTCCATGATCCCTTCGTGGACTTCGTGATGGTAGCGTCCGCTGATCACCAGAGCCAGCCAATGCTCCAGCTCGGACAATGTAAGAACCGCAGCTGCATCGCTGTCATAGGTTCCCCGTTCGGTCGTATTTGAGAACGTCGTGCCGGGCAAATCATGCACCAGGCCCATCAATGTACCGATCAGACGTTCGATTACGCCGCCGAAATGAGGTTGGCCCTTCGGGCGGTATTCCAGGCCGATCCCATGCTGCTGGCAGCCGCGCGCGAGAGCCTCGCCATGAAATTCCGCAGCATTATCAAGATGCAGGAGACGCGGGACACCTGCGATCGGCCACTCTGTATCGAGACCCAAGCCGTCGAGATAGGTGCTCTTGTCAACGCCAGTGTGGGCGAGGCACAAACCGACACTCGTTGCGGACGGCGCCTCGAACGAGACCAGAAAGCCGGTGATGCAACGGCTATAGACGTCGATCGCCACGGTCAGCCACGGCCGCCCGACCGGAAGGCGGCTGATTTCGTCCACCAGAATGATATCGACCGGTGTGTGATCGATCTGAATGATGTCGAGCGGTCCCCTCGGAAGTGGTCCATGGCCCGCGGCCGACGTCAGCCGCCTTGCTGCGCTGCTGCGCGGGCCGTCACGACGCATCGCTACCTCTTCAGCCCGAATCGTCTCCAGACGACGGCGGATCGTTTTCGCCGAGGGAGCAGGCAATCCGGCCTTCTTGCAGCGAAGTTGGACCTCCTCGACAACCCGAACGATCCGACGCTTCTGCCGCGTCAGGTAGGTGTCGTAGATTGCGGCGGTGACAATATCGTCCACCCGCGCCGGCATTCTGGATCGGCCTCGACCACCGGATGGTTTTCCGGGTGCCAGCGAGCTCATCAACCCACCTGAGGCCCGAAACCGGGCGACGAGCGTGTAGATCGATCGGGTGCTCATCCCCAAAAGAGCGGCCGCGCCCCGCGCATCGGCGGCTGAGACCAGTTCCTGAGCCGCCAACGGAGCTACTACCGGATAGCGGCGCTGCGCCTCTTGCCGCTCATCTGCAGACAGCCCGAGCGTACCGCGTTCGGCAATCTGATCAGCGTGCTCCTCCACCTCTCGACGTCCCTCCCTTGCCGGCAACCGAATCGGCGACATTGAAGGGAAGTATGGGCAGTTTGTGCTACATAGTGAAGACAACTATGGGGAATCAGGAGCCGATTGCTGTGACCATAACCTTCGCTAAGATATTGATCTTCCATGCTCCGCATTGAAGCTAACTTTGACAACTGACATCAGGCGGTCCAAATGGCCAAAACGCCGCGCAATCCCTCCTCTCGTCGACCACAGGGTCGGCTTATCGGCTATGCGCGCGTCTCCACGGACGAACAGGCGACGGAAGCGCAGGAGATCGAGCTACGGTCGGCCGGATGCGACACAATCGTCCAAGAGCATGGTTCCGGCGCCTCACGAACCCGCCCCGCCCTCGCCAGGCTTGTGCGCGAGATCGGCGCCGGTGACACCCTCGTTGTGGTTCGACTCGACCGCCTGGCGCGCTCCGTCAGCCATTTGCTTGAGGTAATTGAGGATCTGACGGCAAAGGGAGCGCATTTCCGATCTCTGCGCGATCCTATCGACACCACGACGCCGCAGGGAATGTTCTCGCTGCAGGTCCTTGGCGCCGTCGCCCAGCTCGAACGCGCGCTGATTTCGGAACGCACAAAGGCCGGCATCCAGGCAGCCAAGGCGAAAGGCCGACTCCCGGGCAATCCTGGTATCCGCGAGCGCCGGCCCGACGTGCTGGCCAAAATGACAGCCGCACAGAAAGCAGCCTATGGAGCTCGTATCCAGGCGAACGCCAACCAGTGGCTTCCGACGGTCCGGCGCATGCGCCCCGATCATACATGGGACGATATCGCGCGTGTCCTCAAGCAGCGGGGTCTCGACTGGACTCCGGAGCGGCTTCGGCGCGCCGTGAAGTGGCTGGTTGCCGAGCGTTTGGCGGACCCGGCCCTGCTCCGAAAATCTCCGCCGCGGCTTCCCGAGGATCGGCTGATGACACTTGTTGCCGGTATTCATTCCTCGAACCCGGATCTCACGCTTCGCGAAATCGCTGGCCAGCTCGAACGGCTTCACGAGCGCACGCCGCGTGGCGGCACGAAATGGTCGCCCTCCTCGGTCAAGAACCTCATCGACCGCGCCCGACGGACCGGCCTGATTGCCGAGGACGCGGAGAGCGACGCTGGTCCCGCTGGAGGGTGAACCGCGCATCATCGTCTCGGCTTCTGCAAGGACTTCAGCAGCGAATCCGAAACCTGCAGGCGTGGGCTGTCATCATCGGGTACTTTTGCAGGCCCGGCGCTGGTTTCAGACGAATTTTGCGCCTTGAGGCCTGCGTTGAGCAGCGCCATGATCATCGGCCAGGTGGAGAATTTGCCCGCCCTCGCCCGCTCAGTCAGGCCGCGCAGATATCCACCCGGACTGTTGATCTGAGCGGCTCGCTGATAGATGGCCGCCAGCGTGATCGCCGCATGCTGCTCACCCATGACCTCCCGGGCGTCGCTCCAGGCGCTCGGACTGATCGCCAGCATCGGGCGGGCAAGCTCAGCCGTCGCCAGAAAGTCCCGCCAATGGCGAATATCGCCGCCTTGCGCCAACTCACGCAGGCTTGGGCACGCTTCCAGCACGATTCCCAATGGCAGATCCCGCTTCGGGAGGCTGCGTACGTTGTCGGTTTCCGCGGCGCTGCTGCCCGCTTCATTTTCTTTTCCAGAGCCAACTTCAGATTCAGATATGGAGTCTGGTTTTGAATTCTGTATGTGGCGACCAGAATGGGACTCATTGGCGTCCATATTCTGTGTTTTTGTGAATGATTCCAATACCTCTAGTATCTCGGTGTAGAGGCCGTGCAGATCGACGCAGATGTCGTCGATGAGCTGCTTTGGCGCCGAGCGCGGCAGACGGCCGACGATCGCCTGGTAGGCCTGCTGGACCCGGCCCCAATTGCCAGGAACCCCCTCTTCGATGCCAGTCTCGATGAGCTTGACAATATCGCGACGCAGAAGCGTCAGGCGCTCCCTGGCAACACGAAACGCCTTCTTCTCGGCACGGATGGCCTCGGCCATGTCCCTGAACTCTTGAGCCCGCGTGACGATCGGAGAAAGGTCGAAGCCATAGGCCTGTTCGATCTCCCCTCCCCTGCCCTTGCGTGCGAAGCGCTTGCCATTGGGACTGTCGCGGCGAATGACCAGGCCGCAATCGACGAGCACGGCGAGATGTCGGCGCAGCGTCGTCGCCGGCATTCCGTTGGAACGGGCCTTCAGCGCCTCGTTTGATGGCCATACGATCAGCTTGCCGTCACCGGCGAGCTCGTCGTGGTGATGGAACGACAGAAGGGCATTGAGGACAGTCAGCGACCGGTCCGTTGCGCCAATCAGTTCCTTGGCCTCGCGGATCGACTGGAACACCTTCCATTTCTCGACCTGCGCGCCATCCGGCATTGCCTTGGAACGGGCTTGGCTTGCCATCATGCCAAGCGACATCGTTCGCCGCCCAAAGGGCGTCGTTGGGATATGCGTCTGCATTTTTCTTCACCTATCGCTAGGCAAAAGAAACCTGCTCGCCGAAACGGCGCACGAAGTGGCCCATATGGCCTTGACTATGATTCGCGGAAGTGGGATTCTCTCAGTCGCCAAACTAATAGAGAAGGTCTTCCGGACTGCCGTTTCGGGGGGCCTTTTTCTTTTGCGGTCAATCTCCGTTTGTGGTTTCGCCTTTTGCCTTCCGGAAATCCTCGTAAAGAGCAGAGAGGTTCTCCGAGAGGTAGTCACCGAACGCAGTTGCGTCGGCACCCTTCGCCCTGAGGGCGATGGTGTATCTCTTTCCGTTCGCCATCATCTCTGCGGCGAGACGTCCATCGGATGGCGCCCAGGTGCGTTTGGACGATGCCGGCGCCGCGCGACGGCGTGGCTTGGACGCTTTTAGTTTCGCGACGATCGCGTCGAACCGAGCTTCGCTAGGCAGTCCCTGAAAATCGGCATTCGACGTCTGAGCCAAGGCAGTTTCGACATTCCCCGGTTTGTCAAGGAGCAACTTGAGTTCATACCAACGATCGCGGCCAACGCCTTTGGCGCGGCCGATGGCCAAAAGCAGTTCCTGAGGCATCGAGGCAACGGACAGCATTTTCGAGAGGGTGGGCCGGTCGACACCGATTGCGGCGAGCGCGGTCGCATTGTCCTCGTCAAACTTGCGCTGAACGATGTCCGCAGCGAACAACGCCTTCTCGATGAAGGAGGTGTTCGCCCGCGCATTGTTTTCCTGTCCCTGCGCGATCACATGATCGCGTTCGGAAATCTCCTTAACAACGGCACGCAGCTTGAGACCGAGTTCCGTTGCAGCGCGCCACCGGAGCCGACCAAAGACCAACATGTAGCGGCCGGGATGCTGTGGGTGAGGGCGAAGGAGCGCAGGAGAATTCTGGCCAGAACTGCGGATTGACTCGAGCACCTGGGCGTAGTCTGCCTCGTAATCCTCCTGATCAACGTTGAGGCGATCATTGGCGAAGGATTGGTCCACTAGGTTGGGATCAACCTCGACTATTGTCTCGCCCTCGAGCAGCTTGCCTGCCTGGGCCGCCATCTCGTCGATCGAACTTATGAGCGAGCGTGATGCGCCCTTGAAGCTGTAATCCCGCGCGACGGGCCTGTCGGCAGGTGTGTCGCTGCTGTCCATAATGTTGGCAAAGGGGTTTTTCCGAGCCATTCGACTAGAACCCCCTTACTCGGTTTATGCACTTGAAACCGTAGGTTTTTTTGTCGGTTTTGACGGCAGTCAACATCACAACCGCCCCCATGCCTGGTGAATGAGACCCTGGATCTCGAAGTTGACGGCATCCATGCTATCGATTGCCCGATCATAGGTGTCGCGATTGAAGTTCGATCGCTCCACCTCATAGAGCGTCTGCTTGGTGAGGCCGGCATCCGAGATCGCCGTAGATTTGAGCATCGGGCTTTTCAGAATTTCCTCAGCAAGCATCGACTGCATGAAGCCGACCATCTGTGCCTGTGGGATGTCCGTGGGCTCATATCGCGTGATGAGATAGCGCAACCAGTCCAGCTGGACGTGGGCGCCAGCATTCTTGATCGACTTCAGGATATTGCCCAGCATCAGCAGAAACTGACTCATGGACATGAGATCCAGCATCTGCGGGTGGACGGTAATTAGGACGGAAGTGGCTGCCGAGAGTGCCGACAGCGTCAGATATCCAAGCTGAGGCGGGCAATCGATGACGACGACGTCGTAGTTCTCGCTGACAGAATCAAGCGGTCGGGCGACCCTTGTGAAGAATCGTTTCCCCTCCTGAGACGGGGACTGCATAGCAAGCGGCGTTTCGTACTCGTATTCCTGCAGCTCAAGGTTCGCAGGAACGATGTCGAGCAATGGGAAGTTCGTCTTCTGGATGACGCTTTCAAGCGGGGCGGGACTCTCGTACCGGATTGCGTCGTAGAGTGAAGGGTTCTTATCGAGCTCCGGCTGAAACCCGTGGAGCGCTGAAAGTGAAGCCTGTGGATCAAGATCCACCGTAAGGACCCTGTGGCCAGTGAGAGCGAGGTGTTGCGCAAGGTGCGCCGTCGTCGTGGTCTTTCCAGAACCGCCCTTGAAGTTGACGACGGCGATGACCTGCAACTTCTCGCCGGGTTTGCGATAGGGCACATACTTCTTGGAATCCGATCGCCCATTCTTGTCGAGATAGTGCCGGAGCTCGGTCATCTGCTCAGCAGAATAGAAGCGCCGGCCTCCGGCGCCCACAAACGGTTCTGGGCCTTTCTTTTCGAGATGGAGCCGCTTCAGATTGTTCGGACTGACGCCCAAATAGTGGGCGACTTCAGCCATCGAGAACCGCCGGAGCGTTTTTTGGCCCTCAGTCGGAAACTTCTCAATTCGCAATTGATCGAGTTTGCGCGAAATCTCCGCCCCCTGGGCAAGGATCTTGTCATCAAACTCAAATGCTGGGAGAATAGTCATTCCCACTCCGGTCCCCAAGAAAGAAAATAGCGCCAACTACCGCTAGTTGGTCGATTTAGCGCCAGTATGTCCGATTCCCGTTCGTAGGCAAGGAATTTTAGGTTAACAGAAGCTTACCGTCTGGAGCGCTGCTGTCTTTCCGCGGCTTTGATTGGCTCGGACATCGCTATATTTTTCAATCAGTTACGGAGTTCGGTAGCTCCCGAGCACTACAATAGAAATCCCGGCAGAAATGCCGGGGCCTGGGGCTATCCCTCAACGATCGGGCCCACCGGTGAGTGTGGAAGTCCAATATCACCCCGACTCACCCGTCCGTAACCCGGCAATTCTGCCGGGCTGACGTTTCACATTCTTCCGTGGTCCATAGGGCCGCCGAATGAACGAACGGACAGGCGCGATGACGGGCAAAGTGAAATGGGCTGCGAACCCCTTAAACCGCAGTACGTGCTCCACCCTCCCGTGGGCTCGGGGAGGGGGGCAATGACTATGTCACAGTCCCAGTCCCGACTCGTGCGCAAGCTCCAGGAAGCGCTTGGTAAGGGCATTTGTTCGGCCCTAAGGGACGTGTCGGTGGTCGAGATCATGCTCAACCCCGATGGGCGATTGTTCGTGGAACGGCTGGGGGATGGGATCGAGAGCCTTGGCGCACTCGAGCCAGGCGCCGCGGAAATCATCATCGGCAGCGTGGCCCATGCTTTGCAGACCGAAGCCGACAGCGAGCACCCAATCATTTCGGGCGAACTGCCGATCGGCGGACACCGGTTCGAAGGCCTGCTTCCGCCGATCGTCGCAGCACCGACCTTCACCATTCGCCGGCGCGCGTCACGCCTTATTCCCCTCGACGACTATGTGCGTGCAGGGATCATGACCATGGGGCAAACGGCCGCCATCCGAAACGCCGTCGCCTCTCGCCTGAACATCGTCATCAGCGGCGGGACCGGATCTGGCAAGACGACGCTCGCCAATGCGGTGATCGCGGAGATTGTCGCGGCTGCCCCCAATGATCGTCTGGTCGTTCTTGAGGACACCGCGGAGATCCAGTGCGCTGCCGACAACGCGGTTGCCCTCCACACCAGCGACACGGTGAATATGGCGCGGCTGCTGAAGAGCACGATGCGCTTGAGACCGGACCGCATAATCGTTGGCGAGGTCCGCGACGGGGCAGCGCTCACCCTGCTCAAGGCCTGGAATACGGGACATCCAGGTGGTGTGACCACCATTCACTCCAACAGCGCCATTTCAGCCCTTCGTCGCCTCGAGCAACTCACTGCGGAGGTCAGTCAGCAGTCGATGTGCGAGGTGATCGGCGAAGCCGTTGATCTCGTGGTTTCGATCGAACGCGCGGGGCAGGGGCGCCGCGTGCGCGACGTCATGCACGTCAGGGGCTTTGACGGCACGCGCTACGAAACCCGCCACCATCCCCAGATCGATGAGGAAAGCCATGCCGCATAGTTCCCGCCGAACGGCGACCCTCTGGTTCATCGCGGCAGGATTCTGCCTCGTTGCCGCGACGCCCGCACTTGCGGGCGGCGGCGGGGGCCTGCCGTGGGAAGGTCCACTGCAACAGATCCAGCAATCGATCACCGGCCCGGTCGCGGGCTTCATTGCGCTCGCCGCCGTCGCGGTCGCCGGCGGCATGTTGATCTTCGGCGGCGAGCTCAACGATTTTGCCCGACGGCTCATGTATGTCGTGCTGGTCGCGGGCATCCTGCTTGGCGCGACACAGATCGTCGGCCTCTTCGGTGCCTCGGGCGCCTCGATCGGACATGTCGAGCTCACGGTGCGATCTGGGGCAGGGGAGGGGACCGATGGCTGATGCCGGCGACCCGCTCACGCGATCACGCATCCATCGGGCGCTTTCGCGCCCGAACCATTTGATGGGCGCTGATCGCGAACTGGTCCTTCTGACAGGGCTCGCGGCCATCATCCTGATCTTTGTGGTGCTGACCTGGTTCTCGGCGCTGTTCGGCATCGCGATCTGGATCGCGGTCGTTGCCGCTCTTCGCATGATGGCGAAAGCGGACCCTATGATGAGGCAGATCTATCTGCGTCATATCGGATACCTGCCGACCTATCGCCCGACCTCCACACCCTGGAGGAAATCCTGAGCCATGGTCGCGCTGCGACAGTTCCGCAATACAAAGCCATCCTTCGCCGACCTATTGCCCTATGCGGGTCTCGTCGATGACGGCGTGATCCTCTTGAAGGACGGGTCGGTCATGGCAGGCTGGTACTTTGCCGGCCCGGATTCGGAGAGCTCAACCAGTCTCGAACGCAACGAGGTCTCGCGGCAGATCAACACGATTCTCGCCCGGCTCGGTTCAGGCTGGATGATACAGGTCGAAGCCGTCCGTGTGCCCGCGACCGCCTATCCCGCAGGCGAGGATTGCCACTTCCCCGACCGGGTGACACGGGCGATCGACGATGAACGCCGGGCACATTTCGAGGCAGAGCGCGGGCATTATGAAAGCCAGCACGCCATCATCCTGACCTACCGGCCGCCTGAACCCCGACGCTCAGGGCTCGCCCGCTATGTCTATTCCGACAACGAGAGCCGGGGCGAAGCCTATGCCGATATCGTCCTCGACGCGTTCCGGACATCGATCCGTGAGTTCGAGCAATATCTGGCGAACGTTCTCTCCATCCGGCGCATGGTGACGCGCACAATTGTAGATCCGGAGACAAGCCGCAATGTCCAGTATGATGAGCTGTTCCAGTTCATCCGGTTCTGCATTGTCGGCGAGAGCCATCCGGTGCGCCTGCCGGCCATCCCCATGTATCTCGATTGGCTCGCGACGGCCGAGTTCCAGCATGGGCTCTCACCGCTCGTCGATGGCCGCTACCTCGCAATAGTGGCGATCGACGGTTTTCCGGCCGAAAGCTGGCCCGGCATCCTCAACTCGCTCGACCTGATGCCGCTGACCTACCGCTGGTCATCCCGCTTCGTTTTCCTCGACGATCAGGAAGCCCGCGCCAGGCTCGAGCGCACACGCAAGAAATGGCAGCAGAAGGTTCGCCCTTTCTTCGATCAGCTCTTCCAGACCCAAAACCGGTCGGCCGACCAGGACGCCATGTTGATGGTGGCCGAGACCGAGGACGCCATTGCCGAGGCCTCGTCCCAGCTTGTCGCCTATGGCTACTATACGCCGGTCATCGTCATGTTCGACGCCGACGATGCTCGCCTGCGCGACCAGGCCGAGGCCGTGCGCCGGCTTGTCCAGGCCGAGGGGTTCGGCGCACGGATCGAGACGCTCAA
Organism: Chelativorans sp. ZYF759; assembly: GCF_012911015.1. Lineage (GTDB taxonomy): Bacteria > Pseudomonadota > Alphaproteobacteria > Rhizobiales > Rhizobiaceae > ZYF759. Next base: position 45,372 of record NZ_WVVV01000016.1, on the reverse strand, counting down.
CGCCACGGAGGCCTATCTCGGAAGCCTGCCTGGGGTCAGCTACGCCAATATCCGCGAGCCGCTGATCAATACGCGCAACCTCGCCGATCTCATCCCGCTCAATTCGGTCTGGTCAGGCAGTGCGGCTGCGCCATGCCCGTTCTATCCGACCGGCGCTCCGCCTCTGATGCAGGTCGCCTCCGGCTCCACGCCCTTCCGGTTGAACCTTCATGTCGACGATGTGGGACATACGCTTGTCTTCGGGCCGACCGGTTCGGGCAAGTCGACATTGCTGGCGCTGATCTGTGCGCAGTTTCGTCGCTATGAGAACGCGCAGATCTTCGCTTTCGACAAGGGCAGATCACTGCTCCCGCTGACGATTGCGGCCAATGGCGATCACTACGAGATCGGGGCAGGGGAGGGGACCGCCTCGCTGTCATTCTGCCCGCTGGCCGAGCTCTCGACCGCCGGAGACCGGGCATGGGCATCGGAGTGGATAGAAACCCTGGTTGCGATGCAGGGCGTCACCATCACGCCCGATCATCGCAATGCCATCTCCCGCCAGATCGGTTTGATGGCGTCGGCCCGCGGCCGCTCGCTTTCGGACTTCGTGAGTGGCGTGCAGATGCGCGACATCAAGGACGCGCTCCATCATTACACGGTCGACGGCCCGATGGGGCAACTGCTCGATGCCGAAGAGGACGGGTTGGCACTCGGCTCCTTCCAGACTTTTGAGGTCGAGGAACTGATGAGCATGGGCGAGCGCAATCTCGTGCCGGTATTGCTCTATCTCTTCCGCCGGATCGAAAAACGCCTGACGGGGGGCCCGAGCCTCATCGTGCTCGACGAGGCCTGGCTGATGCTCGGTCACCCCACGTTCCGTGACAAGATCAGGGAATGGCTCAAGGTGTTGCGCAAGGCCAATTGCGCGGTCGTCCTGGCCACCCAGTCGATCTCGGATGCGGAGCGCTCCGGCATTATCGATGTGCTCAAAGAGAGCTGCCCCACAAAGATCTGTCTGCCGAACGGCGCCGCGCGCGAGCCTGGCACGCGGGAGTTCTACGAGCGCATCGGGTTCAACGAACGCCAGCTCGAGATCGTGGCAACGGCCACGCCCAAGCGCGAATACTATGTCGCGAGCCCCGAGGGCAGGCGTCTCTTCGACATGGCGCTCGGTCCGGTCGCTCTGGCCTTCACGGGCGCGTCCGGCAAGGACCACCTCAAGCGTATCGATCAGCTTCGCCAGGACTACGGCCCGGAATGGCCAAAGGCCTGGCTTTTGGAAAGGGGGATCGGCGATGCCGAAACCATTCTCGCACGCGATTAGGATCAGTTTGGCGTCGGTGCTGGCTGTGGGCCTGATTTTGCCCCTACCGGCTCATGCCGGTGTGGTGACAGGCAATGCCACTGAATGGACGCAGCTGCTCAACAATGCCGAGCTTGTCGGTCTCTCCGCTCAGTCGGCCGAGCAGATCCAGAACCAGGTCACCCAGATTTCTCAATTGGCCGAGCAGATCCAGAATCAGATCCGCATCTACGAAAACATGCTGCAAAACACCTTGCAGCTGCCAAACCACATCTGGAGCCAGGTCGAAGGCGACCTTTCGCGGCTGCAGAGCCTCGTCAATCAGGGCGAGGGCATCGCCTTTGCCATGGGCAATATCGACGATGTTTTGAAACAACGGTTCCAGAGTTTTGCCGAGTTCGAGACAGGGCTTTTCAATGGCGAGGATTTCTCCTCGAGCTATCGGAATTGGTCGGACACCAACCGGGAGACCATCGCCGCCACGCTGAGGGCCGCCGGCCTCACGGCCGAGCAGTTCAGCACCGAGGCCTCCACGATGTCGCAGCTGCGCTCGATGTCGGAGAGCTCCATCGGACAGATGCAGGCACTCCAGGTCGGTCACAAGATCGCCGAGCAGCAGGTGGCGCAGGCCCAAAAACTGCGCGGTCTCGTCTCCCAGCAGGTGACCATGATGGCGACGTGGTTCCAGTCCGAGCAGGCCGCAAAAGACCTCGCCCAGACCCGCCGCGAAGAATTTTTCAACTCGAACGCGCCCGCGACGTCTGGCGGACAGATGATGGAGCCCCGCTGGTGACCAGAATTCTCGTTGTCGTTTTGGCATGCACCGCACTCGTCTGGATCGGTCTTTCGATCTGGTTTGCCTCTAACGGCGGACAGCAGCCCGATCGGGCAGGGGACTTCCTCGAGGGACCAAGGCAATTCGATACGACCGGCGGACAGGAGATGCGGCCGCGCTGGGACAATGGGGAGGGCGAGCGCGATGAAGCCACCGGGAATTAGGCTTGGTTTCGCCGCGTTCCTTGGCGCCCTACTCTTCCTTGAGCCTGCCCTTGCGCAGGACGGCTCGCTTCTGACCAATCTCGAGAACGAGGTCGCGTCAGCCGCGCAGGGCTGGGAGACGACAATCATGCAGGCGGCACGATCGCTGTTCTGGATTCTCGCCGGCATCGAGATCGGCATCGCGGCTGTCTGGCTGGCGCTCGGCGCGGCCTCGCTCGACACCTGGTTCGCCGAACTGGTGCGCCGCATCATGTTCATCGGGCTGTTTGTCTTCATCCTCGAGCAGGGCCCCGATTTAGCCAGGGCGATGGTGGACAGCCTGTTCCAGATCGGCGCCGGCGGCGGCTCGGCTTCGCCAGCCAATGTCTTCAACGCCGGTCTTCAGGTCGCCAGCTCGATGTCCGAGCGGGCGCAATTCGGCCTCTTCGAGGACAATGCGCTGGCGATCGCGGCCGTGTTCGCGATGATTGTGGTGGTCATCTGCTTCAGCCTCGTGGCCGCGATCTTCGTCTCGGTGATGGTCGAGATGTATGTTGGCCTCCTTGCCGGCATGATCATGCTCGGTCTGGGTGGCTCGAGCTTCACCAAGGATTTCGCGGTCCGCTATCTCGTCTACGCGTTCTCGGTCGGGATGAAGCTGATGGCGCTTGTGATGATCGCCCGGATCGGTTCCGAGGTCCTCATCAATCTCGCCAACGATTCCGGTTCCTCGGACGAGTTTCTCGCGACGCTGGCCATCGCCGGGATCTCCGTCGTCGTGTTCATCATCGCGATCTACGTGCCCAACATCATCCAGGGCGTCGCGCAGGGCGTCTCGGTCACGGGCGGCATGGAGGCCATTCGCCACGGCGGACAGGCGGCGACTCTTGCCGCCGGCAGCGCAGCCCTGGCCTGGGGCGGGGCGAGGGCAGGGGCCTCGGCCTATTCCGACGCACGCGCATCGGGCAGCTCATTTGGAGCGGCAGCTCTCAAGGGCATGGCAAGCGGGGCAGGGGCGGCCGGTTCGGCACTCGCTTCGGCCGGGCGCGACAAGGCGATCGGGGTTCCGGGTACCTGGGGTGCCTCAACGCTCGGGCTCGCCAATTCCAAGCTCGACCAGAGCCAGGGCCGGCCCACCACCAGAAAATCAGCAGACGACAAGGCGTGAAACCGACGATGGCCGCGAAGACTCCACCCGAGAACCCATATCTTGCCGCGCGCCAGGAATGGAACGAGCGCTATGGCTCTTACGTCCACGCCGCAGCCTCCTGGCGCATCGTCGGCGTAACCGGCATGCTGATGTCGGTGATCGGTTTTTCATACGCGCTCTACCAGAGCACGCAGGTGCAACTCGTGCCCTATATCGTGGAGGTCGACCGGCTTGGCACGGCCGCGAGTGCCGGCTTCCCCCAGCAGATCGAATATGCCGATCCGCGCGTGGTGCGTGCCACACTCGGCAGTTTCGTTTCGAACTTCCGTTCCGTGACCCCGGATGCGGTCGTGCAGAAGCAATATATCGACCGCACCTACGCCCACCTTCGCACCTCAGATCCCGCGACTGAGAAGGTCAATGCCTGGTTCCGGGGGAGCTCCCCGTTCGACCGCGCGCGCACGATCACCGTCGCGGTCGAAGTCACCAACATCGTTCCGCTGTCGAGCCAGAGCTTTCAGGTTGACTGGACCGAATATGAGCGCGACCGGCAGGGCAGGGAGCTCGCGGTACGGCGGTTTCGGGGCGTTGCCACCGTGACGCTCACCCCGCCCCAGGATGAGGCGGTCATCCGCCTCAATCCGATCGGCCTTTACCTCAGAGATTTCGACTGGACGGCACAGTTGTGAGTGCCCGGAGGATATTCCCATGAGTTTACGAGCATTCCGGAGCACAGCCCTGTGCTCTGGACTGGTTTTCGCAATGATTGCAGGGCCGGCCCTGGCGCAAAATCTCAGCGTCACCGAACAGCGCGCAACCGGGCTTTCGGGCCAGTGGCAGCACGGGCAGGGGGTCGTGACACGCGGACCCGACGGCAAGGTGATTTTTCTCTTCGGCGAGGTGCAGCCCTCGGTCGTCTGTTCACCGCTTCAGGTCTGCGATATCGAGCTTCAGCCGGGCGAGATCGTGCGCGATGTGTTGGTTGGCGACACTGTGCGCTGGAAGGTCGAACCGGCAACCTCGGGGCCTCCCGGCAGCCAGTCAGTACATCTGATTGTGAAGCCATCGGAGGCAGGGCTTTCGACCTCGATGGTGGTGACGACATCGCGGCGCACTTACCACATCCAGCTCAAGTCCCATTCGACCCAATATATGGCCCGTGTCGGCTTCGAGTATCCCGAAGACGTCAATGCACGCTTTGCAGAGGTGGCGGCCCGCATGGAGGCCAGTATTGTGCCCGGCGCCGGCGTGCCGGCCGACCAGCTCGATTTTTCGTTTCGCGTGAGCGGAACGGCAAGGTGGCGGCCGACGCGGATCTACAGCGACGGCCAGAAGACCTACATCCAGTTTCCGTCATCGCTTTCCGGTCAGGACGCGCCGGTCCTCTTCGTCGTTTCCGGGGGCGAAAACCGCATCGTCAACTATCGGATGAACGGCACCATGATGGTGGTCGACTACCATATCGACCAGGCCATCCTCGTGTCTGGCGTCGGGCGCACCCAGGAGAAGATCACCATCAGGCGGGGAGGGTAGGGGGATGCGAAAGCTCTCAAACCTCGTCCGCCTCACTCTGCTGATCGCGTCGGTGTCGGCACTGGCCGCGTGTCAGACGCTTGGCAGCGCGGGACTCGTCCAGAGCACGGCGTCTGCGCAGCTTACGCCCGAAGCAGCGTCCTCGATCGCCGGAGACATGGTGGGCCGTCTCACGGAACAGATCGGACCCGGCAGCACCACGATCAGCCTGACGCCCGACGGCTCGGTGTTCGGCCAGGCGCTCGAAGCCTCGCTCAGGGGCTGGGGTTACGCCGTCGTCACGGACCAGGTGACCGAGGCAACGAACGTGGTGGCACTTGCCTATGTCGTTGACGAGTTCGAGGGAAGCATCCTCGTTCGCCTGTCGACCCTCACGCTCGATCTCACGCGCATGTACCGGCATGGCAGCGAAGGCGCGGCCCCGATCTCTCCCCTTTCGATCATGCAGCGCGGGGCAGGGGAGCCGGTATGAGCGAAGCCCTTAATCTTGGCGGCTCCAATAGTGCCGGAACACCGCGTATCCGGCGGCTCAACCGCCTGCCGATCATCGTGGCGATTGGCCTGGTGGTGCTGTTCCTCGCCGTCATCTTTTATGGCCTGTCCTCTCGCGGCCTGCGCTTGGGGGGTGATGATCCTGGATACGCGCCCGGTTCGCGGCCTGCCTCGACCCATGCAGACCAGCTCACACGGGGCGTGCCCGACGGCATCATTGGGGAACCGGCACGTCCCGAGCGCCAGCCGGCGCCAGCCGAGCCGAGAGAGCCGGCAACCAACCCCTTCATGCCGCAACCGCCGGCCTCAAACGCGGCAGAGCCGCAGCGAACCGCGCTCGAACCGGAAGAGGCTTGGCGTGCTCGGATGGAGCGCGAACAGGAAGAGCAGTTTTTGCGCGAGCTGCATCGCCAACGCATGGCGAGCCTACAGGCCAACGATGCCGCGTTCGATTCTCCGATTACGGTTGACCTGAGTAACGTGTCCGCGCAGAGCCAGGGCGAAACGTCAGGGCCGTCCGGGACCCAAGGCGGATCTACACGACCGCCGAACGCGATGGACCTCTATGCGGCCGCCATGCAAGCCGGCTCGGGTGGTGCTGCGGATGCGAACGCACAGGCGGCCAAGGAGAGTTTCTTCAACCAGGACATTCGCGACCTTGGATATCTACCCAACACGGTCGTCGCGCAATTTTCGGCTTATGAGCTCAAACGCGGCTCGGTCATCCCTGCAACGCTCGTCACCGGCATCAATTCAGATCTTCCCGGCCGCATCACAGCGCAAGTTTCCCAGAACGTCTATGACAGCGCCACGGGGCGGCATCTGCTCATCCCGCAGGGATCGAAACTCTTTGGCCGCTATGATTCCAAGGTCACATTTGGACAAAACAGGGTGCTCGTCATCTGGACTGACATCATCTTTCCGAACGGGGCGACGCTCCAGATCGGCGGCATGGCGGGTACGGACTCTGCCGGCCATGGGGGATTCAACGACCGGGTCGACAATCACTATCTGCGCACCTTCGGATCGGCGATCCTGGTCGCGCTGATTGGCACCGGCACCGAGATGATGCTCCCGCAGGATCGCAATAGTTTGGGCACTGCCAACAGCGCCGAGGATGCCGCGCGGCGTTCCTTTGCGGAGACGTTTGGACAGATTTCCGAGCAGACGGTGTCGCGCAACCTCAACGTACAGCCCACCCTCGAAATCCGGCCGGGCTACCGTTTCAACGTTCTGGTCGACCAGGACATCGTCTTCCCCCGGTCGTACCGATAACCATGGCCCCTATCGTTGTCAGCGCTCCGTGCGGAAGGCAGGCCTTCTGCCGCGCCGCATTGAACTGGAGCTGCTCTCCATTGAACGACATGCTTTTGCTTTTGATCGACAGACTCTCACTCCCGCTCGAAGAGAAGGCTGCACGGCGGGCGCTGCGCGATTTCGCGGAAGCTACGGGCTTCGACTTCTATGCCTACCTCTACCTGAGCGGACCTGAGAGTTTTGCTGTCTCGAACTATTCGCGCGAATGGCAGGAACTCTATGTGGAAAACGACTTCATCCGCGTCGATCCGGTCGTGACCAAGGCCAAGCACGGCCCGCCGCTGTTCGCCTGGTCGGCAGATGAAGCAAGGCGTAGCGGGCGACGTGGCGTTTCACAGTTCTTCACGGAGGCAGACCGGTTCGGCATCCGGTCGGGAATATCGATTTCGATCCCTGTCGGTTTCAAGGACCGCATGGTGTTCACCCTGGCAAGCGGCAGGCCAGTATCCGCCCTCAGCACGGACATCGATCCCGTCACCGCAGCCGTTGCCGTCGCCTTCATTCATTCCCGATTGGACGGGGTGTCAAGCGACGCATCCCTGGCATCCGGCATCCGGCTGTCACCGCGCGAAGCAGAGTGTCTGCGCTGGTTCGCCGAAGGGATGTCGATGCCGGATATCGCTCTCATGCTCGGGGTGGCCTACCGCTCGGTGCGCTCGTATCTCGATGGTGCAACCAAGAAGCTCGGGGCGTCCAATACCAGGCAGGCCGCGTCGATCGCAATCCGTCTGGGCCTCATCTAGAAGGGTGAATGCCAGCCGCTTGGGATCGGCTTCTAACAGCCGGACGCGCCCCCAAGCTTGGACTGCCCGGCTTATTTGCCCGCGACCTGAAACCCGCCATTCGAAAGGCATCTGGCTTTCGGCGTGAATGGGGCCGTGAACAGACCGTCGGCTGTTGGAAATCGGCACACGGTAAGCGGACACTGGGGAAACGCCCTCGTGAGCCCGCGAGGACATTGGCGACTCGGCGGGCAAGGATTGGTAGATTCAGGCTTGTCGCCAACCACTCGGGCGCGGTCCGCTTCGGAGGTGCGTGACGCCAGCAGTGCCCCCCAGCATCAAAGGGCGTAGTGCACCAGCATCCACACCGCCATCCCAATCATCATGAGGTTCTCGGTGAGCGAGACGAAGCCCAGTGGCACGTTTGAGCCACCGCCGACGCAGGCGCATTTGAGTTCGCGCCTGTCGATATAGACGGCCTTGAATACGGATACGGCACCCACCGTTCCAATGAACAACGCAATCGGGATCGACAGCCACATGAGCGCGCCGGCGAGCATCAGCAGACCCGCAAGCGTCTCGGCGAAGGGGTAGATGTAGCCATATGGCACCCACCTGCTGGCGAGCAGATCGTAGTTCAGGAACATCGTTGAGAAGCCCTCGACATCGCGCAGCTTCTGAAGCCCCAGCAGGACCATGGCCGAGGCGATGAACCATTCGGCCGTGTGGATCGGATGAATCGTCCCGAGAGCTGTCCAGGAAATCGCGACACCCATGAGGAATGCGACCGAGAATATGGCGATGACCGGTCTGTAGGTCGTGTCGCCTTCGCGAATGACGGTCTTGCCGAACCGCTCCCGAAGCTCATCATAACCGCCGATCCGCTCGCCATCGATGAAAGCCTGCGGCGTGGTATCGACACCATGCTCTGCCTTGAAGGCGTCGGTCTCTTCGCGCGTTGTCAGGTGATGATCCTCGACCGTATAGCCTTGGGACTCAAGCAGCCATTTGGACTTGGTGCCATAGGGGCAGACATGTTGGGGCATCACCATCCGGTAGAGCGTCGCGGATTTCTCAGAAGTTGGAGTGTGCTGGTTCATGACAGTTTTCCTGTGAAGGGCCCGGGGCGGGCTGCAGCGATCTTTCAGCCCGCGCGACATAGGACGAGGAACTCATCCCCCGCACGGGAAGCCTGATCGTTGGCAGAGCACCGGACTTATTCGGCTCGACCTCGTGGTTGTTTCCGGCATGGGCAGACATCTTGGCTCCAGTCGGCAAGCTCATGGACGCTTTCGTGCGCCTTCCAGTCGATGGAAGGTCAACACCGACCGCCTAACACAGCTATAAAGGATTCTCCCTCTTGACCTTCCACCTGCTGGAATCCCCATCTCCCTGGTGAAACGCAATTCATTCGAGGAGTGCCCGATGCAATTCCGTATCGACAACATGACCTGTGGCGGCTGCGCCAAAGGCGTTACCAAGGCAATCCATTCCGTCGATCCCCAGGCGACGGTGGAGATCGATCTGGCGACCAAGGCGGTGCGTGTCGGGTCGAGCGCTGATGAAGCTGCCCTCCTCGCCAAGCTCGATGATGCGGGTTACCCGCCGGAGAGGTAGGTCTGGTGGGACGCGTCTGCCGCCCATCACAGCTGATGATCGCCGTGCTGCTGGCGCTTGCGGTGGCTCTGGTATGGCCGTCAGCTGGTCCACTTGCCTCCGCTTCGGACACGCACGCGCATGGAGCTGGGGCCACCCAGACGCACGTTCATTCGACGCATCATTCTCCTGTGCATCGGGATACGAACGATGTCCATGTCGGTTGCGAGCCTTCCGGCATCGGCTGCTGCATGATGACGCTTTGTCATCCGGGAGTGGCGATGGACCCTGATGCCATGCCTCTTAAGCGCATGAGTGACGAAACGGAGAACATTCTTGCCTTAGAGGCGTTGGGCAATGGTCCCGGCGTCGACCTCCCGCCTCCGCGAGATCTCCTCGGCTGACCGTATTCAAATCAGACTCAACAGGAGAATTCCGATGAAACCCGTAAAGACCCTACTCATGGCCGCTGTCGCGGCCGCCAGCCTGTCCATCCCGGCTCTTGCCCAGGAGGCCGAGTTCCAGCTTCCCGAGCAGTGCACGTCTTCCACACCGGGCGGCATGGACCATTCGTCGATGGGTCATGGGGGCATGCATGGCAGTCAGAATGACGACATGCACGCGGCCATGATGGACATGATGGGGATGGGCGGCATGAACCTCGAGGCCGTGCCCGAGCATGTTCAGGAAAACATGCGCAAGATGATGATCACCATGCCCGCCATGCACGAGGGCATGATGAACGACGATGCCGACGTGGCGTTCGCCTGTGGGATGATCGCCCACCATCAGGGCGCCATCGACATGGCGCAGGTGCTGCTTGAGCATGGCGACGACCCGCAGATGCGGGCTTTGGCCGAGGAGATCATCGAAGCTCAGGTCGCCGAGATCGAGCAGATGACCAACTGGCTGGTCGAAAACGCGAACTAGACACGACAGGCCGCGCGGTCCTGACCGCGCGGCCACCACCTTGCCGGATTGGCCAGACACCCGTTGAACTTACAGTAGGAGCGGCGCCTGTACGGTACCGACAGCCACAATGAGCGCATCGTCAGCCGGAAAATCGCACTGGGACGGCGTCTATTCGAGCAACGCCGAGGACACGTATTCCTGGTTCCAGGACAATCCTGCCACGTCGCTGGAACTCATCGGCAAATTTGCGCCGAGCCTCGATGCCCCCATCATCGACATTGGTGCCGGTGCCTCGCGTCTCGTCGATGCTCTCTTGGCCAGAGGCTATTCCGACATCACGATCCTCGACCTATCGGAGCAAGCCCTCGACTCCGTCCGCAAGCGGCTGGGCGAGCGAGCCTCTGAGGTCACCATGATCACTGGCAATATCACCCAATGGCAGCCGTCGCGCAGTCACGCAATCTGGCACGACCGAGCTGTGCTTCACTTCCTTACCGAAAGCCAAGACCAGCAAGCTTACATCGATGCGCTGACCGCCGGCAGTCGGGCCGGGTCGACGGTGATCATCTCTACCTTCGCGCCGGAAGGGCCTGAGCGCTGTAGCGGTCTTCCTGTCCGTCGCTATTCCCCCGCGGAGCTGGCCGCGCGACTGGGCGCTTCATTCGCTCTCGTGGAGTCCCGCAAGGAGGAGCATTTCACGCCAGGCGGGAGAACGCAGGACTTCACTGTCGCAATCTTCAAGCGGCTGTGAGCATTTTTTCAAGTTCATCCAGGAGAGGCGGTGGCTCCTCACTTGGACCATGCGCGGTCAAGCGGCGCCACCATTCAGCCTTGGCGCCGCCTGATGGTCGAGGGCAACGGTGGCTTTGGGGAGTTATTGGAAACCATTCTGCGGATGCCAATCGACCTGAACCCTCCAGCGTCGAGGCTCCTGCCTGCCTTCCTACCAGTCCTGACGGCTATGCGGATCGGCAAGCACGGCATCGGGGCGGCTTATTGGCACGGAAGTCAGAGACGTTCGTTTCGCCATTTTCTCCGCTCCGACCTGCTCCAGCAATCGACGGAAGGTGGGATGCATGCCTCCGTCGACATATCCATGCGCGGCTAACGCTGTGCCATTCTCCAAAATTCTCTCGAAGGCTAGGCGATCGGCCTCAGTCTTGTTGGCAATCAATGGAACGACTTCATTAGTTGTCGGCGGGCACGCGGCCAGCGGATTGGGCGGTTCGCCCCCCTGGAATTGTCCATCAAACGCGTAGCGGCCCCCACAATAGGAGACCCTGGGTTGCCGTTTCTTGACTTCAAAAATGTCATAGCCATGCTTCAGGTCGCTCCAGAAAGCGAAATTTGGATCGTCGCGATGATCGGCCATGTTCTGGGGGGTCATTCGGAACGGGAATGCCTGTACCTGAAAGGCCGTCTGGCTACCTTTCAAAGCCTCTCGGGCCACAGCGAAGATTTCCGAGACGCCCTCGTCGGTAAGAGCGTAGCACCCCGATGAAGAGCATGCTCCATGAACCATGAGCGCGTCACCCGTGTAGCCGAGAGCCGCTTCCAGCCTGTTGGGATAACCGAGGTTGAAGGAGAGAAAGTACTCCGAGTTCGGATTCAGCATCCCGGCGCTGACATGATAGAACCCTTCCGGTGCCTGCCTGTCGCCCTCGCGCTTCTTGGGACCAAGCGTTCCAGACCAGCGGCACATCGGATAAATCTTGAGCAAGGCGAATTTTCCGCTGCTGTCCTGCTTCCAGATCTCCAACTCGCTTTCGTGCTTGAAAATCCTGACCAGGATCGGCGCGGATGGGGACATCGATTTTCGCGACATCTCCGCGAGCAGGGCTGATGGTATAGGTTGTGTCGCCTTGCCCTCGACGTCGAGCATACTGGACACGCAACCAGTCACCATGACAGCGATGAGCCCAATCAGGCCAATTCTCAGCATTCGCAGCATACTCGGTGAAATCCTTTGACTTTCGTGCCCGCCGAGGGAACGCATCTATTTCTGTTCGAAACAAGGGTAACTGTAGGTAAGTTGAGGCCCCAATAGGGCGTGGACTAAACTATGCATTCGACGTGACGGGCTTTTCAGCAGCAGGGACCATGGTGAGCAAGTCTCGTCCTAATCGTCCTTAAGAGATTCATGTCGAGGCCCTGGCGATCGCGAATCCGGGCGACTTCTTGTGTGGAAAGCCAAGCCTAATCATTTCATAACCGGGCGCAAGCACCGGGCTGCGACTTGCTTTTGGCGCAAATCAGCCTGGCAGCATCCGGCTCACCACCGCGTCGCGACGGATCAGCATGTGCCACAGCGCGGCGGCAATATGAGCTGCAACGAGCACCAGCAGCAGGCGCGTGAGAGCAACGTGAACGGGCCCGAAAATATCGAAATCGATATATCGTGCCAGGAGCCCGATTGCGGGCAGCGCAAGCAGAACCGCATAGAGCGCAAGATGATTGGCCACGGCCAGCATTTGGATGAAGCGGTGCACGTTCCGGGGCGCGCTGGGTGCTCCGAACACCAGCCGCATCAAGATGCGCAACACAACGAGTCCGAATATCGCAAGTCCACCGAACGTGTGGAGTTCGTGAAGAAGCAGGTCGTAGCTGGCAGGCTCAATGCCCGCAATATGGTCGGCATGGGATCGGCCGATCCCGCCTGATGTCCAAACCTGCGCCAACACGAGGAGAACCACCAGCCAATGTACAAGGATTTGTGGAAGCGCGTAGCGATTGCCTGTCGCGCACCGGCGTTGTCCGGGGAGTTGGTCGTCCTTCATGGGAAAAGCATACGCGGCCCGCTCCTAACGGCGCTTTAACAATCGGTTTGGCGCTCCAACCAAAGCCGGGTCTACTTCAGAACTCGGCCAGGATGAACTCGACGCCAATGCTAGCGTCGTCGAATTCGATGCCGACGTGCCAGCGGCCGGGCATCTCCAACCGCCCAGTTGCTCGGAAAATGCCGTCCGCAACCGCGTCGACCTCCGCCATGACCGACGCCATTTGATGAAGAAGCATGTGGAAGCGGACGACGGGAAGGTTCACTGAAGCCTCCCTTGCTACGGCCATCAGAAAATCCCCCGATGCGCCGATCTGGATTTGAATGGTCGCGGGTTCGCCATCCTCAGCATCCGCTAGCAAGGCCGGATCGCCGGGCCGCACAACCAGCAGCGGCTCGCCAATGAGCAACGGTATGGCCATCAGGCTCCCGGCCAGGCCCAAGATGACCAGCAAAAGCCCACCGGCCAAAAGCTGTATGCGTCTTGTCTGGGTCATCAATCCTCTGCTCGATGGAGGAAGCGCTTCGGGTGGAGGCCGGCCGCCAGTTCAGAAGGCGGAGATGATTTCAGTCTTGCCATTGCCAGGCTGCCGAACTCGGGGCAGCGAGGGCCGACGAAGCGCTGCACATGGCTGCGCATCCCGATCACTCGCGTCGATAGCGGAACCGGGCATGGCACGAGGCGCAGGTTTCCATCATGAGATGGAAAGCATGCTCGGCGGGAACATCTTCATCCTCTCCCGGCCAGACCGTTCCGCGACCGCCAAGCAGGCTGCCGCCGCCCATGGGTGTGCCGGACCGCATTCTCATGGCATCCGTCAGATCGTCGGGATTGTTTCTTCCAGCTTCCGCGACAATTCCCGCGAACCGTTCCAGATAGAGGGCAAGTTCCTGGAATTCTTCCTTCCGTTCCCAGATTTCCGGCCGCGCCTGTGAGACTACGCTTGCTGAATTGTGCGAAAAAAGCTCGACCATGGTGGTTCCAGCTCGCAATCGCACTGTTTCCGCTGCTGTCTTGAGGACCTGACCGCTATAAGGTTCCTGCCCGCTGAACATGCGATTGATGCGGTTCATCGCCTCGGCGATCTCCTTCATGAGATCCTGGCGCTGGCTTACCTCGTCCTGGGCCAGTGCTGCTCCGAGCGCTGCCGCCAGCGCGAGGATGATCAAAAGCGGCCTCATGGGGTTTCTCCCAATCCGGCACGGATGTGGCGCATGCCCGTGCATGGGCCGTCACGACTGACCCGGATACACGCGACACGCGCTTGCCTCAAATGGATGCAAACCTTGCCAATGTGAGTTCGTGTCAACGTCCCTTCGAGCGAACGGCCCATGGAATCCGTGTCCATCGTCGCGCACATGTCCGGAGGCCTTGCTGGCCCGATCGCGCTTGGCTGTATCCTGCTCGCCTTCTTGCTGGCGATGGGCCGCATCGATGCGTTGGCGCTCTCGTTTGCAATCTCGATCACGGTAATGCCGTTGCTGCTCGTCCTCGCCCTGTATGAGGGCTGGCCGCCCATGGACGTTCCCGTCGTGACATTGCTGGTATTTGCCATCGTCGCCCAGGGGTCCCATGCCATCCTCGCCCTCAGGCGATGATTGCCGACCCGGGACGCCTCGAATGCCGGAAACCCGCACCCTCCCTGTTGCAAATGCTGGAGGTCCACAACGGCGACTGCCAACTGCATCCGAGGATTCATGAGAGCTAGAAAGCTGCACGCCGGTGTTCCCATCCGCAACTTCGTGTCGAGAACTGGAACCGCCATCAAAGGATCCGTCCGGTCACCAGATAGCGCCCAAGCGCTCCGGCTGCCAGGATGAGAACGAGCAGCATCATGAAGCCTATGCCTGCCAGAAGGGCCATGCCGAGCCAGCCGGAAAGGCCACAGTCCATCAAACCGTTCGTTTCCATATTCATGTCCTTTCTGATGCTGGCGATGGAGCCCCGGACGGTTGCGGGTCGGCTTCCAGAACGGCTCCCTCGCTCTTCGCTCTGGAAGGACGCCTTTTCTGGCGCCAGGTGACGACGGACGCCGTGATACGGAGCGCGGAAACCAGAACGACAAACGCCACAAACGGCCAGCGCAATGGGTTCGGTGCTGGTACAGCGCGGTGGAAATCAAGGAAGTGCATGAACAGGAAATATGCCGTGTGCAGAACCACGAGGGCCCAGAGCACGAAAGCTGCCGTCTGAACGAACTTCCAGACCTGAGGCCCGAGGAACCGGACCGAGCGGTCATTGGAGGTCGCTGCCAGGACAAAACCATATGCAAGCGCGACGATCCCGACGAGGTTGGCGAGGCCGAAGCCGTGCTGCAGCATGACCTGGTGCCCGAGGTCAGGGTGGAATACGAAGCCAAACAGGCCGAGTAGATCGAACTGGACCCACCCTTCAATTATGATAAGGGCGTGCGCCAGAGCGAGCACGACAGCGTAAATTCCGCATTCGCGACGATAGGCAATCAGGCTGAGGAGCTTCGGCCAGAACCGTGCCGCTGGCCCGATTCCCATCGTGAAGGCCAGAAGAACGAACGACGCGTCGGCGGTAGCCCTGTTCCATCTGTGCATGGGGTCCCAGTCGCCATGGACCATGCCGAAGAGGAAGACCAGAACTGCGGCTATGGTCAGCACCAGGAGATGTCGAAAGCCTGCTCGCGCATTCCTCCCGTTCCGATATCGTCCCGCACGTGGGCCGGGGAGAGCTTCGGTGTTTAACCGCCTCATACCACCTCTCCCACTGAGGGGGCCGATGCCGTTGCTGACCGATGGTCGAGAACAAACACCCGCGTACCGGTTGGCGTTCGCTCGTAGAGGTCTATGATGTCCTGGTTGAACAGCCGGATGCAGCCCGACGACATCGCCCTACCGATGCTCCAGGGCTCATTGGTTCCGTGCAGCCGATAAAGCGTGTCTCGACCGTTCTCAAACAGGTAGAGCGCTCGTGCGCCAAGCGGATTTTGGAGTCCCGGCTCCATCCCTCCAGCGAACCGAGCGAGGCTCGGATCACGCCCGATCATGTTTTCCGTTGGTGTCCAGCGCGGCCACTCCCGCTTCATCTGGATCAGGGCGCGGCCGCTCCAGCTAAGTCCCTCCCTCCCCACGCCGACGCCGTAGCGCAAGGCTCGGCCTCCTTCGCGGACCAGATAGAGGAACTTCTCGGACGTATCGACGACGATCGTACCGGGTTCCTCGCCGGTGGGATCGGAAACTTCCTGGCGCAGATAGCGGGGGTCCACCTGAGTGACGTCAACAGCCGGAATGGGAAACCGCTCCTGGGGCATCGCCGCATACATCCTCGCCAAGTGAGGATCCGGCCGCATGGCACCCGGCACGGTCACCGGATCCGGGCGCGACGCCGGCGACATGCATCCGGTCAGGGATGCGGCGATGCCAGCCAACATCGCGCGCCGTGTTATGAGTGCGCCGCGGGCGCGGCGCAGTATAGACGCTTCATGGTTCTGCATTTCGTTCCTCTTGATGATACGACAGGAGGGCCCCGAAGGCCCCGATCGGAAAATCAAAGAGGAAAGCGCGGTGGCTGGTCGGGTGGGGCCGTGGCGAAGTTCGCGGGCAATTCTTCGGACACAGGCAGGCCGTAGCCGGAGGCGGGTGTCGATGGATGAGGAGTAGAACGGTTCAACGTTGCCCAGCACGATGCCGACGGAGCACAATTGACATCCGCTGAGGCTATTCCGAACTCGTTAGCCCCTTCCGCAGTGGCCGCTATATCCAGAGCACCCACATGCGCGTGCTCTGGGACTGATGGCGCGTGCTGCGACAGCGCCATGGTCGACAGCGCAACCAGCGAGAAGAGGAACATCATGCGCAAGCAGGTTGTCATCCGGTCTCCCAGCAGTGCTGGATGTCTAGTGACGATCCTATGGTGTTCCTATTTAGAACATTAGCCGAAAATGTGACCGGCTGCGACTGCATCCGTGCTGAACATTCGGCTTCCATATTCGGGCTCGTCCTCACCTCACGATCACCTGAGCTCCGGTCTGCACCCGCTCGAAGAGATCTTCGACGTGTTCGTTGATCAGGCGTACGCAGCCATTCGAAATTGCCTGGCCAATTGTCCACGGCTCAGTAGTGCCATGGATTCGATACATCGTGTCGCGGCCATCCCGGTAAAGGTAGAGTGCGCGAGAACCCAGGGGATTGTTCGGCCCTCCAGGAACGCCGTTGGCGTACCGGGCGTATTTCTCGGGCTGACGCCGGATCATGTTTGCTGTCGGTCGCCAGCCTGGCCATTTGGCTTTGCGGCCAATTTCGGCCTGGCCCTGCCATGCCAGTCCCGCGCGACCTACACCGATCCCGTAGCGCCGGGCCAGTCCTTCGCCGAGAATGAGGTAGAGATACCTGGCATCGGTATCCACAACCAATGTGCCGATCGGGTGCGGTTCCAGGAACTCCACCTCCTGCGGAACGTGATCTGGGTCCGGAACGAATGGCTGCGGATGTGCATAGGCGTAGACGGGTGAGGCGACGAATGCCAGCCCGAGCAGGAATCTGCGTCGGTCGATCATGGTGAAGCTCTGTGCTTGCGGTTGACGGGCTAGTGCAGGAGGAAGGAACCCGTACACTTCGGTGGTCTTTCGGGAAGCGCCCGGGGAGTCTCGGCGAAGCCACGCGTAATGATAGCCGACAAAAATTCTGGGCCGGAATAGGCCGCACCAGAAACAGAATGGACCAAGCAGGACTGGTCAGCGAGGCAATGGGAGTCGGGTTGGCGCGCCGAACTGCAGCACTCGTGGGCGGGTGCTGCGTCGGCTGATCCCAGAACTTCACAATGATGCAGAGAACTCGCCTGCGGAAACGCCTTCGCCATAGCATCCGTTACGCCCGCAGTTACAAAGACTGCGACAATTATCAGCATGGTGCAGAGCAGACGAACCAACATCGACGCAATATCGCCGATATGCGCGCAACAATGGTTACCGGGCATTCAACTTCACGTGAAGCGTTCGGAAGAAAGACCGGCCCTCGCAGGGGCTCACATCCGGATCGTAAACTGCTCCACGATCGAAACACTGATGGTCAGACGCTCGCCTGACACGGATGACCTCATTCTGGTCCCGGCGGGCATGCTACTTCGAGTCGAGTCGCGGAAATCGCTGCGTAATCGGTCGGGTCATTGAAAAACTCTTCCGTTAGGCTGCCCCGGTTTTCCGCGATCACCTGATAGGGATCTGGACGTATAATGGCCGTATCGCAATCCGCAGGAAGGCGTCCGATCGATATGTGTTCGTCTTCTTGGAACTCGATCGCTGTGAACAGCGTAGGGTCGTAGATGCCGAAAGTCAGGGATCCCCTCAAAGGGAGGGGGTCACGTGGCTCGGTCTCGAATTCGACGATTAGCTGGAGGTCGTCAAAATATGCTCGCAGTCCAGCCGGTGGTCTCATGACAATCTCTTCACCATTGGACTCGATGGACTGGAAGTAGTTGAAATCCGCAAGTGAGGTGTGAATCGTCCTTGAAACGGCATCGAGTTCCTCTTCATCCAATTCCATACTGCCTGCAGCGCCGAATTCCAGGATGACGGTGCTTGAGAAGAATTCATCGAACCGCCACAGGTGCTTCAGCCGATCAACGGTCCCAGTCGCATTGAGGACGATTTCGAGGTGCGCTTCCGCAAGGATATGTGGATGGGCCTTCAATGGAAAAGTCCTCGCCGTGGCCATCAGCATGGCAATCAGCAGGATTGTCAAAAATCTGCGAGCCTCCAGGCGCATCAGAATGTTGCGTTTCATGCTATTTGATCGCTTCAATTCCTACGGCAGCAACGAACTGGAATGCTCGGCTGGCGCTGCTGTTTCAGTAGCCCGCCACGGTTCGTCAGTAGTTCCTGGCAGCGGCAACGATCTCGTTGTGACAATGTGCTGCATTACCGCGTGTCTGCGATGCAGCGTGAGTGCGTCAAAACTAGGGTAAGGCCCCATAAAGGGTTCCGGTTGAGTGGCCTGATGCGATTCACGGCCTCCGAAAGGAGGACAGCGATGCGTCGGCATCATTTCTGGCTTGCCGACGAGCAGTCTGCGATGCTGAGACCGCACATTCCACGCCCGGGGCAAGCCGCGATTTTCGCCGGCCAACTCGCCTGGGCGATTACGGTGGTCAGACGTGGCAACATGCCATTGGCGACTGCCCTCGTCGCAACGCTTCATGCATCAGCCTCACGTATTGCCCGCGCTCCCAGGAGATGGCGGCGTGTCAGCCAGACCACGAGCGGTGGGATGACGAGCCATTGCAGGAGCGGGCTCAGCCCTGTGCCGAAGGGCGGTACGAGCGGCATCAGGTCAGAATATGTCCAGCGCAGGCTAACGTTGGTGTAGTAGTACTCGAACCCAACGGTCAAAAGGATCCCAACAGCCACGAAGATTGCGACCGGCACGCGCGTCGGGCGAAGGATCCAGACCCGGCCACGCGCCGCCACGCTGGCCATCCAGAATGCCGTCAGCGCAAACCCTACATCGCCAAATGTTGCCGACATGCAAAGCTTGATCGCCTCCCAGTGGGCCATCTCGGCCATGCCGGTGTAGGTCGGCACCTGAACGAACTCCCAAACGAAATGCAGGACGAAGGAAAACAAGGCAACGGGCAGTTCGGGCACCTCCCATATGCCTGCGGCTCGCTCGTCGTCTCCGGAATGGTGGGCGCGCGCGGGCTTTTCGCTGTCCTGCCCCATCAGACGTCCTCAGTCGGCTCAACCAAGCCCGGGAACTGCGCTTGACAGATGTCGGGACAGACGGCGCAGGCCCATTCAATATGGGTGTCCGCGCCGACTGAAACGTCGCATGCCGCGAAGTGATGGTATTGTTTCATGTCACTTGCCTTTGTCTTTCGGTCCTGGTCTCAGACTTGTTCTATGGAAGGCTCAAGGGCTGTCACTGATGATCGTGATCCCCCTGCCGGCCCCGGTTGCGAGATAGGAATACGCGCTCGAACAGGAATACAGACGCCATACCGACAATGCCGACCACGACAATCAGCGGATCGGACTGCCACTTCATCGCCGCGAAGGCGGCCAGCACGACAGCATCGAGCGCGATGGCTATCAGTAGAACCCAACCACGCGCGTTGATTTCCCGACGGAGATGCCGGAACACGCCCCAGTGGATGATGATATCCATCACGAGGTAGAAAAAGGCCCCGAGCGAGGCGATCCGGCTCAGGTCGAAGAATACCGTCAGAAAGCCTGCCAAGACGACCGTATAGACCAGCGTATGATCCTTGATCGTGCCCGGCATCCCGAAGTGCCGATGTGGGATCAGATCCATGTCAGTCAGCATCGCCAGCATGCGCGAGACTGCGAACACGCTCGCGACGAGGCCGGACGCCGTGGCAACCAGGGCCAGCGCCACCGTAAGATAGAATCCGGTCTGCCCCAGCGCAGGCTCAGCGGCCTCTGCAAGCGCGTAGTCCTTTGCCGCAACGATCCGGTCGAGCGGCAGGCTCGATCCGACTGCAAAGGCGACTAGAACGTAGACGATCACGCAGGTCGCGATGGATAGCATGATGGCCCGGCCGACATTGCGGTGCGGATGGGTGATCTCTGCGCCGCTGTTGGTGATGGTCGTAAAGCCTTTGAAGGCCAGAATGGATAGTGCAACGGAGGCCAGAAAACCGCCGGCTCCGGCATCTCCGCCGGTGGCTTCGAATGAAATACCGCTCGCCCACAGCGCGCCCGCACCGAAAAGCGCGATTCCGCCCACCTTGATTATGGCCATAACGATAGACAGAAGGCCGACAGAACGGTTGCCTGACACGTTCACCAGCCACGCGAAAACGATCAATCCGACGCCGAGAACAGGAACCAGGATGCTATCAGCATCGACACCGAAGGCTCGGAGCGCATAGGTCCCGAAAGTACGAGCGACGAGGCTCTCATTGATCACCATGGAAAGCGCCATCAGCATGGCCGCGCCTGCCGCCACCGTCGTCGGTCCATAGGCCTTCGTCAGGATCATCCCGATCCCACCTGCAGAGGGATAGGCGTTTGACATCTTGACGTAGGTATAGGCGCTGAACGCCGACACGATCGCACCAACGAGGAATGACAGCGGGAAGAGCGGCCCGGCAAGCTCGGCAATCTGGCCTGTCAGGGCAAAGATTCCAGCGCCGATCATCACGCCCGTGCCCATGGCGATCGCGCCCGGCAGGCTGATGCTGTTCTTCTCGTAATCTTTTGCCATCAGTCTCTCTTTTTCACTGCCAACTTCGCGCGCTTCAGAAGGATCGAGTTGCCGATAACTGACAGAGAGCTCGCCGTCATGGCGACGACTCCGATCATCGGATGGAGCAGTCCGAGGGCGGCGATCGGGATCGCGGCGACATTGTAAAACCAGGCCCAGAACAGGTTCTGGACGATCTTTCCGAACGTGGCTTTCGACAGACGGATCGCCTCCACAGCCTTGGTCAGTTCACCTTTGACCAGCGTCACGTCCGCCGCCTCGATGGCGACGTCCGCGCCGGCTCCGATGGCGATCCCGACATTGGCTTGCTTGAGGGCGGGCGCGTCATTAATGCCGTCTCCCACCATCGCGACCTTTTCGCCGTGCTCTTCCTGGAGCTTGCGAATCGCGTCGACCTTGCCTTCGGGAAGGACTCCCGCCATCACCTCGTCGAGCCCAACCTGCGAAGCGACATGTTTGGCCGTGCGCTCGTTGTCGCCGGTGATCATGACAACGTGGATGCCAAGGTCGTGCAGAGCTGCAATTGCGTCCTTGGAATCGTCCTTGATGGTATCTGCAACCGCAACCAGACCCGCCGCCGCATTTCCAATCGCAACCAGCATCGCCGTTTTGCCCTGCATCTCAAGCTCCTGCAGCCGACCCTCAAGCGAGGAGGCATCGATCCCTGCTTCATTCAGGAGCCTTCGCGATCCGACGCGGATATGGGCGCCCTCAAGCTGACCCTCGACGCCGCGCGCGGTAATCGACCTGAAGCCGGAGACTTTGGGTACGACGAGGCCACGATCGCGCGCACCCCTCACGATCGCTTGAGCGAGCGGGTGCTCCGAACCAGCTTCGACGCCTGCCGCTGCACGAAGAACCGCCTCTTCCTCGAAACCGTCGAGGGCGACCACGTCCGTCAATGACGGCTGGCCTTTGGTGATGGTTCCGGTCTTGTCGAGAACAACGACCTTGATGTCCTTCAGGGTCTGGATCGCCTCTCCGGAGCGAATGAGTATACCCTGCTCGGCACCCATTCCGGATCCGACCATCAGCGCGGTGGGCGTTGCCAGACCAAGCGCACAGGGACACGCAATGACCAGCACGGCGACTGCTGAAAGAACCCCGAGCATGAGCGGGCTCAGATCAGGATTGACCCAAGGCAGGAACGTTGCACCCCAGAACAGTATGGGTCTCAGGGACTCGGCGAAGAACAGCCACATTAACAGGCTGCCCAGGCTGATCACGATGACAGCCGGTACGAACTTCGCTGTCACTCGGTCGGCGAATTCCTGGATGGGCACTTTTGATCCCTGCGCTTCCTCCACGAGGCGGATGACCTGCGAAAGGAAAGTATCGGCTCCGACCTTGGTGGCGCGGATCTTGAGCATGCCTTCATTGTTGATGGTCGCGCCCAGGACTCCATCGCCCGGCCCCTTTTCCACCGGCACCGACTCGCCCGTAGCGATCGATTCATCGAGATGGCTGTTGCCCTCGACGATCTCGCCATCGGTTGGCACCTTGGCGCCCGGCCGCACCACCATGACGTCGCCAACGATGAGCTCGGCGATGGGAACCTCAATCTCCTCATTGTCGCGCTCCACCGTGGCGGTCTTCGCCCCTAGTGTGATCAAGCGCTTGATGGCCTGGCTGGCTCGTCCCTTCGCCCGCGTCTCCAGATACCGCCCCAGAAGATGGAAGGTCATGATCGTCGCCGCCATCTCGATGAAGGAGGTCATCGGATAGAAGAACCCGACCAGGCCGATCAAATACGGCGGCAGGCTGCCCATCGATATGAGCACGTCCATGTTCGCCGTGCGGTTGGTGAGCGAACGCCAGGCCGAGCGATGGGTCGACCAGCCGCCGTAAAGAAACACCACGGGGAAAGCGAGCGCCGCAACAATCGCCAGGTAGCCAGGAATGGGCTGCCAGAACATGTGCGGGACCATGATCAGCATAATCAAGGTCGTGGGAGCAGCGGCGATCCACAAACGCCTCCAGGCCGTCGCCAAATAACGCTCTTCTGCATCCTCGGCAGTTCCCGAAGCTGCTTTTGCGTCCCCGACCTCCACGGAAACGACGTCATAGCCGGCGCGCTCCACAGCCGCCCTGATGCTGTCTGCGTCCGTCGTGCCTGGCACGAAGGAGACGTTCACGCGATGGGCGGCGATGTTTGTGTCGACCTTGGTGATACCAGCGAGCCTCCGGATCGATTCCGAAATCAATCCGGCACAATGATCGCTGCCCATTCCGGGCACTGTGAGGCGGACATCACCGGCAGGTTCTGCGGCCGGAGGAGCAATTTCCGCGACTTCGTATCCGGCCCGCTCAATGCCCGTCTTGATCTTCGAACTCGACACAGATGCGGGATCGAAGCGTACCGCGACCTTGTGGGAGGCAATACTGGTCTGCACGGCATGCACGCCGGCGAGGCGCTTGAGCGACGTGGAGATCAGCCCAGCGCAATGGTCGCTTCCCATGCCGGGGACCAAGAACTCGACCGTTGTCTCCCCAGCGGCAGCGGAAGCGTCGCCAGGCTTTGTCGCATTCCCTTTGATGGACGAGATCATCGTTCAAACCCTCCAAGCAAAACCCAGACGATGACGATCGGCCATCCCAGCATTAGAGTAGCGATCGGGAGGCTCCACCAAGTCAGGCCAACGAAACCGTAGAGGGCGCCGACGGCCAGTAACCCGAGGACGATCCAAAGCCACGACGGCCGGAACCTGGACGGGATTGTTTGCGGGTTGCCAATCGCCGAAATGGGCGGTTTGACGTTTTGAATAACTGAACGCGTAGGCATGAATGCCTTCCTTCCGCTGGATTGTTGTTCCTGCCGGACTTCCTGCGCGCGGCCGCAAATCGCGGCGCGACGGATGGATGTCGCAGGTAACGTGCATGCGCCTGGTGGCCACGCCGATGCAGGCGAAGCCTCGAAGCGCCGTGGCCGATCAACAGATGGGAGGGCGGTCGATCAGGCTCTGGCCGGAGCCGGGGCAGATACGAGGTCTGAACGGGCGGCGGAGGACTTCTGCTGGCGCAGCCAACACCATCGAGGGGGAGAAAATGGCGGCCGCAGAGCAGTGTCCATAGCCCGAACAGGAGGCCTCGTGATCGTGTTCGCCCGAGTGGCCATGGTGACTACCCCCTTGCGGGTACGCGGTATCGATGGCGATCACCCTGCCGTCGTCCATAGCGTCCAACGCTGCGGCTGCCGTGGAGGTCGAACCGATGACGAGCGCCACCAGGAAGGCCGCCGCGACCAACCCTGCCAGGCGAAACAATCGCCTCGACAAGTGGAATTCTTCGTATCGGGTCATCGGCTTGAACCGGATGCCGTGGGCATATTCGGACGCTAGCACAGAAGTGTCGACCTTGCTTGATCCAGGTCAACCGCCATTGTGGAATCGAGTTTTCGATAACGCGAAGGCGGGGGCTCCATCAAGTACAACATCACGGGTTCTGCCAGGACCTGACGCAGGCGGGAGCAGACCGGTAGCCGGGCACGGGCCTCCTCTCATTCGGCGCCTTGGCTTCTCTCTTCGAACCGCCGGTTGATGTCGTCCTGATGCTGGCGGGCGCGGTCGGGCCAGCGTGACTTGATGAAGGACAGGATGGCGATGATCTCCTCATCGTCGAGCACCCCTTCGAATGCGGGCATGCGGGTCGGATAGTCCGGCAGGTTGGCGGCTTCCGCGATGCCGTATTTGGTGATGCCGAAGAGAAGCTGGTCTGGATGGTGCCAAGTGTGCCCGGTCTCGTCATGCGGCGGACCCGGGAGATAGCCGTCCTCGTCGCGCACCTGCCAATCCGGCGTCTCTCCCTCCAGATTGGTGCCGTGGCAGGCGGCACAGTGATCCCGGTAGAGCACCTCCCCAAGCCGAACGGCGTCGCTGTCGTTTGGGCGGAACAGGCCGAACTCCGGCTCGCTTCGGGGGCGCATCAGAAGGATCACGGCGCCGAGCACGATGACCGCTGCCAGGCCGGCGATGATTCCGATGAGACGCATTCGTTGCTTCAGTTCGTAGGCCCTTTCACTTCGGACCACGTCCGCCCTCCATCCTCGGAAGCAAAGATGTTGCTTTGGTGGGATGCAGCGAAGACGTGCATGGGGTTGGCCGGGTCGAAGGCCATATGCAGGAGCACCTGATCCTCCCATCCCTGAGAGAGGGTGGAGAAGTCCAGCACCTCTTCATCCGTGCGTACCAGGCCGTGGCCCGGCACGAAGGCGAACAGCCCGCCCTCGCCATCCACCGCCACGAGGCTGACGGGAATGTCCGGGAGCGCGGTCTGCCAGCTTTGGCCGCCGTCGCGACTGATCTGGAGGCCGTTTCGTGTGCCAGCATACAGGGTGTCGGTCTGCAGTGCTGAGGCGGCAATCGAGATCAAGTCGGCCGGTAACGGCCCAACGACTGACCAGCTATGGCCGCCATCCGCGCTGCGCTGCAGCGTTCCGTAAGTGCCATAGATGATATCGGGATCGACGAGGCTCACCGTCATCTGGTGGAAGTCGACCGGACCGTTTGCGCCGGGCGACCGCTGCTGCCAGGTCTCGCCGCTATCAGTCGAGACAATGAAGCCGAGATTGCCACCTTGGGCCGGATGGCCGCTGCCATAGAAGATCTGGGCCTCATCGGGATGCGGCGTGAATCCCATGAAATCCTTCACGGGCGAGATCCGCTCGGCCATACCGTCCGGTCCGGCACGGAACACGCCGTGATGAGTGGCGATCAGCAGGTGACCATCATTGGTGCGATCGACGGCAAGGCCATGGATATGGGTGTCCTGCTTCAACGCGTGCACCGGCAGGACTTCGCTGGCCAATGCGAGAGACGGCGCGGCCACGACAGCCAGCAATGCCGTCAAGCCGGTTGCCAGAATTGATTTCTTCATCTCAGACTTCCTCTGCATCCTCTATGGCCAATAGTCGGCCCCACGGCCTCGGCGCGTTTTCATGGGTGCTCTTCCGACAGCGGGTTGTTGGGATAGCCCGCCTGCTCGATCGCTGCGGTCACGGCCGCCGGCGGTGACTGTGTCTCGATCTCGGCGGTGCGACCGCCGAGATCGATGCTTACCTTTGCATCGGGGTCTGTCTTCCTGACCGCCTGGGTGACGGCCTCCACGCAATGGCCGCAGCTCATGTCGGGAATGCTCAGTCTGATCATTTGAAGGTCCTCTCGGTTCAGGATTGTTCAGGCCGCTTGGCGTCACGATCGGCAGATGGAATACGTCGTAACCGGCTATGGGCCATCGCGAGCACGAAGCTGAAGACAAAGAGCATCGGCAGCATGAACAGCGCCGGCAGCAATCCGCGACCCAATCCGATCCCGAAGAGGCCGTGGCCCGCCAGACCAAAAAAGGCGGTCGCCATCACCAGCCACGCCATCGTGGCAAAAGTCGCCGCCTTTGCCAACGCTGTCCGACCTGGCAGAAAATCGTGCAGGCGCGCGTAGACAAAGCCCCAGATGACGGCCCCGGTCACATATGGCATGGCTGAACCCAGAGCTCCTGGAACGATGTTGCCGAGCAACAACTGGAGATCACGATAAGGCTGAAACTCTGGCAGGATGCCGGAGGCCTCCTTCACGCCCATCAACACGAGATGAATTGCCAGCCCTGCGAGGCCGGCAAACACCAGTATGGCCAGATGACGCAGCAGGTTTCTGGCGAGGCTCATCGAAGCTCCGGTTCCATGGCTGCTCTTCGACGGCTCACTTCAGCAGGTACTTGAACAGAGCTGCGATCGCCAACGCGAACAACAGCCCGATCAGCAGCACCCAGATCCAACCCAGACCTGCGAAGCCACCCATCATTGCGCCATCCAGCATCATCGCCTTCGCTCCGTTCAAACACAGCTAGGGATTCCAGTTGGTGGAAGGTCAAGCGGCCAGCCAGATTGACTCCTCTGCCTCATTCCTCGGCCTGACGGACAAAACCCGGATGGCGATTGAAGGCGAGCCGCTGCACTAGCGAACCATCCACGGTCTCGATCTCGGCGATCACCGTTCCGTCCTCGCCACGCTCGACGGCGCCGATGCGGAGCCTCGGGTTTCCATGCTGAAGGAGTTGCATCTCCAGCCAGGCGCGTGCCGTCTCTGGCGTTGTTTCTTCCGGCTGCCCGCCGGGAAGGCCATAGAGCCAGCTACCGTGACCTGCACGCTCTCCCTGCACAGCGCCTCGCCCCATCATACCATGGCGCATTTTGCTTTGGCCTTGCATCATTTCCTGCATCATGGGGCACCTGCCCATCATGCCCTGCATGCCGCCACCCATCATGCCGGGCATCTGGCCCATCATCATACCCGGCGACATTCCGCCCATCGTGCCGTCGGGCGACGTATCGGGCGTCCCCGCCTCGGCAGCCCCAGGCAGAACGCTGTCTGCCTCCGGGTGATGGGCGTCATGTTCCTCTTCAGCCTGTGCCCAGGAGGGCGATGTTGTGCCGAGAGCCAGAAGCAGGGAGAGCGCCGTGATTGCTGCAAACTTGGTGGTCATCAGTAGATCCTCCATTGGTGGTCCTGTTTCGAAGGCAGGCGGCGCGATCTTGTCGCGCCGCCCTTTGTGTCAGGCTTCAAGAGGGCAGAACGCTATGCCGTTCGGGCCGCGCCCGACCGGGATGTCGATTGCCACGGTGCCCTGCCGACGGTCGATGATCGAGACCGTTCCGGCAACGATGTTGGTCACAAACACCCAGTGACCGTCGTCGCTGACCGACACGCCATGCGCGCCGGCGCCGGTGCGGATGGTGTCGACTACCTTGCCGGTTGCCACCTCGATGACCGAAACCGTATCGGAAGGGTCCTCGCTGCTACCCTCATTGGCGGCGTAGACCAGCTTGCCGTCGGGCGTCGCGTGAACTTGTATCGGACCCCGCCCGACGCCGATCGTGGCGACGACCTCCTGTTTGTCGGTGTCGATGACGGCCACGCTGTCTGCGTCCCTGAGCGAGACATAGGCCTTGCTGCCGTCGGGCAGGAAGCCAACCTGGACCGGCGCCTTGCCGACCGCGATCCGGGCAGTCTCCCGCCGCTGTTCTACATCGATCACGGAGACGCTGCCGTCGAGCACATTGGCAACGTAGAGTTCGCGACCGTTCGGGCTCAGTCGCAGTCCGTGCGGATAGCGACCGGTACCCACCGTTGCCACCGTCTGCCTGTTTTCGAGGTCGATCACGGACACCGTATCGTCCCCGGCATTGGTCACGAAGGCTAGTCGCGAATCCTTGCTGGCCACAACATGGGCAGGATGGTCGCCGACCTTGATCTCGGCAATTGGTCCGTCCCCAATCTTGCGTGGGTCGAAGACGAGGAGCTTGCCCTCCGCTCCATTGCCGTGGCCGTGCGCATCGCCATGGCCGTGTTCGCCATCCGATGGCTCGCCAACCGCCAGAAGCAGCCGCCGATCTGGGGTCAGGTCCACATTGTGCGGGGCAATCGGAATGGGAACCGTCAGCACCTCGCCATTGCGGATGTCGATCATGCTGATCGAACTGCCATGCTCGTCGGCGGTGAATATGTGTCCGACGAGGCCTTCGGGAAAGTTTTCTACCGACTGGCGGATTGCCTCCGCCTCGCCATGGGCGGCTGCAGTCGGCGGCCGATATGCCGCCGCAAATCCAAATGCTGCGGTGATCGCCAGAAACCGGCGGCGAGAAACGAAAATCGTGTTCATTGTCCTATCTCTCTGTCTGGAATGTGCCACCGGCTGGTCCGGCAGTCGATTTCCGCGCCGCGTGGGACGCGGAGGCTCAGGCAGGGACAGAGAACCGAGGAGGCCTGATGTCGGGAACGGTTCGGTGACCGCCACGGAAGTCGGTCAATGTGGCAATGAATCCGTCGTCGGGGTGCCACATCACACCGTAGTCTTTCGCATGCCGGAGTGTGCAGACCGGGCAGTTGCTCATCGCCGCACATTCCGGATCAGCGGCATGATCCTGCGCGCAAGTCTGCTGATCCGCGGCCATGGCATGATTGATGCTGGCTTGGTCGGCATGCGTTCGCGCGTGATGATCGCCAGCAACGACGGGCAGAAGGACGAGCGCAATCGACAGCAGAATGAGAGCCCCAAGCCGTAGCGCCGGGAGAGAGTCCGCGCTCAGCGGCAATCCATGTCGAATAAGGCGCGTGGGTTTGGACAACTCGATTCACCTTCGCTGCATTGTGCAGTCTGGATCACGCAGACGACGACCACATTGATTAATGTCAAACAATCTGACCACTCCATCCTGACGGCTGGAGCTATAATGGCGTCCATGTCCTTCCGAGCCGTGGATGTACGATTAGTGGCTCCCACTCTCTGCTCCCGACAAGAACAACTGGTCTAGCTGAATGCCTGGATTCCTGCGGCGATGGCTATGTAGCAGCCATCGTGTGGCCCAGGCACGATCCCGAAATCATCGAACACTGGCACGAGCCGATCGAGCACAGCCACCCTCTGGAGGAAGGAAAACATTATGCTCCACCCCTCATCGAGCCTGCCGCCGACGGTTCGATGCGGCATAAACACGGTAGCATCGGGCATGCGCATGCCTTCGTGATCGACGATCACCACCAAGTGTGGCCGAAGCCTTGATATCCGACCAGAAAGGAGACAGACGAACACGAAGGCATATGGTCGGTAGGAGAGAGGCTGAGAACGCCATCTCGTATCGCCTGGGGCCCTGAGTGCGCGCGTGGGCTATAAGTTTTCGTTGAAAAAAGCTGGCCGCTAAAGGTAAGCAGACCGACCGCTTTCAGGTGCCGCTTCAACGATTGCGAAAGTCGGGAATTGGGCGCATTGCCGTCGAAGTGTGGCTTGCTACCTGAACGGCCGCTTTCTCAGCTTCTAGACCAGGAGCAGTCGGGCGGGCTCCACCAGTAGCACGGTCGAAACAATATGTGTCGCCTGACCTCTCAGCCGGTGCCCTTGAGATTCACATCGAGCGAACGCACAGAGAGAAACTAGTGAACGTTTGTACCGATTTTCGACTTTGCAGACAGCAGAAACATTCGGTTGTCGGCGCCTGCGAACAGCAGGCGGAGGCGAATGGATCGCGATCCTCAGCATGCTCTGGCCGCACACTATCGAGGCCAATTCCTACCATTGGCCAAAGGGTCGCCACTCTTCTGGATTCTTGCGTCTTGCAAGGGTTCACCAGGGACATCCGGCACATATCCAAGAGCATCGATCAAAGTGCCGACCACCTCATGATGGCCGTTCAAATTGATGAGCGCCAGATGGTAGTCGTGCCGTAGATGTTCACCATCTTGTTCGGCGGCCTGATCTGGCACCCCGGCTTGCAGGCGATCGAACAGTGCCTGGGCGTGCTGGAGATAACGCCTGTTCTGGAGAATGATTTCGACGGCAAGTCGCTCAAGCTCGGATTCAGAGAGGTTCTTGAGCAGGCTGGTGATGGATCGTTGCCCCGACGGTGCTAGCACTCGGTTTCTGATTGGACGCTCATCGCTCATGAAATTCCCGCGGCTTGGTTCGCGGTGCGCCCCCGCGAAAGATAAGACCATGACCCCAAGCCGGGGGTTAGAAAACCGCCACAGACGGTCCCTGCGACCTTTAGCACGGGTGCCTGGACATACGTCGCAGGCCCCCGGCCGATGGCCAGAGGATCCTTGGTGTCGCGTCAGCCGACACCAGCTCTGTGGTGGGGTTTCTAAGCCCCGAGGCGGCGCGTACCGCCTCGGGGCAACTTATATGACATGGTCATGCCGAAGGCCAGCAGCGTCGCGGGCAGGTGCTTCAGACCAGAGCTGCGGGCGCCAGTTCCGGCAAGGCTGGGGTCGCGAGCACTGCTGGCGGCAGATCTCCCACCGTCCCGAGGCGCCTGCGCATGTGGTCCGTCATTTCGAACAGCCCGGCATAGGTCATGGACTTGCCGATTCGGGTGGGCGCGCCGATGATTTCGAATGAGCAGTTTGCCGTCCGGAAAATGCGGGCCATCCGGGCATCGAAGACCGAGACCACATGCTCGACGCCGGCCTGCTGGCATACCTCCACGATTCCGCACAGAAGTTCGATCGTCACGCGGTTAACGATGTGATTTGCCTGGGATCGTTCGCCGGTGGTCATGATGGCTGGATTGACAGCAAAACGTGAACTCTCCCAGATAAGAGGGCTTTCCGGTGCCCCGCCCGGCACGAGGACCGAAAACACATCTCGCAGCATGTTGGGGCCGGTCGTCGGCAGCAGGCGAACCGCGCCTTGCAAAGCGCCTGTCTGTTCGTGGACGGAGAGGAGATAGAGCGGGTTTTCCGCATCAAAGCGGTCGATTTCCCGGCCATCCGTAACGGAGACTTCCCACCCGAGACGGCCAGAGAAGACCTCGGCGCGCATGAGAAACATTTCGTCCATGATCTCAGCGTGGAGACTGCGTTCAATACCTTCGACAATTCTGATCATCGCGCTTGTCCTCGCGTTGGTTGACAACGCGAGGAGGCGTAGAAGACGCTGGAAGCCGCAGTAATCCGGCACTTCGGCCGGATTTACGGGGTAGTCCAAAGCAGGCCAGTCTTGACGGCTTTGGCCACCGCATGGGTGTTGCTGGACGCCCGGAGTTTATGCCGGGCGCTTTCAAGGTAGCATCGCACGGTGTGGAGCGAGAGCCCAAGGATCACTGAGCATTCCCATGCCGTCTTGCCTTCAGCAATCCACAGCAGGCATTCGCGCTCCCTCGGCGACAATCTGACATCGGGGATCGGGGCACCCTCAAGGTCGAGCAGAACGGCGTGCACATGCACAGCGAGAACCTGGAAGTCGCGCATGGAGTGCTTCTTCCGCAAGCGCCAGTCACGGTCGCTCACACTGCTCGTAACCGAGAACAGAGCCCTGTCACCGCGTCGGCCATGCACGGGAATTGACAGGCCTCGGCGGCCGACGCCAAACTCCTTCGCCTCGCCAAAGAAATTTCGGATGCGGTCGGTGGGCGAAGCGAAATCTCGCCAATCGATCGGCAGCATCCGGCGCATCCCGACCTGAACGACCGGGTCGATCTCAACGTAGCGCTCCGCCTTGTACCGCTCGATCCAATCGAGAGAGTATGTCGCCGCTACATATGGCTCCCGTTGCTGTTCACCTTTCCCGATGCCCGCGCCGAGATACGCCACGGTCGTGAGGCCGTAGGTCTCGGCAATCTGCTCGAACAGCCTTTCCAGATCGAGAAGATTGCCCACTTCCTCGATTTCTGCCAGCAGGCGGGTGAATTTGTCTCCTGTCATCGGTACCCAGGTAATTGTTGCGGTATTGCGCCTGTCTGCAATCGGACCACCCCTGCCAAGCGTCTCCGACAAGACCTTGAGGCCGGCGCTCTCGAATTTCGTTGTGGCAGAGGCGGACAGAAGTGAGGTGGTCGTATTTGCGGACAATGAAGCGCTCATCTGCAGCGTCGCTCACCGTGAATCTTGCCGCAAGGTAAACCTTCCCAAATCGGGCAACGGGATAGACAAAATGTTCTGCACCGCCAGCCGCATCCACCAAGCGAGATTCTCGGGTGGCCACGATGCTCCGCCAGTTCGAGGGTGCCTGACCGACGAAGCAGCATTCGTCTCGTTGGCGAAACGCGAGCCTGGAGAATGCCTCGCGGTCGTATTCACGCTATACCGGCTTCAGCGCCGAGGAACCCGCTCATTTGGCCGCGAACAATCGGTAGGTGAATTGTCAATCT
Source organism: Chelativorans sp. ZYF759 (assembly GCF_012911015.1). Taxonomy (GTDB): domain Bacteria; phylum Pseudomonadota; class Alphaproteobacteria; order Rhizobiales; family Rhizobiaceae; genus ZYF759. The sequence goes on along the minus strand of NZ_WVVV01000016.1, from coordinate 12,786 downwards.
GCAAATAGCAGAACCGGATCAATAGCCGTTCCATAATGTAAATTACGCGACATCACATCGACCATAGGATGGACAGCGGCGCCGCCTGCATTTTTTCGCCGAAAGGCGTCACGCGATCATGGTCGTGAAGCACCAGTCCGCGCACAAACCGATCGCCGACTGCTTCTTGAAGCTGGCGTAGTCCCCGAAAATCATGCGGACGCACCGTCGCGGAAGCTTTGACCTCGATTCCGATGATCCGGCCGCGTCGATCCTCGATCACGACATCGACCTCATCCTGATCCTTGGTCCGGTAGTGCGAGAAGGACACTCGCCGCTCCGACCAGGATGCGAGCTTCAGGAGCTCCGAGAGCACAAAGCTTTCGAGCACGGCACCGAACCGCGTCCGGTCCTGCCCGAGCGCCTCTTCCTCGTCCTCACGCAATGTCGCAAGGAGCCCACTGTCGAGGAAATGCAGTTTCGGCGTCTTGATAAGCCGGCTCAGCCGATTGCTCGACCAGGGTTTTAGGGTTCTGACCAGAAAAAGCCGCTCGAGGATCGCCACGTATTTCTGTGCCGTCACACTCGACAGGCCGAGAGCTGCGCCGAAACTGGAATGATTGACCAGTTGCCCTGCGTGTTCCGCGAGTACGTTCAGCAGGCGAGGCAACCGATCGAGCTGGTCGATGTTGGCGATGTCGCGAACATCCCGGTCGAGGATCTGCGTCACATAGTCTTCGAGCCATGCGCTGCGCCGCGCATGACTCGGCCTACGCAGCACTTCCGGATAGCCGCCGCGCAGTACGAGTTTGAGCAGTTCGTCCCCGAATACCGTACCCTCCTCGGCCGAAGGCTCTTCACCTGAGAACAGTCGGTCCAGAAGGCGCCCTGGCGTGGAGTGGATCTCCGATTGGGCGAACGGCAGCAGCGAGATTGTCGCCATCCTTCCGGCAAGAGAATCGGCGATCGCAGGCACTGTGGCTATGTTGGCGGAGCCGGTCAAAAGAAACCTGCCCGGCTGATCGTCGCGATCAACGCTCTCCTTTATCGCCAGCATCAGCTCGGGGGCGCGCTGGACTTCGTCGATCACAGCCTTCTCGATGCCTCTGACGAAACCGACGGGATCGGCGCGGGCCGCACTCAATGCGCCTGCGTCATCAAGGGTGATATAGGGTCGATCCGAACCGGCGAATTGCCTGGCGAGAGTGGTCTTTCCTGCCTGGCGTGGGCCAACGATTAGGACAACCCGCGTGTCGGCGAGTGCCGACTCGACGAGCGGTCTCACCTTGCGGTCGATGATTTTGCGCGGCGTAATTGAACTGGTCATTCGTCCATTCTTAATGCAAGAGCCGTCCAATTTAAAGTGAAACGTCGACTGATTTTTGATCTGGTTGATAGATCGACGAGCCCGACGCTTCAACTGCCATAATGTCGCCAATGGCCAGTTCGCTGATCTCGGGCTATGACACCGACATCCTGCGGTTACCCCTCAGCCACATGGGCGGTCAAATGATCGGCAGCTTCATCTCGGAAACGAACTGCTGCACGATTTCGACCTCGAGCCGGGGATCAGCACATTGCTGGATCAATTCGGCATTGATCATCCGATGTCCTCCTATGTGTTGAAGGCCATGAGCAGGGGCAGGCCGAACAGCGACGCCCATGCTTCGGCACTGGCCTTCTGGATCGCGACGATATTGGTCTCGCCGGTCCACCAGCCATTGCCGGTCGCGACGATCACCTCGGGACCATAGACCATCGATTGCAAGACCGGCCAGATGATGAGCTGTTCGTAGCAGATCAGCAGGGCAATCCTGACGCCGGCGAACTCGACGACCGGATTGGCGAAGAAAAGCGCGTTCGCGCCGCCGCTCGTCCAGGGCTGCCACATCGACACAGGAACCGGCATTCTTTCCCGGTAGAGAACCCGCGACCCCTCGCCCGAAATTTCGACCATGACATTGTCGTAGCCCTGTCCGTCGAGGACAATCGCGCCGAGATTGACGGTGACGTCGAGATCTTCGAGCTCTCGGAGCCAAAGCCGCTCGACCGTGGGGGTCCACATCCCGGCAGCGCTCTCTGGCAGAACCACAACCTTGCGGCCCTTTGCTGCAGCAGCCTTCACGGCAGCGATGGTCTCCTGATGCTGGAAATACCCGGCATATTCCCCGAGTTCACCCCCGAATTTCGTGTCGACACCCACCCAACCATAAGGCAGATTCGGCGTGGTCCAGGTTGCGGCGGACCAGGCAAACGCTCCTCCCAAGACGAGCGTGGCGATCGGCCAGACCTTCGTCGTCATGGCGAGGAGGCCGATCGCTGCCGCCGCAAGTCCCCACCACCCCCAACCGGGAAACACGATTCCAGCGGCGGTGATCGGATGCGCCCAGCCGACGATGCCGAATGGCGGGACGCTCATCAGGATCGCAGCAGCGGCATAGCGCAATGCCCTGACCCATCCCGGCCGCGCCGTCCAAAGCATGGCATGGACATAAACGAAGCCGGCCGAGGCGGCCAACCAAAGCGCAAATCCGGCGCCCATGCCGCTGCCGTAGAAATTGACGACACCCTGCGGCAGGCCGCGCGAGGCGGCCAGGAAATACCCCACCGAGACGATGGCCGCAGTGAGCCGCGAGGGAGAGAACGCCCACAATGCAGGAAACGCGAAGGCCAGCGGCAGCGTGAGCGGATGGCCGCTCCAGCCGATCGCGCCGACGGTGACTGCTAGGGCCGCTAGCATGGCCGGTTTCAAGCTGTCACGGGTCAATGGTGAGGACCGGACGGGCGAGACCGAGGAGCCCGGCGGCCGGGATCGGCCCGAAATATCTCGAGTCATAGGAACCTGCATATTCGGAATGAAGAAAGAGATGGCCGGGCGGCACGGCGCCGCCAACATGGGGAAGAAGTGCCCTGCCCTCGGCGTCCGTCTCCCGAACCTCGGATCCCGCGAGCGGCGCTCCGTCGATGCTGATGGCGCTGGCGATCTCGACCTGTTTACCTGGTGTCGCCACCACCGTCTTGATCAGCGGGCTGCACCAGCCCGGACACAGGCCCGGGCGCAGATAGCCCCGCTCGAGGGCGAGCGCGAATGCTTCGGTTTGAGGCGGGCAGATAAAGACCAGATCGCCGATGGCGGTTTCGCGGTCGAGCGGCACGATGCGCCAGATGCCGAGCGCATAGCTCGGTGTCAGGTTGAGCCGCAGACCGCCCAAATGGCCCGCCGCAAACAGGCCGAGGACAGCGGCCCCGCCGATGCCCAGAATGATGATCGCCAACCCCCGCCGCGTCATTTGAGCACCTGGGACTGGCGCTGCGACTGGCGCAACGCCTCGGTCTCCTTGAGCGCCTGGACGGTCCGCTCGTGGGCGGCCAGTTGCTGACCGGCACGCATGATCGGCCAGGCCGCCGTCAGCTTCTCACGCTCGTGGGCGGGCAAACCACTGGCGGCCTTCTTGAACACCTGACCCTCGATATCCCTCGCGGCGTTCGCGAGCAGTGTGCGTTCGCCGAAGCGCTCGGATACCGCCTTGTTGAACCCGTCGATTTCGGCCTTGGCCATGCGGTCGGCCAGTGCGAACCCCAGGGCGGCCGCAAGGTCGTTGCGGTCGATTGCGTCGCGGACCTTTTCGAGGACAACGCTGGCGCCGGGCGACAGCGCGGGGATATCGATCGAGACGCGAAGGCGCAGTGCCTTTTCGTCGGCTTCGAGCCGGCGCGTGGCGGCCTCGCGCAAGCGGATGTAGCGCTCGATCTCGCGCTTGAGCGCCGGCACATTGATCTCGGCTTCGCGCCTCGCTTCGCGATCGGCCCGACCAGCAAGAAGCCCTTCGCGGCCGCGCAGTGATCCGATCGTCTCTGGCGCGCGTTCAAGCTGGCCGAGACGCTCCGAGGCAGTCGATGAATCGGACAGCATGGCATCGAAGCGCATAGCCCGAAACGCTGCCTCGGGGTTGGCGAAGACCAGGCGGAAGCGATCGGAGACCTCTTCCCATTGTTTTGCCACTGCGGGGTCGGCATGCGCCTTCTCCGCGACAATCTCGGAGACGGGTTTAGGGAAGGCCGTGATGCCCTTGACCATCGGTTCGAGCTCCCTGTTGGATCTGACGGTGGCGGCTTGGCGGCGATCGACGAAGCCGAGTCGTTCCCCGACCGCGCGCAGTTTGCGGCCCAGATCGGAAAGACGCCGCTTCTGGCGTAACGTCCATTCGAGCCGGTCACGGGCAAGCGTTCGCGCAACGCGCATGAGATGCAGGCCGCGATTGTTGGCAAAGCGGAGCGCCTGGCGGTAGAAGCGGCCATTGGCGTAGTCGAGCGTCGTTTCCTTGGCATTCCGTTGCGACAGGATCTTTTCAAAGCCGCCGGCGATCTGGAAGGATCGCGCGCCGTAATGCACCTCCAGATCCTCACGGTGCCGGGTCATCGCCACATAGGTCAGGTGCCGGTCCAGCGAGAGCGAGGCGAGCACCTTGACGCGGTCGATGGTTGCGCCCTGGCTTTTATGGATTGTCGTTGCGTAGCCGAGATCGAGATTGCGATAGAAGCGGTCCTCGACCGTAATGCGTCGGCTACCCTCGCCCTCGCCGATCTCGGCGACGATCCTGCCTGGGTCAGCTTCGACCACCTTGCCGATCATGCCGTTCTTCACTTCGAGCGAGCCCTCATTCTTGAGGAACACGATCTGGTCACCAGCATCGAAATGCCGGGTCCCGTCCTCGGTCCGGAACGCAAAACCTTCGCCGACAATGCCGCGTTCGACCATTTTTGCACGGGCGAGAATATTGAGCGTGCGCACGTCCCGCCGCAGATGGGCCAGGATGAGCGAGGATCTTTTGGGATCGTAATCGCGGTTCCAGGATGCAATCAGGTTCTCGACGGCTTGAGCCTTCAGCTTTGCCCCGATGACCCTGCCATTGGCCTTGTAGGCGTCGAGCGCAGAGCTGACATTCCCGCGCGCCAGATCGAGCGATGCGGCGCGCATCCAGGCTTCCTTCTGGCGGTAGATCGTCTCCAGTTCAGCATAACCGGTGCGCTCGACGATGGCGCGGAAGGCGGCCCCCGCCTCGATCGGCTGGAGCTGTTCGGCATCGCCGACAAGCACCATTTTGGCCCCTGCCCTCGATACGGCTTCGACGAAGCTCGCCATCTGCTTCGAGGCGACCATGCCGGCCTCGTCCATGACAAAGACAGTTGTCGAGTCGATCCGGTTCCGGTTGTCTTTCCAGGCCAGCTCCCAGGAGGCGAGCGTGCGCGAGACGATGCCTGCTTCCTTCTCCAGCCCCTCCGCCGCCTTGCCGGCGAGGGCTCCGCCGACCACCGTGTAGCCGGCGACCTCCCATGCCTCACGCGCCGCGCGCATCATGGTGGTCTTGCCGGCACCCGCACGCCCGACAACGGTCGCGATCCGCGCGCGGCCCGTAACGTGCTCGATCGCTATTCGTTGCTCGTCCGAAAGCCGCGCATGCCGCGCAAAGATCCCCGCCAGCACATTCTCCCGGACGCCATGCGAAATTGCCCGCGAGAGGAATGCGGCACGCTTGACCATCTCGGATTCGACCCGGATCGTCTCGCGTGTGGTGAGCTTGGCTGGCACTCGCGCGCCGGTCGCAAAGTCGATGGTTCCGGTTTCGAGCCTGAGACAATCAGGGCTTTGGAGAATGCGGGTGAGGAGTTGCTGGAATACGCCGGCATCGTCGACATAGCGGTGCAGCACTTTTGCGATGTCACGCTCGTCGAAGACGCTCTTTTCCCGTGAGACGAGGTCGAGGACAATTTCGGGTCGGGCAATGATGCGCTTGGCATTGATCTCGCGGGTGCGTGCGTGCTGGCGCAGCCGGTCGAGCTCGGTTCCCATGCCCTCGCTCATTGCCTTTCGTCCGATCGCCTTGGTGGCGGTGCCGATATGGGTCGTCGGCACGAGGTCGATACCGCGCTCGGCATAAGAACGCCCATCGACGCGGATCTCGAAGCCACCGAGAGCGAGATGCTGGTTCTGGAGATCAAGCCAGCGCTGGCGCTGTTCGAGGAATTCGGCCTTTTCTCCAGCCCAAAGTCGATACTTAATTTTTCCGGTCTTGGTGCGAACCGGCTGTCCGTCCGGTCCGATCTCGGCAACCTTCTTTGCCCCGAACCCCGTTTCGGTGAGCGGCCGCAGGCTTGTCATCAGATGGATGTGGGGATTGCCCTGATCCTCGTGATAAACCCAGTCCGCGACCTGGCCGCGGGCAAGCACCTGCTCGTGGACGAACTGGCGAACAAGCGCGATGTTCTGCTCCTTCGATAGCTCGACCGGAAGAGCGATGATGAACTCCTTGGCGAACTGGGCATCAGCGCGTTTCTCAAAAGCCTCGACCCTGTTCCAGAAGGCCTCGGCTGCACCGGCAACGGAACGGTCGGCAATCATCTCGCGCGCCCATGTTGGCGCATCGGCGGGAAGCAGGAACTCTTCATGGGCGAGGTTGCGCTTGGCCGAATAGTCGACCATCCGCGCCTCGGCCCCATGTTCCATCTTCGCGCAGTGCCGGTAGGCGGCCGACAGCACCGCGCTGCGCCCGTCCGAGCGTCCGATGATCTGGGGCGTGAAATGCGTGATGGCCAAGACGACGATCGCTCCCGAGGTGTGAATCGGACTGGGGGTTCCGCCGATCTGCCCCGCACTATCGGGGGCTGGGCGAAGCACGTCGCATCAGCGACGTATTACTGCGCCCTTGGAGGCATTCCTTCGGAACGCCGGGATGATCTCTCAAAGCGTCGGCTTCGCCGACCCGGCATTTGTGCCGGGTCGCGCTGTGCGCGATCCCGGGGGAATCTCGACATCGCCAACGGGCGAATGATCGAGAAGGAAACAACCGGAATGAAGAAGCCGTCATCAAGGATCAGGGAAGAGATCGCCAAACTGCAAGAGCAGCTCAAACTTGCTGAGACGCGCGAGGCAGAGCGCATCGGACGGCTCGCACTCCGAGCGGGCCTCGGCGATGTCACTGTCGAGGACGGCGCGCTCGTTTCCGCCTTCGAGGAAATCGTAGGGCGGTTTCGCAAGGGGAGCGGGCGAGCCTCGAAACCCAGCGCCCCGCAGGTCGCGCCTGGCGCGACTCCGGGGCCGGCTGGCGAGGCTTGAGCGGATGCGACAGGCAAGCCAGACCGAAGCGCGCAAAAAGGACACGCGCGAGAAGATCCGGCTTGGCGGGCTGATCGCCAAGGCAGGTTTGCGTTATGAGAAGCGCGCGCTGCTGCTGGGCCTTCTAATCGATGGTGCTAACCGCATCAGGGCGGACGAGAAGGAACGCGGCAGGCTATTGGCGATTGGGGAAAAGGCGTTCGTCAATGACCCCGACTAGGATCGCCATGCTGGTGGTGCCCGGTGTGCTGATGACGACCATGGTCGTGTTGCTCAACGGCATCGAACACTGGATGGCGAGCTTCGGCACAACGCAGGACGCCCAGCTCGTGCTGGGCCGGGTGGGGATCGCGCTGCCCTATGTCGTGGCTGCGGGCACCGGGATCGTCATCCTCTTTGCAGCAAAGGGCTCGATCGCGATCCGAAGCGCTGGCGCTGGCGTGATGATCGGCTCGATTGCGATCGTGATCGTCGCCATTGTTCGGGAGTTTGTACGGCTCGAGGCGCTCCTCGAGGCCGTTCCACCAGAAAGCAGCATCACCCACTTCATCGATCCGGCGACATCAATGGGTGCGCTCGTCACCACCATGACCGGCGTCTTCGGCCTGCGTATTGCGATGCGCGGAAATACTGCGTTCGCGATGGCCGCGCCTCGTCGGGTGCGGGGCAAACGCGCCATTCATGGCGAGAGTGATTGGATGAGTATCCCCGCGGCTCGCCGCCTCTTTCCCGACACCGGCGGGATCGTCCTTGGCGAGGCTTACCGCGTCGACAAGGACGTGACCGGCGAGCGCGGTTTCCGCGCCAATGACAAGGAGAGCTGGGGAGCGGGCGGCAAGTCTCCCCTGCTCTGCTTTGATGGTTCTTTCGGCTCCTCGCACGGGATGGTCTTTGCCGGTTCGGGCGGCTTCAAGACCACCAGCGTCACCGTGCCGACGGCGCTCAAATGGGGCGGCGCGTTGGTCGCTCTCGACCCGTCCAATGAGGTTGCGCCGATGGTGATCGGGCATCGGCGAAAGGCTGGACGCTCGGTGTTCGTGCTCGATCCCAAGGCGCCTGCGACGGGATTCAATGTGCTCGACTGGATCGGCCGTTTCGGGGGCACGAAAGAGGAAGATGTGGTGGCGGTTGCCACCTGGGTCGTGACCGACACGGCACGCCAGGCCTCGATCCGCGACGACTTCTTCCGCGCGTCTGCGCTCCAGCTCATCACCGTTCTGATCGCCGATGTGTGCCTGTCCGGGCATACGGAAAAAGAACACCAGCATCTGCGACAGATGCGGGCAAATCTCTCTGAGCCAGAGCCCAAGCTGCGCGAGCGGCTGCAGCTGATATATGACAGTTCGCAGTCGGCTTTCGTCAAGGAGAACGTCGCCCCCTTCATCGCCATGACGCCGGAAACCTTTTCGGGTGTCTATGCCAATGCGGTCAAGGAAACCCACTGGCTGTCCTATCCAAGCTATGCCGCGCTCGTTTCCGGCAACAGCTTTTCGACCGATGACCTGGCGGACGGCAACACCGATCTGTTCGTCAATCTCGATCTCAAGACACTCGAGGCGCATCCAGGACTGGCGCGCACCATCATCGGTGCGCTGGCGAACGCGATCTACAATCGGAATGGGGAAGTGAAGGGGCGCACGCTGTTTCTGCTCGATGAGGTCGCCCGGCTCGGCTATCTGCGCATCCTGGAGACCGCGCGGGACGCCGGACGGAAATATGGCATCAGCCTGTTGCTGCTCTTCCAGGCGATCGGCCAGATGCGCGAGACCTATGGTGGCCGGGACGCGACCTCGAAATGGTTCGAATCGGCCTCGTGGATTTCGTTTGCCGCAATCAACGATCCGGAGACCGCCGACTACATCTCGCGACGATGTGGCAACACCACCGTCGAGGTCGACCAGCTCAGCCGCACGTCCCGAATGGCGGGATCGTCGCGCACACGCTCCAGGCAACTGGCGGCGCGACCTTTGATCCTGCCCGAGGAGGTCATGCGCATGCGCGCTGACGAACAGATCATCTTTACAGCCGGCAATGCTCCGCTCAGATGCGGCCGCTCGATCTGGTTTCGCCGGGCGGACATGAAGTGCGTCGTCGAGAGAAATCGCTTCCATGATAGTGACTGACAACCGGCGGAAACGTGAAGTGACTGTCACCCACCCGAGATCTCCAATCGATAAACATCGGCTCGGGTCGTCTATACAGGTGTTTCGGCTTCGGGGTGGATGGACTAAGCCGCTCGCGCGGCAATAGCGCTTGTAACAGGCGGTGCGCCTACTGATTGACCGTGGTTCTTTGTGTTTCGGGGTTCCCGGCCTGACGATTGGGGTGTTCTCAATCATTAGACAGGAGGTTCCCGTGAAGGAGGAGAGGACCACCCCACTGCGCGCGCGCATGATCGAAGACATGCGCATCCGTGGAATGGGCGACAAAGCCCAGGAGGCCCATATCCGGGCCGTCAAAGACTTCGCCGGGTTTCTGAGGCGATCACCAGACACCGCGACACTCGACGACCTGCGCGCCTATCAGCTGCACATGACGAATGCCGGGGTGACGCCCTCGATGTTTAATGCCCGGATCGTCGCGCTGCGGTTTTTCTTCGGCGTCACCTGCGGACGCGAAGAGATGAAGCGGCATATGCAGTTCCAGCGCAACCCGCGGAAGCTGCCTGTCGTCTTGAGCGTCGAGGAGATTGCCGAGCTGATGGCTGCGGTTCCCGGGCCGGGTCTGAAGTATCGCGCAGCGCTTGGCATCAGCTACGGTGCTGGCTTGCGGGCCTCAGAGGTTTGCCACCTCAAGGTCATCGATATCGACAGCGAGCGCATGTTGATCCACGTCGAGGAAGGCAAGGGCGGCAGGGATCGCAAGGCCATGCTCTCGCCGGCCTTGTTGGATCTGCTGCGCGAGTACTGGCGGGAATCGCGGCAGCGGGGATGGCTGTTTCCGGGCCAGCCGAAGATCAATCCGCTGTCGCCGCGTCAGCTCAATCGAGCCTTCACCTCGGCCAGGCATAAGGCGGGCATCGCCAAGCCCGCCACGCTGCACACCTTGCGCCACTCCTTCGCCACGCATCTCCTGGAGGCAAACACCGATGTGCGGGTGATTCAGGTTCTGCTCGGCCACGCCAAACTGAGCACGACCGCCCGCTATGCCCATGTCGCCACCAAGACGATCCGCAACACGGTCAGCCCGTTCGAGCGCCTGAAGCAGTTGCAGGATCAGACCCTCAGACGCGGGTTGGAGTGACACGCCGCCGGGGTGTCCCGGCCGAAGCTGGAGATCGCTGACATCTTCCGCGCCCATGGGCCTGCATGGCGGCAGGCCAATGCCGGGCATGTCAGTCTGAGCCAGCTCAAGGTCATGTCGGCGATCGAGGCCTGCCGGACCGAGGCGCTCGGCGGGCATGTGGCGGCTTGCGCCAAATGCGGCCACCAGCACATCGCATACAATTCCTGCAAGAATCGGCATTGCCCGAAGTGCCAAGGACCGGCTGCGCGCGACTGGATGGCCGCCCGTGCCGAAGACCTGCTGCCGGTCGAGTATTTCCATGTCGTCTTCACTCTGCCGGCACAGATCGCGCAGATCGCCTATTGGAACAAGAAGGCGGTCTATGACCTCCTGTTCCACGCTTCCGCGCAAACGCTGACCACCATCGCCGCCGATCCGCGCCACCTCGGCGCCCGCATCGGCATGACCAGCGTGCTGCATACCTGGGGCTCGGCGCTCACCCATCACCCGCACGTGCACATCATCGTGCCCGGCGGTGGGCTGTCGCCGGATGGCACGCGCTGGATTGGCTGCCGTCCGGGGTTCTTTCTGCCCGTGAAGGTTCTGTCGCGGCTGTTTCGACGGCTGTTCATCGACGGGCTGCTGGCGCTGCATCGCGCACGTAATCTGGTCTTCTTCGGTGACCTGGCCGGGCTGGCTGAAGCTGACACCTTCGCCGCCTGGCTTGCCCCCTTCCGCAAATCCGAATGGGTGATCTACGCCAAGCCTCCGTTCGGCGGTCCCGAGGCCGTGCTGGCCTATCTCAGTCGATACACCCATCGCGTGGCCATCTCTAACAGCCGCCTGATCAGCGCCGATGCCGAGACGGTCACCTTCCGTTGGAAGGATTACCGGATCAAGAATGGCGACCATCAAAAGGTCATGCGGCTGGCCACCGGCGAGTTCATCCGCCGTTTCCTGATCCACGTACTGCCCGACGGCTTCCACCGCATCCGGCATTACGGCCTTCTCGCCAGCGCCGGCCGCAAGACCACGATCGCAAGGATCCGCGCCTTGCTCGGAGCGCACACCGCCAGACAGGGTAATCCGCCAAGCGCCGAGATCATCCCGCTCACCCTGAGAGAGCCATGCCCCGACTGTGGCGGCCCGATGCGCATCATCGAGATCTTCCGACGCGGCCAGAAGCCCAGATCCCGTGCACCACCAAGGGAGCAGGCAGCATGACGAGCCGCCCGTCATATCGGCCAAAGCCGACCCGGAAAGACACAGCATTCCGGGATCGCATCGGTTTGCGCCACATAAGGCTGAGCACCACAAAACAGTCGGAACCGCCAGGAAGGAGACCGTCAGGGCTGCTGCCCATCATGTCATCACACGCGCTCGGGCCGGCCCGTCTTCTTCTGCAGTCAGCATCAAACTCCACACCAGACACCTGCGGCCGCGCGCTTTCCCCATAGGTCCCACCCAGCCCACGCGGCTTCCTCCTTCCAAGGTTTGTCAACGCGGGCCGCCAATGCCAGCGGCAAACGTTGCGCTGCGGCCCGCATCGAAAAACCTTCAGGGAAGGGGACTGGCAGGTTTCGGGCGGCTCAGCGGAGATAGCGGCCGTTCAGGAGGCGACCCCGCTGAAAAAGGTATGCACGAGGCCGAGACCAACGGCGAATGACTTTGAGTCGTCATTGCCGGCATTGCGATTCTTTGGTTGAATGAGGTTCGAGTGCCACTAGCCGCCAGCGTCTCAGGAGGTTCCAATTATGGATGGCAACATAGCGGGCAGTCCACAACTCGATACGTCAGGCGTTTATCTCTCCAGCGCCGTTGCGAGCGAAGTGCGCTGGATGGGCGAGACCTGCACCCATTTCTTGGCCACCGGCAAGACCACCAGCGGTCAGTTTTGCTTAGTCGAAGAGACATCGAAGCGCGGCGAGGCCGTCCCTTTGCACAGACATGAGAAGGATGTCGAATCCTTCTATGTGCTAGATGGGGAGATCACCTTTTATATTAGTGGCCAAGCCGGAATCCGCAGCGGCCCGGGTTCATTTCTTCATGTGCCTGCTGGGGCAATCCATGGGTTCCGGATCACTTCGGACACCGCACGCTACCTTATCTTCACCACGGCCCATCACGGCGAGTTCTATCGTGCCATTTCAGCACCTGCGGGCGCGGACGGGCTGCCCGCAACCCATGACGTTGACTGGGACAAGGTCATGGCGACGGCTCAGGACTTCGGGATCGAATTCATCAGTGAACTGCCGGACGAGTGACCGAAATTCGGAGCGGCAGCTTTCGGGAGGCCGCAAGCGACTTGCGATCGACCGCAATGGCGAAGGGTTTCGGGTGCCGTCAGGCGTACGAAAGCCTCTCATGCAGGAACCCGCGGGCGACAGTCGATATCTATGGGGATTTCGATTTGCGGCTGATGTCGGCGATGGCGCGACCGTCATGGGGAAGCGGCAGGATGGATGCGG
>NZ_WVVV01000076.1 GCF_012911015.1 Chelativorans sp. ZYF759 | reverse complement strand
GACGAGATCCCGCCGGCCGACCTGCTGCCCCCCGCGGTGGCCGAGGCCGACGACCTGGAGGCGGCCGTGGGCGCTGAGGACGAGCAGACGGTGCTCGCSAAGGTGGTGCGCACCAAGGTGTTCGAGATGCCGCYKCTCAYGGTGGAGGAGGCGCTGGAGCAGCTGGAGAACGTGGACCMCGACKTCTMCTGCTKCAGRGMCGAGGSCMCGGGGCAGGTGARCATCCTCTRCCGCAGGAAGGAAGGCGGATACGGCCGCATCATCCCCAAGAACGACGGCAAAGTGGATACCGTTGGCGTTGTGCCACCACCCGCCGTCGCTGCGGAGCCGGAGCCGTCCTACGCAGTGCACGCCGCTGACAACAACCCGGGTGGCGACTCATGCTTCCGCCTCGTGAACGGAGGTGCGCGTCGTGTGGTCTGCGTCGGGGATTTAGGGATTGGGGTTTAGACGTCTTGGGGGAAGACTGCC
>NZ_WVVV01000075.1 GCF_012911015.1 Chelativorans sp. ZYF759 | reverse complement strand
GGCAGATCTGAGTTAGCCGGCGGATCCGATCCGTGCGCCTGCTGTGTGTGTGTCGGTGGAGATGGCCACAGCKTACGCTCCCATGGCGRGCCAGGTGATGAAGAGCAGCCTCGTCGTGCACTCGAGGCCGAGGGGMCTGTCAGGCGCTGCTGCGCTCACGAGGCGGCCCCGGTTCACCGTCAAGGCCATCCAGSCCGAGAAGGCAWCGTACCAGGTGGTGCAGCSCATCAACGGCGACCCSTTCATCGGCAGCCTGGAGACGCCSGTCACCTCSAGCCCGCTCRTSGCGTGGTACCTCTCCAACCTSCCGGCCTACCGCACCGCCGTGAGCCCGCTGCTGCGGGGCGTCGAGGTCGGCCTCGCCCACGGCTACCTCCTCGTCGGGCCCTTCGCGCTCACCGGCCCGCTCCGCAACACGCCCGTGCACGGCCAGGCGGGCGCGCTCGGCGCCGCCGGCCTCGTCGCCATCCTCAGCGTCTGCCTCACCATG
>NZ_WVVV01000074.1 GCF_012911015.1 Chelativorans sp. ZYF759 | reverse complement strand
GCACACTGCTACAATTAACGTTCTCGGTTATTACAGGGACTTGAACAGCAAATAAAGGCGAGGGGAAAATTATTTTGAAGCTAATTACGTAACAGATACTACAAGAGTACACGTACGTTGGCCAGACAATATATCTACTTGAGGAAGCCCTGGGCCATCYTAAACAGCCCACCGCCGCCGGCGCTCTCCTCCCCGCCGCCCTGCTTCTTCCCTCCCACCAGCTGCTCGGCGCCCTTCATGACGTCGCCGAGGCCAAAGCCCTCCGACGACTTGCTGCCTTCCTCCGCGGCCGGCGCAGGCACCGCCGCCGGCTCCTTGGGCGCCTCCGGCGCCGGTGACTTGGGCGCCGCGTCGTCGCCTGCTGCCGCCGCAGGCTGCTCCTGCTCGGTGGCGTGTCCCGCGCTGAACTCCTTCAGGTACCCCTCGGCCTTCTCGACGTACTGCCCGGCCGGCTTGTCGTCGAGCTTACCGTACGCGGACGCCGCGTGCAG
>NZ_WVVV01000015.1 GCF_012911015.1 Chelativorans sp. ZYF759 | reverse complement strand
CGCGCGCCAGAGCAGGCGGGGGAGGGTCGCGCGGAGCTCTACCTCCCCCTTGTGGGGAGGTCGACGCGAAGCGTCGGGTGGGGGTTGCGACCTCAAGGTCACCCCCTCCCGCGACTGCGTCGCGACCTCCCCCATCAAGGGGGAGGTGGAGGGCTGGGCCAGCCCGGCCATCTCGACCAGCATGGCGACAATGCGGATGAGTGCCGCCCGGTTCGCCTCGATTGCCGCAGTTCCGTCCATCGCCGCCTCCGTTGGTTGGGCGCCGGGAGTATGCGGGCGGTGGTTGGGGGTGTGGACAGATGGCGTCAAAAAAAAGAGGGGGCGGAGAAATAGCGGGCGCGGCTGGCCCTCGCCCTTCGAGGCTCCGCTTCGCTGCGCACCTCAGGATGAGGGCTGAGACGTGGGCGCCGGGCTTTGGGCTCGCCCAGACAGCAGCTTGGGGAGCTACAGCCGAAGCGGGCCGCACCGGCAGCCCTCATGGTGAGGTGCGAAGCCGCAGCGAAGCGGAGGCGCAGCCTCGAACCACGAGGGCGGATCGGGAGGCCGCAGACCCCTCATCCGACCTCCTGCCTCGCCGTTCGCCATGCTCACGGCTCGTTGTCGGCCACCGTTCGTCGCTTTGATCGACAAATCGTTGCCGATCAATCGGCCTGCGGCCGACCGCTCCTCACCCCACAAGGGGAGAAGGGGAGTCGCGCTGCGTCAGCGCCGAGACGGATGAGGGGTAAGCCCCGCGCGGCATGTGCCGTTCAGACATGGATCCTAGGGTCTTCGCGACGGCCTTCGGCCTGCTTCGCCCTAGGATGACGAAGGCTGGGGCGGGTCGTCGAGGGGAGCGGCGGGTGAGGGGTGGGTGACTCCCCCCGCGCTTCGTCATCCTAGGGCTTGACCCGAGGATCCATGCCGGAACGGGGGAGGGATGGCGGCTGGGGTCAGAAGCCCCGCGCCTCACCGACACTCAGGCATGGATCCCAGGGTCTGCGCGACGGCCTTCGGCCTGCTTCGCCCTAGGATGACGAAGGCTGGGGCGGGTCGTCGAGGGGAGCGGCGGGTGAGGGGTGGGCGACTCCCCCCGCGCTTCGTCATCCTCGGGCTTGACCCGAGGATCCATGCCGGAACGGGGCAAGAGATGGCGGCTCGGGTCAGAAGCCCCGCGTGGCATCAGCCACTCAGGCATGGATCCTATGGTCTCCGCGACGGCCTGCGGCCTGCTTCGCCATAGGATGACGACGCGTGGGGGTGGCGGACGCTGGAGACCGAGCGGCGGGGCGTCTGGGGTCGCCAAGGGCAGTCTCGCCAGGCTGAAGACGCGGCCACCGAGAAGGGCATGCCGTATCAGATGCGGATCAACTCGGTCTCACAGGCCTGTGGCCGTACGCGCGATTAGAAACGAAATGCCGCGCATTGTTTTCCATCAGGAACATGCCTCTCAGCCTGGAGGCGCGAGACAAAAGTTCTGGGAAAATCTCAAAGATCTTCCTAGTTTTTTTGCCATCGACAAACGATACGTTGCTGTGCGCTAGTCTGCTATCTGGTCGGTATGTCTCGCCGATTTCGATGTATTTCTTCAAATCCTGAGAGCAAAGGTTGAAAGTTTTTTCTGTCCGCCTCCGCGCGTATTTCGCAATGGTGCCAATTATACCTAGTGTTTCACGAAATATCAGACTGATGTCGGCACTCTTTCCAAAGTGGTCCCGGTAGCGATCTGCCTCTTCATCGCCAATACCGCGATGGCTGCAGACGGCGTCAACGTCGACGTAGACAGAAAATTTGGTTTCCGCCTGACATCGTTTCTCGTCCCAACCCCCGCCTGCCACGACCAAACTGACCGGTTGCCTGGCATGCTGGGCATGATTTCGCAGTCGCTCGAAAAAATTGAAAGCGACTGAGGAAGCTCGTGCTTCATGCCATTGCTCCAAAAAATCATCACGCAAAAGACGCAGTTCAGGGACTTTCTGAAACTTGGGGAACTGATCTTTTATACTAGCGACCGAATTCAGGAGCGCATTGACCCTTAAGTTCCCCCGGAGTCTCATATCTTCCTCGAAATCGTACAACCCAATCGGAAATAGATGTTCGTGTAGCGCAGATCGCAAAAGGTATTCTTCAAAATCCTGCAAGGCAAAAATCGTCTGAAGAATTGTTTCTTCAAAAGAGCTGTAATCTATAATGAACTCACGGCTGCGCTCAATGATTGCGAATTCTTCATCAGTAAGTGGATGGGTGAAGCAATTTCCAAGGACAGGGCTAGTTAGCGCATATCCCATTCCTCACACCCCCTTCACGAACCCGTCCAGCACCCGTTTCTGCCCCGCCTTGTCGAAATCGATGGTCAGCTTGTTGCCGTCGATGGAGGCCACGTTGCCGTTGCCGAATTTCTGGTGGAAGACCCGGTCTCCGATGTTGAAGGGCGAGGGGGTGTCGGAGACGGAGCGGGCGACGAGTTCGCCTTCTATGGTGCGGGCCTTGACCGAGCCACGGCCGGCGCCGAAGCCGGAATCGGGTTCGCCATAGCCGATGCGTTCGACCGCGTGGCCGGAGCGCGAGCCCCAGTTGCGGTCGGTGGCCTCGGTGCGATTCTGTTGCGCGCGGGCCCAGCCGGGGGTGGCGTAGGTGTTGGAGAATGTGCCGGAGCCGCTGCTCGCGCCGACATCGTCGAAACGCGAGGCGCCATAGGGGTTGCGGCGGGATTCGCCAAAGCCGCCGCCGCCGCGGCCATAGCCGCCATAGGAAGAATCGGCCTCGGCCACCTCGACATGGGCCTCGGGCAGCTCGTCGAGGAAACGCGAGGGGATGGTGGACTGCCACATACCGTGGATGCGGCGATTGCTGGTGAACCAGATGTGGAGGTTCTGCTTGGCGCGGGTCAGCCCGACATAGGCGAGGCGCCGTTCTTCCTCCAGCCCTGAGCGGCCGCCCTCGTCGAGGGCGCGCTGGTGGGGGAAGAGGCCTTCCTCCCAGCCGGGCAGGAAGACGGTCTCGAATTCCAGACCCTTGGCCGAATGCAGCGTCATGATGGAGACGGCGTCCATCTCGGCGTTCTGCTCGGTGTCCATGACCAGCGCCACGTGCTCCAGGAAGGAGCGCAGCGATTCGTAATCCTCCATGGAGCGGATCAGCTCCTTGAGGTTGTCGAGCCGGCCCGGCGCCTCGGCCGAGCGGTCGTTCTTCCACATCTCGGTGTAGCCGGATTCCTCCAGGACGATCTCGGCCAGTTCCGTGTGGGGCGTGTTGTCGAGAAGCTCCGACCAGCGGGCGAAATTGGCCGCCACCTGGCGCAGCGCGGCACGCGGCTTGGGCTTCAGCTCGTCGGATTCGGCAAGTCTGGCGGCGGCCTCCAGCATGGGGATGCCAAGCGCCCGCGAGGCGTCATGCACCTGGCGGATGGCGGCTTCGCCCAGGCCGCGCTTGGGCACGTTGACGATGCGCTCGAAAGCCAGATCGTCGGCCGGCTGGCAGATGACGCGGAAATAGGCCATGGCGTCGCGGATCTCGGCGCGTTCGTAGAAACGCGGGCCGCCGATGACCCGGTAGTTGAGGCCGAGCGTGACGAAACGGTCCTCGAATTCGCGCATCTGGAAGGAGGCGCGCACGAGGATCGCCATGTCGTTGAGGTTGTGGCCCTTGCGCTCGAGCGCCTCGATCTCCTCGCCGACGGCACGCGCCTCCTCCTCGGAGTCCCAGGCGGCGTGGACATTGACCTTGGTGTCGTCGGGGTCGGCGGCGTCGGTGAAGAGCGTCTTGCCCAGCCGCCCCTCATTGTGGGCGATGAGATGGGAGGCCGCCCCCAGTATGTGGGCGGTGGAACGGTAGTTGCGCTCCAGCTTGATGACGGCGGCGCCGGGAAAATCCTTCTCGAAACGCAGGATGTTGTCGACCTCGGCCCCGCGCCAGCCATAGATCGACTGGTCGTCGTCGCCCACGCAGCAAATGTTGATTTGCGTTTGTCTGTTTTCGCTCACGCCGAGTTCGCTGCGCTCACCGGCTCCGCGGGGGCCTCGCATAAGCTCGGGCGCCCGGTCTGGCGCTCGGCCTTCGGCCGTTGTTTCGCTCACGGGCCGGTCGGGCGTGAGGTGGTCATTGGATCGATACCCCTCATCCGTCTCGGCGCTGCGCGCCGATCCACCTTCTCCCACAAGGGGAGAAGGGGAGACTGCCGCGGTGCCGCGCCCCTCCTTCTCCCCTTGTGGGAGAAGGTGGCCCGAAGGGCCGGATGAGGGGTTCTTTGCCGCCGGCCGTTGCGCAAGCAGCCGCAGCCACATGTACTGGGCGGTGTTGGTGTCCTGGTACTCGTCGACGAGGATGTATTTGAAGCGGCGGTGGTAGTCGGCCAGCACGTCGGGGTTGTCGCGCAGGATGCGGATCGGGTGGCACAAAAGGTCGCCGAAATCGCAGGCGTTGAGCACCTTCAGGCGCTCCTGATAGGCGGCGTAGAGTTCGCGTCCCTTGCCGTTGGCGAAGGCGCGGGCGTCGCCCTCGGGGATTTCCGTCGGCGAAAGTCCCTTATTCTTCCAGCCGTCGATCATCTGGGCGAACTGGCGCGGCGGCCAGCGCTTGTCGTCCAGACCCTCGGCCTGGATGATCTGCTTGAGAAGCCGGATCTGGTCGTCGGTGTCGAGGATGGTGAAGCTCGATTTGAGGCCCGCGAGCTCGGCGTGGCGGCGCAGGATCTTGACGCCGATGGAATGGAAGGTGCCGAGCCAGGGCATGCCCTCGACCGCTTCGCCCACCAGCACGCCGATGCGCGTCTTCATCTCGCGCGCAGCCTTGTTGGTGAAGGTGACGGCCAGAATCTGGGAGGGCCAGGCGCGGCCGGTGGCCAGGATATGGGCGATGCGGGTGGTGAGCACGCGCGTCTTGCCGGTGCCGGCACCGGCCAGCACGAGGACAGGGCCCTCTGTGGTCTCGACGGCCAGGCGCTGCTCCGGGTTGAGGCCGGAGAGATAGTCGGGGGGGCGGGGCCCCTGCCGGGCGGCCATGGCGCGCGCGGCGATGCCGGAGGGCGGCTGCGGGCTGCTGTCGCCGGGGAAGGGCTGGTCGTCAGGAAAATCGGACATCCGCCCGAATGTAGTGATTCGGGGGCCAAAGGCCAGACGCGGGCGCAAAAGTGAAGGGCTCAGCCCTCGAGCCGCGAGATGCGCCGGTCGGTGAAATTGCGCCGGCCGGCCACGATCGGTTCCATGATCGCGGCGAGGGCCGGATCGTCCCCGATCAGGGCGGGCAGCTCCGGCGTCTGGTTCATGGCGACGCGGTCGAGGAGATCGAGGCGGGCGCGGCCCTGCGCGTCGCGCGGCAGGGCAGGGACGGGCTGGACGATGTCGGCGCTGGTCTCGACGGGGGGCAGGGGGCTGCCGGTCTCCACGAAGGCGTAGAGGCCGACACCCTTGCGCGGCAGGGGGTAGGTGGTGATGGCGACGTCGGAAACACCGCCTTCGGCGAGGAAGGCGGCGCGGATGGCCGGGCCTTCGGCATCCAGCCGGTCATGCGTGCCCTCGCCATCGGACCAGCGGAAGATGCCGCGGGTGACAAGATTGTAGAGCCTCTTGCCGGTCGCCATCCAGATACGGCTGGGCAGCGAACGGCGCTTGAGGATGCGCTTTGCGGTGGGCGTCATCAGCTCGGGCGCGAAGGCGCGCATCTGCTTCAACAGATGGCGGAAATCCTCATAGGCGAGCAGCCGGTAGAAAGGTCCGCGGCGGCGATGGCGGGAGGCGAGCTGGAAATCGATGATGGCGGCGCGGCCGTCGGGCGTCATCAGCCAGTTCTGCGGCTTGGCGAGGTCGTTGTGGGTGATGCCGGCGCGCCTGAGCGCGCGCAGGAGCCGGAACGCATCGGCATACCAGGCGCGATCGGCGGGGCGGGCCAGATGCAGCGGCGCGCCCTCGGTCCATGTCCGCAACAGGCCGTCGGCATCGACGGAGACCAGATGCGGGGTTCCGGGCACGCCGTCGAGCGCGCGCATGGTGGCGATCTCGCGACGCGCCAGCAGCCAGCCGAGCGGGCGCGACCAGGCAGGCGCAGCCGAGACGTCGCGCCGGATCATCGGCCGGTCGGGCGCCGAAGCCAGATGGCCCTTGCGGGTTTCGGAAAACAGGTCGCGCTTGAGCACGAGCCTCGTGACGAATTCGCTCATGGAATGTCCGCAGCACAAAGGCCGCTTCCTAGCGGTCCGCGGCGCGGGGCGCAATCGGCGATGGACCGGCCGGGTCCTTTCCCGTGCCCGGCGCCAAAGGCCGGTGGGGGGACCTATTCGGTCGTCGGCGCCCAGGCGGCCAAGTAGGACGGCGACAGGGTCAGTCCAGACGGGCGCTTGGAGACCGGCGGGGGTTTCCTGATGCCTTCGTGCAGATACCGCAGGGCGGGCGAGCACCCCGTTCATCGTGTAGGGCTTCGACATCACGCCCACGGCGCCCAGGAGGTCGTCGGGCAGCCAGCGCGGATTGGCGGTCATGAAGACGACCATCGAACCGTAATGCTCGGCGATGTAACGGGCCACGTCCATGCCGCTTTGGCCGTCGGCCAGTTGCAGGTCGACAAAGGCCACATCGGGCTCGCCGTCCTCGATGAGCTGACGCGCCTCATCGAAGGTCGTCGCCCAACCGGCAACCTCGTGGCCGGCATCCTCGACCAGTCCTTCAAGTTCCATGGCTATCAGCGCCTCGTCTTCGACGATCAGCACTCTAATCGGATTGGGCATGGTCACATCATCGCTCGCCAAGGGTTTCACCAGCCAACTGCGTGCCAGCCGCCCGGTAAACTCCGTCAGCGGTGAAATTGATCCGGACCTTTGTGCCGGGCCCGTTTTCGAGCCACTCGATATCGGCCTGGATCTGGCGGGCCAGCGAATTGACGAGGCGCAGTCCGAAGGACGATTTGTCGACCGTGCCATTCATGCCCTTGCCGTCGTCGCTCACCTCGATGCGCAGCACGCCGTCCGGCCGCGACACGCTGATGCCGAGCGTTCCGCCCTTGCGGTCGTCGAATGCGTGCTTGAGCGCGTTGGTGACCAACTCGTTGATGATGAGGGCGATCGGGGCGGCCTTGTCGGCCGCCATGTCGATGGGTTCGAGTTCCAACCGCAGGTCGAGCCCGTCTTCGCCGAATGCCGATACGAGATCGCCGACCAGGTCGCGGATGAAATCGCCGAGATCGAAACTCGTCGTGTCCTTGGTCTGGTAGAGGCGGCGATGCGCCGTGCTGAGCGCTTCCACGCGGGCCAGCATCGCCTTGAGCGAATCACGGGTGTCGGGGTCCTTGATCGACCGGCTCTGCATGATGACGAGCGAAGCGATCATCTGGAGGTTGTTCTTCACCCGATGATCGATCTCGTGGGCCAAGACGGTCTGCTTGTGCAAGGCCTCCTGCAGCTCGGCGGTGCGCTCCTGGACCGCTTTCTCAAAGCGCTCCTTCTCCTTGCGCACCTGGAGTTCACTGTCCTTGCGGTCCGTGACATCCAGCTGCGAGGCAAAGAAGAACTGCAGTTCGCCGGTCTCGTCGATGACCGGGCTGATGTACAGGGCATTCCAGAAAGGGGTGCCGTCCTTGCGGTAGTTGAGGATGTCGATCGCGACGTCGCTCAGGTTCTCCAGAGCAGAACGAATGGTGTCGACCGACCCACTGTCCGTGTCGGGGCCCTGCAGGAAGCGGCAGTTCCTGCCCATGACCTCTTCGCGCTCATAGCCCGTGAGCTTGAGGAAGGAATTGTTGCAGTAAACGATCGGATTGTCCGGCTGACGCGGATCGGTGATGATCATCGACATGCGGGTCGCGCGCATCGCGGCGGCAAAGGGGTCGCCCTTGCCGTGCTGCGCATGGAGCCGGTCGGTCATGCGCCAATCGTCGGCGCCATCGGTCGGTCGCCTGTCATTCATTCGGGTTTACCCCAGCTGTCTACAATCTCCGGGACATTCAACGGACAAAGGGGCGAAATGGTTCATCGAAAATGCGACGCTGCGACCCGAGATCGCACCTCATGCAGGCGTTTGAGGTCGCTGCCCCAGCTGGAGAAGGCCCGCCTTCAGTCGGGATTCCCGCGGTTCCGGTTGGCCAGCTCCAGGGACTTTCGCGCATAGAGAAGGCGGATCGGAATCGGGTATCCTTCACGCTCCAGAGTATAGATCTGGCCGCGGACGGACCTGAGAGTTCTCCAGACTTCATAATCGCTCAAGGCGGGATCAAGGGCCAGCTCGCGCGCCCTGCGGGAAACCTGATCAGGCATCATGCTTCTTCCTACCGGTTGGATGCGAATCGCTCCCCAATGGGCATCAGCTTGCCTTGCGAAAACGACGAGGCAACGTACTTGATCCGCAAAATTTGTGAAAAAGGCCGGCCAATCAGAACATGGTTAACGGGCGGGTCCGGGGTCAGCCGGGAGCCTTGCGGCGAATGCCGATGGAACGTCCCGCCCGTTCGGGGCTCGGGAGCGCGGCGTGGGCCGCACGCATGTCTTCCAGACGCGACATGATGTCGGGCGGGAAGGGAGCAACCCGGGGACCGGTCATGTCGACATGCAGGGTCAGCACCTCGGACGTGGCGGCCAGCCACCCGTCCTCGTGCAGGAGTTCCTGAAAGTAGTGAAACCGCTTCTCGTCATGATCGAGAAGCTGGAGGGAACTGTGCACCCTGTGCCCCAGATGAAGCTCGCGGACGTAGCAGACGTGGATTTCGGCCGTGTAGGTGGTCAGCTTGCGATCACGGGCATAGTCGGGACCCATGCCGAGAAGCGCGAAGGCCTCGTCGGCGCCACGGTCGAAGAGGACGTTGTAATAGGCCATGTTGAGGTGGCCATTGTAGTCGATCCAGTCCTCGATCACTTCCATCTGGCTGGAGACGAAGGGAACCTGCCCGCTCATACTTCTTCCTCCTGTCGGAACCGCACGCCGGCCCCGCCGGCAGAACCGGTTTTGACCATTTGGCGTGCTATTGCAATCGTGCTTCGCGCGGGGGAAAAGGTGGACCGCCCACGAAGGAGGACCTCATGGCATTGGCGCAGCTTCAGCCGGTCGAGCGCAACGAAAGCGGCATCGAGACGGTGCTCGGTATCCTCAAGCAGCGTCTGGGCGAGAAATTCCAGACCGGCCAGGCGGTGCGCGAGCAGCACGCCCACACGACCAGCTATATCCCCGTTCAGGCCCCCGACGGCGTGGCTTTCGCCGAGACGGTGGAGGACGTGCAGGACGTGGTGCGCATCTGTGCGGAGCACCGCGTGCCGGTCATCGCCTTTGGCACAGGCACCTCGCTCGAGGGCCACGTCAACGCGCCGGGCGGCGGCATCTCGCTCGATCTGTCGCGCATGGACCGGGTGCTTTCCGTCAATGGCGACGATCTCGACTGCACGGTGGAGCCCGGCGTCACGCGCGAGGCGCTGAACGCGCATCTGCGCGATACGGGGCTGTTCTTCCCGATCGATCCGGGCGCCAATGCGAGCCTCGGCGGCATGGCCGCAACGCGGGCTTCCGGCACCAATGCCGTGCGCTACGGCACGATGCGCGAGAACGTGATCGCGCTGACGGCGGTGATGGCGGACGGTCGGCTGGTGAAGACGGCGAACCGGGCGCGCAAGTCTTCGGCCGGGTACGATTTGACGCGGCTGCTGGTGGGCTCTGAGGGCACACTCGGCATCATCACCTCGCTGACGCTCAAGCTGCAGGGCATTCCGCCCGCGATCTCGGGCGGGGTGTGCCCGTTTCCAAGCGTCGAGGCGGCCTGCCAGGCGGTGATCATGACCATCCAGATGGGCGTGCCAGTGGCCCGCATCGAGCTGATCAACGGCATCGGGATGCGCTCGATCAACGCCTATTCCAAGCTTTCCTATCCGGAGGGCCCCTGCCTGTTCCTCGAATTCCACGGCACAGAAGCCGGCGTGAAGGAACAGGCCGAGACTTTCGGCGACGTAGCGGCCGAATTCGGCGGCGGGCCATTCCACTGGACGGAAGTCGCCGAGGAGCGCGCGAAGCTGTGGAAGGCCCGGCACGATGCCTATTGGGCGGGGCTCGGCCTCAGGCCCGGCGCCAAGGCGATCACCACCGATGTGTGCGTGCCGATCTCGAGGCTGGCCGAATGCATCGTGGAGACGGAAGCCGACATCGCGGAGGCCGGCCTGATCGCGCCGATCGTGGGCCATGTCGGCGACGGCAATTTCCACGTGATGATCCTGGTCGATACCGAGAGCGCGGCCGAGATCGAGGCCGCGGAAGCGTTCGTGGCACGGCTCAACATGCGCGCGATATCGATGGACGGCACCTGCACCGGCGAGCACGGGATCGGGCAGGGCAAGATGGCCTTTCTCGATATCGAGGCGGGAGCGGGGCTCGCGTATATGCGGGCGATCAAGCAGGCGCTCGATCCGAAGGGGATTCTCAATCCCGGCAAGCTGATGGGCGCGGGACGCGCGCTCGACTGAGGGGTTGGCGCCCCTCGACCAATCGCCACTTTATCGACATGCTGATGTAGATAGAATGGCTTTCCGACCAAGGGGTTGAAGCGGGAGAAGGCAACTGGCCCGACTATTCGTCGCCATTGGCGGGCTGATCGTGCTGGCGCTGACGGCGGCGCTTGTCATTCCGCCGTTCATCGACTGGACCAGCTATCGCGCCGCCTTCGAGCGCGAGGCAAGCCGCATCCTGGGGCGCGACGTCGAGGTGCGGGGCAGCGCGTCGGCGCGGCTCCTGCCGTTTCCTTCCGTGACCTTCAACGACGTGCTGGTGACCGGGCCGAACGGCGAGACGGCGATGACCATCGAGCGTTTCTCGATGGATGCCGAACTGGCGCCCTTCCTCAGCGGCGAGGTGCTGATCTTCGACATGCGGCTGGAACGGCCGGAGGTGACCGTCACGCTCGACGAGGACGGCATGCTCGACTGGGCCGTGCGGCCCAACACCCAGATCGACCCGCGCAGCATATCCGTCGAGAGCCTTTCGCTGACGGACGGGCGGGTGGTGGTGCGCAACCAGGCGGGCGGGCGCGAGCATGTGCTGGCCGAGATCAATGCCGATCTCACCGCGCGCACGCTTGCCGGCCCGTGGCGGGCGAGCGGGACGATGACGATCGACGGGGTGGCGACCGCGATGACGGTGAATACGGGCACGGCCGAACCCGATGCGCCCTTCCGGGTGCGATTCCGTGCCGAACCGTCCGACTATCCGCTGGCGCTGGAGATGGAAGGCCAGGCCGACGTCTCCGACGAGGGCAGGCTGAGTTATGAGGGCCAGTTCCGTCTCGCCGCGCACAGCGCGACGGCAGGCGAGAGACCGGCGGGGGCGGCAGCCCACCGCATCTCGGGAAGTTTCCACGCCGATCACCGGGCCCTGCGGTCGGATGAATTCCGGCTGGAGACCGGGCCGCTCGACGATCCCTATACGGCGGAAGGCAGCGCGATGGTGTCGCTCGGCGCCGAACCGCGCTTCCGCATCACGGCCGAAGGCGTGCAGCTGCGCGTCGACGAGGCGGCGGGCGGCGCGGCGACGCTGGAAGACCGGCTCGCGGCCCTGCGGCGCTTCCTCGACCAGGTGCCCAAGCCGACCATCCCAGGGACGGTCGAACTCGACCTGCCGGCGGTGATCGCGGGCGACACGACGATCCGCGAGGTCAGATTGCGGGCCGAGCCTTCCGAGGCCGGCTGGCGGATCGCTGCGCTCAACGCGATGCTGCCCGGCCGCACCGCGCTCGAGGCCAGCGGCGAACTCAGCGTCGGCGAGGAACTCGGCTTTGCGGGCTCGCTGCTGATGGCGATCAACCAGCCATCCGGCTTCGCGGCCTGGCTGTCACGCGACGTCGACGAGGCGATAAGGCGCCTGCCGGCGGCTGGCTTCAGCGCCCAGGTCCAGCTCCAGGAACGGCAGCAGAGCTTTTCGGACATGGAACTGGTGCTCGGCAATTCCGTCTTCCGCGGCGAGATCGACAACCGGCAGCCGGAGGACGCACGCCCCTCGATGGCGCTCAGGCTGGAAGGCGAGGGGCTCGACGTCGACGGCATGAGCGCGTTTGCCTCGCTTTTCGTCAGCGGCCGCGGGGAAACCCGCGTCGAAGATCACGACCTCGACTTCGACATCCGCGCCGACGCCGTGCACATGGCGGGCGTGACGGCGGGATCGGTGGACACGGCGTTCCGGCTGCGGGACGGTCTGATCACCGTCGAGCGGCTTGTCGTGAAGGGGCTGGCGGGTGCCGACATCAAGGCGGCGGGCGAGATCCGCGACCCCGCCGGCACGCCGCGCGGCGCGATCGAGGCGCGGATTTCGGCCGACGATCTGGCCCGCTTCATCCGGCTGGCCGCCGAGAGGCTGCCGGACAACCGGCCGGTGCACGAGATGCTGCGGCGGATCGAGGCCTATCCGGGGCTTGGCCGCGATGCCGATCTCGTGCTTCAGGCCAGCACCAGCGCGGGTGATGGCGGGGCGCTGGCGCTGACGGCCAGCATCCAAGGCAGGCTGGGCGGCAACCAGCTGGCGATGCGGGCCTCCTCGCCGGACTGGAACCATACGCTGGCGGCATCGGCGCTCAGGGCGAGCATGGAGGCTTCGGCGGAGGATGCGGTCGACCTCTTCGCGCTGGTCGGCCTGCCGGGCGAGCTCGAAGGCTTTGCCGGGCCGGCGCGCGCCGAACTGACGCTCGACGGCCGCCTCGACGTGGGCGCGGCCGTCCGGCTGGTCATGACGGGCGAGGAGACGCGGGCGAGTTTCGAGGGCGAGGCGCGGCTGCAGGGTGACAGCTTCGCGTCGAAGGGCAGGGGCCGGCTGCAGTCGGCCGATCTGGCGCCGTTCCTGATGGCGGCGGCGGTGCCGCTGGTCGGCTTCGACGTCGTCCTGCCGGTGCAGCTGCAGGCGGAGCTCGACTATACGGAGGGTCTGCTCGTCCTGACCGAACTGGACGGCGAACTGGCAGGCACACGTATCAATGGCGAGCTCAACGCCGAGAACCGGGGCGGGCTGGCGCATGTGACGGGCGAGGCGCATCTGTCGGCGATCGATCTCGGCCTGGTGACGGAAACGCTGTTCGGCGCCGAGGCCCACCAGACCAACGGGGCGACGTGGCCGTCCGCGCCGTTTCGCCAGCGGGTCGACATGCCGATGACGGCGGATGTCGACCTTACCGTGGAACGGACGCTGCTGGGCGGCGCGGAATGGCTGCAGGATGCGCGCATGGGCGTCAGGCTGGCGCGCGACGGCGTGTCGATCGCCAATCTGGACGCGGCGGCCTTCGGCGGCAGGCTGAGCGGGCTTGCCGAACTGCGCAACGATGCCGGCGAGGGACTGTTGTCCGCGCAGCTGCGGCTGGAGGGCGCGGAGGCGACACAACTCCTGCCGCAGGGCGCCATCGCCGGCGACACCGGCCTGACGGCGACGCTGAGCAGCACCGGCAAATCCTTCGACGCCATGGCTTCCGCGCTGGCGGGTTCGGGGACGATCCAGGTCAGCGGGATGCGCATCGAGGGCGTGGCGCCGGACGCGCTGCCCGCCCTCCTGGCCGTTGCCGATGCCCTGGGACGCGACGTGGAAGAGGGAGTCGTGCCCGAATTCGCACCCCGGATCGTGCAGGACGGGGCGCTTCAGGCCGGGGAGGTGGAATTCGCCTTCTCCGTGGCGGGGGGCACGCTGCGCGTGCCGCCGGTGCAGATCGAGGCGCCGGGAGTGCGGATCACGACCGAGCTGGGCCTGGATATCGCCGAAGGCACGGCGCATGCCGATGCCACCGTGCAGTTCGATGCCGGCGAAGACGCGCTGGTGGGATCCGATCCGGCGGTGCGGCTTCTCGCGCGGGGGCCGCTCGCCGCCATGCGGGTCGACATCGATACCGAACCGCTGGCACGCTTCCTGACCCAGAGGGCGCTCGAGCGCGAGCAGCAGCGGGTGGAAGACATGCAGGCGGGGCTTCTGGAGCAACAGCGCATCCGCCGCGAGGTCCGCTACTTCGCCTCGCTGCGCCAGGAGCGGCTTGACCGCGAGGCCGAACGCCGCCAGGCGGAAGAGGAAGCCCAGCGCATGCTGGAGGAAGAGATCAGACGCCGGGCGGAAGCCGAGGAACGCYGGCGCATCGATGCCACGCGGCGCCAGGCCGAAGAGGAGGCGCGGCGCATCGAGGACGAAGAGGCAAGGCGGCGCGCCCAGCAGGAAGCCGAGATCAGGCTGGAGCAGGAGCGCCGGCGCGTCGAAGAGGCCCGCCGGCAGGCCGAGGAAGAGGCGCGCGCCGAAGAAGAACGCCGCCGCCAGCTGGAGACCGACATAGAGAGCATCCTGCGCCTGCAGGAGAGCCGGCTCGACGAGGCGGTGCCGCCGCGCGCCCCGGCCGCGGGTAACGCTCCGCTGTTCCGGCCCGAGACGCTCTCGCCGGAGGGGCTTTCCGGCCTGTCGGTCGGCAATTGAGGCAGATGGCCGCCTCAGCGGCCGCGCAGATCATCCAGCACATAAAGCCGTATCGCCGAGGACAGGTTGGTGTCGGGCGGCCGGTTTTCATCGATATGGGCGATCAGGGCGGCGATGGCCATGTCACGCCGGCGCGCGATGCGCTCGAGTTCCTCGTAGAACGGCTCTTCGAGCGAGATGCTGGTGCGGTGGCCCCGGATGGACACGGAGCGCTTGACGACGGCGCTCATTCGGCGGTGTCGGTCCGGTCCCGGCGATGACCCTCGGCCAGATTTTCGGCGCGTTCGGCCGCAAGCCTACGTGCAGAACGTTCGGCGGTGGTCTCGCCGTGACGGGCACGGTTCTGCTCGGCCTCGGCCGCCTTGCGGTCTCGGGCGGCGCGCTTGCGGGCGGTGCGCAGGTTGACGATCTCGGCCAACCGTCGGGTCCTATTTCTTGCGGAAGGAATCCAGCGAAACGACCTGGGCGCCGCCCTGGCTGTCGCCTTCTTCGCCAGCGGGCTTTTCCTTTTCGTCCGACGCCGCGGGGGCGGGGAGCTTGCTTTCCGCGATCGACGCGATGGGACCGGCCGTGGACGTTTCGATCTCCTCGACCGGCTCGTCTTCCCCGGTGTCGGAGACGTCTTCGGGCTTCACGTCGAATTCGAGCTCGAAATTGACCGAGGGATCGTAGAAGCCGCGGACCGCGGTGAAGGGGATTTCCAGCTTCTCGGGAATGTCGGAGAAGGACAGGCCGATCTCGAAACCGACATCGGTGACCTTGAGATCCCAATACTGGTACTGGATCACGATGGTCATCTGTTCGGGATAACGCTCGCGCAGGCGCGACGACACGCGCACACCGGGCGCCCCGGTCAGGAAGGTGATGAAGAAATGGTGGTTGCCGGGCAAGCCCGTGCGCGCGACCTCGCCCAGCACCTTGCGCATCACGCCACGAAGCGCCTCCTGGGCCAGAATGTCGTAGCGGATGTGATCTTCGGGCATCGCAGCCGGCTTTCCTGAATCGAACTGACCCTGATGTAATGAAGCTTTCGGGCCGCGTAAACCGTGGATTGGCGGCGCGGGCAGGCAGATGGCGAAGCGGAGGGGGAATAGTGGAGGTTTCTGTTGCCAGGTACCTCCGAACCCCGCCTAGAAGTGCGAACCACTAGGGCTTGAATTGAAGCTGTCGCGCTGCTTACGCGGCGAGACGTGCTTCCGCATAGTTGTCGTTTGCAACTACAAGTTTGGCCCGATAACGGTGGCTACCATGCCGAGCGAAAGTTCGTTCTTTACGCCCTCGTCGATCCTGTTTCGCCCCCATCACCAGCCGCCGGACAAGCGGTTCGTGGTGGAGGCGCCGGGCACTGCCCCCGGGTCCGATGGGTTTATTCCAACGTCCGTTTATCGCCATAGTCGGTAAAACCGACACCACACATATAGGGGCGGGCGAGGGCGCTGCAAAGCCCCCTCTTGATCTCGACACACCTCCTGGCGTTTAGAGGGGCCGGCGGGGCAGTACGAGGACGCGAATGAACAGCCATCTGGAGGATGTCCGGCGCTACGATGCGCTGGCGGAGGACGACGTGGTCGAACGGATCGTGAAGCATCTGGGCGTGGCGCTTCGCAACCCGGCTTCGGCGACGGTGACCTGCGACGCGGAGGAGGAGCTCGATCGCGTGGCCAAGAACTGGTGCCGCAACCGGTTGCGCGTCGACGATTTCGGGCTGGCCAGGGCGGCCGTCGAACGGGTGGCGCAGACGCTCTCGCGCGATGGCCATGCCGACCGTGTGACCTTCTACTATCTCTGCGCGAAGCATCTGGACCGGCTGGATCGAATCTGAGGCGGCGCGTGCGATATCCACATCGCTGTTGCGCGGACCAAAGAGATTCTTCTGCCAAGGGAACCGCGATGGGCGTATGGTGGCGGCAGACGGAATCGACGGCGGAACCATGCGGCAATATCTCGACCTTCTCGACCATGTGATGAAGAACGGCACCGATCGCGGCGACCGGACGGGCACGGGCACGCGCTCGGTCTTCGGCCATCAGATGCGCTTCGACCTCGCCGAGGGGTTCCCGCTGGTGACGACCAAGAAGCTGCATCTGAGATCGATCATCCACGAGCTTCTGTGGTTCCTGAAGGGCGAGACCAACATCGCCTATCTGAAGGAAAACGGCGTCTCGATCTGGGACGACTGGGCGGACGAGAAGGGCGAGCTCGGCCCGGTCTATGGCGCGCAGTGGCGGTCCTGGCCGGCACCGGACGGGCGCCAGATCGACCAGATCGCGTGGCTTCTGGAGGAGATCCGCACCAATCCGAATTCGCGCCGGCTGATCGTGACCGCCTGGAACCCGGCCGAGATCGACCGCATGGCGCTGCCGCCGTGCCATTGTCTGTTCCAGTTCAACGTGACGGAGGGCAGGCTGTCGTGCCAGCTCTACCAGCGCTCGGCCGACATTTTCCTGGGCGTGCCGTTCAACATCGCCTCCTATGCGCTGCTCACCATGATGGTGGCGCAGGTGAGCGGGCTGAAGCCGGGCGCGTTCATCCACACGCTGGGTGACGCGCATATCTATTCCAACCATTTCGAGCAGGCGCGGCTGCAGTTGCAGCGCAGCCCGAAGACGCTGCCGGAGATGCGCATCAACCCGCAGATCCGCGATCTCTTCGCCTTCCGCTACGAGGATTTCGAACTGGTCGGCTACGAGGCCGATGCGCATATCAAGGCGCCGGTGGCGGTTTAGCTGGCATCACGGGGTGGAGGCGGGCAGATGAACGCGAACAGGTTCCTCAGGGTGGCGCTGGCGCTTGCGCTCCTTTCCAGCGGCGGGCTCGTCACGGCGCGGGCCAACGACACGGCGGCCGAACTCAGGACGGGCGGTCTCGTCTTCGTGCGCAGCGATGCGATCGAGATGGAAGAGGAAGACCTCTTCATCTCGATGGACGAGATCAGGGTCGACTATGTCTTCCGCAACCGCACGGAAGAGGATGTCCGCTCGATCGTGGCCTTCCCCATGCCGGAGATCCCCTCCAGCCCCTATACGATGGTGGCGACGCCCTGGCTCGGCGAGGATGTGACGCCCGGCGACAATATTTTCGGCTTTTCCGTCGAGATCGACGGGACACCGGTCGAGCCCAATCTGGAGATGCGCGCGAGCGCGGCCGGCCTGGACGTGACGGAGGAGCTGCTTGCGGCCGGAATTCCGGTCAACCATCTGGCGCCCGGCATCGATGCCCAGCTGGCCGAGCTCGACGATGCCACGAAGGCGGACTGGATCGCCCGCGGCATGCTGCACCACGACTTCTACGAGGATGACGACACGCGGGTCGACCATTACTGGCCGCTGTGGAGCCTGCGCGCGACCTATTGGTGGTGGTCGACCTTTCCCGGGGATGCGCGCATGCGCGTGTCGCACCGCTACACGCCGAGCGTGGGCGGCACGGCGGGCGCGAGTTTTCTCGAGAATGACGGGACGCCCGGCGGCTACGATCTGGAGGGTTACCAGCGACGCTACTGCCTGGAAGGCTCGTTCCTGCGGGCGCTCGAGAATGCCACGCGGCAGAGCGGCGCCGATTACCCGCCCTTCTCGGAGGCCTGGATCTCGTATGTGCTGACGACAGGCGGCAACTGGGCGGGCACGATCGGCCGCTTCACGCTGACGGTCGACAAGGGCGCGCCGGAAAACTTCATCAGCTTCTGCGGAGAGGGGGTCGAGAAGATCGGCCCGACGACGTTCCGGATGGTCAAGGAGGATTTCTATCCCGCGCGGGATCTGGAATTCCTGATCATGCGGCGGCTCGACCAGCCGTGACCCTGCCCGCCAGCAAGAAACCTGCCCAGCCGGCGGCAAGCCAGAGCAAGAGCGATGCCGCGACATAGACGGCCGCAGCCGCGAACCCCTCGACGGCGAGCAGCAGCGTTTCCAGGCTGAAGATCGAGAAGGTGGTGAACCCGCCGCAGAAACCCGGCACCACGAACCGGTCGAGATGGACGGAACGCTCACCCGGGCCCGGCGGCGGGGCGGTGCCGACATAAAGGCAGATCAGGAACGAGCCGAGCACATTGGCGGCAAGCGTGCCCCAGGCGAAGCCCGGTCCCAGCACTGCCAGCGCCGCGAAAGAAACCAGCAGGCGCGCCACCGCCCCCAGTCCCGCGCCGAGGCCCACCATGGCGAGACCGGCCGGGCTCACGCGAAGCCGCCCAGGAGCCAGAAGCCGGCGGCCGCCGCAGCCAGGCAGAGCCCGAGCGAGGCCAGAACGTTGGCGAGCGCGGCGGCGGGGCGCCCGCCACGGGCGAGAACCAGGGTCTGGAGCGAAAAGGACGACACGGTCGTGTAGCTGCCCAAGATGCCGATGACCATCAGCGTCCAGGGCAGGGCGTGCGAGCCCGCGGCGACCTCGGTGATGAAGAGGGCGGCCAGCGCCCCCACGAGGGGCGATCCGCTGACATTGACGGCCAGCGTGCCCCACGGGAACCCGGCGCCGGTGAGGCGCTCGATGAAGCCGGATACTGCAAAGCGCGCCGCGCCGCCGACGGCGCCGCCGATGAAGACGGCGACGATGTGAAGACTGCCCAGTTCGTCCATTCCCACCCGCTGCCCGACCTGCCGACGCGCCTTTCTTTGAAAGGGTTAACCGGGACTTGGGGCAAATGCAAAAATCCGGACGAGCGTCCAAACCCTATGTTGAAAATCTGGCGCTAGACTGCCCGTCGAGACAAGGGAGAGAACGGGTGATCAAGCGGTTCCTGGGGTGCCGAAAGGGCAACATGGCCGTGGTCTTCGGGGTCGGGCTGATTCCGATTCTGGGGGCGGTCGGCCTGGCCGTCGATTACGCACGGGCGGTGAACGCCAAGAGCCTGGTGCAGGCCGAGGGCGACAGCCTTGCGCTGTCGGGCGTGCAGCAGGGCAAGGACGGCAATGTGGCGCATCTGGTGGCGCATTTCCGCCACGCCACGGCCGAGCGCTGGGGACATGGCTACTGGCTCGACAATCTCGCCATCGACACGCGATGGATCAATGACGCGGATTTCCAGGTCCATGTGACGGCGCGCGTGCCCACCACGATCCTCGGCGCGCTGCCCGGCTATGGCGATTTTGTCGACATCGCCACCCTTTCGGTCGCGCGGATCGCGGAGCCCCGCTGGGTCTACAAGGAGCCGGCAGTGGCCGACCTCGATCCGGAGGCTTCCGACTACAACCGCATCTATGTCTACTGTTTCGACAAGGACAAGAAGAACGACCCCGAGACCAAGGGGCGCACGCAGATGCGCGCCATGGCCGACAATGCCGGCACCAACTATGCCGAGTTCGCGATGCCGCAATGCGAATCGGGCGAGAATCTGAGCTATCGCCTCGTGAACGTACGCAATGCCCGGCTGCAGCCGCATCTGTGGGACCGCCAGACGGGTGTCGAACGCTACGAGTTCCATACCGACACGGTCTACGATCAGGGACTGCCGCAATATGATCTCGGCGGCTACCAGATCCTGGAGACGGTTCTGTGCAGGAACCTGAACGAATGCCGGCCGGTCAGCCAGGGCGGCGTCATCCCGGAGGGTGTCAACCGCACGCCTCAGCGGGCCAACCAACCCTGCGCGTCGGGCAAATACATGTATTACGGCTGGGAGGACCGGCCGCCCGGCCTCGGCTGGACGGATCGCGACTATGACGACATCCGCGTCATCGTGGAATGTCCGGTGATGGAACAGGTCGGCGAACGTTCGGTGCGGCTGATCCGCTGAGGCTCACTCGACGGTGATGGAATAGCCGGCGCCGCGCACGGTGCGGATGAGGTCGACCGAGCGGCCGGTGTTGATGGCCTTGCGCAGGCGTCCGATATGGACGTCGACGGTGCGCTCGTCGACATAGACGTTGTTGCCCCAGACATTGTCGAGAAGCTGTTCGCGCGAGAAGACGCGGCCGGGCGACAGCATGAGAAATTCCAGAAGCCGGTATTCGGTGGGGCCGATGCTGATGCCCTTGCCCTTGCGGAAGACGCGGTGCTGCTCGCGATCGAGCACCAGATCCTTGACGGTGAGCACGTTGGCGACCGTTTCGGGCTTAGCGCGGCGCAGGAGCGCGCGCACGCGGGCGATGAATTCGGGCATCGAGAAGGGCTTGACGAGGTAGTCGTCGGCGCCCGTCGCAAGACCGCGCACGCGATCGCTCTCCTCGCCGCGCGCCGTCAGCATGATGATGGGCAGGCGCTCGGTCTCGGGGCGCACGCGCAGGCGCCGGCACAGCTCGATGCCGGAGACGGCCGGCAGCATCCAGTCGAGAACCAGAAGGTCGGGCACGGATTCGCGCAGGCGCAGTTCCGCCTCGTCGCCGCGCATCACCGTCTCGACATGGTAGCCTTCGGCCTCGAGATTGTAGCGCAGGAGGACGCACAGGGGCTCCTCGTCCTCCACCACCATCACCCTTGGCGCGAACATCGCCTGCTCGGAGCGGTTCTGTTGGCCATCACGCGCCGAGGACGCGGGTGTCGGGGGCGAGGCGGCGGCGACACGAGGCCGCGGGGCGGAAAAGTCGATTCCGTTCAGGCTCATGGGTGACACGGCTCGCGTTTCGATTCACCTGCAACATAGCATGCGGCGCTTGAAGCACATTGGCGGGATAGGACAGTGCGATGACACTTTGATGACAGGCCGAGAAGGGGGCGCCGGCAAAAGGGCGCGGGCTTGTCCCCGCATGAGGCGTGGTTATCGTGCGGGACGATTCGAACCGACGAGGCAGGTGACGGTGGACGTCGAGATTTACGTGGCCGTGGCCAGAAACGGGGTCATCGGCAATGACGGCGACATGCCCTGGCGGCTTTCGACCGACCTGAAGCGGTTCAAGGCCGGAACGATGGGCAAGCCGGTGATCATGGGCCGGAAGACATGGGAAAGCATCGGCAAGCCGTTGCCGGGACGGCGCAATATCGTTGTCACACGCAATCGTGACTACACGGCGCAGGGTGCCCAAACGGTGCCGTCGCTCGACGCGGCGCTCGCTATCGCCAAGACGGAGGGCGCGGAAGCGGCAGCAATCATCGGGGGCGGTGAAATCTACCGGATGGCCATGGACGCGG
The DNA here is from genome assembly GCF_012911015.1 of Chelativorans sp. ZYF759. Lineage (GTDB taxonomy): Bacteria > Pseudomonadota > Alphaproteobacteria > Rhizobiales > Rhizobiaceae > ZYF759. Next base: position 77,314 of record NZ_WVVV01000015.1, on the reverse strand, counting down.
CCGATATGCTGCACGTGACGCATGTCGAGGCGGAACTTGAGGGAGACACGCATTTCCCGGCCATCGATCCGGCCGTCTGGCAGCCTGTCTCGCGCGAGGCGGTGGCTGCCGGGGAGAGGGACAGTTTCGCCACCGAATATGTCGTCTACACGCGGCTGAAAGCCTAGCTCGCATGCGGCCAGGTGCCGCGCGCTGTCCGGAATCGAACGAGCGCGCGTTGAAAGCGCCACATTGCACCCTTATAACCGGATGTAACGGTTCGTTGCGGCGGCTGGTTCCGGCGATCCGAAAAAAACTCTATAAATCGAGAGGAAGTCATGCCCTGGAACAATCAAAATGGTGGCGGCGGCGGCCCTTGGGGCGGCGGCGGCCAGGGGGGCGGCGGACCCTGGGGTCAGGGACCGCGCGGACCCGTGGGTGGCGGCGGTGGCCCGCAGGGTTCGCCCCCGGATCTGGAAGACATCATCCGTCGCGGACAGGATCGCCTGAAGCAGGCCATTCCCGGCGGCGGCAAGTCCAGCCCGGCCTTCATCGGCCTGATCGTGCTCGCGGTTGCAGCCTTCTGGCTGTTCCAGTCGATCTACACGGTGCAGCCGGACGAGCTGGCGATCGAACTGCGGTTCGGCAAGCCCAAGGACGAAGTCTCGCAGCCTGGCCTGCATTTCCACTGGTGGCCGGTCGAGACCGTCGAGAAGGCCAACGTGGCCGAGAAGCTGGTCGACATCGGCGAGCTTCGCGGCGGCAGTTCCTCGGGCCTGATGCTTTCGGGCGACCAGAACATCGTCGACATCAAGTTCTCCGTTGCCTACCAGACCATCGATCCGGCGGCCTATCTGTTCCGCGTGCAGACGCCGGACGAGATGGTGCGCCAGGTCTCCGAAAGCGCCATGCGTGAAGTGGTGGGCCGTCGTCCCGCCCAGGACATCTTCCGTGACGACCGCGAGGGAATCGCGGCCGAGGTGCGCGAGATCGTCCAGACCACCCTTGAGGAATACGGCACCGGTCTCGGCGTCAACGCGATCTCGATCGAGGACGCCGCACCGCCGCAGGAAGTGGCCGACGCGTTCGAGGAGGTGCAGCGCGCCGAGCAGGACGAAGACCGCTTCGTCGAAGAATCCAACCAGTATTCCAACCAGCAGCTCGGTGCGGCCCGCGGTGAAGCGGCCCAGATCCGGGAAGAGGCGGCCGGTTACCGGGCCCGCGTCGTGCAGGAGGCCACCGGTGAGGCGCAGCGCTTCATCCTGGTCTATGACGAATACGCCAAGGCTCCCGACGTGACACGTACGCGTCTGTTCCTTGAAACCATGGAAAACGTGCTGGGTGGTTCCAACAAGGTGATCGTGGAGACCGGTGCAAACGGCCAGGGTGTTGTTCCCTACCTGCCGCTGCCGGAGCTTGACGCGCGCCGCAGCCAGCCTGTCTCGCAGGGAGGGTCCAACTGATGGCCAATCGTCTTCCAATCATCGCCGTCATCGGCGCCATCGTTCTCTTCCTGGCATGGTCGTCGATCTTCGTGGTCAACGAGCGCCAGCAGGCAATCGTGCTGCGCTTCGGTGAAATCGTCGAGGTCAAGACGGAGCCGGGCCTCTACTTCAAGCTGCCCTTCTCCTTCGTCGAGGCCGACAACGTCCAGTTCATCGAGGACCGGGTGCTGCGCTTCGATCTCGACGACATCCGCGTCCAGGTGTCGGGCGGCCGCTTCTACGAGGTGGATGCGTTCGTTGCCTACCGCATCTCGGATGCGCGAAGGTTCCGTTCGGCCGTCTCGGGTAGCGTCCAGCTTGCCGAGCAGCGGTTGAGGACCCGTCTCGACGCCTCGCTGCGTCGGGTCTACGGCCTGCGTGGCTTCGAAGCCGCGCTGTCGGAAGAGCGTTCCGCCATGATGCGCGAAGTGCGCGATCAGCTGCGTCCCGATGCAACGTCGCTCGGGCTTGAAGTGGTCGACGTGCGTATCCGCCGGACCGATCTGACGCGGGAAGTCTCGCAGCAGACCTACGAGCGTATGCGTGCCGAGCGTCTGGCCGAAGCCGAGAGGCTGCGTGCCCGTGGCCGCGAGGCGGCCCAGCGCATCCGCGCACGGGCTGACCGTGAAGTGGTGGAGATCGTCGCCGATGCCCGCCGCGAATCGGAAATCCTTCGCGGTGAAGGCGAGGCCGAGCGCAACGCGATCTTCGCCAACGCGTTCTCCCGCGACAGCGAGTTCTTCGAGTTCTATCGCTCGATGGCCGCTTACAGCCGGGCGCTCGAAGGCGATGGCACGACCATGGTCCTGTCGCCGGATTCGGAGTTCTTCCGCTTCTTCGGCCATTCGGCCGGCCGGCCCCTGACCGCGCCGCAGCTTCCCCAGGGCCAGCAGCCCGCACCGGAAGTCGACGCGCAGCTGGCGCCCGGCCTCGACACCACGATCACCGCCACCGGCGCGGCCCAGTAGGGCCGTGACCCGGTGAGCGATTTGATCGTCGCCCTGGGTCTTGTCCTGGTGATCGAGGGCATCATCTATGGCGGCCTGCCGCAGACGGCGAAGCGGCTGGCCGCCCAAGTCCTTACCATTCCGGATTCGACCCTGCGTATCGCGGGTATCGGCGCGGCCGTCCTGGGTCTCGTCCTCGTGTGGGCCGTGCGCGGCTGACACATCGGCGAGCGGGGACGTACCCGCGCCGCATTTGTTTGAAGAATGCCATCGGCCGGCAAGCCCTGCCGAAGGCGCAAGAGAAACGGGAGACGACACGCATGACGTCCAATGCCACCAGCAGGAGGGTCGGCTGGGCCCTGGCAGCACTTGCAGCGCTGGCGCTCGGCGCCCCCGGCCTGTCGCCCGGTCCAGCCCTGGCACAGGCGCAGCCCCAGGTGACGCAGGGTCCGAGCTCGGTGGCCGACCTGGCGGAAGGGCTGCTCGACGCGGTGGTCAACATCTCCACCTCGCAGTCGCGGGGCGGGGGCGGCGGCTCGCGCAGCGCGCCCACGCCGCCGCAGCTTCCCGAAGGCTCGCCCTTCCAGGATTTCTTCGAGGAATTCTTCCGCGATCGCGGGGAGGGCGGGCAGGCGCCCGGTCGTCCCATGCAGTCGCTGGGCTCGGGTTTCGTCCTCGATGCCGAGCAGGGCATCGTGATCACCAACAACCACGTGATCGCCGATGCCGACGCCATCGAGGTCAACTTCTCCGATGGCTCGTCGCTGCCGGCCGAGCTGGTGGGTGCCGATCCGCAGACCGACCTTGCAGTGCTGCGCGTCGATCCGAGCGCGCGTCCCCTGTCGGACGTCGATTTCGGCGATTCGGACGCGATCCGCATCGGCGACTGGGTGATGGCGATCGGCAATCCGTTCGGCCTTGGGGGATCGGTGACAATCGGCATCGTCTCGGCGCGCGGGCGCGACATCCGCTCCGGCCCCTACGACGACTTCATCCAGACCGATGCCGCGATCAACCGGGGCAATTCCGGTGGGCCGCTTTTCGACATGGACGGGCAGGTGATCGGCATCAACACCGCAATCATCTCACCGACCGGCGGTTCGATCGGTATCGGTTTCGCCATTCCCTCCGCACTCGCCATGACGGTGATCGACCAGCTCGTCGAATTCGGCGAGACGCGGCGTGGCTGGCTCGGGGTCCGCATCCAGCCGGTGACCGAAGACATCGCCGAGAGCCTCGGCCTGGAAACGGCCAACGGCGCACTGGTGGCCGGCATCGTTCAGGGCGGACCAGCCGATAACGGGCTCATCCAGGCCGGCGACGTCATCATCTCGTTCAATGGCCGCGCCATACGCCAGATGCGCGATCTGCCACGCATCGTGGCCGAAAGCCCGGTCGGCCAGACCGTCGACGTGGTTCTGGTGCGCAATGGCGAGGAAGAAACCGTGCAGATCACGCTCGGGCGGCTGGAAGATGCCGATGCCGCCTCGCTCGACGTGCCCGAAGGCGAGGAACCCGACGTGGCTCCGTCCCCCGATGCGGTCGATACTGCAAGCATTCTCGGCATGACGGTGGCCGAACTGAGCGAGGACCTCAGGTCCAGCTTCGACATCGGCGCCGACGTGCGGGGCGTGATCATCACCGAGATCGAGGAAGGGTCGGCCGCCGAGGAACGGGGCATCCAGCCCGGCGAAGTGATCACCGAGATCGCGCAGGAGGCCGTGTCGACACCGGAGGACGTGACGCGGCGGATCGCTGCCCTGCGCAACCAGGGGCGCCGCAACGCGCTGCTGATGCTGTCCAACGGATCGGGCGAGCTGCGCTTCGTGACGCTCAGGATGGAGTGAGGCGGGCCTGAATGCGAATTGAAAAAGGCGGGCTCAGCCCGCCTTTTTTCTTGTGCGCCAGGCGCTTGCATCAAGCCGATAAAGTACATGCCGCTTCAGATGCGGATGGGTGTCGGGAACGTTCGGGTGGTCGAAGTCGCCCGTGGGATCGGCCACCATGCCGATGCGGCGCATCACGGCCGTGGAGGCGTGGTTGTTCCAGACCGCGAAGGACACGATCTCGGGGAGTTCCAGATCCTCGAAGCCGAAGGCCAACAGGCGCTCGGCTGCCTCAGTGGCATAGCCCTTGCCCCAGAAACGCGGCGCAAGTCGCCAGCCGATCTCGACACAACCCTCAGCCAGGGAAGGAACGATCCCTGTCGGCATCAGGCCCGCGAAGCCGATCGTCTCGCCGGTCTCCTTCAGCTCGAGCGCGGCGAAGCCGTAGCCGCGGGTCGCGATCTCCGCGCGGATGCGATCCATGAATTCGTCCGACTGCGCGCGGTCGCGGCGGAAGGGGAAAAACGCCATGACGCGGTCGTCGGAATTGATCTCGAAAAAGAGGTCGCGGTCCTGATCTTCCCAGTTGCGGATGATCAGCCGGCCGGTCTCGATCGGTTTCATGCGACGAATTCGTCGCGCCGGTAGCCCTGCATGTAGAGCAGCGCCGTCAGGTCGCCGTGGTCGATGCGGTGGGGGGCGGCAGAGGCGACGGAGGGTTTGGCGTGGAGGGCGACGCCCGTGCCGGCGAGCTGCACCATGTCGAGATCGTTCGCCCCGTCGCCAACCGCGATGGCATCGCCGGGAGACAGGCCGAGACGGGCGGAGACGGCGCGCAGGGCCTGTGCCTTGGCGGCGCGGCCGAGGATGGGCTCGGCGACCGTGCCAGCGAGCCTGCCCTCTGCCTCGATCAGAACATTGGCCTGGTGCTCGCGAAAGCCCAACATGGCGGCGATGCGGGTCGTGAAGGTGGTGAACCCACCTGAAACGAGCAGGGTGAAAGCGCCCGCCGCATTCATGGTCGCCACCAGTTCCCGGCCTCCGGCCGCCAGCGTGATGCGCTCGGCGATCACCTGGTCGATGACGGCAGCTTCGAGCCCGGCCAGAAGCGCCACACGCTCGCGCAGCGCGCCCTCGAATTCGATCTCGCCATTCATCGCGCGGGCGGTGATCGCGGCCACATGTTCCTTGAGGCCGGCCATGTCGGCAAGTTCGTCGATACATTCCTGATCGATCATGGTGGAATCCATGTCGGCGATCAAAATCGCACGGCGCCGGTCGTCGGCCGCCTGGACCACGCAATCGACTGGCGCGCCGTCAAGGGCCGCGTTCAAGGCCGCGAGCGCCTCGCCCTTCGCCATGCCGCCCGGGACGGGCAGGTCGCAGGCGATCTCGGGGGCCAGCCAGTCGTGCCGGGTTGCGCCGATGGCGCGTGCGGCCTTATCTGCGAGCGGCTGCGAAAGCGCGCGCTGCGCCTGGCTGGAGATGAGGGTTGCGACGAGTGGCATGGAGAATGACGGTCCGCGAGCATGCTTGAGAATGCGATCCTGATAGCGGGGCCGACGGCGAGCGGCAAGTCGCGGCTGGCACTCGACCTGGCGCGGCGGAGCGGCGGGACCATAATCAACGCCGATTCGATGCAGGTCTATTCGATCCTGCGCGTCCTGACAGCGCGCCCGGATGAAGCCGACATGGCGGCGGTTGCGCATGCGCTCTACGGGCATGTCCATCCGGGCGAGGATTATTCGACGGGACGCTGGCTCAGGGAGGTCGAAGATCTCCTCGGTTCCGGCCGGCTCGAGGGCGGGGCGCCGGTCTTCGTCGGGGGCACGGGGCTCTATTTCAGGGCTCTTCTGGAGGGGCTGTCGCCGATGCCGGACATACCGGACGAAATCCGCCAGCGTTGGCGCGCGCAGCTGCTCGCCGAGGGCGCAGCGTCGCTGCACGCGACGCTGTGGCAGCGGGACCGAGCGGCCGCGGAGGCGCTTCAGCCCCAGGACGGGCAGCGCATCGTGCGTGCGCTGGAGGTCGTGGAAGCCTCCGGACGGTCGATCCTCGACTGGCAGGCGCAGCGCGGGCGGCCGCTGGTCGATGCCGCCAGCGCGCGGTTGCTGGTTCTGGAGCCCGATCGGGCAGCGGTGGTGGCGCGCATCGAAAGCCGTTTCGACCGGATGGTCGAGGCGGGAGCGATCGAGGAGGTGCGCGCGCTTCTCGCGCTCGGCCTGTCGCAGCGCATGCCGGCCATGAAGGCGATCGGCGTGCGCGAGCTGGCGGGCGTGCTCGAGGGCGCGATGACACTTGCGGATGCAATCGCGAAGGCCAAGGCCGCGACGCGGCAATATGCCAAGCGCCAGTCGACCTGGTTCCGCAACCAGTTCGGCACGGCGTGGCAGCGAATTCACGCGCCCGACGCGCAATATCCATTGGTTTGAAGCAATCAGTTAACCGGCCCGAAAGAGCGGAAGTGGTGTATTGGCCCATGCACCGGGTGGGGGAGTTTGATGCGGTTTCACAAGGCCGAGACGGCCTTTTTTGTCTTTATCGCGGTCGTCTTCCTCGCCGGCGTCGTGATTCTGCACGCCTACAGCCTGCACAAGCCGGCGGTGGGGGCGGGCATACCGGCGTCGCTCGACCAGCATCTCTTCGCGGCGGCCGTGCTGATCGCCACGGCGATCCTGTTCGGGGTCTTCTTCATCTATCCGATCATCCGGACCCAGGTGCGCGAGGAGGGCAAGCTCAGGGCGATGACGGCGGCCCTCAGTCATCGCTCGGAGACGCTGCAGCAGGCCGCCCTGACCGATGCGCTGACCGGCATGCAGAACCGGCGCTATTTCGATGAAGCGCTGCGCGAGTATCTGGACGCGTTCAGAAGCGTCGACAAACCGCTCGGCCTGCTGATCCTCGATCTGGATCACTTCAAGCAGATCAACGATACCCACGGCCACGACGTGGGCGACCAGGTGTTGCGCGAGGTCGGGGTCAATTTGCGCGCCGTCACGCGCTTCCATGACGTGCTCGCGCGACTGGGCGGCGAGGGGTTCGCGCTGGTGGTGCCGAACCTGAACGAGGCGGAACTGGTCGACTTTGCCGGCCGAATCCGAAACGCCGTCGCGCAGGTCCTGGTCACGACGCCGCGCGGGCGCATCCGCGTGACCGCCAGCATCGGCGCGGCGGTGTGGGATGGTCGCGAAAACGCCGAAGAGTTCTTCCGGCGCGCCGACACGCGGCTTTACGAAGCCAAGCGAAGCGGGCGCAACCGCGTCTCGGCCTGACGGCACATCCTTTGCCGCGGGCTTTGCCCGCAGCCTCCTGGACTATTCGTAGAGCCTGCGGAAGGCGTGATCGTCCTCTCGACGAAGTGCCAGCCTTTGCTGGGCTTCGGGGCGCGCCGCAACGGCCTGCGCAATCCGCGCCGCATCATCGGCAGGTGGTCCGGGCATGGGGACCTGCTCCACCACGCGCCCGACGGTGCGAAGGCGAGAAACGATCGAAAAGAGATCGACGTCGTCGCCATCGGACATGATCTCGACGGCCTCGCGCTTCGATGCCGAGCCCGGCAGGAGCGCTGCGTCCATCTGCTCGAAGCGCAGGCGGGTGGTCGTGGCCACGCCCTCGCCGAAGGCGATCGCCTCGCGCTGACCCATGGCCGACAGGAAGGAAAGGGTCGAGGCGGAGGAGTCCGCGATGGCCGAACGGATGATCTCCTGGTCGCGCTCATTGGCCAGTCGCATGGCAAAGATCGTCGAGCACTGGGACAGGACGGTCGGGTCGAGTTCGCCGGGGCGCTGGGTGATGACGCCGAGGAAGCAGCCATATTTGCGACCCTCCTTGGCAATGCGCGATAGGGCGTGGCGTGTCGGCGCGAAGCCCAGCGAGGGATCCGCCGGCATGTAGCGGTGGGCCTCCTCGCACAGCACCAGCAGCTTCAGGCGGCCCTGGCTGCCGCGCGCAATGTCGAAGGCCAGCCGCGAAAGCACCGAGCAGACGGAGTTGACGACCTCGGAGGGCATGCCCGCGAGTTCGAAACACGTGATCGGCCGGTTCTCGTGAGGAACGCGGAAGATCCTGCCGATCGTCTGGTGGATATTGTCCTCGATCAGGCGCGAGGCGAACATGAAGCGATAGCGCGGATCGGCCATGGCGGCCTCGATGCGGATGCGCAGCGATCGCAGGAAAGGTCGTTCCGCCTTGGCCTCCAATATGCCGATCCGGTCATCGATGAGACGCAGGATGTCGGCGATCCGGTAGGGGACGGGCGTGTCGGCCGTGAGGGAATGCGGGCCGCTGGAGCGCTTGACGACGGGGCTTGTGGCCGCCGATCCGTACATCTGCTTGGCCATCGGGATGTAGTCGCGCAGGAGGTCGACCTCCTCCGGCACCGCCTCGCGGCCCCGGAACAGAACCTCGACGAATTCCTCGAGGCGGAAGAGCCAGAAAGGGAGTTCGAGGGTCGAGGTATCGATGCGTATGGAGTTTTCGGGAAACGCCGCGGAGAATTCGTTGTGGGGATCAAGGATGAGGACGCGCAGGTCGGGGCGGGCAGCCACCGCCTTGCGCACGAACAGCGAGACGGCCGTCGACTTGCCCACGCCGGTCGTGCCGACGATGGCGAAATGGCGGCTGAGCGTGTCGTCGATGGCGATGCGCGCTTCGATGGACCCATCCTGGGAGAGATGGCCGATGGTGACGGCATTGCGTCCGCCCAGTTCGTAGACGGCCGCGAGATCCCTGGAGCGGATCCGATGCGAGATGGCGCCGACATGGGGATATCGCGTGATGCCGCGGTCGAAAAAGGGCTGTCCCTGAGGCGTGTCGCGAACCTCGCCGATCAGTTCCACGTCCACCATGATGGGATTGTCCTCGCCCTCCACCCAGGCGCCGGACGGCGATTCAATCTTGTAGACCAGGCCGACGGTGCGGATGTCGCCCAGATTGATCGACACCAGTCTGCCGACGGTCCAGAGGCCGGCTTCCCCCGCTTCGTCCGCATGCGAGAAGGCCGACATGCGCGCGCGCGCGCCATCGCATTGCACGACGCGACCGAGCACCCGCGCGCTGGGCTGCCTCGTATCGCGGCGTTCCTGGCTGGTTTCCTCGCCGAGCGTGCTCGCGCGCTCTACAAACATGCACTGTCCCCTTCACGTCCCCCCCGAAACCCGAAGCCTAACGGGATGGGGTTAAACGGTCGTTCGAAGATGTGGTTGAGGACAGGTTAAGCGATTGCGGCAAACACCGGGTTTCGCGCAGGCACAAAAGAACGTTGACGAGCGGCACGCGGACACTTAAGTTGCCGCGCCATGAGCAAGACCATCATTCTCGTAGTAGGAAAGCGCATGGGCAAGGCGGCGTAGCCGCCCGGCGACAGCTCCCCATGCGCGAAAAAGCAGGCTCCTTCGGGGGCCTTTTTTGTTGCCCGAACCAGAATTACGCATCAAAACGCCGCAGGCGCAGGAAAGACGGGAAGAGACCGATGAACAGCGGGAAGAGCGAGACCGGACGACGCGAGATGTCTGGAGCCGAGATGGTGGTCCAGGCGCTGAAGGACAACGGCGTCCGCCACATCTTCGGCTACCCCGGCGGTGCGGTGCTTCCCATCTATGACGAGATTTTCCAGCAGGAGGATGTCGAGCATATTCTCGTGCGCCACGAGCAGGGGGCCGGCCACGCGGCCGAGGGCTATGCGCGCTCGACCGGCAAGGCCGGCGTCATGCTGGTGACCTCGGGCCCCGGCGCCACCAATGCGGTGACCGCGCTCCAGGATGCGCTGATGGATTCGATCCCGCTGGTCTGCATCACCGGCCAGGTGCCCACGGCGCTGATCGGTTCCGACGCCTTCCAGGAGTGCGATACGGTGGGCATCACGCGCCCCTGCACCAAGCACAACTGGCTGGTCAAGGATGTCAACCAGCTGGCCGCGGTGCTGCACGAGGCGTTTCACATCGCCACGACGGGGCGCCCGGGACCCGTCGTCGTCGACATTCCCAAGGACATCCAGTTCGCGATCGGCATGTACACGCCGCCGCAGACGGCGCCCCGCACCAGCTACCAGCCGAAGATCCAGGGCGACCTGGAGCAGATCAAGGCTGCGGTGGCGCTGATGGCGCAGGCACGCAAGCCGGTGATCTATTCGGGCGGCGGCGTCATCAATTCGGGTCCCGAGGCCAGCCATCTGCTGCGCGACCTAGTCGAACTGACAGGCTTCCCCATCACCTCCACGCTGATGGGGCTGGGCGCCTACCCGGCTTCCGGCGCGGCCTGGCTCGGGATGCTGGGCATGCACGGCACCTACGAAGCCAACATGGTCATGCATGATTGCGACGTCATGGTGTGCATCGGGGCGCGCTTCGACGACCGCATCACCGGCAGGCTCGACGCCTTCTCCCCGCATTCGCGCAAGATCCACATCGACATCGACCCGTCCTCGATCAACAAGAACGTTCATGTCGACGTGCCGATCCTGGGCGATGTCGGCCGGGTGCTGGAGGACATGGTCCGGCTGTGGCGCGCCACGGTCAAGGCCGACAAGAAGGCGCTCGCGCCCTGGTGGGAGCAGATCGAGAAGTGGCGTGCCCGCGACTCGCTGGCCTACAAGCCCAATGACGACGTCATCATGCCGCAATATGCCGTCCAGCGGCTCTATGAGCTGACCAAGCACCGCAAGACCTTCGTGACGACCGAGGTCGGCCAGCACCAGATGTGGGCGGCCCAGCATTTCGGTTTCGAAGAGCCGAACCGCTGGATGACGAGCGGCGGGCTCGGCACCATGGGTTACGGGCTGCCAGCCGCGCTTGGCGTGCAGATCGCCCATCCCGACGCGCTGGTGATCGACATTGCGGGCGATGCGTCCGTCCAGATGACCATGCAGGAGATGTCGACGGCGGTGCAATACGAGGCGCCGATCAAGATATTCATCCTCAACAACCAGCATATGGGCATGGTGCGCCAGTGGCAGCAATTGCTGCACGGCAACCGGCTTTCGCATTCCTATACGGAGGCGATGCCCGATTTCGTGCTCATGGCGCAGGCCTATGGCTGCCACGGCATTCGCTGCGACAAGCCTGGGGACCTGGACGATGCGATCCGCGAGATGCTCGAGGTCGACAAGCCGGTCCTTTTCGACTGCCGCGTTGCCGCGCTCGCCAACTGCTTCCCCATGATCCCGTCGGGCAAGGCCCACAACGAGATGCTCCTGCCGGACGAGGCGTCGGACGAGGCGGTGGCCAATGCCATCGACGCCAAGGGCAGGGCGCTGGTGTAGCTGTCCAGCCAGGAAATCAAGCAGGACAGCCAGGACCTTATCGCAACATTTTCGAGAAGTGATTCACCCATGAACGCCCAACTCCAGCCCACCGGATCCGCCTATTTCATCTCCAAGGAGGTGGCGAAACCCGAGAAGCACACATTGTCGGTGCTGGTCGACAACGAGCCGGGCGTGCTGGCGCGGGTGATCGGGCTGTTTTCGGGCCGCGGCTACAATATCGACAGCCTGACGGTCTCGGAGACCGAGCACGAGAAGCATCTCTCGCGCATCACCATCGTCACAAGCGCGACCCCGCAAGTGCTCGACCAGATCCGCCACCAGCTGGAGCGGATCGTGCCGGTTCACCGGGTGGTCGACATGACGATCGCGGCCGCGGAATACGGCCATGACCGACCGCTCGAGCGCGAACTGGCGCTGGTCAAAGTGGCGGGCACGGGCGATGCCCGCGTCGAGGCATTGCGGCTGGCGGAAGCCTTTCGCGCCAATGTGATCGATGCCAATACCGGGCATTTTGTCTTCGAACTGACCGGCCGTGTCTCCAAAATCGAGCAGTTCATCGCGATCATGAAGCCTCTCGGGCTTGTCGAGGTGTGCCGGACGGGCGTGGCCGCGCTCAATCGCGGCCCGGAAGGCATGTAGGCCACCTTCCCGCGCAGTCTCATCCGCAGAGCCGTCTCTTGCCTGGGCCAGCCCTTCGGCCGGGCTGGTCGATCATCCGTGCCGACAAACAGGTCATGATTATCGACCTCAACAGGACCACCCCATGTCCGCCGACATTTTCGCAGCGCTGGTCGCCTTCGCCTTCGTCTCCTCGGTCACGCCGGGGCCGAACAATTTCATGTTGCTGGCATCGGGGGTGAATTTCGGTTTCCGCCGCACCGTCCCGCATATGTTCGGCATTGCGGGCGGGTTCGCCTCGCTGCTTCTGGCGGTGGGCTTCGGCCTGGGCGCGCTCCTGGCGGCGTTTCCTACCCTGCATCTGGTGCTCAAGATCGCCGGCGGGGCGTATCTGCTCTATCTCGCCTGGCGGATCGCCATGTCGCGGTCGCTCGACACCAAGGAGGGCAAGGACGGTCGTCCGATGACCTTCCTCGAGGCAGCCGCCTTTCAATGGGTCAACCCGAAGGCCTGGATGATGGCGGTCACCGCGATGGCGATCTACACCAGCCCGCAGGCGCCCGTCGTCTCGGTGCTTCTCGTCTCGATTGCCTTCACGCTGGTCAATTTCCCGAGCGTGTCCATCTGGGCTGGCTTCGGCACCGCGATGCGCGGCTTTCTCGCCGACCCGGTTCGCCTCAAATGGTTCAACATCGCCATGGGGCTATTGCTGGCAGCAAGCCTGTGGCCGATGCTGAGGTGATGCTTCAGGCGCGCCTGGTGACCAGGGCCTGGCCCGTCGGCAACTCGATGATGCCCTCCGGCCGGTCGGCGAAGAACTCGTCGAAGGCGCGCCGGGCGCCGGGGCAGCGGGCCGAGCCATAATCATCACAAACGATCATGCCGTGCGGCTGGAGACGTTCGAAGAAGAAGGCGAGGGCATCGCGCGTCGGCTCGTAGAGATCGACATCGACATGGACGAGCGCGAAACGGCGATCCGCAATGGCCGGGAAAGTGTCGGGAATCCAGCCGACATGGAAGGAGACATTGTCGAAGGCGGCGAGGTTGCCGCGGGCCAGCGCTTCGTCGGTCGAAAGATCACCTTCCTTCCAGCCGAGCGTGCCGTCCGGGCGGCGGTCGAGCTCGCCCGGGCTCGACAGTCCGGCGAAGGAATCGAAAAGATGATAGGTACGCGGCCGCTCGTCGGCTGCCAGCATGAAGAGGGCGGAGCGGCCCTGCCGCACGCCGCATTCCGCCACATCGCCCTCGACATTCGCGAGTGACCTGATGCAGCTCTGCAGCACGAAGGAGCGCGGATCGGGGATGCCCTTGACGCCCGCCGCCTTCTCGCGGCCCTTGCGGAAGAAGGGCTGGTCCTTCCAGACCATGTGGGGCGAGTAGACGTGGAAACCGTGGCGCTCCCCCTGGGCAGCGGCGATTTCGTACCAGGCGCTGTCGCGGCGCCTGCGCGATCCGAAGACGGCCTGAAATGCGTGCCTGAGCTTCATCGAACTACCTTCATGGTTCCAAGGGCGGCCATAGCGTCCGGCGGCGGCGCGTGCAAGCCAGCGGCCCGTCAATCCCGGCCGTAAAGGCGCAGGCCCACCTGCTCGGAAAGCGCTTGCTCCGTTGTCCAGAGATGCGGGCGCGCGCGCAGCTGCTCGAAGGCGAACAGGTCCTCCTCGATCTGCTTGCGGGCCCGGTTGCGCTCATCATAGGAGTGGCCGGAGGAGATGGAGAACCCGCATATGTAGATTTCGGGAACGCCCACGAACAGGCCGTAACAGACCGCCGCGACGCCGGTCGTCGCCTTTCCCAGGTCGCCGACGCCACCGAGCGGTTTGCCGACGATTTCGTCGACGATGGCCTCGCGCTCCTCGCGGCTCCAGCGGCGCAGGGCGCCGACCCTGGCCTTGGTCTTGCGAAAGATGTGCCAGCGCATGCGCAGCAGCGAGCCTGGATGTACCCACAGCATTGCCCGCGTGCGCAGATCGGGATGCTCCGCCCACGGCTTCGCTTCGGTGCGGATCGTCAGATCGGCGGCGCCGAGCCCCAACGCATCCGCGGTGCGGCCCGCATTGTTGATGTCGATGCGCGCACAGCGTTGGGCAAGTTCCATCGGCAGGGTGGGATCGGGTGCCGAGCCGAAGATCAACCAGGGCCGGTCCAGGAGGCCGCGCCGGCGCAGCCATTTGCGATGCTGCCGACGCAGCTTGTCGAGGTGGTCGTTGTCCAATGGCTCGCCGTCCGGTTATCAGCCTTCCCGTGCCGCATGTGCGAGGGCGCGGTCAAGGTCGCGCGCGCATTTCGATGAGCCGAAGCAGTGGCGGTCGAGCTGCCGCCGGTGGGGCCCCTGCGGAACGCTCAGAGGCGGGCTTGCCCCCCAGCGGAGAATCCGTCACTGAAACGCGATGAAATTCTCGCCGCAACAGGACGAAGCGCTCAAGGCCGTCGCGCGATGGCTCAAGGCTCCCGACCGGCAGCTCTTTCGGCTGTTCGGGTATGCCGGCACGGGCAAGACCACGCTGGCGCGCCATTTCGCGGAAGACATAGACGGGCATGTGCAATTCGCCGCCTTTACCGGCAAGGCGGCACAGGTGCTGCGGGCGCGCGGCGCCACCAATGCGCGCACGATCCACTCGCTGATCTATCGCCCGCGCGGCGAGGAGGCGATCGAGGACGAGATGACGGGCAAGACCTCCGTCTCGCCCACCTTCTCGCTCAACCGGCAGAGCCCCATCGCCAAGGCCAAGCTGGTTGTCGTGGACGAGTGTTCGATGGTGGACGAGGCGTTGGGTCGCGATCTCCTGAGCTTCGGCACGCCGATCCTGGTGCTGGGCGATCCAGCGCAGCTGCCGCCGATCTCGGGCGGCGGCTTCTTCACCGAGCACGAGCCGGACCATCTGCTGACCGAGATCCATCGCCAGGCCCGCGACAACCCGATCCTGCGCCTGGCGCAGGACGTGCGCGAGGGCCGCGAGTTCATGAAGGGCGATTACGGCACCGCGCAGGTGATCGGGCGCGAGGACGTGAACAGCGAGCTGGTGCTGTCGGCCGATCAGGTGCTGGTCGGGACCAACCGGACGCGGCGGCGCTACAACCAGCGCCTGCGCGAATTGAAGGGTTTCGACGGAATGCTGCCGCAGGCGGGGGACAAGCTGGTCTGCCTGCGAAACGATCCTTCCAAGGGGCTGCTCAACGGCTCGCTGTGGAAGGTGATGACGGCCTCGCGCGAGACGGTGAAGCCGGGCATCAATCTGCTGGTCTCGCCCGAGGAGGACGATCCCGATCGCGGCGTCTCCAAGATCAAGCTGATGAAAGCCGCCTTCGAGGATCCCGACGCCGACATTCCGTGGCAGCAGAAGAAGCGCTATGACGATTTCGACTTCGGCTACGCGCTGACCGTGCACAAGGCACAGGGCTCGCAATGGGACGAGGTGGTGCTGTTCGACGAGAGCTATGCCTTCCGCGATACGCGCCAGCGCTGGCTCTACACGGCGGTCACACGCGCGGCGGAGCGGCTGACGGTGGTGCGGTAGGTCAATCGGTCGGGGCGGCGCCGAGCCAGGCCCAGGCGTCCGCCTCCTCTTCAGGGGCGAAATCGCGGTGATCCACATCGGAGGGCAGGCGCAGGAAGGTGCGGGAGTCCCACAGGTCGCCGGTCGAACCGATTGTCGCGCAGCGACGCACATGGCCCCGGGCATGCTCACGGACCTCCTCGGTCGTCTCGCGCGACAATCCCTGGGCGTCGACGCCCTCGAAGTCGGTCAGCCTCACGAGAAGGTCGAGCTGGTCGTGCAACGCATAGGCGCCTTCCATCAGGCCATAGAGGTTCTCCACGTCCGCCGAGGTCACATAGCCCGAAACCTCGATGGCAAAGACGTCCGAGCGGTCGGTGTCGATGCGGCGGAGGGCCGGGATGCGATCGAGCGGATGAAGCGACATGAGAATCCTCTTTGAGCCGGTGGACCAAGACTAACCCTCTCGTGAACACGGGAAAACCCTGTTCGTTCCACGAGACGGGCGCTAGAACCGGCAACATTCGTGCGAGAAAGGCAGAACCTGGATGCCCGCCCAACTCTCAGTCAATCTGAACGCGGTCGCGCTTTTGCGCAACCGTCGCGACCTGCCATGGCCGAGCGTGACCGTCCTGGGGCGTATCGCTCTTGCGGCCGGGGCGCACGGGCTCACCGTTCACCCACGACCGGACCAGCGGCATACACGTTTTTCGGACCTGCCCGACATCCGCGCCCTCATCGACGACGAGTTCCCGCAAGCCGAGTTCAACATCGAGGGCTATCCGACGGACGACTTCCTGGCGCTGGCTGAAGCCGCCGAACCCGAGCAGATCACGCTGGTGCCCGACGATCCCGAGCAGCCGACCTCGGACCATGGCTGGGACTTCCTTGCCCATCGCGACATGCTGAAGGCGAAGGTGGCGCGGTTGACGAAGACCGGCGCGCGGATTTCGCTGTTCTGCGATCCGGATGCCTCCGAGGAGCAGCTTGAGGCCGCCAAGGCCACCGGCGCCGATCGGGTGGAACTCTATACGGGTCCCTATGGCGCTTGCCACGATGATTCCGCAAAGGCCGCCAGGGAGCTGGAAAGGCTCGGGAAAACGGCGGGGATGGCGAGGGCGATGGGGCTCGGGGTCAATGCAGGCCATGACCTGACGGTGGCAAACCTGCCGGCGCTGGCGCGCGCGATACCGACGCTGGCGGAAGTCTCGATCGGGCATGGGCTGGCCGCCGATGCGCTGGAACATGGCATGGCGGGGACGGTAAGGCGGTATCTAAAGGCGCTCCAGGGATAGAACCGCGCGCCGACATGGTTAATGTCGGGATTGGTCAATCCTTAGGATTTTAGCGATATCGATCGAGGCATGCGTTCCTCGTATTGCGTCATCGCTGTCTGCGCGGTTTTTCTCGCCCTTGCCGGCTGTGCCACCAAGCCCAGCCAGATCAACAATGTCTGTGCGGTGCTTGCCCAGAACAATGGCTGGGTTGGCAACTGGCATAGCGCGGCGCGTGCGGCGGAGCGCAAATACGGCGTGCCGATCCATGTTCTCCTGGCTACGATCCGCATCGAGTCGGGCTTCGAGCAAAGGGCGCGTCCGCCACGGCGCAAGCTGATGGGCTTCATCCCCTGGACCCGGGCCTCGACCGCCTATGGTTATTCGCAGGCGCTGGACGGGACGTGGGACGAATACCGCCGGGCGACGGGCAATCGCGGCGCGCGGCGCACGAGTTTCTCGGACGCCGTGGACTTCGTGGGCTGGTATCACCGCCGCAGCCACGAACAGAACGGCATCGCGCTGAACGACGCCTACAACCTCTATCTCTCCTATTATGGCGGCCATGCCGGGTATCGCCGCGGGGTGTGGCGCAACAATCCGGGCATGCAGGCCGCCGCACGGCGCGCGGCGAACATGGCCAACAGCTATGCCCAGCAATTGCGCGGCTGCCGACTCTGAATTGTCGGCAAGCCGCCTGACGCTGCCCCCGGGGGTGAATCTCCCGCCACATCAGTTCCTGACGTCGAGCACCTCAGCACAGCGGGAAAGCCCGATGCCGGCGGCCGCCGTATCGCGCGTGATGCGAAGGGACCGGATCATGTTGCCCCGGTCGACCGTGATCTGAAGCTCGCAGAAGAGCTGCTCGGTGCGCGGCGGCGAGAGCATCTGACGGCCGCCAGCGGTGGAGCCCAACCCGCCGAGGCCGATCGAGGCGCTGCTCGACGTCGTGGTGGTGGTGGTCCGGGTCACGCCTGCGCGGGGGTTCTCGACCTGCGTCTCGGTGCGCACGCGCTCGCGGCTGTACAGCGGATCGGTGGCGGAAGACGACCGTCCGAAGGGCGACGTGCCAAATGAAGGATTGGCCGCGGCCGGCGGATTGGAGTAGGTGGCGGCGATGTATTTCGTGGTCTCGCCACCGCGCCATGTGTACATGAGATCGCCACTCGACAGGGCGAATTCGGAGATCGGGGCGCCGTAGCGCTGGAAGAAGACGTCGGCGTCCTGGCCGATCCAGCGCGACTGCATCGCCTGACCAGCCTGCTCGGTCGTCACGCAGCCCGCGACAATTGCCGCGAAGCCCATCAACATCATCCATCTTGCCGCGACTGCTCGCATCTTTCCTCCTCGTCCGCGAAGGTGCCTTCGTCGGGATCACGCTGCCTTGGGATCGAGAAGAGGCCCTCGCTCGCAAGCGGTTTTTCTGTCTCACCCGTCGTTCCCCCAAGCCATTAAGCCGTTTCCCGACACGGGCGCTATCGACAGCGTCTCATCTTCGCGGCAAGAGTTGCGCGTCTGTCTCAATGTGCCGGCTTGCGTCACGGGCGACGTCCGATCTGTCATGGTAGTGCAACGCCGAGGAGAATAGCTGCCGTGCCGCCTGTATCTCCCGTTTCACAGGTATTCTCTTCCGATCGTCTACCTGTCGCCCTGAGATACGAGGCGTTTCGGGCCCGCATCGATTCCATGTTCGACATGAATCTGCTGCGCGGCGAGGACGAGGCCCATTTCTCGGCCGAGATCCACAGTATCAATCTGGGATCCCTTCTCATCAGTTCCATGCGCAGCCACGAATTCTGCTTCACGCGGCCGCGCGCGCGCCTGTTGCGCGACTTCATCGACCACATCATGATCAGGATCGATCTCGACCGGGCGCCGGAGGAGGGGGGCAGGGCCCGGCATGTGGTGGTGATCGATCTCGGTCGCGTGACCGAGTACGGCCTGACGCCGTGCCACAACGTGTCTGTCGTGGTGCCGCGGCGCCTGCTCGGGGTGTCGGATGGCGAGTTGGCGCGACTGCATGGGGCGGCCCTGGCGAGCCCCATGGCCATGATATTCGCCGATCACGCCGTCTCGCTCATGCGCCATGGCAGCACGATGGGGGCTGCCGAGGTGGCGGCGATCAACGCGCTGACGCCCGGTCTGCTTGCCGCCTGCCTGGAACCCTCGCGCGAAAGCGCGGCGCGGGCGCGGGCGGATCTGGAGGTGGCGACCATATCGCGTGCCCGCGGCTACATCGCCGGGAACCTTCGCGCGCCGGGCCTCGAGCCTTCGACCGTGGCGCGGGCGACGGGCGTCTCGCGGGCCACGCTCTACCGGCTGTTCGAGGCGCAGGGCGGCGTGGCGAAGGCCATCCGTGAAGCCCGCCTCAACCAGGCGATGCGCGACATCATCGAGCAGGGGCAGGGCGCCCGGCTGGGGGATATCGGCCACAATCTCTGCTTTTCCAGCGAGGCGCAGTTCAGCCGCGCTTTCAAGTCGCATTTCGGGTTCAGCCCGCGCGAGGCGCGCAGCGCCGTCCTGGAAGGGCGCAACGCGGCTGCGCTCGCGGCAGGTGCGCGCGACCCCGACCGGCTGGTCTTCAAGGGCTGGCTGGCTTCGCTATAGGCACCATCAGCGACGCTTGACGCCGTACCGTACGGTACGGTACAGAGCGCGGATGGAGGTAACGACCTATTCCGAAACCGAATTCTCGCCGCGCCAGCAGGAAGTACTGGACGTGGTGCTGGCGCTTCTGGTGGAGGGCCGCGACGGGCTGACGATGACGGCGGTGGCGCGGCGGGCGAGTTGTTCGAAGGAGACGCTTTACAAATGGTTCGGCGATCGCGACGGTCTTCTCACGGCGACCGTTCGCTGGCAGGCCTCGAAGGTGAGGGCGGGCAACTGGGATCGACAGCATCTCGACGCACACGCGCTTTCCGAGAGCCTTGAAGCCTTCGCCGCCAACTGGCTGACCGTAATCTCGTCGCGCACCTCGGTTGCCCTCAACCGGGTGGCGATCGCGGATGCGGGTTCGGGCAAGAGCGACCTGGGCGGCATCGTCCTGGCGAATGGCCGGCTCGCCATCGGCGAACGCCTGAAGCCGCTTCTGGAAGCCGCGCGCGAGGCCGGGCTTCTTCTGTTCGACGATACGGAAGTGGCGTTCCGGACATTTTTCGGCCTCGTCGGCCGCGACGTGCAGATCCGCCTGCTGCTGGGCGATCCCCTGGCGATGAGCCGGGCGGAGATCGCGGCGGATGCGGCGCGCGCGACGCGACAGTTTTTCACCCTTTTCGGTGCGGCGAAGCCGGCACCGGGAACGAACCGCAACTGACGACACAACACACGGGAAGGAAGCCAATATGCGTGTCTATTACGATCGCGACGCCGATCTCAATCTCATCAAGGGCAAGAAGGTGGCCATTATCGGCTACGGCTCGCAGGGACGGGCGCACGCGCTCAACCTCAAGGAATCCGGCGTCAAGGAGATCGCCGTGGGCCTGCGTCCGGGTTCGGCCACGGCCAAGAAGGTCGAGGCCGACGGGCTCAAGGTCATGAGCGTGGCGGAAGCCGCCGGCTGGGCCGACCTGATGATGATGGCAACGCCCGACGAGCTTCAGGCCGACATCTACAAGGACGAGATCGCACCGAACATCCGCGACGGTGCGGCCATCGCCTTTGCGCACGGCCTCAACGTGCATTTCGGCCTGATCGAACCCAAGAGCAGTGTCGACGTGCTGATGGTGGCGCCCAAGGGTCCCGGCCACACGGTGCGCGGCGAATACCAGAAGGGCGGCGGCGTGCCGTGCCTGGTCGCCGTCCATCAGGACGCCTCGGGCAATGCGCTCGATCTCGGCCTCTCCTATGCCTGCGGCGTGGGCGGCGGGCGCTCCGGCATCATCGAGACGAACTTCAAGGAAGAGTGCGAGACCGATCTGTTCGGCGAGCAGGTGGTCCTGTGCGGCGGTCTCGTCGAGCTCATCCGCGCCGGCTTCGAGACGCTGGTGGAAGCCGGCTACGCTCCCGAAATGGCCTATTTCGAGTGCCTGCACGAAGTGAAGCTGATCGTCGACCTGATCTATGAGGGCGGCATCGCCAACATGAACTACTCGATCTCCAACACCGCCGAGTGGGGCGAGTATGTTTCGGGCCCGCGCATCATCACCGCCGAGACCAAGGCCGAGATGAAGCGTGTGCTGACCGACATCCAGACCGGCAAGTTCACCTCCGAGTGGATGCAGGAGTATCGCTCCGGCATGGCCCGCTTCAAGGGCATCCGCCGCATGAACGACAGCCACCAGATCGAGGAAGTGGGCGAGAAGCTGCGCGGCATGATGCCGTGGATCTCCGCCAACCGCCTAGTCGACAAGGAGCGGAACTGATCGATCCACGATCCTTGTCTTGCGCGCCTGCGGCGTCGCGGGGGACTCCCGCCAACCGGCTGGTCGACAAGGAGCGGAACTGATCGATCCACGATCCTTGTCTTGCGCGCCTGCGGCGTCGCGGGAGACTTCCGCCAACCGCCTGGTCGACAAGGAGCGCAAACTGAAGGTCGAGCACAGACGTGACTTTCGCGACAGGCCGGGGGAGACCCCGGCCTGTTTCGTTTCGGCACGCAATCGAGTTGGCACGGATCTCGCATCACACGTCATGTAGCCAGATGGAGGCTGTGATGATGCCGATTACGGAAAGATCGATCGCAATCGATGGCGAGATCTTCGCCGATCGCCGCGCGGAAGGACGGCGGCGCGTGCTGAAGGGCGCCCGGTTGGAATTCAACCAGGGATATGGCGCCATGGAATGCGTGCTGCGCAACCAGTCCGATCGCGGCGCAAGGCTCGTGCTAGGGGATACGATGGGCGTGCCGGCGCGCTTCGACCTGGTTATTGCAGGCGAGGAAGGCGTGCGCACGGCGCGCGTGCGCTGGCGGACCGGCGAGGCGGTCGGGATCGATTTCGAATAGGTTGGGGGCGGGGAGAGGGCGGCGGCGGCTTGGGGGCCGCCGCCCTTCTATTCTGCCGTCAGCGGCTCAGTAATAGGGCGAGCGGCACTGCCTGCGCGGCCCGTTATAGGGCTGGAAGCTGTTGTCCGACACGCGGTAGGACCGGTATCGGTTCTGGCACCAGCGCACATGGGCAACCGGCAAGCGATAGGCGTGGCGCGGCGGCGGGGCGTAGTGGCGTGGCGGCGGGCCATAATGGCGCGGCGTGCCGAACTGGAAGTAGAAACCCGGTCCGGGACTGTAGTGGCGCCGGTGATGGTACTGGCGCGACCCCCGCCAGTGGCGGTTCCTGCGATCCAGATGGCGATAGCGATGGCCGAAATCACCATCCTGAACCTGAATGATGTGGGCCGACGAAACCGCCGGTGCGAGTGCCGCGCGGGCCTGGCTCATGGCGCTGGCGGGGCCCGCGGCATGGGCAGGCGCAATGGCCGCAAGGCCAAGCGCCAGCCCGGCGGCGCAGGCAAAGCTGGTGATTGCTGTTTTCAGACGTCTCATTTCGGGACCTCCCGTGTTGTCATCGCGGTTCGATCGCCCCTTTGGAACAAGTCTGGCGGGGCGAAGCTGAACACCGGATGAACGGCCTGGGTGCTTGCGTTGCGGCATGCGAGCGTTCAAAGCTTGGGCCATGCCGTTTCGCATCGCCACCTTCAATGTCGAGAACCTGATGAATCGCTTCGATTTCTCAGGTTTCCGCAACCAGCTGCTGCAGGATCGCGCGCTGTCGCTGTTCGAGATTCGCGAGGAGTCCGACTACCGGCTCCTGGAAATGGCACGCGCCATCACCCATGCCGACGACACGCGGCAATTGTCGGCGCTCGCCATCGCGGCCACGCGCGCCGACATCATCTGCCTGCAGGAGGTCTACAATCTGGCGGCGCTGCAGGCGTTCGAATACGGCTATCTCTACAAGATGATCGGCTCGGGCTTCCGGCACAAGTTCACCACGCCCGGCAATGACGGGCGGGGCATCGACGTGGCCATCATGTTGCGCGAGGAGACGGCCGATGGGCAGGCGATCGAGGTCGAGGAGATGGTGAGCCATGCTCATGTGAGCTTCGAGGAATTCGGCCTGTTCACCCCTGCGCTGGCCGAGATCGGCGTCGACCCGACTTCACGCATCTTCCGGCGCGACTGCCTGGAACTGAGGCTGAGGATCGGCGGGCTGCCGCTCACGGTCTTCTGCGTGCATTTCAAGTCGATGGGGCCGCCGCGCGAGGGCGTCCCCGGACGCGAGGCGTCGATGCCGATCCGCATCGCGGAAGCCGCCGCCGTGCGCCGCATCATCGAGACGCGGTTCGGCAGCCGTATCGGGCATGCGGACTGGATCGTGGCGGGCGATTTCAACGACTATCGCGAGCGGGTCATGGTGATCGAGGATGGGGAGGGCGGTCTTCGTTTCGAGCCGCGCCGCGAGGAAACAAGCTGCGTCGACGTGCTGACGGCGGGCGGGTTCTGCGAGAACCTCGTCGAGCGCCGCGACGCGCTCGACCGCTGGACGCTCTATCACACGCGCGGGCCGAAAGAGCGGCATCTGTGCCAGCTCGACTATCTGATGGCCTCGCCGGCGCTGGCCAAGGCCAACCCGCAGACGCGGCCCGATATCATCCGCAACGGCCAGCCCTTCCGCACCCTGTTTCCGCCCGGCCAGGAGGTGGAACGCTATCCGAGAACAGGATGGGACAGGCCCAAGGCTTCCGACCACTGCCCGGTGGCGGTCTCGCTGTCACTTTCGTGAGACGAAACTTGCCCAAGATGAGGCCGTGATGAAATTCGACCTGCCCAGAGACAGGATCTTCCAGATCGACGAGATCGACGTTCGGCTCGATCCCGGCCCGCACCCCTTCATGCAGGGAGCCGAGGCGGCTGTGGCGGCGCGCTGGCAGATCGAGAAGGAGGCCAAGCCGGCGCTTTTCGATGGCGAGGTGGTGCTCCTGTCGCGCCTGGAGTGGGACGCGGGCAAGCTTTCGGGGACCTGTCACGCGGTGCGCTATTCGCAATTTCTCTACTGGCGCAGCCGCCGTCCCGTCGAGAGTGCGGAACATGCCTATGCCCACCCGATCCTGGTTTCCGCCGACAATGCGCTGGTGGCGATCCGGATGGCTGCGCACACCTTCAATGCCGGCCAGGTCTATTTCGCGTCGGGCTCGTTCGAACCGGTGGATTTTCCGGGCGGGCGCGTCGATGTCGATCTCAACATGCGCCGCGAGGCGATGGAGGAGATCGGCGTCGATCTAGATGACTGCGTGGCCGAGCCGCTTCTTTTCGGGCTCTCGCGCAAGGAGGGTACGGTCTTCTTCCGCCGCTATTTTTCGAGCCTCACGGCCGAGGAACTCGCACGCAACATCCGCCACCATTCCGAGCATGGCGGCGACGACGAGATCGAGGGTGCCGTGATCCTGCGTTCGCCCGCCGACCTACCCGACCGCGCCGCCGGACAGATGCCGCCGCTGGTCGAATGGCATTTTTCGAACGGTCCCGTGTCGGAAGACTGAGTGCCGACCCGTCCTCGGGGTGTTCACGATCGGACATCATCGAGGAGGCGGACATGTGGAGCGTTGCAAGAACCACCCTGGCGGCATACGCGCTGGCCATCACCCTCCCAATCGCACAAGCGCAGGAGCAAGCGATGACGCAGGCAATGGATCCGGCCGCCAGCGGCCATGTCGAGATCAACGGGGTCGACTACCACTACCAGATCCACGGGGAAGGCGAGCCCTTGCTGCTGCTGCATGGGGGGCTCGGCACGCTGGACATGTTCGTTCCCATCCTGCCAAGCCTGACCGCCACCCGCCAGGTCGTCGCGATCGACATGCATGGCCACGGACGGACGCCGCTCGGCGACCGTGCGATAAACCTCGTCGAGATGGGCGGCGATCTCGGGCGCGTCATCGACACCCTGGGCTACGAGCAGATCGACGTGATGGGCTACTCGATGGGCGGCGGCGTGGCGGCCCAGATCGCCGTGCAGAACCCCGACCTCGTGCGGCGGCTCGTGCTGGTTTCGACGCCGGCCGCAAAGGACGGGTTCTATCCCGATATCGTCAACCAGATGCACCAGATCAGCGCGCAGGTGGCGGACGCCATGCGCGGAACGCCGATGCACGAGGCCTATGCGGCGGTTGCTCCGGTGGCGGATGATTTTCCGCGGCTGCTGGACGCCCTGGGCGACATGGTGCGCCGGCCCGACGTCTACGAACTTGAGGTCGAGAAACTGACCATGCCGGTCATGCTCATCTATGGCGATGGCGACATGTTCCGACTGGAGCACGTGGTCGAGTTCTACAAGCGGCTCGGCGGCGGGCGGGGCGATGCGGGATGGATGCGCGAGAACATGCCCACCAACCGGCTGGCGATCCTGCCGGACCTGACTCACTACGAGGTCTTCATGTCGCCGGTCATGGTAGAGACGGCGCTGCGCTTCCTCGACGGCGCGAACAGCGGGCCTGCGTGGAGCCAGAGCGAGCAGACGGTGCGATAGAGGCGATCAGCTCGCGGGGGACGCGGAGGCGGGGAGCCGCGTGCGCTTCAGGGTCTCGATGCGCATGGCCGATTCCGCGATGCGGGCGCGCAGCGTGTCGTCTTCCATGGCGGCGCGGCCGATCTCTCGGATGAGGGTTTCGGGGAGTTCAGGGTCTCTCGACAGATAGTTCGATACGATCAGGAGGTCGATGCCGGCGCGGATGGCCGCGATCAGCGCCGTGGCCATCTCGTGATCCCCGGTAATGGCGCCCATCTCCATGTCGTCGGAGACCGCCACGCCCCGATAGCCGAGTTCATGGCGAAGGAGACCGTCGACGAGATCGGGCGAGAGCGTCGCCGGAAGTCCCGTTTCCGCGCCCTCGCGATCGAGCACCAGATGGCCGACCATCACCGTGTCGGCGAGGCCCTCGGCAAACAGGACACTGTAGGGTTCCAGCTCCAAGGCGCTCCAGGTCGCGGAGATGTCGGGGAGATGGAGATGGCTGTCGCGCAGGGTCGAGCCGTGGCCGGGGAAGTGTTTCAGCGAGGTGATCAGGCCGGCGGCGCGGTGCGCCTCGACGAAGCTGCGGGCAAAGGCGACCACGGTCTCCGGATCGGCCGCGTAGGCGCGCTGGAGCTCGGAGATGATCGGATTGGCAGGCTCCACGTCGAGATCGACGACGGGGCCGAAATTGACGTTGAAGCCGAGATCGGCGAGGGCATCCGCCATGGTGCGGTAGAGGTCGCGCGCCATGTCGGGATCGCCGTGACGGCCCAGCATGGCAGCTGACGGCGTCTCCGGGAAACCGTGCAGGCTGCGCAGGCGCTGGATGCGGCCGCCTTCCTGATCGATGGCGATCAGAGGCGGGTCGGCGGGCGCGACATCGTGGAAGGCGCGGTTCATGGCGCTCAGTTCCTCGAGCGTCGATACGTTGCGGCCCAGGATGAGGACCCCGCCCACGCTTCCTTCGGCGATCTGCTCGACGACCCTTCGTGGCCACGGGTCATCAAGGCTGGTGCCGACGAAGCCGACCATCAGCATCTGGCCGATCTGCCCGCGCAGATCGGCGTCGATCGGGGGCTCGGGCGCGCGCCAGAACTGCATGAGAGCCAGCGAGAGGCCGACGACGAGGAGTAGCCCGCCCGCAGGGAGGATGAGGCGGCGAAATGAAGGGAGGGATGGCAGCGCCTACTCCATGACCGAGTAGATGTATTCGAGAATGTCGGCGATCTGCTGGGGTGAGGCAAGGAAGACCGGCATGCCGGGGTGACCGGTGTCGATGCTTTCGATGAAGGCCTCTTCCAGCGCGTCGATGGGGTAGAACTGCGACAGGTCGCGGAAGGGTGGGGCCTGGGGATGGGAGCTGGCGTCGCCATGTCCGATGGCGTGGCAGCCGGAGCAGTTCTCGACCACCAGCGCGCGTCCGCGCAGGATCATCTCGTTGTCGGAACCTTCCCAATGCTCGGCGATGGCGGACGCGGTCATGGCAAAGAGCGCTGGAAGGATCAGGATGGCTAATCGGGTGGGCCGCATGGCATCGTCTCCTCAGACATTCGAGAGAGATGCTTAAGCCGTGCGGCGCTCACGTCAATCGCATCATTCGTGGCGCAGCGCGTCGATCGGATCGAGACGGGCGCCCCTGAGGGCGGGAAAGAACCCGAACACCATGCCGATCAGCGCGGAGAAGCCGACGGCGAGGGCGATCACCGCGAGACTGGGCGCGAAGGGAATGCCGAGCGTTATCGATGCGGCGCCGGCGATGCCCAGGCCGAACAGCACGCCGAATATGCCGCCCAAGGCGGACAGAACCGTGGCCTCCACCAGGAACTGCCAGAGGATGTCGCGCTCCTGCGCGCCAATGGCGAGCCTTATGCCGATCTCGCGCGTGCGTTCGGTGACGGAGACCAGCATGATGTTCATGATCCCGATGCCGCCGACCAGCAGGCTGACGCCGGCCAGCGCGCTGAGCATGCCCGTCATGACGCCGGTGGCGCTGGCCATGGTGTCGGCGATCTGGGTCATGTCGCGGACGGAGAAATTGTCTTCCTGGTCGAGGCCGATGCGCCGCGTCTGGCGCATGATGTCCTCGATCTGGGCAGCCACGCGCTCGGTGGAGACGCCGTCGCGCGCCGACACGTAGATCGCGCTTATGTCACGGTTGCCGGCGAGCCGCCGCTGGAAGGTCGAGAGCGGCATGAGCACCGCGGCATCCTGGTCCTGACCGAAGCCCGTCGTGCCCTTGGCCTCGAGCACGCCGACGATCTCGCAGCTCATGCGGTTGACGCGCAGGGACTGGCCGAGCGGATCGCCGCCGCCGAACAGTTCCTGTTTCACGGTCTGGCCGATCATGCAGACATTGCCGCCGGCACCGCCCTCCGTGTCGCCGAAAGTGCGGCCGTCGGCCACCGCCCAGTCGCGGGCGATGAAATATTGCGCGTCCGTGCCGGTCACCTCGGCTGCCATGTTCTGCGGGCCGAAGACCACCCGCTGCTGGCGCTGGGCGGTGGCCGAAACGGCCACCACATCGGTCAGTCCGTTGCGCAGGCCTTCGAGGTCGCGCGCGTCCAGCCGGCGCGGGGTGAACGAGGCGCCGCCGCCGCGCGATGGCCTCGCGGCGGAGACGACAAGCAGGTTCGAGCCGAGCTTGGCGATGTCTTCCTTCACGCGTTCGGTGGTGCCCGAGCCGATGGTGATCATGGCGATCACGGCGGCCACGCCGATCACGATGCCGAGCAGCGTCAGGAAGGAGCGCAGCGGGTTGCGCAGCACGGAGCGCAAAGCGAGGCGGATCGTCTCAAGCCACATGGACCGGCTCCGTGTTGACGCGGTCATAGGCGATGTTGCCGTCGAGGAAGCCGACCGTGCGCTCGGCATAGGCGGCAATGTCGGGCTCGTGCGTGACCATGACGACGGTCAGGTCATGGTCACGGTTGAGGCCGACCAAGAGTTCCATGATCTCGTGGCTGCGCTGGGTGTCGAGATTGCCCGTCGGTTCGTCGGCGACGAGCAAGGTGGGGCGGGTCACGATGGCGCGTGCGATGGCGACGCGCTGCTGCTGTCCGCCCGAGAGTTCCGAAGGCGTGTGGTGTTCGCGTCCCTGAAGACCTACCTGGGCCAGCGCCTCCATGGCGAGGTCACGCCGCTGGCGCGCCGGCACGCCGCGATAGATCAGGGGCAATTCGACGTTCTCGGCCGCTGTGGTGCGGGCGAGCAGATTGTAGCCCTGGAAGACGAAGCCGATATAGCGGTTGCGCAAAATGGCACGGCGCGAGCGGTCGAGCGTGCCGGCATCGACGCCGAGAAAGCCGTAACGCCCGGCGCTCGGCGTATCGAGGCAGCCGATGATGTTCATGGCCGTCGACTTGCCGGAGCCGGAAGGCCCCATGATGGCGACGAATTCGCCGCGCGCGATGGAGAGATCGACACCGGCCAGCGCAGGGACCCTGGCCTCGCCATGGCCATAGGTCTTCCAGACCTCGCGGAAGGACAATAGCGGGATGTCGGCGATCATGTTCATGAAGCCGGCCCGTCAGCGCTGCGTCGTGCCGGTGATGACACGGTCGCCGGGATTGAGGCCGGAGAGGATCTCGATCTGGTCGCCGGACATCGCGCCGGTGGTCACGCGGGCGGGGCGAGCCTGTCCGTCCTGGAGGAGCCACAGCGTGCGCGTGCCTTCGCCGCCACCGCGTCTTGAGCCATCGCCTGCGCCCGGACCGCGACCGCCGCGCATGCCAGACATGCGCTGGGGCGAGAAGAGATTGGAAAAGCTGAAGCCCGACGTGCCGGTGCCCGTCTGGGGCGGGGTGAAGCGAAGGGCGGAAGCCGGCACCAGCATTACGTCGTCGGCCTCGCGGGTGACGATGTCGACGGTCGCCGTCATGCCGGGGCGCAGCACCAGATCCGCATTGTCGACGGCCAGGCGGGCCTCGTAGGTGACCACGCCTTCCGTCACCAGGGAGGCAAAGCTGATGTCGCGGATTTCGGCATCGAAACGGCGCGCCGGGAAGGCATCCACGGCAAAACGCGCGGTCTGGCCAGCCCGGACCTCGCCGATATCGGCCTCGTCGATCGCCGCCTTCAGTTCCATGCGCTCCAGATTCTCGGCGATCACGAAGAGGATAGGGGCCGACGTCGAGGCGGCGACCGTCTGGCCCGGATTGACGGCGCGCTCGAGCACGATGCCGTCGATGGGGGAATAGATCGTGGCGTTGGCGAGATCGGCCTGTTGCAGCCTGAGATCGGCACGGGCGATGGCGAGATTGGCCTCGGCGACCTCGACGCCGCTCTGCGCGCGTTCATGGGCGGCAAGAGCGTTGTCGAGCGCCTGGTCGGCTACCATGCCGCGCTCCGACAGCTGTCGTGCGCGGGCAAGCGCGCGTTCGGTCTCGTTGAAGGTGGCGCGGGCTTCGGAGACGCGCGCGGCGGCGACCGCGACGCCAGCCTCGGCGCGTTCAACCTGCGCCTGGATGCGGGTGGTGTCGAGCTGTGCCAGCACCTGGCCGGTTTCGACGATCTCGTTCTCGGAGACGGCGACCGAGCGCATGACGCCCGACAGCTCGCTGGAAATCTCGACACGGGTCAGCGGCTCGAGCGTGCCGGTGGCGGAGACCATGACGGTCATGGCGCCGGATCCGATCTCGACCGTTTCGTATGTGGGGGCTGGGTCGGGCTGGGCCGCGTAGACATAGATCCCCGTGCCGGCACCCAGCACGAGTGCGAGGCCGAGAAGGGCAGGCCAACGGCGGCGCGACGGGCGGCCTTTGCCCATCGCGAGGACGTCGTCGATCGATTGCCGGTCGGGATCGGGACGTCGCGTGGGCCGCTCCACGATCTGATCCATGAGAACGCCTGCCTGTTTCCGTGATGTCCCTTGCGTCAAGAGATCGGTGTTTTCGGCCGCAAAGACAAATTAAACTTGTGTCATGTTGGTCCGGTCGCGTGCCGGTGCTGGCAGAACGCCCCCGCCACATTTGGCGGCTAGAGTGCCCGGCGAACCCATTTGGAGCCCCCCATGTCAGAACGCCGCTACCTTATCTACGACGTGTTCACCGATACCGCGCTGGCGGGCAATCCGCTGGCGGTGGTGCTGGACGCCGAAGGGCTGGATACGCGGCGGATGCAGGCGATCGCCAGGGAGTTCAACCTGTCAGAAACGGTGTTCGTCCTGCCGGCCCGAAACCCGGTGCACCAGGCCGCGCTGCGTATCTTCACGCCCGGGCTGGAGCTGCCCTTCGCGGGACACCCGACGGTCGGGACGGCAATCGCGCTGGCCGAAGAACAGGGCGTTGCCAGCGGCGACGGCGCGATCCTCGTGCTGGAGGAGAAGGTTGGCGACGTTCGCTGCGTGGTCGGCTTCCGCGACGGCGCGAACTTTGCCGAATTCGACCTGCCGAAGCTTTCCGAGAAGCTGGACTTCGAGGTGCCGCAGGAAATGATCGGTGCAGCGCTCGGTCTCGGGCCGCACGAGATCGGCTTCGAGAACCACGTGCCGGCGCTCCGGACGGCGGGCGTGCCCTATGTCACCGTGCCCGTGGCCGATCTGGACGCGGCGGGGCGTGCCCGGCTCGACCAGAAGCTATGGGGAGAGATCGCGCCCGTGATCGATGGCGTTCCGGCGGACGCTTATGTGTACTGCCGCGAGACGGTCAACCACGACTGCCACTTCCATGCCCGCATGTTCGCGCCCAAGTCCGGCATCCCGGAGGACCCGGCCACCGGCTCGGCCGCGGCCGCCTTCAGCGGGGCGGTGCTGACCTTCGATGCGCCGCCCGACGGGCCGCACGCCATCTGGATCGAGCAGGGGATCGAGATGGGCCGACCCTCGCGCATCCGGCTAGAAATGGAGATTTCGGACGGGAAGGCGGTGTCCGCGCGTATCGGCGGTCACGCGGTAAGGGTCGCGGAAGGGCGCCTGTACCTGGATTGAGCCCGCGCCGCGATGCGACGCGGGCAGGGCGTTCACATGCCCATAATGCCCTTGGCTTCCTCTAGCGCGGCGATGGAGCCGTCGTGATCGCCGGCATTGTGGAGTTCCTCGCCCTGGGCGCGAAGCTCCTCGACGCGCGCGCGGTCGCCGTCCGACAGCTCGGCCGTTGGCATCGCGGCGTCGATCTCAGCCATGACGGCGGGACAGGAATGGGCGAAGGCAGCGGCCGGTGACAGGACGATCGCCGCCGAAAGCATGATGATGCGCAGCATGGTGGTATTCCTCCCTTTGCGGCCGGGTTGGCCCGCCCCCGAGAGCGCGACCGCAGCCCCAGTCTAGCGTGATCGCGGCCAGCCGCGTGTCACGAAGGGGTGAATGCGGCGGGTGCGCGCGAGCCTGATTCTGGAACGATCCTGGCGCTGCAACATTGTGAAAGGAACGCGTGAACACCAGCCAGCGGGGCAATCATGGCACTGCGCGACTTCCGACGCGACAACATAACGAAGCCGATCTTCACCTGGGCCAAGGGCGTCATGCCGCCGATCTCGGAGACAGAGCGCTCCGCCATCGATGCCGGCACGGTCTGGTGGGACGGCGAGATATTCACCGGCAATCCCCACTGGAAGACGCTTCTCGAGATGAAGCCAGCCGCGCTTTCACCCGACGAGAAAGCGTTTCTCGACGGGCCGACGCGCGAACTCTGCGCGATGGTCGACGACTGGAAGCTGAACTGGGAAGACCGGGACCTGCCGCCGGAAGCCTGGGATTTCATGCGCAAAAACAAGTTCTTCGGCATGATCATCCCGAAGGAGTATGGCGGGCTGGGCTTTTCCAACACCGCCCATTCGGAGGTGGTGCGGCTGCTTTCGACCGTCAGCGTCGTGGCGGGTGTCACGGTGATGGTGCCGAACTCGCTCGGGCCGGGCGAACTGCTTGTCGAGTTCGGGACGCAGGATCAGCGCGATCACTGGCTGCCGCGCCTGGCCGACGGGCGCGAAATCCCCTGTTTCGGCCTGACCTCGCCTGACGCCGGGTCGGACGCGGCCGCGATGAAGGACGAGGGCATCGTCGAATTTGGCCAGTTCGAGGGCAAGAAGGTCCTCGGCATCCGCCTCAATTTCGAGAAACGCTACATCACGCTGGGGCCGGTGGCGACCGTGATGGGGCTGGCCTTCAAGCTGCGCGACCCTGAAAATCATCTCGGTGGCGGCGAAGAGCGCGGCATAACGGTCGCTCTGCTGCCCACAAGCACGCCAGGCGTGCGACACGGAGACCGGCACGTGCCGCTCTTCACCCATTTCCAGAACGGACCGCTCTACGGCGAGGACGTCTTCATTCCGCTCGAGTGGATTCTCGGTGGGCCGGAGCGCATCGGCCAGGGCTGGAAGATGCTCATGACGGCGCTGGCCGCCGGCCGCGGCATCTCGCTTCCGTCGCAATCGGCGGCGTCGGCGGCAGCCTGCGCGCGTGCAACGGGCGCCTATGCCCGCGTGCGCCGACAGTTCAACGTGCCGATCGGGATGTTCGAGGGCATACAGGTGCCGCTCGCCGAAATCTGCGCCAACGCCTATCTGATCGACGCGGCGCGGCGGGCCACGGTGGCCGCGCTCGACGAGGGCCACAAGCCGTCGGTTATATCGGCGATCATGAAATACCATGCCACCGAGCGCATGCGGCGTTCAGTGGAGCACGCCATGGATATCCATGGCGGAAAGGGCATCATCGAGGGCCCCAAGAACTATCTCGCCTCCGCCTACCGGTCGGTTCCGATCGGGATCACCGTCGAGGGCGCCAACATCCTGACCCGCAACCTGATGATCTTCGGCCAGGGCGCGATCCGCTCGCATCCCCATATGCTGGACGAACTTCTGGCGCTGTCGGACGAGGACAAGCAGGAAGGGCTGGAGGCGTTCGACCGCAGCTTCTGGTCGCATGTCGGCCATTCGATCAAGAACAGCGGCCGGGCTTTCCTGCGCGGCTGGTCCGGTGGCCTCATCGGCCCGGCGCCGGTGGATGCGGCCATGGCGCCGCACTGGCGCCAGCTGTCGCGCTATTCGGCCGCCTTCGCGCTGCTGGCCGACCTTTCGCTGCTGACGCTGGGCGGGGCCTTGAAGCGCAAGGAGATGATCTCCGCACGCCTGGGCGACATCCTGTCCGAGATCTACCTGCTGGCCGCCGCGCTGAAACGTTTCGAGGACGAGGGCCGTCATGAGGAAGACCGGCCGATCGTCGACTATCTGATGATCACCGGCTCCGAACGCATCGCCGACGCCTTCGAGGGCGTGCTGCAGAACCTGCCCGCCCGCTGGGCGTCGGTCGTGGTGCGGCTTCTGGCCTTTCCGGGCGGATTCGCGCGCCGCGCGCCGGCCGACCGACTGGTCTCGCGGCTGGCGGAGATGCTGATGGTTCCGGGCGCCCAGCGCGACCGGCTGACGGTCGACGTCTATCTCGGCGAAGGTCGCGAGGGCCATCCGATGCGCGACCTCGAAGAGGCCTTCGAACTGGCGGTCGCCAGCGAGCCCGCGGAGAAGAAGATGCGCGAGGCCAAGATACGCGACGTCGAGGAGGCTTTGGCCAAGGGCGCCATTACCGCCGAAGATGCCGCGCTCCTGAAACGAGCGCGCGAGGCGCATGACCGCGTGGTGGCCGTGGATGCCTTCCCGATGGAGGAGGTGTCCCCCATCTCCAAGCAGCACCGCGAACCGCCGGCCAAGAAGCAGAAGAAGACACCGGCACGCCGCAGCGAGACCCGGGAGGCAGCCGAATAATGGCCAAGGCAGCGACAAGCACGCCCAAGGCGAAAGCGACTTCGAAGCGCACGACCGCCGCGCGCGGCCCTGCCAAGACGGCGGCGCGCAAGGCGCCGTCGCGACGCGCGGCCTCCAATGGCGGCGGGCGTCCCGTCTATATCGTGGACGGCGCGCGCACGCCGTTTCTGCGGGCGCGCGGCAAGCCCGGCCCGTTCACTCCGGTCGATCTCGCGGTCCAGTGCGGACGGCCGCTTCTGATGCGCCAGCCTTTTGCGCCCGACGCCTTCGACCGGGTGGTGCTCGGCTGCGTCAACGTCGTGGCCGACGAGATGAATCCGGCTCGCGTGGCGGCGCTTCGCCTCGGCATGGGCGCCTCGATGCCCGCCTGGACGGTGCAGATCAATTGCGGCACCGGCATGCTGGCCATCGACGACGCGTTTCGCGCCATCGAGGGCGGCAGGGCCGATCTCGTGCTGGCCGGCGGCACGGAGGCGCTGTCGCATGCGCCGCTGGTGCTGAGCCGCGAGGCGACGGAGTGGTTTGCTTCCTTCGCGACGGCCAAGGGCCCCCTCGACAGCGCCAGCGCGCTGACCGGTCTGCGCGCGCGTTTCGCCAAGCCGGTGATCGGGCTGGAACGCGGCCTGACCGATCCGATCACGGACATGAACATGGGCCAGACGGCCGAACTGGTCGGGCATCTGTTCAAGATCTCGCGCCAACAGGCGGATGCCTATGCGCTCGAAAGCCACCAGCGGCTGGCGCGGGCGCAGAGCGAAGGTTTCCTCGCCGACGAGGTGATGGCCGCCGTCGACAGGGATGGCGGGCTGCACGAGAAGGATGACGGCGTGCGGCCGGATTCCTCCATGGACAAGCTCGCCAAGCTCGATCCGGTCTTCGAGAAACCCTATGGCAAGGTCACGCCGGGCAATTCCTCGCAGATCACCGACGGCGCGTCCTGGGTGATCCTGGCCTCGGAAGAGGCGGTGAAGAAGCACAAGCTGACGCCATTGGCGCGGCTGGTCGATTCGGAATGGTCGGCGCTCGATCCCGCAATCATGGGGCTCGGGCCGACGCTATCTTCAACCGCGCTGATGAAGCGGCATGAACTCTCCCGCGACGACATCGGTCTCTGGGAACTGAACGAGGCCTTCGCCGCGCAGGTCCTGGGATGCCTTGCCGCCTGGGAGGACGAAACCTACAGCCGGGAGGTGCTGAAACTCGACGGGGCGTTCGGCGCGATCGATCGAAAGAAGCTCAACGTGGATGGCGGAGCCATCAGTCTGGGCCATCCGGTCGGCACGAGCGGGAACCGGATCGTCCTGCACCTGGTCAATGCGATGCGCCGGCTGGGCGAAAAGCGGGGAATCGCGACCGAGTGCATCGGCGGTGGGCTGGGCGGCGCAATGCTGATCGAGGCAGTCTGAGATGAAGAAGATGGATACCCCCGTACGCGACGTTCTTGCCGACCGCGAAATGGCACTGGGACCGCAGGGCAAAGCGGACAAGGCGCTCAAGCATTGGCGCCTGTCCATCGATGGCGACAAGGTCGCGTGGCTGATCCTCGACCGGCAGGGCGAGAGCGCCAACACGCTATCGGGCGAAGTGCTCGAAGAGCTGGACAAGATGCTGGCGGCCGTCGACGGGAAGGGGCCACGCGGGCTCGTCATCCGTTCCGCCAAAAAGGCCGGTTTCGCCGCCGGGGCCGACATTCGCGAGTTTCGCGATCTCGGCCAACCCGACGAGGCGGGCCACCAGCTGAAACGAGCGCATGCGGTGATCGACAGGCTCGACGCCCTGGACATTCCGACCATCGCGATCATCCATGGGCACTGCCTGGGTGGCGGGCTTGAACTGGCGCTTGCCTGCGATCACCGGCTGGCCGTCGACGGGGCCAAACTCGGCTTTCCGGAGGTGATGCTGGGCCTTCATCCGGGGCTCGGCGGGACATTCCGGCTGACGAGCCTGATCGATCCGGTCGAGGCGATGACGATGATGCTGACCGGCAAGACGGCTCATGCCAAGAAGGCGAAGAAACTCGGTCTCGTCGATGCCGTGATCGAGGAGCGGCATGTCGAGAACGCCGTGCGCGCCGTCCTGGCCGGCAAGATCGACAGGGCGGGCGGTTCATGGAAGGGCACGGCCTTCTCGCTGAAGCCCGCGCGGGCGGTGGCAGCGCGGCGCATGCGTTCCAAGACCGCAGAACGCGCCAGGGAGGTTCATTATCCCGCTCCGTTCCGGATGATCGATCTCTGGGAAGATCATGGCGGGGATCCAAAGGCCATGCAGTCGGAGGAGATCGCCTCATTCTCGCGGCTGCTCGCCGGCCGTACCTCGCAGAACCTCGTCCGCGCCTACTTCCTGCGGGAGAAGCTCCGCGCCAACGGCAAGGTGAAGGCCGATATCGGCCATGTCCACGTCATCGGCGCGGGCGCCATGGGCGGCGACATCGCGGCCTGGTGCGCGCGACAAGGGCTGACGGTGACGCTGACAGATCTGGATCCAAAAGCGATCGCGGCTGCCATCGGCCGGGCAGGGGCTCTGTTCGAGAAGTCGCTGCACTCCAGCATGGACCGGCGCGACGCCTTCGACCGGCTGGTGCCGGACTTCTCCGGCTCCGGCCTGGCCAAAGCCGATGTGGTGATCGAGGCGGTGGCCGAGAAGACGGAGATCAAGCACAAGGTGCTGAAGGACATTGCCGCCGGTGCCCGCAAGGACGCGCTGATCGGCACCAACACGTCGAGCATCCGCCTGGAGGTGCTGGCCAAGGCGCTGCCCGACGCCTCGCGGCTGGTCGGGCTGCATTTCTTCAACCCCGTTAACCGCATGGAACTGGTCGAGGTAGTGGCGCACGACAAGGTCTCCAAAGAGATGCTGGAGAAGGCGAATGCCTTCTGCGGCGCCATCTCGCGCCTGCCCGCACCCGTGAAGAGCGCTCCGGGCTTCCTCGTCAACCGGGCGCTGACGCCTTATCTCGTCGAGGCCTTCATGCTGCTGGAGGAAGGCGTGTCGAAGGAAACGATCGACCGCGCGGCCGAGGATTTCGGCATGCCGATGGGACCGATCGAACTGGCGGACCGGGTGGGCCTCGACATCTGCCTTTCGGTCGCGACGATGCTGAAGCAAGAGCTCGACGGGTCGATGCCCGAGATTCCGGCCTGGTTGACGGAAAAGGTCGAAAAGGGCGAGCTGGGCAAGAAAACCGGCAAGGGGCTCT
This sequence comes from Chelativorans sp. ZYF759, assembly GCF_012911015.1. Taxonomy (GTDB): domain Bacteria; phylum Pseudomonadota; class Alphaproteobacteria; order Rhizobiales; family Rhizobiaceae; genus ZYF759. Next base: position 40,094 of record NZ_WVVV01000015.1, on the reverse strand, counting down.
ACGATTACGACAGCGACGGCAAGCCAACGAAGGCGAAACATACCTCTTCGGCAGATGCCGAGATGATCGACCGCCTCGTGCTGCCGATGATCAACACCTGCATGAGCTGCCTGCGTGAAGGCGTGGTCGGCGACGAGGACACGCTCGACGCGGCGATGATCTTCGGCACGGGCTTCGCACCCTTCCGCGGCGGTCCCATGTGTTATGCCGCCGAGCGCGGACATTCCGACATCGTCAAATCGCTGACCCGCCTGGCGGAGAAGCATGGCGATCGGTTTGCGCCCGATGCCGGCTGGAACACGGAAAACGCCAAGCAAGCCGCCTGACCGATGAAGCCTGAGCGTCACGACAAGGCGGAAACGGTCGCGCGGCGCATCGTCGAACGTCTCGACGGCAAGATCGTGCTGGGCCTGCCGCTAGGGCTGGGCAAGGCAAACCACATCGCCAATGCGCTCTACGGGCTGGCCAAAGCGGACCGCGGCATCACGCTGCACATCTCGACCGCGCTGACGCTGGAGCCGCCGCAAGGTTCGTCCGAACTGGAGAGCCGGTTCATCGATCCGTTGCGCGAAAGGCTCTTTTCGGGCGTGACGGAACTCGATTATGCGGCGGCGCTGCGTTCGGGCGATCTGCCGTCAAACGTGACGGTCAGCGAGTTCTTTTTCCTGGCCGGACGCTGGCTTTCGGTTCCCGCAGCCCAGCAGGCCTATGTCTCGGCGAACTACACGCATGCGGCAGGCTACATGGTGGAGCGCGGCATCAACGTGATCGCCCAGATGGTGGCCAAACGGGGCGAGGGCGAGAATGAACGCTACAGCCTGTCCTGCAACAGCGACATCACGCTCGACATCCTGCCGATGGTGAAAGCGGCCGGCGACGCCTGCCTTCTCGTGGGCGAGGTGAACGACAATCTGCCCTTCATGACCGGGCCGGCGGCATTGCCCGCATCGGATTTCGACATGGTCCTCGATGGGCAAGGTCGGAGTGCGCGCCTGTTCTCAGTGCCCAAAAAGCCGGTCTCCGATGCCGACCATGCCATCGGGCTCCACGCCGCGGCCTTGGTGCCGGATGGCGGCACGCTGCAGATCGGCATCGGCTCGATCGGTGACGCCTTCGCCGCCGCGCTCGCCCTACGCCACCGCCAGCCGGAGCTGTTTGGCGAAGGGCTGAAGCGCCTCAATGGGGGAAACCTGCCCGAGGGCGCACATGGCGCCCCCTTCGAGGAGGGCCTCTATGCGGCGAGCGAGATGTTCGTCGACGGTTTCATGGAGCTCTACCGCACGGGCATCCTGAAACGTCGGGCCAGCGACGGGGCCGTCCTGCATGGCGGCTTCTTCCTGGGCACCGAGCAGTTCTACCAGTTCCTGCGCGAACTGCCGGAAGACGAGCGCGATCTCTTCCAGATGCGGGGCATCTCCTTCGTCAACGAGCTCTATGGCGAGGAGGAAGCCAAACGCAAGGACAGGGTGCAGGCGCGGTTCGTCAACAATGCCATGATGGCCACCATGCTGGGCGAGGCGATTTCCGACGGGCTCGACGATGGCCGCATCGTGTCGGGCGTGGGCGGGCAGTACAATTTCGTGGCGCAGGCCTTCGCGCTGGACGGCGCGCGGTCGGTCATGACGCTGAACGCCACGCGCAAGAGTTCGGGCAAGACCGTCTCGCGCATCCTGGCGCGATACGCGCACACCACGATCCCGCGCCATCTGCGCGATGTCTTCGTGACCGAATACGGCGTGGCCGATCTCAGAGGCAAGAGCGACCGCGACTGCATCGCGGCAATGGTCGCGATCTGCGACAGCCGCTTTCAGGACGAGCTGGTGCGCGAGGCCAAGGAAGCGGGCAAGCTCGAGAAAGGCTACATCGTTCCCGACCGCGCGCGCGGCAACACGCCCAACAGGATTGCCGAGGCGCTGAAACCGCTCAAGGACGCGGGGGAGTGCGCGACGTTTCCTTTCGGTTCCTCCTTCACGGAGGAGGAGAGGCGCCTATTGCCCGCGCTTGCGCTGCTGAAGGAGAAGACGGCGAGCCGGCCGGGCATGGCGACGGCAGTGCTGGGGGCGCTTGCTTCGGGCAGGCCCCGCGCGGAGGATGCCGCCCTGCTGGCGCGCATGGGGCTCGACAAGCCCGAGGGCGCACGCCAGAAGCTCTATCGCCGTCTGCTCGGCTGGGCGCTCAAGCAAAAGAACAGGTGAAGCGGATCAATTCCGCACATGGCGCGTTGAGGAGGCACAAGCGGTTCGCCGCCGAGCTTCTGAATCACGGAGTGCTGAGATGGATGGATTTTTCTGGTCGTTCCTGACCGTCGCCGGACCGCTGGTCCTGGCATTGGCCATTGGTTACGTTTTGCTGCGGCGCCGCCGGCTGACCCCGACGGAGCAGGCCGCCAGCGACCAGGCCACCCGCGAACTCTATACCGAGCCTGAAGAGATGGAGCCCGAGAACCAGCGCGAAGCCGGCGCGAGTGCCGCCGCCGTGAGCCTGGAAGCGGAACGCCGCCGGCGCCTGAATCTCGAAGAGCAGCTGGACGAAGGCCTGGAGGATACCTTCCCCGCCAGCGATCCGGTTTCAGCCACCAGCTCCAGCATCACGGGGCCGCCGCCCAAGAATGACAAAGTTTCCCGCAGCGCCTGACGGCCTCGGACATCAGTAGTCACGCTCGAAGAAGATGCCGAGACTTGAATCGCCATCTGTGCCGAGCGACCCGCGCGCGCGAACCTCGTCTGTAATATCCAGATTGATGGTCGCGCGCGCGGTTCCTTGTGCCCCCGCTTCCACGCCCAGATAGACATTTTCCTGGATGTAGCGCCCGGCGCGCACCGCGACATTACCTTCGGCATCGCTCACGATGTCGATATCGTCCAGGCCGGTCGCCTCCCGCAGACTTCCCAACAGGCTCGTATCGCTACCGCCGGCAAGTTCGGCCGCCGCCGCCGCAAGCTGCGCGATCTGGAGCGGCGACAAATCCCCGATGCCGCGGTTGAAGATGAGGCGCGCGAGCACCTCGTCCTCGGGCAGTTCGGGCTGCGAGGAGAACTGGATATCGAGTTCGGAAATGCGGCCGGTCACCGTGATGATCACGGTGATTTCCTGGCCGCTCGTGCGCGCTATCAGGTTCACGAAGGGATCGAGATCGCCCACCAGCGTCAGCGTGCCTTCGTCGAATTCGATGCGCTGCCCCAGAATGCCGAGACGGCCGCGGATCAGCTCGAAGCTGCCCACGGGCTGGACGCTGGTGACGGGGCCGGTAATGCGCACGCTGCCGCCCAGTTCGGCATCAAGCCCACGGCCGCGCACGAAGATGCGGTTGGGGGCATTGATCTGGATGTCGAGACGCGCGACGGCTGGCCGGCCGGCCGGCACGGGCGTGCCGTCATTGGCGCGGGCGCGTTCCAGCGTGGCGCGAACGGGCGGCGGGGGTGCGCGGTGGATGACGTCGATGGCGGCAGGTCCGCCGCCGAGATTTTCGGGCGCGGAGAGGTCCGCACGCTCGACGAATATCTGTCCCGCAATCAGCGGGTCGCGGGCCAGCGGCCCGGTGATCGACAGGTTGCCGCTGGCGGTGGCCACGATGAAGTCGCCGTCTGCGTAGCGTGCCTGGGCAAGCGCGAGCCTCAGATCGGCGGGAAAACCTGCCGCGGCATCAAGCGAAATGGTGCCCGAGGCGGTCGCCGTGCCGCCCCCCGCTATGGCCGCCGACAGGCTGGTCACGGAAACGGTCTGGCCGGAAATGGAGGCGTTGAGGTTGATGTTGCTCAGCCCGATATTGGCCAGCGGATCGATCACCTGCGCCCCGGCCGTCGTCAGATTGGCCTGGATGTTGGGGTCGTCGAGGCTGCCGGTCAGCGTGCCCTGGGCCTGGATCGTGCCCGCCAGCTGGGTTCCGCGATCGATCAGGAAACGGTTGGCCAGCGCCAGGGGCGCGGTGGCCTGGAAGGTGAGATTGGCGCCCGCGCCGGTGACCGGCAAGGTGCCGCTGGCACTCAGGGTCAGCCCAAGCGGACCGTCGGCCTGCGCGCGAGTCAGCGTCACGACGTCGTCGGCGAATGTGCCGGCGGCCGAAATGTTGAGCGCGCCGATGCCGAATTCCTGCAACGGGGCGGCCGACACGTTGGCGCCCGCTATGTCGAAGGCTACCCGAGGCGCGTCGAGCGCTCCGGTGACGCGGGCTGTGCCGGTCAACTGGCCGCCCAGGTTCTGGCCCGGGGCGGCGCGATTGACGATGGCCAGCGGGAAGGCGTTCAGCTGGATGTCGAGCGCGAGCTGACCGTCGGGAAGGGGGATTGCGCCGCTGGCGGTCGCGCGAAGGCCTTCCGGGCTTGCCACCGTCGCGTCGATGTTGAGTCGCCCGGCCGATGTGGTGCCGCGGGCATCGACAGTGAGTGTCGAGATGCCGGTGGCGCGCAGGGCGGCCGCTTCGATCTGCCGACCCTGGAGCGTAAAGGCGACGTCGGGATTGTCCCGGGCGCCAGTGATGCGGGCGGTGCCGTTGACCGTGCCGCCGAGGCCCAGTTCCGGCTGCACGAGGTTGGCGATGACGAGGGGCAGGTCGTCGATGTCGAGCGCGACGTCGATCGTCCCGGCGACCGTGCCTGCGGCAGCGACCCGACCGCCGGCCACGTCCAGCACAAGCGAATCGAGGGTGATGTCGTCGCCGACGACGAGGAGCGAACTCGGTTCGGTGAGCACGGCGGCAACGGCCCCGCGTCCCAGCCGCGCGCTCTCCAGCACGATGCGATAGCCACCGGCTTCGGGGGACAGCGAGCCTGCGGCGTTCGCGGTTACGTTGTCGGCAAGCTGGGCCTGGGCGGTGAAGTCGGTCGTCTCGCCGTCACTCGATGCGGAGAGATCGAGCGTCTCGATGGTGGTGCCGGCGACATCGGCGACGCGTGCCGCAAGCGTGCCTTCAATGGCGGGCACGCCGAAGAGGTCGGCGACGGTCGCTTCGAGCGTCGCCTGCTCGACGCGGGTATCGTCGAGCCGGAAAGCGGCCAAGTCGGCGTCGATGGCGAGATCCTGCCGGCCTTCGGACGCGGTGAGCACGATGTCGGCGTTCACCGTGCCGGCCGCCTCGACCAGGAAGAGGGCGGCGGCGGTGGAGATGTCAGGGGCAGCGATCCTGATCGTGCCGTCGAGAAGGCCGCTTGCGATGTCCTGGACGATGTCGCCGCTGGCCTGGGCGCCGCCGGCCGACAGCCGGAAACCCGAAAGCCGGCGCTGTTCGTCGTCCAGAAGGACGTCGCCGGCCAGTTCCGCCCGCACGCCGTCGAGAAAAGCGGTCCCTGTCAGGCGTCCGTCGAGAGTGCCGTCTTCCAGATCTCCCTCAAAGCCGAACGTAGCCTGCGACAGACGCTGGCCGGCGAGCGTGCCCGAGGGGACATCGACGGAGGTCGTCAGGTTGATGACGCCTTCTTCGCCCTGAGCGCGCCCCGTGGCGACAAGGCGTCCCGAGGCCTGCGGGGAAACGAGGGCAAGATCCGCAAGTTCGAAATCGAAGCTGAAATCGGCAGCACCCGTGGCAAAGATGCCGTTGGCCTGGAGGTCGAACTGCTCGTTGACGACACGGAAATCATCCGTCGACAGTCCCAGCTCGGTGCGCCCGATGGCGCCGGTGATGCGGGTTTCGCCGCCCATGAGATTGTCTACGGCCGGGTTGTCGATGCGCAGCTCCTGGATCGTGCCGTCGACAAGAAGCTCGAACCGGCCGCTCAGCGGCCAGATCTCGCCGTTGGCGCGCAGATTCATCGCGCCGGCGAGATCGCGTCCGGCGAGGGCGGAGAAGGGCGCGATACTGGCGGTCTCAACGCCGATCTCGCCGAGGAACTCGAAATCCTCGAACGCGCCGGTCAGATAGATCTCGAGCGCGCGCGCCGACAGTCGTGCGTCGTCGATCAGCAGCGGCTCGCCGGCGTTCCATTCACCATCGATGTCGAGGGTGATGCGGTCGCCGAGCGCTTCGCCGACTTCCGGGCTGGCCGGTGTGATGCCATCGAGCACGCCCTGGATCGCGTAGGTGACGCGCCGCTCCAACGGGTTGTCGAGATTCTGGGCCAGGCCGCTGAGGGTCAGCCTCGTGTCCTCGGCCTGGAATTCCGGCGTGCGCAGCCCCTCGATCACCAGGGCGCCGCTCCATTCCTCGCCGATGGCCTCGCCATAGGCCAGCGACAGCCGCGCGAGGTCGACGGTGGTGTCGCCGCCGGGCACGGGCAGCACCACCGGATCGCCGGTGCCGTCGTCGATGAGGGCATTCAATTCGAGGCGGCTGAGGAACCAGTCGGAGGTGGTTTCGGCGAGGGCCTGAAGCGACAGGGCCGCGCTGTCGATCTCAAGCGTGTCGAGCGAAAGGCCGCCTTCGTCGCGGATGAGGCCCCGTGCCCGAAGCGCCGTGTCTTCTCCGAAGAAGCCGCGGAACTGCGCCGGGACGAGGCGGGCGATCGGGCCGCCGAGCTCGGTATTGAAGAACAGGCCCTCGGCCTGCTGGCGCAGCGTGGCGAGGCCCGTCAGAACGCGTTCTGCGTCGGCATCGAGGGTGAGTTCGATATCGAGTTCCGATATCGGGCCGGCACCGGCAATGGTGAGGTCGATGGGCGGGCGGCCCTGGATGTCGAGCAGGTTGGCGACAACGCCATCCTGCGGCTCTGACAGGGCCAGGTCGAGATCGATGATCTGGGTCTCGTTGGCATATTGCGCGGTCAGCGACAGCTGGCCGCCGGGGCCATCAAGGCGCTGGATCTCGAGCGCGGTATCGAGCGATCCGCCCTCCAGCCGCAGGCGGCCCTGCATGGCGAGCTCGGATTCTAGACCGAAGACCGTCGGCCCGAAGCGGGCCAGTTCGATCTCCAGATTGGCCAGATTGATGGCGAGCGGCAGTTCCGGGACGGCGAAACCCGTGGCCTCCGGGGTGGGGAGCGTCTCGTCGGCGACCGGCTGACGGATCACCTCGATCAGCTCGGCCGACAGGGTCTCGATTTCCAACCGGCGCTGCAGGAGAAGCGCGCTGCGGCTCCACACGATGGAGGCGTTGACGATTCTCAGCCAGACGCCCTCATTGTCGGCGACCGTGATCAGGCCGATCGTCGCATTGGAGGACAGGACGCCCTGGATGTTGGAGATGCGGATGTCCCGGTTCGGGCCGGACAGCTGGTCCTCCACGAAGCCGAGAAACAGGGAACGCTCCTCCTCGGGTGTCTCGTCCTGGGCGAGTGCCGGCAGGGCGAGGGCGAAGAAGAGGGCGATGGCGGCGAGCAGTCTCATCAGAAGGCCTGTCCTATGCCGACATAGAATGCGGCGCGGGGGTCGCTGGAGCGGCGGTTGATCGGCACCGCGACGTCGAGGCGGATCGGTCCAAGCCCCGTCTGGTAGCGCAGGCCGACACCGGCGCCCATGCGGAAGCCCTCGGAGAAGTTGGGAACCGGGTCGGCGCCGACATGGCCGGCATCGAAAAAGCCGACGAGGCCGATCGTGTCGGTCACTCGGGCGCGGACCTCGGCGGAGGCTTCCACGAGCGAGCGTCCGCCGATGATCTGGTTGCCCTGCTGGATGCCGATGCTGCGGAAGGGATAGCCGCGCACGGAACCGCCGCCACCTGCCAGGAAGAGCTTGTCCGGCGGGGTTTCGGCGGCCGGCGCACCGGCCAGCGTGCCGAGACGTGCCCGCCCGGCCAGGACGAGGCCATCATCGCCAGTCAGCGAGAAATAGGCGCGCGCTTCCGCCGTGGCCCGGATGGCGGTGTTGGTGAAGACGAACTCATGGAAGGGCTGCAACGTGACATCTGCATAGATGCCGCGCGTGGCGTTGGCGGGGTCGTCGCGGTTGTCGAAGGTCAGCCCGCCGAGAAGGCCGGCAGTGACGAATTCGCGCCGCGGATAGGCAAAACGAAGCCCGTCCTCGAACCGTGCCGCGCTGACATTGGCGAAGAGGCGGCCCGACAGCTGGTCGTCGAAGATGTGCGTGACACCGGCCTCGGCATCGACCCCGGTGCGCGTATAGGCGTCGAGCACCTCGCGCTCGCCGGCGAGACCCGCGCTGAAATCGGTATCGGGGGTGAAGATGCCGGGCATGGTGAAGCGGCTGCCCAGGCGATAGGTCCAGTTGCGCGGCTGCCAGCTCCGCCCGATGCCGCCGACACGCGCGTCGAGACGCAGCCGCTCGGCACGGCCAAATAGATTGCGATGGAGCCAGAAGGCTTCCGCGCCGAAGCCGTCGACGGTGGAGTAGGAGCCGCCGATGCCGATGCGGCGCGGCTGGCGCTCCTGGACGATGAGATCGATCGGCAGCAGGCCGTCGGCGCCAATCGACTCGGCCTCCTCGAAACGCTGGGACCGGAAGACGTCGAGCCGCGCGAGGCGGGTGCCGGCGCGCTGGAGATCGCGGGGATCGTAGACCTCACCGGGGACCAGCCCGGTCATCCAGGCCAGCCATTCAGGGTCGAGGCGCTCGGCCCCGCGTACGCCGACCGGACCGTAGCGCGCAAGCTGGCCGGGCGCGACAGTGATGACCGCCTCCACCTCGCTGACGGCATGGACCGCCTCGACCCGGCGGTCGGCGATCTCGGCCTTGGCGTGACCGTGGTGGCGCCAGGCTTCGACGGAAAGACGTTCGGCGCGCAGGATGGCCCCCGAACGCGCGTCCTCGCCCAGGGCAAAGCCGCGCTCGCGCGGGTCGTCGACCTCGTCGCGGCGGTCGGCCGGAAGCGGGGGCGGCGCGTTGACGATATCGGCGCGGCCGAAGCGGAACAGCGGGCCGGTATCGACGGTGACCAGCACCGAGGCGGTCGCGGGCAAGGTCGCGTCGGGCGGCAGATCGGCGACCTCGCGGCCCTCGACCCGGATCGAGATGGCGCCCCCGTAACGGGCCTCGGCATACAGGGCGGCCAGTATGCGGCGATAGTCGCCGCGCGCCTTGGTGACCAGGCCCGGAACGCCCGAGGCCGGGTCGTCGCGGTCGGCCCAGAGGCTCGACGCCTGGCGGAGCCTGTCGGCGAGGTCGTCGTCGCCGGTCACGACGAATTCGACCTCGTAGAATTGCGGCTCGCCGATGAAGTCGTTCATCTCCTCGGCGGGATCGCTGCCGAAGAGCCGGAAACCGAACAGCTCGAAGGCGTGAGCAGGCGCTGGCGGCAACGCCAGAGAGGCGCACAGCAGACCGGCCGCAAGGAAGGAGGATAAGCCCCGAATGGGGGTCGGACGCTTCAACGTGCCACTCACCAGTTTACTGCCGCCCACTATCGATCATGCCCCAGGCAGCGAAACATGTCCATCGAAGTGGCTTCGCTGTCGGGCGAAAATGATCAAGCTTTTCAAAAGGCAGCTTGGTTTCTCTAACAGTCCCGGACCCTAGTGTCGGGTCAATGCGTTGTCCAATGATGAACGGCTACAGAAAGGATTTGCACGGCGAGCGTGTGGTTTGGGCGACACCACGGGCCGGACTTACTAACGGATGACATTGCGCCCCACGGCTCGCCCGGCCAGTATGCGCGTTCATCACAGCGTTTTAGGAGCAGCAGGCCGATGTCGCCATTGCGGGAGGAAGAGTTGAGGAACGAACCACGTTTGGTGGCCGACCCCGCAGACTGGCTGAAGTCGGCGGCAGTCTACCACGTCTATGTCCGCTCGTTCCAGGACACGACCGGCAGCGGAACCGGCGACCTGCAAGGAGTCCTGCAGCGCCTGCCCCACATCATCTCGCTGGGCGCCGATGCAATCTGGCTGTCGCCTTTCTACGCCTCGCCGATGGACGATCTCGGCTACGACATCGCCGACCATTGCGAGGTCGATCCCCTGTTCGGCACGCTTGCGGATTTCGACGAGCTCGTCTCGGCTGCCCATGGGGCAGGGCTGAAGGTGATGATCGACCTCGTCTTCTCGCACACATCGGACCGCCATCCCTGGTTCGAGGAAAGCATGGCCGACCGCACGAACCCCAAGGCCGACTGGTACGTGTGGGCAGATCCCAAGCCAGACGGGACGCCGCCCAACAACTGGCTGTCGGCCTTCGGCGGATCGGCCTGGACCTGGAACCGGCAGCGCGAACAGTACTACCTGCACGATTTCCTGCCCTCGCAACCCAGTCTCGACTTCGCCAACATGGATGTGCGCAAGGCGCTGCTCGACATTGCGGAATTCTGGGTCGCGCGGGGCGTGGACGCTTTCCGTATCGATACGCTGAATTCGTATTTCCACGATCGCGACCTGCGCGACAACCCGCCAGCGCCGTCGCAGGGCGACGGGCGACATCCGGCGGCAAATCCCTTCGCGCAGCAGCTTCATCTCTACGACCGGGTCCAGCGCGGCGACATCGGCCCGCTGGAGAGCTTCGTGGCGGCCATCGAGATGCTGGGTGCCACGACGGTGGTGGGCGAGATCGGCAACCGCCTGAAGGCGCGCGACGGCCAGGGGCTCGCGCGATGCTACACCTACTGCCTGCCACGCGCGCTCCTGAATGCCGAGGAGATGGGCGCTCGCCTGGCCGAGGCCATCGACCAGTCGCCCGATGGGCGAATCGCCTGGGCGCTGTCCAATCACGACCATACAAGGCATGTGAGCCGTTTCGGCGGCCATGGCGGCGAGATCGACCAGATGGCGCGCCTGTCGGCCGCCCTCCTGGTCAGCCTGCCGGGAGCGATCAGCATCTTCCAGGGCGAAGAGCTGGGGCTCGAGGAGGCCGCAATCCCCCACGAGCAATTGCGCGATCCCTTCGCGATCCGCTTCTGGCCGGACCTGAAGGGAAGGGATGGCTGCCGCACCCCCATGGTGTGGGACGGGGCAGCCCACAATGCCGGCTTTTCGGTGGGAGAGAGCTGGCTGCCCGTGCAGGAGGCCCATGTCGCGCGCTGCGTCGCAGCGCAGGACGGCGATCCTTCCAGCCTGCTGGCCTTCTATCGTGACGCGCTCGCTTTCCGCAGACAGACGGTCGAGGCCGGCGAGGGAAGGCCGGGCGCGCCAAGAGGGGAGGGTTCGGTGCTGGCCTTCCGGCGCGACTTCGACGGCCAGTGCCTGCTGGGCGTCTTCAACATGTCCCGGGAGATGGCAGTTCATCAGGAAGCGGACGTGCCGTCCGACTTCAGCCCCGGCGAGGTCCTGCCGGGATCGGCGCTTCCGGCGGAAGGGCGGTTCGATCTGCCGCCCTTCGGTTTCTTCGTCGGCCGCTACAAGGTCTAGCCGGTCTCAGGCAGCATCCGCGTCGGTCGCCGTCAGACTTTCGAGCGTCGACAGGAAGCTCCTCTGCCAGGCGAGGGCGTCGCGGCGCTTGATGCGGTCGAAAAGGGCCGCATGGCGCCGCCGCCTCTCTTCCAGGGGCATCATCAACGCCTGATGCACGGCCTCGGCCATGGCGTCGATGTCGTAGGGATTGACGATGAGGGCATCGGTCAGCTCCTCGGCTGCGCCGGCAAATTTCGACAGCACCAGAACGCCGGGATCATCGGGGTTCTGGGCCGCGACATATTCCTTGGCGACCAGATTCATGCCGTCGCGGAGCGGCGTGACCAGCCCGACACGGCTGACCCGGTACAGTGCGGCGAGCTTGTCGCGCGGCACCGAGCGATGGATGTAGCGGATCGGCGTCCAGTTGAAATCCGCGAAGCGCCCATTAATGGCGCCCGAGAGCGATTCCAGTTCCTGGCGAATGTCGGCATAGGCGTCGACATCCTCGCGCGTGGGCGGTGCGATCTGCAGGAAACTGACGCGCTTCATGTGCTCCGGGTACAGTTCCAGGAGACGTGAAAAGCACTTCATCCGATCCGGCAGACCCTTCGAATAATCGAGGCGATCGACGCCGATGATCTGCTGCCGGTCGAGCAGTGACCGGCGCATGGCGTCGATCTGGACCTCGTCGGCATACTGGGCCGCGATGGCCGCAAAGGCGTCCGTGTCGATGCCGATGGGAAAGGCGTCAGCCCGGACCATGCGGTTGCGGAAGCGCAAACTTCCATCCGGATGCGGATGGATACCGACATGTTCTTCGGCGTAGCGCAGGAAGTTGCCGAGATCGGTCTGGGTCTGGAAGCCGACGAGGTCGTAGCTCAGCAGGCTGTCGGCCAGCCATTTGTGATCGGGCACGGCCGACAGGATGTCGGGTGGGGGAAACGGTATATGGAGGAAATAACCGATGCGATTCTTGCAGCCCCGTTTGCGCAGTTCCGTGGCCAGCGGGATAAGGTGGTAGTCGTGGACCCAGATGATGTCATCAGGTTCGACATAGTTCACGAGCACGTCGGCGAAGCGCTTGTTGACCCGGCGATATCCTTCGAGGAACGCGCTTTCGAAGTTCACCAGATCGAGGCGGTAGTGAAAGAGCGGCCACAGAACGCTGTTGGCGAAGCCGAGATAGTATTCCTCGTAGTCTTCGCGCGTGAGCGGTATCGTGACCGTGGTCACGTCGCCGATCTGCTTCACCGAGGGCGGCCGCTCGCCGGCATCGGCACGGGTTTCGCCGTCCCAGCCCATCCAGACGCCGCCGCGCTTGCGCAGGGAATCGGCGAGGGCGACGGCCAGGCCGCCTGATTGGACATTCTTGTTCAGGTCGGCGACGCGGTTGGAAATAACGATCAACCGACTCACTGCACGAGCCTCCGCACGCAGATCGGGTATAAGTCGGCCCGGTCGAGTGCCGGAACCGCTCCGTTTTCCTCCCTATGGCTTCGCATTATCCTCTCCAGTTTCGACAACACCGCATCTGCGGCATCGTCTCGGGTGAATGTGCCTGCCTAACAATACCGACATATGCTGCGTTCCGCCTTTACCCAAGTTTTCCTCCGTCAGGCGACCTGTCGTGCAAGCCGTGCGAGCCAATCGCGGAAGGCAACCACGTCGCGTGACCGATGGGTGGCGGCGGTGTCTCCCGCGCCGACCTTGATCGATATGCCGCCCATCCGGTTGATCGTCCGGAAGGCGTCTTCATCGGTGACGTCGTCACCCGCGAATATGGGCGTGCGCCCGGCAAAGGGAGCCTCGGACATGAACGCCTCCACGGCGTCGCCCTTGGAGGCACGGCCCGCCTTGATCTCCAGGACCATCTTTCCCCGCACGAGGTGCAGGGAGGGCATATCGGCGAGGGCTTCCTCGACGAAACGTATACACGCTTCCTCCGCCTCCGGGGCGCGACGATAGTGAAAGGCGACGGAACCTTCCTTGCGCTCGACCAAGGTCCCGGGCAGCCCTGCCGCGAACTGCTCCAGCCGGTCGGCAATGCCGCCCAGCGACGCGTCGTCGAGTTCGGCACGCACGATGTCGCCATTGTGGCCCCTGCGGATCAGGCCATGTACCCCTGCCACGGGGACGCGCAGAGGCGCGACCAGGCGGTCGATATCGGCCATGCCGCGGCCCGTCACGATGGCGACGGCGCCACCCATGGTCTCGACGAGGTGGTGCAACGCCTCGCGCGTGGCGGGAAGAAGAACGACCTCGTCGGGATGCGAGACAAGGTCGGCCAGCGTTCCGTCGAAATCGAGAAAGAGCGCCGTGCCTGCCGGATCGACGGGAGGGGGCGCGATGGCGATGTCGATAGGCTCGTTCACTGCGAAATTACCTCAAGACCGCGCGTACAGGCGGAACCGGCCTGCAAGCATTACGTTAGCTCGAATACCAAGATTGTGCGAAACAGGGAGCCTTGCCGGCAGTCCGGCAACGACAGCGAAGCAGGATGCTCGACCAGGTAAAGATCGTCGATATGGCGGACAAGCGCAAGCCGGGCGGGCCGGTCGTCGCCATCGCATCCGCATCCGTTCACCCCGTCGACCTCATGGACCGGGCGCGACCAGCAGAGTCGAATGGCACGGCGCCGTTTCCGTGGCGCCGGGTCGTCATCCTGTCGCTGGGCGTGGTGCTCGCGATCTGGATCGTTTCCGTCATCTGACACCCCGCTGCCGTCAAACGAAGGGTCTGACCGGCTCGAAACGGGGCGGGAGCAACCTGGCAAAATAGTCGTAGGCCGCCTGGTCGAGGCGATTTTCGGATGGATGCAGAAAATCCGCAGGCATCGTGCGGGTCTTGGCGGCGACCGACGAGAGCGGCACCAGCCGCGTCACGGTCTTTCCGTCCGCCCACTGCAACGCCACCGACCCGCCTCCCTGTTCCACGGCGCCGACTGCGAAGGTTCCCGCCTCGAACGCCTCGCGCGCGTCATTCTCGTTGACCGTCGCGATGTTGCCGCGCGGCAGGTAGCCGAAGGTGTCGACACGGGCGCGCTGACCGGGCAGATCCTCGGCCAGGATGCGCTCGATCGCCTGGCCCAGATCGGTGCCCGACAGGCGCAGATTGCCGTGCGCATCGCGCTCCTGCATCTCGGCAGGCACGAGCTCCTCGACCAGGGAGCGCCCAGTCGGCGATGCGATCCCCTCAGAAATGGCGACGATGCAACGGCCATGCGCGGCCATGGTCGATCTCACATCCTCCACGAAACGGGCACGTTCGAAGGCGCGTTCGGGGACATAAACGAGGTGAGGACCGCTTTCCTCGTCGAGGCGCCAGGCGGCCGAGGAGGCGGTCAGAAAACCGGCGTGGCGACCCATGACGATGCCGCAATAGATGCCGGGCAGGGAACGGAAATCCAGATCGACACTGAGGAAGGCACCTGCCACGAACTCGGCGGCCGACAGAAAACCTGGGGTGTGATCGTTCTCCATCAGGTCGTTGTCGATGGTCTTCGGCGCATGGACGAAGGTCATGCGGGCATCGCCGGCGGCGTCCTTCAAAATCTGCTGGGTGCCGGAGGTGTCGTTGCCGCCGATATTGATGAAGGCATCGGCGCCGACGGCGTCGAGCCCCGCCAGAATCCTTTCGCAATAGGCGGCATCGGGCTTGTCGCGCGTGGAGCCGAGCGCCGCGCTGGGCGTGGCCGCGATCGCCATGACGAGATCCTCGGGCAGCTCTGAAAGGTCCACAAAGTCGCCCTTCACGATGCCGCGCACGCCGAAGCGCGCGCCGAGCACCTTCGAGCCGGGATAGCGGCGCCTTGCCTCGATGGCGATGCCGGCCAGGGTCTGGTTGATGACGGCGGTCGGGCCGCCGCCCTGTGCGACGACGAATGTCATGGCCATTCTGAATGCTGCTCCGGAACTGAAGATCGGTCGATCATGTCTGCCTCGATAGATGCCATGGATGGCGTCTTCGTGAAAGGCCGTGTCCGGCCGGTGGCCGGAAATCTCCTTTACCCCCGCCGCGGGGACGCTAGATGCTTGCGGTATCAGATGGTTCAGGAGCTGTCGGCGCCACGCTTCGGCCGGGCGCTGCTTCAAACGGGAGAGAAAAGATGAAGACGATGCTGCAGGTGGGCGCCACCGCTCTCGTCATGGCCGTCGCACTGGCCACGACCGCAAGCGCGCAACGTCCCGATTCGCGGACCATGACCTGTCAAGAGGTCGGTGACCTTATCGCCAGCAGTGGCGCCGTGGTGCTGACGACCGGTCAGCACACCTACGATCGCTATGTGGCGAATGCCCGCTATTGCTCCTATCCGAGCACGACCCGGCCCGACAGCATCAACACGCGCGACGGGATGTGCACGGTCATGCGCTGTGGCGAGCCGCTGTTCGACCGCTTCCATCGCGACTGAGCGGCGTCAGCGCGAAGCCCAATCCCGCACGAGCGCACCGATGCGCCGGGCGGCGTCGGCCAGAAGGTCTTCGGGCTGGCAGAGGCTGACGCGGATGTGGCCGCGTGCCGCGTCGCCGAAACTCGCGCCCGGCATCACGGCGATCTTCTCGGCCTCGAGCAATTTCCAGGCGAAGGCCTCGCAGTCCGGCGTGGCGGCCGTGATGTCCAGCATGGCGTAGATGCCGCCTTTGGAGCCGCGCACCACGATCTCCGGATAGGGGGAGATGGCGTCCAGGAAGGCCTGGCGGCGCGCGGCATATGTCGTGGCGATCTGGTCGAGCCCGAAGCCGCCCTCCAGCGCTTCGATGGCCGCGCGCGAGACGAAGTCCGCAAGTCCGTAGGTTGTGACGAGGTTGAGGCTGACGAGCAGCCGGATCTGCTCGGCGGGGCCGGTCAGCCAGCCGATGCGCCAGCCCGTCATGCCGTGGCTCTTGGACATGGAATTGACCACCAGCGTGCGCTCGGCCATGCCCGGCAAGGCGCGGGGAGACAGGTGCTGGGCTTCGCCCGTCAGCGACCAGTAGACCTCGTCGGAGACGAGCCAGAGATCGTGGCGCCGGCAGAGCTCGGCCAGACCCTCGAGGCTCTCGCGGCTGTAGACGGCTCCGGTGGGGTTGTTGGGCGAATTGATCAGTATGACACGGGTGGTCGGCTCGATGGCGGCGGCGATGGCATCCAGATCGGGCTGGAAGCCGTCCTCGGCCCGGGCTTCCACTTCCGTGAAACGGGCGCCTGCCGCGCGGAAGGTGCCGGGGTAGGTGGCGTAATAGGGAGCGACCACGATGCCGTGGTCGCCAGGATCGAGCACGCCCTGCAGCGCCGCAAACAGGGCCAGCTGGCCGCCGGGGGTGGCGATCACCTCGTCCGGCGCGGTGCGAACCCCCGTGCAGCGCGTGGAGACCTCGGCCATCGCCGCGCGCAGGCGGGGAAAGCCGGGCAGGGGGGTGTAGTGATGGCGACCCTCGCGCAGATGGCGGATACAGGCCTCGACCGTCTCGCCGGGCGAGTCGAAATCGTGATCGCCGGCCGACAGCATCAGAATTTCCTCGCCTGCCTGGCGACGCTGCCAGGCCGCGAAGTGAAGCTCCCAGCCGTCCTTGCCGGATGGGATGATACCTGAAACACGGCGGCTGGGCTGCGGCATGGGGGCTGTTCCTGACGTTGCGGCGGGGTCGGCATGCGGCCGGCGGAGTGTGTCAATCTCCCCCGTCGCGAAATCAAGAGTTGTGACAGCTTGTACCAAATGAATTGCTTGCGTGGCCGATCTGCCCTGTGCGAAGCACGTCATGATACGGGAAAGAAGGGGAACAGATGCTGGCGCCCGACGACCGGAAAGGACAGGACGATGAGCAGGCAATCGTCGACGCGGCGATCCTGTCGCGGCGCTCCGTGCGTGCCTTTCTGCCGACGCCGGTGCCCGACGAGACCATCCGAGACATACTCGAGGTCGCCGCACGCGCGCCTTCCGGCACCAATATGCAGCCCTGGAAGGTGTATGTAACGCAAGGCGCGGCCAAGCAGCGGCTTTCGGACGCCATCCTCAACTCGGGCGTGCGGGCGGACAAGGCCGAGTGGGACGAATACCGCTACTATCCCGAGCAATTCTTCGAGCCCTATCAGTCGCGCCGCCGCGCGGTCGGATTTGCGCTCTACAGCCTGCTCGGCATCGGTCGGCGCGAGGTGGAGCGCATGCGCGCCCAGCATGACAGGAACTTCGTGTTCTTCGACGCGCCGGTCGGCATGATCTTCACCATCGACCGTCGGCTCGAACTCGGTTCCTGGCTCGACCACGGCATGTTCCTGCAGTCGATCATGATCGCGGCGCGCGGGCGGGGTCTCGACACCTGTCCGCAGGCCGCGTTTGCCCCGTATCACCGGCAGATCAGGTCGGTTCTCGACATTCCCGAGGAGGAGATTGTGGTGTGCGGCATGGCGCTCGGCTACGAGGACAGCTCGAAGCCCGAGAACCAGCTGCGCACCGAGCGCGAGCCGGTCGACGCCTTCGCTACCTTTCTGAAATAGCGCGCGCCCTGGACAGATGCGCCAAGGCCCGCGCGACGCTGCGCAGGTCCAGGAAACGCGGTGCCTCCTCGCAATAACGCGCGAAGGCTTCGCCATATTGGGCCAGCAGCCAGCGTTCCTCGTTGAGCGCGAAAAGCGCATAGAGGACAAACAGGCCGAACGCGAAAGCCAGGGCCAGCGGCGAGGCAAAGACCAGCGCCCAGCCGAAACCGGCCGCCACCGACGCCACATATTGAGGATTGCGCGAATAGGCGTAGAGCCCGCCGGTCACCAGACCTTCGGCGCGGCCATAGGTGTTGGCCAGGCCGAGAAAGCCGTAACCGTAGAGCATCGTTGCTGTGCCGATCACGAGCAGCGGCAGACCGAGCGCGAGCCGGCTCCAGTGGTCCCAGGCGAGGAGGGTCGGATCGAGCGGGGCGACGAGAATCAGGGCGCCGCAATAGATCCGGAAGAGCGCCCAGAAGACGTTTTCCTGCCAGCTTCCGGTCGTGGGCGGCGGCCAGAACTGGAAATCGCGGCGCACAAGCGCGGCAACAAGCAGCGCAGCGAGCGCGAAGGCCGCGGCCGCGCCGATGGCGGTTACGAGAAGAACCGGCATGTGGCGAATCCCCTGCATCGGATCAAACGATGCGGGGAGACTATTCGCGCCGGATGACGGTGCCGCGACGGTAGCCGACTAGCGAACCTCGTAGCCGGTTTCCTCGCTTGCATGGCAAAGCGCGATCCAGAAGGAACGGGCGAAGGAGCGAAAGACGTAGAGATCGAACGCGTCCTCGCCCGTGCGCTGGATGTGCACGAAGATGTCGTGATGTGCCGTCGCGCGGCCGGCCTCGACCGGAAAAGCCGAGAGCGAGAAGTCGATGGCGAAGAACTTGGACAGCACCCATTCGGCAGAGGGGCCGGCGATACGCAGGGCGATGCGGCCATGGGAGAGATCGGTGACCGTGCCATCCTCCGCCCCGATCGCCTCCAGCAGACGCGACGCGAGATCTTCCACCTGATCGCTAGCCAGCCAGAGGCCCGGTCCAATGCCGAAAATGGCGCGGTGGCCGGAAACGGCGCCGGCGCGCGGCAGGTTGGCCAGCGGAACGCCGAGCACGGCGCTCGCGGCGGCAACGACACTGCCCTCGCGGCCCGGCCAGGCGCCGATCTGGACGATCGAGCCGGGGCGGGTCTCCGTGAGAGTGATTCCCGGCGTGCCTTCGGCCCTGCCGTGGCGGCCGAGCCGATAGGCGGCACCGAGCGGAGAAACCTGCTCAACCATTCATCCGGCTCCCTTCGGGGTCGACAAAGTGGTGGCTGACGATTTCCACCGGGCCGTAGCGGTCGCGGACGGGATCGGAGATGTAGGCGCGGGTGCCATGACGCTTCCTGCCGCCCTGGACGAGGGCAAGCGCGATGTATTTTCCGAGCGCGGGCGAGAAGCAGGCCGCGGTCACGTGTCCGATCGAGCCGCGCGGGTTCTCGGGATCGGCCTTCTCGACGATATGCGCGCCACCCGAGAGCGGGCGGTTGTCGAGTGAGACGATTCCGACGAGCTTCAGCCGGTCCTTGGCGATGAGTCCGTCGCGGTCCATCATGGCCGATCCGATGAAAGGCTTCTTCTTGGACAGCATCCAGTCGAGATAGAGATCGCGGGGTCCGGTGCGCCCGTCGATCTCGGCGCCGGTGACGTGGCCCTTCTCGATGCGCAGCGTGCCCAGCGCCTCGAGCCCATAGGGCAGGATGCCGAAAGGCTCGCCCGCGGCCATCAGCTCTTCCCAGACGAACTGGCCGTGTCCGGCTCCGCAATAGACCTCGTAAGCAAGCTCGCCCGAGAAGGAGAGGCGGCAGACGACAACCGGCGCGCCCGCAACCTCGCCCCTGACGATGCCCAAGGGAGGCAGCGAGGCATGGTCGAGGGCGGCGCCCTGGATGCAGCGTTCCAAGACCTGTCTGGCATGCGGTCCGGCGACGGCAGCACCTGCCCACTGGTCGGTGACCGACGTGACGCGAACGCGCAGATCCGGCCAGACCGTGTCGAGATAGTATTCGAGATGCTGCATGACCCTGCCGGCATTGGCCGTCGTCGTGGTCATCAGGAAATCTCGTTCGCCCAACCGCCAGGTGGTGCCGTCATCGAAGGCGATGCCTTCCTCGCGCAGCATGAGACCATAGCGGGCGCGGTTCACGGGGAGAGAGGAGAAGGTGTTCGTGTAAACCCGGTCGAGGAATTCTGCCGCGTCCGGTCCCTGGACGGCGATCTTTCCAAGGGTCGAGACGTCGATGATGCCGACGCGGGCGCGCACAGCGCGGGCCTCGCGCACATAAGCCTGTTCGACGGTCTCGCCGGGCAAGGGGTAGATCATGGGCCGCTGCCAAAGGCCGGCGGCATACATGCGGGCGCCCTGCGCCAGATGCCAGTCATGCAGGGGAGTCAGCCGGTCGGGCTTGAGCTCGCCGTGACGTTCGGCTGCCAGCGCGCCCAGCGATACGGGGGAGAACGGAGCGCGAAAGCGCGTCGTGCCGACCTGCGGGATGGAGAGCCCGCGCGCTGCGGCCATGATGGCCAGGCCAGCCACGTTGGAGGTGCGGCCCTGGTCGGTCGCCATGCCGAGCGTCGTATAGCGCTTCATGTGCTCGACGGAGACGAAGCCCTCCCGGTGGGCGAGGCGGATGTCGTCGGCGGTGACGTCATGCTGGAGGTCGACGAAGGCCTTGCCAGCGGCGGGAATCTCGAAGACGGGGGCGGGATGCACGTCGAGGTCGGCAGATTCGACCTGCGGCGGGGGTTCCTGCGGCGTGGCGACACCGGCCGCAGCCGCGCCGGCGGCGATGCCCCCGGCGATCGCTTCGCGGGTGGTGAAGGCACCGTTGAAGGCGCCCGCGCCAATCCATTTCTGCAGGGGCTCGGGCGGCAGGAAGGCCTGCAGACGCGCATCCCATCGCGGCGCTGCGCCTGCCTGGCTGGCGAGATGGATCGTCGGCGACCAGCCGCCGGATACGCACAGGCTGTCGACATCCAGGGTGCGGGGCGCGCCGGTGAGCTTGCCGGTGGTGGCGTCGAAAGGCTGGACGCTGATCTGGCGGATCGCATTCAGGCCCCTGGTGGCGACGACGGCGTGTCCGCTTATCAGCTCCGCGCCGGCCTGCCTGGCCAGATCGCGGGCGGCATCGGAGATATCGCTGCGTGTGTCGACGATGGAAACGATGTCTGCGCCGGCGCGTTCCAGGCCGAGCGCGGCCCGATAGGCGGTATCATTATTGGTGAAGAGGGCGACGCGGTCGCCGGGCAGGACGCCATATTCGACCGCGTAGCGCTCGGCAGCGCCAGCCATCATGATGCCGGGACGGTCGTTGCCGGGGAAAACCAGCGGCCGCTCGAGAGCACCGGTGGCGAGAACGACCGAACCGGCCCGGATCGTCCAGTGGCGGTGGCGCGGCTCTCCGACGGCCGCATATGCCTTGTGATCGGCAACACGTTCGAGGGCTGCCAGCGTGTTGCCGTCATAATAGCCCCAGACCGTGGTGCGGGGCAGGATGCGGATGTCGCCGTATTCCGCCAGTTCGGCCACCGTCTCCGTAACCCAGTCGCTCGCGAAGCGGGTGCCGATGGTTTCGCCGCTCCAGCGCGCCGAACCGCCGAGTGCAGGTTCCTGTTCGCACAAGAGGACGCGCTTGCCGGCTTCGGCGGCGGTTCTGGCCGCCATCAGCCCGGCCGGTCCCGAGCCGACGACCAGCACGTCGCAGAACGCATTCATGCGTTCGTAGCGGGAGGGGTCGGGGTCGTAGCCCGCCTTGCCGAGGCCGGCGGCGCGGCGGATGAACCATTCGCAGAAACGCCAGAAGCGGGTCCCGCGCAACGGGCCGACGGCCGGCCCCATGAAGGTCTTATAGTAGAAGCCGGCCGACAGCAGCGGGCCCGCCAGCCCTGACACCGCGCCCAGGTCGAAGGCGAGGGATGGAAAGCGGTTCTGGCTCTCGACCACAAGCCCGTCGAAAAGTTCGATGGCGGTGGCCGGGATGTTCGGCTCGCGGACGCCATCCTTCAGGACGGTGACGAGCGCATTCGGTTCTTCGATGCCGGCCGAGAATATGCCGCGCGGTCGATGGTACTTGAAGGAGCGCCCGACGACCTTCACACCATTTGCCAGAAGCGCGGAGGCGAGCGTGTCGCCGGGATGACCCATGAAGCGGCGCCCGTCGAAGGTGAAGCGGATCTGTCGCGAACGGTCGATGCGTCCGCCGATCGGTGCGCGGCGCGGGCTCATGTCGAAGTCCCCTTGGGGGCGGTTCGCTTGCGCGGGGTCGCGGCCGGCTTGCGAGGCCTGACAGGCCGCCCCTCCGCTTTGGGCGAGGGCTCGACGGCCGGGGCGACAGCCTGTTCCTTCGGCACGGGTCGCCCGGGTGCCGGCGCGGCGTTGTGTGCGTCCCGCGCCAGCGCGACCTTGCCGATCTCGTGGGTGAGCGTGTTGCGCTCGACCACCAGATGCGCGCGGCAGCCGCCGGAATGCTGCCAGAACTCGCGGTGCCAGCCGGCTGGGTTCTTCCGCTCATAGACCCAGCGCTGCCAGGCCGCTTCATCGGTCGAAGAGGGGTCCGGGCGCGTGCGGGTGGCATCGCCCTGATAGGCGAATTCCGAGAGGTCGCGCGGTCCGCAATAGGGGCAGGGGATGATCATGAGGTCAGTGCCATTTCGGCGTCGCCCCCTGGCCCTTCTCGTCGATGAGGATGCCGCGCTGGAACCGGTCGAGGGTGAAGGGGGCGTTGATGGGGTGCGGCTCGTCGCGGGCGATCGTCCAGGCAAAACACCAGCCGGAGCCGGGCGTTGCCTTGAAACCGCCGTAGCACCAGCCGCAATTGAGATACATGCCGGGAAGGGGGCCGGTCGCGATGATGGGGCTGCCATCCATCGACATGTCGGCGACGCCGCCCCAGGAACGCAGGAGCCGCACCCGGGCCAGCGATGGGAACATGGCGACCATCTCGCTCATCACCTCCTCAACCAGCGGCAGGTTCCCGCGCTGGGCGTAGGTGTTGTAGCCATCGAGATCGCCGCCGAAGACGAGGCCGCCCTTGTCGGACTGGGACATATAGAGATGGCCGGCGCCGAAGGTGACGACCTGGTGCACGAAGGGTTTCAGGGATTCCGAGACGAAGGCCTGGAGCACGTGGCTTTCGATGGGCAGGTTGTCGATGCCGGCAAGATGCATCACGCGGCTGGTCGAGCCGGCAACGGCCACGGCGACCTTGGGCGCGCGGATGTCGCCGCGTGTCGAGGTGACGCCGACGACCTTCTCCCCCTCGCGCAGGAACCCGGTGACCTCGCAATTCTCGATGATATCGACGCCGAGCCTGTCGGCCGCGCGGGCAAAACCCCAGGCGACGGCGTCGTGGCGGGCGGTGCCGGCGCGCGGTTGCAGGAGACCGCCGACCACCGGAAAGCGGGCCGAGCCGGAGACGTCCAGCCCCGGCACCATGCGGGCCACCTCCTCGCTGCCGAGCAGGACGGCGTCGCCGCCTTCGTGGCGCATCGCGTTGCCGCGCCGCGCATGCTCGTCGAGCTGGGCCGGGGTGTGGGCGAGATTGAGCACGCCGCGCTGGGAGAACATGACGTTGTAGTTGAGTTCGTGGGAGAGGCCCTCCCACAGCTTCATCGAATGTTCGTAGAAACGGATGTTCTCCGGCAGCAGGTAGTTCGAGCGCACGATGGTCGTGTTGCGACCGACATTGCCGGAACCGATCCAGCCCCTTTCCAGCACCGCGACATTGGTGATGCCGTGCTCGCGGGCGAGGTAATAGGCCGTCGCCAGTCCGTGGCCGCCGCCGCCGATGACAATGGCGTCATAGGATGGGCGCGGATCCGGCTTGCGCCAGGCGGGCTTCCAGTCGCGGTTGCCGCCAAGCGCGTTCCTGACGAGCGAGAAGACCGAATATTCAGCCATGGGGTGAGCGCACCGCGAAGGAGGTCATGGGCCAAGCTATAGGACAGCCGGGCGGCGGTGCGCAATCGCTGGCGGTGCTTCTTTCCAGTCGCGAAGGGATGGCGGGAGCGCGCGCGTCGCGGGCCGTTTTTCGCGTGTCGCAAACAGGCGCAGGCGGCCATGAGGTGGCGACATATGGTCCGTTGCGAGAGGGAGGCCCGAAACGGATGGTCGAGGGCTTCCGCAATGCGGTTGGGCGATTGGAGACGGCATGAAGACCGAGGCGCGTGCGGTGGTGATCGGAGGCGGGGTGGTCGGTGTGTCGACGCTCTACCACCTTGCGAAGAAGGGCTGGTCGGATGCCGTGCTCATCGAGCGCAAGGAGTTGACGTCGGGTTCGACCTGGCATGCGGCGGGGCTCCTGCCGCTGTTCAACATGAGTTACTCGGTTGGCCAGATCCACAAATATTCGGTCCGCTTCTACCAGGAGCTGCAGGAAGAGACCGGCATGAATGTCGGTTTCACCAACTGCACCAATATCCGGCTGGCGCGCACCAAGGACCGCTGGGACGAGTTCATGTATTACGCGGGCGTCGCCGAGACGATCGGCGTGCCGGTGAAGCTCCTGACGCCGGAAGAGCTGAAGGAAATCTGGCCGCTGTGCGAGACCGACGGCATTCTGGGCGCGATCCAGCATCTCGATGACGGCTACATCCAGCCGGCCGACCTGACGCAGGCGCTGGCCAAGGGCGCGCGCGACCTGGGCGCCACGATCCATCGCCACACGGCAGTTACCGCGATCGAGGCCCAGGAGGACGGGCGCTGGCTGGTGAAGACCGACAAGGGTGACATACTGGCCGAGCACGTCGTGTCCTGTACCGGCAATTTCGCGCGCAAGACGGGCGAGATGGTCGGCCTCGACGTACCTGTGATCCCCGTCGAACACCAGTATATCGTCACCGAGCCGCATCCGGCGATCGTGGAGCGCAAAAGCCAAGGCCTCCCCGAGATGGGCGTGCTGCGCGAGAGCGATTCCTCCTGGTACATGCGCGAGGAAAATGGCGGGCTGCTGCTCGGTCCCTACGAGCATGGCGCGCCGGTCTGCTATGTGGACGGGCCTTCCGACGACAGCGAATACGAGCTGTTCCAGGAGGATCTGGAACGGCTCATGCCCCATATCGAGACGGCGATCGCGCGCGTGCCGGCCTTTGGCGAGGTCGGCATCAAGAAGGTCTATAACGGCGCCATCGCCTATACGCCGGACGGTTCGCCGATCATCGGCCCGGCGCCGGGACTGAAGAATTTCTGGCTCAACGAAGGCCATTCCTTCGGCGTGACGGCGGCGGGCGGGGCCGGCTGGCAGCTGGCGGAATGGATCGTCGACGGCGAGCCGACCATCGACATGATGGGCGTCGACCCGCGGCGCTTCGGCCCCTATGCGACGCAAGGCTACCTCATCGAGAAGAACGAGGAGGCCTACGCCAACGTCTTCACAATGCACTATCCCGACGAGGAGCGGGCCGCCGCACGCCCGCTGAAGACAACGCCGGTCTATGACCGGTTGAAGAAGCACGGCGCCGTGTTCGGCTCCGTCTATGGCTGGGAGCGCGCCAACTGGTTCGCGCCGGAAGGCTATGAGGTGCCGGCCGACGAGATCGGGGTCGGGGCCGATGTTCTGACCAACGAGAACCACGCCCCGCCGCTGGAAGACGGGCGGATCGTGGAGCGCTGGTCTTTCCGCCGCTCCAACTATTTCGAGCATGTCGGCAACGAGGTCAAAAACGTCCACGACAATGTCGGCGTGCTGGACATGTCGGCCTTCGCCAAGATGGAGGTCTCGGGACCGGGCGCGCGGGCGTGGCTCGATTCGATCCTCGCCAATGCGATGCCGAAGAAGCGGGGGCGCATCGCGCTGGCCCATCTTCTGACGAAGCATGGCGGGGTGAAGAGCGAATTCACCGTGTATGAGTGGAAACCCGGCCGCTTCTACCTGGTCTCGGCCGGCGCCTATGAGGCGCATGACCATGACGTGCTGGCCAAGCTGGCGCCGACGGACGGTTCGGTGCGGCTTTCGCCGATCACCGCGCAATATGGCGTGCTGGTGCTGGCCGGACCGAAGAGCCGCGAGGTCATGAAGAAGTTGACCCGCACGAGCCTGTCGAACGCCGATTTCCCCTGGCTCTCGGGCAAAGCAATTTCGGTCGGCACGGCGACGGCGCATGCGCTCAGGGTCAATTTCGTCGGCGAGCTGGGCTGGGAGCTCCACCACCCGATCGAGCAGCAGAACGCGATCTTCGACGCGCTGATGGAGGCGGGCGCCGAATTCGGCATCAAGCCCTTCGGCATCCGGGCGATGACGGCGATGGCGGTGGAGAAGAGCTACCGGCTCATCCCGCGCGAGATGTCGATCGAATATTCGGCCTGGGAGAGCGGGCTCGACCGCTTCGTGCGGCTGGATAAAGGGGACTTCCTGGGGCGCGAAGCGCTGGTGCGGCTGAAGGATAAGGGGCCGCGATGGTCTTTCGTGACGCTCGAGGTTCACGGCGTTACCGACGCCGACGCGCGCGGCAACGAGGCGATCCACAAGGATGGACGGCTGGTCGGCCGTGCCACGCACGGCACCTATGGCTGGCGGGTGGGCAAGAGCCTGGCGCTGGCGATGGTCCAGCCCGAGGTCGCGGCGCAGGGTACGGAACTCGACATCACCATTCTCGGCAAGCCGCACAAGGCGACGGTGATCGGCGAAAGTCCCTATGATCCGGAGAACGCGGCACTGCGCATGGACGCATAGGCCCGGTGATCGCGCATAAGTGATGGGGTTGTAACCCGAATTGTTCCCGCGCGGCGTGTGCGGCGCGGGACTCGCGCTATCATGACGAATGATAGCACTTGGTCATCCAGCGGCGGCGCTGGTCCTCGGTGCCGCCTTCGTCTTTTCCTCCGGCTGGTCCGTGCCGGCGGCCAGGGCTGAACCCGTCGATGTCGAACTGATCATCGCAGCCGACGTCTCGCTCTCCATGTCCTACGACGAACTGCGCATCCAGCGCGACGGCTACGTCGCGGCGCTCACGCATGACTCGGTCATCAACGCCATCAAGGACGGCATGCACGGGCGCATCGCGATCGCGATCTTCGAGTGGGCGGGGGAGGGCTCGCAGTTCCTGGTCGTACCGTGGACGATCATAGAGAGCCGGGCGGATGCACAACAGGTCGTCCAACAGATGGCGCGGACGCCGCCGCGCAGTGCACGGCGCACCTCGATTTCCGGCGCGATCGCCTTTGCCGGCGACCTGTTCGCCGAAAGCCACTTCACGGGTATGCGCCGCGTTCTCGACGTATCGGGCGACGGGCCGAACAATAGCGGGCCGCCGGTCGTGCCGATCCGCGACGCGCTGGTGGCCCAAGGCGTGACCATCAACGGGTTGCCGCTGATGACCAATATGGGACCGGCCGGCCGTTTCGACATTGACGATCTCGACGACTACTACGCCAATTGCGTCATCGGCGGGCCGGGCGCGTTCTCGATCCCGGTCACGGACTGGGCAGATTTTCCCGAGGCTGTGCGGCGCAAGATCGTGCTGGAACTGGCCGGTCCCTGGTCGCCGACATGGCGCCGCTATGCGGAGCGCGAGGTGAAGGCGCTGACGGTGTCGATGGCGGGGGAGTATGACTGCATGATCGGCGAGCGGCGCTGGGGCGGCGGTCTGGTGCCGTGAGGCGGCCAGAAGCGGCCGCCTCGCACGAGATCCTGGAACTCTTTCCCCGTCAGGCCTTCGAAGCCGGCTGGAGCTGGCCGCGCCGCCGCTCGACCTTGAAGAGCAGGACAAGGCTGGCGGCCAGCAGCAAGGCCCCGTTGGCGGGATGAAGCGACATCGGCAGAGGATTGCCGCCTGCCGCGAGTGCGACCTGGACCAGATAGAGAAGGAACAGGACGCTAGCCCACCAGGCGAAGCCGCGCAGCCTTGGCACCAGAAGCGCGCCCGCCAGAAGTCCCAGGGGCGGTAGCGCCAGGGTGAAGCCAAGCGCCATGTGCAGGCCAATCAGCTGGGCATCGAAGAACAGGCCGAGACCGGCTGTCACGAACTGGGCAAACAGTGCCACCGGCAGCAAACGCGCAAGGAGCGTGAACCAGATCGGGGTGCCCAGATGCAGGTCGGTGAAAGTGTCGTGTCGCTTATCCATGCGGGATTGACCTTTCAGGGGGGAGGTCGGATTTGGGGGCCTCACGCGGTAGCCGCGTGACGAGCGCTCACAGGTTGCGTCTCCAGGCTGCCCATGTCGTGGAGGCTGGCGCGGACCGCTTCGGCAAGCGGCGTGCGGGGTTCGGCCTCCAGGAGTTCAACGAGGCGCGTATTGTCGAGGCGAACGGGATGACGCCAGTAGGGCGCAATCTCGGCCGCCTCGCGCATGAAGCTGTTGAACGGCGAGAGCAAGCGCATCGCCCACCAGGGAAAGGCCCGAACGGGGACATCCCGGCCAGCGGCCGAACGAATGGCGTCTGTCAGCCGATGGCCATTGTCGTCGTAGTGACCCTCGAATTGCAGGCGCTCGAACGGGCGCAGACGTTCCGGGCGGTCGAGAAGAAGAGCAAAGGTCTCGGCCAGATCCGGCAGATAGGCCCAGCTGTGGCCAGCGCCTCTTGCAGGGTTCATGATGCGCTTCACCGGCTTGCCGGGCGCGATCATGGCCTGGGAGAACCAGCTGGAGCGGGCGCCGGGACCGAAAAAGTCGCCGGCCCGCAATATGAGGGCCGGCACTTCGGGGGCAGCCTGTTCCAGCCGTTCCTCCAGCGCGACACGGATGGCGCCCTTGCGGCTTTTCGGTCGCTGGGCTGTATCCGAGCCGATAACCGGATTGGTTTTCGGATCGAAATTATACACCGTTCCCGGCAGGACGACCCTTGCCCCGCCGGCCGCACGGGCTGCCGCGATCGTGTTGTCGATCATCGGCAGAACCAGCTTTTCCCAATTGCCGTAATTGGGCGGATTGACGGCGTGAACGATCACGGAGACGCCTTCGGCCGCGCGCAGGACATCCTCGCGGCGCATGGCATCGCCCAGGAACCATTCGATCCGTCCCGCCTGTGCAGGTGCCTGGCGGGCCATTCCCCGCACCCGCCACCCGTGGCGCAACAGGGCAGCGGCGACGGCACCGCCGACACCGCCGGTGGCGCCGAGTATCAGTGCATGCTTCTGGTCACTCATGGCAGTCGCTCCTCGAAATTGATCATGCTGTGAAGATGGCGGGTGGCTGCATGAAATGGAATTGCAAACGTTCCTGCATCTGCTAGTCATAATTTTATGAGCAAGACGATCCAGTGGGACGATCAGCGCATCTTCCTGGCGGTTCTGGAGGAGGGGAGCCTGGCGGGTGCCGCGCGCAGGCTCGGCCTGTCGCATCCGACCGTCCGCTCCCGCATCGAGACGCTCGAGCGAACACTCGGCACAGTGCTTTTCACCCGCTCCGTGAACGGGCTGAGGCCGACTGAAGCGGCCGAGGCGCTGCTCGAGCCAGCGCGTGCGATGGCGATGGCTTCGGAACGCTTCGTGCGGCAGGCCTCCGCCAGCGGGGCCGAGATCGCGGGATGGGTCCGCATCAGCGTGCCGGAGTTCATGGGCATCGAGGTGGTGCCGGCCATGCTTGCACGGCTACGGGACAAGCATCCCGCCATCCGGGTCGAACTGTCGCTGAGCAACCTGCCGGCCGACCTTCTGGCCCAGGAGGTCGATCTGGCGGTGCGCACCGTGGCGCCGAAGCAGGGAGCGTTGTTTGCCCGGAAGGTGGCGGCGATACCGCTGGGGCTGTTTGCCTCGCCGGCCTATGTGGAGCGACGCGGCCTGCCGTCAGGTGTCGAGGATCTGGTGCGTCACGCGTTTCTTGGGCCCGATCGCAACCCCAGCGACCTGGCGTTTGCGGAGAAGATGGGGCTGAGGCGCGAACAGCTTGTCCTGCGCACAGACAGCCATCCCGCGCAGCTTGCCGCCGCGCGCGCCGGCCTCGGCGTCGCCGTGGCGCAGGTGCCGGTGGGCGAACGCGACGCGCAACTTGTGCGGCTGCTGCCCGATTTCGACGTCGCCATCCTGGAAACCTGGATCGTCACGCACGAAAATCTCGCGCGGGTGCCGCGGGTGCGCGCCGCCTTCGACAGTCTCGTGGAATCGTTCAGGATCATGGGGCGCGGCTGAGGCAGGGCGGCTATCGGTCGCCGCGGCAGATGATCAGCCCAGGGTTCTCGCCGTATTCCCCGGACCAGTCGGCCAGCGCGATCGTGCGACCGGTGAAACCGACGTCGCGATCATTGATGGTGCCACGGCCGGTGAGGAGGTTGAGGTCGCAATTGAGCGGTTCTTCCTCCTGCAGCGTGTCGAAGGAACTGTAGGTGTAGCCTGCCACCACGAAACGCGCGTCACGCCAGGCGACCGTGATCGTCGAGGACCAGCGTTGACGGCCCACGCCCCAGTTCTGTTCGGTAACGGCCAGCGAGCCGTTGGCCAGGACCTTCAGCGACGGCTCCTGTCCATGGAACCTTCGCGAGCCGCCGGTGCCCCAGAGCATGTCTGGACCGGAGAAGGCCAGCGACAGGACCCCATCCTCGGCATCCTCGCGGAAGTAGATGAAGAGGCTTGTGTCCGCGTCGTCGCTGTCCGACTGGACGAGCACGGCCAGATCGGGACGGCCATCGCGGTTGAAGTCGCCGATGGCGGCGTCGAAGAGCTCGTCGACGGCAAACGTCTGGGCGGAAGCAGCGCCCGCGAAAGACGATGCCAAGAGAAACGCGGCAGCTGCCGGGGCGGTGTATCGCATGCAGGTGATCCTCGGCGGGTTCAAGCAGCCAGCATCTGCTTTCGGTCGGCACGTTCCTGCTGCGGCGAGCGGGCGTAGAGTTCGCGGTAGCATTTGGAGAAATGGGAAGCGGAGACGAAGCCGCAGGCAACCGCGACCTCGACCACCGGCATGGAGGACTGAAGCAACAGATGGCGCGCCCGGTCGAGGCGGATCTCCAGATAGTAGCGGGCCGGCGAGCGGCCCATTTCGTGGCGGAAGAGCCGCTCGATCTGGCGCCGCGACAGCCCGACATGGCCGGCGATCTCGACCAGCGACAGCGGCTCGGCCAGATTGGCCTCCATCAGTTCGATGATCGACAGGACTTTCGAATTCTGGACGCCGAGGCGCGCGCGCAAAGGCAGGCGCTGGCGGTCGGTGGGGCTGCGCACGCGATCGGTGAGCATCTGCTCGCAGACGCGGTTGACGATGTGGTCGTCGAAATCGTCGCCGATCAGCTTGAGCATCATGTCCATCGCGGCGGTGCCACCGGCGCAGGTGTAGACGTTCTGGTCGACCTCGAAGAGATCGGCGAAGACGTGGGCCTTGGGAAAGCGCTCGGCAAAGCCAGGCAGGTTCTCCCAGTGGATGGCGCAGCGGCGGTTGGCGAGCAGTCCAGCCTGTGCCAGCACATAGGCCCCGGTGCACAGGCCGCCGATCGCCACGCCGCGATTATATTCCTCGCGCAGCCAGGCAAGGACCGTGCGGGGCGCGTAGGTCTCGATGTTGAGGCCGGCGCAGACAATGACCATGGAAGGACGTTCGGCGCCCGTCATCTTGCGCCGTTCGTCCTCGAGTGACGTGTCGACGGCGCATTCTACCCCGTTGGAGGCCTGAACCGGCTTGCCGTCGACGGAGGCGAGCCGCCAGCTATAGGCATCGAAGCCGAGCATGCGGTTGGCCGAGCGGAGCGGTTCCAACGCGGTCGCGAAGGCGACCATGGTGAAATCGGGCACCAGGAAGAAGACGATCGATCGTCTCACGGGCTGCACGCCAACCATGCCATTCTCCCGCTGACGGGCCAAATCACCCGCGCACAGGTCGTGTCGCGATCAGCAAAGGCTCATCAGGAAAGCGCTTGTCTGTCAATGGAATGTGCCGCCGCGGAATGGCGATTTTCCGCGCGCGGCCAACCGGTGCCCCGTGCTTGTGCAGGAGGGCTCAGACGAAGATGCCGTGGCGCGAGGCGGTGACCGCGCCGGTCTGGCCCGGCATGGTCGAGGCGAGGCGCTGGCGCTCGCGCACGGTGGTCGGGTTGAGGGGGCGGATGGTCTTCAGGAAGCGGAAGAATTTCATGATGGACTCCATGCAAATCGAGGTGTCACACGGAGCGGCCTTCTGGCGAAGTAGGCTGCCGTAGATGGGGCACATATATGCACACCATGGTGCGGCGAAAGAGACAGAAGCGAAGTCGGCCGCGCCAAATGCGACATGGCTTCAGGCGGCGATGTCGCGGCGCGCTTCGCGCCGTCGTTCGCTGCGCGCCGCGGGCATGTCGGACTCGTCTTCCCGGCGGATGATGTCGCGCTGAATCTCGGGCGGCAAGCTGAGAATCTCCAGCGTCTCGGCATAGCGTCGGCGGCGTTGGCGCCGTTCCGCAAGGTGGTGAAGGAATGTGTCGATCAAGGACATGGCGGTCTTCCCATGAGGCGGATGCGGGTGCCTCGATCATGGCGAGGCGCGGGTGTGGCGACACCCGAAACCGACCGGGTGCGCCGTCTTCACGAAGTCTCGTGACAATTCCTGCCACGACGGCCGGGCTGGCCTCCCGGGGCGTTCAGCCGTGCCGGCCGGCGGCCGGTGCGGGCGTGCTCGTAGGCCTCGTCGAACTCCCGCAGGAAGCGGGCCAGCCCGGCGACGAGGCGCATGGCCAGCACCCTCAAAACCGCACGCGGCGTGGGATCGGCGGCAGTTCCTCGATCCCGATGTCGTTGCGGATATGGGCCGGCAGTTCCCTGAGCACGCGTTCGGTCTGGCGGCGGCGGTGCACGGCCTTCATCCCGTCGACGAAGTGAGTGAAGGCGTTGATGGTGAACATGGTGACACTCCTTTTTCGCCTGTCGGGCGGGCACCATGCCCGCTCTCAGGACTTGACTATGGGGTCACTCTGGCGTTCAATCCAACGAAATGAAATGATGCCTTCATTCAGCGAAATTGATGTGAGCCATGAACGCACCTCTCAATCATCCCCTGCCGCTTCTGGACCTCGATCTGTTGCGAACCTTCGTTGCGATCGCAGAGACCGGGAGCTTCACGACCGCCGCAAGCGCTGTCTTCCGCACCCCCTCCGCCGTCTCGATGCAGATCAAGCGGCTCGAGGAATTGCTGGGGCGCCCCGTCTTCGTGCGTGACGCGCGGTCGGTGTCGCTGACGATCGACGGGGAGATGCTGCTTGGCTATGCGCGGCGCCTCCTGGCGCTGAACCGCGAGGCGGTCTCGAAATTCATCATGCCGGACATTTCGGGCGTGGTCCGGCTCGGATCGCCCGACGATTTCGGCGAGCGCGTGCTTCCGCATGTGCTCAAGCGGTTCGCCCAGTCGCACCCTTCGGTGGCGGTCGACGTGGTGATCGACCAGAGTTCCAATCTCCAGCGGCGGCTGGCAGATCGCACGCTCGACATGGCGATCCTGACCTGCCGGGGCACGACGCCGCCATCTGGCGGGGAGATACTGCTGACGGAGCCGATCGTGTGGGCCGGCGCCAAGGGCGGCTGCGCGCACATGCGCGAACCGTTGCCGGTCTCGATCTGGGAAGAGGGCTGTGCCTGGCGGGAAGGGGCGCTGACGGCGCTAGGTCGCGACGGGCGAAACTACCGGGTCGCCTATATGAGCGCCCACACGGCGGGTCAGCGGGCCGCCATCCTGGCCGACCTCGCCATCGCACCTCTGCCCAAGACCTTCATAGGCGACGAACTGGTCGAACTCGGCCACAAGGACGGACTTCCTGAAATCGGCGAATACAGCCTGGGCATGGTCGTGGCGGCAGAGCCATCGGCCCCCGTGCGGGCAGCCGCCGACCATGTGCGCGCCGCCTTCGAGGCCTTCAAGGAAACCGGCAGCTTCTAGTCGTCCGGGCGGTCAGGCCTTTGCGGCGACGCGCGCTTCGGCCGCGTGGCCGGGGCGCGGAGCTTCGAGCCATTCGACGATCCGGTCGCGCGCGGTACGCGCCTCCCGCATGTCGATCAACGGCCACACATGGAACATGCGCTCGGCCGTCATCATGGTCACGTCCACGCCGGCTGCCCGGGCCTTCTCGGCAAAGCTGACCGTGTCGGGATAAAGCAGATCGTGTGTGCCGGTGAGAACAAGGGCCGGCGGCAGGACGGCCAGATCCCCGAAAATCGGGCTGATGCGCCAGTCCGAAAATTCCACATCCGCGGCGAACTGCTCGAAGGCGTATCTGCCGCCCGGAATGTCCAGCCAGGGATCGATCAGCGCAATCTCGTGCGTGCGCGGGTTGGCCAGGGTGGCGTCGACGGCCGGCGATATCAGGACGAGGCGCGACGCCCGCGCCCAGCCTTCCTTGGCGGCCATCATCGAGAGCACGAGGGCCATGGTGCCGCCCGCCGAATCGCCCATCACGATGACTTCGTCATCATGGGTTACGACATCGCGCCACACCGCGCCGGCGAAGGCATAGGCATCGTGGAAATCGTGTTCCGGGGCAAGGGGATAGATCGGCACGCTCACATGGGCGCCGAGGCGTTCGGCCATCTCGGCGATCAGCCGCCAGTGAAAGGGCGTCAGCTCGAAACAGAAGGCGCCGCCGTGGAGGTACAGAATGCGGCGGGCAGGCGTCGACCCTTTTGGCCGCGCCTCGTAGACGGGCCATCCGGCGATCTCTCGCGTCTCGATGTCGAGGCGGGACGCCACTTTCGGCGGCGGACGGTGATCCTGGATCTTGCGGGTCCGCTCGATCAGCGCCTGCAAGCCCTCAGGGCTCCGGAAGGCCTTCTTGCGGGTGTGACGCAGGACGAAGGCGACGAGGCGGGACTTCAGGGACTGCATGGCGGGAACTCGATCGGGATTGCGCGACAGCCGGACCGGCTGTCGGCGAGGGCGGGTGGATCAGACTTTAGTATGACTCCGTGACCCGGGGATCGCAACGATTGCCGGGTGCCAGGCAGGGCGGGGGAACCATTTTCAGCGCCACGGCTTTCAGGCGCATGGGTTCTGCGTTGATTCGGGAGTAATTTGTCATGGCTGTCCGACCTGTCTGGAAGGGCCAGTTGCGGCTCTCGCTCGTCTCGATTCCGGTCGAGATGTATTCTGCCACCAACAGCGGATCGAGCATCTCCTTTCGCCAGATCCACAAGCCGTCGGGCAAACCCGTCCGCTACGAGAAGGTGGTGCCGGGCATCGGACCTGTCGATGCCGACGACATCTGGAAGGGTTACGAGGTCGAGAGCGACGAATATGTGCTGATCGAGCCGAAAGAGATCGATCGCATCAAGCTCGAGACCAAAAAGACGCTTGAACTCATCCAGTTCGTCGACATCACCGAGATCCCGCCGATCTATTTCGACAAGCCCTATTTTCTGGCGCCGACCGACGAACTCGCCGAAGACGCCTTCCGGGTGGTGCGCGACGCGCTCGCCCAGAGCCGCAAGGCCGGCCTCGGGCAGCTCGCCATGCGCGGGCGCGAGTATCTGGTCGCGGTGCGGCCATGCGGCAGCGGGCTGTTGCTCGAGACGCTCCACTACGAAGAGGAGATCCGCAAAACAGACCCCTTCTTCTCGTCGATCTCGAAAAAGAAGGCGGAGAAGGAGCTGCTTTCGGTCGCCGCCGACCTGATCGAGAAAAAGACCGCGCCCTTCGATGCCGGCGCCTTCAAGGACCGCTATGCCGATGCCATCCGCCAGTTGGTGGCCGACAAGTCGAAGGGTCGCAAGAGCAAGGTCTCGGTGGAGAGCGGCGGGAGCCGTCCCAAGGGCGACAATGTGGTCGACCTCATGTCGGCGCTGAAGAAGAGCCTCGAAGACAGCGGCGGCGGCAAGAAGCGCGCCGCATCCTCCGCCACCTCGCGGCGCAAGAAGTCCGCCTGAGGTCGCCATGGGGAAGGGCGATACACTGCTGAAGGAATACCGCGACAAGCGGGATTTTTCCCTGACGCCGGAGCCGGGCGCCAAGCATGAACCGCGCGGGGCCGAGGGCAATCTCTCCTTCGTGGTCCAGAAACACGATGCCACGCGCCTGCATTTCGATTTCCGCCTGGAATGGGGCGGGGTCCTAAAAAGCTGGGCGGTAACGCGCGGTCCGAGCCTCGACACGTCCGAAAAGCGCCTGGCCGTCAGAACCGAGGACCACCCGCTCGCCTATGGCGAATTCGAGGGCGTGATCCCGCCCAAACAATATGGTGGCGGGACGGTGATGCTATGGGACCGCGGCAGCTGGGAGCCGGAAAACGATCCTGAGGAAGGGCTCAGACAAGGCAAGCTCGGATTCACGCTGCATGGCGAGCGCATGAAGGGCAGCTGGGCGCTGGTGCGCATGAAGCCCCGTAAGGGCGAGAAGCGCGAGAACTGGCTGCTGATCAAGCACAAGGACGAGGTGGCGACGACACGCGGCGACATCACCCGCAAGTACCAGAAGTCGGTCGCCACCGACCGGACCATGAACCAGATCGCGAAGGGCGGGCGCGCGCTCGCGGCAAGCGATCTGACGGACAAGCCGAAGGCGGCGGCCGCCAAGAGGGCCTCCATGCCGCCCCAGAAGGCTGGCGCGCCGAAGGCTTCCAAGGCGAAGATGCCGCGCTGGCGCGAACCACAGCTGGCGACACTGGTCGCAGATGCGCCGGAGGGCAGCGAATGGCTCTCGGAACTCAAATATGACGGCTACCGGACGCTGATCGCGGTGGCCGGCGGCAAGGCGCGCATCTTCACACGGAACGGTAAGGACTGGACGGACAAGTTTCCCGGCATCGCCGCGGCCGCCGCCGCGCTCAATACGGACGGCACGCTGATCGACGGCGAGATCGTCGCCTTCGACGGCAAGGGACGCACGGATTTTTCCTCGCTGCAGAAGGCGATCAAGCAGGGCGGCGACATGTCCTGCTTCGTCTTCGACCTGATCATGGAGGACGGCAAGGAGATCGCCGACCTGCCGCTGACCGAACGCAAGGAACGGCTGGAGAAGATCGTGGGACGCGGGCAGGGCGCGCTGGTCTATTCGGACCATGTGCGCGGCAATGCCGAAAAGGTCTTCGCGGAGATCTGCCGGGCGGGACATGAAGGCATAATCGCCAAGCGGGCCGATGCACCATATGGTTCCGGCCGCAGCAAGGACTGGCTGAAGGTCAAGTGCACACGCCGGCAGGAATTCGTGATCGGCGGCTTTTCGCCGACCGACAAAAGGGCCCGGCCCTTCTCTTCCGTCCTGATCGGCGTGCAGGAAGATGGCAAATTCGTCTACAAGGGACGCGTCGGGAGTTTTTCGGCCGGCACGCTCGAAGAACTGGGAGAGACCCTGCCCAGCCGGGCGCGGAAAACATCGCCCTTCGACAGCCTGCCCAGAGACGTGGCCAGAGGCGCGCGCTTCGTCACACCGGATCTGGTCGTCGAGGTGGATTTCGCCGAGTTTACTGCCGATGGCGTGGTGCGGCACGGCGTTCTGAAAGGGATCCGCGGCGACAAGGACGCAGCGGAAGTGGTTCTGGAAGAAGCCGGAGGACAGGCCATGACAAGCCACGAGACGCGCGACCGGATCGCGGGCGTGAAGCTTTCCAGCCCCGACAAGGTGCTGTTCGAGGGGCAGGGCCTGACCAAAGCCGACCTGGCGGCCCATTACGAGCGCGTGGCCGAACGCATGCTGCCGCTGGTCGAGGGTCGGCTGGTCAGCCTCGTGCGCTGTCCCGAAGGCGAGGGCGGGCAATGCTTCTTCCAGCGCCACGACCACAAGGGTTTTCCCGCCGCCATGAAACGGCAGGAGATTGCCGAGAAGGACGGCGGCAAGGCGACCTATCTGCGGCTCGACACGCTGTCCTCGCTGGTGGCCGGCGTGCAGATGGGCACGCTCGAATTTCATATCTGGGGCTCGCGCGGCGACGTGCTGGAAAGGCCCGACCGGCTGGTGTTCGACCTCGATCCGGACGAAGGGCTGGATTTCGAGGACCTGAAGGGCGCGGCCTTCGACATCAGGGACAGGCTGTCCAACCTGGGTCTGGCGACGGTCCCGCTGGTCACCGGCGGAAAGGGCGTCCACGTCATCGCCCCGCTGACGCGGCGAGCGGCATGGCCGGAGGTGAAAGGTTTTTCACGCGGTTTTGCGCGGATGCTGGCGCAAGAAGAGCCGGACCGGTATGTCGCTCAGGCCTCCAAGGCCAAGCGCAAGGGGCGCATATTCATCGACTGGCTGCGCAATGAGCGCGGGGCGACGGCGATCGCTCCCTATTCGACGAGATCGCGGGAAGGCGCGCCGGTCGCGGTGCCGGTCTCCTGGGACGAGCTGAAATCGCTGAAGGCCGCCAACAGCTTCCGCATCGGCGACATGGAGAAGCGGCTGAAGGCTGCCGATCCCTGGGCGGAGGCTTCCAATTGGCGCCAGTCCATAACGGCGAAGATGCTGAAGGCAGTCGACGCCGAGATCGACTGACGCATCAGTCGCGCGCCCGCCGCGCCGCGCGCTCCTCGCGCGAGCGCCGGCGGGGCGCCGACTCGCCGTTGGCCGTTGCCATGCGGCGCTCCGGGAGGGGCACCGCGGCGGCGAGGTTTGGGAAAGGGTCGATCCGGTTCGGGATGGCCATGGCGTCGATGAAGAGCTGCTGGAAGCGCGGCTCCAGCGCCGTCTCGATCTTCTCGATCCACTTCACCGTCGTCTCGATCTCGCGTCGGTACTCGCGGTTGAGAAGCGCCATCAGGGCGCCCGTGCCGGCCGCGTTGCCCACCGCCTTGACCTCCGACAGGGGGCAGTCCGGGATGAGGCCCAGCACCATCGCGTATTTGGGATCGATGAAGGAGCCGAAGGCGCCGGCGAAGCCGATCGTGTCGACCTTTTCGACACCCTGCTTTTCCATCAGAAGCCGGATACCCGCATAGAGCGCGGCCTTGGCCAGCTGGATCGCGCGCACGTCGTTCTGGGTGACGAGATGCTTCTGCTTGCCGTCGTGCAGCACATAGGCCCAGGTGCGGCCGGTCTGGACGATGCGCGGGGTGCGGGCGGCCATCTCGCCGTCGACGACACCGTCTTCGGAGATGATGCCGGCCAGATACATCTCCGCCACGACCTCGATGATGGCAGACCCGCAGATGCCGGTGATGCCGAGCTGCTCGGCGGCTTCCGCGAAGCCCGGCTCGTCGGACCAGAGGTCGGAGCCGATGATCCTGAAGCGCGGCTCCAGCGTGGCCGGATCGATCCGAACCCGCTCGATCGCACCGGGGGCGGCACGCTGGCCGGCCGAAATCTCCGCGCCCTCGAAGGCGGGCCCGGTGGGCGAGGAGGCGGCGACCATGCGCTTCGAGTTGCCCAGCACGATTTCGGCATTGGTGCCGACATCGACGAGCAGCATCATGCGGTCCTGGCGGTGCGGGCCTTCCGATAGAACGGCGCCGGCCGCGTCGGCACCGACATGGCCGGCGATGCAGGGCAGCACGTAGACGCGCGCGCCGACATTGATTGTGAGCGCCAGTTCGCTGGCCCATGTATGGACCTCGCCCGAGACGGCGAGCGCGAAGGGCGCCTGGCCGAGCTCTGTCGGATCGATGCCGAGGAAGAGGTGATGCATGATCGGGTTGCCGACAAAGACGGCGTCGAGGATGGAATCGGCTTCCACCTCGCCCTCGCGGCAGGCCTTGGCGACGAGGTCGTTGATGGCGCCGCGAACGGCCTTCGTCATGGCCTCGCGGCCTTCGGGCTGCATCATGACATAGGAGACGCGGCTCATCAGATCCTCGCCGAAGCGGATCTGCGGGTTCTGGGCGCCGACGGAGGCCGCCACACGCCCCGAAAGCAGTGAGACGAGGTGCATCGCGACGGTGGTGGAACCGATGTCGCAGGCGATGCCGTAGGCCTCGTTCTTCAATCCCGGCCAGAGCGCGATGATGGTGGGACGCGAGGAATCGAGATCGCGGTGGATGGCGGCGGTGACGCCCCAATTGCCCTTGCGCAGGATCGACTGGACCTGCGGCAGGAGATGCTGGGAGACGAGCAGATCTTCCCAGCCCCATTCGGCCTCCAGCCTGACCTTGAGCCGGTCGAGATCGCCGAGCGGCTTGTGCATGTCGGGCTCGTCGACCTCGACATAGCAGAGCTGGACGGCGGGGTTGCGCTCGATGACGCGCTCGATCGGCGATTTGCGCACGATCTGGGCGTTGATCTGGACGTCCTGGGGCACGTCGATGACGAGGTCGCCCTGGATGGTGGCCGAGCAGGAGAGCCTGCGGCCGGGCGCCAGCTCGCGCTTTTCGGCATAGCGGCGCTCCTTGGCGCCGACGGGGGAGATGTGGTCGAGGGTGGAATTGATCTTGTGCTTGGCGAAGATGCCTTCCTGCACCTCGACCTGGCAGCGCCCGCAGGTCGCCCGGCCGCCGCACACGCTCTCGACATAGACGCCGAGCTCGCGCGCGGCGTCGAGGATGGGCGTGCCGATGGGAAAGCGCCCGCGCTTGCCGGACGGCATGAAGAGGACCAGCGGGTCGAGGGTCTGGGGGGAGGTCAATTCCGGTCAACCTGCATTCGACGTTTCGCCTATCCCCGCGCCAGCCTTGCCTCGCGGCCGCCGCGGCGGCGGCCCGCATCGCCGCCGGCCGGGGCTGCCGCG
>NZ_WVVV01000073.1 GCF_012911015.1 Chelativorans sp. ZYF759 | reverse complement strand
CCCCACTCTCTCCATCTAGCTCCCTAACTGCACCGGCCGCCACACCACCCCGACCGGACCCTCCACAACAATGGCCACCGTCCTGGGCAGCCCCCGCGCGCCGGCCTTCTTCTTKTCGTCGTCCTCCCTCCGCGCCGCGCCGGCGCCTACCGCCGTGGCGCTGCCTGCGGCCAAGGTGGGCATCATGGGCCGTAGCGCCAGCAGCAGGCGCAGGCTGCGCGCGCAGGCCACCTACAACGTGAAGCTGATCACGCCGGAGGGGGAGGTGGAGCTGCAGGTGCCCGACGACGTGTACATCCTGGACCAGGCCGAGGAGGACGGCATCGACCTGCCCTACTCCTGCCGCGCGGGGTCCTGCTCCTCGTGCGCCGGCAAGGTCGTCTCCGGCTCCGTGGACCAGTCCGACCAGAGCTACCTCGACGACGGCCAGATCGCCGACGGCTGGGTGCTCACCTGCCACGCCTACCCCACCTCTGACGTCGTCATCGAGACGCACAAG
>NZ_WVVV01000072.1 GCF_012911015.1 Chelativorans sp. ZYF759 | reverse complement strand
CCCACGCCGTACCTGCCACCCGACCAGCCGGTGTTGACGAGCCACCCGGTGGCGCCGTACTTCTGCATCTTCTCGGCGAGCATGGCGGCGTACTTGGTSGGGTGGRGCATGATGAAGGCCGCGCCGRAGSAGGCGGAGAAGGKGGCSKGCGGCKCCTKGATGCCGKCSKCCGTGCCGGCGASCAGAGCGGTGTAGCCGCTGATGAAGTGGTACATGGTCTGCGCCAGGTKCAGCTTGCTCACSGGCGGGAGCACGCCGAAGGCGTCGCACGCCAGGAGGATCACGTTCTTGGGGTGCGGGCCGACGCATGGTATCTTGGCGTTGGGGATGTACTCGATCGGGTAGGCAGCCCGAGTGTTGCAGCCCGAGTGTTCTCGGTGATAGTCGACTTCACGAGTATGCTCATCAAAGACCACGTTCTCCAGCACAGTTCCAAACTTGATGGCGTTCCAAATATCAGGCTCTTTCTCCTGCGCCAGGTCGATGCACTTGGCTCGATGCACTTGGC
>NZ_WVVV01000071.1 GCF_012911015.1 Chelativorans sp. ZYF759 | reverse complement strand
CGCCGCCTTGGACTTTGGCGCCGGGGTGGTGGCCGCCGCCGCCGCCTCCTCCTTTGGCTCGGCCTCGGYGYCGTCGCTCTGGGCCCTCACGGTCACGGCAAACGCGCGCCGGCGCGCCGCGAGGGCAGATGCYTGGAGCAGCGGCCGTACAGGGAAAGSGCGACGCGCGYCKGGGGTGGCGGAGGCGAGGGGGCTCATGGAGGCCATCACCGTCGCTGCCATTGGAGTGTATGCGTTCGAGTCGTTGGCTCGTAGCGGCAGGCAAGAGAGCACTGTAGCGGCGTGGGCTTTGCGTTGCTTTGCTGCGCTTTTCTCGGTGTCGAGTTGTAGTGGTGGTTGCCCCCTGGGGTGGCGGAGGCGAGGGGGCTCATGGAGGCCATCACCGTCGCTGCCATTGGAGTGTATGCGTTCGAGTCGTTGGCTCGTAGCGGCAGGCAAGAGAGCACTGTAGCGGCGTGGGCTTTGCGTTGCTTTGCTGCGCTTTTCTCGGTGTCGAGTTGTAGTGGTGGTTGCCC
>NZ_WVVV01000070.1 GCF_012911015.1 Chelativorans sp. ZYF759 | reverse complement strand
CAATGACACCATGCAGGAAGATCTCAAGCGACAGCTGTTTGGCTTGCCTCCAAGGTACCGTGATTCTGTCCGAGCGATTACCCCAGGGTTACCACTTTTCCTCTATAATTATACAACCCATCAGCTTCATGGGATATTTGAGGCTGCTAGTTTTGGGGGTTCAAACATCGATCCAACAGCCTGGGAAGACAAGAAGTGCAAAGGCGAGTCTAGGTTTCCTGCACAGGTGAGGATCCGTGTTAGAMAGCTCTGCAAGCCTTTAGRAGAGGATGCTTTTAGGCCAGTTTTGCATCATTATGATGGTCCAAAGTTTCGTCTTGAACTCTCTGTAGCAGAGACTTTGTCCCTACTGGACCTGTGTGAAAAAGAAGGCATCTGAGACTATATAGCGGAAGATGTATGCCTGAGGCGAGGCCTCTGGATATGTAGTAGATATATATATGCATATACTTGTTTCGTGGGGTGCGTGTCCGCTTTTTCCGTTCCGTCATAAGGTTTTGAACGAAGCGCAAGCTTGGA
>NZ_WVVV01000069.1 GCF_012911015.1 Chelativorans sp. ZYF759 | reverse complement strand
ACGAAGAAGTTTTATTCAGGTCACGAGCTTATTGTCGTAATTCGTACAGGAGCTGAGTGCGTGCACGTACGATAGCCAAGTACGATGACCCTGCACAACCAGTCAACCACAGACATACATAAGGCACGCAGGCAGGCACGAACGGGCGTGGRTGCCGGCCGCCGGGCGGCTCAGTTAGCCCTGGCGAGGMAGCTCTCCCTGCGCTCGTGGACCTCGCCGGTGCAGGTGTTGATGTCCTCCTCGACCCTGGTCTCGCGCACCACGAAGCCGTGGCCGCCGTGGTGACCATGGTGGTGGTGGTGGTTGGCGCCGGCGCGTGAGACCGTGTCGACCTCCTCGAACTTCTCCTTGACTACGTGCCGCTGGACGCCGCCKCCGTGGCGGCSGAAGCCGGCCGGGGCCACCGACCTCACCTCCTCCGAGCAGTAGTCCACCTCCTGGTAGTCAGCCATTGGTGCCGACGCTTGGTGTGTCTGTGTGCAGCGCCCGTGYGACGTCGAAGTGCTTGTGATTGTGTGATTG
>NZ_WVVV01000067.1 GCF_012911015.1 Chelativorans sp. ZYF759 | reverse complement strand
CGCGGGAGGGGGTGACCTTGAGGTCGCAACCCCCACCCGACGCTTCGCGTCGACCTCCCCACAAGGGGGAGGTAGAGCTCCGCGCGACCCTCCCCCGCCTGCTCTGGCGCGCGATCCTGGCCCTGCTGCGCCCGGCCGAATCCGCCGCCCGCCGCCTCATCATCGCCGCCGCCCAGGGGCCTGACCGTGCCACCGCCACGCCCGCGCCAGCCAAAGCCCCGGCCGAGGCCGATCGAACCGCTGCTCCGCCGCCTCGGCATCGCCGTCACGATCGCGCCGACTCAAGCCGCCCACGACGGCACATCCTCTCCTGCGAAGCGAATCCCCTCCTTCCCCCTCTTCGATCCGCCCCGCAGGCTCAATCTCCATGGCGCGCGCCGCCCCACCGTGCCCCCGCACGCCGCCCCGCGCATTGTCGTGCCCGGCGTGACCGAACCCGCACCGCTTCCGCCGCCACCTTCCTCCGACGACCTCATCAGCGCCACGCGCCTGACCCAGCGCCTCGCAGCCCTTGCCGCGGCGCTTGACG
>NZ_WVVV01000014.1 GCF_012911015.1 Chelativorans sp. ZYF759 | reverse complement strand
ACTACCGTCCGCAGTTCTACTTCCGCACGACCGACGTGACGGGTGTGGTGTCGCTTCCCGAGGGCACCGAGATGGTGATGCCGGGCGACAACGTGACGGTCGACGTCGAGCTGATCGTGCCGATCGCCATGGAAGAAAAGCTGCGCTTTGCCATTCGCGAAGGCGGCCGCACCGTCGGCGCCGGCATCGTCGCATCGATCACCGAGTAATCGGGGATACAAGGAATCGGCAAAACGCGGTGACGCGTTTTGCCGAAGCCGCAAGCTGCCGACGCACAAGGAAATGGGCAAAGCGCGCAAGCGCTTTGTCCGCGGCGCCGGCATCGTCGCATCGATCACGCAGTGATCGGAGGACGGGGAGGTGGAACCGTCGTGTTTCGCCTCCGAATCCGCTTGATGCCGAGACCTGCAGCGATTAGGTAGCATCACGCGGAAGCGTTAGGGGTATAGCTCAGTTGGTAGAGCGGCGGTCTCCAAAACCGCAGGTCGCAGGTTCGAGCCCTGCTGCCCCTGCCATTCTCCGGCTTGAACCAGGTTTGGAAATCGCCACTTGCGTGCCGGTCGAAACGGAATTATGTAGGGCAGACAGACACGCGGTGCGTGGGGCTGGGAAAACAGCCTTACGCGCCCGAATTGTATGGAAACTTCCAGGTGATTCGCGGCCCCGGCGCGTGACTTTAGATAAAGAGATCGGCGTATTCGCGGGCCACGGGCCTTCGGGCGACCGATCCGAAAACAAAAGATGAGCGGCAGATGGCGTCGAAGACCACCAATCCTTTCGTGTTTCTCCAGCAGGTACGGACGGAAACCTCGAAGGTGACCTGGCCGACGCGGCGCGAAACCCTCATCTCCAGCATTATGGTTCTGATCTTTGCATGTCTGGCTGCGATCTTCTTTTTCCTGTCCGACCAGATCATATCCTGGGTCGTGGAATTCATCCTCGGCATCGGGCGCTAGGCCGGTCGGGAAGGGAGAGCATCTGACATGACTGCGCGTTGGTATATCGTCCACGCCTATTCGAACTTCGAGAAGCGGGTCGCCGAGGACATCGAGAATCAGGCCCGGCGCAAGGGGCTGAGCGAGCGGATCGAGCAGATCGTGGTTCCGACCGAGAAGGTCGTCGAAGTGCGTCGCGGCCGCAAGGTCGATGCCGAGCGCAAGTTCTTCCCCGGCTACGTGCTGGTGCGCGCGGAACTCACCGACGAGGTCTTCAGCCTTATCAAGAATACGCCGAAAGTCACTGGTTTTCTTGGTGATTCGCGTCCCGTGCCTATCACGGATGCCGAGGCCGAGCGTATTCTGCATCAGGTGCAGGAGGGCGTGGAGAGGCCGAAGCCGTCCGTGACCTTCGAAATCGGCGAGGCCGTGCGCGTCTCCGACGGGCCCTTCGCCTCCTTCTCGGGATCGGTGCAGGAAGTCGACGAAGAGCGCTCGCGCCTCAAGGTCGAGGTGTCGATC
This sequence comes from Chelativorans sp. ZYF759, assembly GCF_012911015.1. Classification (GTDB taxonomy): domain Bacteria; phylum Pseudomonadota; class Alphaproteobacteria; order Rhizobiales; family Rhizobiaceae; genus ZYF759. The sequence continues at coordinate 99,895 of NZ_WVVV01000014.1, read as the reverse complement.
TTCGGACGTGCCGTGCCGGTGGATCTGGAATTCGGTCAGGTCGAAAAGGGCTGACCGTCTGGCCCGCGCGCCGCGAGCGGCGCGCCGGGCCATCAACTGGGTGGGAGGTGGAGCGGGCTTGGCCGGCTCGAACTCGCCGCACCACCCGACTGCGTAGGCCGGAGCGTTCCGGCATGACAAAGAGGCAGAAGAAGAATGGCTAAGAAAATCGCAGGCCAGCTCAAGCTGCAGGTGCCCGCGGGCTCGGCGACGCCGTCGCCCCCGATCGGCCCCGCGCTTGGTCAGCGTGGCATCAACATCATGGAATTCTGCAAGGCGTTCAACGCCCAGACGCAGGAAGCCGAGAAGGGCTCTCCGATCCCGGTGGTCATTACCTACTACCAGGACAAGTCCTTCACTTTCGCCATGAAGACCCCGCCCGTCAGCTACTTTCTCAAGAAGGCAGCCAACCTGAAGTCGGGTTCGAAGGAGCCCGGCAAGTCCACGGCCGGCAAGATCTCCCGCGACAAGGTTCGTGAGATCGCCGAAGCCAAGATGAAGGATCTCAACGCCAACAACGTTGAGGCGGCAATGCGCATGGTCGAGGGCTCCGCCCGCTCCATGGGCCTGGAAGTGGTGGGCTGATACGATGGCAAAGAAGATTGCAAAGCGCGTCGCCAAGGCACAAGAGGGCCTTGATCGTGACAAGCAGTACGGCCTCGCTGAGGCGATCGGCATGTTGAAGGAGCGCGCCAGCGCCAAGTTCGACGAGACGCTGGAGATCGCCATGAATCTTGGCGTGGATCCGCGTCACGCCGACCAGATGGTGCGCGGCGTCGTCAACCTTCCGAACGGCACGGGTCGTACGGTTCGCGTGGCGGTGTTTGCCCGGGGCGACAAGGCCGACGAGGCCACCGCGGCCGGTGCCGATATCGTTGGCGCCGAGGATCTGGTGGAGAGCGTGCAGAAGGGCGAGATCAATTTCGACCGCTGCATCGCGACCCCTGACATGATGCCGCTGGTCGGTCGTCTGGGCAAGGTGCTCGGCCCGCGCGGCATGATGCCGAACCCGAAGGTCGGCACCGTGACGCCCGATGTCGCGGCTGCGGTGAAGGCTTCCAAGGGCGGTGCGGTCGAGTTCCGCGTCGAGAAGGCCGGCATCGTGCATGGCGGCGTCGGCAAGATCTCCTTCGACGCGTCTGCGCTGGAAGAGAACGTCCGCGCCTTCGCCGATGCGGTGATCAGGGCCAAGCCGACGGGCGCCAAGGGTAACTATCTGAAGAAGGTGGCCATCACCTCCACCATGGGCCCTGGCATCAAGATCGACCCGTCCAGCCTTACGGCCGCGGGCTAGTACTTTTGCCGGGGCAACCCGGCCGTAATTCCGGGTCCTCCGGGACCCGGATGACCGGGAGGAAACTCCCGGTCATCCTGTCCGAGACTGCAGGTGGTGCGGCCCAGGCCACACCTTAATCCGATCCGAGCCTGCATGAGACGGGTCAGAACCAAACGACGGGGAATTTCCCCGGTGAATGGTTCGAACCGTATGTGCCTTTTGTCGTCGCCGCCCTTCGGGGCAGCAACACGGAAGGGGACAGGATCCTCGAGCGTCGTTCGGGCATCCGCATGGATTGTTCCCGAGCGGCAAAAGGCAACCCGGTGGCCGCCATGAGGCGGTCGCCAAACGGAGATAGGCAGTGGACAGAGCGGAAAAACGCGAATTCGTCACGTCGCTGAACGAGGTGTTTCAGAGCACCGGTTCCGTCGTCGTGGCCCACTATGCCGGGCTTACCGTCGCGCAGATGAACGATTTTCGTTCGAAGATGCGTGATGCGGGCGGCACCGTCAAGGTCGCGAAGAACCGTCTGGCCAAGATCGCTCTTCAGGGCACCCCTTCCGAAAGCATGCAGGTTCTGTTCACCGGACAGACCCTGATTTGCTATTCGGAGGACCCGGTCGTGGCACCGAAGATCGCATCCGATTTCGCCAAGGGCAATGACAAGCTTGTCATTCTCGGCGGCGCGATGGGTGAGACCAACCTCGATTCCGATGGAGTGAAGGCACTTGCCTCGCTGCCGTCGCTGGACGAGCTTCGGGCCAAGATCGTCGGCATGATTTCCACGCCGGCAACCCGGATTGCCCAGGTCGTCAACGCGCCCGCAGGCCAGCTTGCGCGCGTCTTTGGCGCCTATTCCAAGAAGGACGAGACGGCTTAGACCGTTTTTCGCTGCCATCCGAACACGTGTTCGAACCATCGTATAAGGAAAAAGACAAATGGCTGATCTCGCCAAGATTGTAGACGAGCTTTCCAACCTGACCGTCATCGAGGCGGCCGAGCTCTCCAAGATGCTCGAAGAGAAGTGGGGCGTGTCCGCCGCTGCTCCGGTGGCCGTTGCCGCCGCTGCTGGTGGTGGTGCCGCGGCTGAAGCCGTCGAAGAGAAGACCGAGTTCGATGTCGTGCTGACCGATGCCGGCGCGCAGAAGATCAACGTCATCAAGGAAGTCCGTGCCATCACCGGTCTTGGCCTCAAGGAAGCCAAGGATCTGGTCGAGGGTGCGCCCAAGCCGGTCAAGGAAGCCGTCTCCAAGGACGAAGCCGACAAGATCAAGGCACAGCTCGAAGGCGCAGGCGCCAAGGTCGAGTTGAAGTAATGCGTTCGGACCGGCGGGCGAGAGATCGCCCGCCGGTCCGGTTCGATTGTGTGGGAAAACCTCTTTCCTGACGGCCGATCACGGCCCTCAGGAAACGGGTTTTTACCCGTTTTTGATGGATCGCGCGGTGGCGCGGCATTCGGCAGGTGCGGCAGGCCGGCAACGGCGGCCCAGGATTGCAGCAAGGAGCAACGATGGCCCAGACCCAGACTTTCAATGGTCGCAGGAGGGTCCGCAAATTTTTCGGAAAGATTCCGGAAGTTGCGGAGATGCCCAACCTCATCGAGGTGCAGAAGGCATCCTACGATCAGTTCCTCATGGTCGACGAGCCCCAGGGTGGGCGCGCGGATGAGGGACTTCAGGCGGTCTTCAAGTCCGTCTTCCCGATTTCCGATTTCGCCGGCACGGCGATGCTGGAATTCGTCAAGTACGAGTTCGAGGCGCCGAAGTTCGACGTCGACGAATGCCGCCAGCGTGACCTGACCTATGCCGCGCCGCTGAAGGTGACGCTGCGCCTGATCGTGTTCGATATCGACGAGGACACCCAGGCCAAGTCGATCAAGGACATCAAGGAGCAGGACGTCTACATGGGCGACATGCCGCTCATGACGTCCAACGGCACCTTCATCGTCAACGGCACCGAGCGCGTCATCGTCTCGCAGATGCACCGTTCGCCGGGCGTCTTCTTCGATCACGACAAGGGCAAGTCGCACTCGTCGGGCAAGCTCCTGTTTGCCGCGCGCGTGATTCCGTATCGCGGCTCGTGGCTCGATATCGAGTTCGATTCCAAGGATATCGTGCACGCCCGTATCGATCGTCGCCGCAAGATCCCGGCCACGTCGCTGCTGATGGCGCTCGGCATGGACCCCGAGGAAATCCTGTCGACCTTCTACGAGAAGATCACCTACACCCGCGAGGGCGATCACTGGCGCGTGCCGTTCGTGCCGGAGCGCTATCGCGGCATGAAGGCCGTTGTCGACCTTATCGACGCCGATACCGGCGAGATGGTCGTGGAGGCCGGCCGCAAGATCACCGCCCGCCAGGCCAAGCAGCTCGCCGAGAAGGGTCTGAAGGCGATCCGCGCCACCGAGGATGATCTCATCGGCGCCTACATCGCCGAGGACGTCGTCAATGTCGAAACCGGCGAGATCTATCTCGAGGCCGGTGACGAACTCGAACTGACCGTCGATGCCAAGAGCGGCGCCAAGAAGGGCAACCTGGTTGATCTTCTGGAGTCGGGCGTCGAGGAAATCCAGATCCTCAACATCGACCACGTCAATGTCGGCGCCTACATCCGCAACACGCTGGCCGCCGACAAGAACGAGTCGCGTCAGGACGCGCTGTTCGACATCTACCGCGTCATGCGCCCCGGCGAGCCGCCGACCATCGACACGGCCGAGGCCATGTTCAACTCGCTGTTCTTCGATGCGGAGCGCTACGACCTGTCGGCCGTGGGTCGCGTCAAGATGAACATGCGTCTGGAACTCGACGCCGAGGACACCGTGCGCGTCCTGCGCAAGGAAGACATCCTTGCGGTGGTCAAGACGCTGGTCGAGCTGCGCGACGGCAAGGGCGAGATCGACGACATCGACAATCTCGGCAACCGCCGCGTGCGTTCGGTCGGCGAGCTCATGGAGAACCAGTATCGCCTGGGTCTGCTGCGCATGGAGCGCGCCATCAAGGAGCGCATGTCGTCCATCGAGATCGACACCGTGATGCCGCAGGACCTGATCAACGCCAAGCCGGCGGCTGCCGCCGTGCGCGAGTTCTTCGGCTCCTCGCAGCTCTCTCAGTTCATGGATCAGACGAACCCGCTCTCCGAGATCACCCACAAGCGTCGCCTTTCGGCGCTTGGACCGGGCGGTCTCACCCGCGAGCGTGCGGGCTTCGAGGTCCGTGACGTTCATCCGACGCATTATGGCCGCATCTGCCCGATCGAGACGCCGGAAGGCCCGAATATCGGTCTGATCAACTCGCTGGCCACCTTCGCCCGCGTGAACAAGTATGGCTTCATTGAGAGCCCGTACCGTCGCATCATCGACGGCAAGGTGTCGCATGAGGTCGTCTACCTGTCGGCGATGGAAGAGGCCAAGCACTACGTTGCCCAGGCCAACGCCGAGCTCGATGCGAACGGCTCCTTTACCGAGGAGTTCGTGATCTGCCGCCATGCCGGCGAGGTCATGATGGCACCGCGCGAGAATGTCGACCTGATGGACGTCTCGCCCAAGCAGCTCGTTTCGGTTGCCGCCGCGCTCATTCCGTTCCTCGAGAACGATGACGCCAACCGCGCGCTGATGGGCTCGAACATGCAGCGTCAGGCCGTGCCGCTGGTGCGCGCCGAGGCGCCGTTTGTCGGCACCGGCATGGAGCCGATCGTCGCCCGTGACTCCGGCGCCGCGATCGCTGCCCGGCGCACCGGCGTGGTCGACCAGGTCGATGCGACCCGTATCGTCATCCGCGCCACCGAGGACGTCGATCCGGGCAAGTCGGGCGTCGACATCTATCGCCTGATGAAGTTCCAGCGCTCCAACCAGAACACCTGCATCAACCAGCGTCCGCTGGTGAAGGTGGGCGATCGCATCGAGAAGGGCGACATCATTGCCGACGGTCCCTCGACCGATCTCGGCGATCTGGCGCTCGGCCGCAACGTGCTCGTCGCCTTCATGCCCTGGAACGGCTACAACTACGAGGACTCCATCCTCCTGTCCGAACGCATCGTTCGCGATGACATCTTCACCTCGATCCACATCGAGGAGTTCGAAGTCATGGCCCGCGACACCAAGCTTGGGCCGGAAGAGATCACGCGCGACATTCCGAACGTCTCGGAAGAGGCGCTGAAGAACCTCGATGAAGCGGGCATCGTCTATGTCGGTGCCGAGGTCCAGCCGGGCGACATCCTGGTCGGCAAGATCACGCCGAAGGGCGAAAGCCCGATGACGCCGGAGGAGAAGCTGCTCCGCGCCATCTTCGGCGAGAAGGCGTCCGACGTGCGCGACACCTCCATGCGCATGCCACCCGGTGCCTTCGGCACCATCGTTGAGGTTCGCGTCTTCAACCGCCACGGCGTGGAGAAGGACGAGCGCGCGATGGCGATCGAGCGCGAGGAGATCGAGCGTCTGGCCAAGGATCGGGACGACGAGCAGGCGATCCTCGATCGCAACGTCTATTCGCGCCTTACCGACATGCTGGACGGCAAGGATGCCATTGCGGGCCCGAAGGGCTTCAAGAAGGGCACCAAGCTGTCGGCCGAACTGCTCGGCGACTACCCGCGTTCGCAGTGGTGGCAGTTTGCGGTCGAGGACGAGAAGACGCAGAGCGAGATCGAGGCGCTGCGTGGTCAGTATGACGAGTCCAAGTCGGCGCTCGAGCAGCGCTTCATGGACAAGGTCGAGAAGGTCCAGCGCGGCGACGAGATGCCCCCTGGCGTCATGAAGATGGTCAAGGTCTTCGTCGCGGTGAAGCGCAAGATGCAGTCCGGCGACAAGATGGCCGGTCGTCACGGCAACAAGGGTGTGGTTTCGCGCATCGTTCCGATCGAGGACATGCCGTTCCTCGAAGACGGCACCCATGTCGACATCGTGCTCAACCCGCTGGGTGTGCCTTCGCGCATGAATGTGGGCCAGATCCTGGAGACTCACCTTGGCTGGGCTTGCGCCGGCATGGGACGCCAGATCGGCGAACTCATCGACGCCTACAAGGAGTCGGGCGACATCAAGCCGGTTCGTGCAAAGCTCGAGGCGATCATTCCCGACAATGATCGCAACGAGCCGGTCCGCGAGTTCGACGACGAGTCGGTTGTTCGCCTCGGCGAGCAGTTGCGTCGCGGCGTCTCCATCGCCACGCCGGTCTTCGACGGTGCCAACGAGGCCGACATCAACGAAGCGCTCGAGATGGCGGGTCTGTCCACTACCGGTCAGGTCTCGCTCTATGACGGGCGTACGGGCGAGGAGTTCGATCGCCAGGTGACCGTCGGCTACATCTACATGCTGAAGCTCCACCACCTGGTCGACGACAAGATCCACGCGCGTTCGATCGGTCCCTACTCGCTCGTTACCCAGCAGCCGCTGGGCGGCAAGGCGCAGTTCGGCGGCCAGCGCTTCGGCGAGATGGAGGTCTGGGCACTCGAGGCCTATGGCGCCGCCTACACGCTGCAGGAGATGCTGACCGTCAAGTCGGACGACGTGGCCGGCCGTACCAAGGTCTATGAGGCCATCGTGCGCGGCGACGACACCTTCGAGGCGGGCATTCCCGAGAGCTTCAACGTTCTCGTCAAGGAAATGCGCTCGCTCGGCCTCAACGTCGAACTGCTCAATTCGCAGGTCGATCTGGAGCCGCAGCGCCTGCCCGACGCGGCCGAATAATGCCAGGAGCGCCGCGGATCTTCATCCGCGGCGCAGCCGGGACCGAACGGAACGGTCCCCGATACGTTAGGACAAGAGGGGCAGATGCCCCGTCAAGGAGAACGGCATGAACCAAGAGGTCATGAATCTTTTCAATCCTCAGGCGCCGGCGCAGACCTTCGATTCCATCCGGATTTCGCTGGCTTCCCCTGAGAAGATTCAGTCGTGGTCGTTCGGCGAGATCAAGAAGCCCGAGACGATCAACTACCGGACCTTCAAGCCCGAGCGCGACGGCCTTTTCTGCGCGCGCATCTTCGGTCCCATCAAGGACTATGAGTGCCTGTGCGGCAAGTACAAGCGCATGAAGTACAAGGGCGTCATCTGCGAGAAGTGCGGCGTCGAGGTCACCCTGTCGCGCGTGCGTCGCGAGCGCATGGGCCACATCGAGCTTGCTGCGCCCGTCGCCCATATCTGGTTCCTGAAGTCCCTGCCGAGCCGCATCGGCACGCTTCTCGACATGACCCTGAAGGACATCGAGCGCGTCCTCTATTTCGAGAACTACATCGTCACCGAGCCCGGCCTGACCTCGCTGAAGGAGCACCAGCTTCTTTCCGAGGAAGAGTACATGATGGCCGTCGACGAGTTCGGCGAGGATTCCTTCACCGCCATGATCGGTGCGGAGGCCATCCATGACCTCCTGGCCGCCATGGAACTCGAGAAGATCGCTGGCGACCTGCGTTCCGATCTGGCCACGACCACGTCCGAACTGAAGCAGAAGAAGCTTCTGAAGCGTCTCAAGGTCGTCGAGAACTTCATCGATTCGGGCAACCGTCCCGAGTGGATGATCATGAAGATCGTCCCCGTCATTCCGCCGGATCTGCGCCCGCTGGTTCCGCTCGACGGCGGCCGCTTCGCGACGTCGGATCTGAACGATCTCTACCGCCGCGTCATCAATCGCAACAACCGCCTCAAGCGGCTGATCGAGCTGCGCGCGCCGGGCATCATCATCCGCAACGAGAAGCGCATGCTGCAGGAGGCCGTCGACGCGCTGTTCGACAATGGCCGTCGCGGTCGCGTGATCACGGGTGCCAACAAGCGCCCGCTGAAGTCGCTCTCCGACATGCTCAAGGGCAAGCAGGGCCGGTTCCGTCAGAACCTGCTCGGCAAGCGCGTCGACTATTCGGGCCGCTCGGTCATCGTGACCGGTCCCGAGCTCAAGCTGCACCAGTGCGGCCTGCCCAAGAAGATGGCGCTCGAGCTCTTCAAGCCCTTCATCTACGCCCGTCTCGACGCCAAGGGGTATTCCTCCACCGTCAAGCAGGCCAAGAAGCTGGTCGAGAAGGAAAAGCCGGAAGTCTGGGATATTCTCGACGAGGTCATTCGCGAGCATCCGGTGCTGCTTAACCGCGCCCCGACGCTTCACCGCCTCGGCATCCAGGCCTTCGAGCCCGTGTTGATCGAGGGCAAGGCAATCCAGCTGCACCCGCTCGTCTGCACGGCCTTCAATGCCGATTTCGACGGCGACCAGATGGCTGTCCACGTGCCGCTTTCGCTGGAAGCCCAGCTGGAAGCACGCGTGCTGATGATGTCGACCAACAACATCCTGCATCCCGCCTCCGGCGCGCCGATCATCGTGCCGTCGCAGGACATGGTGCTGGGTCTCTACTACCTGTCGATCGCCAACGAGAAGGAGCCGGGCGAGGGCATGGCGTTTGCCGATATCGGCGAACTGCATCATGCGCTCGAGTCCAAGGCGGTGACCCTGCACGCCAAGATCAAGGGCCGCGTCAAGAGCGTCGATCATGACGGCAACCCCGTCTCCAAGATCTATGACACGACCCCCGGGCGTCTGCTGATCGGCGAGGTTCTGCCGAAGAACGCAAACGTGCCGTTCGACATCGTCAACCAGGAGATGACCAAGAAGAACATCTCCAAGATGATCGATACCGTCTACCGCCACTGCGGTCAGAAGGAGACGGTGATCTTCTGCGACCGCATCATGTCGCTGGGCTTCACTCGTGCCTGCTCGGCCGGCATTTCGTTCGGCAAGGACGACATGCTGATCCCCGACACCAAGGCTGCCCTGGTCGCCGAGACCGAGGCGCTCGCCAAGGAATACGAGCAGCAGTACAATGACGGCCTGATCACTCAGGGCGAGAAGTACAACAAGGTCGTCGACGCCTGGGCCAAGTGCTCGGAGAAGGTCGCCGACCAGATGATGGCGCGCATCAAGTCGATCGAGTTCAACGATGATGGCCGCCAGAAGCCGATGAACTCCATCTACATGATGTCGCATTCGGGCGCGCGTGGTTCGCCGACCCAGATGCGTCAGCTGGCGGGCATGCGCGGCCTCATGGCCAAACCGTCAGGCGAGATCATCGAAACGCCGATCATCTCGAACTTCAAGGAAGGTCTGACCGTTCTTGAATACTTCAACTCGACCCACGGCGCCCGTAAGGGTCTCGCCGATACGGCTCTGAAGACCGCCAACTCCGGCTATCTGACGCGTCGTCTCGTCGACGTGGCTCAGGACTGCATCGTCGTGTCGCCCGATTGCGGCACGGAGAACGGCCTGACCATGCAGCCGATCGTCGATGCCGGCCAGGTGGTCGCCTCGCTCGGTCAGCGGATTCTCGGCCGTACCGCGCTCGAGGACATCCTGCATCCGACGTCCGGTGAAGTCATCGTCAAGGGCGGCACGCTCATGGACGAGCGCGACATCGACGCCATCGAGGGTGCCGGCATCCAGACCGTGCGTATCCGCTCTGCGCTTACCTGCGATGTGCGGGTCGGCGTCTGCGCGGTCTGCTACGGCCGCGATCTGGCGCGTGGTACGCCGGTCAATATCGGCGAGGCCGTCGGTGTCATCGCCGCTCAGTCGATCGGCGAGCCGGGCACCCAGCTCACCATGCGTACCTTCCACATGGGCGGCGCGGCGCAGGTTGCCGACCAGTCCTTCCTGGAAGCCTCGTATGAGGGCACGGTTGCCATCCGCAACCGCTCCGTGGTCCGCAATTCCGATGGCCATCTGGTCGCGATGGGCCGCAACATGGCCGTCGTCATCTCCGACGAGGCCGGCAAGGAGCGCGCTGTCCACCGTATCAATTACGGCAGCCGCATCTTTGTCGATGATGGTGACAGCGTGAAGCGCGGCCAGCGCCTCGCCGAGTGGGATCCCTACACCAGGCCGATCCTGACCGAGCTGGGCGGCAAGATCGCGTTCGAGGATCTGGTCGAAGGCATCTCCGTTCAGGAGACGACCGACGAATCGACCGGCATCACCAAGCGCGAGGTCATCGACTGGCGGTCAACGCCGCGCGGTTCGGACCTCAAGCCGGCCATCACCGTGCTCGACGACAAGGGCAAGGTGTCCAAGATGGCGAAGGGCAACGACTCGCGCTTCCTCCTGTCGGTGGAATCGATCCTGTCGGTCGAACCGGGCGCGATGGTTGCTCCGGGCGACGTGATTGCCCGCGTGCCGATGGAAAGCGCCAAGACCAAGGACATCACCGGCGGTCTGCCGCGCGTGGCCGAGCTCTTCGAAGCCCGTCGTCCGAAGGATCACGCCATCATCGCTGAGATCGATGGTACCATCCGCTTCGGCAGGGATTACAAGAACAAGCGCCGCATCATCGTTGAGCCGCACGACGAGAGTGTCGAGCCTGTCGAGTACCTGATCCCGAAGGGCAAGCCGTTCCACCTCCAGGAAGGCGACGCCATCGAGAAGGGTGACTACATTCTCGACGGCAACCCGGCCCCGCACGACATCCTCGCCATCAAGGGCGTCGAGGCATTGGCATCCTATCTCGTCAACGAGATCCAGGAGGTCTACCGCCTGCAGGGCGTGGCCATCAACGACAAGCACATCGAGGTGATCGTTCGCCAGATGCTGCAGAAGGTGGAGATCACGGCACAGGGCGACTCGACCTACATCCCCGGCGACCATGTCGACGAGGTGGAGTTCCAGCAGATCAACGACCGCCTGGTCGAGGAAGGCAAGAAGCCGGCCGAAGGCCAGCCCGTCCTGCTCGGCATCACCAAGGCATCGCTGCAGACGCCGTCCTTCATCTCCGCGGCCTCCTTCCAGGAGACGACCCGCGTGCTCACCGAGGCTTCGGTGGCAGGCAAGGTCGATACGCTTCAGGGCCTGAAGGAAAACGTCATCGTCGGCCGTCTCATCCCGGCCGGTACCGGCGGCACCATGGCGCAGATCCGCCGCATCGCGACCTCCCGCGACGAACTCATCATTGAGGAGCGTCGCAAGCAGGCCGCCAAGGATGCCCCCGAGGCGCTGATCTCCGATATGTCGGAGAGCCCCGCCGAATAGGGCGTTCTGTCCGCAGACAACAAGAAGCCGCCGGGCGACCGGCGGCTTTTTTTGTGTCGGCAGAAAGTGCTGTTGTCTGCGGTGCTCAGGCGCTGGCGGCAGCGGCGGCACGCTGGTGCCGCGCCTCCAGCGCCATGGCGCCCCAGATGATGCCCAGAAGGATGTAGAAATGGCGCCAGTGATTGGTGTCGATCACCGTGCCAAGCAGAACATGTCCGATCAGGACCGTGTAGGCACACAGCAGGAAGGGCTGCCAGGGACGGTCGCGGAACAGGATGCGGAAGCCGCCCGCGATCGTCCAGACGATCAGTGTCAGATAGGCGGCGAACCCCAGCCAGGAATAGTCGAGCAGCGTCTTCAGCCAGATATTGTGCGTGTCTTCGCCATACATGCGGCCGAACACCAGCGCACCGATGCCCAGAGGCCGCTCCATCGCAAGCTCGAATCCGATCGTATAGCGCGCGAAGCGCCCGAGCCGCGCGCCGTCATAGTCCTGGACGAGTTGCGCGCGCTGCACGAAGAGGTCGGCGATGGCAGGTATCTGCAGGGCTACCATCGCCGCGATGCCGATCACGAGGCCGGCCATGACTGCCATCACGGCAATGCGCAGGCGGAACGCCCCGCTCGTGCTCTGGATGAACAGCGCGCCGGCAACAGTTGCCAGCGAGAAGAAGTAGAGCCCCCAGGCGCCGCGCGAGAATGAAAGCAGGATCGCCAGCGACAGGAACAGGATCGCGCCCACATAAAGCGGCATCTTGAGCGGGTTTCCGGTCATCAGCCGATGGAACAGATAGGTGGCCGGCAGCACCAGATAGGGGCCGAAGACGTTGGGGTCCTTGAAGGCCCCGGCAGCCCGGTCGTAGAGCGTGAAGCGCCCCCCGGTCAGGCCGAAATAGCCCAGCATGCCGAGCAGTCCCGTCACCATCGCCGCCAGGGTCCAGGCCAGGAAGATGACGCGGAAGAGATCCGGCCGGGCGACCAGGACGGCGGCAAAGAACACGGCTGTCAGCGACAGGAAGAAGCTTACGGCCAGATAGAGCGGCGTGTCCCTGATGTCGGCCATCTGCGTCATGGCGATCATGCCGCCGATGACGAACAGCATCAGGAGCATGAGGAGGGGCGCTATCGATGCCGGGATCTTGAGCCCGCAGATGAAGGCGACGCCGATGAGGCCGGCCATCAACAGCTCATAGGGAGCGGGTTCGTTGATGACGAAGCCGGAGAGGAACACGCCGAAGAAGACCGCCGCCGTGCCGATGATCGAGATCAGCTTGGCGTTGACGATCTCTGCCGGCAATGCATGGGCGTTCCCGTTCAATAGGCGTTTTCCGATTTCAGGAGCTTGATCGGCGTCAGGAAGAGAATCTTCAGGTCGAAGAGCAGCGACCAGTTCTCGATGTAGTGGAGATCGTATTCGGTGCGCATGCGGATCTTCTCGTCGCTGTCGATCTCGCCGCGCCATCCGTTGATCTGGGCCCAGCCGGTGACGCCGGGCTTCACCTTGTGTCGCGCGAAATAGCCATCCACCACCTCGTGGTAGAGCCTGTTGCGCGTCTGGCCGGCGACGGCGTGCGGGCGCGGCCCGACCAGCGAAAGCGACCCGTTCAGCGCGTTGAAGAACTGCGGCAGCTCGTCGATCGATGTCTTGCGGATGAACCGGCCGACGCGTGTCACTCGCGGATCGCCCTTCGTCACCGCCTGTTTGGCCGTGGGGTCGCACTGGTCCGCATACATGGAGCGGAACTTGTAGACGTTGATCTCTTCATTGTTGAAGCCGTGTCGTTTCTGCATGAACAGAACCGGGCCCTTGCTGTCGAGCTTGATGGCGATGGCGGTGACCAGCATGACCGGCGAGAAGAGGATGATGCCCAGCAGGCTGAAGACGATGTCGAATACGCGCTTGGCGACCGAGTCCCAGTCGTTGATCGGCTTGTCGAAAATGTCGAGCAGCGGCACCGAGCCGATATAGGAATAGGCCCGGGGGCGGAATCGCAATTCGCTCGAATGCGCCGACATGCGTATGTCGACCGGCAGCACCCAAAGCTTCTTCAGCATCGACAGCACACGCGCCTGCGCCGACAGCGGCAGCGACACGATCAGCATGTCGATACGGGCCATGCGGGCGAATTCGACAAGCTCCTCCACCGTGCCGAGCTTGGGATATCCCGCCACGACCGGTGGCGAACGCGTGTTGTCGCGGTCATCGAAGATGCCGCAGATGCGGATGTCGTTGGCCGGCTCGCGTTCCAGCGAGCGGATCAGGGCCTCCGCGGCCTTGCCGCCCCCCACGATGACGGCACGCCGTTCCATCGTGCCGTTGCGCGCCCAGCGCACGATCAGCCGTGCCATCACCAGCCGCAGCACCATCAGCGCCATCAGGCCGGTGACGAACCAGCCGGCGAACCAGACGCGCGAATAGTCCTCCGAAATTCTCAGAAAGAACGCCGCCAGCGCGATCAGGGCGAGGGTTCCCGCCCAGATCAGTGTCAGCCTGCCCAGCTTGGCACCCGGCCTGCGCAGGAACGACATGCGGTAGCCGTCGCTCAGCTCCAGCAGGATGACGGCAATTGCCCCGCCCGAGAGGATCGTCACCAGATATTGCAGGCTGATCGCCACGGGCGCGCCCACATACCAGAGGCTGACGCCGATGCCGGCCAGTACCAGCAGGGCGAACTCCGCCAGGCGCAGCGTCCCGCTGACCATGACCGGCGACATCGTGTCTCGCCGGTACTGGCTGGCGATCTGCAGGGCGGTGGGGTTCAGCTTGCCTCCCGCCTCCTTGGGCGGTTCCCCGTCCTTGTGCGCGCGAACCGCGTCGGCGGTGAAGCTGTGCGGCGTGTCGATCTTGTTCATATGGGTTCTCGCAGGCTGCCTACGGCATAGCGGAAAGCCACTAAGAAACCCTTGATGGGAAAGGCCGGATGCTAGGCGTACTGGCGATATATCGCCTCGATCTCGCCCGCCATCACGTCGGCGCCGAAGCGTTGCCGGAGTTCCTCGCGCGGTGGCATGCGCTGCGCATAGCCCGCCTCGTCGGCCAGGACCTCACCCATGCGCGCGGCCATCTGGGCGGGATCGGGTCGGATGAGGAGATCGGTGCGGCCGGCGAATATCTCCGGAATGCCGCCCACCGCCGTGGCGATCATCGGTTTGCCCGCCGCCAGAGCCTCAAGAACGATGTAGGGCATGGATTCGGCGCGCGAGGGCACCACGATGTTGCGCGCCAGCGCGAAGGCCTGCCGGGCGGGCATCGGGTCGCGAAACGTCACCTGGGCTGTCAGCCCCAGCCGGTCGGCCTGATGGCGGTATTTGGGCAGATCGTCGCCGGCACCCACCATGACCGCGGAGACCGGCCGTGATGCGATCTTTGATGCCTGCGCGAGGGCGTCGATGAAGATGTCGGGACCCTTCAGGTCGCGCATCATGCCGATATAGAGGAAGTCCGCAGCCTGCGGCGCGACCACGACATCCTCGAATTCGCCGGCCCGCAGGCCGTTATAGACGATCGTCGTGGGCGCCCTCGGCCGGCCGATCTTCGCCTCGAACATGTCCTCCTCGTATTTCGAGACGAAGATCATGTGGTCGGTCAGGTGATCCATGCGGCGTTCGAGGAAGAAGAGGCCACGCCCCATCAGGTTGCGATCATAATGCAGCACTCCGCCATGCGGGGAATAGAGCCGGGCCACCTTCTGGCCGCGCGCGCGCATCACCGTGCCGAAGAGTCGGGCATATGCGCCGCCCTTGGAGCCATGCCCGTGCAGGATGTCCGGTGCCATCCGGCGGATGGCGCCATAGGTGCGCCACGCCGCGCCCAGATCACCGGGCCCGATATGGCGTTGCATGCGCACCTTGTAGACGCCGAGCGCCAGGAAGTCGGCGATGCTCTCGAAATAGCGCTCCTCGAGTTCGCCGCCCGTTGAGGAATCGCACACGATGCCGATCTCGTGGCCCGCGGCTGCGTGGGCTTCGGCCAGATCGCGGACATGGCGAAAAATCCCGCCGACGGGCGAGCGGAAGCAGTGGACGATGCGAAGCGGGCGAGGGGGCACCTTTCAGAACAGCCTTTCGCGGACATAGACCGTATCGCCGGGCAGCACGGGATCGGAAATGGGGACGCGTCCGGTCATCACATCCCCGTTGATCTCGCGCGTGATGTCGGCACTGCCCTGATGGGCGCGCGGGCTGAAGCCGCCAGCCGCCGCGATTGCCTTCTGTACGGTCATGCCCGGCACAAAGGTGTACTGGCCCGCCGCGCCGACTTCGCCCATGATGAAGATGGGCCGATAGCGCTCGATCTCGGCGCTGATGTCGGGATTGCGCAGGAAGCCGTCGCTCAGCCTTGCGGCCATGTGAGCCTCGATCTGCTCGAGTGTATGCCCGCGCGCGGGCACCGCGCCGATGAGCGGGAACGAGATGTATCCCGCCTGGTCCACCGCGTAGACGTTGCTGAGCGAATCCTGTTCGAAGACCGTGATGCGCACCCGATCCCCGGCGTCGAGGATGTAGGGCTGGGTGATCGCCTCGTGAAAGGCGTTCGGCGCAGGCCTGTAGCTGCTGCAGCCGGACAGGATGACGCCCACGCTCAACAATGTGATGGCGGCGACGGATTTCTTCATGGCGTTACAACATTCCTCGATCAGGGGAGGGCGGCCAGGAGCACTGGCGCCGTTATCGCTCCGTTAGGGTTAATGGCTGGTAAAGGCGTTCTTGACCGGTCAAGTATCGAAAACGATGCGGGCAGAGGAGCCGATCCTTAACCTCGTGGTTACCATGGCCGTTTACTTTCCGCTCCATCTGCACCGGAGTGGATTGAAATGCAGGGCACGAACCCGACTGTCAGCGACGTGGATGTCGACCTCGCCAGGCTTTGGCGAGCCATTGTCGACAGTTGGAAGGTGATCCTGGCGATCGCCCTGATCGCTGCCTTTGCGGGCCTGGCATTCGCCATGCTGGCCGCGCCGCATTACAAGGCGGCGACCCGTATTCTCATCGAGACGCGCGAATCCGTCTATACGAGGCCCGGTCTCTCGGCGGAGTCCGACCGCCCCATTCTCGACGAAGAGGGCGTGACGTCCCAGGTCGAACTCGTCTCATCTTCAGACATCCTCCGCAGCGTGGTGCGTGAACTCGACCTGGCCTCGAACGAGGAATTCGCTCCTCGAAGCTCCCTGTTGCGCAGCCTGTTCGCCATGTTTGGCCTCGCCTCCAATACGAACGGTCAGCCGGCGGAAGAGCGTGTCATCTCGGCGGTCCGGGAGCAGCTCACCGTTTACCGCGTGGAGCGGTCGCGTGTGATCGTCATTGAATTCTCCTCACGCCAGCCCGAGCTGGCGGCCGCCGTGCCCAACGCGATCGCCGACGCCTATCTCGATATTCAGCGCGAGGCCAAGCTCGTCGCCAATACCGATGCGACCGGTTGGCTTGCGCCCGAGATCGAGGAGCTACGCGACCAGGTCCGCGAGGCCGAAGCACGCGCGGCTGATTTCCGCTCGGGCTCCAATCTGTTTCTCGGGCAGAACAACGCCACGCTGGCCTCTCAGCAGCTGTCGGAACTGTCTTCCGAACTCTCACGTGTGCGAGCGGAACGCTCGGCTGCGGTCGCGAAGGCCGAGGACGTTCGGGCCGCGCTCGACACTGGCGGTTCCGTCGAAGCCATGCCCGAAGTCCTTTCCTCGCCGCTGGTCCAGCGGCTGGTGGAACGGCGCATTCAGATCAATACCGAGATTGCCGATCTCTCGACGACGCTGCTGGAAAACCACCCGCGCATCCGTTCGCTGCGCTCGCAGCTGGCCGATCTCGATCGGCAGATCCGCGAGGAGGGACGCAAGGTCCTGCAGGCATTGGAAAGCGAGGGTGCGTCCGCCCTGCGGCGCGAGCAGGAGCTGACCGCCGAACTCAACCAGCTCAAGGCCGCTTCCGCGGAGTCGAGCGAGCGCGAGGTCGAGCTTCGCGCGCTGGAGCGCGAGGCCACGGCGCAGCGCGAATTGCTGGAATCCTACCTTACCCGCCATCGCGAGGCGTCCTCGCGTTTCGAGCGCAACTACCTGCCGGTCGACGCCCGCGTCTTCGCGCGCGCCATGCCGCCGGCGGAACCCTATTTCCCGAAGCCGGTGCCGATCGTGGGCGCCTCTTTCGCGGGTGCGCTCATGCTTGCCGTGCTCGGCATCCTGCTGCGTGAACTCTTCAGCGGCAGGGCTCTGGCTGCCGCGCCCGGCCGCATGTTCGAGCGCGTCGAGGACGTCGTGATGACGCCAGTGGCGTCGACGGACGCCGATCGGTCCGAGATCGATCCCGGTGTGGAAGACGCAGAGGAAGACGGGCTCTCCGCGAGGGTGGCCGCCCGGATCCTTCTGGCTGGCGAGATCGCCCGGGCCGCCTTTGTATCTCCCGAGGGGGACGAAGGGGTTGCCGCCTCGGTGATGGTAGCCCGCGAAGCCTCCGATGCAGGCTTGCGCGTCGTCTTCCTGGATCTGACACGCTCCGGAGCCGCTGGACTCGCAATGCTCGAACAGGAAAATCTGCCGGGGGTTACCAATCTGCTGTGCTCGGAGGCGCAGTTCTCGGAGGTTATCCATGCCGACCTCTACTCCGAATGCCACATTATCCCTGCCGGGACGGCCGACGTGGCAAAGGCCATGCGTGCCATCGATCGGCTGCCGATCATCCTGGCGTCGCTCGAGACCGCCTATGATCTCGTCATCGTGGAATGCGGCCAGGCCAATGCCAGCGGCATCAAGCGCGTGGCGGGCGCGGGTACCGTGGTCATGCTGGGCGCGACGGAGCCCGAGGACGAGGCTGTCCGTTCCGCGATACGTGATCTTGAATCGGGTGGGTTCATCGACATCAAGGTGGTGACACCCGTGGATGTCCGGTCGCCGAAGCCGCATGGGCGGCGCGCTGCCTGAAAGACCTGGCGCCGCTGACCCGCAGCGCCGCTTCCTCCATCACTCCGCGTCTTTGTGCTCTGCTTCCCGGCCCACGCGTCCGCGCAACTGCCGCACGAGCCTGTTCAACCGCGGAGACGACTTGACCTGACGCTTCAACGCTGTGAACGGCTTCTTTATGCCGGCATAGAGGCGTCCCTTGGCCGAGAGGGGAAGCGCCACGTCGAAATGATGGATCTCCTCGTCGCACCAGTGGCGCTTGTAGTGTTCGTCGCCCACACCGTAATCGTAGACGGTGTTGCCGTCCCGACAGGCGGCCTGGATGCTTTCGAAGGTCAGGAACTCCCCGGGACTGAAGGGCGTCATGTCGTCGTCGGCGATGCCGCCGAACTCGCACACGACCCGGTCGCCGACCCGGCTGGACCCCGATACGGCGCGAACGACGCCAGCAACCTCCAGCGCTTCCAGGTAGAAGTCTGGTTCTTCCTGCTGAAGGGCGCGGGCGAACAGGTTTCGGAAAAAGCGTCCGTATTCCTCGCCGGCGAAGACGTCGGGCAGGCCGTTCTTCCGGAACCAGATGGCCTTCATCTCGGCATAGGCTGAGAACAGCCGGTCGACGTCCTCCGGGGTTTGGGCCCTCATGAAGCGGAAGCCGCCGGCTTCCTCGAACTTGCGGGATTGATAGCGGTGCTTCTTGCGGCGCTTCTTCCCGTTGTGCTTGGCCAGAACGCCTTCGAAGCCGTCGTCGAGATTGACCGCAAGCGCGATATTGGGGCTCGTCTGGTGCGCCAGCACGGCCAGCGGATTGGACATTCCCTGAAGCGAGCGCATCTGCCGCTCAAGAACCAGGGCATCGATGTCCGGGCGGCTGGCGGCGAGGGCTGCCGCGATGGCCTGCCTCAGCTCAGCGGCAGCCGGCGCGTTGGCACCGCGTACGCAGGCGGGAAAATTCCCGTTGGCATGGCTGCCGCCCATATAGCGGGCGCGTCGGATGGAATGGGTATCGGCGACCTCGAGAGGCAACGCCATGATGGCATCGCTGCCCTCGAAGATGGTCAGGATGAGGCCCTTCGTCGGGACCGCCTCCATCCAGCTTTCGATCCACAGGGTCTGCTGGGAATGGCCGGCAATACCACTGTCTGCAATCTGTCTATATCGCGAAAGGGCCTCCGGACCATACGGCTCCACCAATCCATGCAGGCGGGAGGCCGCGGCTTGCGCCGTTATGGACGTGGTCTGGTTCCTGTCCGCGTGCAGGACCGCCGATCCGTCAACCATGTCTCAATCCTTCGGGCCGACAATTGATGTTGTCCGCGCTTTCCGGCGGGTATCGCGGACGGAAACTCTTCTAGCGTGAAAAGGTGAAGGAATGTTCGACGGGCGGGAACTGGCTCGCAAGCTGTTCATGAACGCGGCCCACTATTCCGGGCTGGCCTCTGCGGTGGCGCCGAGTCTGTCGGGAATCGGCACGATCCTGATGCTGCATCGCGTCAACGACGAACCGGCCACCGAACTCGGTCTGAACAGGCATCTCACCATCACGCCCCGATTTCTGGACACGGTGCTGACGACCATGAAGCGCATGGGCTACACCTTCGTCTCCATGGACGAGGCAGTCGAATGCGTTTCACGCGGGAGTCCGCAGGCACGTTTTGCGACGATCACGCTCGATGATGGCTATCTCGACAACCTCACCCACGCTGTCCCCGTCTTCGAGGCACACGGCACGCCCTTCACGATTTACGTCGCGCCGGCCCTGACCGAAGGTCGCGTCGGCCTGTGGTGGGAAATGGTGGAGGAGATCGTCACCCGGCGCGACTGGCTGGTCTACCTCACCGACAACGGCAAGTTCTCCTTCGATTGCGCAACGCCGGAGGGCAAGCGGGAGGCCGCGCGCCATCTGCAGGACTACCTGACGACGCAGGTGCCCGAGCAGGACCAGCAGGCATGGCTGGCCGAGCTGATGGCGCCTGGACGTTCGACTGTCGCTCGCTCACGATGTTCCGACATCATGAACTGGGACGAGATCAGGCGTATCGCCGCCCATCCGCTGGGCACGATCGGCGCTCACACCGTTCACCACTACAATCTGCGCCGTCTGGCTCTGGGAGATGCGGAGCGCGAGATCGCGGCCAGCCGTGACATCATCGCCATCGAGACGGGCACCTCGCCCCGGCATTTCGCCTATCCCTACGGCTATGAGAAAGCCGTCGGCGAGCGAGAGGTTCGCATGGTGCGCGAGGCGGGCTTCGCGTCGGCCGTCACCACGCGCCACGGCATGCTTCAGGCCGAACACCGGAACCATCTCCATGCCCTGCCGCGCCTGTCCGTCAACGGCCGCTATCAGCAGATCGGCTATGTCCGTACCATGCTGTCCGGCCTGACCGTGCTGGCCGAAAGCCGCAAGCGGCTGGTCACTGTGTGAGGCGCTGCTTCTTGCCCTTCGGCTCGGTCAGCATCCACTTCACCACCACCATCGCCGGCAGCACCCACAGGAAGCCGGTCAGAAAGAAATAGAGCAGGTGGACCACGGGTCCGGACTCGGCCAGCTGGGCGACGGCGACTGCCGTTGCAACGATCGCGTAGATGACGACCAGGGTGACCAGGATGAAGGTCCCGATGAAAATCTTGAGGCGCACGGGCATTCGCTTTTCCTTTTCAGACAAGCAAATAGAGCGTGGCGGACGAAGGGGCAATCACGAACCCGCCAGCCGTGCGCGACGGCATGTCGCGCGACCGGTGTCCTTGATAAAAACGCTTTACTGGGCCAAGTGGTCGGCACCTCGATGAGTGTTGGATAATCGGAATGGTCACAGTTGCGGTCGATGCGGCTCCCTTGGCCTCGCGTGAGCGGGAGGCCCACAATCGCGCGCTCGTGCGCTGGTGGCTCTACGTGGTGTTGCTGGTGCTTTTTGCCCTCTTCGTCGTCGGAGGTGCCACGCGGTTGACCGGGTCCGGCCTGTCGATCACCGAATGGCAGCCGATCCATGGCGTCATTCCGCCGCTGACCGAGGCGCAATGGCTGGAAGAACTCGAGAAGTATCGCCAGATCCCGCAATATCAGGAGATCAATCGGGGCATGAGCCTCGACGAGTTCAAGGTGATCTTCTGGTGGGAGTGGGGCCACCGCGCGCTGGCCCGCGGCGTCGGTCTGGTCTTTGCTCTGCCACTCGCCTTCTTCTGGCTGACCGGCCGGCTTGAGAGCCACCTCAAGCCCAGGCTCCTCGTCCTTCTGGCGCTCGGCGGCCTGCAGGGCTTCATCGGCTGGTGGATGGTCGCTTCTGGCCTGAGCGAGCGCGTCAGCGTCAGCCAGTACCGGCTGGCCGTGCACCTGACGCTCGCCTGCATCATCTTTGCGTCCATCATGTGGGTGGCGCGCGGCCTGGCACCGCATTCCGCGCCGCCGTCGCGCCCTGACACGCGACAGATGGCAGGCTTTGTCGCCATTCTCGTGCTTGTGCAGATCTATCTCGGCGCGCTGGTCGCGGGTCTCCATGCAGGCATGATCTACAACACCTGGCCGCTGATGGACGGGCGCATGCTGCCCGACCAGCTCATGACCATGACGCCGGCCTGGCTGAACTTCTTCGAGAATTCGCGCACGGTCCAGTTCATGCACCGCACGGGCGCCTATCTGCTGTTGCTGATCGCGGCCTGGCACGTCTACACGACATGGCGCAGAGAGCCGGGCAGCACCCATGCCCGCCGCGCCACCGTGCTTCTGGTGCTCATCCTGGGACAGGCGGCGCTGGGCATCCTGACGCTGGTCTACGTGGTACCATTCGGCCTTGCGCTTGCCCATCACGCCTTTGCCATCGTCGTGCTGGGGTTTGCGGTGGCGCATTGGCGCGCCGCGACGGGCGCCTACCCGCCGCAGACGGCCATCGTGCGGGCAAGCTGACCGGCCTTCAGGCCCGGCCGGCCAGCATCAGCTCCATGTTCTGGACGGCCGCACCCGAGGCGCCCTTGCCAAGATTGTCGAGCACGGCGACCAGATTGGCGTGACCCTTGCCCTCGGTGCCGAAGACATGGAGCTGCATCCGGTCTGTGTCGTTCAGTTCCGTCGGATCGACACGGGGCAGGGCGGCCGAGACCGCCAGCGGCACGACCTCCACCGATCCCCCATCGCCGTAATGTGCTGCCAGCGCGGCATGGATGTCGGCAAGATTCGGGCTGCCCTTGAGGTCGCCGATATGAAGCGGCACCTGCACGATCATGCCCTGGTGGAAACGCCCGACACTGGGTGAAAACAGCGGCGCGCGGTCGAGCAGCCCGTGAAGCTGCATCTCCGGCAGGTGCTTGTGGGTGAGCGAGAGCCCGTAGAGGAAATGCGGAGCGGCGACATGCTCGGGATGGTCGGCCTGCTCCATCTGCGCGATCAGCTGCTTTCCCCCGCCCGAATAGCCCGAAACCGCATTGACCGTGACGGGATAGTCGGCCGGCAGGATGCCGGCCTTCACCAGTGGCCGGATCAGCGCGATCGCGCCCGTGGGGTAGCAGCCCGGATTGGCGACGAAACGTGCCGTGGCGATCGCCTTTTCCTGCCCCTCGTCCATCTCGGCAAAGCCGTAGGCCCAGTCCGGGTTCACCCGGTTGGCCGTGGAGGTGTCGATCAGCCGCGTCGAATTGTTGCCGTCGAGCATGGCGATGGCCTCGCGGGCGCCGTCGTCCGGCAGGCACAGGATCGCCACGTCGGCCTCCGCCAGCATCTCGGCCCGCAATCCGGCATTGCGGCGTTCGGCCTCCGGGATCGACAGCATGTCGAGATCGTCGCGGCCCGAAAGCCGCGCCCTGATCTGCAGTCCCGTGGTGCCGTGCTCGCCGTCGATGAAGATCCTGGGTTTCATGGTCGAAAACAATCTCTCGCAAAATCAGAAGGTTGAGGCCTGAACGAGACTCTGGCCGTCAGGCAGTTGAATCGGAGTCTCAGCCGCGGCGCGTCCGTGTTTCCGCAACGAGCCCGATATAGTGCATCGCCACCGATGCGCCAGCGATGGCGGTGATGTCGGCATGGTCATAGGCCGGCGCCACCTCCACGATGTCGGCTCCGACCATGTTCAGCCCGCCCAGCGCGCGCAGTGTCGAAAGCATCCTGGCCGACGATGGCCCGCCCGCCACCGGCGTTCCGGTACCCGGCGCGAAGGCCGGATCCAGGCAGTCGATGTCGAAGGTGATGTAGCAGGGCGCATCGCCGACATGCTCCAGGATCGTCTTTGCGATCTCGGAGGCCCGCATCTCCTCCACCTCATGACCGTAGATCATGCGGATTCCGCAATCCTCCGGTGCGTGGGTGCGGATGCCGATCTGGATCGAGCGGCCGGGATCGACCACCCCGTCGCGCACCGCGCGGCCGACGAAGGAGCCATGGTCGATGCGCTTGCCATCGTCGGGCCATGTATCCTGATGGGCGTCGAACTGGACGAGCGCGAGCTTGCCGTGCCTGGCCGCATGCGCCCTGAGCAGGGGCCACGTGACATAGTGGTCGCCGCCGAGCGTGATCAGAAAGGCGCCCGATTTGAGGATATTCACTGCCTCGCGCTCGATGGTCGCCGGGGTTTTCTGGTGGTTGCCGTAATCAAGCAGGCAGTCGCCATAGTCGATCACCGCCAGCTCATCGAAGAGATCGCGGTCGAACGGATACTGCGGATCGTTGTCGAAGATCGCAGAGGCACGCCGGATTGCCTGCGGACCGAAGCGCGCGCCGGGCCGGTTGGAGACGGCGGCATCGAAGGGAATTCCCCACACGACGACATCCGCACCCTTCAGGTTCTTTGTATAGCGCCGCCGCATGAAGGACAGCGCGCCGGCGTGGGTCGGATCGCTGGCGGCGCCCGTCATTGCGCGGGCTGTAAAGGCGTTGTCGATGGATTTCGTGGGCATGTTCCGTATCCTTTCCGGTAACGAACCTATCAATCGAGCCTGACATCGGGGCAACAAAAAAGCGGGCCCGAAGGCCCGCTTTCCATGTTCCGAAATCCGTGACGCAATCAGCGCTTGGAGAACTGGAAGGAACGGCGGGCCTTGGCCTTGCCGTACTTCTTTCGCTCGACAACGCGGCTATCGCGGGTCAGGAAGCCACCCTTCTTGAGCACGGCGCGCAGCTCCGGCTCGAAATAGGTCAGCGCCTTGGAGATGCCATGACGAACGGCACCGGCCTGGCCGGACAACCCGCCGCCGGTGACGGTGGCGATGATGTCGTACTGGCCATTGCGGTTGGCCGCCACGATCGGCTGCTGCAGCACCATCTGCAGGACTGGACGCGCAAAATAGGCGTCGAAAGTCTTGTCGTTGATGATGATGCGGCCGGAGCCGGGCTTCACCCAGACGCGGGCGATGGCGTCCTTGCGCTTGCCGGTGGCATAGGCGCGGCCATGACCGTCGAGCTTCTGGACGTGGACCGGGGCTGCCGGCTGCGCGTCCTGGACCGTGCCGAGGTCCTGCAGGGAATTCAGTTCAGCCATGTTGTCAGGCCCTTGTGTTCTTGCGGTTCAGCGCCGCGACGTCGAGCGTCTCGGGCTGCTGAGCCTCGTGGGGGTGCTCGGCGCCGGCATAGACGCGGAGATTCTTCATCTGCTGGCGGCCAAGCGGGCCGCGCGGGATCATGCGCTCGATGGCCTTTTCGACCACGCGCTCGGGGAAACGACCCTCGAGGATCTGCTTCGCGGTGCGCTCCTTGATGCCGCCGGGATGGCCGGTGTGCCAGTAATACTTCTTGTCCGTCAGCTTGCGGCCGGTGAACACCGCCTTGTCGGCATTGATGATGATGACGTTGTCGCCATCGTCGACATGGGGGGTGAAGGACGGCTTGTGCTTGCCGCGCAGGCGGCTGGCGACGATGGTGGCGAGGCGGCCGACGACAACGTTCTGCGCGTCGATCAGCACCCACTTCTTCGTCACGTCCGCAGGCTTCTGCGAAAATGTCTTCATGGTTTCTGCCTTAATCCGGGACCTTCGCCAGGCGAAGGCGTTTCTTGTTGCTTGACTTGTCCGTGCAACTTGCCCGGCCAAGAAAAAACGGCGACCCACGGGCCGCTGCTTCAGGAGGTGCTTGTAGGGGAGCGAGAACCGAGCGTCAACACGCAAATGCTGGAACGGAAGCGCAAATATGAAGCAAAAACAATAGCTTACGAAAACGGTAAGATTTTACCACACAGCTGTTGGCATTTTTGCCTGTTTTGCCGTCCGCTACCCGCGCCTCGGGGGGATCGAATAGGTCCCCGTCGCATGCGCCACGGTAAGTCCGTCGGGACCTGCCACCATGTCGATCTCGAACACCATCAGGCTGCGCCCGAGCTTGAGAATGCGGCAATGGCCGTCGATCGGGCCGGCCGGTGCCTTGCGCATGAAGTTGATGTTGAGGTTCGTGGTGACCGACAGGACGTCCGGCCCGCCATGGGTCAGGACGCACACATAGCCGCCGATGTCGGCGAGCGTGAAGAGCGACGGGCCGGATACGGTGCCGCCCGGCCGCAGGTGTCGTTCGCCCGCCATCAGCCGCACCGTGCACCCCCCGGCAAACACGTCCGTTGCCCGATAATCGGCGAAATCGTCGTTTAGCTGCGGATAGACGCGGCCAAGCAACGCATTGACCTCTTCGGCCGACATGAGAGGAACCAGGTCGGATTTGTTCATGAGATGCGCACCTCCCTTTGCCGCGCGTGGCCAGCGCATGCGCCACCTCGGCCCCTCCGAAAAACCAGCCGCCTTGAACCCCATGCGGGCAGAAGCTAAGTCGGCCTTGAACCTTTCTGCAACCGACTCGCCGGTTATCGTCGGTAAACCCGCTGGCGGATGCAAGAAGGGCCAACCAGAGGCGTCATGATTCTCAACAGG
The DNA here is from genome assembly GCF_012911015.1 of Chelativorans sp. ZYF759. GTDB lineage: Bacteria > Pseudomonadota > Alphaproteobacteria > Rhizobiales > Rhizobiaceae > ZYF759. Next base: position 73,880 of record NZ_WVVV01000014.1, on the reverse strand, counting down.
CTTGCGGCCAGTCCTTACGGCGTCCATCTGTGGTTGCTCCTCTACGCGGGAGCATGGGTGCTCATCCCATATTGGTCCAATGCCGGGCTGCCGCTCGACGTGGTGGAACAGAGTGCCTGGGGGCGCGAATGGCCGCTCGGCCTCTATCGCCATCCGCCAATGAAGGTCTGGCTCCAGGAAATCGCCTTTCTGGCGACGGGTGGCTGGCTGCCAAGTGTCTATCTGGTCTCCGCGCTCGCCTTCGTCGCAGCGCAACTGGCCCTCTATGCCCTGCTGCGTGACGTGCATGACCGGACATTCGCCTTCATCGCGGTCGTTTTGTCCGGTCTCGTCTTCTATTTCGGCGTCCACCTGCCGCAGTGGAATGCCAATATTGCGCAATACCCGTTCGCGGCCCTGTTCCTGCTCGGCACGTGGCGGGCGCTGACACGCGGGTCAATCGGCTGGTGGCTGCTGGCGGCTGTCGCCGCTGCCGGCGGCCTCCTGTCGAAGTTCACCTTCGTCCTGATACCTGCGTGCCTCGGCCTCCTCGTGCTGATCGACCCATACTGGCGGTCGCGCCTGCGGCCGGTGCACCTGGCGGCGTCGCTCGTGCTCTTTGCGGCCCTGGTTGCGCCGACGCTCTGGCGGACATTCTTTTCCGGCGGGTCGGAGGCAGGCGACTTCATCGTGGAGCGCACGGGTCTGGATTCCGGCCGCTGGTCGGATCATCTGATGGGTCCGCTGGTGGTGATCGGGGCAACGCTGGGGGTGCTGGTTCTGCCATGGATTGCCGTTCGTTTCGGTATCGCGGGCGCGCCAAAGCCCGCAGACGAAGAGGCAGGCCGTCTCGAGACGATGCTGGCGGTGGCCTCGTTCGGGCCGCTCCTCGTGATAGCACTCGGCGCGCTGGTGCTGGGCGTCGACATCAAGGATCATTGGCTTCTCGTCAACTTCCTGTTTCTGCCGCCATGGCTGCTGTCGCGCGGCATGAGGGGGCGCTGGGGGGCAATGCGTTTTCGGCCTGGCGGCGAGGTGCTGGTGCTCGGCGCCGTGCTCGTCATCATGCTGGTCTATCCGCTCGAACGGCAGGCGGCCTATTGGAGGGCCGACGGCCGGCCGATGGAATGGACGCCGTTGATGCCGGCCGCCCCCTTGGTTAATGCCGCCCAGGATGTCTGGGACGAGGGACTGGAGGCACACTGCCTGCCGCCATTGCCCCTTGGCGTCGTTGGGGGCGAGTCGCCTGCCGCCATCGTCGCGAGTACCCTTCCGACACGGGCACAATGGTTCGATCAGTTCGAAGCGGGACGATCGCCGTGGGTCGATGTCGGGGCGCTTGAAGTAACCGGCGCCCTGGCGATCGGGCCGGGGGGAGAGTTCTTCGCGGATCATGGCCTGGTTCGTGCCGCGACGAGGCAATATGACTGGCCCAATTCCCGCGGCGGGGAGGGAACGACGATCGAGATCTCGGCTTGGCTGCCGCAATCCGTGTGCCAGTAAGCGACGCTACCTGATTCCCAATATGCGTCATATGCTCTAGTCTGCCTCATCATGGCAGGAAATGGATGATGGCGTGACCGATAATCTGACTGTACCGACCGCGCATGAGCCGCATCAGCCCGTGGTGGCGGAAAGCTCCGACGGCATCTGCCGCATCACCCTTTCCAACCCGCCGGCCAACGCTTTGTCCATCGCCGTGATGGAGGCATTGCAGGCTGCGCTCGACGCCGCGGCCGGTGACCCAGAGGTGCGGGTGATCGTTCTCGCGGCCGGACCCGGCAAGGTCTTTTCGGCCGGCCATGATCTGAAGGAGATGAACGCTCACCGCAGCGATCCGGACGCCGGCAGGGCGTTCTTCGAGCGAACCTTCGCCATGTGTGCGCGTCTCATGCAGTCGGTGGTGAACCATCCAAAACCGGTCATCGCCGCGATTGACGGCATCGCGACAGCCGCCGGATGCCAGTTGGTCGCTTCCTGCGATCTCGCCATCGCGACCGACCGTTCACGCTTCGGCGTCAACGGCATCGATGTCGGCCTGTTCTGTTCGACACCCGCCGTCGCGCTCTCGCGCAAGGTGCATCGCAAGCACGCCATGGAAATGCTCCTGACCGGCGAGATGGTCGATGCCGCCAGCGCCCGCGAGTACGGGCTGGTCAACCGGGTGGTCCCGGAACAGTACCTGAATCAGATCGTGGACAAATACGCCCAAACCATTGCCGCCAAATCGCCTTTCGCGATCCAGCTCGGCAAGCACACCTTCCAGGCCCAGAGCGAGATGGGCGTGGCGGCCGCCTACGATCACGCATCAAAGGCGATGGTCGACAACATGCTCGCCGCCGACGCGGAAGAGGGGATTGCCGCATTCTTCGGGAAGCGAAGGCCGGAGTGGAAGAAATCCTGATGGAGCCACGCATCTCTATCGTCACGCTCGGTGTCGACGACCTCGACCGTGCGACCGCCTTCTACGAGGCAATGGGACTGAAGCGCCACCAGCGCTTCACCGATGGGGTTGCCTTCTTCCAGCTGGGTGGCGTGATCCTTTCTCTGTTTCCGCGCGAGGACCTGGCGCGCGACGCAGGCATCGAGATGGGACCGGCCGCCGCTTCTTCCCTGGCGCTTGCCCACAACACCCGGTCGGCTGCTGAGGTCGATGCGGTTCTGGATGCGGCCGCTCAGGCCGGGGGCCGCATCGTCAAGCCGGCGACCACGGCCTTCTGGGGTGGACGATCCGGCTATTTCGCCGATCCTGACGGTCATCTGTGGGAAGTCGCCCACAATCCCGACTTCCCCATCGACGAGGAGGGGCGAATTTCGCTGCCCGCATGAACCACGACACCTATGACAATTCCTACATCTCCGGCATCCTGAACGAGGTGAAGACGATCGCCATCGTGGGCGCCTCGGCAAACGAGGTCCGGCCCTCCTTCTTCGTCCTCAAATATCTGGTCGACAAGGGATACGAGGTCTACCCGGTCAATCCGGGGCAGGCGGGCAAGGAAATCTGCGGGCGTCCCGTGGTCGCGCGCCTGGCCGATGTGGCGGTCCCCATCGACATGGTCGACCTCTTTCGCGCCTCCGAAGCCTTGCCCGGCATCGTCGACGAAATGCTTGCGCTCGATCCCGTGCCGAAGGTTCTGTGGACGCAGCTCACCGTTCGCCACGACGAGGCCGCCGCGAAGGCGGAGGCGGCCGGCATCAGGGTGGTGATGAACCGCTGCCCGAAGATCGAATATGCGCGGCTGTCCGGCGAGATCGGCTGGAACGGCGTCAACAGCGGCGTCCTGTCCTCGCGCAAGCCGGTCATGCGGCAGGGTTTCCAGAGCTTCGGCATCAGGCAGCGCTAGAACGGAAGCGCTGTCTCGGGGTCGATTTCGGCAACGATCTTCTTTGCCTTTGGCGCCGGCCTCTGCAATCAATGCCCGCCGCAGTCGATGACAATGCAGGAGGAGAATCCATGTCCCAGCGCACCCCTGGCTTCAACACGCTCGCCGTCCATGCCGGTGCCCAGCCAGATCCCGCGACCGGCGCGCGCGCCACGCCGATCTACCAGACCACGTCCTACGTCTTCGACGACGTCGACCACGCGGCCTCGCTGTTCGGGCTGAAGGCCTTCGGCAACATCTATACCCGCATCATGAACCCCACCCAGGCGGTGCTGGAGGAGCGCATGGCGGCATTGGAGGGCGGCACGGCCGCGCTCGCCACGGCGTCGGGCCATGCCGCCCAGTTGCTCATCTTTCACACGCTGATGCGCCCGGGCGACAACTTCATCGCGGCGAGGAAGCTTTATGGTGGCTCGATCAACCAGTTCGGCCACGCCTTCAAGAATTTCGGCTGGGAGGTGCGTTGGGCCGATACGGACGACCCGGCCTCCATGGCCGATCTCGTCGACGAGCGCACCCGCGCGATCTTCGTGGAAAGCCTCGCCAATCCGGGCGGCACCTTTGTCGATCTCGAAAAGATCGGCGACGTCTCCCGTGAACACGGCCTGCCACTCATCGTCGACAACACCATGGCATCGCCCTACCTCTTGCGCCCGCTGGAACACGGCGCCGATATCGTCGTCCACTCGCTGACAAAATTCATCGGCGGCCATGGCAACTCCATGGGCGGCGTGATCGTCGACGGCGGTACCTTCGACTGGTCGAAATCCGGCAATTATCCGATGCTGTCCGAGCCGAGGCCCGAATATGGCGGCGTCGTCCTGCACGAGACCTTCGGCAATTTCGCCTTCGCCATTGCCTGCCGCGTGCTCGGCTTGCGCGATTTCGGGCCCTCCATCTCGCCCTTCAACGCTTTCATGATCCTGACCGGCATGGAGACCCTGCCGCTGCGCATGCAGCGTCACTGCGACAACGCGCTCAAGGTCGCCGAGTGGCTGTCGAAGCACGACAAGGTCAAGTGGGTTTCCTATCCGGGCCTGGCATCGGACAAGAACCACGCCCTGATGCAGAAATACTCGCCCAAGGGCGCCGGGGCGGTGTTCACTTTCGGGCTGACGGGCGGCTTCGATGCCGGCGTGAAGGTCGTCGAGGGCGTGGAGCTCTTCTCGCACCTGGCCAATATCGGCGACACCAAGTCGCTGATCATCCACCCGGCCTCGACCACCCACCGCCAGCTCTCCGACGAGCAGAAGACCGCCGCCGGCGCCGGCCCGGACGTGATCCGCCTGTCCGTCGGCATCGAGGATGCCGACGACATCATCGCCGATCTCGAGCAGGCGCTGGCCAAGGCCTGAATCACCCCGTGAAGCCGATCCGCCAAACCCCTGGCGGATCGGCTGTTTTCGAGGAAGCCCGTTATGCCTCTCCTGTTGACCATCGCCGCCGACGGCATCGAGCCGGTGGAGGGCGGTCCTGCCCCTGGTCGCCTGATTTCCGGCGATCCTCGCTTCCGAACATGGAATGTCGAGGAGGCCGAAGGCGGCCTTTTTGCCGGCATCTGGGAATCGACACCCGGCAAGTGGCGGATCGAGTATGACGAATGGGAGTTCTGCCACATCCTGTCCGGTGTCTCGGTGATCGAAGAGGAGGGCGGGCAGGCGCGCACGGTCCGCGCAGGCGACAGTTTCGTCCTGCGGCCGGGCTTCAAGGGAAGCTGGGAAGTTCGCGAGACGACGCGCAAGGAGTATGTGATCAGGATTTGAGGTGGAGGCAGCAAGGGAGGTGCCAGTGAAGCCGTCGTCGCTGCAATTCTTTCTGCTCGTTACCCTGCTCTCCCTTCCATTCTGGCTGGCCAACGCATTTGTCGATCTGCGGTTCGCGCCGGGCGTGCCCTTCAGCGCGCTCGCGGTTCTCTGCCCCGTGGCGGCCGCGTCCATCCTTGTCTATCGCCAAGCCGGCCGCCGTGGCGTTGCCGCACTCTGGAGGCGGGCATTCGACTGCCGCCGCATCCGGCCGCATTACTGGTTTGTGCCAATACTTCTACTGATGCCGCTCGCGACGGCCGCCACCTTCCTGATCATCGCGGTTTGGGATCAGCCACCTTCACCCCCCGAACTTCACATACCCGTCGCCATCATGATGTTCGTGGTGTTCTTCATTGCGGCAGAGTGCGAGGAGTTGGGCTGGACAGGCTATGCAACCGATGCACTTCAGGCGCGTCATTCCGCACTGGCCACCAGTCTTGTCCTCGGTCTGGCGACGGCTGCTTGGCACTGGATACCGCTGCTGCAGGTGGGTCGTTCGCTGGAGTGGATTGCCTGGTGGACGCTCTGGGTCGTGGCGATCCGGTTCATTATCGTGTGGATCTACAACAACGCAGGCAAGAGCGTCTTCGCCGCCGCACTGATCCATGCCATCACGAATGTCGCGAGCCTTACATTCCATACTTACTTCGATCCGCGCGTCACCGGCATCGTCCTGGCTGTCATCGCGGCAGTCGCCGTCCTGCTCCCGATGCGGGCCGGCCGCGCTTAGTCCATTGCATTTCGCAGTGCGGTCGCTGATCCACGCTATTCACACTATCCACAGGCTTGCGCACATTGCTGACGCAAGGGAAGAGGCATAGGCTTCAATCATCTCAGGAGCCAAAGGCCCCCAGCGGATACGGGGAACAAGCCGAAAGCGAGACTTGAAAGAGTTCCTGGGACCGTGCTGGCCCGATCGGGGCCGTGGGTTCGCCCGCCAACCGATCGCCAGGTATCCCGCGGAACTGCTGGTTGCGGCTTCGGCCGCGCCGCAGCCGATGCTGCCATGAAGGCCGGACGTTCTTCGATGGCAAACTCCCCAGCTTTCGGGCGAAGGAGCAAGGTCGAGGCAAGCCATCCCCTTGGGGTTGGCGGAACCGAAGACCGGTCAGGTTCGGGGTCCGGCGCGGCGGACTGCCTTCGGGCATACTGGCGAGCGGATGTCGATCTGAACAGGGAGGCACTGGGAGCGATCCCAGTGCTTTCCTTGTTTTCGGATCGGTCCAGCGAGCGGAATGTGACGCCCATGAACGGAGCCTGGCCTGCAATACCCTACGAGGCGTGGCGGGAAAGCTGCGAGGCGCTTCATCTTTTCAGCCAGATCGTTGGAAAGTACCGCCTGGCCAACACGCCCTGGCAGAACCATTCCTGGCAGGCGACGCTCTATGTGAGCGCGCGGGGGCTCACGACCGGACTTGTCCCCGATGGCAACGAGGATGCGGAAATCGTTCTCGATCTCGTCGATCACAAGGTGCGCGCCTTTACCGCCGCCGGCGGCGATGGCGGGTTCGATTTGGAACCGATGTCCGTGCGGCATTTCCACGAACGGTTTATCGCCCTGCTGGATGAACTCGGACTGTCCAGCCGCTTCAGCGCTCGCCCGAGCGAAATCGCCGACGGCATCCGCTTCGCCGATGACACGCGCCTGCGCGCCTATGACCGTGATGCGGTGAACCGCTTCTTCCGCGCCTGCGTGTCGATCGACCGCACGTTCAAGCGCTTCCGCACCGGCTTCCTGGGCAAGGCGAGTCCGGTCCACTTCTTCTGGGGCTCCTTCGACCTCGCCGTCACAAGATTTTCGGGCGAGGTGGCGCCGCTTCATGCTGGCGGCATTCCGGCCCTTCCCGACGAGATCACCCGGGAAGCATACAGCCACCAGGTTTCCTCGGCTGGTTTCTGGCCCGGCGCAGGGAGCGGTTTCCCGGCCTTCTATTCCTATGCCTATCCTGCGCCGGAGGGGTTTGCCCAGGCACGGGCAATGCCCGAGGCCGCCTATTTCGATGGCCAGCTCGGCGAATTCATCCTGCCCTACGATGCAGTTCGCGAGGCAAGGGACCCCGAGGCGATGCTCCTCGCCTTCCTGCAGAGCACCTACGAGGCGGCCGCCGATCTGGGCGGCTGGAAGCGAAAGGAACTGGACTGCGAGATGGGACAGCCCCGCAGGCCGCGCAGGATCTGAAGACTCCTGCCGCCTCTCACCACGCAACCGTCAGCCGCTCCAGCCCATGAAAATGATAGGTGTCGCGGTAGCGCGGGTCTTCGGTCAGTTTCAGCCCCGGCAGTCGTTCGAACAGCACCTTGAGCGCCACCTGCATTTCGAGCCGCGCCAGGGGCGCGCCGATGCAGAAATGGATGCCCGCGCCGAAGGAGACGTTCTTCTGGTCCTGCCGGTCTGGCAAGAAGGCGAGGGGGGCGTCGAAAGCCGCCGCATCGGTGTTCGCCGCGCCCAGGAGCAGGCCGAGCGTTTCGCCCTGCCGAAGGACGACGCCCTTGGCGATTTCCACGTCCTCATAGGCGAAGCGGGTGAACATGTGCAGCGGCGCGTCGATCCGCAAACATTCCTCGACCGTGGCCGCCGTCGCCGCGTCGTCGCCGAAAAAGCGGCGCGGGTCGCCGCCCTGGCGCAGGATCGTGCGCACGGCATTGCCGGTCTGGTGCACCGTCGCTTCGTGGCCCGCATTGAGCAGCAGGATGGCCGAAGAGACGAGTTCGTCCTCCGACAGCCTGTCGCCGCTTTCGTGCGCGGCGATCAGGACGCTGAGCAAATCGTCGCCCGGGTCCTTGCGCCGCCCGTCGGCGTGGTGGCGGATGAAGCCCGCGAAGGCAGCGGCCGATTCGTTGGCCTTGTCAGCGTCCGCGCGCGTGGGCGCATGCATGTACATGCGCACCATGTCATTCGACCAGGCGACGAGCTGCGGTCCGGTTTCGGCGGGCAACCCCATCATTTCGGCGATCACGGTGGCGGGCAGTGGCGTCGCGAAGGACGGAATGAGGTCGACCTCGCCCCTGTCCTCGAAAGCGTCGACAAGCGCGTGCGCCAGCATCTCGATCCGCGGGCGCAGTTTCTCGACCTGGCGCGAGACAAAGGCGCGATTGACCAGGGTCCTCAGCCGCGTGTGGACAGGCGGCTCGAGTTCCAGCATGGACCCCGCCTCGACCGCGTCGAATGCTGCCAGATGCGACCGGTCTCCCAAGGCCTTCACCGCGTTCATGTAGCCGCCGGGCCGTTCGCGCCCGAAGCGCTTGTCGCGGAACAGCCGGTTGACGTCATCGAAACCGGCCAGGCACCAGTGGCCGAATTCCTCCCAGAAGAAGACCGGCGCCTCCCGGTTCAGATAGGCGTAGGCCGGATACGGATCCTGGAAGAAGCGGTGGTCATGCGGATCGATCCGCACTTTCCGGCGGGCGCGATCGAAATGGAGATGGTCGGGCGCTGGAGCGGTCTGTGTCATGAGCGCTGCTTAGCCTGTCTTGCCAGGCCTGTGCCAGAGGCTAAGCTTCCGCGACCTGCCTGCGGAGAATTCCCATGAAGATTGCCATCGTCGGAGCCGGCATTGCCGGCCTGTCCACCGCCTGGTCGCTGACCGCGCGCGGCCACGACGTCACGCTCGTCGAGCAGGGCACGATTCCCAATCCACTCGCGGCCTCCGGCGATCATCACCGCATCATCCGGCGCGCCTACGGCCCAGACAGCGGTTACGGCCGTCTTATCACCGAGGCCTACGAGGCCTGGGACGCCCTTTGGGCGGATCTGGGCACGAATCACTACGATCATCGCGGCTTCATCTGCATGTCGCGCGAGGAAGGTGACGAGGCCGAACGCTATCTTGAGGGCATGAGAGCCGGCGGATACGCGCATGAGGTCTTTGGTGCCGAAGAAGCAGCCGAGCGATGGCCGTTCCTCGATGCGGTCTCCATGCGCTTCGTCTTCCATTCGCCTGAAGGCGGTGCGTTGCACTGTCGCAGGATCGCCGCCGGGACCGCCGCCTGGCTGCGCCGGAACGGCGCGACCGTGCTTGAAAACACACGCGTGATCTCCGTTGACCCGAAGCAAGGCCGCCTGCAGCTCGAGAGCGGCGACACCATCTTGGCCGACCGCGTCGTCGTGACCGCCGGTGCCTGGGTGCCGAAGCTGTTTCCAGAGGTGACTGGCACGCTCTCCACCCACCGGACCGGCGTTGTCTACCTCCAGCCTCCAGCCGAGCTCGTCTCGGCGTGGGATTCCGCCCCGATCATTCTGGACGTGGGCGGCGAAACGGATGGCTACATCATCCCGCCTTCGGGAGGGGCGGGGCTCAAATTCGGGTCCGGTCTCACCAAACGCCCCACGGACGACGCCGATGCCGACCGCGTTCCCAGGCCCGGCGAGGGTGAGGCCCTGCGCGATCTGTTCGCTGGAGCCATCGCCCGGGTCGGCGATTACGCGGTGCGTGAATTCGTCACCTGTGCCTACACTTTCACCGCTGACGAGCGTTTCCACTGCCAGGAAATCGGTGTCTGCCTGGTCGTCTCTGCCTGTTCCGGACATGGTTACAAGTTCGGGGCAGCCGTTGGTCGGCGCGTCGCCGAAGCGCTCGAAACGGGCGATTCGGCTTCACTTGGCAGTTGGCTGCGCGCCGAAGCCGTCTAGCTCTTGCGCAAGCCGGTCCTGCCAACCTATCTAGGGCCCAGCATCTCAGAGATTCCGCCGTCCGGTCGCGAATCGCTTCCAGAACAAGGGACATGCCCGATGAAGCATCCAGTCGAAACCGCGATGAACCTCGTGCCGATGGTGGTCGAGCAGACCAATCGCGGTGAGCGGGCGTATGACATCTTCTCTCGCCTCCTCAAGGAGCGGATCATCTTCATCACCGGCCCGATCGAGGACGGCATGGCGACGCTGGTCTGCGCGCAGCTTCTCTTCCTTGAGGCCGAGAACCCGAAGAAGGAAATTTCCCTCTACATCAACTCGCCCGGCGGCGTGGTGACAAGTGGCATGGCCATCTACGACACCATGCAGTTCATCAAGCCAGCCGTGTCCACGCTCTGTGTCGGGCAGGCGGCCTCCATGGGGTCGTTGCTGCTGTGCGCTGGCGAGAAGGGCATGCGTTTCGCCACCCCGAACGCCCGCATCATGGTGCATCAGCCCTCGGGCGGTTTCCAGGGCCAGGCCTCCGACATCGAGCGCCACGCCCAGGACATCATCAAGCTGAAGCGTCGCCTGAACGAGGTCTATGTCCAGCATACCGGCCAGGACTACGAGACCATCGAAAAGACGCTCGATCGCGATCATTTCATGACCTCCGAAGAGGCGCAGGATTTCGGACTTGTGGACAAGGTCATCACGAATCGCGAGGCGATGGACGCGCCTGCCTCGAGCTGATTTGGGTCGTCACGTCGATTGTGAACGATTTTTGACGGTGGCAGCGTCAATTCTGCCACAGTTGGCCCTTTCCTGTGTTTCGTTTCGTACCTAGTTTCGAAGTCGCAGGGTCCAGCCGCGTTGCGTCGGTATCTGGTCTGGTCAGGCGGCAATATCCGGGTTGATACATAAGTTTGGCTGCGGGGCGTCCCTTAAGCCTATGTTGATGATCCGATGCCAACTTTCTGCGTTGGAGGGTTTGGGGAGCCGGCGAAAGGTCGGATCTCCAGGATTTCGGAAGCAGGGACGCGGCGGTCGCCGGTTGGCAGCGACGGCCTCGCGCCCTAAAGTGCCACAGCGCTTCGCGACCCTTGGGGTCGACGAGACGGAAGTGCCGAAAGGACATGGAATATGAGCAAGATCAGCAACGGCGGGGGCGATGCGAAGAACACGCTCTACTGCTCGTTTTGCGGCAAGAGCCAGCATGAGGTCCGCAAGCTGATCGCGGGCCCGACGGTTTTCATCTGCGACGAGTGTGTCGAACTGTGCATGGACATCATCCGCGAGGAAAACAAATCCTCGATGGTGAAGTCGCGCGAAGGCGTTCCCACCCCGCAGGAGATCCTGACGGTTCTCGACGATTACGTGATCGGCCAGTCCCACGCCAAGCGCGTGTTGTCTGTGGCGGTCCACAATCACTACAAGCGCCTGGCGCATGCGGCCAAGAACCAGGACGTCGAACTGGCGAAGTCGAACATCCTGCTGATCGGCCCCACGGGCTGCGGCAAGACGCTGCTGGCCCAGACACTGGCCCGCATCATCGACGTGCCCTTCACGATGGCCGACGCCACCACGCTGACGGAAGCCGGCTATGTGGGCGAGGATGTCGAGAACATCATCCTCAAGCTGCTGCAATCGGCCGATTACAATGTCGAGCGTGCCCAGCGCGGCATTGTCTATATCGACGAGATCGACAAGATCAGCCGCAAGTCCGACAACCCCTCGATCACCCGCGACGTGTCGGGCGAGGGCGTGCAGCAGGCGCTCTTGAAGATCATGGAAGGCACCGTGGCCTCCGTTCCGCCGCAGGGCGGGCGCAAGCATCCCCAGCAGGAGTTCCTGCAGGTCGATACCTCCAACATCCTGTTCATCTGCGGCGGCGCCTTTGCCGGTCTCGACCGCATCATCTCCGACCGCGGCCGCAAGACCTCGATCGGCTTCGGTGCCAATGTCTCCTCGCCCGAGGACCGCAAGACCGGCGAGCTCTTCCGCAAGGTCGAGCCCGAGGATCTGCTTAAATTCGGTCTCATCCCCGAATTCGTCGGCCGTCTGCCTGTCCTGGCGACGCTTGAGGACCTCGACGAGGCGGCGCTGATCCAGATCCTGACCGAGCCCAAGAACGCGCTGGTCAAGCAGTACCAGCGGCTCTTCGACATGGAGAATGTCGAACTGACCTTCCATGAGAGCGCCATGTCGGCGATCGCGAAGAAGGCGATCGAGCGCAAGACGGGTGCACGCGGCCTGCGCTCCATCATGGAATCGATCCTGCTCGACACCATGTTCGAGCTGCCGGCGCTCGAAGGCGTTCGCGAAGTCGTGATCTCCGACGAGGTCGTACAGGGCAATGCCCGCCCGCTCTACATCTATGCCGAGCGCGAGAACGAAAAGGGCAGCGCCAGCGCGTGATCGTCTGGTATTGCTGCCCAGCCCGGCGGCGTTCGGCCGCCGGGGCACAGGTGCCGCACGGAGCGCCATTTCCCGCCCTTGATCTTTGGGCCTCAGGCCTCCACCTATGATGCAGGCTGGGTCTGACATTTCCGTGCTGAAACCCCTGAATTCCCGCAATAGGCGGATTTGCTTCCAGCGGTTACAATAGGATTCGCGGTTGGCCATGAGGCGACCGCGACATGAAAGGCTTGAAAATGAGCACACCTGAAAGGACCACGGGCGCTGTCGGCACCTATCCGGTGCTTCCCCTGCGCGACATCGTCGTCTTCCCGCACATGATCGTTCCGCTCTTCGTGGGCAGGGAAAAGTCGATCAAGGCACTGGAAGAGGTGATGGGGTCCGACCGCCAGATTCTGCTGGCCACCCAGAAGAACGCCTCCGACGACGATCCGGCGCCCGACGCCATCCATGAGGTCGGCACGCTCGCCAACGTGCTGCAGCTCCTGAAGCTGCCGGACGGGACCGTGAAGGTCCTGGTCGAGGGCGCGGCGCGCGCGTCGATCACCGGCTACACGGGCAATGCCGAGTTCCACGAGGCCAATGCCGAAACGCTGGCCGAGCCGGAAGAGGAAGAGGTCGAGATCGAGGCGCTGTCGCGCTCCGTGGTCGCCGATTTCGAGAACTACGTGAAGCTCAACAAGAAAATCTCGCCTGAGGTCGTGGGCGCCGCCAGTCAGATCGACGACTATTCCAAGCTCGCCGACACCATCGCTTCCCATCTTGCCGTCAAGATTGCCGACAAGCAGGAGATGCTGGCCACGCTGTCCGTGCGCGAGCGGCTCGAGAAAGCCATGGGCTACATGGAGTCCGAGATATCGGTCCTCCAGGTCGAGAAGCGCATCCGCTCGCGCGTCAAGCGCCAGATGGAGAAGACGCAGCGCGAATACTATCTCAACGAGCAGATGAAGGCGATCCAGAAGGAGCTCGGCGAGGGCGAGGACGGCCGCGACGAGGCGGGCGAGCTCGAGGAGCGCATCAAGAAGACCAAGCTGTCCAAGGAAGCGCGCGAGAAGGCCGAGGCCGAGCTCAAGAAGCTGCGGACGATGTCGCCCATGTCGGCCGAGTCCACCGTCGTGCGCAACTATCTCGACTGGCTCCTGTCCATCCCGTGGAACAAGCCGTCCAAGGTCAAGAAGGACCTGGGCTACGCGCTCGACGTGCTCGATGCCGATCATTTCGGTCTCGAGAAGGTCAAGGAGCGCATCGTCGAGTATCTCGCGGTCCAGTCGCGCCAGCGCAAGATCAAGGGGCCGATCCTCTGCCTCGTCGGCCCGCCCGGCGTCGGCAAGACCTCGCTCGGCAAGTCCATTGCGAAATCCACCGGCCGCGAGTTCATCCGCATGGCGCTTGGCGGCGTGCGCGACGAGGCCGAGATCCGCGGTCACCGGCGGACCTATATCGGCTCGATGCCCGGCAAGGTCATCCAGTCGATGAAGAAGGCCAAGAAATCCAACCCGCTCTTCCTGCTCGACGAGATCGACAAGATGGGCATGGATTTCCGCGGTGATCCGTCTTCGGCTTTGCTCGAGGTCCTCGATCCCGAGCAGAACGCGACCTTCATGGACCACTATCTGGAGGTTGAGTACGACCTGTCCAACGTCATGTTCGTGACGACGGCCAACACGCTCAACATCCCTCCGGCGCTGATGGATCGCATGGAGATCATCCGCATTGCCGGCTACACCGAGGACGAGAAGGTCGAGATCGCCAAGCGGCACCTCCTGCCGAAGGCAATCCGCGACCACGCACTCCAGCCCAAGGAGTTCGCCGTCACGGACGAGGCGCTGCGCGCGACGATCAGCAACTACACCCGTGAAGCGGGCGTGCGTAACCTCGAGCGGGAACTGATGAAGCTTGCCCGTAAGGCGGTCACTGAGATCCTGAAGACCGGCAAGAAGTCGGTGAAGATCACGGAGAAGAACCTCGACGAGTATCTCGGCGTGCAGCGCTACCGCGTGGGCCAGGCCGACGGCGAGGATCAGGTCGGCGTGGTTACCGGCTTGGCCTGGACCGAGGTCGGCGGCGAGCTTCTCACCATCGAAGGCGTGATGATGCCCGGCAAGGGCAAGATGACCGTCACCGGCAACCTCAGGGACGTGATGAAGGAGTCCATCTCCGCCGCTGCGTCCTATGTGCGCAGCCGCGCCGTCGATTTCGGCATCGAGCCGCCGATCTTCGACAAGCGCGACATCCACGTGCACGTGCCGGAGGGTGCGACGCCTAAGGACGGTCCGTCGGCCGGCATCGCCATGGTCACCGCCATCGTCTCGGTCTTGACCGGCATCCCGGTGCGCAAGGATATCGCCATGACCGGCGAGATCACCCTGCGCGGCCGCGTGCTGCCGATCGGGGGCTTGAAGGAAAAGCTCCTTGCGGCGCTTCGCGGCGGCATCAAGAAGGTGCTGATCCCCGAGGAGAACGCCAAGGATCTGGTGGACATCCCCGACAACGTGAAGAGCGGGCTGGAAATCGTGCCGGTCAGTCGCGTCGGCGAGGTGCTCCGCCACGCCCTATTGCGGATGCCCGAGCCCATCGAATGGGTCGAACCTGTCGACACCCCGGCAGCCAAAGCCGAGGACACGAGCCAGGCCTCGTTGGCTCACTGATAGACGACACAATCGGAAATATTTGGAGAGCCGGGCCCCGTGGCCCGGCTTTTTCGTGTCTTGAAGGTCAAAAACCTTGGATTTCCGGGCTTTCGGGGCATTTTCCGGCTTGGTCCGCGGGCCTTCGCTGCATAGTATCCCGAACCTGCCGGTTGAGTCGTTCATTCCGGTCTTTCATAGCGAAGGGAAGTTTTTGATGAACAAGAACGAGCTAGTTTCCGCGGTCGCCGATGAAGCGAAGATCTCGAAGGCCGACGCTCAATCGGCTGTCGATGCGGTTTTCTCCGTCATCAGCGGCGAATTGAAGAAGGGCGGCGATGTCCGTCTCGTCGGATTTGGCAATTTTTCGGTTTCGCGCAGAGAGGCTTCCACCGGCCGCAACCCGCAGACCGGCGACACGGTCCAGATTCCGGCCCGCAACGTGCCGAAATTCTCGGCCGGCAAGGGCCTCAAGGACGCCGTCAACTCCTGATGGCGTTGCACGGCGTGCCGCGGGGGAAACTCCGGCGGCACACTGCCCGCGGCTAATGTCCCTGAAAAGGGACCGGCCGCGCTTGGCGATTGGACCCGCCGGCAACCGCCGGCCTCACGGAAACAGACCGCGCAATGGTCTGTTTCCGTTTGTCCAGCGCTCTTTACTGAAGCATCTCGGCGATCTTTACGGAGATCGCTTCGTCGAGCGCGTCCCACTCAGCCAGCAGATGCTCGGGAAACCGATAGTTCACGCTCAGCCCTTCACCTAGGTGCAGGTCGCGTTCGCAGGGCGCCAGGGATTCGCTGGCCAGCGCTGCCGACAGGCAGCGTGCGACGAAGCGGCGGCCCGAAATGTTGGGCGGGCCGACCGCCAGTATCTCCTCGACGAAGCCTGAGCCGGCCTTGAACGGCCGCATGGCAAGACCGTTGGGACCAGCATGTCCGGTTTCGGTGACGGCGGCATAGATCGGGTCGTATCGCCCGCTCATGTCGCGGGATGTGAGCCGCTTGTGAAACGTCAGGAAGATGATCTCGCGAGAGCCGTTCACATGGTTGAAGGCGTCCCGTGCAGCCTCCGAATAGCCGTCCAGGCTTGGCCAGTGCAGATAGAGGTCGAGGCGGCTGGCGACGCCGGATTGGCGAGCTTCCTCGAAACGGATGGAGTTCTCCGCCACCAGCAGGACGTCGTTGCCGAGGACGACCTCGTGCTGTGTCGTGGCAGGGGAGTGTCCGCCGAGGGCCAGGCGGCTGCCCAGCCATTGGCCGGCCAGGCTGACCACGCCCGAGAGCACCGCCAGTGCCAGGAATGCATGGAACAGCCGCCTCAGGAAGGCGGGGCGCAACTGCCGCTCTATCGCAGTGATCGTCTCGCTCATGACCCCGGTCGGTTCCTTGATCGGCGCGCGCGGCGGCCGCTCGAGCAATATGAGGTGCATGATTATGGTAAAGGGAGCGTAAAGGTTTCCGGCCGGTGACCGGTGCCTTGCCGGGCGTCGGTGCCTGCGCCTATGCTTCCTGCGTCAAGAGCAGGGAGATGAAATGCCGCTTTATTCAATCGACGAAGTCGCGCCGACCATCGAGGATGCCGATACGGTCTGGATCGCGCCGGATGCGGTGGTGATCGGCCGCGTGACTCTCGGCCGCGAGGTCGGGATCTGGTTCGGCGCGGTCCTGCGGGGCGACAATGAGCCCATAACCATTGGCACAGGCTCCAACGTCCAGGAGCACACGGTGATGCATACCGACCCGGGATTTCCGCTAATGGTCGGCGAAGGATGCACGATCGGTCACCGCGCCATTCTGCACGGCTGCACGATCGGCGACAATTCCTTGGTGGGGATGGGAGCGACGATCCTCAACGGCGCTGTCATCGGGCGCAATTGCCTCGTTGGTGCCGGAGCCCTGGTTACCGAAAACAAGAATTTCCCGGACAATTCGCTGATTGTCGGCTCCCCGGCCAAGGTCGTGCGCACGCTCGACGACGCGGCAGTGGCGCGGCTCAGGGTTTCGGCAGCCCACTATGTTGCCAATGCCCGCCGCTTTCGCGCCGGCCTGAAGCCCGTCTAGAGGCCAGCCCCACTTTGAGGAAAGCGGAGCCGGCCCCGGGGAAGGGCCGGCTCCTGACCCGGTCGTTGGGGACGGGGAGGGGGACTCGACCGGGTATCTGTGTTCCCTTAGCGGACGCTGCCGACGATGACGTTGCGGTGGTCGCTGACGCCGATCCACTGACCCGCGTGGCGTTCCGAGACGCGCTTGAGGACCTCGTACTCGGTGTCGTGCCAGCGAAGGACCCGCGGCTCGAGATTGTCGAGAATGAAGTCGCCCATGCTGGTCGACACCGTCAGCACCGCATGGCCCTCTCCATTGGTCTGCCTGACGACCGTCATCAGCAGGCTGGCGGCGGGCACGCCGGCGCGGATGAGCATGCGGCGCTTTTCCAGCGCATAGGCTTCGCAGTCGCCATATCCGTTGTTGGGGTAGGCCCAGTATTCCTCGACCCCCCACAATTCCCAGTCAGTACGCGGCGTCACCATCGTGTTGACGGCGTTGTTGACCTCGACGATCGTCGCCCACAATTCGCGCGTCAGTTCCACCTGCGCGCCCCCGGCGTTGGTCGGTCCGCATTCCTGAGGTTTGCGCTGGCAGAACTCGTAGTGGCCGATGGGCTGGCTCGACAGGCCGGTGGTCGGCATGAACGCCTGGGCCTGCGCCGCCGCGCCGGTAGCCGCGCTCATGACTGCCGAGGCCGCCACGGCAGCCAGAATTCTTGCGATGTGTCCCATTATGTAGTCTCCCCGTTTGAGAAGACCTTGACACAGTCGAATTTATACCAGGCAAAAGAGGGAAGTAGAGTTTAAATAGAGATCGATCAAAAATAAGAACAAATTCGCATAAAACAAATATAGAATGAAACACAGATTTGATTCAAATTTGTCCTATCGGGGCGATCCGGTTGCTGGCCGGCCAGGGATCCGCCGCGTGTTCGAGCGCGGGTCGGCTGCCGACCGCGCGGACGGCAGCTTGAATACGACGCGGCCGCCGCGATCCGGGGATCGCGGCGGCCGCGTCAGTTCAGCAGTGGGAAATGTCGCTCAGCGCCGGTTGCGGTCGAACTGGGCGTGGAGCGAGGTCTCGTCTTGGATGACGGCGAACTCGATGGCGATGCCATCGTCGAAATGACGTACGACCTGGCCCCGCATGGTGCCCAGCATCACCTGAACGCCGATCGCGGGCCGCACGTCGCTCTCGACCGCCGCGCCGGAGAGCGACAGATCGATGATGCGGCACTCATACTGCCGGCCATCGGCCAGTTGCATGACGGTGAGGGGGTTGGCGGGGGCGATACGTTCGTGGCGCCGGTCTTCGGGCAGGTCGAGCTCATGCTTGTTGGCCAGCCAGGTGAGCTGGGCGGCCAGCTTCTCACGTTTGCGCTCCGAAGCCACCAGTGTCATGGCCAGACCGTCGTCGAAGAGGCGGCTGACGACTCCTTCGACCCGACCCACATGATCCAGATAGGCGACCACGCGGTCGCCGAGCTGGCCTTTGGCCTCGCATCGAAGTGAGACGTTGCCGGGCGACATGTCGATCACCTGGCAAGTATGTTCGGTCCGGTCGGGCAGCATATAGCGGCCGAAGATCTTCACGCGGACGCGTTGAAAGGTTCTCCTTTCAACCGAAGACGACGCGATCTCTCCCGCCACAGCATTCATTGCAAGGTCCCGTCAGTCGCAAACCTCCTCATGGAGGGTTTCTTCATCCCTACGCTCAACCTGTTAAAAAGGCGTAAGTTGATGGATTGCGCGCATAGGTAGCCTTGACCGCGCCTAGCTGCCGTTCTTTCCGCCGTCGATGACCACCAGATGGCGAACATGCCGACGCATCGTGTTCGTCGCCGCCTGTGACGTGAATGGCTTCTCGGGCGCCCGCGGGATGGAGACGGGCGGGCGGTTCGTCAGGAACATCGGCTCCCTGTCCGGGTCGATCATGCGCAGCGTCTCGAGCCGGTTCTCGAAGACCGTGTCGGCCCCCAGCCAGAACGGCTTCTTGACGGGGAGGGCGCAGCCGAGAAGCCGCGGGCTGCTCTGGCCCCCATCGAGCGGCAGGAGCAGCATTTCGAACGGGTTGGTCCGGCCGCCGTGGGTGATGCCGAGATAGGTGATGACCACCACGGAATTGTCGCGAAACACGTTGCCCGTCAGGCGCGACATCATCGGCTGGTCGCGGTCGGACCAGATCGGCGTAAAGGCATGCCCCTTCAGTTCGCGTCCATAGGTGGCGCACAGCCGCGTGCCGGCGAGCCTGAAGACGGGTTGCGAACGCGCGTCCATTTCAAGGATGAAGGTATCGGCCAGCAGCTTGCGGATGTCGCTTGGCTCGATTTCGGTGCGACGAGGGGAAGGGCGCGGTCCGCGCAAGTCGTTCCAATATTGGAACAGCGCCATTGTCCCTTCCTGGTTCATTCCCTGGTGCTCCATGCCTCGACTTCTGCCGTTGTGTCATCGTCGGACACACGGGGCCGCTTTAGGCGACCTATTGCGTCACGATGCATGGGGCATGCCACCTCCAAGAAAGGTTCTTAACGGTTTTCCAATTGGTTAAGGTTAACAAATGGTTTCGATTGCACCTTCGGCCGCGGATGTGGGACATCATCCCCACGTCCGGAAAGGACACCTCGGCTTTCGGGGGAACAGGGGGCTCGACGGGCCGACCGGGATGAATGCCCGGTCGGCCGTTTCTTTTTTTTCATATTGTCGCGGTCACTTGAGCGGGCAGGTCGGGGGGCTTACCTGTGTGCCGACCGCAAACGGAATCCCTCATGAGCCAGCCCCAGCCGATCGGCGACGATGCCGATCATCGCTATCCGCCGCCGCCGCGCCAGCCGGTGTTCAACCTGCCCGCCATCGTGACGGCGCTGATTGCGGCCTGTGTCGGGGTGCACCTCCTGCGCGCCTATGTCCTGAACAACGCGCAGGATTTCGAACTCATCGTCCGGTTCGCCTTCATCCCGCTGCGCTATTCCGGCGACTACGTCATCGATATCTATGCGTGGCTGAGCCCGCTTACCTATGCGTTCCTCCATGGCGACATCGTGCATCTGGCGGTCAACATGATCTGGCTGGCGGCGTTTGGCGCCCCGCTTGCCAACCGCATCGGCGTCCCGCGTTTTGTCGCGTTCTGGGCGGCGACCAGCCTCGCGGCCGTGGCGCTGCATTATGTGCTGCATCCAGCCGACCCGACGCCGCTGGTGGGGGCATCCGGCGCGATTTCGGGCATGATGGGCGCAGCCGCGCGTTTCGCCTTCCGCATCGATCGCAGCGAGCGGCATGCCGCGTTTACCGGCCCGATCCTCTCCATGGCGGCGGTCTTCACCTATCGGACGACGGTCGCTTTCCTCGCGATCTGGATGATCATCAACCTTGCGCTCGGCCTTGGCTTTGGCGGACCCGACGGCGCCCGCATCGCCTGGGAGGCCCATATCGGCGGTTTTCTGATGGGCTTCCTGGGCCTGCGCCTGTTCGACCGTCGCCCCTATTGATCGCCCGCCTCTTGCAATGATCCGGGCCCCGGCGCACCATGGTGTTCCAAAGCGCGGCCGTCCCGAGGCTGTCGGCCGGCTTCCGCAGGGAGGAAGGCATGACGGTACGCGATATCCTGGCCACCAAGGGCAATGACGTTGTCACGATCGGACCCTCGAGCACGCTCGCGGATGCGGCGCGTGCGCTGGCGCAGCACCGTATCGGTGCGGTGGTGGTGACAGGTCCGGGCGACCAGATCGTCGGCATATTGTCCGAGCGGGACATCGTGAGGGTCATCGGGGAGCAGGGGGCCGACGCACTGTCCGGGGCGGTGTCCGAGGCGATGTCGACCAGCGTGAAGGTCTGCGGCGAGCATCACACCGTCAACGAGGTCATGGGCATCATGACCCGCGGCCGCTTCCGCCACCTCCCCGTGGAACGAGATGGACGCCTCATCGGCATCGTATCGATCGGCGACGTGGTCAAGCAGCGCATCGAGGATGTTGAGCGCGAGGCCGAGGAGATTCGCAACTACATCGCAACCGCCTGACGGCCAGGCTGCGGCAAACCCTCCATTGATCTGTGACAAGGCCTGGCGTGACATTGCGTGGTCGTGTGGGCACCAAGACAGACCCAAGTGGAGGTGACGATGCCCAAGACCATAATCGTGCCGGTTGCGCTCGCGCAGATCGAAAAGGTGCACGCCATGCTGGAAGTGGCAAAGCAGCTTGGTGGCGAGGACGGGCAAATCGTCCTCGTGACGGTGATTGAAGAGGTGCCGGGCTACATTGCCGCCGAGTTGCCCGCGGGGCTCTTGGAAAGCGCGGCCGAGGACGCGCGCGCAGAAATGCGCAAGATTGGGCGCGATGCCGGCATGGAACTGCCGGTCGAGGTGCGCAAGGGCAATCCCGCTTCGGGGATCCTGGCCGTCGCCAGCGAGCGGCATGCCGACGTCATTGTCATCGCCTCGCACCGCCCGGGCCTGCAGGACTACTTTCTCGGCTCGACCGCCGCGCGCGTGGTGCGGCACGCCACGTGCTCGGTGCACGTGATTCGCTAGGCGGCAGTGGCGCCTGCGGTGACGCGGAGTGTCGCGGGGACTTGAAAGCGGCGCGGTGGCGGCACATCCTTCTTGCACCATGAGTGACAAGAAAACACCCGCCCCGCCCACCAAGCCCAAAGCCCCGCAATCCCGCAGCGGCTCGGGCGCCATCGCGGATTTCATTCGACAGGCCCGTGCGGTCGGCGGCGCCCGTGGGGTCGGCGGCGATGGCAGCGGCCGTATCGTGCTGGCGCTCGATGCAACGATGAGCCGCCAGCCGACTTGGGATCTGGCCTGCTCGCTGCAGGCCGAAATGTTCGACGCCGTGGGCAAGTCAGGCAACCTGAACGTCCAACTCGTCTATTTCCGTGGCTTCGGCGAATGCCGTGCGTCGAAATTCGTGTCCGACACCGGCGCGCTCAAATCCCTCATGACGCGCATCGACTGCAGGGGTGGCCATACCCAGATCGGCAAGGTGCTTTCACATACGCTGAAGGAAACGGCCCGGGGGCGCGTCAACGCCTTGGTCTTCATCGGCGACGCCATGGAGGAGGATGTCGATTCG
Source organism: Chelativorans sp. ZYF759 (assembly GCF_012911015.1). GTDB lineage: Bacteria > Pseudomonadota > Alphaproteobacteria > Rhizobiales > Rhizobiaceae > ZYF759. Next base: position 51,939 of record NZ_WVVV01000014.1, on the reverse strand, counting down.
CTTGCCGACAAGGCAGGGCATCTGGGCCTCAAGGGAGTGCCCGTCTTCGTCTTTCAGGAGGGGAGGGACCCGGTCGCCGAATCCGCCTTCAAGGAGATTGCGCGCCTCTCCAAGGGGGCCTGGTTCCGCTTCGACGCCTCTGCGGCCGCTACGCTCGCAAATCTGCTCTCGGCCATCGCCGTCTATGCAACCGGCGGCCTCAAGGCGCTTGAGGCTCGGGGCAGGGCGGCGGACCGGCTGCTGCTTGAAAATCTCCGCGGCAAGGGCAAATGACGGCGATCCTGTATGCGGCGGCTTTGCTGCTCGTCATCGGTCTGGCCGGCTATCTGCTGCTGAAGGCGGATGCCGCACGCCTTGCCGCGAGCCTGCGTCTGGCTGGCCCGCTGATCGTCGGCGTGCTGGGGCTCGGACTGATCCTGATCGGTCGCGTGGGGGTCGGTGCGATGATGATATCCGCCGCACTCGCCTGGTATGGCTCCTCGCGTTCGCGTCGACAGGCACGCAAGTCGCCGGGTTCGCGTTCGAATGTCCGCACGGCGGCTCTCGAGATGGAACTCGACCACGACAGCGGTGATCTGTCGGGGACCATACTTGCCGGGACGTTCGAGGGTCGAAACCTTGCCGAGCTGGACTTGCCGGATCTTCTCGATCTGGCGCGCGAACTCTCCTCGGACGAGGAAAGCCTGCGCCTTCTAGAGACCTATCTTGATGGCCGGTTTCCCGTCTGGCGCGAGCACGTGCAGGCGGATGCTGGCGACAGGCAGGGCGGCACGCCGCGTTCTGGCAGCATGACAAAGGAGGAGGCCTACGAGATCCTTGGTCTTGAAGCGGGGGCGGGACCGGCCGACATCCGCAAGGCCCATCGCCGCCTGATGCAGCGCCTTCATCCCGACGTCGGCGGGTCCTCTTTTCTCGCGGCCCGCATCAACGAGGCCAAGGACGTTCTGCTGTCCGGTCAACGATAACTCTCCTTCGACTCGATTACTCACCCGGAGGGGCAGACGGAACCTCACAGCTCCGCCGCGAAACAATCCACTCGCTTGCCTTTCAGCGCGTTGCAGGCGTCCCATGCTTCCTTGCTCGACTGGAAACCGCCGAACCTGGCGCGCACGTAGTTGGTCCCGTTACGGGTAAAGGGCTCGGTGAATCCCGACGCGTTGCTGAGGATGCCGCCGGCCTCCTTGGCGATTCGCATCAGGAAGGCCTGCGCCTCCTGCTCGCTTCCGAGCGAACCCACCTGGACGGCCCAGCCCCCCGTCGGGCGGGTCGAGTTCGTAGTCATGGTGTCGACGCCGGGATTGGCTGCTGCCGCGGAGGCCTGCTCGCGCACCGGATTGCCGACGGGCATGGGCGGCGCAAAGCGATTGGCTGACGGCGCGGCATAGGCCGTCTGGGTGCTGGCGGCGGACGCGCCTTCCGCGGGACGCTGCGCGGGAGCCGCCGATGCCACCACGGGTGCCGCCGCCGCGACGACGGGACGGGGTGCGGACTGCTCGGGTGCGTAGGCGGCCGCCACGGCAGCCTGCCGGGGGCGGAACTGCGGAACGGCCATGCGCTCCGGCATCACCGAAACGACGTTGACCGACGAGGTCAGCGGCGTGCCACGGGCGACCAGCGGCTGGCTCGGCCGATTGGTGGAGGCGCGCGGCAGATGCTCCTGGATGAGGGCGGCCATGTGGTTGTCGCGACTGGCCCCGGACTGCCCTCCCATGACGACGGCCACGATGCTGCGTCCGCCGGTACGAACCGAGGTCACGAGGTTGAAGCCGGAGGCACGGATGAAGCCGGTCTTGATGCCGTCGACGCCGGTCACGCGGCCCAGGAGGCGATTGTGATTGCCAATGGTCTGGCCGGCGAAATTGAACTGGCGCGTGCTGAAATACGGATAGAGGTCGGGAAAGTGCTCGCGCACCGCCAGACCGAGGATAGCCATGTCGCGCGCCGTCGTCACCTGCCGGTTGTTGGGCAGGCCGTGCGCGTTCTGGAAGGTGGTCGAGTTCATTCCGAGTTGGCGGGCCTTGGCCGTCATCATGCGGGCGAAATTGGCTTCGGATCCGCCGAGAAACTCGCCGACGGCCGTAGCCACGTCGTTTGCCGAACGCGTCACGAGCGCCTTGATTGCATTGTCCACCGTGATCGTCGAGCCGGGCCGGATGCCGAGCTTGGTCGGTGGCTCTGCAGCCGCATTTCGCGACATTGGAATGGGCGTGCTCTTGCTGATGCGGCCCGTCTCCATCGCCTCGAACAGCAGATAGATCGTCATGACCTTCGTCAGCGACGCGGGAAAGCGCTGAGCGTCCGCGTTGCGCGAGAAGAGGACCTGTCCGGTATTCGTATCCAGCACATAGGCTGCGTAGCGCGGATTGGCCGATGCTGTACCGGCCAATGAGAACGCCAACATGAGCGCAATGACTAGAGTGACGAGGGACTTCTGGCGAAAGGGCTTCTGCACGGCAAAAAAGGCCGACGTCCGACGCATGGCTACACCTACTATTGGTCTTATTGGTTCGAGACCGGCGGTTTCTTGAAGGACCGCCCCTCCCGTCACCCTAGGGGCGGGTCGTTACCAATCCGTTTATGGTAATCGGAAGGTTGACGAATTCGCTCGACTCCGCGCGATCGCGGCGGCGCGGACGGGGGAGGTTGCGAATGAGTGCAATGCGGTATAGGTTCGCTGCAGCGCACAACGCAATTTTTTCAAGAGGTCTCTCGATGGAACAGAACTTCGAACAGGCAGGCAAGCTCGGCAAGGAATTTGTCGACACGAGCCTCCAGAGCTTCGCCGCCATGACCAGCAGCATGCAGACGATCGCTTCCGAAGCTGCCGATTATTCGAAGAAGTCGTTCGCGGCCCAATCCTCCGTGATGGAGAAGATGCTTTCGGCCAAGACGCCCGAGACGGTCATGGAAGTCCAGGCGGCGCATGCCAAGACGGCTTATGAGGGCTTCGTGGCGCAAGCTACCCGCATGAGCGAGCTCTACGCCGACATGGCGAAGGAAATCTACAAGCCGTTCGAGGGCGTCATCGCCAAGGCCAAGTAAGGCGATCGACTTCACGCGGTTCGAATGAGATGGCCCGGGCGCCCGACGGCGACCGGGCTTTTTTGCGTCCCGCGGGTGCGCGCCTGCTCCTCGTCGTTCAATTTCGACGTGATTGAACGGGTGACCATATTGTCAGCACGAATGAAGGGCTTAAAATCGAACGACGGATGCCTACATGCAGTGTTCGATCAACGCTTCGAGAAGCCAGCAGATTGGAACGAGCGACCCATAATCATGGCGGGGAACAGGCCGATAATGCAAGGCGGGGACGACAATGGTCGCGGCGGTGGTCGCGGCACGGCGGTGATCACCCGGACACGTACCAAGACAAAGAAGCCCAGCCTATATCGCGTGCTGCTTCTCAACGACGACTACACCCCGATGGAATTCGTCATCCACGTGCTGGAACGGTTCTTTCAGAAGAACCGGGACGAGGCCACGCGCATCATGCTGCACGTTCACAATCACGGTGTGGGCGAATGCGGGGTCTATACATTCGAGGTTGCGGAGACCAAGGTTACCCAGGTCATGGATTTCGCGCGCCAGCACCAGCATCCGCTCCAATGCGTGATGGAAAAGAAATGAGGAAACTCTAATGCCGGCATTCTCGCCAGGTCTCGAAAGGGCGCTCCATCAGGCGCTGACCCATGCAAATGAGCGTCGGCATGAATACGCCACGCTGGAACATCTGCTGCTCGCGCTGATCGATGATCAGGACGCGGCTGCCGTCATGCGCGCCTGCAACGTAAATATCGACGAACTCCGGCAGACCGTGCTCGGCTACATCGATACCGAGCTCGACAATCTGGTCACCGGTTATGACGAGGATTCAAAGCCCACCGCTGGCTTCCAGCGCGTGATCCAGCGTGCCGTCATCCATGTCCAGTCTTCCGGCCGCGAGGAAGTCTCAGGCGCCAACGTTCTCGTCGCGATTTTCGCCGAGCGCGAGAGCCATGCCGCCTATTTCCTTCAGGAACAGCAGATGACGCGTTACGACGCCGTCAACTACATCAGCCACGGCATAGCCAAGCGCCCGGGCGCCACGGACGCCCGCTCCCCGCGTGGCGCGGAGGAAGACGGCGGCGCCCCCCAGGCCGGCAACGAGGCAGAGGAGGGCGGTGGCAAGAAGAAGCAGCAGCAGCAGGACGCGCTGACGGCTTATTGCGTCAACCTCAACCTCAAGGCGCGGGCCGGCAAGATCGACCCTCTCATCGGCCGCGAGAGCGAGATCAACCGCACGATTCAGGTCCTGTGCCGTCGCTCCAAGAACAACCCGCTCTATGTGGGTGATCCGGGCGTTGGCAAGACGGCGATTGCCGAAGGCCTCGCCAAGCGCATCGTCGACGGCGATGTGCCGGAAGTCCTGGAAGATGCCACCATCTTCGCCCTCGACATGGGCACGCTTCTGGCCGGCACCCGCTACCGCGGCGATTTCGAGGAGCGGTTGAAGCAGGTCGTCAAGGAGCTCGAGGATTTTCCCGGCGCGGTTCTCTTCATCGACGAGATCCACACCGTCATCGGTGCAGGCGCCACGTCCGGCGGCGCGATGGACGCTTCGAACCTCCTGAAGCCCGCGCTCTCCTCGGGCGCCATCCGCTGCATCGGCTCGACGACCTATAAGGAGTTCCGCCAGTTCTTCGAGAAGGACCGAGCCCTGGTGCGTCGCTTTCAGAAGATCGACGTCAACGAACCGACCGTGGAGGACGCCATCGAGATTATGAAGGGGCTGAAGCCCTATTTCGAGAGCTTCCACAAGGTCAAATACACCAACGACGCCATCAAGGCGGCCGTGGAACTGTCCTCGCGCTACATCAACGACCGCAAGCTGCCCGACAAGGCGATCGACGTGATCGACGAGACGGGCGCATCGCAGATGCTGCTGCCCGAATCGCGCCGGCGCAAGACGATCAGCGTCAGGGAGATCGAGAACACGATCGCCACCATGGCGCGTATCCCGCCCAAGACGGTCTCCGCCGATGACGAGAAGGTGCTCGTCAACCTGGAGGCTGAACTCAAGCGGGTGGTCTATGGGCAGGATACCGCCATTGAGGCACTTGCTTCGTCGATCAAGCTGGCACGCGCCGGCCTGCGTGAACCGGAGAAGCCGATCGGCTCGTATCTGTTCTCGGGCCCGACCGGCGTCGGCAAGACCGAAGTCGCCAAGCAGCTGGCTGCCTCGCTTGGCGTCGAACTGCTGCGCTTCGACATGTCGGAATACATGGAACGCCACACCGTCTCGCGGCTCATCGGCGCGCCACCCGGCTATGTCGGCTTCGACCAGGGCGGATTGCTGACCGACGGTATCGACCAGCATCCGCATTCCGTGCTGCTGCTTGACGAGATCGAGAAGGCGCATCCCGATCTGTTCAACATCCTTCTGCAGGTCATGGATCACGGCAAGCTGACCGATCACAACGGCAAGCGGATCGACTTCCGCAACGTGGTCATCATCATGACCACCAATGCGGGTGCCGCCGATCTGGCCAAGCCGGCCATCGGCTTCGGCTCGTCGAAGCGCGACACCGACGACATGGAGGCCATCAACCGTCTCTTCTCGCCGGAGTTCCGCAACCGCCTCGATGCGATCATCCCCTTCGGTGGCCTGCCGGTGCCGGTGATCCACCAGGTGGTGCAGAAATTCGTCATGCAGCTCGAGGCCCAGCTCGCGGAACGCGGCGTCACCTTCGCGCTCACCGACGAGGCGGTCGAATGGCTCGCCGACAAGGGTTATGACGAGCGTATGGGCGCGCGTCCGCTGGGTCGCGTCATCCAGGAGCACATCAAGAAGCCGCTGGCTGACGAGGTGCTCTTCGGCAAGCTGCGCAAGGGCGGCACCGTCCGCATCCTGGTCGAGACGAAGGAAACCGGCGAGACCGGCTTGAAGCTCGAGGCGTTGGCCGACGAACTGCCGGTCAAGCCGAAGAAGGAAGAGCCGGAGAAGCCCGTTGCCCGCAAGCCGCGCAAGAAGCCGGCGGCCAAGAAGCCGGCGGCTCCAGCCAAGGCGAAGTCGACGCGGGGTTCTGGCGAGGCGCAGAAGCGCTCGATCGTGCCGCAACTGCCCCGCAAGGGCTGATTGAGATCATGCCGGGCAGTTGCATGCCCGGCATGACTTTTCATGCGTCGCATGACGGCTCCTGCCGTGCTATGCGGCGGGTGACATGACTTCAGAACGCCCCGCCGGCCCGCTGCCCGCGCCAGAAACAGACAATCTCGGCAATTTTCGCTGGTTCCTTCGCGGTGCCGTGGCCGCCATCTCGTTGCCGGCCTTCATTCTCGCATGCAGCTTCGTGGGCTTCGCGGCGCTGGCGCTGGAAGCAGGCGTCACCATGAGCCAGGCTGTCTTCATGACCGCCGTCGTCTGGGCCTTGCCTTCGAAGGTGGTTCTGGTCGGTGCGATCATGGCCGGCAACGGTCTGTTGGCTGCCGCTTTCGCCGTGGCACTATCGGCGGTGCGGCTGACCCCGATGGTGGTCGCCCTGGTGCCGGAAATGCGCACGCCCAGGACACGCCTCTGGGTGCTGTATCTTCTGTCCCATTTTGTGGCCGTCACCTCCTGGGTGCTGGCGCTGGAGACAATACGCAACGTCCCGCGGGCGCGCCGCACCGCCTATTATGGCGGGCTTGGCTCGACGCTGGTCTTTATCAACATGTGCGTGGTCACGGCGGTCTATCTTGTCGCCCGCGACCTGCCGCCGGCCGCTTCCGCCGCGCTTCTTCTGATCACGCCGATCTACTTCCTGACCTCGCTCTGGGGATCGGCGCGCGAGAAGGCGGGCAATGTCGCCATGGCGCTAGGCCTCGTACTCGGTCCGATCGTTCATCTCTTCGCACCCGGCGCCAGCCTTCTGGCCACCGGCGCCATTGCGGGCCTCGCCGCCTATGGCTGGCATGTCTGGTCGCGGAGAACCGCATGACATTCGAAGCGATCGATGCCTGGTGGTGGCCCTATCTCTTCATCCTGATCGGCGGTGCATTGGCGACCGACATCTGGCGGTTCCTTGGCGTATTTCTGGCCGGCGGCATCGCCGAGGATTCCGACATCCTCGTGCTGGTGCGGTGCGTGGCGACAGCGCTCGTCGCTGCCGTCATCGCCAATCTGATCGTGTTTCCCTCCGGCGCGCTTGCCGACACGCCGGCAGCGCTTCGAGTCGGTGCCGCGCTTTCCGGCTTCGGTGCGTATCTCGTGCTCGGCCGATCCGTGCTGCTCAGCATCGTGGTCGCCGAGGCCGTACTTCTTGCCGGCATCTTTCTGCTCTAGCCGGCCAGAGCCGCGCGCAGTTTCTCGGCGTTGGCGGCGAGGACCTCGGGCTTCTCCATCTCGCCCGTATGCGGCTTCAGCCCGACGCCGTCGAAGCGCGGGATGATGTGGAAATGCAGATGGAAGACCACCTGGCCGCCCGCCGGCTCGTTGAACTGCTGCACCGTGACCCCATCGGCGCCAAAAGCCTTCATCGAGGCCCTGGCCACCTTCTGCACCGTGCGCATGACGGCCGCCAGGCTGTCGGCCTCGACGTCGAGCACATTGCGCGCCGGCTCTTTCGGGATGACCAGCGCATGCCCGTCGCCGCGCGGCATGATGTCCATGAAGGCGAAGGTCGCCTCGTCCTCGTAGAACTTGTGGCAGGGCAACTCCCCGCGCACGATCTTGGCGAAGATGTTGCCGCTGTCATATTCGGTCGTCATGGAAACTCCGTCCCTGGGGCCTTTTTCTCGAACCCATTTTCTGCGGTAGGGCGTGTGTGAGGTCAACCCGGTCGGCCATGTGACGGCTGCCGGAACTGGCGGGGAAGTCGCGCGCGCACGCTAGGTAGGCTCAACCCGTTTCGGGTTGACGTCATGCTAGGTTCTTTTAGCCGTCGCAAGCATCGCCGCGGCGCTCAGCATCAAGGTTCCGGTGAGCTTGTTCATCAGGATCATATTGCGCACTGAAGGTTGCAACGTACGCAGGAATGCCCCCGAAACGGCCCAGACAATGGCCGCCAGGAATTCGATCGCAATGTAGAGCGTGCCAAGCATCGCCAGTTGAAGTCCGAACGATGAGCCGTATTCGGGATGAATGAACTGGGGAACAAACGCGGTGAAGAGAAGCACTGCTTTCGGATTGCTCATGGCGACGACGAATTCCCGCCTGGCCAGTGTGAAGCCAGACGCTGCCGAAGGGCCGCCTTCTACCCCAGGGACCTCGCGATCGAAGAACACCTTGATGCCAAGATAGATTAGATACCCCMCCCCCMCCCMTTTCACGACTTGAAAGGCGAGKTCCGATGCCGCGAGCACGGCACCCAACCCGATGATGACCATGCCGATCATCAGGACGAATGCCGCGCATCTGCCGGACAAGGCAATGATCGCCAGTGACAGCCCCTGCCTGCTGCCATTGGCGAAGGCCAGGAGATTGTTCGCGCCAGGAGACAGGGCAACGATGATTGCTGCCGGAATGAAGAGTGCCACTTGCCCGAGTGTCAAAGATCTTGTCCAAGGTCGACGGTCATGTCATGCGGAACGCGTCGCGGCGGAGAATCGTTGCCCGACTTGGCGCGCCATATCTTCGAACGACGTGCATCGTCGTGAAATGAAATGCGAGCCGGAACGTGGCCTCCACGCCCCACCTCAAGGAGTGCGCCATGAATTTCGTCTATCTCGCGATCGCCATCGTCTTCGAGGTCCTGGCGACCACGGCGCTCAAGCAGACCGAGGGCTTCACGCGGCTCTGGCCGTCGCTTCTGACCATAATCGGCTACGGATTTGCCTTTTACTTCCTGTCGCTGCCGCTGAGAACCATGCCGCTCGGCGTGGTCTATGCCGTCTGGTCGGGCGCGGGCATCGTCCTCGTCACGCTGATCGGCTGGTCCGTCTTCCGCCAGATGCTGGACCTGCCGGCGCTGCTCGGCATCGCGATGATCCTGGGCGGCGTGCTGGTCATCAACATCTTCTCCAAGACCGTGGTCCACTGAGCGCTCCGACGCCGGTCCGCGGCTGCCGATGGCCCCAGCTGGGGCCTATGCCTGCCGATGCTGCAGAAAGAACCGCATCATCTCGCGCGAGGCATCCGGACCCTGCGGGTCCGTGTAGCTCCCGCCTGGCTGCCCGCCGGACCAGGCATGGCCGGCACCCTCGATCTCCCAATGCTCGCAGATGCTTCGTCCCTCCGGATTCTCGTGGCGGTTCAACCGGTACGCCCGTCCTCGTTCAGAGGTGCCCGAAACGCGGCTGCGCTTGACGGCGGTACCAGCCTGCAGGGCTTGCCGCACGACCGCGTGGCCGTTGCTGGGATGCACGGTTCCGTCTGCCAGCCCATGGAACACGATCGCCGGAACGGAGCGGTCCTGGGCTTTGCCCTTTGAGCCGCTGCGCATGGCGGCGAAAGCCGACGGCACGTCCTGCGCCCCGCCGACGGGCAGGCCGGAATGAACGCCGATCGCGGAAAACAATTCGGGATAGGCCGCTCCCAGGATGGCCGCCGCCGCGCCGCCCGCCGACAGACCTGCGACATAGATCCTGCCCGCATCGGCTGGATGATCGCGCAGGATGTCGCGGACGATCCCCGCCAGGAGGGCGGGTTCGCCCCGGTCGCGCGCCTGGTCCTCCGGCCGGAACCAGTTCCAGCATTTCTGGACGTTCGCTCCCTGGGGCTGTGCGGGCCAGGCGACCAGGCACCCGAACTCCTCGGCCAGCCCGTTCATGCCGGTGCCGAGGGCGAAATCCTCGGGCGATTGCGTGCAGCCATGGAGCATAACGATCAGCGGCATCGGCGTCTCCGGCTGCCGGGCTGGCACATAAAGGCGGTAGTGGCGGCTGCCATGGCCGCCGTTGTGGGTCAGCGACAGGAACCGTGCGCCTTCCGGCAGATCGAGCGGCTGGGGCGTCAGAGGTCCGCGCCCCGGCATGCCGCCCGCCGCGATCCTGCGCAGCGTTTCGCCCAGCCCCTCGCGGATGCCCGACGCAGCGTTTCCAGCGGCGCGTCGAGGCGGGGCGGAAACGGAATCGCCCAGCCGGCTGAAGTCGCCTTCGATCACCATGCTGTCTGCAGGGTGGTCGGCGGCCGGCGGCTGGGGCTGCAGGAGCGACTGGATCAATGCCGTCGCCTCGTCCAGCCTGCCGGCGCGCGTCAGTTCGGTGGCCCGGGACATGCCGCGGGTGAAGGGAGTGGTCATGGGGGTGCTTTCTGAAGTGGGAGGATCAGGACATGCGGTCTGCCAGCGCGGACTTGACCGCCTCGCTGGCGTTCAGGGTGCCCAGGATGGAGAGGGCGGAAATCGTATCGCGGGCAAGCTCGGGCGTGACATCAGGGGCGATAACCACGAGACCCAGGACCCGGATATCCAGCATCTGGCCTGCTGCTTGCGCGGTTGTCAGTTCTTCGCGCGTGATGTGGCGAAGTCCGAGGTCGACGCTCTTGCGCACCACGATCTGGCGCACTGTCTCCGCGTGCCGCTCGATCTGGTTACGGATGGCGGTGCGGATGAAGTCGCTTCGATTGGAGTAGAAGCCTTCCTTGACCAGCAATTCGATCTGGCCGAGATCGACGAAGCCCAGATTGATGGTGAGCTTTTCGGAATCGGGTGTCTTGGCAGGTGTCCCGCCGGTCGTCGCCTTGGCCATCTCGAACCTCCGCAAACCATCCACATGGATGGTATATGGATGTTCATGGACGACATGCAAGGGCAGGGGGCAGTCCCGTACCGCTCTATCTCTTCTTCCGGCACGCGTCGGAGCAGTATTTCACCGCCTCCCAATCCTTGCGCCACTTCCGGCGCCAGGCGAAGGGTCGGCCGCAGGCCGCGCATATCTTGGTCGGGAGGTCCGCCTTGCTGATCTGCTTGCTCGCCACGGCTCTGCCTCGCACCTTGCCGCTCAGCCCTTGCGGAAAGGTCCGTGCTCGGTGAGCAGCCCGCCGATCATCTCCACCTCGCGGCGTTCGCGATCCAGATAGTTGGCAACCGCATCGCGCAGGCCTGGATGGGCGATGTGATGGGCTGAATGGGTGGTGACGGGCATGTAGCCGCGCGCCAGCTTGTGCTGGCCCTGGGCGCCCGCCTCGACGATCCTGAGACCCTTCTCGATCGCGAAATCGATCGCCTGATGATAGCAGACCTCGAAATGCAGGAAGGGATGGTCCTCCACGCAGCCCCAGTTTCGGCCAAACAGCCGGTCCGAGCCGATGAAGTTGATGGCGCCTGCGATGCGTCGTCCGTCCCGCTTCGCCATGACAAGCAGGATGTCGTCGGCCATGCGCTCGCCGATCAGCGAGAAGAAGCGCCGGTTGAGATAGGGCTGGCCCCATTTGCGGCTGCCGGTGTCGAGATAGAAGGCGTAAAAATCGTCCCAGACCGCTTCGGTGAGGTCGCTTCCGGTCAGCCACTCGACCGATATGCCGTTTTCCAGCGCCTCGCGGCGCTCGCGCTTCAGCGCCTTGCGCTTGCGCGACGCCAGCGTGGACAGGAAATCATCGTAGGAGCCATAACCCTCATTGTGGAAATGGAACTGCTGGTCGGTGCGGTGCAGATAGCCGCGATCGGTTAGCGCCTCGATGTCGGCCTCTGCCGCGAAGGTGACATGCACCGAGGAGGCACCGAGCCGATCGCCAAGCGTGCGAAGCCCCTCCGCGAGCGCGCGGCGAACCGCATCCGGGTTGGCGGCGTCGCTGGCTACCAGCAGCCGCGGCCCCGCCGCCGGCGTGAACGGCACCGATACCTGCAGCTTGGGATAATAGCGCCCCCCGGCCCGCTCGAAGGCGTCGGCCCAGCCATGGTCGAAGACGTACTCGCCCTGGCTGTGGTTTTTCAGATAGCCCGCCACCGCGCCCAGCATCCTGCCGTCGGGTGCCTCGAGCCGCATATGCTGACCAAGCCAGCCCGTCTGCGCAGTGGCGCAGCCACTGTCTTCGAGGGCGGACAGGAAGGCGTGGCTGACGAAGGGATTGTAGGCGACGGCCCCGTCTTTCGAGGCAACGCCAAGGTTGTTCCATTCTTCGGCCGTAAAGCCGTCCAGCGATTGGGTAACGCGAAGGACGAATTCGCCCTTCTGTTCCTCCGCCGTGGGACCGCTCGCTGTCATGCCCGTCTAGATACGGCAGTGCTTGTGCAATGCAAGATGGGCAGGCGCGATGAAATCCTCCTGACCAGCCCGAGCCAAACCGTGACGCCTAAGGCTCGAAACCTTCGAACGTCATCTGGTCGGCATGGCTTCGCGTCACGTCGACGGCCCATGGTTCGCGCACTGTCCAGGTGATGACCGGCATGGAAAGTCTGTCGCGGATCGTCTCCACGAAGCGGTTGGGGAGGTCCGCCACGTGGAAGGACACGAAGTCGATCCCGTGGGCCAGCATCGAAAAATGCGCTTCGAGATCGGATGGCGTGCGGCCGTGGGCCGTCAGGCCGCAGACGAGCCCGGGTGCATCCTTGGGGAAGCGGCGGATGAAGCGGTGCTCGAACGACATCAGCGCGACCTTGCCCCGATAGTCATCGAGCGTCTTGGCTACTGCCGCCACGAGACCCTCGTCCTTGCCCTCGCTGCCCTTGAGTTCGATGACCAACGGCACCCGTCCGGCCACGCGTTCGAGCATTTCGGCCAGAGTCGGCACGCGGTCGTCGGTTCCCCCGACCCGCAGCGTCGAAATCGCGGACGCGTCGAGGTCGGAGAGAAGTCCCTGGATGCCGCACAGCCGGTCCAGTTCGCGGTCGTGAAAGACAACCGGCACGCCATCGGCGGACAGATGCACGTCGCATTCGATGGCGTAGTCGCGATCCGCCGCCGCCTCGAAGGCCGACAGCGTGTTTTCCCATCGTGCCTTGTTGAGGTCGTGAAAACCGCGATGCGCGATAGGACGCGCGGTAAGCCAGGATATATCGGTCATGGTCCGTCCGTCAGTTGCGTGACTCTATGATGGCTTCGATCTCGACCGGCGCATTGAGCGGCAGCATGGCGACACCGACTGCCGACCGCGCATGTCGTCCGCGATCGCCCAGCGCCTCGGCCAGGAAATCGGAGGCGCCATTGGCAACCAGATGCTGTTCGGCAAAGCCCGGCGCCGAGGCCACGAAGACGGTGATCTTGACCGTCCGGCGGATCTGTTCGAGATCGCCGAGCGCCGCCTTGGCGGCGGCCAGCACATTGATGGCGCAGATGCGCGCGGCAGCCTGTCCGGCCTCTGTGTCGAGATCCCGACCGAGAAGCCCGGTCGCCACCAGCCTGCCCGCCTGCAGCGGCAATTGACCTGAGGTCATCAGCATGTTGCCGCTCGCCACGAAGGGCAGATAATTGGCAGCAGGCAGCGCGACTTCCGGTAGTTCCACGCCCATTTCGCGGAGGCGCTGTTCGATCGTTTCGGCCATGTTCACTTCCTATTTTTGAAGACGGCGCGTATTGAGACCGGCGCCGGAGGCGATTCCCGCCGTGCTTGTGCCACGAAAATCGCCTTGTGTGGACACCGGTTCATCCACTCTGACGGAGAAGACTTGATGCGCATGAAGGGCATTCACCTCGCAATCCTCGCGTCGTTCCTGGCGGGGGGCGGTCTGGGCCCGGCGCTCGCCGAAGAATTGCTGCCGCATCGCGCCGTCTATGACCTGTCGCTCCACGAGCGTTCCGAACGCTCGGGTATCACCGCCATTAGCGGCCGCATGGTCTACGAGTTCAATGGCTCGTCATGTGACGGCTACACCGTGAATTTCCGTTTCGTCACCGAGTTCGACACCGAGGAATTCTCGCGCCTCATAGACGAACAGTCGACCACTTATGAGGGGCCGGACGGCGAATCCTTCGATTTCGCCATGCGCTCCTATCTGGACGGCAATCTGGACCGGGAATCGCGTGGCAGCGCCGTACCCGAGGATGGCGGCACCCACGTCTCCGTCGAGCGGCCCGAGCAGACCGAGCACGATCTTGGCCCGAGCCTCTTCCCGACACAACATCTGAAGGACCTCCTCGAAAAGATCGCCGAGGGCCGCACATTCTACGAGACGACGATATTCGACGGCTCGGAGGCCGGCAGCAAGGTCATGACGACGACCGTCGTTGTAGGGCGGCAGGCGGCACTCCCGGCCACCGACCCGGAGCATGATCTGCTCGCCGCGGCTGGCGATACCAATTTCTGGCCCGTCAACATCGCCTATTTCGATCTTCAGAACGGCGACGCCACGGGCGAGGGCATGCCGACCTACCGCATCGCCTTCAAGCTCAACGAAGCCGGCATCACCCACGACCTAATCATGGATTATGGCGACTTCGCCATTGCCGGTCAGCTGGTCGAGCTGGAAGCCTTCGACCGGGTCGAGGATTGCAACTGACGCCCGCAGGGCATCGCGGGTCGCTGGCTGCTGTCGCTGCGTAAATTAACATTTGCCAATCGGCTGGATTTCCTGCCCTAATTTGCCCGGTGTTTGGGAGAGGGGCAGGGGGGTAGCATGCGAGATGCAATCGGCATGCGGTGGGGCGCGTATCTGGGGGCGGCCGCGGCAATCTTGGTCGTACCGCCGGCCTTTGCGCAAGCGCCCATCGAGATCGTCGAAGACTGGATCGCGCAGTCGGAACGTTTCGAGTGGCTGGAAATCACTCATGCAGGCGTCAACCATGACGCCGCCTCCGGCACCACAACCGTCAAGGACCTGGAGATCTCGATCGAGCTTTCGGATCTGCCCGGCGCGACGACGGACGGGAAAGCCGACAGCGTCGATTTGAGCTATATTTTTGCCTTCCCGAGCCTTGTTTTCGAGGGGCTTGATGTGGACGGCGCTTATTATGTCGCCGACCGTATTCAGGCCGAGGAACTGCTCATCGATTTCCAGATCGACAGCGAAAGCCAGGGATCGAGCAGCACCACCGGTTCCTATGACGGGCTGGCGGCCGCGAATCTGCGTTGGGCGCGCCTTCCCGACATCGCGGAGGATCCGGCGCGGCCAGTCTCCCGGTTCTACCCGCTCGCCGCAGCCCTCGTCGATGTCAGCTTCGAGTCGATGGAGTTCGGCGTGCTCGACCTGGTGTCGGAAACCTCGGACCCGCCCATGACGACCGCCATTCAGTATGGAGCGGGCACGGTCGGATCGACCGAACGCGGCAACATCTCGACCATGACGATGGACGGCATCTGGCTGAGCGCTTCGGCGAGGGAGGCAGAGGAGGCCGACCACGGCGTCGCGGTCGATTACGAAATGGAGATCGGCAGCATCGCGGTCCGGCAATATAATTACGGCGACATGGTCCGGTTGTTCGATCCCTCGATCGAACCGGGAGCGGGCGGCGATGCGTTCGAAACCATGAATGGTTGGTTTTCAGCTACCGACTGGACGATCGCGACGGAAGGTGTCGAGGTCACCATCGAGGAATTGCGGATGGAAGACCTGGGCGGCCGCCGTCCGCCGCTTCCTGTCCTTTCCAGGGCGGATGCGCTCTACCTCGCGATCGAGAACGACCAGGAGCCGGACCCGATCGAACTCGTGGAACTTGTGGCGGCCACCTATGGCGCCTTCCGGCTCGGACTGATGGAGGCGACCGGGCTGGCCTTCGAGGCCGACGAGTTCGGCGGCAGCCTTGCGGCCACGGGCGTCACCGGTCTTTCCTCGGACGGCATCGAAACCATCTACTATCGGGGACTGCAGGCTGGGGACGACGCAGGCGATGTCGAGATCGCCCTCGGCGACTTCACCATCAGCGATCTCGGCTTCCCATCGCTGGCCGCACTCCTGGCGCTCGAACAGGCGCAGGAGAGCGGCGATATCGACACGATGCTGCGCGCCGTTCCCACACTGGGCGGTCTCTCGCTCGGCGGACTGGTCTTGCACGTCCCCTTCGTCGCCGAACTGAGCCTTGCCCGCGCCCACATTACCATGGCCGACCATATCGGCCCGATTCCCACGCGCATTGCCACCCTGATCGACGATCTGCGCATGCCGACATGGATGATCGACGACGAGGAGGCGCTCGAGACGTTCGAAGCGCTTGGATATGAAGAGATCGCGGCCTCCCATGAACTCAGCCTGACCTGGGAGGAGGCGGGCGAGACGATAGCGCTTTCCTCCAGCACCACATTGGAGGACGGGGGAACGCTCGGGCTTGACGCGACATTTGGCGGGATTCCGCGCGGCGCGCTGGAAAACCCGATGAGCCTGATGTTCGTAGCGTTCGGCATCACGCTCAACGAGGCCTCGGCCGTCTTCACCGACGCATCCCTGACGGACCGGGTTCTATCGATGCTCGCCCAGGACCAGGGCACCGACATCGAGACCATGCGCGCCCAGGCGGCGGGAATCCTGCCCTTCGTTCTTGCGGCCCTGCAGCGCCCTGACTTCCTCACGATGGTGACGGCCGCGGCCGGCGCCTTCCTGGAAGATCCCGGCACGTTGCGTATCGAGATGCGGCCCGATGAACCGGTGCCCATGATGCAGCTCATGGAGGCCGCCGATTCCGATCCCGGGCGGGTCGTCGATATGCTCAACGTCGAGGTCAGCAGCCAATAACCGCCGGGGCCCCGAAAGCCGCAACCCCCCGGCGCTTGCAAATGGTGGTTTCTGCCGCTATATGCGCGCTCATTCCACACACGGGCTTTTGGTTTCCGTCCGGGAGAAATCCGGCGGACGCCCCCGGTGGCGATAGATTTTCTTTCGCCGTTGGCCCGTGGAGGCTTAACCGGAAAGGAAAAGATCGAATGGCTCTGCCTGATTTCAGCATGCGCCAGCTCTTGGAAGCTGGTGTTCACTTCGGCCACCAGACCCACCGCTGGAACCCGAAGATGGACTCCTATATCTTCGGCGTCCGCAACAACATCCACATCATCGACCTCTCGCAGACGGTGCCGCTCCTGCACCAGTCGCTGAAGCTCGTTTCCGACACCGTCGCCAAGGGTGGCCGCGTTCTTTTCGTCGGCACCAAGCGCCAGGCGTCCGAGATCGTCGCTGACGCTGCTCAGCGTTCGGCGCAGTACTACGTCAACGCCCGCTGGCTCGGCGGCATGCTGACCAACTGGAAGACGATCTCCAATTCGATCCAGCGCCTGCGCACGCTCGACGACCTCCTCGCTGGCGAGGCCTCCGGCTTCACCAAGAAGGAGCGGCTCAACCTCGAGCGCGAGCGCGAGAAGCTGAACCGTGCGCTGGGCGGCATCAAGGACATGGGCTCGACCCCCGACCTGATGTTCGTGATCGACACCAACAAGGAAGCGATCGCCATCCAGGAGGCCAAGCGTCTCGGCATTCCGGTCGTCGCCGTGATCGATTCCAACTGCGATCCGGATAAGGTCGACTACCCGATCCCCGGCAATGACGATTCGGCACGCGCGATCTCGCTCTATTGCGAACTCATCGCCAAGGCTGCCATCGACGGTATCGCTCGCCAGCAGGGCGCCATGGGTGTCGACATCGGCGAGGCGGTCGAAGCCCCGGCCGAACCGGCGCTCGACGAGACGCCTGCCGAAACCCCTGCCGAGACGCCTGCCAGCACGTCGGCCGAGAGCCCGGCCGCCAGCGAAGGCGATACCGAGAACAAGCAGGCTTAGCCCCCGGCGGCCGTTCGCGGCCAGCATATCGGACATCACGGCGGGCGCACCTGGCGAAATCCACGGTGCGCCGCGTCATTTCAGGAACATGAAGGAACGAGACGAAGATGAGCATTTCCGCTGCACAGGTCAAAGAACTCCGCGAGATGACCGGCGCTGGCATGATGGACTGCAAGGCTGCGCTGGCAGAGACCAATGGCAATCTTGAGGAAGCCGTCGACTGGCTGCGCAAGAAGGGTATCGCCAAGGCCGACAAGAAGTCCGGCCGCACCGCCGCCGAAGGTCTTATCGGCGTCGCTGCCGATGCATCGAGCGCCGTGGTCGTCGAGGTCAATTCGGAGACCGACTTCGTGGCCCGCAATGAAGCCTTCCAGCAGATCGTTTCCAACATCGCCGAAGTGGCATTGACCACCGACGGGACTGTCGAAGCGGTCTCGCAGGCGCGCTACCCCGGCGCCGCCAAGAGTGTTTCGGAGACCGTCACGGACGCCATCGGCACCATTGGCGAGAACCTGGCATTCCGCCGCTCGGCAAAGCTGTCCGTCGGCCAGGGCGCGGTTGCGAACTATGTTCACAATTCCGTCGCCGACAATCTCGGCAAGATGGGCGTGCTTGTTGCGATCGAAACCGAAGGCAACGCCGATGCCGCGCGTTCCTTCGCGCGTCAGGTTGCCATGCATGTCGCCGCCACCAACCCGCTGGCGCTGACGGCCGAAGAGGTCGATGCGGCGGAAGTCGAGCGGGAGAAGGCCATCTATGCCGATCAGGCGCGCCAGTCCGGCAAGCCGGAAAACATCATCGAGAAGATGGTCGAAGGCCGCATGCGCAAGTTCTTCGAGGAGGTCGTTCTTCTCAAGCAGGCATTCGTCATCAACCCCGACGTGACCGTCGAGCAGGCCCTGAAGGATGCCGAGAAGGAAATCGGCGCCACCGCCACGATCACCGGTTTCGTGCGTTTCGCGCTCGGCGAGGGAATCGAGAAGGAAGAGTCCGATTTCGCTGCCGAGGTTGCCGCGGCGGTCAAGAAGTAGACCTTCTCTGCACATCTGAATTGCCGAGGGGCGCCGCGTGACATCGCGGCGCCCCTCGTGTATCGAGGCCCGCGAAAACCGCCCCACACGAGAGAGTGCCATGTCCGATATCCCCCGCTACCGCCGCGTCCTGCTCAAGGCATCCGGCGAGGCATTGATGGGGGATCAGGGTTTCGGCATCGACGTGTCCGTGGTCGACAGGATCGCCGCCGACATCGCCGAGGCGCGCAAGATGGGCGTGGAGGTGGGTGTCGTCATCGGCGGCGGCAACATCTTCCGCGGCGTTGCCGTCGCGTCCAAGGGCGGTGACCGGGTTACCGGCGACCACATGGGCATGCTCGCCACAGTCATCAACTCGCTGGCGCTCAGAACCTCGCTGGTCAAGCTTGGCGTTGATGCCGTGGTGCTTTCGGCAATCGCCATGCCGGAGCTCTGCGAGAGCTTCTCGCAGCGCCAGGCGACCGCCTATATCGACCAGGGCAAGGTGGTCATTTTTGCCGGTGGCACCGGCAACCCCTTCTTCACGACCGATTCGGCGGCCGCCCTGCGCGCGGCCGAGATCGGCGCGGATGCCCTCTTCAAGGGCACGCAGGTGGATGGCGTCTATTCGGCCGATCCGAAGAAGGACCCCACCGCCACCCGATACGAGCAGATCAGCCACCAGGACGTGCTTCGCGAAGGCTTAGCCGTCATGGATACCGCCGCGATTGCTCTTGCGCGCGAGAACAACATTCCGATAATCGTCTACTCGATTCACGAAAAGGGCGGCTTCGGCGCCATCCTGAGGGGCCAGGGGCGTAGCACCCTCGTGGCGGATCTCTGAGATGAACCTTCGGGGGTTTTCCCTGATGCGACGCGAGGACCCCGGCCAAGGAGGAAGTTCTTCATGAGTTCCGGAATTGATTTTTCCGACCTGCAGCGGCGCATGGATGGCGCCATCAGTGCCTTTAAATCCGATCTGGCCTCGCTCAGGACGGGTCGGGCTTCGGCGAATCTGCTCGACCCGATTCAGGTTCCGGCCTACGGGTCGACTATGCCGCTGACCCAGGTTGGGACGGTCACCGTGCCGGAGCCGCGTATGATCGCCGTCAATGTGTGGGACAAGTCGCTGGTCGGCGCCGTCGACCGCGCCATCCGCGAATCCAATCTTGGCTTCAATCCTATTGTCGATGGCACCAATCTGCGTATCCCGCTGCCCGAACTGAACGAGCAGCGCCGCAAGGAACTGGTGAAGATCGCGCATCAATATGCCGAAGGTGCCAAGGTGGCCGTGCGTCATGTACGCCGCGACGGAATGGAGAACTTGAAGAAGGCGGAAAAAGACGGCGAAATCAGCCAGGATGATTCGCGTACGCACGCCGACCGCGTCCAGAAGATGACCGACGAGACAATCTCTCAGGTGGATACGCTTCTGACGGACAAGGAAACCGAGATCATGCAAGTCTAGCTGCAGGATGCCCGGCGGACCCGGAAACGGGAAAGGAATCCCGATTTGATACCCGCGCATGTGGCGATCATCATGGACGGCAATGGCCGCTGGGCGAAGGCGAGGGGCCTGCCGCGGGCTGCCGGCCATCGCGCCGGCGTCGAAGCGCTTCGGCGCACCGTTCGTGCCGCCGGCGACCTCGGCATCGACTGGCTGACCGTCTACGCTTTTTCTTCCGAGAACTGGTCTCGCCCTCGATCCGAAATCAGCGACCTGATGGGGCTCCTGCGCCTGTTCCTGCGTCGCGATCTCGCTGAAATCCACCAGAACGGCGTGCGCGTGCGCATGATCGGGGACCGCGAAGGGCTTGAGCCTGACATTCGTTCGATGGTCGATGAGGCCGAGAACCTCACCATGAACAACGCGGCGATGAACCTCGTCATCGCCTTCAATTACGGGTCGCGCCACGAGATCATCCGGGCTGCCCGCACCATTGCCCAGGCTGCCGCGGCCGGCACCCTCGATCCGGAGGAGATCACGCCGGAGAGCTTTGTCTCCTTCCTGGACACGGCGCGCATCCCTGACCCCGATCTGGTCATCCGCACCAGCGGCGAGCAGCGCCTGTCCAACTTCCTGCTGTGGCAGACAGCCTATAGCGAGCTTCATTTCGAACCGTGCTACTGGCCGGATTTTAATGCCGAGCGACTGGCCGAGGCAGTGCGGACCTATGCTGCACGCGACCGTCGCTTTGGCGGTGTCGCCGCGCGCGACGTTGCCCTATGAGCGTTTCCAGCCCCCCGCCGGGGCAGCAGCCGGCAGGCTCCAGCAATCTGCGCCTGAGGGTCGTTTCCGCCCTGGTGCTGATCCCGCTGGCGTTGGCATTGACGTGGATGGGGGGCCTGGCTTTCAGGCTGTTCGTCGCGATCGTCGCGCTGGCGATGATCTATGAGTGGTTGACCATCACTGCGGGAAGGGACTGGGGGCGAACCCACTGGGTCATCGCCGCGCTTCTCGGTGCCATTGCCCTGCTGCTTGTGGCAGGGGCGGCGCCCGGCCTGCTTCTCATCCTGACGATCGTCGCCACCGTGATCGCGGTCGTCGTGGCACGGTTTTCCGGCCACGACCACTGGCCGCCTTCCGGCATCCTCTATGCGGGGTTGTCGGCGATCGCGCTCGCCATGTTGAGGGGCGGGGATGCCGCCGGGCTCTGGGCCATCCTGTTCCTGTTCGCTGTCGTCTGGGTCACAGACATCGCGGCCTATTTCGTCGGTCGGGCGATCGGCGGTGCCAAGCTCGCACCGCGAATCTCTCCTGGAAAGACCTGGAGTGGTGCGATCGGCGGGACAGTTGGCGGGGTTGCGGCAGGGCTGACGGTCGCATTGCTTGCAGATGTGCGGCTCGGCCTGGCGGTCTTCGCCGGGCTGGCTTTGCTGCTGTCAGTCGTCGCCCAGATGGGCGATCTTTTCGAATCACATCTCAAGCGCCGCTACACGGTGAAGGATTCGAGCAACCTCATCCCCGGTCACGGTGGCGTCATGGACCGGGTGGATGGTCTTGTAGCAGCCGCGGTCGCGTTCTATGTCGTCGGCATCCTGCTCACCGGTCCCAGCGATCCGGCACAGGCATTCTTCAGTGCTGGCTGAGGCGGTCCGTTTCTGGACCGGCCTTTAGGGGCATCAATCCACGCAGCCAGCAAACCATCGGGCGGCAACAGCGCAATGGGCGAAATTCTTACCTCCATCTTCGGCAGTCAGGGATTGGTGTTCGGCATTCTCGTGCCGTTCCTTTTCGTCCTGACGGTCGTCGTTTTCGTCCACGAGATGGGCCACTATCTGGTCGGCCGCTGGTGCGGCATCGGCGTCAGGGCCTTCTCCATCGGCTTCGGTCCCGAACTCTTCGGCTTCACCGACCGGCGCGGAACACGGTGGAGACTCTCAGCGATACCGCTGGGAGGCTATGTGAAGTTCGTCGGCGACATGGCTGTCACCAGCGAGCCGCGGCATGAGGATGCCGAGGAGTTGAGCGAGGCCGAACGGCCGACGGCCTTCCACATCCAGCCGGTATGGAAGCGCGCCGCCACCGTGGTCGCGGGACCCATGGCGAATTTCGTGCTGACGATTGCCGTTTTCACCGTGATGTTCGCGCTCTACGGAAAATATGTGACCGAGCCGACCGTTGCCGAAGTGCGCGCCGAAAGCCCGGCCGAGGCCGCAGGATTTGCGCCGGGGGACCGATTCGTCTCCATCAACGGCACCCGCGTGTCGACCTTCTCCGACGTGCAACGCCTGGTCTCAGGGCGTGCCGGCGACCAGCTCACCTTCGTCATGCTGCGCGATGGGCAGGAACTGGAACTTGCGGCGACGCCCGAATTGCTGGAGCAGACCGACGCCTTGGGCAATTCGATCCGTATCGGCGCCATCGGCGTGGTCAACAACCAGGAGATGGGGCAACCGCGGCTGGTGACCTACAATCCTGCGGAAGCGCTGGTCGAAGGCGTCATAGAGACCGGGCACATCATCCAGCGGACCGGCCAGTTCCTGCAGCGCTTCGTTGCAGGTCGCGAGGATCGGTGCCAACTGGGCGGGCCCGTACGCATCGCCGAGATGTCCGGGCAGGCGGCTTCCCTTGGCTTCGTCTGGCTGGTGCAACTCGTGGCGCTGCTGTCGGTGGGAATCGGCATTCTCAATCTGCTGCCGATCCCGCCTCTCGATGGCGGCCACCTTGTCTTCTACGGCGTGGAGGCCATTGCGCGACGACCGGTCTCCGAACGCGTGATGGAAGCCTTTTATCGTGTTGGCTTGTTTCTCGTGCTGGGTTTCATGCTATTCGTGTTCTGGAACGACATTTTCGGCTGCTGAGGGGCGCGCAAGCGTCGGATTGAGGACTCGTTTACCATGCGCGGGGATAGGCGTGTCGCGAATGCCACGCCCTCGTGATTAGTAAATGCGATTTAACCGTTTTCCTTGCTTGTGGTGAAAATCCGGCTATTACGGTTAGCCATTGAAAGCCGTGGCGTCCGGACTTCTCGCCGTGGGGACAACGAGAACAGGGTTTGAGCACCAAATGAAGGCCACTTCACGTTTCAAATCCGCTGCATCAGCAGCGGCAATTTCGGCCGGATTGATCTTTTCGGGCGCGGGGGCGCTCCAATTCGTCGGAGTCACGCAGGCCGTTGCGGCCGTCGTCTCGAATGTTTCCGTTCAGGGTAATGAACGCGTCGAAGCGTCGACGATTCGCGACTACATCGGCATCGTACCCGGTCGGAACTTCACCAATACCGACATCGACGAAGCCGTTAAGCGCCTCTTCGAGACCGGACTCTTTTCCGATGTGCGCATCAGTCAGTCCGGTTCCACTCTCGTGGTGCAGGTCACGGAATATGCCATCGTCAATCAGGTCGTTTTCCGCGGCAACCGCCGTGTGCGCGACAATCAGCTGACGACGGCCACGCAGCTTCAGCCGCGCCGCGCCTTCTCGCAGGCGGCACTCGACGCCGACATGGAAGCCATTCGCGCGGCCTATCAGCGCGTCGGCCGCGGCGATGTGGTCATCCGTCCCGAAGTCGTCAATCTCGGCGCCAACCGCGTCAACATCGTCTACGACATTCAGGAAGGCGGCCGTACGCGCATCTCCTCCATCACCTTCGGGGGCAACACCGCGTTCAGCGATGGGCGTCTGCGCGAAGTGATCACCACCAAGCGGTCCCACATACTGTCGTGGATCACCCGCAACGATATCTATGACGAGGATCGCCTGCGCGCCGACGAGGAAGCGCTGCGTACCTTTTACTACAACCGTGGTTATGCCGATTTCCAGGTGATCTCGGCTGTTGGCGAGCTTGATGAGGAGCGCAACGAGTACAACATCGTCTTCACGATCAACGAGGGCGAGCGCTACAGCTACGGCGCCATCGAGATCGACAGCACCATCCCGGGCGTTGACGCCCAGGCATTGCGTCGTCTCCTCGATGTCCGTCAGGGCAACACCTACCGGGCTCGTGAGGTCGAGAACTCCCTGGTCGCTCTGACCGAGCATCTGGCCGGCATGGGCTATGCCTTCGCTCAGGTCACGCCACGCGGTGATCGCGACTTCAACAACCGCACGATCTCCATCGTCTTCCAGATCGACCAGGGCCCGCGCGCCTATGTCGAGCGGATCGAGATTCGCGGCAACACCCGTACCCGCGACTACGTCATTCGCCGCGAATTCGACCTCGTCGAGGGCGATGCCTTCAACCAGGTTCTCGTTCAGCGTGCCGCACGTCGTCTGCGTGATCTCGACTTCTTCGAGACGGTCAACGTGTCCACCGCGCCCGGCTCCGAAGCCGATCAGGTGGTGCTGGTCGTCGAGGTCGTCGAGAAGGCAACCGGCGAATTCTCGCTGGGCGCCGGTTACACGACCGGTCAGTCAACGGCGCAGAGCGGCTTCTCCGTCGAAGGCGCCATCGCCGAACGCAACTTCCTCGGCCGCGGTCAGTCGATCCGCGTCTCCGCCGGTGGTGGCCAGCGCTCGCGCGACTTCGCCTTCTCCTTCACCGAGCCTTACTTCCTGGGCCAGCGTATCTCGGCAGGCTTCGACATCTTCCGTTCCACGCGGCAGTTCGACAAGTACAGCATGGAATCGACGGGCGGCACGGTTCGCTTCGGCCTGCCGATCACCCAGGCGCTGACTGCCAACCTGGCCTACAACTTCGTTCAGGATCAGTACCGCTTCCGCGGAAACTGTGACCCGGATCCGACCGCTACTGGTTGCAACCTGTCGCCGATCTTGAGCGATGCCATTCAGAACCAGAGTCCCTGGACCCGGTCCTCGGTCAGCGCTGGGCTGAGCTACAACACGATCGACAATATGCGGGATCCGCGCACCGGCATCTTTGCGAACTTCAACACGGAGTTCGCCGGCCTTGGTGGCAATGCCCGTTTTGTGAAGTTCACCGGCCGTGGCCAGTACTACCATCTCCTTCAGGAGGAATTGGATCTGGTCGGTGTGCTGACGGCGGGTGGCGGTCACGTCTCCAGTCTCGGCGGCGGCGGTCTTCGCGTGTTCGATCTGTTCAACAGCAGCGAGCGCATCATCCGCGGCTTCGACTACAACGGCATTGGACCGCGTGACTCTGCCACTGGCGATCACCTGGGTGCGACGACCTATTTCCATGGTTCGGCTGAACTTCAGTTCCCGTTCCCGGCGATTCCTCGCGATTTCGGTCTTCGCGGTGCGCTCTTCGCCGATGCGGCGACGCTCTACGGCAGTCCCTTCACCGGTCAGGTGACCGGCGATGCGATGGCTTGGCGGGCTTCCGTCGGCGTGGGTGTCATGTGGGCCTCGCCCTTTGGTCCGCTGCGTCTCGACTACGCGTTCCCCGTGCTCAAGCAGAACGGCGACCGGGTTCAGAACTTCAGCTTCGGCGTTTCGACGCGGTTCTGATCCAGCGCAGAGTTTCTCCTGGGCCCCCGATATGGCCCGGGAGCGAAGGCAGGCATGACGGATCCGGTGTTCTTCGAACCATCGCGACGCTTCACCATCGGTGAAGTGGCAGCTCTGACGGGCGCCGAACTGGCGGATCCGGAGACGGCTGATATCGTGATCGACGGCGTTGCCGGGCTCGATGAGGGCGGGCAAGACAAGCTCGTCTTTCTGGAATCCCGTCGCCAGTTGGCTGCGCTGGACTCCATATCCGCGGCGGCGCTGCTCTGCCCGAATGATTTCGCCGCTGAGATTCCAGCCGGTTTTGTCCTTCTGCTGTCGGATCGGCCGCGCGCCGCTTTCACCCGGATCGCGGGTCTTCTGTTCCCCTCGTCGATCACGCCATCCGCCATGACCGGCGAGACGGGCATCTCGCCTGCCGCCCACGTCGCCGATGACGCGCGTCTCGAGGCCGGTGTCATCGTCGAACCCGGCGCGGTGATCGCTGCCGGCGCCGCGATCGGCCGCGGCAGCATCATTGCGCCCAACGCCGTTATCGGTCCCAACTGCCGCATTGGGCGCGATTGCTATGTCGGCCCCGGCGCCACGGTTCAGTTCTCCCTTCTAGGTGACCGGGTCATCATCGGGCCCGGTTGCCGGATCGGCCAGGATGGGTTCGGCTACATCCCCGGGGCCGCCGGCCTCGACAAGGTTCCGCAGCTCGGGCGCGTGGTCATCCAGGACCGGGTCGAGATCGGTGCCAACACGACCGTTGACCGCGGTGCGCTGAGCGACACCGTGATCGGGGAGGGGACCAAGATCGACAATCTGGTGCAGATTGCGCACAATTGCCGTATCGGTCGCCATTGCGTCATCGCCGGTCAGGTCGGCCTGTCGGGCTCCGTCAGGATCGGCGATGGGGCCATGCTGGGCGGGGGCGCGGGTGTCGCCGATCACGTGACGATCGGTGCCGGTGCGGCGGTTGCCGCCTCTTCCGGGATCATGCACGACATTCCGGCCGGCGAGCGTTGGGGAGGCACGCCGGCGCGCCCCATAAAGCAGCTATTCCGCGAGCAGCTCGCCTTGCGCAAACTGGCTGCCGCCAGAAACACGGAAAGACGACATGACTGAAGACGCAGCCAACACGCTCGAGACATTCGACATCATGCGCCTTCTGGCGCTGTTGCCGCATCGCTACCCGCTGCTTCTGATCGATCGTATCGTCGACGTCGACGGCGACAATTCGGCCGTGGGCATCAAGAACGTGACGATCAACGAGCCGCATTTCCAGGGCCATTTCCCCGATCAGCCGGTCATGCCAGGCGTGCTCATCATCGAGGCCATGGCCCAGACGGCCGGCGCCATCTGCATCGCCAGCACGATGCGTGCCGAAGGCGGCGGCAGCCCGTCGCTGGTCTATTTCCTGACGATCGACAATGCCAAGTTCCGCAAGCCGGTGGTGCCGGGCGATCGGCTGGAATTGCACGTGCGCAAGCTCAAGCAGCGCGGCAATATCTGGCGTTTTGCCTGCGAGGGCATCGTCGATGGGGCCAAGGTGGCGGAAGCGGAAATTTCGGCGATGATGTCGCCCAAGCAGGCTTAGGTAGACGAGATGGGTTCGTGAGCGACACTTTCATACACCCCATGGCCGTCATCGAGGATGGCGCCCGGCTCGGTACCGGCGTGCATGTCGGCCCCTTCTGCCATGTATCCGCCGATGCGGTCCTGGGCGACGGTGTCAAACTCGTTTCCAATGTCTCGATCCTTGGCGCCACAACCCTCGGGGCGGGTTGCGAGGTCCATCCCATGGCCGTCCTCGGTTCGCCGCCGCAGAACTTCAAGCACAAGGGTGGACGCACGACGCTGACGATCGGGCGCGACTGCGTCATCCGTGAAGGCGTGACGATGCACTTGGGCACCGATACCGCCCGGGGCACCACCACTGTGGGCGACGGCTGCTATTTCATGAACCACGTCCATATCGGCCACGATTGCCACGTCGGCGACGGCGTCATCATGGCGAGCGTTGCCACGCTGGGTGGCCACGTGGAACTGGGCGACCGGGTCAATATTGGCGGCCTGTCGGCTGTCCACCAGTTCGTGCGCATCGGTCATGACGCCTTCATCGGTGGCATGACGGCGATCGTCGGCGATGTGATTCCCTACGCTATCGCCGCGGGCAACCGCGCGCGCCTGCGCGGTCTCAATGTGGTGGGTCTGCGTCGCTCGGGCCGCAGCGCCAGCGAACTCCGGCGCATGCGCGAGGCCTATCGCGCGATCTTTGCTGGCGATGCCGGTTTGGCCGAGAACCTTGCCAGGGCCGGGGAGACCTATGCCGACTTCGAGCCGGCCATGCAGATTGTCACTTTCCTTTCGGAACGCGGCAAGCGTCAGTTCACCCTTCCCGACAGGGGCGGGGGCCAAGACGATGCGGATGCAGGCGGTCACTGAGCCAGCAACATCGGCCGTGGCGGGCGCGCGCCGGATCGCCATCGTTGCAGGCAGTGGAGCGCTTCCCGTCGAGGTCGCGCAGACATTGCTGCGCACGGGACATCATCCCTTCGTCATCCTGCTCGCGGAAGAAGCCCGCGCCCAGGATTTCGAAGGTTGCGAGACCGTCACGATGGCGCTGGAGGAATTCTGCGATTTTGTTGCCGTCCTGCGGCGAGCCGGCGCCAGCCACATGATATTTGCGGGCGGCGTGGCCCGTCGTCCGGCACTGTCGCGCATGAAGTGGCGGCTCGGCATGTTGGGGCTGCTCCCGCAGATCGCCAGAGCATTGACCCGCGGCGACGACGGCCTGCTGCGGGCCGTGTTGGACTATTTCGAAGCCAGTGGCTTCCGGGTTCTGGGCGCCCATGAAATTGTCCCTGACCTGTTGGCGCCGCTTCAGCTTCTCACGCGCCGCGCGCCCTCCAAGGCCGATGAGCGCGACATTGCCGCTGCCTTTCAGGCGGCGGTGACGATCGGTGATCTCGATATCGGCCAGGCAGCGGTTGCCGTTGGTGGACGGGCGGTGGCCCTCGAGGGGATCGAGGGAACGGATGGCCTCCTGGAGCGGATGGCCGCCATGCGCGATCACGGCCGCCTGGGCGGGCGCGAAGGCGGTGTTCTCGCAAAATGCGCCAAGCCGCGCCAGGAGATGCGCGCCGACCTGCCGGCCATCGGACCGGGCACGGTCGAAGGGGCACATAAGGCCGGTCTGGCCGGCATCGCCGTCGAGGCGGACCGGACTTTCATCCTCGAGTGCAGCCGCGTCGTCCAACTTGCGGACGAATTGGGGCTTTTCGTGGTGGGACGCCGACGCGAGGACCACAGCTCATGACCGCTCCGCTGAAGATCGGAATCGTTGCCGGCGAGGAGTCCGGCGATATGCTGGCCGCCGATCTGATTGGCGAGATCGAGGCGCGAACCGGTCGCACCGTCGAATTGTGCGGCGTCGGAGGCCGCCATCTGGAAGCCAGAGGGCTTCGCTCTCTCTTTGATGGTTCCGAAATCGCGCTGATGGGTGTTTCCGCCGTCGTCAGGGATCTTCCGCGGCTCGTCATGCGCATCGGGCAGACAGCGCGGTCGATTTCCGCCTTCGATCCCGACTGCGTGCTCACCATCGACAGTCCTGCCTTCGGATTGCGGGTCGCAGGCCGCATCAAGGCGCGCCGGCCGGACATTCCGATCATTCAGTATGTGTGCCCCAGCGTGTGGGCTTGGGCGCCCGGTCGCGCGCACAAGATGAAGAGCCAGGTGGATCACGTGCTGTGCCTGCTGCCCTTCGAGCCGGAGGAACTGCGGCGCCTGGACGGGCCGCGGGGCACGTTCATCGGCCACCGCTTGACAGCCGATCCCGACATCGCGTCCGTCGTCGCGGCGCGGGCGGCACGTGAGGAGGCGAGCGAAAGCCCGACACTGCTCGTCTTGCCGGGTTCGCGCCGATCGGAAGTCGCCCGGCTGGTCGAACCTTTCGGCAAGGCGCTCGAACTGTTGAAGGAACGGGGCAACCGGCTCGATATCGTGGTGCCGACATTGCCGCGTCTGGAGCCTGCCATCCGGGATGCCGTGGCCGGTTGGCCCTTTGCCGTGGAGATCGTCACCGGTGCACAGGAGAAATGGGCTGCCTTCGCGCGCGCGGACGCCGCCTTGGCTGCGTCGGGCACCGTTACGCTGGAACTTGCTCTCGTCGGCATCCCGATGGTGTCCTGCTACAAATCCGACTGGATGATGCGGGCTGCGCGCGGGTTGATCACCACCTGGTCTGCGGCGCTCCCGAGCCTGATCGCCGACAGGCCGATAATCCCCGAATATTATGACGAGTATCTGCGTCCGCAGCGTCTTGCACGCGAGCTTGAGCAGTTGCTGGTCGATTCCCCCGCCCGCAAGGCGCAGCTCGAAGGTTTCCAGAGGATGCGTGCCCGGTTGGAAACCGATCGCCCGGCGCGTGTGATCGCGACCGATATCGTGCTGGGCGAGATCGAGCGTGCGCGCCGCGCATCGTCTTCGCGCTGAACCGCGCAACAATGGAGCCGCATCTGCGTTATGGTGCGGCAGTCAATCATTGGAGGGGTGGGATGTCGATCATCTGGACCGTCATCATAGGGTTCTTCGCCGGCGTTTTCGCCAAGCTCGTCACGCCCGGCGACAATCATCCCGGCGGCTTCATCCTGACCACGATCCTCGGCATTCTGGGTGCCGTTCTGGCCACTTGGGTAGGGCAGGAGATCGGATGGTATCAGGAGGGCGAAGCCGCGGGCTTCCTGGCTTCGATCGTCGGTGCGGTCGTCGTGCTTACGATTTGGGGGTCCGTGCGCGGCCGCGGCTGACCTTCGGCGCGGGGGCAGCCGATGGCGTCTCCGCCGTCGGTGCAGCCTTCGCGGTCACGTCCTGCCGTGTCATCCAGCCGGTCTTCTGCCATTCGCGCAGGCCCACGCGCACGTCGCCGTTCTCGATGTCGATGAGATTATAGGCGTTGAGGTGACCGGCGCGCCGCCGTGTCGATATCGTGGTTGACGCCTGCGCAACCATGACCGGCGCTGCTGCCGCTTCGTTTGCGCCGACCGGGGCACCGGCCGCGATCTCCGCACCGGATTCGTGTCGCCGCACGTAGGACATGTGGAAATGTCCCGACAGAACCAGGCGCACGCCGAGCCGCGCGAAGGTGGCCAGCGCAAGATCGGCCCGCTTGACCCGGCGCATCGGCTTGGCCATTGGCTCTTCAGGATGCATCAGCGGATGGTGCGCGACGACGATGCGAATGGCGTCGGGAGATGCCTTCGCAAACCGCTTTTCAAGGTCTTTCAACTGGTCGCGGCTGATCGTTCCATCTGCCCAGTTCAGGCCCAGGCGCGCGCGCCGCGAGGTCCGCAACCCGGCCAGGGCGACGCCGCCGAGTTCGAGGAACGGCTCAATGTCGCGCGAGATGTAGCGCTTGTAGAGACCATAGGGGCTGACGAACCGCTTCATGACGTTGGCGAGCGGTATGTCATGATTGCCCGGGACTGCGAAGAAAGGGATGTCGAGCGAATCGAGAAAGGCCCGTGCAGCTTCGAATTCCGCCGCGGTGCCGCGTTGGGTGAAATCGCCACTGATGACGACCAGATCCGGTTTCTGTCCGGAAAGCTCCGCGGCCAGGCCCTCCGCGAGTTCCTCGTCGTGCTTGCCGAAATGCAGGTCCGAAAGATGC
Source organism: Chelativorans sp. ZYF759 (assembly GCF_012911015.1). GTDB lineage: Bacteria > Pseudomonadota > Alphaproteobacteria > Rhizobiales > Rhizobiaceae > ZYF759. The sequence continues at coordinate 20,875 of NZ_WVVV01000014.1, read as the reverse complement.
GCGATCCGCATGAACTCAGCTCTCCCGGCCCACCGATGCGGGGCCTTCAATTGTCTCGTCATCTGTGGCCACCGGCGGCGCCAGCACCTTCAGTGCACCGGGGCGTATCGAGAAAGCAAGGGGAGGCTCAATCGCAACGATTTCTCCGTCGAGCATGACGTTCAGCGATTTCTTCCGGCTGCGTATGGTCACGTCCTCGACGCTCTCGACCTGTAGAGCGTCGTCGCTGCGCCACCGTCCGAGCAGAAAGCCGAAGCAGAGCCGCAGGAGATCGCCCACGCTCAGATGCTTGAGGATGTAGAGAGTGAGGATGCCCGCATCGAGCCGCGGGCGCGAAAAAAAGCGCGCAAAACCCTCCGCATAGGCATTGCTGGCCACCGCCACGGCCTGCACCCTGTGGATGCGCCGCTCGCCGTCTGAATGGGCGATCTCGACCGCCAGCCGCCGGGAACGGAAGAGGCGGCGGAAGAAATAGCGCATGAACGCCAGCTTGGCGACGAAGCTCTCGCGTCCGCGAAGAAGCTCCCGCCCGGCGGCGATACCTGGCACGAAGCCGATCACCACCTTGTGCAGAAAGAGGTGGCCATTGACGAAACCGACATCGATGTGACGCACCCGCATGCCGGCCGAGCCCTCCAGCCACTCGTCGAGATCGAGCGGGATGGCAAGGTCGCGGGCCAGCAGGTTGGCCGTGCCCATCGGCAGGATCGCGAGCGCCTTGTCGCTGTCGATCATGGCGCCGGCCAATGCCGTTACCGTGCCATCGCCGCCGGCCGCGACGAGAACTTCCGCGTCGCTCGCCACTGCTTCCGCGATCCGTTCCGCCAGTGGCCGGTCGGCATCGGCATCCACCGTCGCCTCGTGACCGTAGTCGACCAGGCGGTCACGAAGATCATCGCCGGTGAGACCTGTTTCCAAGGCGGTGCCGGAATTGGAATTGAATATGACGTGACAGCGCATTGGCTTGCGAATCCTGCGGTCCGAAGCGGGGCCTTGCGGACAGACTGCCACAACGACGCCGACGGCGTCGCGGTTCCACGGCCGATTATTTCATTGCGTTGGTCTGAGTTGTGGCGTCGAAGGGGAGTTCAGCCTGACGGTTCCCCGTAACGCTCCCATCCCCGCGGGCCGAGATGCTCCTGGGGCCGGTAGCGTACCTTGTAGGCCATCTTCGGCGAGCCATCGACCCAGTAGCCGAGATAGACATGCGGCAGGCCGGCTGCCCGCGCCCGCTCGATATGATCCAGGATCATGTAGGTGCCGAGCGAGCGGTCCTCCATGTCGGGATCGAAATAGGAATAGACCATCGACAGCCCGTCGGCCATCCGGTCGGTCAGGGCAACGCCGATCAGATCCCCTTCGCCCTTGCCGGTGATGAAGGAAGCCGGACCACGCTTGCGGTATTCGATGACCTTCGTCTCCACATGCGTGTCCTCGACCATCATGGCGTAGTCGAGCACCGTCATGTCGGACATGCCGCCGCGCTTGTGACGGGCGTCCAGATACTGCCGGAAAAGCGAATATTGCTCGGTCGAGGGTTCGGCTTGGTGCTCGACGCCGATCAGGTCGGCATTGCGCTGCCACACGCGCTTCATGTTGCGGGTCGCCTTGAACTCCTGCGCAAGGATGCGCACCGACACGCAGGCGCGGCAGGTTTCGCAGGCCGGGCGATAGGCGATGTTCTGTGAGCGTCGGAAGCCGCCCTGCGTCAAGAGGTCGTTCAACTCGGGCGCCTTGTCGCCCACGAGGTGGGTAAACACCTTCCGTTCGAACTGGCCGGACAGGTAGGGACAGGGCGAAGGTGCCGTGAGGAAGAATTGCGGAGAATTGGTTGGCTGATGCTTCATGGACCGTCGACTGGCGATTCGCCCCGGATGTGCAACCTCGGATGAAGGTCTCGAATACCAATGAAGACGTCAACTTTGCTGGCTTGGCAAGCCCGCAGATGTCACATTGGCCCGATGGCCGGGTTCTAGCGATCCGTGCGTGCGACGACGGTGCCGAGAAGCAGGTCGTGGAGGGTCCGCTTGCGGTCGAGAAACAGCGGCGCCAGCAGGATCAGCGGCGTGAGGATGACGTTGCCTGCCCAGAAGAGCACCGTATGAACGAGCGCGAGCACGCCATCCACGGGGCGCTGGTCGAGCCGCTCGAGCCGGACTCCCATCATGTTCATGCCGACCGTCGCCTGGCTTGCACTGCCCAGCGTGAACCAGATGTAGAGCAGCGCCACCGTGGGGAACAGCGCGCCGAACAGCATCCAGCCAAGCCCGAGCGTAAGGATGCCGAGCAGGAAGACGATGATCGCGAAGGGCACGCACAGTAGAGCCACGATCACATAATCAACGATAAACGCGAAGATGCGCCGCGTGCGCACGCCCTCATAGGTGCGCGCATCGTCCAGTCGTGAAGTGATGATTTCGCCGTCCAGCGTCTCGATGCTCATATCTCTGCCCTGATCCTGGTGATATGCCCCGCCCTTTGAGATGGGTACGGCGGCCTCACGATCAAGGGAACGCGTCTAGCGTTGCAGCAGTTCCGCCACGCGCGGCGCGAAATAGGTCAGGATGCCGTCGCAGCCGGCACGCTTGAAGGCCAGCAGGCTCTCCATCATCGCTCTTTCGCCATCCAGCCACCCATTGGCGCTGGCCGCCTCGATCATCGCGTACTCGCCCGACACCTGGTAGGCGAAGGTCGGCACGGCGAAGGTGGCCTTCAACCGATGCACGATGTCGAGATAGGGCAGGCCGGGCTTGACCATGATCATGTCGGCGCCTTCCGCGAGATCCTGCTCTGTCTCGCGAACGGCCTCGTCCGTGTTCGCCGGGTCTATATAATAGGTCTTCTTGTCGCCCTTGAGCAGACCGCCGGTGCCGATCGCCTCGCGATAGGGCCCGTAGAAGGCCGAAGCAAACTTCGTCGCATAGCTCATGATGGCGACATCCTGGTGGCCGGCTGCGTCCAGTGCATCGCGAATGGCGCCGATCCGTCCGTCCATCATGTCCGATGGCGCAATGACATCCGCGCCGGCCTCTGCCTGCAAGACGGCCGCCGCCGCGATCTGGGCGACCGTCTCGTCATTGACGATGATGCCGTCGCGCAGGATCCCGTCATGGCCGTGGCTGGTGAAGGGATCGAGCGCGACATCGGTGATCACGCCGATCTCCGGTACGGCGTCCTTGATTGCGCGCGTGGCGCGGTTGATCAGATTGTCCGCGACCAGGATGTTGGAGCCGGTCTCGTCACGCAGCGACATGTCGACATTCGGAAAGATCGCCAGGGCCGGAATACCGAGCCGCGCGGCGCGCTCCGCCTCGCGTGCCAGAAGGTCGGGTGAAAGCCGCTCGACGCCCGGCATGGCTGCGATCGACTCGCGTCGGTTCTCGCCCTCGATGGCAAAGACGGGCCAGATGAGGTCGTCGACCGTCAGCCGATTTTCCTGCACCAGCCGCCGCGACCAGTCCGCCTTGCGCATCCGCCGAAGCCGGCGGCCCTGGGTGATTTCATCCACGCTGCGCTGCATGGCTGTCCCGATCGGCGTGTGTCTGTTCATCTGCGGCTCCCTTTCCTGGCACGATCTAGCATGCGGCCCCGCCGGATCAAAGCTGGACCGGCACGTGCGGGGGGCTGGCGCTCTTCCTTCGCCCCGCCTGTCCAATTATTGTGCCGCGAATCGTCAGCCAGCCGCACGATGCGGAACGGCTCGCGGATCGGGGGCATGATGGCGCTGACTGCAGAGGAGGGAAAGGGCAAGGTTCTGCAACCGAGCTTGGCCGAGCTGGCCTTTCAGTGGTTCTACCGCCTTGTCGCGCTCTACTGCCTGCTGTTCGGACTGCTCTACTGGGTCAGGCTCGTCGGTTTTTATGAGGGCGGCGACTGGCGTTTCGACCTCATGCCCGTGCATTGGCAGATCGCCGCGTCGACGCTCGCCGTGCTCTTTCCCTTTGCCGCGAGCGGGCTGTGGATGCTGGCCTCCTGGGGGCCGGTCGTCTGGTTTCTCTGCGCGATCATCGAGGGGGTGATGTATCTGGGTTATCCGGAGCTTTTCGGCGCGCGCCCCAGCCTCGTGCTCTCGCATATGTTCGTGGCCTTGCTCTATCTCGGCTTCCGGCTGGTCATCCATATCCAGAAGCGGCGCGCCGGGCGTTAACCCTTTCTTGCCCATCGCGGGGAATGTCGGCGCGTAAGGCTCTGTTAAGTCTGCGCTTTAAGTCGAATTTTAGGTGCATTCGATAGTGTGGCGTCAAGGTGAGAAGAAAAAACACATCACCAGGCGTTAACGAGAGGCACCACCATGATGAACCCGCGTATGGCGGCGAAGACCGCCGAAGGCAACGAAGATCGCAAGGATGCGATTCGCTCCCTTTACCTGGAATCCCTTCAGCTTGTTGAGCGGCTGCACCGCCGTTTGCTTGATGTCGTCAAGGACGAGTTCGAGCGGCAGGGCCGCAGCGACATCAACGCGATCCAGGCTCTGCTCCTCTTCAATATCGGCAATGCGGAACTGACCGCCGGAGAACTGCGCACCCGCGGCTACTATCTGGGCTCGAATGTCTCCTACAATCTGAAGAAGCTGGTCGAACTCGGCTTCATCAACCACCAGCGCTCGCGGATCGACCGTCGCTCGGTTCGCGTCAGCCTGACCCCGAAGGGCATGGACGTCGCGGAGGTGGTCAACGGCCTCTATGAGCGTCACATCGGGTCCATCGAGCAGGTGGGCGGCATCGATCTGGACGAGTTCCAGCAGATGAACCGCGCTCTGCAGCGTTTGGATCGCTTCTGGAACGATACCATCGCCTATCGCATGTAGGGTAGGGCAGGTGACCTCTCGGTCTGGAGGGCTGGCGCGATAATCGCCGGCCCGCTTGCCGTTTGATGCGCGTTGAGGCGCGGGCGCCACGATGCCGCCATATTGCAATGTGACTTCCGCTCTGACCTTGGGTCATGTTTTGACCTGGAAGGGCGGTGGACGCGATGGGGCAATTTGTTAAGGTTACCTCATCTAGTCTTGCCGCAAGCGCCTCGGGCGCTGGGCATCACTCAATTGGCAATCGGAACCATCGATGAAAACCAGTCGACGCAGCTTCATCACGGGTGTTGGCGCGGCGGCGGCCACCGCGCTTGCGGGCACCGCCCATGCGCAGGGTGTTCTTGAGGAGATCTTCGGATCGACCAGGCGCGGGACGTGGAACGACCAGTTCGACGCACGCGTAAGCGAGGGTGGCGAGGTCGTCAATTCGCTGGTCACGTCGCAGCCCATCATGAGCACCGAGACGCTTTACAACGTCGAACAGGCGATCGCCCAGTACTCCAACCTGGCCGCGCGTGGCGGTTGGCCGATGGTGCCTGCCGGCAAGCAGCTGCGGATCGGCGTTGTCGATTCGGATGTCGAGGCCCTGCGCCAGCGTCTGATGTTCTCCGGCGACCTGTCCGAGCGCGCCGGCATCAGCCCCTCCTTCGACACCTATGTCGATGCGGCACTCAAGCGCTTCCAGAGCCGTCACGGCCTTCCGGCCGATGGCGTCACCTCTCAGCACACCTTTGCCGCCATGAACGTCTCGACGCAGGTCAGGCTCGGCCAGCTTGAGACCAATCTGGTTCGCCTCAACTCCATGGCAAATGGTGATCTCGGCCGTCGATACGTGATGGTCAACATTCCCGCTGCCCAGATCGAGGCTGTCGAGAATGGCCGCGTGGTCTCGCGTCACACCGCCATCGTGGGCAAGATCGACCGCCAGACGCCCATCCTCGAATCCCGCATCCACGAGGTGATCGTCAATCCATACTGGAACGCGCCGGTCTCCATCGTGCGCCGCGACATCATCCCCTTGATGCGTGAAAACCCCAATTATCTGCAGGACAACGCGATCCGGCTGATCGATGGAAGCGGCAACGAGGTCGATCCCATGACCGTCGACTGGTCGACGGATGAGGCGACCCGCCTTCGCTTCCGCCAGGATCCGGGCCGCATCAACGCCATGGCCTCGGTGAAGATCAACTTCCCGAACCAGCATGCCGTCTACATGCACGACACACCCCAGCAGAGCCTGTTCAACGACATCGAGCGCTTTCACTCATCGGGCTGTGTCCGCGTCCAGAACGTCCGCGATCTGGTTACCTGGATGCTGCAGGGCACTGAAGGGTGGGACCGCCGCCGCTTCGAGGAGACGATTCACAACGATGCCGACGTGACCGTACGTCTTGGTGATCCCGTGCCGGTCTATTTCACGTATTTTTCGGCCTGGTCGACCGGACAGAACGTTGTCCACTTCCGTGATGACGTCTACGGCAAGGATGGCGTCGCCGAGCTTCAGATATCGTCCGCCTTCTGATTTGCCGCAGGCATTTCTGCCGGAAAGCCGTCCCTCGGGGCGGCTTTTCGCGTTAAGGCCGGGCGTCTTGCACCGCAATGATTTTCCAGCATGTCGCATGGAAGCCCGTCGGCATCTGTGCTAAGGCGCGCCGTTCCCAGGCTCCGGATCTGAACATCCACGCAGAGAGGTTTCTCGACATGGCGAATGCCGCACTGACCGAGGCGAAGGCCGACGACTTCTTCAGCCAGCCGCTGGAGGACCGCGATCCCGAAATTTTTGCCGCCATCGCTGGTGAACTCGGTCGCCAACGCCAGGAAATTGAGCTGATCGCATCCGAAAACATCGTCAGCCGCGCTGTCATGGAAGCGCAGGGCTCGGTGATGACCAACAAATATGCCGAGGGCTATCCCGGCAAGCGCTATTATGGCGGCTGCCAGTTCGTCGACGTGGCCGAAACCCTCGCCATCGAGCGCGCGAAGAAGCTGTTCGGTTGCGAATTCGCCAATGTGCAGCCCAATTCCGGCAGTCAGATGAATCAGGCCGTGTTCCTGGCCCTCTTGCAGCCGGGCGACACCTTCATGGGCCTGGACCTCAATTCAGGCGGCCATCTCACCCATGGCTCGCCCGTCAACATGTCGGGCAAGTGGTTTAATGTCGTCTCCTACGGTGTGCGAAAGGACGACAACCGGCTCGACATGGATGAGGTCGAGCGCCTCGCCAACGAGCACAAGCCGAAGCTGATCATCGCTGGCGGTACCGCCTATTCGCGCATCTGGGACTGGAAGCGTTTCCGTGAGATCGCGGATTCGGTCGGCGCCTATCTGATGGTCGACATGGCGCACATCGCTGGCCTTGTGGCCGGTGGCGCGCACCCGTCGCCCCTGCCGCACGCCCATGTGGTCACCTCGACCACCCACAAGTCGCTGCGTGGCCCGCGCGGCGGCCTGATCCTCAGCAACGATCCCGAGATCGCCAAGAAGGTCAATTCGGCGGTGTTTCCCGGACTGCAGGGTGGACCGCTGATGCATGTGATCGCCGCCAAGGCCGTGGCCTTCGGCGAGGCGCTGCGCCCGGAATTCAAGACATACGCGCATGACGTGGTGGCCAACGCCAAGGCGCTGGCTGCAAGCCTCCAGGAGACCGGGCTCGACATCGTGTCGGGCGGTACCGAAAACCATTCGATGCTGGTCGACCTGCGTCCCAAGAACGCAACGGGCAAGCGGGCCGAAGCAGCTCTCGGGCGCGCTCACATCACCTGCAACAAGAACGGCATTCCTTTCGACCCGGAAAAGCCCTTCGTGACCTCCGGCATCCGGCTCGGCACGCCGGCAGGCACGACGCGCGGCTTCGGCGTCGCCGAGTTCCGTGAGATCGGCCAGCTGATCTCCGAGGTGATGGACGGCCTCAAGGCAGCCAATTCGGACGAGGGCAATGCAGCGGTCGAGGCCGCGGTTCGGAGCAGGGTTGAGGCCTTGTGCCAGCGCTTTCCTCTCTATCCATATCTGGGTTGAGGGCGCTGACCACGCCAGCACGATAAGAGGCGCCGATGCGCTGTCCCTTTTGTCAGTCCGAAGACACGCAGGTGAAGGATTCGCGCCCTGCGGAGGATGGCGTGGCCATCCGACGCCGGCGCGTGTGTCCCGATTGCGGCGGGCGCTTCACCACCTTTGAGCGCGTGCAGCTGCGTGAACTGGCGGTCCTGAAGAAGTCGGGCCGCAAGGTGCCCTTCGACCGCGACAAGCTCATGCGCTCTGTCGAGATCGCGTTGCGCAAGCGCAACGTCGATCCCGACAGGGTCGAGCGTGCGGTCTCCGGCATCGTGCGCCAGCTGGAAAGCTCCGGCGAATCGGAGGTCGCCGCCGATGAGATCGGCCGCCTTGTGATGGAAGCGCTCAAGGGGCTCGACGACGTCGCCTATGTGCGTTTCGCCTCGGTCTACCGCAATTTCCGCGAAGCCCGTGACTTCCACGATCTTCTCGGCGAGCTGAAGGGCGAGGAGGAATAGCCGTGGCTGGCCGATCGGGTTTCGGCGAGGATGTCGACCGCCGCTTCATGGAAGCCGCCATTCGTCTGTCGCGCAGGCATTTGGGCCTGACCGGCACCAATCCGTCTGTCGGCACGCTGATCGTGCGGGATGAGGGCGCCGGCCCCTACATCGTGGGAAGCGGCGTCACCGCTTTGGGCGGCCGGCCGCATGCCGAGACCCAGGCGCTGGCCGAAGCCGGCGAACTGGCGCGCGGCGCGACCGCCTATGTCACGCTCGAACCCTGCGCCCATCACGGCCGCACGCCGCCTTGCGCCGAGGCGCTGGTCTCCGCCGGCGTCACCCGCGTCATCGGCGCCGCCAGCGACCCCGACGCCCGGGTTTCGGGTCGTGGCTACGCCATTCTGCGCGAGGGCGGCGTCGAGGTCATCGAAGCCATCTGCCGCGAATCTGCCGCCGATCTCATGCGCGGTTATCTGACTCGATCGGTGAAGAAGCGCCCCGAAGTGACTCTCAAACTTGCCATTTCGGCCGACGGCATGATGGGGAGGCACGGCGAAGGGCAGGTGGCCGTCACCGGCGAGATCGCGCGCAGCCAGGTGCATGTCATGCGTGCGGAATCCGACGCGATCATGATCGGCATCGGCACCGCGCTCGCCGACGACCCGCAGCTGACCTGCCGTTTGCCGGGCATGGCGCAGCGCTCGCCCATCCGCATCGTTCTCGACGGCGCGGCGCGCCTGCCGCTCGCTTCCCGCCTCGTGGCATCCGCGCGACAGGTCCCGCTTCTCCTCGCCGCCGCGCCGGATGCGGACCCGCGGCGCCTGGAGGCTCTGGCCAATGCCGGCGTCACCATCCTCGGAACGGAACGTTTCGAGGGCCGCGTCGCGCTTCCCGAACTCCTGGAGGATCTTTCCGAACGCGGCATCGCCACGCTCATGGTCGAAGGTGGCGCCGCGGTTGCGCGCGCCTTTCTGGATGAGGGCCTCGTTGATCGTCTCTGCCTGTTCGAGGGGCCGGCTGCGATCGGGCCGCAGGGCATCGCCGCGCCTGTCCTGCCGGCGACCGTCGGTCCGGAATTCACTGCCAGCCGCCACCAGCGGTTCGGAGACGACGTTTATCGCGAATATGTGAGGTCCCTCTGATGTTCACCGGCATCGTCACCGATATCGGCACCGTCGACGGTATCGAGGCCCTGCCCAAGGGCCGCCGCTTTCGCATTGCCACGGCCTACGATCCTGCAACGATCGATATCGGCGCCTCCATCGCCTGCGCGGGTGTCTGCCTGACCGTGGTCGCCTTGCCCGAGCCGGGTACGAACCAGCGCTGGTTCGAGGTCGAGGCCTGGGAGGAAGCGCTGCGGCTGACAACCGCGGGAGCCTGGGAGGAGGGCACCCGCGTCAATCTCGAGCGTGCCCTCAAGGTCGGTGACGAACTGGGCGGCCACATCGTCTCGGGCCATGTCGACGGGATGGCGGTGATCGTGGGGCGCGAAGAAGAAGGTGAGGCCGTCCGCTTCCGCATCGAGGCGCCCACCGCACTGGCCCGTTTCGTCGCGCCCAAGGGGTCCGTGGCACTCGACGGCACCTCGCTCACGGTCAACGCCGTGGAGGGCGACGTCTTCGACGTCCTTCTCATCCACCATTCTCTCTCGGTGACGACGTGGGGAGAGCGTCAGGTCGGGGACGCGCTCAACATGGAAGTCGACACCATGGCCCGCTACGCCGCCCGCCTGCTCGAAACCCGCCCGTAAGGCGCTGCCCCGGCGAGGCCTTGCGTCCGGGGCCGGGTGATTACCGATCCGGCTTGCGCGGTAAGGCCGCATGTCGGATCGGTATCCAATCAACCGCTTGCGGATGAGCACATATCGGCCTAAGTCACCGGCGATTGCCGGAGACATTTATGGCCAAGCCCGAATCCCCCAAGCTTCTCATCGTGGAAGCGCGTTTCTACGACGACATTTCCGACGCGCTGCTGAAGGGCGCGACGGCCGCGCTCAAGGCGGCCGGTGCGACCTATGACGTGGTCACGGTGCCCGGTGCGCTGGAGATTCCGGCCGCGATCGCCTTCACCTTCGACGAAGAAGGCTCTGAGTATGACGGCTATGTCGCGCTCGGCTGCGTCATCCGGGGCGAGACCTATCATTTCGAGATCGTCGCCAACGAATCGAGCCGCGCGCTGATGACGCTGTCGGTCGAGGAACAGCTGGCGATCGGCAACGGCATCCTCACGGTCGAGAACGAGGAGCAGGCCTGGGCACGCGCCGATGTCGAGCGCGGTGACAAGGGTGGATTTGCCGCGCGCGCGGCTCTGACCATGATTTCCCTCAGGGACCGACTGGGAGCCTGAGCGTGGTGGAAAAGACGGACGACAATACACCCGCACGCGGTTGGCGACCCGCCAACAAGCGTGGAACCGCGCGTCTTGCTGCGGTTCAGGCGCTCTACCAGATGGACGTGGCGGGAAGTGGCCTGCTCGAAATCACCGCCGAGTATGAATCGCATCGCCTCGGCAAGGAGGTCGATGGCGACCTCTACCGTGAAGCCGATCCGCAATGGTTTCGCGCCATCCTGTCGGGCGTGGTCGAGAACCAGAAGGTCGTGGATCCCGTCATCCGTCAGGCGCTGACCGAAGACTGGCCGCTCTCGCGCCTGGATTCGACCTTGCGGGCGATTCTGCGTGCCGGCGTCTACGAATTGATGAAGCGCAAGGACGTGCCCGTCGCCGTCATCCTTTCTGAGTACGTGGACATCGCCAAGGCCTTTTACGAGGAAGACGAGCCCAAGCTGGTCAACGCCGTGCTTGACCGGGTCGCCCTGCGACTTCGGGGAGAGGGGCGTTCCGGAGGCGCCGCGCGATGACCGTGCTCAGTGCCGGCGAGGCAAAGCGGAACGCTGTCGTTCTGTCCGTTTCCCAGGCCGTTGTCGGCGCTGCCACCCCCATCACCATCTCGCTCGGCGGTCTGGCGGGCTACTACCTGCTGGCAGCCGACAAGTCGCTGGCGACCGCGCCCGTCACGGGCTTCAATATCGGCGTCGCCCTGGGCGCGCTGCCGGCGGCCGCCATCATGCGCTGGATCGGCCGTCGCAACGGCTTCATGAGCGGCACCGTGGTCACCGCGATCGGCGGCGTGGTGGCGACGCTGGCGCTATTCGAGGGCAATTTCTGGCTGTTCGCCATCGGCCTGTTGATCGTCGGCGCCGGCAATTCCTTCGTCCAGCAATACCGTTTTGCCGCCGCCGACAACGCGCCGGCCCAGTTCAAGGCCAACGCCATTTCCTGGGTGCTGGCTGGCGGTGTCTTTGCCGCCATCATCGGCCCGCAAGCCGTCATCTGGACCCGCGATCTTTTTGCCCCGGTGATGTTTGCGGGTGCCTTCGCGGCCATCGTCGTCCTGGCGCTTCTCGGTCTTTTCGTCCTGTCCTTTCTGCGTGTGCCGGATGCCTCGGTCCCGGTCGCGGCGGCCACGCCGCCCCAGCCGGCCCGCGAACTCAAGCAGATCGTTTCCCAGCCGCGTTTCATCGCCGGCATGAGCTGTGGTGTCGGCTCCTATGCGCTGATGAGTTTCGTCATGACCGGCGCGCCGCTGGCCATGGTCGGTTGCGGCTTCACGCCGGATGAAGCCGCCCTGGGCATTTCCTGGCATGTGCTGGCCATGTTCGCTCCGAGCTTCGTGACCGGGCGCCTGATCGGGCGTTTCGGCAAGGAGACGATCGTGACGACCGGCATGATCCTCCTGATCGGCTCTGCCATCGTCGCGCTATCGGGTATCCAGCTGTGGCAGTTCTGGACCTCGCTCGTTCTTCTTGGTGTGGGCTGGAATTTCGCCTTCATCGGGTCGACCGTCATGGTCGCGGTGACCTACCGTCCGAGCGAGACCAGCAAGGTCCAGGGCTTCCACGACTTCATCCTGTTCTCCACCGTCGCCTTCGGCTCTTTCATGTCGGGCGTGGTCTACAATGTCTGGGGCTGGGACATGCTGAACTGGATCGTCTTCCCGGTCACGGTGTTCTGCCTTGTCGCGCTGGCCTATCTGGTGATGGTTGCCCGCCGCACGCCGCTCGCCACCCCCTGAGGGTTTTCAGACACTCTTGCGCGCATCCTCCTCCCGGCTCCGCCGCCAGCGGTGGACATGGTCGACCAGCGCGCGCAGTTTCGGGGCAATGTTCCGGCGTTGCGGATAGTAGAGTTGGAAACCCGGAAACGGCGGCAGGAAATCTTCGAGCAGCCAGACGAGATCACCCTTCTCCACATGGGGGCGAAACGTCTCGCGTGTCGCGAATGTGATCCCGGCACCGGCGAGTGCGCTACGCAGCATCAGCCGCAGGTCGTTCGTCGTGATGCGGGGATTGACCGCCACGTCCAGGGCAATGCCGTTCTCCTCGAACTCCCAACGATACGGTGCCGAGTGGGGCGCTGGACGCCACCCGATGCAGCGATGATGGACGAGGTCGCGCGGATGGGACGGCGCGCCATACGCGGCAACATAGGTTGGTGCCGCCACCACGGCCTCACGTTGGAGGCCGGTGATCGGCACGGCGACCATGTCCTGTTCGACAACTTCGCCCAGCCGCACTCCCGCATCGAATCCTTCGGCTACGATGTCGAAGATGTCGTCGGTCACCGTCACGTCGATGGTTATGCGGGGATGCGCTTCAGCGAAGCTCGCCAACAGCGGGCCGGATAGGAATTCCTCCGCGATCGAGGTGACGGCCAGCCGGAGCAGGCCACGCGGTGCGTCGTCCGCCGAGACGTCTTCCAGTGCAGCCATGATGTCCGTCATCGGCCCGGACACGCTGTCGCGTAGCCGCTCGCCCGCTTCCGTCAGGCGGACCGAGCGGGTGGTGCGGGTGACGAGCGCGATGCCGAGCAGATCCTCGAGCCGGCGTATGCCCTGGCTAACGGCGGAACGCGTTACCCCGAGCCGGTCTGCGGCAGCACGGAAATTGTTCGCTTCGGAGACGGCCTGGAACAGCGCCAGCAGGTTCATGTCGATTTTCATTGTCCAGCTCTGATAACCAATAAGTCAAGCACTGGACGGATACCGACAACAGCCAGGAAGGTCCACTCTTGTTTGGCAAACGAACAGGAGTGGACAATGGACAAGGTCATTTTGGTAACCGGTGCATCTGGCGGGATAGGGGAGGCGATCGCGCGGGAACTGGCCGCGCACGGCGCCACCGTGCTCCTCGGCGCGCGCCGTCTCGAACGCGTCGAGGCGATAGCGGCCGAAATCCGCCTGACGGGCGGCACCGCCGATGCCGTGGGGCTCGATGTCGCCGACCGGCAATCGATGTTTGATTTCGTGCGCGCCGCCCAGGATCGTTGGGGACGCGTGGATGTCCTGGTCAACAACGCGGGCATCATGCCGCTCTCGCCGCTGTCGGCCGGCATGCACGACGAGTGGGAGCGAATGGTGGACGTCAACATCAAGGGGGTGTTGTGGGGGATCGGTGCGGTCCTGCCGATCATGGAACGGCAGGGGCATGGGCAGATCGTCAACATCGGCTCCATCGGTGGGTTGCGTGTGGTGCCGACCGCAGCCGTCTATTGCGCGACCAAGTTCGCCGTGCGCGCCATTTCCGAAGGCCTGCGTCAGGAGAGTTCCAAGATACGGGTCACCTGCGTCAATCCCGGTGTCGTCGAGAGCGAACTGGCTTCCACCATTACCCATGAAGAGACCAGGGCGGCGATGGATGAGTACCGCGCCATCGCCTTGAAGCCCGCGGACATCGCGCGCGCGGTCCGCCATGTCGTCGAGGCGCCGGATGATGTTGATACCAGTGAGATCACCATCCGCCCCACGGCCTCGCCGCGGTGACCTTTCGCAGCCGCAATTGCCGCAGGACCTCGGCGCTGACCTCGCTGGTCACGGCCGCCGGGATCCTGGCGACATCGGCCATCCACGCATTGGAGAATTCCCCCATGGCAGAACATGCCTATGTCGGTATGTGGCATACCGCAGACGGACACATTCGGCACGAATTGCTGCCCAATGGCAGATATGTCGAGGCCAGAGGCAACCGCGAACGCGCCTATCAGGGGCGCTATGAGATCCGAGGCGACCATATCGACTATTGGGACGATACGGGTTTCACCGCGGATGGCGAGTTCGTTGACGACGTTCTCTATCATGCGGGGATGGTTCTCCACCGGCAGTGATCGCCGATGCCGCCTGACCAAGCCGCGGAGTCGGGTGGTTGGGGGGACCTTTTCCAGTACCGATGCACACCCGCCAACTTCTGATCTTGACAGAAGTGTTTCCGATAAGTGCGAATGGCGCCGGATTTCGCTCCGGCGATTCCGTCTGCCTTCATCGGTCCGGGGAGGGGTAACGTTCGGGCCAGAATAAGGGAAATTCGGCATGACAATGCTTTACGTCGTCATTGCCTGCGGTCTGCTTTCAGTCCTTTACGCCATATGGGCGACGCAGTCGGTCCTCGCGGCCGATCAGGGCAATGCACGCATGCAGGAAATCGCGGGTGCGATCCGGGAGGGTGCGCAAGCCTATCTGACAAGACAATACACGACCATCGCCATCGTCGGCGCAGTGGTCTTCGTGCTGGCCTGGTGGTTGTTGACCTGGGCGGCGGCCGTGGGCTTCCTGCTCGGCGCGGTGCTTTCCGGCGCCGCCGGGTTCATCGGCATGCATGTCTCCGTCCGCGCCAATGTGCGGACCGCCCAGGCAGCCTCCCACAGCCTGGCCGCCGGCCTCGACATCGCCTTCAAGTCGGGCGCCATCACCGGCCTTCTGGTGGCGGGTCTCGCACTCTTGTCGATCTCCGTCTATTTCGCGGTCCTGCTGAGCATGGGTTATGACGCGACCGGACGCACCGTGATTGACGCGCTGGTGGCGCTCGGTTTCGGCGCTTCGCTCATCTCGATCTTCGCCCGACTGGGCGGCGGCATCTTCACCAAGGGCGCCGATGTCGGCGGTGATCTCGTCGGCAAGGTGGAAGCCGGGATTCCCGAGGACGATCCGCGCAACCCGGCCACGATTGCCGACAATGTGGGTGACAATGTCGGCGACTGTGCCGGCATGGCCGCGGATCTCTTCGAGACCTATGTGGTGACCATGGTCGCCACCATGGTGCTGGCGTCTCTTTTCTTCACCGGCGATACGGCATTCACGCTGATGCTGTTCCCGCTCGTGATCGGCGCGGCCTGCGTGGTCACATCGATCGCCGGCACCTTCTTCGTCAAGCTCGGTGCCAACAACTCGATCATGGGCGCGCTCTACAAGGGCTTTTGGGCGACGGCCGGTCTGTCGGTGATCGCCGTCGGCATCATCGTCTGGGGCTGGCTCGGCGGCGGCACCGCCTACACGATGGCGAACGGCACCACATTTCCGGCGTCGAACCTCTTCTTCTGCGGCGTTGTGGGGCTTGCCGTCACGGGCCTGATCATCTGGATCACGGAGTATTATACCGGCGTCAACTATCGCCCGGTCCGCTCCATCGCCCAGGCTTCCGTGACGGGCCATGGCACCAACGTCATTCAGGGCCTCGCCGTCTCGCTGGAAGCGACCGCCATGCCGGCGATCGTCATCGTTGCGGGCATCGTCATCAGCTATCTTCTGGCTGGGTTGTTCGGCATCGCCATTGCAGTGACGACCATGCTGGCCCTTGCGGGCATGGTCGTGGCGCTCGATTCGTTCGGGCCGGTCACGGACAATGCGGGCGGCATCGCCGAGATGGCCGACCTGCCGCCGGAGGTGCGCAACACCACCGACGCGCTTGACGCCGTTGGCAACACGACCAAGGCGGTTACCAAGGGCTACGCGATCGGCTCGGCCGGTCTCGGCGCGCTGGTGCTTTTTGCCGCCTATACGGAGGACCTCCGGTTCTTCGCCTCCGTCGCCGAACCTGGTTCCTTCTTCGAGGGGGTGACCGTCGACTTTGCGCTGTCCAACCCCTATGTCGTCGCCGGTCTGCTCATCGGCGGGCTGTTGCCGTTCCTGTTTGGCGGCATGTCGATGACGGCTGTCGGCAGGGCGGCCGGCGCGATCGTCGAAGAGGTGCGCCGTCAGTTCCGGGAGAACCCGGGCATCATGAAGGGCGAGGTCAAGCCGGATTACGGCCGCGCCGTCGACCTTCTGACCAAGGCGGCCATCAAGGAGATGATCATTCCTTCGATGCTGCCGGTGCTCTCGCCGATCGTGGTCTTCCTGGTGTTCTACTTCGTTGCCGGCAAGGACCAGGCCTTTGCCGCCGTGGGCGCGATGCTGCTCGGAGTCATCGTCACGGGCCTGTTCGTGGCCATTTCCATGACCGCCGGCGGCGGCGCCTGGGACAACGCCAAGAAGTTGATCGAGGACGGCTTCGTCGACAAGGACGGCGTACGTCACGAGAAGGGCTCGGAAGCCCACAAGGCTGCCGTCACCGGCGACACGGTGGGTGACCCTTACAAGGATACGGCCGGCCCGGCCGTGAACCCGATGATCAAGATCACCAACATCATCGCCCTGCTGCTCCTGGCCGTACTGGCACACTGATCGGCAGCGGAAATTGAAGAGGGCCGCGGGATTGCTCCCGCGGCCCTCTTGATTCCGGGACCGGTTCGGTCAGACCGGTTCCTCGAAGGTGACGACCGACACATCGCCCTCGATCGCACCCTGCCATGCCGACTGATGCGGCTCCTCGAGGGGTTGGCCTTCCATCTCCCCGATCTGGTCGAGCTCGGCTTCCGCATAACCCTCCTGCGCGAGAGCCTCGAGCGCCAGGCGCACCGCGGAATCGTCATCCGGCGCCACCAGCATGACATGCACGCCCTCGCTGTCGCCGCCTTTTTCCTTCCAGACGCGACCCGAGATCAGCGTGACCCGCGATTCTTCATTGTCGTTCACATTGATTCCCTTCCTGCCTGGTCTTGCGATTCGTGCCTGGGCGCCCATTTAACGAGTCGGGCTTCACCCCGCCCTGTCTTCTGCTGCCATTTTTACATGGATGGGGGCATGGGGGCAGTCTCCGGACAGTCATTTTGTATGACGTGTCGCCGGTCTCGCGAAAGAATCTTCCGCAAGGCTCGGTACAGCCCGCTGATCCGCGATTTTCGTGGCTTCGGGGTTGACGGGGAAGGGGTCTGGAGATAGAAGCCGCATCAACTGAGCCGATGTGAGGCCTGTTCATTCGGTGCGACCCGCGCTGAAGTTCGCCTCAAACAGGGTTCGTTCTACGAGCGAATGACATCTCCGGCTGCATGAAGTGCCCAGGCGCTTCCTCTGCGATTTGTTCGGGCAGGACCGCAAGCAAGCGGTGCGTTGCCCGGATTTGTGCATGGAAATGTTCGTAACGGCCCTTTGGGCTCGACAGGTATTGAGACAGAAGGAAGGTTTGATGCCTACCGTCAACCAGCTGATCCGCAAGCCGCGCACTGCGCCGGTGAAGCGCAACAAGGTTCCGGCCATGCAGGAAAACCCGCAGAAGCGGGGTGTCTGCACGCGCGTCTACACCACGACGCCGAAGAAGCCGAACTCGGCTCTGCGTAAGGTCGCCAAGATCCGCCTCGTCAATGGCTTCGAGGTGATCGGCTACATTCCTGGCGAAGGCCACAATCTTCAGGAGCACTCGGTGGTCATGATCCGCGGCGGTCGCGTGAAGGATCTGCCCGGCGTGCGCTACCACATCATCCGCGGCGTGCTCGACACCCAGGGTGTCAAGAACCGCAAGCAGCGCCGCTCCAAGTACGGCGCAAAGCGTCCGAAGTAGGTTTTCCGGCTTCGGCGCTTCCGTTTTCGGGCGCCGGCCGCTGATCGTGAGAGACTAAAGATATGTCCCGACGCCACCGTGCAGAAAAGCGTGAGATCAACCCCGATCCCAAGTTCGGCGATCTGGTGATCACCAAGTTCATGAATGCCGTCATGTATGACGGAAAGAAGTCGGCTGCCGAGAGCATCGTCTACGGTGCGCTCGATCAGGTCAGCGACAAGACCAAGCAGGAGCCGGTCGGCGTCTTCCACCAGGCGCTCGAGAACGTCGCTCCGCATGTCGAGGTTCGTTCCCGCCGCGTCGGTGGTGCGACCTACCAGGTGCCGGTCGATGTCCGTCCGGAGCGCCGTCAGGCGCTGGCCATCCGCTGGCTCATCACCGCTGCGCGCAACCGCAACGAGACGACCATGATCGAGCGCCTGTCCGGCGAACTCATGGACGCGGCCAACAACCGCGGCACCGCCGTCAAGAAGCGCGAAGACACCCATAAGATGGCCGAAGCCAACCGCGCTTTCGCCCATTACCGCTGGTAATACCGGCGCGATCGAGACTCGAAAGGCATCCTCCCCATGGCCCGCGAATACAAGATCGAAGACTACCGCAATTTCGGTATCATGGCGCATATCGACGCCGGCAAGACCACGACCACCGAGCGCGTGCTCTTCTACACCGGCAAGTCGCACAAGATCGGCGAAGTCCACGACGGCGCCGCGACCATGGACTGGATGGAGCAGGAGCAGGAGCGCGGCATCACGATCACGTCCGCCGCGACCACGACCTTCTGGGAAGGCCGTGACGGCAAGAAGCGCCGCTTCAACATCATCGACACCCCCGGACACGTCGACTTCACCATTGAGGTCGAGCGTTCGCTGCGCGTGCTCGATGGTGCAATCGCGCTTCTCGATGCCAATGCCGGCGTGGAGCCCCAGACCGAGACCGTCTGGCGCCAGGCCGACAAGTATCACGTCCCGCGCATGATCTTCTGCAACAAGATGGACAAGATCGGCGCCGACTTCTACCGCTCCGTCGAGATGGTGAAGAGCCGTCTGGGTGCCGACCCGGTTGTCGTGCAGCTGCCCATCGGTGCCGAGAATGATTTTGTCGGCGTCGTCGACCTCATCGAGATGAAGGCCCTCGTCTGGAAGTCCGAGAACCTCGGCGCCGAGTGGGACATCGTCGAGATTCCGGCCGACCTCAAGGACAGGGCCGAGGAATACCGCGAGAAGATGATCGAGCAGGCCGTCGAAATGGACGAGGCCGCGATGGAGCGCTATCTGGAAGGCGAAATGCCCTCCAATGACGAGATCCGCACGCTCATCCGCAAGGGCACCATCCTCGTCAAGTTCTTCCCGATGTTCTGCGGTTCCGCGTTCAAGAACAAGGGCGTGCAGCCGCTTCTTGATGGTGTGGTCGATTTCCTTCCCTCGCCCGTGGATGTCTTCGCCATCAAGGGCGTCGATCCCAGGAACGAGCAGGAGATCACCCGCAAGTCTTCGGATGACGAGCCGGTCTCCATGCTTGCCTTCAAGATCATGAACGATCCCTTTGTCGGCTCGCTCACCTTCTGCCGCGTCTATTCGGGCGTCCTGAAGAAGAGCGTTTCGCTGGAGAACACCGTGAAGGGCAAGAAGGAGCGCATCGGCCGCATGCTGCAGATGCACTCCAATTCCCGTTCCGACATCGACGAGGCCTATGCGGGCGACATCGTTGCGCTGGCCGGTCTGAAGGACACGACCACGGGCGACACGCTCTGCGATCCGCTGAACCCCGTCATTCTCGAGCGCATGGAGTTCCCCGATCCGGTCATCCAGATCGCGATCGAGCCCAAGACCAAGGGCGACCAGGAGAAGATGGGCCTCGCGCTCAATCGCCTCGCCGCTGAGGACCCGTCCTTCCGCGTCAAGACCGACGAGGAAAGCGGCCAGACGATCATCGCGGGCATGGGTGAGCTTCACCTCGACATTCTCGTCGACCGCATGAAGCGCGAGTTCAAGGTCGAGGCCAATGTCGGTGCGCCGCAGGTTGCCTATCGCGAGACGATCACGCGGGTTGCCGAGATCGACTACACCCACAAGAAGCAGACCGGTGGCACGGGTCAGTTCGCCCGCGTCAAGATCGTCTTCGAGCCGAACCCGGAAAGCGACGAGTTCGTTTTCGAATCCAAGATCGTCGGCGGCAACGTGCCGAAGGAATACATCCCGGGCGTCCAGAAAGGCATCCAGAGTGTTCTGTCCTCCGGTCCGCTGGCTGGCTTCCCGATGCTTGGCGTCAAGGCGACGCTGATCGATGGTGCCTATCACGACGTCGATTCGAGCGTTCTTGCCTTCGAAATCGCCTCGCGTGCGGCTTTCCGCGAGGGTGCCCAGAAGGCGGGCGCTCAGCTTCTCGAGCCGATTATGAAGGTCGAGGTGGTGACGCCGGAAGACTATGTGGGCGGCGTGATCGGCGATCTGAACGGCCGTCGTGGCCAGATCCAGGGTCAGGAGACACGCGGCGTCGCGGTGGTGATCAATGCGATGGTCCCGCTCGCCAACATGTTCAAATACGTCGATACGCTGCGGTCGATGTCCCAGGGCCGCGCCCAGTACACGATGCAGTTCGACCATTACGAGCCTGTGCCGACTGCTGTCGCCCAGGAAATCCAGAAGAAATTCGCCTGATCGGGCGTTCCAGAACAACAAGTTAATTCAGGCCCCTGCTGGGCTGATAGAAGTGGAGAACTCACATGGCCAAAAGCAAATTCGAGCGCAACAAGCCGCATGTGAACATTGGCACGATTGGTCACGTTGACCATGGCAAGACGTCTTTGACGGCTGCGATCACGAAGTATTTCGGCGAGTTCCGCGCCTATGACCAGATCGACGCGGCGCCTG
>NZ_WVVV01000066.1 GCF_012911015.1 Chelativorans sp. ZYF759 | reverse complement strand
GGGGCGGCGGAGTCGCGCCGGTGAGGTCGAGCGGGATCGAGACGACGTCGACCTCGGTGGGAGCTGAGGCCGTCACCGGGCAGGTCACGGAGGTCAACAAGGACACCTTCTGGCCTATCGTCGAGGCCGCCSGCGACAAGGTCGTCGTCCTCGACATGTACACCGAATGGTGCGGGCCTTGCAAAGTGATGGCTCCCARGTTCCAGGAGATGTCYGAGAAGAACCTGGAYGTYGTGTTCCTGAAGCTCGACTGCAACCAGGACAACAAGCCGCTTGCGAAGGAGCTGGGCATAAAGGTTGTGCCAACGTTCAAGATCCTCAAGGGTGGGAAGGTCGTGAAGGAGGTGACCGGCGCCAAGATCGACGAGCTAGCGCAAGCCATCGACACAGTCAAGTCAGACTGACAAAGAAAGCARGTGATGCAACTAGCTAGTGTAGACGATGAATGAATGAGTCCCYGGCCGGCAAGGCTGCTAGATACGTACGTACGTACGTACTCATCAACAATTAATGATGGATGATGGCAATGGCG
>NZ_WVVV01000065.1 GCF_012911015.1 Chelativorans sp. ZYF759 | reverse complement strand
CGAGGCAAAAGCATTGCGACCACAGACAGCGCGCGCTTCAAGGCCTTTTTTTTTGAGATAACAAGGAGGAGATGGCGGTCACGATCACGTGGGTGAAGGCGAGGCAGATCTTCGACAGCCGCGGCAACCCCACCGTCGAGGTGGACGTGGGCCTCAGCGACGGCAGCTACGCGAGGGGGGCCGTACCCAGCGGCGCATCCACTGGAATATATGAGGCCTTGGAGTTGAGGGATGGAGGATCTGATTATCTTGGCAAGGGTGTTCTTAAGGCTGTCAGCAATGTAAATAACATTATTGGACCAGCAATTGTTGGAAAGGACCCCACTGAGCAGGTTGAGATTGACAACTTCATGGTCCAACAGCTTGATGGAACCTCCAATGAGTGGGGCTGGTGCAAACAGAAGCTTGGAGCAAATGCCATTCTTGCGGTTTCACTTGCTGTGTGCAAAGCTGGAGCTATGGTGAAGAAGATTCCTCTTTACCAGCACATCGCAAATCTTGCTGGGAACAAAACTCTGGTGCTCCCTGTACCTGCCTTTAATGTGAT
>NZ_WVVV01000063.1 GCF_012911015.1 Chelativorans sp. ZYF759 | reverse complement strand
CCACGTACCTGGTGGTGGAGCAGGACAAGACGCTGGCCACCTACGGGATCAACGCCGTGTGCAYYCACCTCGGCTGCGTCGTGCCGTGGAACGGCGCYGAGAACAAGTTCATCTGCCCMTGCCAYGGATCCCAGTACAACAACCAGGGCAAGGTGGTCCGYGGACCGGCGCCTCTGTCGCTGGCCCTGGTTCACGCCGACGTCGACGACGGCAAGGTCCTCTTCGTCCCGTGGGTGGAGACCGACTTCAGGACCGGCSAGGACCCRTGGTGGAAGGCATGAGGATGATCCGRAACCAGCGGTGCTCAGTGCTCACACATGAGACCTAYGTATGCCTCCGTTCCTTGTGATGAGGAAATAKGCTTGCGTTCGTTCTCCGTGGGCGTTGTTCCTACAAATTCACTTGCTYTYTGTCTCTCTCTMTATATACACACTGTATAAAACAAGAACAGCTGTTTATCATCTCTTCTTATATAACCTTTTGAACACTATATATACACACTGTATAAAACAAGAACAGCTGTTTATCATCTCTTCTTATATAACCTTTTGAACAC
>NZ_WVVV01000013.1:65000-114910 GCF_012911015.1 Chelativorans sp. ZYF759 | reverse complement strand
CCTCCCGCGCAGCGGGTTCGTTCTTCCACCCCATACTCGCCTTCTTCAAAGCGCTCTGATTATGCCGAACTGCCGCATGGCCGACAGCAGACGCAGCAGCCGCCGAACTCGGCCATGCGGCATAATCCATCTTACGGCATAATGGCCCATCTCGTGCAATGCCGTGCGGTGCCAGTTGATCGGCTCGTGGTAGGCTTGGGGCGGGGGGACCTGAACATAGTCGAGCGCGGGCGTGTAGAAGGCGCGGCTGCCGCCGATTCGAAAGTCGATCGCCGTGGCTTTGATCAGTGCATCGACCTGCGGCTCAATCATGTTAGGCGGAGGCGGTGGCGCGACGATTGCCACATCGTCGGGCAAACCCTCGCATTGGGCAGCGTTGAAGACGGTGTAACGCTTCAGGAACGGGATGGCGGCGACTTCCTCGCCGGTCTCGCGCGCGCGCTGCTTCTCGTCTTCCGGAACGAAGCGGTTGGCGAAGACGATTGTGGTGCCGCGCTCGCCCTTCATCACGTTGCCGCCGAGCGAAAGAGCCTGGCGGAAGGTCAGCCAACTCTGACATGGAAAGCCGTGTTCAATCACGGAGCCCCAGAGCAGGAGAATGTTGATGCCCGAATACTGCCGCCCGGTGGCGCCGTTCTTGGGCATGGCGAGCGGCGCCTTCGCGGCCGCGGTTCCCCAAGGTTGGACCCAGGGCACGCGGCCGTCCTCAAGCTCGGCGATGATCTTGTCGGTGATGTCGTCGTAAAGGCTCCTCCGGTCATTTCCGCAGCGAGCGACGCGATTGTTTCTTGCCATCGGGATGGTCTCCGCGACGGGCCTCGGGAGCCTCTCTCCCGATCCTCAACCCGTCACGGCCCATCCGGCCGCCCTCTCACTCTATAGGGGAGCGCATTCCTGCGGGATGACGACGGCAACTCAACCGGCTCAATAGTTAAGCGAGCACGGCCGCGCGGCCCATCGCGCCGTCCGGTGCGCGTCGAACTCCGGATCTATCTCCCGACACAGGCGGTCCCCCTCGTGGCGCACAATCGAGTCGATGCCAGCGATATGAAGGGCGGTGGCGAGTCCCTCGCAGTATTTGTCGACGAGCAAGGCCGCGAGGTCGGCAGTCTCGGCACCGCGGTCGACGTCGTTCTGCCTGGATTGCGCATAAGAGCGCAGGTCGGCCAGCACGGTGCGTTCGACCGCGTCAAGCAAATGCGGCCATATAGTTCCTGGCGGGAGGTCTTTCAGTATCTTCATTTGTAGGTCCTGGGTATGTCTTGGGACGGCCCGGCGTTGGACGGTTTGGTATCCATCCAAGCTCTGTAGCGCCGAGAGGCGCGTCGCGTCAGGGATCAAAGCCCGTCAGGGTGAAGACCCACGAAGCGGGGCTTCAGCGCCAGCCGCGAGCGCGGCCCGAAGGGAGACGCCCGGTCTCGAACTTCCTCGATTTTCAAGATAGACTTCGAGAATGTGCAACGCCTACGAGCAACACGTCAAATGGATTGAATACGTCAGGATGATGCAGGCGCTGGAATTGAACATTCCGACGCAGCAGACCGAACTCGACCTCCCGCAGGCTGACGACATCCGCATCAACCAGATGGGTCCGCTGATGCGGGCCGCCGCCAACGACAACGCGGTCGAGCTTACGCCGATGAATTTCGGGCTGCCGTCCGACCAGCCCAAGCGTGGCCCGGTCTTCAATTTTCGCTCCGAGAAACGCAGCTTCGCCGACTCCCGGCGTTGCCTCGTGCCGGCCTCCGGCTTCTTCGAGTTCACCGGCACGAAATATCCGAAGACCAAGCACCGCTTCACGCTCAACGGCGCGCCCTTCATGGCGATCGCCGCGATCTGGCGCGAGGCGCGCGGCAACCATCCCGCCTCCTTCGCCATGCTGACCACGGAGCCCGGCCCGGACGTGGCGCCCTACCACAATCGCCAGGTGGTGGTGCTGCGGCCGCAGGATTGGGCGGCGTGGATTTGGCTGACCCGGCCGGAGGCCGAGCTGCTGCGACCGCTCGATGCGGGATCGCTCGCCGTCGAGACGGTCAGGAAAGGCAGGGATGACGCGAGCGAGGCGACGGCGTGAAGCTGGGCGCGGACGACGTCGTATCGCGCCTTGCCGCCTTCACCGGCCATGACCTGACCAGAACGCTCGGAGCGATCGAATCCTCGGTCCGTGGGATCGGGGCGGAGGAGAGCGCGGCGTTCGTCGAGAATGCCGGCGCGGGGCGTGAGGTTCTGGCGGCCGCCGCCGAGATGAAGCGGCTTGCCGGTCAGATCAACGTGACCATCCACGCGCTCGGCATCCTGCTGTGCCTGCCGCATGTGCTGGAGCAAGGGGAGCGCGTCGAATATGTCTCGCTCGGCGCCGGCAATACCGGGCGGCGCTTCGATCTGGAGACCAACCTTCGCGTTGCCGAGTTCAAGTTCATCAGATGGCGCGGCGGACCGGAGGCGATCCGCCAGAACTCGATCTTCAAGGACTATTTCCAGCTTGCCGATCACGAGACGGACAAGCGGAAAAATCTCTATCTGCTCGGCACCGATCATGCGACGGCGTTCCTCAAGGGAGGGCGGGCACTGAACAGCGTGCTGAGCCGCAACGAGAAGGTCCGCGCGCTTTTCCGGGAGCGGTTTGGCGACAAATATCGCACGGTCGGGGACTACTATGCGGACCATGCCGGCACGGTGACGATCGAGGACGTGTCGCCGTGGCTGTCGGAGCTGGCGGAAGACCTCATCGAGGAGCCGGGTGCCGACGCTCTGGCGGAGGAGTGACCCCGGATCGCCGCGGCGATCATGGGCCAAGGTCATCGTTCGCTGTTTCCCAGATCCTTCTCGGCCAGTTCCCTGAAGGCGTCCGGCACGGATCGGGCGCGATCGAGCTGCGTTGCCGCATAGCCCACGGCGTCGCGGCCGAAGCGCTCGCGCACCGCGTCCATCGCGCGGTCGGCGCTCCAGCGGGCCGCGCCCTGCCGCGCGCCGGGCCGGCGCTTCTCGTCGGGCAGGCCGAGCGGCAGTTCGAGCTGGATCGCGGGCTGGTTGCCGAGATGGGAGACGGAGACGGCGAGCAGCGTGATGACGCGCTCGTTGCTGTGATCGGCGAGCGCGGCGCGGACCAGCTCTCCGGCGATCTCCGCCAGCATCGACGTCGCGGAGATCGGCGCGTCGAGCGTGGTCGAGCGCGTGACGGCGCGCATGTCGCCAAAGCGGACGCGGACCGTGACGGTGCGGCCTGCCAGGGACTTGGCGCGCAGGCGCGAGGCGACGCGATCCGCCAGATGCAGCAGGACCGGGGTAATGACCCCTGCGACCGCCGGTTTTCGGCCGAGCGCCGACTGCGCGCCCGCCGAGCGGGAGCGGCGCTGCGGCCGGATTTCTCGGGCGTCTCGGTTCCAGGCGAGCGCCGCGAGCTTCTCGCCGGCGGCGGGACCGAGCAGCCGGGTCAGGGAATGGCCCGGCGTGGTGGCGAGCTGGCCGATGGTGAGGATGCCCCGGTCCTTCAGCTTTGCCTCGGTGACGGGTCCGACGCCCCACATCACGCCGACCGGGAGGTCATGGAGGAAGTCCAACTCGGTCGCGGGATCGACCACGACGAGACCGTCAGGCTTGGCGACTTGGGAGGCGATCTTGGCGAGGTGCTTGGTGCGCGCCACGCCGACCGAGATGGGCAGGCCGAGTTCCTCGCGCACGCGCCGCCGGATGGTCGCGGCGATCTCCTGCGGCGAGCCGAACAGGTGGGTGCAGCCGGCAACGTCGGCGAATGCCTCGTCGATAGAGATGCGTTCGACCAGCGGCGTGTAGTCGCCAAGGATGGCGATAGCGGCATCGCCCAGGCGTTGATACTCGCTGAAGCTGCCCCTGACGAAGACGAGCTGGGGGCACAGCTTGCGCGCCTTCCGGCCGGACATGCCGCCATGCACGCCGAACTTCTTCGCCTCGTAAGAGGCAGCGAGCACCACGCCGCCGCCGACCGCGATGGCTTTGCCGTGCAGGTCAGGATTCAGCAATTGCTCCACGGATGCGTAGAAGGCGTCGAGATCGGCATGGAGGATGGTGGCCTGGCTCTCCATGTCGTCACCGGAAATCCCGCGTCCTGACCCTGATCTCGTCCTGCCCAGAACGCATCTCATCCAGATGGCGATAGGGATCGCCGATGTTGCGCGTAGCGGGGACCTTGGGTCGACCGCGCGGATCGGGCGCCGGGCTGCCATGATGAAACTCGTCGCCGCGCCCGTGCGGCAGGGGAAAGGCGCCGTCGCGGTGCCCGACCGATGAAAGCAGATCGGTGAGGTCGGTGAGGTGATGGGCGACCAGATGCACTACATCGCCCTCGCGCTGGATGCGTCCGCGCACGCCGAGCATGGCCGATCCCAGGACGACGCGCCGGTATTTCTCGAAGGTCTTGGTCCAGACCACAACGTTGGCGATCCCCGATTCGTCCTCGATGGTCGCGAAGAGGACACCCTTTGCCGAACCCGGCCGCTGGCGCACGAGGATGAGCCCTGCGGTCTCCAGCCAGCGTCCGTCCCGCGCGCCCATCGCCTCGGCGCAGGGCACGATGCGCCGCTTCCTCAGATCAGCGCGCAGAAAGGCGATCGGATGCCTGCGCAGCGACAGGCCGGTGTGCCCGTAATCCTCCACGACCTCGCGCCCATCCGTCATGGGCCGCAGCATGACGGCGGGCTCGGTGATCTCGGACAGCGTCTCGGCCTCGCGGTCGGCGGCGGCCGCGAACAGGGGCAGCGGCTCGTCGCGCAGCGGGCGGATCGCCCATAGCGCCTCGCGGCGGGCGAGGCCGAAGGCGGGCCGGAAGGCGTCGGCCTTGGCCAGGTCCCTGAGCGCGGCGGCCGGAACGCGGGCGCGCCGCCACAGATCGTCGATTGAGCCATAGGGCCGGTCCCCGCGCGCGGCCACGATGGCGGCGGCGTCGCGGTTGGCGAGGCCCTTGACCAGGCGCATGCCAAGGCGGACGGCGAAGCGGCCCTCATTCCCGGCCGGCTCCAGCGTGCAGTCCCAACGGGATCGGTTGATACAGACGGGCCGGATTTCGACGCTATGCTCGCGCGCGTCGCGCACGATCTGGGCGACGGCGTAGAATCCCATGGGCTGAGAATTGACCAAGGCGCAGCAAAACACGTCCGGATGCCAACATTTCAACCAAGCGCTGGCATAGGCCAGCAGGGCGAAGGAGGCGGCGTGGCTTTCGGGGAAGCCGTAGGAGCCGAACCCCTCCAATTGCCGGAAGGTGGCTTCGGCGAACGCCTCGTCATAGCCGTTGGCGACCATGCCCGCGACGAGCTTGTCGCGGAACTTCGAGACCCCGCCGGTGAACTTGAAGGTTGCCATGGAGCGCCGGAGCTGGTCGGCCTCGCCCGGCGTGAAGCCGGCACAGGTGATGGCGACCTGCATGGCTTGCTCCTGAAAGAGTGGCACCCCCAGGGTTTTTCCCAGCACCGCTTCCAGCTCGGGTTTGGGATAGTGGACGTCCTCGACGCCCTCCCTGCGTCTCAGATAGGGATGGACCATATCGCCCTGGATCGGGCCGGGGCGCACGATGGCGACCTGCACCACGAGATCGTAATAGGTGCGGGGTTTCAGGCGCGGCAGCATCGACATTTGCGCGCGGCTCTCGATTTGGAAGGTGCCCAATGTGTCCGCGCGCCGGATCATGGCGTAGGTCCGCGGATCTTCCGCAGGGATGGAGGCGAGATCGAGCTTGATGCCCTTATGGTCGCCGAGCAGGTCGAGCGCCTTGCGCATGCAGCTCAACATGCCGAGGCCGAGCACGTCGACCTTCATCATCTTGAGCGCCTCAATGTCGTCTTTATCCCATTCAACGACTTGGCGGTCCTCCATAGCCGCCGGCTCGATCGGCACGAGATCGTCGAGCCGATCGCGGGTCAGCACGAACCCGCCCGGATGCTGGCTGAGATGCCTCGGGGCGCCGATGAGCTGGCGCGCGAGATCGAGGGCGAGGCGCAGGCGGCGATCTTCAAGGTTCAAGTTGAGCGCGTCCACATGCTGGGGACCGGCCTCCTGCTCGGACCAGCCCCAGACCTGGCTGGAGAGCGTCTTGATGAGGTCTTCGGGCAAGCCCATCGCCTTGCCGACGTCCCAGAGCGCGGCTTTGGCCCGGTAGCGGATCACGGTCGCGCACAGCGCCGCCCGCTCCCGGCCGTAGGTGCGGTAGATCCACTGGATCACCTCTTCGCGCCGCTCATGCTCGAAATCGACGTCGATGTCGGGCGGCTCGTTGCGCTCGGCCGAGACGAACCGCTCGAAGAGCAATGAATTGCGGTCGGGATCGATGGCGGTGATGCCGAGCACGTAGCAGACTGCCGAATTGGCAGCCGAGCCGCGCCCCTGGCACAGGATACCCTCGCCGCGCGCGAAGCGGACGATGGAATGGACCGTCAGGAAATAGGGCGCGTAGTCGAGTTGCGCGATCAAGTCCAGCTCGTGCCGGATGGCGGCGCGCACGCTCTCGGGCAGGCCCTCGGGATAGCGAGTCTCCGCGCCCTCCCACGCCAGGCGCTCCAGGGTCTGTTGCGGGGTCAGGGTGGGATCGTCGCGCTCCTCGGGATATTGATAGACCAGATCGCCCGGCGAGAACCGGCAACGGCCGGCGATCAGAGTGGTGCGTGCCAGCGCCTCGGGATAGCGGGCGAACAGCCGGTGCATCTCCTCGGGGCTCTTGAGGAAACGGTCGGCGTGGCGCTCGCGCCGGAAGCCGAGCGCGTCGATCGTCGTGGTGTGCCGGATGGCGGTCACGACGTCCTGCAGAACGCGGCGGCCGGGCTCGTGGAACAGCACGTCATTGGTGACGACGGTGGCCACGCCCGCCCGCGCGGCGAGGCCAGCGAGCTGGTGCAGCCGCATTTGGTCGTTGGGCCGGCGGCGCAGGGTGAGCGCGAGATGGGCGTCCTCGCCGAACACCTCGCGCAGGCGGCGGAGCCTGAGCGCGCATGTCTCGTCCGCTTCGTCGGGGACGAGAATGGCGATCAGCCCCTCGGCGTAGCGCGCGAGGTCGGACCATTCGAGATGGCATTTCGCCTTACCCGCCCGTCCCTTGCCGAGTGTTAACAAGCGACACAATCGCGCCCAGGCGGCGCGGTCGGTCGGATAGACGAGCACCGCCATGCCGCAGGCGAGATCGAGCCGGCATCCCGCGACCAGCCGGACGCCGGTGGCCTTAGCCGCCTCCCAGGCGCGCACGATCCCCGCGACGGAATTGCGGTCCACGACGCCGAGCGCCTCGATCCCCTGCGTGGCGGCGGTGGCGAATAGCTCGTCGGCCGATGACGCTCCGCGCAGGAACGAGAAATGCGACGTGACCTGAAGCTCGGCGTAACGGGGCGCGGTCATCCGAAGATTCCGTGGATGAACCAGCGATGCGAGCCGGTGGCGGGGTCCTCGCCGTCGCCGGCCCGGTAGAGCCAGAAGCGTTCGCCCGCGTCGTCCTCGACCCGGAAATAGTCGCGCACCGCGATCATCTCGGCGTCGCGCTTCCACCATTCCCCGAACACGCGCTCCGGGCCATCGGCACGCGCCACGCGGCGGCGCACGCCCCGCCATGTGAAGGAGACGGGCGGATGGTCGGGCAACAGCGCGATGGTCTCGACCGGCTCGGGCCGGAGCAGGAGGCGCGCGGGGCGCGGCCAGGCATCGGGCCAGCCAGCTCCGGTGTCCGGGGACAGCGCGGGCACGCGGCAGACCGAGCGTTCGGGCACGTCGCTGGCAACCGGGGCGGCGCGATGGATGGCGCGCTCGCCGACCCTGTTGGCCAGGGTGTCTATGAGATCGGAGATGTCGGGTTCGGCCTCGTCGAGCAGCGTGGTCGCCGACTGGCGGGGCTTCAGCGGCTCGGCAAGGACGGCGCAGAGTGAAAGCCCCTCGATGCCGTAACCTGGGTCGAGGGTCTCGATCTTGTCGCACAAGAGGCGCGTCAATCGCTTGACGTCGCGCACCGGCCGGGCGGTTCCCACGCGCACGACCTGGGCGGTGTTGTCCACGCGCTGGCAGACGAGATCGAGACGGCGCGCGCCGAGGCCCTCCTGTTCGAGATTCGAGCACAGGGTCTCGACCAGCTTGCCGATATAGCGGGCGATGGTTTCCGCCGCCGAGATCGGCTCGGCGAAGACGCGCCGGGTCTCGATTAGCTCGGCGGGTCGGATGGGCTCGATCGGCTCGGCCGAACGGCCGAGTGCCTCGTCGAGTCTCCGGCCCGGCTCGGGACCGAAGCGCAGCACGAGCGGCGCGCGAGGCTGGGCGAGCAGATCGCTGACCGTCTCGAAGCCGAGGACGCGCAACTCGGCGGGCATTGCGCGCGGAAGCCGCAGCGCCTCAATCGGAAGCGGTGCGAGGACCGGCGCGCCGTGTCCGGGCTCGGTGATCACGGCCGCGCCGGAGGCGAAGCGGGCGAGCGCGTGGGCCGCGCCCCAGGTGTCGGCGACCGCCGCACGAGCGGCGACGCCAGACATGGCGAGTCGTCCTATGAGGGCGTCGAGCATGGCGGCCTCCCCGCCGAGCAGGTGATCGGACCCGGTGGAGTCGATGACGATGCCGTCAGGGGGATCGGAGGCGACGACGGGCGAGAACCGCTGGAGTATCCAGAGCGCCAGCCGCTCCAGCGCTTCGGCGTCGCCTTCGGGATCGGCGTCGCAGATCGCAAGGCCCGCGACGAGGGCCTGCGCTTTGGCGACCGGCATGCCGACGCGCAGGCCGAGACCATGGGCCGCCGCGTCCAGCGCCGTCACCACCCGTTTCGCTCCTTCCCGGCCCGCCAGGATCAGGGGCGCGTCAGCCGGCGGCGCGTCGGCGCCGGTCATTCGCCGGAGCCGGTCTGTCGGCCAGCTCGGCAGGTATAGCGAGACGACCCGTTTGTGCATTACACGCTTCCAACTCGAAATCAGCACTTTCCCCTGCGCGGGCGCGGATCAGTTCGACCAACCAGCGATGGCGGCCGACGCCGGGAACCGGCAGGGGCGTTGAGGGCAGCGCCGAAACCCGCCAGCGCGTCGCGGCGGCGGTAGGCTGCCCGAAATCCATGGAGTCGGCTTGTCGGCGCCAGCGTCTAACGGCGATACCGACGGTGCCGGTCCCTTCCGCTGCGAGCATCAGACGGCGTGACGCCTTCATCGAGAGATGCGCGACTTCTCCGACCACCGCGCCGAGCCCGCCATGGCGCAGCCCTTCCTCCATGCAGGCCAGCACTCCGGTCTGGTCGCGAGCCTCCAGAAAGTAAACCCGGTCGGGCTTGAGCCCCGCCTGATCGAGGGCCGGGGCGAAAATATCCGCCTGGGTAAGGCACCAGAGCACGCGGCCCCTGGTGCGCGCGGCGATTCCGGCGGCGAACAGCGCGGCGGCGGCGCCATCGGTGACGCCGTTCCCGCCGCCCGCAATCTCATGGAGCGCGCCGAGCGCCAGCCCGCCGCCGGGCAGGCGCGCATCGACCTCGGCGACCCCAAAGGGAAGCACCGATTGGACGCGCCGCCGCTGCCCCTCGATCTTTTCGATCCGAGCGCGCAATTCCGCGATGGCGGGCTGTGGCCGCACGTTTCTCGTTGACCTCCGGTTTTTCGACCTTCATCATGTTCGCTATTTGTTCTATCTTTCGGCCTCGGGAGTCAAGACGAGTCTTCCAAGGGTCATCTCGTCCCGTCTTCACGCTGCTGGGGTGGCGGAACGGACGCCTCCTCGAACCGGATCAAGCCGAGGTCAATGAGGATCTGGCGTCCGATAAAATGCAGCTTCACTTCGTCGGAATTGAGCGTGTCCCCCGTCACGCTGTTTTGCACGTCGCCGGCCAGTTCGAGCATCATGAGGATGTAACTGACGTGGAGCGCATAAAGGTTGAGGGTGATTTCATGGTGGTAGATCGGGAGCAGTGAAGGACCATTGTTCTCGCCGATTTCAATGATGACGAAGTTTTTGAGCAGGTTCGCGTGCGAGACATGGGCGCCGCCGCTCAGGTCGCCATAGATACGGCCCATGTCGCGAAGTACACCGATGGTCGCATGTGGTGTCTTTCCGTCCTTGCGACGGTCTGCGGTGAACTCCTCGACCGCTGCGATGATCTCGTGCTGTTGGCGCAGAAGGGTCGCGGCCTGGGGATACAACCCCTCAACGATCGCCGTTTCACAGAGGTCGATCCCCTGGACAAAATGGGCGATCAACGCCGCCTGTCCCTGCGCATCCTCGCGATCGGCGGGGATCGGCTTTCCGGCCATTCGGGAGAGGAAGTTGACCAGCGCGCTGACCGCGGATGCGTGCGCCTGCGTTATCAACTCCGATTCTTTTGAGCTTTTGAAGGCGTCGCGGTTTTGCTGGCGGTGCTTCAGTTGCAGCCCGCCATGTATAGCGACGGGGCCGAGCGTCTTTTCGCCGATATTCCCCATCCGACTCATCCAGTCTTCTCCGATGTCCCAATCACCCATGTGTTCTTTCGGTCCTCGCTGCCCTATTGCCCTTGAGGCGACTATGTTCCCGAAACGACAGTTTCGCAGACACTCACGCTTACCGGAAACCCTGCGTCTTCACCTTTACTGACTCGATGTGCAGGCCGCGTACATACATATCGCGGGTTCGCGGACCTTTGAGCGGCTGACCCCGTGGATCGGGCGTCGGCGAACTCTGATGGAATTCGTCGCCACGCCCGTGCGGCAGTGGGAACAGGGAAGCCTAATCGCCGACGCTGGCGAGATTTGCCGAGAGGTCGCTCAGGCGTGCGACGTGCTCGGCGCGAGAGATGGCAATGCGGCCGCTCAGCCCTGTTTGGGTAAGACGCCGATAGCGTCGGCAGCGTCGCTGCGCGGCGTCATGGTTATGTTGCGCGGGTCGATGATGAGCTTCACGTCGGCGACCCCAGCCTGATCTAAACCATATTCCTCAAGGTCCTCGACAATCGGGCGAACATCGAGAGCTTCAAACCGTGTTGAGCGATACCGCCATTCGAGATCGTTGGTCTCCTCGAAGAATACCTTTGCGCTGAAGCTGATGCTCGTATCGGCGAATGATATGCTGTTGAAGTAAAGACCCACCGGTGGCGGCGCATTCTCCTCGACGTCGAGGCTTTGGAACTCAAAGCGAGCCTCCGGGCGAGGGTTGAGCAGGATGTCCACGACCATACGTGCATCATTGGCCGCCCAGAACGCACCGAATTTGAAACGGGTAGTTGAGCGCAGGCCGGCGTTGGTGAGCAGGCGCAGCCAACCATCCACGAAGGTCGAGATGAGCGGCAACTCGTCGAGATATGGCCCGGTGAGCGGCTCATTGACGGGAAGGGTGATCGGGGGAATCCGGCTATTTCCAGAAATCGTTAGCGTGGATCGCTCGGTCGCCATGAGCGTGAGACCGCGCAGCAGCTCCGCCCACTCTTCGAGCGTGTATTCCATATCGTCGATGGAGCCAACGCTTTCGAACCTGAGCGCAGGAGGAGTGAGACGAATGATGAAGTCCTGGCTGCGGACGAGCAGTTCGGGTCCGTGCGGCTCGATGATCGGCGGCCCAATGAACATCTCTCCGTCGAACCGCGCCGCCTGTGCGAAGCCGTGGCCTCGGATCGCGATCTCGCATGGTCCGAGCGACGGCGGGGTCAGTCGGAGTTCCTCGATGTCGTCGAAGAGCGTGCCTTGATACGGCAGGCGAATGCCGAAGCGGCTGTCGTACACGCGCAGACGGTGCGGCTTCAGCGGCTCGAGGCCGAGCAGCAGGTTGGCGAAATGCTCCGGGCCGTCGAACTGGAGTAGCGCTTCGGCCTCGAACCGGCCGTTCTCATAGCCGAGCTTGTCGAGTTGTCGCTGCTTCTCGGCGGTATAGGTGCCTGGGTCTTCTCCGCAGACGGCCGATAAGGCCGCCAAGAGGCCGGCGGCGGTCGGCTCGAAGCGCTGTCCGACTTTCTCATAGTCGTAGCTGATGTCTGCATGATTGATGTCGTGCGCTTTTCGAGCCTCTGCCAATCGCAATCGCTTGAGCACGCGGGCGAGTTCGTTGCCGATCAGGTGAACGAGGTATGCCGACTGGATCTCACTGTCGGCACGCATCCGGAAGACGATGATTAGCGCGGGCCGAGGGTCCTTGGCGAGGCGATCAATGGCGGACAGGCTAAGTCGGATGCGGCTTCCGGTGCGACCGAGCGTCGACTTCAGTTGGACCCGGGCGGCGTTGGTCTGGCGCTGATCGAGCGGCAGCGACGATTGTCCGCCTGATCCCATCGGGAATTCCACGATGAAGTCCCAGCCCATGATGTCGACGGTGCTCTTGTTGCAGAAGAGCCCTGCGCGTTCGCAAAGAAGCTCGAACTGGCGCTCACCGATGCGACCGATCCGATCGGATTCCAGCTCGCGTTCTATGTCATGTCCTCCGTCGGCGGCGTTCGTGGTCATGTGCGCGCCGGCATATGGGCGGCATCGAGGCGGCGGTGGATGAGCGACACGATCGTCAACAGGTCTTCTGCATCTTCTTTGGACATCGCCCAGTGGATGCGCGCCTCATGCGCCGTGGGGTTGCGGAACATACCGAAGGTGCCGCGGACCAGGTTTGCGAACCCGCTTTGCTCACTCCGCTCGCTCGCGGTGGACAGCGGGTTGATCGCAAGCATCGGCAGACTGCCGGCCAAGGCCCGATCGACCAGCGTCGCACCGTCGTCAATGAGCCCTGTCCGCGTCCGCATCTTGTCGGCGACGCTTTTGACCGCTTCCTGCACCGCATGAAAATAGTTGTCGGCAAGAAGCTCCGCACGGCAGAATTTGAGGACGTCGGCATGCACGCCGCGCCCCTCAAGATCGGCGCGCAGATCGCGCGCGCGACGCTGGGCTTCGGGCAGGGTCTGGGCGGCGTCGGCCTTGCTCAGCTCGGCTGACTGGTTGACGACGAGGCCCGCGAATGCCAGCGCCTGGTTGAGGCGCGCCCGCATTGGTTCGTAGCGATGCGGCTCGCGGCTATATCGCGCCGGCTTCATCGCTAGTCGGATGAATTCGAGGATGTTGGTGCGGTTCTGCTTGGTGTTCTGACACTCGGCGAAGGCGTTAAAGAGGCGAACGCGCTTCGTGGCTGGTCCAGGGTCAGCGATCTTCGATGAGGCGAGAAGATGCTCGATCTCCGGCCCGGTCAGGCCTTCTGAGGTTTCGCCGAGCGCGCCTGCAATCGCTTCCAGTTGGTCTTGGGTGAAGAACGCCATCGGCAACTCACTGGCCGTTCGCGAGGCGGCGCAGGAATGTCCTGGCAGTCACCAGCACGACATGCAGCCGGAAGGTGGCGTGATCCTCGTCGGAAAGGCCTGGGTGCGACCCTTCCGTGTGCAGCATCTTGAAGAGGCCGTTGATGTAATTCTTGCCGTCCTGCGTCCACTCGTTGCGGGCCGTCGACAGGAAGCCGATTTCCGCAAGAAGCGCGCGCCGATTCTCCGAACTCGGTCGGGCCACGGCTTCCGCCGGCCTGACATTGCGCGCGATGTCGTCGAACAAGCTCTCGATGAAGGTTCGAAGCTGTCCGTTGCAAGCGGCCCAATCGCCGCGCGTATGCGCCTCGATTGCTTGGTCGAGGTGCCCGAGCGGGGTGGTAAAGCTGAAGTGCTTCAGAAGCTGATGAACCTCGTCGTCGGTCTCGGGAAGATGGATCTCGCTGGGAAGGGCGGCGCGGATCGACGCGCTGCGGCCATAGTCGTCCCATACCAGAACGTAGCCGTCACGGGCGAGACCGCGCGCGAACGCTGTTTGAAGCGACGTGGCCAAGTCCTGCTGGGCGAGCAGTGCTGCTTGGCGGATCACCGCTTCACCCAAGGTCATCGAGCCGTCGAGCGTGTCGAGGACATTATCCATGCGCTGCAGGACGATCCGTCCAAGAAGATCGCATTTTTTCGCGACGCTGAGGGAGGTGGTCGAGGGTATCTCGTCCTCAAGCCCGAGCCGCAGCACCATCTGGTTGAATTTGGCCTGGCTGTGGAGTTCGAGCAGTTCGATAGCGGCAAGCAGTGTCGGGCGGGTGAACGGTGCGGAACGCATGGACAGCCTACTCGAAGCGTAGGCCGAACAGGCCGCCCGTATCGGTCGCGTCGGTCAGCTTGGTGTCGATGACATGGGCTTGAACATCGAAACCTCGCTGGAAGCCTTCGCTCGGCAGCGCGTCGGAGTTCATCGTTACGATATACTGGAAGCCGGCCGCCTCGGCGCGCTCGGCCCCAAGCTGAAGCGCCTTCGCGACCTGACGTTCATCCACGCCGTCGAACAGATGGCTGTCGTGGATGAGAAAGCGCGGCCCGCGACCGTTCTTGATGCTGATTTCGGTCAACATGAGATCGAAGCAGAAGATCTGCATGTTGGTGATGCCCTTGCTCCTTTGCCCGTCGATGTGGACCTCGAACTGCGGCCCGCCGCCGGTCTCCGAGATGGTGAGGCTTCCAGCCTTTTCGTAGAGCGACTCTGACAGCGCCTCGAAGGCGAGGATGGCCTCGCGGATGACGTCGGCGCGTTCGTGAATGTCGTCGCGCAGCTCCTTCGTCAGGTTGGCCCGTTCGATGTCGAGTTCCGCCTTGGTGCTTTCGATGCGCTCGGCGATTTCGAGCCGCTGGCGCAGGCCCTCGACTTCGGCTTCGGCTCTGCCGGCTTCCTCCCGAAGGCTGGTGTAATGTTCGAGCGCGCCACCCGAGCGCAGAACGCCCATAATTTGTCGGCGGCGCCGATCGCGGTCGGCGACCCGCTGGTCGCGCTCGGTCATGCGCGTTTCGGCCGAGGCGATTTCGGCGTTCAGATGCGCACGGCGGTTTTCAATGATGGTCAGATGGAAGCGCTCGACCTCGTCGAAGCGTCGGCGAACCATATCCGGTAGCACGACGCCTGCCTCGGCGTAGAGTTTGGTGACGTCTGCAAGGTCGGGCGCGTCCTCCTCGCCGAGCGAGGCGCGAAGTTGCTGCAGCAGGTCACCATCGACGACGTTTTCGATGTTGAGCGCGTCGATCTCGCGCGTGATCTCGTTCGCCTCGCGCTCGAGAGCCTTGTATTCCGGCACGACCTCAAAATTCTCGAGTTGAGCCCGCAACCGCCCGGTGCGGGCTTCCGCGATCGTCAGACGTGTCCGCAGGTCGGCCGCTTTGCCGAAGAAGCGGCCGAGATCGCCGCTGCGCGCCGCCTTGCGAAGCTCCTGGGCGAC
The DNA here is from genome assembly GCF_012911015.1 of Chelativorans sp. ZYF759. Lineage (GTDB taxonomy): Bacteria > Pseudomonadota > Alphaproteobacteria > Rhizobiales > Rhizobiaceae > ZYF759. Next base: position 99,775 of record NZ_WVVV01000013.1, on the reverse strand, counting down.
CTTCTCCTGGCCGCGCAGTTCTTGAAAGCGGCCCGGAATCGTCCAGTCGAGGCCGAGCAGATAGCAGATGGAAACCTGCTGATCCCAAGCCTGCTGCATGGTCGAATGCTGCATAGGCTGCTGGAACCCGCCGCTGAGCTGACGCCGGACGAAGTAGGAAAAGAGCGACCGGAACGAGGGTTGAAACCGCTCGGCTTCGTCGCCCGCCGAGATCGGCAGGCCGAACCAGAGATGGCCAAGATTAGCCTTCCAGTTCTCGTTCGACAGTTCGAACAGCCCGGCTCGCTGGTCGAACTGCGGCGGGATGGGCCAGTTCTCTACCGCACCATTGACGAAGATCCGGCTAGGCTTCGCGCCGCTGCGCGCCGCGGAGATGGCCTCGCCGGCGATGTCGACGGCGACATCAAATGTCCACTGCGACAGCGCGTCGGAACGGAAGATGCTTTCCTTGCGGGCGTCAGCGCCGAACAGGAAATGGACAAGCTCGATGAAGCTCGTCTTCCCAGCGCCGTTGCGGGACTGGCGATCGTTTGCGCCCTCGCTCTTGTCGGCGAGCAGGATGTTGAGGCCGGGTCCGAAGGTCAGGGTCTTGAAGGACGAGAGGTCACTACCGAAGCGGCGGATCATGACTGAACCCTCCGCACCAGGCCGCGCTCGAATTCCAGCGCACCTATCACATAGAGGAGATCCAGCGACAAGACGAACCATTGATAGTCGATCGGCGCGTTCGGGGCATGCAAGGAGCGCCGGCCGCGCACCTCGTCCCAGAGCCGCGACATCGTCATCGGCCGCTTCAGGATATCGAGCACCTCCGCGCCGACGCCGATCAGCGCGCGATCCGGACGGACGTGTTTGGTCGGAAGGATCATAGTGCCTCCAGCGAGGAGGCGACCGGATCTTCGAAAATGTCGCAGCTATCAAAGAAATAGGCGAGGACCGCGAGGGCTGCGCCTTGACGCTTGGGTTCGCCGTTGAACCCGGCATAGTCCTGTAGGTGCTTGAAAATCACGTCGGCGGGCAGGTCGAGCGCCTTCAGCTCGGCGTAGCGCGTGCGGAAGGCCTCGGCGATGCGTTCGCCGAGATCCGGTCGCGGGCTCTTGCGGAAGAATGTGTCGACCAGACTGGACTTGCGCCGGCCAATCCGCAGGAAGAGCCCGGTTTCCTCGGATAGCGCATTCTTTTCGAGCTTTTCGAGCGACGGCGGTGTCAGCGGCGGATTGGCCGGGCTGTCCTGGCGCTGCAGCGCGTCGATAATCGGCATGAGATCGGACAGCACCAACCGATCTACGATGGCGATCGAGGCCGCAAGGCCGAACAGGGCCTGTAGCGCGGAGAGATCGAGGCCCATCGCGAGAGCATGAAGCTCAGGTTCGGACCAAGTCGATATCTGAATCGCGGGGTGTGATTTGCGCAGGCCGTCCAAATGCTGAACCGCGTTTGGCGGGAGGCCGCGGCTGTCGTTATGGACGAAAATCCATTCCTGCATGTCGTCGCCCCAGTGGGCGCGCGCGCCGTGGAAATCCTCATCGATCTTGGCGATGAGGTCGGCCTCTTTCACGGCGTCCGGGGCATAGCACTGGAACACCGCGCCGCTGCTGATCCGGCGACCGTCGCATTTCAGATCGCCATAGGGACCGTAGGGCCGGACCTCTTCGAAGTCTGCGCCGAAAGCGTGGCCGGCCATGCGCACAAACCAGTCCTGAAAGGCAGTGCCCTTCTGGGTATGGAAGGCCAGGCGAAATCGGTCGACATAGATCGACCTTTGCAGCTCATCCATGACGCCGCCTTGGCGACGACGTGCCGCTCTTGCGTTGTGCGGGTGCTTTGCCGGCGATCGTGGGTGCCGAGTCGCCAAGATGATGGATGCGGAGCGCCGGTCGCTTCGGCAGCCTTACGGTCAATTCAAGTTCCCCCCCGACAGCTTCGACATAGCTGCGAAGTGTCGAGAGGTACATGTCGGTTTGCCGTTCGATTTGGGAGATCGAAGGCTGCTTTATGTTCAAGGCCGACGCTATGTCAGCCTGAGCCTTGCCCGCAATCTGACGAAGCTCACGAAGGCCCTCGACTTCCTGCTTTATTTCTTGATAACGAGCGTCGATCGCTGGCTGCTCTTCGGCAGGAAGGGAGTCGATGATGTCACTCAGGCTCCGACCCATCTCATTTGCCCCTTCTTTGCAGACTTCAGGCTTTCCAGATGCTCTGAAATGCGTAGATCCGCTTTTGCGATCAGCGTCTTATAGAATCGCTTCTCATTGACGCCCGATTTGTCCCCCGCCACGAGTACGAAAGCCTTCCGCTTGCGATCGTAGGCGACGGCGGCACGCCAGTCGTTATCGCCGCTCTCGAACCTTAGTACCTTCATATTGGCGTGTTTCGTTCTTTTGAGCGTATCGGCGTGAGACCGGGCCAAGCTGTGCCCGTAATCGGACAGCAGCCTTGTGGCCGCGATCAACGTGACGCTCAAAAGTCAGAGCCTTAGCCTAGAGGCAGTGCGGAATTCGACCTAGCGTTCCATATAGGTTACAACCTATATCTGGTCAATGGGAAGGACCTAGGGCGGTTCCGGCGATGCCGTCGTGGAGCGGCGGCAGCTCTTCGCCCAAGCGTCTAGATCGTTGACCGCGTAACGGACCCACTTGCCGAACTTATGATAGGCGGGACCGCCTCCGAGCGAACGGTAGCACTCCAATGTATGTGCTTCGAGGGCAAGGTAGCGCGCCGCCGCCTCAGTATCCACAAAACGAATTGGTCCGGCATCGTCGACGAACTTGGCCCGCTTAAGGACGTCCGGCGCCGGCCAACGACGGTCCGGCTTTGCTCGATCAGACATGGCCGGCCTCAGTCGCCTCGGCGCGCTTCGAACCCGGCGGAACGGAACGGTTTTCGCCGCTGCGGTGGCGGTAGGGTCGATAGTTGCCGAGACGCGTGCGCGAGGTATAGGCGCCATCTTCGAAGCCTAGGGGCTTCTCATCGGGGGCGACGGCAGGTTCTGCGAGTTCGGCAACCGGAGCGACACAAGGCAACTCCTGCGTCGTCAATGGAACGGGCGCCGAAGGCTGAACACCTCCGACGAGGGACATACGCCGCTGCGTAACAGCTTCCGCAGCCGCTCTTACCGGGTCATCCTCGGTATGGACGTACTTCATGAACATGGTGACCGTCTTGTGCGCCGTGAGGGCCATACCGACTTTCACCGGAATACCCGAGTTGGCGATATCGGTGGCGGATCGATGACGAATGCCGTGGGTGCCGATGTGTGGCAGCCCAGCGCGCTGAAGGATGCGCCGCCAGCCCTGGTAGTATGTGTGCTTCGACATCGGCAGGTTAGGGTCGAAGACAGACGGACACACGAAAGGCGACTCTTCAAGCCGAGGCGCGGTCTCGAAGAGCCGGAACGCCTCGGCGCTCATCGGCTTGGACATTTCCCCGGTCTTGCTGTCCGGCCAGACGACGCGCCGGTTCTGAGAGTCCACCCAGGCCCATTCGAGCTTGAGGATTTCGGACATGCGCGCGGCGAACTCGAACTGCAAACGGATGGCGAGAATGATGAAGGGGTGCTCCAGACCCTCGGCTTCCGAGCGGTCGAGATACTCGTAGAGATTGCGCAACTCGGCATCGGTTATGAGGCGTGTCCTGCCGCGCTCGGGATATTTAGGGACATGCCGGCAGGGGTTGGAGCCGTCAGGTCGCAGTCCCCATACTTCGGCCATGTTGAACATCTTGCGCAGCGCCGCCAGCACACGATTGGCGTTGGTCGGGCTCTTGGCCATCTTTTTCATCAAGGCCGAGATGTCGGCGCGTGTCACATCGGGCACCTTGAGGTTCCCAAGGACTGGAATGATGTAGCGCTTTCCGTAGCCTCTGTTCGATTCGACGGTGGACGGCTTGTTGTGCTTCTCGGAGTATTCCTCGATGAACCGCGCGAACAGCTCCTTGACTGTTGGGGCCTGACGAGCGGCCACTCGCTCCGAGCTGGGATCGACGCCGCGCCGAACCTCAGCGAGCCAGTCCTGCGCAATGCGTCGCGCCTGCTCAACGGTAACCTCGCCATAGCGTCCAATCGCGGGTTTCCTGCGCTGACCGTTGTGAGCGACGTAGGCGAGCATGAAAATCTTGCGACCAGCGGGCGTGACCTTTAATAGAAAGCCAGGTGTGGTCGTATCCCGGAGATCGTAATCGCGATCTTTAGGGGTCGCGGCGTCTACGGCAGTCTTGGTGAGTTTGATTTTGGGCATGTCCTAACCTCCGTTGAGGTCAGCTTTCAGGTGCGAAGTAGGTGCATTCAGAAAGCCAACCGTGGCGAATATCCGGTTAGGTATGAGCAACCCGTCAGGCCAGAATGTCCATACGGGACAAGCGCTTATCGGGAAAACGGATACCCCCGGATACATAAAGGATAGGGGATACCCGCTCTCTCAAAATCGAGTTCCGCAAGGAGTGCTGGTTCGAGCCCGGCCAGGGGCACCACGCTTCGCCTCCGGCTAGGTGTGGCGCAGCCGCGCGGAGGCGGACAAGGAAAGATGCGGCATGGGCCTGGATAGCTTGCTGTGCTGAGGCGGCGTGACAGCTACGAGGCTTTGTGCCGCGGGTTCTCCTGGAACATCCCCACGCGATTCAATATCGGCAGCGCCGTCTCCGATGACTGGGCGATGCGCGCGCCGGATCGTGTCGCGCTGTTCGACTACCGGCAGGAGGGCGAGGCCGCGAGCCTCACCTATGGGGAACTCGCCGAACGATCCAGTGCTTTTGCCAGCGCCTTGAAAGCCCGGGGGGTTGGACGCGGCGACCGCGTCGCGCTTCTGCTGCCGCAATGTTTCGAGACCGTGATCGCGCATGTCGCGATCTACAAGCTCGGCGCGATCGCCGTGCCGCTGGCGCTGCTCTTCGGCGTGGAGGCGCTGGAATACCGTCTCCATGCAGCCGGGGTGAAGGCACTCGTGACCAACGCGCAGGGGCTCGGCAAGGTGGCCGGCTTGACGGGACGCCTGCCGATGCTCGATCTGCTGGTCTCGATCGATGGCGACGAGGGGGCGGGCGTGGATTTCCACCGCCTCATCGCCGATGCGGACCCGCGCTTTGAAGTCGAGGAGACGGGTCCGGACGACCCTGCAATGATGATCTTCACCTCGGGCACGACCGGGCCTCCGAAAGGTGCGCTGCACGGTCATCGCGTTCTTCTGGGGCACATACCCGGCGTCCAGTTGCCGCACGAGTTCCTGCCGCAGCCGGGTGACCTTCTATGGACGCCTGCCGACTGGGCATGGGCTGGGGGACTGCTCAACGTCCTCCTTCCGGGGCTCTATCTCGGTGTACCGGTGGTTGCCGGACGGTTCGACCGGTTCGAGCCGGAACTGGCGCTCGGGCTGATGGAGAAGATGCGCGTGCGCAACGCCTTCATCCCGCCCACCGCGCTGCGTATGCTCAAGACCCAGACGGAGATTTCGAAACGATGGAAGCTTCCGCTGCGAACCATCGGTTCCGGCGGGGAATCGCTCGGTCGCGAGACCTATGACTGGGCGAAGGCCGAACTTGGGCTCACCATCAACGAGTTCTACGGGCAGACCGAATGCAATCTCGTGCTCGCCTCCTGCGCGGCCATCGGCGTCTCGCGGGGCGGGGCCATCGGCCGCGAGGTGCCTGGGCACAGTGTGGCGATCATCGACGAGGAGGGCCGGCGGGTCCCGGCGGGGCAAGCTGGCCAGATCGCGGTCCGCAAGCCGGACCCGGTCATGTTCCTGGAATACTGGCAGAACCCCGAGGCCACGCAGAAGAAGTTCGTCGGCGACTGGATGACCACGGGCGACCAGGGCATCCAGGACGAGGATGGGTATGTGCACTTCTTCGGCCGCGACGACGACGTCATCACCTCCTCGGGTTACCGCATCGGACCCGGCGAGATCGAGGATTGCCTGTCCGGCCATCCCGCCATCGCGCTGGCGGCAGCGGTGGGCAAGCCAGATCCTGTGCGCACGGAGATCGTGAAGGCCTATGTGGTGCTGAACGAGGGCTACGAGCCGGGACCGGAGATGGCAGACGAGATCAGCCTGTGGGTACGCGAGCGCCTGTCCGCCCACGAATATCCGCGCGAGGTCGCCTTTGTCGATTCCATGCCGCTGACGACGACAGGCAAGGTGATCCGGCGCATTTTCCGCGACAGGGCGCGCCGAGAGGCTGCGCGCTAGCGGCGTCGCGTCAGGGTGCGGACGCGCTCGCGGACCTGCCGCAGCACATTGCGCGTCTCGCGATAGAGGTGCAGCTGCTGGCCCACCTGCCGGGTCGCTCTTTCGGCGGCCGGGGTCAGGCCCAGCACCATGGTGCCGATCGGCCGCGTCTCCCCCCACAGCCGCCCGACAAGCGGGTGGTTGGGTGCCGCGCAGGAATCCGTCATCTCGATATTCGGGTCTTCCAGATGGGTCTTGGTGACCTCGATCATCAGAAGCGCGCCGGGCGAGAAGGCCGACAGCGTCTCGTCGAAGGCCGTCTTCCACGTGTAGGCGATGCCCGCCTCGACGAACACGACGAGGCTCGCGATCACGCGGCCGTTGAGACGCAAGGCGTGGATGCGGCACATGTCGAGTTCCGCCAGCCTGTCGATCGCTTCGCGCGCGAAGGCCGCCCGGAAACGATCGACGGCCATGGCGGTACGCTCGCGCCCCTTCCACCCGGAAGCTTCCAGCGATAGGAAGGCCTCCGTGGCGGCGCGGATGTCCTCGGGTGTACGTGCCACCTCGTAGCTGAGTTCGCCCTGTTCCTGCAGTCGCCGCAGGAGCCGGCGGAACTCGCCCCGACGGTGCGAGTTCAAGGTCGCACGCATGTAGCCTTCCCCGTCGAGCTGGCTGATCACGTGAGACCGTTCATATTCGTTGGTCACGGTGAGAGGCAGGTTGTTCGAGGTCGCAACGAGGCGGAGGATGCCCGCGAAGGCGCCATCGAGCCGGATCTCGGGAAACACGAACACGCGCGGCAGCTTCAGATGCGGCCGCGACAGCATCGCCAGGAAATCCTCCAGGACCGCGGAGGGGTCGTCGCGATCGAGGAGCGGCGTGCCGAGGGGGCCGTAGATGTTGGACCACGTCCGCATCACGGGCACGCCGAGCGGCAGCGACGAACGCTCGAGCGTGAAAGGGACCAGCAGCCGGAGACGCGAGCGCAGATCGTCTCCATCTCGCATGACGGCCAGACGGACTTCCTTGTCCTCGAGGCGTGGCATGGCCGGCGCCAGGAAGCGCGGGTTGAAAAAGACGTTTGGCTCGATCGTGCGCGCCGCGAGATGGTCGAGCTCTTCCACCATTTCGAAGCCCGCGGAGGCGGGATAGATCGCGAGGCTGCGGACCGGCCGGCGGGCCTCCATGGCCTCGGTGAGCTGAGGAGGCGTTTCGAGACGCTCGAAGCCGGCCAGATGACCGATCATCACGCCGGAGCGCGATGCGCTCGTTTCCTCGATCAGCGGGATAGCAGCCATCACGCCGCCTCTTCGGGAGCCGGCTGAGGCGCCAGGATGAACATCAGGATGCCGAGGCGACGCCAGATGAAATAGGCAAGCAGCGCGGCCTCGATGCAGATGGCCAGCGCAGTGGCCAGCGCCACGCCCCACAGTCCCAGCACAGGGATGAGAAGCGCCGTGAGAGCGACATTGCAGGCGAGGGTCATGCCGTAGATCGCCGCGCAGACATTCTGGTGGCCGCTCATGGTCAGGAGGCTTTCGGCCGGCCCCACCGCGGCGCGGATGACGACGCCCGCGACCAGCGGAAAAAGCAGCGGATAGCCTGCCACGAATGCTTCGCCGAACAGCATGAGCATGGGCTGGCCGAGCAAGAGCACGATGCCGCCCATCATCAAAGAGGGCCAGAAGGTCCAGGAGACCGTGTCGCGGGCAAAGGCGGCAAGGCGCGCATGATCGCCGCCATGGGCGTATTGCGCGTAGCGCTGCGCGGCCCCCGCCTTGACGGCGAAATAGACGAAGTGGACGAGAGCCAGCGTCTTGACGGTCGCGAAATAGACCGCGACGTCCTCCGGGCGCATGAAGTAGCCGACGAGCAGCACGTCGGCATTCGTGAGAAGAAAGAAGAACCCTTCGACGAGGAAGATCGGCAGGGAGACGACGATCCATTGTCCGAGATGGACCTGTCGTGGACCCGGCTGCAGGATCCGCTCGGCACGAGCCGTGGTCGCCAGGACCTGGTAGAAGGCCGTCGACAGGGTCGCGACGATGGTCGCGACGATAGCCGTCACTGCGCTCGCCTCGAAGCCCGCGATCAGGGCTCCCGCCATGAAGACCAGGATCAGCAACGGGCGCAGGATGTAGATCGGCATCAGTGCGAGATTGCCCCAATTGTGGGCGCGCGCCGTTCCCTCGGCTACCTCGGACATGGCGATCATGGGCAGGCAGATCAGGCCGAGATAGAAGGGAATGACGTAGTAGTTCTCCATGAACCCGGAAAGCAGCGTCACGCCGGCCACGCCGATGGCGGCGATCGCGCTCGAGGCCAGGAGCACGAAGACGCGGCTCGTCAGGAGCAGGCCGCGCAGTTCCGCCAGGCGCCCGGTCTCGCGGTATTCGGGAATGAAGCGGATGATCGAGGACTGGAAGCCGAGGCAGGAGAGGCTTCCCAGGATGATCACCGTCGTCCAGACGAGCACGAAGATGCCGTATTCGAAACTGCCCATCCAGCGCGCCAGGAGAACCTGGCTCGCAAAGGCGATGGCGGCGCTGGCGATGCGGATGAAGAAGGCGAGCAGGGAAAGTCGGCCCGCCTCCGCACGGTCGTCGCTCGTGGTGAGAATGGCGTCGATGCGCTCTGCAAATGGCAAGGCCAGCCGGGCGAGCCACCCGGGCAGAAGTCCCTCAGCCGTTTTCGCCGCGGAAAACCGCACGTCGAACTCCGTCGCTTGCGCCAATCCCTCCTTGCCTAGCGGGGAGTCTTTAAGAAACGGTGTGGGTGGGCGGTCGGCCGCGTCTCCAGGTGCCTGCCGCAAGGCGACGGCAGCCGGGCGAGGCGGCCCTCAAAAGGAAAATGCCCGCTCGAGGCGGGCATCTTGCGATCCTTCGGATCAGGCGAAAGCACCGTGGCAGTGCTTGTATTTCTTGCCGGAGCCGCAGGGACACTCCTCGTTGCGCCCGACCTTGCCCCATGTCGAGGGATCCGCGGGGTTGCGTGCTTCTGGAGCCACGCGCGCTTCGGGCCGGGCAAGCGTCATGGTGTCGCCATCCGCCATCTCGTTCTCGCCGGTGGTGGCATCGATATGCCGGGCCTGGATCCGCTGCGGTTCCTGCGGTGGCGGCGCGTCGGCAGCCTGGCGCACCAGTTCCACCCGCATCAGCTGCGAGGTGACGACCTGCCTCAGATTGACAAGCATGGCCTGGAATAGCTCGAAGGCTTCGGTCTTGTATTCGTTCAGCGGATCGCGCTGGGCGTAGCCGCGGAAACCGACCACCGAGCGAAGGTGGTCGAGATTGACCAGATGCTCCCGCCACAGGGAGTCGAGCGCCTGCAGCACGATCGACTTCTCGACATAGGTCATGATGTCCTGGCCGAAACGCTCGGCGCGGTCGGCAGCCGCCTGCTCGGCGGCCTTGTGGAGCCGCTCCATGATGCCTTCCTCGTCGATCCCCTCTTCCTGCGCCCATTCCTCGACCGGAAGGTCGAGATTGAGATATTCGAGCACGTCCGCGCGCAGGCCTTCCATGTCCCACTGTTCGGCATAGGCCTTTTCGGGGATGCGGCGGGCGACCATGTCTTCCACGACGTCCTCCCGCATCTCGGCGACGGTCTGGGAGATGTTCTCTCCTTCCATCAGCTGAATGCGCTGATCGAAAACGACCTTGCGCTGGTCGTTCATGACGTCGTCATATTTCAGCAGGTTCTTGCGGATGTCGAAATTGCGCGCCTCGACCTTCTTCTGGGCCTTCTCCAGTGCCTTGTTGATCCAGGGATGGACGATCGCCTCGCCTTCCTGGAGACCGAGCTTCTGGAGCATGCCGTCCATGCGGTCGGAGCCGAAGATGCGCATGAGGTCGTCCTGCAGCGACAGGAAGAACTTCGAGCGCCCCGGATCGCCCTGGCGGCCCGAACGGCCGCGCAACTGGTTGTCGATGCGCCGGCTTTCATGGCGTTCGGTGGCCAGAACATAGAGCCCGCCAGCGGCCTTGGCCTTTTCCTTGAGTTTCTGGACCTCCTCGCGGATGGCCTTTTCCTTGGCCTGGCGGTCGGGGCCTTCCGGCATGTCGCCCAGTTCTTCCTGGATGCGCATGTCGGGGTTGCCGCCAAGCTGGATATCGGTGCCGCGACCGGCCATGTTGGTGGCGATCGTGATCGCGCCGGGCTTGCCCGCCTGCGACACGATGAAGGCCTCGCGCTCGTGGTGGCGGGCGTTCAGTACCTCGAAATCCTGGATGCCATCCTTGCGCAGGCGTTCGGCAAGAAGCTCGGACTTCTCGATCGAGGTGGTGCCGACCAGGATGGGCTGCCCCTTTTCGCGCGCCGCCTTGATCTCCGTCACGATGGCCGCGAATTTCTCTTCCACCGTCCGATAGACCTCGTCGTCCTCGTCGATACGCGAGACGGGGAGATTGGTCGGAATTTCCGACACCAGAAGACCGTAAATGTTGGCGAATTCCTCCGCTTCCGTGTTGGCCGTGCCGGTCATGCCGGCCAGCTTCTTGTACATGCGGAAGTAGTTCTGGAAGGTGATCGAGGCGAGCGTCTGGTTCTCGGGGTGGATGGTTACCTGCTCCTTGGCCTCGAGTGCCTGATGCAGGCCCTCGGAGAAGCGGCGGCCGGGCATCATGCGGCCGGTGAACTCGTCGATGATGACGACCTCTCCGTTGCGCACGATGTAGTCCTTGTCGCGTTGGAACAGGCGGTGGGCCTTCAGCGCGTTGTTCAGGTGGTGCACGATGGTGACGTTTTCGATGTCGTAGAGCGAATTGCCCTTCAGCATGCCTGCGTCGCGCAGGAGCGTTTCCATCTTTTCCGTGCCCTCTTCGGTGAAGGTCGCGGTGCGCTGCTTCTCGTCGATCTCGTAGTCGCTCTCTTCGAGGGAGGGGATGAACTTGTCGATCGCGATGTAGAGGTCGGAGCGGTCCTCGAGCGGTCCCGAGATGATCAGCGGCGTGCGGGCCTCGTCGACCAGGATGGAGTCGACCTCGTCGACGATCGCATAGGCATGGCCGCGCTGAACCATCTGGGCGCGCTCATATTTCATGTTGTCGCGCAGATAGTCGAAACCGAGCTCGTTGTTGGTGGCGTAGGTGACGTCGCAGGCATAGGCCGCCTTGCGATCCTCGTCAGAGAGACCGTGGACGATGATGCCGGTGGTCAGGCCGAGAAAGCCATAGAGCTTGCCCATCCATTCGGCGTCGCGGCGGGCCAGGTAGTCGTTCACGGTAACGACGTGAACGCCCTTGCCGGCGAGCGCATTGAGATAGACCGGCAATGTGGCGACCAGTGTCTTGCCCTCGCCGGTTTTCATCTCCGAGATGCCGCCTTCGTGAAGGACCATGCCGCCGATCAGCTGCACGTCGAAGGGTCGCAGCCCAAGGGCGCGACGCGAAGCCTCGCGCACCGTGGCGAAAGCCGGGACGAGAAGGTCATCGACGGATGTGCCCTCCGCGACCTGCTGGCGGAACATGTCGGTGCGGGCTCGAAGCTCGTCATCCGTCAGGGCCTGCAACTCGGGCTCGAGCGCGTTGATCGCGTCGACCTTCGGTCGCAATGCCTTGATTTGCCTGTCGTTGGAGGAGCCGAAGATCTTGCGGGCGATAGCGCCAAGGCTGACCATCAATGGTCCTTTCAGTGTGCTTCTTCCTATAGGAGCATCCGGAAGTTCATATTCGGCTGCCCAAGTTCCTTCGTCGGGGGAAATCCATGGTCCGACCCACGACGGAATGGCGCCCTGAAATGGTTTCTGGACGCAAAGTCGAAGGAGAGATAAGAGGGGGCACCATCGATGTCAACGCCGGTGCAAAGGGCGCCGAGCAGCGCATTTCCGCCATATTGGGCCGCTTTGGAAGGCCAGTTCCATCCAATCCTCGGAGAATTTCGAATGCTTCAGCTCCTTCGCCAGTACTTGCCCGTCCGTTTGGTGACCGTGGCAGCGGTCGCCATGCTCCTCGCGGGACCGGCGCTGGCTCAGGACGACGCGGTCGTCGCGACGTTGAACGGGGAGCCGATCACCGAAGCCGACCTGGCCATGGCCGAAGCCGAACTCGACCAGCAATTCGCGCAGCTTCCCGAAGGACAGCGCCGCGCGGCTGCGATGACGGCGATCGTCGAAATCCGACTGATGTCGCAGCGCGCCGAAGCAGAGGGCCTCGGCGAGTCAGCGGAGTTCCAGAGCCGCATGGAGCTCCTGCGCCAGCGGGCCCTGCATGCAGCCTATATCGAGAACAACATTGCCGCAGAGGTCACCGACGAGGCGCTTCGCGCCCGCTATGACCAGGAGATTTCCGGGCTTGAGCTCGCCGAAGAGGTCCGCGCGAGGCACATCATCGTCGAGACGGAGGAGGAGGCGGCCGCTCTCATCGGCGAACTTGACGAGGGTGGCGATTTCGAGGAGCTCGCGCGCGAGCATTCGCAGGATGGGGCCGCCCAGCGCGGCGGCGATCTCGGCTATTTCAGCCAGGGCCAGATGGTGCCTGAGTTCGAGGAGGTGGTCTTCGACATGGAGGTCGATGCCTACACCAGCGAGCCGGTGCAGACGCAGTTCGGCTGGCATGTGATCCAGCTCGTCGACCGCCGTCAGCAGGAAGCTCCGGCCTATGAGGCGGTCGAGCAGCAGCTGCGCAGCCTCGTGTTGCGCGAGCGTTACTTCCAGCTTGTCCAGGAACTGCGCGAGGAAGCGGAGATCGAGTTCGAGGACGACGCACTGCGTCAGGCCTATGAAGGCATCGGCGCCGTCGAGCAGCCGCAGGCCGAGTAAAGTCGCAAGAGATCGCCGAGCATGTCTGCGCCAGTATCCGTCTCACCGCTCGCCCCGAAAGACTATCCGGCGATGCCGGAAATCGACGGCGTGCGCATTTCCACCGCCGAGGCCGGCATCAAATATGCCGGCCGCACCGATCTCCTTGCCATGACCTTCGCGGAGGGAACCACGGTTGCGGGGGTCTTCACGCGCTCGCAATGCCCCTCGGCACCGGTCGAATGGTGCCGCCAGAACCTTCCGGGCGGCAGCGCGCGGATGCTGGTGGTCAATTCCGGCAATGCGAATGCGTTCACCGGAAAGCGCGGCCGCGAAACCACGCGCATGACGGGCGAATCGGCTGCCGAGGCCGCGGGCTGCGCGGCCGATGAAGTTTTTCTGGCCTCGACCGGTGTCATCGGCGAGCCGCTCGACGCCACCCGCTTCAGCCATCTGCTGAAGGACATGGTGCAGCGGGGCCGCGGCGACGCCTGGCTCGACGCAGCGCGAGCGATCATGACCACCGACACCTATCCCAAGGTCGCGACCGAACGCGTCGCCCTTGAGGGGACGGAGGTCACGCTGAACGGGATCGCCAAGGGCGCGGGAATGATCGCGCCCGACATGGCGACCATGCTCTCCTTCCTCGCAACGGACGCCCCGATCGGACCGGCCGCGCTGCAGGCGCTGCTCTCGGAAGCCGTCGGCCCGACCTTCAACGCGATCACGGTGGACAGCGACACCTCCACGAGCGACACGCTGATGCTGTTTGCCACGGGCGCGGCCGCCCGGCATGGCGCGCCCCGCATCGACGACCCGGCAGATCCCCGGCTCGAGACCTTCAAGGCCGCACTCGGCCGGGTGCTGAAGTCGCTGGCGTTGCAGGTGGTCCGGGATGGGGAAGGTGCGCGCAAGCAGGTCGAAATCAGGGTTACGGGTGCCACCTCCGATCAGTCTGCCAAGCGCATTGCGCTTTCGATCGCCAATTCGCCCCTGGTGAAGACGGCCATCGCCGGCGAAGACGCGAATTGGGGCCGCGTTGTCATGGCCGTCGGCAAGGCCGGCGAACCGGCTGATCGCGACCTCCTGTCGATCTGGTTCGGCGATCTGCGCGTGGCGCATGGCGGCGAGCGCGACGCCTCCTACTCGGAAGCGGCGGCATCCGACTACATGACACGCGAGGAAGTCGTCATCCGGGTCGATATCGGCCTTGGAAACGGGGGCGCGACGGTGTGGACGTGCGACCTGACCAAAGAATATGTCGCGATTAATGGCGACTATCGGAGCTGACATGTCGTTGGAGGCCGGCCCGGGCGCAGCGTCCGAACTTCCCGTCGTGCGGCGCTTCGAGGCGGCGGGCTTCAGGGCCTGGCCGGCGGCTTCCACCCATTACGACGGCACGTGGGCGATCCGCTTGACGGCCGGCCTCGCCTCTCGCCGGCTCAACTCGATCAATCCGCTCGACCCCGGTGACGATGGAAATCTCATGGAGCGCATGGCTCGGGCCAAGCGCCGGTTCGAGGCCTATGGCCGCCCACAGACCTTCCGGCTCTCGCCGCTGGCGGGCCCGATGCTGCAATCCCTGCTCGACGAGGCAGGCTGGAGCCGGCTGTCGGAATCGCTCGTCATGCGGCTCGATCTGGGCGAAGACGCGCTTGCCGAAGCCTTGCCGCAGATACCGTTGAAGGACATGGGCCGGTTCATCACCGCAGCCATCGGCATCGGCAGCCTCGCTCCCGCTTCCAGGCCGGGGCTCTCGGAACTCATCAGTTCCATACAGCCGGAAGCGGGGCTGTTCGTCGTCGAACACCGTGGGCAGCCGGTTTCGACCGCCGTCTGCGTCCATGACGGTTCGCTGGCCGGACTGTTCGAAATCGCGACCGCCGGCACGATGCGCGGGCAAGGCTTCGGCCGACGGGCGATCCTGTCGGCTCTGAAGTGGGCGCATTCGCGTGGCGCCCGCCAGGGTTGGCTGCAGGTCGAGGCCGACAACGAACCCGCGATCGGGCTCTACCGCGCGCTCGGCTTCAAGGAACTCTACCGCTACCACTACCGCCAGCCTTCGGGAGGCGGAGCTTGAGCGCTGCGACCAAACCGATCGTGCTGGTAGCTGCCTGCGCTCTGCTCGATGCCGACGGGCGGGTCCTGGTCGCCGAGCGGCCAGCCGGAAAATCGATGGCGGGCCTGTGGGAGTTTCCGGGCGGAAAGGTCGAACCCGGCGAGACGCCGGAACAGACGCTCATTCGCGAGCTTGAAGAGGAACTCGGCGTCGAGACGAAGGCCGCGTGCCTGGCTCCGCTCAGTTTCGCCAGCCATGCCTATGAGGACTTCCATCTGTTGATGCCGCTTTACGTGTGCCGACGCTTCTGGGGTATTCCGACCCCCCGCGAAGGCCAGCGGATCAGGTGGATGCGACCCGCCAAGCTGCGCGAACTGCCAATGCCACCGGCCGACGAACCGCTGATCGCGTTCCTGATCGATCTCGTCTGATCCGGCGAGAGCGTTAATCAATCCTTTAGGGCGACATGAAATTCTTAAGCGGTCGCAGACCGGCGAGATGGCGTCGGCTGTCCGTTAAGATGCAGGGTGTCAGAATGTCGATGCGTGGTGGGTGGAGTGGATACCAGTCCGGTAGGCATTGGAACTTCGCCACGGCGGGGATGAGCGCTCTTCGCGTGACCTTGCTGTTCGGATCGGCCGCCGTTGCCATGGCGTTGATCCTCGCGCCGATCGCGGATCGCCACGTCACTTCGGGGCCATCGACACAATCGGCCATGAATCCCGGCATAGACTTCATGACGACGGGCGCGACGCGGCAGGGCGGGACCTATACGGAGCGCCGCAGCGTGCTGCAGGCTTCTCCGAATTCCGTCTGCATCATCCGCGACAATGGCATGCGCAGCGGCGATTGCTGACAAGCCACCCCCATTAACCGTTGAGCAAGCCTGACGGCTCAAGCTTTCTTAAGGTCCAGCCTCTATCTTCCGGGTGAAGTTGGAGACCGACGTATGCTGAAGCTGGCGGGCAGATTTCTTGCCGACGAAACGGGCGCGACCGCGATCGAATACGGACTGATCGTGGCTGTCCTGTCGCTCGCCATGATCGCGGGTTTCACCCAGTTCGGCAACGCGCTCGAGAGCATGCTTACCCACCCCGAAGGCGAATTGCAGCAATCGCTGCAGCGCCACCAGTAATCAACCCTTCCCGTCTTCTGGATCACGGTTCCCGGCCGCCAGTGCGGTCGCCAGGGAGACCTGGCCGCTGCCGGGTTTCAAGGGTTTCTGTTGCGTGGGCGCGGGCGCCCAGCCCGACAGCCAGATCGTGTTGAAAGTTGCGCGGATGCGGCCATCCGCATCGGAAAAGCGTTCGGCGTAGACGCGCGCTGCCTCGACAAAGAGCGCGCGGCTTGCCGGTATCCGCGTGCGCTGGACGAGGCTGTTGGTCGCGCCCATGGCGCGCAGGTCGCGCATGAGATCGAACATGGTGTCGTAGCGGACCGTCACCTCGTCGACATCGACAACCGGGAGCGCAAAGCCGGCTCGCTGCAGCAGCCCGCCGATTTCGCGCACGTCGGCGAAAGGCAGGACGCGGGGGCTTGCACCGCCGCTCAGGCCGGTCTCGGCCGCAAGCAGGCTCTCGCGAAGTTCCGCCAGCGTGCCGGCACCCGCCATGCAGCCGAGAAACAGGCCGTCGGGCCGCAACGCACGCCTGATCTGCACAAGCAGCCCGGGAACGTCGTTGATCTCGTGAAGCGCATAAAGCGAGACGGCCAGATCGAGGCTGGCAGCACCAAGCGGCAGGGTCTCGCCCTCGGCCGGTATGACATCGCCCGCCATGCTCGCGGCCAATGCGCCCTCCTCGACGCGCAGCACCTTGTCGACCTTGTCCGAGTGTCCCAGCATGTCGGCAGCGTCTCCCAACCCGCAATAGAGTGCCGCGCCGTCGGCGAAGGACCGCTGGACCGCGCCCAGGCGGTCGTCGAGTTCCTCGACCGCGCGGGCCATCAAAAAGCCGGCGCCCGGATCTCGGGCTGCGACCGCGCGTTTCTTGCGCCAGACGGAGGTGGGTCGGTCGATGAGCGGTTCCATGTCGTTCTCGCTGTGGCGGACGGCGTCCGTTGGCCTGTCCGCGGCCATCTGATATGGTGCTTGCGGGGTGGGTTGTCTCGTGAACGATCCGGCAGGCCAGATCAAGTTGCTGTGGCGGGAAGCGATGCGTTTGCCGGCCACGCTGCTGTTTCCGCCGACCTGCCCGGGCTGCCGGCGGCACGTTTCACAGCCCGGGACCTTGTGCGCGCATTGCTGGCCAGCTCTGCGGCTCCTGGAACGTCCCTGGTGCGAAATCACGGGCGTGCCGTTTTCACACGATCTGGGCGACGGCATCGTCTCGGCCGACGCCATCGCCAATCCTCCCGTCTTCGATCGTGCCAGGGCCGCCGTCGCCTATACGGATGTTGCCCGACGGATGGTCCAGAACCTGAAGTTCCGCGATCGGACGGAGCTGGCACCCTGGATGGCTGGGTGGATGATGCGGGTCGGCCGGGAACTCATGGCCGATTGCCAGGTCGTCGTACCGGTGCCGCTGCATCGGCGGCGCTTCCTGATGCGCGGCTTCAATCAGGCGGCCGAACTCGCCCGGCCTCTTGCCGCCCAGGGCGGGCTCGATTTCGCGCCGCAGGTGCTCAGGCGGCGCAAGCCGACGCGCCAGCAGGTGGGTCTCGCCTTGGCGCAACGCGAGCTGAACGTGCGCGGTGCGTTCGAGGCAAGCGCTGAGGCTGCGATCGCCATCAAGGACCGGCGCGTGTTGCTGGTCGATGACGTGCTGACCACGGGGGCGACGGTTTCGGCCTGCGCACGCACTCTGAAGAGGGCAGGAGCGACAGGCGTGGATGTACTCGCCTTCGCGCGTGTTCTGCCGGGGGACTTCCGCGATGCGGGGTGGGGCTCTATATAGACGGCGAAACAAGGGTTTGCGGACAGGTCACATGAGCCAGGTCACGATCTATACGCGCATGATGTGCGGCTACAGCACCAGAGCGAAGCGGCTTCTCGAGAGGAAGGGCATCGATTTTGTCGAGCATGATGCGAGTTTCTCGCCCGAACTTCGCCAGGAGATGATCCAGAAGGCCGGCGGGCGGGCGACATTTCCGCAGGTTTTCGTGGGAGAAACGCATGTCGGCGGATCGGACGAGTTGCATGCGTTGGAGGCGCGGGGCGAACTCGACACGCTCCTGGAACGCGAAGGGATAGCCACGAAATGACCACGGTCACGGTTGCCGCCCTGCAGATGCGCACCGGCATGGAGCCGGGGGCCAATGTCGAGGCGTTCGAGGCCCTGGTGCGTGAGGCGGCGGCGGCTGGCGCGGCCTATGTTCAATCGCCGGAGATGACGGGGCTGCTTGTCCGCGACAAGGCCCGGCTGATGGCCCATATCGCGCCGGAGAACGAGGATGCGCTCGTCAGTCGGGCCGCGGAACTCGCCCGCGAACTCGCCATCCACGTCCATGTGGGCTCGACGGCCATCGCGCGGCCCGACGGCAAGGTCGCCAATCGCGGCTTCCTGTTTTCGCCTGAAGGCGTGCGGATCGCGACATACGACAAGATCCACATGTTCGACGTCGACCTCGACAATGGCGAAAGCTGGCGTGAATCGGCAACCTACGAGCCGGGCGCGGCAACACGGGTCGCACAACTGCCATTCGGCAATCTCGGCATGGCGGTCTGTTACGATCTGCGTTTCCCGCAATTGTTCCGTGCCCAGGCGCTTTCCGGTGCAGATGTGCTGACGGTGCCGGCGGCGTTTACCCGCCAGACCGGCGAGGCGCACTGGCACGTTCTCCTGCGCGCGCGCGCGATCGAAAATGGCGCCTTCGTCATCGCGGCCGCCCAGGGCGGCAAGCACGAGGACGGACGCGAGACCTTCGGCCATTCGATGATCGTCGATCCCTGGGGGCGGATCCTGGCCGAGGCAGACCATGACGAGCCCTGCGTGGTGATGGCCGAACTCGATCTGGCGAAAGTGGGCGACGCGCGGCGCAAGGTGCCGAACCTCCGCAACGCACGCGATTTCGATATCGATGGACCGGCCCCCGCTTCGGGAGCCGCCGCATGATCCGTTTTTCTCTTCATTGCGAGAACGACCACGATTTCGATGGCTGGTTCAGGAGCGGCGAGGATTTCGATACGCAGAAGAAGCGCGGGCTGGTTGCCTGTCCGACCTGCCATTCGAGCGCGGTCGAAAAGGCGCTGATGGCACCTGCCGTCTCGACGGCGCGGAAATCGGAGAAGGTGGCGCTGGTCGCCAACGAGGCCCAGCGCCAGATGATGGCCATGATGAAGGACGTCGCCGAGAAGGTGCGCAAGAACGCCGATTATGTCGGCGACAAATTTGCCGAGGAGGCGCGCAGGATCCATTTCGGCGAGGCCGAGACCCGTGGCATCTATGGCGAGGCGACGATGGAAGAAGCCCGGGAACTGGCCGAGGATGGGGTGGAATTCATGCCCCTGCCGGTGCTGCCGGACGACCGGAACTGAGGCTGAAAGTCAGCCCTCAGGCGCCAGGACCGGTGTTTCCTCGGCCTTTCGGGCGAGCAGCATGTAGTTGACGTCCATGTCGCGCGAGCGGCCCCATTTGTCCGAAAGCGGATTGTAGGTCACGCCGGTGCGGTCGATCACGCTCATGTCGGCTGCGCTCAGCGCCTTTTCGAGCTCGTCGGGCCGGACCAGCCTGGAATATTCGTGGGTGCCGCGCGGCAGCCAGCGCAGGATATATTCGGCGCCGATGATCGCCAGGCCGAGCGCCTTGAGCGTGCGGTTGATTGTGGCCACGAACATGAGGCCGCCGGGCTTCACCATCTCTGCGCATTTGGAAACGAAGAAGTCGACATCCGCGACGTGCTCGACGACTTCCATGTTGAGAATCACGTCGAAGGTCTCGCCAGCGTCGGCCAGCGCCTCGGCCGTGCCCGCGCGATAGTCGATCTTGACGCGGCTCTGGGCGGCATGCAGGCGCGCGACCTCGATGTTCGTCTCGGACGCGTCGACGCCGACGACCTGGGCGCCCAGCCGCGCCATCGGTTCGCACAAGAGCCCGCCGCCGCAACCGATGTCGAGTATGCGCAGGCCGTCAAAGGGCTGGGCAGCATGCGGATCGCGTCCGAAATGCGCGGCCACCTGGTCACGGATATAGGCGAGCCTGACCGGGTTGAATTTATGCAACGGCCGGAATTTGCCGTTGGGGTTCCACCATTCGGCGGCCAGCGCTGAAAAGCGTTCCACCTCGTCCGGGTCGATGGTGGTGCGTTGGGCTTCGGCCATGCCGGTACTCTCCTCGTCAGACGCGAATGAAGTCGTTCGCCGAACGCACGATGTCAAGGTGCATTGTCCAACTTGACGGCGCGCCGGTGGCGTGGATTGCTGCTTCAATCAACTGAGGATTCCCGCCATGACGTTTGAAATGTGGTTGGCTTTCGCGCTTACCAGCGCCGCCGTCGTCGCGCTTCCCGGCCCGACCGTGCTGCTCGTGGTTGCCTATGCGCTCGGTCACGGTCGCGATTCCGCGCGTGCCGCCGTGGCTGGCGTGGGGCTCGGCGACTTCACTGCGATGACCGCCTCGCTGCTTGGGCTGGGGGCGATCCTGGCCGCCTCGGCCACGGCCTTCACGGCGGTCAAATGGGCGGGAGCGGCCTATCTGCTCTATCTCGGGATCAAGATGTGGCGGGCGCCGGTCGCCGCCGCCGACGACACAACACCCGAGCTGGCAACGGCACCGCGTTCGTTGAGCGTGTTCGCCCACGCCTGGCTGGTAACAGCGCTGAACCCCAAGAGTATCGTCTTTTTCGTCGCGTTCCTGCCGCTCTTTATCGACCCCGCGGGCCCGCTCATCCCGCAACTGGTGGTGATGGAGGCCACCTTCCTGGTGCTGGCCGTCACCAATGCGGCAGCCTATGCCTGGCTTGCCGGCCTCGCGCGGGGAAGGGTGCGTCAGCCCTCGGTGCGCCGCGCCGTCAACAGGATCGGCGGCTCGCTGATGATTGGCGCGGGGATTCTGGCCCTGGCCCTGCGACGTGGCCCCGCCTGATCGCTGCGGATTCTCATCACGATTGGATGAGGCTGGCTTTCCAAGTCGTCGTCCTCTGCTAGGCTCCTCTTTGTTGGCTGACGAAAGAGGAAAGGGCATCCGATGTTGGCGTTTCGACACATGCTTATGGCGGTCGTGGCAGGGCTGACCATTAGTTGCGCTGCCGCCGCGCAAGAGCTGGAAGCGGTCGAAGACGTCGATGCAGCCCGTGCCTTCCTCGTGGAGCAGGTCGTCGCCCATACGAGAGCCACCGCGCCGATCACGGGGCAGGAGGCCATCGACCCCGCGGTCCTCGCGGCCATCGGCTCGATCGCGCGCCACGAATTCGTCGCGCCGGAAGCGGCGCCTCTGGCCTATTTCGACCTGCCCCTTCCAGCCGAGCACGATCTGAGGGAATCCCAGCCCTTCATCGTCGCCATGATGACCGATCTGGTCACGCCCTCGAGCGAAGGCGATCTTCTCATCCTCGGCATCGGCGGCGGCTACCATGCCGCCGTCGCCAGCGGTCTCGTGAGCAGCGTGTTCCTGCTCGATCTCGATGCGACAGCCACCGCCTCGGGCATGGACCGGCTGGACCGGCTCGGCTTCGACAATGTCGAGGCACGCGTGGCCGATCCCTATTATGGCTGGCCCGACACCTCGCGGCAGTTCGATTCCATCATCATCCGACTGGCGGTGGACCAGGTGCCATCCATCTTGCTGCGCCAGCTCAAGCCGGGTGGCCGGCTCGTGGCCCCCGTCGGGCGCGGGGAGGAAGGGCAGGAACTGACGCTCTTCACCAAGAGCGCGCAGGGCGACATCTCCCGGCGAACGATCATGCCCGTCCGCTTCATGCGGCTGCCGGGTGGCGAGCGCATCTGAGACCTTCCGCAAAGGCGGCTTGCTTGCGGAAGCGCCGCGATTTGGATATGGAAGCGCTGCATTTCGCCCTGGCCCGCCAGGGCGCGTTCGTTTGGAGGCAGGGCGCCAGCCGCACCGGCCTTAGATTGAAGGGCCTTCCCCGCAGATGGCGCGCATCGTGATGAAATTCGGCGGTACGTCCGTCGCCGATATCGACCGCATTCGCAACGTGGCGCGGCATATCAAGCGCGAGGTCCTTGCCGGCCATGAGGTGGCCGTCGTCGTTTCCGCCATGTCCGGCAAGACCAACGAGCTGGTGGGCTGGGTGCGCGAGGCGTCGAAGGCCGAGGGCGCCAATTTCAACATTTACGACGCACGCGAATACGACACGGTTGTCGCCTCCGGCGAGCAGGTGACGTCCGGGCTCCTGGCTCTGGTCCTGCAGGCCATGGGCGTGCACGCGCGCTCCTGGCAGGGCTGGCAGATACCCATCCGTACCGACGGTGCGCATGGCGCGGCCCGCATTGCCGCGATCGACGCCGCGCTGATGATCGAGCGTTTCGGACAGGGCCAGGTCGCCGTCATTGCCGGCTTCCAGGGCATCGGTCCCGACAATCGCATCGCCACGCTGGGCCGAGGCGGATCCGACACCAGCGCGGTCGCCGTCGCGGCGGCAATCGGTGCGGATCGCTGCGACATCTACACCGATGTCGACGGCGTCTACACCACCGATCCGCGCATCGAACCCAGGGCGCGCCGCCTGGCCAAGATTTCCTTCGAGGAGATGCTGGAGATGGCGTCGCTGGGCGCCAAAGTTCTGCAGGTACGCTCGGTCGAGCTTGCCATGGTGCACGGGGTGCGCACCTTCGTGCGCTCCTCCTTCGAGGCCCCCGACGCGCCCGGCATGGGGGATTTCGACAACCCGCCCGGGACGCTCATTTGCGACGAGGATGAGATCGTGGAACAGCAGGTCGTGACCGGCATAGCCTATGCCAAGGATGAAGCGCAGATCACACTGCGGCGGGTGGCGGACCGGCCGGGGGTTGCGGGCGGCATTTTCGGGCCGCTTGCCGAAGCCGGCATCAATGTGGACATGATCGTCCAGAACATGTCGGAGGACGGCGCCCGCACCGACATGACCTTCACCGTGCCCTCAGGCGATCTCGACAAGGCTCTCGCCGTTCTCGGCCAGACCCGCGACTCGATCGGTTTCGACGCGATCCAGCACGACCAGGGATTGGCGAAGGTGTCGGTCATCGGAATCGGCATGCGCAGCCATGCCGGTGTGGCCGCGACGGCCTTCAAGGCGCTGGCCGAGCGCGGGATCAACATCCGCGCCATCACCACGTCCGAGATCAAGATTTCCATTCTGATCGACGATCCCTACACCGAATTGGCGGTGCGGACTTTGCATTCCGTCTACGGTCTGGATAAGCAATAGACAGGGTGTTTTGCCTTCAACCGGGCGGTGGTCTCCGATGTGGGGCCGGCCGCCGGAAGCCTTTGGAGAGTGGGCGCATGAGGCAGTTGCCGGCAAACGGTATGGCGGGAAGGTTGCGTGTCCGGGTACGGACGCGACCCGGCGCGCCGACCTGCGCCCGCCGGCCAAAGGCGGGGAGAGGCCTATGAGCCCCGCGACCGGCAAGGCGGCCATTCAGGGCCCGCGCGTCCTCTTGAAGCGGCTGCGCGAACTTATGGCCGAAGCTCTGGAGCCCCAGGATCGGCTGGACCGGATCGTGCGCGAAATCGCGCAGAACATGGTCGCGGAAGTCTGCTCGCTCTACGTTTTGCGGGCCGATTCGGTGCTGGAGCTCTACGCCACCGAGGGTCTCAACCCCGGTTCGGTCCACCTGGCGCAACTGCGCCTGGGTGAAGGTCTGGTCGGTACCATCGCGGCGAGCGCGCGGGCGCTGAATCTGTCCGATGCGCAGAATCACCCCGCCTTCGCCTATCTGCCGGAAACGGGCGAGGAGATCTATCACTCCTTCCTCGGGGTGCCGGTGCTCAGGGCCGGACGAACCCTCGGGGTCCTCGTCGTCCAGAATCGCACCATGCGCCAATATCGCGAGGAGGAGATCGAAGCCCTCGAAACGATCGCTATGGTGATTGCCGAGATGGTGGCGTCGGGCGAGCTTTCGCGCTTGACCCGACCAGGGCTGGAACTCGACCTGAGCCGCCCCGTCACCTTCGAGGGCATGGCCTTCAACGACGGCATCGGGCTCGGCCACGTGGTATTGCACGAGCCGCGCGTGGTGGTCACGAACCTCTTCAACGAGGACAGCGACGCCGAACTGGAGCGCCTGGAAGACGCGCTCGGGTCATTGCGGCTTTCGATCGACGACATGCTGTCACGCCGCGAGATCGCGTTCGACGGCGAACATCGAGAGGTGCTGGAAGCCTATCGCATGTTCGCCAATGACCGCGGCTGGGGGCGACGGTTGGAAGAGGCGGTGCGCAACGGGCTAACGGCGGAAGCCGCCGTCGAGAAGGTGCAGAGCGACATGCGCGCGCGCATGCTCCACATGACCGACCCCTATCTGCGCGAGCGGATGAGCGATTTCGACGATCTTGCCAATCGGCTGCTTCGCTTGCTGGTCGGCCAGGGTCCCGATGGACTCGCCGATACGCTGCCGCGCGATGCCGTGGTCGTGGCACGCTCGATGGGGGCGGCGGAACTGCTCGACTATCCACGCGAGCGGCTGCGCGGGCTGGTGCTCGAAGAAGGCGCATTGACGAGCCATGTCGTGATCGTCGCCCGCGCCATCGGCATTCCGGTGACCGGCCAGATGATCGGTGCGGTGTCGATGTCGGAGAATGGCGACCCCATCATCATCGATGGCGACGAGGGCGTGGTGCATCTGCGCCCGCAGCCCGATGTGGAGGCTGCCTATGCCGAGAAGGTGAAGTTCCGGGCGCGGCGCCAGGAACTCTACCGCGAATTGCGCGACAAGCCTGCCGAGACGCTGGACGGCGTCACGATCGACCTGATGATGAATGCGGGGCTGGCCGTCGACCTGCCGCAGCTCGACGAATCGGGCGCGGTCGGCATCGGTCTCTTCCGCACGGAACTCCAGTTCATGGTTGCGGCCACCTTCCCGCGCGCGGAGGCGCAGGAGAAGCTTTACCGCGAGGTGATCAGAGCAGCCGGCGACCGGCCCGTCACCTTCCGCACCATCGATATCGGCGGGGACAAGGTCCTTCCCTACTTCAAGGGCACCGGGCCGGAGGAGAATCCGGCGCTCGGCTGGCGGGCGATCCGGCTGGCGCTCGACCGGCCGGCGCTGCTGCGCACCCAGTTCCGGGCGCTGCTGAAGGCGAGCGGAGGACGCGAGCTGAAGCTGATGCTGCCCATGGTCACCGAGATTTCCGAGATCAGCGAGGCGCGCGATCTGCTTGAGCGCGAAGTGCGGCATCTCTCGCGCTTCGCCGCTCACTTGCCGACCCGGGTGAAGCTCGGTGCCATGATCGAGGTGCCTAATCTGCTCTGGCAGCTCGACGAGTTGATGGAGGCGGTGGATTTCGTCTCCGTCGGTTCCAACGACCTGTTCCAGTTCGTGGCGGCCACCGATCGCGGCAACACGCGGCTTGCCGACAGGTTCGACCCGATCTCCGTGCCGTTCATGCGGCTTCTGCGCCAGATCGCGCGGGCCGGAGACGCCGCGGGCACGCCTGTCACCTTGTGCGGCGAGCTTGCCGGCCGACCCCTTTCGGCCTTGGCGCTGTTCGGGGCGGGATACCGCGCGATCTCCATGTCGCCGGCCTCGATCGGCCCGGTCAAGGCCATGCTGCGCGAGTTGCACTGGGGGCAGGTCACCGAAAGGGTGGGCCAGTTGCTGGACGGTCGCGCGACCGACTGCGAATTGCGTGCCGAACTTCAGAAATTCGCCGCAGACAACCAAATTCCGCTGTGAAAAGACCCGCATGACCATCGAACTTCCCCGCGATCGCATGGATCAGGTTCTCAAGCGCTTCGAGATGCTCGAAGCGCAGATGGCGGCCGGGCCGGAGCCGGACAAATACGTCAAGCTCGCATCGGAATATTCCGAGCTGCAGGAGATCGTCGCCGGCATCCGCGACCTGCGAACTGCCGAAGCGGAGCTTGCGGATCTGAAGGCATTGCTCGCGGATCGCGCGACGGATGCGGAGATGCGCGAACTGGCCGCGGCGGAGGTCCCGGAAGTGGAAGAGCGTATCGAAAGCCTGCGCGCTTCCATGCAGATAATGCTGCTGCCCAAGGATGAGGCCGACGACAAGAGCGCGATCCTCGAAATTCGCGCCGGGACCGGTGGCGACGAGGCGGCGCTTTTCGCCGGCGACCTCTTCCGCATGTATGAGCGCTATTGCGCCAAGCATGGGTGGAAGGTGGAGGCCGTCTCCGCCTCGGAGGGCGAGGCGGGCGGCTACAAGGAAATCATCGCCACCGTGTCCGGCCGGGGCGCCTTCGCTCATCTCAAATTCGAATCGGGCGTGCACCGGGTGCAGCGCGTGCCCGAGACCGAGGCAGGCGGCCGAATTCACACGTCGGCCGCCACGGTCGCGGTGCTGCCGGAGGCCGAGGAGGTCGACATCGAGATCCGCAACGAGGACATCCGCATCGACACGATGCGGGCGTCCGGGGCCGGCGGCCAGCACGTCAACACCACCGATTCGGCTGTGCGTATCACCCACATTCCGACCGGCATCGTCGTCATGCAGGCGGAGAAGTCGCAGCACCAGAACCGCGCCCGCGGCATGCAGATCCTGCGCGCCCGGCTTTACGACATGGAGCGCAACAAGGCGGCCGACGAGCGGTCGGAAGCGCGCAGGCTGCAGGTCGGGTCCGGCGATCGCTCCGAGCGCATCCGCACCTACAATTTCCCGCAGGGCCGCGTCACGGACCACCGCATCAACCTGACGCTCTACAAGCTCGATCGGGTGATCGAGGGTGACCTCGACGAGATCGTCGACGCGCTGATCTCCGATCACCATTCGCGGCTGATCGCGGCCATGGACGGCGATGGGTGAGGCCTCCCGCTCCATCACGCTGGCAGGTCTTCTGGCCCATGCCCGGCAATCGTTGAAACAGGCTGGTATCGAGGAGGCCGTACTCGAGGCACGGCTGCTGGTGGAGCACTTCACCCAGACCGACCGGACAACCGCGCTTTCGGCGCCGGATCGCGTCGTCGCCGAAGAACAGGTCCACGCCGTGGCCGGGGCTCTGGAAGAGCGGACATCCGGCGTGCCGGTCCACCGGATTATCGGCCAGCGCGATTTCCACGGCGTGACGCTCCGCCTGTCGCCGGAAACGCTTGATCCCCGACCGGATACCGAGGCGCTGGTCGATCTGGTGCTGCCTGCGCTGAGCAGATTTGCCGAAAACGGGTCTTGCCGCATTCTCGATCTGGGGACCGGCAGCGGTGCGATCGCGCTGGCCCTGCTCAAGGAATTGCCCTTCGCCACCGCGCTCGGCACCGATATCCAGCCCGGCGCCCTTGAAACGGCCATGGCGAATGCCGATCTCAATGGGGTGGGCGACCGGTTCGACGCGAAGATCTCGAACTGGTTTGAAGCGGTCGATGGTCGCTTTCATGCGATTGTCTCAAATCCGCCCTATATTGCGAGCAAGGAGATCGAGACGCTGTCGCGAGAAGTGCGTGAGCACGACCCGCTTCAGGCACTGGATGGCGGCAAAGACGGGCTTGATGCCTATCGCGCGATCGCAGACGAAGCGGCAGCCTTTCTGACGCCCAACGGCGTCGTAGCAATCGAAATAGGGCACGATCAGCGCGAAGCGGTCACTGCACTTTTCCACGGGCGCGGTTTTTCATCGGCAGGACAGGCGAGCGATCTTGCCGGCCGCGACAGGGCGCTGATGTTCCTGCCGGAGCACTTGGGCGCACCGCAGCAAAAAAGGCTTGGCAATAGAATTGATTGCCGCTAGTTTCCCGTCACCGGATGCGACGAAGCAGGCAGTGCCGTTATCGATTCGGTTCTCTGGGAACAAGCTGCCTTCTGTCTTGATAGATCTCCAAGCTTCGTACGGGGGTCATCCGGCAAGTGACATGAGATGAGACAGGATTCGACTTGGCGGTAGCGCGAACGCGCGATGATGCGCCAATCCCCAGATGCAGATTTGCCGTGTTCCAAGAGGAGCCGGTGAGCATCCGATATTTTCAACAGAAGAGAAGTCGATGAGGCCACAGCAGAACAGGCGCATGCGCGGACGCGGCGGCAGTAACAATACCAATAACAACAATCGCAAAAGCCCAAATCCGCTTACCCGCAGCTATGAGAGTAACGGTCCGGACGTCAAGATTCGGGGTACCGCCCAACAGGTTGCCGAAAAATACACGACGCTGGCGCGCGACGCCCAGTCCAGCGGTGACCGCGTGATGGCCGAGAATTATCTCCAGCACGCCGAGCATTACAACCGGTTGATTGCGGCGGCGATGCTTCTCCAGAACCAGAATCAGCAGCAGCCACGCTCGCGCGACGATGATGATGAGGATCGCGACGACCAGGACGACAACCAGGGTTCGCGCGACGATCAGCCTCGTGGCGATCAGACCCGCAATGAGCAGCCCCGCAATGAGCGTGGCGATCGCCACGAGCGGTCCGACAATGGCAGAGGTTCCGGCCCGCAGCCGGTAATCGACGGCACGCCGGCGGAAGTGGCTCTGGAGCAGGGCGAGGTGGCACCTCCCAAGCCGCGTCGCGCTCGCAATTCCCCGGAAGCCAAGACCAACGGATCTACGGAAGCCGAACAGAAGCCAGTCGAGACGACCGAAGGTGGAGAGGGTGATGCCGCGCCGCGCCGTGCGCGTCGTCCGCGCCGTCCCCGCGCCAAGGCAGGCGAGGGCGAAGGCGAAGGCAATGCGTCGGACAGCGAGCTGGCGGAAGCCGCCAACAGCTGATCTCGCAAGAAAGCTTGAAGAGCGGCGGACGTCTGTCCGCCGCTCTTTTTTGTTGGCGTAAGGGTCAGTCTTGAGCGGTCCATGCGCCGTACCCATATCCTGTTCAACTGGACCTGCCGCGAGAGACTCTGGCCGAATTGATCCCGGTCATGGTTTCATGGGGGTCCGTCACTGAAGACTGACCCGGCGCCGCGAAGCGGGCCGGCGAAGAGCAGGAGACAGGTTCATGAATATCGAGAAATACTCCGAGCGCGTCCGGGGCTTCATCCAGTCGGCGCAAACGATGGCGCTGTCGCGCAGCCATCAGCAATTCACACCCGAGCATATCCTCAAGGTCCTGGTCGATGACGAGGAGGGCCTCGCCGGCTCACTGATCGATCGCGCCGGCGGCCGCTCCAAGGATGTCCGCCTCGCAGTCGATGCCGCCCTGGAAGCCTTGCCCAAGGTGGAGGGCGGAAATGGCCAGCTCTATCTGGCAGCGCCACTGGCGAAGGTTTTCGCCACCGCCGAGGATCTGGCCAAGAAGGCGGGCGATTCCTTCGTTACCGTCGAGCGGCTGCTGACGGCGCTGGCCATCGAGAAGTCGGCGAAATCCAGCGAGATCCTTTCCAAGGCCGGTGTGACGCCGCAAGGGCTGAACCGGGTGATCGAGGACATGCGCAAGGGGCGCACCGCCGATTCCGCGAGCGCCGAGCAAGGCTACGATGCGCTGAAGAAATATGCCCGTGACCTGACGGACGACGCACGTGCCGGTCGACTCGATCCGGTGATCGGCCGCGACGAGGAGATTCGCCGTACGATCCAGGTTCTCTCGCGGCGTACCAAGAACAATCCCGTGCTCATCGGCGAGCCCGGCGTCGGCAAGACGGCCATCGCCGAGGGTCTGGCGCTGCGTATCGTGAATGGCGACGTTCCCGAATCGCTCAAGGACAAGGATCTGATGGCGCTCGACATGGGTTCGCTGATCGCCGGCGCGAAATATCGCGGCGAGTTCGAGGAGCGGCTGAAGGCGGTGCTGTCGGAAGTCACTGCCGCTGAAGGCGGCATCATCCTGTTCATCGACGAGATGCACACGCTGGTCGGTGCCGGCAAGGCCGACGGCGCGATGGATGCCTCCAACCTCCTGAAGCCGGCGCTGGCTCGCGGCGAACTGCACTGCGTCGGTGCCACCACGCTCGACGAGTATCGCAAACATGTCGAGAAGGACGCAGCCCTTGCCCGCCGCTTCCAGCCGGTCTTCGTCAAGGAGCCGTCGGTCGAGGACACGATCTCCATCCTGCGGGGGCTGAAGGAGAAATACGAGCAGCACCATGAGGTGCGCATTGCCGATGCCGCGCTGGTCGCGGCGGCGGTGCTGTCCGATCGCTACATCAGCGATCGCTTCATGCCCGACAAGGCCATCGACCTCATTGACGAGGCGTCTTCGCGCGTGCGCATGCAGGCCGATTCCAAGCCGGAGGCGCTGGACGAGGTGGATCGCCGGATCATGCAGTTGAAGATCGAGCGCGAGGCGCTGAAGAAGGAAAGCGACGCCGCGTCGAAGGATCGGCTGGCGCGCATCGAGTCCCAGCTTGCGGGTCTCGAGGAAGAATCAGCCGCGCTGACCGCCACCTGGCAGGCCGACAAGCAGGCCCGTGGCCAGGCCGCCGAACTGAAAAGGCAGATCGACGAGGCGCGCAACGAGCTGGCGATCGCGCAGCGGCGGGGCGAATTCTCCAAGGCCGGCGAACTGGCCTATGGGCGCATCCCGGAACTCGAGAAGCGTCTGGCCGAAGCCGAGTCTCAGGAAGCCGAACTCGCGTCCGGCGGCGAGGAGGTGACTGCCGATGAAGTCGCGCAGATCGTCTCGCGCTGGACCGGCATTCCGGTCGACAAGATGCTGGAAGGCGAGCGCGACAAGCTCCTGCGCATGGAAGACGAGATCGGCAGGCGCGTCGTCGGGCAGGGCGAGGCGGTGCAGGCCGTCTCCAAGGCGGTGCGCCGCGCGCGTGCCGGCCTGCAGGACCCCAACCGGCCAATGGGCTCCTTCATGTTTCTCGGCCCTACGGGTGTCGGTAAGACAGAGCTTACCAAGGCGTTGGCGGCGTTTCTGTTCGATGACGAGAGCGCCATGGTGCGCATCGACATGTCGGAGTTCATGGAAAAACACGCGGTCGCCCGCCTTATCGGCGCGCCTCCCGGCTATGTCGGCTATGAGGAGGGTGGCTCGCTGACGGAGGCGGTCCGCCGCAGGCCCTACCAGGTGATCCTGTTCGACGAGATCGAAAAGGCGCACCCGGATGTCTTCAACGTCCTTCTGCAGGTGCTGGATGACGGTCGCCTGACTGACGGCCAGGGTCGCACGGTCGATTTCCGCAACACGCTCATCATCATGACCTCGAATCTCGGTTCCGACTATCTGGTCGGCCTAGGAGATGGCGAAGACGTGGACTCGGTTCGTGACCAGGTCATGGGTGTCGTTCGGTCGGCCTTCCGGCCCGAGTTCCTGAACCGGCTCGACGAGATCATGCTCTTCCACCGGTTGCGCCGCGAGGACATGGGGAAGATCGTGGAAATCCAGCTCGCTCGTCTCGAGCGGCTGCTGACGGATCGCAAGATCACGCTTTCGCTCGAACCGGAAGCGGTCGAGTGGCTTGCCAATCGCGGCTACGACCCCGCCTATGGCGCGCGCCCGCTGAAGCGGGTGATCCAGAAATACCTTCAGGACCCGCTGGCCGAGCAGATCCTGCAAGGCGTCATCCTGGACGGAGCGACGGTATCCGTGACGGCTGGTTCGGATCGGCTCAATCTCACCGCGCGGGCTGAGGAAGAGCCGGCCGACAGGGCTGCCTGACAGCCAAAGGGCATCGAAATGATAATGGCCGCCTCAGCGCGGCCATTTTCATGTCCGGTTCATGTCTCATATTGCAGTGTGGATGATCTGATGCCCCGATCCATCTTCCGGAAAGGGGCGATTTGGATGATGGGCATGGGACGGATGATGAGATTTCCATTCGTGCTCGGCATTGCCGGGCTGTTTTCGATCGGGTCGGCCTCGGCGGCAACTTGGCCGGAGGGCGGGCCCGATCCGCGCAACGCGCCGAGTGTGGCCGACAGCACGATGATCCAGCTGGCACAGTCCCGCGAGATCGACATCTATATCGACGAATACGGCCGTGAAGTCCTGGTCGATGCGTGGACAGGCCGCGTCGTGGGCGTTCGCGATCCGCGCGGTTTCGACCGGCCTGCGGTCGGCGGTGACCGCGGGTGGCGGGAACCTGAGCGCGATCCGTATCTTCGCGATGACAGATCGCAGCGTGCACTCGAGCGACGCGAGCGTCGCATGCGTGAACTCGGTCGCGGCATGCCACAGCCGCGCGGCCGCGGCGTCTATGACGACGATTTCTATGACGACGAACCATATTACACCTACGAGCGGGAGCCGAGATGGAACGAGCCCGCACGTCCCGCCTGGGGCGAGCCGGAACGCCCGCGGCTCGACGAACAGCCGCCGGCCCGCACCGCCGTGCCGGACCCGGTGCAGCGCCAACCCCTGCCGGAAAGCAGGGGCAGCGATTCGGCGCGACTGGACGAGGGCAGTTCGACCATCGACGAGATCATCATCGACGCAGAGCCGGGGTCGGGTGGGTTGCCGGATCCCGCGCAGCAGCCGGATGTGAGCCTGGTCCAGGAG
The DNA here is from genome assembly GCF_012911015.1 of Chelativorans sp. ZYF759. Classification (GTDB taxonomy): domain Bacteria; phylum Pseudomonadota; class Alphaproteobacteria; order Rhizobiales; family Rhizobiaceae; genus ZYF759. Next base: position 67,390 of record NZ_WVVV01000013.1, on the reverse strand, counting down.
GACGTGGCCCGGGTCCAGATTCTTCTCGACCGGCTGGGCCTGTCGCCTGGCGTCATCGACGGGCGGATGGGTGACAACGTCAACAAGGCGATCGCCACCTATCGCGAAATGACGGGCCGGGGTCTGCGCACCTACGACAAGGAGAGCATAGAGACTCTTCTCGCGGAAACCGGCGGCGACCCCTTCACCACCTACGAGATCACTTCTGCCGATGCGGCGGGACCGTTCGTTGCCTCCATACCGGAGGATTTCGGCGAGAAGGCGCGTATGGAGCATCTCGGATACACCTCGGTCGTCGAGAAGCTGGCCGAGCGTTTTCACATGGATGAGCGTTACCTGACGTCGCTGAACCCCGGCATCGATTTCACCAAGCCCGGCTCGCGAATCGTGGTCGCCAACGTGAAAAGGCCGGAGCGTCAGCCGGTCGCACGAATCGTGGCGGACAAGTCCGGCAAGCAGATCCGCGGCTACGGGGCGGATGGTCGCCTTGTCGTCGCCTATCCGGCGACCATCGGTTCAGAAGCGACCCCGTCGCCGACCGGCACCCATACGGTCGAGCGCATCGCGCTCGACCCCGAATACACCTACAATCCGCGCATCAATTTCCAGCAGGGCGAAAATGACCGCGTCCTCACCATTCCCCCCGGGCCGAACGGCCCGGTCGGCTCGGTGTGGATCGGCCTGTCCAAGCCGACCTACGGCATTCACGGAACGCCCGAGCCGAGCCGGATCGGCCGTTCCTATTCGAATGGCTGCATCCGCCTGACCAACTGGGACGCGCGCGAACTTGCCGGCCTGGTGAAACAGGGCGTCACGGTTGAATTTTCAAACTGAGAATCCGCCGAAGGCGGAGGGCCGGTGCCCTCCGTCGATCAGTTGCTGCTGGCCAGTGTGAATGCGGGCATGCCGTCCTCCTCGAGCAGGGCGTCGATGCGTTCGCGCTCGCTCTGGAAGACCATCAGTTCTTCGCCGTCGAGTTCCCTGCTGTTGGGCAGGCGAACGCGCATCGGGTCGACCGGGCTGCCGTTCACGTGCAGTTCGTAATGCAGGTGATTGCCCGTGGCCAGCCCGGTTGCGCCGACCTGACCGATCACCTGCCCCTGTCGCACCCGAGCGCCCTGGCTCACGCCATCGGCAATCGCGTTCAGGTGTGAATATGACGTCTCGTAGCCATTGCTGTGGCGGATGATGACCTGGCGTCCGTAGCCTCCGGACCAGCCGGCACTCTGGACGACGCCGTTGCCCGAGGAAATGATGGGCGTGCCGCGAGGAGCCGCCCAGTCCACGCCCGTATGCATGCGGCTGTAGCCGAGAATCGGATGGCGGCGCATGCCGAAACCGGAGGTAAAGCGCCCATTGGGCACGGGATTGCGCAGCAGGAACTGCCTGGCGCTGCGTCCCTCGTCGTCGAAATAGTCGACAGTGCCGTCTTCCATCTGGAAGCGGTAGAAATTGCGCGTCGTACCGCTGAAGGTGGCGCTTATATAGAGAAGCTCGGAATCTTCCGTTGCGCGGTTGTCGGTGTCGGGGCGCGAGAACAGCACCTCGAGCCGGTCGGCGGGCTGGAGCCGCGACTGGAAGTCGACATCCGCGGCGAGCATGCGAATGACCTGCCGCGTCATGCGCGAGTTCAGACCATAGGTGAACGCCGCGCGATAGATGCCGTCATAGACCGTCGGCAGGTTGCTGCGCGTGGTTTCTTGAGGCCTTTCGCCGAGCGCCGCCTGCACCACGGGATTGGGTTCGGGCTGCTCGCCGCGCACGAACTGGTCGCGGTCGTTGACCGCGATGGTCAATCGGTGGCGCCGGCCTTCATACAGCGTGGCGCGCTTGATCCGGCTGATTTCACCTTGGGTCTCGATGCCGACACGCAACGTGGAGCCGGCGGAAAGCTTGGTGCTGTTGAGCAGGGTTCCGAAGGCATCCGCCATGCGTTCGCCATCGGCGGTGGAATAGCCGGCGGCATGGAAGATCGCGTCGATTTCCTGCTCCTCGGCCACGGGAATGATGTCTTCGGCGAAGACCGCCGCGCCGCTGTCCATCTCGCGCCTCGCATAGGAGACGTTCTGCGCGACAATGCGTGCGTTGTAGTTCGGGCCGAGCGTATGGCTGGCGAACCGGTCGCCGAAGCGAAGCGGGTCCACATAATGAAGGGCGGCAACCTGAATGTCGCCGTCGGTCAGAATGGCGCCGGTGTTGCGGACCACCTGCTCCACCTCGTCGGCCGTCAATCCGATGCTTTCGTCGAAGTCGGCGCTGTTCACGGGGAACTCGACGGTGCGAAGGCTGACTTCGCTCTCGACCCGCGCGCCATAGATGATGCCGGTATTCGTCGCCACCCTGGCGCCGCCATCGTCGGTGAAGACCTCGAGCGGGTCGAAGGCTGGATA
>NZ_WVVV01000013.1:0-60000 GCF_012911015.1 Chelativorans sp. ZYF759 | reverse complement strand
TCTGCTGAAGGAACTCGGCAAATTGCACGCGTAACTTCGGAAGAAGCGTGACCCCTCATTACGCAAGTGGTGGGGGGTGGCACAGACCAGGGGGTAGCGACTGTTTATCAAAAACACAGGGCTCTGCGAAGTCGCAAGACGACGTATAGGGCCTGACGCCTGCCCGGTGCCGGAAGGTTAAGAGGAGAGGTGCAAGCTTTGAATCGAAGCCCCGGTAAACGGCGGCCGTAACTATAACGGTCCTAAGGTAGCGAAATTCCTTGTCGGGTAAGTTCCGACCTGCACGAATGGCGTAACGACTTCCCCGCTGTCTCCAGCAGAGACTCAGTGAAATTGAATTCCCCGTGAAGATGCGGGGTTCCTGCGGTTAGACGGAAAGACCCCGTGCACCTTTACTATAGCTTTACACTGGCATTCGTGTCGGCATGTGTAGGATAGGTGGTAGACTTTGAAACCCGGGCGCCAGCTCGGGTGGAGTCATCCTTGAAATACCACCCTTACCTATATGGATGTCTAACCGCGGCCCGTCATCCGGGTCCGGGACAGTGTATGGTGGGTAGTTTGACTGGGGCGGTCGCCTCCTAAAGAGTAACGGAGGCGCGCGATGGTGGGCTCAGAGCGGTCGGAAATCGCTCGTTGAGTGCAATGGCATAAGCCTGCCTGACTGCGAGACTGACAAGTCGAGCAGAGACGAAAGTCGGTCATAGTGATCCGGTGGTCCCGCGTGGAAGGGCCATCGCTCAACGGATAAAAGGTACGCCGGGGATAACAGGCTGATGACCCCCAAGAGTCCATATCGACGGGGTTGTTTGGCACCTCGATGTCGACTCATCGCATCCTGGGGCTGGAGCAGGTCCCAAGGGTATGGCTGTTCGCCATTTAAAGCGGTACGTGAGTTGGGTTCAGAACGTCGTGAGACAGTTCGGTCCCTATCTGCCGTGGGTGTAGGAATATTGACAGGATCTGTCCCTAGTACGAGAGGACCGGGATGGACGTATCTCTGGTGGACCTGTTGTGGCGCCAGCCGCATAGCAGGGTAGCTATATACGGAATGGATAACCGCTGAAGGCATCTAAGCGGGAAACCAGCCTGAAAACGAGTATTCCCTTGAGAGCCGTGGAAGACGACCACGTTGATAGGCCGGGTGTGGAAGCGCAGTAATGTGCGAAGCTTACCGGTACTAATAGCTCGATCGGCTTGATCGTTCACATTGCCTGTACCCGCCATAATCGGCGGGCAGTAAAGACAACAGCTTCTCGAATGAGCGCATGCGTTTTGCCGACCTGGTGGTTATGGCGGGGTGTCTACACCCGATCCCATTCCGAACTCGGCCGTGAATCGCCCCAGCGCCGATGGTACTTCGTCTTAAGACGCGGGAGAGTAGGTCGCTGCCAGGTCTGCCAAGCGCATGTGTCTCATTATCTTCTCTTTACATGGCTCCCATGCGGAGCAAACGCGCCAGCATGCTGGCGCTTTTGTTTTCTTCGGTGTCATTGGCATCCGGAGTTGGCGCGGGGTGGAGCAGCCCGGTAGCTCGTCAGGCTCATAACCTGAAGGTCGCAGGTTCAAATCCTGCCCCCGCAACCAAAAAAACCATCAGCATGACAAAAAGCTCGCAAAGCCTTCCGGCTGGCGGGCTTTTTTTTGCCCGCAGCTTGCTCGGCTGGTGCTCGATCCGATTGCCTGTGGTTTCCTTTCGTCCGCGGCCGCGATCACCCGCCTTGGCATGGCCAGAAAGGGACACGTGTTCCCACGCAGTGCTGGGAGCCGACCCGCCTCTTCGATCTGTTCTTCGCTTGATCCTTGACGCGTATTGGGGAAAGACGAAACCGTCGAGGCAAACCGCGCGGGCAATGTCGGTTGTATGGGGCGAACCAGCAGATCGATGACAGCGATGAAGGCCGATTCACCCGGGGCGGCCCCTGAGCCGCAGTCAAAGGAGTTGCAGCGCGCTGAGATCGAGCTGCGCGAGCACGCCGCGCGTGCAGAAGCGCCGCTCTTCTGGCCGGTGCGGCTGCAATGCGCGGTTGGTGGCGTAGGTCGCGTCGGGCCGGTGCTGATGCTGGCGGTTCTGGCCATTCTTCTTGCGACGGAGCACCCCGGCGGTCTCGGCGCGGTTCTGGCCAACCCGAATACGACCGCAATAGGCGAGGCATTGTTCTTTGCGGTCACGCTGGCTCTCCTGCTGGAGTTCGCCGGTCTCATTCCGCTTGCCGCACAGCGAGATCTTGATTCGCTGGAGAACGAATTGACGCTCGATGCAGCCGAGCAGGGCCGGTTGCGGGCCGCGCTGATATGTCGGCTGGATGGCAAGAGCACGCTCCTTTATGCGGGCATCGGCGCCGGTCTCGGTCTTATCCATGCATGGTATGGAGGGGGACTGGGCAACGATTCTGGTCTGGTGAACGGCTTTGCCGTGGCGACGGTGATTCTGTGGCTGCTGATGTTCCAGACCGGCGCGGTTCTGGTCACCAACGCGCAGCTCTTCGCCGCCCTGGGCGCCCAGGCAACGATGGTAGAACCCTTTGCGCCGCAGCGGCTCTATCCCTTCGTGCAGGCCGCCCTTCGACCGATGCTGCTCATCACGAGCCTGTTGGCGGCCTATCCGCTGACCCTGCTGACCACGCCTGTCTGGAGCGGCAGCACGCTCATCGGGCCGGTTGCCACTCTGGCCTTGGCGCTTGCGGCGGTATGGTTGCCGCTGCGGGGCCTCGCCGGGCGAATGCGCCTGGCGCGCGATCAGGCGCTGGCGCGCATCGACGCCGAAATCTCACTTGTCTGGGGTGAACTGGAGCGCAATACCGCGTCGGCCGACCGGCTGGAGGCTCTGCTTGCCCTGCGCGACAGGCTGGGTCAGGCTCCCCTCTTGCCGCTGGCCATACCGGGCCTCTGGCGTGCGTTGTTGTATCTTGCTCTTCCGCTGGCCACCTGGTCAGGCAAGGGCATTGCCGAAGCCGTACTCAATCAGATGCTGGGCACTGCGTTCTGATGCCGTAGCAGCAGGCCGTGTCGGTGCGGCCTAGCTTGGCGGCCTAGCTTGAAGGCTCCTCGTCGATGCTCTCCAGGTAACGCACGAAACTGCGCCCGCCCTCGATCAGGTCGTCCCTGAAAGCGTCGGCGAGTGCCTGGGCATCGCGTGCCCTCAGCGCGTTCAGCACGTTGAGATGCTGGTGCGGACCGTCATAGCTCGGGTGGCCGAACGGGTAGAGGAGATTGAGCAGAGGCCCGATCTGCACCCAGAGCCGCTCCAGAATATCGATGAGCTGGGGCATCTCGGACCTGCGATAGACCGAGAAGTGGAACTCGTAGTTGGCCAGCAATGCCGCCGGGTAGTCCTTCTCCAGTTCGGCGCGGATCAGGGCCTCGTGCAGCTGCTCCAGCTCGGCGATGAAGGCGTCGTCTACGTTGGGCAACGCCTTGGCGGCCGCGTGCGGTTCCAGCAGCAGCCTTATTTCCCGCAGCTCCATATATTCCCGCAAGGTCAGCCGGCGGACGCGAATGTAGTAGCCCGGTTTCATCTCCAGCGCGCCATTGCGGACAAGCTGGAGCAGGGCCTCGCGCACGGGGGTCTCGCTGGTTCCCAGCGTCCGCGCCAGATCTCTGATCTTCAGCCTGTCGCCCGGCTGCAATCTTGCGGCCATGAGCTGGTGCTTCAACTGCGCGTAGATCTGCGCAGACAGGCTTTTCGAATGCACATCGGTCAGGCCATGCATCTATCTTGAACTCCAGCGCGGTTTCGCCGTTCAGTCGGTACGTACCACTGCGGCTTTCGCAAGGTCCAGCATCTTGGTCCACAGGGCCATCCAGCAAGTCGCTTGCCCATCGTGGATACATGATATATCAAAAAGCGGCAAACATCATGCTGGGTAGGAAACATGGATCAGCAGACAATCGACGCAGCGTTGCGGGCGCGGGCAGCCAAGGTCATCCCCGGAGGCATGTGGGGCCATCAGAGCGCCACGCGCGTGCCGGCAGGTTACCCGCAATATTTTTCGCGGGGCGAGGGATGCCGCACTTGGGATGCCGATGGCCGCAGCTATATCGATTACATGTGCGCCTGGGGCCCGATGATCCTGGGCTATGGCGATCGCGACGTCGAGGAGGCGGCGGCGCGCCAGCGCGCCGAAGGTGACGGACTGAACGGGCCGACCCCGCGACTCGTCGAACTCGCCGAACTGGTGGTCGACACCGTTTCCCACGCCGACTGGGCGATGTTCTCCAAGAACGGCACCGACGCGACAACCGCCTGCGTGACCATCGCGCGCGCCGGCACGGGGCGCCGAAAAGTGCTTGTTGCGCGGGGTGCCTATCACGGTGCCATCCCCTGGTGCACGCCGTCCGTGGCGGGCGTCACCGAGGAGGACCGGGCCCATCTTGTGCCCTACGACTTCAATGACGCGGCGAGTCTCGAGGCCGCGGCGGAATCCGTCAAGGGCGATCTCGCTGCCGTCATCGTGTCGGCCTTCAAGCACGATCTCGGCAAGGAGCATGTGCTGCCGACGCGCGAATTCGCCCAGGCCGCGCGCCGGATCTGCGATGCTGCCGATGCGGCGCTTGTCGTCGACGATGTGCGCGCGGGCTTCCGCCTTGCCATGGGCGGCAGCTGGGACCTGGTCGGCGTCAAGCCGGATCTCTCCGCCTGGAGCAAGGCGATCGCCAATGGCCGCGCGCTGGCGGCGGTGACCGGCAATGATCGCTTTCGCGAAGGGGCAAAATCCATCTTCACGACGGGTTCGTTCTGGACCGCCGGCGTTGCCATGGCCGCATCGATCGCAACGATCACCAAGCTGCGCGACACCGACGGCGTCGGGCAGATGACGTCCTCCGGTCAGCGTCTGCGGGACGGGCTGCAGGCCCAGGCGCGCAAATATGGTCTGCCCCTGCGCCAGAGCGGCCCCGTGCAGATGCCTGTGCTGCTGTTCGATGGCGATGAAGACCGCAGTCTCGGCAACCGTTTCTGCCTCGAGGCGCTGCAGCGCGGCGTCTATTTCCACCCCACGCACACGATGTTCCTGTCGACGGCGCATACGAAGGCGGTGATCGACGAGACGCTGCAGATCACGGATGAGGTCTTTGGCGCGGTCGCTCGCGCTTATGACGGGGTCACCGCAAAAGCCGGTTGACCGCGAGTGCGTTCGATATATCATGTATCCAATGGGAGGTGCCGTCTCGTGAGTGCCGCATCGCAATCCGCCGATCGTCGAAATTTCTCCGAGGCCCATTTGGCGGACCGCGCCAAGTTCATCCGTCTGGAGACGCTTCGCCTGACCCGCATCGCGGGCGCCGGTCACTATTCCAGCACCTTCTCGGCGGCCGAATTGCTGGCCGCGCTCTATTACGCTCATTTGCGCATCGATCCGGCCAATCCCCAATGGGAAGACCGCGACCGCTTCGTTCTCAGCAAGGGGCATGCGGCCATCGGGCTCTATCCCGTCCTGGCCGATCTCGGCTTCTACCCGCCATCCAAGCTCGATGATTTCACGCGGCTGGGCAGCGCGTTCGGCGACCATCCGGACATGAAGAAGATCCCGGGCATTGATTTCTCGTCCGGCTCTCTCGGACATGGCCTGTCCGTCGCGCTCGGCATGGCGCTGGCCGGCCGCATGGCGGGGCGCGACTACCGCACCTATTGCATGCTGGGCGACGGCGAACTCAACGAAGGCCAGATCTGGGAAGCGGCCATGGCGGCCGGCCATTTCAAGCTGCAGGGTCTGGTCGGCATTGTCGACCGCAACCAGCTGTCGATCGACGGACCGACCGAAAAAGTCATGTCGGTGGAGCCGCTCGTCGACCGCTTCACGTCGTTCGGCTGGGATGTCAGGCGCATTGACGGACACGATATGCCGACTGTCCTGGCGACGCTCGCTGCGCTCAAGCCGGCGGGCGAGGGCAAGCCCCAGATGATCATCGCCGACACGGTCAAGGGCCGCGGCGTGAAGTACATGGAGCTGTCGCTCGACTGGCATGTCGGCAACCTGGTCGGCGCCGACTATGACGACGCCTGGTCGGAGATCGAAGCGGGGCTGCAGCCTCTCGAGACGGAGAAGGCATGATGGGCGCGGCAGGACAGGACCAGAGCACGCTCTTTCGCGGCGACGACACCGAACTGCGCCTCAAGGATGCCAAGTCGGTGCGCGGTACGCCCGCAAAGTCGATGCCGGCCTTCATTTTGGGTGACGAACTCGCTGACCTGGCCGAGACCGATCCGCGCATCGTGGTGGCGACCGCCGACCTCGCAAATTCGAGCCGGACGCGCGACTTCGCCAACCGGCATCCCGCGCGCTTCATCGATTTCGGAATCGCGGAGCGCAACATGATCACGGCAGCCGCCGGCATGGCGTCCTGCGGCATGGTACCCTACGTGGCCACCTTCGCCTCCTTCGCCGCCATTCTCGGGGCCGAGGCGATCAAGACAGACTGCGCCTACCCTCGGATGCCGGTGCGCATCATCGGGCACCATTCCGGCATCTCGATGGGCTTCTACGGCACCAGCCACCATTCAACCGAAGATCTGGGCATGATGCGCAGCATCGCGGATCTGACGGTGGTTTGCGCGGCCGACGCCAACCAGCTGCGCGCGATCCTGCGTGCTTCCGTGGACCATCCCGGCGCGATGTATATTCGCCTCGGCCGTGGTCGCGACGCGGAAGTCTATGAGGAGGTCCCGGCGGACTTCGCCTTCGGCAAGGCAGCAAAGCTGCGTGATGGCAGCGACCTGACGATCATCGCCACCGGTTCGCAGGTCCATGCATCGCTGGCGGCCGCCGACCGGCTGGCCGGCGATGGCAAGAGCGTTCGCGTCCTCGACATGCACACGATCAAGCCGCTCGATGCCGACGCAATCCGCGCGGCCGCGCGCGAGACACGCGCCATCCTCACGGTGGAAGAGCACAACATCGTCGGCGGACTTGGCTCCGCCGTCGTCGAAGTTCTCGTCGACGAGCAAAGGCTGCCGTTTCGCCGCCACGGAATCCTGGACGAGTTCTCGCTGATCGGGCCGCCGGCGGCGCTCTATGCGCATTACCGGCTCGACGCCGATGGCGTGACGGAGACCGCAAGGGAGCTGCTGGACAGGATCAACTAGAAGCGGTGACGGGTCGTCTCCAACGAGAGCAAGAACACTCGAGGCGAACCCATCCACTCACTGAATGATGCAATGGGAGAACGTCATGAAATCACACCTACGCAGCCTGATTCTTGCCGGGACAGGCGCCGCCCTGCTCGCGGCAGCCGCAATGCCCGGCGTGGCCATCGCGCAAGACCAGCCACTCGTCATCGCGCGCAACCTTGAGATCAACTCGCTCGATCCGCACCGGGCTTTCTGCGATACCTGCCAGATCTATTTGAGTTCGACCTATCAGGGCCTCGTGCGACTGGCCGCTGACGACAGGTCCATCGAGCCGCTTCTCGCCACCGAATGGACGGCGAACGAGGATCAGACCCAGTTCACCTTCACGCTTCACCCCGACGCCGTCTTTTCGGACGGGTCACCGGTCGAAGCCAAGGACGTCAAATGGACCTTCGAGCGGCTGAAGAACGTCCAGGCCGACCCATCCTTCATGATGAACGGCCTGGTCTCCATCGATACGCCGGACGACAAGACGGTCGTGGTCAACATGGAAAGCCCGAATTCCGAGTTCATCGGAATCCTTGCCGCCCCCTATGCCGGCATCATCAACAGCGATGTGGCCACGGAGAACGGGGCGATCGCCGGGGAGGATGCGGCCTCCGCCGATCAGGCCGAGACCTGGTTCCTGGCAAACTCGGCCGGAAGCGGCCCCTATGTCCTCGACACCTATCGCCCTGACGATGAGCTCCGGTTCCGCGTCAACGAGAACTACTGGGGCGAAGCGCCGGCCATCTCGGAAATCGTGATCGATCAGGTTGCCGACGCGGTGTCACAGGCGCAGATGCTGCAGAGCGGCAGTGCCGACATCGCCATGCAGGTCGATCCGGATACGGCCTCCACGATCAGTTCGCCCGACATCACGATCGAGACGGTGCCGTCCTACAATTTCATCTACGTGATGTTCTCGCCCGGCGCGCAGGGGGCCGAGCTTCTCGATCTCGAAGTGCGTCAGGCAATGGCCTATGCCATCGACTACCAGGGCGCGATCGACTTCACGGTCGGGGGCGAGGGCGCGTTGCAGGCTTCGCCGATCCCGAACGGGTTCCCCGGCACGGACGGGCTGCCGATGCCCGAGGAAAACCTCGACAAGGCGCGTGAAATCCTCGCTTCGAAGGGGCTCGAGGACGGATTCACGCTCGACATCACGGTTGCCTCCCTCAATGTCTACGGCGTGGACCTGACGCTGCTGATGCAGAAGCTGCAGCAGGATCTGGCGCGCATCAACGTCGCGATCAACATCCAGCCCGTCGCCTCGGCGGTGTGGCGTGAGCAGACGGCCAATCCCGGCATTCCGTTCAGCGCACGTTTCTACGCGCCGGACTATTACGGTTCGGCCCAGTACGTGCAGTTCTTCGGCATGCTGCCCGACACTTTCTGGGAGCGCCGGGCAAGCGGGCAGGGCAAGGTTGACCTGGTCAACCAGCGCCAGGTCGAGCTCTTCGAGCAGGCACTCGCGGCCTCGGGCGACAGGATGAACGAGCTATATCACGAGATCGCGCTGGAGATGATCAAGGACCGCATCATCGTCCCGGTGGTCAGCCCGAATCTCATTCTGGCTTATCGTAACGAGATCGAAGGCGTACGCTACAGCGCCTGCTGCAACCTGCCGCTGGCGGAACTCAGCCGCAAGTAAGCGTGCGACCGACAGAAGGGCATCGCGATGTCGACCTATATCGTCCGGCGTCTCATCGCGATGCCTCTGTTGCTGCTCGGCGTGATCACGGTCGCATTCCTGCTGACACACTTCACCGCCGCCGACCCGCTCACGTCGATCATCGGCGAACGGCAGATGAACAACCCGGCGGTCGTCGAGGCTGCACGCGCGCGATGGGGTCTCGATCGTTCGCTGCCCGAACGCTACGTCATCTATCTCGGCAATCTGCTCCAGGGAGACATGGGTACGTCGTTTCGCACGCGTCAGCCCGTTGCCCACGACCTGATGGTCCGACTGCCCGCAACCCTGGAACTCGTCATCTCGGCCATGCTGCTGGGCACGATCTTCGGCGTCGTCCTGGGCGTGCTCGCCGCGCGCTTCCGTGACGGCCCCATCGACAATATCGCTCGCTTCTTCGCGCTTATCGGGGCGTCTGCCCCGGTGTTCTGGACGGGGCTTGTCGTGCTCTTCATCTTCTCCGTGCAGCTCGGCTGGCTGCCGGGCCCCGGCCGCATCGACAGCCGCGCCGTCGCGCCGCCATTCGTCACCGGCTTCTACACCATCGACACGCTGGTGGCCGGCGACTGGGCCGGCTTCCGCAGCGTGCTGATGCACCTGATCCTGCCGGCCAGCGTGCTCGGCTGGACCGTTACCGGCATCGTCTCGCGCATGGTGCGCGCTTCGATGCTCGACGTGCTCAGCCAGGAATACATACTGGCGGCGCGTGCCAAGGGAGCCGGTCCGTTGCGCGTGCTCATCAACCACGCGCTGCGCAACGCCATGCTGCCGACACTGACGATCCTCGGTTTCTCCTTTGCCTATCTCATCACCGGCGCCATCCTCACGGAGACGATCTTCTCGTGGCCGGGCATCGGTTCCTATGCGGTTGCCGCCGCCCGCGGGCTCGATAACCCGGCCATCGTAGGCGTGACCATCATCGGCGGGGCGGCCTTCCTCATCACCAACCTCTTGACGGACATTGCCTATGCGCTGGTCGATCCGCGGGTGAAGCTCTCGCGGCAGGAGGGATCATGAGCCTCACCGCGTCGGGCAACAGGAAGCACCGCGCCGGCCTGCCGCAATGGGCGACACTTCCGGTCATGCTCGGCGGTGTCATCCTTCTCTACTGGATCGTGGTGGGGCTCACGATCCCGCTGTGGGCACCTTACGAGCCGACGATGCTCGCCGGAATGCGGTTCCAGCCTCCCAATGCGGAACATTGGCTGGGCACGGATGCGCTTGGCCGGGACGTTTTCACCCGCACGCTCTATGGCGTGCGCTACTCGCTGCCCATCGCCGGCATGGTGATCTTCTGCGCCGTGCTGATCGGTTGCACGCTGGGGGCCATCGCGGGTTTCGTCGGCGGTATCGTCGACAGCATCATCATGCGCCTGGTCGACGTGACGCTTTCCTTCCCGCCGATCCTGCTCGCCATGGCGGTGACGGCCGCCCTTGGGCCCGGTCTCGGCAATGCCGCGATCGCGATGGTGATCGTGTGGTGGCCGATCTATGCGCGGCTGATGCGCGCGCAGGTGCTGACCGTGCGCGAGCGCGAACATGTGGAGGCAGCGGTGGCGTCGGGTGCGACAAGGCCCCGTGTTCTGGTCAAGCACATCCTGCCGCTGTGCTGGAGCCCGATCATCGTCAATGCCACGATGGATTTCGGACAGGTGGTTCTCCTCGTCGCCAGCCTGTCCTTCATCGGGCTGGGCGCCGCGCCTCCGACGCCGGAATGGGGTCAGATGATCTCGGACGGCGCGCTGCATTTCTACCGCTGGTGGATTGCCGCCGGTCCCGGCATCGCGATCCTGTCGATCGTTCTGGGCTTCAACTTCCTCGGCGACGGCCTGCGCGACTTTCTCGACCCGAGGTCGAAATGACGGTGCCGTTGCTCCAGATACGGGATCTCAGCGTCTCCTTCGCCAACCGCCGCGGCGATCCGTTCGAGGCGGTCAGCGGGGTCGATCTCACCGTGAATGCGGGCGAGCTGCATGGCGTGGTCGGCGAGTCCGGTTCCGGCAAGAGCGTGACCATGCTGGCGGTGATGGGGCTCCTGTCGCCCGGTGCCCGGGTTTCCGGATCGATCAGGCTGGATGGCCAGGAACTTGTCGGCCTCAGCGAGCGGCAGATGCGCAAGGTTCGCGGCCGGCGCATAGGCTACATCTTCCAGGATCCCATGACCGCGCTCAATCCGCTCATGACGGTCGGCGCCCAGATCGCCGAAGCGGTACGTCTCCACAAGCCGCAGGTCGGCAGATCGCAGGCACGCGAGCGGGCGGTCGAACTGCTTCGCCTGGTCTCGATACCCATGCCCGAGGAGCGCGCCAGCCAATACCCGCACGAGTTTTCCGGCGGCATGCGGCAGCGCGCCGTGATTGCCATGGCGATGGCCAACGAGCCGGAGCTTCTGATTGCCGACGAGCCGACCACGGCGCTCGACGTCACCATCCAGGCCCAGATCATGGAACTGCTGGAAAGGCTGCGCCAGGACAAGGGTGTGGGCATCGTGCTGGTCACCCACGACCTTGGGGTGGTGGCAGGCGCGGCCCGTGGCCTGTCGATCATGTATTGCGGCCGTGTCGTGGAACGCGGCTTGGTCGACGATGTCTTCGATAAACCGCTTCACCCCTACACCAAGGGTCTGCTGGGCAGCCTGCCGCAGCCGGATGCGCGGGCTGCCAGGCTTCGCGCCATACCCGGCGCCCCGCCCCCCATCGGCGCCAGGCCTTCCGGTTGCGCCTTTCATCCGCGGTGTGGTTTTGCCCTCGACATCTGTCGGGCGGAGCGGCCAGGCCTTCGCCCGATCGGCGCAACGACGGTCGCCTGCCACCGCGCGGAAGCTGTCGCCATGCGGGAAGCCGTAGAGGTCAGCGTGCACGATGCTTGATCCGCTTGCCGCCCCTCGCACAGCGTCGCTGGACGACCCGCCTTTGCTGGCGGTGCGGAATCTCGTGAAGGAATTTCCCATCCGCGGCGGGCTGTTTGGCCGGGCCAGGGGGGCCGTTCGCGCCGTCTCCGATGTCAGCTTCGAGATCGGGCATGGGGAGACATTGGGTCTTGTCGGCGAATCCGGCTGTGGCAAATCAACCTTGGCCCGCTGCGTCGCACGGCTGTTGCGGCCGACGTCCGGCCAGATCCTCTTTGATGACAACGATATCGCAGGCCTCGATCATCGCCGGATGAGAGCGTTGCGCGCGCGCATCCAGTTTGTGTTCCAGGACCCGCACGCCTCTCTCCATCCCCGCATGACGACGCGCGACATCATTGCCGAGCCGCTGCGGTTGAGCGGCATGAATGCCGAGCAGAAGCGAGCGCGCGTCGACGAATTGCTCGCCCTGGTCAAGCTCGATCCCGCCCACGCCAACCGTTATCCGCACGAGTTTTCCGGCGGCCAGCGCCAGCGCATCGGCATCGCACGCGCATTGGCGCTTAGCCCCGACCTGATCATTCTGGACGAGCCGGTTTCAGCGCTGGACGTCTCCATCCAGGCGGGTGTGCTCAACCTTCTGAAAGATCTCCAGGACCGTTTCGGCCTCTCCTACCTGTTCATCGCGCACGATTTGTCCGTGGTGCATCATCTCTGCGACCGCGTTGCGGTGATGTATCTGGGCAAGATTGTCGAGATAGGCGACCGCGATCTGCTCTATGCCGCGCCGAGCCATCCCTATTCGCAGGCGCTTCTGTCAGCGGTGCCGCTGGCGGATCCGCGCAAGGAACGCGCCCGCGCCCGCAAGGTGCTGCAGGGCGACGTGCCGAGCCCGGCATCGCCGCCATCCGGTTGCCGCTTCCGCACGCGTTGCCCGCGTGCCCAGGCGCTGTGTGCCGAGCGCGAACCGTTGCTGGAGGCTCAGGCAGGCGGCACCGCGGCGGCCTGTCACTTCCCGCTGACCGGCTGAGCCAGCCTCTTCACAATTTGCCGGAAAACGGGTTCGCCATGTGCTCGAGCGGAATGAAGATGCGGTCGAGCGCCTTCTGGGTGACCGGTTTTCGCGGCAGGAACTCGGGCAGGAAACGGCGCAGATAGTCGATCGCGCAGGCCGTCGCCTCCTTGCGATATTGGTCGGTGATGTGGCCGTGCCGGCCATAGGACAGAGCCCAGATGCCGTCCATGCTGGCGCCCGCGATCTCCAGCCGCTCGACGAGATCGGGAACGATCGGCATGTGAAAATAGGCGTCAAAGAAACGCTCGCGGCTCATGGCGATACGCGCATTGCCGGTCAGGTCGGCATTCCTGACCGCGACGCTGACGCCGGCGCCGAGGAACAGACGCAGCGCCGCCGGCCTGCTGTTCTGGAAGTCGGCCGCCCGGGCATGGATCATGTGCAGCAGTTCCTGCCAGGTCTGTGGCTCGGGGTCCGTCAGTGGCGTGATCGAGGTCTGGTAGATTTCCTCGTTGAAGCGCAGGGCCAGCGCCACGAAGGCGGCATTGCGGTTGGGAAAGAAATGGTAGACGGAGGCAAGCGGCACATCGGCCGCCTCTGCGATCTGCGCCAGGGAAATATCCTCGTCGCTATTGTCGGCCAACAGCCGCTCGGTGGCGTCGAGCAGGATGTTGTAGCGCTCGACGCCGCGCTTGCGCATCGGGCGCGAAGAGGAGAAATCCATGCGGGGTGCCTGGGAATCCGTCACCTCTGCCTGCTCCTTCTGTCTGTCATGCGCGCATGGCCTCAATGGCGCGCAGGAGGATGTCGTCCGCGCCGAGTTTACCCGGTTTGAGGTACAGCGACAGGTGCTGCGGTGCATCGACGACGCAGAAGCCGGTGCCCAGTTCCGATTCCGGCATGGCCCGCACGCGCCGCACGCCCAGCGCCTCGACCACCGATCCCGACGTTTCGCCGCCGGCGACCGCCAGACGCCTGACGCCACGATCGACCAGACCTCTTGCGACGGCGGCCAGCAGCCGCTCGGCCTTGCGCGCCGCGTTGAGCGCGCCATGGGTCTTCTGTGCCTGTTCGACAGTCTCGGTGGCGGCCGCCGTGGTGATGCCCAGCGGCTGGTCGCCGATGTGCGAGGACGCCCAGCCAAGCGCCTCCGCGACGATTGCTTCTTCCGGACGCTCGTCGAGCAGATCGATCGTGAGGACGGGATGAGATTGCGCGAAGACGGCGAGTTGTGCCATCGCCACCGGGCCGACACTGCCGACGATTGCCGCCGCGGGTCCCGTTGCGTGTGGGGGGAGCGGGGCCGCGTTCGCCTGAGCGTTGCCGGACACTGCCTTGGCGAAGGCGATGATGTGGGCATCGCTGCCGATCGTGGTGCGCATCACAGAAGCCAGGCGTGCGCCCATCTCAGCGTCGGAATCGTCGGAGCAGTCGACCATCACGTAGTCGACGCCGTCGTGCGCGAGCGCATCGAGACCCGCCTGTGCGGCATCAATGCCCGCATGCAATGCCGCGTGCGGGAGCAGGCCGACCTTCGCCTGCGTCTGCCGCGACAGCACCCGCACGAGATCCGGATCGGTCATCGGCGTGAGCGGATCGAAGCGCTTGATCGATTCCGAGACGAGCCGGTTCCGATAGAACAGATAACCCTGGTGCACCGTGGCGCCGAAACGCGGAAAACCCGCGCTGAGCAGCATCGGGGACTGTGCGTAGCGACGCGCCAGCAGGTCTGCCACCGGGCCGATATTGCCGTCGTCGGTGGAATCGAAACTGGCGCAGACCTTGTAGGCGACCCGATCGCATCCGGCCGCGTCGAGACGCTCGGCAATATCCTCGACCTCCGCCACGGCTTCCGCCGCCGGTATCAGCCGGGTCCGCGTCGCCACCACGACAACCGGTGACGGTTCGATCGAGGCGAGTTCGCCTTTGTCGAATACCACCGGGCAGGCAATGCCCGCCCCCTCGATATAGCCGGCGATCATCAGGCCGCCCGTGAAATCATCCGCCACGATGCCCAGCATCTGCAACGTCTCCCAAAAACGATAAGCAATTCGATTTTCTATCAGCAAAATCGGGCATATCACAGCGCGGATTTCTTTCACGCGCATTGTCGTTGGGCAACAATTCGACTAATCTCCGATATATCATCCAGCATGGAGGAGGTCCGCTGTGAACGAGAAGAGCGCGCGGGAGGCGATGGTCGCGGCCGTCCGCTTTCTGGAAGACAAGGGCCTCAATCACGGCAGTGCCGGCAATGTCAGCATGCGCTTCGGCGAGGGAGCGCTGATCACGCCCACCGGCGGCCGCGGCGACTGGCTGACGCCCGACGACATCGTCCACATTTCGCTCGACGGCGAGGTAAGCGGCCGCGGCAAGCCTTCCAGCGAGTGGCGTTTTCACACGGGCATCCTGCGCACGCGGCCGGAAGCGGAGGCGGTGGTCCA
The DNA here is from genome assembly GCF_012911015.1 of Chelativorans sp. ZYF759. Taxonomy (GTDB): domain Bacteria; phylum Pseudomonadota; class Alphaproteobacteria; order Rhizobiales; family Rhizobiaceae; genus ZYF759. The sequence continues at coordinate 44,892 of NZ_WVVV01000013.1, read as the reverse complement.
TACCCACGCCGATTGCTGCGTGGCGCTGAGCTGCCTGCGCAAGCCGATCCCGCCGTTCCACTACATGATCGCCAGTTTCGGCGGCAACGACGTTCCCTGCTCGCGCTACGAGCCTTTCGGCTCGGCCGCGCTGGCCGATGTCGCCGTCGAGGCGATCAAGGGGCATCTTGCCTGCCTCCTGGCCAATCACGGCATGATCGCGATGGGGCGCAGCCTGCAGCATGCGCTCGACCTTACCGTCAAGCTGGAGACGCTCGCGCGGCAATACATCCTCGCCTGCCAGGTCGGCGAGCCTGTGCTGCTCGATGAGGAGGAGCTGGTAGAGGTCCATGCCCGCTACGGCACCTATGCCGCCGCCGCGATGCCGCGCTGAGACCTTCGATGCGCATCACCGGCAAGACACGCATCATGTTCATCCTGGCCGATTCTGTCGGTCACATCGTCGGGTCCGACGTTCTCAACACCGCGTTCGAGGAACTGGAACTCGACATCGCCGTCTCGCCACTGTCGGTGGGCGCGGCCGATCTCGCGGACATGTTCGCCATGATCCGGCGTCTCAAGAACGTCGCGGGGTTCGGCGTGACCATACCGCACAAGATCGTGGCCACAGACCTGGTCGACGAGCTGACCGATGCCGCGCGCGACATCGGAGCCGTCAATTTCGTGCGCCGCAATGAAGACGGCAGCCTCACGGGCCACAACGTCGATGGCGAGGGATTTCTGGCCGGGCTCACCGCGCATGGGGTCGCCGTCAGCGGCGCATCCATCCTGCAGATCGGGGCCGGCGGCGTCGGCCGCGCCATCGCCTTTGCGCTGGTCGGCGCGGGGGCAGGGCAGATCCACCTCGTCAACCGCGACATGGCGAAGGCGGAGGAACTGGCGCACGCAATCCGCGCCCGGGGTATGCCTGTTGAGATCCACGTCCACGCCAGCGAAGACGGGCTGCCGCGCGAGACGTTCGACCTCGTGATCAACGCCACCGCGCTCGGCATGCATGAAGGCGACGCGTTGCCGCTGTCGCCGGCGCGGCTGGTGGCCTCGACCACTGTGGCCGAAGTGATCATGGCGCCAGTGAAGACACCGCTGCTGGCCGAGGCGGAAGCGATCGGCTGTCGCACCGTGCCTGGCATCGCCATGATGCAGCCTCAGCCGCTGCTTGTCGCGCGCTTCCTCGGGCTGGTGGCCTGACGCAGGGACTTGCCTGATCGCCAACACAAGAAAACGGCCGGCTCATCGAGCCGGCCGTCGTCGTTGTTTTGGTGCCGTCGCGATTACTGGGTCAGCCAGGCCGTCCAGCGCTCGCGCAATTCGTCGCGGTTCTCACCGATCCAGGCGAAGTCGGGATCAACCAGCAGCTCGTAATTGGCCGGATAGGTGGCGAACAGGCTCTGCTCGTCTTCCGGCAGCTGCGCCAGTCCGGCGGTCGAGGACGTTGCATAGCCGACGGCACGGATGAATTCCGGATGTCCGGCTGCATTGCCGTAGAAGAAGTCGATGAAGGCCAGCGCGCCTTCGGGGTTGGGCGAGTCCTTGAGCACGGCGAAGTAGCCGGTATCGCGCAACGCGCCGTCCCAGGCCATGGCGTAGGGTGCGCCATCCTTGATCGTCGCCAGCGAGCGGCCGGAATAGGCCATGGTCATGACGACTTCATTGTCGCGCATGATCTGCTGAACCTGGTTCCCGGTCTTCCACCACACCGCGATATGGGGACGGATCTCATCCAGCTTTGCATAGGCGCGGTCGATGTCCATGGGGAAGAGGTCTTCCTTGGCGACGCCATCCGCCAGGAGTGCCACGGCCGGCAGCCACCAGTCGCGATCGCCCGTGTCGGGCAGGCCGCGCGGTCCGGGAAAACGCTCGACATCCCAGAAATCCGCCCAGTTCTGCGGAGCCTCGTCGGCAAAGACTTCCGAATTGTAGGTCAGCACCATGCCGCCGGTCGTCCGTGCCACGCCCTTGCCTTCGCAGGCCCCATCCAGCGCGTATTCGACCACGTTCGGCATGTCGGCGCAGGGGATGTCGAGCAGGATGTCGGCCTTGTCGACGAGATCCGGCCCGGTCGCGGTGACGATGTCGAACTCGATATTGCCGCTGCGCACCATGCCCTCGGTGCGGGCCCACTGGTCGGGAACCTCGATGTCGAACGGAATGACTTCGGTTCCGGTCTGTTCCTGGAAGGGCAGGTACATGTGCTCTTCGAGCATGTTGCGCATGAGACCGCCGGTGGTGGCGATGACGACCTCGTCGGACATCGCCGGCGCAGATGCGCCGAGAAGCAGCGTGGCACCAAGCATCGCCTGGATAGGTGTCTTCATTTTCATGTCAGCCTCCTTTGCTGAGTTCCCCTGTTTTCATCAGGATTCCTGAACCCCCGCCGCGCGCCTGTCGGCCATGCGCTTGAGCAGGCCGGCGCCGATAAGGACGGCGATGGACAAAAGTGTCAAAAGGACCGCGATCGCGGGGATGACCGGTGTCAGGTTCTGCTCGATGTCGTCGAACATCATGCGCGGCAACGTCTTGTCGCGGATGCCTGCCAGAAAGAACGCAATCACCGGTTCGTCGAATGAGATGATGAAGGCGAACAGGCCGCCCGCGAAGACGTTCGGCAGGATCATCGGAAGGGTGATGAGCCGAAACGCGGTGAAGCGCGAGGCGCCGCAGCTCATGGCCGCGTCCTCCAGTGCCGGGTCGACGCTCGACAGCGCGGCCGCCACGGTGAAGACGGTGAAGGGCATGGCGATCAGCGAGTGCGCGAGGACATAGCCGAGCGTCGTTCCGGACAGGCCGGTGCTCTGGAAGAAAAGGTACAGCGCCACTGCCAGCGCAATGTGCGGCACCACGATCGGCCCGATCAGCAGCGCCTGGAAGAGCGTGCCCATGTTGCCCGCTCCACGCACCAGCGCATAGGTTGCCATCGTGCCGATCACGGCGGTGGTGATGGCGGTCAACACCGCGATCCGCACGCTGAACCAGGTCGCCGCCATCCACCGCGCATCTCCGAAATAGGACTGGAACCACCGCAGCGTGAAGCCTTCCGGGGGGAAGGCGAGATAGTTCGATTCGCTGAACGACATCGGCAGGATGATCAGGATCGGCAGCAGGATGAACACCAGCACCGCATAGACATAGGCGTTCAGAAGCAGGGAACGGGCGTTCATACGCGAGCTCCCAACATGCGTTCGAAGCGGAATACCTTGCTGAAAGCGATGGTGATGACGGTCACGATCAGGGTGAGCACGCCGACCAGGGCAGCGGCGAATGGCCAGTCGAGATTTTCGCGCATCTGCTGGGAGATCAGCGTGGCGATCATCATTTCCTGCGGCGAGCCCAGCAGCGCGGGGGTGATGAAGTAGCCGAGCGCGGTGAGGAAGACGAGGATGAAGCCGCCCAGAATGCCGGGCATGGCAAGCGGCAGCGTCACTTCCCAGAAGCTGCGAAGAGGCCCCGCGCCGCAGATGGACGCCGCGCGCACATAGTCGCCCGGGATGTTGCGCAGTGCGCCGTATATCGGCAGCACCATGAAGGGCATCAGCACATGGGTCATCGCAATGACGACGGCGCCTTGCGTGTAAAGCAGCCTGATCGGCTCGTCGGTGATGCCGACAAACTGCAGCGATTGATTGATGATGCCGTTTCGCTGCAGCAGGATCGCCCAGGCGGCCGTGCGCACGAGCACCGAGGACCAGAACGGCAGAAGGATGCAGGCGGTGAGCAGGATTGCCTTGGGACCGCGCGAATTGGCCATCAGGACCGCCACCGGCAGGGACAGGGCGAGAGACAGCAGGCCGACCAGCAGCGCGATCTGGAGCGTGCGCATTAGAACCCGCCCATAGACCGGGTTTTCCACCACACGTTGGTAGTGCTCCAGCGTCGGCTGCGGTTCGAGCACGGAAATCGAGAGCAGATTGCCGAGCGGATAGAGGAAGGCGAAGATGACCAGGGCGAAGAACGGCCCCATCAGAAGCAGGATCGTTGCCCGCGACATCCTGCGGCCGTCGGCCTCGAAAAAGCGGGGTGCCGACATCAGGCTTCTGCCTCCGGGTAGAGAAGCAGCGCCTCGGGTGGGCAGGTCAGGCCGATCCGGTCGCCGGGGCTGACAGGGTGCTGGCCGGCGCTCGGCACGCGCAGGCGTACCTCGGTGCCATCGGCGAGATTGGCGATGATCAGCGTGCCGGCGCCTGCATAGACGACATCGCGCACGGTCGCGGCCCAGGTTCCGTCGGTTCCGGCCCGGCCATATGTCAATCGTTCCGGGCGTACCGCCAGCACCGCGCGGCCGGACTTCACCGGGGCGATACTGGCGTTGCGCGGCAGTATGATCTCTTCTCCCTCGACCAGTCTGGCCCGGTTGCCGTCCCAGTCGACCGGCAGCATGTTCATCTCGCCGATGAAGCTGGCCGCGAACAGGTTGGAGGGCCGCTCGTACAGCTCGCGGGCAGGAGAAACCTGCTGCAGCTTGCCGGCCTTGAGGATGGCGATCCGGTCAGCCATGGTCAGCGCCTCCCCCTGGTCGTGGGTGACGAAGACGACCGTGAGGCCGAGCTCGGAATGCAGCCGCTTGATCTCGATCTGCATTTCTTCGCGCAGGTTCTTGTCGAGTGCCGAAAGCGGCTCGTCCATCAAGAGCACGCGCGGGCGGTAGACGATGGCGCGGGCAAGGGCCACGCGCTGCTGCTGGCCCCCCGACAGCTGCTTGGGCATGCGGTCGCCGTAGCCCGCGAGACGCACGGTCTCCAAGGCGGCTTCCGCCTGGCGTCGGCGCTCGCCTTTCGGCACGCCCCGCATCTTTAGGGGAAAGGCGACATTGTCGGCGACGTTGAGATGTGGAAACAGCGTGTAGTGCTGGAAGACCATCCCGATATTGCGCTTGTGGGGGGGAAGCCTGGTGCAGTCCTGGCCGTCAATGACGATCTGGCCCGCCGTCGGGCGTTCGAAGCCTGCGATGCTCATTAGCACCGTGGACTTGCCCGAGCCGCTGGGGCCGAGAAGCGCGACGAATTCGCCTGCCTGGACTGTCAGCGACACGTCGTCGACCGCCCGGACCGTGCCGAACTGCTTCTCGAGCGAGCGAATGTCGATCGACGCGCCATTCGTCGGCAGCGAGGCTTCTCGAGGCATGGGAAACTCCGTTTGATCGTCCTTGTCGTTGAAGCGCCGCCCGCCTCGTTTCAGGACGGTACACGATATATCAGAAAGCTCAAGTAATTTGATTATCTTTGAGTTTCCGACATGTGGTGCGTTTCGGTGCTTCCCTCCATGGCGGCCGCGACCGCGTCTTCATCGGGAGTAATCGAACGGAAAATCCATGAAACATGGGGATATTTCTCGCAGCTTGAGGTGGCTGGCACCTGTGGCTCGACCGATCAGGAGAGAAAGTCCGCATGTAGTTTCCCGAATTGTGTATCATTAAATCGATTTTGTGGCCCTTGACAGTCGCCGAATCCGGGTGCCTGATATATCCGAATTGCCAAGCAGGCACGAGTTGAGGGAGCAGGACCCGCCGGGCTGCCTCCCACCGTTTTTTACGCGGGAAGGATGCGGCCCTTGCTTGCCGAAGAAGTTTACGTCCGGCTTCGACTGGCGCTCATGAGGGCGGAATTGTTGCCGCATCAGCGGTTGAAGACGCGCGAGTTGGCCAGAGACATGGGCACGTCGGAAACGCCGGTGCGCGAGGCGTTGATTCAGCTGGCGCGCGACGGCGCCGTGGAAATCAAACCGCGCTTCTATATTCGCGTACGGCGTCTCACGCTGGCTGAGTATGTCGACATTCGCGACATCAGACTGGAGCTGGAGCCGATGGCGGCCGAACGCGCCATGTCGAACATGCTCTCCCCCGATATCGCCCGGCTCGAGGCTTCTCACGCGGCCCTGGTTGACGCGGAGCGTGTCGGCGCCTGGGGCGCCGCGTTGGAGGCCAACCGCGCGTTCCACTTCGCCCTTTTCGAGCATGCCCGCATGCCGGCGCTGCTCCAGGTGCTGGAGCGTCTGTGGATGCGCGTCGGCCCCATGCTCTCCGAACTCTATCCCGATGCCCTGCCGCATTATCCCGACGGCCACCAGCACGAAGCGATCCTGCGCGCGCTGCGCAAGCGCGAAGCCTATGCGCTGCGCATGGCGGTGCGGCTGGACCTCATCGAGGGCGGGCGCCGTCTTCTGCGGCGCCTGACACACATGGAAGCCCAGCCCTTTGAATTTGAGGCCGGGGCCCGCCTTTCTTCTTCACCCGTCGCGCTGAACCAGGAGTGACCGGACCATCATGACAAAGAAACCCTTCAGTTTTCCAGAGATCGGCCCGCACGCGGTGCGGCCATGGGCCGTGCGCAAGGGCTATGCCGACGAGCATTTCCTGTCGGACTACCGTTTCCAGTTCCCGCGCGAGGACCCGGAGCTCGCCGAGGTTTTCGTCTACACGGACCGCATGTCGTACGATCCGGGCGAGACCGTCGAATTCCGGGGCTCGACCACGGCGAACGAGTGGTCGATCCAGATCTACCGCGACGGCCACCGCCCCGAGATGGTGCATGAATCCTTCGGCCTGCCCGGCAGCTTCACCAAGACCTCCGAGACCGCCTATATGGACGGCTGCGATTGGCCGGTGCTGCACCGCTGGGAAATCCCGCGCGATCAGCGTTCGGGCTTCTACCGCGTCGTGTCGACCTGCATGCGCAAGGGTGGCGAGCGTTTCGTCCAGCATCACTTCGTCGTGGTGCGTCCCACGTCTTCGACGCGCAAGGGCCGCATCCTGTTCATGCTCGCGACCGGCACCTGGACAGCCTACAATGACTGGGGCGGCGCCAACCACTATTTCGGCACCTGGGGACCCGACAAGAACGAAGGTTCGCCGATCCTCTCGCTCCAGCGCCCGTGGACGCGTGGCATGGTCTGGCTGCCCAAGGGCGCTGCCCGCATCACGGTCGCGCCGCTGCCCGACATGAACGACGCGCCGCGCTTCCCTTCCAAGGAGTGGGGCTATTCCGGCGGCTGGGGACAATATTACGCCGCAGCCGGCTGGGCGCAGTTCGACCGGCATTTCGCGGTCTGGGCCGAGCGCGAAGGTTACGCTTTCGATATCATCACCCAGACCGACCTGCACTACCGTCCCGAAATCCTCGACGACTATTCCTGTCTCGTTACCGTCGGCCATGACGAGTACTGGTCCTGGGACATGCGCAAGACGGTCGAAACCTTCGTCGAGCGCGGCGGCGGCTTCTCGCGCTTCGGCGGCAACTTCCTGTGGCAGATCAGACTCGAGGATGATGGTCGCCAGCAGCATTGCTGGAAGTTCAAGGCGCCGACGATGGACCCGGTGCGCGACGATCCGGAACGCAAGCACCTCCTGACCGCATCCTGGGAAAGCGGTGGCGTCAACTGGCCGGGCGCGTCCACGGTCGGCGTCAATGGCTGCCATGGCATGTATGGAAGCTGGGGCGGCTTCGCGCCGCGTGGGTCGCGCGGCTTCACCGTCTACCGGCCCGACCACTGGGTGTTTTCCGGTACCGATCTCCGCTACGCCGACGTGTTCGGCGCGGAGGCCGGCATCTTCGGCTACGAGGTCGACGGCCTCGACTATACCTTCCGCCAGGGGCTGCCCTATCCGGTGGAAGCTCCGGGCGTGCCCGAGGAGATCGACATCCTCGCCATGAGCCCTGCCGTGCTGTTCGAATACGAGCACGAGGGCGAGGGCGTGCGCTACTATGTCCGCGACGGAGACCTCAACGGTCTTGCCGAACTCGCCGCGGAGGAGACCTCCGTGGCGCGACGCAAGTTCCAGTACGGATCCGGCATGGTCGTCGGCATGAAGCGCGGCAAGGGCGAGGTGCTGACGGCGGGAAGTTGCGAGTGGATCATGGGACTGACCCGCGGCGATCCATTCACGGAACAGATTACCCGCAACGCGCTGGATCGGTTCACGGCGGGATAGGACCGGCCATTGCCTGGAGAGTGAACAAGACCCTGCCGGGAAGCTCGAAGCCGATTTTTTTGCTTCTGCACGACGACGCGGGCGAACGCGTCGTCTAGTCTCCACCCACTGCCTGAGAGGCCGCGCGGCCCTGTCCGGCGGAAAGATGATGGGAGGACGCATGCAGACGATTGGCGAGGCTTCGCACGAGGACATTCGCGATGCCGTGAGGGCGCTTTGCGCGCAGTTCCCGCCCGAATATCACCGCCGCATCGATCAGGAGCGCGGCTATCCCGAAGCCTTCGTCGACGCGCTGACCCAGGCGGGCTGGATGGCGGCCCTCATCCCTGAGGCCTACGGGGGCTCCGGGCTCGGCCTGACGGAGGCCTCCATCATCATGGAGGAGATCAACCGGTCGGGCGCCAATGCGGGCGCCTGTCACGGCCAGATGTACAACATGACCACCTTGCTGCGGCACGGTTCGGCCGAGCAGAAGGATCGGTATCTGCCGGAAATTGCGGCTGGCCGGCTGCGGCTTCAATCCATGGCCGTGACGGAGCCCGGCGCCGGCACCGACACCACGAAGATCACGACCACCGCGGTGCGAAGGGGCGACCACTATGTCGTCCACGGACAGAAGGTGTGGATCAGCCGGGTCCAGCACTCGGACCTGATGATCCTGCTGGCGCGGACCACGCCTCTGGAGGAGGTGGAGAAGAAGTCGCAGGGGATGTCGATCTTCCTGGTCGACCTGCGCGCGGCGATCGGAAACGGCCTGACCGTGACTCCCATCGCCAACATGGTCAATCACGAGACCAACGAGCTCTTTTTCGACGGCATGGAAATCCCGGCCGATAACCTGATCGGCGTCGAAGGCGAGGGGTTCAAGTACATTCTCACCGGCCTCAACGCCGAACGCGCGCTGATCGCCGCAGAATGTATCGGGGACGGCTACTGGTTCATCGAAAAGGCGAGAGCCTATGCCAACGAGCGCCGGGTTTTCGGTCGGCCGATCGGCCAGAACCAGGGAGTTCAGTTCCCCATCGCCGAGAGCTTCATCGAAATCGAGGCTGCGAACCTCATGCGGTTCGAGGCATGCCGGCTTTACGACGCCGGCGCGCCCTGCGGTGTCCAGGCCAACATGGCCAAGTATCTGGCAGCCAAGGCGTCCTTCGAGGCAGCCAATGTCTGCCTGCAGGTGCATGGCGGGTTCGGCTTCGCGGCCGAATACGATGTGGAGCGCAAGTTCCGTGAAACGCGGCTGTACCAGGTGGCGCCCATCTCCACCAATCTCATCCTCAGCCATGTCGGCGAACATGTGCTGGGCATGCCCAGGTCGTTCTGACGGCCAGCGGCTTCGCCGCCATTCCTGACGGCGCGTCGCGCCGCCGGGAGGGCGTCCTGCAGTTTCCTTCGCATGGGGTGTTCCATCCGCCCGGCATTCTGTGCGAAACGGCTTCGGTGGAACCGCATGGCGCGGGCGGCCGACAGTTCGGCCCGTCTGGCGCCGACCTATCCGGCAGGCAGGGGGAATACGCTTTCATGACGACGCTGACGATCAGGCGACCCGACGACTGGCATCTGCATCTGCGCGATGGCGCCATGCTGGAAGGTGTCGTCGGCCACACCTCCGCTCATTTCGCGCGCGCCATCGTCATGCCTAATCTCGTACCGCCCGTGTTGACTGTGGCGGATGCGGAAGCCTACGCGGCGCGCATCGTGGCGGCCCTGCCCGAGGGGCACGCCTTCAAGCCGCTGATGACGCTCTATCTGACCGAGACCACCGATCCCGACGATGTCGCCGCCGGCTTCGCCTCAGGCAAGGTCGCGGCCGTGAAGCTCTATCCGGCCGGTGCGACCACCAATTCGCAAAGCGGCGTGCGCGACATCGAGAAGGTCTATTCCGTTCTCGAACGCATGGCCGAGATCGGCATGCCGCTCTGCGTTCATGGCGAGGTCACCGATCCCACGATCGACATCTTCGACCGCGAGGCCGTGTTTATCGAGCGGGTGCTGGCGCCCCTGCGCGCCCGGCTGCCGGGCCTTCGCGTCGTGATGGAGCACGTGACCACGCGGGAGGGCGTCGACTACGTCATGTCGCAGGACAGCGGCATGGGCGCCACCATCACGACGCACCATCTCATCATCAATCGCAACGCGATCCTCGCCGGCGGCATCCGTCCCCACTATTATTGCCTGCCCGTGGCCAAGCGGGAGGTCCATCGCCTCGCGCTGCGCAAGGCGGCGACGAGTGGCGACCGGCGGTTCTTCCTCGGCACCGATTCGGCGCCGCACACGGACCCGCTCAAGGAGAGCGCCTGCGGCTGCGCGGGCATCTTCTCTTCGATCAACACCATGTCATGCCTGGCCCATGTCTTCGAGGAAGAAGGCGCGCTCGACCGGCTGGAGGCGTTCTGTTCGCTGAACGGTCCGGCCTTCTATCGCATGGCGCCAAACGAGGAACGCATGACGCTGAAACGGCGCGACGAGCCGGTCGCCTACCCCGAGAAGATCGACACGGGTGCCGGGCCGTTGACCGTCTTCGATCCGATGTTCCCGATCCACTGGGAGGTGGACTGAACGACGAAATTCACAGGACATCTTCCGGGGAAGACCTGCCTGGCACCGATGCGGACGCAAACCCATGAGCAGACTTTTCGAAGAACTCGACTACCAGGTCACCCCGCTCGGTACGCTGGTGCTGCGTTGCAGGCGTGATCTCGCCGAGGGCGGGGACCTCTACGAAATCAAGCTCAATGACGAGTTCCTGATGTCGTCGAAATTCACGGCATCCGAGGAGGCCCTGGCCGATCTCACGCTCGCTGATCTCGTGCAGCCCGGCCTCGACATCGTGGTGGGCGGCCTGGGGCTCGGCTGCACCGCCGCGCAGGCGCTCGAGAACCCGAATGTCGCCTCCATGCTGGTGGTCGACGCCATGTTGCCCATCATCGAGTGGCATGAGGAAGGCCTGCTGCCGCTCGGCAATGTTCTCACCGCCGACGGGCGGTGTCGCTTCGTGCTGGGCGATTTCTTCGAGATGGCGCTTTCGTCCGGGGCGGGCTTCGATCCTTCCCGACCCGGGCGCCGCTTTCACGCCATCCTGCTCGACATCGATCATTCGCCGAACCACGTGCTGCATGCCTCCAACGCGCGGCTTTACACGCCGGAGGGCCTCGCCCGGCTGCGCGACCATCTGCTGCCGGGCGGTGTCTTCGGGCTCTGGTCGAACGACCGGGAAGATGCCGGTTTCACGGCGCAACTGGCGACTGTGTTTGACACCGCCAGGGCAGAGGCGGTGACCTTCCACAACCCGCTCCAGAATCGGGATGCCGTGCAGACGATCTATGTTGCCCGCAAGGCTGTAGCCTGAGGGCCAGGCCCCCTGTCAAACCCGCCCGCCCGTCGCGCTGCCACCGGCGCCGCCCGACAGCCCTGCTGACGTAGGGTAGGATCGTTGGCTATTGTTTGCGCTTGCTCTCGCCGGTTGCAAATACATAATGCGGCGGGCGTCAGCTTTTGGGGAGCGGCGGATAACGTTGAAACAACGACAGGGAGTAACCCGATGCTTTCCAGATCGATCAAGGCAGCCATGATCACGACGGCGCTGACAGTCGGCAGCGCGATGCTGGCGCAAAGCGCTTTCGCGGAAGTCGTCTACAATCGCGGCAACGACACAGACCCTTCGACACTCGACCACCATCTGACGTCGACCGTGTCGGAAGGCCACCTGATGCGCGACCTCTATGAAGGGCTCGTCGTGCAGGATGCCAATGCGGAAATCGTCCCCGGCGTTGCCGAAAGCTGGGAAATCTCCGACGACGGCCTGACCTATACGTTCATGCTGCGCGAGGATGCGCGCTGGTCGAACGGCGATCCGGTAACGGCCGATGACTTCGTCTTCGCCTATCGCCGCATCCAGGACCCGGCCACCGCCGCACCCTATGCCAACATCCTCTACCCGATGAAGAATGCCGAGGCGATCAACACCGACGGCATGGATATCGAGGAGCTCGGTGCAGTCGCCATCGACGATCGCACACTCGAGATAACGCTCGAGCAGGCGACGCCCTATTTCCTGGAACTTCTCACCCACCAGACCGGCCTGCCCTTGCACCAGGCTTCGGTGGAGGAGCATGGCGACCAGTACACGCGTCCTGGAAACCTCGTTTCCAATGGCGCCTACATGCTGGAAAGCTTCACGCCGAACGACATGATCGTCATGCGCAAGAATCCCGAGTTCCATGACGCCGACAATGTCGCCATCGATGTGGTCAACTACATCCCCTTCGAGGACCGCGCGACCTGCCTGCGCCGCTTCGAGGCCGGCGAAGTGCTTTCCTGCTCCGACATCCCGCTCGAGCAGATGGCCTATATGCGCGAGAACCTCGCTGACAGCCTGCGCATCGTGCCCTATCTCGGCACCTACTACCTGCCGGTGAAGACCACCAAGGAGGAGTTCTCCGACCCGCGCGTGCGCCAGGCGATCTCGATGGTCATCGATCGCGAGTTCCTTGCCGAGGAGATCTGGCAGGGCGCCATGGTGCCGACCCATTCCTTCGTGCCGGAAGGCATCGGCAACTACACCGAGCCGGCACGTCTTCCCTATGCGGATGACGATATGCTGGACCGCGAGGACGCGGCCCTGGCACTGCTCGAGGAGGCCGGCATCGGCGAGGGCGAACTGACCATCCGGCTGCTCTACAATTCCTCCGAAAACAACCGCAACACCATGACCGCGATCGCCGACATGCTGGGCAATATCGGCATCAACGGCGTGCCCGAGGAGATGGAAGGCGCGACCTACTTCAACTTCCTGCGCTCCGACGGCGATTTCGACGTGGCTCGGGCCGGCTGGATCGGCGATTATTCCGACCCCCAGAACTTCCTGTTCCTGCACGAGGGGGCCAATCTCGGCTTCAACTATTCGCGCTGGGCCAATGAAGACTACGACCAGCTGATGCGCGACGCGGCCGCCGAGACCGATCTCGATGCGCGCGCCGAGATCCTCAAGCAGGCAGAAACGCTGCTTCTCGAAGAGGTGCCGGTGATCCCGATCCTCTATTACACGGCCAACAGCCTCGTTTCGCCGAGCCTCCAAGGCTGGGAAGACAATGTGATGAACGTCCACGGCACCAGGTGGATGTCGATCTCCGAATAGAGCGAAACTGACCTTTCGGCCCGATGCCAGGCGTCGGGCCGGAAGGCCTAGCTGCGATGCCATGCGCGCCCTCGGCACACATGGCATCGGGCCTGAGGGACCGCAGCCATGATCGGCTATGTCTTGAGGCGCCTTGCCGGCGCCATCCCGACCATCTTCATCATCGTGACCATTGCGTTCTTCATGATCCGGCTGGCGCCCGGCGGTCCGTTCGACCTCGAACGCCCCCTCGACCCGCTGATCATGGAAAACATCAACCGGGCCTACAATCTCGATCAGCCGCTCTGGCGGCAATACCTGCTCTATCTCGGCAATCTGGCCCAGGGCGATCTGGGACCGAGCTTCACGCGTCGCGACTTCTCGGTGGTCGATCTCTTCCGCACGGGTCTGCCGGTTTCGATCCAGCTCGGATCGATGGCGCTTTGTATCGCGCTGGTCTTCGGCACGTTGCTGGGCGCGCTGGCGGCGCTGCGCCAGAACAGCTGGATCGACTACGTGGTGGTGGGCACCGCCACGCTCGGCATCACAATCCCCACCTTCGTCATCGCGCCGGTGCTGAGCCTCGTCTTCGGCGTCATGATGGGCTGGCTGCCGGCCGGCGGCTGGGGCGGTGGCCAGCTGCGTTACCTGATATTGCCCGTCGCGACTCTCGCCCTGCCGCAGATCGCGATTATCGCCCGGCTGACGCGCGGCGCCACCATCGAGGCGCTGCGCTCCAACCACGTGCGCACGGCGCGCGCCTACGGCCTGCCTGCCTATGTCGTGGTCGGCGTCCACACGTTGCGCGCCGCCATCCTGCCGGTCGTCTCCTATCTAGGGCCCACGGCGGCGGCCCTTCTCACGGGCTCCGTCGTGGTGGAGACGATCTTCGGCATCCCCGGCATCGGCCGCTATTTCGTGCAGGGCGCGCTCGGGCGCGACTACACGCTGGTGATGGGCACGGTCGTCGTGATCGCCGTCTTCGTGGTCCTGTTCAACCTCGTGGTCGACATCCTCTACGCGCTGCTCGATCCGCGCGTGCGCTATGATTGAGACCGGCCGATGACAGATGCACCCATCGACCTCGCCAAAACCGGCTCGGAAAAGCCGATCGTCGGGCGCTCGCTGTGGAAGGATGCCTTGTTGCGCCTGCGCCGCAACAAGGCGGCCGTCGCCAGCGCCTGCGTCCTGATCCTCGTGGCGCTGGCCGGCATCTTCGGGCCGATGATCTCGCCGCACCCTTACGACCGCGTCTATCCGCAATATGTACGCGCACCTGCCAGCCTCGAAGCCTATCCGCGCGAGGAGGCCATCATCCCGGCCTTCGAGAGGGCCATGGCACGCACGCGTCTCGACATCGGCGAGATCGATGTCGAAGGCTCTGTCGTGCGCGTGTCCATATCCTCCGAAGACCCGCTCGATCCGCGCATCGTGCGCTACATCGACCGCTCCGATCTCTTTTCCAACGCGCGCATCGAGGACCTAGCGGCCGACGAGCGAACAGGCGTGCTCGCCGCCGACGTTCATCGCGTGCGCTTCCCGTTCGGAACCGACGCCAACGGGCGGGACCTGCTCGCGCGCATCTTCATCGGGATCCGCGTTTCGCTCGCCATCGGCGTGCTCGCCTCCTTCATGGCGCTCGTGCTCGGTGTCACCTATGGCGCGACGGCCGGCTATCTCGGCGGCCGGGTCGATAATGTGATGATGCGCATCGTCGACATCCTCTATTCGCTGCCCTTCATCTTCTTCGTCATCCTGCTCGTCGTGTTCTTCGGCCGAAGTTTCGTGCTGATCTTTATCGCCATCGGCCTGACGGAATGGCTCGACATGGCCCGCATCGTGCGCGGCCAGACGCTCACCATCAAGCGACAGGAATATGTGGAGGCCGCGCAGGCGCTGGGCGTGTCGAGCTGGGGCATTCTGCGCCGCCACGTCATTCCCAACACGTTGGGGCCCGTCATCGTGTTCGTCACGCTTCTCGTGCCCAAGGCCATCCTGCTTGAAAGCCTGCTCTCTTTCCTCGGTCTCGGCGTGCAGGAACCATTGACGAGCCTGGGCATGCTCATCTCCGACGGGGCGTCCAACATGCGCGGAGCAAGCTGGCTGCTGATCTACCCGGCCGTCACGCTGACGGCGATCCTCTTCGCCCTCAACTTCCTGGGCGACGGCCTGCGCGATGCGCTTGATCCGAAGGACCGTTGACCATGGCGCGCGATCCCATACTCAAGGTCCGCGGGCTTGATGTCAGCTTCCGCACCAACGATGGCCCCGTCCATGCCGTGAAGGGCATCGACCTCGACGTCTTCGCCGGCGAGGCGGTCGCCATCGTCGGCGAATCGGGTTCCGGCAAGAGCCAGACGACCATGGCGCTGATGGGGCTTCTGGCGAGCAATGGCGAGGCCAGGGGCTCCGCGCTCTATCGCGACCAGGAACTGCTCGGCCTGTCCGAACGGCAGCTGAACAAGGTGCGCGGCAAGAAGATCACCATGATCTTCCAGGAGCCGATGACCTCGCTCGATCCGCTCTACAAGATAGGCCGCCAGCTCTGCGAGCCCCTGGTCCACCATGGCGCCTTGAGCTGGCGAAAATCCCGTGCCCGCGCGATCGAGCTGCTTGAACTGGTCGGCATTCCCGATCCGAAACGACGCATCGACGCCTACCCGCATGAATTGTCGGGCGGCCAGCGCCAGCGGGTGATGATCGCCATGGCGCTCGCCAACGATCCCGACATCCTGATCGCCGACGAGCCGACGACGGCGCTCGACGTGACGATCCAGCAGCAGATCCTGGAACTCCTCGCCAGCCTGCAGAAGCGGCTCGGCATGGCGATCGTCTTTATCACCCACGACCTCAACATCGTGCGCCGCTTCGCCGACCGCGTCTATGTCATGCGACTGGGCGAGGTCGTGGAGCATGGCGAGGCCGGCACCCTCTTCGCCGACCCGAGACATGACTACACGAAGATGCTGCTTGCGGCGGAGCCGACCGGCACCAAGCTACCGCCGGCGCCCGACGCGCCGGTCCTCTTGGAGGGCCGCGACGTGGAGGTCGTGTTTGGCACCGGCGGCGGGGGCTGGTTCAGTGGGGCTCCGCATCAGCTGCGTGCGGTGGACGGCATCTCGATCGCGCTTCGCCGCGGCCAGACAATCGGCATCGTGGGCGAATCGGGATCGGGCAAATCGACGCTCGGGCGCGCGCTTCTGAGGCTCCTTCCGGGGGAGGGCACGATCCGCTTCGAGGGGCAGGACATATCGAAGGCGGATCGGCGACACATGCTGCCCTTTCGACGCGAGTTGCAGCTGGTCTTCCAGGACCCGTTCGGTTCGCTTTCGCCGCGCATGACCGTCGGCCAGGTGATCACCGAGGGGCTGCTGGTCCACGAGCCGTCCCTGTCGACCAAGGCGCGCGATGCACGCGCATCCGAGGCGCTCAAGGAGGTCGGCCTTGATCCGGCGATGCGCAACCGCTACCCGCACGAATTTTCCGGCGGCCAGCGCCAGCGTATCGCGATCGCGCGCGCGATCATCCTCAAGCCCAAGATCGTGGTGCTCGACGAGCCGACCTCAGCCCTCGACCGCTCGGTGCAGAAGCAGATCGTGGAGCTGCTGCGCGATCTGCAGAAGGAGCACGATCTGTCCTATCTCTTCATCAGCCACGACCTCTCCGTCGTGCGCGCCATGGCCGACTATGTGGTGGTGATGAAGCAGGGACGGATCGTGGAAGAGGGTGCGACGGAAGCCATCTTCGAAGCGCCCCGCGAGGCCTATACGCGCGCCTTGATGGCGGCGGCCGTCAACGACACGCGTTTCCGCTAGCGGCCAAACAAAGGAACTCCCAGCGAGGGTGGAGTCTGCGCGATAGAGGTTGTGGACTGGCTGATCCGACTTGGATGCCAAGTTGACGGACATATCGCATCACTGAGCAAATATCAGCTCGCTGGCCAGGAACCCTGACGGGGCATCGCCTGAAGAGTTGTCAGCGCGGCCATCGAAGCTGGCTGGCGGTATCGCATCGCCACGATGCCCCCCGCATGGGTACGAAGACGGGACGGAATGACAGAATATTCAGACGAGATCCCTCTCAACGACGCGTTTGTCGCTCAGCTGCTGAGCGAACAGACGCCTCATTGGGCGAACCTTCCGCTTCGACGCGTCGTATCGTCCGGAACGGACAATGCCATCTTTCGAATTGGCGACAAGTTGTTGCTCAGGATACCCCGACGCCCTTCTGCCGTGGCCCTCCTTTCCAAGGAACTGCAATGGCTTCCGCATCTTCAAGGCCTGCCTCTCGAAGCGCCGGTTTTGAGATTCCGGGGGCACTCGAAGCGCGGCTTCGACTTCGGCATCCTTGATTGGATGGAAGGCCAGACTGCCACGCCGGAACAAGTGGGCAACTGGCAGGAGGCGGCGCTGAGCCTCGCCGATTTCCTCAAAGCACTACACCTGAAAGACACCAGAGGGGCGCCGCTGGCTGGCGACAGCAATAGCAGGCGGGGTGTTGCGCTTCGTGAACTGACCGAGGTGACCCGGCCTGCAATTGACCTCGTTGCCGATGAAATCGACGCCAGTCGCGCCCATGCCCTTTGGGAGGAGGCTTGCACGGCAGAGTTTCTCCAACCGCCGGTCTGGCTGCACGGTGATCTCAAGGCTGACAACCTGATCGTCCGGGACGGTGTTCTGCGCGGCGTGATAGATTGGGGGCTTTCGGCGGTAGGCGATCCCGCGGCCGACTATGCGACCGCATGGTTCTGGGTCGATCCATCCGCGCGTGCCCAGTTTCGCGACAGGCTAGCCCTTGATGACAATGACTGGCTCCGGTCGCAGGGCTGGGCACTTTACGGCGCGGTTATCGCGCTCAGCTATTTTCGGGGCGGCAAGAATGATGCGCTCTGCCGCCAATCGCGACTGACGCTTTCACGGCTAGGGCTTCTGATCTGACCGGGTGCCTTTCTTGGCACATGAACGGCGGCTTTGTCCGGTTTGCTGGTTTTCGACGAGAAGAGCGCGAAAGCCCGTTTCTGAGCGAAGTGAGATCTGAACGCGCCAGGAATGACGGCGCGCTCCGCCGTTCCTCGCATCGAGCGCTGTTCCGCCGGCCGTTCACGGCCCCAATCCAGCCAGAGCCACGGTCTACGCCTGCGACACAAGATCGGCGATACGACGGCCCAGCTCGCTGTGAGGGTCCGCAAGGTTCAAAACCACGTTCATGTGATTGGCGTTCGCCACCGGGAGCACTTCGGCTGGCATGCCGCCAATGGCCAGATGTTGGTGCAGGGTCGCGGCCTGATCAAGGAATGGCGGGGTCTCATCCTCGCCATAGGCGATAATGCGTTTTGCGCCCGCAAGCTGGAATGCGTCCATCGGAGACCAATCGGCCGCCTCTTGCCGGGTCATTTCGGCCTCGTCGCGCAGGAAGCTGTCCGGAATGTCGGCCAGATCGTAGATCCCGCTCAACAGCAGGAGGGCCTTGATGTCGGGCAGGGTGGGCGCGACCGCTTCCTTGAGGCCACGGGCGGACAGATAGGACGCAAGATGCGCGCCGGCCGAGTGACCGCTGACCGTGATCCGCCCGGCATCGGCCCCGAAGGAAGGAGCGTTGTCCTGCAGCCACAGCACGGCGCGCCTCACCTGATCCACCAGCACTGGCAACCGCTGGTCCGGCATGAGATCATATTCGACCAGTGCCGCGATCCCGCCCGCCGCCAGCACGGGTGCGGCAACAAGGCGATAATCGGCCTTCTCGCCCGATCGCCAATAGCCGCCATGGACGAAGACATGGAGCGGCGCGCCCGCTGCCGGCTTGTCGGGAAAGACGAGATCGAGAACCTCGCGCGGGCGCGTGCCGTAGGCGATGTCGGCGCGTATGGTGGCGCGCGCCGACAGGGCCCGGCTGCGGGCAACAAACTCTGCCGCGATCGCATCGAAATCCGGCACGAAATCGCGAATGCGGTAGGGGTCCGTTCCCGACAAGTGGTGGCCCTCCATCTCTTTTTTAGTTCGATCAGAACTCGACAGCGTAATATTTCGCTTCCATGAATTCCAGAATGCCGGTCACGCCGCCTTCCCGGCCAAGCCCGCTCTGCTTGACGCCACCGAAAGGTGCGGCGGGATCGGACATCAGGCCTCGATTGATACCCAGCATGCCTGTTTCCAGGCCTCTTCCCACCCGCATGGCGCGCGTGATGTCCCGAGTATAGACATAGGCTGCAAGACCGTATTCGGTGTCGTTGGCAAGCTGGATGGCTTCCTCCTCCGTGTCGAATTTGTAGACGGGGGCGACCGGCCCGAAGATCTCCTCGCGGGCGATGGCGGCGTTCCGCGGCACGTTCTCCAGAACCGTCGGAGGGTAGAAGAAGCCCTCTTCCGCAAGCGGTGCGCCACCGGTCGTGGCACGCGCTCCACCTTCGAGGGCATCCACGACAAGCTGGTCGATCTTCTGGACGGCTTTTTGCGTGATCATCGGACCGCATTGGGTGCCCGCGTCGTAGCCCGCGCCGATCTTCAGCGCGGCCATCCTGCCGGTCAGCCCCTCCACGAACGCGTCATGGATGCCAGCCTGGACATAGAAGCGGTTCGCCGCCGTGCAGGCTTCGCCGGCGTTGCGCATCTTGGCCACCATGGCGCCATCCAGCGCCGCCGACAGATCGGCATCGTCGAAAACGAGGAACGGCGCATTGCCACCGAGTTCCATCGAGCAGCTGACCACGGATTTCGCGGCTTCGCCCAGAAGCATGCGGCCGACCGCCGTCGATCCCGTGAAGGAAAGCTTGCGAACGCGCGGGTCGGCCAGCATGGCGTTGACCACGGGCCCCGGATTGCGGGTGGTGAGAACGTTCAGCACGCCAGGCGGTACGCCGGCCATCTCACCCAGCCGCGCCATCGCAAAAGCCGACAGCGGCGTTTCCGATGCCGGCTTCAGTATGACCGTGCAACCGGCCGCCAGCGCCGGTCCGATCTTGCGCGTCGCCATCGCGGTGGGAAAATTCCACGGCGTGATCAGCACGGCGATCCCGATCGGCTCGTGTTCCACAAGTATCTTGTGAGCTCCGGATGGCGTGTCGCGGTATTCGCCGCCGATCCGGGTTGCTTCCTCGGCGTACCAGCGGAAGAACTCCGCTGCATAGGCGACCTCGCCGCGCGCGTCCGGCAGGGCCTTGCCGTTCTCGAGCGAGATCAGGATCGCCAGTTCCTCGGCATGCTGGCTCATCAGCTCGAACCATTTCCGCAGAATCTCCGAGCGTTTGCGCGGCGCGGTCGCACGCCATTGGGGTGCCGCCCGATGGGCCGCCTCGACCGCACGTTGGGCGTCCTCGATCGTGGCGTCAGCCACTTCGGCCAGGACTTGTCCGGTCGATGGATCGATCACCGGGATTCCGCTGCCGGGCTGCCACTTGCCATCGATGTAGAGCCCTTGGGCGTGAAGCGCAGGTTCGGCATAGCCGGCGAATTTGGGCTGGATCGTCATGTCTCGGGTTTCCTTGGGCTTACTGCAAGGTGGCCAGATCGCCCGAATGGGCGGCCTGGACGAGCGTGCGCATCTCTGCGGGAGTGAGCGGGCGGGGGTTGTTCTGGACCAGGCGGACGATGCCGCAGCTTTGCTCGGCGACCCAGTCCAGCTGGTCTTCGGCCAGCCCCAGTTCGCGAAGCGTCGGCGGAATGCCGATGCGGGCGAAGAGGGCCGCCACGGCGCCGATGACCTCGTTTCCCGATGACAGGCCCATGGCCGTGGCCATCTCGTTCAGCTCAGGGCGGATGGCAGACGCGTTCCAGGCCATCACGTAGGGCATCAGACACGCCACGCCGGCGCCGTGCGGCGTTCCCGTCAACGCGCCGACGGGATACTGGATCGCATGTGCCGCCGCTGTCCCGGCGACGCCGAAGCCCAGCCCTGCCAGAGTCGCGCCCAGCATGACTTTTTCCCGCGCCTCGACATTGCCGCCGTCGCGGCACGCGGTTTCGAGTCCTTGCCAGATCAGCGCAATCGCGCGCAGGGCGAACTGGTCCGACAGGGCGTTCTTGCCGATGAATACCCGGTCCTGGGTCAGCCCGGGATCGGGCGGGCGCCGGATGGCCGTAAAGGCTTCGATCGCATGGGTCAGCGCATCGGCGCCGGCGATCGCCGTGAGGCCGGGCGGGCACGAGACGGTGAGACCCGGGTCGCAGATCGAGATCGTTGGCACGATAAAGGGGCTCGATATGCCGACCTTGAGCTTGCGGTCGGCATCCGAGAGAACGGCGACCGGTGTTACTTCGGACCCGGTACCCGCCGTGGTGGGTATGGCCATCAGCGGCATGACCGGTCCGGGAACCAGATACTCGCCGTAATAGTCCTGCGGCCGGCCGCCATGGCTGAGCAGTACCGCCACGCACTTGGCCATGTCGAGACATGATCCGCCACCGATGCCAATGACGAAGTCCGGGGCAAAAGGCCTGGCATTCTCTGCACTGGTGATCGCACTATCGATCGGAACGTCAGCCAGGGTGGAACTGTCCACGCGCACCGCGATGCCCGCCTCCTCCAGCAGCGCCACCATCGACAGGAACTGGGCATCCTTTTCCATCCGCTCGTCGGTGACGACGAGCGCGCGCTCACCCAATTTCCGCGCCACCCTGCCCACGACCTTGTGCTGGTCATGGCCAAAGATGAGCTCGCGAGGTGCCCTGACCGTGCCGAATAGTGCCATCTCGTTCGATTCCTTCAGTGTTGTCAGGCAGCGTCGAATGCTGCCAGCCTTTCCATTATTTCGTCCGGCAGTTCGATTCCGGTGGCGAGCGACCCTGCCCTGCGGCTCCGAGCGCCATCGCCCGGTACTGCGACCGTTCGGCCCGGTTCGCTGGGGCGGGAGGTGCGGACGCGCTGGAGAAAGGCCGAGAGACGCCGGCCCTCTCCGCGCCCGGCAGCCGGATCGATCAGAATGATCAGGTCGCCTTTCGTCGCGGCCTGATCGTCATCAAGCGTCCCGGTGACTTCGGGGGCGAATGCGGAACCGGCCAGTGCCGCGACCAGGAGTTCGACCGCAAGGCCCAGACCGTACCCCTTCGCGCCGCCGAAAGGCGCAAGGGCGCCGGTTTTGGCAGCCTCTGCGTCGGTGGTCGGTCGGCCCTCGCGATCGACCGCCCAGCCTTCCGGGATGGCTTCGCCCCGCAGCGCGTGATGATGGATCTTGCCCATCGGAACGTGGCTGGTCGCCAGATCGAGAATGAAGGGCTCGTCAGCGGTCGGAATTCCCACGGCGATGGGGTTGGTCCCCAGCATGGCCTGCGTCCCACCATAGGGATGGACGAGCGCCTCGCTTGTCGACATGACGATGCTCGCAAAACCCATTCGGGCGGCGGCTTCCGCGTAATAGGCGAGCATGCCGATGTGGTTGGCGTCGCGGATCGCTGCCACCGCGATCCCGTGCTTCGGGACGATCTGTCCGAGTTGCCGGATCGCGGCCATCATCACGACCGGCCCCAGGCCAGCATCGCCGTTGACTTTCATGAGGGCCGGTCTGGTCCAGACCGCGGTTCCGCTGGTGTGCGGGTCTGCGAGCCCTCTTTCCAGCCGCAGCAAGAGCCGGGGCAGCCGCAGCAGGCCGTGCGAGGGAAGACCGCGCAGTTCCGCTTCGATCAGGATATCCGACTGCAGCTGCGCGGCGTCATACGGCGCGCCGCGTTGCATCAGCAGCCGCGCCGAAAGCGCGCGTAATTCCCCGACGAACCGTTCGCCTCCGTGGATCATATTTCAGATCGTATATGATAATGTATTTGACATACGATATCTTATCTGTGCTAGGACTGAGCGTGTCAAGACGCACCAGGGAGGCAAGCGTGGCGGTTGCAGAGCAGACGAACAGGTCGGAAAGCGTACGGCCGTCCAGCATCGCCAGCACCGTCTATGACCGCATCTACGAGCGGCTGATGTCGCTTGAGATCGCGCCCGGCTCACGTATTCCGATCGATGCGATCGCGCGTCAGCTTGATGTCTCGCAGACGCCGGTCCGCGAAGCTCTGGCCCGGTTGGAGCGCGAAGGGCTGGTGCGCAAGGAGCATCTGATCGGCTTCAGCGCGGCTCCGCAGCTCACCCGCAAGCAGTTCGACGATCTCTACGCTTTCCGCCTGCTCCTTGAGCCGGAAGGCGCGCGCCTGGCGGCCGAGCGGATGACCCCGGAGGAGCTCAGCCGCCTGGAGCAGGCGGCGGCCGATATGGAACACGGCGAGCCGCCGGTGGACCGCAACAGCCGCTATTCGCGCTTTGCCCGGGCGGATGCTCATTTTCACGACGAGATATTGCGGGTTGCTGGCAACGAGGTCATTCGAAGCACGCTCTTCAACCAGCATGTGCACCTGCAGATATTCAGGTTCATGTTCCACACCCGCGTGACGCAGGAGGCCCTGGAGGAGCATGAAAGGCTGCTGGTCGCGTTCCGTGCTGGCGACCCCGAGGCGGCCCGTTTCGCCATGGCGGAGCATATAGAGCGCTCCCGCGACCGGATTCTCGTGGCGTTCTGATGAACGTGCTGGCTGCCAAAGTCTCGCGCGCGGTCCGGTCGGTCCCTTCCCGGGACGCGGTCTTGCGGGCCGAGGGTCTGGGCAAGGCCTACGGACCTATAACCGTGCTATCGGATGTTTCACTCGACATCCGCCCGGGCGAGGTTCACGCCATCATCGGTGAGAACGGGGCCGGCAAGTCCACCCTGATGAAGCTTCTTTCCGGCCACGTGCGGCCGACAGCCGGCCATATCTCGATTGAAGGTCAGCCCGTGGAGTACGCCGATGCCGTCGAGGCGGAGGCTCTGGGCATCGTCCTTGTGCATCAGGAAATACTGCTCGCGCCGCATCTGACCGTCGCCGAGAACCTGTTTCTGGGTAAGGAGCTTGGACGAGGCCTGTTGGTCGACGACCGCAGGATGAACCAGCTGACCGCCGAAGTGCTGGCGCGTGTCGGCTCGACAGCCCGCCCCCGCGACGAGGTGGGCAACCTGCCGCTAGCGCAGCGCCAGCTGGTTCAGATCGCCCGCGCGCTGCTGGAGGAGCGTAAGGTCGTTATCTTCGACGAGCCAACGGCGGTTCTCGCCAATGACGAGGTATCGGCGCTTCTCGACATCGTGCGCGCTCTCCGGGAGCGCGGTGTGGGCATCCTCTACATCTCGCACCGGCTCGAGGAAGTTCAGGCGGTCGCCGATCGCATCACGGTCCTGCGCGACGGGAAGATGATCGGCACCTGGCAGGCGGATGACCTCGACCAGCGCCAGATGGCCGAACTGATGGTCGGGCGCGAGCTCCGGATGCTCTATCCCGCCAAGCGGCCCGCGACCTCGGCAGCGCCGATCCTGGAAGTGGTCGATCTGGACGTCGAGAACGGCCAGCAGATCGCCTCTTTCCAATTGAGGCCAGGCGAGGTTCTCGGGTTCGGCGGCATGATCGGCTCCGGCCGCACCGAACTGTTCGAAGGTCTCCTGGGTCTTCGCAGCTCGACGGCCACGACGGTGGTGCTGAGTGGACGTCAGCTGACAAACCGCTCGGTCGGTTCCCTCATGGAAGGCGGCCTCGTCTATCTGACCGAGGATCGAAAGGGAAAAGGGCTGCTTCTCGACGAGCGGCTTGCTCCGAACCTGACCCTGCAGGCGCTGGAAACCAGTAATCCTGAACTGACGCTCGACGGGCGCCGGGAAATCGGCCTGCTGAAATCGGCGGTCGAGAAGTACGACATCCGCGTGCCCTCCCTTCTGCTCGATGCCGGCAAGCTGTCCGGCGGAAATCAGCAGAAGCTGCTGCTGGCCAAGGTGATGATGACGGATCCCTCGGTCGTCATCATCGACGAGCCCACGCGGGGCATCGACATCGGCAATAAGGGGCAGATCTACGAGTTCATCGACACCATGGTGCGGTCGGGCAAGGCCTGCATCGTGATCTCCTCGGAACTGCCGGAACTGGTCGGCCTGTCGGACCGCGTGCTGGTGATGCGCGAGGGGCGCGTCGTCGCCGAACTGGGCGGCGAGGACATCACCGAGCAGAACGTCATCTACGCGGCCACCAGCGCCAGCCACGGCAGACAGGGACGAGACGAGAAATGAGCAGTGTGACCGCAACCAACCCCTTCGTGGACCGGGTCGGACAGATCCGTTGGGCCGATCTCGCGCCCTTTATCGCCCTGGCGGTGATCATCTTCATTGGCACGATGATCAATTCCAACTTCATGTCGTCGGCCAACCTCGTCAACGTCATCACGCGCAGCGCCTTCATCGCGATCATCGCGGTGGGCGCGACCTTCGTCATCGTTTCGGGCGGACTGGATCTGTCGGTCGGTTCCATGATGGCCTTCGTCACCGGCATCATGATCATGGCGATGAACGGGCTCGCGCCTGCCTACGGCAACTGGGCGATCCTCATGGGCGCCGGCGTGGCACTGGTCGTGGGCGGGTTGTGCGGGCTTTTCAACGGCCTGATAATCACCGTCGGGCGAATAGAACCCTTCATCGTCACGCTGGGGACGATGGGCATCTTCCGCGCCTTCATCACCTTCATGACCGATGGCGGGTCGCTGCCGATCGACCGCGGTCTGCGCGAGGCCTACCGGCCGGTCTATTTCGGCAATTTCCTCGGCATTCCCTATCCCGTGCTGATCACCTTGGTGGTGGTGCTGGTCGCAGCCTTCCTGCTCTACCGGACCAAATATGGCCGACGCCTGACCGCCATCGGGTCAAACACGGACGTGGCCCGCTTCTCGGGTGTCCATGTCGGGAAGGTGCGCACAATGGCCTACGTGATCCAGGGCCTGTGCGTGGCCATCGCCGCGATCTGCTACGTGCCCCGGCTTGGCGCGGCCACGCCGACGACGGGGCAGCTTTGGGAATTGCAGGTCATCACGGCGGTCGTCATCGGCGGCACGCTGTTGCGGGGAGGAAAGGGGCGCGTCTGGGGCACTGTGGCCGGGGCGCTCATTCTGGAGGTAATCGCAAACGTCATGGTCCTGTCGGACATGATCTCCGAATACCTCGTCGCTGCGGTGCAGGGAGCGATCATCATCATTGCCATGCTTGCGCACCGCTTCACCCGGAGCCGCTGAGAAAAAGCGGCGTCGGAATTCAACCGGAGGAGACTGAAATGAACGCTTACAAGAACGCAGCACGTATGCTTGCTTGCGCTGCCGCGCTGATGGTGCCGCTCGGCGCCGTCCACGCGCAGGACCGTGACATCACCATCGCCGTATCCATTCCCGCGGCCACCCATGGCTGGACCGGCGGCGTGGTGTACCACGCCGAACAGGCCAAGGCTGAAGTCGAGGCCGCCTTCCCGAATGTTGAGGTGGTCCTGTCGACTGCGTCTTCGGCCTCTGCCCAGGTGTCCGCGCTCGAGGATCTGTCCGCCACCCGCGATCTCGACGCCTTGGTGATCCTGCCTTTCACGTCCGAAGAGCTGACCGGGCCGGTCGAGCAGGTCAAGGCGAATGGAACCTTCATTACCGTGGTGGATCGCGGCCTTGCCGATCCCGAGATTCAGGACCTCTATGTCGCCGGCGACAACATCGCGGTTGGTGCCAACACTGCGCGCTGGCTTTCCGAGCAGCTGGGCGGCGAAGGCGACATCGTCGTTCTGCGTGGCATTCCCACCGTGATCGACGACGAGCGCATCCAGGGCTTCACCGAGGTCATCGAGCAAACCAACATCAACATCATGGATATCCAGTACGCCAACTGGAACCAGGACCAGGCCTTCACCCTGATGCAGGACTACCTGGCCAAGTACCCGCATATCGATGCGGTCTGGGCCAACGATGACGACATGCTTTTGGGTGTCATCGAGGCCGTCGATCAGGCCGGACGCGAGGATATCCGCTTCGCGCTGGGCGGCAACGGCATGCGCCAGGTCGTCGAGATGGTGATGGAAGGCAATGAGCGCACCCCGATCTCCACGCCTTATCCGCCCTCGATGATCAAATCGGCAATCTACATGACCGCGGCGCAGTTCTCGGCCCAGGCACCGATGCGGGGTTCCTTCCTGCTCGATGCGCCGCTGATCACGCCTCAGAATGCGGACCAGTTCTACTATCCTGACTCCCCGTTCTGATCTGAAACAAATCCGGCACCCGGCACGAGCCGGGTGCCGCCCCAATCGCAAACAAAGAGGAGACGGCGATGAGCGGCAAGAAGATCCTCATGCTGACGGGTGAGTTCACCGAGGAATACGAGATTTTTGTTTTCCAGCAGGGCATGGAGGCAGTGGGCCACACGGTCCATGTGGTCTGCCCGGACAAGAGCGCAGGCGACCGCATCAAGACCTCGCTGCACGATTTCGAGGGCGACCAGACCTACACCGAAAAGCTCGGCCACTATGCCGACATCAACAAGACCTTCTCCGAGGTGAAGGTCGAGGACTACGATGCCGTCTATGCCGCCGGCGGGCGTGGGCCGGAATATATCCGGACCGACAAGCGCGTGCAGGCCATGGTCAGGCACTTCCATGAAACCGGCAAGCCGATCTTCACCATCTGCCACGGCGTGCAGATCCTGATGGCGGTGCCGGGTGTCCTCAAGGGCAAGAAGGTGGCGGGGCTTGGCGCCTGCGAGCCGGAAGTCACGGCTGTCGGAGGAACCTATATCGATGTGAAGCCGACCGAGGCCTACGTCGATGGCAACATGGTCTCGGCAAAGGGCTGGACCGGCCTGGCAGCATTCATGCGCGAGTGCATGAAGGTGCTCGGGACGAAGATCACGCACAGCTGAGCCTTCGCCGGGTGTGGGGCCGCGCGAGAGATTTCCTTTGCGGGGCAAGTGCAACGACCCTGCCGCCTAAACGGCAGGGTCCAGGCGGACATCAGACTGCCAGTTCCGCAGGGTCGCCTTCTCCGATATTCTGGGGTTCGCCCCATCGGGGAAGGGCGACCGCGCGAACTCTCTGGTCGAAGGTCTCCGCAGCTATTGCGGTGCGGGCTTCGTTTGCCGAACGGCATCTTGCATTGCCGAACCCGGAGCACCCGACCGTCGGTCAAGCTGGCATTGCGGGGCAGGCAGGCACTCTGCGTTTAGCCGATGGCGGCGGGGGGCCGTGAGCTGTCGGTCCGGTTTCAGCCGACGAATGGGAAATATTGCGTTCGGCTGCAGTTCATTCCTGCCCGCGGAATACGCTGCCGGGTCTGCCGGGCACCTGCCGACGTTCACGCCAGGCCTTGTCCGCCACCTGCAGGTCCGGAAGCCGCTCAGATCGGTTGAGCCATCATGCCCATCATCCGTCCGCTGATCTCACCGACGTTGACTGGCGGGATCTTGCGCATCTGGGCGTCGCCGATGCGGATTGAGTTTTCGACGATGAAGCTCACCCGTTCGTAGCGGCGCGCGCGATAGGCTTGGAAAGCCGTTTCGACATCGGATGCTTTTCCCAGTTCGTCGACCAGGACGATCGCATCCTCTATGGCCATGCCGGCACCCTGGCCAAGATGGGGTGTCGAGGCGTGGACCGCGTCGCCCATCAGGACGACCCGGCCCCTGTGCCAGTGACCATCGAGGAAGATGACCTCCAGCGGGCGGGCCACAACGCCCTGGTCGTCAACCACCTGTTCAGCGGCCAGCTTTATCTGCGGGGCGGCCATTTCGGCGCGGCGGCGCATCGCGGCCGCCGATCCCTCGACCGCGAGCCGATATCCATGATCTTCCTCAGACAGGATGAAGACATAGGTCATGCCGCGCGCGAGCGGCACGAGGCCGGCATTGCATTGCCCGTGGAAGATCTGGAATTCATCGGTCGAGACCTGCTCGGGCAGGTTATAGCGCCAGACCCACTGGCCTGTGTAGCGAGGCTCCGGTGCATCCGGCATGATCATGCGCCTCGTCTGCGAGAAGATGCCGTCCGCGCCGATGACGATGTCGTAGCGCCCCGTCGCCCCGTCGGAGAAGGTGACGTCGACCCCGTCGCCGTCATCGTCGAGGCATTCGGCGGTGACGCCCAGCCGCAGCCTGGCGCCGAGCCCGAGTGCCCGGTCGCCAAGGACCTTCTGGAAATCCGAGCGGCGCACGCCTGCATTTGATGGAAACTCGGGGCCGGCGAGACGCGGCGTCTCGAAGCTCGTCATCTGGCTTCCGTCAGGGCCGAAAAGCGTCGTGCGGTCGAAGCCCTGGGCCTGCTCCAGATAGGCATCCAGGAGATCGAGCGAAGCCATGGCCCGTATGACGTTGAATTGCTGCGTGATCCCGACGCCATAAACGCCCCATTCGGGATCCCGCTCGATCAGGTCCACCGAATATCCTTCGCGCCGGAGCGCGATCGCCACGGTGAGGCCACCGATGCCGGCCCCAACCACGAGAACCTTCTCGATTTTCATGCACGTTCCTCCCTACCGCATGTAAGCGGCAGCGGGGCATCATGGAAAATCAAGAAGTCGGATGACAGGCATTGGCCGGGTCAATAGCTGGCAGCCGGCTCACCGGTTGTCGATAGAGGCAGCATCGGTCTGGCCAATATATCGCATCACCTCTATCCATTCGACAAATGGGTGGCCGCTGGCTAGCGTCCGTCTCCAAGGCCGGGAGGATATCTTCCGCTCTCGCAGGATGGGGGGCGAAGCGCCGGCAAGGAGAGTTGTTACCGCCTGGTGCCTGGCACCGTGTGGCGGGGAGGAGGACGTCGAATGACGAGCAGGATCATCGATCTATCCGTGGTGCTGACGGCAGGGTTGCGCACGGACCCGCCGGGCCTCGAACCCAAGATCACCCATGTCGGCCACGATAGCGGTGCCCTGGAATTCGAGCGGATGTTCGGGATTCCGGCCGACAAGCAGCTGGAGGGGAAGGGTGCGGCGGTCGAGCTCTGCGAACTCTCTACCCATAACGGCACGCACATGGATGCGCCGTGGCACTATCATCCGACCATGGACAACGGTAAGCCGGCGCTGACGATCGACAAGGTGCCACTCGAATGGTGCATGGGGCCGGGCGTCAAGCTCGATTTCCGCCACCTGCCCGATGGACACGTCTGCACGGCAGCGGAGGTCGAAGCCGAACTCGATCGCATCGGGCATGAGCTGAAGCCCGGTGACATCGTGCTCGTCAACACGCGCGCCGGCTCCCGATACGGCCAGGACGACTACGTCTCGGCCGGTTGCGGCATGGGCAGGGAAGCGACGCTCTGGCTGACATCCCGCGGCATGCGGGTGTGCGGGACCGACGCCTGGAGCTGGGACGCACCCTTGATGTCGCAGATGAAGCGTATCCGGGAAACGGGCGATTACTCCCTCTTCTGGGAGGGACACAAGGCCGGCGCCGAGACCGTCTACTGCCACATTGAAAAGCTGGGCAATCTTGAAGCCCTGCCTCCGACCGGGTTCGACGTGATGGCCTTTCCCGTAAAGGTCGACCGTGGCTCGGCGGGCTGGTGCAGGCCTGTGGCGATACTGAAAGACTGAAGGCGTCGGGGAGGAAGAGATGCGATTTGCGACACTGCCGAATGGCAGCCTCGACGGGCGGCTGCACCTTGTCTCGCGCGACAATGCGCGAGCCGTCCCGGCCCGGGCCGCCGGAACCCTGCAGCAGGCGCTCGACCGTTGGGTCGACATCGTGGATGCGCTGGAGGAAGAGTATGCCGCCCTGAATGATTTGTCGGTGCCTGGCGAAATCGCCTTCGATCCCTCCGGCGCACTGGCCCCCTTGCCGCGCGCCTGGCAGTGGCTGGACGGCTCGGCCTATGACAGCCATGGCGCGCTGATGGCCAAGGTGTTCGGCATCGACGCCAAGGCCGGCAGCGACCGGCCCCTGATGTATCAGGGCGTATCCGACCGTTTCCTCGGACCGACCGAGGACGTGCGCCTGCCTTCGGCCGAGGACGGCATCGATTTCGAGGGCGAATTCGGCGTCATCACCGATGCGGTGCCCATGGGTGCAAGCCCGGCGGAAGCTGCTTCCCACATCCGCCTGGTCGTCCAGATCAACGACTGGAGCCTGCGCCGCATAGCGCCCGTCGAGATGCGGACCGGCTTCGGCTGGCTGCAATGCAAGCCGCATTGCTCCATGGCGCCGGTCGCAGTCACTCCCGACGAATTGGGCGATGCCTGGCGCGACTGCCAGGTTGCGCTGCCGCTCGAGGTCGACTGGAACGGCGCGCGCTTCGGCGCCGCGCATGGGGATGACATGTCGATCGGCTTCGACGGGCTCATCGCGCACGCCGCATATTCCCGCGACCTCGTGGCTGGAACCGTCGTCGGTTCCGGCACGGTCTCGAACGCCAATTTCCGCGAGGTCGGCTCCTCCTGCATTGCCGAGCGAAGAGGAATCGAGATGCTGGACGAAGGCGCGCCGAAGACGGATTTCATGGCCTTCGGCGACCGCGTGCGCATGGAGGCGCGGCTCCCCGATGGTTCGCCTCTATTCGGTGCAATCGACCAGACGGTGCGTGGAGCGCAGCGGTGAGCGCTCCGACCGCGGCGGGCCGGCCGGGCACGCCCTTCGAGCGTGTCCTGGGCACAGGCAGCGACGTCGTTTCCGCGCTCGCCGTGCTCGGCATGCTGACCGGCGCCATCGTCGTCGTCTCGGACGTGTTGATGCGCTGGTTCTTCAACGTGGCAATCGTCGCGCTGAACGAGGTGATGGCACAGGTCTTCGCCATGGCAATCGCGGCCACCCTGCCTGCCGGCGCGGCACGTCGCGTAAACCTGAAGGTCGACCTGCTGGGGCAGTCCATCAGCCCCCGCGTCGCGCGGTGGCTGAACGTGCTTGGATCGTTGCTGCTCGCCCTGTTCTTCGCGCTGCTCGCCTGGCGGATATGGACGCTCGGCCTGCGATTCCACGGCCAGGCGCGTGCGACGCTGATCCTGAACTGGCCGATCGCGCCGACCTATTTCTTCGTCGCAGGCGCAATGTCCGTGGCCGCCCTCGTCCAGCTGGGCAACGTGATCCTGGACCTCGTGCAACCGCCCCCTGCCGCCGACGGCGGCAGAACGACGCCGGTCGGCGCGGCCGTCCTGCTGCTTTTGAGCGCGCTGCTGGCCGCCACGCTCTTCTGGTACGTCTTCGACTATGCCGGTCTCGTCGCTTTCGCCACGGGCAATCCCGGTTGGTTCGTGGTCGTGGCCTTCTTCGTGCTCTGGCTGGGTGTGCTGGCGCAACTGCCGATCGCCGCCGTCACCGGGTTCATTGGCGTCTTCGGGACCATGCTTTTCATCGGCGGTGCGTCGTCAGGCAACGTCTTCGCCACCGATTCGATGGAATTCCTGATGAACCCGCAGGTGGCAACCCTGCCGCTCTTCCTCATGATGGGCAGTTTCGCGGTCGCGGCCGGCATCTCCAGCGACATCTACCGGCTGGCCTATGCGGTTCTGGGGCGCATACGCGGCGGCCTCGCCTATGCGACGGTCGCCGGCTGCGCGGGCTTCGGCGCGGTGTCCGGCTCGTCGGTGGCCACCGCGGCCACTTTCGGCCGCATCGCGCTGCCCGAGATGAACAGGCGCGGCTATTCGCCATCCTTCGCCACCGGATCGGTAGCCGCCGGCGGAACGCTCGGCGCTCTCGTGCCACCCTCGGGCGCGATCATCCTCTTCGCGCTGCTGACGGAGGAATCCATCGCCACCCTTTTCATGGCGGCAGTGGTGCCGGCGCTCCTTGCCCTGCTGCTCTATTTCGCGGCGATCACCGTCGTCGTGCGCATGAACCCGGATGCCGCGCCGCCGCCGGACAAGGACATCGAGCCGATCCTGCCCGCACTGATGCGCGCGCTGCCGGTGATCCTCCTGTTCACGCTCGTCATCGGCGGGCTCTATGGCGGCATCTTCACGGTGACGGAGAGCGCGGCGGTGGGCGCTGTGGGGGCCTTCCTGCTGGCCCTGTCGCGCGGCGCGCTCAACAGGATGCGCTTCCTGTCCGTGATGTCGGAAACGACGGCCACCACGGCACTGATCTACGGCCTGATCTTCGGCGCGCTCATTTTCTCGTTCTTCGTCAATCTCGGCGAGGCGCCTGATTTCGTGGCGCGCTGGATCGGCGGGCTCGACATGTCGCCGCTGGTGATCCTCCTGTTCTTCATCCTGTTCTATCTCGTGCTGGGCGCCGTGATGGATTCCTTCGCGGTGATGGTCATCACCGTCCCGGTCGTCACCCCGATCATCGTCGGGCTTGGTTTCGACATCTATTTCTGGGGCGTGCTGATGCTCATCATCGTCGAGCTGGGCCTGATCACGCCGCCCTTCGGGATCAATCTCTTCGTCATCAAGAGCCTTCAGCCGACCCTGCCGCTGGTCCGCATCATGCGCGGAGTCCTGCCCTTCATCGCGGCCGACGTGATCAAGATAGCGCTGCTGATCGCCTTCCCGGCGCTGGTGCTGTGGCTGCCATCGACGATGCGGTGATCCTGGTGAAGCGATAGCAGGTGCGAAGAAGCTAGGCTCGCCACAGGCAGACACGGCCGCAGAGCGGCCATGAGCCGTGTGGAGATCCGCGACGCGGCAGGGGCCTATCTTCTGAAGCCCGGCTCGTAGAAACCCTTCACCCAGACTGCGCCATCGCGCAGTTCCACCTCGACCGGCGTCAGGCTCTGGCCGAGACAGGGTCCGAGCGTGCATTCGCCGGTGTCGATCGCGAACAGGGCGCCGTGGGCGAAGCACATGACCTGCTCGCCGGATGGATCGAGAAACTCGTCCTTCTTCCAGGCCATGCGGGCCCGGTCGTAATGGGGGCAGTGGTTGCGCCAGGCGTGAACGGCATCGCCCCGGCGGACGAGAAACATCGTGTCGCGCCCTTCGCCCAGCGGGTCGAACCCCCTGGACTTGCCGTCGACGAGATCGCCGAACCGGCACAGCGGCTCGACGATCTCGCGCGGCTCGAACCTGCGGCGGGAAGCCGCGTTCATCGTCAATCCTTCTTGCCGGGGGGCGGCCCGCCCGGCGCCCATTTCTCGACATTCTCGAAGAGGAAAAGCTGGGCTGCCTCGGCCGACATCGGCGTCTCGCGCTCCACCCACTCGCCATCATGCAGATCCATGTCGGCGTCATACTCGACATGGGTGCCCAGCGGCGAGTTGAAGTACCAGAACCAGTTCGAGCCGAATTTGTGGCGGCCGGGCCCCCAGAAGCTCTCATAACCCATCTTGACCATGCGCGAGCCCGCCAGCATCAGCTCGGTCGGGCCCTGCATGTGGAAGGCCAGGTGCTCGAGGCCCTGCATGTAGGCCGGCGTCTGGATCATGAACAGGACGTGATGATCGAAGTTCGCCTGCGGGCGCAGGAACGGACCGGTATTGGTGAACTTGTCGGTGACGACGAATTTCAGCCGGTCGATATAAAACTGCGTCATCCGGTCCATGTCGGGCACGAAGTAGACGATGTGCGAAAGCGTACGCGGCTTTGCCTCCGCGTCCTGGTTCGCGCCGATGACGTTCGGCCCGCGGCCTGGCCTGGCGCCGGGGCTGTTGATCAGTTCCGCGGGCAGATCCAGCTTCTTGCGCGTCGTGATGCGGAATCCGAGCGCGAAATCGAGATCGTCGCGACACGACAGCGAACCATCCGCTTCGCGCACGACCTCGCGATCCTTGTCCAGCTCTGCCGCGATCTGGTCCAGCGTCTCCTGATCCTCAACGCCGTAGATTGTCTTGCGCAGCATGCTGGCGGTCGGCAGCGGCTTGGGCAGGGCGGGATCGTCGCGCCGACGCAGAGTCACGCCCGTGCCGTCGAGGGCATGATAGCTGCCCCCGGCCTCGGTTCGATCGACTTCCGTCAGACCGTAATCCACGAGGAAGGTGCGGCAGGCATC
This sequence comes from Chelativorans sp. ZYF759, assembly GCF_012911015.1. GTDB lineage: Bacteria > Pseudomonadota > Alphaproteobacteria > Rhizobiales > Rhizobiaceae > ZYF759. The sequence goes on along the minus strand of NZ_WVVV01000013.1, from coordinate 10,146 downwards.
GAGATCGTCGACGCCAAAGATGAGTTCGTCGGGACCAATGATGCGCATCGGCTGTCTCCTGATTCTCTTTGTCCTATTTGTGCCCGAAAAGTCGCGTTTCGCCTGCGCCGTTGCGTGCGCAATCGGGCGACGGATCGAGCACCAAATCTGGTGGCCGGCGCCGATGGCGCCGGCCATGATCGTTACTGCTTGGCCGCTTCGAGCTCCTGAATGAACATCTCGACCAGTTCCGCTCCGCCCGGTACGCGCTGGGCGAAGGCTTCCTGCGTGGCGGGCCCGAGGCGCTCGCGGGCCGTGGCGATTTCCTCTTCCGTGGCGCGTGTGACCGTGTGGCCCTCGGCATTCTCGACCGCCTCGAGGGCGCTGGCCTCCCACTGATCCACAAACTGGCCGAAGGCCCGGCTTCCCTCGCAGCCCGAATGCCGCATGATGGCTTCCTGGGCTTCCTCGGAAAGGCCGTCCCAGCGATCGCGCATCATGAAGACGAGTCCGGCGGCGCCGCCCAGCGGGATGATGTAGTGGTCGGTGGTCACCTCGTTCAGCCGGAACGCGGCGAAGGCGGTGAAGTTGATCATCGAGCCCTCCGCGGTACCGCGCTGGAGAGCCTCGTATTTCTCGTGGACGCCGAAGGACAGCGGCGCGCCGCCATAGGCGCTGACGATTCCGGCAGCGGCCGGCGTGGTGGTGATGACCTTCTGGCCCGCCATGTCGTCGAGGCTGGTGGCCGGCCGGCCGTTCATGTGCAGGGATGCCTGCGGAAACTCCACCCACAGCAGCGGTACGATATCGCTGATCGCGGAATCGAACGCGCCCTGCTCGTACATGCTGCAGACTGCGATGGTGCCCTGCTCGGAGCTTTCCACCAGGAAGGGCAGGCTTGCCACGAGCACTGGACCGAACTTGCCGGGATTGGTCACCGACAGTCCCCAGGCGATCTGGATCACGTCGTCGACGGCCCGATCGTAGAAATTGGTGTGGTTGGCGATGGCCGGCCCGTGCCGCAGATCGATGGTCACCGCGCCGTTCGCATCTGCGTTGATGCGCTCCGCCCAGGGTGTGAGAAAGCCAGTGTTGATGGGATGCTGTTCCGGATTGGTTGTCCCGAAGACGAGTGTCTCCTGGGCGAGCGCATTGCCGGAAAAGACCAGCGCGCTGGTCAGCAGCAGCGCCTTGGCAAATGGTTTCATTCGAATTCCTCCCTGATGGCAGACCCGGCCTTTGCCGGCCAAGCTGTCGGCGCAGCCTACACACCGGCCATGACTTCAGAAAACTCAATGATCGAATGCTTCCTATTGATTGCTTGAATATCAGACCCGTACCCATCATCCTGCGTATGAGGGGTCTGCTGCCACGCGGACCGGGACGGAGGATACTCACATGCGCTTCAAGCGCCTCGATCTGAACCTGCTGGTCGCGCTCGACCTGATGCTGCGGCTCCGCTCGATTTCGCGCGCGGCCGAGCAGATGAACATGAGCCAGTCGGCGATGAGCAATGCCCTGACGCGGCTCCGGCAGTATTTCGATGACCCGCTTCTGGTGCAGGTCGGTCGGCGCCTCGAACTGACGCCGCGGGCCGAGGCCATGCAGGATGCGGTCCGCGACATTCTCGTTCGTGTCGACGCGGCGATCTCGGCGGAATCCGAGTTCGATCCGGCGCAGTCGAGCCGGCAGTTCTCGATTCTTCTATCGGACTTCACGATGCAGGTTCTCATGCCGCATGTGCTGCGGCTCGCTTATGAGGCGTCGCCGACCATCCGGTTCCGTCTCCTGCCGCAGCAGACCTTTCCCTATCTGGAGATCGACCGAGGTGAGGCCGACCTGCTGGTGGCGCCGAAGATATTCTCCTCGCCCGAACACCCCTGGACGCCGCTCTTCGAGGACGACTATTGCTGCGTGGTCTGGAGCGAGGGCGCGCATGCCGGCAAGGAACTGACGGTGAAGGACTTCGCCGAGGCCGGACATGTGCGCATGGTCCCCAGCACCGGCGCGATGTCGTTCGAAGACCAGTTCATGGAGCGGCGCGGCATTGCCCGGCGCATCGAGACGACGAGCTACAGCTTCACCTCCTTGCCCTACCTCGTGGTCGGCACCGACCGGATCGCCACCGTGCACGGCTTGATCGCGCGGCAGGCAAAGCGGCAGTTGCCGATCGAGATCCACCCTCTTCCCTTCGAGTGGGTAAGGCTCGACGAAGTGCTCCAGTGGCACGGACACCGCAGCAGGGATGCAGGGCTCGTGTGGCTTCGCGGCATCTTCGAACAGGCGGCGAGAGAGATGACCGAGCAGGTCGATCATTGACGCCATGAATGGTCGCCATCCGTAGTCTTGATTTTTCAGATCGAGCCCCAGCCGCTAAAGCGCGACGGAGGGAGGATCATCATGCACACAAAATCCGTACTCGTGATCGGCGGGGGCATCGGCGGTCTGACGGCGGCCATCGCTCTCGGCCACAAGGATTACCGCGTCGAGATCATCGAGAAGGATCCCGACTGGACAGTCTATGGCGTGGGCATCATCCAGCAGTTCAACGTCGTCCGCGCGATGGGCACGCTCGGCCTGCTCGACGCCTACATGGCGGAGGCCTATGGCTTCGACAGGACCGAGATGTACAATCCCGGCGGTCAGAAGATCGCGGAATTCCCGACGCCACGCCTGGCCGGTCCCGAGTATCCGTCGAATGCCGGCATCAGGCGCACCGACCTGCAGCGGGTGCTCGCGACCAAGGCGAACGAGCTGGGCGCCACCGTCCGGCTCGGCGTCACCGCCAAGCGCTTCGACGATGACGGCGAGGGCGTGGAGGTGACGTTCTCTGACGGGAAGTCCGCGCGCTACGACATCGTGGTCGGGGCCGATGGTGTGCATTCGCGCACCCGCGCCCAGATCATGCCGGAGGCGCCGAAGCCGCGCTACACGGGCCAGTGGGTCTGGCGCTACAACTTCCCTCAGCCCGACGACATGACCGGCATCCGCATCTTCGTCGGCCAGCGCGGCGCGGGACTGGTGCCGCTCGGCAAGGGCCAGATGTACATGTTCCTGCTCAGCGAGGAGCCGGAAGGCTTCCGTCTGGCCCTGGAGGGCTCGGCCGCCGCCATGCGCGAGCGCATGGCGGGCAACGCGCCGCAGATCGTCGCCCTGGCGGACCAGGTCACGGACGACGCCAGCGTCGTGGGCCGTCCGCTCGAGACGATCTTCCTTGATGGCCCATGGCACAAGGGGCGCGTCGTCCTCCTTGGCGACGCCGTGCACGCCTCGACGCCCCATCTCGCCCAAGGCGCAGGCATGGCGATCGAGGACGGTCTGGTGCTGGCGGAGGAGCTCGCGGCGGCAGCCGATCCCGAGGCGGCCTTCGCGGCCTTCCGCGCCAGGCGTTTCGACAGGACCCGCTTCGTCGCGATGAACTCGGTGCGCATCGGCGAAAGCCAGATGGGCAAGATCGAGCATGTCGACGTGCCGGCGCTCAACCGAGAGACGATCGCCCTCATGGCGCAACCCATCTGAATCCGCAGCCCCAAGGCAGGGCGACGCTCGAAGGAGATACCGGCACATGGCCATGTTCGACTACTTCCCCAACTACGTCTGGAACCTCTCCATCTCCATTGCGATGGCGAGCGGCGGCGAGCTTGGCGAGATCATGGATATGTGCCAGCCGCTGCTGGAAAAGGCGCAGGCGGGCGAGGACGCGGGCACCGGCGAGTTCCTGGCCGAATGGATGAAGGTCGCCGACAGGCTGATCGGCCTGGCCGCCGAGGACGAGGAGAAGGGCAGGCTTCTTTCGGCCGGCGCCAAGCTCCAGCGCGCAGCCCTCTACCTGCTGACGGCGGAGCGCATGCAGGGGCACGGTCATCCCGGCCGCGCCGAGACCTATGCCAAGGCGCTCGACGCCTTCGAGCGCGGCACGCGCTACAGCCACGCCAATGTCGAGCGCTTCGAAATACCCTATCAGGGCAAGGTCATTCCCGTTCTCTACACCCGCGCGGAGGGCGTCGAGGGGCCGGCACCGGCCGTCGTCTATCTGAACGGTCTCGACAGCTGCAAGGAGCTGCTCTTCTGGTCGCGCCTGCCCCAGGAGCTGGCCCGTCGCGGCATTTCCACGCTCTCCGTGGACCAGCCCGGCACGGGCGAGACGCTGCGCCGCCACGGCCTGCCTGCAACGTGGAAATCCGAGGATTGGGGCACCCCGGTCTATGAATGGCTGGCCGCACGCGCGGATGTCGATGCCGAGCGGATCGGCATCACCGGCATCTCTCTCGGCGGCTTCTACGCGCCGCGCGTCTGCGCGTTCGAGCCGCGCTTTGCCTCCGGCGCAGTGTGGGGCGCCAACCACAACTGGGCGGAAGTCCAGCAGAAGCGGCTGAAGCGCGAAGGCGAAAACCCCGTGCCGCATTACTGGAACCACGTCCAATGGGTGTTCGGCGCCAAGGACATGGACGACTTCCTCGAAAAGTCCTCCGGCATGCACCTCAACGGCGTCATGGACAGGATCAAGGTGCCCTTCCTGGTCACGCATGGCGCGAACGACCGGCAGATCAGCGTCGACTACGCGCACCAGAGCTACGACCAGCTCGTCAACTCACCACGCAGGGAGCTGAAGATCTTCACCGCGCGCGAGGGCGGCGTGGAGCATGTCGGTGCCGACAACATGAGCTTCGGGCGCTCCTACATCGCCGACTGGTTCGCCGAGACGCTGGGCGGCCGGCTCGCCTGAGCCAGGCAAATGCGGGGTGCCCGGGGTTCTGATCCCACACGGGCTCATGGGCGTGAGGCGGTGCTTGTCGGGGATCAGGCTCCTGATGAAGTCGAGCAACTGGCGGAAGTGTTGCGCCGCGTGCTGAAGCGCGTGCCGGACATCACTGGCCTGCCCAGTTCATGAAGCCCGCGCGGTCTCACTGATCGACGTCGGACTGCCTTTCGGCATCCATGGCTTCCAGATTTGCCATGAACCGGCGCAGCATGTCGTTCATCCGCTCCACTTCCTCTGCAGAAAACCCCTCCAGTAGGCGTCTCTGCCGAGAAAGCGCCACTTCCAGAATCTCGCCATGCAGTTGATGGCCCTTTTTGGTCAGCCGCCAGGACCGTCTCCGGGGGTTGGAGGTGGGCGTTGAAGCGATTGCCAGGCCGGCTTCCTCCAGCCGCCCGAGCGATCTGCTGACCGCGGCCTTGTCGATGCCGATCACGGCAGAAGCCCGCGATACGGATGCATCCGGCTCTCTCGTGAGCATCACGAGCATGCGCCAATCCATGGCGCCCATTCCAAATCTCTGCTGGTAGAAGCGCGAGGCGCTGCGGGTGAACCGGTTGGCCGCAAAGGTCAGCAGCACTGTCGTCGAACGCGAGAAGCTCAGCGTGTGATGCGTTTCGCTCTCGCTTTCGTCGGTCACCGCAACAAGAAACAGCGCGTCATCGAGTTCGTTCATGTCGTCTCCCCAACTTGCAGTTGATAGCGCCTCGGGATCGGTCATGCAACGCTAGTTGACATGACAACAAAAATCCTTCTTTCTTGACATGACAACAACGACGGCAGCTACCGGGAGGATGCGCGCGTGAACACGACGGCGGAGGAGCATGCCACCAGGGCGAGAACACTCGACCAGATTCCCTCGCTCGACATCGATCCTTTCGATGACGCCAATCTGACGGATCCCCAGCCGCTTCACGCCCAATTGCGCGACGCCGGCTCCATGGTGTTCTTGTCGCGCTACGGTGTGCCGGCAATGGCACGTCATGCGGAGGTTCATGCCGCATTGCGCGATTGGCAGACATTTTCCTCCGCCGCCGGTGTCGGACTTGACGATCTGCGCTACGGCGAACGTTGGCGTCCTTCCAGTCTCCTGCTTGAGGTGGACCCTCCCGTTCACGAAAAGACCCGCACCATCATGAACGGGGTCATGTCATTGCCTGCCGTGGGCCGAATGAAGGCGGCATTCGAGACGGAGGCGGAAAGGCTGGCCGACGAACTTGTCGCCCGGGGCGAGTTTGATGCCCTGAAGGATCTGGCCGAGCCCTTCGTCCTCAAGGTGTTTCCCGATGCCGTAGGGCTTCGCGAGGACGGCAGGGAGCATCTGTTGCCATGGGGCGACATGGCTTTCAACTCCTTCGGCCCCCGCAACGACCGTTTTCATCGGTCGACGCGGACGGCCGATACGGTTCGCGCATGGATCTTCGAGAACAGTCGTCGGGAAGCGATTTCGCCTGGCGGTTTTGGCGCGGCGATCTTTGCCGCGGTTGATGCGGGACGCCTGGACGAGGATGAGGGCGAGGTCCTTGTCCGCTCCATGCTCACCGCGGGCCTCGACACGACCGTCACCGGGCTGGGTGCCAGTATCCTCGCCTTTGCCCGCTTTCCCGATCAGTGGCAGCACCTGTTCGAAAATCCGCAACTCGTTCGTCCGGCTTTCGATGAGGTGGTGCGGTGGGCCTCGCCCGTGCAGACGTTCTTCAGGACGACCACCAGAGAAACGAAAGTGGGCGACGTCGTCGTTCCCAAGGACCAGAAGGTCCTTCTTTTCCTGGCCGCGGCAAACTGGGACGAACGCGTTTTCCACGAGCCCCATCTCTTCGACATCACGCGTCGGACGCTCGGCCATGTCGGCTTCGGCAACGGCATTCACAAATGTGTCGGCCAGATGGTGGCCAAGCTGGAGGCCGAGGTCGTTTTCAATGCCCTTCTGAAGCGCGTCAAGCGGTTCGAATTGCTCGGCGAACCCCGGATGCACCTCAACAACACCGTGCGCGCCTATCGGCACATGCATGTTCGCGTGGAGGCGCGATGAAACGTCGAACTTAGGAATGGGCCCGAGAGAGGCCAAGGTCAAATGGGAGGAATGACATGAAGAACCACAAGGGGTTGTTGCTGGCGTGTGCATTGTCGCTCGGCGTCACTGGAGGTGCCTATGCTTCGGAGGTGGAGCTTCGGCTCTCGCATTGGCTGCCAACGCAGCACGCACTCCATCCCACGGGCTGGATCCCGTGGAGCCAGTCGATCAGCGAGGCTTCGGGGGGCCGCATCAGCATCACCATCTATCCCTCCCAGCAACTCGGGAACGCGGTCGACCACTACGACATGGCGCGCGACGGCATTGCCGACATCACCTTCGTGAACCCCGGCTACCAGCCTGGCCGGTTCCCAATCGCGGGATTGGGCGAATTGCCTTTCATGATTACGAATGCGAAGGCGGGATCACGTGCCTTCGATGAATGGTATCGCGCATATGCCGCCGAAGAGATGAGCGACGTGCATTTCTGCATGGCCTTCCTTCACACCCCCGGCACTTTTCATTCTACACAGCCGATCCGTGTCCCCGATGATGTCAGCGGACTTGCGGTGCGACCAGCGCACGCATCGATGAGCCGCTTCGTGGGTCTCCTCGGAGGAACCAGCGTGCAGGTGCCCGCACCGGAAGTTCGAGAGCTGCTGTCGCGCGGGACCGCACAGGCGGTCTCGTTTCCGTGGGACGGCGTCTTCCTTTTCGGGTTTCAGGATACGGTATCCTACCATCTCGACCTGCCCCTCTACGTAGCGATGTTCATGATGGCGCTGAACAAGACCAGCTACGAGGGGATGTCGGCCGAGGATCAGGCGGTGATCGACGAACATTGCACCAGCGAATGGGCGGAAAAGCTCGCCTATGGCTGGGCGCAGGTCGAGGAAGACGGCGTGGCGCGCATGGCGGCGCTGGAAGGCCATGAGCTCTACCGGCCCACCGAGGAGGAGACCGCGCTTTGGCAGGCGGCCGCGGAGCCGCTGCTTGACGCCTGGCGTGAGGATGTCGCGGCAGCAGGTCACGACCCCGACGAGATCTTCCACTCGTTCCAGCAGATCATGCGCAGCCACAACTCCCTGGTGGAATAGTTCGCCACTTGTTGCGCTGGCCCGCGCCGGTCGAGACGCGCGGGCCATTTCATTTGGCACTGATGGGCTCCGGGCCCCAGCATATGGCGGCTCTCACGGAAGCCGGCAGACAATTCATTTCAGCGAAAAAGTCCCCCCGACGCCGGGGGGACTTTTCCGTCTGATTGTTGCCGTTCAGCAGGTCTCCTGTCCCTCGGGACAGACCTGCTCCTCGGCCGGTTGTTCATCCGAAGTCTCCGCTTCGCCGTCCTCCGGTTCCACAGGCCCATCGGCAGGCGCGTCGGATTCGGCTGGCATTTCCGCGGGTTCAGGAACTTCCTGATCCTGGGCCTCCGGCTCGGCAGGTTCTGCGGGAGCCTCTTCTTCGGCCGCTGGCGGCTGTTCCGGCGCGGGCTGGTCGCGAGCCGGCTCCTCAGCTTCCTCCTCGACGGGTTCCTCGGGGGCGGGGTCGGTCTCCTCCGTCACGGCCCCTTCGGGCGACGTCTCGACTTCGCCTTCCTCGGCCTCAGGCTCGGCGGCCGGTTCCTCCAGCTCCTCCTCGGTCTCAGCCGGGGTGGGCTCATCGTCTTCGGCCGGGGCTTCGGCTTCCGGTTCTGCCGCCTCGTCGTCCTCGACCTCCGAAGCGCTCGGGGCATCGGCGTCCGCCGGTACCTCATCGAGCGACTCCTCGATGAGGACAGGCTCGTCGAGCTCCTCCGGCGACTCAACAATGTTGGCAGGGACCTCCTCCGGCTCCTCCTCGGAGATATCGGCCTGGAAAGCTACGATCCCGGCCTCCGTGGAAGCTGCCGCCTCCGGGTCGTCCGAGAAGGTCAGTTCCATGGTCTGGACCGGCTCGACCAACACATTCTCGATCTGGGTGATCTCGATGGGCTGGTTGATGACGATGTTCTGTTCCACGCGCAGATCTACGCGGGTGGTCGCCCTGCTGAGATAGACGGGGATTTCCACGATAGGAGTGACATACTGAACGAGGCGGGGGGCAGTCACATAGCGGGTTTCAACGAAGACCCAACTTTCGGCGACGGGAGGTCGGAAGGCCGACGGCGTGCCCCAGGAATAACCTCGTCTTTCCGGTGCAAGGGGTGCCCATCCAATCACGTCGTCGCCGGTGCGCCAGGTGACCCAGGCCGGCGCCCAAACATTGCCCGGCACCCAGTACCAGCCATAGATCCGGCTGTAGCCCCAGCGGCCATAATGATAGGTGGCCCATCCGAAAGGCTCGTCGGAAAGCCAGTACCAGCCGTGATCGCTGGTATGGACCCAGCGTCCGGCAGTGTAGGGCCGCCAATCGCGTCCGACGCCCGCAGGTACAAACACAAGGCCGTGCGCTCGGTGACGAACCCACCGCCCGTGCGGCTGCAACCTGTCGAAGAATATCCCTACGGAGAGTCGTGCCTGTGCATGAGCGACGGATCCCAACTGAACGGGGACTGCGTCGTAGATGGTGCTTGAAGGGAAATTGGTGGGTTGCGGTACGAAGCCAATCGAGACCGCGATCGTCGCGACACCTGCAAAAAGGGACGCCTTTGCTGTCCAGCGCATCTTCGCTGATCCTTCTTCAAAGGTCCCTTCCGCCAGCAAACGCATTTGCGTCGCCAAAGTTCATCAAGCCTCCGCCACATGTCCATCCAGGGACTTCGGGCCGCGCGCTTCGCGACTTTGGTGGCCTCCCGATTCAGACCAAGGTCTGGTCGTCCCGTGGCATTGGTCCCGACGGCGATAAGTGCTGGAACGCTGGACTGGCTCCGCGGTTCTTCCGTCGACTTCGAATGCAGGCTGCCACAACCATCATGAGGAAAATGAAACATGGCCAACAGTGTTTATCAGGCGCGATGGCTCCTCATCCCGGTCTTTGGATTGAGCCTTCTTATGTTTGCCGTAGGCGTCAGCGCCTAGGCCGCACCGATCGGTATAGTAAAGTCCCTTCCTATGCCGATGCCCGCCAGACCGCCGGTCTGGCGGGCTTTCCTTTTGTCCCATTGCCAAACCACGCCGAAGCCATGAACATGCCGTGCAACGGAGCATGAACGTGACTGAGATGCCCACATCAAGAAGAAATCTGCTGCTCGGTCTGACAGCGTCCGCGTTCTGTCTGGCCGCTTTCGCACGACCGGCCGCTGCCCAAGGCGGTGGCGGCGGTGGCGGAGGCGGCGGAGGAGGTTCAGGCGGAGGCGGTGCTGGTGGTGGCGGCGGAGGAGGAGGTTCGGCCGGCGGCGGCGGTGCAGGCGGAGGCGGTGGCGGCGGTGCTGGCGGCGGCGGTGGCGGAGGTGCTGGCGGGGGCGGCGGAGGAGGTG
>NZ_WVVV01000061.1 GCF_012911015.1 Chelativorans sp. ZYF759 | reverse complement strand
CTCGCCATGGCCTCCCTCTCCTCTGCCGCCRTCACCGCCCCTTCCTTCGCCGCACCAGCGCCAGCCCGCGCCGTGGTCAGAAGGAGGTCCTTCASCGTGCGCGCCTCTCTCCGCAAGGCCACCGGCACCKCCGCCGTGGCAATGGCYGCCAGCGCCCTGCTTGCCGGCGGTGCCATGGCCCAGGAGGTGCTGCTGGGCGCAGGCGACGGCGGGCTCGTCTTCGAGCCCAGCCAGTTCACCGTCAAGGCCGGCGACACCATCACMTTCAAGAACAACGCCGGCTTCCCGCACAACGTCGTSTTCGACGAAGACGAGGTGCCGAGCGGCGTCGACGCCWCCAAGATCTCGCAGGAGGAGTACCTCAACGCGCCAGGCGAGACCTACTCCGTCACCCTCACCGTGCCGGGMACCTACGGCTTCTACTGCGAGCCGCAYCAAGGAGCAGGAATGGTCGGCAAGATCACAGTCAACTAAAGCTAGCTATCCATTCCATGCATCTCGATCTGTATGTACTCCGCCCGTCGATGGATGATGCATCCATCTCTACTTGTTTTCCTC
>NZ_WVVV01000060.1 GCF_012911015.1 Chelativorans sp. ZYF759 | reverse complement strand
TGTCGGAGAGCCATTTGCACTTGGCCGCGTCGCCCACCATCACCGGCACGATGTGGCTGGGATTGGGCAGATAGGGAATGCCGATGGCGTCGAGACGCGCGCGCACCTTGGCGACCCGGTCGCGCTGGCGCATGCGTTCCATCTGGCTTGCCTTGAGGTGGCGGATGGAGGCGAGCGCGCCGGCCGCCACATGCGGCGGCAGCGCGGTGGTGAAGATGAAGCCCGACGCATAGGAGCGCACGAAGTCGATGAGGGCGGCCGAGCCGGTGATGTAGCCGCCGACCACGCCGAAGGCCTTGCCGAGCGTGCCCTCGATGAGCGTGATCCTGTCCATCAGGCCCTCGCGCTCGGCGATGCCGCCGCCACGCGTGCCGTAGAGGCCGACCGCATGGACCTCGTCGAGATAGGTCATGGCGCCGTGCTTTTCGGCGACCTCGACGATCTGGCGCATCGGCGAGATGTCGCCATCCATGGAATAGACGCTCTCAAAGGCGACGATCTTGGGCCGGTCGGGCCCGTATTCGGCCAGGATGCGGTCGAGATCGGCCGGGTCGTTGTGCTTGAAGATGCGCTTTTCGGCCTTG
>NZ_WVVV01000059.1 GCF_012911015.1 Chelativorans sp. ZYF759 | reverse complement strand
CACCGATCGAAGTCGAACACAGACGAGCATGTGAACTCAATTTACTTTATTGCTTGGCCGGCGCCGGCGACGTCGCACGCCACCGATGATCCTATACAGCGCACTCACTGCTGCGCTCCGGCGGCGGCTGCTGCCTGCGCCACGCTCGGCGACGCCTGGCGCTTGACGAGCTTGGTGAAGGAGGTGCCCTCCACCTCGAAGTCGTCGTAGCGCCGGAACAGCTCGGCCAGCAGCATGCACGCCGTGTCCACCACCACCTCCTTGGCGGCGCACTGCTTGTCCCCGGGCCCGGGCTGCGCCGYCTCCGGCCCGTTGGACCAGAAGAGGTGCTGCAGCAGCCTGGCGCCCTCGTCGCCGAGGAAGCGTTCCGGCACGAACTCCTCGGGCCGCTCGAACACCTCGGGGTCCCGCATCGCCAGCGGCTGGTACCCGCGGGGTCCCGCATCGCCAGCGGCTGGTACCCGCACAGCACCTCGCATGCACCTCTGCCGGAGTACCCAAACCGGTTGCCACCACCCTGCCGCCCCTGTGACGAGACAAAGTTATCCTGCCACTTTCCCATATTATCCTGACCCTCACCCCTGCGCCTGG
>NZ_WVVV01000058.1 GCF_012911015.1 Chelativorans sp. ZYF759 | reverse complement strand
CCGGAGAGGGACTCATTATTGTGAACCATCAAATTACACACGCATGCAGTACAGAATTAAACAGGTGTGWGGTTGTGTGCGCCGGAGCTAGCTAGCTCGGTCGCGCGCCGGCCGGTACTACGGTCAGCCGAAGAGGTGGTGGTGTTTCTTCTCGCCGCTAGCCTCCTCGGCGTCCTTGTGGTCCTTCTTCTTCTCGTGGTGCTCGTGGAATACGTAGCCGCCGGMGCCGACGGCCGCCGCSGCMGCGACCTCCTCCKYGATCTTGTGSCKGTGCGCGTGCTCSGGGTCCTTCTTCGCCTCGTGCTTCTCGTAGAGTGCGAAGGCGCCGGCGGCGATGGCGCCGGCCTCGCCGAGGTGCTGCTTGTGCTTGTGCTCCTTCTCCTCCTTCTTGTACCTCTCGTACTCGCCCTCGCCGGTGGCGGTGACCACCTCGGTCTCGGAGTACCCGTACTCGCCGGCGGGCTGCTCCTCGTCCTTCTTGTGGTGGTTGAAGAAGTGGTGGTGCTTCTCCTCCGACATGATGGCTGCCTGCTGCCGCCCGAGCTAGCTGGTTGCTAGACTGCTAGTACACACTTGGCTTTGGAAACCACTTGTCTCTCTC
>NZ_WVVV01000012.1 GCF_012911015.1 Chelativorans sp. ZYF759 | reverse complement strand
GCCGCCCCGCGCATTGTCGTGCCCGGCGTGACCGAACCCGCACCGCTTCCGCCGCCACCTTCCTCCGACGACCTCATCAGCGCCACGCGCCTGACCCAGCGCCTCGCAGCCCTTGCCGCGGCGCTTGACGATCTCCCCGGCCAGGCCAAGCGCTTCGCCCGCTGGAAGGCACGCCGCCAGACGGCCCGCCTGCCCATCCGACGCGTGCCGCCCGGCGGCCGGCTCTACCGCTACGACCCCGCCGCCGCCCATCCCCCAAATGTCCGCGAGATCGACGAGATCCTCGCGCACGCCCATTCGCTGGCGCTCCACGCGCTGGAAACCCCCGACACGTCGTGACAGCCCCCCATCCTCTCCCCGCTTGAGGGGGAGAGGTGCCGAGCGCAGCGAGGCGGTGAGGGGGTCGGCCCCGGCAATGGAGGTGGAGCTACTTCACTCGGCAACTGTGTTGCGGCTGTCCCGTCAAGGGTGGTGCAGGGCGCCCCCTCCACCATGCTGCGCATGGTCCCCCTCCCCCGCTTCGCAGGGGAGGATCAAGCCGTCGCGCCCGTCTGCGCCCAATCCTCCCCCGTTCACGGGGGGGTGAGCGGCCGGTTTGCCGAAGGCAAATCCAGCGTGCCAGTGGCACGATGGAAGGCCAGCGAACGCCGGGACGGTGCGTCAGCAGCGGGGACCCGGCCGGCGGTCGCACACGAGGCGTGGTGGTGGGGGCTTTTTCGACTCCACCCTCCCTTTCATGAGAGGGCGTGGCGATGGCAGGGATGAAAACGAGGCATGTTGAGCGCGGTCGGACAAGAACCGTCGTCGTTCACGCCGGCAGGTGGATCTCGCCCGCCAGACGCCGCGCCGAGACCTTGCGTGCCAGCCAGGCAGCATCCTCGTTGCCGCGCGCCAGCGCCTGGGCGCGTGCCTTCTCGATCACCAGACCGTCGAAACGCGAGCGTGGCAGGAAGAACAGCCTGCTGAGGATCGGCGGGCGCGAACCGCGCGAGCGGGTGAAACGGGCCGGTCCGCGGCCACGGGCGATATGGTCGACGACCTCGGCCATCCAGCCATCCGCCAGACGGGTGCCGGGCTTCAGGAACAGCAGCCAATCGCTGCGTGCCTTGCCGATGCCGGCCGACAGCCCCCCGGCGATGAACTGGCAGCCGGTATGGTCGGCGACCAGATGGGTGCGGTCGGTCGAGCCGCCGTCACAGACGATCACCTCGCGAACGACCCCCTCCACGGAAGCCGAGACGAGCGAGGCCAGCGTCCGGGCCAGGGAATCCTCGTCATTGTGCGTCTGTATCACCACGCTCAGCATGGCTAGTCGAATACCGTATACAGGCCGCGAACGCCAGTGCTGCGCTGCAGCACCGGATTTGTTCTTGCTATGTTCCCATTTGGCCGATAGGAATAGATTCATCGAAGGGACGATTCGCTCACACCCGACGGAGATGGGCCGCATGGAACCGATCAACACTGCCGACGTTGCCGCTTTCAAGGAAGGCGGTGCATCCATGGCCAATCTCATGATCGAGAACAGCGGCATCCGCGTCGGCAATGAGCGGCGTCGCGGCCGAGGCGCCGGCATCAACCCGTCAGGCCGCTACGAGCCGATTTCGCGGCATGTCTTCGACGATGGCTGGGACAGCCTGGAAGAACTGCCCCCCTTCAAGACCGAGGTGCAGGTCGAGCGTCCGCGCAGCATCATCACCCGCAACAGCTCGCCCGACATTTCCTTCGACCGTTCGATCAACCCCTATCGCGGTTGCGAGCACGGCTGCATCTATTGTTTCGCCCGGCCGACACACGCCTATATGGGCATGTCCCCGGGGCTCGACTTCGAGGCCAAGCTCTTCGCCAAGCCGGACGCGCCGCGACTCCTGGAACGCGAGCTGGGGAAGAAGGGCTACGTGCCGCGCACCATCGCGATCGGCACCAACACGGATCCCTACCAGCCGATCGAAAAGACCTGGCGCATCATGCGCCAGCTTCTCGAGGTTCTGGAGGCGCATGACCACCCCGTGGGCATCGTCACCAAGTCGGCCCTCGTGACGCGCGATATCGACATCCTGTCGCGCATGGCGGCCAAGGGGCTGGTCAAGGTGGCGCTGTCGGTGACCACGCTCGACCGGCGGCTGGCCCGCACGATGGAGCCGCGCACCTCCGCGCCCCCGCGCCGACTGGAAGCCATGCGCAAGCTGCACGAAGCCGGCATCCCGGTCTCGGTCATGGTGGCCCCCGTAATTCCCGGCCTCAACGACCACGAGATGGAGCGCATCCTGGATTCGGCGCGCGCGGCCGGCGCGCGGGAAGCAGGCTATGTCATCCTGCGCCTGCCGCTCGAGGTGAGCCCCCTCTTCAAGGACTGGTTGCTGCGCAACTATCCCGACCGTTACCGCCACGTCCTGTCCCTGGTGCGCTCGATGCGCGGCGGCAAGGATTACGATGCCGAATGGGGCAAGCGCATGAAGGGTGCGGGGCCCTATGCCTGGCAGATCGGCCGGCGCTTCGAGATGGCCGCGCGGCGTCTCGGCCTCAATCAGCGCAAGCAGAGCCTGCGCACGGATCTTTTCGTCCCGCTTCATGGCGAGGCCAGACAGTTGGAGCTTCTCTAGCAAAATCCCTGATCGGCCTGCTTCCCCGGCAGGCCGCACGATTGCCCCGGCTTGACCCCGTCCCCCAAGCCGCCGGCTGCTTCCCGGCCCCCGTCCCCAACAAGCCGGGAAGTCCTTGCGGAGAATCGGACGAGATGCGAGCATTGCCGCAACCATGGCTCCTCTCGCTTCCGATTCTCCGCTGCTTTTCGAATTGCCCTCCGGCCCCGACTTCGAGGCCGAGCTGCTGGCCAGAACCAGGAGCCAGTGGCCGGTTGCGGGCACGGACGAGGCCGGGCGCGGCCCGCTGGCCGGTCCCGTGGTGGCCGCAGCGGTGATTCTGGATCCCGACCGGCTGCCCGACGGGCTCGACGATTCCAAGAAACTGTCGCTGACCCAGCGCGAGATCGCCTTCGCGGCGATCGTGACGACCGCCCTTTCGGTGTCCGTCGCGACCGTCTGCGCGCAGTCGATCGATGGCTGCGACATCCGCAAGGCAAGCCTCGAGGCGATGCGCCGCGCGGTGGCGGGTCTCTGCACGCGCCCGCTGCTGGTGCTGGCCGACGGGCGCGACGTTCCCCCCGGCATGCCCTGCGAATGCCGGGCGCTGGTGCGCGGCGACGGGCGTTCCTTTTCCATCGCGGCCGCCTCGATCGTGGCCAAGGTCACCCGCGACCGCATCATGAGCCGGGCCGGCGCCTGCGACCCGCGTTATGGCTTCGAGATGCATATGGGGTACGCCACAAGCCGCCACCGCACCGCCATCGAGGCGCATGGCGGGCTGTCGCGCATGCATCGGATGAGCTTCGCGCCGTTCCGCAGCTCATAACGAAAAAGGCCGCCTGCGATGAGGCGGCCTTCTCGAATGCGGGATCGGGGCTGGCTCAGTTGAGCCCGGTCTTGACCTCGCCCATCGATTTCCTGAACAGTTCCGCGCTCATCTTGGCATCGACCTTGTCTGCGAGAATCCGCTCGGCGGCGGCCACGGCAATGTCGACCGCGCTGGTGCGGACCTGGTGAACCGCGTCGCGTTCGGCCTGAGCGATCTTCTGCTCGGCCATTGCGTTGCGGCGCTCGACGAATTCCTCGGTCTTCTGCCGGGCCTCGACGACGATGTTTTCTGCCTCGCGGTTGGCGGCGGCGACGATCGCCTCGGCCTCCTGCTCGGCTTCCTTGCGCTTGCGCTGGTACTCGGCCAGCAATTGCTGGGCTTCCTCGCGCAGCTTGCGGGCCTCGTCCAGTTCATTGCGGATGCGCTGGGCCCTGTCGTCCAGCGTCCGCGCGACAAAGCCCGGAACCTTCATGTAGGCAAGAAGAGCCAGGAAAAGGACCAGGCCGACCATGGCCCATGCTGTGGAGTCCATTGTCTCTTGCTCCCTATTGGGCCGCCGCGACGGCAGAAGACACCGTGCGCTTGTCGACCTTCGCCCCGATCATCTCTTCGACGATCGCGGCAGCGGTTTCCTCGGCGATGACACCGACATCGCTCATCGCCGCGTCCTTGATGGAGGCGATGCGACGCTCGGCCTCGGTGAGGCGGACCTCGAGGGCGGCCTCCGCCTTGCGCTGCTCGGCATCGGCATCGGCCTTGGCCTTGTCGCGCGCGGTGTTGGCGATGGCGCTGGCCTTCATGCGGGCCTCCGCCAGGTCCTGTTCATAGGCGGCCACGGCCGCATCCGATTCCTCGCGCATCCGGGCGGCCTGGTCGAGATCCTGGGCGATGCGGTCGCGCCGCACCTCTAGGATACCGCCGATGCGCGGAAGCACCACCTTCTGCAGGAAGAGGTAGAAGAGGCCGAAAGTGATCGCCAGCCAGAGCAACTGCGACGGATAGGTCGAAGTATCGAAGGGCGGGAAGGCCGATTCGGCTGGCTGAGAGGCCGGCACCTCGATGGCTTCCTGGATGGTTTCTTCCAGGTCGCCCTCGGGCGTCGCCGCCGGGTCGTTCGTTTGTGCGTAGGCTGTTGCCGTGAACATAGGCTGTCCTGTCACCAATGCCGGACATCTCGTCCGGTTAGGTTCGAGCCGGCCGCAACAAGGCGGCCGGCGTGACGGAGCGCGTCGATCAGACGGCGAAAAGCAGCAGCAGAGCGATCAGCAGCGAGAAGATGCCGAGCGCTTCGGTCACGGCGAAGCCGAAGATCAGGCGGCCGAACTGGCCGTCAGCTGCGGAGGGGTTGCGCAGGGCGCCCGAGAGATAGCTGCCGAAGATATTGCCGAGGCCGAGAGCCGTACCGGCCATACCGAGACAGGCGAGGCCCGCACCAATGAAACGTGCTGCATCTGCTTCCATGTCGAAACTCCTTTTTGAATGGTCAAGCTTGTGTTGCCCACAGCACCGTCTGCGCTGCGGAGATGGGGGTGAAGAGGTCAGTGGTTGGGATGAACCGCGTCGTTGAGATACATGCAGGTCAGGATCGCAAACACATAGGCCTGGATGAACGAGATGAGCAGCTCGAGACCGGTCAGCGCGATGGTCATCAGGAGCGGCAGGATGGCACCGGCCACGCCGATGGCGCCGAGCGAACCGAGCGATACGATGAAGCCCGCGAAGACCTTCAGCGTGATGTGTCCGGCCAGCATGCTGGCGAAGAGGCGCACCGACAGGCTGATAGGGCGCGAGAGAAACGAAATGATCTCGATCGACACGACAAGCGGCAAGAGCGCCTTGGGCACCCCGGATGGGGCAAAGAGCCCCAGGAATTTCAGGCCGTGCTTGTAGAAGCCGTAGAAGATCACGGTTCCGATCACCAGCAGGGCGAGCGCGAAGGTAACGATGATGTGGCTGGTCACCGTAAAGAAGTAGGGCACCATCCCCAAGAGGTTCGCGACCAGCACGAACATGAACAAGGAGAAGACCAGCGGAAAGAACCGCATGCCCTGGGTGCCCGCGGCATCGCGCAACATCGAAGCCACGAATTCGTAGGAAAGCTCGGAGACGGACTGCACGCGGGAAGGAACCAGCCCACGGCTCATCGTCGTCAGATAGAGAAAGCCGCCCGCCGCCGCGACGGTCGCGACCATGAAGAGCGAGGAATTCGTGAAGGAAAAGTCGAGTCCACCAACCTCGATCGGGATCAATCTGTTGATCTCGAACTGATAAATCGGATCGTCGGCCATCCGGGCCCCCTAACTGGCTGCGGCGCCGCACGCGCCCAGAAATTCTATTTCTCGTTTTGACCGTCTGGCCCCGGACGGGGTTTGACGGCACCAAAATCGGCCATCTGTCCAGACGACCGCAACACGTTGACGACACCCGCAACAAAGCCGAGCAGCAGGAACACGATCAGCCCCCAGGGCGACGTGCCTGCAATCCGGTCGAAGAACCAGCCGAGCCCAACACCGACGATGATGGCGGCGATAAACTCGCTCGACAGTTTCAGGGCGCTACCCACGCCCTGCAGCGTGCCGTTCTTCGTGTCTTCACTGTCCGGCGCGGCAGGACGGCGCGCGGCCAATGCCGCATCGAGTGCCTTACCGCGACGATCGAGATCGTCCTTGTCGAAACCGGCCATGCCTTTTTCCCCGGATTGTCGGGCTTTGTCCGGGCGTTTGCTTCCGGCCACCGCGACCTCCAATTCCGGGACCGCCAGCGCTTGGCCACCCGCGTCAAAGTCGCGCGCAACATAGTTTTCGCCCATGCCCCAGTCAAGCCACGGCGCGACTGCCGCAGCGAAACCGGAATACCATCTAGATCAATAACTTAGCAGGCTGCGACAATGCGCCCGCCCTATCCATGTGTGGATGGGCGGGAGAATCGGGGAAGCGGCGACGCCCGGCAGCCTTTCCGGCTCAGCTCCAGCCGCCGCCACGCGTGCGGTAAAATATGTGGAGGCCGATGCGCTGCAGACGCTCCATCGAGCGCGCCCAGCGCGGGCTGACATAGGTCGCGTGATAATGCGTGGAGGAACCGACCTCCGGCAGGAAGATCTTCCCGGCCGTCACGGCCAGACCGACTTCCTCGGCGACACGGTAGTGGCTCGTGCTGCGAACGCGTGGCGTGGTGCCGTCGCAGGCGAAGGAAAACTGGCAGCGGTTGCGCCAGGTACGGTTCTGATACACGACGCCGCAGATCGTGTCGGGGTAGGCGGGATTGCGGACACGGTTCAGAATCACCTGCGCAACGGCGGCCTGCCCTTTGACGATCTCGCCGCGGGCTTCGAAGTAGATGCCTTCGGCCAGGCATTTCTGCTCGGCCTCGGTGAAGACGATCGGGGGCAGCGGCTTCGACATCCAGGCGTGGTCGCGTTGCCCGAGCGGCGGGATGAAACGTCCCGCCTGCAGATCGGGCTCGTCGCGCAACAGGCTGGCAAAGGGCGAGGTGCTGGCATAGTCCGGCGATGCGGGGGCATAGGCGGTGGCAAGCACATCTGGCCGGTTGTTGGTGATCAGCGAAGCCAGATAGGTCGGAACGTCTTCGGCCGCGGGTGCCTGTTCCATCATATGAAAGGCAAGCGCGATCTCGAGTTCGCGACCGGCGATCTCGGGCTCGATGAAGGCCATCGCGAACTCTGAATCCTCGGCAGGGCTCAGGAGATAGCTCTGGCGTTCGAGGATCGAGCCGGCATTGAACATGCGCGGCGGGGCAACCGGCGCGACATGGACGATGCGGCCGCGCTTGGCCTCGCGATTGACTCGCGCCTCGTCGGGAAGCTCGCTGAAGACGCCCTTGTTCGAAAGGAATGCCACCTTGCCGATGCCCGGCGTATCGCGCCCGCCGCCGCTGATCGAACCGGTCGTGCTCGTGTCGATGAACTGCATCTCGCCGGATTGCACGGAGCCCACCGCCGAGCGCTCGACGAACGCGCCCCAGCGCTGGCCCGTATTCTCGAGCCCGGAAACGAGGCTGACCATGTCCTGGTAGGCGATTGCGGTGGGAGAAGCCGCCAGCATGCCCAATCCGATGATCAGGGGCGCCAGCAGCGAACGCCGTTCACGTGCGGCAAAGCGCCGGCGCAACTTCCGCGGAAATCTCAATGACCCACTCCAACGCAACCCGTCCCACAAATCAGCCTCGATAGTGGGTGATTAACCTAAACGGAGGGTTAATGGCGGACTGGCGGCGCGGCAGATCTTTCTGCGATCACATGTGGTTACGCTGAGGCAGCTCAGCGCTTGCGGGCCTTGCCCGCATAGGGATTGTCGGAGGCCCGTGGCATCATGCGGATCGGTACGCCCTGCATGTCGAACGCCTCACGAATGCCGTTGGTCAGATAACGCAGATAGGATTGCGGCATCGCCTCCGGCACCGAACAGTTGAGGACAAAGCCGGGCGGCCGCGTCTTGACCTGGGTCATGTAGCGGATCTTGAGACGCCGCCCGGAAACGGCCGGTGGCGGATGATGCGCCAGCACGCCCTCCAGCCAACGGTTCAGCCGGCCTGTGGATATGCGCGTGTTCCAGACCCGGTGCGTGGCTTCCACCGCTTCCATGAGCCGGTCGAGGCCCTTTCCCGTTTCGCCGGAGACGGTCACCGTCTTGAGGCCGCGGACCTGCGGCAGCAGCCGCTCGGCGCGTTCGCGCAGATCGGCCAGGACGGCCTGGCTGTCCTCGATGAGATCCCATTTGTTGAATGCGAGCACCGGCGCCCTGCCCTCCCGAATGATGAGATCGGCAATCTGCAGATCCTGCTTTTCGAAGGGGATCGTCGAATCGAGGACGATGATGACGACTTCGGCGAATCGGATGGCGCGCAGCGCATCGGCGACGGAAAGCTTCTCCAGCTTCTCCTGGATGCGCGACTTGCGCCGCAGACCCGCCGTGTCGAACAGCTTGATGCGGCGATTGTGCCACTCCCAGTCGACCGAGATCGAATCCCGGGTGATGCCGGCCTCGGGCCCGGTGAGCAGGCGTTCCTGGCCGATCAGGGAATTGATCAGCGTCGACTTGCCCGCATTCGGCCGTCCCACCACGGCGATCCGCAAGGGCTTGGTGGCATCGTATTCGGGAATGTCCTCGGCATCGGGATCGTCGATGTCGTCTCCGGGCATGGCCGGGAAGACTGCGGGAGCCGCTAACTCGACGTGCTCGTCCGGTCCGAAGGCGCGCTCGCCCAGGGCTTCGACGATTGCATCGCGAAGATCCGGCATGCCCTGGCCGTGTTCGGCCGAGATGGAGATCGGTTCGCCGAGGCCCAACTCGTATGATTCCCAGGTGCCCGCATCGGCAGCCCGCGATTCGGACTTGTTGGCGACAAGCACGACCGGCTTGCCCTTGCGGCGCACCACATCGGCAAACCCCTTGTCGTCCGGCATGATGCCCGCGCGCGCATCGATCATGAAGACGATGATGTCGGCGTCGTCGATGGCCTGTTCGGACTGCGCGCGCATGCGTCCTTCAAGCGTGTCCGCGTCGGCTTCCTCGAGACCCGCCGTGTCGATCACGTCGAATCGCAGGTCCTGCAGGCGACCGGCATGGACGCGCCGGTCGCGCGTGACACCGGGCGTGTCGTCGACCAAGGCGAGCTTGCGCCCCGCCAGCCGGTTGAACAATGTGGACTTGCCTACATTGGGGCGGCCGACGATGGCGAGCTTGAATGCCATGGCTTGTCAGGACCGAGGTATCGAGCCGGCGATCAGCTCGACCATCATCTCCGCCCGCTGGCGCGTGTTGGTCGGGGCCGCCGGGTCGTCCACGATCATCGTGAACAGGCGTTGTGCATTGTCGAGATCTTCTGCGGCCCAGGCCGCAAGGCCCATGGCTTCGCGGGCTCCGTGGCGAAGGGCGTTGGCGTCGTCGGCCAATGGCTCGGCACGCGATGCAACGTCGCCGTAGCTCCCATGGTCGACCAGAAGCAGCGCCGCGCGAAGCCTGGCCATATCGCGGATCGAGCCGGGGACCGACGAGTCCGCGGCCACGGAATCGAAGGCCGAGACGGCGGCTTCATATTCGCCGGCCTCGGCCCGGACAGTCGCAGCGCGCATGCGGGCAAGCACCGGATAGGCGCCGTAGCCATCCGCTTCGAGTTGGCCGAGCGCCTCGAGCGCCTCCTCGGTGCGTCCCTCATTGGCCAGCTGGAGCGCAGCTGAATACTGGTCGCCGGACTGATTGGCGCGCTGCTCGTTCCAGTGGTTCCAACCGACATAGCCGGCAGTGCCCGCCAGGATGAGGATCACCCCCGCGACGATCACCATGCCATAGCGGCGCCAGACCGCCTTCAGCTGATCCTGTCGCAGCTCTTCATTGACTTCGCGAACGAAACCGTCGTCGGACATTATCTAGAACCTGTTCCGGCGCTGTTGGTGGCCGACCTGTTGGCCGCCTGATGCTTGGCACCGGGTTTTAACCGAATTTTGGCGGCTGGGAAGGGGCCGCCGCCAAAAAGCCCGCCCGCTCACGGCAGCACGGGCACGCCGAACAGCCATAGATGCAGCCGCCACACGAACAGGAGGTAGAAGACCACCGCTATGGCAAGCGCGATGATGTCCCACTTCACGGGTCCTGGCGCCGGGCCCATGTCGCCGCGCCGCTTGACGGAAATGCGGTCGACGACGGCCCAGGCGAGGAACGAGCCGAACAGGATGAGCGCCGCCAGATCGCCATTTGCGAGCAGGTGGCCGAAGGCCCAGATCTTCACGGCGAGCAGCATGGGATGCTTGACCGCGGCCTTGATGCGGCCAGCCGGCAGTTGGGAGGCGGCCAGGAATACGAACGCGAAGAACATCAGCAGGAGGTTGATGTGCCGCATGAAGATCGGTGGATCGTAGAGGATGGGCGCGGTCAGTCGGGCCATCGAATAGCCCCAGACGATCAGGACGAGGCCGATGAGCGCGACGACGGAATAGATACCCTTCCAGCGTCCCTCCCCGCCCGCGGCGATCTGCCGGTCGCGAAAGTCGGGCGCGACGATCCGGACCGAGTGGATGCCCAGAAAGACGACGATCCCCAGTATCAGTACCAGCATGCGAGCCCCCTTGTTCAACTCGCCGGAGACTACGCCAATGGCCACCATGCGCAAGGCGCACCTTGCCGCGGCGCCGCCTGCTTCGAGCCACAATCG
The DNA here is from genome assembly GCF_012911015.1 of Chelativorans sp. ZYF759. Lineage (GTDB taxonomy): Bacteria > Pseudomonadota > Alphaproteobacteria > Rhizobiales > Rhizobiaceae > ZYF759. The sequence goes on along the minus strand of NZ_WVVV01000012.1, from coordinate 105,128 downwards.
GCCTTTAGGCGAAGCCGCTTCGGCAGATTGCGTGCGCGTGGAGATCAGGTCAGTGCTGCGTTTCGGGTTCCTCCTTCTCACCCTGTTGGCCACCGGCCACGCCCTCGCCGACGACCGGCCAGTCCAGAAGGTGCTGGTGTCCTTCGACGGCGCACTCCATAACGAGCAATGGGACCGCAGCCTGGCGCTTGCCGTGGAGACCGGCGCCCGTTTCACCTACTTCCTTTCCTGTACCTATCTGCTCACATGGGAGACGCGGCGCGAGTACAGGCCGCCGGATCGTGGCGCCGGCGCCTCGAATGTCGGCTTCGGCTATTCGCGCGAGGACGTCGCCGACAGGCTGGCCAACATCCTGCGCGCCGACAGTGAGGGGCACGAGATCGGCAATCATGCCTGCGGCCATTTCGACGGCGGTGGCTGGACCGAGGCCGAATGGCTGCATGAATTTGCCGAATTCGACCGGATCGTGGCCCGCGCCTACGAAATAAACGGGATCGAGAACGAACCCGAACCCTGGCGCGATCTGGCCAGAGCGATGAATGGCGGCTTCCGCGCGCCCTATCTGTCGGCCGGAGACGGGATGTTTGCCGCGCTTCGCGCGCATGGTTTCGCCTATGACGCCTCGACCGTCTCCCAGGGGCCCCAGGCACCCGGGGCGGTGAACGGCCTCGCGACCTTCGCCCTGCCGATGGTCGCCGAAGGCCCCCAGGGCCGTCCCGTTCTGGCCATGGACTACAATCTGTTCGTGCGCCACTCCGGCGGATTCGAGCGTGCGGACACGGAGGGAGCCTTCGAGGAACGGGCTTACCGGGCCTTTATGGATGCGTTCGAAAGCGAATATGGCGGATCGCGCAAGCCGCTGCAGATCGGCTTCCATTTCACGCTGATGAATGGCGGCGCCTATTGGAACGCGCTGGAGCGTTTCGCGCGCGCGGTCTGCATTCGCGACGATGTGGCGTGCATCAGCTATCGTGAAGCGCTGGCCGACGGGGCCGTCGTTACGGGCGCCGGGGGCTAGTCCGTGCCCGCGCCCCGGCGCGAAGAAAGGACAAGTCCCGCGGCAACGAGCAGCGCCACTGCCGCCAGCAGCGAGGCCAGCACGAAATCACCGGTCCGGTCGGCGACGAAGCCGGCGGCGATGGGGCCGAGAATCTGGCCGGTGCCGAAGGAGGCCGTCATCAGCGCGAGCGCGCGGCGTGGCGACAGGCTGGCGAGCCTGCGGCCGGCCTGGAGGCCGAAGGCCGTGACGGCCACGAAGGTGCCACCAAGGAGCACGCCGCCGATCAGCGGGCCGGCAATGCCGGGGACGAGCACGCTGGCGAGCACCCCGACAATCTCGACGACACAGCCGGCTGCGAACGCGACCCGCAGCCCGCGGCGGCGCACCAGCAGGCCCCACAGCCAGATGGAGGGGAGGATGGCCAGGCCCGTTGCCAGCCAGACCCATGCCTCCAGCAGCGGGCCGCCGGTGCCCTGCCGGACGATGGCCACCAGAAATGTCGCGGTCACGATGTAGCCGAAACCGAACAGGCCATATCCGGCGACGAGCTTGAGAAAGGGCGGCGTGAGCGCGAGCGGGGGTTCGGGCGCTGCGATGCCGGTCCGCGGCGCGCCCCGGTCAAGCAGCAGCCACACCGCGCACAGCCCGGCTAGCGAGAGGATGCCCGCCCAGATCCAGCCCGCCTGCCAGGCCGCATCTTCGACATGGAGCAGTCCCGTCATGATCGCGGAGGCGGCAATCCCGAGCCCGACGCCGCTGAAATGAAGCGCCTGCAGATCGTCGCGGCCGGCCGCCATCAGCCGTGTGAAGACCAGCGACGACACGAATATCATCACGAAGGCGCTGGCGATCCCGGCCAGGAAGCGCAGGACCAGGAAAGGTGCAAGCTGGTTGAAGGCCGCCATCAGCGCGACCAGGATCGCGCTCGCCGCCAGGGACCAGAGGCCGACAGCACGCTCCCTGCCCTCACCCCACCCGCCCCCGGCCAGAAGCGCGCCGATCAGATAGCCCGCATAATTGGCGGACGCGATGAGCCCGGCATCGCCGGCGGACTGGCCCAGCGCCTCCATCATGCCGGGCAGGAGCGGCGTATAGACGAAACGTCCGATGCCCATGGCAACCGCCATCGAGATCATGCCGGCAATCGCGGGACGGAATGGAGAAGACAGGAACGACCGCATTGCGGGCAGGATCGGGCATGGCCGTGCTTAAAGCAATCGCGATTGTTCGGGCCAGTTTCCGGCAGCCCGGGCCTCGGGCCCGCATGGTGCGGTCCGAGGTCTCGGGCGCGCGGAACTTCCGCGCCGCGCTCCGGTTGTTGAACGAGGGATCATCGCCATCAGATCGCAAGTCCGGAGACCCGCATGAGCAACACCACCGCAAATCCCCTGGCACAGAAGGGCGGCCGCGAGCTGCTCGCCGGTTATGCCGACGTGGTCAACAGGGCCATGCAGCGCAACGCCGACAAGAGATGGTTCCGCAGGGCCAAGCAGGCCAGCAAGCTCCTGGCGGGCGGATCGCGATTCAAGACGCTGGTCTATGACGGCGATTCCGACAATGTCGTCGCGGAGGCAATTCTGCATTTCGATGCGGACAGGGAAACCGTGCGCGTTGTCGAGGGCAAGAGCGGCCGCGTCACGTTCAGCTGGAAGGTCTCGACCGCCTATCTGCGCGACGTCGTCGACAACCGGCCCGATTGGTACATCGACAATCCCCTGCAGCTCGACTGGAAATGGCTTTCCGACCGCGCCGCCACGGAATGGCGGCACCGAGATACCGAGCCGGTGGCCATGGGCTTCCTGCTAGGCCTGGTCTTTGCCGGCACGATGAGCCTCCTGCGGCCCCGCGACCGCTACCGCTAGCGGCCGTTTTGCCTCAAGCCGCGACGGGGAAGTAGGGCCGGGACCATTCCAGCGCCTTCGGCCCGAGGTGGCCTGCCACGCATCTCGCCGCAGCAAAACCTGCGATCTCGCCGGTCTGCATGCACCAGGGAAAATTGCGCATCACCATGAACAAGGTGTCGTAGGTGAAGGAAAGCGAGGCGCCTGTCAGGATCATATTGTCCACGCCCTTGGGCAGAAAGCAGCGGAAAGGAACCTCGAATTCGTGCTTGCGGTGGCCGTCCCAATAAAAGGGCTTGGTCATGGGGGCTGTCACCGCGTCGCGGAAGCGCCTCCCGGCCAGAACGTCTTCCAGGCTGAAGACATGCTCGCCCACCGGATGGCGGCCATCGCGCACACCCACGAAGCGCCCGACGCTGGCAATGGCCGCTTTCTCGAAGCCGGGCACGTATTTCCTGAGGAATTTCGCTTCCGCGTTGACGTATGAACGCAGCAGGCGGATGGCCAGTGCCTGGTCCTCCCCGCTCTCATCCATGTGCAGGCCGAGTTCGTAAGGCACGTTCTGCCACAGCACATAGGTGCCGTCGGCGGAGATGGGGCTCATGTCGAGCGTCGGGTGCCCGATGTAGAAATCGCCATAGACGCCCTTGCCGCCCATCTTGGGGCGGTAAAGGTCGGGCGGGATATCGCCGGCTGCCAGCGCTTCGGCGATGGTCTTTTGCAGGAACGGATCCCTCGCATCGCGCTGGTGGCGCGCGACAGCCGAGAAATCGATGCCCGACATGGTCCACAGGAGCCCGCCGGGAATGGGGCGCTCGACGCCATCCCATTGCGCGGTGTCGGGCTGGCCACCGCCGCCAGACACATAGGGCACGCCGGCGCGCGCCGCGAGTTCGGCCGTGCCCGATCCCTCGATGAAGATCTTTCCGCGAATTGCAAATCGGCCGCTGGGGTTCTCGACAACGATCGCCTCGATGGTTGCGTCACCCGGACCATCGCGCATCACGCAATCGACGAAGCGGGTGTCGTAGAGCGTTCGCACCCCCGCCTCGTGCAGCATCTCCGACATGACGCAGCCCGCACCTTCCGGGTTGAAAGTGACGCGGGTGAAGGGGCTGCCGGCTTCCTTGAAGCGCTCGTAATGGGTGAGCGGATTGCCGGCCCAGTCGGGGTGCGACTGCTCGTTTGCGGTATAGACATAGCCTTCCGCCTCGAGCCGCGCGATGAGCTCGGCATGGATGCCGCCCACCTCACCGTCGGCCGACCCCTGCAGGCCCGATGTGTGGACGCCCCCGGGCATATCGAATTTTTCCACGACGATCACGCTGGCGCCCATGCGGGCTGCCTGGATGGCCGCAGCGAAACCCCCGGGGCCCGCGCCGACCACCACCACCTCCGCCTCGTAGCCGACGGGCAGCCTCGCGGCCGGAATTTCGAAATGGTCACGAGAAACGTCGATCGACATGAGCACCTCCTCCTGATTGACCTGCATTCTCACGATGCGAGACCAAATAACAAGATCGGCGCCAAGACCTGTTACGTCACTCCCATTCGATCGTGCCGGGCGGTTTCGACGTGACGTCGTAGACGACGCGGTTGATGCCGCGCACCTCGTTGATGATGCGGGTCGCGGCCGCGCCGAGGAAGCTCATGTCATAGTGGTAGAAGTCGGCTGTCATGCCGTCGACGGATGTGACGGCGCGTAGCGCGCAGACATATTCGTAGGTCCGCCCGTCGCCCATCACGCCGACCGTCTGCACGGGCAGGAGCACCGCGAAGGCCTGCCAGATGGCATCGTAGAGGCCCGCCTTGCGGATCTCGTCGAGATAGATCGCGTCCGCCTCGCGCAATATGTCGAGTTTCTCGCGGGTGATCCCACCAGGGCAGCGGATGGCGAGGCCCGGTCCCGGGAAAGGATGGCGCCCGATGAAGGAATCCGGCAGGCCGAGTTCCTTGCCCAGCACCCGCACCTCGTCCTTGAAGAGCTCGCGCAATGGCTCCACCAGCTGCATGTTCATGCGCTCGGGCAGGCCGCCGACATTGTGGTGCGACTTGATGGTCACCGAAGGCCCGCCGGTGAATGAGACGCTTTCGATCACGTCCGGATAGAGCGTCCCCTGGCCCAGGAAATCGGCGCCGCCAAGCTTCTTTGCCTCGTCTTCGAAAGTCTCGATGAAGAGGCGGCCGATGATCTTGCGCTTGGTTTCGGGATCGGACACGCCTTCCAGCTCGCCCACGAACCTGTCGACGGCATCCACATGGATAAGGTGCAGATTGTAGTGTTCCCTGAACATGGCGACCACGTCGGCCGCCTCGTTCTTACGCATCAGCCCGTGGTCCACGAGGATGCAGGTCAGCTGGTCGCCCACCGCCTCATGGATCAGAAGCGCCGCGACCGACGAATCGACACCTCCCGAGAGCGCGCAGATCACGCGCCTGTCGCCGACCTGCGCCTTGATCTGCTCCACCGCCTTCTGGCGATAGGCGTGCATGGTCCAGTCGCCCGTGATCCCCGCGACATTGTGCACGAAGTTCTGGATCAGCCTGGCACCATCCGGCGTGTGCACGACTTCGGGGTGAAACTGCACGCCGTAATATTTGCGGGCCTTGTCGGCGATGAAGGCGAAGGGGGCGTTGGCGGAGGTCGCGAGCACCTTGAAACCCGGCGGGATTTCGGTGACCCGGTCGCCATGCGACATCCACACCTGATGACGCGAGCCTACCGACCAGAGTCCCTCGAAGAGCTCGCTGTCTGCTTCTACATCAAGGAAGGCTCGGCCGAATTCGCGGTGATGGCCGCCTTCCACCTTGCCGCCAAGCTGCGCGCACATGGTCTGCTGGCCATAGCAGATGCCGAAGACGGGTACGCCGCTGTCGAAGATGATCTCGGGCACGCGGGGGCTGCCGTCGTCCAGCGTCGAGGCCGGACTGCCCGAAAGAATGACGGCCTTGGGCTTAAGCCGCCGGAAAGCCTCATCGGCGGATTGGAAGGGGACGATCTCGGAGTAGACGCCGGCTTCGCGGACGCGCCGGGCAATCAGCTGCGTGACCTGCGAACCGAAATCCACGATGAGGACGGTGTCGGGATGGGCTGAAATACTCATGTCGAGCGCATAGAGAAACGCGGACGATTGCGCAAGCGATCAGAGCGGAATCGCCCCGCCTTCGATGGCTGCGGCCAGTTTGTCCACCGCTTCGGCCAGCTTCCTGTCGAGCGCCTCCAGGCTGTCGGTCCAATGCCCTATCTCTGTCACCTCCGCATGGCCGTCGGAGATGCCACGCAGGCCGATCACCTGCACGCCGAAATCTTCCGCGACCCGCACCACGGCGTAGGTTTCCATGTCCACCATCTGCGCCAGGATGCCGTCATAGGCGAATCCCGACACGACATTGCCGCCGGTGGAGAGACTGGCGCGCGGCAGGCCGGGAATGACATAGGGAAGAACGATGGTCGCCGGCCGATCGAGGAACGGCGTGACACCTTTCTCGAAGCCGAGGGCCGATGCGTCCATGTCGCGGTAGCCGACATCGGCGACCTGGTAGATCTGGGAGTGGTCCAGCACCCGGCTGCCGGCCGAACCGATGGAAACGATCAGGTCCGGGAGCCGATCGGCGGCGGCAAGGGAATGCAGGTTGCCGGTCAGGACGATCGCCGATTCGACGGGGCCGACACCCGTCATCAGCGGGACGAAGCGTTTGCGCAGATGGATGCCATATTCCGGTTCGGCGGCCATGACGAACAGGATAGAGCGTCCGGCAAAGGATGTTGGCTCAATCGTGGTCTGGCGCATGTGGCCTCCTCTGGATCCTAGCCCTTCAGCCCTTCGCGGCCGCTGACCACCATGATGGTGGCCGTCATGGTGGCGACCAGCTTGGCATTGCCGTCGGCATCGAAACCGTAGCCGCGGCCATCGGCGACGATGATGGTCCGGCCAGGCTTGGTCACCTCGCCGCGGAAGAGAAAACGCTCGCCCCTTCCCGGCGCAAGCAGGTTCACCTTGAATTCGATGGTGAGCACCGCCGCATCGACCGGCATGAGCGAATAGGCCGCGTAGCCGCAGGCCGAGTCGAGCGCCGACGATATGACGCCGGCATGCAGGAAACCGTGCTGCTGGGTCAGGGCCTCCGCATAGTCCATCTCGATCTCGACGATGCCGGGCGTGACGGAGGTCAACCGCGCGCCGATCGTCTCCATCGCCTTCTGGCGGTCGAAACTCTCGCGCACGCGCGCCTCGAAATCACCGTCCGGCCTGATCTCGGCCATCATCGCCTCGTCCTTCTGCTGCCTGCGTCGGCTTTATCGCAAAGCCGGCTTCGCTCGGCAATGCGAATTTGTGCAGCGCAGCAATCAGTTCAGCCACCATATCGAAGCGTTGAGGAGCGAGGCGAAGGCGACCCAGGCCGCGTAGGGGAAAAACAGATAGGCAGAGATGCGGTCCCTGTCCCAGGCCAGCACGATGAAAGTAATCACCGAGGCAAGCATCGCCAGCACGACGACCAACGCCCAGTCGGGACGCTGCAGCGAGAAGAACAGCGGCGACCAGAGGAAGTTGAAGCCGAGCTGCACCCACCAGGCCGTCATCGCGCCGCCGGTGCGCTGCCGTATCCAGATGCGCCAGCCGGCCACGGCGATCATGATATAGAGGACGGACCAGACGGGTCCGAAGATCCAGTTGGGCGGGTTGAACCAGGGCTTCTCGAGCGCGGCATACCACGCACCGGGCGCGGTCCCCGCAGCGATCAGCGATCCGCCACCGACGACGGCGACGATAAACAGAATGAGGGGGATATATCGGGCCAATTGCATTCTCCGGTTCATCGTCGAAACAGACGCCGTGTCCATCAGGACAATCAACGGAAAAAGGTGGCAGCGCGTTCCTCAGCCCGTCCTTCGCAGCAGCGCGACAAAAAAGCCGTCAGTGCCCGTGCGGGCGGGCGTCATGACGATGCCGCCCGTGGACTCCACGCGCGCCATGGCTTCCATGCCCGGAAAACGGGCCGCCCAGATGGCTGCGTGGTCCTCGGGTGCGAATTCCGGGTTCTTCTCGAGGAAGGCCGCGACCTGCGCCCCGTTCTCTGAGGGAAAGACGGAACATGTGACATAGGCGAGCCGGCCGCCAGGCTTCACGTAGCGCGCTGCCTTTTCAAGTATCATGGCCTGTTCGGCCAGGCGCAGTTCGAGTTGCCGGTCGGTAAGGCGCCATTTTGCGTCCGGGCGGCGCCGCCAGGTTCCGGAACCCGTGCAGGGCGCATCGACCAGGACCAGATCAAGCTGGCCTTCCAGCGCTTCGAGACGCGCAGGATCGGCAAAGGCCTGGACGTTGCGCGTACCGGCGCGCTTCAGCCGGTCGAAGATCGGCGCCAGGCGCTGCTTCTCCGCGTCGAAGGCGAAGATCTGGCCTCGGTTTTCCATCGCCGATGCCATGGCCAGCGTCTTTCCACCCGCACCCGCGCAATAGTCGAGCACCTGCTGCGAGATTTCGGCGCCGGCAAGCTCCGCCGCCAGCTGGGAGCCTGTGTCCTGGATCTCGAACCAGCCTTTGCGGAAGGCCGGTTCGGACTGGACATTGGGGTGGCGACCGCCAGCTTCGATGGGCGGGATGCGGATGCCATTGCGGGCGAGCAGCGAGGGCACGGCGCCACTCGGCGCGAGTTCCGCCAATACCTTGTCGCGGCTGGCCGAAAGCGTGTTGACGCGCAGATCGAGCGGGGGCCGCGCGGCGAGTGCTGCGGCTTCCTCGACCCATTCGGGGCCGAAGGCCTGTTCGAAGAGCGGCACGCACCAGTCGGGACAGTCGGCGCGAACGGCGGCGGGTGCCTGATCGAGAGTGCGATCAGCGAGTGCGCCCCTTTCCATGTCGTCGAGCGAGGCGGGCGCGAAGCGGTCGCCCTCCAGTTGCGAGTCGATCTGTGCGGGCGACATTTTCCATTCGAGAACGAGCGCGCCGAGGGCGAGGGCGCGCGAGGTGCTGGCATCCAGGAGCCAGGCGGCCGAGCGTTTGCGCCGCAGCGCGTCGTAGACGATGTTGCCGATTGCCGCGCGGTCGCCCGCGCCCGCGAAACGGTGGGAGAGCCCCCAGTCGCGCAACGCTTCGGAGGCCGGACGGTGCCGTGACTCCATGTCGTCCAGGACCTCGATTGCCGCTGCCAGCCTGCCGCCCAGACGCATGTCATACCTCATCGATCGGTTTGCCCGAATGGACGCTTGCTAACGGGCCTCACCAGCCATGGCAAGGGCAATCGGCCGGCCGCGCGCGCCCTTCGAACGCAAAAGGGCCGGACGTACCGACCGGCCCCCTTTCGTATTGTGGAAACCCGGTTGCCCTAGTTCTTGGTGACCAGATCGAAGCGGTCGTTGTTCATGATCTTCACCCATGCGGCCACGAAGTCCTTGACGAACTTCTCCCTGGAATCGGCACAGGCATAGACCTCGGCAAAGGCGCGAAGCTGCGAATGCGCGCCGAAGATGAGATCGACCCGGGTGGCACGCCACTTCTGCTCGCCGGTGTTGCGGTCGCGACCTTCATAGGTGCCGTCGGGCAGCCCCTCCCACTCGGTCTCCATGGTGAGGAGGTTGAGGAAGAAGTCGTTGGTCAGCTGACCGACATTGTTCGTCAGAACACCGTGGTCGGTTCCGCCGGCATTGGCCCCGAGCACCCTCAGGCCGCCCAGAAGCACCGTCATTTCCGGGCCGGTCAGCGCCAGCAGCTGGGCACGGTCGACCATCGCCTCCTCGGGCTGCATGAACTGCTTGCCGGAGAGGTAGTTGCGGAAAGCATCTGCCCGCGGCTCGAGCGCCCGGAAGGAATCGACATCCGTCTGTTCCTGGCTTGCATCCATGCGACCGGGGGAGAACGGCACGGAGATGTCCACGCCGGCATCCCTGGCGGCCTTCTCCACGGCGGCCGTGCCGGCGAGCACGATCAGGTCCGCGAGCGAAACCTTCTTCTCGCCGGTCTGGGCATCATTATAGGCCTTCTGGATAGCTTCCAGCTTCTCCAGCACCTTGGCCAGTTGGCCCGGGTCGTTGACCTCCCAGTCCTTCTGCGGCGCGAGCCGGATGCGCGCGCCATTGGCGCCGCCGCGCTTGTCGGAACGGCGGAAGGTCGAGGCGGAGGCCCAGGCGGTCGAGACCAGTTCGGAGACAGTCAGGCCCGAAGCGAGGATCTTCGACTTCAGATCGGCGATATCGTCGTGGCTGACCAGTTCATGGTCGAGCTCGGGAATCGGATCCTGCCAGATCAGGGTTTCTTCAGGCACGAGCGGTCCGAGATAGCGGACCTTCGGGCCCATGTCGCGGTGGGTGAGCTTGAACCAGGCGCGCGCGAAGGCATCGGCAAACTGGTCCGGGTTCTCGTAGAAGCGCCGCGAAATCTTCTCGTATTCGGGATCGAAGCGCAGTGCCAGATCGGTCGTCAGCATGGTGGGTACATGCTTGCGGGAGGGATCATGGGCGTCCGGCACGTCGGCCGGCGCATCCTTGGCTTTCCACTGGAAGGCACCCGCCGGGCTCTTGTGGAGCTCCCACTCGAATTTGAAGAGATTGTCGAAGAAGTGGTTGCTCCAGCGCGTCGGTGTCTGCGTCCACGTCACCTCCGGTCCGCCGGTGATGGTGTCGGCGCCAAGCCCCGTGCCATGGCCGCTCTTCCAGCCGAGGCCCTGGTCCTCGACGGCCGCGCTTTCCGGATCGGCGCCGATCAACGACGGATCGCCCGCACCGTGCGTCTTGCCGAAAGTGTGACCACCCGCGATGAGCGCGACGGTCTCTTCGTCGTTCATGGCCATCCGGTAAAAGGTCTCGCGGATATCCTTCGCCGCTGCGATGGGGTCCGGCTTGCCGCCCGGTCCTTCCGGGTTGACGTAGATGAGGCCCATCTGCACGGCGGCCAGCGGCTCCTCGAGCTGGCGCTCGCCACTGTAGCGCGAATCACCCAGCCAGGTGCCCTCGGGGCCCCAGTAAAGCTCTTCGGGCTCCCACACGTCCTTGCGTCCGCCGGCAAAACCGAAGGTCTTGAAGTCCATCGATTCAAGCGCCGCGTTGCCGGCCAGGATCATCAGGTCGGCCCAGGAGATCTTGCGGCCGTATTTCTGCTTGATCGGCCACAAGAGCCGGCGCGCCTTGTCCAGATTGGCGTTGTCTGGCCAGGAATTGAGCGGGGCAAAACGCTGCTGCCCGGCGCCGGCGCCGCCGCGGCCGTCGGTGATGCGGTAGGTTCCGGCCGAGTGCCAGGCCATGCGGACCATGAGGCCGCCATAATGGCCGAAATCCGCCGGCCACCAATCCTTCGAGTCGGTCATCAGCGCCTTGAGGTCGGCCATGACCGTATCAAGGTCGAGCGTCTTGAATTCCGCCGCATAGTCGAAATCCTCGCCCATCGGGTCGGACAAATTCGAGTTGCGGTGGAGGACCTCGATGTCGAGCGCCTCGGGCCACCAGTCGCGATTGCGGTGTCCGCGGCCACCGCCGCCACCCATCGGGCATTTGCCGGCGTTGTCGTCTGTCTTGGCGTCCATGATCGTTCCTCGCTCGGTCTGAAAAAGGCAGCGCGGCCGGCTGATCCCATCGGCACGACGCACTCCACCCAAATTGGAATGGTTCCAGACTATCGCGTTCCAGCCATAGATACAAATTGCCAATTCTGTTCAGTTTGATAATCGCTCCTTATGATCAGATTGACCATCCGCCAGCTTGAATATTTCGAGGCGCTGACAGAGACGCTGCATTTCGGCCGGGCGGCCGCGCTTGCGGGCGTGACCCAGCCGGCACTGTCGTCTCAGATCGCGGAGATGGAGCGGCGCCTGGGATGTCGTCTCTTCGAGCGCGGCGCACGCGTGGTGCGGTTGACGGAAGAAGCAAATCTTCTGCGACCGCGTATCGAGAGGCTGTTGAGCGAGATCCGCGAGTTGGAGGCCTTCACTGCCAAGGACCGCCATGCCATGGAGGGCCGGTTCCGCCTCGGCGTCATTCCCACCATCGCGCCTTATTTTCTGCCCGCGGTGCTCCCCGTTCTCAAGACACGTTTTCCTCACCTGTCGATCGAACTGCGCGAATCCGTGACGCAGACATTGGTCGGCGAGACCGTAGGCGGGCAGCTGGATGCGATGATTGCGGCGCTCCCACTGGACCATGGTGCGCTGAGCGTGGCGACACTCTTCGAGGATCGTTTCCTGCTGGCGGTTCCAGCGTCCGATCCCGACTTCGCCTCGCCGCCGGTCGCGCCGGAAAGTCCGGCGCTGGAGAGACTGATGCTGCTGGAAGAAGGCCATTGCCTGCGCGACCAGGCCCTGGCGATCTGCGGGTCCATCCGCCCGGTCGCCATGGCCAGTTACGGAGCGACCAGCCTGACCACGCTGCTGCAGATGGTCGCCCACGGCCAGGGCATCACGCTGATACCGGAAATGGCGGCGGCCTCCGCCCCGCAATCCGGCATCAACATCGTGCCGTTCGCGCCGCCCGTCCCCATGCGGACGATCGGCATGGCCTGGCGGCGCAATTCCAGCCGCCAGTCCGTGTGCCGCGCGCTGGCGGAAATCCTGTCGGAGTTCGGCGCGGGTTCAGCCCGTGGCGAGCTGAATGGCGAGCAGCAGCCACATGCCGGCGAGTAGCACGAAGCCGGCCATGAAGGCGGGCTGGCGATAGCGTATCCGGTTCGAGGTGACGTGGATGATCGTGTGGATCACCCGCGAGGCCACGAACAGCCAGGCGAGCACGATGGCAAGCGTGCCGGCGCCACCCGCCGCCAGAAGCGCCAGACAGCCGGCGTGGAAAAGCATGGGCAGTTCGAACTGGTTTTCGAGATTGTTGCGCGCGAAGAGACTCGATGGCGGCTCGTTCTGGTTCTCCCGGAATCCGGAAATCCTGGCCTCTCCAGCCATCACCGCCTGCCTGCGGCGCAGGCCAAGCAGGACATAGACGGCAAAGACCAGGGCCACATGGGCGATCATCGGCCAGAGTATTGCGGTTTGGGTCATGGGGAATCCTGTGTGGTGTGCGGCTAGCATACGCGCCATGCGTGCCCACGGATTGCAACAAGGCTGTGGCGCAATCCACGGTTCAGGTCCCTTCAAACGACGAAGGGCGGGCCTGCGGCCCGCCCTCGGTTGTCGCGACCTTCAGCCCTCAGGGCAGCGACGGCACCCGGAAATCCGGGATCCGGCCCGTCAGCGCATTGAGGAACGCCTCGATGTCGGCCACCTCCTCGTCGGGCAGTTCCACAGCCAGCATCTCCTGCGCCATGACCCTGATCGCCTCATCGAGCGTGGCGACATTGCCGTTGTTGAAATAGGGATAGGTGAGCGCGACATTGCGCAGCGTCGGTGTCTTGAAGGCGTGGCGATCGAACTCCTCCCCCGTCACCACAAAACGGCCCATATCGGTCGAGCCCGGCACCTGGATGGAATGGAACAGGCTGTCCGTGAGGGCCGGGCCGCTGTGACAGGCCACGCAGCCGCGCTCCACGAAGGCCGCCATGCCGCGCTTCTGCTGTTCGCTCATGGCACCTTCGTCGCCGGCCAGCCAGAGGTCGAGCGGCGATCCGGGTGTGGTGAGCGTACGCTGGAACGCGGCCAGCGCCAGCGCCATGTTCTCGTCGCGGATCGGGTCTTCATCGCCCGGGAAGGCCGCGTCGAACATCTCTCTGTACATCACGAATTCGCCCAGCCGCTGCACCGCGTCGCCGATCGGCATGGCCATCTCGATCTCGGCCTCGATGGGTCCGAGCGCCTGGTCCTCCAGCGTATCGGCACGACCATCCCAGAACTGGGCACCGAAGAAACCGGAATTGAGCACGGTCGGCGTATTGCGCTCGCCGATCTGCCCGTCATGTCCGGTGGCGCGCGGAATACGGTCGGTATAGCCGAGCGCGGGGTTGTGGCAGGTGGCGCATGAGATGACACCGCTCGCCGAAATGCGCGGTTCGAAGAACAGGAACTTGCCGAGCTCGATCTTCTCCGGCGTCATTGAATTGTGAGCGGGAATGGGCGGGATGGCCGGAATCGGCTCGAAGAACTCCCGGTACTGCGCATAGTCCGCGAAAGCCGGCGCGCTGGCGGCAAGAACCAAAGCGACCGCCCCAATCGCCCCCCTCAGTCTGCCTGCCATCCGCGTCATCGTCTTTCTCCTCGGTCGAAGCGCTGGCCCGCCCAGCGATTTTGCAGCGCAGCATAGAATGCCGACCGCGCCCGGCATTTGATCGAGATCAAGGTGGGAGCGCGCGTCGGCGAGACAGGCCAAGGCAATGGCCAGGCGAAAGTGACGGTAAACTCGTGTTGATAAGCGGTCTCGCGGCGCGGCAAGACCTCTCCGCCACTAACGGAATGATCAAATGTGTGGCAGCATGCCAATTACTGCGCCATGTCGCTCCGTCATCATTCTCAAGAAATGAAGCGGAACACGGCTGTCGCGACAGTGCTGCCGGGTCGCCTAGTGGTAAGGGCCAGGGGGGCGATTACTCCTGAGCGCGGGTTCGAATCCCGTCCCGGCATCCACGCGCCTTTCCACAGGCCTACATCATTCCCGGATAATTCGGGCTTTCGCGGGTGATCGTCACATCGTGGGTGTGGCTCTCGCGTAGACCCGCATTGGAGATGCGGACGAAGGTTGCCTTTTCGCGGAGCTCGGCGAGATCAGCCGCGCCGACATAACCCATGGCCGCCTTGAGCCCGCCGACGAGCTGGTGCAGCACGCCGGAAACCGGTCCCTTGTAGGGCACCTGCCCCTCGATACCCTCGGGCACCAGCTTCAGCGTGTCGCGCACCTCGGCCTGGAAGTAGCGGTCGGCAGAGCCGCGTGCCATCGCACCCACCGATCCCATGCCGCGATAGGCCTTGTAGGAGCGGCCCTGGTGCAGATAGACCTCGCCCGGGCTCTCATCCGTGCCGGCCAGAAGCGAGCCGACCATGGCCGCCACTGCGCCTGCGGCCAGCGCCTTGGCGAGATCGCCGGAAAACTTGATGCCGCCATCGGCAATCACGCCGATGCCGGCCTTCTGCGCTTCTTCGGCGGCGCCGAGAATGGCCGAGAGTTGCGGCACGCCGACGCCGGCCACGATGCGGGTGGTGCAGATCGAGCCTGGCCCGATGCCGATCTTGACGGCGTCCGCGCCGGCATCGATCAGCGCCTTGGTGCCGTCGGCCGTCGCCACGTTGCCGGCAATGATGCGCACCGAGTTGGAGAGCTTCTTGGCGCGCTCCACGGCATCGAGCACGCGCTGGGAGTGGCCGTGCGCGGTGTCGATCACCAGCAGGTCCACCCCGGCGTCGATCAGGCGCTCGGCGCGCTCGAAGCCGTCATCGCCCACGCTGGTGGCGGCGGCGACCCGCAGGCGGCCCTGGTCGTCCTTGGTGGCATGGGGATTGAGCTGCGACTTCTCGATATCCTTGACGGTGATGAGGCCGACGCAGCGGCCTTCGGGATCGACCACCAGCAGCTTCTCGATGCGGTGCTGGTGGAGGAGCCGCTTGGCTTCGACCTGGTCGACATTCTCGGTCACGGTGATGAGGCTGCCGCCGGTCATCAGCTCGCTGACCTTCTGGGCCGGATCGGAGGCGAAACGCACGTCGCGGTTGGTCAGGATGCCGACCAGCCTGCCGGTATGGTGGCCGCCCGTGCCGCCATTCTCGACGACCGGGATGCCCGAGATTCCATGCGCGCGCATCAGCGCCTGGGCATCGCCCAGCGTCGCATCCGGGCCGATGGTGACGGGATTGACCACCATGCCGCTTTCGAATTTCTTGACCTGGCGGACCTCCTCGGCCTGCTCGGCCGGCGTGAAATTGCGGTGGACGACGCCGATGCCGCCGGCCTGCGCCATGGCGATGGCGAGCCTTGCGTCGGTGACGGTGTCCATCGCCGCCGAGAGGATCGGGATGTTGAGGTCGATGTCGCGGGCAATGCGCGTGCGCACGTCCGTCTGGCCAGGCATGACAACGGAATGTGCGGGCTGCAAGAGCACGTCGTCGAAGGTCAGTGCCATCGCACCGGTCGCGGTTTCGATGATTTTCGCCATGGAGCGCCAGCCCTGGTTGGCGGTAAGCGCAATGCGCCCGCGAGGCCTGTGGCCGGCGGCGACTCGCATGCGGGTCCCGTATGAAGATTGGCGCTGGCAGGTACCACGTCACAGGCGGGTTGAAAAGAGCGGGCGTGGCCGGAACCGCCGCCGCGGGGGGGACGCTGGCACTCCTATCCGGTGAGTGCCAAAATTTTTCACGGGTCCTCTTGAACGGCGATTCTGGCGCACCCAGATCATCGCCGCGGCGCCGCTTGCGGGCCGTGCCCCGCACGCCCTTCGGGCCTGCGGAGGAACCTCTCGAAAACCTGTTTGTCCTTTGAGGAGAACAAAGATGACGTTCCGTCCCCTCCATGACCGAGTCCTGGTCCGCCGCGTCGAGGCCGAAGAAAAGACGGCCGGTGGCATCATCATCCCCGACACCGCCAAGGAGAAGCCGCAGGAAGGCGAGGTGATCGCCGTCGGCCCGGGCGCGCGCGACGAGTCCGGCAAGCTGGCCCCGCTCGACGTCGAGGTCGGCGACCGCATCCTGTTCGGCAAGTGGTCCGGCACCGAGATCAGGCTCAATGGCGAGGACCTCCTGATCATGAAGGAGTCCGACGTGATGGGGGTGATCCAGGCCGAAGCCGCGATGCAGAAGGCCGCGTAAGCGCCTTCCCCCTGCCCAGTCAGAATTGCTGCCTATGATGGAGTAGAACAATGGCTGCGAAAGACGTGAAATTCCATGCCGATGCCCGCGAGCGCATGTTGCGCGGCGTCGATATCCTCGCCAATGCGGTGAAGGTCACGCTCGGCCCCAAGGGCCGCAACGTCGTCATCGACAAATCCTTCGGCGCCCCGCGCATCACCAAGGATGGGGTCACAGTCGCCAAGGAAATCGAGCTCGAGGACAAGTTCGAGAACATGGGCGCCCAGATGGTGCGCGAGGTGGCTTCCAAGACCAATGATCTGGCCGGCGACGGCACCACCACGGCCACCGTGCTGGCGCAGGCCATCGTCAAGGAGGGTGCCAAGGCGGTCGCCTCCGGCATGAACCCGATGGACTTGAAGCGAGGGATCGATCTCGCGGTCGAGGCCGTTGTCGCGGAACTGAAGAAGCAGTCGCGCAACGTGACCCGCAATGACGAGATCGCCCAGGTCGGCACCATCTCGGCCAATGGCGACGCCGAGATCGGCCGGTTCCTCGCCGAGGCGATGGAGAAGGTCGGCAATGAAGGCGTCATCACGGTCGAGGAGGCCAAGAGCCTGGAGACCGAGTTGGAAGTGGTCGAGGGCATGCAGTTCGACCGCGGCTATCTCTCGCCCTATTTCGTGACCAACCAGGACAAGATGCGCGTCGAGCTCGAGGACCCCTATGTCCTGATCCACGAGAAGAAGCTGTCGAACCTGCAGGCGCTGCTTCCCGTACTGGAAGCTGTCGTGCAGTCCTCCAAGCCGCTGCTGATCATCGCCGAGGACGTCGAGGGCGAGGCGCTCGCCACGCTCGTCGTCAACAGGCT
Organism: Chelativorans sp. ZYF759; assembly: GCF_012911015.1. Taxonomy (GTDB): domain Bacteria; phylum Pseudomonadota; class Alphaproteobacteria; order Rhizobiales; family Rhizobiaceae; genus ZYF759. The sequence continues at coordinate 87,781 of NZ_WVVV01000012.1, read as the reverse complement.
GCGCGGCGGGCTGAAGGTCGCGGCCGTCAAGGCACCCGGCTTCGGCGACCGCCGCAAGGCCATGCTGCAGGACATCGCGATCCTGACCGGCGGCACCGCGGTCTCCGAGGATCTGGGCATCAAGCTGGAGAACGTGACGCTCAACATGCTCGGCCGGGCGAAGAAGGTGACCATCGACAAGGAGAACACCACCATCGTCGACGGCGCCGGCTCCAGGGCCGAAATCGAAAGCCGTGTCGCGCAGATCAAGGCGCAGATCGAGGAGACCACGTCGGACTATGACCGCGAGAAGCTGCAGGAGCGGCTGGCCAAGCTCGCCGGTGGCGTCGCGGTGATCCGTGTCGGTGGCGCGACGGAAGTCGAGGTGAAGGAGCGCAAGGACCGCGTCGACGACGCGCTGCATGCCACGCGTGCGGCCGTCGAGGAAGGCGTGCTGCCGGGCGGCGGCGTGGCGTTGCTGCGCGCCGTCTCCGCGCTCGAGAACCTGTCGGCCGCCAATGATGACCAGAAGGCCGGCATCGCCATCGTGCGCCGCGCCATCGAGGCGCCGGTGCGCCAGATCGCGGAGAATGCTGGTGCCGAGGGCTCCATCGTGGTCGGCAGGCTGCGCGAGAACACCGATTTCGGCTGGGGCTGGAACGCCCAGACGGGCGAATATGGCGACCTCTACGCGCAAGGCGTCATCGACCCGGCCAAGGTGGTACGCACGGCGCTTCAGGATGCGGCCTCCGTGGCGGGCCTGCTGGTCACCACGGAAGCGATGGTGGCCGAGAAGCCCAAGAAGGAAGCAGCCGCGCCGGCGATGCCGGGTGGCATGGATTTCTGATCCGGGCTTTTGTCAAAACGATCGAGGGCGGTGGCCATGCCATCGTCCTCTTGATTCGTTGCACCGCCTCAGTCGACGATCTCGGCGCCCTCGCTGGTGACCACCACCTTGTGGCTGTGGTCGACCTTGGGCCGTTCGGGCGGGAGTTGCGATCCGGTCGCGATATGGAACACCGTCTCGGCGATGTTGGTGGCATGGTCGCCGATACGCTCGATGTTCTTGGCGCAGAAGAGAAGATGCGTGCAGGCCGAGATGTTGCGCGGATCCTCCATCATGTAGGTGAGCAACTCGCGGAAGAGCGACGTGTAGACGGCGTCGATCTCCTCGTCGCGGTCGCGGATCATGGCGATCGAATCGACGCGGCGCGAGGCGTAGACATCAAGGACGTCCTTGAGCTGCGTCAGGGCAAGGGTCGAAAGCGCCTCGAGGCCGCGGAAGAGCGCGCGCGGCTGGCGGGCTTCGGCGATGGCCGCCACGCGCTTGGCATTGCTCTTGCCGAGGTCGCCCACGCGCTCCAGTTCCGCGGCGATGCGGATCGTGCCGATGATCTCCCGCAGGTCCTCCGCCATCGGCTGGCGCCTGGCGATCATCACGATGACGCGGTCATCGACCTCCCGCTGGAGTTCGTCGAGAACGGCATCGTCTGCGATCACCTTCGCGCCGAGCGCGGCATCGCCTGCAATCAGCGCGGTGACGGATTCGTCGACCATTCGTTCCGCGTGACCGCCCATCGCGGCGATGCGATTGGCCAGGAGCGCGAGTTCCTCGTCGAATGCACGAACGATATGCTGGGACGGCATGTGTCCTCCTGTCTGCCGGCGCGGATGGATTCTTGCGCCCGAATCTAGGCTACGCACATGACAGGAAAAAGAAAGCCGGCACGCTAACCGCCGATGGGCCTGAACAGCGTCATGACCGGCTGCCACGTCCATCCGCTGCCGGTGACCACTTCCGACAATGGCTTGCGGATCTCGGAGGCGTCGAAACGATAGGCGTAGCCTTCATTCACCGTGGGCGCGCCGTCTGGATCGGCGCTGACGCCGAGCTGCGCCCCGCCGTCGAGCGACTTGAAGGTGATGCCCTGGAAGAAGACAACCCGACCGCTGACGCTGCGAATGCCGCCGCCCCAACCGATCTTGTAGGTCTTTTCGAGCACGCGCACCGTGCGGGTGCCCTCGTCGATGTCCAGATAGAAGCGATGGGCCCGCCTGATGCCGCTCGTCGCCATGACGCTCATCCAGTCGGGATCGGCCAGGCGCCACTGGGCGACCAGCTGGCCGGGCCGCTCCTCCACCAGATGGAAGGGCTGGTTGAGGGTGCTGATCGCCAGCAACCTTTGTCGAAGCGTTTCGGCATCGGCCGGCGCGATCGTCTCCGGGGGCGGCAGCCTTCCCGCCCAGGCGCCCCCGCGCGCCAGAAACAGGATGAGCAGCAGGACATAGGCGCCCACTGCGGCCAGCGACAGTCCGGCCCGTTCCGTCAGGGCGATCCAGAGAAAGTTCGGCTCGGGATTTTCCGCGACGAAATCGAGTGCGGCAAAACGTTGCTCGACCAGCGGCGCCGTGGGCGCCTCGATCTCGATCACATACTGCTCGACCGGCAGGATCAGCCCGTGCCGTTCGGTGTCGGAACGGCGATAACGGGCGACCTCGAAAGTGCGGTTGACGAAGTTGGTCGGGCGGGCCTCGAACAGTTCCCGCGCAGCCTCCGTCGCCTCTTCCGGCGAGCCATAGGCGCGGAGCTCGACCTGCGAGCCGTCGTCGAAGGCGCGCTGCTGCAGCCACTCGTCGCCCGGGCCGCCGCCGGCCAGGATGTAGGGCGCGGGGCCAGTTGCCGCGAGGAAGGCGAGGATGCCGATCGGCAATGCAATGGCCACGAAATACGCGGCGAAGAAAATGGCGGCACGCTTCATTGCTGGGCTCCGGCCGGCCTGCCGACTGTGGAATGCAGATGCACGGTGAAGACGGCCCCCTCGCCCGGCCGCGAACGGATGGTCAATCTGGCGTCGTGGCGCGTGAGGATGTGCTTGACGATGGCCAGGCCCAGCCCGGTCCCCTTCTGGGAACGGCTGGTCTCGACATCGACTCGATAGAAGCGTTCGGTGATGCGCGGGATGTGTTCCTCGGCGATCCCCGGCCCGAAATCGCGAATGGAGACGTTCACTTCCCGATCGTCCGTCGCGCTGCGGTCGTCGATCTCGATCTCGACGCGGCCGCCGGAGGCCCCGTATTTGCAGGCATTCTCCAGCAGGTTCTGAAAGACCTGGTAGAGTTCGTCCCGGCTGCCGGGAACGGTGACCGGCGCATCGCCGAGCTTGGCCTTGACCTCGACGCCGGATTCTCTTGCCATGTGGCCCATCGTCTCGATCACCTGCCGGAGCACGGCGCGGAGATCGACCGGCGTGGTCGGCCGCACATAAGTCCGCATCTCGAGCCGCGAGAGGGAAAGCAGATCATCGATGAGCCGTGCCATGCGCTCGGTCTGGTTCTGCATGATCTGGAGGAAATTCTCGCGCGCCTTCTCGTCATCGCGCGCCGGACCGCGCAGCGTTTCGATGAAGCCCGAGATGGAGGCCAGCGGGGTGCGCAGTTCGTGGCTGGCATTGGCGATGAAATCGGCGCGCATGCGGTCGATGCGGCGCGATTCGCTCTGATCCCTGAAGACCATGGCAAACACTCCGGCGCCTCGACCGAGAGGCATTGCCGCCACGCGAAAAGCCCGTTCGACAGGTACGCGCTCGGCATATTCGATGATGGCGGGCGCCGCTTCGCCGGACAGGACGCGCGCGACCAGATCCTGCATCTCGGGGACACGAAAACGCATCTGCAGGAGCAGGCCCTCGGGGAGTTCGCCGAAGGCCGCCTGCGCGGCTTCGTTGGCATGAAGGACCGCGCCGGAACGGTCGAAGATCACGAGTGCGTCGGGCACCGCGGCCGCCAGGTCGATCGCCGTCAGCCTTTCCAGGTCGGCGCGCGCCCTGACAAGTGCGGGCGGTGACTGGGACGGCAAGGTCGCGGGCGACCCGCGCGGCGCGACGAGCGCCACGGCGACCACGCCGATGAAGGCCAGCACCGGCAGCCACCAGCCCGCCTCAGGCCAGGCGGCGACCACGAGCAGCGCCAGGGCGGCGGCGGCCAGCGTCCATCTCGCATTGTGAAGCCGGGCTCGCGCAAGCCCTGCCCGTCTGGTTTCGCTCATGGGTGTCGATGCCCCGTCGGCCAAAGCCATGGTGCCGAACCGTCCGGGCGTGTGGGTGGACGGTCCAGCCTGCCCCCAATAGCATGAAAGCCTCACCGGACAAGGCTGGCCGCGCCGTGCGCGTCGTGTTTTCCTCCTCTATGCAAGCGCTCCCGCCCGGCGCAATGTGGCGCTCCGAACTGAAGAAACGGCGCAGGGATCAAGACATGAGAGACGTTCCGGCGGGTGCGATCGAGATAGAGGTCGACGGCAAGATGCGCAGCTTCGACATCGACGATCCGAAATTGCCTGGCTGGGTCGAGAAACGGCATCTGTCGGCGGGCGGATATCCCCATGCCGAACGCATGAAGCGCGGCGCGTACGAAGCGTCGCTGAAAGCGCTGCAGATCGAACTCGTGAAGCTGCAATACTGGCTCCAGGAGACGGGCGAGCGCGTGCTGGCCATCTTCGAAGGGCGGGACGCGGCAGGAAAAGGCGGCACCATTTTCGTGCTGCGCCAGTACATGAACCCGCGCTCTGCCCGCAACGTGGCGCTGACCAAGCCGACGGAGACCGAGCGTGGCCAGTGGTACTTCCAGCGTCACGTGGCGCATTTCCCCACCGCCGGCGAGTTCGTGACCTTCGACCGCTCCTGGTACAACCGCGCCGGCGTCGAGCCGGTCATGGGCTTCTGCACGCCCGAGGAACACGCGAAGTTCCTGACAGAGGTGCCGGGTTTCGAGCGCTCGATCACCGACGAGGGCATCCGCTTCTTCAAGTTCTGGCTCAATATCGGCCAGGAAACGCAACTGAAGCGCTTTCACGAACGCCGCCATGATCCGCTGAAGACCTGGAAGTTCTCGCCGATCGACGTGGCCGGCCTGACGCGCTGGGAGGATTACACGCGCGCCCGCGAAACCATGTTCCGCCACACGCATACCGACCACGCGCCGTGGACGGTGATCCGCGCCAACGACAAGCGGCGTGCGCGGCTGGCGGCGATCCGCCACGTCCTGCTCTCCATCCCCTATGAGGGCCGCGACATGCAGGTGATCGGCGACCAGGACCCGGAGATCGTCGCAAACGATCCCGGCCTGGTCAGCGGCGCGGATGCTTCCTGAGCGGGTGGTGGGTCTTTTCCCAGTGATGCGGCCGGCGATATAATTCCCATAACGCGCGCCACGCGGCGATCGACATCGCCAGCCAGTAGGCCGGCGTCCACAAGACGACCTTCCAGAACGCGGTCCGCTCGCCAGGGTGCAGGACGCGGCGGCCCAGCAACAGATAGGCCGTGAAGCCGACGAAGACATTGACTGCATCCACTGCCAGGAGAGCCGCGTGGTAGCCGCCCAGCGTTCCGGTCGCAGCCACCAGCAGGGCGATCCACACCAGCGTCAGCGCGAAGATGACGTAGGCGAGCGACGACACGACGAGGCCGATCAGCATGACCTGCGACACGGCGAAGCGCGCGACGCCCGTCTCGCGGATGAGACGGCGCGGGTCGCGCATGTGGACGAGCCAGGTCTGCATCCAGCCCTTGAACCAGCGGGTGCGTTGCCGGCCCCAGTTGAACAAGGCTTCCGGCGCATCCTCCAGCGTGGGGCGGGTGATCGTCTCGGAGCGATAACCGAAACGCGCAAGGCGCAGCCCCAGATCGGCATCCTCGGTCACATTGAACGGGTCCCAGGCGCCGACCGCTTCGAGCGCCGCCCGGCGGAAGTGATTGGATGTCCCACCCAGCGGCAGAATAAGCTGATGCCGCGCCAGCCAGGGCAGCAGACCGCGAAAAAGCCCGGCATATTCGAACGCAAAGAGGATGGGCAGCAGCTTCTTCTGGGTGGGCACGACGACTAGCGGCGCCTGAAGACAGCCGAGCGCGTCATCCGAGGCACGGAACCGCTGCCAGGCTTCGTGGAGCTGGTCCGGATGTGGCTGATCCTCGGCATCGTAAAGCGTGACGAACTCGCCCGAACAAAGCGGCAGTGCATAGGACAGCGCCTTGGGCTTCGTGCGCGGCTGGCCCTTCGGCACGCGGATGATCTCGATGCATGGGTTGAGGCGAAATGCCGTCAGGGCTTCGAGGGTCGGTGCATCATCCTCCTCGCAGATCAGCTTGATCTCGAGCTTGCTGCGCGGCCAGCGAAGCCGCGAGAGCGCCGCCAGCACTTGCGGGACGATTTCCGCTTCGCGGTAGAGCGCGACCAGTACGGAATAGACGGGCAGTTCCTCAGCCGGCGCCGGCTCCAGCGGGCGCAGTTGGGGGGGCGTCGCGGTCATGGCGGCGGCGAGACGCAGCATCACGCAAGCCAGGAAGGCCAGCGAGAAGAGCACATGGACCGCCAGCCATGCGCTGGAGGCGTCGAGCCAGAAGGCGAATATGAGACTTGTCGCGATGGCGCCGCCAACCACGCCCTGCCCGCCCGCAAATACCTGACGCGCGGAGTGTTCGGGCTGTTCGATATACAGCGCGGTACGGGCATGCTCCGAGATATCCTCGCTGGCGGCCGCCAGCAGGGCTTTGCGCAATACGGTCGGCACCACGATCCCCAGGCGATCGCCCAGCCCCGGTCGGGACTGGACCACGCGATGCAATTCGGTCAGTTCGACCCGGGAGGGCGACAGAAGCAGGCGCATATGCTCCCCCTTGTCCCGGGCAAGGGCCATCGCGACGCCGCGATGCTCCCTGAGAGCCATTTCGCGCTCGCTGCGGCGCATGAGGAGCTGAGACGCCGCGAGTTGCTCCACTACCGGCAGTTCCAGTTCGCGCGCGATCTCGCGGCAGAGGCACGCCTCATCCACGACCCCGCTGGAGAACAGTTCGATCTGGAACGAGGTGCCGTTGGCATCGGCGCGTCTCAAGAGGACGCCGATGGCCTGTTGCGCGAGACCCAGCCGAAGCAGGATCGGCCACCAGGCATCGGGCACCTCCGCTTTCGACACGGGCGGCGGCAGCAGACGCAGATGTGGAGCCCGTCGGACCGTTCCCGGCTGGTCTCCGCTGGCAACCGATCGAATGAGAGACGCCGTCGCTGAGTCGGCGTAAAACTCAGACATCGCCTGTCCGCCCGTCCCCTGTTTCCCCAGCGGCATGCAAGATCAGTAGGGTCCGTTCGTCAACCAGAAATCGCAACTGCCGCGCCATCTCGCGTGCATTTTCGGCGTTGACAGAGCGCCCCTGCCCTGCTGACTGGGACCGGATTTTGTCCGTGTCTCAGGTAGCGATATTGCCGATCAAGTCTGTCATCGTCGCCGTTCTGCTTTGCCTGGCCTCGGTTCTACCGACGATCGCGCAGGAGGGACCGACCATCCCTCAATATTGGGACGAGCGGGAGCGGTTGCCTGCGCCCGACATTTCCGCGCTCGAGCGGGTGCGTTTTCTCACCACCAACGATTTCCCTCCCTTCAACTACCTTGACGAGGCGGGGCGGCCGGCCGGCTTCCATGTCGAACTGGTACGGCTGATCTGCGCGGAACTCGATATTTCCGACATCTGCCAGATCCAGGTGATTCCGTGGGATGAACTGGAGGAGGCGCTGGGCGCGCGCCGGGGCGAGGCGGTGATCGCCGGCCTTGCCGTCACGGCCGAAACGCGCGACCGGCTCGCCTTCACGCGGTCCTATCTCCGGTTTCCCGCCCGCTTCATCGTGCAGCGTGGCTCCCCTCTGACGGAGCCCCTGCACCAGTCGGTCGCCGACAGACGGGTCGGGGTCCTGGAGGGATCAGCGCATGAGGCGATGCTAAGGGACTATTTCGGGGCGGCTCGCCCCGTCACCTATTCGCGCCAGAGCTGGATGATGCGCGACCTGCGCGAGGGCCGCATCGACGCGGTCTTCGGCGACGGGATGCGGCTCTCCTTCTGGCTGGCGGATGCGGCGGCCGAGAATTGCTGCCGCTTCGCAGGCGGCCCGTATCTGTCGGCGGAGTTTCTGGGCCTGGGACTGGCCATCGCCACCCGCCGCGAAGACGAGCCGCTGGCCAGGGCCTTCGACTATGCGCTGCGCGAGATCAGCGTCAGCGGTCGTTTCGCGGAACTCTACCTGCGCCACTTTCCGATCGGCTTCTACTGACGGGCGGCGGCTCAGGCCTTGCGGTGGCGAATGCTGGCCGCCCGCTCGATGGCGTTGACGACCGGCCGCTCGAGTTCGAACCTGTCCTTCACGATGTCCAGCATCCGGTGTTCTTCCGGGTTCAACGACCGGTCCGCAATGGCGACATCCACCGCCAGGGCGTAGGCGGTTTCGCGAAGTTCGGGCGTCAGCGCGTCGTGAATAAGGGTCAGGATCCCTTCCAGGCCGACCTCCTCGTCGGACAGCAGCTTCTGGCAGCCCTGCGCCACCTCGAGGGTCCGCGCGTGCTCGAATTCGGAGAACACCGGCAGGGTGCGCACGACCGCGCCGATGCGGGCGAGTTCCGCGTCGCCCATGTCGCGGTCCGAGGCCGATACGATGACCATGAGGTGGATGAGGGCTTCCTGGGGTGACGAGAGGGTCATGTGATGTCCTTTTGGCGGAGTGCGCCCGGCGAAGTTAGGAAGGCGGCCACCGCTTCGCAATCAAAAAGGAACCGCATGATTGACGCATTGCGCCGCCACGCCTAGACGAAAGTCGACGCTCGGCAGGTCCGGGCCAGCAATCCCTTCCCACAAAGACCCGTCCGATGACCCAGCCGACCTCAGCACCCGCCGATCTTTCGCCCGAACTCGTCGCCGCAGCAGCCGAGAGCAAGGCCTGGCCGTTCGAAGAGGCGCGCAAGATCGTGAAGCGTTACGAGGGCGGCGACTGGCCGGCAGCGGTGCTGTTCGAGACCGGATACGGACCGTCCGGCCTGCCGCATATCGGAACGTTCGGGGAGGTGGCGCGCACGACGATGGTGCGCCATGCATTCCGCGTCCTCACCGAAGACAAGGTGCCGACGCGCCTGCTCTGCTTCTCCGACGATCTGGACGGGATGCGCAAGATTCCGGACAGCGTGCCGGACCGGACCGCGCTGGAACCCTATCTGCACATGCCGCTGACCGCCGTGCCGAATCCCTTCGGCGGCGAGCATGGGAGTTTTGGCCACCACAACAACGCGATGCTGCGCCGCTTCCTGGACACGTTCGGCTTCGACTACGAGTTCGCCAGCGCCACCGACTACTACAGATCCGGCCGTTTCGACGACATCCTGAGGAGGGTGGCGGAGCGCTATGACGCGATCATGGACATCATGCTGCCGACGCTCGGCGAGGAACGGCGCGCCACCTATTCGCCCTTCCTGCCGATCTCGCCCAAGACCGGGCGCGTGCTCTACGTGCCGATGAAGAAGGTCGATGCCGAGAACGCCACCATCACCTTCGACGAAGATGGCGAGGAGACGACGCTTCCCGTCACCGGCGGCAATGTGAAGCTTCAGTGGAAGCCCGATTTCGGCGCCCGATGGGCCGCGCTCGGCGTCGATTTCGAGATGTTCGGCAAGGATCACGGGCCCAACATGGGCGTCTATGACCGCATCTGCGAGGCGCTGGGCGGACGCGCGCCCGAGCATTTCGTCTACGAGCTGTTCTTGGACGAGAACGGCCAGAAGATCTCCAAGTCGAAGGGCAACGGGCTCACCATCGATGAATGGCTGACCTACGCGCCGACGGAAAGCCTGGCGCTCTACATGTTCCAGCGCCCGCGCCAGGCCAAGAAGCTCTATTTCGACGTCATCCCGCGCGCCGTGGACGAATATTACCAGTTCCTCGCCGCCTATCCGAAGCAGGACTGGAAGGAGCGGCTGGGCAATCCGGTCTGGCACATTCATTCGGGCAATCCGCCGGCGATCGAACTGCCGGTCTCGTTTGCACTGCTGCTCAATCTCGTCAGCGCCTCCAATGCGCATGACAAGGGCGTGCTGTGGGGCTTCATCTCGCGCCACGCGTCCGGCGTGACGCCCGAGAGCCATCCCGAACTCGACCGGCTCACCGAATACGCGATCCGCTATTTCGACGATTTCGTGAAGCCGACCAAGGTCTTCCGCGCGGCGGACGAGGTGGAGGCGGCAGCGCTTCAGGCGCTGGCCGACACGCTCGCCGTATTGCCTTCGGATGCCGATGGAGAGGCGATCCAGAACGCCGCGCTCGACGTGGCGCGTGGAATCGAGCGCTACCAGGACCACAAGAAGAAGAGCCCGACTGGCGGTCCGGGCGTTTCGGTGGCCTTTTTCCAGATGATCTACCAGGTGCTGATCGGCCAGGAGCGCGGCCCCCGCTTCGGCTCCTTCGCGGCACTTTACGGCATCGACAACACCCGCGCGCTGATCGACAAGGCCCTGAAGGGCGAACTCCTGGCGAAGCCCGCCTAGCCGCCTGGCGGCGGGCCGAACAGGCCGCGCTGCGCCGCACGGGCCTCATCGATCGCGTCGCCATATTCGGCGGCGCCTTCGCGGACCCAGCCATTTTCGGCAAGCCACAGCGCCGGGTCCGCACCGGCCACGGTGCATTTCACGGTAAGTGTCTCGCGCAGCGGTGTGGCCGGAACGATGCAGGAAAGGGCGCGGGCGCGCAGGAAGTTGCGGAAGGCGGTGCGGGCGTGGGCACCGCATGGCCATTGCCGGCCCTCATGGTCGCACATCTCCTCGGGATCGACCGTCTCGATGCCGGCCAACGCGATGTCATGGCCCTGCGCCTGGACCAGCCCGGCCGCCAGCGCCACGGGTCGATGCAGCACCGTCTCGCGCGGCGGCATGTTGGCCGGGTCCGGCGCGGCGCCAAGCGGGCTGAGCGGCAGGCGCGCTTCCTGCCTGACCAGTTCCCCGCCGTCGATCCGGGGCACGGCGACGACTTCCGGCGCGATCGGCCGCGCATTCTGGACGCGTGGCGTGCGCTGGGAGGATGGCTGCGCAACCACAGAAGACGCGGGGGCTGCCGTTTCTACCGGGTCTGGTGCATCGTTCACGATAGACGGCCGCAGCCACAGAAGCGCCAGCCCCACGCCGACGATCACCAGCATGGAGAGGAGCGCGCGCAGCATGCTACTGGCTCGCCCAGACGATGCGGGCCACCCATTCGACTTCTTCGACGGGCACGGCCCGCTCGCCATGTTCGGGATTGACGGAGAGAAGCTCCAGCGCGCGCGTGCCGCGCTTGGTGAGGATCTTGGCCATCACCTCGCCGCCGCGCGTCTTGACCACCACGCGGTCGCCCTTGCGGACGGCGGCGGCCGGATCGACGATGAGGAGATCGCCGTTCCTGTAGAGGGGCAGCATGGAATCGCCCTGGACTTCCAGCGCATAGGCGCCCTCGCTTGTTGCGGCGGGCAGGTCGACCATCTCCCAGCCATGGCCGACGGGAAAGCCGGCATCGTCGAAGAAGCCGCCCGCACCCGCCTGGGCGAAGCCGATCAGCGGCACGCGGCTGGCGGCGGCCGCCTGGCCTTCTTCGATCAGGGCCAGCATCTCGGGCAGCCCGCAGCCCGTGGCCTGCATGATCTTGGCCAGAGATTCCGTCGACGGCCAGCGCGGACGCCCGTCGGCCGAGCAGCGCTTGGACTTGTTGAAGGCGGTCGAATCCAGGCCGGCCCTGCGCGCAAGGCCCGATGGCGACATGGAATAACGTTCGGCCAACGCGTCGATGGCGGCCCAAATGCGGGCGTGCGAGAGCATCCGCTCCCTCCGTGACAGGAAAATATGCCTTCTGCGGAAAATATGGCGGGAGACGTCAAGAGTCCAGCAAGGCCGACGGCCAATACACTGCCAATCGAAGGAAAAACAGGATGATGGATCGTTTTGTGACGATTTCGGGCTGCTCGGGCGGCGGCAAGTCGACGCTGGTGGCAGAACTCGCGCGGCGCGGCCATGCGGTGGTGGCGGAGCCCGGCCGGCGCATCGTGCGCGAAGAACTGGCGGGCGACGGCACGGCCCTGCCCTGGATCGACGGCACGGCCTTCGCGCGCCGCGCCATCGCCATGGCGCTGGACGATCTGGAAAAGGCGGCCGCCCAGCCGGGCCTCGTCTTTTTCGACCGCGGGCTGGTCGATGCGGCCGCGGCGCTGGAACATCTCACCGGCGAGCCGGCCATCGAGGCAGCCGCGCGGCGGCATCAGACCCACCGCCAGGTGTTCATGGCGCCGCCCTGGCCGGAAATCTACCTCAGCGACGCGGAGCGGCCACACGGGTTCGAGGCGGCCGTGGCCGAGTATGAGAGGCTGCTTGCCGCCTATGCGGCGCTGGAGCACGAGCTGGTGATCCTGCCGAAGGTCCCGGTGGCGGAACGGGCCGATTTCGTGTTGGAGAGGGTGAAAGTCGATCGAAACTGACGGGTCTTCGGCGTCAGGGAGTTGTGTTGTCCACATCGCGCGAAGAATGCAGAACGCGAACGATTTCGACGAGGTCGTCGCCAACCCTGTAGAAGATGATAAAGGGCGGGACCGACATCTTCCGAAGGCCCCGTCGCCCAGGACGCAATACACGCGGTCCCATGTTGGGTCGAAGCGCCAGCAGCCCTATTGTCTTTCGGAAACGTCCGATCACGCCATCCGCAGCCACCGGGTTATCCGCCGAGACATAGGCGTGAATATCCTCAATATCGCGCTCGGCGCGAGGCGCGATGATGACATCAAGAGCCAAGGCGCGCCGTCAGGCGGTCGAAGACCACATCAGCGGGGACACCCTTGCCGGCATCCAGTTCCGCAAGGCCTGCATCGATATCCTCGGCCAGCGCCAGATACTTGTCGATATAATGCAGCAGATCCTCGCCCAGCTCTTCGCGAAGGTCTTCGGGGAGGTTTTCAGCGGCCTTCACCGCGCGGTCGAACTTGCTCATGGCGGTCACTCCTGCGGCCATCATAGCAAACCGCCCGCATCCGCAAAAGCCTCACCCCTCGCCCTTGGCGAGATCCCGCACGCCGGCATGGGAGTCGATGAAGGCCTGTTCCGCAGGTGTCAGCGCGCGCGGCGCCAGCCCCGGCGATAAGGCATCCACCACCTCCTGAACCGGCACGAAGCGCTTGCCGCGTCGGTCATAGACGCCGGCCGTGGTCAGGATCATCGCCGCGGTGCGGCCATCCTCCAGGAGAAAGCGGTGGCGGCCGATCATCTGGCGGTCAGTCCACGTCTCGATGGTGGAGACGATCTCGAAACGCTTCCACAGCTTGATCTCGCGCACATAGGCCGATTGCAGCCCGCCCATCATCGGCCCCCAGCCATTGCGCGCGCACAGCGCCCAGAAGCCGGAGCGCAGGAAGATGTCGATGCGCCCGACATCGGCCAGCATCATGTAGCGGGCATTGTTGAGATGCATGTTGCGGTCGATGTCGTGCGGCAGGCAGCGGAAGGACAGCCGGCTTTCATCCCCGAAACGGAACGGCCCGCGCCGCTTCGATGTCGCCGCCATCCAGGCAAGGCGTCCCCAGACATACATACGCGCTGTCTCCGAAGAGAAAGGCCGGGCGGTCATCCGCCCGGCCGATGGCTCTTAGATGGCGATCAAGCCGCCTGCTTCTCGCCCGCATAGGGATCGAAGCGCTGGTAGAAGCTCTCGCCCTTGGCCGCCATGTCCTTGAGCAGCGCCGGCACGTCGAACTCCTTGCCGTATTTCGCGCCCAGGCGCTCGGCGAGTTCGACAAAGGCCTTGGCCCCCATGCCGTCGATGTAGGAGAGCGCACCGCCCGTATAGGGGGCGAAGCCGAAGGCAAGGATCGAGCCGACATCGGCCTCGCGCGGGTCGGTGACGATCCCCTCCTCCATCACGCGGGCCGCTTCCAGCGCGATGGTGACGAGGAAGCGCTGCTTCAGCTCCGTCACGTCGAGCTTGTCGGGGTCCTGCTGCTCATAGAGGTCCTTCAGGCCGGGCCACAGATGCTTCTTGGCCGGCTTCTCGGGATAGTCATAGAAGCCCTTGCCGTTCTTGCGGCCCAGGCGCCCATGCGTGTCGACCATCGTGTTGATGAGCTCGAACTGTTTGAGATCGACCGCTTCCTCGCCGAGATCGCGGATGGTCTGCTTCATGATCTTCTGGGCCAGATCGATGGCCGTCTCGTCGGTCAGCGCCAGCGGTCCGACCGGCATGCCGGCCATCTTGGCGGCATTCTCGATCATCGGCGCGGGCACGCCCTCGATCAGCATCTTGAAGGCTTCCGACATGTAGCGCAGCACGCAGCGATTGACGTAGAAGCCGCGCGTGTCGTTGACGACGATCGGCGTCTTCTTGATGGCGCGCACATAGTCGATCGCCACCGCCAGCGCCTTGTCGCCCGTCTTCTCACCCATGATGATCTCGACCAGCATCATCTTGTCGACCGGCGAGAAGAAGTGGATGCCGATGAACTGCTCGGGCCGCTTCGAATTGGTCGCGAGCGAAGAGATGGGGATCGTGGAGGTGTTGGAGGCGAAGGTCGAGCCTTCCGGCATGACGGCTTCCGATTTCTCGGTAACGCCTTTCTTGACCTCGGAATCCTCGAACACCGCCTCGACCACTAGGTCGGCACCGTCCAGCTTTCCGTAATCGGGCGTGGCCGTGATGAGCGACAGGAGCTTCTCCTTGTCCTCCGCCGTGGCACGGCCCTTCTTGATCAGGCCGTCCATCAGCTTTTCGGAATGGGCCTTCCCCTTGTCGGCCGCTTCCTGGTCGCGGTCGATCAGCACCACGGGGATGCCGGCCTTGGCGGTGACGAAGGCGATGCCCGCGCCCATGAAGCCGGCGCCGAGCACGCCCACCTTGGAGAATTTGGTCGGCGCGATGCCACCGGGACGACGCGCGCCCTTGTTCAACTCCTGAAGCGAGACGAAGAGCGAGCGGATCATCATCTTCGCTTCGGTCGTCTGCATGATCTCGGTGAAGTAGCGCTGCTCGATGCGAAGCGCGGTGTCGAACGGCACCAAAAGCCCCTCATAGGCGCATTTCAGAATCGCGGTGGCAGCCGGATAATTGCCATAGGTCTCGCGACGCAGGATGGCGATTGCCGGCGGCCAGAGATTGGCGCCCGCGGCCGAATAGACGGGACCGCCGGGCAGCTTGAAGCCCTTCTCGTCCCAGGGCTGGACCGGCTTGAGGCCGTCCCTGATCATCTTCTTGGCCGTCTCGATCAGCTGATCGGGCGCGGCGATTTCGTGGATCAGGCCCATCTGCTTGGCCTTTTTCGGCGTCAGCGTCTGGCCCGTGGTCAGCATCTGCAGCGCCTGCTGCGGATCGGTCAGGCGTGGCACGCGCTGGGTGCCGCCGGCGCCGGGGAAGATGCCGACCTTGACCTCGGGCAGCGCCATCCTGACCTTGTCACTATCGGCGGCAACACGGCCGTGGCAGGCGAGCGACAGCTCGAACGCGCCACCCATGCAGGTGCCGTTGATGGCCGAGACCCAGGGCTTGCCGGAGGTCTCGAGCTTGCGCCACAGCCAGCTCATGCGGCCGGCGCCGTCGAACAGCATCTTGATG
This sequence comes from Chelativorans sp. ZYF759, assembly GCF_012911015.1. Taxonomy (GTDB): domain Bacteria; phylum Pseudomonadota; class Alphaproteobacteria; order Rhizobiales; family Rhizobiaceae; genus ZYF759. The sequence continues at coordinate 72,392 of NZ_WVVV01000012.1, read as the reverse complement.
GCGGCGTCGGGGTTCTTCTGCTTTTCCTCGGCGAAGAGGCCCAGCATCTTCTGCAGCATGGTGAGGTCCGCGCCGCCGGAAAAGGAATCCTTGCCGGAGGTGATGACGGCACCCTTGATCGCCTCGTCGCCGGCAACGGCCTCGATGATCGCCTCCAGCTCGTTCATCACCTCCTCGGTGAAGACGTTCATGGAGCGGCCGGGCGAATCCCAGGTGACGAGCGCGATGCCGTCGGAATCGGTTTCGACGGTGAAGTTCTTGTAGTCGGTCATGATTGTTCTCCTCCGGCCCGGTCAGACGCGCTCGATGATGGTGGCGGTGCCCATGCCGGCACCGATGCAGAGCGTGACCAGGGCGGTGTTCAGATCGCGGCGTTCCAGCTCGTCCAGCACGGTGCCGAAGATCATCGCGCCGGTGGCACCCAGCGGGTGCCCCATGGCGATGGCGCCGCCATTGACGTTCATCTTGGCCGGATCGATGTCGAAGGCCTGCAGATAGCGCAGCACAACGCTGGCGAATGCCTCGTTGAGCTCGAACAGGTCTATGTCGTCGAGCGTCATGTTGGCCTTGGCCAGCAGCTTTTCGGTCACGTCGACCGGGCCGGTCAGCATGATGGCGGGCTCGGAACCGATATTGGTGAAGGCCTTGATGCGGGCGCGGGGCTTGAGGCCCATCGTCTCGCCGGCAGCCTTGGAGCCGAGCAACACCGCGGCTGCGCCATCGACGATGCCGGACGAATTGCCGGCATGGTGGACGTGGTTGACGCCCTCGATCTCGGGATAACGCTGGACGGCGACGGCATCGAAGCCGCCCATCTCGCCCGGCATCACGAAGGAGGGGTTGAGCGAGGCCAGCGACTGCATGTCGGTCGAAGGCCGCATGTGCTCGTCATGGTCGAGGATGGTCATGCCGTTCTGGTCCTTGACCGGAACGACCGAGTTCTTGAAACGCCCGTCCTTCCAGGCTGCGGCCGCGCGCTTCTGGCTCTCCACCGCATAGGCATCCACGTCATCGCGCGAAAAGCCGTATTTGGTGGCGATCAGGTCGGCAGAGATGCCCTGCGGCATGAAGTAGGAGGGCAGGCCGACCGAGGGGTCCATGAACCAGGCGCCGCCCGACATGCCCATGCCGACGCGGCTCATCGATTCCACACCGCCCGCGATCACGATCCCGTCCGAGCCGCCGGCGATCTTGGCCGCGCCCAGATTGATGGCGTCGAGGCCGGACGCGCAGAAGCGCGAGATTTGGAGACCGGGGGCCTTGTTGTCGTAGCCGGCCTCGAAGGCGGCCGAGCGCGGGATCACCGAGCCGGCCTCGCCGACGGGATCGACGCAGCCGAAGATGATGTCGTCGACCTTGGTCGTGTCGAGCCCGTTGCGGTCGCGCACGGCTTCCAGGACCTTGGCGCCGAGGCGCACGGCCGGAACCTCATGCAGAGAGCCGTCCTTCTTGCCGCGTCCGCGCGGCGTGCGCACGGCGTCATAGACAAATGCATCTGCCATCTGATTTCTCCCTGTGTTCCTACAAGCTTCTGGCGATCAGAAGCTTCATGATCTCGTTGGTGCCGCCATAGATGCGCTGGACGCGGGCGTCGCGCCACATCCGGGCGATCGGATATTCGTTCATGTAGCCATAGCCGCCATGCAGCTGCAGGCATTCGTCGGCGACCTTGCCCTGCAGGTCGGTCAGCCAGTATTTCGCCATCGAGGCGGTGACCGGATCGAGCTCGCCCTTCACATGGCGCGCCACGCAATCATTGTAGAAGACGCGGCCGATGGTGGCCTCTGTCTTCAGCTCGGCCAGCGTGAACTGCGTGTTCTGGAAGTCGATGACCGCCTTGCCGAAGGCCTTGCGCTCCTTGACGTAGTCGATGGTGACCGCCAGCGCGCGCTCGACCATGGCGATCGCCGTGCCGCCGATCTGCAGCCGTTCCTGCGGAAGCTGCTGCATGAGCTGGACGAAGCCCTGCCCTTCCTCGGTGCCCAGCAGGTTGGAGGTCGGCACGCGCACGTCGTTGAAGAAGAGTTCCGACGTGTCGTTCGACTTCAGGCCGATCTTGTCGAGGTTGCGACCGCGCTGGAAACCTTCCACCTCGTCGGTCTCGACCACGATCAGCGAGGTGCCCTTGGCACCCTTTTCCGGATCGGTCTTGGTGACGACGACGATCAGATTGGCCAGCTGCCCGTTGGTGATGAATGTCTTGGAACCGTTGATGCGGTAGTGGTTGCCGTCCTTGACCGCGCGGGTCTTGACCCCTTGCAGGTCCGAACCCGCCCCGGGCTCGGTCATGGCGATGGCACCGATCAGCTCGCCGGTCGCCATCTTCGGCAGCCATCTCTTCTTTTGCTCTTCCGAGCCGTAATGGGCGATGTAGGGCGCGACGATGGAATTGTGCAACGCGATGCCGAAGCCATCGACGCCGACATGGCTGATCGCCTCGATGATCGCGCTCTCATGAGCGTAGGTGCCGCCCGAACCGCCATATTCCTCCGGCATGGAGGCGCAGAGAAGGCCGTTCTCGCCGGCCTTCTTCCAGCTCTCCCGGTCGAAGATCTCCGCGTCCTCGAATTCATCGTAGCGCGGCAGGATCTCGTCCGTCAGGAAGCGCGTCGCCATGTCCTGCAACATGGCGACATCGTCCTGCGCCCATTCGGGGCGGGGCACGTTCAGGACGGTGGCGGGGTTGGTCGACATCAAACGCCTCCTCTCGTCGGACCGGGCAAGGCACGCGCCCGTTTTCTAGAATGCCTCCGCTTCGAGCGCCATCATGGAATCGGCGCCGCTCGAGATGCGCGCCAGATGGGCCGTCGATTCCGGCATCAGCCGGTCGAAATAGAAGCGCGCGGTGGCGAGCTTGGCTTCGAGGAAGGCCTTGTCGCCGCCATTGGCCAGCCCTTCCTGCGCCTTCTTCACCGACAGGCCCCACATGTAACCCAGCGCCACCAGGCCGAAGAGGTGCATGTAGTCGGTCGAGGCCGCGCCCGCATTGTCGGGCTTGGCCATCGCGTTCTGCATCAGCCACATGGTGGCCGCCTGGAGGTCGTTCAAGCCCTTCTTGAGGCCCTTGGTGAAGGGCGCCATGGCCTCGTCGGAACGGTTTGCCTCGCAGAAATCGCCGACTTCCTTGAAGAAGGCCTGGACCGCCCGGCCGCCATTGGCGCCAAGCTTGCGGCCGACGAGGTCGAGCGCCTGGATGCCGTTGGCGCCCTCGTAGATCTGCGCAATGCGGGCATCGCGCACGAACTGGCTCATGCCCCATTCCTCGATATAGCCATGACCGCCATAGACCTGCTGCGCCATGACGGCGATGTCGAAGCCCTTGTCGGTCAGCACGCCCTTGATCACCGGGGTCATCAGGCCGAGATGGTCGTCGGCGGCCTGCCGCTCGGCCTCGTCCTGCGAGCGGTGCTTGAGGTCGGATTTCAGCGCCGTCCAGAGGATCAGCGCCCGGCCGGCCTCGTTGATGGCGCGCATGGTCATCAGCTTGCGGCGGATGTCTGGGTGCACGATGATCGGGTCGGCCGGCTTGTCGGCGGCCTTCGGTCCGGTCAGCGAGCGGCCCTGAAGACGGTCCTTCGCATAGGCAACCGCGTTCTGGTAGGCGATCTCGCCCATCGACAGGCCCTGCATGCCGACGCCGAGACGCGCTTCGTTCATCATCACGAACATGGCGCGCAGGCCGCCATTCTCAGCACCGATGAGATAGCCCTCGGCATTGTCGTAGTTCATCACGCAGGTGGCGTTGCCGTGGATGCCCATCTTCTCCTCGATGGAACCGCAGGACACGCCGTTCTTCTCGCCGACGCTGCCGTCTTCAACCACCTTGTATTTCGGCACGATGAAGAGCGAGATGCCCTTGGTGCCGGCAGGCGCGCCCTCGATGCGGGCCAGAACGAGATGGATGATGTTCTCCGACATGTCGTGCTCGCCGGCCGAGATGAAGATCTTCTGGCCGGAAATGGCGTAGGAGCCGTCCCCGTTCGGCACCGCGCGGGTGCGCAGGAGGCCCAGATCCGTGCCGCAATGCGGCTCGGTCAGGTTCATGGTGCCGGTCCACACGCCGTCGGTCATCTTCGGCACATAGGTCTGCTTCTGCTCTTCCGAGCCATGCTCCAGGATCGCGGCGATGGCGCCCTGGGTCAGGCCCGGATACATCATCAGCGCCATGTTGGCGGAGGAGAAGAACTCTCCCACCGCCGAATGCACGGTGTAGGGCAGACCCTGGCCGCCGAACTCGGCCGGCACGGACAGGCCCATCCAGCCGCCCTCGCGGTAATGGCCATAGGCCTCCTTGAAGCCCTTGGGCGTCGTCACGGACGCGTCGTCATGGCGCGTGCAGCCCTCATGGTCGCCCGACTGGTTGAGCGGATGCATCACGTTCTCGGCGAGCTTGGCGCCTTCCTCGAGGATGGCTTCCAGCACGTCGGTGGAGGCGTCGGAAAATCCGGGGAGATTGGAATAGCGCTCGTAGCCGAGCACATCCTTCAGCACGAAAAGCGTGTCTTTGACGGGCGCCTTGTAGACGGTCATGAGATCCTCCGAACGTTTCGCGGCGCCGGCGTCAAATGCCGCCGGGCGCCCTCTGTCGATTTCGCGATCGTGCCTAGCAAATTTTGACGTTTGCGTAAACGTCAATCTAGCGGCTTCAACGTCGATTTGATCGCATGCAAACGCCAAAAGCCCCGGACGCAGGCGACCGGGGCTCGGCGTTGCCGAAGCGGAGTGGCGATGAGGGTCAGGCTGCCTTGGATTTGCCCATCTGCTGACGGGCACCCTCGAGCAGTTCCTTGAGCGCGTTGATCGCCTGATCGATCTCGTCGCGCTGCTTCTGCAGGCGCGCAAGCTGGCGCTCCGACTTGTCGACCACCACGCGCATCTGGCGCGAATTGCCGTTGGCCGGATCATAGAGATCCATCATCTGCTTGACCTCGCGCAGCGTGAAACCGACCTGGCGGCCCAGCAGCACGAGCCGGAGGCGCGACAGGTCCCGCTGCGAATAGAGGCGGGTATTGCCGTCGCGCTGGGGAGTGATGAGACCCTTGTCCTCGTAGAAGCGAAGAGTGCGCAGGGTCACGCCGTACTGCTTGGCGACATCGCCAATGCGGGCATAATCTCGATGATCGCCGCTCGCGGTATCACCGGTTGAGGCCATTGCATTGCTGGCCGACATCATGTTCATCTTGCTATTCCAGTCCGTACGAATTGGGGGGTTAGCCAACCCCTTCTCCGCAGGTCGGCTTCGAATGCTCTTGGAGCACCTTCGGTTCTTAACGGGCTATGCTATTGGCGGGCGCCGCTCGCGGCAGGCCCTATTTCTGAGCGCGATATAATAAGTCGGCGCGAATGCTGCAAGTGCGAAAGCCGGCGCAGTCTGTCGCAGCCAGGCCGAAACAGTTTCAAGTCCGGTAAGGTTGGTTAACGGCTTGTTTACCACGTTCGGGGAATGGTGTGGGCCAACGATCCCCGTGAATTCATGTTCCTCGTTGCTTCACGGACGCGACCATCCACACGCCTGAGCGGGCGCAGCGAGCTGTACATGAGCCAAAAGCGATCCTACCTCGAATCCCTGAATGCCGGACGCAGGCGCCGGCCTTCGACATCCATCGAGCGCCTCAACCGCACGCTGGAGGAACTCGAGGGCCGCATCGGCGGGGCGGAAGACCGCGATCGGCCGCACGCGCCTCGCGACCCGTGGCAGGATGGGCAGCCCCAGCGAGGCACGCCGGCCTATTCGGATCTCGCCCATACGGTGCGGCAGGCGCGCTCGCGGGAGGAGGATTTCGCCTCCGTCAGCCAGATCGCGGCGGAGTTGAGAAACCTGCGCGAGGAGGTTCGCGGCCAGGATGGTCACGGCGTGGGACAGGAAATCGCGGCGCTGAGACGCGACATGGCGAACAATAGGGCCGAGCGCGGCGAAGATGCCCAGGCCACTGCCCTCGCAGCCGAACTCGAACGTCTTTCGGGCATGATCGAGCGGTTGGGCGAGCGCACCGACGACCGCGGCATTCCCGTGCTGCGAAACGAAATCAACGACATCAAGGCAGCCCTTGGCGATCTGGCCCGTGAGGAAACCGTCCTTTCGGTCGGTGAGCGCTGGGAGGATTTCGACAAGCGCTGGGCCGCGCTGGCGAGCGACCTGCGCAGCACAAGCGCCAGCGACCCGTTCCAGGAAGCGCTGGAACAGCGACTGAACCATATCGAGAACGCGGTGCGCGCCCTGCCCGAGTCGCTGTCTTTGCGGTCCCTGGAAGACAAGATGCGCTCGCTTGCCCTGGTCGTCGAGAAGCTCGACCGCGAACATGACGGTTTTGGCGCGGAAGCGATCGAGACGATCGAACGCCGTCTGGACGAACTGTCGCGGGCGATCGTGTCGTCCACTTCCGCGCAGCGGGCGCAGCGTTTCGATCCCGAACCGCTGGAGCGGATCGAAGCCCGTATCGGCGCACTCGCGCGCCAGATCGAGGACATGCAGGTCGAATCGGGCTTCGGCATTTCCGGCCAGATCGAGACGATCTCCAGCCGGGTGGACGAGCTGACGCAACGGGTCAGCTTTCCCGAAAACGCTGTCGAGAAGCTGGCAGAGCAGATATCGATCATCTCCCAAAAACTCGACACCGTGCCCAGCATTCCCGACATGGCGCCGATCTTCCGTGACATGGAGCACCGGTTCGACGCCATCTCGGCGCGCATGGACGAGCGCCATGGCGACGCGCTCGAGCAGGGGCACAGCCTGTTCCGCGAACTCGAGCAGCGCATCGCGCAGCTTGCCAGCAAGCAGGCCGACAGCGCGGATTCCGGCGCCGCGAGCGAACTCGTCGCGATGATGGACCGCCGTTTCGCCGAAATTTCAGAGCGCGTCGAACGGCGCGTCGAGGGGCTGGATGGCGCTTCCCTGGGTCAGCTGGAGGAACGTCTAGACGACATCGCCCGGCGTCTGGAAGCCACGGCGCGGCGATCGGCGGGGATCGATTCGGAGCTGATCGGCAGCCTGCAGGCCCAGGTCTCCGCGCTGTCGGATCATATCATGAGCCCGAGCCGCCCGCTTCCCGAGTTCGAGGATCTGGGACCGCGCCTCGACTATATCGAGCGTTCCATTCTCGAGACCCGCGACAATCTGATGGAGGCAGCCCGCCAGGCGGCCGAAGATGCGGTCCACCGGCTCGGAGGTAGCCATGACGGCGGCATCGCGGGCGAGCTTGGGCAGGAGCTGCGCAGCCTCGAGAACCTCACCCGCGTCTCGGACGAACGAAACGCCAAGACCTTCGAAGCCATTCACGACACGCTCATCAAGATCGTGGATCGGCTGGGCTCGATGGAAAAGCGCCAGAACGCCGCCGCCGCTCCGGTCGCGGAACGTCGCGAGACGATCGCCTCGCCCTCCATCGCACCAGAGATCGAAACCGCTCCTCCGCCGGTGGCCGAAAGCTCCAGGGCGGAGAAGACCAGCGGCATCGCAAGCGAGGCAGCCAGCGCCGCGGCCACCGCGGCCGCGCTGGATTCGCTGGAGGACGGCAAGAAGCAGTCACGCTCGCTCTTGGGCGGCATCACGCGCGCATTCCGCGGCAAGAAGAAGCCCGCCGAGGACCAGCTTCCCGCGCAGCCGCGCGAGGAGCCCGCCGCCGAGATGGATTTCGACAGCCCGCTCGATCCCAGGCAGGCGAACCGGCCGCTGGAGCCGGGGACCGGCGCTCCCGATCTCAACGCCATCATGCGGCGCGTGCGCGACCAGCGCCCGGCAGCCGGTGAGCGGACCGGGGACGCCGCCAAATCCGACTTCATTGCCGCCGCCCGGCGCGCCGCCCAGGCCGCCGCCGCGGAGGCTGAAGCCACGAAGGGACGGCCTGCCGGCAAGGATGGCGGCCCCCAGGGGCTGGGCAGGCTGCTGCCGACGAGCCGCAAGACCGCGATGGTGGGCATAGCGGCCCTGGTTGTGGCACTCGGCGCGCTGCAACTGAGCCGCACGATGAATTCCAGCGGCGACGCGCAGATGGAGGTCGGTCAGGTGGCTGCCCTCACTGCGGAAGCCTTCGAGCCCGCCGAGGCCGTGACGCTCGAGGCGTCCGTGTCGCCCTTGGCGCTCGAGGCAGCGCAGGCCAATACCGTCGACGACAAGGTGCGCGTGCTCGAGGAGACCCGGACCGAGGTCGTCGCGGCGCCCGCCGACCCCTTGCCCATGAGCCTGCAGGACTACGCCATTCCCGAAACGGCAGCATCGGGCTTTGTCGAACCGATCGAGCCCGCGGCCACGCAGGTCGAGGACGCGATGGCGGAGCCGCTCGTCTCGGTGCCGGTCGAAGCTGGCCCGGCCGCGTTGCGCGAGGCCGCGGAGACCGGCAATCCGCTGGCTCTCTTCGAGATCGGCAACCGCTACACCGAGGGGCGCGGCATCGCCGCCAGCCCGGAAGAAGCGGCCGTATGGTACGAAATGGCCGCCGAACTCGGTCTCGCCATCGCCCAGTACAAGGTCGGCAGCCTCTACGAAAAGGGAATCGGCGTGGAGCGCGACGTGAGCGTGGCCGAAAGCTGGTACCGGCTGGCGGCCGATCAGGGCAATGCCAGCGCCATGCACAATCTCGGCGTGCTGCTCGCCATGGGCGCGACCGGCGCACCGAACAATGAGGAGGCAGCGCGCTGGTTCTCCAAGGCGGCGGAACTGGGCGTCACCGACAGCCAGTTCAACATGGGCATCCTCTCCGCCAAGGGCATCGGCATGCGCCAGGACCTAGAGGAAGGCTACAAATGGTTCGCCATCGTGGCCGAGGGCGGCGACGGAGATGCCGGAGCCAAGCGCGAAGAGGTGGCCGAAATGCTGTCGCCCGAGCAGCTCGAAAACGCCAAGGCGGCGGCGGCCCTGTGGCGCGTGAAGACGCCGGACCCGGCCAGCAATTCCTACGCGATTCCGGAAGGCTGGACGGAAAGCAACGAGACCACCGCGAGCATCGACGGTTTCGACGTTCGCCAGGCGGTCTCCGACCTGCAGCGTCTCCTCAACGAACGCGGCTACGATGCCGGCCCGGTCGACGGATTGATTGGCCAGAAGACGCGTAACGCCATCATTGCCTTCCAGCGCGATTCCGGGCTTGAGCCGGACGGCGCGGTCAACCAGGCGCTGATCGAGAAGCTGCTGCCGGAGGGCTAGGCGCCCGCCTGCGCCTTGCGTCAACCATATTGTTCAAATTCAAGGATTTGGGGCGGTTTACGGGCCGCCCCGTTTGACTCCGCCCTATTGTGGGCGCAAGTAGAATTATAGCTGTTCGACGTCTTGTCCGGGGGCGGACCTCAGGTCGGAGACAATCCCGAAAGGGCGCGATCCCACTGCGGCGCGCCGATGGCAGAGTATTACGGTGGGCATCTATCTCCCCATCGCTGAGATGTCGGTCAACATCCTGGTGCTTCTCGCCATGGGTGGGGCCGTCGGCTTTCTGTCCGGCATGTTCGGCGTGGGCGGCGGCTTTCTCATCACGCCCCTCCTGATCTTCTACAACATTCCCCCCGCTATCGCGGTGGCGACAGGCGCCAACCAGGTCGTGGCCTCGTCCATTTCCGGCGCGCTCTACCATTTCAAGCGCGGCACGCTCGACGTGAAGCTCGGCATGATCCTCCTGGCAGGCGGTGTCGTGGGGTCGTCGCTCGGCGTCTACGTCTTCGCGCTGCTGCGCTCGATCGGGCAGCTCGACCTGTTCGTGTCGCTGCTCTACGTCTTCCTGCTCGGCTCCGTGGGCGGCATGATGATGGTGGAGAGCGTGCGGGCGCTGCGCCGGTCGGCCGGCGGACAGGTCTACAGCCTGCGCAAGCCCGGCCAGCACAACTGGATCCACCGGCTGCCGCTGAAGATGCGCTTCAGGACGTCGAAGCTGTTCGTCAGCGTCATCCCCGTGCTCGGGCTCGGTGCCATCATCGGCTTCCTGGCCTCCATCATGGGTGTGGGCGGCGGCTTCATCATGGTTCCGGCCCTGATCTACCTCCTCAAGGTGCCGGCCAACGTGGTGGTGGGCACATCGCTCTTCCAGATCGTCTTCGTGGCCGGCTACACGACGGTGGTCCATGCCGCCACCAACCAGACCGTCGACATCGTGCTGGCCTTCATATTGATGATCGGCGGCGTTGCCGGCGCGCAATACGGGGCGATGGCAGGTCAGAAGCTGCGCAGCGAACAGTTGCGCGCCTTGCTGGCGCTGCTTGTCATAGCGGTGGCCGCGCGGCTGGCGCTTGACCTCTTCGTGCCGCCGGAGAGCGTCTACTCTCTGGCACCGTTCGGGGAGGTCTGACGATGGTCTTCGCGATGTTCGCCCGAATCCTCTCCGCCTGGCTGGCGCTCTGGCTGGTGCCGGCCACGGCGCTCGCGCAGCCCCATACCGACCGGCTCATCATCCAGCCGCGCGAATCGATCCAGATCGGCCTGTCGACCGACCGGGTCGCCATCACCTCGGATTTCTCCGGCGCGGACCTCACCATCTTCGGCGCACTCGAGAACATCGATCCCCTCGTCGCCCGGCAGGGACGCTACGATGTCGTGGTGGTGCTGGAAGGTCCCGCGCGCGTTTCGGTCGTGCGGCGCAAGAGCCGGGTGCTCGGCATGTGGATGAACACGGAGTGGCACAGCTTCGTCAACGTGCCGGCTTCCTATTCGATGGCCACCACGCGCGCGCCCCAGGACATCGCGACGCCCGAAGTCTACCGTCAGATGGCGCTCGGCATCGACAACATCTATCTGCGGCCGGCCGATCCCACACTCGATCCCGAGACGCTGGCGGCCTTTACCGCGGCACTGCGGGACCGCAAGCGCGCGGAAGGGCTCTTCGTGTCGCGCGCGGGCGGGGTGCAGTTCCTCTCGCAGAACATGTTCCGCGCCAATCTGGCACTGGCGCCGAGCGTGCCGGTCGGTGTCCACCGGGCGCGGGCCTTCCTTTTCAAGCAAGGTGTGTTCGTCGGCGAGACGTCGGCCAACCTGACCATCTCCAAGGCCGGCATGGAGCAGTACATCTACAACGCGGCGCGCAACCAGAGCCTGCTCTACGGGCTTTTCGCCGTGCTTCTGGCGGTGGCGACCGGCTGGGCGGGACGCATCATCTTCCGCAAGGACTGAGGTTCAGCCAGGCATCAGTTCCGAGGCGGGCAGCCGGTACAGCCGGTCTGCCCCCAGTGCCCAGGCGACCAGCCCGTCCTCGCGAAACATGCCGGCAAATGCCCGGTCGCGCAGGTTGAGCGCGCCCGTATAGGCGCCATAGGCCGGCATGATCATGCGCGCGCCGTCGGTGGCGAAGCAGCGTCGCCTGACCGAGCGCCCGCGCCGCACGATCCGCGCGCCGGGATGAAGATGACCGGCCACCTCGCCGTGCACGCTGCCAGCGCTCGGATGGTGGACGAAATTGAGCCCGCCGACGGCCATGGCGCGCACCGAGTCGCCGCCCAGCCCCTCGGGTGGCAGGGGATCGTGGTTGCCCTCGATCCAGAACCAGTCGCGCCCCGCCATCAGCGTGGCCAGCCGATCGCGGAACAGTCGGGGCATCGCGGACGAGCCCCCCGCGTCGTCGAAACTGTCACCGAGACAGATGACGGAACGCGGGTCGAACAGTGCCAGCGAGCGTTCCAGCAGGTTCAGCGTGGCGGCGGTGTCGTAGGGGGGCACCAGGTGGCCGCGACGTGCCTTGGCGGCGCCCTTTTCCAGATGCAGGTCCGAGACGATCAGGACCCGCGCATCGACGAGGAAGAGCGCGCCCCGGATGTCGGCGCGGCAGGCTTCGCCCGCCAGTTCGAATTCGCCCGACGTCTCCTCCCGGCGCACCGCCAAATTCATTTCGTCTCCATCGCCTCGCGTATCATCTCGTCCTGCGCGGCTTCGCCCAGAAGCGCTTCCTCGGCTTCGCCCTGTACACGTTCCTTGCCGATCTCCAGCATGATCGGGACGGCCAGCGGCGACACCTGTTCGAGGCGTTTATGCACGATTCGCCCGCGGATGCGCGACAGGAGTTCGCCCAGCCTCCTGACATCGAGAAGGCCGTATGCGGCATCGGCACGCGTCGCGCGCAGGAGGATGTGGTCGGGGTCGTGGGTGCGAAGTACGTCATAAATGAGGTCGGCGGAGACCGTGACCTGGCGCCCCGTCTTCTCCTTGCCGGGGTGGCGTTTCTCGATCAGGCCGGAGATCAGCGCGCAGTGGCGGAAGGTGCGCTTGAGAAGCCAGCTGCCCGCCAGCCAGTCCTCCAGGTCGTCGCCCAGCATGTCCTCGTCGAAGAGATCGCCGAAATCGAGCTTGCCGTTTCGGTGCATCTCGCCCATGTCGCGCAGGCCCCAGACCGCGAGCGCGTAGTCGGACGCGACAAAGCCCAGCGGCTGCGCGCCGGCACGCTCCAGGCGGCGGGTCAGCAGCATGCCCAGCGTCTGATGCGCGAGCCGCCCTTCGAAGGGATAGGCGACCATGTAGTGCCGGCTGCCGCGCGGAAACGTCTCGATCAGCATGTCATCGCGGCCGGGAAGGACCGATTTCAGCTGCTGGATCTGCAGCCATTCACCCACCTGCGGCGGCAGCGCGCCCCAGCGTTTCGGATCCCCCAGCATGGCGCGCACCTCGCTGGCCAGGTAGGTCGAGAGCGGGAACTTGCCGCCCGCCCAGTACGGCACCTTCGCGTCCTGGCCGGGCGCGTTGGCGACCAGGCACTCGCTCTCGCGTATGCCCACGAAGCGCAGAACGCGGCCCGAGAAGAGGAAGGTGTCGCCCGGCGAAAGCGTCTCGAGAAAGTCCTCCTCGATCTTGCCGAGCGCAGGACCGCCCCGCGCGGCCTGCCCTCCGGCCTTCACGTAGCGGATCGTCAGATAGGGCGCCTCGACGATGGTGCCGACATTCAGCCTGTATTGCTGGGCGAGCCGCGGATGGCTGACGCGCCAGCGCCCGTCCTTCATCTGGCGGATGCGCGCATAACGCTCGTAGACGCGCAGCGCGTAGCCGCCCGTGGCCACGAAATCCAGAACGCGGTCGAAAGTGTCGCGGTCGAGCCTTGCATAGGGTTCGGCTGTAGTGATCTCGCCAAACAGCTCGTCGGCATGGAACGGCTCGGCGCAGGCCATGCCCATGACGTGCTGGGCAAGCACGTCGAGCGCGCCGTCGGCGAGCGGCGGCGTGTCCTGGGCGCCCAGATAGTTCGCCTCGATGGCCGCCCGGCACTCCAGCACCTCGAAACGGTTGGCGGGCACGAGGATCGCCCGGCTTGGTTCGTCGAGCCGGTGGTTGGAGCGGCCGATGCGCTGGGCGAGCCGGCTTGCCCCCTTCGGCGCGCCGACATGAACGACAAGGTCGACATCGCCCCAGTCGATGCCGAGGTCCAGCGTCGAGGTGGCGACAATGGCCCTGAGGCTGCCCGTCTCCATGGCTTTCTCGACCCTGCGGCGCTGGCCGACATCGAGCGAGCCATGATGCAGCGCGATGGGCAGCGTGTCCTCGTTGACGCGCCACAGTTCCTGGAAAAGAAGCTCGGACTGGCTGCGGGTGTTGACGAAGAGCAGCGTCGTTCTGTGCGCCTTGATCGCCTCGTAGAGCTCGCCGATCGAATAGCGTGCCGAATGGCCGGCCCACGGAACGCGCTCCTTCGAATCGAGAATCCGGATCTCGGGCTTGGCGCCACCTTGAACCTGCACCAGGTCGGCCATCGGCAGCGTTTCGTCCTGGGCCACCAGCCAGCGCCTGAGTTCCTCGGGCTGGGCCACGGTCGCAGACAGGCCGATCGCGCGCAGTTCCGGCGCGAAGCGGCGCAGGCGCGCCAGCCCCAGCGACAGAAGATGGCCGCGCTTGGACGTCACGAGCGAATGAAGCTCGTCGAGCACGACGTGCTTCAGCCCGGCAAAGAAGCGCTCGGCATCCTTGCTTGCCAGGAGCAGGGCCAGCTGTTCGGGCGTGGTCAGCAGGATGTCGGGCGGCACGAGCTTCTGGCGCTGGCGCTTGTGGGAAGGCGTGTCGCCAGTGCGCGTCTCCATGGCGATCTGCAGACCCATCTCGGAAACGGGCTTGGCCAGGTTGCGTTCGATGTCGACGGCGAGCGCCTTGAGCGGCGAGATGTAGAGCGTGTGGACGCCGCGATGGGCCTCGCCCGGCAGGCTCGGTTTGCGCCCGGCGAGATCGACCAGCGACGGCAGGAAACCGGCCAGCGTCTTGCCGGCGCCGGTCGGCGCGATCAGCAGGACGGAACGGCCGGCCGCGACCCGGCCGAGCAGTTCGAGCTGATGGGGGCGCGGGGCCCAGCCACGCGTGGCAAACCAGCGCGCGAAGGCACCGGGCAGGAGCGTCGCGCCATCGGTCGGATCGGAGGTCAAGGGCCTGTTCACGGCCCAGACCTAGCGCGGGAAATGGGGCTCGCCAATGGCCGGGTGCATGGGGAATGGCGAGCATTCGACGTTGATCGCTCCCGATGGAGCTTTCCGCCGGGCATCGAGGTGCCTATCTAGTTGTGCCATGCGCCCTGCCCCGCTCCTCCTGCCCCGACCCGAAGGTCTCTACTGCCCGATGGGCGATTTCTTCGTCGATCCGGTGCGCCCGGTCGACCGCGCCCTGATCACCCATGGCCATGCCGACCATGCGCGATCCGGCCACGCCCATGTGATGGCGACGGATGACACGCTCGCCATCATGGCGCTGCGCTACGGCGAGGATTTCGCGGGAGCGACCCAGACAGCCGTACTCGGCGAGCGGATGGAGATCGGCGGCGTCGGCGTCACCTTCCATCCGGCCGGCCATGTGCTCGGCTCGGCCCAGATCGCGGTCGAGCAGGCCGGCACCCGTATCGTCGTGTCCGGCGACTACAAGCGCCAGGCAGACCCCACCTGCCTGCCCTTCGAGCCGATCGCCTGCGACATCTTCATTACCGAGGCGACGTTCGGCCTGCCGGTCTTCCGCCATCCGCCTGCGGAGGAAGAGGTGGCGCGCCTGCTCAAATCGGTGCGCCAGTTCCCGGAGCGGGCACATCTGGTGGGCGCCTATGCACTCGGCAAGGCGCAGCGCATGATCCGGCTCCTGCGTGATGCGGGCTACGAGGAGCCCATCTACATTCACGGTGCGCTGGCGAAGCTCTGCGATTTCTACCAGCAAAAGGGCATCGATCTGGGCCCGCTCGAGCCCGCGACGGTCGACCGCGCCAACAAGGAAGGTTTTGCCGGTGCGATCGTGGTCGGACCGCCTTCGGCCTTTGCCGACCGCTGGGCGCGGCGCTTTCCCGATCCCGTCTCCGCCTTCGCCTCCGGCTGGATGCGCATCCGCCAGCGCGCCAAGCAACGCGGCGTGGAACTGCCGCTGATCGTGTCGGACCATTCCGACTGGGACGAACTGACCGCCACGATCCACGAGACCGGCGCCGGCGAGGTCTGGGTCACGCATGGGCGCGAGGAGGCACTGGTGCGCTGGTGCGAGATCGAAGGAATCAAGGCACGCCCGCTCCACCTCGTCGGCTACGAGGACGAGGGGGACTAGCCATGGACGCCTTCGCCCAGCTCCTCGACCGACTCGTGCTGGCCTCTGCACGCAATGCCAAGCTGGCACTCATGCGCGACTATTTTTCGGTCACGCGCGATCCCGACCGCGGGCTGGCACTGGCCGCGCTCACCGGCGATCTCTCCTTTTCGTCGGTGAAACCCGCCATGCTGCGCACGCTGATCACGGAGCGCATGGACCCGGTGCTGTTTGCCTATTCCTACGATTATGTGGGCGATCTGGCCGAGACCGTCTCGCTGGCCTGGCAACAGAGGGAGGGAAGCCGGCCGAACGATCGCGACATCTCGCTGGCGGATGCGGTGGAACGTCTGAGTTCGGCCAGCCGCTCGGACGGGCCGCGCGTGCTGGAGGATCTGCTCGACCGGATGGAGGCGCCCGCCCGCTTTGCCATCATCAAGCTTGTCACCGGCGGCTTGCGCGTCGGCGTGTCGACGGGCCTGGCCAAGCAGGCGCTGGCGGAGATGGGCGGGGTTCACGTCCACGAGATCGAGGAGCTCTGGCACGGGCTGACGCCGCCTTATGGCGAACTCTTCGCCTGGCTCGAAGGCACGGGCGAAAAACCGGTCTCGGCGGCGCGCGCGATGTTCCGGCCGGTGATGCTGTCGACAGCCACCGATCTGGCCGAACTCGCCAACGTCGATCCGTCGGAATATTCTGCCGAATGGAAATGGGACGGCATCCGCGTCCAGGCCGTGTCGGAATCCGGTACGCGGCGGCTTTATTCGCGCACCGGCGACGACATATCGGGCACGTTCCCCGATGTGCTGGAAGCGATGGATTTCGACGCCGCGCTCGATGGCGAGTTGCTCGTCGGCACGCCGCCCGATCATACGGGCAGCTTCTCCGACCTGCAGCAGCGGCTCAACCGCAAGAGCGTTTCCGACAAGCAGTTGAAGGCCTTCCCCGCCTTCGTGCGCTGCTATGACCTGCTGCAGGAGGCGGACGAGGACCTTCGTCCCCTGCCCTTCGTCGAGCGACGCAAACGGCTGGAAGCATTCATCGGCGCACTGGGCTCGCCGCGCTTCGACCTGTCGCCGCTGGTGCCTTTCGGCAATTGGGAGGAACTCGAGGGTCTGCGCACCGCGCCGCCGCATCCGGTGATCGAAGGCGTGATGCTGAAACGGCACGATTCGCGCTACCTGCCGGGTCGGCCGCGTGGGCCCTGGTTCAAGTGGAAGCGCGACCCGCACACGGTGGACGCGGTGCTGATGTATGCGCAGCGCGGCCACGGCAAGCGCTCGAGCTTCTACTCCGACTACACCTTCGGGGTGTGGACGGGCGATGCTGGCCAGCCCGAGCTCGTGCCGGTCGGCAAGGCCTATTTCGGCTTCACCGACGAGGAACTGAAGCAGATCGACAAGTTCGTGCGCGACAACACGATCGACCGCTATGGGCCGGTTCGCGCGGTGCGCGCAGAACCCGGCCACGGGCTGGTCATCGAGGTGGCATTCGAGGGTCTTGCCCGGTCGACGCGGCACAAGTCGGGGGTGGCGATGCGCTTTCCGCGCGTCTCGCGGCTCAGATGGGACAAGCCGCCGCACGAGGCCGACAGGCTGGAGACGCTGCAGGCGATGCTCGACTAGCGTGCCGGTGCGACCGAAATCGAATGGATGCGGACCGGCCGGCCGCCCCCTTCCACGTCGGTGTTGATGCTGATGGCGCCCGCGCCGCCGGGATTGGCGTTGGACAGCTCCACCTCGAACAGGAAATCGTCCCGCGTGATCCCCACCAGGAAACGTCGGCGGCCGCAATCGCCCAGGCCGGCGAAGTTGCACTGAACCGATATCTGGGTTTCGCCCTCGCCCTCGTCGGCGCTGGCCGAAATGCGGAAGACGACACGGCTGCCGGCGATCGACTGCAGCGCGCCCTCGCCGATCGCGAACTGCACGGGGGTGCCCGAATCGCCCGAACGCGCCTGCACGAAGGCATCGCCGTCCTGCTCGTCGGCCGCCGCGGAGGCATCGCCCGACGCCGTCACCGTCGTGGGGTCGGCGGGATCGAAGAGCTGGATCCAGTTCTCGTCGTCGGGGGCGCTGACCATCGGTCTCGGCGTCGCCGCGGGTTGGTCCGTCTCTGTCGTCGGCGCGGCGACGGGCGCTCCGCCGGTCTGCGTCGGAACGCTGCCGGGCTGCCAGAACCACCAGCCCACGCTGGCAAGGGCGACAAGCAGGACGATGACAAGCACCGGACCCGTCCAGGAGCGCTTGCGCGCCCGCAGGACCCGTGCCTCGTCGCGCTCGGGCGCAAGATCGCGCTGGGCGGTGGGCTTGCCGCGCGAGGGCTCGGCGCGGCGTTCCGGCGCGAAGTCGAGCGTCGGTTCGACGCGGCCTTGCGCGGGATTGTCGGCGCGCGGAGCCGGCGGCGGCACGTCGGCAGCCGGCCGGGGCGAGGCCCGCTCCGACGCGGCTGCAGCCATGGCCGGCACATATTCGGTTTCGATCTCGAAGACCTTGGCCTTCAGCGCGGCGCGCCGGCGCTGGCGCATCTCGTCCGTTATGTCGCCCTTGGTGGCCAGGGTGCGCTCCAGCGCGGCGAAAGCCGAGCGGTAGACCTTCTCGCGGAACCCGCGATCTTCCGCATTGCCCTTTTCGAGCGCATTCCTGATGGCGCGTTCGATGCCTTCCACGTGTCGCGTCCCTTCGCCTTTACTATGACACGGATATAGTGAGCCGCGACCACTATCAACGACCACGCGCCAAATGCTCGATTGCCCCCGGGATGGAATTTGCTACAAACTGACGTTTACGCAAACGTCAATAACGGAGGATCGACATGGCGCTGCCGGACATTCTGAAAAACAGGCTGCGCATTCCGGTCGTTGCCTCCCCGATGTTCATCATCTCCCATCCGCCGCTGGTGACCGCGCAGTGCAAGGCGGGCGTGGTGGGATCGTTTCCCGCCCTCAATGCCCGCCCGCAGAGCCTCCTCGACGAGTGGCTGTCGCAGATCAACGAGGAACTCGCCGCCCATGATGCCACGCATCCCGACCGGCCGGCCGCGCCCTTTGCCGTCAACCAGATCGTGCACAAGTCCAACAACCGGCTGGAACAGGACCTCGCCGACTGCGTGAAGCACAAGGTGCCCATCGTCATCACCTCGCTGGGTGCGGTGGAAGAGGTGAACCAGGCCGTCCATTCCTATGGCGGCATCGTGCTGCATGACGTGATCCATGATCGGCATGCCCGCAAGGCGATCGAGAAGGGCGCCGATGGCCTCATCGCGGTGGCGACGGGCGCCGGCGGCCATGCCGGCACGCTGTCGCCCTTCGCGCTGGTCCAGGAGATACGGCAATGGTTCGACGGGCCGCTGCTTCTGTCGGGCGCCATCGCCAATGGCGGTGCGGTGCTTGCCGCGCAGGCAATGGGCGCCGATCTCGCCTATATCGGCTCGCCCTTCATCGCCACGAAGGAGGCGCGCGCCGTCGACGAATACAAGCAGATGATCGTTGACTCCAAGGCGGCCGACATCGTCTATTCCAACCTCTTCACGGGCGTGCACGGCAATTATCTGAAGGGTTCGGTTCGCAATGCAGGAATGGATCCCGACAATCTGCCCGAGTCCGATCCCACCAAGATGAGTTTCGCCAGCGATTCCACCAAGGCCTGGAAGGACATCTGGGGCTGCGGCCAGGGCATCGGCGCCGTCGACGCCGTGCTCGGCGCGGGCGAGTTTGTCGACCGTCTGGCAGGCGAATACGAAGCCGCTCGGCAGCGAATCTGCGCATGAGCACCGTGCCTGCGCGGCAGGAAGACCCCGCGCAGGCGCTGATGGCGGTGATGATGATGCTGGTCGCCTGCGCGTTGCTGGCGGGCACCACGCTGATTGCCAAGACGCTCGGCCCGGTCGGCTCCGGAGAGGCGGCGCTCCACCCGCTTCAGGTAACCGCCGGCCGCTTCACCTTCGCCGCGATTGCGCTGATGCCCTTCATGGTCTGGCTTCGGCCGCCCTTGCGCGGCGCGGCCTGGGGCAACCACGCCATGCGCGTGGGTTTCGGCTGGGCCGGCGTCACCTGCCTGTTTGCCGCCGCCTCCATGATGCGGCTGGCCGATGCGACCGCCATCAGCTTCCTCAATCCGATCGTCGCCATGATCCTGTCGATCCCGCTTCTGGGAGAGAAGGTCGGACCCTGGCGCTGGGGAGCGGCGGGCATCGCCTTTGCCGGCGCCGTGATCCTCACGGAGCCCGGCAGCGGCGCCATTCAGATCGCCGCGCTGATTGCCCTTCTGGCCGCCATCTTCATGGGCGCCGAGGCGATCCTCATCAAGAAGCTCAGCGATTCCGAGCCGCCCTTGCGCATCCTCACGATCAACAATCTGGCCGGCATGATGCTTGCCCTGACTGCCGCCTCCTTCGTCTGGCGCTGGCCATCACCCGATCAGTGGCTGCTGCTGGCGCTTCTCGGGGTGACCATGGTCAGCGTGCAGGCGCTCTTTATCCAGGCCCTGCGCCGCGGCGACGCCAGCTTCGTCATGCCCTTCTTCTACACGACGCTGATCTTCGCGGCCTTCTACGACTTTGTCACTTTCGGCGAGATCCCGACCCTGGCAGCCTGGATGGGAGCCGGCCTCATCATCACGGGCGCCCTGGTCGTGGCCTGGCGGGAACGGATGGTGCGGCGTCGCCGGAGCCTTGACGCGAAAAGGCCCGACACGGGGCCGGGCCTTTCCTGATCTCGGACTGACGCCCGCGGATTACGACGCGTTGCGCGCCGCTTCCAGCCACTCGTCGACCTGATCGCGGCTGTTTTCGATCCACTCGGCCGCCTGGGCCTCGATGTCGTCGTCACCCTCGTTCATGCGGGCGTTCTGCTCGAAGATGTCCTCGACCGCGACCGAGGCGTTTTCCAGCAGCACGCGTGCCGCCGGGTTCTCGTCGAGAAACGCGGTGTTGGCCACGGGGCGGATGTCGTTGGCCGGGAAGCCCAGCATGCAGGGATCGGAAACGCAGCCCTCGACGCCGTCGAGCGTGGCCGCGTCGGCGAGATCCATCATCTCCTCGGGCAGGTTCACTTCCGGAACCTCGATCCAGACCACATCTTCGCCCGGGACGAGCTCGTTGACGGTCCAGTTCGGCGTCCAAGTGTAGAACAGGATCGACTCGCCCTGCCCGAACGCGGCAATCGCATCGGCCATGGAAGCGGCATACTCCGCCTTCACCAGCGTGATGTGGTCGCGCAGCTCATAGGCGTCCATGTGATGCTCGATGTTGATCTCGCATCCCCAGCCGGGCGGGCAGGCGACCATGTCGGCGCGGCCGTCACCATTGCGGTCAAAGGCTTCCTTGACCTCGTCGCGCTTGAAATCCTCGAGGCTGGTGATTTCCAGTTCCTCGGCCGTCGCGCGGTCGATGAGGTAACCTTCGAGTGCGCCGCCGTCGGCCACCGAGCCAACGATCTCGGCGCCTTGCGAGTAGACGGGCTCGTAGGTGTTGTGGAGCGGGAACCAGCCATTGACCCACAGATCGAGGTCGCCCTGCGCGACCGCCTGGTAGAAGGGCGGGTTGTCGAGCGTGGTGGGGCCGTCAACCGAATAGCCCAGTTCCTCGAGCAGCTGCTTGTAGATCTCGGCGTGGAACCAGCCGGTGTCCCAGGTGGCCTGCGCCATGTTGACCGTCACGCCTTCGCCGGGCGCGTCCTGCGCGCTGGCAGCCATGGGCGTTGCGAGGATAGCGGCGGCGGAAACGCCGACAGCCAGGAATTTCGCGAGGGATGTGTTCTTCATGTGAAGAGCTCCTTCTTGTCGTTGGATTCGCCCTCCCGATCACCGGGAAGGCATGGTCGCCACCTGTTCGGCAGCGAAGGAAGGGCGGCCTCAGCCGGCCTTTTCTAACCGCCCGGCTTCATGAGCCGGCCGGAAATAGCCTCTGAGCGTGGCCCAGAGGGACGTGGTGTGGACGCGGCGATCCTCGCCCAGCGCCTGGGTGATGCGGTCGAGGATGATGGCGAGCAGCACGATGCCGACGCCACCAGCCGTCGCGTTGCCGACATCGAGCCGGCCGAGCCCGGTATAGACCGTGAGCCCCAGCCCGCCGGCGCCGATCAGCGCGGTGATGACCACCATGGACAGCGCCAGCATCAGCGTCTGGTTCAGTCCCGCCATGATGGTGCGCAGCGCCAGCGGAAACTGGACGTCCCACAGCACCTGCCGCGGCGTCGAGCCGAAGGCGTAGGCCGCCTCCACCAGGTCGCCGCGCACATTGCGGATGCCGAGATTGGTCAGCCGCACGATGGGCGGCAGGGCAAACACGATCGTGGCGATGATGCCCGGCACCATGCCGACGCCGAACAGCATGACGATGGGCACCAGATAGACGAAGGACGGGATCGTCTGCATGATGTCGAGGATCGGCCTTACGACGGCATAGGTCCGGTCGCTGCGCGCGGCGAGGATGCCGAGCGGCACGCCGATCAGCGTGCAGAAGAAGACGGCCGTCACGATCATGGCCAGCGTCGTCATCGTCTCCGGCCACAGGCCGATCATGTCGATGAAGGCGAGCGCGATGAGCGTGAAGATAGCCACGCCCCGACCCGCCGTGCGCCAGGCCACGAAAGCCAGCAACGCGGTGAAGAGAAGCATCGGTGTTGCCTGAAGCAGCGCGTCGAGGCTGTTCAGCACCTGCGTGATCGGCCACTGCAGCGAGCGGAAGAAGGGCCGGAAATTGGGCACCAGCCAGTCGCGAACCAGAAAATTGATCCAGTCGCTGAACGGGATGGTCAGTAGGTCACCTGGACTCGGCATGAATGTCTCCATCGCCGGTGCGGGACCGGCAATTCGTTATTATTGGCAGGGGCGTATCAGGCTGCGGCTTCGCCGCCCGCCAGTTTCGCGAAGACGGCCTGCGGCGGGACGATGCCCTTCAGCCTGCCTTTGCGGTCGGTCAGCGCGATCGGCAGCCCGGACTCGGCGAGCGGATAAAGCTCGAAAAGCGGCGTCGTGCGACTGGCCGTTGGAAATTCGGTGATCAGCGAGTCCTTCAGGACGCCGCCATTGTCGCGTGTCGAGGCCGACAGATCGCGATAGGTCACCGCACCGGCGATGCGATCGCCGTCCGTGACATAGATCGCGTCCTGGTCGAGTTCCTCCATACGATGCATGGCCGATGCCGCGGTCGCCTCGGAAAGCTCAAGCGCCTCTGCCGGTACCGAGACGCTTCCCGCGGTGAAAACGCGAGAGCGGTCGATGTCCTGGGTGAAGGCGGCGACATAGTCGTCGGCCGGGCTTTCGACGATCTCCTCGGCCGTGGCGACCTGCACGAAGCGGCCATCCTTCATGATGGCGATGCGATCGCCCAGAATCAGCGCCTCGTTGAGATCATGGGTGATGAAGATGATGGTCTTCTTCAACGAACGCTGGAGCTCGAGCAGCTCCTCCTGCATGTCGCGGCGGATCAGCGGATCGAGCGCGGAGAACGGTTCGTCCATCAGCAGGATTTCGGGTTCGGCCGCCAGCCCGCGCGCCAGGCCGACACGCTGCTGCATGCCGCCGGAAAGCTCGTCGGGGTAGCTGTCGGCATAGGGCTTGAGGCCCACCTGTTCGAGCGCCACGAGTGCCCGCTCCCGGCGTTCCTTGGCGCCGACACCCTTCACCTTCAGTCCGTAGGCGACATTGTCGACCACCGTCCTGTGCGGAAACAGCGCGAAGTGCTGGAACACCATCGCCACCTTGTCGCGGCGGGTCTTTCTCAAGGTTTCCGGGCTGCAATTGGCAATATCGGTGCCGTCGATCGACATCGACCCGGAGGTCGGCATGATCAGTCCGTTGATCATGCGCACCAGGGTGGACTTTCCCGATCCGGAAAGACCCATAACCACGAAGATTTCGCCCTCGCCGACCTCGAAACTCACATTGTCGACACCGACAGTGTGGCCGGTTTGCTCGAAAATCGCATCCTTCGATTTTCCGCTGGAAAGCATTTCCCGCGCATTTTGCGGATCACTTCCAAATATCTTTACAATATCCTTCGCCTGTACCTTGGTGCTCATGCCTTCTTTCAATCTATCCATTCGCCCTTTAGTGCCAAAAGCGACCTTCAACATGGAACGTAATTCCATGCCGGATCAGCGAAATGACACATGATTTTTCGTGGCAACGGCCGCGGCTGCCAAAATCTTGCCTTAAACTATAGGGGAACAGAGGGCGAGCGGCAACCCGCCCGAGACGAAGCCTCGTGGCGGAGGTGGCGTGCGGACGGGGGCAAGCCCCGGCGAATCAAGGGTTTCCGCCGGGGCCAGAAAAATCCGGTCGGTGCTCAGTCCGCGCCGATTTCGGTTATGCGGCCTTCCAGAACCGGCTGGTAGGGCGCGTTATTGGCGAGATATTCGGCCACCGCCTCTTCCAGGCCGGGACCGTAATCATAGGGGTCGAGCGCATTGGAGGCGAAGATCGCATAACCGTCGCCGCCCTTGCGCATGAAGTCGTTGGTGACGACGCCATAGGTCTCGCCCTCGTCGATGGCCACCCACTCGCCGTCCTGCATCACCTCGACCGACTGGATGCGGCCCTCGTTCGGTGCCACCGACTTGTCGAAGGAATAGCGCAGGCCGGAAACCTGCGGGAACTTGCCGGCTCCCTCCTCGATCCCGCTCACCGCGGCCTCCAGCGCGGCGACGATGTCGGCGCCGGAAAGCCGCATGGTGGCGATCGTGTTCTGGAAGGGAAGGACCGTCAGCACGTCGCCCACGGTCGCGGTGCCCGCGCCGATCGAGGCACGCAAGCCCCCGCCATTCTGGATGGCGATCGTCATGCCCTGGTCGGCGGTCCGCGCCAGCATGGCATCGGCAACCAGGTTGCCCATCTCGCATTCGCGGGTGCGGCAGCTTTCGCGGCTGCCGTCGATGTCGGCCGCGACCTCCGCGATGGGCGTACGCGTCATCTCCTCGATCGGGCCCGACAGGGCCGCGACCCGCTCCTCGATGCCCGGATCGGGCTCGACGGAAGCATCGAGAAGCAGGGTGTCGCCCGTCGCCTCTGCGACATAACCCTCATCGTCGAAGGTCAGCGTGAGATCGCCGAGATATTTCGAATAGGCATAGGCCTGGACGATGGGCACGGCCTTGCCGGCCGGGTTTTCCACGATGGTCGCATAGGCCGGCGTGTCGTCGACATCGTTCGACAGAAGCGTGTGGCTGTGGCCGCCGATGATCGCCGCGATGCCCTCGACTGCGGCCGCGATCTCCTGGTCGCGCACGAAGCCGACATGCGACAGCAGGATGACCTTGTCGACGCCCTCTTCCGAGCGCAGGCGCGAGACCGCATCCTGCAGGTATTCGATCTCGTCCTCGAAGCTGATATTGGGACCGGGCGAGGCGATGACGGCCGTGTCGGGGGTGAGCACCGACAGGATGCCCACCTTCTCGCCATTGACGTCGAGCACCGCCCATTCCTCCACCAGGCCGGCAAGCCGCTCCTCGTCGCCGATGACGGTATTGCCGGAAATGACGGGGAACTCGGCCATATCGATGAAGTCGGCCAGCACGTCCGGGCCATCGTCGAACTCGTGGTTGCCGACGGCCATGACGTCGAAACCGATCGCGTTCATGAACTCGACCTCGGCCTTGCCCTTGTAGGTCGTGTAGAACAGCGAGCCCATGAACTGGTCGCCGGCATCGAGCGTGATGACGTTGGCGCCTTCGTCTTCCAGTTGTCCGCGCCGCTCCCAGAGCTTCGTCGCCAGGCGCCCGACGCCACCGAAGCAATTGCCGTCGGCCTCGTCCGTGTCCGAACAGGTCGAATCGAAACGGCTGATCGATTCGATGCGCGAATGCATGTCATTGATGTGCAGGACGTTGAGCGTGAAACCGCCCTCCTGCGCCCGCGCCGTCTTCATGTGGAAGAAGCCGGCGCCCGTCAGTGCGCTGCCGGTCACCATCAGGCTCGCGCCCGCCACCTGCATGAACCGGCGCCGGTCCATGGCCACCGTCATGGCACGCGATTGATCTTTGCTTGCGTCGTATCTCAGCATGGAGGCCTCCGATTGTCGTTTGCGTCTATGAGTGTTCCCGAGTTTTCATTGCAGTCGGATGACGCCCCGTCGCCTTCCGTCGCGCCACGAGGGCAGCGATCGATGTTTTCCCTCCCCTGCCCCGCGGTCAAGCCAAAATGCCACCGGAGGCTGAAATGATTTGCCGGCGAAACGCGCGAAGCGGTGTCCCGAAAAGAAGAAGGGCCCCGCAACGCGAGGCCCTTTGAACGGGTTACGGGTCGGCCAAGGCTGACCCGTCAAGGCTAGCCCTTCGCCGCCGCCACCGCGCGCTTGGCCATGACCACGACGAGGTTTGCCCGATAATCGGCCGAGGCGTGGATATCGGACATCAGATCGTCGGCGGAAACCGAGACCCCTTCCAGCGCGGAAGGATCGAAACTGCCGGCCAGCGCTTCCTCGATCGCGGTGGCGCGGAAGACGCCGTCGTCGCCGGCGCCGGTCACCGCCACGCGCACCTCGCCGCCGCGCCTGGCCACGAAGACGCCCGTCAGCGCGTAGCGGGAGGCTGGGTTCGGGAACTTCGCGTAACCGCACTGATCGGGCGCGGTGAACTTCACCGCCGTGACGACCTCGCCTTCCTCGAGTGCGGTTTCGAACATGCCGGTGAAGTAGTCGTCGGCCGCGATTTCGCGGCTGTTGGTGACGATGGTCGCCCCGAGCGCAAGCAGCCCTGCCGGGTAGTCGGCGGCGGGATCGTTGTTGGCGATCGAGCCGCCGATCGTGCCCATGTGGCGCACATGCGGGTCGCCGATATGGGAGGCCAGATGGCAGATGGCGTGGCAGGCCCGGGCCAGTTCCCCATGCGCCGCCACCTCGGCATGGGTGGTCCCGGCTGCGATCGTCACCTCCTTGCCGGCGACCGAGATGCCCTTGAGCTCGCCGACATGGCGCAGATCGATCAGATCCGAAGGCGCGGCGAGCCGCGTCTTCATCGCCGCGATCAGCGTCATGCCGCCGGCAAGCAGCTTGCCGTCATCGCTGGACTTCAGGAGCTTCACGGCGTCGTCGACGGAGGAAGCACGGTGGTAGTTGGTCTGGTACATGATGGATCTCCCTCAGTGCCGTGTCGCCGATTTCAGGGCCGACCAGACCGCCTGCGGCGTGGCGGGCATGGTCAGGTCGTTGGTGCCGATCGCATCGGTGATCGCGTTGATGACGGCGGGCGGCGAGCCGATGGCGCCTGCCTCGCCGCAACCCTTGATGCCCAGCGGATTGCCAGGACAGGGCGTGTTGGAGGTCGACACCTGGAAGGACGGCAGGTCGTCGGCGCGCGGCATGGTGTAGTCCATGTAGCTTGCCGTCACGAGCTGGCCCGAGCCGGGGTCGTAACGCGTGCCCTCGAGCAGAGCCTGGCCGACACCTTGTGCGATGCCGCCATGAACCTGGCCTTCCACGATCATCGGGTTGATGATGTTGCCGAAATCGTCGGCGGCCACGAACTGGACGATCTCCGTCTTGCCCGTGTCGGGATCGACCTCGACCTCGCAGATGTAGCAGCCGGCCGGGAAGGTGAAGTTGGACGGATCGTAGAATGCCCCTTCCTTCAGGCCCGGCTCCATGCCTTCCGGCAGGTTGTGCGCGGTGTAGGCAGCCAGCGCCACCTGGAACCACGGCACCGTCTTGTCGGTGCCGGCCACCTTGCACTCGCCATTCTCGATGACGATGTCGCCCTCGTCGGCCTCCATCAGATGCGCGGCGATCTTCTTGGCCTTCTTCTCGACCTTGTCGAGTGCCTTGACGATGGCCGACATGCCGACGGCGCCGGAACGCGAGCCATAGGTGCCCATGCCCATCTGCACCTTGTCGGTGTCGCCATGCACGATGTTGACGGTATCGATACCCACGCCGAACCGGTCGGAAACCAGCTGGGCGAAGGTCGTCTCGTGGCCCTGGCCGTGGCTGTGCGAGCCGGTCAGCACTTCGATCGTGCCGGCCGCATTGACGCGCACCTCGGCCGATTCCCAGAGGCCGACGCCGGCCCCCAGCGAGCCGACCGCGGCCGACGGCGCGATGCCGCAGGCCTCGATGTAGCAGCTCATGCCGATGCCGCGCAGCTTGCCGCGCGCCTTCGCCTCGTCACGGCGCTTCTCGAAGCCGGCATAGTCGGCCGCCTCCATCGCCGCTGAAAGCGAGGCCTCGTAGTCGCCGGCGTCGTAATTCATGATCACCGGCGTCTGGTAGGGGAACTCGCGGATGAAGTTCTTGCGCCGCAGTTCCGCCGGTGGAACGCCCAGTTCACGTGCGGCCGTCTCGACGATGCGTTCCAGCAGATAGGTCGCCTCCGGCCTGCCGGCCCCGCGATAGGCGTCGACCGGGGCGGTGTTGGTGTAGACGGCCCGGACATTGGCGTGGATCGCGGGAATGACATACTGGCCCGACAAGAGCGTGGCGTAGAGATAGGTCGGAACGGCGGAGGAGAAGAGCGACATGTAGGCGCCGAAATTGGCGATGGTGTCGACCTTGAGCGCCGTCATGCGGTTGTCGGCGTCGAAGGCCATCTGGACCTCCGACACGTGATCGCGGCCATGCGCGTCGGTGAGGAAGCTCTCGGTGCGGTCGGCCACCCATTTGACCGGCACGCCCGACTTCTTCGATGCCCACAGGCAGACGATCTCCTCGGGATAGATATAGATCTTCGAGCCGAAGCCGCCGCCCACGTCGGGCGCGATGACACGCAGCTTGTTTTCCGGCGCGACATTGTAGAACGCACTCATGACGAGGCGCGCGACATGGGGGTTCTGGGAGGTGGTCCAGCAGGTATAGTGATCCTCGGCCTTGTCGTAGTGACCGAGCGCGGCGCGCGGTTCCATGGCGTTGGGCACCAGCCGGTTGTTGACGATCCTCATCCTCGTCACATGGGCCGCACGGGAGATAGCCTCGTCCACGGCCTTCGCCTCGCCGATCTCCCAGTCGTAGATCAGATTGCCGTTGGCCTCGGGATGGATCTGCGGCGCGCCGGCTTCCAGGGCCGCGACGGCCTCGGTGACGGCGGGAAGCTCCTCGTAGTCGATCTCGACGGCCTCGGCCGCGTCGCGCGCCTGCCCCTTGGTCTCCGCCACCACGATGGCCACCGCGTCGCCCACATAGCGCACCGTTTCGGTGGCCAGCGGCGACCACGCGCCCATGTTCATGGGCGAGCCGTCCTTGGAGTGGATCATCCAGCCGCAGATCAGATTGCCGATACCGTCGGCCTGCAATTCCCTGCCGCCCAACACGGCGATGACGCCGGGCATGGCCTGCGCCGCGGTGACGTCGATGCCCTTGATCCTCGCATGCGCATGCGGCGAGCGCACGAAGGCGGCGTGCTTCATGCCCGGCACCACCATGTCGTCGACATAGCGGCCGGCGCCCGTGACGAAGCGTCTGTCCTCCTTGCGCGCCACGCGGGCGCCGATGCCTTCAATACCCATCAGAGTTCTCCTCCCGAACTGCGATAACTGGCAAATGGCGGACGTCTTTGCGCGCGGCCGCCCTTAAAGCATGCTTGCTAGGGCGTCATGCCGCCCGCGCCGCGCCGGCGCTCATCTGCCCGGATGCAGCCAGGATCGCCTTGACGATATTGTGATAGCCGGTGCAGCGGCAGATATTGCCCTCCAGCTCGGCGCGCACGGTCTTCTCGTCGAGCCCGCCGGGGTGGCGGTTGATCATGTCGACGGCGGCCATGATCATGCCCGGCGTGCAGAAGCCGCATTGCAGGCCATGATGCTCCTTGAAGGCCGCCTGCACGGGGTGCAGTTCGCCGCCCGCCGCGAGGCCCTCGATGGTGATCACGTCTGACCCCGAGGCCTGTGCGGCCAGCATGGAACAGGATTTGACGGCCTTGCCGTCGAGATGCACCACGCAGGCGCCGCATTGCGAGGTATCGCACCCCACATGGGTGCCGGTCATCCCCAGATTCTCGCGCAGGAAGTGGACCAGCAACGTGCGATCCTCCACTTCGCCGGCCACTTTCCGGCCATTGACCATCATTTCGACCTTGGACATTGGACGCTCCTCCCAATTCACCCTTTGCGTGTCGGTGCTCATGCCGCCCCGGGCGGGCCGCACACCGGCAAGCCCGACGGAGATTAGCGCCAACGCAAAAAGAGTCCATGGGGGACCGTGGCTGCATGACCAGCGCAGCACGCACGCGCCATCATCCTTGACGACAACGCTTGAATTGTCCCCCCATTAGGGCTATCACGCGCGCCATCCCTCAGGGACGCCGCTTTAGCTCAGTTGGTAGAGCATCGCATTCGTAATGCGGAGGTCGTCAGTTCGAGTCTGACAAGCGGCACCAGCACCCCCATTTCAGCACGATTCAGACTGTTTCACGAGGTTGCAAAAAACCTTGTGTCGTGAGCAACTTGGGCTTCACTGGTGGGGGGCCTCTTGTCTCGCGTGTCCCTCGTCTGACGTCAATTAAAGCTCAGGCTGGGTTGGCGCTCATGCCATCGGCAAGCATTCTCATTAGCCTTATGAGCTCGTCGAAGTCTTCGCGGCTCCAGTTCCGGAACAGCGTCAGGGCCATCTTCTCTCGCGCGGCATCGAGTGCGTCCGTGGCTTGTTTGCCGTGCGGCGTGATGACCGCCTCGCGCACCCGCTTGTCGCTGGCGCCGGAGCGGCGCTCGACAAGTCCGAGCTCTTCCAGTCGCGCGACCTGACGGCTGACCGTCGTGTAGTCGCGCCCGACTCCATCAGCCAATTCGACGACGCCGATCGGTCCCCGGCGCTCAATTCCCACAAGAAGCGGGAACAGCGCCCGCTCAAGTCTCAGCCCCGCCATTTCGAGCAGTTGGGTGTCGCGCTCAGGGCTGTTCATGAGGATGGTGATGTCGACGAGCGCACGATGAAGCTCGGGGAGCGATTTCTTGATATGCGTACTATGCACCTTTCTCATTGACATCGCCTGATCTCCCGATTATCCATGCATAATACACATTTTATGGCCATCAAAAAGGAAATGTCAGGTTTCCACGTCAGTTGCAATGGAGCCGCACCGGAACAGGCCTGGGCGAAGGCTCTGCCCCGGACAGACATCAAGGGCCCTTGGCCGGAGGCATCGGGGTTCACCACTCGCCGCGCTGGGTTGCCCGGACCGATCCAGCCACTTCCGCCGAATCGCTGCCAGGGAATCGCTGGATAGCCTTGCCGGCGAACCCGCTCGTTTGCCGAACTTCGCTTCTGCAGCCACCCCCCCCAAGCAAATGCCGGCCGGACCTCATTGGACGGAGACGCAACCGCGTCAGCTCTTTCGGACGCGTCCTCCTTGAAACCGCCACGCTCCCTATTTATGTGTATAATGCACTAATAATCCATAAGGAGATGCCGCATGACACATTTGACCAGACTCCGCGGGGCCACAGCTGGCGGGCTGTTCGCGCTCGGCCTGCTTGTCGTTCCAGTCGCCGCCCAGCCCGCTCCTGGGACACCAGCGATGATCAACCCGGCCGAAGATCTCCTGGCCCAGGACCCGGGCACGGAAAGGGGCTGGTTCGACTCGATCTATTTCACGAGCGCCTTGGAAGCCGACGGGCGCAATATCGGCGTGCTTCTTCACACCATGACGATGCCAAGGGTCTTCGGACCGGTGATCATATTTTCGGTCACCGATGAGACGAAGGGGCTCTACAAGAGCCACATGACGCAGATATCCCCGAACGAGTATTCGTGGGACAAGACCGAGTTCGAGATCACGGCGCCGGGCCTGCGGTGGACCGGTGACGACGAGAAGATGTCCGTCAGCTTCGAGGCGCCATGGGGCGCGATCGAGTTTACCCTCGAGGCGCAGGGGCCTGCGCTGGCATATGGCGGTACCGGGGTCTTTCCCCTGCTCGGGGAAACCAACTACGAGTTTGCCCTGCCGAATATGGCGACCACGGGCAAGCTGACCCTTGAAGGCGAAACGTTGGCGGTCGAGGGCCGGTCCTGGCTGGATCGCCAATGGGGCACGATCACGCCGCGACCCGACTTGCGCTGGACCTGGATGAACCTGATCATGCCGGACGGCGAAGTCGTGGCCATCTGGAATGCGCTCGACTCGAAGGCGGAGGAGTCCTGGGCCACCATCATGCGCGAGGACGGTTCCCATGAGGTGGTCGCCGTCGAACCTCTCGCCAGGGGCGCCGGCGATTTCTGGACGAGCGAGCAGACCGGCCAGAAATATCCCACCAGCTGGCGCGTGCGCATTCCCGCCGTCGATGCCGATCTCGCGGTCGACATCACCGGCCCGGCCAGCCAGGAATCGTTTCTGCCCGGCGGGCACATGGCGCGCCTGGAGGCTACAGCAACCTTCTCCGGCACCTACAGGAACGAAGCCGTGAGTGGCCGAAACTACGTCGAGATGATCGGCGACTGGCCTCGATAGATCCCGCGCGGAACGCTTGGACCTCCTGCACTCCGCATGATGAAGATTTTCCACTGGCCGGCGGACCCGAATAGTGTCCAAGGTGGTCCAGTGCTCCTTGCCGGAGCACTGGACCATCTGTTCCGAGCCTGCTGCGACATGAGCACGGATAAAACGGCGTGACCGTATTCACCTGTATCGTTCCCGCCTACAACGAGGCGCCGCGTATCGGCCGGGTGCTGGACGCTGTAGCCCGGCATCCGCTTGTCCGCGAAGTGCTCGTCGTGGATGACGCGTCCACCGATGGTTCTGGGGACCTCGCTCGAACGCGCGGCCTCAGGACCGTTGTTCTAGCCAGGAATATGGGCAAGGCAGTCGCCGTGGCACGGGGGCTGGAACTTGTTCGAACCAGCCACGTCCTCCTTCTGGATGCCGATCTTGTCGGTCTGAAGAGCACCGACATCGACCGGCTGCTCGAGCCTGTCATGTCCCGTGAAGCAGTGGCTTCAATCTCCCTCAGGGGCAATGCCCTTCTGGCATGGAGGCTGCTCGGCTTCGATTATATCTCCGGCGAACGGGCTTTCCCCGCACATCTCGTGCTGCAGAAGCTGGCGGAAATCGAGAAGCTGCCTCGATTTGGCTTCGAGGTCTACCTGAACGATCTCCTGCTGGCCACGGGTGGGAAGATCGGAAGTGTGCGCTGGCCCGGAGTCATCAGCCCGCTGAAGACCGCAAAGCGCGGCACACTGGTGGGCATCAGGGACGAGATCGGCATGATATCCGACATCTATCGCACAGTGGGTGCAAGCCGCAGCCTGGACCAGTTGCGCCGGCTCAAGAAACAGACGGTGCTGTATTGAGCCGTGCGTTGCCAGACAGTCCACGGCAAGAATCGAAAGACTGGCGATTGCACGTGCCACGTCGCTGATGCCTCTGCCCGGGTCGGGAACCGCCAGCGGAGGCTCGCGGCCTTCTTCCCGAGACTTTCCTGTCCGCGCGAACACGGATCACACGGCGAGTTTGTCGTCCATTACGTGCTTCAGCCCGGCACGGAGGTAGTCGTAGCCGGTATAGAGCGTCACCCCGAGGGAGATCCACAGCAGCGTTGTGCCGACCGTCATTGTGAGGCCTGTCGGCATGAGGGCGTCGCCTGCCGGTCCAACCAGCAGGAAGGCGATAGCGACCATCTGAATGGCGGTCTTCCACTTGGCCAGCTGCGTGACCGGAACGGAGACCTTGAGGCCGGCCAGATACTCGCGCAGGCCGGAAACCAGTATCTCCCGGCACAGGATGAGGATCCCGGCCCAAAGCGACCAGCCGGCGACCGTCCCGTCGGCGACGAGCAACACCAGGCAGGTGACGACCAGAAGCTTGTCGGCAATGGGGTCAAGCAACATGCCGATGTTCGATGTCTGCTTCCAGATGCGCGCCAAATAGCCATCGAGATAATCGGTTACGCTGGCGGCGACAAAGACGAGGAGCGCCGACCACCGGCGGAGGTCGCTCGAGTGCAGGCCTTCTTCGATGAAGAAACACATGACGATCAGTGGGACCGCCAGGATGCGGGCGTAGGTCAGGATGTTCGGCAGATTGAAAGCCTGTTGCGACATGTGATGGACCTCTGCTGCGAGCAATGATGATTGGTGACGTCGTCGAATGACCGAAAGACATCGAAACCCTCTTCGGCCCATCACAACGCATTCTGCCGCCCCGCATTTAAGCGTATTATACACATATATTGGATAGGAACTCACCGTCAAGGGCTGACGCGCATCACGCATGTAGCGCCAGCCGCTTCCGCCTTTCATTGAGGCGGCCCGACAGGGAAAATCCCGCTCATGGCGGTGAGTGCTTGGGCCAGGCCAAGTGGTATGCTCATGGTGGAATGACTGCCGGCATGGGCTGCGAGCGGCGCATTCCGGTTCGGCCAGGCAGCCCCGCAGCTCGCCACATCGAACCGGGAAGGTCGGGACGGAATTTTCCGCAATCGAGGAAGACTGTCAGGTGTTTCTGCCAATGACGCGCGACGGCTCGCCCTGCCGCGGATGGAAGCGGCACATGCGTCCTGGCACAGCCCGCGCGACATCGCTGCCGCGCGGGCCGTTTCATTCTACTTGGCGTTATCGGCCAGCCACTGGGTCATTTCATCGATTTCCTGAACCTGGGCTTCGATGATTTCCTCGGCAAGGCCGCGGATCCACTCGTCCTCGCCATGCTCCAGCTGGATGCGGGCCATGTCGATGGCGCCCTGGTGATGGGCGATCATGGCGCAGGCGAAGGCGACGTCCGGATCGTCATGCATCATGCCTTCCATCATGGCGGGCATGGTGCCCATCATCTTCTCCATGTTCTCGCGCTGGAAGTCGGTCATGCCGTCCAGGTCCATGTTCATGGACATCATGCCCATTCCCATGCCGCCGCCGTGCATGCCGCCATGGCCCATATGTCCCATGCCGCCATCGACGGCGCATTGGTCCGGCAGGCGGAACTCGGCCGCGTCCTGGGCAAGGGCGGGAACGGAAAGCGAGGCCGCCAGGATAGAGGCGGCAAGGGCGTGTTTGATCATCTTCATCGGGATACTCCTTGAATGCTTGAATCGGTTTCTGGTCGCTTCAGACAAGGAGCGCACGCGGCGGCGGCACGAGGATCGGCGGATCGACACCTGCTTCCTGGGCGGGAGAGGACGGTTCGTGCTTCGGATGAAGATCCGCAAGAGACATCCTCAACAGCGCCTGCGCGACGCCCGGATGACAGTGCGTCATCGCACAGCAGCCCAGCTCGGCGGAACAGACCGGCGTCTGGTCGACATTCCGGTGATGATGTGGCGCGCCATGCGCATCGGCCGAGGCCGGATGATGGTTGCCCGACTCCGCGTGCCGGTCGTGGGGAGCGGCCATGGAAGGCCACGCCAGGGAGACCGCAAGCACCAGCAGCAGGCTGGTCAGCACATCGCGGATCTTGGCCAGATGTTTCGAGCGAGGCATTCGCAAGGACCTACAGTTTCGCCCGTCGGAGAAGCTGGGCGTTGAGGGCCACGATAATGGTGCTTGCCGACATCAATATGGCGCCGACCGCCGGTGCGAGGATGATGCCCGCCCAGGCGAGCACGCCGGCCGCCAGCGGAATGGCGACGATGTTGTATCCCGCCGCCAGCCACAGGTTCTGGACCATCTTCCGGTAGCTGGCGCGGCTGAGCGCCACGATGCGCGGCACGTCGCGGGGATCGGAGCGCACCAGCACGACGTCGCCCGCCTCGACGGCCACGTCCGTGCCTGCGCCGATGGCAATGCCTATGTCGGCCGTCACCAGCGCCGGGGCGTCGTTGACGCCGTCGCCGACCATGGCGACCTTCTTGCCCTGGGCCTGCAGCTCCTCGATCTTGCGCGCCTTGTCCTGCGGCAGCACCTGGGCGAACACGGTGTCGATGCCGAGTTCGCGCGCAACCGTGTCGGCGACGGCCTGCGAGTCGCCTGTCAACATCGCGACCTCGATGCCGGCCTCGTGCAACCGCCGGACCGCCTCGAAGGATTCGGGACGGATCTTGTCGGCGACGGCGAAGACCGCCAGCACCCGGTCATTCTCGACCAGATAGATCGCCGCCTGTCCGGCTTCGCCATAACGCGTCGCGGCAGCGGCGATTTCGGCGTCAGGCTCGAGGCCGAGCTGGCCCAGCAGGGCCGGTCCGCCGACCTTGAGCGTGCGTCCCTCGACTTCGGCCACCACCCCCTGTCCGGCAACAGCCGCGAATCCCTTCGCATGCGGGAGGGCGATCTCCTTTTCCTCGGCGCTCTTGAGCAGCGCCCGGGCAATGGGGTGTTCGGAATCCCGCTCGATGGCGGCAGCTAGCCGCAGTGCTCCATCGGCGTCTACGCCCGGCGCCGTCGCCATCTCCACCACCCGGTGCTCGCCGAGCGTCAGCGTCCCGGTCTTGTCGAAGACGACGACGTTCAATTCGCGCGCCTCTTCCAGGCCCCGCCGGTCGCGAACCAGCAGGCCATTGCGCGCGCCGAGCGTCGTGGAGATCGCCACCACGAGCGGAATGGCGAGACCCAGCGCATGGGGACAGGCGATGACGAGCACCGTGACGACGCGGGTGATGGTGAAGTCCAGCGTCGCGCCGACGGCGAGCCAGGCTGCGAACGTCACGACGCCGGCGGCAAGCGCCACGACCGTCAGGAAGAAGGCCGCGCGGTCGGCCAGCGCCTGCGCGCGCGATCGCGATGTCTGCGCCTGCGCGACCAGCCGCATGATGCCGGCGAGCGCTGTGCCTTCGCCGGTTTGGGTCACTTCCACGCGCAACGACCCCTGACCGTTCACCGTGCCGGCAATGACCTTGTCGCCGTCGTGCTTGTCGACGGGCACCGATTCCCCGGTGATCATCGCCTCGTTGACGGAGCTTCTGCCGCTTTCGACAACGCCGTCGGAAGGGATGCCAGCCCCCGGCCGGATCAGGAGCAGGTCGCCGGCTCGCAGTCGGTCGATGGTGACCTCTTCGGTGCGATCGCCGTCGATAAGCCGCAGCGCGGTATCGGGGAGGAGGCGGGCCAGTTCCTTGAGCGCGCCCTGTGCCTGGAAGATCGAGCGCATTTCGATCCAATGGCCGAGCAGCATGATGGTCACCAGGGTGGCGAGCTCCCACCACAGCGCGTGACCTTCGAAGCCCACGAGCACGGCGAGGCTGTAGAGAAATGCGACGGTGATCGCCAGCGAGATCAGGGTCATCATGCCCGGCAGGCGGGCCCGCAACTCCTCCAGGGCACCGCGGATAAATACCCGCCCGCCATAGAGGAAGACTGCGATGCCGAAGATTGCCGGGACGTAGACCGAACCGGTGAATACCGGCGCGGTATAGCCGAACCAGTCCTGCAGCATGGGCTCCCATATCAGGACCGGGATGGCGAGAACCAGCGAGACCCAGAAGCGGTCGCGGAACATCTCGACGCTGTGGCCGGCATGCTTGTCGTGGCCGCCATGAGCCGGACCAGGGGTCCCGCCATCCCCACCGTGCCGATCGTGCGAATGGTGTGCGTGTCGGTGGGCCATCGTCCTGCCTCCAGTCGCTCTCCGCGAGGTTGACGCGAGACCCCACAGCTAGGTCTTCCAGCAACTGGAAGGTCAAGGGAAAGGTGTCATCGACCTGCGCCATCGGCGATCCAGTGATCTCCGGCCTTCGCGTGCCTCCCCGCGTTTGCCCGCAGCCTGGGCACTTTCTCCATTGTCCCGACAGCACCCGCACCCGCCACTGTCGCCGCGACCGGGTCAAGGCCGCTTGACCTTCCCGCAACTGGAAGCCCTATCCACGGGCAAAGGAGCAAAGCGATGATGTGGGATGGCTGGATGATGGGTGGCTGGATCTGGATGTTGCCGATCGGCGTTCTGATCTTGCTCGCGATCGCCGCGCTCATCAAATACCTGGCTAAGTGATCCGATGAGCCTCGGCCGTACCATCCTGCGTCACGTGGCCATTTCCGTCCTGGCAGGTTTCGCCGGGTTGGCGATTCATTTCGCACTGATGAGCGCGAAGGACAGGCTTGGCATCCTGCCCGAGTTCCAGCCCTATCAGGATCTCCAGGCGCTGCTCGGCGGCCTGGCGCCGGGGACGTTCGGCTGGGCGCTGCCTTCCGTCACCGGCGCGTTGCTATGGGGTTTCATCTACGGCCGCGTGCACGACGTCCTGCCCGCCCATGGCCCACTGGCGAAAGCGGCCGTCTTTGCCACGCTCGCCTGGCTGGTGATGGCGGTGGTCTTCTTCCCCGTCGTCGGTCATGGGCTTTTCGGTCTGGGATTGGGTCGCGGGTTGCTGCCCGCGCTCTTAATGCTGCCCATGCTCGTCACCTTCAGCCTCGTGCTTGCGGTGGCGCATACCTGGCTGCGCACCGTTCGGTTCGTCCATGGAAGCACGGTATCGGCGCCACCTATCTCCAACGAAAGGATGTTGAAATGATCAGACTGAGCGTTCCAGAAATGAGTTGCGGTCACTGCGAGAAAACAATCCGCGAGGCGGTGAAGGACGTGGATCGCGACGCCAGAGTTGTGGTGGATCTCGGTTCCCGCATTGTCGACATCGAAACGGCGCGGACACGCGATGACGTGTCCGGCGCCATCGCGAGGGCCGGCTATGCAAACAGCCCGCTGACTGGCGGCTGAAGCGGCGGTAGGCCGTGCGCATTGTCAGGTTGGCGCGACCCGCGCGACCTGGACCTCATGGCCCGACAGGACGGCAGCGGGAATTGCCTGGTCGCAAGCACGCGCGGCCGCGACGGCCAGCGGCAATTTGCCGTTGCGCAAATAGCGGGTAGAACAGGATGGAAATCACTCTCCGCTTGTAGGAGCCGCTCCTTGCCGTTGGACAGATCACTGATTTCGGGCCTTGCCCTCTTCGCGGAGATGACGCCGGCCGAGCAGGAAGACATCCTGGCCAAAGCCCGCTCCTCGCGACATCCCAAGGACGCGGTGATCTTCGCGCAGGAGGAAGAGGCACATTCCTTCTTCGTGCTGCTGGCAGGCCATATTCGCGTCGTGAAGACGACGCCGGACGGGGAGCAGGTGATCGCGCGCTATATCAACGAGGGCGAGCTTTTCGGCATCGCACCGGCCATCGGTCGAACCACCTATCCCGCCAGCGCGATCGCCGCGGTTGACTGCGTGGCACTCGCCTGGCCCACGCGGCTGTGGAGCGACTTCGCCTCGAGCTATCCCTCCCTCACCTCGAACACATACGCCACCGTGGGAAGGCGCCTGCAGGAGACCCAGCAACGCGTCGTCGAGATGTCCACGGAACAGGTCGAGCAACGGGTGGCCCATACCATCCTGCGCCTCATCAAGCAGGCCGGTCGCAAGACACCGGAGGGAATCGAGATCGACTTCCCCATTACCCGCCAGGATATCGCCGAGATGACGGGAACCACGCTGCACACCGTCAGCCGTCTCATGAGCGCATGGGAGGATGAGGGCATTGTGGTCGGCGGCAGGCAAAAGGTGACGGTTTCCGATCCGCACCGCCTGATGCTGATCGCCGAGCATCGGCGAAAGCGCTAGCCCGGCTCCGGCCGCGACAGAATGAAGACACTGACGGCGGTCAGGCAGGCAATCTGAAACGCCAGTACCCAGGCAGGCACCCCGGCCACAATCGCAATTGCAAGGCTGGCAGCGATCGAGACCATGGCGAGGCACTTGGCCTTGCGGGAGATGGCGCCCTGTCGCCGCCATGCTTCGATGGGCGGACCGAGGCGGGGGTGGTGAACCAGCCAGTCGTGGAACCGCTTCGAGCTTCGCGCGAAACACCAGGCCGACAGCAGCAGGAACGGCGTGGTTGGCAGCAGCGGCAGGATGACGCCGAGCGCCCCCATCATCAGGCTGATCCAGCCGATCCCCTGCCAGACGAACCTCATCATGTTCCGTTCGGCTCCCGCCTTCGGTAGCGGCCGCCGGGCGGGACGATCACGCCGTCATGGCTTGCCACCGCCAGTTCGAGGCTGCCCGCGATCATGCGCGACCTTTCGACGAAGATCGCGGCGGCATCGGGGCTCAGGACGTCGCCTGCCGTTTCCTCGAACAGTTCCAGCCAGCGGTCGAAATGCGTGGCGTCGATGCCGAGCGGCACATGGGCCGGTACCGGCCGGCCCTGGTAACGACCCGTGCGATGGATGACGGACGACCAGAAATCCTGGATACGAAGCAGATGGTGCTCCCAGTTCTCGACATGGGCCGCGAAAATGGGCCCGAGAAGCGCGTCTTGGCGTGCCCGTCCGTAGAAGCTGCGCACGAGACGCGCGATGTCGTCTTCCTCGATCACTTTGCCTGTCTTGTCCTGGATGTCGCTCGGGCTGTTCATCGCCACGTCGATTCAATTGCTGTCGCGAGTTCCTCGACAAGTGTCTCCTCATCGAG
Source organism: Chelativorans sp. ZYF759 (assembly GCF_012911015.1). Lineage (GTDB taxonomy): Bacteria > Pseudomonadota > Alphaproteobacteria > Rhizobiales > Rhizobiaceae > ZYF759. Next base: position 32,721 of record NZ_WVVV01000012.1, on the reverse strand, counting down.
CCCGTGCTCCTGGCATGCTTCCGGCACTGTGTGAAACCCACCGATCGGGCAGCCAACGCACAGCATCCGATGCCGCATCATGACCTCCAGCGTGGCAGGCCAGCGGCGCATCACCATGTCGATTGGCATATCCGGGTCGTATGTCCACTTCGTGTTCATCGAAGTCTCCCGCCATGATCACAGTTTCGGTCGCGCCAGCATGGGGCCGTAGCGCGTCGCGAAGAGGAGGAAGGCGAGGCTCCAGACCAGCCCACCGGCGGCAAGCAGGGGAAGATGGAAGTCCGGCACGAAACCGGCGCCGAGGCGCAGAAGTGCCCCTGCCGTGACGCAGGAATAGATGAGCACCGTCCATCCGTCGGCACTGATCTGACGTCCCGTGTGACCGAGACTGGCGCGCGTCATGACGGCCAGCGTCATCGTTCCGACCGCCCCCGCCGTCAGCGCGTGCAGCGCGGCACTGGGAGCGATCGCGTCAGGCCAGGCAATGGCGGCGCCCATCAGCATCAGCGACAGCGCAAGCCAGCCATAGCCCAGATGCAGGATGGCGACGATCGGCTCACGCAAGGTGGCAAGTGTGCGCCATCGCGACAGCCGAACGCACAGGAGCGCGCCGCCCCCGATGAGCAGGCCGGCCGTGACCGCGTTATGGGGCCAGAACAGCCAGCCGACTGCCGCAAGGATGGTGACGACCAGTGCCAGCTTGTCGACCCGCCCGAAACTGGCCGGCATTGGTTGCCCGGCCTGGCGGGCCAGCCAGTTGCGGGTGAAGCTCGGCACGATGCGCCCGCCGATGAGGGCCATCAGAACGACGATGGCGCCGAGAGCCAGCCGGATGGCAAAACCTGGCTCGCCCCATCCGGCCGCTTCGAGATGGTGCAGAAGATTGGCGCAGGCGAGCAGCGACAGCATCAGCGCCACCGGCGTATTGCGCCAGTTGCGGCCCACGACGATCTCGCGCCAGACCGAGGCGGCCAGGAGGGTGAGAAAGGCCACGTCGATGATCGCCGCAGCAACCGGCGGCGCCATAAACCCGGTGGCAAGGCGGCCGGCGAGCCACAGTCCGACGAGCCCAGCGAGCGGCGCGCCGCTCAACGGCAGCCGGCCGGTCCAGTTGGGCACGGCGGTCAGCACAAAACCGGCGACGATGGCGGCCAGATAGCCGAAGACCATCTCATGCGCGTGCCACTGCATCGCATCGAACGGTCCGACCGGCCGGAGATCGGCGATCAGTATGAGCAGCCAGAGCGGAATGAGAAGCGCTGCGTGCAGCGAACCCAACAGGAAAAACGGCCTGAAACCGTAATTCAGAATTGCCGGTCCTCCACGTATGCGCCCGCGCCCGTCCCGTGTCCGATCACCCTGGCGGATCCGGCTGCGCGGCACGGATCTGTCGGAAGTCTTGTCGAAGGAGGCTTCCGGTCGCTCGAGGCAGGGGCGTGGCGTGGGCATTGTGGAATCCTCTGCTTGACACGAAACGGGCCGCCGGTTTCCCGGCGGCCCGTCGGCTGGGACTGGCCCTAGTCGGCGAGGTAGCTCAGCTCTTCGCCGTCCACGCTCTCGCGGAACAGATCGGGCTGCTCGGGCCCGGTGACGATCAGCTTGCCGACCAGTCCGCGGGCTGCGCGGGAAAGGGCGTGGTCGACGACCAGATATTCTCCCGGCACCTCGAGTTTCATGTCGACTGCCACCGCCCCGCCTGGGGGTACCGAGATGGTCTGCACATCCTGGAGCGGCGCGCTGGTCAGTGAACCCAGATTGTAGACCTTGTCGAAGATCTCCCCGATCACGTGGAAGCTCGAGGTCTTGTTGGGCCCGCCGACACCGAAATAGATGCGGATCGTCTCGCCCACCTCGGCATGAAGGGCATTGTCGCCCGTCAGAGCCATGTCCGCGCCGTTGAAGACGTAGTATTCCGGCGTCTCGTTCATGAGCTTGTCGTAGTCCTCGGTGAGATGACCGCGGCTACCATAGGCCTCGTAGGTGTAGAGCTCGCCCTGCATCACGTAGAACTCATGATCCACAGGCGGCAGGCCGCCCTCGGGCTCCACCAGGATCAGCCCATACATGCCATTGGCGATGTGCTGGGCCGCTGGCCCGACCGCGCAATGATAGACATAGAGGCCGGCATTGAGTGCCTTGAAGGTAAAGCCCTTGGTCTCGCCCGGGGCCGCCATCGTGGCGTGCCCGCCGCCATGAAGACCCGTCACGGCATGGAAATCGACATTGTGCATGGCGATGGAATCCTCATGGTTCTTCATGAGAACCTCGACCGTATCGCCGACACGTACCCGCACGAAGGGTCCAGGAACCTTGTGGTTGAAGGTCCAGTAATCGTAGGTCGTGCCGTTCGACAATTCGCCGATGACTTCGACCGTCTCCAGATTGATGCGGACGGTCTCGGGACCGCGGTCACCGATCGCGGCCGGCAGGTCGATCGCCGAACGAATGACGTTGACCGGCGCCTCGTGCGTGCCCAGCTCGGCAGCGAATGCCGGTGCCGTGGCAAATGCGCCGCCGATGGCCAGCGCACCGGCCGCGGCAGTGCTGAGGAGAAGTTGGCGGATGTTCATTGGTCTTGTCCTTTCGACCGCGTTGTTATGGGGACAAGCTAGTCGCGTGCACCTCCTCCTTCTTTGTCATTGCACAAACTGGGGGCCGATCGCTTCCTTTACGCATCCAGACATCCAGAATCCGGACCCAAGGCTGCACCGATGACGCAATTCCTGCTGGCGCTGGGCGCCTTCCTTCTTGCCCATGCCGTCCCGCCACTGCCTGCCGTCCGCGGCAGGCTGGTCGTGCTGCTGGGCAGGCGCGCCTATCTGATCCTCTATTCCGCTCTTTCGCTCGTGCTGCTTGCCTGGCTCATCTCGGCCGCCAGCCGCGCCCCCCGCATCGCGCTTTGGTATGCGGAGCCGTGGCAAGCGGCGATCCCGCTGATCGCCATGCCGGTCGCCTTCTGGCTGCTGATCGCCGGCCTGGCCGAAGCCAGTTCGCTCTCGGTCTCGATACGCAGTCCGAACCCCTCGACCGGACCGGGCCCTGTGGCGAGTGTGACGCGGCATCCGGTTTTGTGGGGCTTCTTGATCTGGTCGGTGGCGCACATCCCGCCGACCGGCCATGTCGTGGCACTGATCCTGTTCGGGGGGATGGGCCTGCTGTCGCTGTCCGGCATGTTCGCTCTCGATCGAAGGGCGCAAAAAAGACTGGGCAAGGAACGCTGGAAGGCGCTGGCCGCAGAGGCCCCGCTCATTCCCTTTGCCGGCCTCATGCGCAATGCCGGCCGTCTGGCGGAGATCAAGGTCTGGCCAGTGGCGATGGCCGCACTGGTCTATCTGTGGTTCCTGCTCGACGGGCACCAGCGCCTCATCGGGCCGGATCCGCTGGCCTGGTTCTGAGCCAGGGCAGCGGGCCAGGCGCTTGCCGCGAGGCGCTGGCGTCCCCGCCGAATTCAGCGGCGCAAAGAGCGCCACCTTGGATTGACGTTCCGTCGGCGCGACGTGGTATCCTTCCGCTTCATCTCAGGAGAAAGAGGCCATGGCCGATCCCAACGACATCTCAGGCCGGCAGTTCGCCGCCGCCCGTGTGCTGCTGCGCATGAGCGTCGAGCGGCTGGCGAGACTCACCGGTCTCGACGACCGGACGATCCAGGCGGTCGAGGACAGCCGGGTCCAGCCGGCCGGGCCCGCCGAGGCCGTGGCCGCCATGTGCACCGCGCTCGAGAACAGCGGCATCCGCTTCATCCCCGACAATGGCGGGGGCGAAGGAGTGCGGCTGAAATTCTCACGCTCGGAAAGCCGGCGGCTGGCGACGCTGGAAGGCGAAGGCGGGATCGTCGCCGAGGACGACGTCTAGTCTTTCGAGCAGCCGGATCATCCCCATGCCGAATGCCCGCAAGCGCCTTCTTGCGCCCGGCAAACGGCAACCTACCTAGAGCCATCGACCCATCCGGCACAAAGGCTCTGCACTCCCATGGACATGAACAGGCTGCTCGAAGGATTTTTCGGCGCAGGCAACGCTGCACCTCAAGATGACGGCGCCACCCCCGGCGGCGCAAACAATCCGCTGGCCGGTCTTGGCGCAAGCGATCTGGCCCGTGGTCTCGGGCTGGGCGGCATCCCGGGCGGCCTGGGCGGGGTAGCGGCGGGCGGCGTGATCGGCCTCCTGCTCGGCAACAGGAAGGCCCGCAAGGTGGCCGGCAAGGCCGTCACCTATGGCGGGCTGGCGGCCGTGGCCGCGCTCGCGTACCGCGCCTGGCAGAACTCGCGCGGGGAGGCGCCCGTGGCCAATCCGCATACGCCCCCTGCCCTGCCGCCGGCCGACAGCGGCTTCGATCCGGCCACGCTGCGCGACGGCGAGGGCTCGGATTTCAGGCTGACGCTGCTCAAGGCGATGATCGCGGCGGCCAGTGCCGATGGCCATATCGACGCCGCCGAGCGGGCCATGCTGCAGCAGCAGATCGAAGCCTCGGCGCTCGCCGCCGACGAGAAGGCGTTCCTGTTCGACCAGATGACAAGGCCGAGCGACCCGGTGGCGGTGGCCCGACTGGCCACCGACGACAAGCAGGCGGCCGAGATCTATCTGGCGTCGAGCCTTGCCATCGACCCGGACACGCCCGAGGAGCAGCGCTATCTCGAGCGGCTGGGCGACGCGCTCAGGCTCGACACACCCCTTCGCACGGAACTCGACCGGCAGGCAGCGGCCGCCCGGCAGGCCTGATCGCCAGCAAAAAAGGGGCGGCACGAAGCCGCCCCCTGCTTTCCTTCATCGCTTGCCGGATCAGCCATAGGGCGACAGGCAGGCGCGGCGCGAACCGCTGTAGGGCTGGAAGGTGTTGTCCGACAGCCGGTAGGAGATGTAGCGGCTCTGGCACCAGCTCACATGCGCCTGGCTGAGCCGGCCGGGACGCACGGTCTGCGGCTGGTTGGCCACCGCGCCGCCTATGATCGCACCCATGACGAAGGCCGCCGGCGGGAACCAGTAGCCATTGTACTGGCGATAGCCGGCACGGCGCTGGGTGTAGCCGCGATGGCCGTTGTAATAGCCCTGATTGCCCTGGCGGTAGAAGCCGCGGCGCTGGTTGCTGCGCTGTTGGGTGCGCTGGGGCGCGCGCTGCTGGGCGCGTGGACGCTGGTTGTTGCGATACTGGGCCTCCTGGAACTGGGCTTCGGCTGCCTGTCCAAGCGGCATGGCCAGCGCGGTGGCCGCAGCGCCCGTGGCGGAGGCACCGAGCGTCGTCACGGTGACGGCGGCGGCGCAGAAGAGAGCGATTGGTCGCTTCATTTGTCTTTCCTTTTTCTTTCGTATCGATGTCGTCCCACCCACGACACTGTCGTCCGCGACATGAACGCCGGATGAATTCGCCGATTACCATTTGGTAATGAGCGCCTAGAACAACGCATTGAAAATACTTGCTTATCGCCACAGTATCGAAGCCCTCGAAGTGAGGCTTCCGGAGTGTTCCGCAAGGTCATTAAGGCAAGTGGAGAAAGCGCTTTTCAGCACCTTTCCAACTGACGAACGCTCTTCTATGGTACGCGCCAATCGGGGCGGCCAACGCCTGCCACGGGGAAACCGGAACAAAAAAGACTTATGGGAGTCATCATGCGTAAATTCCTGATCACCGCGAGCGTACTGGCGCTCGCAGCCGGCGCGCTGCCGGCCTCCGCAGAAGCCGAGACGCTGCGCTGGGCGCGCGTCGGCGATGCGCTGACGCTCGATCCGCATTCGCAGAACGAGGGTCCGACCCACACGCTGAACCACCACATCTACGAGACGCTCGTCGGCCGCGCCGTCGACGGTTCGCTGACGCCGCGGCTTGCCACCGAGTGGGGCATCACCGAGGACGACGACACCGTCTGGGAATTCAAGATCCGCGAAGGCGTCACCTTCCATGACGGCCAGGAGCTGACGGCCGAGGACGTGGTGTTCTCGCTCGATCGCGCCCGCACCCCGCCGTCCGGCATGGCCGCGCTCCACGCCGCCGTCGAGGAAGTCACCGCCGTCGACGACTACACCGTCCACGTCAAGCTCTCGGGCCCGGCGCCGCTCTACGTCCAGAACCTCACCAACACCTTCATCATGAGCAAGGAGTGGGCCGAGGAGAACGACACCACCACGGCCCCCAATTTCGCCGCCGGCGAAGAGAGCTATTCGGTCCGCAACACCAACGGCACCGGCCCCTACAGGCTCGTCTCCCGCGACCCCGAGGTGCGGACCGTTCTGGAAGCCTTCGAGGGCCACTGGGATGAAGCTCCGGCCGTGACCGAGATCATCTACACGCCGATCGCCGAAGCCGCGACCCGCGTCGCTGCCCTTCTGTCGGGCGAGGTCGACATCGTGCAGGACGTGCCCGTCCAGGACATCGCGCGCCTGGAAGGCACGGACGGCATCAGCGTCGTGCGTGGACCGGAAAACCGCAACATCTTCTTCTCCTACGACATGACGTCGGAGACGCTCGCCTCGGCCAATGTGGACGACAATCCGTTCGCCAAGCCGGAGGTCCGCGAGGCCATGGCGCTTGCCGTCGACCGTGACGCCATTCGCCAGGTGGTGATGCGCGGCGAGTCCGATCCGTCGGCCGCTCCGCTGCCGCCCTTCGTGAACGGCTGGACCGAGGAGATGCACGCCTATGACGCGCCGGACATCGAGCGCGCCATCGAGCTGATGAACGAGGCCGGCTACGAGGACGGCTTCTCCGTCGACCTGCACTGCCCGAACGATCGCTACCTTAATGACGAGGCGATCTGCCAGGCGCTGGTCGGCATGCTCGGCCGCATCAACATGAACGTGAACCTGGTGTCGCAGTCGCGGTCGCTCCACTTCCCGCTGATCGAGAACTGGGAGACCGACTTCTACCTGCTGGGCTGGGGCGTTCCGACCTTCGACAGCCAGTATGTGTTCGACTTCCTGGTCCACACCCGCGAGGGCAGCTACGGCGCCTTCAACGGCACGCGCTACTCGAACGAGGAACTGGACGGCAAGATCGAGCAGCTGGCGACCATGACCGACCTGGAAGCCCGCGATGCGCTGATCGCGGAAATCTGGGAGGAAGTGATGGAAGATCGCATCTTCCTCAACATCCACAACCAGGTGCTGGCCTATGCGATGCGTGACGGGATCAATCTCGAAGTGCATCCGGAAAACCAGCCGCGGATGACCACGGTCACTTTCGACTAAGACATCGGACGTTGCGTCGCCCGCCGTGCATCTTGCGCGGCGGGCGCGTGTCCGTTTAAGGGCGTTATCGGAAAGACGGATTAAAGGCTCGGGCGCACGGCGTCGGGGCCCTGAATCGCATCCCGTCGCGGCCCGCGTGTCGCAGCGTTCCCTATTTCGCAGGGCACCCTGAAACGCGCCGTAGAGGTGAAAACTCCATGCTTGCCTATACTATCAGGCGGCTCCTGCAATCGCTCATCGTCATGCTCGTCGTGGCGCTGGTGGCCTTCTCGCTGTTCCGTTTTGTCGGCGACCCGATCTCCTCCATGGTCGGACAGGAAACCACGCTTGCCGAGCGCGAGGCGATGCGCGATGCGCTGGGCCTCAACCAACCCTTCCCGGTGCAGTTCTTCTCCTACATGGGCAGGGTCCTGCAGGGCGATTTCGGCATCTCCTACCGGCTTCAGCAGCCGGTCATGGAACTGATCCTGTCGCGCCTGCCCGCCACGCTCGAACTGGCGCTGATCTCCGGCTTCTTCGCCTTCGTCATCGGCGTGTCGTTCGGCGTCTATACGGCGCTCAACCGGCGCGGCTGGCTGGCCAATGCCATCATGACCACATCGCTCATCGGCGTGTCGCTGCCCACCTTCCTCATCGGCGTGCTCCTCATCTGGGTCTTCGCGGTGGAGTTCCAGGTCCTGCCGTCATTCGGCCGCGGCGACACCGTCGATATCGGCTGGTGGAGAACCGGCCTGCTCACGCCCTCGGGGCGTGTCTCGCTGATCCTGCCGGCGATCACGCTGGGTCTCTACCAGCTGACCCTCATCATGCGGCTCGTGCGCGCGGAGATGCTGGAAGTGCTGCGCACCGACTACATCAAGTTCGCGCGCGCACGCGGTCTCAGCAACAGGGCCGTGCATTTCGGCCATGCACTGAAGAACACGCTGGTGCCGGTCATCACCATCACCGGTCTCCAGTTCGGCTCGATCATCGCCTTCTCGATCATCACCGAGACCGTCTTCCAGTGGCCGGGCGTCGGCGCGCTGTTCATCAACTCGGTCCGTTTCGTCGACGTGCCGGTGATGGCGGCCTATCTGATGCTGATCGCGCTCGTCTTCGTGGTCATCAACCTCATCGTAGATCTGCTCTATTACGCCGTCGATCCGCGCCTGCGCGTGGAAAGCGGCGGAGCCAAACACTAGCGAGGCGCCGACATGTCAGACAATGCCGCGCGTGATCCCGCATCCCAGGACCCGATAGCCGTGCCGGCGCCGCCGAGCGCATGGCGCCGGGCCTGGGACAGCGACATCGCCTATTCCTTCCGCACGTCGCCGATGGCGCTCATCTCGGGCGTGGTGGCGACGATCATCATCCTGGCCGCCGTCCTGGCGCCCTGGATCGCCCCCTACAATCCCTTCGATCCGGGTTCGCTGAACCTCATGGACGGCTTCACCCCGCCCATGGAGCCGAACGCCTTTACCGGCAATGTCTACTGGCTGGGCACGGACAACCAGGGCCGCGACATCTTCTCCACGATCCTCTACGGCGCGCGCATCTCGCTGTTCGTCGGGTTTGCGGCGGTCATCTTCGCCATGGTGCTGGGCATCACGCTCGGCCTCATCGCCGGCTATCGCGGCGGCTGGGTCGACAGCCTTTTGATGCGCGTCGCCGACGTGCAGCTGACCTTCCCCTCGATCCTCCTTGCGCTCCTGATCTTCGGCATCGCGCGCGGCTTCATCCCGCCCGCCTATCGCGAGACAATGGCGATCTGGGTCCTGATCGTGGCCATCGGCCTGTCCGACTGGGTGCAATATGCGCGCGTCGTGCGCGGCGCCACCATGGTGGAAAAGGGCAAGGAATACGTCCAGGCCGCGCGCGTGATCGGGCGCCATCCCGCCAGCATCCTGATGCGCCATATCCTGCCCAACGTGATGGGCCCCGTGCTGGTCATCGCCACCATCGGTCTGGCGCTCGCCATCATCGCCGAAGCCACGCTGTCCTTCCTCGGCGTGGGCGTGCCGCCCACCCAGCCGAGCCTCGGCACGCTGATCCGCATCGGCCAGGGCTTCCTGTTCTCCGGCGAGTGGTGGATTCTCGCCTTCCCATCCATCGCACTTCTCGCGCTGGCTCTCTCGGTCAACCTTCTGGGCGACTGGCTGCGCGACGCATTGAACCCGAGATTGAGGTAGGCATGAGCGAACCGCTTCTTTCCGTTCGCGGCCTGACCGTCGAGTTCCCGACACGGCACGGGACCCTGACGGCGCTGGACGACATCTCCTTCGACATCGCGCCCGGCGAAGTGCTGGGCATGGTGGGCGAATCCGGTGCCGGCAAGTCGATCACGGGCTCGGCCATCATCGGGCTGATCGAACCGCCCGGCCGCATCGCCAAGGGCGAGATCCTGCTCCACGGCAAGCGCATCGACAATCTCTCGCCGCCCGAGATGCGCAAGGTGCGCGGCCGCAAGGTCGGCATGATCTTCCAGGATCCGCTGACCTCGCTCAACCCGCTCTACCGCATCTCCGATCAGCTGATCGAGACGATCAGGGCGCATCTGCCGCTGTCGGAAGCAGAGGCCCGCAAACGTGCCATCTCGCTGCTCGACGATGTCGGCATCCCGGCGGCCAGCCGGCGCATCGACGATTACCCGCACCAGTTTTCGGGCGGCATGCGGCAGCGCGTCGTCATCGCCCTGGCGCTCGCGGCGGGGCCGGATCTCGTCATCGCCGACGAGCCGACCACCGCCCTCGACGTCTCCGTCCAGGCGCAGATCATCGACGTGATGAAGAAGCTGTGCGCGGAAAACAACGCCGCCATCATGCTGATCACCCACGACATGGGCGTGATCGCGGAGACGGCCGATCGCGTCGTCGTCATGTATGCCGGGCGCATTGCCGAAATCGGCCCGGTCAAGGATGTCATCCGCGACGCCAAGCATCCCTATACGCAGGGGCTGATGGGCTCGATCCCCTCGCTCACCAGCGAACTCGAGCGGCTGGTGCAGATCCCGGGCTCGATGCCGCGGCTGTCGGCCATTCCGCCGGGCTGCCCGTTCAACCCGCGCTGCCCCAAGGTCTTCGACCGCTGCTATGTCGAACGTCCCGACCCCATCCCGAGCGGCACGCGCGACGTGGCCTGCTGGCTCTATGACCGCGACGAGGTGGCCGCATGAGTTCGCCGCTGCTCGAGGTCAAGAACCTCTCGCGCACCTTCGACGTCTCCAAGCCCTGGCTCAACCGGGTGCTGGAACGCAGCGACAAGATGTTCCTGCGGGCCGTGGACGACGTCTCCTTCACCATCAACAAGGGCGAGACATTCGCGCTGGTCGGCGAGTCCGGTTCGGGCAAGTCCACCATCGCCAAGCTGATCGTCGGCCTGATCGAACCCAGCGAGGGCGAGATCCTGTTCGACGGCCGGTCGCTGACGAAAGGGCTGAAGGGAGCCGAGGCGCGACGCCTGCGCAGCCGCTTCCAGATGATCTTCCAGGACCCCTTCGCCAGCCTCAACGCGCGCTGGCGGGTCAACGACGTCATCGCCGAGCCGCTGGTCGTCTTCGAGAAGGGCATGAACGCCGCCGCCCGCCGCCAGCGGGTGGGCGAGTTGCTGACGCTGGTGGGGCTTTCCCCGCAGGACGGCGTCAAGTTCCCGCACCAGTTCTCCGGCGGCCAGCGCCAGCGCATCGCGATCGCGCGCGCGCTCGCGTCCAACCCGGATTTCATCGTCTGCGACGAGCCGACCTCCGCGCTCGACGTCTCGGTGCAGGCACAGATCCTCAATCTGATGAAGGATCTGCAGAAGGAATTCGGGCTGACCTACCTCTTCATCAGCCACGACCTGTCGGTCGTGCGCCACATGGCCAACCGGATCGGCGTTCTCTATCTGGGCAGGCTTGCGGAGGTCTCCGATTCCAGGACGCTCTTCCGCCAGCCGCGTCATCCCTACACCCGCATGCTGCTCGATGCGGTGCCCGATCTCGAAATGTCGGGCCGACAGCGCAAGCCGGTGGAGGGCGAGATTCCCAATCCGATCGACCCGCCGCCCGGCTGCACCTTCCATCCGCGCTGTCCGTTCGTTTTCGACCGCTGCCGCGTGGAAGTGCCGCCCTTGCTGCCCAACGGCGTCAGCGAAACCACTTGCCACGGTGTGGAGGAAGGTCGAATCTGACCGGATTCGGCCGCGTACCGGCCGTGCAGCGATATCAATGGAGGGGACATGCCGCAGGAGAATTGGGTCGACGAGGTGTTGGCTTTCTGGTTCGAGGAACTCGGGCCGGCTGATTGGTATGCCGGTGGCGAGGAACTGGACACCAGGATCAGGAGCCGCTTCACCGACCTTCACCAGCGCCTGAAGACGGAACTGTCGGTCGACGAGATCGATGACGCGCGCACCGCGCAGGCGGCCATCATCGTGTTCGACCAGTTTCCGCGCAACATCTACCGGGGAACTGCCGAAGCCTTCTCGACCGACGACATGGCTGTCCAGATCGCGCGGCGCGCGCTGGATGCGCAGTTCGACCGCGACCTCTCAGACGACGAGAAATCGTTCATCTACATGCCCTTCATGCATTCGGAGATCCTCGCCGACCAGGAGCGCTGCGTGGACCTTTTCCGCGCGCTTTCCAACGAGGAAGGGTTGAAATACGCCATCGACCACCGCGACGTCGTCGCCAAATACGGTCGGTTCCCGCATCGCAACAAGCCGCTCGGGCGCGAAAGCACGCCGGCCGAACTCGAATTCCTGGAGTCCCATCCGGGCTACGGTCAATGAGCAGATTCCCGACCCGAGGGAGCGCGGCTTGCACAGCCTGCACTCCGCGGCCTAGATATGTGCGAAACCATGCCGCCAGGCAGGCTGGAACCCAGTCTACCGCCAGCGGTTGAATGTGCGTCCGCTGCCGGCGGGCGCCTAACAAATTCCCGGAGGAGTGAACACGTGGCCAAGACAACGACCCGCAAGACGACCGCAAAGGCTGCTGCCAGCAAATCCGCCAAAGCCCAGCCCGAAGGCAAGGCCCAGGAGATGACGGATCCGACGCCGTCCAAGACGGCCACCTCTCAGGAGCCGGCCAAGGCCGGCGCAACCGCCAAGGGAAAGAGCACCTCGTCCGCCGCGAAAGCCAAGACCGCGGCGCCCAAGGCTGCGAGCGCCAAGGCCGCGAAGGCACCCGCCGCCGCAAAGACGACTTCCGCGCCGAAGGCGGCCGCCGCGTCGAGCCGCAAGGGCAAGGCTGCACCGAAAGCCGCCGAGAGCCCTGATCCGGCGCCCGCGCAGTCGAAGGCTGCCGTCGCCAGAACGCCCGCCAAGTCGGGCGCGACCACCGGCACGAAATCATCCACCAAGGCGGCCGCGACCAAGGCGGGCACGGCCAAGGCGGCCCCTGCCAAGGCGGCCACTGCCAAGGCGGGCACTGCCAAGTCGAGTGCCGACAAGCCGAGCGCAGCCAAGGGCAAGACCGCCAAGGCGAACGCCTCCGCGGCGAGTTCAGCTAAAGCTGCCGCCCCGAAAGCCGCTGCGGCTGCCGCCGCCAGGCCCAAGGCCGCCGCGTCGGGCAAGGGAACCGGTAAGGGAGCCGGCAAGAAGACCGCGACAACCAAGGCCACGCCGGCCGCCAAGTCAGGCACGGCACCGTGGCTCGCCAGCTACCCCAAGGGAATCGCCGCCGAGATCGGGCCGCTCGAACATCAGTCGATCGCCGATCTGCTCGTGGCTTCCTGCCGCCAGTATTCCTCCCGCCCTGCCTTCACCTGCATGGGCCGCGAGATGGCCTATGGCGAGCTGGAGACGCTGTCGGCGCAGTTCGGCGCCTATCTCCAGTCCACCGGCCTGGCGAAGGGATCGCGCGTCGCGATCATGATGCCCAACATCCTCCAATATCCCGTCGCCATGATGGGCGCGCTCAGGGCGGGCTACACGATCGTCAACGTCAACCCGCTCTACACGCCGCGCGAGCTCGAACATCAGCTCAACGATTCAGGCGCCGAGGCGATCGTCATCCTGGAGAACTTCGCCCACACGCTGCAGGCGGTTAAGGGCAAGACCAAGGTCAAGCATGTCGTCGTCGCCTCGATGGGCGATCTCATGGGCAGCCTGAAGGGATTCGTCGTCAATCTGGTCGTGCGCCGCGTGCGCAAGATGGTGCCGTCCTGGAACCTGCCCGGCCACGTGAAGTTCAACGCCGCGCTCTCCAAGGGCAAGTCCGGCAGCCTCAGGAAGATCGTGCTCACGCCCGACGACTATGCCTTCCTGCAATATACGGGCGGCACGACGGGCGTCTCCAAGGGTGCGGCGCTTACCCATGGCAATGTTCTGTCCAACGTCGCCCAGAACGAATTATGGGTGCAAGCGCTGTTCAACGACAAGAAGCGGCCCGACCAGCTCGTCTACATCTGCGCGCTGCCGCTCTACCACATCTTCGCGCTCACGGTGAACGCGATGATGGGCATGCAGCAGGGCGCGCACAACATCCTCATCCCCAACCCGCGCGACATCCCGGGCTTCGTCAAGGAGCTGCAGAGCCACAAGTTCCACATCTTCCCGGGGCTCAACACGCTGTTCAACGCGCTGCTCAACAATGACGACTTCAAGAAGATCGACTTCAAGCCGCTGATGCTGACCATCGGTGGCGGCATGGCCGTCCAGGCTCCGGTGGCGGAGCGGTGGAAGAAGCTCACCGGCAGCACGATCTGCGAGGGCTACGGTCTGTCGGAGACATCGCCGGTGGCGACCGCCAACCGCTTCGACAGCACCGAATTCACCGGCACGATCGGCCTTCCCCTTCCCTCCACCGAAATCGTCATCCGCGACGAGGACGGCAAGGACGTGAAGCTGGGCGAGATCGGCGAGATCTGCATTCGCGGACCGCAGGTGATGAAGGGCTATTGGAACCGCGACGACGAAACCGCCAAGGTCATGACCAAGGACGGGTTCTTCCGCTCCGGCGACATGGGCTTCATGGACGAGCGCGGCTACGTGAAGATCGTCGACCGCAAGAAGGACATGATCCTCGTCTCGGGCTTCAACGTCTATCCGAACGAGATCGAGGAAGTGGTCGTGCAGCACCCCGGCGTGCTCGAGGTCGCAGCCATCGGCGTGCCCGACGAGAAGTCGGGCGAGGTGCCGAAGCTCTTTGTCGTCAAGAAGGACGACAAGGTGACAGCCGAGGAGATCATCGAGTTCACCAAGGACAAGCTGACGGCCTACAAGCGCCCGAAGCACGTCGAGTTCCGCAAGGAACTGCCGAAGACCAATGTCGGCAAGATCCTGCGGCGTGAACTGAGGTAGACAGACCTACCTGGCCTGCCCGATCTTAAAGAGGTCGGGCAGGTCCGCCACCGAGTCCAGCACCATGTCGGCCAACGGCGCGAGCTTGTCGCGCGTGCCAGTGCCCGACAGGACCGCCACGACCAGCCCGGCGCCAGCCGCGCGGCCGGCTTCGAGATCGTGCCGGTTGTCGCCGACCATCGCCACCTGCGTCACCTTCAGCCCCGCCATGTCGGCGAAGGCCGTCACCACGTCGCCCGCCGGCTTCGGATTGGCCACCGCGTCATAGCCGTAGACGGCATCGAACATCTGCGCGACGCCGAGCGAGACCAGCGTGCGTTCCGCCCCTTCGGTGGAATCATTGGTGGCCACCCCCAGCCGCATCCCGGCTTCGCGCAGCGTGCCGATCGCGTCGAGCACCCCCTTCACCGCCACAGCACTGGACGCACCTTGCATGGCCGTGACCCGGTCGAAATGCGCGATGCGGGCGCGCCGCGCCTCGCGGTCGAGTTCGGGATGCCAGAGATCGACGATGTCGGCGTTGGTTCCGGCCGCCGCCACGGAATCGGCGCGAAAGCAGGCCTCCCGATGGTCATAGCCCGCCCTGTCCATGAGCTCGTCGGCCAGCGTGCGGTCGCCGCCCGCCGCCTCCAGCGCCATGCTGTCGGCCACCGCATGCCAGGTGGCGTGGAAATCGATCAGCGTGCCGTCCTTGTCGAACAGTACCCCGCGAATGTGCTCCCACCTGCTCATCTGTCGTCCCTCAGGCGATGGAGGTGGGCGAGCAACCCTGCCGTGGAACCGTCGCGCGCGCCGGCCCCTTCCCGGCCCTGCACCACCGGCAACAGCCCCGTGGCAAGCTCCTTGCCGAGTTCGACGCCCCATTGGTCGAAGGCATTGATGCCGAACAGCGTCGCCTCGACGAAGACCCGGTGCTCGTAGAGCGCCAGAAGGCGCCCCAGCGTGTGGGCGTCGAGCACGCGGTACATGATGGTCAGCGAAGGGCGGTTGCCCGGAAAGACGCGATGCGGCGCAAGCCTGTCGGCATCCGCCGCGCTCGTTCCCTTGGCGACCAGCTGGGCCTTCGCCTCGGCCAGGGTGCGCCCCTTCAGCAGGGCTTCGGACTGGGCCAGGCAGTTGGCGAGCAGCAGGTCGTGATGCTCGAACAGCTCGGCCTCATGGGCTTCTGCCGCGACGAGGAACTCGACGGGAATGACGTCCGTGCCCTGGTGCAGCAGCTGGAAGAAGGCGTGCTGGCCGTTGGTGCCGGGCTCGCCCCAGACCAGCGGCCCGGTCGGCGTCTCCACCGGCGTGCCGTCGAGGCGCACGCTCTTGCCGTTCGATTCCATGTCGAGCTGCTGCAGGAAGGCGGGAAGGCGGGCAAGGCGCTGGTCGTAGGGGATGACGGCCCGCGCCGGCCAGCCGCAGATCACGCGGTGCCAGTAGCCCACAAGCCCCATGAGGACGGGCAGGTTCGTGGCGAGCGGCGTCTCGGCGAAATGCCGATCCATCTCATAGGCGCCGGCCAGGAGATTGCGAAACCCGGCCGGACCGATCGCCATCATGATCGGCAGGCCGATGGCCGACCAGAGCGAATAGCGGCCGCCGACCCAGTCCCAGAAGCCGAAGACGCGATCGTCTTGAATGCCGAAAGCGGCGACCTTGTCGAGCGCGGTCGAGACGGCGGCGAAATGCGCGCCGACCGCATCCGCGCCCAGCGCATTGCCGATCCAGTGCCGGGCGGTGTCGGCATTGGTCATGGTCTCGATCGTGGTGAAGGTCTTGGAGGCGATGATGAAGAAGGTGGTCGCGGGGTCGAGCGCCTTCAGCGTGTCGGCAATGTGGGCGCCATCGACATTGGAGACGAAATGCGCGCGCGGCCCGTCGTGGAAGGGGGCCAGAGCCAGGGTGGCCATGGCCGGCCCGAGATCGGAACCGCCAATCCCGATATTGACGACATCGGTGATCGGCTTGCCGGTCGCCCCGCGCACCGTGCCGCCGCGCAGCGCGTCGGCAAACTCTTCCATCTGTGCCAGCACGGCGCGCACGTCGCCCGTGGCGTCGCGGCCATCGACGGCCATGGGGGCGCCGGACAGGTTGCGCAGGGCCACGTGAAGCACGGCGCGATCCTCGGTGGAATTGATGTGCTCGCCCGCAAACATCGCCGCGCGGCGCGCTTCCAGCCCGGCGCTCTTGGCGAAGCCGACGAGCGCGGTGAGATCATCGGCGGTCAGCGCGCATTTGGAATAGTCGAGCAGCAGGTCGCCCTCCGTCGCCGACAGGTCGTCGAAGCGACGCGGATCGGCCTCGAAGGCCGCCCGGATATCGAGGGGGCCTTGCTCCCCGTAGCGGCGTTTCAGTTCGGCGAGGGCAGTCTGGAAATCGGCCATCTGGCGGGCTTTCGTCCTTGAGCGTTTGCCGGGCGCACCACTTAGGACGGCTCGCAGCACCCGTTCAAGCGGGAAATCCCCCGCGCTCCGAAAGCCCCGCGGCTTATGGCCCAATCTCCACTCATCACTGGCACAAAAGCATAACATCAAAAAAAATCATTGGAGTATTGCATTGGTCCAGACTTGAGGCGCGCACGGGCCGCGCATAGGCTGCCCCCTCTCGTGGAGGAACCCGAATGGCTCAACGCACCGATCCCGCCATCTGGTCCGGCCTTTTCCGGCTATCGCCCGATTCGGGTCAGACCCTGCAGGCGCAGATCCGCCAGGCCATCGTCGCGGCCATTCTGGATCGCCAGATCGCCGCATCGATGCCGCTGCCCTCATGCCGGGTGCTGGCCGACCGGCTGGGCGTGGCGCGCGGCACGGTGGTGCTGGCCTTCCAGCAACTCGTCGACCAGGGTTTCCTCGTCGCCAGGGAAAGGCGCGGCCATTTCGTCAATCCCGACGTGCTGGCCTCGCCACCGGCAGGCGCACCCTTCGGGGACCGGGCGCTTTCCGCCATCGACTGGAAGGCCCGCCGCCGGATCGCGGCGACGGACCTGCCGGAGCCCACCAAGCAGGACAACTGGATGAAGGCTCCCTACCCCTTCGTCTATGGGCAGTTCGACCCGGCCCTCTTCCCAACCGCGGAATGGCGCGAGTGCAACCGCATGGCGCTGGCCGTTCTGGAAATCCGCGACTGGGCGGGCGATCGCATCGACCAGGACGATCCGCTCCTGATCGAACAGATCCAGGCGCGCCTGCTGCCCCGGCGCGGCATCTTCGCCAATCCGGACGAGATCATCGTCACGCTGGGGGCCCAGAACGCGATCTACATGCTGTCGCGCCTCCTGATGGGAACCGGCACCCGGGTGGCCATGGAAGATCCCGGCTATCCCGAAGCCCGCGACGTGTTCCGGCTCTCGGGCGCCGAGGTCCTGCCGACACCCGTCGACGGGGACGGGCTCGATGTCGGCGCGATTCCCAAGGGTGCGGACTATGTGTTCGTGACGCCCAACCACCATTGCCCCACCATGGTGGCGATGAGCGAGACCCGCCGCGCGGCACTCCTGGCCGATGCCGAGGCCAATGACCGCGTGATCATCGAGGACGGTTACGACAGCCAACTGGCGGACGATGCCCCGCAACAGGCGCTCAAGAGCGTCGATCGCTCGGGCCGCGTCATCTATGTCGGCTCGATGTCGAAGACACTGGCGCCCGGCCTGCGGCTGGGCTTCATCGTCGCGCCCGCGCCGCTGGTGGCCGAGTTGCGCGCGCTACGGCGCTTCATGATGCGCCACCCGCCGGCCAACAACCAGCGCGCGGTGGCCCTCTTCCTCTCGCTCGGCCATCACGAGGCGCTGGTGCGGCGGCTTTCCTCGTCCTTCCAGGAACGGCGCGAACGGCTGATCTCGGAACTGCGGCTCCAGATGCCGGAATGGAAGATCACCCGGACCTCGGGCGGCACCTCCGTATGGCTCGAAGGCCCGCGCGGTTCGGATGCGCGTGGCGTGGTCGAGGCGGCGGCGGCCCGCGGGGTCGTCACCCAGGCCGGAGCGCGTTACTTCGACGACGCCGAGACCGGCAGCCGCTTCCTCAGGCTGGGCATATCGTCAATCCCGCTCAACCACATCGAGCCCGGCATCCGCGAGCTCGCATCGGCCATCGGCCGGCGGTCGGCGGCCGCCTAGTCACAGGAGAGTTCGGACAGCCAACCGTTGGTGGGAGAGCCGACATCGGCCACCTTCCATCCGTCCCGGTCGACCAGCCGCCACATGACCTGGCTGCGGTGGCCGAAATTCGAGAAGCTTGCCACCACCTCGGCCTCCTGCCCGTCCACCGTCTGGGTCAGTTCCAGCGATTCGGCGATGCCTTCGTCGTGATCCTGTCCGTCGACGGCGATGAGGAAGCCGAGGCAGAGGTCGCCCTCTTCGGCCATGCGGCGGTCCCCCTCCAGCACGCTCAGTGCCGGGTCGGCGAAAAGCGCCAGCGAGCCATCCTCATATTCGAGGCCGATATGTTCGTAGAAGGGCCGGACCGCGTCGGCCGGTTCGGCGGCGAGAGCCGGCACAGCCATGCCGGCGAGGAGGAGGATTGTCAGGAGATGGCGCATTGTGGGAACCCGATCTGCATGTCGATCGCCATCAGAGGCGGTGCGCACATTCCGACAGCCTGACGGTACGGTCAACAGTTTCGGGCAACACCTGACGCCGCCGTACCGAGGCAGGTCGCGGCAAGCGGCCTGCGGTCATCTGATCGGGGAAGTCCGGGTGTCTTGGTGGAGCCAGGCGGAATCGAACCGCCGACCTCTTGAATGCCATTCAAGCGCTCTCCCAACTGAGCTATGGCCCCATCAACCCTTGCGGGTGTTGTCGGTCCCGACTTGCGGGAGGCGCGGGCTGGTCCGTGCCCCGACAGGAAGCGGCTTCTAACCGGGAGCCGCCCCCTTGGCAAGCCCGAAATGCGGCTTGCCGTTCAGGCGAGGATCAATTTTCGTCCTCGTCGTCCACACCGATGATATCCGACACGTCGTCATCGTCATCGTCGTCGTCGGCGGCCAGGAAAGTGTCGTCGTCATCATCGTCGATCTCGACGTCTTCCTCGTCCTCGATGCCGGGAATGGCATCGCCGTCGCTGTCGTCTTCCTCGGCATCCTCGAGTGAAACGATCTCCGGGGCGCTCTCGTCCTCGGTCTCGACTTCCTTTTCCTCGACCTCTTCCTCTTCCTCGACGCGGCTGCCGCCGGTCTGGAAGAAGGAGAGCGGGTAGCTCATGCCCGTATAGGGCGAAACGATCGGATCCTTGTTCAGATCGTAGAATTTGCGACCCGTTTCGGGGCAAATGCGTTTGGTGCCGATGTCGGATTTTGCCACGTGAAGCCTCTTCGTGCTGGCTGTGTCCTGCGGGCCGGTAGGCCGCCTCATGCCGCGCCGGGCATCTTCGCGCCCAAGCGCGGCGGGCTGTCCGTACCGAATGCGCGATGGTGAATTTGGCGTCCCCATAAACACTTGGCCGGCACCTGTCAAAGCCTATGTGGCGCCGGATGTCGGGGGGCGCCGCAACGGGGCAAGGCAGGGGTGACCATACCGTCGCCTCATGCTAGGAGGATGCCCGCATTCCGGCCGGGCGAGGAGCGCCGCGGCGCATCTTCAGACAGGACGCAATGACCAAGGACGCTTCCCCTGTGCCCGCGACATCCAGGCGCGCGGGCCCTCTGTCGGGTACAGCCCGCGTGCCCGGCGACAAGTCGATTTCCCATCGCTCGCTGATGTTCGGCGGCCTTGCCTCCGGGCGCACGCGCATCACCGGCCTGCTCGAAGGCGAGGACGTGTTGCGCACGGGCGAGGCCATGAAGGCCATGGGCGCGCATATAGAGCACGCGGGCGACGAATGGATCGTCGACGGCGTCGGCAATGGCTGCCTTCTCGAGGCCGCCGAACCGCTCGATTTCGGCAATGCCGGCACGGGCGCACGGCTCACCATGGGTCTGGTCGGCACCTACGACATGAAGACTCGTTTTGTCGGCGACGCCTCGCTGTCGTCCCGCCCCATGGGCCGTGTGCTGGCGCCCTTGCGCCAGATGGGAACGCAGGTGCTGGACGCGGTCCCCGGCGACCGCATGCCGCTGACGCTGGCCGGACCGAAACATGCCGCGCCCATCACCTATCGCGTGCCCATGGCGTCCGCGCAGGTGAAGTCCGCCGTGCTTCTGGCCGGCCTCAACACGCCCGGCGTCACCACGGTCATCGAGCCGGTGGCCACGCGCGACCACACCGAGAAGATGCTTGCGGGCTTCGGCGCCGCGATCGAGGTGGAGGTGGATGGCGACGGCGCGCGTCACATCCGCATCCAGGGCCAGACGCGGCTTCAGGGACGCGACATCGCCGTGCCCGGCGACCCCTCCTCCGCCGCCTTTCCGCTCGTGGCGGCGCTCATCGTGCCGGGCTCCGACGTCACCATCGCCAACGTGCTGATGAACCCGACCCGCACCGGCCTGATCGACACGCTCCTGGAAATGGGCGCGAGTATCGACATTCTCGACCGGCGCGATGCCGGTGGCGAAGAGGTGGCCGACCTCCGGGTCCGCGCCTCCGACCTCAGGGGCGTCACCGTGCCGCCGGCGCGCGCTCCCTTCATGATCGACGAATATCCGGTGCTGGCGGTCGCGGCCGCCTTCGCCGAAGGCGACACGGTCATGGACGGGCTCGACGAACTGCGCGTGAAGGAAAGCGACCGGCTTGCGGCCGTCGCCCGCGGTCTGGAGGCCAACGGCGTGGCATGCAGCGAGGGCGAAGCCTCCCTCGTCGTCAGCGGCCGGCCGGGCGGCAAGGGATTGGGCGGTGGCACGGTGGCTACCCATCTCGACCACCGCATCGCCATGAGTTTCCTCGTCCTGGGGATGGCCTCCGAAAAGCCCGTCACCGTCGACGACGCCCGCATGATCGCCACGAGCTTCCCGGAATTCATGGTTCTGATGGGGCAGCTTGGCGCCGCCATCGATCAGGACTAGTGCCGATCATGTCGCGATTTGGCGAAACGACGACAACCCGCTAGAAGAACCTTTCAGGCGTCGCCAGGCTCTCTGGCACGCACCCGCCGAATTCATGAACGCTGCTGAATGAAATCTCTTCCGAACTGCTACGTTATCGCAATCGACGGCCCCGCCGCTTCGGGCAAGGGCACCCTCGCCCGCCTCATCGCCGAGCACTACGGCTTTCCCCATCTAGACACCGGCCTGACCTATCGCGCGGTGGCGCGGACCCTGGTGATCGAGGACCTGCCGCTGGACAATGAGGAACTCGCCGCCCACGCCGCCGCCAATATCGATCTCGCGCATCTCGATAGGGATCTGCTGTCGGCCTACGGCATTGCCGATGCGGCGTCCCAGGTTGCCGTCATGCCCGCCGTGCGCCGCGCCCTGGTCGAAAAGCAGCGCGCCTTTGCCGAAACGCCGCCCGGCGCCGTCCTCGACGGCCGCGACATCGGCACCGTCGTATGTCCGGACGCCGACGTGAAGCTCTACGTGACGGCGAGCCCGCAGGCGCGTGCCGAGCGCCGGCATGCCGAGATTCTCGAGGCCGGCGGCAGCGAGAGCCTGTCGGAGGTGCTGGCCGGGATCCGGCGGCGCGACGAACGCGACATGGGCCGCGCCGATTCCCCGCTCAAGCCGGCGGAGGACGCGCACTTGCTTGACACGTCCGAAATGGATATAGAAACCGCGTTTCGCGCGGCGATATCCATCATCGATGCAGCTCGTGCGGCGGGACAGCATAGCTGAGACGACAGGCGGCGTTCGATCGCCCTCGCGTGAGAGGGGTCGGCGGCGCATTTCGGCTTTGAGCGAACTAAACCGGGTGACGGCATCAACGAGCGCCGGATGCAGGTCACTCTTACGAAACACCAACCCGATGGCGCCGCTCGATCTGCCAGATATGGCCGACGGGCATCCCAGGAGCACCAATGTCAGAACTCAACCCCAACCGTGACGATTTCGCCAGCCTTCTCAACGAATCCTTCGAAGAGCGGGATCTGGCCGAAGGTTCGGTCGTCAAGGGAATTGTTACGGCCATCGAAAAAGACATGGCCATCATCGATGTGGGCCTCAAGGTCGAGGGCCGCGTCCCGCTGAAGGAATTCGGCGCCAAGGCCAAGGACGGCACGCTGAAGCCCGGCGATGAAGTCGAGATTTATGTCGAGCGCATCGAGAACGCGCTTGGCGAAGCAGTCCTGTCGCGCGAGAAGGCTCGCCGCGAGGAGAGCTGGGTCAAGCTCGAGGTCAAGTTCGCCAATGGCGAGCGTGTCGAGGGCGTCATCTTCAACCAGGTCAAGGGCGGCTTCACCGTCGATCTGGACGGCGCCGTGGCCTTCCTGCCGCGTTCGCAGGTCGACATCCGTCCGATCCGCGACGTCAGCCCGCTGATGCACAATCCGCAGCCCTTCGAAATCCTCAAGATGGACAAGCGCCGCGGCAACATCGTCGTTTCGCGCCGTACCGTTCTCGAAGAGAGCCGTGCAGAGCAGCGCTCCGAGATCGTCCAGAACCTCGAAGAGGGTCAGGTGGTCGAAGGCGTGGTCAAGAACATCACCGACTACGGTGCGTTCGTCGACCTCGGCGGCATCGATGGTCTGCTGCACGTCACCGACATGGCCTGGCGCCGCGTCAACCATCCGACCGAAATCCTCAATATCGGTCAGACGGTCAAGGTGCAGATCATCCGCATCAACCAGGAAACCCACCGCATCTCGCTGGGCATGAAGCAGCTGGAAGCTGATCCCTGGGAAGGCATTGGCGGCAAGTACCCGCTCGGCAAGAAGATCACCGGCACGGTCACGAACATCACCGATTACGGCGCGTTCGTGGAGCTGGAGCCGGGCATCGAAGGCCTCATCCACGTCTCCGAGATGAGCTGGACCAAGAAGAACGTCCACCCCGGCAAGATCCTGTCGACGACGCAGGAAGTCGACGTGGTCGTGCTCGAGGTCGATCCGGTCAAGCGCCGCATCTCGCTGGGTCTCAAGCAGACGCTCGAGAATCCGTGGGAAGCCTTCGCGCGTGAGCATCCGGTCGGCAGCCAGGTCGAGGGCGAGGTCAAGAACAAGACCGAGTTCGGCCTGTTCATCGGCCTGGAAGGCGATGTCGACGGCATGGTCCACCTGTCGGATCTCGACTGGAACCGTCCCGGCGAGCAGGTGATCGAGGAGTACAACCGTGGCGACATGGTTCAGGCGCAGGTTCTCGACGTCGACGTCGAGAAGGAGCGCATCTCGCTCGGCATCAAGCAGCTCGGCCGTGACGCCATCGGCGAAGCCGCGGCTTCGGGCGAACTGCGCAAGAACGCGGTCGTCACCTGCGAAGTCACCGGCATCAAGGACGGCGGCATCGAGGTGAAGCTGGTCGATCACGAGTTCGACGCCTTCATCAAGCGTTCGGACCTGTCGCGCGATCGCGACGAGCAGCGCCCCGAGCGCTTCTCGGTCGGCCAGAAGGTCGATGCCCGCGTCACGCAGTTCGACAAGAAGACGCGCCGCATCACCGTCTCGATCAAGGCGCTGGAAATCGCCGAGGAGAAGGAAGCGGTTGCCCAGTTCGGCTCCACCGATTCCGGCGCCTCGCTCGGCGACATCCTGGGCGCCGCGCTCAAGAAGCAGGGCAAGGACGACTAGTCCTTTCTCGGACAAGAATTGCCAAAGGCCCGTCGGAAATTTCGGCGGGCCTTTTTTCTTTGCCCCAGCCGGCTGGAACGAAGACGTCCCTTGCCACGTTCCTCTCCCGACGGCCCGCCACTTTGAGGGCCAGTAACCTGAAGGAGACGCGCCATGAATTGGGATCGTATCGAAGGCAATTGGGATCAGTTCAAGGGCAAGGCCCAGCAGCAGTGGGGAAAGCTCACCAATGACGA
Source organism: Chelativorans sp. ZYF759 (assembly GCF_012911015.1). Classification (GTDB taxonomy): domain Bacteria; phylum Pseudomonadota; class Alphaproteobacteria; order Rhizobiales; family Rhizobiaceae; genus ZYF759. Next base: position 8,477 of record NZ_WVVV01000012.1, on the reverse strand, counting down.
TCTCGACGTCGTCAAGGGCAAGCGCACCGAGCTCGTCGGCAAGATCAAGGAGCGCTACGGCAAGGCGCAGGACGAGGCCGAACGCGAAGTCGACGACTGGCTGTCGCGCAGCTGACCATCGCGGTCATGCGGCATGATAATACCCGACGGCGCGGATTCTAGGATCCGCGCCTTTTTATTGTGAAGAGAGGTCAGATACCGTCCGGATGCCTGTGGGCCGCCCAGGGTCGCCAATGCGTCGGGTTGACCTCCAGCAGTTCCCCTGTATCCGCCCGCGCCCAGCCCCTGTCGGTCCGCTTGCAGGCAAAAACCAGCGCATGCGTGCCGTCATGGTCGATGACGGCAAGTTCGATCTTCAGATCGAGGGGGGCGGTTGAGGCAGCGTTCCACATCACCGAGAACTGACCCCACCCACAACTTTCCGCATTGATCTGAATCAGAGACGGATCGGCCCGTCGAGCCATGCAAAAAAAAGACCGGGTCCCGGAGGACCCGGCCGCATGCCGGAAGCTTGCCCGGGCCTCTAGCCCTGGAGGCACTCGGCCAGCGAGGTCGTCAGGTTGCGGATCAGCTCGAAATAGAGCTCCTGCCCGTCGTCCAGTTCGGCGCCCAGTGGATCGAGGACACCCGCCCTTGCCGGCGTGCCCTCGGTCACCACCTCGACCAGGCGCGGCTCGAATTGCGGCTCGGCGAAGACGCAGGCGACCTCGAGTTCCTGGATGCGGGTGCGGATCTCCTCGATACGCGCAGCTCCCGGCATCACCTCCGGGCTGACGGTGATGGAACCCGCCGCCGTGATGCCGAAGCGGTTCTCGTAATATTGATAGGCATCGTGGAAGACGACGAAGTCGCGCCCGCGCACATCCGCAAGTGCCGCATCGACTTCGGCCGAAAGCTCGTCGAGACGCGCCTGCAGGGCCTCGCCATTCTCCGCGAAGGTGGCGGCATTGTCGGGATCGGCGGCCGAAAGCGCCGACACGATCTCACCCACGAACACTTTTGCGTTCTCGGGATCGAGCCACATATGCATGTCGTAGGCCCCGTGATGGGCGTGATCGTCATGCCCGTCATCGTCATGGCCGTCATCGTCGTGCGCATGAGCGGCGTCTTCGTGATCGTGGCCATGGTCGTCATGGGCGTGGTCGTCGTGCCCRTCATCGTCATGGCCGTCATCGTCGTGCGCGTGAGCGGCGTCTTCGTGATCGTGGCCATGGTCGTCATGGGCGTGGTCGTCGTGCCCRTCATCGTCATGGCCGTCATCGTCGTGCGCATGAGCGGCGTCTTCGTGATCGTGGCCATGGTCGTCATGGGCGTGGTCGTCATGCCCGTCATCGTCATGGCCGTCATCGTCGTGGGCATGGCCGTGATCGGCGTGCCCATGATCGTCATGCGCATGCCCGTGGTCGTCATCCCCGTGCGTGTGGGATTCGAAAGGTCCGCCCTCGCGGAATTCGAGCCGGGTCAGACCTTCGGACTCGCTCAGTTCCACGACCGTGGCGTTGCTGGCCAGGGTGGTCAGCGCACCCGACAGGAACATTTCGAGGTCGGGACCGACCCAGAAGACCACGTCGGCGCGTTCCAGCATTGCGGCCTCGGAGGGACGCAGCGAATAGGTGTGCGGCGAGCCCGCGCCACGCACGAGAAGGTCCGGCTCGCCGACCCCTTCCATGACCGCGGCAACCAGCGAATGTACCGGCTTGATGGAAGCGACCACATCGAGCGCGTGGGCTGTCCCCGTGGCGCACAGCGCCATGGCCGTCGATGCCAGCACAACCCGTCTGAAGCTCTTCATCACATTCTCCCTCTTGATTTCTCGGTCACGATCGATCGCAAGCTAACGTTATGACATTACGTCCAATTGCGAAACGCTATAACGTGTGCCATATGCCGTGGGCAACCCCCGACGGAACCAGGATGCTGAAGCGAACCGACAGTCTTGCGCCCGACACGCTGGTCGCCCTTTCCGGCGCCGGCGTGAGGCGCAGCGGGCGCTGGCTCGTGCGCGGCATCGATCTCGAGGTGCGCCGCGGCGAGATCGTGACCCTCATCGGGCCCAACGGTTCGGGCAAGAGCACGACCGCGAAGACGGCCATCGGTGTCATCAAGGCGGATGAAGGCTCGGTGCGGCGCCAGCCGGATCTGAAGGTGGGTTACGTCCCCCAGAAGCTCACGATCGACTGGACGTTGCCGCTGACCGTCGAGCGCCTGATGAGTTTGACCGGCCCCCTGCCCAAGGCCGAAATCACGGAAGCGCTTGTTGCCGTGGGCATCGCGCATCTGGCAGGCGCGGAGGTGCAGCACCTGTCCGGCGGCGAATTCCAGCGCGCGCTTCTGGCCAGAGCGCTTGCCCGCAAGCCGGATCTGCTGGTGCTCGACGAGCCCGTGCAGGGTGTGGATTTTTCTGGCGAGGTCGCGCTCTACCAGCTGATCCGGGACATTCGCGACCGCACCGGCTGCGGCATCCTCTTGATCTCGCACGATCTCCACGTCGTGATGGCCGACACCGACACCGTTCTGTGCCTGAACGGCCATGTGTGCTGCCGCGGCACGCCCGAGTCCGTCGTTGCCGATCCGGAATATCTGCGCCTGTTCGGGGCGCGCGCGGCCGAGACGCTGGCCATCTACCGGCACCGCCACGACCACACGCATCTGGCCGACGGCCGCGTGATGCATGCCGACGGGACGATCACCGACCATTGCCACCCCGAGGACGGCCACCACCACGACGACCATCATCACGGCGAGGGCCACGACCACGGAGCCGGCCATGCTCGATGATTTCTTTTCCCGCGCCATGGTCGCCGGCATCGGGCTGGCGCTGACGGTCGGCCCGCTCGGCTGTTTCATCGTGTGGCGGCGGATGGCCTATTTCGGCGACACCATGGCGCATTCCGCCCTGCTCGGCGTCGCCATCTCCTTCCTGTTTTCCATCGACATCACGATCGGCGTCTTCGTCGTGGCGTCCCTTGTCTCCCTCGCGCTGCTCATGCTGCAGAAAAGGGGTGCGCTTTCGACCGATGCCCTTCTCGGCATCCTGTCTCACTCGACGCTGGCGCTCGGTCTCGTCATGGTGGCCTTCATGACCTGGATCCGCGTCGATCTGATGGGTTTCCTCTTCGGCGACATTCTCGCCGTCTCGCGCATGGACATCGCCACCATCTATGCGGGCGGCGTGGTCATCCTGGGTCTGGTGGCGTGGCTGTGGCGCCCGCTGCTGGCCTCCACCGTCAACGAGGAACTGGCGGAGGCGGAAGGCCTTTCGCCGGAGCGCTCGCGCCTGGTGTTCATGCTCCTGATGGCGCTGGTCATCGCCATCGCCATGAAGATCGTCGGCATCCTGCTCATCACCGCGCTGCTCATTATTCCCGCGGCCACGGCGCGCCGCTTCGCCGCGACGCCGGAACAGATGGCGGTGCTTGCCTCGTTCATCGGGGCCGTCGCCGTAACGGGCGGCCTGTTCGGATCGCTGCATTACGACACGCCTTCCGGCCCCTCGATCGTGGTGGCCGCGCTGGCGCTTTTCATTATAAGCCTCTTGCCGGCTGGTCTGTTGTACCGGCGCCAGACAGCGGAGGGCCATCGCCGATGACGTCCCATCAGAAGCTTACCCGCAACCAGGCACTGGTTCTGGGCTCGCTGGAGAAGGCAGGTCAGCCGCTTTCGGCCTATACCATCCTCGACCAGTTGCGCGATGACGGCCTCCGCGCACCCCTGCAGGTCTACCGGGCGCTCGACAAACTTCTGGAGTCGGGCTTGGTTCACCGGCTGGAAAGCATCAACGCTTTCGTGGCGTGTTCCCATCCGCACAGCCACAGCCACGGCTCGGCCGCCTTCGCCATCTGCGAAAGGTGCGGGCGCGTGGACGAGTTCTCCGATGCGGTCGTCCAGAAACGGCTGGCAAGCTGGTCGTCGGAACATGGCTTCAAGCCAAGTCGGACCACGGTGGAAATCCGCGGCGAATGCGCGGCCTGTCTGGGCAACTGACGGCGCCGGCTAGATGGGCTCGGTGCCCGGCTCAGGCTGCTCGATCTGCTCCAGGGGAGCCGTCAATGTCCAGCAGACACGGCCGTCGAGCCGGTGGTAAGTCGACGAGCCGAACAGCGACTGTGGCGTTGCGCGTTTGAGCACCACGCTGCCGAAGCCCTTGCGGTCGCTTATATCGGTGATGAGCATCGGCTCCGAGGTGTCCTCGGTCCAGGACAGCAGGAACCGCTTGCCATCCGCTCCGTCCTCGATCCCCCAGGCGACATCGACGGCCCCACCACGCGCCAGCACGCCATATTTGGCGGAGTTGGTGGCGAGTTCATGAAAGGCCATGCCGAGCGACTGCACGGCGGTCGGTGTCAGGACAAGAGGCGGGCCTGCCAGCCGGACGCTGTCCTGGCCGCCGAAAGGCTCCATCTGCTGCAGGATCAGTTCCGCCAGGGAGGCGCCCCGCCAGTCCCGGTTCACGAGCAGGTCATGCGAACGGGCGAGCGACATGATCCGCTCGCGCAGCTTGGTCTCGAATTCTTCCGACGAGCCGGTGTGCTTGAGGGTTTCGCGGACCATCGAAAGGATCACCGCATATTGATTCTTGACCCGGTGGTTGACCTCGCGAAGCAGCAATCGGATGCGCCTTTGCGTCTCCTTCCGGGCCGAAATGTCGCGTGCGATCTTCGAGGCGCCCACGATCCGTCCATCATGGGAGCGGATGGGTGAAATGGTCAGCGATACGGGCACGACCGAACCGTCCTTCCGGCTGCGCACGGTCTCGAAAGTTTCCACGCGTTCGCCCCGCCTTATGCGCGCGATAATCTGCGCTTCCTCATCGAGATGGCTGGGCGGGACGAGCAGGAGTATGGATTGGCCGACAGCCTCCTCCGCCGTATAGCCGAAAAGTCGTTCCGCCGCCGGGTTCCAGCTCGTGATGATTCCGTCGAGATCCTTGCTGATGATGGCATCGAAGGAGGATTCCACGATCGCCGCCAGTCGCGCGTCGACGAGCGCATCGCCGGTTCCGTCAGAACTGTCAAAAGAGGCAGCTTCATCCTGTTTCATGTCAAATGATAATCGCGTCTTCAGTCGAAGACAGCAACAACAATTCCCGCCTGTTGGTTCCGGCGCCCGGCAAGGGCTGCTCATCGGCACGCACCCGAGGACGCATTCGCCGGTCGCCCTTCCGAGCTTGGAACAAGAATCGGTCCAGTCGCTTCGGACGTCGAGAACATCGGGTCGCGTCAACCGGACACGGCGACATGGGACACAGGATCGGTTTTTCCGGTTTCCCGCCTGGCCATGGGATTGGCTCCCATCCCTGCCTCGCCCGACCCGGTGTTCTCGTCCTCATCTCAAAACATTCCGGGCTGGCACAGGGCGAGCGGCCTGGCATAAACGGCAGTCGTTGCGCATGGGCGAACGCCTCGTTACGTTCGTCGCCGACAGGCATGGCTGCACGGGAGGTACGAGGATGACCGGATTGACGCGCCGTCGGCTTCTGGCGACCGCCTTCGCCGCGGCCGCGCTACCAGTGGCGGCGCGGGCCCAGGACGCCCAGGACGAGTTCTCCTATGACGGCATTCTCCCCTTCCTGTGGGATGCGCATGTGGTGCGGGATCTCGTCCTGCTTTCGGATATGGGCGAGGAACAGACCATCCGTTATGTCGGCCGCGACTTCCATTCGCGTACCGGGCTGGTCGCCGCCGCACGGCTGATGGGTGCCTTCGAGACAAGGCAGCAGGCCACCCGCTATCTGGAGGGGCTGTCACAGGTCGACGAAGCGCAGTTCTCGCCGGAGGCGATGGCCTCGCAGATGAAGGTCATCGAAGAACTTCTGCGGACCAACCTGCCGCTGATCCCGCGCACGGGCTCGGTTCAGCCGGTGCGCCTGGCGCTCGTGGAACCGCCGCCCTTCGTGCCGCCTGAAGACCGGGCCATCCTTGCCCGCATCATCGCCGACACGCTCGAAATCCATCCCGAGGATCTGCCCGAGGGCGAAGCGCTCGACAACTCCGGGGAACTCACCGAACTCCTCGACGAGTTGCTTGCTCTCACGCGCGACGAAGAGTGGAACGCCCTTTCGGACAGAGCCGAAAGGCTGCTTGTGGTTGCCGTCGTCCCCGACCGGATCGCCACGCTGCGCGGTCCGGCACGTCCGCGGGTGCTTTATAACCTCGCGGTCGCTTGCGTCCCGCTGATCGGCTGGACCTACATGACCGCACGCCTGGTGGCAGGAATCCGGCGCAACCGGCACCGGTTCTCGTTCGGCTGAGGGCGGCGAGCTGCGCGCGCTAGCGCAGGGGATATTGCGCGGCCAGCTGCTTGCGCTGGCGCCAGCCGCTTTTTTGAACCGCCATGACGGTGGTCGGGACGAGCGAGATTTCGTCGCCCTCCTTTCGAAGACGAAACCGGCGGCTGGCGCCCACAAGATCGTTGCGCGCCGTGTAGACGGCGAACACGGTCACTTCCATCTCGTCCACCTCTTCAGGCGAGGCCGGTCGCTTGTCGGGCGGGATGGTCTGCAGCACCATCTCGACAAGCCGCGAGAACTTGCCGAGATCGAGCAGGTCGCCCTCGGCCACCGGTCCCTGCGCCGTCGTCTCGATGGCCATGCGCGCGCTCTGCCCTTCGTGGAGTTTCTCCGTGTCGGACACCACCCGGCTGAATTTCTGCTCCCCGACAGTGACCTCCACCTTGACCGCCTGCACGTAGATCGGGCTCGGGCTCATGTTGGCGACAATGCAGCGGCTTTCCAGATCCTCGCCGGCGCCCCGGTTGATCAGGATGTTCGGCCGGTTCTGCTTCTTGAATGTCACATGGAGAAGGTGGAAATAGCCCAGCCAGACGAACAGCATGGCGGCGTTGAGAACCACATTGATCGTGTCTGAATTGTCCGTCACCCAGGACCACATCAGCCTGTCTCCTTCTCTCCTCCATCCTTCGCCGGCCCTCGGACGTCTTCCAGCTTGTCGACGTCGACCCCCCTTCCGGCGGTGAACGCCTTGGCAAGCTTCTTCAGCGCCTTGGGGTCGAGCCTGCGCCCGGCCTGCCCGTGAATTTCGGACAGGAAATCGCGCTGGGCACGCCGCGGCCTGCCGGCCAGAACCGTCGCCAGCGTCAGGACGTCGAGCACGATCGTCTTCTCGTCGTCGTCGAGCCGGTCGAGATTGTCGCGATCGGACTCCCAGTCCGTCTCGATCTCCTCGCGTTCGGGATCGACCTCTTCGACCAGTCGCTTGATGAGCAGGATATAGTTGGGGTGGGCGTCATAGCCACGCATCACCGTCTCGGCCACGCCGTGGAGCAGGATGTCGACGGCTTCCTCGCTCAGCCCGCCATCGTGGGACTTGATGAGATCCACCACCGTCTCGATGGCGCCGGGACCGAGCGTGCGCAACCTGGCCTCGTCGACGACACGCCAGGTGATCCAGGCGTTCCAGATCGCATAAAGCGGGATGGCAAGCAGCGGGATGAAGCCGCGCAGGGCCGCTCTTGCGAAGACGCGCCGCATCAGGATGCGCAGGATGAAGCTGGAGGCGCCGACCTTCGCCTTGTAGAGCAGGTTCTGGGCGATCAGGCGCCAGCGCGGCATCAGCGCGTAGGGGTCGACGCCGTGGACCACCTGATGCGGGTTTGGCGATTCCAGCGCGGCGCGCGCCAGCCCGACGGCGAGGAATTCCGAACGGTCTTCACCGTCGAGCGGCGCGCCGATCAGCCCGTTCAGACGTGCCGTCGCATCCAGCGCGTTCCAGTAGAGAAAAGCCATTTCCACAACGGTGATGACGCCAACCAGCGCATAGAAGGCGGCCCAGTAGGGAAACTGGTCCCAGAACGGCATGTCCTCGATACCGCCGCGATAGACCAGCCGCAGCCAGGCCTCGCTGCCGCCGATGATGGCGCCCGAGACCAGTCCCGACAGCACGGCCCAGGCCACGGCGTTGCGACGGATACGGGAGAGTTCGGACGTGTCGACGCTGGCGGGGTCCGGGCTGCGTTCCTTGCGCCCGGACCGTCTCTCCAGATACAGGCTTGCCCGCCGCTCGAGCACATTCGGCTCGGGCAGTTCCTGCGCCTGGGACGACGCGCCGCTCATGTCTTTTCGGGCGTCGAGATTCTGTCCTCCGCCGGATCGATTCCTTGCCTTGCGCGAGATCAATGATGCAAAGCGCGATGAGTTGCAATTTTGAGTCGTTCTAAGGAGTGTGAGGCCAGACTTTTGCGAAAGCGCGCTTTGGCCGCACCACAAATTAGGGACAGGGTATTGCGTCTGAGCGCACAGCTTGCACATAAGGCGCAGCAGCTTATAATTGTTCTAATGAGAGCCGGACTATGAATTTCGACGCCTTTTTTGCCGAGAGGCTGGCTGCCTTGCACGATGAGGGACGCTATCGGGTCTTTGCGGATCTGGAGCGGCGGGCGGGGTCGTTTCCGCGTGCCAAGCGTTTCGTGGGGGAGGAGGCGCGCGAGGTCACGGTCTGGTGCTCCAACGACTATCTTGG
>NZ_WVVV01000057.1 GCF_012911015.1 Chelativorans sp. ZYF759 | reverse complement strand
TTTCTCGAATTATATAGCACAACACAGACGCATATGTGATATACTAACACGATTTGTCTCAATCAATTTGCTCACGGAACACTAGATGTGGTTGGATGCATTATACAGACATAAAATACAGAACATGCCACACCTTGCGTTGTCCGAGACAAAGCACAGTGCCACAGCATGGCTATACCTATACAGTGCACAATAGCTGGACACAGGAAGCAACATGGGATCCATACAACATAAACCTCAAAACCTTACAGACTTACTTTCACTGGACTTTAGCCGTCGCATGCCTGGATGACCTGTGCACCCTCACCTTTGGTCTCTTCTTGCGTGCCAGCTTCCGCTCCAGCACCTTGACCTTCTCACTTAGGTCCGTGATGACCCCCATCTGATCGTTGCCGGACGCGAGAAGCTTTTGCAGAAGCTCTTTCAGCTTCTGGTTCTCTTCTGCCAGCGTCTTCTCGTCACTGGCCTTCGGATCATCAGGAGCTGGGGAGGCAGAAGAAGCCTTGTTCTCTGTCTGCACAGAGAGGTCTTTCAGGGAAGCTTCGTCTTCAGCAGGATTTGCACCTGCTGCTGTAAGTGTCGGAGCATCCTTCGGCATCTCGTTGCATTTG
>NZ_WVVV01000011.1 GCF_012911015.1 Chelativorans sp. ZYF759 | reverse complement strand
TCTGTTCGGCCATTCCGAAATCCGTCGCCCGGTGGGCGACGAACATGTCGAATTCCTCGAAGGAGCCCTCGTCGAGGAGCACTTCGATGCGCTCGCGCGCGGTCAGCTTGCCCTTGGCGTGCTGGGCGGCGATCCGTTTTTCGCCGCCCCCTAGCCTCGCGCTTGCCCGCCTCCCTTCGAGCTCTGCGAGGATTTCGCGCATCAGCGCGCCTCGCCACCTTCGACGAACTTCCACACCGCCGGGAAGACCAGCGCGGCCAGAAGCGCCTTGGCGATGTCACCGAGGATGAAGGGATAAAGGCCGGCGACCAGAAGCGTCTCGCCATAGCCGGTGAAGAGGCCGAGCCAGGCGAGGCCCGGCAGATAGATGGCGAAGCCGGCGACGAGGGCCGCCGCCATGGCGGTCAGCGGATTGCGGTCGAAACCGATGCGCGAGAAGAGGCCAGCCACGAAGGCGACCAGCGCGAAACCGACCAGGAAGCCGCCAGTCGGACCCACCATGTAGGCAAGGCCGATGCCCTGCTGAGGGGTGCCGGCAAAGACCGGCAGGCCGGCCGAGCCCTGGGCGAGATAGAACAGCACGGCGGCGGTGCCGCGCACGGGGCCGAGTGCCAGGCCAAGTCCGATGGCCACGAAGGTCTGCATGGACATGGGCACGGGATAGAACGGCACCTGCACCTTGGCCGCGATGGTCATCAACAGGGAGCCTGCGAGAACCAGCAGCAGGTTCGTCGCGAGCGTGTTGGAACCGCGCTTCGTGGAAATCGTCTCGAATAGGGTCATACCGTCGTCTCCGTGGTCTTCGCCGCGCTTCGAATGCGGCCCGTGTCTCTCCGCAATAGCGCCGTTCCGGGCCGCCGAAAAGGCATGAAAGCGCGAACCTGCCTAAAGTAGGATTCTGAAACGGCAAAAAGGGGCCTGCGGACGCTGCCGTCCGACTTCGCACGCGCTGTATTCCTGCCACGCTTCGCGAGGGCTTCCCTTGACGGAAGGCGCCGCTATTGTCCCGCCCATGAGCAAGGGAACCCGCGACATGACCGACGAGCCGGAAATCCTGTTCGAAAAGCGCGGCCGTGCCGGGCTGATCACACTCAACCGGCCGAAGGCGCTAAATGCGCTGACGCTTGCCATGGTGCGGCAGATGCATCCGCAGCTGGCTGAATGGGCGCGGGACCCGGAGATCGCCCATGTCGTGGTGCGAGCGGCGGGCGAGAAGGCGTTCTGCGCCGGCGGCGACATCAGGCAGCTGCATGATTGGGGGCGGGCGGGCGACCGGCACTTTCTCGATTTCTATCGCGAGGAATACCGGCTCAACACATTCATCAAGCGCTATCCCAAACCCTATGTGGCGCTGATCGACGGGATCGTGATGGGCGGCGGGGTCGGCGTGTCGGTGCATGGCAGCCATCGCGTGGCGGGCGAGCGCACGATGTTCGCCATGCCGGAGACCGGCATCGGGCTGTTTCCCGATGTGGGCGGAACCTTCTTCCTGCCAAGGCTGCCGGGATCGGTGGGGACATGGCTGGCACTGACGGGCGCGCGGCTGAAGCAGGCGGATGCCGCGTGGTGCGGGATCGCCACCCATGCGGTGCCTTCGGCGCGGTTCGGCGCACTCGCGGAGGCGCTGTGCAAGGGTGACGACGCCGCGGCGGTGCTCGACGGTGTGGCCGGAGCGCCAGCGGAGCCGTCCACGCTGCCGGGCCTGATGCCGGCAATCGACAGGTGTTTCTCCGCCGACACGGTGCTGGAGGTGCTGGAAAGGCTGGAGGCCGAGAGTGGCGCCGATGCCCAATGGGCGGCAAAGCAGGCCGCAACGATCCGCTCCAAATCGCCGACCAGTCTCGCCATCGCGCTGCGCCAGATGCGGGAGGGCGCCACCCTCGGTTTCGAGGACTGCATGCGCGTGGAATGGCGCATCGTCAACCGCGTGGTGAAGGGGCACGAATTCTTCGAAGGCGTGCGCGCCGTCATCATCGACAAGGACAATACGCCACGCTGGCAGCCGGCGACGCTTGAATATCTCAGCGAGCCCGAGATCGACGGCTATTTCGCGCCACTGGACGAAGAGCTCGATCTGGAAGAGCTGGCGGCGGGGTGAGGCAGGGTCGACCGACCAATTTCCGTTTGGGCAATTGACCCCGCTCGCCGTTTCCAACATACTCGGTAGTATGTCCGCTTGGGGGAGGAGCAACCGCATGGCTTTCACGCGCGTCAACGGCATGGTTCTGCATCACGAGCTTCGGGGTCCGGAAACGGCGCCGGCCGTGGTGTTCTCCAATTCGCTCGGCACCGACTTCCGTATCTGGGACGAGGTCGCGGATGCGCTTGCGCGCGATTACCGCATCCTGCTCTACGACCAGCGCGGTCACGGGCTGTCCGACGCGACGCCCGCGCCCTATGCGATGACAGACCATGTCGAGGACCTCTCCGCGCTGATGGACCATGTCGGGATCGAGCGCGCCGTCGTGGTCGGGCTTTCGGTCGGCGGGCTGATCGCGCAGGGACTGGCGGCCACGCATGCGGACAAGGTGCGGGCGCTCGTGCTGTGCGACACCGCACACAAGATCGGCAATGACGAGCTCTGGAACGCGCGCATCGACATGGTGACGCGCGACGGCATCGGCGCGATGGCGGACGCGATCATGGAGCGCTGGTTCACGCCGGCCTACCGATCGCCCGACAATGCCGATTTTGCCGGCTACACGAACATGCTGACCCGCACCACGGTGGACGGCTATGCCGGCACCTGCGCGGCGATCCGCGATGCCGACCTGACGGAATCGACGCGCGCGCTGAAAGTGCCGGTGCTGTGCATCGTGGGCGACCAGGACGGAGCGACGCCGCCGGACCTGGTGCGCTCGACGGCGGAGCTGATCGAGGGCGCACGTTTCGAGATCATCGAGGGCGCGGGGCACATACCCTGCGTGGAGCAGCCGACCGCCACGATCCGCCTGATCAGCGAGTTCCTGGGCGGGTTGCCGAAGGGCTGAGGCCCGCCTGACAATATCCAAGCGTTCGAGGGAGGAAACATGAGCGATTATGTGACGGTGGATCGGCGCGGCGACGTCGCGGTCGTGATCATCGACAATCCGCCGGTGAACGCGCTCAGCCTGCACATGCGCGAGCCGCTCTTCGCGGCGCTGGTCGAGCTCGACGGCGACGCTTCGGTGAAGGCCGTGGTGGTGAGCTGCGCCGGCCGCACCTTCGTCTCGGGCGCCGACATCTCCGAGTTCGGCTCGCCGAAATCGCTGCAGAGCCCCAACCTGCCCGAACTCTGCGCGAAGCTCGAAACGCTGTCGAAGCCTTCCGTCGCTGCCATTCACGGCACCGCACTTGGCGGCGGGTTCGAGCTGGCGCTGTCGTGCCATTTCCGCGTTGCTGACAAGGCGGCGAAGGTCGGGCTCCCGGAAGTGCATCTGGGCCTTGTTCCAGGCTCGGGCGGCACGGTGCGGCTGCCGCGCGTTGTCGGTGCGGTAAAGGCGCTGGAGATGATCGTCTCGGGCAAGCCGATCGGGGCTGCCGAGGCGCAGTCGATCGGCGCGATCGACGCGGTGGCCGAGGGCGATCTGGTCGACGCGGCGGTTGCGTTCGCAACGGCAAAAATCGCCGAGGGCGCGCCCCTGGTGGCCGTGCGCGACCGGGATGACTGGCGCGACAAGGACCGCGCGGATCTCGATGGTTTCGACAAGGCAGCCGCCCAGCTGACGAAGAAGTCGCGCGGGCTGGAAGCGCCGCTGCGCTGCGCGGAAGCCGTGCGCAACTCGCTCACCATGGATTTCGACGCAGCCCTGATGAAGGAGCGCGAGATCTTCCTGGCGCTGCTGTCGGGCGACCAGTCCAAGGCACAGCGCCATCTCTTCTTCGCCGAACGCGAGGCGACCAAGGTGCCGGGAATCGGCAAGGACGTCGCCCCGCGCGAGGTCAAACGGGTCGGCATCATCGGGGCCGGCACGATGGGCGGCGGCATCGCCATGGCCTTTGCCAATGGCGGGCTCGACGTCACGGTGCTGGAAATGAGCGAGGAGGCGCTGGATCGCGGCTTCGCCACCATCCGGCGCAACTATGAAGGCTCGGTCAAGCGCGGCTCGATGGGCGCCGACCAGATGGAGGCGCGGCTGGCCCGCTTCGCGCGCACGACGGATTACGGCAAGCTTGCCGATTGCGACCTCATCATCGAGGCCGTCTTCGAGGAGATGAGCGTCAAGAAGGAGGTCTTCGCCAAGATCGAGGCCGTGGCCAAGGACGGCGCGATTCTGGCCACCAACACCTCCTATCTCGACGTCGACGAGATCGCCGCGTCGACGAAACGACCGCAGGACGTGGTGGGGCTGCACTTCTTCTCGCCGGCAAACGTGATGAAGCTGCTCGAGATCGTGCGGGGCAGAGAGACGGCTCCCGAAGTTATCGCCACGGCGCTGGCGGTGGCCCGCCGGATCGCCAAGGTGCCGGTCGTCGTTGGCGTGTGCCACGGCTTCGTGGGCAACCGCATGCTGGCCTCCCGCTCGGCGGAGAACGAGGCGCTGCTTCTGGAAGGCGCCACGCCCGAGCAGATCGACCGCGTGTTCACCGATTTCGGCTGGCCGATGGGCCCGTTCGCAATGGGCGATCTGGCCGGGCTCGATATCGGCTGGCGCAACCGCAAGGCGCTCGGCACCAGCGCGGTGATCGCCGATGCGCTGTGCGAGATGGGGCGCTACGGCCAGAAGACCAGCAAGGGCTTCTATCTCTACGAGGAGGGCTCGCGGACGCCCAAACCCGATCCCGAAGTCAGCCGCCTGATCGAGGAAAAGGCGCGCGATGCGGGCGTCGAAAGGCGCGAGATTTCCGACCAGGAGATCACCGAGCGCACGCTCTACCCGATGATCAACGAGGGCGCACGCATCCTGGAAGAGGGCATCGCGCTTCGCGCCTCCGACATCGATGTGGCGTGGATCTACGGCTACGGCTTTCCGCGCGGCAAGGGCGGGCCGATGTTCTTCGCCGATCTCGAAGGGCTGCCGAATATCGTGGAAAGGCTCGAGCACTGGCACGGCAAGACCGGCAACGAGGTCTTTGAGCCGGCAAGGACTTTGAAGGACGCGGCCGCCGGCGGCACGCGCCTGGCATCGATGAAATCAACCGCCTGATGGCGGCAAGGGAGGAGACATATCCATGAGCGAGGCCGTCATCGTCTCGACCGCGCGCACGCCGATCGGCAAGGCCTATCGCGGCGGGCTGAACAACACCGACGGGGCCGTTCTCGGCGCCCACGCCATCGGCCATGCGCTGCAGCGTTCCGGCCTGGAGGGCGGCGAGATCGAGGACGTGGTCATGGGCTGCGCCATGCAGGAGGGCACGACCGGACTCAACGTCGCCCGGCGCGCGGCCTTGGTGGCGGGGCTGCCGGTCACGGCGGCCGGCACCACCATCGACCGGCAATGTTCCTCGGGGTTGAACGCGATGGCGGTGCTCGCCAACGCGATCCGCAATGACGGGGTGACGGCGGGCATCGCCGGCGGGCTGGAATCGATCAGCCTGGTGCAGAACGACCACCGCAATGTTTTCCGGCTCATCAACAAGGAACTGACCGGCCCGGCAGCCGACGTCTACATGCCGATGATCGACACGGCCGAGATCGTGTCCAAGCGCTACGGCATCTCGCGCGAGCGCCAGGACGAATACGGCCTGGAAAGCCAGCGCCGGGTGGCGGCCGCACGCGAAGCCGGCCGCTTCGATGCAGAGATCGCGCCGATCAAGGCGACGATGGCGGTGATCGACAAGGAGACCAAGGCGGTCAGCCATCGCGAGGTCGAGATCGCCCATGACGAGGGTCCCCGCGCCGACACGACGGCGGAAGGTCTGGCCGGGCTGAAGACCGTGCGCGAGGGCGGCACGATCACCGCCGGCAATGCCAGCCAATTGTCCGATGGTGCGTCCGCGAACGTGATGATGAGTGCGAAGGAAGCCGAAAGGCGCGGTCTCACCCCGCTCGGCATCTTCCGCGGCTTCGCGGTGGCAGGCTGTGGCCCCGACGAAATGGGCATCGGCCCGGTCTTCGCCGTGCCGCGGCTTCTGGAGCGCCATCGGCTGAAGGTCGACGATATCGGCCTGTGGGAACTGAACGAGGCCTTCGCGGTGCAGGTGATCTACTGCCGCGACCGGCTGGGCATCGACCCGGAGAAGCTGAACGTCCATGGCGGCGCGATCGCGGTCGGCCATCCCTATGGCATGAGCGGGTCGAGGCTTGCGGGTCACGCCCTGATCGAAGGCAAGCGGCGCGGCGTGAAATATGCGGTGGTGACCATGTGCGTGGGCGGCGGCATGGGCGCGGCCGGGCTGTTCGAGATCAATTGATTTCGGCGCCCCCTCCACCATGCTTCGCATGGTCCCCCTCCCCCGCTCCGCAGGGGAGGATCAAGGGTTCGGGCGGACATCCGCGCCGCCCAATCCTCCCCCGTTTACGGGGGAGGGGGACCGCCGAAGGCGGTGGAGGGGGCGCTGGACAACGATGTTTGGAGAAGCAGAATGGACCTTCGTTTCACTGATGAGGAAATTGCCTTCCGCGAAGAGGTTCGTGCCTTCTTCCGCGACCATCTGCCGGACGACATCCGCGAGAAGCTGGTCGATGGCGAGCATATCGCCAAGGAAGACATGGTGCGCTGGACGCACATCCTGAACGAGAAGGGATGGGCGGTGCCGCACTGGCCGGTGGAGCATGGCGGCACGGGCTGGGACCCGATGCGGCAATATATCTTCCTGGAAGAGCTGCAGAAGACCCCTGCCCCCTCGCCGCTGCCTTTCGGCGTGAACATGGTCGGGCCGGTGATCTATACTTTCGGCAACGAGGCGCAGAAGAAGCAGTTCCTGCCGCGCATCGCCAATCTGGACGACTGGTGGTGCCAGGGTTTTTCGGAGCCCGGCGCCGGCTCCGATCTCGCCTCGCTGAAGACGCGGGCCATCCGCGACGGCGACCACTACATCGTCAACGGCCAGAAGACCTGGACGACGCTTGCCCAATATGCCGACTGGATCTTCTGCCTGGTGCGCACGAGCACCGAGGGCAAGAAGCAGGAGGGCATTTCCTTCCTTCTCATCGACATGAAGACGCCCGGCATCGACATCCGCCCGATCCAGACGATCGATGGCGGGCTCGAGGTCAACGAGGTGTTCCTGACCGACGTGAGGGTGCCGGTCGAAAATCTCGTCGGCGAGGAGAACAAGGGCTGGGACTACGCCAAGTTCCTGCTCGGCAACGAGCGCACCAACATCGCGCGCGTGGGCATGTCGAAGCAGCGCGTCCGCCGGATCCGCGAACTGGCAGCCGTGGAAATGTCCTCCGGCCGCCCGCTTCTGGAAGACCCGCAATTCCTGCAGAAGCTGGCTTCCGTCGAGATCGATCTCAAGGCGCTGGAACTGACGCAGCTGCGCGTCGTCTCCGCAGAAGCCAAGCGCGGCAATACCGGCAAGCCGGACCCCGCCTCTTCCGTGCTCAAGATCAAGGGCTCGCAGATCCAGCAGGCGACCACGCATCTGCTGATGCAGGTGATGGGACCGCACGCCATGCCGTTTCACGTGCACGACATGGAAGGCGCCAACGAGCCGCCGATCGAGCCGGATTACGCAGGTGCTGCCGCGCCCGCCTATTTCAACACGCGCAAGGTCTCGATCTATGGCGGCTCGAACGAGATCCAGAAGAACATCATCGCCAAGGCCGTGCTGGGGTTTTGAGGTGAACCCACCCTCCCCTTGATGGGGAGGGTCGGCGCGCAGCGCCGGGGTGGGGTGGCAACTGACCGTGACACACCCCCTCCCGCCGCTACGCGGCGACCTCCCCCATCCAGGGGGAGGTGGGCGCCTGACCTCCGGCGCCTCGCAAATAGACAAGATCGGGGAACGCAATGGATTTTGACCTGACCGAAGAACAATCGATCCTCAAGGACTCGCTGAACCGGCTTCTGGCCGACACCTACGGGTTCGAGCAGCGGCGCAAGCATATGGGTTCGCCCGAGGGCTGGAGTGGCGAGATGTGGGGCCGCTATGGCGAGATGGGCCTGATGGCCCTGCCCTTTTCGGAGGCCGATGGCGGGCTCGGCGGCTCGTCCGTCGAGACCATGATCGTGATGGAAGCGATGGGCCGGGCGCTGGTTCTGGAGCCCTATTTCTCCACCGTGGTGCTGGGCGGGTCCATGCTGCGCTTCGGCGCCAGCGAGGACCAGCGGGCCGAATACATACCGCAGGTGGCCGAAGGGGCACTGAAGCTGGCGCTTGCCTATACAGAACGCAATTCGCGCTACGAACTCCACAATGTCGAGACCGTGGCCCAGAAGGATGGCGATGGCTGGGTGCTGACGGGTGCCAAGTCCGTGGTGCTGGACGGCGACAGCGCCGACTGGATCTTCGTGACCGCGCGAAGCGCTGGCGGCACGCGCGACGCGGACGGCATCGGCATCTTCATGGTCGACGCCAAGGCGGACGGCCTGTCACGGCGCGGCTACGTGATGCAGGACGGGCGGCGCGGGGCCGAGTTGCGGCTGGACAAGGTGCGCGCGGCCGCGATCGGCGAGCCGGAGAACGGTCTTCCTCTCCTTTGCCGCGTAGTCGATGCGGGCATCGCTGCGCTTTGCGCGGAGGCGATCGGCACCATGGACGTCATGCGCGAGCTGACCGTCGACTATCTGAAGACACGCAAGCAGTTCGGCGTGCCGATCGGCGCCTTCCAGGTGCTGCAGCACGCGGCCGTCGACATGTTCGTGGCCACCGAACAGGCCCGCTCGCTGGCGATCTATGCGACCATGATGGCCGACAGCGAGGACGCAGCCGAACGCGGGCGCGCCATGCATGCGGCCAAGGCCGAGATCGGGCGGGCCGGCAAGCTGGTCGGCGAGAACGCCATCCAGCTGCATGGCGGCGTGGGCATGACCATGGAATATGCCATCGGCCACTATTTCAAGCGGATGAGCATGATCGACATCGCGCTGGGCGACCACGAACACCATCTCAGGACCCTGGCCGAAAAGGGCGGTCTGGTCGACGCCTAGGACGCACCCATTGCGAGCCCGGCATCGGCATGCCAAATGATGGCGGTGGGCACCCGGCCCGCCGCTTCAGCACGAACGAGGTCACGCATGGAAATCCGCCAGATCACCGAAGACTACGCCGTTGCCCCGCAGATCGGCGTCGAGCACGTCAAGCTGATCAAGGTGGCGGGCTTCAAGAGCGTGATCTGCAACCGCCCCGACACGGAAGACGGCGCCGTGCCGCATGACGAGATCGAGGCAGCGGTGAAAGAGGCCGGGCTCGAGTTCCGCTTCATTCCGGTGGTCAGCGGCCAGATGACGGAGAAAGACGTGGCCGACCAGGCGGCGGCCCTTGAAGAACTGCCCAAGCCCGTGCTTGCCTATTGCCGCTCCGGCGCGCGCTGCACCAACCTCTACGCCATGGTCCAGGAATACCGGAAATAGGCTCGCCTACCGGCATCAAGCGCTTCGGCCGGCTATTCGAAACTGGCCGAGATGAAAGCGGCGAGCTGGGCGATGTCATCGTCGGAAAGCTTGGCGGCGACGGGTCTCATCAAGGGCGAATTGGGTCCGACCGTTTCCCCGGCGCGGTACTGCTCGAGCCGTTCGGCGAGATAATCCGCATCCTTGCCTGCGATCGAGGGAAAACTTGCCATGCCGCGGCCGGTCCGCCCGTGGCACTGGGCGCAGGACCGCGCATACATCGTCGCGGCTGCCTCCATGTCCAGATCCGTGTCGTCCTGTGCGTAGGCGGGCATTGCGAAGGCGGGCAAGGCCATGGCCAGTGCGAACGCCATAGTGGTCAAGAACTTCATTCCGCATGTTCCTTGAGGGGGCTGATATGGCAGCGCGCGGGAGAAGGCGCCGCGCCGCCTTTCGACGGCGCGGCGGTTGTTCCGTCACTCAGGGGTGATCCGGTAGATGTCGCCTTCGTCGATGGCCGCATAAAGGCTTCCGTCGGGTCCCAGCACCAGCGACCGGAAACGGCCCGATCCCATCGGCAGCGGCATCTCGCTGACATCGTTGACGGACAGACCGTCCTCGGCGATGTCGATGATGTCGATGCGCTGTCCGAGGGGTGTGCCGCCGAAGCCGATGCCCATCAGGCCGACGACCATGCGGCCCTCCCAGTCGCCCCACTGCTCGCCGGCAAGGAACTCGGCCGAGGACGTGCCCTGCGATAGCCCGTTATTGTCCCAGGCCGGGAGCATCGCATCGGGGAAGCTCTCGGTGTCCGTCATCGGCATGTAGGCGGCGCGCTCGGCCGGCTCCATGGCCTCCATCTGCTCCGGCTCGTAGCCGCAATAGCCGTCCGGGCAGTCGCCGCGGCCGGCCACGTTGGGCCGCGGATCCCAGCCGCCATTGCCCCCCGCCACCAGCGCGGTGATCTCGTCGGAATGCCAGGGGCCGTGCTCGGCCACGATGGGCTGGCCCGTGTCGGGATGGAAGGTGATGCCCTGAACGTTGCGGTGACCGTAGGTGTAGATCCGCGGATCGAAGCCTTCAGCGGCCTCGTTGCCGTCCGCGGCCTCGCCGTCACGGTCGATGCGCAGCACCTTGCCGCCAAGCAGGGTCGGGCTCTGCGGCACCTCGGCATTGTGGGTGTCGCCAGTGGTCACGTAGAGATAGCCGTCGGGACCGAAGCGGATGCGCCCGCCATTATGCGCGCCGGGGCCTCCGAAGGGCTGGTCCGTGGCTTCGGGCTTGTAGGGAATGTCCTCCACGAGGTCGGTGCGGTCCGCCACTTCGGAGAAATCGTCGTTGACGGTAAGTCTCAGCACACGGTTGGTGCCGGGCGCGGTCAGGCTCGAGGACGAATAGACGTAGACATAGCGGTTGTCGTCGAAATCGGGATCAACGGCCACGCCGTTCATGCCGGCCTGTCCCTCGCAGAACAGATCGTTCTCGGTGCTCGCATAACCATCCGTGTCGGCCATGCCCAGCAAGGCATTCACGTCGCCGGACGGAAGCATCACCGACAGGCCCTGGCATTTCTCGGTGTAGAACATGGTGCCATCGGGCAGGAACGCCATGTCCCATGGGTCCTGCAGGTCCGTGAGCACAGTCTCGTAGGTCAGGCCGGGTTCCTCGGCGAGGGCCGCCGCGGGCACAAGGACGACGGCGGCAACCGCCGCAACCGTGGTGAGTGACCATGTTTTTGGGTGATGAGACATAGAAGTTCCTCCCTTCGTTGTCGCAACGCCAACTAAACCACATCGACCAGGTGCTGACCAGCCGAATGCACGCGACCACGCCGGCGGCTCAACCGCTGCGGGTGGTCGAAATCGTTCTGGACATGAGGCGGCGGCATGCGCGCCGCGGGCCGGGGGCGAAGGCCGACAGGCGGCCTCCGCCCGGCGATCTCAATACAAGAGCCGCATCAGGAAGAGCGTGATGCCGGGGAAGGCCGTCAGGATGATGACGCGCACGATGTCGCTCGCCACGAAGGGCAGCACGCCGCGATAGGTGTGCGACATGGGAATATCCTTCGCCATCGAATTGATGACGAACAGATTCATGCCCACCGGTGGCGTTATCAGCCCCACCTCCACGACGATGAGAACCAGGATGCCGAACCAGATCGCGAACTCGGTGGGGCTGAGCCCGTAGTCGAGGATGGAAACGATCGGGAAGAAGATCGGGATGGTCAAGAGGATCATCGACAGCGAGTCCATGACGCAGCCGAAGAGCAGATAGGCGAACAGGATCACCGTCAGCACCATCCAGGGATTGAAGCCCTGGCCGGCAACCCAAACGGCGATCTGCTGGGGCAGCTGCGACAGCGCCAGGAAGGAATTGTAGAAGGCGGCGCCGAACACGATGAAGAAGATCAGGCCGGTCGCGATGGCCGTCTGCAGGATCGCCTGGATGAAGGTGCGCCAGGTGAGCCCGCCATTGACGAGCGCGATCAGCCCGGTGCCGGCCGCGCCGACGGCCGCGCCTTCGGTGGGCGTGAACCAGCCGGCATAAATGCCGCCGATGACGAGGAAGAAGACAAGCAGCACCGGCCAGATCTCGGCCAGGGCCTTGAAGCGCTCGGAATAGGGCGCGCGCTCGCGCGCACCTGCCGAATCGGGACTGACGCGGACATAGATCGCAACGGCGACCATGTAGCCGAGCGCCGCCAGGATGCCGGGAATGAAGGCGGCCACGAACAGGCGCGCGATGTTCTGCTCAGTCAGGATGGCGTAGATGACCAGGATGACGGAAGGCGGGATGAGCACGCCCAGCGTGCCGCCGGCCGCCAGCGTGCCGGTGGCGAGCGCGCCGGAATAGCCGTAGCGGCGCAATTCGGGCAGCGCGACCTGGGTCATGGTGGCCGCGGTGGCAAGCGAAGAGCCGCAGATGGCGCCGAAGCCGGCGCAGGCGCCGACCGCCGACATGGCGACACCGCCCTTGCGGTGTCCGATCCAGGTATTGGCCGCGCGGAAAAGCGATTGCGACATGCCGCCCAGCGTCGCGAACTGTCCCATCAACAGGAAGAGCGGGATGATCGACAGCGTGTAGCTGGAGAAGGTCGAATAGGTCTCGACCTTGAGCCGCGCGAGAATGGCATTGGGTTGGCCCATGATGATCCACGTGCCGCCGATGCCGCACATCAGCATGGCAAGCCCGATGGGCACGCGCATGAAGATCAGCAGGAGAAGTATGGGGAACGAGGCGATCCCGATCTCAAGATTGCTCAAAGCGAGCCTCCCCCTTCACCGAGCTTGGGAGTCGGTGTTTTCGCGCGCAATTCGACGAGACGTTCGCCGACCATGTAGAATGACACCAAGACGGCGATCGCAGCCGCCACCATGCAGGCGGCAAACGCCCACCAGACCGGAAACTGCAGGATGAAGGTGGTCTCGCCGTAGCGGATCTTGTCCTGCAGCCCGAACCACAGCCGCCAGGCGATAAGGGTGATCGCCACCGTCATCAGCACCTCCGCCGCGATGTCGATGTGACGGTTGACCTGATCGGGCAGGAAGGATGTGAAAATGTCGACCGTGGCATGGCCGCGATTGATCTGGCACCAGGGCAGGAAGGCGAAGACGGCAAAGCCGACGCCGGCCTCCACCAGTTCGAAATCGCCCGGCACCGGGCGCAGGCCCGCCCAGATGAAGGCGCGGCCGGTGATCGATATCGCGGTGATGATGGTGATCACGACAAGGGCCACCCCGCCAATGATGGCGAGCCCCTTGGCCAGGCCTCTCACCGCTCCTCCGAGGCTCATGCCTCTCCTCCATTTCGTGACCGCGCGCACCGGGACGCTAGCCTGTGGCAAGGCCCCGAACAACCAGATCCGGCAAATCTGTTATACGACATAACCGTTTTGATCAAGCCGAGCCCTATCCGTTGTCGACGCGCCGATGATCGGCGGAGCCGCGTTCAACGTCTCGATGTCGAAGCCGGCGAGCCTCTTGTAGGCCGATGCCGTTTCTTCCAGTTCCTGCCGGGAAAGCACTTCAGAAATATCGTCGAAGACGCCGCCGCAGCGCTCCTCCACCACCTGCATCACCTGATCGGGTCCGTTGCCGCGATTGGCCAGCACGATGCGGCTCGTTGCGGGACGGCGGGCCTCTTCATAGGCTTCAAGCGCGTCAGTGCCCATGCCATGGTCGGCGATCTGCCGGGCCAGGAAGCGCGCGTCCACGATCGCCTGGGAGGCGCCGTTGGAGCCGATCGGATACATGGCGTGGGCCGCGTCGCCAAGGAGCGTGACGCGGCCGTGCGTCCAGCGCTCCAGCGGATCGCGGTCGACCATCGGATATTCGAAACAGAAGCCGCCTTTCTTCATGAGTGCCGGGCAGTCGAGCCAGTCGAATCGCCACTCCTCGAAGGCGGGCATGAAATCGGCGAAATCGCCCGGCCGGGTCCAGTCCTCCCGGTTCCAGCCGGTGCCCGGCTCGTATTTGAGCTCGGCGATCCAGTTGATCAGCGCCTCGCCCGTGACCGGATCGGGCTTCGAGATGGGGTAGGTGACGAATTTCTGCCATTCGTGGCCAATCATGGCCATGGTCGCGCCCGACAGATAGGGCTTTTCGACCGTCGTCCCGCGCCACAGGACCGCACCGCCCCAGCGTGGCGGGCCCTCCAGGGGGAAAAGCTGCCGGCGCACGGCCGAGTGGATGCCGTCGCTGGCCAGCAGCAGATCCGCGCGCACCGTCTTGCCCGAGCCATCCCGGCGGGCCAGGCGCACGTCCACCCCATCGCCGGTCTGCTCGAAGCCGGAGACCGCACAGCCGGTCACGACCGCGTCCGAACCCAGGCGCGCGCGCACCGCGTCGAGCAGCATCATCTGCAGATGGCCGCGGTGGATCGAATATTGCGGCCAGCGGTAGCCGGCCAGCGTGCCGCGGGGCTCCGACCAGATGAGCCCGCCCTTCTTGGAAAAATAGGAGACTTCCCGGGTGCGAACGCCGAGCATTTCGAGCGTGTCTTCGAGGCCGAGGTCGAACAGTTCGCGCACGGCATGGGGCTGTACGTTGATGCCGACGCCGAGCGGACTGAGTTCGGCGACCTGTTCGTAGACCCGGCAGGCGATGCCGACCTGATGGAGGGAGAGCGCCAGGGTCAGCCCGGCTATGCCCGCTCCCGCGATTACGACGGTCATGGAATGCCCCTCCCCGTAACGAGAACGGGGCGGAAACCCGCCCCGCGCTCAAGCCAAGACAGTGTGAGCTACTGCTCTTCGGTATAGCGCGCGATCAATTCGCGTGCTTCGTCGAGAAGTGCCTGCCCGTCAAGCCCGCGACCGTCCATTTCGGCGACCCAATTGTCGATCACCGGCTGGGCGGCCTCGCGCCAGGCTTCCGCCTGTTCGGCCGAAAGCTCGACGATGTTGTTGCCGTTGTCGACCGCCATCTGGCGGCCCGGCGCATCGTATTCCTGCTGGGTGCGCCCGGCAAAGGCCGAGAATTCCTGGCCGGAATTGGCATCGATGATTTCGCGCAGATCTTCGGGCAGGCCCTCATAGGCGTCCCTGTTCATCGCCAGCACGAAGGTCGTGGTGTAGAAAGCGTGGTCGCCGCCGAACTCGGTGTGGTTGCCGACGAGCTCGGGCACCCGCAGGGCGGCTGTGACCTCCCAGGGGACCACGGCACCGTCGATGACGCCGCGCGACAGGTTCTCCGGCACCTGCGGGATCGGCATGCCGACCGGCGTGGCACCCAACTCACCCAAAAGCGCGTTGATGATGCGGGTGGGCGCGCGGATGGTCATGCCCTGAAGGTCGGCGATCTCGTTGACCGGCTCGCGCGTGTGGATGATGCCGGGGCCGTGGACCCAGGTTCCGAGGATGTGGGTCTCGGCAAAATCGTCGCGCATGTGCTTGTCGAACATGTCCCAGTAGGCGCGCGAGGTTGCCTCCGCATTGGTCATCATGAAGGGCAGCTCGAACAGCTCGGTGGCCGGAAAGCGGCCCGGCGTGTTGCCCGGCAGCGTCCAGACGATATCGACCGAACCGTCGACGGCCTGGTCGTAGAGCTGTGGCGGCGTGCCGCCGAGCGACATGGCCGCGTAGCGCTCGATGCGGATGCGGCCGTCGGACTGTTCCTCGATCGAGTCGGCCCAGGGGTCGAGAATGTGGGCCGGAACGTTTGCGGCGGCGGGCAGGAACTGGTGCAGCCTGAGCGTCACCTCCTGCGAGAAGGCGAGCTGGGTCGCACCCAGCCAGCCGGCAAGTGCGACCGAGGCGGCCAGCGCCACGGTCTTCTTCAAACCTGTCATCATAATCTCCTCCTAAAATACGCGCGGACGGCGGGCCTTGGCCCGGTGCTCCTCCATCCGGTGAAGCGATCCTACAAGAGATTATGTAACAATAAAGAGGGGGGTGCGCGTTTTTCTGTAACGCGTCGGCGGCAGGCCGGCGCCGTCACAGTGGCAGCGGGCCCGCTTCCTTGAGCGTTTCGAGCACGATCGCGGTCTTGACGTGCTGCACCGATTCATGCGGCAGCAGCACATCGTTGACGAATTGCGAGAGCGATTTGAGGTCACGCGTCACGACCTTGAGCACGTAATCCATCTCGCCGGTCAGCGCGTGCGCCTCCTGCACTTCCGGCAGGCCACGCAGGAGCTCCGCGAAGCGGCGGGCATTGTCGCGGTTGTGGGTGGCGAGCGTGACCGAGATCACGTTGACGAGCGGAAAGCCCAGGCGCTCGCGATCGAGCACCGCCCGATAGCCCATGATCAACCCCACCTCCTCCAGCCGTTGGCGGCGGCGCGAACATTGGGAGGGCGACAGGTTGACCCGCTCGGAGAGGTCGTTGTTGGTCAGCCGCGCATCCGCCTGCAAAAGGGCCAGTATCTTGCGGTCGAACTTGTCGATCTGCTCGTTCATTGCGATTGACGATCCTTTGATGCGTGTTTCTCGCAAAAATAGGCGCCAAGCCGCGCCCGAATGCAACCCTCTTGTGCGCGATACGCGTTAATCTTGGGAATTGTTGTTCAAATCCCATGAAGGAGGATGAGATGGGTCCTTTCCCGCACGATGCCCCGCCCGCCGAAATCACTACCGACAATCCGGCCGGTACGGACGGCTTCGAATTCGTGGAATTCGCCCATCCCGAGCCCGAGAAGCTCGCCGAACTCTTCACCAAGATGGGCTACACGGCGGTTGCCCGGCACAAGACCAAGGACATCACGGTCTGGCGCCAGGGCGATGTCAACTACATCGTCAATGCCGAGCCCGGCTCGCATGCGATGCGTTTCGTGGAGGAGCACGGCCCCTGCGCGCCGTCCATGGCGTGGCGCGTGGTCGATGCGCAGCATGCCTTCAAGCATGCCGTGTCGAAGGGCGCGACGCCCTATGAGGGCGACGGCAAGGCGCTCGACGTGCCGGCCATTGTCGGCATCGGCGGCTCGCTGCTGTATTTCGTGGAGAAATACCGGGGCAAGGGCTCGGCCTATGAGGACGAATTCGAGTGGCTGGGCGAGGCCGATCCGAAGCCAGAGGGCGTCGGTTTCTACTTCCTCGATCACCTGACCCACAATGTCTATCGCGGCAACATGGACAAGTGGTGGGATTTCTACCGCGACATGTTCGGCTTCAAGCAGATCCATTTCTTCGACATTGACGGGCGCATCACCGGGCTGATGAGCCGGGCGATCACCAGCCCCTGCGGCAAGATCCGCATTCCGCTGAACGAGTCCAAGGACGAGAACAGCCAGATCGAGGAGTATCTGAAGAAGTACAAGGGCGAAGGCATCCAGCACATCGCGGTCGGCACGGATGGCATCTACGACGCCACCGACAAGCTCGCCGCGAACGGGCTGAAGTTCATGCCCGGCCCGCCCGAGACCTATTACGAGATGAGCCGCGATCGGGTGAACGAGCATGACGAACCGATCGAGCGGATGAAGAAGCACGGCATCCTGATCGACGGCGAAGGCGTTCTCGATGGCGGCACGACCAAGATCCTGCTGCAGATCTTCTCCAAGACGGTGATCGGCCCGATCTTCTTCGAGTTCATCCAGCGCAAGGGTGACGAGGGCTTCGGCGAAGGCAATTTCCGCGCCCTGTTCGAGTCCATCGAGGAAGACCAGATTCGCCGCGGTGTCATCTCGCGCGAGGCCGCCGAATAAGGTTCTGCGCAAGGCCGGCTTTTTCCGAACGCCCCGCGCTTTCGCGGGGCGTTTCGGTTTTCTACCAAGCTTGACCGCGGCGCCGGGATCGTTGCATGTGCGACCGGTTTCCAGCAGGTCGACACCATGCAAGAGAAGCCCCCGCTTTCCCTGGAAGAATTTCTTCCCTACCGGCTGAACCGGCTTGCCGAGGCGGTGAGCCGCAATTTCGCGCGCATCTACCGCGACCGCTATGGGATGACGCGTCCCGAATGGCGGCTTCTGGCAACGCTCGGCCAGTATGGCCGCATGACCGCCACGTCTGTCGGCGGGCATTCGGCGATGCACAAGACCAAGGTCAGCCGTGCCGTGCGCGCGCTGGAAGAGCGGCGCTGGCTGACGCGCACCACCGCGAGCGAGGACCGGCGCACCGAGCATCTGGAACTGTCGCGGGCGGGACTCGACGTCTATCGCGAGCTTGTGCCGCTTGCCAGGCAGTTCGAGACCGAGCTCCTCGACGCGCTGAAGGATGACGATGCGGACCAGCTCCTCAAGGGGCTGGCCGCGCTGGAAGCGGCCATCGTCGCAGAGGCGGGACGGGAATGAGGGCGTGGGTCGCGTTCCTGCGATCCGTCAATGTGGGGGGCACCGGCAAGCTTGCCATGGAAGATCTGCGTGCGATGTGCGCGGCTTGCGGCTTTGCCAGCGTGCGAACCCACATCGCCAGCGGCAATGCGGTGCTGGCCAGCGGGCTGGACGAGGCGGCGATCAAGCACATGCTGGAGGAGCGCGTGAGCGCGCATGCAGGCCGTCCCGTGGCGGTGCTGGTGCGCGACGCCGCGGAGATGGCGGCGGTGCTGGCGTCCAATCCCTTCCCCGAGGCCAATCCCAGCCAGACGGTGGCGATCTTTCTCGACACGGCACCGGCCGCGGACACGATCGCCACGGCCGTTGGCCGCGCCGACGAGAGAATCGCTCTCGGTCGGCGCGAAATCTATGTCGAGTACCCCAGCGGCCAGGGGCAATCGAAGCTTGCGCTTGCCGCATCGAAGCATGGCACGGCGCGCAACATGAACACGGTGGCGCGCATGGCGGGGCTGGCGGCCGAGCTGGAAGCAACGCTGACCTGATCGGATGCTGCTGTCTTGATTATGGACGCCCGTGCGGCTATATGGGTTTCAAATTCTTGGTCGATATGGCGAAGAGTGGGTCCCACCGGTCCCGCTCTTTTTTGTTACCCGAAGCCTCGCCAGCGACCGTCCACAAACGGGAATTCTCACAGGCATGTCGGATAACGACGATCGCATCATCAAGGAAACCGGGGTCGAGGCGCGTATCGCCCAGATCATCGCGCCCGCCATGCGTGGCGGCGGCTTTCGCCTGGTGCGCATCAGGCTGTCGGGCCAGAACGGGCTGACGCTACAGATCATGGCAGAGCGCCCCGACGGCACCATGACGGTCGAGGATTGCGAAGAGCTGAGCCGGCTCGTCTCGCCGGTTCTCGACGTGGAAGACCCGATCGAGAAGGCCTACCATCTGGAGGTTTCCTCGGCCGGCATCGACCGCCCGCTGGTGCGCAAATCGGATTTCGAGGTGGCGAAGGGTCATCTGGTCAAGATCGAGACCAGCGTGATGGTCGCCGAGCGCAAGCGTTTCCGGGGCCGCATCGGCGAAGTCGGCGAGGACGGCGTGACGATCGAGCGCGACCAGGCGAGCTATGGCGACGAACCGACGGTCGTGGTCCCGTTTGACGCGCTGGCCGAAGCGCGCCTGGTGCTGACCGACGATCTGGTGCGCGATGCCCTTCAAAAGGACAAGAAGGCGCGCCAGGAAGCCAAGAAAAATCGCGGCCGCGACTCGGCCGAGACGGACGAGACCGACGAGACCGAAACGGATTCTTGAGATCGAGCAGATGGGCGCCAATCGCCCTTGCTGAAGGAGAAAGACATGGCAGTCAGTGCAAACAGGCTGGAGCTGTTGCAGATCGCGGATGCGGTCGCGCGCGAAAAGTCCATCGACAAGGAAATCGTGCTCGGCGCCATGGCCGATGCCATCCAGAAGGCGGCACGCTCGCGCTACGGCCAGGAGACCAATATCCGCACCGACATCAACCCGCAGACCGGCGAGATCAAGCTGCAGCGGCTGATGCAGGTCGTCGAGACGGTCGAGGAGCCCGTGCGCGAGATCTCGCTCGACGACGCGCGCCACCGCAATCCCGATGCGCAGGCCGGCGACTTCATCGCCGAACAGCTGCCGCCGATGGATTTCGGTCGCATCGCCGCCCAGTCGGCCAAGCAGGTGATCGTGCAGAAGGTGCGCGAGGCCGAGCGCGACCGCCAGTATGACGAATACAAGGACCGCATCGGCGAGATCGTCAACGGCACGGTCAAGCGCGTGGAATACGGCAATGTGATCGTCGATCTCGGCCGTGGCGAGGCCATCATCCGCCGCGACGAGCTCATTCCCCGCGAGATGTACAAATATGGCGACCGCGTCCGGGCCTATGTCTACGACGTGCGCCGCGAGCAGCGCGGTCCGCAGATCTTCCTGTCGCGCACGCATCCGCAGTTCATGGCGAAGCTGTTCACCATGGAAGTACCCGAGATCTATGACGGCATCATCGAGATCAAGTCGGTCGCCCGCGACCCGGGCTCGCGCGCCAAGATCGCGGTGATTTCCCGCGATTCCTCGATCGACCCGGTCGGCGCCTGCGTCGGCATGCGCGGCAGCCGCGTGCAGGCCGTGGTGGGCGAATTGCAGGGCGAGAAGATCGACATCATCCCCTGGAACGACAACGCCGCGACCTTCATCGTCAACGCGCTGCAGCCGGCGGAAGTCGCCAAGGTGGTGCTCGACGAGGATGCCGAGCGCATCGAGGTGGTGGTGCCCGACGACCAGCTGTCGCTGGCCATCGGCCGTCGCGGCCAGAATGTGCGGCTTGCCTCGCAGCTGACAGGCTGGGACATCGACATCCTGACCGAGGAAGAAGAGTCGCAGCGCCGCCAGAAGGAGTTCACCGAACGCTCCAACCTCTTCATGGAGGCGCTCGACGTCGACGAGATGGTCGGCCAGGTGCTCGCCTCGGAAGGTTTCTCGAGCGTCGAGGAAGTCGCCTATGTCGATAGTGACGAGGTTGCCTCCATCGACGGCTTCGACGAGGACACCGCGTCCGAGATCCAGACGCGTGCGCGCGAATATCTGGAGCGGATCGAGGCCGAGCACGACGCCAAGCGTCGGGAACTCGGCGTCGAGGACGAGCTGCGCGAGATCCCCGGCCTCACCACGGCGATGATGGTGGCGCTCGGCGAGGACGGCGTGAAGACGATCGAGGACTTCGCCGGATACGCCATCGACGATCTGGTCGGCTGGAAGGAACGCAAGGACGGCGAGACGACCTTCTTCGACGGCGTGCTGGGCAATTTCGGCGTGTCGCGCGCCGAGGCCGAGCAGATGGTCGTGGCCGCCCGCATGAAGATGGGCTGGATCAGCCAGGAAGATCTGGTCGGCGAGGATGAAGCGGCAGAGGCCGAAAGCAGCGAGGAGACGACCGGTGTCTGAAAGGACGCCGGGCGGCGAACATGGAATCGGAAATGAACGAGCGCACATGCATAGTGACGCGCCTCGGCGGCGAGCCGGAGCGGATGATCCGCTTCGTCGTCGGTCCCGATTCCACGGTCGTTCCCGACCTGAAGCGCAAGCTGCCGGGTCGCGGTTGCTGGGTCACGGCGGAGCGTAGCCTCGTCGAGAAGGCGGCCGCCAAGAACCTCTTTGCGCGGTCGTTTCGCCAGACAGTCATCGTTCCGCCCGATCTGGCGGATATGTTGGATCGTCAATTGTCTTCCGCCGCGCTGGGGGCCCTCGGTCTCGCGCGGAAGGCCGGCGCCCTCCTGACGGGTGCGGCCAAGGTGGATTCGGCGATCCGCACCAACCGGTGCCTTGCCGTCCTTCACGCCGGCGAGGCCTCCGCGGACGGCATCCGCAAACTGGCGCAGGCGCGACATGCCGTCGAACAGGCCGGCGGCATGCCCGTTCCGGCCTACAAACTGTTCTCCGAAGCCGAAATGGGTTTGGCATTGGGGGGCACAAATGTGATACATGCAGCCGTGCTCGCCGGACAGACCGGCGAAATGGTTCTCAAGCGCCTCGATGCGCTGGCCCGGTTCAGGGGCGCAAGCCCCGAGCATCGGCCGTCCCAAGCCGATAGCGACGCGGACCCCGAGACCGCAAAGGATATGGAATGAGCGATACGAAATCCGATGACGACAAGACGCTGAGCGTCGGGGCCAAGAAGACGCTGTCGATCAAGCGTCCGGGCCTCGATCAGGGAACCGTGCGACAGAATTTCTCGCACGGCCGCTCGAAGGCCGTCGTTGTCGAAACGAAGAAGCGGAAGTTCACGCGCCCGGACGACAAGCCGGAGGCGCCCGCCGTGACGTTGAAGCCGCGCGCGCAGCAGCCGCAACCGGCTCCCCGGCGCCCGGATCCCGCGCCTGCGCCACGGCCGACCTCCTCCGGCGGTGTCGTGCTGAACGAATTGTCCTCCGGCGAGATGGAAGCGCGCCGTCGCGCGCTGATGGATTCCAAGGTACGCGAGGTCGAGGAACGCAAGCGCGCTGCCGAAGACGCCGCGCGCCGCGCCGAGGAGGAGGAGCGCCGCCGCAAGGAGCGCGACGAATCTGCCGCGCGCCAGGCAGAGGAAGAAGCGCGCCTCGCCGCCGAGGCCGAAGCGCGCCGCCGCGCGGAAGAAGAGGCCAACCGCCGTTCCCCGCAGCCCGCGACACCAGCGACGCCCGCGACCCCCGTCATCGAAGATGTCGAGGCACGCCCGGCCGTCAAGCGCGGCCCCGTCAAGCCTGAGGTCGCCGCACCGCGTCCCGTCAAGCCGAAAGGCGAGGAAGAACGCCGCCGCGGCAAGCTGACGCTCAACAAGGCGCTGACGGATGACGGCGATGCGCGCGGACGCTCGCTGTCGTCGATGCGTCGCCGCCAGGAGAAGTTCAAGCGCTCCATGAGCCAGGAGCCGCGCGAGAAGATCCTGCGCGAGGTCGTCCTGCCGGAGACGATCACCATCCAGGAACTGGCACAGCGCATGGCCGAACGCGCCGTGGATCTGGTCAAGTTCTTCATGAAGCAGGGCCAGATGATGAAGCCCGGCGACGTGATCGATGCCGATACGGCCGAACTCGTGGCGGTCGAATTCGGCCACACGGTCAAGCGCGTGGCGGAATCCGACGTCGAGGAAGGCCTGTTCGACATCGAGGATGCGCCCGAGACGCAGAAATCGCGTCCGCCGGTGGTCACCATCATGGGTCACGTCGATCACGGCAAGACCTCGCTGCTGGACGCGATCCGCAGCGCCAATGTCGTGTCGGGCGAGGCCGGTGGCATCACCCAGCATATCGGCGCCTATCAGGTCGAGAAGGACGGTCAGAAGATCACCTTCATCGATACGCCCGGCCACGCCGCCTTCACGGCGATGCGTGCACGTGGCGCGCAGGCAACCGACATCGCCATCCTGGTGGTGGCGGCCGACGACAGCGTGATGCCGCAGACGATCGAGTCCATCAACCACGCCAAGGCGGCGGGAGTCCCGATCATCGTGGCGATCAACAAGGTCGACAAGCCGGACGCCGACCCCCAGAAGGTGCGCACCGAACTGCTGCAGCACGAGGTGTTCGTGGAATCGATGGGCGGCGAAGTGCTGGACGTCGAGGTTTCCGCCACCAAGCATACCGGTCTCGACAAGCTGCTCGAGGCGATCATCCTGCAGTCGGAAATCCTCGAGCTGAAAGCCAATCCCGACCGCACCGCCGAAGGCGTGGTCATCGAGGCCAAGCTCGACCGCGGACGGGGTTCGGTGGCGACCGTCCTCGTGCAGGCCGGCACGCTCAGAGTGGGCGACATCATCGTCGCCGGCGACCAGTGGGGCCGCGTGCGCGCGCTCGTCGACGACCGGGGAGACCAGGTCAAGGAGGCGGGTCCCGCCATGCCGGTCGAGATTCTCGGCCTGCAGGGCACGCCGCTCGCCGGCGACCGTTTCGCCATCGTGGAGAACGAGTCGAAGGCCCGCGAGATCGCGGAATACCGCCAGCGGCTCTCCCGCGAGAAGGCCGTGGCCCGCCAGGCCGGCCAGCGCGGTTCGCTCGAACAGATGATGACGCAGCTGCAGAGCACGGGACTCAAGGAATTCCCGCTCATCATCAAGGGCGACGTCCAGGGTTCGATCGAGGCGATCGTCGCCGCGCTCGACAAGCTCGGCACGGACGAGGTGCGGGCACGGATCGTCCATTCGGGCGCCGGTGCCATCACCGAGAGCGACGTGTCGCTCGCGGAAACCTCGGGTGCGGCGATCATCGGCTTCAACGTGCGTGCCAACAAGCAGGCGCGCGATGCCTCGACGCAGTCCGGCATCGAGATCCGCTACTACAACATCATCTACGACCTGGTGGACGACATCAAAGCCGCCATGTCGGGCATGCTTTCGCCGGAGCGGCGCGAGACCTTCCTCGGCTATGCGGAGATCCTGGAGGTGTTCAACATCACCAAGGTCGGCAAGGTCGCGGGTTGCCGCGTCACGGAAGGCAAGATGGAACGCGGCGCCGGCGTGCGGCTTCTGCGCGACAATGTCGTCATCCACGAAGGCAAGCTCAAGACGCTCAAGCGCTTCAAGGACGAAGTGTCCGAGGTCCCGGTGGGCCAGGAATGCGGCATGGCCTTCGAGAATTACGAGGACATCCGCGCGGGCGACGTCATCGAGGCCTATCGCGTCGAGATGGTGAAGCGCACGCTGTAGCAGCATTTGCCGAGGCAACGCGGCGCCTTCGGGCGCCCCGTTCCGGCATGAGCTTCGAAACGGCCGACGGTTCGATCCCGTCGGCCGCTATCAAGGATTTTTCGACATGTCCCGCTTTGACAACAAGGGTCCTTCCCAGCGCCAGCTTCGCGTGGGCGAACAGGTGCGCCACGCGCTCGCCGACGTGATCCAGCGCGGCGATATCCGCGACGACGTGATCGAGGCGACGGTGGTCTCGGTGACGGAGGTGCGCATGTCGCCGGATCTGAAGATCGCGACCGCCTTCATCGCACCGCTCGGCGCGAGCGACGATCAGGCCGTGATCAAGGCCCTGGCCCGCAACGCCAAATTCATTCGCGGCCGGGTATCGGGCGCGCTGAGACAGATGAAATACATGCCGGAATTCCGCTTCCGGCTCGACACCAGCTTCGACAACATGGCCCGCATCGACCAGTTGCTGCGCTCGCCGGAAGTCGCGCGCGATCTCGACGACGAGGACGAGGACAGGAACTGATGGCACGCCGTGGAAAGAAGAAGGGCAGGTCCGTCACGGGCTGGCTCGTGCTCGACAAGCCGAAGGGGATGGGGTCGACGGATGCCGTCTCCAAGATCAAATGGCTTTTCAATGCCGACAAGGCCGGCCATGCGGGAACGCTCGACCCGCTTGCCTCCGGCATGCTGCCGATCGCGCTGGGCGAAGCCACCAAGACCGTGCCCTATGTGATGGACGGCACCAAGATCTACCGCTTCACCGTGGCGTGGGGCGAGGAGCGCACGACGGACGATCTCGAGGGAAGCGTCGTCCACAGCTCGCAGGAGCGGCCGGACGATGCCGAGATCCTGGCACTGCTGCCGAAATATACCGGCGTGATCATGCAGAAGCCGCCGACCTTCTCGGCGATCAAGATCGCCGGCGAGCGCGCCTATGACCTGGCGCGCGAGGGCGAGACCGTCGACATTCCCGAACGCGAGGTGGAGATCGGCCGGTTCGACCTGGTCGAACGTCCCGATGCCGACCATGCAATCTTCGAGGTCGAATGCGGCAAGGGTACCTATGTGCGTTCGCTGGCCCGCGACATGGGACGCGATCTCGGCTGTTTCGGCCATATCGCCGATCTGCGCCGCACCGAGGTCGACCCCTTCACCGCCGACGATCTGGTGACGCTCGAGGAACTGGAGGCGGCGATCGCCGCGGCGCGCGAGCCACAGGAACTCGCCGAGGGCGAAAGACCCGGCCGACCCGCCGGGGCAGCGCTGGTCGCGCTTGACGGGCTTCTGCTCGACACGTCGGCGGCGCTCGAATTCCTCCCCCAGGTCAGCCTGACGGACGACGCGGCAGCCCGCGTGCGCAGCGGCAACCCGGTGATCGTGCGCGGACGCGACGCCCCGCCCGAAGCCGACGATGCCTGCGCCGTTGCTCGGGGCAAGCTCGTGGCCATCGGCGCGATCGAGGCCGGCATGTTCCGTCCCCGCCGCGTTTTCGCCGGATAGCCCTGCTCTCAAGCGCAATCAGTATCCACCGAT
Organism: Chelativorans sp. ZYF759; assembly: GCF_012911015.1. Classification (GTDB taxonomy): domain Bacteria; phylum Pseudomonadota; class Alphaproteobacteria; order Rhizobiales; family Rhizobiaceae; genus ZYF759. The sequence goes on along the minus strand of NZ_WVVV01000011.1, from coordinate 99,074 downwards.
TCGCAACCGCCTTATGTTATGGCGGTGGCGATTGGCTGTGCTAAGCCAGACGACGCGGTGGCAAGGAGAGGCGAGCGCGCCAGTTGAACCAACTCAGCGAGGACGGCCAGACACGGGCGGCTGACGGGAAGGATGGGGCGGCGCGAACCAGGCGCCGCGCGTCGCTTCCCATCGGCGTGTACCTGCTGTTGCTGACGGCTGTCATCCTTATCCCGGCACTGGCCTTCTCGATCGTGCTCCTCCAGCGCAGCAACGAGGCGCAGCAGGAAGTGACGATGACGCTTGCCGAGGCGACGGCGGGCTCCATCGCGGCAACCGTGGACCGCGAGCTGTCCAGCATGCTGACGACCCTCAGGGTCCTGTCGACGGCCAGTTCGCTGGCCGAGGCCGATTTCGGGGATTTCCACTACCGCTCCCAAACCGCGCTGCGGGGTACCCAGGACCACCTCATCGTCCTCGACGGGGACATGCGCCAAGTGATCAACACCCGCGTGCCATTCGGGACCCCCCTCCCCCATACCGCCGATCCTGAACCCGTGCGCGCCGCGTTCGAAAGCGGCGAGCCGCTGGTCTCCGACGTCTTCGTCGGCAGCCTTTCGCAAAGATGGGTCTTCAACGTGATCCTGCCCTGGCAACTTCAGGGCAGTCCCATCGCTCTCGTCCTCACCAAGAACGCGGAGGACCTGGCGGCAGCGCTGGCCAGCCGGAATCTGCGGGGCGGGTGGAACGCGGCCCTGATCGACCGCGCGAACGTGGTCGTCTCCTCTTCGTATATATCGTCCGATGTCGGGCGGGATTTCTTCCTCGCCGCGAGCATGCCGACGGAAGACGCCCGCATGCGCCAACGCGTCACCCATGAGGGCGAGACCTATCAGACGATCACCGCGCAATCGCAGATGAGCGATTGGCGGGTGGTGCTGTGGGCACCGACCGCCATCATCGAACAGCCCATGAGGCGCTCGATGCGGACCTTCCTGCTGGGTGGGCTGGCCATGATCCTGATCGGCGCTGCGGGCGTCCTGCTCGTGGCCCATCAGGTCGCGCGGCCCGTCCGCCGGCTGGCCCGCGATGCGCGGATGCTCGGCGCGGGCGAGATGGTGGAGGCGACCGACTATCCCGTGACGGAGATCAGGTCGGTCTCAGAGGCCCTGGAGCAGGCCGGGCGGGAGCGGCAGAAGGCGGAGAGCGAGATCCGCTTCCTGATGCGCGAGGTGGCGCATCGTTCCAAGAACCAGCTGACTGTGGTCTCCTCGATCGCCAAGCAGACGGCCCGCAATGCCGCGAGCTTCGACGACTTCCAGGACAGTTTCCAGAAGAGGGTCCAGGGGCTGGCACGGTCTACCGACCTCCTGATCGAAGGTGGCGTGGCGGGCGTCGAACTCCTGGCGCTGCTCAAGGCCCAGATCGAACCCTTCCGTCCTGATCAGAACGGCCGTCTCGCCATGGACGGACCTCTCGTCCGCCTCTCCAACCAGGCGGCCCAGACCATGGGCCTCGCCTTCCACGAACTGGCCACCAACGCTGCGAAATACGGCGCCTTCGCCGGCCGCACCGGCAATCTCGACGTGTCATGGCACCTGACGCAGGACGACATCGAGCTCGTCTGGCGCGAACGTGTCGAGACGCTCACGGACGGCGGCCGGGAGCGTGGTTTCGGTACGGAAGTGATCGAACGCATGGTGGGTGGCACGCTGGATGCGACCATCGAGCGGACGCTGCATGCGGACGGGATCGAATATCGTTTCACCATTCCGCGCGCCAAGGTGATGCCCGGCGGGGACGACTGAGCCCCGCCGCCGCATCTCGCGGCGCCGTCTGCCGGCTTTTTCGCTGGCAATTCACGCCACATTCCACTATATGCGCCGCATCGTTGCGGTTTTTTCGCGACTGACCATGGCCCCTGCTGGACGACATCCCGGCTGCGGGCGACCCCAAATTCCTCAAATTCGAAAGGAAGAACGCGATGTCGATTACCGCAGAGCGCAAGCAGGAACTGCTCAAGGAATACGCGACCAAGGAAGGCGACACCGGTTCGCCCGAAGTTCAGGTCGCCGTCCTGACCGAGCGCATCAAGAACCTGACCGAGCACTTCAAGGACCACAAGAAGGACAACCATTCCCGCCGTGGTCTTCTGGCACTCGTGTCGCAGCGCCGCCGCCTTCTCGACTATGTGAAGGGTAAGGACGAAGGCCGCTATCAGACCTTGATCGGCAAGCTCGGCATCCGCCGCTAGCACGCATTGACCGGCGGGCTCCGCAAGGGGCCCGCCGATCGCACACTGGGGACGGAAAGTCCGTCGCCCGCCACGGTTTCCTCCAGCGTATCCGAAGACGCCTCAAGGAACCAAATCGTGGACCTGTCATGGGGCAGGATTGCCGGTCGCTTCCGGCACACAAGCGACCCGTTGTCTTGCCCGTGGCTCGTCCAGAACGAAGCCAGGATGGGCCATCCACGCGAATTGTTTCGCGGGCCTCTCCGACCATTCAAGGACAAGACATGTTCAAACATCACAAGGTAGAGATCGAGTGGGGCGGCCGTCCGCTTATCCTCGAGACAGGCAAGGTCGCACGTCAGGCCGATGGCGCCGTGTGGGCGACCTATGGCGAGACCGTGGTCATGGCCACCGTCGTTTCGGCCAAGGAGCCGAAGCCCGGCCTCGACTTCTTCCCGCTTACCGTCAACTACCAGGAAAAGACCTTCGCGGCTGGCAAGATCCCCGGCGGCTTTTTCAAGCGCGAAGGCCGTCCGAGCGAAAAGGAGACGCTGACCTCGCGTCTCATCGACCGGCCGATCCGTCCGCTCTTCGCCGCCGGCTACAAGAACGAGACGCAGATCATCGTCACCGTGCTGCAGCATGACCTCGAAAACGATCCGGACGTGCTGGCCATGGTTGCCACCTCGGCCGCGCTGACGCTTTCGGGCGTGCCCTTCATGGGCCCGATCGGCGGCGCGCGCGTCGGCTATATCGGGGGCGAGTATGTGCTCAACCCGCATACCGACGAGATGCCCGAGTCCAAGCTCGATCTCGTCGTCGCCGGCACCACCGATGCAGTGATGATGGTCGAATCGGAAGCCCAGGAGCTTTCCGAGGACATCATGCTCGGCGCCGTCATGTTCGGCCACAGGGGCTTCCAGCCGGTGATCGACGCGATCATCAAGCTGGCGGAAGTCGCCGCCAAGGAGCCGCGCGATTTCGTGCCGGTCGACCTCTCCGAGCTTGAGGCAGAGATGCTCAAGCTGGTCGAGGGCGAGCTGCGCGAAGCCTACAAGAACACCGACAAGCAGGCGCGCTACGCCGCCGTCGACGCGGTCAAGGCCAAGGTCAAGGAAGCCTTCGCGGCACCCGAGGGCGAGCAGCCCAAGTGGGCGCCGGAGCAGGTTTCCACGACGTTCAAGGAACTGCAGGCCAAGGTGGTTCGCTGGAACATCCTCGACACGGGCAGCCGCATCGACGGCCGCAAGCTCGACACCGTTCGCGCGATCGTGTCGGAAGTCGGCGTCCTGCCGCGCACGCACGGCTCGGCCGTCTTCACCCGCGGTGAGACCCAGGCCCTTGTGGTCGCCACGCTCGGCACCGGCGAAGACGAGCAGTTCGTCGACGCGCTGACCGGCACCTACAAGGAATCGTTCCTGCTGCACTACAACTTCCCGCCCTTCTCGGTCGGCGAGACGGGCCGTGTCGGTTCGCCCGGTCGTCGCGAGATCGGTCACGGCAAGCTTGCCTGGCGCGCCATCCATCCGGTCCTGCCGGCAGCCGACCAGTTCCCCTACACGCTGCGCGTGGTTTCCGAGATCACGGAATCGAACGGCTCGTCCTCGATGGCGACCGTCTGCGGCACCTCGCTGGCGCTGATGGATGCCGGCGTGCCGATCGCCAAGCCGGTGTCGGGCATCGCCATGGGCCTGATCAAGGAAGGCGAGCGCTTCGCCGTTCTCTCCGACATCCTCGGCGACGAGGATCACCTCGGCGACATGGACTTCAAGGTGGCCGGCACGATGGACGGCATCACCTCGCTGCAGATGGACATCAAGATCGCCGGCATCACCGAGGAGATCATGAAGATCGCCCTCGACCAGGCGAAGGGTGGCCGCACGCACATTCTCGACGAGATGGGCAAGGCGATCAACGAGAGCCGCGGCGAGCTGGGCGAATTCGCCCCGCGCATCGAGGTGATGAACATCCCGACCGACAAGATCCGCGACGTGATCGGTGCCGGCGGCAAGATCATCCGCGAAATCGTCGAGAAGACGGGCGCCAAGATCAACATCGACGACGACGGCACGGTCAAGATCGCTTCTTCCAACGCCAAGGAAATCGAGGCGGCGAAGAAGTGGATCCACACCATCGTGGCCGAACCGGAAGTCGGCGAGATCTACGAGGGCACGGTCGTCAAGACCGCCGATTTCGGCGCCTTCGTGAACTTCTTCGGTCCCAAGGACGGCCTGGTGCACATCTCGCAGCTGGCTTCCGAGCGGGTGCAGAAGACCACCGACGTCGTCAAGGAAGGCCAGAAGGTCTGGGTCAAGCTGATGGGCTTCGACGAGCGCGGCAAGGTGCGCCTGTCGATGAAGGTCGTCGACCAGGAGACGGGCAAGGAACTGGCGCGCGCCGAGGCCAGCCAGGGCGCCGACGACTGATCGTCTGTCCTGCCGAATACACACGCCAGAAGGGGGCGCCGCAGGGCGCCCCCTTTTTCGTGAGGATCGCATCGCGGCTTCACGGCGTTTAAGCTGCTTGAAACGCAGCGCCTGGCGCGCTTTGATGGACGCGATGGCCAAAGAGATCGAGCAGAAGTTCCTGGTGACTGCAGAAGGCTGGCGCGAGGCGGCGGTCGAGCGCAAGGAATTGCGCCAGTTCTACCTGGCCGCCGGTGAGGACCGCTCCATGCGCGTGCGGGTTCGTGACGGACAGAAGGCCACTCTCACCCTGAAATTCGGCGGTGCCGGCCGCGTGCGCGACGAGTTCGAATACGAACTTCCGCTTGCCGATGCCCTGGAGATGCAGGCCTTCGCCCTGGGCGCGCCGATCATCAAGACACGGCACATGGTTCCGCACGGCGGACATGTCTGGGAGGTCGACGAATTCGCCGGCGCCCTTTCGGGACTGGTGATGGCCGAGGTGGAATCGGTCGACATGGTGCCCGCGGATCAGCGGCCCGGCTGGGTCGGGCGCGAAGTCACCGACGAGGCCGGTTTCTACAACCTGGCGCTGGCGCTCAATGGCCTGCCGGAGGGCGTGGCTTGAGCTTCCGCCTCGATCCCGGCAAGGCCTGCGACGCTGAATTGCGGCGCGTCATGCTGCTGCAGATCAACCATGTGAGGCAGCATGCCCTGGCGGTGGCGGAAGAGCCGCTCAAGAGCCCCCACGAGGCACGCAAGGCGATCAAGAAAATCCGCGCGGCGCTGCGCCTGGCGCGCGCGACCGACAAGGCATTCTACCGGAGGGAAAACGCCCGTTGGCGCGATATTTCAGCCAGTCTTGCCGGCCCCCGCGAGGCCGCCGCGCTCATCGAGACCGTCGACCGCTTCGTCAAGGAATTTGCCGATGATGCCAACCGCAGCGCGCTCCTGACGTTGCGCGCGCATCTGGTGATGCGGCTTGAATTGCTGAAATCCACCAGAGACGCGCTGGAAGCGGCGGGCCAGGCCTGCGTGGTGGGCTGCGATGAGGCCGCCCGCGCCATCGAAAACTGGCCCCTGCCCCATGCCAGCAAGGCGGGCGCGCATCTGCTGGCCAAGGGCGCGAAACGCGCCTGGAAGGACGCCGAGGCTGCACGCAAGGAGGCCAGGCGCACGGGCGAGGAGGACGATTTCCACAATCTGCGAAAGGCCGTGAAGCGCCATTGGACGCATCTGGGCCTGCTGCACGATCTTTGGCCGGGTCCCGTGAAGAAGAGGCGCGAGGCCGTCGAGGCACTCGGTAACATGCTGGGCGAACTCAACGACATCTACGTGATGGAAGGGCATATGCGCACGGGCGCGGTCGAGATGGGTTTCGACACGGAAGGGCATTTCGCGCGACTGCTCGAGCAGAAGCGGCTCGAACTCCGCCGCAGCAGCGTGGCGGAAGCGGAAAAACTGTTCGGCAAGCCGCCCAGCGGCCTCAGGGCAAGCTTCGAGGCCGCCATGGCGCGGGCGCGCGCCAAATCGAAGACGCCAAAGCAGCGCAAGGCTGCCTGATCGCCCCATGGTCGACACCGCCAAGGCGCAAAAGGACACCCTCCTCGACCGGCTCGGACGCTTCCTGGCCGACCGGCTGCAGGACGAGTCGTCGGGCTATCAGCCCTACACGCCCTCGGACCCCGAAACCCTGCGGCGCGCGCTGCAGCCAGGCGACGTGCTGCTGGTGGAGGGCAACCAGAAGATCTCCGGGGCGATCAAATATCTGACGCAATCAACATGGTCGCATGCCGCGCTCTATGTCGGCGATACGCTGCCCGAACCCGAGGACGGTTCGGAACGTCCGCGGCTGGTCGAAGTCAATCTGGGAGAGGGTTGCGTGGCGGTGCCCCTGTCCAAATACCGGACCTACAACACGCGCATCTGCCGCGCTTCCGGCCTCCTGCCGGATGACCGCGACAGGGTCGTCTCCTTCATGGTCGAGCGGATCGGGCATCGCTACGACATGAAGCACATCTTCGACCTCCTGCGCTATTTCCTGCCGACGCCGCCGATCCCCGTGCGCTGGCGCCGGCGCATGATCGCCTTCGGATCGGGCGATCCCACCCGCGCGATCTGCTCGTCGATGATCGCAGAGGCCTTCACCGAAATCCTCTACCCGATCCTGCCGGATGTACGGCCCAAGCGCGGCCGGGCGCATGCGGAATCCACCTATTCGCGGCGCGAGATCCTGCACATCCGCCACCACTCGCTCTATACGCCGCGCGATTTCGACCTTTCGCCCTTCTTCGAGATCGTCAAGCCGACGCTGGTCTTCGGCTTCGACTACACCAGGCTGGAATGGTCGGAAGATGGGCAGAAGGCCATGACGCAGCCGCGCCCCGCCCGGCCTCCCGCGCCGGCTGCTCAGCCGAAACCGGCTGAGCGCACCGCCTCGGAGTAGCTGCGGCTGACCGGCAGTTCCCCCCCGCCATGCAGGTGCACGACCAGCCTGCCCTCGCGCCTTTCCAGCCGCTCGACGGCCTCGCGCGCGACCCAGTGCGAGCGGTGGATGCGCAGGCCCTCCACGCCTTCTGTTTCGGCAATCGCGTCCGCCATGCGCATGAGGACGAGCGCGCTGCCGCGATCAGTGTGAACCTCGACATAATGGTCCTGCATGCCGAGACGGACGAGCCGGCCGCGCTTGTCGTGCGGCAGGCGGTCGAGGATACGCGGACGCCGGGGCGGGCCGGCGACCCGCGCCGAGGCGTCCGGCTCGGGCTCGGCATTGCGAATGAGGAAGGCGACAAGACCGGACACCAGGGTCGCCGTGGCCACGACATAGGGCAAGGCGGTCACGAAGCCGAATACCGAGGCATCGCCGAAGGCAAAGCGGTTGAACAGCGCCACCAGCGCAGCGATCGGGACGCCCGCGATCGCGCCAGCCACCGCATACCCCGTCACCCCGCCGCGGTCCTCGCCGAAGAGCAGGCCGACGGCGAAATGCACCACCGCGAAGCCGGTGAGGTAGGTCGAAACGACGATTGCGGTCCAATAGGCCAGGCGCGCGGCGAGCGGCAGCTGATCGTAGGTGCCGAAGGGACCGACCATGCCGAGCAGGATCGACGCGCCTGCCAGGCCCGCCCACAACACGGGCGAGGACAGGACCGACTGCAATTCGCGCATCGTGAACTGCAGGCTGGCGTCGATGGCGAAGCGAGCACGTCGAATGGCGAATGCACCCTTTCCTGCTGAGCGTCTGGCTGGGATAGGCCAAGCAAAGGCGAACGGCAAGACGCCCGGTCGCCGGACCTTGACCAGTTTTCGGGAGAACCTTGCCATGACACTCCAGCCGCTCCTCGACGCGACAGTCGCGATCCAGATCCACACCGTGTCGGCCATCTTGGCGTTCGTGCTGGGCGGACTTGTGCTGTTCCGCCGCAAGGGCGACCGGCTGCACCGCATGGGCGGACGCATCTGGGCGGGCCTGATGGGGCTGGTCTGCGTCTCCTCCTTCTTCATCCATACGGTGCAGGTGATCGGGATCTGGAGTCCGATCCACGTCCTCTCGGTGACGACGCTCGCAGCTCTGATTGGCGGCATCCGCAGCGCACGGGCGGGAAGCATCCTGGAGCATCAGAGGATCATGCAGTGGACCTATTTCGGGGCGCTCATCCTGGCCGGCTATTTCACCTTCCTGCCGGGGCGCATCATGTACCGGATGGTCTTCGGCGGTTTCGAGACGGCATATGTGCCGCTGGCCGTCGGAATCGCTGCCGCCATCGGGATTCTGTACTGGTGGCTGCGCCTGGCCGCCTCCGGCAAAACGCAAGTATCATAGGTGCGACCGCACTGCATCTCATCTGACGAGACTGGGATTCTACACGCAGTAAAGCCGCACTTTAACGAAGCTTTAGCTGCCTCCGACTAACCTTGCGTAAGTCAAGGGTGGTGCGCGATTCGCGGAACTGGGGCCGAAAGCTTCTTCCTGGAGGGGAGGAGCGTTCGGCGCCGAAAGCGAGCGCATGACGGCTGGAAACGGCCAGATGGGGGATAGCGGCATTGCAGCCACGGCCAGTTGAGCAAAGATTACCGGCGTCCACCAAGCACGCGGACCTGGCCACGGCAGTCGCCAACACCATGCGGCGGATGAACGTGTCGGCTCTCCCCCGCAACTACGCCCTCTATTACGAAGCGGTGACCAACCCCCAGTCCGAGATCGCCGCCGCGCTGGCCCGGCTCGGCGAAGCGCCGCCGCAATCGCGGCTCGACGAACTGGCGGAGGCCCAGCTCGACCGGCCCGAGGCCGCCAAGGTGAGCGAGGCGCATGGCGAGATCATGAGCAAGCTCTCCGAGATCATAGCGCTTCTGAAGATCGAACAGACCGCGCTGGAGAAATATGGCCAGCTGCTCGGCGAGACCTCGCTCGGGCTGAACGGACGCCACGCCCTGTCTCAGGATTTCCTGCAGCGTGTCGTCTCGCTGATCTCGACGGCCACCGACACCACCCTCGACCACGGGCGCAAGATCGCCTCATCGATGAGCGACCGGTCGGCCGAACTGGCCGAGGTGCAGTCCAAGCTGGCGAAGTACAAGAAGCTCGCCGATACCGATGCGCTGACCCAGCTCAGCAACCGCCGCAGCTTCGACCGCGAGATCGCCGCCATCTACGAGGACAAGCGCAAGGTGATGTTCTCCTCGCTGATCCTGGCCGACATCGACATGTTCAAGCCGGTCAACGACACGCACGGCCACCCTGTGGGCGACCGGATCCTGCAGATCGTGGCCGGCATCTTCGGCGCCAGAAGCTGCTCGCGCGTGTTCGTGGCGCGTGCCGGCGGAGAGGAATTCGCGCTCATCCTGCGCGACTACACCGAAGAGAGCGCCACCAGGCTGGCCGAGGAAATCCGGCTCGCGGTGGAGCAGACGCCCTTCGTGAACGTGGCCACCGGCAAGGATTACGGCCCGATCACCATCTCCTTCGGTCTGTGCATGGCTTCGGAAGCCGAAGGGCCAGACGACCTCTACACCAAGGCCGACCGCGCGCTCTACGCCTCCAAATCCAATGGCCGCAATCGCGTCACGCGCTATTCGGAGCTGGCCACCGGGAACTTCGTCAAGAACTGGCTGCTCTACGCCAGCGACTGAGGGTCTAGCGCGGCGCGGTCTCTTCTTCCAGCCAGGCCGCATAGGCCTTTTCGATCGCCACCAGCTCGGTGGCGACGATGGAGGGCACCTCGAAAGGGTGTCTGGCCTTGACCACGACGCAGAGGTCGTCGAACAGCGCGGCGCGCGTCTTCAGGACGAGCGGCACCTCCTGGTCGCTCTCGACCTTGCCCTTCCAGTGATAGAGGCTGGCAATGGGCGCGAAGATATTGGCGCAGGCGGCGAGCCGCCTTTCGATGCAGTCGGCGGCGATGGCCTCGGCCGTCTCGCGGTCGGGGCAGTTGACCCAGACATCGAGAAAGGCCGCCATCGAGCCTACAGCCCCATGCCGAGGATCTTGCCGACGGTGAAGATGTCCTTGTCGCCGCGCCCGCACAGATTCATGACGAGGATCTGATCCTTGCCCATCCTGGGCGCGCGCTTGATCACCTCGGCCAAGGCATGGGCGGGCTCCAGCGCCGGGATGATGCCCTCGAGCCTGGTCAAGAGCTGGAATGCCTCAAGCGCCTCGTCATCCATGATCGGCACATATTCGACGCGGCCGGATTCCTTCAGCCAGGAATGCTCCGGCCCGATGCCCGGATAATCGAGCCCGGCCGAGATGGAATGGCCGTCCTTGATCTGGCCGTCCTCGTTCTGCAGAAGATAGGTGCGGTTGCCGTGCAGCACGCCGGGTCGGCCGGCCGTGAGCGAGGCGCAATGCTCGTCGCCCTCCAGACCCTTGCCGCCGGCCTCGACGCCGACGATCGCCACGTCGCGGTCATCCAGGAAGGGGTGGAAAAGGCCGATCGCGTTCGACCCGCCGCCGACGGCCGCCACCAGCATGTCGGGCAGCCGGCCTTCGGCCGCCATCATCTGCTCGCGCAGTTCCTTGCCGATCACCGACTGGAAGTCGCGCACGAGCTCTGGATAGGGGTGCGGGCCAGCCGCGGTGCCGATCAGATAGTAGGTGTCCTCGACATTGGTGACCCAATCGCGCAGCGCCTCGTTCATGGCGTCCTTGAGCGTGCCGTGGCCCGACGAGACGGGAATGACCTCCGCACCGAGCAGCTTCATGCGGAAGACGTTGGGCGCCTGACGCTCGACATCGGTGGCGCCCATATAGACTACGCAGGGCAGGCCGAAGCGCGCGCACACGGTGGCGGTGGCCACGCCATGCTGGCCGGCACCGGTCTCGGCGATGATGCGCGTCTTGCCCATGCGGCGGGCGAGCAGGATCTGGCCGAGGCAGTTGTTGATCTTGTGCGAACCGGTGTGGTTGAGCTCGTCGCGCTTGAAGTAGATCTTGGCGCCGCCCAGATGCTCGGTCAGGCGCTCGGCGAAATAGAGCGGCGAAGGCCGGCCAGTATAATGCGTATTGAGATGGGCGATCTCGGCCCAGAAGGCATCGTCGCCCTTCGCCGCGGTCCATTCCTTTTCGAGATCGAGGATCAGCGGCATCAGCGTCTCGGCCACGAAGCGGCCGCCGAAAATGCCGAACATGCCCTCGCCGTCCGGCCCGGAACGGAAGGAATTGGGAAGCGGGGTCTCGTTCATCGCGACAATCCTGATAAGTGCCTGGCCATGAGATAGGCGCTGAGCCCGCCCGTGACAGGCTTCCGGTTAAGCGTTTTCGGCCCGGAATGTAAACCTTCAGGCGGGCGAAGTCGCCCGCGCGGCGTCAACGGCGGCAAAGAATTGCGTGATCAGGGCCGGATCCTTGATTCCGGGCGCGGTTTCGACGCCGGAGGAGAGGTCGAGCCCCGGCGGGGAGACGAGCGACAGGGCCGCCCCGACATTGCCCGCATCGAGCCCGCCCGACAGCAGATAGTCCACCTCGCTGGAGAGGCCTTCCAGAAGGCGCCAGTCGAAGGCTACTCCATTGCCGCCGGGAAGTGTTGCCCCCTTCGGTGGCTTGGCGTCGAGCAGGAAGCGGTCGGCGATGCCGACATAAGGCGCAAGCTTTTCGAGATCGGCGCGGTCTGCCACCGACAGCGCCTTGATGACCGGCAGGCCGTAGCGCGCCTTGACCTCCGCCACGCGCTGGGGCGTCTCCTTGCCATGCAATTGCAGCATGTCGGGGGCCATCTCGGCGACGATCTCGTCGAGCAACGCGTCATCGGCGTCGACCGTGACGGCGACGGCCAGCGCCCTGCCGCTCGCCGCCTGCCTGAGTTGCCCTGCCTGATCCGGCGTCACGTTGCGCGGGCTTCTAGGAAAGAAGATGAAGCCGACATGGCTCGCCCCGCCAGCAAGCGCGGCGGCGACGGTCTCGGGCGTGGAGAGGCCACAGATCTTGATGTCGAGGCTCATGGGGGAGGAAATAGCGGGTTGGGGGCGGGATGTCGATGTCGGCCCCAAGGAACAAGCTCGGCTCGCGCCCGCCCCTCTTCTGGCTTGAGGTCCAGGTGAACGAGGTTCGATGGCCTGCGTCAGGCTCGAAGGAGAGCAGGGGACGTGTTCTTCTTGGCGTCGTAAAGTGCCCGATCCGCCGTGACAAACAGGTCTTGCGGGTCGAGGCCGACTTCCTCGGCGAAGGCGAGGCCGACTGACACGCTGACCGGAAGCAGATCGCCGTTCCATGGCGTCGGGGCGCCCAGGTATTCCAGAAGCCCAGGCACCGCTCTCTCCAGCTTTCCGCGTGAGCTGGCCGGTGGCAGCAAGACCGCAAATTCGTCGCCGCCAATCCGGGAGATCAGACGAGCCTGGGGAAACGCTCTTCGCAGGCGCTCTCCGAAAACCATCAGGCATCTGTCTCCTGCCGCGTGGCCCCAACGGTCGTTGAGCTGCTTGAACCCATCCAAATCGAACAAGATCAGCGCGCCGATATTGTTCAGCAAAGGATCATCACTGGACCGCTCCATGAAGCGCTGGAACCGCACCCGGTTGGCGACGCCGGTGAGCGGGTCGCATTCGGCCTGGGCCCTGAGCACTTCCCACCGTGCACGCTCCTCCGTGATGTCCTGTTTCATTCCATAGAGCGTTTCGGCCCGCCCATTGGAACTGCGCACTGCCGCGTTGATCCGGATCCAGCGCTCCGAGCCGTCAGGGCGAATGATGCTGGCATCAAGCGAGAAGCTGCCGCGCGCGTCGATGGCGCGCGATCGCTTGTGTTGGAGCAGTTCGCGCGACTCTTCGCTGTACATTTCGACTGTATGCTGGCGTTCGACCGATTGGTGGGCTGGCAGGCCGAAGATTTCGAAGACCCCTCCAGTCCAGCTAAGGCGTTCGCTCGCCAGATCGCACTCAAAAGCACCAATCGAGGCGACCGCTGCAGCCTGCTCGTAGAGGTCGAGCGGAGTCGGCTCATCGCGTCTCGAAACGCCGGGGCCCACCCCAGGGGCCCTCATTCGAAACAATCTGTTCATCCAACGCGATCCCGAATCAACGCATTTTTCCCAAGCCTTCACCCTCCCATGGGGGGAGTAAATGTAGCGTTTCAGAAGGCATGGAAAGCACCAGAGGGTGGGCGATGCGGGATCGCGATCCGAAGCTGCATGTTCGCGCCGACGCATACCCTTAGGGCCCAAATAACGGCAAAATAAAGGGGCGAAAGGCCTGCCAGGCTGGCACGGTGGCGAAACCTTGGCGGTGCCAGATCCCAGTCCGAGCTCGCTACCGAGCAGCAACTATCCGCCAGCATATTCGCCGCAAGCTGGACCATCAGCTCCCGGCCCCTCACCCCGCCCCGTTCCCCGCCAGCGGCACCTCGCCGCCCTCCGCCGCCACCCGCGCCTCAAACTGCGCCAGCGGCATCGGCTTGCCGTAGAAATAGCCTTGGAAATATTCGCAGCCCGCCGCGGACAGAAGCGCGTGCTGGGCGGGGGTTTCGATGCCTTCGGCGAGCACGTCGAGGCCGAGATCGCGGCCGATGTGAATGACGTTCTTGACGAGCTGGGCGCCGCGCAACGCGTTGGTGGCGTCATGGACGAAGCTGCGGTCGATCTTGATCTGCTGGACCGGGAGGCGGCGCAGATAGGCGAGGGAGGAATAGCCGGTGCCGAAATCGTCGAGCGCGAAGGTGAGGCCCGTTTCGCGGAGCCGCTCCAGCCTGGCGACGATCGGCTCCATCTCGGTCAGGAGCATGCTTTCGGTGATTTCGAGGGTGAGAAGGGCTGGGTCGGCGCCGGTGCGCGCCAGCGTGTCGCGCACGGTCTTCTCGAAATCGTCATGCACGAGCTGGCTGGCGCTGACATTGACGGAGAGCTTGAGGTGGCGAAGTTCGGGATGGCGCGCCCAATCGGCCAGCGTCTGGCAGCCTCTTTCGAGCACGAAGCCGCCGATGGCGGGCATGAGGCCGAGCCTCTCGGCCTCTGGAATGAACTCGACCGGCGGGACTTCGCCCCGGCTCGGGCTGTGCCAGCGCAAAAGCGCCTCGGCGCCAATCGTGGCCTGCGCCGTGTCGACCTGCGGCTGGTAGACGAGACGGAACTCGTCGTTCCAGAGCGCCGCGGTCAGGTCGCGGCGGAAGCTGTTCTTGCGGGCGAATTCGGCGTGCATGGCGTGGATGCAGGCGGCCAGCATGGTCGTGGCCATCGCCGCATTGGCCCAGGTGCCGCCGACCCGCAGATTGTCGGGCATGGCGACCATGAAGGGATTGGCCAGCGGCGCGCTGGCGAAAACGACGAAGCCCGCCAGGCAGATGCCGATCAGGACCAGCTGCGCCGTCGATCTTGCCCTCTGGTAGTTGAGATAGCCCAAGGCGGCTATGACCAGCAGGTAGAGATGGCTGACGCGCGGGTATTCGGCGGTGGGCACGTCCATGACCAGCGCCATGGTCGTGGCGATCGCCATCAGTGCCGCCTGGCCCGCCAGCAGCCCGGCCGCGAAATGGCCGCGCCGGATCAGCATGTAGATGGCGAGCCCGCTGGCGACGATGGCGAAATCCAGCGCCACCACCCCCCACCAGCCCATGAAGGAAAAGACCACCGCCCACGCCAGACCCGCCGCCGCGAAGGCCAGCGACCCGTAACGATAGACCATCACCATTCGTGCGTAGAATGGATCGTGGTTGTCGTTCGGCCGCGTCTGGTCCGGGTGTGACATCATCCATCAGGATGCTGCACAATATTGAGCGGATTGTTAAGGGCGGAATTACGCTGCGGAATGGGGCGGGACGGATACTTCCGGGCACCCTCACCCGAAGCCGATCGCCTGCAGCGCGCCGCTATTGCGCTTGAGCCAGGCCCGGGCCTCGTCGGTGCGCGGGCAGAGCTCGCGGCACAGCGCCCAGAATTTCGGCCCGTGATTCATCTCTTTCAGGTGGGCCACCTCATGGGCGACGAGATAGTCGATCACGGCAGGCGGGGCCATCATGATGCGCCAGGAGAAGGACAGCGTGCCGTCGGAGGTGCAGGAGCCCCAGCGGCTGGTCGTGTCCTTGTAGCGCACGGCCTTGGCCTTGCGCCCGACGCTGCCGGTGTGTTTCGCGACAAGGGTGGCGATCTCGGCCTTCGCCTCGCGCTTGAGGAAATCGGCCAGCCGGCGCGGCAAATGGCGGCGGTCGCCATGCACGATGAGGGCCGGCTTGCCGTCGACATCGCCGATCTCGACGGTGCCGCGGCGGGAAGGCTCGTGGACGATGAGATGCGGCACGCCGCGCAAAGGCAGCTTGACGCCGGGGCGCAGTTCGGGCCGGTCGGGCAGTTTCTTCAGCCGCTCTTCCAGCCAGCCCTGGTGGCGGGTGAGAAACTTGTCGATTTCGCCGGCGCGGATGCCGGGCGGCACGGTGATGCGCAGGCCCTTGCCGCCGGCATCGATGCGCAGCGTCAGGCGTCGGGCGCGCGGGTTCTCCACGATGCGAAGCGGCAGTGCGCGCTCGGCCACGAGATGCATGCGCTCCGTGGTGGCGAGCGGTTTCGGCGCGGGTCGCGCGGCTTTGAAGAAACCGAAGGGCATGGGCTCAGACTAGATGATTCGGAGATGAAACGCGCATGAGAAAGGCGGCGCCTCGCGACGCCGCCTCCAGATATCCCAGCCGATCGTGGCCTTGATCAGGCCGCGTCGTCCTTGCGGACGCGCCGGGCCGGCGTGGTGCGGGAGCGTTCGGCCATGAAGCGGTCGAACTCTTCCTGGTCCTTGGCACGGCGCAGCTCGCGCAGATAGGAATCGAACTCGTCGCGCGCCTCGTCGAGCTTGCGACGCTCTTCCTCGATGCGGGTGAGCTCGGCTTCGCGCCACTCGTCGAAGGCGACATTGCCGGTGCGGGCATGGCTGAAGCCGGTCGGCCGCACATTGGAGAAGAGCGATTCGCTCATGCGGTTCCATTCGCCCTTCACGTCGCCGAGGCGGTCGCCCCACAGAATGTAGGCCAGCATGGCAAGTCCGAGAGGCCAGAAGACGATGAAGCCAAGCACCATCAGCGCGATGGTGGCGGGCGTCCACGCCGGACGGATCACTGCGGTCTTGTTCATATCCGTTCCTTTCTTGGTGTTGCGCGGACCCCCAACGGGCCGCTTCGTTTTTCAGATGGGAAGCGGAGGGCGCGGGTTCAAGAAAGGGGGCCGATTTTGCCTAGGGCGCGATGCGGGCGATCAGGCCTTCGAGGGCGCCCACGATCATGTCGAGATCCTGCGGGCGGGACAGCCGATGGTCGCCGTCGCGGATCAGCGACAGCGTCACGTCGTCGGCCGGCAGATGCTCGACCAGCGTCATCGCATGCTGCCAAGGCACGTCAGGATCGGCCATGCCCTGCAGGATATGGACGGGGCAGTGGGTGTCGATCGTGCCCTTGAGAACCGCATTTGCCGCGCCGTCATAAAACAGCGCGCGGGTGTAGATGTTGGGCTCGGGGGAGTATTCTGAGAATTCCTCGAAATAGCCCTCCTCGTCGAGCGCGTTGCGCTGGGCGGCCGTCAGCTGCGGCTCCATCAGCTCGGACGTGAAATCGGGCGCGGGAGCCAGCAGGAGCAGCCCGCCGATGCGCGCGCCGTCTCCCTGCCTGTGCAGTTCCTCCACCATGCGCAGCGCGACCCAGGCGCCCATGGAGGAGCCGACCAGGATTTGCGGACCGCTGGTGAAGGACTGGAAGACGGCGAGGCTTTCGGCCAGCCAGCGCGAGATGGTGCCCTCCTGGAAGCGGCCGCCCGATTCGCCGTGGCCCGAATAATCGTGGCGGGTGAAGGCGTGGCCGGTGTCCTCCGCCCATCGGTCAAGCCGCTCGGCCTTGGTGCCCATCATGTCGGAGCGGAAGCCGCCGAGCCACACGATGCCGGGCGCGGCCCCCGCGCGGTGCCGCACCGCGATGGACACGCCCTCGACCTCGATCATTTCCGGCTGCGCCTGCATGTTGGACATTACGCGCTCGGTCCCCATATCGTTCCGGATCGAGGCTTAATGCCACCTACCGGCACGCGACGAAAGAGGAACGAATACCGGGATGTTCGTGATTCTTGCGCATCGTTGTGCTATTGACAGTTCCGCGCCGCGACCACAAAGGGCATCAAGCCATGGGACGTGGCGTCGCAGGATCAATAATCGAAGGAGAACACGACCATTCGCAGACCGTTCAAAGCAGCGCCTCCGACCAAAGATGGTCCACGCGCAAATCGCGAGATTCGCGTTCCGCAGGTTCAGCTTATCGACGATGATGGCCAGAACCGCGGTGTCGTGTCGATCAACGAGGCGCTCCAGATGGCCGAGGAAGCCGGCCTGGATCTCGTCGAGATATCACCCAATCAGCAGCCGCCAGTGTGCAAGCTCACCGATCTCGGCAAGCTGAAATACCAGAGCCAGAAGAAGGCTGCCGAAGCCCGCAAGCGGCAGAAGACCATCGAGGTCAAGGAAATCAAGATGCGGCCGAACATCGACACCCACGATTACGAGGTGAAGATGAGAGCCGTGCGACGCTTCTTCGAGGAGGGCGACAAGGTCAAGATCACCTTGCGTTTCCGCGGCCGCGAAATGGCGCATCTGGAACTCGGCATGCAGCTGCTCCATCGCGTGCGCGAAGAGGTCGAGCCGATCGCCAAGGTCGAAGCCGAACCGAAGCTGGAAGGCCGTCAGATGATGATGGTGCTCGCACCCCGCTGACGCTCGTCACAACGCATTCCCAGAAAGGCCCGGATCCGAAGATCCGGGCCTTTTTGTCTTGGCCGAGGCAGCCGCCTTCGATCAGCGGCGCACGACGATGCGCGTGTTCTTGAGCCCGACCTGCTGGGCCAGCGCGAAGAGCTTTGCGGCGTTCTGCGGGTGAAGCCTGATGCAGCCGGCGGAAGCCGGCGTTCCAAGGCGCCCGATCTGATCCGTGCCATGCACGGCATAATGGCCGTTGTAGAAGATGGCGTATGGCATCGGCGCATTGTTGTAGCGGCTGGAACGGTGATTGCGCGAAAGCCATTTGGCGGTCCAGGAACCGACCGGCGTGACCTTGCCGCGCCGGGCCGTCGACACCTTCCAGCTATGGATGACCTTGCCCCCCTGGATGACCGTCATCGTCTGGGTGGAAATCGACACCTGCGCGACAAGCTGAGCGGCCAGCACGGCGGATGGCTGAAACACGCCAACGAGCACCAAGATCGAAAGTAACGAAAGAACCCTCTTCACGGCCCACCCCCGGCTTTTCTGCCTTCCGAAAAGTATAGGCGCGGGTATCCTCTTCCTCAACCGACGAAGCCGTGAAGATGATTTTCAACGTTAACTGGCGGCAGCGCCGCCACCCCGCCGGTTCAGCGCTTGCTTCCGCCGAGCCCGCTGTCGCGCGCCACACGCGAGCGCAAACGGGAATAATTGGGCGCCACCATCGGATAGTTGGCGGGCAGATTCCACTTGGCCCGATACTCGTCGGGGGTCATCCCGTAGGCGACAGCGAGATGACGCTTGAGGGTGCGGAAACGCAGGCCGTCCTCCAGGCACACCAGATAGTCCGGCCTGATCGACTCGGAAACGGGTACCGCCGGCGTCGGCAGCATTTCGGGCCTTCCATCGAGGCCCGCCATGGCCTGATGCACCGACTCGACCAGCTTGACGAGTTCGGTCTGCGGCAGAGACTGCGCCCTGACATATGACCCGACGACACGTGCGGTCAGCCGAACGAGGCGGCTGTCATCCTTCTCATGCATGAATAAAATATCCCCTCAATATAGTTTCGTCCTAAAAAGGGCCGGCAGACCGGCCGGCGCTTTTTTGGCAGACGAAACAGAGACTTGAACAGCCCCTGCCGCTGGGGAAAGATAATCTGGAGTTAAGCTCGATCGGTAAGTTTTAGCAATCTGCCTCAGCAGCTCGTGCGGCGGACATGATCAGCTTTGGGAGGACCCGAAGATCATCTCGTCCTGCAGCCGCCGCAGTTCGACCAGACGAGAATTTCGATCCGGCTGGACGTTCGCGTAGGTGAGGAGTTCGCCCTTGGCGATCGGTGCCGTTACCGAACCGCCTTCCAGCAATCCGCAGGGCACGGCGCGCACGTCACGCGCCTCGTCGGCCCGCATGATCCACGAGCGATAGGTGTATTCGCCGATGGCGTCGAGCCGGTCTCCGGGCGCAAGATCGCGCTTGGCCAGCGCACAGACCTCGGCCACGGGCCGGTCGAGGGGAACCATGTCGGCCTTGCCGTGAATGACGGCGCGCGCGCAGGTGAGCGGCACCTCCAGGCTGGTGAGATGGTAGGGCCGATAGAATGTATAGTAGGGCCCCTCGCCGAGCTTGAGGTCATTCATGCGCTCGCGCAGGCGCGGATGATCCATCTCGGCAATGACGAAGACGCCTGGCGCAACGCCCTTGCCGACGGAGAAGTCGACCACGCCCTTGCGCGACAGCAGGCCGCCATCGGCCACCGGGCAGAGGACCGACGACAGTTCCTCGCGCGAACAGGCGGGGCCATGCATGCCGGCTTTGTCGGGCACAAGACCCGTCGCATTGGCGATGGCCGCCATCTCGACCATGGTCTTGGAGCCGTCGACGAACTCGACCAGCATGCGCGGGTTCATGTTGCGGCGGCGCGCCTCCTCCTCGTACTGGTCGGGCGTGGCGTCATGGTTGAGCGGGTTGTTCTTGCCCTTGCCGGCGGCGACAATGTCGTGGCCCATGGCCGAGACGAATTCGATCAGTTCCATGCACGACGAAGGCTCGTCGCCGGCGCCCAGCGAATAGACGACGCCCAGCCTTTCGGCGGCGCTCTTGAGCCACGCGCCGATGGTTACGTCGGCCTCGACATTCATCATCACGAGATGCTTGCCATTCTCCATGGCCTGCACGCCCAGCTCGGCCCCGACCGCCGGCTTGCCGGTTGCATCGATCACCACATCGACATGGTCGGAGGTGGCGACCATGGAGCCGTCCGGCACGATGGCGGTGCGGCCGGCCTCGGCCAGACGCGCCAGTTCGGCCGCGCCGTCGGCCGTGCCCGCGCTTTCGGCCGCGCGCCCGGCGATGCGGATCGCCTCATGGACGCGTTCGGCGCGCGTGTCGGCGATCGCGGAAATGACGAGGCCCTTCATGCGGGCGACCTGGGTGACGATGTCGGTGCCCATCTCGCCGCAGCCGACCAAACCTATACGCACCGGCCGGCCTTCGTCGGCGCGTCGGGCAAGATCCCGCGCCAGCCCGGTCAATGCGACATTCGTCATCTTCTCTCTCCGTTCAGGTTTGCGCGGCGAGATAGAAGCCCGGCAAAAAGGATTGTCAACCTGAGGTCGGCGCAGCAGCCGCGGCGCGCTCCTCTCCATAGCGGCCGCGCATGCGCATGAGGCCATACCCCATGATGCCCAGCAGAAGCAGCGCCAGGCCGACCGCCACCACGTCGTTGCCGGGATAGAGCAGCAGCAGCGCCGCCAGAAGGGCAAGGCCCCACCTTGCCGAATAATCGATCTTGCGGCTGGAGACGAACTTGCCCTGGGCGGCGAAGCTCAATGCCAGCGTGCCGATCAGCACCAGCGCGAAGGCCGGCATCTGGGCCCATCCGGGCTCGACGACCAGGTCGGGCCGGATAAAGACGGCGGCCATCATGACCATCAGCGGCATGCAGATGAGGAGAGCGTGCATCATCGTCGGAATGAAGGGCGCATCGGCAATACGCGACGTGACGGCGGCCACGACCGATGTCGGTGGCGAGAGTTCGCCGAATACGGCCACGAAGAAGGCGAAGAAATGCACCACCCAGGGATCGAAACCGGCACGGATCATGAAGGGCGCGATCACCACGGCGGTGATGATGTAGGTCGGGGCCACCGGCAGGCCCATGCCGACCAGATAGCCGAAGCCGAAGGCGACCAGCACCATGAGGACGAGGTTGATGGCTGCCCCTTCCATCAGGATGACGCCGACCTTGGTCGGGACGCCGGTGATGGTGAAGCTGGCCGTCAGGATGCCCAGCGTGGCGAGCAGGATCACCAGTTCCGAGGTGATGGTGGCGAAGGATTCGACGAGCCGCAGATAGGGTTTCGCCAGTTCGCGGATACTGAAGGCACGCCGGCGCCACAGCCGCCAGAGATAGGCGACGGAAAGGGCCACCAGCAGCCACACGAAGACTGTCTGGGCCGAGGTCATGGCCGGGCGCCGCTCGAAGCCCATCAGCCAAATGAGGGCGACGACGGAGAGGAAGTAGGCGCCGATGTTGATCTTGTCCATGACGCCCAGCGGGGGGACGTCCAGCACGACCGCACGCTGATGGTGGCGCAAGGCCAGGAGATAGACCGCGAAGGCGACGCCGAAGAAATAGATGAAGGCGGGCACGAAACCGCGTGCCACGACCTCGAAATAGCTCACGCGCAGATATTCGGCCATCAGGAAGGCGGCGATGCCCATCAAGGGCGGCATGAGCTGTCCGCCGAGCGAGGAGGCCGTCTCGACGGCGGCGGCCGTGACGCGCGGAAAGCCCGCCTTGATGAGAGCGGGGATGGTGGCCGAGCCGGTGGTCGCCGCATTGGCAGCCCCAGAGCCGGACACCGCGGCAACGCCGAAGGAGCCGATGACGGCTGCCTGCGGCAGGAAGGTCGGCGAGCGCATGGCAAGGCGCGAGGAGCCCTGCAGGATGGAATCGATGCAGCCGAAGGCGCGCAGGACTGCCAGGACCAGGATGAAGGAACCGATCAGGGTGAGGCCAAGCTGCGGCATGCGCTCGAAGATGCCCGTCGACATCTCGACGCTGATCGAACTGGCCACGCGATTCCAGGACATGCCGGGATGGTTGAACATGCCCGGCACGAGATAGCCGTAGACCGTGTAGAGCATGAGCAGGAGGTTGATGACGAAGAGCACGAAATAGCGTCTTCGCGTGTATTCCAGGATCAGGGCGGCCATGCCGGCGCCAACGATCAGATCATGCGTGTTCCAGATCCCCATCCGGTAGATGCGGATGCCGTCGAACTCGCGCAGCAGATAGGAGGCCGCGTAGATGCTGAAGCCGATATAGGCGGCAGCGATGAACCAGGGCACGATCGCGCCGAGCCTCTCATAGAAGCGCTGGTTGCGCAGGTCGTTGAGGACGACGATGCACAAGGTCATCGGGACCATGGTGACGGCGAGCAGGGAAGGCCCGCCCGCCCCCGTCATGTAGTAGCGCGAGAGATAGGCGAAGAAGCCTGCCGCCGCGGCGTAGAAGAGGATATCCGCGATAAGGCCGAGGCGCTGCTTCAGCGGCGTGTCGCGTTGTGGGGGGCCGCTTTCGATATCGACGGTTTCGGACATGGTGAACCGGATGCCACTGGAGGAGCGGAATGGCGGCGACCGGATTCGGTCACCCGCGAAGCGCCCCGGCCGTCATGCGGCCGGGGCTTCTTGTTGCGGTGAACGCGGCGCGGGCTCAGCCGGCGACGCGGTCGTCCCAATCATCGTTCCAGGCGTCGCGGTCGCGCAGGAAGCGCGCCAGGCCCGGGTGGATCGGGGCGGCGTCGCCAACCGACTCGATGCCACGCACCTGCATGCCGACGAGGTCTTCCTGCAGCTGGGAAAGGCCCGGATCGGACTGGACGATCTCGTCGATATTGGCCTCGAGGGTCTCCAGCATCCTGTAGACGACGTCCTCGTCGACATTCATGCCGACGTGGAAGCCGTAATAGAACGGCACGAGCACCGCTTCCTCGACGCCGATGTCAGCGTCGAAGGCCGAAGCCGGCACGCGCACCACGGAGATGCCTTCGGCCTCGAGCATCTGGATTTCCTCGTCGCTCGGATTGAGGGCGTGGATGTCGGTGGTCAGCAGTGCTTCCTGCACCCAGGGTGCCGGCGAGGTCTCGCCGGTGGTGTAGATCGACATGGCGTCGATGGTGCCGTCCTGGACCGACTGGCCCGAAAGGCCGGTATCGAGCTCGACATAATTGTGGCCGACTTCAAGTATGTTCATGGCGCGCTCGAGCGCGGCACGCGTGTCCCACGGGGCCGGGCTGGTGAAAACCGGGCGTCCCGACAGAGAGCGCCAGCCATCCATGCCTTCGGCATCGGCCGCGCGCACGCCGAGGCCCATTTCGAGCGTATAGGCCCAGAAAGACTGGACCAGCTCATTCTCGCCCTGCTCGAAACCGACATAACGACCCGTATCGTTGGCGATTTCGACGAAGGCGACGTCGGCGCCGTAATAGCCGTCGAACTGGCCGGCCGCGAAGCCGCGCACCGATGCGGCGGCACCCGGGGTGGGCATGACGGTGATGGAAATTTCGTCCATCTCGCGGTTGAGCACCTGCGAGAGGCTGACGAGCGCGCGGTGGCCGGCGGAGTCAACTGACGAGGTGGCCCATCTGATTTCCTGCGTGTCCTGGGCATTGGCTGCCCCGGCGCCCGCGATTGCGACAGCTCCAGCGGCAAGAAGGCCAGCAATGGCGGTCGTGAGATGATGCTTCAAGATCGTTCCTCCAGTTCTCGTTGCGTCCAAGACGGGACGGCGTCCTCCCGACGCCGCTGCCGCGAGCGTAGCGCAGCTTGGCGGGGGATACAAACTTCGGAGGAGAAAAGCCGCGCGGCCGACCCAGCGGCTGGCCGGCCGCGCGTGCAACCGTCAGTAGATGACGACGCTGCGGATGGATTCGCCCGCATGCATGAGGTCGAAGCCCTTGTTGATGTCTTCGAGCGGCATGGTGTGGGTGATCATCGGATCGATCTCGATCTTGCCGTCCATGTACCAGTCGACGATCTTCGGCACGTCGGTTCGGCCGCGGGCGCCGCCAAAGGCCGTGCCCTTCCAGGTGCGACCGGTGACCAGCTGGAAGGGGCGCGTGGAAATCTCCTGGCCCGCACCCGCCACGCCGATGACGATGGATTCGCCCCAGCCGCGATGCGCGCATTCCAGCGCCTGGCGCATGACCTTCACGTTGCCCGTGCAATCGAAAGTGTAGTCGGCGCCGCCGATCTGGTCGGCCCCGCGCTTGGTCATGTTGACGATGTGGGCGACGATGTCGCCGTCGATCTCGGTCGGGTTGACGAAGTGGGTCATGCCGAAGCGCTCGCCCCATTCGCGCTTGTCGTTGTTGAGGTCGACGCCGATGATCATGTCGGCGCCGGCGAGCCTCAATCCCTGGATTACGTTGAGGCCGATGCCGCCCAGGCCGAAGACGGCGGCGGTGGCACCCATCTCCACCTTGGCGGTGTTGAAGACGGCGCCGATGCCGGTGGTGACCCCGCAGCCGATGTAGCAGATCTTGTCGAAGGGTGCGTCGGGATTGACCTTGGCGACCGCGATCTCGGGCAGCACGGTGTGGTTGGCGAAGGTCGAGCAGCCCATGTAGTGAAAGATCTTGTCCTTGCCGATCGAGAAGCGCGAGGTGCCGTCGGGCATCAGGCCCTGGCCTTGAGTGGCGCGGATCGCCGTGCACAGATTGGTCTTGCGCGACAGGCAGGACGGGCAGGAGCGGCATTCAGGCGTGTAGAGCGGAATGACGTGATCGCCCTTCTTCACGCTGGTGACGCCGGGGCCGACATCGACGACGATGCCCGCGCCCTCATGACCCAGAATGGCGGGGAAGATGCCTTCGGGATCGGCACCCGAGAGCGTGAACTCGTCGGTGTGGCAGATGCCGGTCGCCTTGACCTCGATCAGCACCTCGCCTTCGCGCGGGCCTTCGAGATCGACTTCCATGATCTCCAGCGGCTTGCCGGCGGCGGTGGCGACTGCGGCACGTGTCTTCATCGTGAACTCCTCCTCATGGGCTGATCTGAAAGCCGGTATGGACTAAGCCGCCTTGGCGGGTCCAGCCGGAAAAACGCCGGACATGACGATGAAGCCCGGTAGCCGCTTCACGCGATCGCACCATCTTCGGATGGCGGGGTAGTCCTGGCGCGAGATGCCCCCCTCCTCCGACAGGATGACATAGGGAAAGCAGGCGATGTCGGCGATGGTGGGGCGATCGCCCGCAACGATCCAGTCGCAGCCCTCCTGCTCGCCGAACCAGAGATGATCGTCGAGGATGCGGAACAGGCGATGCGCACCCGTGCGACAGGCCTCGATGTCGCGATCGTAGAACAGGCCGTCATGCAGGCGCGCGGCGGAGGCGGTCGCGGTGATGCCATCGGCGAAGGACAGCCATTGCGAGACCTCGCCGAGGCGGCGCGGGTCGTCGACCGGATACCACTGGCGCGAGGTGTCATATCTGGCCGCGAGGTAGACGAGGATCGCCTGCGCATCGCGCAGCACCAGCCCCTCATCCTCGATCACCGGCAATTGCCCCAGCGGGTTGATGCGCAGGAACCAGTCCGACTTGTGCTCGCGGCCGGGATAGAAGTCGATCGGCACGCTCTCGTATTCGAGACCCAGCATGCTCATGAAAAGCCGCAGCTTGTAGCAATTGCCCGAGAGTTCGTAGTCGTAGAGCTTGATCATCGCGGCCTCTACAGATCCAGGACAAGCCGCGCCGATTTCGCGCGCGACACACAGGTCATGATCTTGGTGTTGGAGCGTTTCTCGGCGTCGTTGAGGTAGACGTCCTGATGGTCCGGCTCACCCTCGATGACGGTGGCCAGGCAGGTGCCGCAGGCACCCTGCTCGCAGGAGGACGGCATGTCGATGCCGGCCTCGCGCATGACATCGAGGATGGTCCGGCCGGCCGGCACCTGCAGCGTCACGCAGGAGCGCGCCAGCGCCACCTCGAAACTCGAACTGTCGTCGATCTCGTGGGTGTTCTTGAAATATTCGAAATGGACGGCGCTCTCGGGCCAGCCGCAATCGCGTGCAATGGCGCGGGCGGCCTCCAGCATCGGTCCCGGGCCGCAGAGATAGACATGCATGCCCGGCACGTAGCCCGACAGCGTTTCGCGCAGTTTCTCCTGCGTCGCTTCGGGCGACAGGCCCAGATGGGGGACGAGATTGCCCTTCAGTTCGGCCAGCCTGTCGGCAAAGGCCATCTGGCTTTCCGCCTGGGCGAAGTAGTGCAGCCGGTAGGACAGTGCGGAATGATCCAACGCAAGCGCCATGGACAGGAGCGGCGTGATGCCGATGCCGCCGGCGATGAACAGCGTGCGCACCGCATCGCGGCGCAGCGGGAAATTGTTGCGCGGCTCCGAGATGGCCAGCACGTCGCCGACGCGCAGCGTGTCATGCACGCAGGCCGAGCCGCCGCCGGAGGCCGCCTCGCGCTTGACGCCGATCACATAGCGATCGGTCTCGCCGGGGCCGTTGGTGATCGAATACTGGCGCACCAGGCCGTTGGGCAGATGCAGGTCGATATGGGCGCCAGGCTGGAATGTCGGCAGGACACCATTAACGGTGCGCAGTTCCAGCGCGGCGATGCCCTCGGCCGCCTGCCATTTGCGCGCCACCTGCACGCGCAGGGCCGCCTTGCGGCCGGATGGCGTGAGTTCCGGCATCTCGGCCAGCTCGGCGCTGACGGGCACGATCGCGGGCTGCATCGGCTCCGGCGCGGGGAGCCTTGCGGCCTCCCGCTCGATCCGCTCGCGCAATTCGGTAAGCCGCTGGTTGTGATGGCGCAGGACCGTAACGCGGTCCGCACCGTCGGGCAGCGCGTCGAGCATGCCCCGGATGACGGAGCGGCCGGAATCGACGGGCTGCACGAAGAAGGCGGCGCGGGTCGCGGCGCCATCGGCGCGCGCGAGCAGGGCCACCGAGAATGCGCCGCCGCCTTCGACCGCCATTTCGACAGGTTGCGCATCCAGCGCGGCGGATGGCGCGAAGGCGTAGGACTTCAGATGCTCAACCACGCGATCGGCGGAGGCATTGAGCGGGATCGGCCGCAGCACCAGCTGCCCGCCCTCTTCCATGCCGGCGACGGCCGGCACCTCGCCCTCGGGCTGCTCGGCCGACCAGACCATGCCGTAACGCTCGACGGCGGCGAAGGTGCGGTTGGTGATGGTGCGGGCCGGCGCATCGGCCGGGTGGGCGGGGATGTAGGTGCAGCCCGCGGTGCGGTTGGCGTAGCGCCAGCCGTGATACTGGCATTTGAGCTCGCGCCCGTCATTGATGCCGATGGAGAGCCGCACGCCCCGGTGCAGGCAACGGTTTTCCCAGACATTGACGAAGCCGTCATCGGCCCGCCAGACCGCGAATTCGCGGCCCAGCAGCTGGCCGTGGAAGACGTGCCGGGACACGAGGTCGCTGGAGGCGGCGATCGGGTGCCACCGGTGGGGAGAGGTGTCGAACATGCGGTGCTCCGATGGCGGCTCAGGCGGCGGCGGGGATGACGCCATAGGTCAGCCCCTTGTCGCGCAGCCAGCGCCGGTAGGCGATGGAGGATTTGTCGGCACGGATGGGCGTCTCGGCGCGCGGGTCGAGCGGCAGGCGCTTGGGGTACTGGTTTTCCAGGATCGGCTTGTCCTGCCCGAAGATCGTCTGCTGGAAACGCTTGATGATCTTGTCCTCGTTGTCCTCGTCGAGAACGCACAGCATCATGTGGGCGCGCACATTCTCCTCGTCGATCGGCTGGACGAAGATGGCGATCACATCGAGCCGGTTCTCGTCGACCGGGCTCGACTTGTAGAGCACCGAGCAGAAGGGATGGGGCACGCGGTAGATGTAGTCGACATCGGCCCCACCCGAAGACGCGGTGGAGGCCATGGGCTGGAAGAAGCGGCAACGCGTGGCGAGGATCTCATCGCGTTCGACGGAGATGTCGACGTCGTATTCCTTCACCTCCGTATGCGGCTCGGCGCCCAGTATGTCGGTGTGGACATAAGGAAAATGGCCCATATCGAGGAAATTCTCGATGGCGCGCGGCGCGGAGACCTTCACGCCCATGGTGGCGGCATGCAGACGGCGGCGGTCGGCCTCCTCCCATTCGGGGATGGCGAACAGTTCGGCCGGCGGATTGCCGAGCGAGGTCCAGACATAGCCATAGGCGAGCTTGACCGGCAGCGCGGGCGGCAGCATGCCGGGCTCGACCGGATCGCCGATACGCAAAGCCGGCTCGGCGCGCCAGACGGCGGCCGTGCCGTCCGCAAACAGCGCGTAATGTAGCTGCTCCTGAAGGAGGCGTGTGGCGTGGACCAGGCCCGGCGCGGCTTCCTCGATGACGGCGACCGGATGCCACAGATCGAGGGCGACCCTGTCGGAGCAGTGCGTGGCGTTCGACATTCCAGTTCTCCTTTCGGGCTCATTCATGCCCGGGCGGGTATGGCACCATAGGTCACGTTCCGGTCGCGAAGCCAGCGGCGGTAGTAGACGGAGCTGGCATCGGCGCGGATCGGGGTCTCGGCGCGCGGATCCAGCGGCAGGCGCTTGGGATACTGGTTCTCCAGGATCGGCTTGTCCTGCCCGAAGATCAGCTGCATGAACCAGCGCACCGTGGCCGCTTCCATGCCCGTCCTGAGATAGCAAAGGAAGGGATGGGCGACACAATTCTCCTCGTCGACCGGCTGGACGAACAGGACGATGACATCCTTGCGGTCGGTCTCGAGCGGGTTGGTCTTGTAGAGCAGCACCGTATAGGGGCGGACGACCTTGTAGATGTAGTCGACCATGATGCCGCCGCTGGCATTGGGCGAGGCGACAGGCTGGAAGAACCGGCATTCGGTGGCCAGAACCTCGTCCGCCTCGGTGATCTCGACGATGTAGGGTTCGACCTCGGTATGCGGTTCCTCGCCCAGCCAGCCGGTGTGCACGAAGGGGAAATGGCCCATGTCGAGGAAGTTCTCGACCGTGCGCAGGCCGGAAACGGCGACGCCGACCGAGCCGCCGGTAACGAGATGGCGATCCGTTTCCAACGCTTCCGGAATGTCCAGGATGTCGCGGCGCGGTTCGCCGAGGCAGGCCCAGGCGAAACCGTAGCGCTCGCGCGAGACGACCGTGGCGCCGTCGTCGCGACGGTGAATGGCGAGCGTCCCATCTGGCGCCCGATCGAGGATGAGCGGCACGCCGAGCAGTTTCGTGGCAAATCGCGCGCCCGGCGGCACCGAGGCCAGATCCGCGACGACATGCCAATCCTCGTTGAGGATGGGGTCGGCGCAAGCAGCACGATCTGCGGTCTTCATCCAAGCCTCCCCTGCGGCGCGGGGGCCGCTTCTGGGCGGTCGCGACAGCACGACGGACAAACAGTCCGGAATGCAGGATTGGATATCAATATAGATTTTGTTGAAACTTATTCAGCCCTGGCTTGATTGACAAAAGGAGGCCGGCTAACCGCTACTTGCCCTTTCCTGCCGCCACCCGCGTCACGACCCGACAAAGGGCGGCACGGATACAAGATGGAGGCATGACGGCCGGGGATGAGCAGCCGCTCCCAGACCATCACGGCTATTCTGACCAAGGCGATACTCGACCATCGCCTGGTGCCCGGCTGCAAGCTGGGCGAGCGCGAGCTTTCCGAGATCTTCGACGTCAGCCGCATCGTGATCCGCCAGGCGCTGATCCGGCTCGCGGATGACGGCCTGGCGACGATCGAGCGCAACCGCGGCGCGTTCGTTGCCAAGCCGAGCCTTCAGGAGGCTCTGGAGCTCTACGACGCGCTGACGCTGGTCGAACAGGGCGTGGCCGCGCAGCTCAGCGAGCGGCTCGGCCCGTCCGGCTGGAACGAGCTGCGCCAGCATGTCGAGCGCCAGCGCCAGGCGGTCGAAGCCGGCAACGACGCACTCGCCGATCTTCTGGGCCAGGAATACCACACGCTTTTCGTAAGGCTGTCGCGCAACAAGGTCATGCAGGAGATCCATGCCCAGCTGATCCGGCGCACGACCCTGCTGCGCTCGCTGATCCCCGCCGATTTCGATTACTGCAACCTGCTCGACGACCACAGCCGGCTGATCGACCTCCTGGAGAAGGGGCGCCTGAAGCCGGCCATGGAACTCATCGCTTCGCATCACAATACCGTGGTGCGCGGCTACATCATGGACCGCCCGGCACATGTCGAATTGACACCGCGCGACGCATTGGCACCTTATCTGGACACGACGAGACCGGAGAAGGGCTCGCGGGGTTCGGAGAACGCATCAGAAATCCGGGAGGAAGCCGGCGGGACAACGAGCCAAGCCGGCAAAACAAACAAGATCCGTTCGCATCGACACGACGGACACCATTCGGCAAACGCAAATCCAGAGGGAACACTTCAATGATCAGAACTTCACGACGCAAGTTTCTCAAGTATGGCGGCGCGGCCGGCGCCGCGCTCGGCCTCGGCGGCTGGGCCAATCTGGCTCGGGCCGACGAAATCCTGCGCGTCGGCGTGGTCTATGTCTCGCCAGTCTCCGATATCGGCTGGACCAAGCAGCACAGCCTCGGCGTCGAGGCCATCCGCGCGGAATTCGGCGACCGGGTCGAGCTGACCGTTCTCGACAATGTCTACAACCCGCAGGATGCCGAACGCGTCTTTCGCGAGCTCGCCTCCACCAACCACCTCGTTTTCGGCACGAGCTTCTCGCATGGTACGCCGCTGCAACGCGTGGCACCGCGCTTCCCGGACGTTGCCTTCGAGCATTGCTCGGGCATCGTGCATCTCGACAATCTCGGCACGTTCGAGGCCAAGTATTACGAGGGCACCTATGTGGCCGGCGTGGCGGCGGGCCACATGAGCGAGAGCGGCCGCATCGGCTTCGTGGGCGGCTTCCCGATCCCCGACATCGTGGGCCCCGCCAACGCGCTTCTGCTCGGCGCCCAGAGTGTCAATCCGGACGTTACCTGCAGCACCATCTTCCTCAACTCCTGGTACGATCCGGGCCGCGAGCGTGAGGCGGTAAACACGCTCGTCTCGCAAGGGTGCGACGTGATCTGCTCGATGACCGATACGGCAACCGGCGTCCAGACCTCGGGCGAGCTCGGCGCCTGGTCGATCGGTTACGCCAGCGACATGAGCCAGTTCTCCGACCGTCACCTGACGGCGTTCACGCTCGACTGGTCGAGCTACTACGTGGATGCGGCACGCACGGTGGCCGACGGTAACTGGGTCGCCGAGGAACATTGGGGCGGGCTGTCCGACGGCGTCGTCAAGATGTCGCCCTACAATGAGGCGATCCCGGCGGAGGTCCAGGCCGAGATGGATTCGGTGAAGGCGGCGATCGCGGCCGGCGAACTGCATCCCTATCGCGGCGAACTCAAGAACCAGGATGGCGAGGTCGTCGTCGCGGAGGGTGAGGTGCTCTCGGACGGAGATATCCGATCCATGGTGTGGTTCGTGGAAGGCATGATCGGCAGCCTGAGCTGATCCATCCGCGACGACAGGCAGCATCGGCGGCCGGGAGGTCTTGCCTCCCGGCCGGTCCGGTGGCGCATTGTCGGCCGTTTCCTGCAGATGCCAGCGCCAGGACCCCTCCATGACGCCGCGCCTCGAACTGAAGAACATCAACAAGCGCTATCCAGGTGTCGTCGCCAACGACGACATCTCGCTGTCGATCATGCCCGGCGAGATCCACGCCATCCTGGGCGAGAACGGCGCCGGCAAGTCGACGCTGATGAAGATCATCTATGGCGCGATCGAAGCCGATTCCGGCGAGATCTATTGCGACGGCAACCTCGTCGAGCGCCACAACCCGGCCATCTCGCGCCAGCTCGGCATCGAGATGGTCTACCAGCATTTCGCGCTGTTCGAATCCGTCAGCGTGGTGGAGAACATCGCGCTCGCCATGCGCGGGCGCTTCGATCTCAAGGCGCTTTCCGAACAGGTGCGCGCGCTTTCGCAGCGCTACGGCATGCCGGTCGACCCGAAGCGCATCGTGCACGACCTTTCGGTGGGCGAGCGGCAGCGCGTGGAGATCGTGCGGTGTCTCCTGCAGGACCCGAAGCTGCTGATCCTCGACGAGCCGACTTCGGTGCTGACGCCGCAGGCGGTGGAAAAGCTGTTCGAGACACTGCGCCAGCTGGCGGCCGAAGGCTGCAGCATCCTCTATATCAGCCACAAGCTGGAGGAGATCCAGCAATTGTGCGAACGCGCGACCGTGCTGCGCAACGGTGCGGTGACGGGTGTGGCCGACGCGAGGACGACGAGTTCGCTGGAACTGGCGCGCATGATGGTGGGCTCCGAGCTGCCGAAGACCAGCCATCCGCCGGCGACACCTTCAAGCGAGCCGGTGCTGGAGGTGCGCGGGTTGACGGCCGAGGTCGCGGAAGGCTTCGGCGTGTCGCTGCGCGACGTCTCGCTTTCGGTGCGGGCGGGCGAGATCGTCGGCATCGCCGGCGTTTCGGGCAACGGGCAGGCGGAACTGATCTCCTATCTGAGCGGCGAGACGATCGCCGAGAAGGCCGACACGGTCCGACTTCTCGGCCAGCCAGCCGGCCACCTCGATCCCGCAAGGCGGCGCCAGCGGGGCCTGGCCTTCGTGCCCGAAGAACGGCTCGGACGCGGTGCGGTGCCGACGCTCAGCCTGCAGGAGAACGCCATTCTGACGGGCCATCGCCGCGGCATGGTCCGCCATGGCCTCCTCGACCGCAAGAAGGCCGCGGAATTCGCCGACCACGTGATCAGGCGCTTCAGCGTCAAGGCACGCAATGCGCAGTCGGTCGCACAGAGCCTGTCGGGCGGCAATCTGCAGAAATTCATCGTCGGGCGCGAAATCGAGCTGGAGCCGAAGGTGCTGCTCGTCTCGCAGCCGACCTGGGGCGTGGATGTGGGGGCTGCGGCCTTCATCCGACAGACGCTGATCGACATCTCGCGTCAGGGCACGGCGGTGCTGGTCGTCTCGGAGGAACTCGACGAGTTGTTCGAGATTTGCGACCGCCTCGTCGTCATGTGCGCGGGGCTGGTCTCGCGCCCGCTCGAAACCGCCGAGACAAACCGCGAGGAAGTGGGACTGCTGATGACGGGCCTCGACAAGACCACGCAAAGCCGCAAAGAGGTCGACCTTGCGCTTCACGATTGAACAAAGGCCCGAGCCTTCGGTCACCATGCGGCTGGCCGCGCCGGTCATCGCCACCGCGCTGACGCTGTTCGTCGGCTCGATCCTCTTTCTGGCGCTCGGGCACGACCCGCTGCGCGCCTTCCATGCCTTCTTCATCCAGCCGATCAGCACCATGAACGGGCTGTCGGAACTGCTGCTCAAGGCCTCGCCGCTGATCCTGATCGCCTGCGGGCTGGCGATCGGCTTTCGCGCCAATGTCTGGAACATCGGCGCGGAGGGCCAGCTGATCATGGGCGCCATCGCGGCATCCGGCATCGGGCTGTTCTGGCCAAACCCGGACAGCGTGCTGCTCCTGCCGCTGATGTTTCTGGCCGGGATGCTGGCGGGCATGGCGTGGGCGGGCATCCCCGCCTTCCTGCGGGCGCGCATGAACACCAACGAGATCCTGGTCACGCTGATGCTGACCTATGTCGCCGCACTCGTGCTGTCGTGGCTGGTGCACGGGCCCTGGCGCGACCCGATGGGCTTCAACTTCCCTCAGACGGCGCTTCTGCCGCCGGCGGCGATGTTCGAGCCCTTCGACTATGCCTACCGGCTGACGCCGGCGATCTTCATCACGGTGGTGGCGGTCATCGCGATGTGGCTGTTCACCGACCGCTCCTTCATGGGCTACAAGCTGACGGTGGGCGGCGCGGCGCCGCGGGCGGCGCGCTATGCGGGCTTCCGGGAATCCTCGGCGATCTGGGTCGGGCTGCTGGCGGGCGGTGGCGCGGCCGGCATCGCCGGCATGGCGGAAGCCGCCGGCCCGCTCGGCCAGTTGTCCTCGACGATCTCGCCCGGCTACGGCTTCGCCGCCATCATCGTCGCCTTCATCGGCCGGCTCAATGCCTTCGGCATCGTGCTGGGCGGCCTGCTGCTGTCGCTCCTGATCCTCGGCGGAGAGACGGTGCAGATTACGCTCGGCATGCCGTCGGCCATCACCCGCATCCTGCAGGGCATTCTCCTGTTCTTCCTGCTGGCGGCCGACTTCTTCATCTTCTACCGCCTGCGCCGGCTGAAGGAGGCCGTCTGATGTCGCTGTTCATCGCAATCGTCGCCGGCACGATCATCGCCGCCACGCCGCTGGTCTTCGCTGCGCTGGGCGAACTGGTGGTGGAGAAGTCGGGCGTGCTCAATCTCGGCATCGAGGGCATGATGCTGATCGGGGCGGTGTTCGCCTTCTGGGCGGTCTTCGCCGGCCTGCCGATGCCGGTGGCGATCCTGATCGGCGCGCTGTCGGGGGCGGCTGCCTCGCTGATCTTCGGGGTTCTGGCTCTCACCTTCATGACAAACCAGTACGCGGCGGGCCTGGCGCTGGCGATCTTCGGCGGCGGAGTGTCGGCCTTCATCGGCCGCGGTTTCGGCTCGACGCCGATCCCCTCGCTGGCCCGGCTCGACATTCCCTTCCTCTCAGACATTCCCGTGCTGGGACCGATGTTCTTCCGCTTCGACCCGCTGGTCTATCTGGGCCTGTTCATGGTCGTGGCTGTGGGCTGGTTCCTGTACAGGACCAAGGCGGGGCTGATCCTGCGCACCATCGGGGAATCACCGCAGTCGGCGCATGCGATCGGCCAGCCGGTGATCCGCATCCGCTACATGGCGGTGCTGTTCGGCGGCGCGATGGCGGGCATCGGCGGGGCCTATCTCTCGGTCGCCTATACCCCGCTCTGGGTCGAGAATATGACTGCCGGCAAGGGATGGATCGCGCTGGCGCTGGTGGTGTTTTCCACATGGCGCCCGACGCGCCTGCTGGTCGGCGCCTGGCTCTTCGGCGGCATGACGATCCTGCAACTCCAGGGTCAAGCCTTCGGTCTGCGCGTGCCTTCCGAACTGCTCTCGGCGGTGCCTTATCTGGCGACGATCGTGGTGCTGGTGATCATCTCGCGCAACCGGCAATTGCTGATGCTGAATTTCCCGGCGTCGCTCGCCAAGCCCTTCAGGCCTTCCGGATGAGCTTGGTTCGGCATGGCCGCGCGGGACTTGTCCCCAGCCCCCGGGAGGCGATCTTCCGCCGGATGTCATGGAACTGTAGCATGAGACCAGTATCGCCATGGCCATGAATGCAATGACCTCCATCGACGAGCAGATCGCGATCGCCGCAGCCGGCCTGCGCCTCGAGGGCGTGCGCAAGGCGTACGACACGGCCGTGGCGCTGGACAATGTCACGATCGACATTCCGGCCGGCGCCTTCACGGTGCTGCTGGGTCCGTCGGGCTGCGGGAAATCGACGCTGCTGCGGCTGATCGCCGGGCTCGACAGGCCGACCTCGGGCAAGATCCTGCTCGGCGGCAACGACATCACCAGGAAGCCGCCGGCCGAACGCGACCTGTCGATGGTGTTCCAGTCCTATGCGCTGTTTCCGCACCTGACGGTGGCCGAGAACATCATCTTCGGCCTCAGGGTGCGGCGCGTGGACAAGGCCGAACGCTGGGAACGGCTGAACCGGGTGGCGCGCATGATGGGGCTCGACGGCCTGCTCGACCGTCGCCCCAACCAGCTTTCCGGCGGCCAGCAGCAGCGCGTGGCGCTGGCGCGCGCCGTGATCTCGGAACGGCCGGTCTGCCTGATGGACGAGCCGCTGTCCAACCTCGACGCAAAGCTGCGCGCGGAGATGCGGGTCGAGATCCGCGACCTGCAGCAGAGGCTGGGTCTGACCATGGTCTATGTCACCCACGACCAGGTCGAAGCCATGACCATGGCCGACCACATCGTGGTGATGAACCAGGGTCGGGTGGAGCAGGTGGCGCGCCCGCGCGAGCTCTACGCCGCGCCCGAGACGACCTTCTGCGCGCGCTTCATCGGCACCCCGCCCATGAACCTGATTTCCGCCCGCGACCTGCCCGCCTACCGCCACCTGCCGGAGGGCAGCCTCGTGGGCGTGCGGCCCGAAGACATGATTGTCGATGGCGAGGGTGTCGAGGCGGTGGTCGAGGGCGTCGAGTATCTGGGCGCCGACCAGCTTATCGCAGCGCGGATCGGCGCGGCAAAGATCATCGTCCGCCAGCCGGCGCGGACGGGGGCGCCGGACGCGAAGGTCCGGCTGTCTTGGCCGGCGGAGGCCACGCATCTCTTCGACGCGGACGGCCGCAGACTTCACTAGACCATCAAGTCAATCAAGGAACACGCGATGACACGCTTCCTGAAATCCTCGATCCTCGGCGCCGCCACACTGGCCCTGTCGATGTCCTCGGCGCTGGCCGTGGACCTTGAATTCTATTTCCCCGTCGCCGTGGGCGGCGAGGCCGCCGCCACCATCCAGGCGCTGACCGACGCCTATGTGGCCGAGAATCCCGACGTCAACATCAACGCCATCTACACCGGCAGCTATGCCGACACGACCACCCGCGCCATCACGGCGGCGCGTGGCGGCAACGCGCCGCATCTGGCGATCCTGCTCTCGGTCGACATGTTCACCATGATCGACGAGGACATCGTCGAGGCCTGGGACGACTATCTTTCCGAGGACGAGATCGAGAACTGGATCGGTGGCTTCTACCCCGCCTTCATGAAAAACAGCCAGACCGAGGGCAAGACCTGGGGCATCCCCTTCCAGCGCTCGACGCCGGTGATCTACTGGAACAAGGAAGCCTTCGAGGCGGCCGGCCTCGACCCCGAGACGCCGCCCACCACCTGGGACGAGATGGTCGAGATGGGCCAGCAGCTGACCATCCGCGACGATGCGGGCAACGTCACCCAGTGGGGCGTGCGCATCCCCTCCTCCGGCTTCCCATCCTGGCTCTTCACCGGCCTGGTGGCGGCCAACGGGCAGGACGGTCTGGCCAATGACGCCGGCACCGAGGTCTATTTCGACACGCCGGAAGTCGTCGAGGCGCTCGAATATCTGGTCTCGCTGTCGACCGAGCACGAGATCATGGCCCCCGGCATCCTCGACTGGGGTGCAACGCCGCGCGCCTTCATGGATGGCGAGAGCGCCATCGCCTGGACCACGACTGGCAACCTGACCAATATCCGCAACAATGCGCCCTTCGAATTCGGCGTCGGCATGCTGCCGGCCAAGGTTCGCCCCGGCGCGCCGAGCGGCGGCGGCAATTTCTACCTCTTCTCCGGCCACAGCGAAGAAGAAGTGCTTGCCGCGATCGACTTCGTGAAATGGGCGACCGCGCCCGAACAGGCGGCCGAATGGTCGATCGCCACCGGCTATGTGGCCCCGCGTGAAGACACCTGGGAAACGGACGCCATGCGCGAATATGCGCAGGAGGTTCCGGGCGCCCTGGTCGCCCGCGACCAGCTCGAATACGCGGTGGCCGAACTCGCCACCTTCGAGGGGCCGCGCGTCACGCAGATCCTCAACGACAACATCGCCGCCGCCGTTGTTGGCGACAAGAGCCCTGCCGAGGCGCTGGCCGATGCCCAGCGCGAGGCCGACGCCATCCTGGCTCCCTACCGGCAGTAAATGCTTCCCGGGGCGGCGCCACGCCGCCCCGGCCTTCTCCCTTCAAGGAACCGCCTGCCGATGATCAAGCGCGAATGGATCCATGCCTGGCTGCTGCTCCTGCCGGCACTCGTGCTTCTGTTCGGCTTCACCCATATTCCGGCGGTCCAGACCTTCATCGACAGCTTCTGGTCGACGCCGCGCGGGCGCCGCCCGTCGACCTTCGTCGGCTGGGACAATTACGCGCGGATGACGGCCGACCCGGTCTTCCTGCGGGTGATGACCAACAACCTCATCTATGCCGCGATCACCATTCCCGCCTCGATCGCGATCTCTCTCTGGATGGCGCTGTTCGTGCACCGCAGGATCATGGGGCTCGGCTTCCTGCGGATGGCCTATTTCACGCCGACCGTGCTGCCGCTCATCGCGGTCGCCAATATCTGGCTGTTCTTCTACCTGCCGGGCTTCGGCCTGTTCGACCAGATCCGCGGGCTGTTCGGGCTGAGGCCCGTCAACTGGATCGGCCAGCCATCGACGGCGCTCTATTCGATCACGGCGGTGACGGTCTGGAACCAGGCCGGCTTCTTCATGATCTTCTTCCTGGCCGCGCTCCAGACGATCCCCGAGAACCTGCGCGAGGCGGCCGCGCTCGAAGGCACGTCGCGCTGGACATTCTTCTGGCGGGTGACCTGGCCGCTGATCATGCCGACGACTTTGTTCGTCTCGGTCAACGCCACGATCAACGCCTTCCGCATGGTCGACCATGTCTTCGTGATGACGCAGGGCGGGCCCAACAACGCGTCAGCGCTGCTGCTTTACTACATCTACGACCAGGGCTTCCGCTTCTGGGACACCGCCTATGCGGCCACGCTGACCGTGGTGATGGTGGTTATCCTGGCGATCATCGGCATCGGCCAGTTCTTCCTCCTCGACCGGCGGGTGCACTACCGATGACCAGCGTGACGATCGACAGGGAAAACCCATCCGTGCTGGCGGCCGCCCGCGAGATCCGGCTCGACCGGGTGCTGTTCGTGACCGGCGCCTGGGCGCTGGCGCTGATCTGGCTGCTGCCGCTCGCCTATGCGATCTGGACGGCCTTTCATCCGCCGGCCTACGAGACGCGTTTCGAGCTCTTCGCGCCGCTGACGCTGGACAATTTCGTGCGCGCCTGGAACGCGGCTCCCTTCGCGCGCTATTTCCTCAACACGATCCTGCTCGTCACCATGGTGCTGACGGCGCAGCTGGTGCTGTGCACGCTGGCGGCGTTTGCCTTCGCGCGGCTGGAGTTTCCGGGCAAGAACGTCCTGTTCGCGCTGGTGCTGCTGCAGCTGATGGTGATGCCGGACATCCTTTTGGTGCGCAATTACGCGACCATGAGCGCGCTCGGCCTGGTCGACACGATCCTGGCGATCGGGCTGCCCTATTTCGCCTCCGGCTTCGCGATCTTCCTGTTGCGCCAGACGTTCAAGACGGTGCCCAAGGAGCTGGACGAGGCGGCGCGAGTGGAGGGCTGCAGCCTGCTCGGCCTGCTGTGGCGGGTCTATGTCCCGCTCGCCAAGCCGACCATGCTGGCCTTCGGCCTGGTCTCGGTCTCGCATCACTGGAACAATTTCCTCTGGCCGCTGATCATCACCTCCTCGGTGGAGACACGGCCGCTGACGGTGGGCCTGTCGATCTTCGCGACCACCGACAGCGGCATCGAATGGTCGATCATCAACGCGGCGACGCTGATCACCTCCGGACCTTTGTTGATCGGGTTCCTTCTGTTCCAGCGCCAATTCGTGCAAAGCTTCATGCGCGCCGGAATCAAGTAACTTCCCCCGAAAGGATCGACATGGAACTTCCCCGCCTGGGTGTCGCCACGCGATACGCCACCTTCGAGATCCTCCGCGACTGGATCGTCGACCACGACCGCACGATCGAGATCCAGGATTTCGTCTTCCCGGACGTGATCGCCGGCGACACGGCGCCGATGGTGGAGACCTATCGCAAGGCGCTCGACGGGCATCAGGGGCTGCGCGGCATCCACGGCCCCTTCTTCGGGCTCGACCTTTCCAATCCGGATCGCGATATCCGCGAGATCATCCAGCGCCGCTTCCTCAAGGGCCTGGAGATCGCCGAGGCGCTCGGCGCCAACCAGATGGTGATCCACAGCCCGTTCAATTTCTGGCACACGCTGAACTATGTGAACTATCCCGACATCCGGCGATCGCTCTTCGATGCCAGCGCCGATTGCCTGCGGCCCGTGCTGGAGCGCGCCAGCGAGACCGGCTGCACGCTCGTGCTGGAGAACATCGACGACACGGCACCCGCCGACCGTTTCGACCTCGTGGCCGAGATCGATCACCCGAACCTCAAGCTTTCCATCGACACCGGCCATGCGGAGCTCGCCCACCAGAATTACGGCGCGCCGCCGCTGGTCGACTTCATCGCCGCGGCGGAAGACAGGCTCGACCACGTCCATCTGCAGGATGTCGACGGCCACGCCGACCGGCACTGGCATCCCGGCGAGGGCTGCATCCTGTGGGCGCCCGTCTTTTCGGCGCTGCGGGCCGTGAAAAGCCAGCCGCGGCTTGTGCTGGAAGTGCGCTCGGAACTGGAACGCCTGCCGCAGACGGTGGCGCGGCTGGAGGCCCAGGGGCTCGCCTGCTAGGCAGAAGGCCTTCCGCCAGGTGGAGCTTGCAGGGCGCAGGAGGGCGCGGCATTCTCCGCGCCCATGAGGCTGCTGCAGGAAATCGCGAGAGGACGGCTGACCGGCGACGAGCCGCTGGTGGGTGCGGCGATCGGGGTCGGCATGACGGCGGAAGCCGCCGAACGCGGCGGGGCCGACTTCCTGCTGGCGCTCAATGCGGGCCGCTACCGCGTGATGGGGGCGGCCTCCATCGCGGCCATGCTGCCGCTGGATGATTCCAACCGCTTCACCGACACTTTCGCGCGCCGGGAAATCCTCGACCAGGTGGCGATCCCCGTCTTCTTCGGGGCCTGCGCCTTCAACCCCCAGCTCGATCTCGACGCCTTCATGGGCGAGGTGGCGGATGCCGGCTATCACGGCGTGGCCAACTTTCCGACCGTGACGCATTATGACGGCAGCTTCCGCAAGGCACTGGAGGAGGCCGGCATCGGCTACGGGCGCGAGGTGCAGATGCTGCGCGAGGCCAAGAGCCGCGGCCTCGTCGCCTTCGGCTATGCCAAGACGCGCAACGAGATCCAGCAGATGCTGGATGCCGAGATCGACGTGATCTGCCTCAATTTCGGCTGGAATGCCGGCGGCTCGCGCGGGGTGCCGCAGATCTTCACCATCGAGGAGGCGGCCGATCGCGCAAGGCGCATCATCCACCAGGTGCGCCAGGTGCGCCCCGAGACGATCTGCCTCGTCGAGGGCGGCCCGATCGTCAACCCGGAGGACATGTACCGGGTGTGCCGCGACGCCAAGGCGGACGGCTATGTCGGGGGATCGACACTCGACCGGCTGCCGCTGGAACTCTCGGTGATGCAGGTGACGTCCGCCTTCAAGGCGATCAACGTGCTGCGCGAGGCCGACCAGGCGCAAAGCAAAGAGATCGCCCATGCCGCGCGACTGGCCGGCGTGGCCGGACAGTCGGCTTCCATCCGCACCATGCTGGAACAGGCGGTGCGGCTGGCAGGCACGAGCCTGCCGGTGCTGATCGTGGGCGAGCGCGGGCTCGGACGCACGACGCTGGCGCGCTCCATCCATGCGCTCGGCAAACGGCGCGGCCCTGCGATCGTTTTCAACGCGCGCACGAGCGAGCTGGACCACGAGGAGTTCCTGTTCGGTGCCGAACCATCTTTCGGCCGCGTACGGCGCACGGGGGCGATGGAGACCGCTCACGCCACCATCGTCGTGGAGGAGGCCCACCATCTTTCCGAAAGTACGCAGAAGCGGCTGGCGGATCTGCTCGAACGTGGCGCCTTCGAGCGGGTCGGCGGCGAACGGCCGGTGCAGGCGCAGGCAAGGCTGGTCGCGATCACGACGCCGCCTTCGCGCAACGGTGACGCTCTCATCGCGGAACTCGCGCATCATTTCGGCGCCTCGCGCATCGACGTGCCCGCGCTGCGCGATCGCCCGGAGGACATTCCGGCCTATGCGCGCCTGGTGCTGGAAGCCGTCGGGGTGGGCCGCGCCGCCGAGCCCCTCGAAATCACCGCGGACGGCATCCGGACCTTGTTCGCGCATTCCTGGCCGGACAATACGCGCGAGCTGCGCCGGGTCGTCGAACGCGCGGCGGTGGCCTGCGAGACCCGCATGATCGGGGCGGCCGACATCAAGGCGGCGCTCGAGGACAGAAACCGCGAGCGGCCCCTCGCGCCGCCCATGGCGGAGAAGGAATGGATCGTCGACGCCTTGCGCCGAAATCGATTCCGGCGCGGCAAGACGGCCGAGTTCCTCGGCGTCTCGCGCAAGACGCTCTACAACAAGATGCGGCTTCACGGCCTTCTGGAGTGACGACAGTTCACCCCGCGATGCGCGCTTCCCCATCGGCTTCCGCGATGGCCTGGTCGAGTTCGCTGCCGAAGCCTTCGGGCCGGTAGACGAGAACGGGGCAGCCGGCCTCCGCGCGGCACGGTTCGATCAGACGCTGCACGGCCAGCGCACCGGCCGCCCTCTGGCGCCAGTCTGAAAGCGCGACGCCGGGATGCAGCACCATCATGGTCGGGCGCGTGCGGGCCACATCCCGCGCGCCGTCCGCGCCGCATGCGAATGCGATGGTCCGCAATCCCTCGGCCACGAAGGCTTCGAGCATCTCGACTTCGCGCGTGGTGCGGGCCCCCGCCCCCTCGAAGGCGCGCGCGGTCTCGCCATCCACGATCTGCATGGTGGGAAAGTTGGCGACCCCCGAAATCCCGGCCCGGCGAAGCCTTGCCACCGCATCGCGCGGACGCAGGAACGGGTCGACCATGGCAAGCGCGGTGAAGACACCGCCGCGGTCGCTTCCCCGCACCGGCGGGTCGAGATGGCGCAAGGCCGCCGCGTTGAGATCGGCGACGGGCAGAAGGGACAGGAGATCGGGGTTGCCAGCGGGCAGGGCGCGGAGCCACGGCGCGGAGACAAATGTCTCGCCGGGCGCGGACGGAACATGATCGCTGCGGATGAGAAGTCGGATCGCCTTTTCCAAAAATCGTACCTTGTTACCCACTCTTACCCATAAACCGGCAAAATCCGCTCTGGCAAGCGCCCCGCCAGTTTGCAACCTTGGTCGCAATAAAGATGCGTGCCACGAGAATCCCGGACAGCGCATCGCGATACAAGAATTGGATTCGCGAAAGACGTAAAGTCTTTCGACGGGAGGAGACATTGTCGCTGCAATATGCGTTAACCGTAACGCTTAACGGACTCACGCTTGCCGCCCTGTATTTCATCGTGGCGAGCGGTTTTTCCTTGATCTTCGGCCTCATGCGCACTGTCAACATGGCGCATGGCTCGCTCTACTTGATCGGCGCCTATGTCGGCTTCGCGGTCTTCGACCCGCTCTACATGAACGACGCCACCTATTCCTATGCCTGGTACATCGCCATCCTGGCCGGCATCGCCGCCGCGGCGATCGTCGGCATCGTCATGCAGGTGGCCTTCCTGGGCTGGATGCAGGGGCAGGAACTGCGCCAGGCACTGGTGACGATCGGCATCTCGATCATCGTGGCCGACCAGCTGCTCGCCAATTTCGGGGGAAGCCCGTTCCAGTTCTTCGCGCCCGACATCCTGTTCGGCCCCATGGAGATTCCCTTCGTCGGCCGCTACTCCACCTTCCGCGTGTTCCAGATCGGCGTCGCGGTGGCCGTCGGCGTGGGCCTGTGGCTGCTGCTCAACAAGACCAGGCTGGGCATCATGGTGCGCGCCGGCGTCGACGACCGGCAGATGCTGGCCGCCTGCGGCATCAACGTGCCGCTCATCGCGGTGTTCGTCTTCGGGCTCGGTGCGGCCCTGGCCGGCTTCGGCGGCGTCATCGGCGCCACGGCTCAGCCAACGCAGCTCGGCATCGACGTGAAATTCCTGCTGACCTCCCTCGTCGTCGTGATCGTCGGCGGCATGGGCTCCATTCCCGGCACCGCCATCGGGGCGATCCTGATCGGCGTCACCGAACAATGGGGGCAGGCGCTGCTGCCGACCTACTCGGTCATCCTGACCTTCGTGATCATGGTAGCCGTGCTCGCCGTGCGCCCGCAGGGCATCATGGGGAGGCCCGACTGATGCCGATGCTCTCCCGTCTGCAATGGGCCATCAGCCTGGCGGTTCTCGCGCTGCTCCTGGCGCTGCCCTTCCTGCTGCCGAGCTTCTGGACCGGCAACATCATGGGACGCGCGATCGTCTACGGCATCGTCGCGATGTCGCTGACCTTCCTC
The DNA here is from genome assembly GCF_012911015.1 of Chelativorans sp. ZYF759. Classification (GTDB taxonomy): domain Bacteria; phylum Pseudomonadota; class Alphaproteobacteria; order Rhizobiales; family Rhizobiaceae; genus ZYF759. The sequence continues at coordinate 55,408 of NZ_WVVV01000011.1, read as the reverse complement.
GCAAGCTATGGCGGCTTCATTTCGCTTGCCCAGACCATGATCGCGGGCATTGCGGGCTACACGGTCGCGGTGCTGGCGCCCACGGCGATCCCGCTCGGCAACCACTGGCTCCCCTATTGGGCACTGATCCCGCTCGCCGTAGCGGCGGCCACATTCGCCGGTGCCGTCGTCGGGCTGATCGCGGTGCGGACCCGCGAGATCTATCTGCTGATGATCACGCTGGCGCTGGCCGTCGGCTTCAGCCTGTTCGCCCAGTCCAACATCGACTGGTTCAACGGCTATGAAGGCATCCGCAACATTCTCGGGCCCGACATCTTCGGCTATCCGTTCCGCAATCTCTATGTCTTCTACTATTCGTCGCTGCTGGTCGCCACGGCGCTCTATTTCCTGGTCCTCTATGTGGTGAAGACCCCGTTCGGGCTGGTGCTGCAGGGCATCCGCGACAATCCGCGCCGGGTCTCCGCCATCGGCTTCAATGTCGGCGTCCACCGTGTCGCATCCTTCGCGCTGGCCGGCTTCATCGCCGGCTGGGGCGGCGTGCTCATCACCTTCTACAATATCGGGATCACGCCGGGCTCGATCGGCATCTGGGCCACCGTCAACGTGCTGGTGATGGCCGTCATCGGCGGGCTCGGCCACCCGATCGGCGCCTTCATCGGCGCGCTGGTCTACACGCTTTTCGACACGTTCGCCGCCACGATCTACGACCGCGACCGGTTCAACACGCTGATCGGCCTCGTGTTCCTGGTGATCGTGCTGGTCTCGCCCGACGGGCTGCTCGGGCTCTTCCGTCGCCTTACCGGCTGGCGGACCGGTCGCAGCGTGGCCACCGAAACCATGGAGGAGAAAACCTAACTGACGAGCCTACGGCCGCCGGCCCGCTCCGCCGCGCAACCGAACGAAGAAGCAGGCAGATAATGCCGCCAAGGAGCACCGGACAGGACCACGAGGTCATGTCCGCCGCCACAGAGGAAACGCTAAAGGGAGATTCCCAATGCTGCGAAAGAGACTCAGCCATTCGACCGCCGTTGCAGCGATCGCCGCCGCGGCCTTCGTCCTGACGGGCCCGGCTCCGGCCACGGCCGAAGACGACGTCATCGTCATCGGCTCGATCACGACCCTGGAAGGTCCGTTCGCCACGGGCGGCCAGGACGCCTACCGGGCCATGGAAATGGCGTTCGAGGAGATCGATTACACGATTGCGGGAAAACGCATCGAGTGGATCCGCGAATCCTCCGACGCCCAGGCAGACGTGGCGCTGGCGCGCGCCCGCAAGCTGATCGAGCAGGATGATGTCGACATCATCATCGGACCGCTCTCGGGCGCCGAGGGCATCGCGCTGCGCGACTATTCGCGCACGCTGGAAGGCAAGACCATCGTCAACGGCTCGTCGGGTGCAGCCGACACCACGCTGCGCGACCCTTCGCCGAACTTCTTCCGGTTCAACACCGAAGGCACGCAGTGGACGGCCGGCCTCGGCAACTACGTCTACGACGAACTCGGCGTCGACCATGTCGCGCTCGTGGCGGCCGACTACGCCTTCCCCTATGCGCAGGTGATGGGCTTCATGCTCGAATACTGCGCGGCCGGCGGGGCTGTGACCAAGCTGTGGTCGCCCTTGAACACGACCGATTTCGGCTCGATCATCGCCAACATCCCTGAGGATGCCGGCGCGATCGTGCTGATCCAGGGCGGCACCGACGCACTCGCCTTCCTGACCCAGTATGCCGAAACCGGCGGCGACCGGCCGATCATCGGTGGGTCCATCACCGCCGACCAGACGCTGCTGTCGGCCCGCGGCCCGCATCAGAGGCTGATGGAAGGCATGGTGGCGGCGGGTCCGATCGCCGACCTCAACGACGATCCGATGTGGATCGAATGGGTGGAAGCCTATCGCGAGCGTTTCCCGGACGGTTTCGACAGCCCGTCGATCCATGCCTTCAACTACTACACCAACACGAAGGCCGTGCTGCTCGCGCTCGAAGAGGTCGACGGCGATCTCTCCGACAACCAGGCGGCTTTCCAGGAGGCGCTGGCCAATGTCGAGTTCCAGAACCCGATGGGCGCGAATGTCCGGCTCGACCACAACCGCCAGGCCATCTCCGACATCTTCCTGACCCGCGTGGTCAATGATGGCGGCACGATGCGGACCGAAGCCTTCGGCACCACCGAAGGCGTCACCCAGTCGATGGGCATGGACGAGGAAGAGTTCCTCGCCCTCGGCTCGCCCTCGCGCGACAATCCGGACTGCCCTCCCGGGTCGTGATTGAAGCGCCAAGGCGCAAGCCGATAGCGAACCCCTTCCCGGCCCCGGCCGGGAAGGGGATCCGGAAGCAGAAGCATTCAACGAACGAGATCATGACGGCCAGCCAACAGTCCAATCCGCCCCCTGCCCCCGATGCGGCCGTGCCCGCATTGCGCCTCGAGCAGGTGGGAAGACGCTTCGGCGCGCTGCAGGCCGTCCGCAATGTGACCTTCGACATCGCCAGGGGCGAGCGGCGCGGCATCATCGGCCCGAACGGCGCCGGCAAGACCACACTCTTCAACACGATCTGCGGCGACTTCCCGCCGACCGAGGGCCGCATCCTGCTCTTCGGCGAGGACATCTCGCGGCTGAAACCGCACCTTCGCGCAAGGCAAGGGATCGGGCGGACCTATCAGACCTCCCTGCTCTTTACCGGGCTGACGGTGTTGGAGAACCTGTTTCTCGCAGTGCGTGGGGCGATGCCGAACCGGCTGTCGCTGCTCAAGCCCGGCGCCGGCGACGCGGCGCTCGCCAAAGCGCGGGATCTCGCCGAGCGGGTGCGCGTCTCCAACATCGCGGCAGAGAAGATCGACACCATCTCGCACGGGCAGCGTCGGCAGGTCGAGGTCGGAATGGCGCTCGCCTCCGATCCGAAACTCCTGATGCTCGACGAGCCAGCCGCGGGCCTTTCGGCCGGCGAACGGCCCGAACTCGTCAAGCTTATCCAGGACCTGCCGCGCGACCTCACCCTCATTCTCATCGAGCACGACATGGAGGTCGCGCTGCCCAATTCCGATATCGTGACCGTCATGAAGGATGGCGAGGTGGTGGTGGAGAACACGCCCGACCGCATCGCCGACGACCCGGTCGTCCAGGCGATCTATCTGGGGGGCGCGCATTGATGTCCGGACGGCTGGAAATCGACGACCTTCACGTCCGCTTCGGGCGGGCGCACATCCTGCAAGGCGTATCGCTCACGCTCGGCAACAAGCCGCTCTCGCTGGTCGGGCGCAACGGGATGGGCAAATCCACGCTCTGCCACGCGATCATGGGCATGGTGGGCACCCATTCGGGCCAGATCCGGCTCGACGACCAGGACCTTGTCGGGCTGAACCCGAACAGGGTGGCGCGCAAGGGGATCGCGCTGGTGCCGCAGGGCCGGCGCATGTTCCCCTCGCTCAGCGTGCACGAGCATTTGACGCTGGTGGCGCGGAAGGGCGACGTGCCGTGGACGATCGAGCGCGTCTACGAGACGTTTCCCCGCCTGGCGGAACGGCGCCGGAACGGCGGCAACCAGCTGTCGGGCGGCGAGCAGCAGATGCTCGCCATCAGCCGGGCGCTGCTGATGAACCCGCGCATCGTCATCATGGACGAGCCTTCCGAGGGCCTCGCCCCGGTCATCGTCGACCACCTGGTCGAGACGCTGAAACAGATCGCTGCGGAAGGCATGGGGGTCTTCCTGGTGGAGCAGAACATGCGCGTGGCGACGGCCGTCTCGGATACCGTTGCGGTGATGGTGACGGGCCGCATCGCCACGACGATGGCGTCGCAGGCGCTCATGGACGACGCTGAGGCGCAGCGGCGCTATCTCGGCGTCAGCCACGGGCATTGAGAAGGGGAGGAACGACATTGTCCAAGGTCTATGTGATCGGTACCTGCGACACGAAGATGGAGGAGCTCTCCTACGCCCGGGACCTGATCGTGAAGGCCGGGGTGGAAGCGGTGCTGGTCGATGTCGGCACGCGGGGGACGGGCGCGGGGGCCGATATCTCCGCCGGGGACATAGCCTCGAGGCATCCCCAGGGGCGGGATGCCGTCCTCGGCGGAAACGATCGCGGCGCGGCGGTCGGCGCCATGGCCAGGGCGCTTGCAATCTGGCTCGCGGAGCGGGGCGATATCGGCGCGGTGCTGGGGCTCGGCGGGTCGGGCAACACGGCACTCGTCACCGAAGCGATGCGCGCGCTGCCCGTCGGCGTGCCGAAGCTCATGGTCTCGACGGTCGCGTCGGGCAATGTCGCGCCCTATGTCGGCCCCAACGACATCGCGATGATGTATTCGGTGACGGACGTCGCCGGCCTCAACGCGATCAGCCGCAAGGTGATCGGCAACGCAGCGCATGCCGCGGCCGGGATGGCCAAATGGGCGGTTCCGGCCGCCACCAGCGACAAGCCCGGCATCGGGATCACGATGTTCGGCGTGACGACCGACTGCGTGACGCAGCTGCGCAGGCTGCTCGACGCCGATTACGAGACCTATGTTTTTCACGCCACCGGCACGGGCGGCCAGTCGATGGAAAAGCTCGCCGATTCGGGCCTCGTCGACGGCATGATCGACGTCACCACAACGGAAGTCGCCGACATGCTGATGGGCGGCGTCTTCGCCTGCACGGAGGACCGCTTCGGCGCGGTGGCGCGGACGCGGCTGCCTTATGTCGGTTCGGTCGGGGCCGTCGACATGGTGAATTTCGGCGCGAAAGAAACGGTGCCGGAGAAATACCGAGGCCGGAACCTCTATGTCCACAACCCGCAGGTGACGCTGATGCGCACCACGGCGGAAGAGAACAAGGCGATCGGCGAATGGATCGCCAGCCGGCTCAACCAGTGCGAAGGCGATATCCGCTTCCTGCTGCCGCTCGGCGGCGTCTCGGCCATCGACGCGCCGGGCATGCCGTTCCACGATCCGGACGCCGACGCAGCGCTTTTTGCCGCCATCCGTGCCACGTTCCGGCAGACCGACAGGCGCCGGCTCATCGAAGTTCCCCACAACATCAACGACGCGGCCTTCGCCGAGCTCCTGGCCCAACAGTTTCGCGAGATAGTCAAATGAACGAGCAATCCCCCTCCAAGCCGCGCGCCGCCGGCCGGCGTAGCCGCCGCCCGGAGCGCAGCCAGCTTCTCGAGCGCTTCCAGGAGATGGCCGCAAAGCGCATTCCCATCATCGGCGGCGGCGCGGGCACGGGGCTGTCGGCCAAATGCGAGGAGGCCGGGGGCATCGACCTCATCGTGATCTACAATTCGGGCCGCTACCGCATGGCCGGCCGGGGGTCGCTGGCAGGCCTGCTGGCCTATGGCAATGCCAACGAGATCGTCATCGACATGGCGCGCGAGGTGCTGCCGGTGGTCGATCACACGCCGGTGCTTGCCGGTGTCAACGGCACCGATCCCTTCGTCATCATGGACCACCATCTCGACAAGCTGAAGGCGCTGGGCTTTGCCGGGGTGCAGAACTTCCCCACAGTGGGCCTGATCGACGGCGTCTTCCGGCAGAACCTGGAAGAGACCGGCATGGGCTTCGGGCACGAGATCGACATGATCCAGATGGCGCATGAAAAGGACATGCTGACGACGCCTTACGTCTTTTCGGCCGACGAGGCGGTGGCGATGGCGGAAGCCGGCGCCGACATATTGGTGCCCCATATGGGCCTGACCACGGGCGGCTCGATCGGGGCGGAGACCGCCCGCACGCTCGATGATTGCGTGCGCGACGTCGACGCCTGGGCGGAAGCGGCGCGCCGCGTGCGCAAGGACATCCTGGTGCTGTGCCACGGGGGGCCGATCGCCAATCCAGAGGATGCCGAATACGTGCTTCGCAATACCGAGCTCTGCAACGGCTTCTACGGCGCCTCCTCGATGGAGCGGCTGCCCACGGAGATCGCGCTCGCCGAACAGACGCGGCGTTTCAAGTCGCTCAGCTTCTGACCAATTTGCCGGGAGGACGAACATGGTACGGGCTTACGCCAGCAGGATCATCGAGGCGCCGGTCGAGGCGGTGTGGGACATGGTGCGCGATTTCAACGCGCTGCCGAAATGGAACCTGGGCATCGTCGACAGCACGATCGAGGACGGGCTTTCGGCCGACGTGGTCGGCTGCGTGCGCAGCTTCCATCTGGGCGACGGTGCCCATGTGCGCGAGCGGCTCCTGTCGCTCGACGACAGCCGATACGCCTTCACCTACAATTTCGAGACGCCGGCCTTCCCGGTGGAGAACTATGTGGCCGGCATGGAACTGATCCCGGTCACCAGCACCGACCAGACCTTCGTGCAATGGTGGGCGGATTTCGACGAAAAGCCCGAGGACAAGGGCAAGTATGTCGACATTGTTTCCAACGCGGTCTTTGCCGCGGGGCTCGAGACGCTGGCCGGCAAGGTGAAGGGACAGGCGGCACCTGACGGCGCCCAGCGCTGGCAGGGACTGCGACCGGCCAAGGTCTTCACCTCCAGCGTGATCGGCGGACCGGTGGACAAGGTCTGGGCGAAGATGCGCGACTTTGCCGGCATGGGCGGCTGGCACGACGACATCACCAAGATGCACATGATCGACGGCGTGCGCTCCGACAAGGTGTCGGGCGTGCGCGATTTCCTGTTCGGCGACGGCGCGCTGTGGGAGCAGCTGACCTATCTCTCCGACAGCGAGCACGCCTTCCGCTACCGGATCCTGAAAAGCCCGATGCCCTGGCTCAACTACCATGCCGGCGCCAGGCTCTATCCGGTGACGGACACCAATCGCAGCTTCGCTGTCTGGACGGCGGACTGGACGGCCTCGCCGCAGGACGATCTGGAGCTCATTCCAAACGTGCACGACAACGTCTTCCAGAAGGCCTTCGACACGCTCGACCAGCGTTTCTTCGGAGGCTGATCCCCGTAGCCGGGATGCCGGCGGCCACCGATCTTCCCAGCGACGAGGCGTCGTTTCCCGCGCCTGGGCCGATTTCGTGCGGCGGGCTTCCTCACTCGATCCTCCCCGCAAGGGGCATCAGGCGGGTGCGGCGCGCTGGGTCCAGTAGGCCTCGTCCTCGCCTTCCGGCTTGACCCACAAGAGGAGCGCCAGCCCGACCAGGAAAAGCAGGATCAGCGGGGTCACGCCCAGCCGCTGGTCGGCGGTGATCGTGGTCGCCAGCGCGATGAGACCGGGCGCCAGGAAGGACGTGACCTTGCCCGACAGCGCATAGAGGCCGAATGCCTCCGTCATGCGGTCGGGATTGGCCTGGCGGACCATCATGGTGCGCGAGGCCGCCTGCAGCGCACCGCCGCTGGCGCCGATCGCCGCGCCGCAGATGTAGAAAACGATGTCGGGCAGGGACGAAGCGGCGGCGACCGGCACCAGGAAGACCATGGTGCGGTCGGTGGTGACGATGGCCGTACAGACCGCGATGAGCGCCAGGATGCAGGTCACGATGACGGGCTTGGGGCCGAAACGGCGGTCGGCACGGCCGCCGATCCAGCAGCCGATGGCGCCCACCAGCGCCGCGAGGATGCCGAAGATGCCGATCTGCACGATCGACCAACCGAGCACGCCGGCCGCGTAGATGCCGCCGAATGTGTAAATGCCGTTGAGCGCGTCGCGGTAGAACATGGACGAGCCGAGATAGGCCAGCAGGCTCGGATGTCGGGGCAGACCGCGCAACGTCCGGCCCAGATCGCGCAGGCCCTTGGCGATGGCGCCCTTCGCCTGGGTGCTGCGGGGCACGCCGGTCTCCGGCACCCACAGGAAGAAGGGAATGACGAAGATGGCATACCACAGCGCGGTGAACGGGCCGACGGCACGCGTGCCCTCGCGCATGGCCGGATCGAGGCCGAAGATCGGCTCGATGCCGATCAGCGTGACCCCGGTCTCGTTTTCGGCCAACAGAAGCAGCATGATGACCAGCGCCACGAGGCCACCGACATAACCAAAGGCCCAGCCGGAGCCCGAGATGCGCCCGATCTCCTCGCGATTGCCAAGCGAGGGCAGGATGGAATTCGTGAAGACGATCCCGAACTCAAGCCCCACAATGCCGATGGCGAAGGCGACGAGCACAAACAGGATGGTCGACGTCGACGCATCCGGCACGGCCCACCACAGGGCGAAGCTGCCCGCGACATAGAGCAGCGACCAGAACAGTATCCACGGCCGCTTGCGCCCCGCACTGTCGGCGATGCCGCCCAGGACCGGCGCCGCAAGCGCGATCATGACGCCCGATATCGACATCATCCAGCCGAACATGGCCTGGCCGGTCACCGGATCGGGCGCGACCGCAGACGCAAAATAGGGAGCGAAGATGAAGGTCAGAAGCAAGGTATTGTAAGGCTGGTTGGCCCAGTCGAACCACCACCAGCCCCATATCTGCCGGCTCTTTTCTGCTGCGGCCATTCGCGCCTTCCGGTTACCGTGCGGCACCATCCGCCAGTTTGATGACAAAGTCGAGACGGAAGCGGCCCACCCTCTTGGGCGCGGGATTCTCGGTCAGGATCGGGAAGGCACGGCCGGCAGATCGACCACGAACAGGGCACCTCTCCCCGGGCCCGCCTCGCAGGACGCCGTGCCGCCGTGGCGCTCGGCGATCTGACGCACCAGCGCGAGGCCCAGCCCCCAGCCGCCAGCGCTCTCGGACCTGCCGGAAGGGCGATAGAATGCCTCGAAAACGCGGTCGCGTTCGTTTTCGGGCACGCCCGGGCCGTGATCGCGCACACTCAGCCTGGCGCGCGACGCGACTGCCTCGACCTCGATCGTGACCGGGGGCGCCCCGTGGCGCTCGGCATTGAGGACGAGGTTACGCACCAGCCGAGCGAGCAGCCTCGGGTCGCCCTCGACCCAGACGCTTTTTCCCTCGACCGCAAGGCCGTGCAGGGCTGCCTCCTCCGCCACGAGTGCAAGCAGGTCCAGCGTCTCGGTCTCATCGAGATCGCGGATATGATCCAGACGGCTGGCGAGCAGGATTTCCTCCACCAGCGCGTCGAGTTCGCCCAGGCTGCGGACAATCTCGGCCCGGCGCACGGCATCGGCATTTTCGGGCAGAAGATCGACCGCCATGCGAAGCCGCGCCAGCGGGGAGCGCAATTCGTGGCTGGCATTGGCGAGAAGCGCGCGGTGGGAGGCGACCAGGCGCTCGATCTCCTCGGCCGCCTGATTGAAACTGGATGCCACGGCGGCAATCTCATCCCGGCCCTCGACCTGCACGCGGGTGATGAGCGCACCCGTGCCGAAAGCCTCGACGCCGCGGCGCAGCCGCTCCAGTCGGCCGGTCAGATGGCGCACGATCGGCCAGGCGGCGATGCCGATGGCGGTGGCGACCAGGGCAAGAAGAACAAGGAAGCGCGTTCGCTGCGGCTGGAAGGGCTGGTCGAACCTGGCGGCCAGCACCCGATCGCCCGGCAGGTCGAACAGATGAAGCCTGCCGCCTTCGCCGCGGCCCCAGCCCCGCCTTTCGAGACCCTCGGCGTCGATGGGGGCGCCCGCCGCTGCGATCATCGTCCCGTCGGCGGCGAAGATGGCGATGTCGGCGGCCGTGCCGGCCTGCAGCCGCTCGATCGTCGCGGCGAGTTCCTGCGGCCCGTCTTCGGCGGGAAACATGGTCACGAGGACGCGGTCGCGCCAGGCGCCCCAATCTGCGTCCGGGCTGGTGCCGACATAGGCGGCCAGGGCAACGGTGATGGCCACCGCGGCGAGGCTGCCGAGGATGGTGAGATAGACCTTCCAGAAGAGGCTCACGCGCACGGGTTCATGCCCCATCCTGGTTGCGGGCGAATACATAGCCGGCCCCGCGCACGGTGATCAGCCGCCTGGGGCTTTTCGGGTCGGCCTCGATGGCGGAGCGGATGCGCGAGACGTGGACATCGATCGAGCGGTCGAAGGCCGCCAGTTCCTCGCCGCGCACGAGGTCCATGAGACGGTCGCGGCTCAGCACGCGGCCGGCATTTTCGGCCAGCGCGACCAGGAGATCGAACTGGTGGCTGGTGAGCGGGCGCTCTTCGCCGTCGAGCCTGACGGCGCGCGAGCCGCGGTCGATCTCCAGCCGGCCGAAACGCAGGATGTCGGCGGCCGGCTCCTCGCGGCGGCGGCCGCGCCTGAGGATGGCCTTGAGGCGGGCCTGAAGCTCGCGCGGGCTGAAGGGTTTCGGCAGATAGTCGTCGGCGCCGATTTCCAGCCCGACGATGCGGTCGGTCTCGTCGCCCCGGGCCGTCAGCATGAGGACCGGCACGTCGGACGTGGCGCGGATCCTGCGGCAGATCTCGAAGCCGTCGAGATCTGGCAGCATGATGTCTAGAATGACGGCATCGGCTCCCACGGCGGCGAGATCGGCGAGGCCCGAGGCGCCATCGCCCGCCGCGCGCGCCGAGAAACCGGCGCCGGCAAGATAGTCGACAAGCATGGCGGACAGGCGGGTGTCGTCGTCGATGATCAGCACCCTGCCTGCCATGCCCTGCCCTCCGACATCATCGCCTAGCGGCGACCGTGCCAGCGACGCTCCTCGAATTTCTCGACAAGCGCAACCCGCTGTTCGGGGGTCAGCACTTCGGCGGCCTCGATGAAGGCTTCCGTCATGCGCCGCGAGGCCTCGTCGATCGCCTCGACACGCTCTGAACGCATGCGTTCGGCGGCGGCGCGGTCGATCCGGGGCTGGGAGATGAGGGATGCCAGCTCGTCGCGGAAAGCGTGGAAGTCGGCTTTGGCCGGCATCAGATCGTCGCGCGCGGCCTCGAAGATGTCGCGCAGCCGGTCAGCCTGCTCGTCGCTCGCCTCGATCTCGGTCATCATCCGGTCAAACCTCCGTTCTGCAAATCCCATTCCGCCCGAGCCCATGGCCACATGCATGGCCGGTCCATAGAAGGTCGAGGCACCGTTGGTCGCCGCGGCCGCACCGACGCCCATGGCCACCACGGCAATCGCGCCGGCAATGGCCACACGCCGCCATGGGGAGGCGCCGCGGGGGGCCTTGTTGGCGTTGTCCTGATCGAATTCGTTCATCTGTCCTGCTCCGTGTTCCGGCGGTCCAGTGACCGTCATGGGAGCAGATTAGGTGACGCGCGTTTCAGCGCTTCGCGGCGAATGTAAAGTTGTGTGAAGTTGCCTTCACGCCTCGCTGGTCGGGGCCGCCTACCAGCGCAGAACGAACCGGCCGCCAAGCGCGCCGAGCAGGGCCAGCAGCAGGATGGCCAGGCTGTACCAGGTCGCCACGAAGAGCGGCGAATCGTCGGGGCAGTAGGCGGCGTAGAAGATGGCGGCCAGTCCCCCTGCGCAGATGCCGGCCACGGCCCCCGCCAGAACGGGCCGGGTCGGAGCGCCGGCGTTAAGGGCGGCCAGCATGGCGGCCAGCGGCAAGATGCCGAGCAGCGGGATCAGCGCCAGGCAATAAATGGCGTTGGTGCCGACCAGAGACGATATCCATTGTCCCGACGACAGGGCGACCAGTTCCAGCACGATCGCGACGAGAACGAGGGCTGGCGCCGCCAGCATGATCGGCCAGGCCGGACGCTTGCCCGGACGGGCCAGTGCGCGCAGGACCGGCACCGCCGAGGCGAAGAGGACGGCGGTGACGACGAATTTGAACAGGAAGCGGGTTGTTTCGAGCGCCTGCCCGATGTCGGGCCTCGGTCCCAGGACGGCGAAGAAGATGGCGCCCGCCGCGAGCACCGCTCCCGTCAGGGCGGCCAGCCAGACGCGCGGCATCGACACGGGCGGCCTGCCCGCGCCGGCGGAAATCGCCCTGATGAGTTCTTCGGTCTTCATGTGCCCGTCTTTCCGATTGCACGCGCGATCGCCGCCAGTCCCCTGTGCAGCGCGACGCGAACCGCATTTTCCTTCATGCCGAGCCGGCTCGCCGCTTCGGCCACCGAATGGCCTTCGAGACTGATCGCCGAGACGACCTGGCGCTGACCGTCGGTCAGGCAGCCAAGCGCCCGCTCGAGGTCGCGCGCGTGCATCACGGGCGCTTCTTCGCCAGCGAGGCTCTCGGCGAAATCCTCGATGTCGACCGTGACGACGCGACCCTGGCGTCGAAAGGCATCGACCATCTTGTAGCGCGCGATGGCGTGGACCCACGGGCCCACCGGGGCATCCTCCCGCCATGTATGTCGCTTCAGGTGAATGGCCAACAAAGTCTCCTGTACGATGTCCTCCGGATCGCTCCCGGGGAGCTGGCCCAGCCGGCTGCGCGCCACGGCACGCACGATCGCCGCCACCTCCTGCAGGAAGCGGGCATAGGCCGGCTCGTCACCGCGCAACGCCTGGCGCAGCAGTCCCGCAAGCCTTGCGTCGGTTTCCGGCAACAAGTCCCATCTCCCATTCGTCGTGCGAGGGTCGATCGTTACAGAAGGGAGTGGCTCCCTCGCGACTGCTTCGCATTCACGACGCGATCACAAGAGCGTGTACGACTGCGCGCGCTGTAACAAACGCACGCTTCCTTCGAATTCCAACCCAGGAGCCGATATCCGGCTTCTGTCAACATGGAGGAAGTCCCGTCATGAATCGTCAAGTCCTTTCGCTCGCGCTTGCCACCTCGCTTGCCGCCGGTTTCGGGGTAGCTGCCTCGGACCAGGCCACCGCCCAGGACATGGAGAAGTGCTACGGGGTGTCGCTCGCCGGGCAGAACGACTGCGCGGCCGGCCCCGGCACCACCTGCTCGGGCACGTCGACCGTCGACTATCAGGGCAATGCCTGGACACTCGTCCCGGCGGGCACCTGCGAAGAGATGGAGCTCCCGGGCGACCGCATGGGCAGCCTCAAGGAACTCGATCGCGATCTTCCGTCCTGACCTCCAGGACTGCCGGGGCGTCCTCACGGATGCCCCGGCCTTTTTCGCGCATTCGAAGGAGGAGCCCATGTCGACCGCCCCCACCCTGCCCGCCAGCGCCGGCCTCGGCCTGAAGCCGGAGCATTATGGCGAGATCCTTTCCAGCATGCCGGCGATCGGCTTTTTCGAGGTTCATGCGGAAAATTACATGGGCGATGGCGGCCCGCCGCACCGCTACCTGTCGGCGATCGCCGAGCACTATCCGCTCTCGCTGCACGGGGTCGGCCTTTCGATCGGCGGAAGCGGGCCGATCAGCAGGGATCATCTCGCCCGCCTCAGGCGTCTCGTGGAGCGCTACCGCCCCGCTTCCTTATCGGAACATCTGGCCTGGTCCACGCACGAAAGTGCCTATTTCAACGATCTGCTGCCGCTGCCTTACACGCCCGGGACACTCGACTGCGTCTGCGCGCATGTGGCCGAGGTGCAGGATGCGCTCGGCATACGCATGCTTCTCGAAAACCCGTCCACCTATCTGCTCTTCGAGGACAGCACGATCGACGAGATCGACTACCTGGCCGCCATTTCGGATCGCACCGGTTGCGGCCTTCTGCTCGACGTCAACAATGTCATGGTCTCGGCGATCAACCACCGGCTCGATCCGCATGACTACATAAGGCGTTTTCCGGTCGGGAAGGTCGGCGAAATCCACCTGGCCGGCTATGACGAGACCCATGACGAAGCCGGCGAGCGGCTTGCCATCGACGCGCATGCCAGCGCCGTGCGGCCGGACGTCTTCGATCTCTACCAGTTCACGATCGCTCGCACGGGACCCGTCGCGACGCTGGTCGAATGGGACAATGATGTCCCGGACTTCGCGACGCTGAAGGCGGAGGCCGATCGTGTCGAAGCCGCGCTCGCGCATCTGCGCCCCGGCCAGCGGAGGGTGGCGTGATGGATGCGCAGGCTGTCGAGAACCGTTTCGCCGAAGCGCTGGCCGATCCCGCCCGCCCGGTCCCCGCCGGCCTGACCAGCGCGCGCGGGGAGGCCGACCGGCTGCGCTTCGCCGTCTACCGCAACAATGTGCATGTCAGCCTGGTCGAGGCGTTGGCGAAGACGTTTCCGGTCACCCGGCGTGTCGTGGGCGAGGGGTTCTTTCGTGCCATGGCGCGCGCCTATGTGGCCGACCACAAGCCGGACAGTCCCGTGCTGAGCCGGTATGGAGAAAGCCTTGCGGATTTCGTCGCCGGCTTTCCGCCCGCCGCCGGGCTCGCCTATCTGCCCGATCTCACGCGGCTCGAATATGCCTGGCTGCAGGCCTATCACGCGGCAGAAGCCCCGCCCCTCGGCGCCCGGGATCTGGGCAATCTTGCACCGGACGCACTGCTCGAGCGACGGCTGGTGCCGCATCCGGCCACGCGGCTGGTCGAATCGGCATTCGCGATCGGCTCCATCTGGTCCGCGCATCAAGAAGACAATGTCACGCGCATGTCCATCGGGCATCCCGAAAGCGTGCTCCTGACCCGACCGCATGCCGAGTTGCACGCAACGGTGCTGCCCACGGTCGACACGCCTTTCGTTCAGCGCCTCCTCGACGGGGCCAGCATCGGCGAGGCCGGCACGCATGCGCTCCAATGCGACGGCGCCTTCGACCTGGCCCGCGCGCTGACCGGGTTGCTGGCGCTCGGCGCATTCCAGCGCTTGCCCGCGCATTCGGAGGAGAACCCGACATGAACGCCATCACCCGGGAAACCGTACATCTCATCCACAGAACCGACGGGCTGCTCGCGGCAATCCCCGCCTCGCTTGCGCTCCTGGCCCTCAGGATCGCGCTGGCGATCCCCTTCTTCCGGTCCGGGCTGACCAAATGGGACGGCTTCCTCAGCGTCTCGCCGGGAACGCAGTTCCTCTTCGCCAACGAGTTCAAGCTGCATATTTTCGGGCAGGCCTATGCCTATCCGTTCCCGCTGCTGATGGCCTGGGGAGCCTCGATCGGAGAGATCATCCTGCCGATCCTGCTGGTGATCGGCCTGTTCACGCGGCTGTCCGCGCTGGGGCTTCTCTTCATGACGATCATCATCCAGCTGACCATTCCCGCCGCATGGGCGAATTTCCATCTGCCCTGGGGGGCCATGGCGCTGGCGCTCGTGGTCTATGGCGGGGGACGGCTCGCGGTGGACGGCTGGCTGCTTTCGGCACCGCGGCGCTGAGGGCGCGAAGCCCGGCCAGCGCCGCGCCCGCGACGTGGCTCAGTTCTCTCGCCGCGGGGGCTCGTGTTCCTGGATCAGCGCTTCCGGGTCGAAATCCGTCTGGTCGGCCTGCTCGGTCGGCTGTTCGGGGAAACCCTTGATGCCCGGCGTCATGTCGCGCACGTCGCGCTCGATCTCCAGCGGGCTGACCACATATTCGGTGATCAGCTCGGCGATCGATGTCAGCGCATGGACGTGGATGCGCTCGTAGCCATGCGAGGCGTCGATGCCGAAGGCGACGAGGGCGGTACGCACATCGTGACCGGCCTCGATGGCCGACGCCGAATCGGAGCGGTAGTAGCGGAAGATGTCCTTCTGGTAGGGGATATCGTTCTCGCGGCAGAGTTCCACCAGCTTGCGGGTGAGATGGTAGTCGAACGGACCGGCCTGATCGGCCATGGCGATGGTGGCGCCGAACTCGGCCGAATTCTGGCCGGGCGCGGTGGTGCCGTTGTCGATCGTCACCATGGAGGCGACCTCCGGCATCAGCACGGAGGCGGCTCCCACCCCCACTTCCTCGGCGATGGTGAAGAGCCAGTGGACGTCGACCGGCATGCGCGCGCCGCTGTCTTCGAGCGCCTTCAGTGCCGCCAGCATGATCGCCACGCCCGCCTTGTCGTCGAGATGGCGCGAGACGATGAAGCCGTTTTCGAGGAATTCGGGCTGCGCGTCGACGGCGACGAAATCACCCACATCGATGCCGAGCGCGTAGGTCTCCTCGCGCGACAGCGTGGCCGCGTCGATGCGCAACTCGACATGGCGCCAGCCGATGGGCTGGGAATCGATCTCGTCGTTGAAGGTGTGGCCCGAGGCCTTGAGCGGCAGGATCGAACCGCGATAGGCGCCGAATTCGGTGTAGATCGTCACACGCGCGCCCTCGGCGAAGCGGGCCGACCAATGGCCGATGGGAACGAGCTCGAGCCGTCCGTTCTCCTTGATGCGCTTGACCTGCGCGCCCAGCGTGTCGAGATGCCCGATGACCGCGCGCGCACCACGGCGCCGGCTGCCCTGGCGGATGGCACGGATGGCGCCACGCCGCGTCAATTCGGCGGTCATGCCCAGACGTTCGAGTTCCTCGGTGCAGTGGCGCACCACCTTGTCGGTGTAGCCCGTGGGGCTGCCGATCTCCAGCAGCGCCTTCAGCTGCGCGAGCAGATAGTCCTGATCAATCTTCAATTTGCGCGACTTTCCCCGTGTCATCGCTTCGACAGCGCCCTTTCCGCCGATTTCTGACCCGAAAGCGGGAATAGCAGATCGACGAAGCGCTCCGCCGTGGGCTGCGGCTCGTGATTGGCCAGCCCCGGACGTTCATTGGCTTCGATGAAAACATAATCGGGCAGGCTTGGCGACCGCACGATGAAATCTATCCCCACAACGGGAATGTCGATGGCCCGCGAGGCCTTGCAGGCGGCTTCCACCAGCCTGGGATGCACTTCCGCGGTGACGTCATGGATCGAGCCGCCCGTGTGCAGGTTCGCGGCCTTGCGCACCATCAGTTCGCGCCCGGATTCCAGCACGTCGTCGAGGCCGAAGCCGGCGCCAGCGACGCAGCGTTCGGTCTCGCCGTCGATGGGAATGTGGCTCTCGCCGCCGGTGGCCGCGGCCCGCCTGCGCGACTGTGCCTCGATCAGGTCGCGGATCGTCTTCTGACCGTCGCCCACCACATGGGGCGGCCGCCGGACGGCCGCCGCGACGAGGCGGTGATCGATCACGATGAGGCGCAAATCCTCGCCCTCGAAACAGGACTCGACCAGCACGCGGTCGCATATTTCGCGGGCCACCTCGATGGCTTTCTCGGTGGATTCGACGGTGTCGAGCCCAACGGCCACGCCCCTGCCCTGTTCGCCGCGGGCCGGCTTGACGACCACCTTGCCGTGCTTATTCAGGAATGCCTCCAGGGCCGACCGGTCATCGACCGCTTCCATTTGTTCGGGAACGGACAGGCCGGCGCGTTCCATGGCGCGGCGCGTGACCGCCTTGTCGTCGCAGATCGACATGGCGACGGCCGACGTCAGTTCAGACAGGCTCTCGCGGCAATGGACGGAGCGGCCGCCATAAGAGAGGCGGAAGAAGCCGCCCTCGGCATCCGTCACCTCGACATGGACGCCGCGCCGGCGCGCCTCGTCGACGATCAGGCGGGCATAGGGATTGAGGCCGTCATAACCTTCGATGGGGCTGGCGAAGAGCTTCTCGTTGATCGGGTTCTTGCGCTTGACCGCGAAGACCGGGACGCGGCGGAAGCCGAGCTTCTCGTAGAGCGCGATCGCCTGTCCGTTGTCATGCATGACCGACAGGTCCATGAAGGCGGCGCCGCGGGCCTGGAAATGCTCGGCTAGCCGGCGCACGAGCATTTCGCCGATGCCGGGATGGCGGGCCTGCGGGTCGACCGCCAGGCACCACAGCGAGGAGCCGTGCTCGGGATCCTGGAAGGCGCGGCTGTGGTCGATGCCGGTGACAGTGCCGATGATCTCGCCGCTGGCGATGTCTTCGGCCACGAAATAGGTGATCGCGCGGTTGTCCCTGTTCGACCAGAAGATGTCGGGACGCACCGTGACCATGCCGCGCGAAGCGTAGATGGTGTTGACGCCCTGGGCATCGGCTTCCGAAGACAGCCTGCGGATGAAATAGCCCTTAGGCTGGCGCCGCCCGGCCCGATAGGTGGACAGCTCGAGCCGGAACGTATGGGAGGGGTCGAGAAAGAGCTCCTGCTGGGCGAGCGCCAGCAGTACATGCGGGTCGCGCACGTAGAAGGCGATGTCGCGGCGTTCCGGGCCTTCCTGGCGCAGCGCCTCGACCAGCTTCTGGTTGGTCTCGTAGGTCTGGGAAAACAGCAATCGTCCCCAGCCGCAATCGACGGCGACATCGGTGGATTGCGGCTCCACGCCGGTCTCGTGCATGTCGATGCGCGGCTTCATCGATTCGTTGCGCAGGCGCCGGAGCCTGTGCCCCAGCGCCTTGTCGGTGCGGCCACGAACGTTCTTGTCGTCGCCCGCGGAACGTTTAGCCATGCCCTCAGATCCCGTGTGTCTGCAGCCACATTTCCAGAAGACCGACCTGCCACAGCTCCGATCCCTGCAAGGGGGTGATGTGGTCCGACGGGTTCGCAAAAAGCGTGTCCAGATAGTCCTGACGGAAGATGTTGCGCTCGCGCGCGGCCTGCGAGGACAAGGCGTCGCGCACCATGTCCAGATAGGGCCCGTCGACATATTTGAGCTGCGGCACGGGGAAGTACCCCTTCTTGCGGTCGATCACCTCGTGCGGGACCACCAGGCGGGCGGCCTCCTTCAGGATGTTCTTGCCGTTCTGGGCGAGCTGCATCTCCGGCGGGATCTTCGCGGCGAGTTCAACCAGGTCGTGGTCCAGGAAAGGCACGCGCGCCTCGAGCCCCCAGGCCATGGTCATGTTGTCGACGCGCTTGACCGGGTCGTCGACCAGCATGACCTGGCTGTCGAGCCTCAGCGCGGCGCCGACCGGCGTGTCGGCGCCTGCCCGCATCAGCCGCTCGGCCACCAGTTCGCGACTGAAATCCTCGTCGACCAGCCATTCGCGGTTCACATGCTCGGCCATCTTGGCGTGCGAGCGGTCGAAGAAGACGCGCGCATAATCGTCGACGACATTGTTGGAATCGGCGAGCGGCGGGTACCAGTGATAGCCGCCGAACACCTCGTCGGCACCCTGGCCGGACTGGACGACCTTGATGTGCTTGGAGACCTCCTGCGACAGGAGGTAGAAGCCGACATTGTCGTAGGAAACCATCGGCTCCGACATGGCCGCGAAGGTACCGGGCAACGATTCCATCAGCTTTTCGGACGGCACGAAGATCTTGTGGTGGTTGGTTCCGAAACGCTCGGCGATGAGGTCGGAATACTGGAACTCGTCGCCCTTCTCGCCATTGGCCTCCTCGAAACCGACGGAGAAGGTCATCAGCCCGTGCTGGCCCTGTTCGGCGAGCAGGCCGACGATGATCGAGGAATCGACGCCGCCCGACAAAAGCACGCCGACCGGCACGTCGGCGACCATGCGCCGTTTAACGGCGGTGCGCAGCGAATCGAGCACGAGGTCGCGCCATTCATTCGTCGACAGGCCCGAATATTCGGGATCGCGGCGGTAGGGCGGATTCCAGTAGACATGGTCCTTGCGCTCGCCATTCGGCTCGATCACGCGGATCGTCGCCGGCGGCAGCTTACGCACGCCCTTGATGATGGTGCGCGGCGGCGGCACGACGGCATGGAAGGACAGGTAATTGTGCAGCGCATGACGGTCGATCGTGGTGTCGACGTCGCCAGCCTGCAGCAATGCGGGCAGCGTCGAGGCGAACCGGATGGAGCTGGGTGTTTCTGCCAGATAGAGCGGCTTGATGCCGAAGCGGTCGCGCGCCATGACGACGCGGCCCGAATCGCGCTCGTGGATGACGAAGGCGAACATGCCCTTGAAGCGGTCGACGCAGTCGCGGCCCCAGGCGTGATACGCCTTGACCACCACTTCGGTGTCGCCGGTCGAGAAGAAATTGTAGCCCTTCGCCTCGAGTTCGGCCCGCAATTCGGGATAGTTGTAGATGCAGCCATTAAATACGATCGTCAGCCCGAGTGCCGGGTCGACCATCGGCTGGCGCGCCTTGACCGAGAGATCGATGATGCTCAGGCGGCGATGGGCAAGCGCCACGCTGTTATGCATCTCCAGCCCGGCGCCATCCGGCCCCCGAGGTGCGATCGCATCCATCATTTTTGAAATGGCTATTGGCGACGGCTGTGCGCCATCGAACCTAACTTCTCCGCAGATTCCACACACGGTTTCGGATCAACCCTCCGTTGTCAGTTTGCAATTGAAGCCTGATACTTATATGTCTAACCATTAGATGTCAAATCAATGACATTGCATTCATGCCAGACCGAGCGAACGCGACAATCATGGGAAGGTTCCGAAAAAGTGAGCTGAAGGCGCTTGAGAAAGCGCTGCGCCGCATCGTGCGCGCGCACGACCTCCATTCCAAGGCACTGGTCAAATCCACCGGGCTGACGGCAGCCCAGCTCATCATCCTGCGCGGTATCGCCGAACTCGGCGAGGTGACCAGCACCGCCCTGTCGGCCTATGCAGACATCTCGCTTCCGACCGTGGTGACCGTGCTCGACAATCTGGAAGAGCGCGGCATCATCCAGCGCTACCGTTCGGGGCAGGACAGGCGGGTCGTACATACCCGGCTGACCGAGATGGGCGCCCAAATGGTCGTAAGAGCGCCGCTGCCCCTCGGCCAGAGTTTTGCCGACCGCTTCTCAGGACTGGACGAGGCGCGCAGGCTGGAACTGGTCGGGGCCCTGTCGACCTTTGCCGATCTGCTGTCTCCGGCGGCGATGAGCGAGCCCGGACAGCCGGTGGCCGGCCTCGGCGCCGCACCGAAAATCCCCCGCTGACGCGGCTTCAGGCGATGGCGCGCAGCGGCTCGGGCGCCGCGTTGTCCATGCGTTTGAGATGCGCCTCCCATTCGAGCGACGTGGCCACGATCGTGTCGAGATCGTCCAGCGAGGGAGAGAATGCGAGCTTGCGGCGGATCAGGCTCGTGTCGGCGATGACCGAGGCGAGATCGCCGTCGCGACGCGGCGCCATGCGGATATCCAGCTTGCGCCCCGACACGCGCTGGACGCTGTCGAGGACCTCGAGCACGGAATAGCCGTGGCCGTAGCCGCAATTGATCGTCATGCCGCCGCCCTGCTCGCGCAGCGCCATCAACGCCAGCCGGTGGGCGGCCACCAGATCGCTCACATGGATGAAGTCGCGGATGCCGGAACCGTCCGGCGTCGCGTAGTCGGTGCCGAAGACCTGGACATAGGGGCGCTTGCCGATGGCCGCCTCGCAGGCGACCTTGAGCAGATGGGTCGCGCCCGGCGTCGACTGCCCGGTGCGC
The DNA here is from genome assembly GCF_012911015.1 of Chelativorans sp. ZYF759. Classification (GTDB taxonomy): domain Bacteria; phylum Pseudomonadota; class Alphaproteobacteria; order Rhizobiales; family Rhizobiaceae; genus ZYF759. Next base: position 34,529 of record NZ_WVVV01000011.1, on the reverse strand, counting down.
CCTTGAGGATCGCATCCTGCCACGTTGAAATAACGCAGGATCGCGTAGGACAAATCGTGCGCGGCGGCCGTGTCCGCCAGCATCCATTCGCTCATCAGTTTCGACTTGCCATAGGGCGTGACCGGCGCGGGCACGACCGCCTCGCTGACCGGCGCTTCCGCCGGCGGCGCGCCGTAGACGGCAGCCGTCGAGGAGAAGATGAAGCGGCGTACGCCGCCGGCCACGGCCTCCTCCACCAGCGTGCGCGTGTTGCTGGTGTTGTTTAGATAATAGCCGAGCGGGTCGGCGATCGAATCCGGCACGACGACGGAGCCGGCGAAATGGAAGATCGACTCGATGCCCGCGTCCCGGATCAGCCTGCCGACCAGCCGCGTGTCGCCGATATCGCCAACGACCAGCCTCGCGCCGGGCGCCACCGCCCAGGCATGGCCGGTGGATAGCCGGTCGAGCACCACGACCTCTTCACCCGCATCGAGCAGGTCCCACACCATGTGGCTGCCGATATAGCCGGCGCCGCCGGTTACCAGAATCGCCATGCCAGTCTCCGTTCACACCTGCGATCCGCCTGGCCTCTCGTGGGCCGGTCCGGGTCGCTCCCGTGAAGGATGCTGGGCTTGAAAGCCTAAGAATTTCTGCGCGGCGGGCCGCGCCGCCGGGGCTTTCAACGGCCATGGTTCAGGGGCCGTTGACAAGATGTCTCAAATGCCGCGCATCGCAGGCTAGCGGGCGGATATCCATCCGGCGAGCCGGTCGGCCGCCTCCTCGATCAGGTCGAGGCGACGATGGAAACAGGCACGGAAGAAGCCTTCGCCCCCCGGACCGAACGCGGTGCCCGGCGCAAGTCCGACATTCGCCTCGTCGACGATCGAAATCGCGGCCGCCCTCGTGTCCGTCACGCCCTCGATCTCGAAGAAGAGGTAGAAGGCGCCTTGCGGCGGCACGGCCCTGACGCGTCCCGTGGCCACCAGCCGGTCGACCAGCGCGTCGCGACAGCGTCCCGCCTGCTCCACCTGGCCGGCGAGGAAATCATCTCCTTCCTCAAGAGCAGCCACCCCGCCGCGCTGCAGGAATTGCGGCACGCCCGAGGTGGAGTACTGGACGAGGTTTTCGAAGACCTGCTGCAGCGACGGGTGGATCTTCAGCCAACCCATGCGCCAGCCGGTCATCGCCCAGTTCTTGGAGAATGTGTTGACGTAGATGATCCGATCCTCGGGATCGGCGACGTCGAGGAAGGACGGCGCGCGGTTCGCGCCGTAGCAGAACAGGGCGTAGATCTCGTCGGCCACGATCCACAGGTCGTGTCGCCGCGCGATTGCGAGAATCGCGGCCAGCGTTTCGCGGTCGGCGGTCCAGCCGGTCGGGTTTGACGGCGTATTGACGAACAGCGCACGCGTTCGGGGCGTGATGGCCGCCTCGATCGCGCCGGGATCGCAGACCCAGCCCCCCTGCGTCGTGCGTTCCAGCGGCACCGCCACACCGGTGGCGCCCGCGATGCCGACGGCGGCCGGAAAATTCGGCCAGGCGGGGCTGAGATAGATCACCTCGTCGCCATGCCCGGCGACGGCGTCGAGCGCCATCTGGATCGACTGCATGCCCGACCCGGTGACGATGAATTCGTCCGGCCGGAACGACCCGCCGAAATGCCGGGCGTGGTAGTCGGCCAGAGCCTGGCGCAATTCGGGGATGCCGCGCTGCCAAGTGTAGAATGTCTCGCCGGCCTGCAGCGCGGCAATGGTCTTCTGCGAAATGAAATCGGGCGTCGTCAGGTCGCTCTCGCCCGCCCAGAGCGGAATGAGACCCGGCTTGCCGCGGCCATGATTGGCAACGGCGACGATGCCGCTTTCGGGCGCCTGGCGCGCCTCGGGTCGCAACGATTGAATGAGGTTCATGCAAAGTCCAGACAAAGGGTCGGCCGGGAAATTCCGGCGCGACCCCGTCCTTAGCCCTGCCGACTATTTCCTGGCAAGCAGGTCGCGTATTTCGGTCAGGAGCAGCACGTCGGCCGGCGGCGCGGCCGGCACGTCGGCGACCTTTTCCTCCGCAGCCAGCCGGCGGCGCAGATTGTTCACCGCCTTGACCATCAGGAAGATGATCCAGGCCAGGATCAGGAAATTGATCAGGACGGTGATGAAATTGCCATAGGCGAAGACGGCGCCCTGTTCGCGCGCGGCTTCCAGGGAGGTCGCGGTGACCTCCGGCGAAAGGGCGATGAAGTAGTTCGAGAAATCGAACCCGCCGAAGATCGCGCCCACGATGGGCATGATCATGTCCTCGACCAGCGAGGAGACGATGAGCGCGAAGGCGCCGCCGATGATGATGCCGACCGCCAGATCGATCACATTGCCCTTGGCAATGAACTCCTGAAATTCCTTTATCACGATGCCCTCTCCCCGAGCCTTGCCGGCCGCACCCCGCCGCCGGCTTGTTGGACGCAGAATAGCAGAATTGCGGGTTTCAGAAGCCGAAAATCTCGCCGACGAAAGAACAAATGGACAGTTCGGCGGGCCTGTGATTGCCTCTGTGCGAGGAGGATCGGAAACGATCCGAAGCGGAGGAGGGAATCGGGCCGTGCAGGGCTGGGTCATCGTCATTGTCGCGATCGCCTATGTGACGCTGCTGTTCGCGGTCGCACGCATCGGCGACAGGCGCACCGAGAAGCACGGTTCGAGCCGCTCGCGCCCCTATATCTACGCCCTCAGCCTGGCGATCTACTGCACGTCGTGGACCTTCTTCGGTTCGGTGGGCTTCGCGGCCGAGCGCGGCTTCGAGTTCCTGGCCATCTATATCGGCCCGATCGTGGTCTTCCTGTTCGGCTATCCGCTGCTCAGCAGGATCATGCGGCTGGCCAAATCGGAGAACATCACCTCGAGCGCCGACTTCCTGGCCGCGCGCTACGGCAAGAGTTTCGCCGTGGCCGCGATCGCCACCCTGATCGCGACCATCGGCTACATCCCCTACATCGCGCTGCAGCTGAAGGCGATCTCGGGCACCGTCAGCCTGATGGTCGAGAACTACAACGGTTATGCCCCGTCGATCGACTTCTTCGTCAGCGACATCTCGCTGCTCGTCGCGCTTCTGCTGGCGCTTTTCGCGATCCTGTTCGGGACGCGCCACGCCGACGCCACCGAACACCAGGACGGCCTGATTCTGGCGGTCGCGGTGGAATCGATCGTGAAGCTGCTGGCCTTCCTCGCGGTGGGCTTCGCCGTCACCTACATCTATTTCGGCGGGCCGCGCGACCTGATCTCGGCGGCGGCGGCCAACGAGCAGGTCATGGCCGCCTTCAGCCATCCGACCAGCCTCGGCACGTGGATCGTGCTGACGATGCTGAGCGGCATCGCCATCATCATGCTGCCGCGCCAGTTCCACGTGACCATCGTGGAAAACCGCTCCGAGCACGAACTGCGGACCGCGACCTGGCTCTTCCCGCTCTATCTGGTGGCCATCAACCTGTTCGTCATACCGGTCGCCTATGCGGGCATTCTGCTGGTCGGCGACGAGACCCATGCCGATCTCTACGTGCTGTCCCTGCCCCTGCTCCACGGCCACGACTTCCTGGCCATGTTCGCCTTCATCGGCGGCCTGTCCGCGGCGACCGCCATGGTGATCGTGGCCAGCGTGGCGCTGTCGATCATGATCTCCAACGATCTCGTCATGCCCCTGCTGGTGCGCCGCCGCCTGCGCCAGCCGGAACCGCGCAACCGCGAGGACTGGGGCCAGGTGATCCTCAATGTGCGCCGGGCGGCCATCTTCCTCGTGCTGTTGGCGGCCTTTCTCTATTATCGCGGCACGACGGGGAACGCGCGGCTGGCCTCGATCGGCCTCATCTCGTTTGCCGCCATCGCGCAATTCGCCCCGGCGTTTCTGGGCGGCCTCATCTGGCGGGGGGCCAACAGCCGCGGCGCGGTGCTGGGCCTGTCCTCGGGGATCCTGGTCTGGTTCTACACCTTGTTCTTCCCCTCCATCGCGCCGGAGGATCACACGGTCCTGGTCAACGGCCTTTTCGGGCTGGAAGCGCTGAGGCCTCAATCGCTCTTCGGCACCGAGGCCGAACCGCTCAATCACGGCGTGCTGTGGAGCCTCGGCGTCAACACGCTTCTTTTCGTCTTCGGCTCGCTGTCACGTTCCTCCGTTCCGCTGGAACGCATCCAGGCGGCGCTGTTCGTGCCGCGCGAAGCCAACCCGATGCCCAATCTCCGGCGCTTCCGCACGGCGGTCACCGTCAACGAGATCAAGGACACGATCTCGCGCTATCTCGGTGTCCAGCGCACGGAACGCTCGTTCGAGAGCTACGCGCGCCGCGAGGGGCGCGCGCTGATCGGCAATGAACAGGCCAACGCCTCGGTGATCCGGTTTTCCGAACAGCTGCTGGCCAGCGCGGTCGGCACCTCGTCGGCGCGGCTGATCCTGTCGCTGCTCTTCCAGCGCCACGACACCTCGTCGCGCGAAGCCTACCGGCTTCTCGACGACGCCTCGGAAGCGTTGCAGCAGAACCGGGACCTCCTCCAGACGGCGCTCGACCAGATGGAGGAAGGCGTCACGGTCTTTGACCGCGACTTCCGGCTGACCTGCTGGAACCGTCAGTTCCGCACCCTCTTCGACCTGCCCGACGAGATGGGCCAGGTCGGCATCTCGCTGCATCATGTCTTCACCTTCCTGGCCGAGCGGGGCGACCTGCCGCAGGGGGCGGAAGCCGAGATGCTCAACCGCATGACATGGTTCGGCGAGGTGTGGAGCCTGGAGCTGAAGAGCACCGGGCGGATCATCGAGGTGCGCGCGAACCCGATGCCGGGCGGCGGGATCGTGGCGACCTACACCGACATCACGGCACGGGTGGAAGCGGATCTGGCGCTGAAGCGGGCCAACGAGACGCTGGAGCAGCGCGTCGTGAGCCGCACGGCCGAACTCCTGCGCGTCAACGAAGAACTCGCACAGGCCCAGATGCTGGCCGAAGAAGCCAATCTCGGCAAGACACGATTCCTGGCGGCAGCCGGGCACGACATCCTGCAACCGCTCAACGCGGCGCGCCTCTATTGTTCCTCGCTGCAGGAACGCGCGGGCGACGGGGACACGAAGACCGCCGCCGGCAATATCGAATCCTCCCTGGAATCGGTCGAGACCATCCTGGGCGCCGTCCTCGACATCTCGCGACTGGACACCGGCGCGCTGACGCCGACGGAGACGGTTTTCCGGCTCGACGGGCTGCTGCGGCAGGTGGAGAACGACTTCAAGCCCCAGGCGGTGGCCAAGAAACTGGAACTGCGCGTCATCCCCTCATCGCTGGTGGTGAAAACCGACCGCAATCTGTTCCGCCGGCTGGTGCAGAACCTCGTGTCCAATGCGGTGAAATACACCCGCACCGGACGCATCCTGATCGGCGCCCGTCGCCGCGGCGATCTGGTCGAGATCCAGGTTCACGATACCGGTATCGGCATCGAGCCCGACAAGCTCAATTCGGTGTTCCGCGAGTTCCTGCGGCTCAAGGAGGGCATGCGCGAGGCGCAGGGGCTGGGGCTGGGCCTGTCGATCGTGGACCGTATCGCCCGCGTCCTGCGGCTCGAACTGCGCATCCGATCGGTCAAGGCACACGGCTCCTGCTTCTCGGTTCTCCTGCCGCTGAGCGATGCGCGCGAGACGCCGCTGCCCGGCGAGTACCCCCGCGACCTGCCGGTGGCGGTGCGGCCGGAGGGCGTCGCGGTGCTGTGCATCGACAACGATCCGCGCATCCTAGAAGGCATGCAGTCCCTGCTGGAAGGCTGGGGCTGCGACGTGCGCATCGCGCCCGGCAGCGGAACACTGGATGCGCTGGTCGAGACCGGCTTCCGGCCCGACCTCGCCCTTGTCGACTACCATCTCGACGACGAGAACGGGATCGAGGTCATTGGCAAGTTGCGGGCGACCTTCGGGCAGGACCTGCCGGCCGCGCTCGTCACCGCCGACCGCACGACCGAACTGCGCGCTGCGGCCCGCCAGCTCGACGTGCCGGTGATCAACAAGCCGATCAAGCCGGCCGCGCTGCGCACCATGCTGTCGCGCTACCGCAAGGTTCCCGCCGCCGCGGAATGATCGCCCGCCCATCGACGTGGACTTGGAGCGGCGATCCCGCTATCAGCCGGGCAGCACAGTCTCCGAGGGAACCCTGGTCCGATGGCGCAAGCTGAGATCGTCTGCATGGGCGAGCCCATGATCGAGTTCAACCAGACCGGCCGCGAGGGCCAGTATCTGCGCGGCCATGGCGGCGACACCTCGAATTGCGCGATTGCAGCCGCAAGGGCCGGCGCGTCGGCTGGCATGTTCACCGGGGTGGGCCGGGACGAGTTCGGCGACAGCCTGATGCAGCTCTGGACCGAGAACGGCGTCGATGCGGCGCAGGTGATCCGCAGCGCAGAGGCGCATACGGGCGTCTATTTCGTCCATCACGGCGAGGCCGGCCACAGCTTCTCCTATCTGCGTGCGGGCTCGGCGGCGAGCCGGATCGCGCCTGCGGACGTGCCGCGCGACTATATCTGCAGCGCGCGCATCCTGCATGCCTCGGGCATCAGCCTGGCGATCAGCGCAACGGCCTGCGACGCCGTCTTCGAGGCGATGGCGATGGCACGGGAGGCCGGCGTGCTCGTCTCCTTCGATACCAATCTCAGGCTCAGGCTCTGGCCGCTGGCCCGGGCGCGCGCGATGATCGAGGCGGCGGTGGCCATGACCGACATCGCGCTGCCGGGACTGGAGGATGCCGAGCAGCTTCTCGGATTGTCCGATCCCGACCGCATCGCCGATCATTGTCTGAGGCTCGGCGCCAGGGTGGTGGCGCTGACGCTGGGCAGCAAGGGCTGTCTGGTCGCGACGCCCGACGAACGGCGCCTGGTGGCGGGACTGCCGGTGCAGGCCGTCGACGCGACCGGGGCCGGCGACACGTTCGACGGCAATTTCCTGGCCGAGTATCTGAGGATCGGCGATCCTTTCGCCGCGGCACGCTTCGCCAATGCCGCGGCGGCGCTGGCCACGCAGGGCCATGGCGCGGTGGCACCCATGCCGCGCAGGCGGGAAGTCGAAGCCTTTCTCGCGCAGGCCGCAGCTTGAAGCGGAGCGTCGGAGAACGTATCTGCGGCTGACAGAGCTTCAGGAGACGCAAACGCATGTCGGCACTCAACCGCTTTCTCGGCGATACGCCGCTGCGCGTGGCGATCAAGCTGATCGTCATCTCCTTCATCGTCGGCGTCGTCATGGCTTCGCTCGGGCTGACGCCCTGGGGCCTGCTGGCCGCCGCCAGCGATTTCTTCGCCGGTCTGTGGAACCTCGGCTTTGAATCGCTGCACCGCTTCTGGGCCTATTTCCTGCTCGGCGCGGCGGTCGTGATCCCGCTTTTCCTCATCCTGCGGATCGCCAGCTACCGCAAATAGGCCCGGGCCTGCGAAAAGAGGATCGCATGGCGGCGCGCCAGCGCGTCGACGTCGCGCGAATAGCCGCCGCCGATCACACCGCAGACCGGGATCGCGCGTTCGCGAAAATGGCCGATCACCATCCTGTCGCGCCGCCGCAGCCCCTCGTCCGTCAGCGCCAGGCGGCCGAGTCTGTCGTCGGCATGCGGATCGACCCCGGCATTGTAGAAAACGAGATCCGGGCGGGCTTCCCGCGCCAGGGCGTCGAGGACATCGGCAAGCCGCGTCAGGTAGGGCTCGTCGCCCAGCGCGTCCTCCAGCCCCACGTCGAGTCCGGAAGGAATCTTGCGCACGGGGTAGTTCTTCTCGGCATGCATGGAGAAGGTCGTGACGCGGTCCTCGCCCATCAGGATATCCGCGGTGCCATCGCCCTGATGCACGTCGAGATCGACGACGAGGATGCGGCCGACCTGTCTGCGCTCCAGGAGCGCGAGCGCGGCCACGGCAACATCGTTGAAGGTGCAGAAACCGGCGCCGCCGGTGCGGCGTGCGTGATGGCTGCCACCGGCGCCGTTGCAGGCGATCCCGTATTCGAGGGCCAGTTCGGCAGCCAGCAGCGTGCCGGCGGTCGCCAGCCGGGCACGGCGCGAGACGCGCTCGTCGACCGGAAAGCCGATCTCGCGCTCGACCGCAAGCGGCACCTCGCAGGCGATGACCTGCTCCACATAGGCCGGCGTATGCGCCAGCGCGAGAAGCTCGGCGTCGGCGGGTGCGGGGCGATGCACATTGGTGCGGCCCACCAGCCCGTCTTGCGCAAGGACCTCGATCAGCCGGCCATACTTGCCCATCGGGAAACGATGGTCGCTGGCGAAACGGGCGTCGTAATCGGGGTGGTGGACGATCGGCAGGTGCATGGCGACAGATATGCGGCGGGCAGGCCCGAAAGGCAAAGGCGGTCGCGGTCAATTCCAGGTCAGGGCTGGCACGTTGCGTCGGAGGACCGGGCCTGCGATGGAAGGCGGCCCGCATCGTTACCGAGATTCCTCACGTGAGCACGCAGACCGCCAGTCAGGGCAAGGTCCATCCCTTTCAGGTCACACACGGGCTGGTCTTCGCCATCGCCCTGCCGATGACGCTTGCCTATCTGACCACGCCGCTGCTCGGCATCGTCGACACGGCCGTGGTCGGGCAGTTGGGCGATGCGGCGCTGCTCGGCGGACTGGCGGCCGGCGCGATCGTCTTCGACGTCGTCTTCGCCTCCTTCAGCTTCCTGCGCTCGGGCACGACGGGACTGGTCTCGCAGGCCTTCGGCCGCGAGGACACGCGCGAGGAACAGGCGATCTTCTGGCGGGCCTTTCTGATCGCGATCGTGTCCGGTCTCGCGCTGCTGGTGGCGGGGCCGCTGGTCGTGGCGGGCGGTGTCTGGTTCATCGCCGCCGAACCGCGCGTGTCGGAGGCCCTGTCCGCCTATGTCTATATCCGCCTCATTTCCGCGCCCTTCGCGCTGGTGAATTATGCGATCCTCGGCTACGTGCTGGGGCGCGGGGAAGGCGGCCTCGGCCTCTTACTGCAGCTCATCCTCAACCTCTGCAATATCGGCCTTTCGATCTTTCTCGGCCTCTGGCTCGGCTGGGGGCTCGAAGGCGTTGCATGGGGCACGGTGGGCGGCGAGGCGCTGGCGATGGTGATCGGCCTTACCTTCGTCATCCGCCGCTTCCGCAGGATGCCTCCCATGCGGCGTGGCGCGGTTACCGACATGGCCGCGCACAGGGCCATGTTCGTGCTCAACCGGGACATCATGATCCGGTCCTTCGTGCTGCTCGCCGCCTTCGCGCTGCTGGCCCGCCAGGGCGCGCAGATGGGCACGCTGACGCTGGCGGCCAACGCGGTGCTGATGAACTTCTTCCTGCTGGCGGGCTATCTTCTCGACGGCTTCGCGACTGCCGCCGAGCAGATCGCGGGGCGCGCGGTGGGCGCGCGCTACCGGCCGGCCTTCGACCGCGCGGTCAAGCTGACGGCGATCTGGGGGTTCGGCTTCTCGGGCCTGATCGCCATCCTGATTCTCGCCTTCGGGAGCCATCTCGTCGCGCTCGTGACGACGGCGCCGGACGTGCGCGCGGAGGCGATGCGCTATCTGCCCTGGGCCGCGCTGACGGCCGTTGCCGGCGTGCTGGCCTTCCAGATGGACGGGATCTTCATCGGCGCCACCTGGTCGCGCGACATGCGCAACATGATGCTCCTGTCCTTCGCGCTCTATCTGGCGGCGATATTCACGCTGGGGCCGGCCTTCGGCAATCACGGCCTGTGGGCGGCGCTCCACGTGTTCCTGCTGGCGCGGGGGATCAGCCTGCTCGCCATCCTGCCATTGCGCGCCGCAAGGACGTTTCCGACCTAGTCGAGCGGCCGGGCCGCCCATTCGTCGACGCGGCTGTCGCGCAGATCGGCCAGACGCTCGAGCTTTTCGCGGTCGAGAATGCGCGACAGGCCGCGCACGATCTGCCCCGGAAGAGAAGGCCCGCCGAAAATCAGGCCGGTATAGAGCTGGACGAGATCGGCGCCGGCACGGATCTTTTCGGCCGCGGTCTCGTCGGAATCGACGCCACCCACGCCGATGATCGGCAGCTTGTGTCCGACCAGCTTGCGCATCCGCGCGAGCACGATGGTGGAACGGTTGAAGAGCGGACGTCCGGAAAGGCCGCCCGCCTCCCGCGCCTTCGAACTCTTCAGCCCCTTGCGCCCGAGCGTGGTGTTGGAGACGATCAGCCCCTCGACACCCTTTTCGATCACCACGGCGGCGATGTCTTCCATCTGCTCCGGCGAGAGATCGGGCGCGATCTTCAGGAATAGCGGCACCTTGCAGCCGCTCGCGTTGCGCGCGGCGATGACGGCTTCGAGCAGGACCGACAGGCTCTCGCGTTCCTGGAGGTCACGCAGGCCCGGCGTGTTGGGCGAGGAGATGTTGACCGTCAGGTAGGAGGCATGGGGCGCGAAGGCGCGCACGCCGGCGACATAATCGGCGACGCGGTCCTCGGATTCCTTGTTGGCGCCGACATTGACGCCGACGACCCCGCCCTTGCGGGCACGCGCGGAAAGCCGGGCGAGCGCGGCGGCATGGCCTTCATTGTTGAAACCGAGCCGGTTGATGACGGCCCGGTCACGCTCCAGCCGGAACACGCGCGGACGCGGATTGCCAGGCTGCGGGCGGGGCGTGATCGTGCCGACCTCCGCGAATCCGAAACCCAGTCCCAGCAGCGCGTCGGGCACCTCGGCATTCTTGTCGAAGCCGGCCGCCATCCCGATCGGGTTTTCAAAACCGATGCCGGCCACCATGACCCGCAGCCGCGGGTCGGCCGCCGGCCGCCGGCAAAGCGGCACGCCCGAGCGCAGCCCCTGAATGGAGAGTTCATGCGCGCGTTCCGGCTCCAGCGTGAAGAGCAGCCTGCGGCCGATCGCGTCGAAAACCGTCACGGCTTCATCTCCGGGAAGCGGTGGCTGCCATCGGCGCCGAGCGGCAGCGGGCGGACCCAGCTCACGGCCGACATGTCCAGCGGCCCGTACAGATGCGGAAAGAGCGCGCCGCCACGCGAGACCTCCCAGCGCAAGGCATCGCCCAGCGCGGCAGTTTCGACGGCAACCAGCAGGAGATCGTCCTGGCCGGCGAAGTGCTTGGCCGCCGTCTCGCGCGCCTGATCGGCTGTCGAGAAATGGATGTAGCCGTCGGCGAGATCGATCGCCGCGCCTTCGAAACGCCCCTTCCGCTCGGCTTCCTGCCAGGCTTCGCGGGGGCATATCTTGTAGATCTGTTCGGCCATGAGGCCGCGCTATAGTGGAATTGTCGCCGGGTGCAAAGCGGCAAGGTGGACTGGCTGTGCGAGTTCACCGCAATTCGGGCACATTGGGGTGGCCATCTTCGTCCAGCCTTTCAGAAGGAGGCATCATCATGACTGCAAGACCCGTGATCCTTGTCCTTGCCAGCGCCCTCGTCGCGGCCGCACCCGCTTCTGCCCAGGACGCCGAGCGCTATCGCATGGAACGCTCGGAAGACGGCTTCGTGCGCATGGACCTTGCCACCGGCCAGATGTCGGTCTGCCGCGAGCGCGGCGTCGAACTCGTCTGCCGGGCGGCCGTCGACGAACGCGAAGCCTACCACCGCGAGATCGGCGATCTGGAAACACGTCTCGAACGGTTGGAAGAGCGGGTGGCTGAACTGGAGCGTCCGGGCTCGCAGCCACAATCCTCCGTGCCCTCCGAGCAGGATTTCGAGCAGACGCTCAATCACATGGAGCGGTTCTTCCGACGGTTTCTCGGGCTGGTGCGCGAGTTCGACGAGGAACCGGCACCGGACCGCACCTGACACCGCCCCCTCCTTCCCCGCATGCTGTGGGAAGCGGCCAGCTTTGGCTTGCGCCACTTTTGGCGCTGGCGCTATGCTGCGCGAAATTTCATCGGCACTGACACTGGCTGCGACCTGAGGGTGAGGGAGACGGGTATGAATGAGTCCATTGTGAAGTTGGGCAAGATCGGCGCCGCGGCACTGTTTTCGCTCACGCTGGCAGGCGCGGCCGTCATGGCCGACGAGCGCACGACGAACGATCCGCGCCTCGTCACGCCCGGCAAGCTGACTGTCGGTACCGGCGATCCGGTCTATCCGCCCTGGATGCTGAACAACGATCCCGCGGGCGGCGAGGGCTTCGAGAACGGCCTCATCTACGCCTTGGCCGAGGAAATGGGCTTCGCCCGGGAGGATGTCGTCTGGGTCGGCAATACCTTCGATCAGACCATCGCGCCCGGTCCGAAGGATTTCGACTTCGCCATCCAGCAGATCTCCGTGACCGAGGCGCGCGCGGAGGTCGTCACCTTCAGCCAGGTCTATTTCCAGCCCGAGAAGGCGGTGATCGCGCTTCCCGGCAGCCCGGTTGAAGGCGCGACAAGCTTCGACGACCTGCGGAACGCCCGCTGGGGCGCGGTGATCGGCACCACCGACCTTGCCTATCTGGAGAACATTCTGGATGTGCAGGAAGCCGCCGTCTATGACGACCAGATCGGCGTCTTCCAGGCGATGCAGGCCGGCCAGATCGACGCGACGCTGGCGGCCCTGCCGACCGCGCTGTTTGCCACCGCGGTGCAGATTCCCGAAGCCGGCATCGTCGCCATGCTGCCGGCCGACGAGAACGATCGCGGCCACGGCCTCTTGTTCGAATATGGCAATCCGCTGGTCGAATGGGTCGATGACGCGCTGTCATCGGTCATCGAAAGAGGGGTCGTCGCGGACCTCCAGAGCCAGTATCTCGTGGCCGATCCCGATCTGCAGATGATCACCGAATGAGCCTGCCGCCTGCGGACGCGCCCGTCGACGGGGTGGCGGTTCGCCGCCCCCTGCCCCCTCGCCGTCGCGACGACTGGCGCAAGGCGGTGCGCCCGACCGTCATCAGCATTCTCAGCATCGTCATCGTCTTCGGCGCGCTCGGCTGGTGGATCACCTCCGCCGCGCAATGGCCGCGCGTGCAGTTGCAGTTCTTCAATGTGAACGCGATGGCGGAAGCATTTCCGCGCGTCCTGTCGGGCTTCTGGATTTCGATGCGCATCTGGCTGACGGCGCTGTTCTGCATCGCGCTGTGGGCCCTGGTGCTGGCACTCGTGCGCTCGCTGCGCGCACCCTGGTTCGCGCCCTTCCGGTTGATGGTCGTCGTCTATATCGACATCTTTCGCGGCATTCCCGTGCTGCTCCTGGTGCTGCTTTTCGGTTTCGGCATCCCCGCGCTGAACCTGCCGGGCCTGCCCAACAGCGCGCTGTTCTGGGGTTCGGTGGCGATGATCCTGTCCTATTCGGCCTATGTCGCGGAAATCTACCGTTCCGGGATCGACGCGGTGCATGAAGGGCAGTGGGCAGCGGCCAAGTCGCTGGGGCTCACGGAAGCGCAGACCATGATCTATGCGGTCCTGCCGCAAGCCTTGCGCAACGTGCTGCCGGCGCTGATGAACATCGTGGTCGCGCTGCAGAAGGATGTTGCGCTCCTGTCGGTGCTGGGCGTGCGCGACGCGGTGCGCGAGGCGCAGATCTACACCGCCACGACCTTCAACTATTCCTCGCTGGTGGTGGCGGCCGGGCTGTTCCTGCTCGCCACGATCCCAATGGCACGGCTCGCCGACTACGTGACCCGCAAAGACCGCGAACGCCGCCTGCAGAGGGCCGGATGACCCCAAAAATCGACATCGACGCGGTCACCAAATATTACGGTGACCGCCTTGTGCTCGACGATGTCAGCCTCGCGGTCTCGCGCCACGAGGTGGTCTGCCTGATCGGCGCATCGGGGTCGGGCAAGTCGACGCTGCTGCGCTGCATCAACCGGCTGGTCGATTTCGACCACGGCGAAATCCGGCTGGACGGGGTTTCGATCGAGGATCAGAGCTTCGGCGCGACGGGCTTGCAGAAGCGCATCGGCATCGTCTTCCAGTCCTACAATCTTTTTCCCACCATGACGGTGCTCGACAACATCACGCTCGCCCCGCGCAGGGTGCACGGGATAAAGCGCGCGGAGGCGGAAGAGAGGGCGCGCCACCTGCTGGCGCTGTTCGGCATGGAGGATTTCGCCGCCAGCTATCCGGAGCAATTGTCCGGCGGCCAGCAGCAGCGCGTGGCGATCGTGCGGTCTCTGGCTTCGCGGCCCGACGTCCTGCTTCTCGACGAGGTGACGGCGGCGCTGGACCCCGAACTGATCGGCGAGGTGCTGAGGATCATCAAGGGTCTGAAGGATGAGGGCATGACGATGGTCATCGTCACACATGAGATGGGGTTCGCGCGCGATGTCGGCGATCGCGTCTGCTTCCTGGAGGGCGGACGAATTCTGGAGGAAGGTCCGCCGGCGAAGCTCCTCTCGCGCCCCGAAGACCCGCGCACACAGCAGTTTCTGCAGCGCATCATCGAGGCTGGCCGGCTTTAGGGCCGGCCCGCCAGATCAGGCCTTCTTTGCCGCGGGCTTGGCCTTGGCGGTCGATTTTGCCTTGGTCGCGGCCGGCTTGGCCTTGGCGCGCGTCTTCTTGGCCGGTGCGGCTTCCTCGTTGGCGGCCTGCTCGGCCTCCATCTTCATGCGGGCTTGTCTCAGCCGTTCGGTCTTGGCCTCGCGGCTGTCGACCTCTGCATCGATGATGGCGCGCGCGGCGTTGTCGGTCACCTGCGCCTTGGTCTCGGCCTTCGACCGCGACGGACGGAACAGATTATCCTTGGTGATGATGGCGCTCATGACGGCTCCTTTCAATCAGGCAGAAACGAAAAAAGGCCGGGCCTGCGCCCGACCTCTCCGGTTCATCCTCTAGATGGTGCCAGTACATCCGTGGTCACACATCGAAGATGAGCATTCATGCAGCCTGGAGATTCTCCGCGGCATTCTTGCCAGAACGCTTGTCCTGGACGATTTCGAAGCTGACCTTCTGACCTTCGGTCAGGCTGTGCATGCCAGCGCGTTCGACGGCGGAGATGTGGACGAAAACGTCCGTTGCGCCATCGTCGGGCTGAATGAAGCCGTAACCCTTGGTGGAATTGAAGAACTTCACGGTACCAGTAGTCATGACGATATCCTTTCAATCGACAAACGAAAATGTCCACCGGTCGATTTCGACCGGCAAACGGTTCAGATCGATATTGTTAGGAAGATCGTCGGGCGCCGAAGCGCGGTAACAAAGTTCGTCAAGCAAGATCGATGACTGGAACATAGTTGTTTCTCGTGTCCGAAACAAGGCCGGCTGCAAAATAAGCCGCGGGAGCGCCGGACGATCCCTCCTGCCCATTTCCCTTTGCCACCCGCCGACAGGAGCGTTAGAAGCGCAGCCATACGCGATTCAGAGCCAGAGCGAGCACATATGCGCCCATCCAAACGCCAGCCCGACGAAATGCGGGCCGTGTCCTTCGAACGCGGCGTATCGCGCCATGCCGAAGGTTCCTGCCTGGTCAAGTTCGGCCATACCCATGTGCTCTGCACGGCAAGCCTCGAAGAACGGGTGCCGCCATGGCTGCGCAATTCCGGCAAGGGCTGGGTGACGGCCGAGTACGGCATGTTGCCGCGCGCCACCGGCGAGCGCATGCGTCGCGAAGCCTCAAGCGGCAAGCAGGGCGGGCGCACGCTGGAAATCCAGCGGCTGATCGGGCGCTCGCTGCGCGCCGTCTGCGACCTTCAGGCGCTGGGCGAAAAGCAGATCACGGTCGATTGCGACGTCATCCAGGCCGATGGCGGCACGCGCACGGCGGCGATCACCGGCGGCTTCATCGCGCTGCATGATTGCCTCTCGTGGATGGAGGCCCGGCAGATGGCCTCGGTCTCGCGCGTCGTGAAGGACCATGTCGCGGCGATCTCCTGCGGCATCCACCAGGGCCAGCCAGTGATCGACCTCGACTACGACGAGGATTCCACGGCCGAGACCGACGCCAATTTCGTCATGACGGGCACGGGCGGCATCGTGGAAATCCAGGGCACGGCGGAAGGCGCACCCTTCTCCGAGGAAGAGTTTTCGGCCCTGCTCAAGCTCGCCAAGGACGGCATCGCCCGGCTTGTCGACCTGCAGAAAATGGCAATCGGCTAGGCGATCATGACGCCGACCGGCATCCTCGAAACCGCGCTCTACGCCGAAGACCTGGATGCGGCGGAGGCCTTCTACCACGACGTGCTCGGCCTCGAGCGCCTGAGCCGGGTCGGCGATCGCCACGTCTTCTTCCGCTGCGGAGACGGCGTCCTGCTGATCTTCAATCCGGCCGAGACCGCCACGCCGCCGGCACCCGACGCGAAACTGCCCGTGCCGCCCCATGGCATGCGCGGCGAAGGGCATGTCTGTTTTCGCGCCACCGAGGAAGAGATCGACCGCTGGAAGCAGCATCTCGCCGAGCACGGCGTGGCAATCGAATCCGAGTTCGAATGGCCCAAGGGCGGGCGCTCGATCTATTTCCGTGACCCGTCGGGCAATTCGATCGAATTCGCCAATCCGAAGATCTGGGGACTGTGATGCGCAAGCTCGAAGGCAGGAAGCTGGTCGTGGCCAGCCACAACAAGGGCAAGCTCGTCGAGATCGCCGAAATGATCGCGCCTTACGGCCTGGAGGCGCGCTCGGCCGCCGAATACGGCCTGCCGGAGCCCGACGAGACCGGCACGACCTTCGAGGAAAACGCCTATCTAAAGGCCTTCGCCGCGGCCGCCGCCACCGGCCTGCCCGCGCTTGCCGACGATTCGGGGCTGGCCGTCGACGCGCTCGATGGCGCGCCCGGCGTCTACACGGCCGACTGGGCCACGATGCCCGATGGCAGCCGCGATTTCGGCCACGCCATGGCGCTGACCGAAGAGAAGCTGCAGGCTGTCGGAGCAACTGATCCCTCACAGCGAACCGGCCGGTTCGTCTCCGTGCTCTGCCTGGCCTGGCCCGACGGGCACGCGGAATATTTCCGCGGCGAGGTCGACGGTACGCTGGTCTGGCCGCCGCGCGGCGAAAAGGGATTCGGGTACGATCCGGTCTTCCAGCCCGACGGGCATGAGCGTAGCTTCGGCGAGATGGAGCCGTCCGAAAAGCACGGGTTGACCAAGCCGCTGTCGCACCGCGCCCGCTCCTTCGCGCTGTTTTCGGACGCGGTGCTGGAACAGGCATGAACGCGTCGCGAGATCCGGGTTTCGGCGTTTACATCCACTGGCCGTTCTGCGCGGCCAAGTGCCCCTATTGCGACTTCAATTCCCATGTGCGCCACGGCGCCGTCGACCAGGAACGCTTCGCCGCCGCTTTCGCGCGCGAAATGGCGTCGATGCGGCAACGCACCGGCCCGCGTACCGTTACCTCGATCTTTCTGGGCGGCGGAACACCGTCGCTGATGAAGCCCGAAACGGTGGGCGCGGTGCTCGAGGCCGTTGCCGCCAACTGGACGGTGCCGGCCGGCATCGAGGTGACGCTCGAAGCCAATCCCTCTTCCGTGGAGGCGGAGCGCTTCGCGGGCTACCGCGACGCCGGCGTCAACCGCGTCTCGCTGGGCGTCCAGGCCCTCAACGATACGGATCTGCGCTTCCTCGGCCGGCTGCATTCGGTCGAACAGGCACTGCACGCGATCCGGCTGGCGCGCGAGACCTTCCCGCGCCTTTCCTTCGACCTGATCTATGCGAGGCCGGGACAGACGCTCGAAGCCTGGCAGGCGGAACTCGAAGCGGCGATCGGCCATGCCGCCGACCATCTGTCGCTCTATCAACTCACCATCGAGGAAGGCACGCCCTTCCACGCGCTGCATGCGGCCGGCAAGATCCCCATCCCCGACCCCGATCACGCGGCCGAGCTTTACCGGCTGACGCAGGAGGTTAGCGCCGCCCATGGCCTGCCGGCCTACGAGATCTCCAACCACGCCAGGCCTGGAGCCGAGAGCCAGCACAATCTGGTCTACTGGCGCTATGGCGAATATGTCGGCGTCGGACCGGGCGCCCATGGCCGCTTCATCGAGGATGGGCGGCGCGTCGTGACCTTCACCGAGAGAATGCCGGAGACCTGGGCCAATCTGGTGGAGGCGCGCGGCAACGGCATCACCGGCGGCGAAGTGCTGACGCGCTCGGAAGAGGCGGACGAATATCTCCTGATGGGGCTGAGGCTCGTCGAGGGCATCGACCTGGCGCGCTACGAGGCGCTGTCGGGCCGGCCACTGTCCAACAGGCGCATCGCCGCGCTGCAGGACGAGGAGCTGGTCGCCCCCGTTGGCAACCACGCCCTGCGTGCCACGCCCGCCGGCATGATCGTGCTCGACGCCGTGGTGGCCGATCTGGCGAGCTGACACATGGCTTTTCGGGTGGGCCGCGACCATTTATAGTCAAGATGGTCATTCTTGGAGGTGGCGGCACGATGAGCGCAGACGGGAAACCGACGTCCTGGAGCATCGCCGACGCCAAGGCGCGCTTTTCAGAAGTGGTGGAGCGCGCCGGAAGCGAGCCCCAGATGATCACGCGCAACGGCAAGCCCGCCGCTGTGCTGGTCTCCCCCGAGGAGTGGGGCCGCAAGACGGACCGAAAGGGATCGCTGGCCGAATTTCTGCTGGCCTCTCCCTTGCGCGGATCCGAGATCGAAATCGAGCGATCGCGCGAGATGCCCCGCGACGTGAAGCTGTGAGCTTCCTCCTCGATACCAATGTCCTGTCGGAGGTTCGCCGACCCGAGCCCGATCACCAGGTGCTGCGCTGGCTGCACGAGGTCGATGAGGACCGGACCTTCATTAGCGTCATTTCGCTGGCGGAAATCCGCAAGGGCGTGCGGCTGCTCCCCGAAAGCAGGCGCCGCGAGGCCTTGGCCACCTGGCTTGCCCACCAGCTTCCCGCCAGGTTTTCGGGACGCATCCTTTCGGTCGACCAGCCGATTTCGCTGCAATGGGGCGATATCGTCGCCGACTCCCAGCGCAAGGGGAACGCACTCAGCATCATGGACGCCTTCCTGGCCGCCACGGCGATGGTTCATGATCTGCATCTCGTCACGCGGAACCTCCGCGACTTCGCTTCCCTTGGGCTTGAAACACTCAATCCCTGGAGCACGCCATGAGTGCCGGCCCCGCCACCTTCCTCATCGGGCAGAGCGCGTTCACGGCCCCGCCGCTCGAGCCGGCGCTTTATCTGGTGGCGACGCCGATCGGCAATCTTTCCGACATCACCATCCGTGCGCTGCAGGTGCTGGCGGCCGCCGACGTGATGGCCTGCGAGGACACGCGCGTCACGCGGGTGCTTCTGGAGCGCTACGGCATCCGCCGCCGCGCCAGCGCCTATCACGAGCACAATGCAGACAGCGCGGGGCCGAAACTGATCGCCGAGCTTGCGGCCGGCCGCTCGGTGGCGCTGGCCTCCGATGCCGGCACGCCGCTCGTCTCCGATCCCGGCCACAGGCTGGTCGAGGCCGCCATCGAGGCGGGCATCAGGGTGGTGCCGATTCCGGGAGCCTCAGCGGTGCTGGCGGCGCTTGCCGTTTCCGGCCTGCCGAGCGACGCCTTCTTCTTCGCCGGCTTCCTGTCTGCCAAGGACGGCCAGCGCCGGACGCGGCTCGATGAATTGAAGGCCGTGCCCGGGACGCTGGTATTCTTCGAATCCCCGCGCCGGCTGGCGGCGTCGCTGCGCTCCATGGCGGAGGTGCTGGGCGACAGGCCGGCCGCGGTGTGCCGGGAGCTGACCAAGACCTTCGAGGAAGCGCGGCGCGGCACTCTCGCCGCCCTTGCCGCGCATTACGCCGAGGCCGACACGCCGAAGGGCGAGATCGTGGTCTGCGTCGGTCCGCCACTGGCGGAGGAGCCGGCCTCGGCGGAAGACACCGACCGGCTGCTTCTGGCGCTTTCCGCCGAGATGGGGGCCTCGAGGGCTGCCGGAGAGGCGGCGCGCATGACGGGCACGAAGAAGGCCGATCTCTATCGCCGGCTGATGGAACTCAAGGGCGATGCCGGCTGATGCCGCCCACAGGCGCCGGCGCGCCCATGGCAGGGGCCATCGCGGCGAGTGGCTGGCCGCGCTCGCGCTCTCCATCAAGGGCTACCGCATCCTGGCGCGCCGCTTCCGCACGAAGCTCGGCGAGATCGACCTGATCGCCAGGCGCGGCGACGTGATCGCCATCGTCGAGGTCAAGGCGCGGCCGACGCTCACGCAAGCGATGGATGCCGTCACGCCCATGGCGCAGCGGCGCATCGAGGCGGCCGGCGATCTGTGGCTTTCGCGCCAGCCCGACCATGGCAGGCTTTCGATCCGCTACGATCTGGTCGCGGTGCTTCCGCGGCGCTGGCCCGTGCATGTCGAGAACATCTTCCAAGGCGGGCGCTGAGGCGATTTTCTGCTTTACGTAGCGGCACTTGAGGATCACTCTGGCTTTTCAACAACCAGCCAGGAGCGGACCATGTGCCATCATTGTGTCGTCGAGAGCGTGAAGTCGCGGATGCTGAGCCGGCGTGACTTCTTCCGGGGCAGCGCGGTGGCTGCGGGCGCCGCCGCCCTTGCCGCCACTGCCGCGCCGCGGCCGCTCTTCGCGCAGGCGGCGAGCCCCATGCGGGCCATCGACCTGACGCACGAGCTGCACGAGGCCTTTCCGACCTTTGCCGGCGAGCAGCAGTTCTTCATGGAACCCAAATACGAGATCGGGTCGGACGGCTACAATCTCAACATCTGGACGATGGAAGAGCATGTCGGCACCCATATCGACGCGCCGCTGCACTTTTCCGAGGACGGCGCTTCGGTGGCCGAGCTTCCCGTGGAGCAACTGGTCTGCCCGCTCGCCATCATCGACATCCGCGAGCGTGCCGAAGCCGACCCGGACGCGCAGGTGACACCCGACGACATCGCCGCCTGGGTCGCCGAGCATGGCGACATCCCGGAGGGCGCCTGCATCGCCATGCTGTCTGGCTGGGACCGCCATGTCGACACCGACATGTTCCGCAATGCCGATGCCGATGGGGGCATGCATTTCCCGGGCTTTCATCCGGAAGCCACCGACATGCTGATGGCGGAAACGGGCGCCCGCGTCATCGCGGTCGACACGCTGTCGCTCGACCACGGCCCCTCGGCCGATTTCGCGGTCCACTATTCCTGGCTGCCGAGCGGGCGCTACGGCATCGAATGCGTCGCCAATCTGGGCGAACTGCCGGCATCCGGCGCCACGCTTGTTGTCGGCGCGCCGAAAGTCAGGAACGGCACCGGTGGCTTGGCACGGGTCTTTGCGATGGTATGAGGCGGGAACTCAGCCTTTCCTTCGGCTGGCGAGCACGGACAGGCGCGCGTCGGCGGCGAAACCGTCGAGCGTGAACTGCAGTCCTTGGGCCGGCCGGTCACTGAGCGCCGCCACCCCGGCCGCCGACAGCGATAGTCGCCAGGTGGCGTATTGCGACGGCCGCCCTGCGGCGAACGCACGGCAGGTCAGCAAAGCCAGATTGGCCCCGCCATGAGGATCACGAACCGAACGGTATCGGATCGCTTCGATGCCGGCCTCCCGTGCCGCATCGGCGAGCGTCAGGCAGGCCTCATAGCTGGTCGGATGCGTCCAGGCCGATGCGTCGGCAGCCAGAGGTTCAGCCGTAAGGTCAATGGCGAAAGCCGCTTCGAAGCGTGTCGAAAAGGCCGTGAACTCAAGCGGATTGGCTGGCCATGGGGTGTCCGGACTCTCCGCGAAAAAGAGCAGCCGGTAGAAGGCCGTTTCCGCGACCGCCGTCTCGACCTTTTCCCCGGCATAGAAGACGCCGGGCGTATAGCCCTCGCGCCGGAAGCGCGAATTGCCTGGGTAGCGCCCGTAGCGAAAGGGCGAGGCCAGGAGATAATGAAGGTGCCGGCACTCGGGCGGCACAGGCGGCTTCGTGCGCTCGAGTTCGGCCTCGAGCAAGGCCTGCTCGTCCAGCGTGTCGACAAGTTTCATTGTCGAGACGCGGTGCTGGGCCTCGACCAGACGCCAGCACGAGCCCGACCGGGCACGTGCTTCAGAGCGGAGCGCGGCGGGCGTCCAGATAGGCAAGGACATGGGCCAGTCCGTCGACGGTGCGTATACGCTGGAGAGGCGGGGCCCCAAGGGCGGCGTTGTCGGCCCGCATCCAGCGGCGCGCGGCGGAATCGTCGCCGCCCAGGATAGCATCCAGCGATCGGTAGAGCCTGATGAAGAGCAGTGCGAGTTCCTGCGGCTTGCCGATGAGGCGGCCGGCGTCGGACGGGTTTCGCTTGAGGCGGGAGAGAGTCGCTTCGGAGACGCCGACGATGCGCGACAGTTCCTTCGCCGTCACGCCGAGCAGATCGGCAGCACGCAGCAACGCCTTGGCGATCACGAGTTCGGTCTGCGGCTGTCGGGCTTCGGCAAGAGACATCGCTGCGCCTGTCAATTTCATGTGCAATCAAAGATATGTCAGATTGCTACGGAAATCAATGTCCGGACATCTAGCGCCGCACCACCTTCATCGGAAGCCCGCCCTGCGGCTGGGTGGTGAGCTTCTGCACCGGCCACGGCTTGGTCTCCGGCAGGCTTTCGAACCGGAAGCGCGACATCAGCACGGCAAGAGCGATCACCGCCTCCTGCATGGCGAATTGCGCGCCGATGCAGATGCGCGGGCCGGCGCCGAAGGGCAGGTACTGGTAGCGATCCAGCTTCTCGCGGTTTCCGGGATGGAAGCGTTCGGGCATGAAGGCGTCCGGCCGGTCCCAGAGCGCACGGTGGCGGTGGACCGTCCAGGGCATGACCAGGATCTGCGCGCCCTTGCGGATCTCCAGATCCTCGTAGCGGTCGGGCTCGATCGCCTCGCGGTTGATCGAGGGGGCCGGCGGATAAAGCCGCATCGCCTCCTCGAAGGCCGAGCGGGTGAACGGCATGGCGTCAAGCCAATCGGTCGGGTCGGGGGTGGTTGGCAGCACCCGGTCGATCTCCTCCTCGATCCGCTCGCGTTCCCAGGGCGCCTGCGAGAGGCAGTAGATCGCCCAGCCCAGCGCGCGTGCCGTGGTCTCGTGACCGGCGCCGATGAAGGTGATGATGTTGTCCTCGACCTCGCCGCGCGTCAGCCCTTCCGGGCCTTCTGCGCGGAGAAGCAGGGTGAGGAAATCTTCCGGCACGGATTGGGGATCGGCCTCCATCTTGCCCCTTCGCATCTCCATCGTCTCGGCCACGATGCGGCGGAAGAAGGCCAGCGATGCGCGCCCCCTGATGCGGGTGATGCGCGGCAGCCAGTCGGGCGCGCCGATGATGTCGAGCGGGTCGACGCGGCCCATGGTCTCGAAGAGCCGGTCGACCTGATGGGCAAAGCTGCCCGCCTCGCCGGCGATCTCGCCGGAAAACAGCGTCTCGGCGAGGATGTCGAATGTCAGCATCGTCATGTCGCGCGACACGTCGACCGGGCCGGCGGCATTCTCGTAGCGCGCGGCGAAAGCCTCCGTGCATCTGAGCATGGCGGGCGCGAAGCCGTGGATGCTGCGCGGCGTGAAGACCGGTGCCATGGCCTTGCGCGAACGGCGCCAGACCTGGCCCTCGGCGGTCAGGAGCCCGTCGCGCAGGATCGGGCGCAGGATCTTCTGGCGCACCTTCGCCATCTTGTAGTTCTTGGCGTTGTCGACCAGCACGTGGCGGATCAGGCCGGGATCGTTGGCGATCACCAGCGGTCCGCCGATGCCGGTCGAGATCGAGATCCAGGGCTTGTTGTAGGACGGCTCGCCCCACAGTTCGAGCGGGTTCTTGTTGACGATGCGCAGCATCTGCAGCGTCGAGGGCGGCTTCTGCCTGGGCCGGGGCGCGGGCGGCACGAAGGGCGCGGGTTTTGTGTCCATGAGGATTGAGATAGGGACCCCCAGTGCCGGCGGCAAATGAACAATGCGCCATGGCGGGCACCACGATCCCGTTTCGGGCTCCAAACCTGTCCAAAAACCGCCGGAAACCTTGGAATTTCAGGCTGAAATGCCTATATCTGTCCTGTCTTAATCCGCTGATTCGCGGTCCCTCTGGTGGCATCCCTTTCCACCCCGTCAGGACGAAAAAGCACGCATGACCGATACACCCGAAACGCAGAATGGCGGCAACGCCGAATACGGCGCGGATTCCATCAAGGTTCTCAAGGGCCTGGATGCGGTGCGCAAGCGCCCCGGCATGTATATCGGCGACACCGATGACGGCTCGGGCCTGCATCACATGGTCTATGAGGTGGTCGACAACGCCATCGACGAGGCGCTGGCCGGCCATGCCGACAAGGTCACCGTGACGCTCAATCCGGACGGCTCGGTCACCGTGACCGACAATGGGCGCGGCATTCCCACCGACATGCACACGGGCGAAGGCGTCTCGGCGGCCGAGGTCATCATGACCCAGCTCCATGCCGGCGGTAAATTCGACCAGAATTCCTACAAGGTCTCTGGCGGCCTGCACGGCGTCGGCGTCTCGGTCGTCAACGCGCTGTCCGTGTGGCTGAAGATGAAGATCCGCCGCAAGGGCCAGATCCATGAGATGAGCTTCACCCATGGCGTCGCCGACGGGCCGCTGGCCGTCACGGGCGATGCCGGCGGCGAGACGGGCACGGAGATCACGTTCCAGCCCTCGGCCGAAACCTTCACCATGGTGAATTTCGACTACAACACGCTCGAGCACAGGCTGCGCGAACTCGCCTTCCTGAATTCCGGCGTGCGCATCGTGCTCACCGATGCAAGGCATGCCGATGTGAAGGTGGCCGAGCTTTATTACGAGGGCGGGCTGGAAGCCTTCGTGCGCTATCTCGATCGCGCCAAGAAGCCGCTGATCGATGCGCCGATCGCCATTTCGGCCGAACGAGACGGGATTTCCGTCGAGGTCGCGATGTGGTGGAACGACAGCTACCACGAGAACGTGCTGGCCTTCACCAACACCATTCCCCAGCGCGACGGCGGCACCCATCTGGCCGGCTTCCGCGGGGCGCTCACGCGCCAGATCACGAGCTATGCCGAGGCCTCCGGCATCGCCAAGAAGGAGAAGGTGTCGATCACCGGCGACGACAGCCGCGAGGGCCTGACGGCGGTGCTGTCGGTCAAGGTGCCGGACCCGAAATTCTCCTCGCAGACCAAGGACAAGCTGGTCTCCTCCGAGGTGCGGCCGGTCGTGGAAGGCCTGGTCAACGAGGCGCTTGCCACCTGGCTGGAAGAACATCCGGCCGAAGCCAAGACACTGGTTGCCAAGGTAGCGGAAGCAGCGGCCGCCCGCGAAGCGGCGCGGCGCGCGCGCGAGCTGACACGGCGCAAGGGCGTGCTGGACATCACCTCGCTGCCCGGCAAGCTCGCCGACTGCCAGGAACGCGATCCGGCCAAGTCCGAAATCTTCATTGTCGAGGGTGACTCGGCCGGCGGCTCGGCCAAGTCGGGGCGCTCGCGCCAGAACCAGGCCATCCTGCCGCTCCGCGGCAAGATCCTGAATGTCGAGCGGGCCCGCTTCGACCGCATGCTCGGCTCCGACATGATCGGCACGCTGATCACCGCGCTCGGCGCCGGCATCGGCAAGGACGAGTTCAACCTCGCCAAGCTGCGCTACCACAAGATCATCATCATGACGGACGCCGACGTCGATGGCGCCCATATCCGAACGCTGCTGCTCACCTTCTTCTTCCGCCAGATGCCGGAACTGATCGAGCATGGGCATCTCTACATCGCCCAGCCGCCGCTCTACAAAGTCACGCGCGGCAAGTCGGTGCAGTACATCAAGGACGAGCCGGCCTTCGAGAACTTCCTCATCAGTTCGGGCCTGGAAGAAGCATCACTGGAGCTCTCCAATGGCGAGGTGCGCTCGGGCAACGATCTGCGCGCGCTGATCGACGATGCGCTGGGGCTTCGGGCGCTCATCAACGGCCTGCACACGCGCTTCGACCGCGCCGTTGTCGAGCAGGCGGCCATCGCCGGCGCGATGAATGCCGCCGTCCTTGCCGACACGGCCAAGGCCATGACGGCCGCCACCTATGTGGCCGAGCGGCTGGACACGATCGCCGACGAGACCGAGCGCGGTTGGGAAGGGCGTCTCAATACCGCCAATGACGGCACCGGCGGCTATGTTTTCGAACGCACCGTCAGGGGCGTGAAGGAGACCGTCGTGCTCGATGCCGCGCTGATCGGTTCGGCCGACGCCCGCGCCATCGACCGCTACACCGAGCGACTTCAGGAAATCTACTACAAGTCGCCCGTCCTGCGCCGCAATGACAAGAGCGAGAACATCTCGGGTCCCATGGCGCTTCTGGATGCGGTCTTCGCCACCGGCCGCAAGGGGCTCTCGCTGCAGCGCTACAAGGGGCTGGGCGAGATGAATTCAGAGCAATTGTGGGAAACCACGCTCGACCCGAACGCCCGCTCGCTGCTGCAGGTCAAGGTCAATGACGCGACGGACGCCGATTCCCTGTTCTCGCGCCTGATGGGCGACGAAGTGGAACCGCGGCGCGAGTTCATCCAGGAAAACGCGCTCAGCGTGGCCAATCTGGACGTGTGACGCGCACGTGCCGGCCGGCCCCGCCGTCCGGCACGTCTAGAGATCCCGATACATCACCAGCGCGTCGACCATGCCTTCGACGGGATGGTCGAAGGCGCGCGGCAGCCGGCCCACGGTCTCAAAGCCGAGCGACTGCCAGAGCCTGACCGCGCGTTCATTCGTCGACACGACGAAATTGAACTGCATGGCGCGGAAACCGCGCTGGCGCGCGCGCGCCAGCGAGTGGTCGTGCATGGCGCGGGCCACCCCGCGGCCGGCGGCTTCCGGCGCGGTCATGTAGCCGCAATTGCACACATGCCGGCCGCCGCCGCCCTGATTGGCGCGCAGATAGTAGGTGCCCAGAATGCGCCCTTCCACTTCGGCAACGAAGGTCTCCTTGTCCGATCCCAGCCAATAGGAGAGCGCCGCATCGCGCGACAGGTCGCGATCGAGCGTATAGGTCTCCCCGGCCCGGATGGTCGGACCGATAATGGACCAAATGGCGTCGTGGTCGCCGGCTTGGACAGGGCGGATAAGCATGAGCGTGTTCTGCCTTGGCCGTCCCCTTCATGCAATGGCCGGCGTCTCGCGCCCCACCCTTTCAATCTCCCGGCCCAGGCGATAAACCATGCCCGCACCCAGAAAGCCCGGCCGTCCGGTCGGGCCCAATTGGAGAAAACCATGACCGATTACGACGTTCTGTGCGTCGGCAATGCCATCGTCGACATCATCGCCCGCTGTGACGACGACTTCCTCGTCGACAACCACATCATCAAGGGAGCGATGAACCTGATCGACGCCGATCGCGCAAAGCTGCTCTATGACCGCATGGGGCCGGCCATCGAGACCTCCGGCGGCAGCGCGGGCAACACGGCGGCGGGCGTCGCCAGCTTCGGCGGCAAGGCGGCATTCTTCGGCAAGGTCGCAAATGACAGTCTCGGCGACATCTACGCCCATGACATCCGCGCCCAGGGCGTGGCCTTCGACACGAAGCCCCTCACCCAGGATCCGCCGACCGCGCGCTCGATGATCTTCGTGACCCCGGACGGCGAGCGCTCGATGAACACCTATCTCGGCGCCTGCGTGGAACTCGGCCCGGAGGATGTCGAGGAAGACAAGACCAAGGGCGCCCGCGTCACCTATTTCGAGGGCTATCTGTGGGATCCCCCGCGCGCCAAGGAGGCGATCCGCATCGCGGCCGATCAGGCCCATGCCGCGGATCGCGAGGTGGCGATGAC
This sequence comes from Chelativorans sp. ZYF759, assembly GCF_012911015.1. Taxonomy (GTDB): domain Bacteria; phylum Pseudomonadota; class Alphaproteobacteria; order Rhizobiales; family Rhizobiaceae; genus ZYF759. The sequence continues at coordinate 7,025 of NZ_WVVV01000011.1, read as the reverse complement.
GCTGTCTGACCCCTTCTGCGTCGACCGCTACCGCGAGGAATTTCTCGAACTGATGCGCTCGCGCACCGTCGACATCGTCTTTTCCAACGAGAGCGAGATGAAGTCGCTCTACCAGACCGCCTCCTTCGAGGCCGGGCTCGACGCGTTCCGCAAGGATTGCCGCCTCGGCATCGTGACGCGGTCCGAGAAGGGCTCCGTCCTGGTTCGCGGGCAGGAGACCATCCAGATCGAGCCGCTGGAGATTGGCGAGCTGGTCGACACGACGGGTGCCGGCGATCTCTATGCCGCGGGTTTCCTGCACGGCTATACCAAGGGGCGGCCGCTGGCCGATTGCGGCGCGCTCGGCAGCCTGGCGGCCGGGCTGATCATCCAGCAGATCGGTCCCCGCCCGCAGCACAGCCTCAAGGAGAAGGCGCAGCAGCACGGGCTCGGCTGAACCTCAGTCGATCTCGTCGGGCCGGCGTCCGGGGCGGCTGCGGTAACGCGGCAGCCGCCACCCGAAACGCAGCGCACCGGCCCTGACCGCGAAGGCGCTGGCAAAGGCGATAGCCGCGGCGGCCAGAAGCGGCAGGCCGGCGAGATCGGCCGCCGTGAAGGCCGCTGCGCCTGCCAGCGCGGCGGTCACGTAGATTTCCGGCCGCAGCAGCACGGAGGGCTCGCCAGAGAGCACGTCGCGCAGGATGCCGCCGAAGGTCGCGGTCAGGATTCCGGTCACCATCGCGACCAGGGGCGAGCCGGTCACAAGCAGGCCCTTATAGGCGCCGAAGGCCGAATAGGCGGCGAGCCCCGTCGCATCGAGCCACAGCAGCAGCCTGTAGCGGGACTCGACCAGATGCGCGGTGAAGTAGACCAGCAGCGCGACGCCGGCACAGACCAGGATATAGTCGTGGTTCTCGATCCAGAAGACCGGCACGCCGAGGATCAGGTCGCGCAGTGTCCCGCCTCCGATCCCGGTGATTCCCGCCATGAACGCGAATCCGATGGCGTCGAGCTGCTTGCGCGAGGCCGCCAGCGCGCCGGTCGCGGCGAACACGGCCACGCCGGCATAATCGAGAAATACGAGCTGTTCCATTTGCGGCCCCTCCCGGCTTCCACTATCGCATGGCGAGGTCGGTTGGCCAGTGAGGGAAAGGGACGCGATGAAACTCTTCGACATGAACCATGACTGGCTGCGCCCGCTCTGGGTGCGCGTGCTCATTGTCGTGGTCGCGGGCGGGTGGGGCGTCTTCGAGTGGATCAACGAGCAGCATGTCTGGGCCGTGATCTTCCTCGTCATGGCGGGCTATGCGTTCTGGAGCTTCTTCCTCGCCCCGGGGCGGCAGGGCGAGGCCGATCGGCCGGACGACACTGGCGGCGGCGAGCGATAGCCTGCCCGGCGGCTACAGTTCGAACTGGTAGCTCGCCGGCACGTAGCGATAGCCCTCGTCTAGCGTCTCGATGAAGCCGACGCCGGGAAAAGGCATGTGGTAGCCGAGGAAGGGGATGCGCTCGGCGGCCACCATGTCGAAGACGCGGCGACGCGTGGCAGCCGCCGCTTCCTTGTCCATGTCGAAGCGCACATGCCAGTCGGGGCGGCGCAGCGAGGCGATGTAGTGGTTGGCCGTGTCGGCCGTCAGAAGCAGCCGTTCGCCTTCCGATTCGAGGTGATAGATCATGTGGCCCGGCGAATGGCCGAAAGCCTCCAAGGCGGTGATGCCCGCCACCGCCTCGTCGCCCTCGGCCAGGAACATCATGTTGTCGGCAAAAGGCACCACATTGGCCTGGACGGCGCGGGCCGAATTCTCCGTTGGACCCGACAGGCGGTCCTCATGGGTCCAGAAATCGTATTCAGCCTGGCCGGCCACATAGCGCGCGTTCGGGAAGGCCGGCCCGCCTTCTTCCATCAGCCCGCCAATATGATCGCCGTGGAAATGGGTGAGCACGACGACGTCGATCGCGTCGGGGGCGTGGCCTGCCGCCTCCAGCCGCGCGCGCAACTGGCCGAGACCGCCCTGCCGCGCGCCGGCGCCCAGCCCCGTATCGAAAAGCACGCGCTCGCTGCCGGTATTGACAAGAACCGGGGTGAAGCCGTTGACGAAACGATCCGCCGGCAGGAAGTTCTCCTCCAGCAGTTCGGCCACCGCCTCGGCATCCTGGTTTTCGCCGAAGATCGGATGCGGGCCTTCCATGGCGCGCCCGCCATCGCGAATGGCAGTCACCTCGAACTGGCCGACCCGGAAGGTGCGGATGCCCGCGTAAAGATCGGCCGCGTCGGCTGTCTCGGCATGGGCGGCACGTGTCATGATCTGCGGTACTCCCATTGCCGCCAGCGAGGCGGCTCCCAGTTTCAGCGCCGTGCGGCGGCTCGTCGTGAGGCCCATCTGCAAGTCTCCCTTCTGACGAGGTGTGAATTCCCGTGCAACCCCAACTGGCGCGACCGCCGCCCGCGGCAAGGCCTTCACGCGAAGGTGACGCAAGGCGAGGGAAGCTTAGCCGCGCGTGGCAGATTGAGCCGGTTGAAGCAGCATGCTAGTTGGGCGCCCATGTCAGCCTCCCGAATGTTCCGCCTCTCCGACACGAACCGACACGTCCCTTGAACCGCACCATGCCGCTCATCCTGGCGGTGGCGCTGTTCATGGAGAACATGGACGCGACCGTCATCTCGACCGCGCTACCGGCGATCGCGGCGGATATCGGCACGAGCCCGATCACGCTCAAGCTGGCGCTGACCACCTATTTCGTGGCGCTGGCCATCTTCATCCCCGTCTCGGGCTGGATGGCCGACCGCTTCGGCGCCAAGCGCGTGTTCCGCTTCGCGCTGGGCGTGTTCGTGGTCGGCTCGATCTTCTGCGCCATGTCGAACAGCCTGCTGGAATTCGTGCTGTCGCGCTTCGTGCAGGGCATGGGCGGGGCGATGATGGTGCCGGTCGCGCGCCTCGTGCTGGTCAGGGCAACAGCCAAGAACGATCTTGTCGGCGCCATGGCCTGGCTGACCGTGCCTGCGCTGATCGGACCGCTCGTCGGCCCGCCCGTCGGCGGCTTCATCACCACCTTCATCTCCTGGCACTGGATCTTCCTCATCAACGTGCCGATCGGGCTTGCAGGCATCTGGCTGGCCGGAAGGGTGCTGCCCGAGATCGAAAGCCCGCCACCCGGGCGCATCGATAGCAAGGGTTTCGTGCTGGCCGCGCTTGCGGCATCGGGCGTGGTGTTCGGCCTCTCCGTCGTGTCGATGCCCGCGCTGCCGCCGGCAGTCGGCGGGGCGACGCTCCTGATCGGCATCGTGGCGGCAATCGCCTATCTGCGCCATGCCCGCCGGGCCGCTGCCCCGCTGCTCGATCTCAGGCTGCTGGCCAATCCGGTGCTGAAGGTCGCGATCCTTGGCAATGCGCTGTTTCGCATCGGCTCGGGCGCGGTGCCCTTCCTTTTGCCGCTGATGTTCCAGATCGGGTTCGGTCTGTCCCCCTTCCAGTCGGGCATGCTCACCTTCGTCAGCGCTTTCGGCGCCATCGGGATGAAGTTCCTGGCGCAGCGTACCTTGCGCCTTGCCGGCTTCCGCAGCGTGCTCGTGGTCACCACGCTGATGTCGGCGCTGCTCATCGGGTTCCACGGCTTCTTCGCGCCTGACACGCCCTATGCGGTGATCCTCGTCGTGCTGGTGGGCTCGGGCCTCATGCGCTCGCTCTTCTTCACCTCCGCCAATGCGCTTGTCTTCGCCGAGATCGATCATCGCGACGCCAGCCAGACGACGGCCCTGTCGGCGGTCACGCAGCAGATTTCGGTGGCCATCGGTGTCGCCGTGGCGGGCCTTCTGCTCGAGGCGCATGGCGTCTTCACGGGCGAGACGTTGGGGCTTTCGGCCTTTTCCTGGGCGTTCTTCACCGTCGGCTTCATCACAGCCATTTCCGTGGTGCCTTTCCTCGCGCTTGCGGCGACGGCCGGCCAGGGCGTTTCGGGCCATGTGGTGCGCCCACGTCCCGAGGACCCGCCATCGGTCAAATGAGGTCGCCGCATTGCCACCCGACGGCGCAGCCAATAGCGTGGCGCGCGCCCGGCAACGGGAACGGAACAGTCAGAAGGAAAGACAGATGAGCATTCAGCGCTTCGACCAGGGGCCCAATTTCTCCAAGCTGGTCGTCACCGACACCACCGCCTACACGGCAGGCTATGTCGCCAGCGACCTCTCGGCCGACGTTGGGGGCCAGACGCGCCAGATCCTGGCCGAGATCGACAGCTATCTGGCCAAGGCCGGCACCGACAAGTCGAAGCTTCTGACCGCCAATGTCTGGCTCAAGGACATCAACGACTTTTCCGCCTTCAACGCGGCCTGGTCGGAATGGTCCGACAAGGACAACCTGCCGGTGCGGGCCACCGTCGAGGCCAAGCTCGCCGATCCGAAGATCCTGGTCGAGATCATGGTGACGGCGGCGCGCTGAGCGCCCTCACACGGTCAGGTGCGCCCTGACTTCCGGCCGGTCGAGGCTTTCGGCCGGCCCGGAATGCACGATGCGGCCGCGCTCCATGATATGCACCTCGTCGGCGAGTTCCCGGCAGAAATCGAGATATTGTTCGACAAGCAACACGGCGATGCCGGCCTGGTCGCGCAGGAAGCGGATGGCGCGGCCGATATCCTTGATGATGGAAGGCTGGATGCCTTCCGTCGGCTCGTCGAGGACCAGCAGCTTCGGCCGCATGACCAGCGCCCGGCCGATGGCGAGTTGCTGCTGCTGGCCGCCCGACAGATCGCCGCCGCGCCTGCCCAGCATGTCCTTGAGCACCGGAAAGAGCTCGAAGACATGGTCGGGCACGTTGCGATCGGCGCGCTTGAGGCCGGCATAGCCGGTTTCCAGGTTCTCGCGCACGGTGAGCAGCGGAAAGATCTCGCGCCCCTGCGGCACAAAAGCGATGCCCGACCGCGCGCGCTCTGACGGCGCGCTACGGTCGAGCGTTTTCCCCTCTAAGGAAATCGAACCGGATGAAAGCTTGTGGTGGCCGACTATGGCCCGCATCAGGCTGGTCTTGCCGACGCCGTTGCGCCCCAGCACGCAGGTGATCTTGCCCGAAGCGGCCGTCATCGAGACGCCGCGAAGCGCCTCGGCGGCACCGTAGTGAAGTCGCACATTGTCGATGGTCAGCATCAGCGCGAATACCCGATCTCTTGCAGGAAAGTGTCGATGGCGGAAAACATCTGTGCGTCGCGCCCGGCCCAGACATGGCCGCCATCCGGATAGACGATCAGCCGCGATCCGGGCACGGTCTCGGCGATGTGGCGGGCCGCGTCGGCGGTGAGAAAGGCGTCATCCTCGAGCGAGATGGCGAGTGTCGGCGCCGTAATGGCGGCAAGGTCCATGGGTGCGGGATTACCGGCCAGCCTTGCGTCGTTCAGGAGCCCGCGCGCCCGCGCGCTGACGGGCAGGATGCCGCGCAGGATTTCCGAAACACGGTCCCGTTCGGCGGGCGAGGCGGCGGCGACCAGCGCCGGATCGGTGGCAAGCAGCGTGCGGATCATCGTGTCGCGCATGGCCGTGACGCCGGCCCAGAACAGGAAGTCGGACGCCAAAACGTTTTCCGCGACCCATGTCTGCGTCGCGCTCCACGGGCGGGCCGGCGGCCGACCCGGCGCGTAAGCCGCCGGCACGATGGGGATCAGCGCGGACGTGCGGTGGGGGTGGCGGATGGCGAAGGCCATCGCCGGCAGCGCGCCTGCCGACCCGCCGGCAATTGCAATCCGCTCGATGCCCAGATGATCGAGCAGGTCCACCAGCGCATCCGCCTGGTTCTCGGAAGAAGGATCGTCGGGAAAGGCCGAGCGCAGATAGCCGAAGCGCGACGGCGCGATGACGCGGTAGCCGGCATCCACCAGCCGGTGGGCAAACAGCAGCCCCTGGTCGAAACCGCCGCCAGTGCCGTGGATCATGAGGACCGGCGGCCCCTCGCCGGCTTGCGCATATTCCAGCGCGCCGTGGCGTGTCTCGATGACCGTGCTCGGCTTTGCGGCAAGGGTCTGGCGGATCTGCGAGATGTCGTTCCAGTAGGCGCTGGCGACGCCGCCGGCGCCGAGCGCGACCGCGCCGCCTGCCGCGCCAAGTCCAAGCAGCACGCTGCGTCTTGTCGGCACATCATTCTCCACAACCCGGTACAGTCCGCTCTCCGAGGCAGTCTGGCCGATATCGGGATCGGATGCCTTGACGCTGCGCAAGCTCATCTCCCCAGATAGACTTCGATCACGCGCTGGTCGCTCGAGACATGGTCGAGCGAGCCTTCCGACAGGACCGAACCTTCGTGCAGGCAGGTGACCTTGACGCCGAGCTCGCGCACGAAATGCATGTCGTGCTCGACGACGATGACGGAGTGCGTGCGTGCGATGTCCTTGAGCAGGATCGCCGTTTCCTCGGTCTCGGCATCGGTCATGCCGGCCACCGGTTCGTCGACCAGGAGCAGCTTCGGGTCCTGGGCGAGCAGCATGCCGATCTCCAGCCACTGCTTCTGGCCGTGGCTGAGATTGGCGGCGAGGTCGGCGCGGCGGTGGGCGAGCCGGATGCGCTGCAGCACCTCGTCGATGCGTCTCCGCGCCTCCGTCGTCTCCTTCCAAAAGAGGTTCGGCAGGATGGTGCGCGGGCCCTTCAGCGACATCAGGATGTTGTCTTCGACCGTGTGGCTTTCGAACACGGTCGGCTTCTGGAACTTGCGCCCGATGCCCATGATGGCGATGTCGGCCTCGTCATGCTGGGTGAGATCGATCGTACCGTCGAAATAGACCTCGCCCGTGTCGGGCCGCGTCTTGCCGGTGATGATGTCCATCATGGTCGTCTTGCCGGCGCCGTTCGGCCCGATGATGGCGCGCATCTCGCCTTTCAGCAGCACCAGCGAGAGGTTGTTGATGGCACGGAAACCGTCGAAGGAGACCGAGACGCCGTCGAGATAGAGGAGCGTGTCCTTGCGTGGCATGTCTCTTACTCCGCCGGTTGCGGTTCGGGGCCGGAGCGGCGCGGGCCGGGGCGGCCTGCGACCGGCTCGGCCGGTTCGCGGGCGGCTCTGGGCGCCGG
>NZ_WVVV01000002.1 GCF_012911015.1 Chelativorans sp. ZYF759 | reverse complement strand
GCATCGCCGCCGGCCGGGGCTGCCGCGGCAGGCGAGGCGCCGCCTTCGGCGGGTTTGTGGTCCTTGTAGGAGCGGATCCAGTTCATGCAGTCGCGGTCCATGCCGGCAAGCACGTTGGCCCCGCGCACCATTTCCATCTCCTGCGGGCGGCAGGGGTTCATGATGGCCGACGTCATGCCGGCGCCGATGACCATGGGGATGAAGGCCGCGTTGATGGCGTGGCGGTGCGGCAGGCCGAAGGAGATGTTCGACAGCCCGCAGGTGGTGTTGACCTTCAATTCGTTGCGGAGCCGATGGAGCAGGGCGAAAACCTGGCGGCCGGCATCGCCGAGCGCGCCGATCGGCATGACGAGCGGGTCGACGACGATGTCATGCGGCTTGATGCCGTAATCCATGGCGCGTTCGACGATCTTCTTGGCGACGGCGAAGCGTATGTCGGGGTCCATGGAAATGCCGGTCTCATCGTTGGAGATGGCGACCACGGGCACGTCGTATTTCTTGATCAGGGGCAGGATGGCCTCGAGCTTTTCCTCCTCGCCGGTGACGGAATTGACCAGCGGACGGCCGCGCGCGACCCTGAGTGCGGCCTCGATGGCGGCGGAGACGGAGGAATCGATCGACAGCGGCACGTCGACCAGGCCCTGCACGATCTCGATGGTCTGAACCAGCAGCGCGGGTTCGGTGGCGTTGGGATCGACGGCGGTCACACCGGCGTTGACGTCGAGAATGTCGGCGCCGGCGGCCACCTGTTCCAGCGCATCGCGGCGCACGGTGTCGAAATTGCCTTCCACCATCTCGGCGGCGAGCTTCTTGCGGCCGGTCGGGTTGATGCGCTCGCCGATGACGCGGAAGGGCTGATCGAAGCCGATGACGACCTCCTTGCGGGCCGAGGCGACGATGGTGCGGGTCATGTGGCGTTGCTCCATGGGGAAGGGTGAGTGCCCGGCTGGCGGGAAAGTTCAGTGAATATCGGCGCGCGGCCGGCCGGCCGTTCAGCCATCGAGGCGACCATCCGCCTGGACCAGGGCAACGAGACGGTCGCGGTCATATTCGGCGTCGATGGCGCTCATGGCGCGGTCCGCCTCGGCTTCGAGATCGTCGGATACCGGCAGCGCGTCGCCTCGGCGCCATTCGGCGAGATAGGCATCTGAATCGCGGGCGCCGACGCGCATGGCGCACATGTCGATGGCCTCGATGAAGCGCTTGGGCAGTTCACGCTTGGCGCTCGCCCGGCCCTTGCGGACGATGACCTGCGCGGGGATGTCGCGCCAGTAGACTATGGTGAGGTCGGCCATGGCAAAGCACCTGTGAAAAGCACGTGCCGACAATTGCCCTATGGGCCACCGCCCCGCTTGTTGGGGCACGACGCGCGGCAATTCAAAAGCGACGCGGCGCGCGGCAGGCTTCAGCCGAAGACCATGCCGGCCAAAACCGTTCCCGCGCCCACCACCGCGCCGATGATGGCAAGCGCCACGACCGCGATGCCGCAGCCGGCCGCCAGGCAAAGACCGTCACGCTCGCCTAGCGCCAGGCCGATCACGGCGACCGACAGGGAGGGAAGCCAGTTGCCGAGCGGGATGGGCAGCGTCACGGCAATCGCCATGACAAGGGCGATCAGGCCGATCGGCCGGTCGGCGGTGCCAGGAGCAAAGGGCCAGGAACGAGGGCGCACGAAGCGCTCCAGCCATTCGAGCAGGGGAATCAGCCGTTTTGCGGCCTTGCCGAAGCGCTGGGTTGAAATGCCCCGGGAGGTCAGCCATCGCGGTAGCCAGGGCGCTTCGTAACCGAGCGCCATCTGAAGAGCCACGAGCACCATCGGGGGACCGAGAATGAGGGTCGAGCCGATCGGCAGGGGCAGCAGGTTAAGTGCCGCAAAGAGGAGCAGCAGCGCCGCAAAGCTGCGGTCGCCCAGCGCATCGCGAATCTCGCCGATGCTGATGCTTGCTTCATCCCGTGCGGAAAGCTGCCGAAAGATAACCGACAGGCGGCGCGGAGGCGGCACCTGCTGGTCGTAAAGGGTGGGCAGCTTCTGATCCATGTTCGTCAAATTACATTGCATGCTGTTAGACGAACGTGAAAATCAACAAAATTTTCGGCGGTCCGCAGGGAGTGCGGAGGTGAACGCCCAGAAGTCGACAAAAGTTCGGCGGCCTGCCGCGCCCGATCGTCTCAGGGCTGCGGGCGCGTCGCGGCCAGCGCGGTGGCAAGGTCGCCATAGCCCGTGGCCCGGCGCTCATAAACGAGGCCGAGCATGGCCGCGGCGTCCTCGGCCACACGGTCGAGCGCGGGCTCGTCGGTCTGGGCCAGATAGACCAGCTTCTCGTAATTGCCGAAATAGTCGACGGCGAGCTCCGGGTGTCGGTCGAGACCGAGCGGACGGATGAAGAAGGCCTCGAAGTGGCGGCACAGGAAATCGGTCATGTAGAAGGCCCTCATGTCGCCGTCGGCCAGGGCCTCGAAGCGGTCCATCCCCTGGTAGAAGGCGAAGCAGTGCGGCCCGGCCATCCGTTCGACCCCGTGCTTCTCGCACACCTTGTCCAGCATGCCACCGGTGCCGCAATCAGCATAGCCGACGCGGATGTTCGTGTAGCCCTCGGCGCGCGCGCGGACGATGGCCTCATCCATGGCGGGGGCGATGCGCTCAGGGTGGAAATGAAGGTCGGCCGGCAGGCAGGTGAGTTCGAGGTGATCCAGACGCAAGCCGTCCCTGATCGCCAATATCTCCCGGGCGAGCATTCCGCACCCGATGACAAGAACTTTTTCGTGATTGGCGCGTTTAACCTGCGTCACAGTCAATCGCCCTGCCGGCTTGTTCCGGCGCACCAGGAGAAGTTGCCATGCTCACTTCATTGACACGCGTTGTCGTAATCCTTGCCATGGTCGGCTTCGCGGCCGGTTGCGCCAACACGATCCGCGGCGTTGGCCAGGACACCGCCCAGACCGTCGACGCGACGCAGCAGGCTGGGCGCAACGTCGCACGGTCCGCTCAGTAACCACGACGTGGCCTGCCGCTAGGACGCGGCGCCGCGCACATTGTGCTTGCGCTTCATGTATTCCTGCGCGGTTTCCACTGCTACTGCCGCGTCGCGGCAGTAGGCATCCGCTCCGACGGCCCGGCCGAATTCCTCGTTGAGGGGTGCTCCGCCGACCAGCACGACATAGTCGTCGCGGATGCCCTTTTCCTTCATCGTATCGATGACGACCTTCATGTAGGGCATGGTGGTGGTCAGGAGCGCCGACATACCGATAATATCCGGCTTGTGCTCCTCGATCGCCGCCAGATAGTTCTCGACCGGATTGTTGATGCCGAGATCGATGACGTCGAATCCCGCGCCTTCCATCATCATGCCGACAAGGTTCTTGCCGATGTCGTGAATGTCACCCTTGACGGTGCCGATGACCATCTTGCCCTGTTTGGGCGCGCCGGTCTCGATCAGCAGCGGCCGCAGGATGAACATGCCCGCCTTCATCGCATTGGCTGACAGAAGCACCTCGGGCACGAACAGGATGCCGTCGCGGAAATCCTCGCCCACGATGCGCATGCCTTCGACCAGTGCCTTTGTCAAAACGTCGTAAGGCGTCCAGCCGCGATCGAGCAGAATGCGCGTGCCTTCCTCGATCTCCTCCTTCAACCCGTCATAAAGGTCGTCGTGCATCTGCTGCACGAGATCGTCGTCGGCGAGTTCGGAGAGGACGATTTCATCATCAGACATTGCAGGCTCCTGATGTCCGCGAAGCGGCGTTGGACAGCAATTCATAGTCTGGCGCCCGATTGCGCCATAGCCGGAATGCGACGCCGGACAAAACGAAAACGACCGGCGCATACGACCTTGTTTCCGTGTCGATTTTGCGACACGTGCTGGCGTTGGCGGGCCGTTTCGCGCAAGGCTGTCGGCTACGATCCGCCGACGACCCGGCCAGGCGGGCCAAAACGATTCAGGGAATTGAGCGCCATGGACGACAGAACGTCACCCGAACAGGATGCGGGCGGAGCCCGACGCGGACGCGGATCGGCCGGTGGAGCGGCCGCACGGCGCGCCGCGCGCGGCGGCGGCGGCCCAGGCCAGTCGCTGACCTATATCCGACGGCTGATCAAGCCTTATGAAGTTCTCGACGAGGAAGGCATTTCGCTGATCGAGGCCAATGCCGACCGCGTTCTGGAGGAAATCGGGATCGAGTTCCGCGACGATGCCGAAGCGCTCGAGCTGTGGAAGGAGGCGGGAGCCGACATCAAGGGCGAGCGAGTGCATTTCCCGAAAGGGCTGTGCCGCGAATTGCTCAAGTCAGCGCCGGCCCAGTTCACGCAGCATGCGCGCAATCCCGCCAGGTCGGTCGAGATCGGCGGCGACAACACGGTCTTCGTGCCGGTCTACGGCCCGCCCTTCGTGCGCGATCTCGACGGCAACCGCCGCTATGCGACGCTGGAGGATTTCCGCAATTTCGTGAAGCTCGCCTACATGGCGCCCTCGATCCACCATTCGGGCGGCACGGTGTGCGAGCCGGTGGATGTGCCGGTGAACAAGCGCCATCTCGACATGGTGTTTTCCCACATGCGCTATTCCGACAAGCCGTTCATGGGATCCGTGACGGCGCCGGAGCGCGCCGAGGACACCGTGGAGATGTGCCGAATCCTGTTCGGCAAGGAGTTCGTCGACAACAATGCGGTCGTCGTCAACCTGATCAACGCGAATTCGCCGATGGTCTTCGACGAGACCATGCTGGGGGCGGCGAAGGTCTATGCGCGCGCCAACCAGGCAACCATCATCACGCCCTTCATCCTGGCGGGCGCGATGAGCCCGGTCACGGTCGCCGGCACGCTGACGCAGGTGCTGGCGGAGGTGCTCGCGGGGGCGGCCTTCACGCAGCTCGTGCGGCCCGGCGCGCCCGTGGTCTTCGGCACCTTCGCCTCCTCGATCTCGATGCAATCGGGAGCGCCGACCTTCGGTACACCGGAGCCTTCGCTGGTCTCCTTCGGGGCCGCGCAGCTGGCGCGACGGCTGAACCTGCCTTTCCGCACCGGCGGCTCGCTCTGCGCCTCGAAGATTCCCGATGCGCAGGCGGCCTATGAGAGCGCCAACACGCTCAACACGACGGTGCTCGCCGGCACGAACTTCGTTCTGCATGCCGCCGGCTGGCTCGAGGGCGGCCTGTCGGCCTGCTACGAGAAGTTCATGATGGACATCGACCAGCTCGGCATGCAGCAGAAGATGGCCGAGGGCGTCGACCTGTCGGAGAACGGCCAGGCGATGGACGCCATCGCGGAAGTCGGGCCGGGCAGCCACTATCTCGGCTGCAATCATACGCAGGCGAATTTCCAGACAGCCTTCTATCGTTCCTCGATCGCCGACAACAATTCCTTTGAGCAATGGCAGGCGGAAGGCGAAAAGCGCGCCGAGGAGCGCGCCAATCTGCTGGCGCGCAAATGGCTCGAAACCTACGAGGCACCGGATCTCGATCCAGGCATTCACGACGGGTTGCGCGACTTCATGGCCAAGAAGAAGGAGTCCATGCCCGACGCCTTCACCTGAAAAGGGCCCGCAAACGGCCGGGCTAAAGTGGCCGATATCATTCACAAGGAAGTCTGGCGCTCGGCATTCCGGGATCCGGACCAGAGCAAGTGATGGTTCAAGACGGCTCGCCAGGGGCGATCCGGACGGCGTTGGCGAAGCACGGACTCCGCCTGCGCGGCGGCATCGATTTCGGACCCGACGAACCTTTCGTCCAAGGACCGGGCGGACGCGCCGCAAGGTCGGTCCTGCTTGTCGGCAATGCCGGAGACGGCTTCTGGCCGCATTTTCAGCGTTGGGCGGCCACCCAGCCGGCGGCACTCGCCGACCCGCTTGACGCTTGGTCGCGGCTGGTGCTGGAGGCGGTCGCCGAGACGTGCGGCGCGCACGTAATCATGCCGAACGACAAACCCTTCGCTCCCTTCCAGCAATGGGCGATGCGGGCGGAAGGGATCAAACCGTCGCCTCTCGGCATCCTGATGCATCCCGAATTTGGTCTCTGGCATGCGTATCGGGGCGCCTTGCTGTTCGATCGGGCGCTGGCGGCCGAGGAGATGAACCAAGAGGCGCAGAAACCGATTCATCTCTGCGAGCTATGTGTCGGAAAACCCTGCCTGAATGCCTGTCCAGCAGGCGCATTCGGAGACCGGTTCGACCACGGGGCGTGCGGGGCCCATATCGCTTCGTCCAGGGGGCGGGGGTGCATGGAGGGCGGCTGCCTGGCGCGACATGCCTGTCCGCACCGCGCCTATCGCTATGGCGCGCCGTTCCAGGCCTTTCTCATGCGCGCCTTTCGCAAGGCCATCGCCGGCTAGGCCCGCGGGATGGGGAACCCGCCGCGGCAATCGGCGTTTGCCTTTCAAGGCAAGGGGAAGCATGTCCGAGAATACCGACCGCGCGGCGCGCGCAGCACTCGTCGAACTCGCAGAGCGGGAAGGAGCAGAACCCGTCAATGTCGCCAAGGGCGCAGGCGGTGTGCCGCTTGTCTTCGATTCCCCGCACAGCGGACGCTACTATCCGGAGGATTTCAGTTCGATCATCAGCCTGAGGTTGCTGCGCGAATATGAGGATCGCTTCGTCGACCTGCTGATCGAGGACGCGCAGAGCCACGGCGTGACGACGATCTCGGCCAACTTCCCGCGTGCCTATATCGACCCCAACCGGGCGTCCGACGATATCGACGAGGAGATGCTGGAGGCGGTCTGGCCGGATCCGCTCTCACCCACGCGTCATTCCAAGCAGGGCACCGGCCTGATCTTCCGGCGGATGCATGACGATGCCCATATCTATGACCGGCCCCTGACGGTGGAGGAGGTGCAGCGGCGCCTGGACGGTTGCTGGCGACCCTACCATGCCGCGCTGGAGGCCGCGATCGCGACAGCACAGGGCGAAGGCGGCGCTGTGTGGCACGTCAACTGGCATTCGATGCGGCCGGTGGGCGATGCCATGACGCCCGATCCCGGCCGCGAACGCGCCGATTTCGTTCTCGGCGACCTTCAAGGAAAGAGCTGCGAGCCGGCCTTCACGCGTTTCGTGGCGGAACGGCTGGAGGCCATGGGCTATTCGGTCGCCATCAACGATCCCTATCAGGGCGCCTATATCGTGGAGCGCCACGGGCGGCCGCGGCAAGGCCGGCACAGCCTGCAGATCGAGATCAATCGCGGACTCTACATGGATCTGGACACGCTGGAGAAGATCGAGCGCTTTTCGAACGTGCAGCGCGACATCGGGATGCTTGCCGGCGAGCTGGCCGGATGGACGAAAGCGCGCCTTGTGGACTGAGCCGGGCGCGACGCCCTAGTGCGACCGCGCGCCGAAGACCGACCAGTCCATCTCTTCCGACAGACGCGCCAGCGCCTCGGTGCCGAGCAGCGAGTTGCCGTAATCGTCGAGACCCGGCGCCCACACGCAGACTGAGGCCGTGTTCGGGACGACGGCGAGGATGCCGCCGCCGACACCGCTCTTGGCAGGCAGGCCGACGCGATAGGCGAATTCGCCCGAGCCGTCATATTGCCCGCAGGTCAGCATGAGCGCGTTGATGCGCCGGACGCGTCGCGCACGGCGCTTGGCGGCCTCGTCGTCGGAATCGGCGCGTTCAACCATGAGATAACGGCCCGCACGCGCGAGCTGGCGGGAGGACATGGTGATGGCGCACTGGTCGACATAGTCCTTCAACACGGCTTCGACGTCGTTCTCGAAATTGTCGAAATGCTTGGAGAGGTTGGCCATCGCGCGGTTGGCGAAGTTCGAGCCGCCTTCCGACTGCGCAACTTCATCGTCGATGCCAACTTCCTCGCCGTCGAGCAGCGAGTTGAGGAGGTCGCGCACATTGGTCTTGCCGCCATCGTCGCGTTCGGCCTTGTGGAGGAGATCATTGATGACCAGCGCGCCGGGATTGATGAAGGGATTGCGGGGGATGCCTTCGTGGCGCTCCAGGTCGACGATGGAATTGTAGGGGTCGCCGGAAGGCTCCTTGCCGACGCGCTCCCAGACCTTGCCGCTGAACATCTCGAGCGCGAGGGTCAGGGAGAAGACCTTGGAGATCGACTGGATGGTGAAGGGCGCATCCGCCTTGCCGGCGGTGACGGTGTCACCTTCGGCGGTGTGGATGGCGATGCCGAACTGGTGTGTGTCGATGCCCTGCATCTTGGGCGACAGGGAGGAGGGCTTGCCCCATTCCTCGGTTTCCATGAGGTCGTTGGCGATACGGTCGGCCACGGCGGACAGCTTCGCTATATCGGTCTTGCCGTTCTGATCGGTCAAAAGGGAGTCCCCTGGGTTGGTGAGGCAGGCAGACCCGGGCCGTTGGGATCGCGCTGGAGTGCCCGGGCCTGCCAGGCGGTCCTAAACTCGGGCGGGTCGCACAAGGCTTCCCGTGCCGGCTCTTGGTCCGCCGCCTCTGATAACCCGCGGGCGCGCGGTGGGTTCCCCACCGAAACAACTAACGCGCGCGTCGCGCGCGCCTCGCCTCGCGGGTGCCATCGCCCCCGCTCTGGAAGGCCTGCTTGTTGCGCAACGGCCCGATGCGGCTGACGATATCGTCAAGGGCGGGGCGCTGTGCCGGCTCATGCGCATCGAGGGCCGAGCGCATGGCCGCCAGGTGCCGGCAGGTGGTACCGCAGCAGCCGCCGATGATGCGGGCGCCCGCATCGACCGCGAGCCGGACATAGTCGGCCATCAGTTCCGGCGTGCCGGAATAGTGGATCTCGGTGCCGCGAAATTCGGGAATGCCGCAATTGCCCTTCACGACCATGACCGCGTCGGGTCGCGCCTCGGCCATGTCGAGAAGGGAAGCCAGGATGTCGGATGCGCCGACGCCGCAGTTGGCGCCGACGGCGAGCGGCGGCTGCGGCAGTGCATCGGCAACGCCGTGGATGTCGGCGGGCGAGAGCCCCATCATGGTGCGGCCGGCCGTGTCGAAAGAGCCGGTATAGACATAGGGAAGGCCGACGGCGATGGCTGCTTCGGCGGCGGCACGGATCTCGTCCGGCGCCGACATGGTCTCGATCCAGGCGACATCGGCGCCGCCCGCCTTCAGGCCCTCGATCTGCTCGCGGAAGGATTCCACCGCCTCATCATAGGTCATGGCGCCGAGCGGCTGCAGAAGCTCGCCCGTCGGGCCGACGGAACCGGCCACCACGATTGTCCGGTCGGCGGCGTCGGCCACGCCGCGTGCGATCTCGGCCGCGGCGCGGTTAAGCTCGTGAACGCGGTCCTGGGCGTTATGCAGCTTCAGACGGTGGCGCGTACCGCCGAAGGAATTGGTGAGGATGATGTCGGCGCCGGCGTCGACGAAGCCCTGATGCAGGGCCACGATGCGCTCGGGATGCTCGACGTTCCACAGCTCGGGCGCATCACCCGCTTCCAGCCCCATGGAAAAGAGCGTGGTGCCCGTTGCCCCGTCGGCCAGAAGTACGCCCTTCTCGGCAAGCAGATCGGCGAGCGGGTTCAACATGGCACGGTCTTTCGCAAGAGGTCCGAGACGCAGATAGAGGCGGGATGTGGGAGCGTCAATCGGCAGTGTGCGGCATCGTGTCGGCCAACATGCGCGCATGTGCGGCGGCCTCGTGCGCATTGACGACGGCGGCGCGGATCAGATTGTCGAAATGGCGGGTCAGCGTGCGCACCGGTTCGGTGGCGTTGAGGACCAGATACATCTCGCCGACATAGATGGCCGCCCGGATCTGGCCGAAGATCGTGTAGGGAATCGAGTAGCGCGCGCGCCCGTCATAGAGGTAGAGCCGGAACGAAGGGTAGAGGTCGTCCAGCAGGCGGGCCATATGCTCGAGCTGGCGCCGGCGCGCGGCCTCGGGCAGTCCCGACCAGACGCCGTTGCCCCTGGCGAAGATCTCCAGCGTGTGGACGGGCAGGCAGACCTCCATGTCGGTCTCGGGCCGGCGGTTGTAGTCGATGCGGAACCGGGTCTCGTCGAGTTCGGTCTCGCGGTCGCGGTTGGTGATGCCGGCCTCGTATTCGATCACCTCGCCGGTGCGCAGGAGATCGGGGATGCCGGCCGGCACGTAGCGGATCTTGGTGCCCGCGGCCTCCGCGTGCCACTGGGCCAGAAGCGTGCTGCCGGCGACGCCGGAGCCTTCCTCCAGTTCCATGGTGCGGCGGATTTCGGCGCTCAAGCCCTCATCCTGCGACAGCCCCAAAAGCCAGTCGAGCGAAACCCGGTGGCTTTCTGCGATGGACAGCAGCGTTTCGGCGCGGGGCAGACGCGTGCTGGCGCCAGACAGCAGTTGCGACAGGGCCGAGCGGTCGATGCCGACACCGGCTGCGAAGGATGACTGGTTCTGGCCGGAGCGCACGAGGATGGTCTTCAGCCGCTCGCGGAAGAGATCGGAGAGATCGCGCTTGTCCATGGGCCGTGGTTGGTGACTTTGGTAAACAGCTGTCGTTCTTGAGTTTCAGTATAAACATTTCCAGCACATTGTCGCGTTGAAAGCCGTGCTGCCGCCCCTGACACTGGGTTGTCAGGAATCAGGGTTCGGGGGCGAGCACGGAGATGACAATCAGGACCAGCACGCGGCGACGCGCGCCCACATTGGAATGGCCGACGATCGGGGTGATCGCGGCATGCTATGGCAGCTGGCTTGCGGCCGGTATCTGGCTCTGGCCGGCCTATCCGATGACCGCGCTGGCGATAGTGACGCTGATGGTGGCCTGGCACTCCTCGCTGATGCACGAGGCGAGCCATGGCCACCCGACCCGCAATGCCGCGCTCAACGAGCTGCTCGTCGCGCTCCCCATCGGCCTTGTCTGGCCCTATCGCCGCTTCAAGACGCTGCATCTGCGTCACCATGCCGACGAGCGTCTGACCGACCCGTTCGACGATCCCGAGAGCTACTATCGGGCGCTCTGGCAATACCGCGCGCTGCCCAACTGGCTGCAGCTGCTGCTGCGGGTCAACAACACCATGCTCGGCCGACTGGCGATCGGGCCACTTCTGGCCAATGCGGGCTTTCTGGCGGGGGAAGTGCGCTTGATCCGGACAGGCGACCGGCAGGTGCTGCGCGCCTGGCTCAACCATCTTGGTGGGCTGGCTGTGGTGCTGCCGGTCATCCTCGTGCTGTTCGACATGCCGTTATGGCTCTATATCCTGGTGCCGGCCTATCTGGGGCAGTCCCTGATCGCGGTCCGCACCTTCGCTGAACACCAATGGTCGGAGCGGCCGGACGGGCGCACCATCATCGTGGAGCGCTCGCCGCTGTCGCTGCTTTTCCTCAACAACAATCTGCATCTCGTGCATCACAAGATGCCGAACGTGGCGTGGTACGATCTGCCAGCCCAGTTCAGGGCGCGGAGGTCGGAATGGCTGAAGCTCAATGGTGGCTATGCCTATGCCGGCTACTGGGCGCTCCTGCGCGATTACGCCTTCCGGTCGAAAGAGCCGGTGACGCACCCGGTGCTGCGGCGCGAGCCGGAGCTTGGCCGGGCCTTTCGCCCCAGGGTGCGCGCTCGATCCGTCCACGGTGCCGGCACGGCGCCCGTCCCGGCCAAGCCGCCGAAGGAGTGACGCGGCTTGCCACATGCCCGGCGCGGTCCGCATAAGGCGTCATGAGCAGTTTCATTGCCGCATTGCCGATGTATGACTGGCCGGAAAGGCGCTCGGAGACTGACGCCCAGTGGGCGGACATCCGCGACCGGCTGCGCGCGGCCGGTATCAGCGCGCCGGAGAGGCTCGCCCGGCGCAACGCAGACATGCCGCCGGTGCCGGACGGGATCCGGGACGGGCAGGGCAGGGTGATCGCGCCCGATCCCGCCTCGCTGCCACCAGACGGGCTCGATCTCTTCACGCTGTGGCGACACCCGAAAATGCTTTTCGCCCAGACCTGCTGGGGCCCGCTTGAGACTTCCGACCTCGCCGGCCTGGTCGAAGTCGTCGGCCAGCCGGACTATTCGGATGTCGAAGGCGGCAAGGGGACGCTCTATTCGAGCGTGATCGTGATGCGCCGTGATGGGCGACGCGCGGTCGAACCCCCACCCCGATCCGCCGGGCGGATCGACCATCCCCACAGAGGGGAGGCTGAGCCTCAGGGTGATCTGCCGCTCGACCTTCTTCGCGGCAAGCGGCTGGCGTACAATGGGCCAGATTCCATGTCGGGCTTCCTGGCGCTGCAGCGCGATATCGAGGCTGCGGGCGAGAGCCTGGCGATTCTTGCCGGGACGGTGGAGACGGGGTCCCACCGGGATTCGGCGCTGGCGGTGGTCGAGGGCAGGGCGGATGTGGCGGCGCTCGATTGCCGAAGCTGGAGTCTTTTCAGGCGTTTCCACCCTGAAGCCGAGAAACTGAATCCGGTCGGTTGGACGTCGTGGCGCAAGGGCCTGCCGTATGTCTGCGCGGCGGCGCTGCCCGCCGACACTCGCGGCGAGCTCCGGCGGATACTGAGCGATTTCTGATCGGGACGTCCGCGCTCGACGCGCTACTTCCTGGGGCCACGCCGGCGCGCCGTTTCCTTGCGCCGGATTCGGGGGGATTCGCCCTCAGGATGGTCGATCTCGAAGGCATCGGTCTTTCGCACCAGGTCGCTCAGCTTTCTGAAGCCATAGGTGCGCGGGTCGAAATCGGGCGCGAGATTGGCGAGCTGCGTTCCCACCATGCCAAGCCTTACCCAGCCATCGTCGGTCTCGACCTGTTCGAGGATCTTGTTGAGCAGGGGCACGGCAGCGCTCGGCGGTTCGAGCGATTTTGTCGGGGCAGCCGCGTCCTGCGTGTTGGCGGCAGCGCCAGGCAGCAGGTTCTCGGTGTAGATGAAGCGGCGGCAGGCGTGGCGGAAGCTTTCGGGCGTCTTCTTCTCGCCGAAACCGTAGACATCGACACCCTGCTCGCGGATACGGGCGGCCAGGCGCGTGAAGTCGCTGTCGGAGGAGACCAGGCAGAAGCCGTCGAAGCGGCCGCTGTGCAAGAGATCCATCGCGTCGATGACCAGCGTGATGTCGGAGGCGTTCTTGCCGGTCGTGTAGGCGAATTGCTGCTGGGGAATGATGGCATGGCGGGCCAGAAGATCCGCCCAGCCCTTGGAACGGGCGGTGGAAAAGTCGCCATAGATGCGGCGAACGCTGGCTTCGCCGAGCTTGGCGACCTCCTCGAACAGGCCATCCGCGATCTTCGGCGACGCGTTGTCGGCATCGATCAGGACGGCAAGTCGGGGCGAACGGTTTTCAAGTGACATGGGTCCCTTCTCTCACGGCACGTTGCAATGCGCCAGCCCGCCGCCAGCCGAAGGGTCAATCGACGTTGGAGGCGTCCTTGTACATCACGCGGTGGCGGCGGTTCTGGATCCAGTCCTCCAGCTCTGCGTCGTCCATGTGGTGGGCGGGGTCGAAGCGGTTCCAGCTGGTGATGTCGGACAGCGACTTGCGCCAGCGCTTGTAGGGTTTCTTGGCCGGCGGGCCGAAGGCCATGATGTCGAGCACCGACAGTTCTTCCGGTATGCCGAGCAACGGCTTCATGGCGTCCTGCGCGGCTTCCTGGCCGATGGCGGTCACCCACCAGACATTGTAGCCAAGGGCTGCGGCGGCCAGATGCGCCGACATGGTGGCGGCGGCGACGGATTGCAGCAGGATGCGCTCGGCATTTTCCTTGTACATGCGGTTCAGATCGCTCTCGTCGTCCTTTAGAACGGGGAAGGCGCTGACCCAGCGGAAATCCGTGGCAACGACGATTAAGCCGGGTGCGGTCGCCAGCCCGCGGTAATCGGGCGTCGGAAACTTCATTTTCAGCTTGGCGCGGCGGCGCTGCTCTTCGACGAAGTAGCCCGAGATTTCCTTCTTGAGCTCCGGATCGGTGACGACGATGAAATGCCAGGGCTGTGCATTGGCGCCGGACGGCCCGTGGCGGGCGGCCTCGAGGATCATCTCGAAATGCTCACGCGGCACCTCGAATTCGGGGTCGAAGGCGCGCACGGTGACGCGGTTCTCGATCACCTTCATCAGCGCGACATAACGCTCGCGCGACCCGATCTCCGGCAGATCGACCTGCGCCTCGGCCTCATCCAGATTGACGGCCGGCTCGGCATTGGCGTGTTCGTTCATGATGTCCTCCCTGACTGTCAGGGGACAGTGAACCTGTTAATGAGCCCGATCAAGCCCGCATGCGTTCGCCCGAGGGATCGAAGGGCGGCTCGACATTGATGCGGGCGGGGCGGCGCTGGCCGAGGATCTCGATCTCGAACAGGCCCTGGCTTTCGTCCGTCGCCAGTTCGGCCGGGACGTAGCCCTGGGCCATGGATTTCTGCACCCAATGGGCGTAGCCGCCGGAGGTCACCCAACCGATCACCGCCCAGTCGCCGTCGCGGATGCCGCGGATGCGGGAGGAGTCGTGCGAAGCCGAACCACCCCCCTCCGCGGGCACCTCTCCCGCAAGGGGGGAGGAGGGGGCGATCTCCGTGCCATCCGCCCCAAATCTCGGCGCGCCGTAGCCATGCGGCTTTTCCACCGTGCCGAAATTCCGGTCGCCCACGCGGGCCCAGATCGGCTCGTCGCCCATCACGTCGGCATCGAGCGCGTCGACGATGAAGGAGACGCGGCGCAGTTTCGGTCCGTCGGCATGTTCGGCCGCTGCCGCCTCGCGGCCGACAAAGTCGTTCTTCTCCAGCTTGACGAAACGGTCCATGGCGCCTTCGAAGGGGCCGTAGATGGGCCGCAGCTCGCGGAACCAGGTGGGAAAGTTCTTTTCGAGCCGCATGGAGAGCAGCGCGCGCATGCCGAAATCGACGATGCCGTGTTTTTCACCTGCCGCCTTGATCGCCGCATAGACAAGCCGCTCATAGGTTGGCTGCATCCAGATTTCGTAGCCGAGATCGCCGGTGTAGGAGATGCGGTTGACGATGGCCGGGGCGCCGCCGACCGCCATCTCGCGCACATCCATGAAGCGGAAGGCGGGGGTGGAGACGTCTTCGTCGCAGAGTTCGGCCAAGAGCGCCTGGCTCTTCGGGCCGGCGATGGAGAGGCCGACCAGCGTCTGGTCGAAGCGGTGGAGGCGGACCGAGCCGTCCTTTGGCAGGTGCTTTTCGAACCAGCGCATGTGGTATTTCTGGGCCGCCGACGAGCCCCAGATCATGAAGCGGTCTTCACCCAGATTGGCAATCGTGAAATCGCCGATCAGCTTGCCGGCCTCGTTGAGCATCGGGGTCAGCACGAGGCGGCCGGGTTTTGGCATGCGGTTGGTCATCAGCCGGTCGAGGAAGCCATGCGCGCCGGGGCCCGAGACCTCGTATTTGGCGAAATTGGCGATCTCGGTGACGCCGACACGCTCGCGCGTGACGCGGACTTCCCTAGCCACATGCTCAAAGTCGTTGGAGCGGTGGAAGGAGACCACGTCCTTCGGCTCGGTGCCCTTCGGCGCGAACCAGAGCGGGGTTTCCAGCCCCCAGCTGTCGCCCATGACCGCGCCTTGGGCAAGCAAGGTGTCGTAGAGAGGGGTCGTCTGGGCGGGCCGGGCGGCGGGTAGTTCCTCGTTGGGGAAGCGGATGGAAAAGCGGCGCGAATAGTTCTCGCGCACCTTGGCGTTGGTGTAGCGCAGGCTCGCCCATTCGCCGAAGCGGGCCACGTCCATGCCCCAGACGTCGAAGCCCGGATCGCCGTTGACCATCCAGTTCGACAGCGCCAGCCCGACGCCGCCGCCCTGCGAAAAACCCGCCATGACGGCGCAGGCGCACCAGAAATTGGTCAGTCCCTGCACCGGGCCGACCAGCGGGTTGCCGTCAGGGGCGAAGGTGAAGGGGCCGTTGATCACCTGCTTGATGCCGGCATTGGCGATGCCGGGGAAATGCTCGAAGCCGATTTCCAGCGACGGCGTGATGCGTTCGAGGTCGGGGGCCAGCAGATCGTGGCCGAAATCCCAGGGCGTGTCGACGGGCGACCAGGGCTTGCAGGCCTTCTCATAAGTGCCGAGAAGGACGCCGTTGCGCTCCTGGCGGGTGTAGATCTCGCCCTTGAAGTCGAGCACGCCGACCATCTCGCGGCCGGTCTTGGCGTTGAATTCCTCGACTGCCGGCATCGGCTCGGTGAGCAGATACATGTGCTCCATGGCCAGCAGCGGCAGTTCGAGCCCGACCATGCGGCCCACCTCGCGCGCCCACAGCCCGCCGCAATTGACGACATGCTCGGCCTGCACCGTTCCCTGCTCGGTGACCACGTTCCAGGTGCCGTCGGGCTCCTGGGTCAACTCCGTGACGCGGTTGCGGAGCACGATCTCGGCACCCAGCGTGCGGGCAGCCTTGGCATAGGCGTGGGTGGTGCCGGAGGGGTCGAGATGGCCCTCGACGGGGTCCCACATGGCGCCGACGAACTTCGTCTCGTCCATCAGCGGGAACATGGCCTTGGCCTCGGACGGGGTGATGAGTTCGGTTTCCATGCCGAGATAGCGGCCCTTGGCGTGGGCGAGCCGCAGGAAATCCATGCGCTCGGGTGAGTCGGCCAGCATGACGCCGCCGGTCAGATGCAGCGAGCAGGACTGGCCGGAAATCTCCTCCAGCTCCTTGTAGAGCGAGACCGTATAGGCCTGCAGCCTGGCCACGTTGGGGTCGCCATTGAGCGTATGGAAGCCGCCGGCGGCATGCCAGGAGGAGCCGGAGGTGAGTTCGGAGCGCTCGATCAGCAGCACGTCGGACCAGCCGGCCTTGGCCAGATGATAGAGCACCGAGCAGCCAACGACACCGCCGCCAATGACGATCGCGCGATAGTGGGATTTCATGGGGTTGAGTCCGTTTGGTGGAGCAAGGAAGTGGGTTTGGCCACTGAAGGGCCAGCAACGGGACGCCTGCAGGGAGCACGCTCAGGCGTCAGCGTCGTGGAGAGGCGGTTCCCCCCCTCCGTCACGCTTCGCGTGCCACCTCCCCCCCGCTTCGCAGGGTGGAGGATGGGGGGGTGGGTACGCGACGGCGTCTCCTCCGCCCCACGCAGTGGGGGGGAGGTGTCGCGGGCGTCAGCCCGCGACGAAGGGGAGGCTTTCTGGCGGAGAAGTTCAGTCATGTCGGCCCGCAGCAAAACGCAGATCGCCATGGTCCGTCTCGGCCGGCAGGTTCCCGCTCAACGTGGCGAGGATGCTTTCGCAGACCGCGGTGCGGTGTTTCAGGACGTCGCCGTTCCAGAAGCGCAGGATCGCGTAGCCTGCTGAACGAATGAAGAGATCGCGGCGCCGGTCATGCTCGCTATCGGCATGCTGGGAGCCGTCGACTTCGACGACGAGCTTTGATTTGCGGCAGCAGAAATCGGCGAAGTAGGGGCCGATGGGGAACTGGCGGGTGAACTGGAAGCCGGCGAGCTGGCGGCCTCTCAGTTCCTGCCAGAGCAGTCCTTCGGCGCTGTTTTCTTGCCAGCGCAGAGCACGCGCGCGTTCGGTCGTGCCGGGTTTGCGGCGGCTGCATGATTTTGGGGGCGGCGGCCCCCCCTCCGTCACGCTTCGCGTGCCACCTCCCCCCCGCTTCGCAGGGTGGAGGATGGGGGTGTGGGTACGTGACGGCGTATCCTCCACCCCACGCAGTGGGGGGGAGGTGTCGCGGGCGTCAGCCCGTGACGGAGGGGGGGGCTTGTTCATCGATGCACCCAAGCGATGAAGAGCACGGTCCGACCCCCTCAAAAATCCGTAGGCGCCCCGCCTTCGGCGGTGCGGCGGGTGACGAAGGCGTCGATTTCTTCGGCGATCGCGGGGTCGATTGCCGGTTTTTCGTAAGCCGCGAGGCGTTCCTTCCAGAGCCGGTTGGCGCGTTCGAGCGCGGTGGGGGAGCCGGCCAGCTGCCAGGTCTCGAAATTGCGCCAGTCGGAGATGATGGGGGCGTAGAAGGCGTCCTTGTAGCGGGCCTGGGTGTGGGCAGCGCCGAAGAAATGGCCGCCGGGGCCGACCTCGCGCATGGCGTCGAGGCCCAGCGCGTCCTCCGACAGGTCGAGCGGCGTCAGGAATTCGGCCACCATCTGGAGGAGGTCGATGTCGAGCATCATCTTCTCGTAGGAGCAGCGCAGGCCGCCTTCGAGCCAGCCGGCCGAATGGAGGATGAAGTTGGCGCCGCCCTGGATCGCGCCCCAGAGCGAAAACACGCTTTCATAGGCGGCCTGGGCGTCGACCGTGTTGGCGGCGCAGACATTGGAGGTGCGGTAGGGGATTCGATAGCGGCGCGCCAACTGTCCGCCGATCAGCTGCGCCTTCATGTATTCGGGCGTGCCGAAGGCGGGCGCGCCGGACTTCATGTCGACATTGGAGGTGAAGCCGCCATAACCGACGGGCGCACCTTTGCGCACCATCTGCGCGAAGGCGATGGCGGCGAGGGCCTCGGCGTTCTGCAGAACCAGCGCGCCGGCGATGGTGACGGGCGCCATGGCGCCGGCCAGCGTGAAGGGGGTGACGATGACGATCTGGCCGCGCGAGGACATCTGGATGATGCCCTCCATCATCGGGATGTCGAGCTTCAGCGGCGAGTTGGTGTTGATGATGGAATAGACCGACGGCTCGCGCGAAAACTGTTCTTCCGAGATGCCGCGGGCGATGCGGGCGATCTCCATGCCGTCGAGATTGCGCTCGCGGCCGAGCGAGTAGATGTGGAAGGGCTTGTCGGTGAGCGTCGCCAGATCGCGAATACATTCGAGATGGCGGCTGGAAGCGTGGAGGTCGACCGGCTCGACCGGGTAGCCGCCGGTGCACTGGATGATGTTGTGCACTTGAGCGAGCTTCAGGAAATTGCGGAAATCGGCCTGATTGCCGGGTCGGCGGCCATTGTCCAGATCGGAGCAGGTGGGGGCCGACGCCATCTGGGCGAAGATCAGATTGTTGCCGCCGAAGTGCATATCGTTGGCCGGGTTGCGGGCGTGCAGCGTGAATTCGGAGGGGCAGTGCGCGATCCACTCCATGATCATGTCGGGGTCGAAGCGGACGCGCTGGCTGCCGGGTTCGACATGAGCGCCGGCCTCGCGCATCGTCTCGCGGGCCTCGTCATGGAGCACGTCGATGCCGATCTCTGCCAACATGCGCAGCGAGGCGAGATGGATGGATTCGAGCTCGTCCTCCGACACGATCTTCGTGGGCTCGAACGGGATGCGCAGCTTTCGCACCGGCGGCTGCTCGAAGCGGGCCTCGCGGGCCTCACGCTTGCCGGCACGGCCGCCACGCCGTGGCCCGTCGGTGCGGAGCGGGGGTTCGGTTTGCAGGCTCTGCTCGGTCATGCGTGCCTCCGGGCGACGGGCAGGTCCCGTATTGTGCTTCCCCCGCGCACTCGAATAGGGATGGGGCGATTTGTCGAGTCAATTCGGCTGGTGCAGCGGGGGAAAAATGGATTTCGATGTGGCGGTGATCGGGCTCGGCGCGATGGGGTCGGCGGCCCTTTGCCATCTGGCCCGACGAGGCCTCAGGGTGGTCGGTCTCGAACGTTTCCAGGAAGGCCACGACAAGGGCTCCTCGCATGGCGAGAGCCGGGCCATACGGCTCGGCTATTTCGAACATCCCTCCTACGTGCCGCTGGCGCGCCAAGCCTACCAGAACTGGGCCGAACTGGAGCGGCTGACGGGCGAGACCGTCCTGACGAAGACAGGCGTGCTGGAGATCGGCAAGCCGGGCAGCGTCATCTTCGAGGGTTCTCTGGAGGCGAGCCGGTTGCACGGGCTGGAGCACGAGGTGCTGGACACGGCCGAGATGCGCCGGCGGCATCCGCAGTTCAGCTTGCCGGAGGGCTACATGACGGTCTGGCAACCCGATGGCGGTTTCGTGCGGCCGGAACTGGCCAACCGGCTGCATCTGGAACTTGCAAGAGGGCAGGGCGCGCAGGTGCGGTACCAGACCCAGGTTCTCGCCATCGAACCATCGGGCGACGGCATAAGGGTGCGGACGGCTTCGGGCGAGCTGCGCGCGGGTCGTGTCGTCGTCGCTGCCGGCGGATGGATCGGCGATCTCTTGCCCGATCTCAAGCCGCATCTGACCTTGGCGCGGCAGGTGTTGTGCTGGTTTTCAGCACGTGAGCCGGAAGCCGTGACGCCTGGCAAGCTGCCGGTCTTCATCATCGATGGCGAGGACGACATCGCCTACGGCTTTCCCGATATCGGGGCGGGCTTCAAATGCGCCTCGCACCTGGCGAGCGGGGCGCTCGGCCACGCCGACGATGCGGTTCAGGATGCGGGGCCGGCGGACGAGGCGCGCATACGCGATTTCCTCGATGCCTATCTGCCGGCGGCGGCGGGGCCGCTGCGCGCGATGAAGACCTGTTTCTACACCAAGACGCAAGACGAGGATTTCGTCATCGACCTTCATCCCGACGATGACCGTATCGTCATCGCATCACCCTGTTCGGGCCATGGCTACAAATTCGCGAGCGTCATCGGCGAGGTGCTGGCCGATCTGGCGCAGAGCGGCGGGACTGTGCACGACATCTCGCGATTTACGATGGCGCGGCTGAATGGAGAAGGCTCGTCCGACATGGACGGTTGAACCCGGGAGGCGCGCTCGGCTAGATTGCCAGGATGAAGCTTTCCGTCACGCATATTGACTGCAACGGCGGCGCGATGACGCCGTCGCCGCGCACGCTGCACGCCGAGCTGTTGCGGCTGTGCGCGCGGATCGGCTATTCGCCACAGCACTGCCCGTAAGTTCGCTGCCGGCCCTGCCGGATCGATTCAACGGGAGTACACAAGCACATGGCCTACAAGAACTTTTCCCTGCAGCAGCTTCAGAATATCGACGCAGCGCATCACCTCCATCCCTTCACCGACCACAAGGATCTGCGCGAAGCAGGCAGCCGCATGATCGTGCGCGCCGACGGCCCCTTCATCTACGACAGCGAAGGCAACGAACTGCTCGACGGCATGGCCGGGCTCTGGTGCGTGAATATCGGCTATGGCCGGCACGAGCTGGCGGAGGCCGCCTACGAGCAGATGAAGGAGTTGCCCTACTACAATTCTTTCTTCCGCTGCACGACGCCGACGCCGGTGCTTCTGGCCGAAAAACTCGCCCGCATTTCGCCCGACAATATCAAGCAGGTTTTTTACGGTTCGTCGGGTTCGGAAGCCAATGACACGGCTCTCCGGCTCGTGCGCCACTACTGGGCGCTCGAGGGCAAGCCGGAGAAGAACCGGATCATCGCGCGCAAATGGGCCTATCACGGTTCGACCATCGCCGGCACGTCGCTGGGGGGAATGCCGGCCATGCGCGACCAGCTCTATGGCGCCGTACCCAACATCGACCACGTGATGCCGCCTTATGCGTTCGAGCTGGCGGAGCCCGGCGAGAGCGACCACGATTTCGGGCTCAGGGCAGCGCGCGCCGTGGAGGAGGCGATCCTGGCGGCGGGTGCCGAGAACGTCGCGGCCTTCATCGGCGAGCCGATCCAGGGCGCGGGTGGGGTGAAGATCCCGCCGGAGAGCTACTGGCCGGAGATCCAGCGCATCTGCAAGAAATACGACGTGCTGCTGATGCTGGACGAGGTGATTACGGGCTACGGGCGCACGGGCGAGTGGTTCGGCGCCCAGACCTACGGCATCGAAGCCGACACGATTACCACGGCCAAGGCGCTCACCTCGGGCTATCAGCCGCTGTCGGCCCTGCTGGTTGGCGACCGTATCGCGTCGACCCTCGTGGAAAAGGGCGGCGAGTTCTACCACGGCTACACCTATTCGGGTCATCCGGTCGCCTGCGCGGTGGCGCTCGCCAATCTCGACATCATCGAGAAGGAGGGCATGATCGAACGTGTGCGCGAGGAGACCGGTCCCTATCTGCGCAAGGCGTTGACAGAGGCGCTCTCGGGCCACGGCATCGTCGGCGAGGTCCGCACCTTCGGGCTGCTGGCGGCCATCGAGATCGTCAAGGACAAGGCTACAAAGGAGCGCTTCGCGGGCGAGGGGGCTGCGTCCGTGGCCGTGCGCGACCATGCCATCGTCAACGGCATGATGATGCGCGCCGTGGGCGACACGATGATCCTGTCGCCGCCGCTGATCTGGACGAAGGAGACGATCGACATGGCGGCCGAGCGTATTTCGAAAGCGCTCGATCTGGCGGAAGCCGATCTGCGGAAATAGCCTGGATCAGGAGACCAGTTGCGACGTGTCGAATGGCCTGATGGCGGAATAGTCGTTTTCCGCACGGGCTTTCGTGGCATCGTGGCCGGCCTGCACCCGCAGCCAGAAATCCGCGGGCATCCCGAAGAGGTGCTCAAGCCGGATTGCCGTGTCGGCGGTCATGGATCGCCGGCCGGCAACCATCTCGCTGACCCGGTTGGCCGGCACGCACATCCTCTCGGCGAGCGCCCGCGAACTGAGGCCGAGCGGCTCCATGAACTCCAGATAGAGCATCCGGCCGGGGTGGGTCGTCACGCGCGTCATGTCTTTATCCTCAATGATAATCCACAATCTCGACCTCGAACGCGTCCTCGCCGGCCCATTGGAAGCAGATGCGGTGCTGGTCGTTGATCCGGATACTCCACTGTTCCCTACGGTCGCCCTTCAGCTTTTCCAGCCTGTTGCCCGGCGGGAAACGCAGGGTATCCAGGGTGGCCGCGTGGTTGATCATGTCGAGCTTCACCAGCGCGCGCTCCTCGAAATGGCGCCAGGCTTTCGGGCAAATGCCTTCGCGATAGAACTGCTCAGTGCGCCGGTCGGCGAACGACTTGATCATGATACGTGATACATATAACGTACAATCCTTGGAGATGCAATTGAACTCAACGTCCAGGAGAAAATCATGTCGCAATCATCCATCGTCCCGCTGATCGAGATCGGGGATGCCTCGCCGGAGGTGCGTGCCGTCTATGACGACATCATGAATGCGCGGGGGACGGACTGGATCAACAATTTCTGGAAGGTGCTGGCGCATGATCCGAAGCTGCTGAAGAGGACCTGGGAAAGCATCCGCGAGGTGATGGCGCCGGGCGCGCTCGATCCTTTGACCAAGGAGATGATCTACATCGCCGTCTCGGCCACCAATAATTGCGAGTACTGCACCTTCTCGCACACGGCCGCGGCGCGTGCGAAAGGCATGAGCGAGGCGCAACTGATGGAGCTTCTGGCCGTTGTGGGGATGGCCAACGAGACCAACCGTCTCGCCAATGGCCTGCGGCCGCCCGTCGATCCGCAGTTTCTCCCCTGAATTGACCGGCCGCGCGGGCCCGGTCGGAGCATTCGACATGGCGAGAAAACTATCCCGCAGCGCCAAGCGTAGTGCGGGCCAACTCATGCTTGTGCCCGCCGTCATGGCGATGCGCATGCCGCTGCTGATGGCCGAGGCGCAGAGCCACACCTCAGTACGCACGGAAACTCTGCTGGCCGGCAGCGAAAAGGCGAAAGCTTTTGCCGAAGGAATGGCAGCGGCCCAAACCAGCCTTGTGGGGTCGATGTTCAGCTTCTGGCCGGAGGTGATGGCGGGACGCACGCCCTCTCTCATGAACGGCAAGGCCATCGAGCAGGCGATGGATGCGGCGATGGTTCCATCCGGCAAGGCCGTGCGCGCCAATTACAGGCGCCTGGCCAGGAGCAAATAGCGCGTAAAACGGCAAAAGCCGCGTGCTCCGAACCGGAGGACGCGGCCTTGCCGAAGATACGCACGGCATTCGCTTACTCGATACGCTGCGAAACTGTCGGCTCCGGTACGCAATACCTTTTCCGGAGCGGGGGGCGGCTGTGCCGGCCGCCTTGTGTCCGTTTCTAGCGGGACATCGTTACCGTGCGGTTATCAGGAGCTTAAGCAAATCTGAATCCGGCATTTTTTTGCATCGGGAAGATGACGCAGCGGAACAGGGGGTCTTCAGCCCGCCCTGCCGCGCAGGAAGTTGATGATGCCGGAAAAATCCGTGCCGCCATGGCCCATGGCTTCAAACAGCGCATAGAGCTGGGTTGCCTCGGCGCCGAGCGGCGTGACGGCGCCTGCCGATTGGGCAGCCTCCTGAGCCAGCCGCAGATCCTTCAGCATGAGGGCAGCGGCGAAGCCCGGCTTGTAGTCGCGGTTGGCGGGCGAATTCGGGACGGGGCCGGGCACCGGGCAGTAAGTGGTCAGCGACCAGCACTGACCCGATGAGGTGGAGGCCACGTCGAAAAGTGCCTGGTGGGAGAGGCCGAGCTTTTCGGCCAGCACGAAGGCTTCGCCGACACCGATCATCGAAATGCCCAGGATCATGTTGTTGCAGATCTTGGCCGCCTGACCGGCGCCGGCCTCGCCGCAATGGACGACGCGGCCGGCCATCGGCTCCAGGACCGGCTCGGCCTTGGCGAAGGCTTCTTGCGAACCACCGGCCATGAAGGTGAGGGTTCCCGCTTCCGCGCCGCCGACGCCGCCCGACACCGGCGCGTCGATCGACAGCATGCCGCCTTCGGTTGCGATGGCATGCGCCTTTCGCGCGGAGTCGACGTCGATGGTGGAGGAATCGATGAATAGCGTGCCACTGGCCGCGGCCGGCACGATGTCCTCATAGACCGACAGCACATGTCTGCCGGCGGGCAGCATGGTGACGACGACATCGGCGCCCTCGACGGCCGCGCGGGCATCGGCGGCGATGGCGACCCCATTTGCCTTCGCCGTCTCCAGATTGGCGGCCATGAGGTCGAAACCACGCACCGCGTGCCCCGCCTTGACCAGATTGGCGGCCATGGGATTGCCCATATTGCCGAGGCCGATGAATGCGATGGTGGTCATGTGTCCTCCCCGATGTGGCTGGCTCGGCGAGCCGCCTATCTCCCGATCAGCTGCCTGGCGATGATGACGCGCATGATCTCGTTGGTGCCTTCGAGGATCTGGTGGACGCGCAGGTCGCGCACCAGCTTCTCGATGCCGTATTCGTGCAGATAGCCGTAACCGCCATGGATCTGCAGCGCGTCATTGGCGACGTCGAAGCAGCGGTCGGTGACGAAACGCTTGGCCATGGCCGACCATTTGGACGCGTCGTGGGCCTTGGCGTCGAGCCGGGCGGCGGCGGTGTAGAGCAGGGTCCGCGAGGCCTGGAGATCGGTCTCCATGTCGGCCAGCTTGAACTGCAGCGCCTGGAAACGGTCGATGGTCTGGCCGAAGGCCTGGCGCTCGCCGGCATAAGAGAGTGCCTTGTCGGCAGCCGCCTGCGCGCCGCCCAGCGAGCAGGCGGCGATGTTGAGCCTGCCGCCGTCCAGGCCCGCCATGGCGATACGAAAGCCCGAGCCTTCGCCCGACAGGACATTCTCGGCAGGCACCTTGCAGTCCTCGAATATCACCTGGCGGGTCGACTGCATGTGCCAGCCCATCTTGCTTTCCACCGCACCGAAGGAGAGACCCGGCGCGTCCTTCGGCACGACGATGGTGGAGATGCCCTTCGGCCCATCCTCGCCGGTCCTGACCATGGTGACGTAGACATCGGAATCGCCGGCGCCCGAGATGAACTGCTTGGCGCCGTTGAGCACATAGTCGCCGCCATTGCCGCCGGACTGCACGGCGCGTGTCTTGAGCGCGGCGGCGTCGGAGCCGGAGCCCGGTTCGGTCAGCGCATAGCTCGCCAGCCATTCCATGGAGGTGAGCTTCGGCAACATGCGCTGGCGCTGGTCGTCGGAGCCGAAGGTATCGATCATCCAGGCGGCCATGTTGTGGATCGATATGAAGGAGGAGAATCCCGGGCAGGCGGCCGCCAGCGCCTCGAAGATGAGAACGGCATCCAGGCGGCCGAGGCCGGAGCCGCCGACATCCTCGCCGACATAGATGCCGCCGAAGCCCAGCGGGCCGGTCTCGCGGATCACGTCGGCCGGGAAATGACGCTCGCGGTCCCATTCGAGCGCGAAAGGCGCGACGCGCTCGGCCGCGAAGGCGACGGTCATGTCCTGGATCGCACGCTGATCCTCGTTGAGATCGAACTGGCCTGGAGCCCTTTCGGCGATCGCGTCCATGTGATCCTCCCTTTTGATCGGGCCCAATCTAGCCCAATGCGGGAGGTGCGCAACGTCCATGCGGGCAGAGCTGGGACGCGTTGCCTGTCAGGCCTTCGGCCAGTAGGTGCCGAAACACCAGACATTGCCACCAGGGTCGCGGCAGATGAATTCGCGACTGCCATAGGGTCGCTCGGTGAGACCCTGCTCGATGGCCACGCCCGAAGCCTCAACTCTCGCAAACAGGGCGTCGATGTCGTCGATGGCCACATAGGTTGCCTTGCCGCCCTCGTGGCCCGGCTGGCCCACGATGCCGCCGAAGAAATCCTCCGCCGCCTCGCCCATCATGATCATGGAGGAGCCGAAGGCGAGTTCGGCATGGCCGAGGCGGCCGTCCTCGATATGCTTCTCGCGGACTTCGAAACCGAGAATATCGGTGAACCAGTCGAGGACGGAAAGCGCGTCCTGGTAGCGGAAGGTCGGGTAGATGCGCGGCGGTTCGATCGTGCGGGTCATGGAGGTCTCCTTCAAGGCGGATGATGAACCACTCTCGCATGGTGGAGACCACCGATCTTGAAGGAATGTTACCTGTCGGTCAGGTGGTGCCGGCCAGCCAGGCCGTAGGGGGTTGCCCCGCCAAGTCGCGGAACTCACGCGACAGATGGGCCTGGTCGGCATAGCCGCATTCGGCCGCGATGCCGGCCCAGCCCTCGCCGGCTTTCGCCATCTCCTGCGCGGCATTAAAACGCACGATGCGCGAGATCGCCTTGGGGGCCAGTCCGATCTCGTCGTGGAATTTCCGCGCAAGATGTTTTCGGCTCCAGTCAAGTTTTTCGCCAAGCCGCGTCACGGAAATCCGGCCCTTCGTGGCGAGGATGGACGAATAGGCCCATGCCACGGCGGGCGAGAGGGGCGCACCGGCCAGGATCCGGCGGCTGACGAATTCCTCGGCGATGGCGAGCCGCCGGGTCCAGTCGCGTTCGTTGCCGAGCCGCTGGCGAAGGGCGTTCAGCGATCGGTCCTCCAGATCGTCGAGCCGCACCATCCGATGGGTCAGTTCGCTCATCGGCAGGCCGAAGAACCGGCGCGCGCCGAGCGGGGTCAGCGTGATCTCGAGGCAGGAGGAGCCGCCGGCCGAGCGGATCATCACAGGTGCCAGGCAAAGGCCCGCCGTAAAGCTCTGGAAACCCTCGTCGGCGCGCGGCTCGCGGCCGAGCGCCATGTCGAATGGGTCGGCAAATCCGATCAGCAGCGGCACGACCAGCGAGGCGGTTTCGGTCTGGCGGATGGGTTTTGGCGAAAACTCCCGGTAAAGGGCAAAATCCTGCACGAGGCCGGCGAGCGCGGGCGGGGCCGGCACCTTGAGGAGCCGGAAGCGTTCATTGGCGATGTGGATCGTGCCCGGCCGGGGAAGAGTGGCCGGCAGGTCTGGTTCGTTCCGCATCGGGACAGACTACAGCGAAAACGACCGTCACCGCCAGTGACCGCTCCCGTCGGACAAGGGATAGTGGTCCGCGATTCCGCATGCAGGCAAAAGACTGCGCTTGACATGCAGGTATTTACCTGCATATGTGCCCACACAACGAGTGAGACGATGGATACAGACAAGGTTTTCAAGGCGCTGGCCGACCCCACCCGGCGAAAGCTGCTCGATCTCTTGAGTGAAACGAACGGCCAGACGCTCGGCCAGCTTTGCGAGAATCTGGACATGGCCCGGCAATCGGCGACGCAGCACCTCGGCATCCTGGAGGCGGCCAATCTCGTGAGTACGGTCAGGCGCGGCCGGGAAAAGCGGCACTTCATCAATCCGGTGCCTCTCTACGAGGTCTACGAGCGGTGGGTGCGGAAGTTCGAGCATCAGCGGCTCGGCCTGCTGCATGATCTGAAGAACGAGCTCGAAGGAGAGCAGTGATGACGAGAGAGACCACCAGTTTCGTGTATGTGACCTACATCAGCTCGACGCCGGAGAAGGTTTTCGAGGCGATCACCAAACCGGATATAGCGAAGCGTTACTGGGGCCACGAGAACGTCTCCGACTGGCGGCCGGGCTCGAAGTGGGAGCACATCCGCGCCAATGACGAGCGAACCGTCGAACTCGTCGGCAAGGTGATCGAGGCGTCGCCACCGACACGTCTCGTCATCAGCTGGGCCAACGCCTCGCAGGCCGAAGATCCGGCCGCGCACAGCCGGGTGACGTTCGACATCGTCGAATATGACGACATGGTGCGGCTGACTGTCAGCCATGACGAGCTGGAGGCCGGCAGCGGGATGGCGAACGGCATCAGCAAGGGCTGGCCGGCGGTGCTGTCGAGCCTGAAATCCTTCCTGGAGACGGGCCAGGGTCTCGACATCTTCGCCAAGCCGAAGGCCGCCTGATCCGGCGTCGAACCGGGCGTATTCCGAGGACCACCATCATGACCAGAATTTACAGCGGCGGATGCGCGTGTGGCGCGATCCGTTACGAGACCAGCCGTGCGCCGATTTTCCAGAACCACTGCCAGTGCCTGGACTGCCAGAAACGCAGCGGCACGGGGCACGGCTCCTATCTGACCTTCGCGCAGCGCGCCGATATGAGGATCGAGGGCGAGGCAAACACCTGGCGGGTCGCGGGCGACAGCGGCAACGACAAGATCCATGCCTTCTGACCGACCTGCGGCACGCCGGTCTTCCTGACCTTCGCGGCGATGCCCGACCTGATCGCGGTCCATGCGACCAGCCTGGACGACCCGGGCCAGTTCGAGCCGCAGGCACTCACCTACAGCTTCCGCGGCCACGCCTGGGACGCGATCGATCCCGCGCTGCCGGCGTTCGAACGAATGCCGGGCTGACCTTCGCCGCGGCCGGAATTCTGCGAACCCGTTCGCAGGCGCATGCCGGCGAGCTTCGCGCTGCCGGAATCTTCACCGGAAAGGACAGAGACATGACCGACGACGCAGATTTCACCACCCGCTTCACCGTCGCTCAAAGCCCGGAGACGGTTTTTGCGGCCATCAACGACCCGCGCGCCTGGTGGAGCGGCGAATTCGAGGGCGATACGCGCCAACTTGGCGACATCTTCACCTATCGCTACAAGGACCTGCATCTGTCGAAGCAGCAGGTGACCGAGTTGGTGCCGGGCAAACGGGTCACCTGGCGGGTCCTCGAAAGCAGGCTGAATTTCATCGAAGACGTGACGGAATGGGATGGCACCACCATCACCTTCGACATCGCGCCCAAGGGCGACATGACCGAAGTGGTGTTTACCCATGTCGGCCTCAAGCCCGCGGGCGAGTGCTACGATGCCTGCTCGGACGCCTGGACCATTCTGGTCCAGGGCAGCCTCCGTGAGCTGATCGAGACCGGCAGGACCGAGTTGCTCGTCCTCGACGCAGCTTCCGCCTAGGCGGGATCGAACTCCCGCTCCGCACAACCACGTGCGGGGGCGGGCTCAGGGCGTCGAGGCTAAAGCCCGACCAGGAGCCGCAGCGGATGGTCGGGTTCCCAGAGCAGCCTCACGGCGAGCGCGATGCAGGTGGCGACCAGCAGGGGCTTGATCAGCCGCGCGCCGTTCTTCATGGCCAGTCCCGCGCCGACACGCGCGCCGAGAAACTGCGCCGCGCCCATCATCAGCCCGATCTTCCATGCCACGGCGCCGACGGCGGCAAAGAGCAGGAACCCGCCGACATTGGAGCTGAAATTGAGGAGCTTGGTGTGGGCCGTGGCCTTGAGGACGCCGTAGCCGGCAAGCCCGACGAAAGCGAGCATGAAGAACGATCCGGTGCCGGGGCCGAACACGCCGTCATAGAAGCCGATGACGGGCACCACGGTGAGCCCGAACAGGAAAGGGGTCATGCGCTGGGCGCGGTCGACATCATCGAGCCTGGGCTTGAGGGCAAAATACAGGGCGATCGCGACAAGGAGCGGGGGGAGCGCGAGGCGAAGAATGTCGGCGGGCAGGACGGTTGCCAGAAGGGCGCCGAGCACGGCGCCCAGAAAGGCCAGGGCGGCCGACGGCAACTGCCCTTTCAGGTCGACATGCCCGTTCATGGCGTAGGAAAGCGTGGCCGAGCCCGAGCCGAACAGCCCCTGCAGCTTGTTGGTGCCCAGCGCAACAACCGGTGGATAACCCGCCAGAAGAAGGGTCGGCACCGTAATGAGGCCACCACCGCCGGCTATCGAATCGATAAAGCCGGCCAGGAAGGCCGCGGCGGCCAGCAGAAGGACGATTTCGAGGCTGAGTTCGGGCATGGGACGATCCGGAAAGGTGTCGCGCTTCGATCACAGCGACCCTGTTTGCGCAAGTCAGATTCGGGCGTAGGCTCCTGCCGCCCGTGGTCGCGCTGCCGGAAGGGCGGCGCCGGCGAAATCGGAGCGAGCAAGGGAGATGCTGCTTGAAGACTGCAGCCGAAGATCCGGCCACAATCGCCGAACTTCTCATGCTGTTCCGCATGATCCTCGTGGACGGCGAGGAGCGCCCTGCGGGCATGGAAGCGCTGCAGCGCATCTGCCGCGAGGAATTCGGCGTGGGGCCTGACACCTTTCCCGCGCTCATGGCCGTGGTCGAGCGCATGGGCCGGACCGCCAACACCCTGCAGAACGTCGCGGTCTATCGCGCCTTCGAGCGGAACAGACGCGTCGCGCTGGCGCGGCGGATGATCGCGATCGCGCATGCCGACGATGCGTTGAAGTCACGACAGGATCGCTTTCTGGTTCGCCTCCTGGACATTCTCGATCTCGAAAGGGCCGATCTGGCAGGCGATCTCGGTTAGGCGGGCGCGTTGCGGCGGGCAAGCGCGCGTTCGAGATCGGGGGCGGCATCGACGAGGGCACGCCCGGCCTCCGATTGCGGGTCATCGAGTACCGCGCCCGTGCGCCCGCGCTCGACGATCTTTCCGTCATGCATGACCATCACGTCGTCGGTGATGGCACGGGCGACGGTAAGATCGTGGGTGATGAACAGATAGGCGACATCCAGCCGGTGATTGAGATCGGCGAAGAGGTCGAGGATCTGCGCCCGGATCGACACGTCGAGGGCGGAGACGGGCTCGTCGGCGACGATCAGCTTCGGCCGCGTGATGAGGGCACGCGCAATGGACAGGCGCTGGCGCTGGCCGCCTGAGAATTCATGCGGGTATTTCTCCATGTCGGCGGCCTGCAGGCCGACCTCGGCAAGGGCTGCGGCGACACGCTCGCGCCGTTCGGCGCGGTCGGGCCGGGTTTCGAGGAGATGGAGAGGTTCTGCCACCAGCCGCTCCACATTGTGGCGCGGGTCGAAGGAGCCGTAAGGGTCCTGGAAGACGACCTGCATGCTGCGCCTCAAGGGGCGCAGCTGGGGCTCGCTCTTGTCCGACAGCTCGTCGCCGAGCAGGCGTATCGAGCCGGCGGTGGGGCGGTCCAGCGCCAGGATCATGCGGGCCAGCGTCGATTTTCCGCAACCCGACCGCCCGACCAGCGCGATCGACTGGCCTTCCCGCAGGTCGAAGGAGACCCCGTCCACGGCGCGGAAGGGCTCCGGCTTGCGAAACAGCGAGGAGCGGCGGCCGGGATAGTCCTTGACGACGTCGGCGATGGAGAGGAGAGGGGGCCTTGACCGGTCCTCGGGGCGTTCACCCGCCATCCGCGCCTGCGGCGCGACCTCCCCCACGGGACGGGGGGTATGGGAGCGCCTAACCTCCGGCACGTGGGTGGAGGCGTGGGCGAGCTGTTTCGTATAGGGATGTTTCTGGGCGGCCAGGATATCCGCCGCCGGCCCGGCTTCCAGCACCTCGCCATGGCGCATGATGGTGATGCGGTCGGCCATCTCGGCCACTACGGCCAGATCGTGCGAGATCAGCATCAGCCCCATGCCGCGTTCGCGGACAAGATCGCGCAGAAGATCGAGGATCTGCGCCTGCAGCACAACGTCGAGCGCGGTTGTCGGCTCGTCGGCAACAAGCAGTTTCGGCGAAAGCGCGCAGGCGATGGCGATGACGACACGCTGGCGCTGGCCGCCCGACAATTCGTGGGGATAGCGGTTGAGGGGGAACTGCCTTTCCGGCAGGCCCACACGGTCGAGCATGGCGCGGGCGCGGTCCTCGGCATTGGCGCGGCTGGCGCCGGTGTGCCAGCGGATGCCCTCGGCGACCTGCTCGCCAATGGTCTTGACCGGGTTGAGCGCGGTCATCGGCTCCTGGAAGACCATGCCGACATCGTCGCCGCGCAGCTTGTTCATTGCGGCTTCGGGAGCCGCCAGGATGTCGATCCCGTCGAAGGTGACGCGGCCGGCCGCGCGTGAGGCCTCGGGCAGGAGCTTCATCACCGTCAGCGCCGTCATTGACTTGCCGGAGCCGGATTCGCCGACGATGCCCATGACCTCGCCCTGGGCGATCGACAGGTCGATGCCCTTCAGGATGGGGATGCCCGCAATGTCGAGCCGCAGTTTCTCGATCTCGAGCAGGCTCATCGCCGTCGCCTCAGTTTCGGGTCGAGCAGGTCGCGCAGCCCATCGCCCAAGAGGTTGAGACCGAGCACCGTGATGACGATGGCCATGCCCGGGAAGAGAGCGAGGTGGGGCGCCACCATCATGCGCGTCTGGGCGTCGAACAGCATGCGCCCCCAGGACGGCATGGGCGGCTGCGCGCCGAGGCCCAGATAGGAAAGCCCGGTCTCGGCCAGGATGCCGAGCGCGAACTGGATCGTGCCCTGGACGAGCAGGATCGAGGCGATGTTGGGCAGGATGTGTTCGATGGTGATCAGGGTGGGGCCCTTGCCGGCGGCGCGGGCCGCAAGCACATATTCGCGCGGCCAGATGGACAAGGCGCCGGCGCGTGCCACGCGTGCGAAGACGGGGATGTTGAAGATGCCGATGGCGATGATGGCATTGACAGCGCCGGGGCCGAAGATCGCCGTAATCATGATCGCCGAGAGCAGCGCGGGAAAGGCGAAGACCAGATCGTTGAAGCGCATCAGCACCTCGTCGATCCAGCCCCCGCGGGCGGCCGCCCAGCAGCCGAGCGGAACGCCGATCGCGACGCCGATGCCGACGGCCACCACGGCCACGGCGATCGAATTGCGCGCCCCAACCATGATCATCGAGAGGATGTCGCGGCCGAAATGGTCGGTGCCGAGCCAGTGTTCGGCCGAAGGCGTCTGCATGCGGCTGGCGACGACGAGGTCCGTCACGTCATAGGGCGTCCAGACGAAGGACAGGAGCGCCATTGCGGCGATCAGCATGGTGATGACCGCGCCGATCAGGAAGGACCGGTTGGAGAAGGCGTCGCGCAGGAAGGCGCCGATGCCCTCCGGCGGCGTGGCGGCGTCGGGCGCGCTCATCGGGCCGCCCTCAGGCGAGGATCGACCAAGGCATAGCAGAGGTCGACCAGAAGGTTGATCACGATGACGCTGGCCACCAGCAGCATGACGACGCCTTCGACGACGATCAGGTCACGCTGGGTGATGGCCTGGAAGACGAGGCGACCGAGGCCCGGCAGGTAGAAGACGTTCTCGATGATGATGGTGCCGGCCAGCAGGAAGGCGAATTGCAGGCCCATGATGGTGAGCACCGGGATCATGGCGTTTCGAAGCGCGTGTCGCCACAGAACATGGCGGCGCGGCATGCCCTTGGCGCGCGCGGTGCGAATGTAATCCTCGCCCAAGACCTCCAGCATGGCCGAGCGCGTGACGCGGGCGAGGATGGCGGCCTGCGGCAGGGCGAGCGCGACTGCCGGCAGGATCAGGGCGCGCAGGCCCGGCCAGATGCCGCCGCCCCAGCCGGGGAAACCGCCGGCCGGCACGAGCTGCAGCCACACGGCGAAGACATAGACGAGCATCAGCGCGAACCAAAAATTCGGCACCGCGACGCCGATCTGGGCCGCGCCCATGGAAACCGTGTCGCCGGCGCGTCCGCGCCGGGCGGCGGCGAAGATGCCGACGGGTATGGCGATGATCGTGGACAGGACCAGCGCGATCAGCGCCAGGGGAAGGGATACGACCGCGCGCTCGGCGATCAGGCCGATGACCGGTGCGGAATAGGTGAAGGAGCGGCCGAAATCGCCCACCAACATGCCGCCGACCCAGTTGAGGTAGCGCAGGTGGATCGGGTCATCGAGACCCATCTGCGTGCGCAGGGCGGAAACGGATTCAGCGGTCGCGTTCATACCGAGCATGAGACGTGCGGGATCGCCGGGCAGAAGCTCCATGATGGCGAAGACCACCATCGAGGCCAATGCGAGCGTCACGAGGCCGATCAGGATGCGCTTGAGGAGGAAGACGGTCATGTCACCGGGACGCGCCGCGAGGCGTTATTTTTCAGTGTCCCTCCGGCCGGCGGCCGGAGGGACGGTCGAAACGTGCCGGCTCTATTCGGTCCAGCGGACCTGGCTGAGATCGGACACGGCGAGCGGCCAGTTTTCCCACATGCCTTCGATACGGGCGTCCCAGACACCGATCTTGGGCATCTGGTAGAGGAAGCCGACCGGGGCGTCCTCGGCGAGGATGCGCTGGAGGTCCTGGAAGATCTCGTTGCGGCGGTCCTCGTCAGCCGTCACGGTGAGTTCCTCGTAGGCGGCGTTGAACTCCTCGTTGCTGTACTGGAAGTAGTAGTCGTCACGGGCGTAGATGCCGATGTCCACCGGTTCGACATGGCTGATGATGGTCATGTCGAAATCCTTGTCGGTGAAGACCTGGCTGAGCCATTCCGCCCATTCCACGGGGATGATCTCCAGTTCAATGCCGACCTGGCGCAGCTGTGCGGCGATCACCTGGCCGCCGTCACGCGCATAGGGCGGGGGGGGAAGGCGCAGGGTGGCCGAGAAGCCGTCCGCGTGGCCGGCCTCGGCCAGAAGCTCGCGGGCCCGCTCCGGATCGTGGGGGTAGGTGTCGGTCAGGTCGACATAAGCGGGGTTGTGAGGCGCCATATGCGAGCCGATGGGCACGCCAAGGCCGGAGGAGGCGGCGGCTATCACGTCGTCGCGGTTGATGGCATGGGCGATGGCCTGGCGCACGCGCAGGTCGTCGAAAGGCTCGCGTGCATTGTTGAGCGACAGGATGGTCTCGCCTTCGGTCGATCCGATGACGACCTCGAAACGCGGATCGTTCTCGATCTGCGAAAGCGCGTCGCCGGCCGGCATGTTCGACATGGCATGCACGTCGCCCGACAGGAGGGCCGGGATCGCGGCGGCGGCATCCGGCACGAAGCGGAATTCGGCGCGGTCGAGATAGACGTCGTCGCCCCAATACTCCTCGTAGCGCGTCAGCGTGACGGCCGAGCCGCGGGCCCAGTTGTCGAACTTGAACGGGCCGGTGCCGATCGGGTTCTCCTGGTTGGTGCCGGCGGAGGCTTCGGACACGATGGCGGCCTCGCCCCAGGCCATGTTGAACAGGAAGTTGCCCTGCGGGGCCGAAAGTGTGACCTCGACGGTGGTGTCGTCGATCACCTCGACATTCTCGATGGCGGCAAAAAGACCCTTTTGCGGGTTGGTGGAATCCTCGGCGCGGGCGCGGTCGAGCGAGAACTTGACGTCTTCGGCCGAGAACGGCGTGCCGTCATGGAAGGTGACGCCTTCGGCCAGTTCGAAGGTGTAGACTGTGCCGTCTTCCGAAATCTCCCAGGAGCGGGCGAGAGCGGGCAGGACCTCGCCGCTGTCGTTCATGCGGGTGAGGCCCTCGAAGATGTTCTGGTAGCCGATCTCCTTGATGGCGGCGGCCGCGCCCGCGGTCGGGTCGAGATGCGGCGGCTCCAGCACCATGCCGATGACGATGTCGGTGCGCTGGGCGTTGGCCGCGGTCCCCATGGCAAGCGTCAGCGCGGTCGCCACAACAATGGATTTCAGAATTCTCATGACCCGATAACTCCCCACTGGATTTTGGTTGTCGCGATCAAAGCGCGAATTGATGCTGGAGTAAATGCGGATGTGCGCAACGATTTGCTCAAGTGCGCGCGCCCCGCAGGAGCGCGTCCATGCCGATGGCCATGACCTTGGCCGATTCCACCATGTCGTCGATGCCGACCCATTCGTCGGGGCGGTGGGCGAGGTCGAGGATGCCCGGGCCGTAGGCGATGCAATCGTGCAGATGGCCGATGCGGGCGACGTGCTTCTGGTCGTAGGTTCCCGGCGAGATGACGTAGTCCGGCTCGCGGCCGAAAATCTCCCGGATGCCCTCTGCAATCGCGGTGACGACGGGGGCGTTGCGCTCCGTCATGGTCGGCAGGACCTCCATCACGTCGCGAATGTCGTAGCGGAATTTGTCGCGGTCGCGTGTCAGACGGTCCAGGATGGAGACGACCTCGCTCTTCACCTCGTCGAGCGACTCCTCGAGCAGGAACCGTCGGTCGATGGTCATGCGGCAGGAATCGGGAACATTGGGGGAGGGCAGGCCCGGCCGGTAGTCTTCCGTCTGGCCGCCATGGACGGAATTGATGTTCATGGTCGAGCGGCGCGCGCCCTCGGGCACCACCGGCATCTCTGTCTGCTTGCTGTCGAGGAGCGGGAAGAGCTCTTCCTCGAAGGCATGCATCACCGCGCCCATGTGGCGCACGGCGCAATCGCCCAAAAACGGCATGGAGCCATGGGCGATCTCGCCCTTGGTCTCGATCTCCGCCCACCAGACGCCGCGGTGACCCAGACAGATGCGGTCCTTGTTGAGGGGTTCGGGGATGATGACGTGGTCGACGCGTGGCTTGGAGAAGAAACCCTGCTTTGCCAGATGCGCGACGCCCCCGAAGCCGCCCGACTCCTCGTCCACCGTCCCGGATATCTCGATGGCCCCCGGAAAATCGGGGTAGACGGCGATGAAGGCGTCTACTGCGATGATGGAGGCGGCAAGGCCCCCCTTCATGTCGCAGGCGCCGCGACCATAGACCTTTCCGTCCTTCACGACGCCGGCGAAGGGGTCGACGGTCCAGCCATGCCCTTCCTCGACAACATCGATGTGCGAGTTGAAATGAACCGTCGCGCCGGGCGAGCGACCCTCGCGGCGAGCCACAATATTGGTGCGCGGAAACCGGTCGGTGTCGCCGGGCGCGCCTTCGCCGCGGATAAGCTGGGTCTGGAAGCCAAGCCTGCGCAAATAGGCGCCGATGAACTCCGCGCACGGCGTATAGGCCTCGCCCGGCGGGTTCACCGTGGGAAAGCGGATCAGATCCTGGGTGAGGGTGACGACCGCCTCGCGGCGATCCTCGACGGCGCGGAGAAGTGACTCATTCATGCGCTGAATGAACAGCGTTTGAGATCGTCTGGCAAGCGGGGCGGCGGGGCAAAAATCGGGGCGACCAATTTGCCCGCAGGTCCGGTTTTTTCTGCCGGCTTCCCCCTGTTCAGCACTCGTTCAAGGATTGGCGATAGCATCTT
Organism: Chelativorans sp. ZYF759; assembly: GCF_012911015.1. Lineage (GTDB taxonomy): Bacteria > Pseudomonadota > Alphaproteobacteria > Rhizobiales > Rhizobiaceae > ZYF759. Next base: position 410,537 of record NZ_WVVV01000002.1, on the reverse strand, counting down.
CGTGTGTTGCTGCCTGTCGCCCGCTGCGGTTGACTGGCGCCGGTGGGTTTGCGTTGGGGGCGCAGGGTAATGGTGAGATGGGTTCTGGCGGCGAGCATAACCGCGCTGATGACCGCAGGCGGTGCGCAGGCGGCAAGCCTGGTCGCCACGATCGATGTTGCGAACCAGACGATGACAGTGGAACGTCATGGCAGGGTAATCCACCATTGGAGCGTCTCCACGGCACGTCCCGGTTTCGTCACGCCAAGGGGCGAGTTTCGGCCCTACCGCATTCACCGGATGTGGCACTCGCGCACCTATGACAACGCGCCGATGCCATTCGCCGTGTTCTACGATCGCGGCTGGGCGGTGCATGGAACTTCGGCGGTGAGCCGCCTGGGGCAGCCGGCGTCGCATGGCTGCGTACGCCTTGCCAACGAGAATGCGCGCATCTTCTACGAGCTGGTGCGCGAGATCGGGGCGGGAAACACCCGCATCATCGTCACCGACGAAGCAGCCCCTTCACTTTCGGCCGAATTGCGGCGCTAGGTCACCCGCAAAAGCGGGGCATGTCTCTCGAATTGCCGTTTCCTTCGCGCAGCGTTCTGGCTACGAGTGGACGCCGAAGGAACGCTTTTTCATGAACGAACGGCCACGGATCGATCTCTCCAAGCCGGTCTCGGACGAAATCCGCAAGACCACCTGCTATATGTGCGCCTGTCGATGCGGGATCGACGTCCATATCAAGGACGGCAAGATTCGCTACATCGAAGGCAATCGCGACCACCCGGTCAATCGCGGCGTGCTGTGCGCGAAGGGCTCGGCCGGCATCATGACGCAGCATGCGCCGGCCCGGCTGAGCGCGCCGCTGAAGCGTGTGGGACCCCGCGGCTCGGGCCGGTTCCAGGAGATTTCCTGGGACGAGGCGATGTCGATTGCCGGCGAATGGCTGGGCGATGTGCGCCGGACCGATCCCAAGAAACTCGCCTTCTTCACCGGGCGCGACCAGTCGCAGTCGCTGACCGGCTTCTGGGCGCAGCAGTTCGGGACCCCGAACTACGCCGCGCATGGCGGGTTCTGCTCGGTCAACATGGCGGCCGGCGGCATCATGACGATCGGCGGCGCCTTCTGGGAATTCGGTTCGCCGGATTGGGACCGCACCAAGCTGTTCGTGATGTTCGGCGTGGCGGAAGACCACGATTCCAACCCGATCAAGATGGGGCTTTCCAAGCTCAAAAAGCGCGGCGCGCGCTTCGTTTCGGTGAACCCGGTGCGCACCGGCTATTCCTCCATCGCCGATGACTGGATCTGGATCAGGCCCGGCACGGACGGCCTGCTGATCCTGTCGCTGGTGCATGAGTTGCTAAAGGCGCGGCGTATCGATGTCGACTATCTCGTGCGCTATTCCAATGCCGCCTGGCTGGTGGTCGACGCTCCGGGCACGAAGGATCACGGCCTGTTTGCCCGCGACGGCGAAGGCAAGCCGCTGGTCTACGAGACCGTGACCGAAAGGCCGGTGCCTTCGGGCTCCAAGGGCGCGCGGCCTGCGCTGTCCGGACGCTTCCAACTGGATGATGGCCGCTTTGCCATCCCGGTCTTCGACCATCTCGCCAAGGAATATCTCGACGCAAAATACGCGCCGGAAGCGGTGGCGGCCGAAACCGGCATCTCAGCAGACACGGTCCGCGGGCTGGCGGCAGAGATCGGCCGCGTGGCCTTCGAGGAGGCAATCGAGGTCGACCAGCCCTGGACCGACATGAATGGCGAGCGCCATCAGAGCTTTGTCGGCCGCCCGGTATCGTTTCATGCGATGCGCGGCATCTCGGCCCATTCCAACGGATTCCAGACGGCCCGCGCGCTGCACATGCTGCAGGTGCTGATCGGCGCGGTGGACTGCCCGGGCGGTTTCCGCTTCGAGCCACCTTATCCGAAGCCGCTTTCCGCCCATCCACGCCCGCACGGCAAGGCAGAGCATTTCGGGTCCAACCAGCCCTTGTCCGGGCCGCATCTGGGCTTTCCGCTGGGGCCGGAGGATCTGCTGGTCGACGCGGAAGGGCGGCCGGCCCGGCTCGACAAAGCCTTTTCCTGGGATGCGCCGATCGCGGCCCATGGACTGATGCACATGGTGATCGCCAACGCCCACGCGGGCGATCCCTATCCGATCGACGTGCTGTTCCTCTACATGGCGAACATGGCCTGGAACTCGTCCATGAACACGGCCGGCACGATCGCCATGCTGGAGGAGAAGGACGAGGCGACCGGCGAATACCGCATCCCGAAGATCATCGTGGCCGATGCCTATGCCTCCGAGACGGTCGCCTATGCCGATCTGGTGCTGCCCGACACGACCTATCTGGAACGCCACGACTGCATCTCGATGCTGGACCGGCCGATATCGGAGCCCGAATCCGTGAACGACGCCATCCGCTGGCCTGTCGTGGCGGCGGAGCGAGACGTCCGCCCCTTCCAGTCCGTCCTGATCGACCTCGGAGCGCGGCTGGCGCTTCCCGGTTTCGTGGACAGCCGCGGCGGCGCGCTCTACGCGGATTATGCCGACTACATCGTCAATCACGAGCGCAGGCCGGGCATCGGCCCGCTGTCGGGCTTCAGGGGAAGGGACGGGACGCGCGCTGGCAGGGGTGCGGCGAACCCCGAGCAACTGAACCGCTACATCGAGAACGGATCGTTCTTTTCCGCCGAGATCCCTCCAGAGGCGCATTTCTTCAAACACGCCAACGCGGCCTATCAGGATTTCGCGGTCAAGATGGGGTTCTTCGATACGCCGCAGCCGGTCACCTTCCAGCTCTGGTCGGAAGAGTTGCAGAAGTTCCGGTTGTCGGCGGAAGGCCTGCGCGAGCCGGTTGCGCCCGAAGCCCACCGTGCGCGCATCCTGGCGGCGTTCACGCCGCTTCCGTCCTGGTATCGCCCGCTCGAGGAAGCGGCCGTCGACCGAAGCGAGTTTCCGCTGCACGCCATCACCCAGCGGCCGATGGCCATGTATCATTCCTGGGGGTCGATGAACGCCTGGTTGCGCCAGATCCACACCGCCAACCGGATGTTCGTGCCGGCCGCAATCTGCCAGGAGCAGGGGCTGGAGGACGGCGACTGGGCGTGGATCGTCTCACATCATGGACGGATCAAGGTGCAGGTCGCGCGTACCGAGACCAGCAATCGCGACACGTTGTGGACCTGGAACGCGATCGGCAAGCGCAAGGGTGCGTGGGGGCTCAAGGATGAAGTTCCCGAAAGCGAAAAGGGCTTTTTGCTGAATCACCTGATCCACGAACTTCTGCCACCACGTGAAGACGGCATGCGCTGGTCGAATTCCGATCCGGTGACGGGCCAGGCAGCCTGGTACGACCTGCGCGTGCGCATCGAGCCGGCCGGGCCCGCAAGCGCCAGCGAGCCGGCCTTCAGGCCCGCCCGGGTGCCGACGGGCAAAGGGGCGGAGGAACTGCGCTACGGGCAGGAGTGGAGCAAATGACCTCGCTTCCGTCCGAATCAACGCCGAAGAAGCTCGGCCTCGTCATCGATCTCGACGTGTGCGTGGGCTGCCATGCCTGCGTGATCTCCTGCAAGGAGTGGAACACGGGCGGCTACGGCGCGGCGCTTTCCGACCAGGACCCCTATGGAGGCGCCGTCTCCGGTACATTTCTCAACCGCGTGCACAGTTATGAAGTCGTTCCCGAAGGGGGCGAGGTGGTGGGCGAACGCGGCGAGGCGCGGATCGTCCATTTCCCCAAATCCTGCCTTCATTGCGAGGACGCGCCCTGCGTGACCGTGTGCCCGACCGGCGCCTCCTACAAGCGCGCCGATGACGGCATCGTGCTGGTCGAAGAGGATATGTGCATCGGTTGCGGCCTGTGCGCCTGGGCCTGCCCCTATGGCGCGCGCGAGATGGACCTGTCGGCCGGCGTTATGAAGAAGTGCACGCTGTGCATCGACCGCATCTACAACGAGACGATCCCCGAGATCGACCGGGTGCCGTCCTGCGTGCGGACCTGCCCGACCAATGCGCGGCATTTCGGCGATCTGGCCGATCCCGGTTCCGACGTGTCGAAGATGGTTGCCGCGCGTGGCGGCTTCGACCTGATGCCGGAGCAGGGGACGCGGCCGGTCAACAAATACCTGCCGCCGCGCCCGCGCCGGAACCTTGCATCGAGCGCACCGGTGCAGGTCGAGGATACAAGCGGCGCCAGGGGGCTGCTCGCCTGGGTCGATTCCATGCTGGACCGGATCTGAATGCATCCCGCGCTCTCGATCATCGTCTTCACCACGGCCTCGGGCCTCGGCTACGGGCTGGCCGCGGTGCTGGGGCTGGGGCTTCTCGATCCGCTCTCATGGTCGACCAAGATCGCCCATGTTCTTGCGCTGCTTCTCATCGGCGGCGGGCTGATCTCGTCGACCCTGCATCTCGGCAATCCGCAGCGTGCCTGGCGCGCGCTCAGCCAGTGGCGCACGAGCTGGCTGTCGCGGGAAGGGGTCATGGCGCTTGTCACCTTCGTGCCGCTGACGCTCAATGCGTTTTCGGTCATCTTTCTCGACCGGCATCTCATCTGGGCGGGCCTTGCCGGAACGGTGCTGGCCGCCGTCACCGTCTATTGCACGGCCATGATCTACGCCTCGCTGAAGGCGATCGACGCCTGGCACACGCCGCTGACGCCGGCCTCCTACCTACTGTTCTCGGGTGCCGGCGGGGCGCTCGCGGCGTCCCTCTTCGCCGCATCAGGGACCGGGCCCTGGGCTGGGCTGGCGATTGCCGGCATGCTGTTGCTCGTCGCCGCGTGGGCGGTCAAGCTCGCCTGGCGCAACCGGCTTCAGCGCCGGCCGCGCTCGACGCCGGAGACAGCGACCGGACTCGGCGCCATCGGCAAGGTGCGGCTCTTCGAACCGCCGCACATCAACGACAATTACCTGACCAGCGAGATGGGGTTCCGCATCGCCCGCAAGCATGCATCGAAGCTGTTCCGGATCGCCTTCGCGGCCGGGCTGGTGGCACCGCTGATCCTGGCGTTCATCGCGCTGTTCCTGCCAGCCGGGGGCGCCATGGTGTTGCTGGCGCTGGCGGTCCTGGCCTTCGGGGCGGGCGTGATGGTCGAGCGCTGGCTGTTCTTCGCCGAGGCCAGGCATGCGGTCATGAACTACTACTGAAGGCCGGCCTTCATTTCGACCAGCGCTTGTGGAACCACATCCACTGCGCGGGATCTTCGCGCACCCAGCGCTCGACAACGTCGTTGAGGAGCTGCGCGGTGGCCGGCACGTCGACGATGCCCTGCGGCGTGCGCGGCAGTTCGAGCCGGTCCTCGACGATGAGGCGGTAGCGGTTGCCGGGCAGGCGGACGGAGCGCGCGGGGTAGACGCCGCACTCATATTGCCGCGCGAGCTTGGGCAGAAGCGGGCTGGTGAGGCAGGGCCTGCCGAAGAAGGTCGTCTTGACGCCCCGCAGGAATTTCTGGTCGACGAGCACCCCGATATTGCCGCCGCGCTCCAGGATGCGGGCCAGCGCGAAGGACACGCCCGCGCGCGAGGCGAGCAGCTCGCCCATGGATGAACGGCGGGCCTTGAGGATGTAGTCGGCCAGATAGGGATTGTTGGGCGCGCGGAAGAGGGCGGTCACAGGCAGGTCGAAACTCGCCGCGGCGATCGGCAGAAGCTCGAAATTGCCCATGTGGGCCGTGAAGATGATGTGCGGCTTCTTTTCTTCTCGCAGCTTCAGGAAGATATCCTCGCCGTCGACCTCGATGCGGCTGGCGCCCCGGTTGTCGGGGTCGAAATCGAACAATTCGGCCAGATAGATATATTCGACGGCGAGCCGGGCCATGTGAGCCCACATGTCGGAGGCGATCTGCTGGATCTCCTCTTCCGGCTTCTCGGGATAGGCGGCGCGCAGATTGGCCAAGGCGACACGGTGACGGCCGAACAGTGGGCCCAGACGCCGTGCGACCCATTCGCCGAGCGACAGCGCCTTTTCGGCCGGCAGGAGCCTGCAGATCCACAGGGCGCCCATGGCGAGACGGGCGACAAGCCAGTATTCCAACTTTTTCAGGCCACGTGCGGTCCTGAAGAGAAGCGGCCTGAGAGCGGACTTTCCGCTGGCCATCAATCGATCCTGAGCACGATCTTGCCGAAGACCTGGCGGCTTTCCATGCGCTCCAGCGCTTCGCCGATGCCGTCAAAGCCCACCTCGCGGTCGATGACGGGATGGACCTGGCCCGAGGCCATCTTCAGCATGGCGTTTTCCATGTTCTCCTTGCGGCAGCCGAAGGAGCCGAAGATCTTGATCTGCTGCTGGAAGAGCTGCATCAGGTTGATGCTGGTCGATACGCCCGACGTCGAACCGCAGGTGACGATGCGCCCGCCGCGCTTCAGAACAAGCATGGAGCCCGCCCAGGTATCGGCGCCGACATGCTCGAAGACGACGTCGACGCCCTTCTTCTTCGTCAGCTTGCGCGTCACGCCCTCGAAGCGGTCCACGCGGTAGTTGATGACGTGATCGGCGCCGAGCGCCCTGGCCTTCTCGATCTTGTCGTCCGAGCCGACGGTGGTGATGACGGTGCAACCCATGCGGCGAGCAAGCTGGAGGGCGGCCGAGCCGATGCCCGATCCGCCGGCGTGAATGAGGATGGTTTCGCCCGGCTGGAGCTTCGCATTGTCGAACAGCATGTGCTCGACGGTGCCGAAGGTGATGGGGGCGACGGCAGCGCCGATGACGTCTACACCGGGAGGCGCGGCGACGAGCTGGCGGGCCGGCAGGTTCATCTTCTCCTGCGCAAAGCCGTCGAGGTGGAAGCCGTGCACGCCTTCGACGTGCTCGCACAGATTGTCGCGACCTTCGCGGCAATTGCGGCAGCGGCCGCAGATGCGCGCGCCGAAGATCGAGACGAGCTGGCCCGGCACCAGGCCCGCCACGCCGGGGCCGATCGCCTCGACATGGCCACAGGCTTCGGCGCCCACCGTCAGCGGCATCTTGCGCTTGGCGAATGCCATGCCGCGCCAGCCCCAGACGTCGATGTGGTTGAGCGCGACGGCCGCGATGCGGACCGTCACTTCGCCGTGACCGGGTGCTTCCGGCTCGGGTAGATCGACGATCTCGAGCTTTCGCTCCTCGACAAGCTGCAATGCGCGCATGTTTTTTCCTGATATCCGGTCTTGCGAGGCGGGTTAGACCGGTTCGCGCGCCATGACAAGGCAGGTGTTCTGTCCGCCGAAGCCGAAGGAATTGGACAGGACCGAGCTGACGGAGGCCTGCCTTGCGACATTCGGCACCACGTCGAGTTCAATGGCCGGATCGGGATTGTCGTAATTGATCGTCGGCGGGATGACACCTTCACGCATGGTGAGGATGGAGAAAACCGCCTCCACGGCGCCGGCGGCGGAGAGAGTGTGGCCGATCATCGACTTGTTGGAAGAGACGGGAATGTGACGGATGCGTTCGCCGAAGACAGCCGAGAGCGACATATGCTCCATCTTGTCGTTCTCCGGCGTCGACGTGCCGTGGGCGTTGACGTAGCCGATCTCGTCGGGACGCATGCCGGCATCCTCGATCGCGGCGCTGACGGCGGCAATGGCCGGCGAGCCGTCCGGCTTGGAGCGGGTGCGGTGGAAATCGTCGGCACGTTCGCCGCAGCCGCGGATGATGCCGAGGATCTCGGCACCGCGTGAAAGCGCGCTGTCGAGCGATTCCAGCACCAGGGCCGCGCCGCCCTCGGCGAGCACGAAGCCGTCCCGGTCCTTCGAGAAGGGTTTGGAGGCCTTTTCGGGGCGCTCGTTCTGGGTCGAGAGCGCCGACAGAAGCGAAAAGCGGATCAGTGCCTCGGCCGTGGCCGAGCCGTCAGCCCCGATGGCCAGCGCGCGCTCGCATTCGCCGCGACGGATGGCCTCGGTGGCGAGCTGGATCGCGGTGGCGCCGGAAGCGCAGGCGGTCGACAGGGTGATCGGCAGGCCGCGCACGCCGTATTTGCGGGCGAGCTGTTCGGCGATCGTGCCGAATTGAGAGGCCGGGAACAGATCATGGTTCTCGGCCCGGCGCGCGGCGTCAAGCAGGCGGTTGCAGCCTTCGCCTTCGACACCGGCCGCGTGGAGCGCGAAGCGTGCGTTCCAGTCGATCTCGACGGGGGGCGAGGCGAGGAAGAGCGGGGCGTCGATCCTGCCATCGAGTCCGGCCTGTTCAATGGCCTCCGCCGCCGCAAGGTCGGCCAGCTGGAAGGTGAGGGCGCCGGCGCCCTTGTCGCTGGCTTCGAGGAAATCGACGGTGCCGGCAATGGTGGTCGACAGATGATCGAGCGGGAAACGGGTGATCGAGTGGATACCCGACTTTCCAGACGTCAGCGCGGCCCAATTGTCGGATTTGCCCTTGCCGAGCGATGTCACGATGCCCAGGCCGGTAACGGCGACCTGAGGCCTGCCCTTGTGATCGGTCATCTTCATGGCATCCGTCTCCCGGGCGTTCAGGCGGGTTCGAGGAGGGCCATGCCCTCGGCACGGTGATAGCCGATGGTGGTGGCCAGAACGCGTTCCGGCACGCCGTCGAAGAGAGTTTCCACACCGGTTTCGACAGGCGGGACAGCGCTGCGATTGGCGATGCAAAGTGCAGCGAGCGCCACAGCGAGCGGGAACTGCGCCTCCTTCACATGGCCGAACAAGGCGGCAATGCCGCGCACGGCGATATCGCCGCCCGCGGAAAGTGCATCCCTCTCGGCCGTGGTCGCTTCATGCGCGCCAGATGCGCCCGATATGGCCAGGAGCGGGCCCGACGGCAGCTCGAGATCGGCCAGCATGCGGGTGATCTCGGCGGTCAATCCGCCCAAGGGACGATCGGCGTAACCCGAAACGACATTTCGGATCGCGGCATAGGCCTTCTGGCCGCGCGCTTCCGCGCGCGCACGGGATTCGAGTACAAGAAAGACGCCGGCCGAACCCGTCACCACGCCGCCGCCCTTGCCCTGGTCCCGGCTCCACAGCGGGCGCCAGCCCTCGCGCTCCAGAAAGCCGCCCAGATCGTAGCCCAAAAGCATGTCGGGATGCTCGGTCTGGAAGGACGCACCCACCAGCACATGGCTCGATTGACCCGAGCGGATACGTGCGGCAGCGGTCTGGATTGCCGCGATGCTCGAGCCTTCCTCGCCCATGAATGTATGGGAAGAGCCGGTGACCTTGTGGACGATCGAGATGTTGCCGGCGAGAAGATTGGACAATTGGGCAAGGAAGAGCGTCGGACGCAATTCCGTCGTCAGCTTCTCGTTGACGAGAACGCCCCGGTCTTCCCGGGTGCGGGCGGCTTCGAGGATCGCGCCATCCACCTCGACATCGCGCTCGCCGCCGGCGGCGGACACGATCATGTCCATGCGCGCGCAGGCTTCCTCGTCGCCCTTCAGCCCGGCATCGTCGAGCGCCATGCCGGCGGCATAGGTGCCGAGCCGCTGCCAGGTTTCCATCTGGCGCTGATCGCCCCGCTTGGGGATCTGCCGGCCCCAGTCGATTTCCGGCAACGGGTGTATCGTGTAGGGCGCGAAACGGGTCGAATCGAGCCTCGGCTCCGCTTCACCGCTGGTGATCGCAGACCAGTGGGCCTCGGGTCCTTCGCCAAAGCAGGTTACCAGGCCGAGGCCGGTTATCAGGACGTCCCGTTCGCTCATCAGCGCTGCGCGCCCCTTTTTCGGATCAGGCAGAAGCTGCCTTCTCCGCAACCAGTTCGTCGATCCTGGCGCAGAGATTCTCCATCACGAAATATTCCTCCGTGGAGGCTTCGCCCTCGTTGACCTTCTGGGTCCACTTCTCGAGCGGAATCTTGATCCCGAATTCCTTGTCGATCGCGAAGACGATGTCGAGGAAGTCGAGGCTGTCGATGCCCAGATCGTCAATCGTGTGGCTCTTGGGCGTGATGCTGTCGCGGTCGATCTCGCTGGTCTCAGCGATGATGTCGGCGACCCTGTCGAATGTGGATGTCACGGATGCTTCCCTCAGTGGAAGTTCGATAAAAGGCAGGTTGCCCGTCTAGAGCCTTTTGGGTGGCAGGAAAAGTCCGTCGTCGGAAAAAAGGCCTGAGCCGACCAAATTGACCGGTCCCACACGCTGCCTGTTTCAGTTCAGCACGACCCTGCCCATGACGCGCAATCCCTCTCCATCGGGCGCAACGATGATGGCTTCGCCCTCGCGCGAGCGGATTCCGGCCCATTCGCTGACGTTTTCAGGATGTGTCACCATGAACATGTTCCCGGAGCCGGAATAGTCCGTAACGCGTTCCAGAACGGCCCGGAAGGCCTCGGCATCGCGTTCCTCGTCGCCGGTGACCAGATCGAGCGCCTCCATCAGTTCGACCGCCGATTCGCCGAAGACGAGGTTGGCGGTGTCGAGGGTGCGGCAGTAGCGGCCGGCATAGACCTCCTCGACCGGCGCGGAGCGCGCAGCCAGCAGCGCACCGATGCGGCGGGCCTGGTGGCGGCCGCGTTCGGACAGGTTGCGCTGGGTGCGGCAGCTCTCAATGTCGAAATTGGCTGGATCTCCGGCTCCCGGCGCGTTGGCGTGGTTCAGCAGCACCGTCTGCCCGCCATTGCGCAGCAGCGCCCACCCGGCCTCGGTGGCGTGGGCGGGGAACGCCACGACGATTGTCAGCGCGGCAAATATGAGCTTGAGCATGCGAGAATCCCGACCTTCTTTTCCTCCAATATAGGGATCGGAAGGCTCCACAAAAGGCAAGGCGAGGTCTGACGTGGCGTGCAGAGGCAACATGGCAGACCTGCAAGTGCGCTGTTTGTGCGAAGAACACGCCGTGCGATGAGGGGTGATGTCATCGCTCGCCGACACGTTGATCTTCGTCTTCGGGCTCGTTGCGCTCGGATATGTTTTCGGGCGCGCGAGGCTCATCGGCGCCCGGACGGGCGATGCGTTGACGGAATTCGTGGTGACGATCGCCCTGCCGCTGCTTCTCTTCCGGACGCTTGTGGAGGCCGATTTCTCGGGCATGCGGCCCTGGCTGTTCTGGGCGATCTATTTCGCCGCCGTGCTGGTCGCCTGGGCCAGCGGACAATTGATCGTGAGCCGCGTCTTCGGCCGCGATTCGCGCGCGGCGGTCGTAGGCGGGGTTGCAGCGTCGTTCTCCAACCTCGTTCTGCTGGGCCTGCCGCTTGTCATCGGGGTCTACGGACAGGCCGGCGTGGAGGTGCTGTCGCTGCTGGTCATGGTGCATCTGCCGATCATGATGGCGGCCACGATCGTGCTCTTCGCGCGGCTCGACACGTCGGGCGGGGCGGCGGCGCCGATGGCGATCGCCCGCCAGTTCCTGAAGGTCTTCCTGGGCAATCCGCTCATCATCGGCATACTGGCCGGGATATTCTGGCGGCTGACGGGATTTCCCATCCCAGGTCCCGTCCGTCCCATCGTGGACGCGCTCGCGGGCGTTGCCGGGCCGGTCGCGCTGTTTGCCGTTGGCCTGGGGCTGGTTCAGTTCGGCATCCGGGGCGCGGTGGGGCCTGCGCTCGCGCTCTCACCCATCAAGCTCGTCCTCATGCCATCGATCGTGCTCGGCCTCGCCGTGCTGTTCGATCTGCCGCCGCTGATCGCCAAGGTGGCGGTGATCGGGGCGTCGATGCCCACGGGCGTCAATCCCTATCTGATCGCCTCGCGCTTTGGCACGGGCCAGGCTCTCGCCTCCAACACGATGACGCTGACGACCGCCGTCGGCGCGCTGACGGCCGCCTTCTGGCTGGTCGTTGTCGAGGCCGTGTTCGGCTGAGCCAGAGGGGAACGCAAGCTGGCCATTGCCGTTGGACGGGCTGAACGATATTTCATTCACCCACGTGCGATGACGCCATCCCGACGGGGGAGGCGCCGCGCCCGGACAGGAGAGAATTGATGTTGCAGAAGACCAGCCATTTCATGCGCGAGGCCAATCTGATCGGCGGCCAGTGGGTGCAAGCCGACTCCGGCGCGACGATCGACGTCATCAACCCCGCTACCGGCCTCAAGCTGGGCACCGTGCCGAAATCCGGCAAGGCGGAGACGACCCGCGCCATCGAGGCGGCCCAGAAGGCCTTCGAGAGCTTCAAGAAGACGACCGCCGTCGAGCGTTCCAAGATGCTCCGCGCCCTGCACGACGCCATGATGGACAACCAGCAGCCGCTGGCCGAACTCCTGACCATGGAGCAGGGCAAGTCGCTAACGGAATCGAAGGGCGAGATTGCCTCGTCGGCGGCCTATATATTGTGGTTCGCGGAAGAGGCGCGGCGCATCTATGGCGATGTCATCCCTTCGCCCTGGGGCGACCGCCGCATCATCGTGACCAAGGAACCGACCGGCGTCATCGCGGCCATCACGCCGTGGAATTTTCCGTCCTCGATGCTGGCCCGCAAGATCGGACCGGCGATCGCGGCCGGCTGCACCGCCGTTGTCAAGCCGGCGAGCCAGACGCCCTATTCGGGGCTGGCCTGGGGTGCCCTTTGCGAGGAAGTCGGCATTCCGGCGGGCGTGGTCAACGTGGTGACCGGTTCGGCCTCGGAGATCGGCAAGGAACTGACGACCCATCCGCTGGTCAAGAAGATCACCTTCACCGGTTCGACCGATGTCGGCAAGATGCTGATCGAGCAGTCGGCTTCCACGGTCAAGAAGGTGTCGATGGAACTGGGGGGCAACGCGCCCTTCCTGGTCTTCGACGATGCGGATCTCGACCGGGCCGTGGAAGGCGCGGTCACCGCGAAGTACCGCAATTCCGGCCAGACCTGCGTGTGCACCAACCGCTTCTTCGTGCAGGCCGGCATCTATGACCGCTTCGTGGAGAAGTTCGCCAAGGCATCGGGGGCGCTGAAGGTGGGACCCGGCCTCGATGACGGCGTGCAGCAGGGGCCGCTGATCGACGACAAGGCGGTCGAGAAGGTCGAGGAGTTCATCGCCGACGCCAAGGCCAAGGGCGGCAAGGTGGTCACCGGCGGCAATCGCCACGAACTCGGCGGCACGTTCTTCCAGCCCACGGTCATTTCCGAGGCGACGCCCGAGATGAACTTCATGAAGGACGAGATATTCGGCCCCGTTGCGCCAATCTTCCGCTTCGAGACGGAGGAGGAGGCCGTGTCCATGGCCAACGACACCGAATTCGGACTGGCCTGCTATTTCTACACAAGCGATCTCGGGCGCGCGTTCCGCGTGATGGAGGGGCTGAAATATGGCATGGTCGGCGTCAATGAGGGCCTGATCACGACGCCGGAAGCGCCGTTCGGCGGTGTGAAGGAGTCGGGCATCGGGCGCGAAGGCGGTCACCAGGGCATCGAGGATTACCTCGATACCAAATATGTCTGTATCGGCGGCCTCGGACTCTAGGGAGACAACGTGGCAGAGGGTGACCTTTTCGGACAGACACCACAGGGTCGCCCCGTCACAAAGTATCGGCTGGAGGCCGGCGGATTGTCGGCCTCCATCCTCGATCTGGGGGCGATCGTCCAGGATCTGCGCCTCAAGGGGCACGCAGCACCGCTCGTGCTCGGTTTCGAGAACGTGGCCAGCTATTTCGACCACTCGCTGTTCTTCGGGGCGATGGTAGGCCGGCATGCGAACCGCATCCGCAACGGCCGGTTCACGATCGATGGCGAGCAATTCCAGGTCGATCCCGGACGCACGGACCATGCACTTCACGGCGGCAGCTTCGGGCTTCATGAAAGGCTGTGGACGGTCGAGGAAGCCGGAAAGGACCACATCACGCTGGCCCTGCACGATCCGCACCGCGTGGATGGCTTTCCCGGCGATCTGGACATCACCTGCACCTATCGGCTGAAGCCGCCCGCAACGCTGTCGGTCGAGCTGGAGGCGCGGTGCGATCGACCGACGCTGTGCAACCTGGCGCACCATTCCTACTTCAATCTCGACGATGGCGGGGCGGGCGACGTCCTCGATCACCGCATGATGATCGCTGCTTCCGCCTATCTGCCCGTCGACGACGAACTCGTGCCGACAGGGCATGTCGTGCCGGTCGAGGGGACCCCATTCGATTTCGTGCTGCCCCGTCCGATCCGACTCGAATGGGAGGCGGAGACGATGGACTACGACCACAATTTCTGCCTTTCCTCGCAACGTGGGCCCATGCGCCAAGCCGCCTGGCTGCAGGGAGGGCGTGCCGGTGTCGAGATGGAGGTCTGGACAACGGAACCCGGGCTTCAGTTCTTCGACGGCAATTTCCCCCCGCGCGAGGTGCCGGGCCTCGGCGGTCGCATCTACGGCGCCCGCGCCGGGCTCTGCCTGGAACCGCAGATATGGCCCGATTCGCCCAACAACCCGCATTTCCCCCAGGCCGTGCTGCGGCCGGGCGAGACCTATCGACAGGTCACGGAATACCGCTTCCAACTGCCGAGCGAGACAACGGGCGACTGAGCATCCGCATCGCCGCTTGACCTTCCGGTAGCTGGAAGGCCCACTGACGCCAGTGGAACAAGGGGATACAAGCATGCTGAGATGGATTCTGGGTGGTGCCGCTTTGCTGGTCGTGGCTGTGGTTGGCTTCATGGCGTGGCGGATGATGGCGCCGCCTCCCGCTGATCTCGATCTGTCGCGCGAACGCCCGACGGAAGCCGGAATCTACCAGGTCCAGATCGCGCCCCAGATCGGACCGGTGGTTCAGGGCGCGCTGCACAGCTGGGTCGCGACCGTACGGCTGGCCGACGGCAGCCCCGTGGAAGACGCGCAGGTCACGATCGATGGTGGCATGCCCCAGCATGGCCACGGCCTGCCCACCGCCCCCCAGGCGACAGGACACCAGGGCGAGGGGCGCTACCTCATCGAGGGCGTACGCTTCAACATGGGTGGATGGTGGGAGCTGACGCTCGATATCTCATCGCCGGCGGGCGAGGACAGCGTGACCTTCAACCTCGTGATCGAGTAAATGGGACGCTGGCGACGATCGATGGCACGGGTGGGTCTGGGGGCGGCGCTTGCGGTCCTTTCAGCCTGCGGCCAGGCCGATTTCTCCGAACAGGAGAAGCGCGCGATCGCATCGCTGTCGCTGTCGGCACTGGGCGAACTGCCGCACGATCCCTCGAACCGGTTCGCCGACAATCCCCATGCGGCTGCTTTCGGAGAAACCCTGTTTTTCGACACGGGCATGAGCGCCAACGGCGCGGTCGCCTGCGCAACCTGCCATTTGCCCGAGCGGCAGTTTCAGGACGATCTGGCGTTGGCGGAGGGGGTCGGAACCACACACCGGCGCACCATGCCGCTCGCCAATGCGGCCTACAGCCCCTGGCAGTTCTGGGACGGGCGCAAGGACAGCCTGTGGAGCCAGGCGCTCGATCCGATCGAGGATGCCGCAGAACACGGGTTCGATCGCGCCGCGGTGGCGCATCGTGTCGTTGCCCATCATCGCGAGGCGTACGAGGCCATTTTCGGACCCTTGCCGGACCTCTCCACCGTTCCCGCGCATGGCAGTCCTCGGGGCAATCCGGGCGCGCAAGATGCCTGGCGCAGGCTGCAGGAGGACGAGCGGTATGCCGTCGACAGGCTCTATGCCAATGTCGGCAAGGCGCTCGATGCGTTCCAGAGGACGATCCGACACCAGCCGACCCGGTTCGATCGCTTCGCCGATGCCGTATCGGCCGGTCAGGAGCCGGCAGGCGAGGCGGCGCTGACGGCGCTCGAAACCGAGGGGCTTCGCCTTTTCATCGGCAAGGCCAACTGCATCGATTGCCACAACGGTCCCCGTTTCACCGACGATCATTTTCACAATACCGGCGTGCCGCCGGTGCCGGGGCTTCCCGAGGACCGGGGCCGGGCGGGCATCATCGAGAAGCTGCTGGCCGACCCGTTCAACTGCCTCGGCGCCTTCAGCGATGCGGATGAAGCCGAGTGCGGCGAATTGCGCTTCATGGTGACGGCAAGCCCGGAGCTGGAGCGCGCCTTCAAGACGCCATCGCTGCGCGGCGCCGCCTCCCGCCCGCCCTACATGCATTCCGGCCAGATCGCGACGCTGGAGGCGGTCATCGACCATTACAGCGAGGCGCCGAAGCCGGTCTCTGGGATCAGCCAGATTTCGCCCGTCATCTTCACGGATCGCGGCCGGCTGGCGCTGATCGCCTTTCTCAAGACGTTGGACGACGACCTCAGCGATCCCTGACCGTTTCCATGGCGACGAAAGTCGATGTCTGGGCGACGTGGGGTAAAGCGGAGATGCGTTCGCCGAGGACACGGCGATAGGCGGCGATGTCCCCGGTCCGGACCTTCAGGAGATAGTCGAAGCTGGCCGCGATCATGTGACACTGCTCGATCTCGGGTACCTTGAGCACCGCCTGATTGAAGGCGTCGAGTGCTGCCGAACGCGTGTCGTCGAGCTTGACCTGGACGAAGGCGACATGGCCTTCGCCGGTCTTCTCCCGGTCGATTATCGCCGCATAGCCGCGGATATAGCCTTCGTTCTCCAGCCGGCGGACGCGCGCCTGGACGGGCGTCTTGGAGAGACCAACCTGATCGGCCAGCGCGCTCATGGAAAGCCGACCCTCGCGCGACAGCGCTGCGAGAATGTTGCGGTCGATGCGGTCCAATCGGTCTGGCATGACGTCAATCATAGACCGTACGAGCTGCAGTGTGAAGCATCTGTGGATCAAACAGATCGCGGAGATGCGCGGATTGGATCGCTCCGCGCGCTTCGGCCATGATAGGTTCGGCACGATCCCGCGATGCGAAGGAGAGCCCGATGAGCCGCGACGCACTTGCCCCCCAACGCATATCCATCCGCGCCCACTATCTGGCGGATGAAGCAGAAGCGCTCGCGGCGCTGGTCGAGGGAGCCAGCCTGTCGCCGAACGAGAGGGACGAAATCTGCACGGCGGCGGCCGACCTCGTCCGCAAGGTGCGCGCCTCCTCCGAACCGAAGCTGATGGAGGCGTTTCTCGGCGAATACGGCCTTTCGAGCGAGGAAGGCGTGGCGCTGATGTGCCTGGCGGAGGCACTGCTGCGCGTGCCCGATGCCGAGACGGTCGACGACCTGATCCGCGACAAGATCGCACCGCATGACTGGTCGGCGCATTCGGGTGAATCGAGCTCGATCTTCGTGAACGCCTCGACCTGGGCCCTGGCGCTGACGGGCAGGGTGCTCGACGAGGGAGAGCAGGGTGTCGCGCAGACGCTTCGGGCGCTGGTGCGCCGGCTTGGCGAGCCCGTCATTCGCCGCGCGGTTGCCGCTGCGATGCGCGAAATGGGCGACCAGTTCGTGCTCGGGCGCAATATCGCCGAGGCGGTGAGGCGCGGTCGCGACCAGGCCAGGAAGGGCTATCTGTTCTCCTACGACATGCTGGGCGAGGCGGCGCGGACCGAGGCCGATGCGCTGCGCTATCACAGGGCCTATGCGGATGCGATCACGTCCCTGGCGGCACACGCGAAAGGGACCGATATCAGGACCAATCCAGGCATCTCGGTCAAGCTGTCGGCGATCCACCCGCGCTACGAAGCGGTGAAGGCCGAGACGATGCTGCCCGTCATGGTCGACAGGCTTTCTTCCCTTGCCCATGCGGCACGCGACGCCGGCATGGGGCTCAATGTCGATGCCGAAGAGGCCGACCGCCTCGACATCTCGCTGGACGTCATCGCGCAGGTTCTGGCCGATCCGACGTTGAAGGGCTGGGACGGGTTCGGGGTCGTGGTGCAGGCTTACGGGCCGCGCGCGCCCTTCGTCATCGACTGGCTGCATGCACTGGCGCAAAAGCTCGACCGGCGCATCATGGTCCGCCTCGTCAAGGGCGCCTATTGGGATACCGAGATCAAGCGCGCGCAGGTGACGGGTCTCCGCGGCTATCCGGTCTTCACCCGCAAGGCAAATACGGACGTGTCCTACATTGCCTGCGCCAAAAAGCTCCTGGGGATGACCGACCGCATCTATCCGCAGTTTGCCACCCACAACGCGCATACGGTGGCAGCAATCCTGGCGATGGCGAAAGACCGCGATCGCTTCGAGTTCCAGCGCCTGCACGGCATGGGGGAGGCGCTGCACGAGACAATACGGCGCGCGCAGGGGACGCGGTGCCGCATCTATGCGCCGGTCGGGGCGCATGAGGACCTGCTGGCCTATCTCGTCCGGCGGCTTCTGGAGAATGGCGCCAATTCCTCCTTCGTGCACCAGATCGTCGACGAGGCCGTGCCGGCCGAGGAAATCGCACGCGATCCTTTCGAGCTCGTTGCCAGGCAGGGGCCGGCACATAACTGGGCCATTCCCATGCCTTCCGAGATATTCGGTTCCGGCCGGGCAAATGCCAGGGGCTGGGACGTCACAGACCCTGTGATGCGGGCCGAGATCGAAGCGGGCAGGGCGCCCTTTGCCACGCCGCATCGCTGGAAGGCGGGCGGTGCGGGCGGCAAGAAGGCCGGGCGCGAGGTGCTGAATCCCGCCGATCCGGCCGACGTGGTCGGCACGGTGGTGGAGGCAGACGCCGCAGCGGTCGAAACGGCCGTGGCGGCGGCGGTCTCCGCGCAGCCGGCCTGGGCAGCAATGCCGGTCGTCGAACGCGGTTACATCCTGCGGAAGATCGCCGATCTCTATGAGGACAATGCCTGCGAGTTCTTCGCCCTGGCTGCCCGCGAGGCCGGCAAGACACTGTTCGACGGTATCGCGGAGGTGCGCGAGGCGGTCGACTTCCTGCGCTACTATGCCAACGAGGCGGCACGGGTGGAGAGCATCGGCCCGGCGCGCGGCGTGATCGCCTGCATCTCGCCCTGGAACTTCCCGCTGGCGATCTTCACCGGGCAGGTTGCAGCGGCGCTGGTGACCGGAAACGCCGTCATCGCCAAGCCGGCGGAACAGACGCCGCTGATCGCCGCACGGGCGGTCGAACTGATGTGGCAGGCGGGCGTGCCCGGAGAAGTGTTGCATCTCCTGCCGGGTGACGGGCCATCCGTCGGCGCCCCACTGACGGCCAATCCACGCATCGCCGGCGTGTGCTTTACCGGGTCGACGGAAGTCGCGCGTCTCATCGAGCGGCAACTTGCCGAGACGGCCGCGCCAGACGCCATGCTGATTGCCGAGACCGGCGGTCTCAATGCCATGATCGTCGATTCCACCGCGCTGCCGGAACAGGCCGTGCGCGACATCCTGGCTTCCGCCTTCCAGAGCGCCGGGCAGCGCTGCTCGGCGCTTCGCGTGCTCTACGTGCAGAAGGATGTCGAGGCGAGGATGCTCGACATGCTGAAAGGCGCGATGGCCGAATTGTCGGTCGGCGATCCCTGGCATGTGTCGATCGATGTGGGGCCGGTGATCGACGCCGAGGCCCGCGATGGTATTTCCAGCTACTGCAACGCAATGGAGGCGAGGGGCAAGCTGCTGGCGCGTATTGACGCGCCGGAAGACGGGCTGTTCGTGGCGCCGCAGGTGATCAAGGTGTCGGGGATCGAGGAGGTGGAGCGCGAGGTCTTCGGACCGGTTCTCCATGTCGCGACCTATGAGGCGGAGAAGCTGGACGAGGTGGTCCGCGCGGTCAACGGCCGCGGCTACGGGCTGACCTTCGGGCTGCATACACGGATCGAGGAGCGCGTGCAGCGGATCGTGGACGGTGTCCATGCCGGCAACATCTACGTCAACCGCAACCAGATCGGGGCGGTGGTCGGCTCGCAGCCTTTCGGCGGGGAGGGACTTTCGGGGACGGGGCCCAAGGCGGGTGGGCCGCATTATCTGAGACGCTTCCGGCGATCGGCTGCCATCGCACCCAGTGGGACGGCGGGGCCGACGGCGCCCAAGATCGCCGCGCGCATGCTGGCCGAGCACATGCCGGATGCGGCCCGCGGCAACTGGGCGACGCGTCCCGACCGGGTCGCCATCCTGCGCAAGCTTCTGCGCGGCAAGGCGTCGGAGCCGATCGCGGCGGTCGCGGGGCTCGATTTCGGACCGATCGACCTGCCAGGGCCGACCGGGGAGGCCAACACGGTGAGCCTGGTGCCGCGTGGAAAGGCCCTTTGCCTGGGGCCGGATTCAGACGCGCTGGTCTGGCAGGTGGTTCAGGCGCTGGGGGCCGGGAATGCCGTCCTGGCCGTGGCGCCGATCGCCTCGGAGGCGCTGAAGCCGCTGGTCGGCAAGGGGCTGCCGCTGGCCGTGATCGACGGACAGATCGAGCCGTCCACCCTCGATGCGCTCGAACTGGACCTGGTCGCATTCTCGGGCGATGGAGAAGACGTGGGCGCGATGCGAAGGGCGCTGGCGGCACGGGACGGGAAGATCGTGCCGCTCGTTACGGAAGTGGCCTACCCGGCGGCCTATGCCCATGAGCGGGCGGTCTGCGTGGACACGACAGCGGCCGGCGGCAATGCCAGCCTGCTGGCATCGAGCTGAAGACAGATCAGGGCTGGGTGGCGGGGCAACATTGCCCCGCGTGCCGGAAACGAGAGGCGGTCAGGCGCCTTCGACGACCTGGAAGCCTTCGAAAACAGGGTGTCCGAGATAAGCCGGCTTGTGGTCGCCGGCATTCTTGTGGGCGTCGCGGAAGTTCTGGGATTTCGTCCAGGCGACAAAATCTCCATGGCTCTGCCAGATCGTGTGCGAGGCGTAGAGCGTGTAGCCCTCCTCCTCGTTCACCGGGCCCTTCAAAAGATGGAACGACTTGAAGCCCTGCATCTCGTCCAGCGACGAATTGCGGTTCTTCCACACCGTCTCGAAGGCCTCTTCGGAACCACGGACCACCTTGAAACGGTTCATCGCAAAAAACATGAGTCATCAACCTCTGTGACATGAAGGAGAAAGCGCGGCCGGCGCGATCAGTTGGCCCGGATTGCCGCGGCGCCATCATCGATATTGAGCAGATGACGCAGCTTGGGCTTGTTTCGCGCCAGATCCTCGATCGTATAACCCTCCAGCACCTCGAAGAAGGCGCCGAGCGCTTTGCGCAGGGCCTCGTTCAGCGAGCAGGAATCCACCAGCGGACACTCCGTCGCGTCGTTCTCGAAACACTCGGCCATGGCGAAATTCTCTTCCGTGGCGCGCACGACCTCGAAAAGCGTAATCTCCGATCCCGGCCGGGCCAGCCTGATGCCGCCATTGCGGCCCCTGACGGTCTCGATCATGCGGTTCTCGACGAGCGGCTGGAGAATCTTGAACAGAAAAAGCTCGGACACGGAATAAGCAGCCGCGATTTCGGGCACACGGCTCAGCCGGCCCTGATTCGCCGCGCAATACATGAGGATACGGACGGCGTAGTTGGTCTGGCGGGTAAGCCGCATGAGACTGCTTCTCCTGTTCCATCGGGAGCGAATTCCCGGTAGATTAGAACAATTCCAGGAAATTGCAAGTAAAGTT
Source organism: Chelativorans sp. ZYF759 (assembly GCF_012911015.1). Classification (GTDB taxonomy): domain Bacteria; phylum Pseudomonadota; class Alphaproteobacteria; order Rhizobiales; family Rhizobiaceae; genus ZYF759. Next base: position 389,317 of record NZ_WVVV01000002.1, on the reverse strand, counting down.
GACCGTATGGGTCATGTTTTTGCGACGAGGTGCCGTGCGCTTGGCGCTTGAAATTCATGCTGCGCTGCACAATATTGGCGGTCGGCGAGTTGCGACGACTCGGGGAGGACCTCTCGAGGAGCGCGCCATGGACAATATCGTATCTGCCTTCACCGATTCCATCGAAGGTCGCATCAGGCAATTAAGGCCTTCCGACCTCTCGCAATTCACGGAGCACCTGCTGCGTCTGGACCGCGACAGCCGCCGGGACCGCTTCAACGGCACCGCCAGCGACGCTTTCCTTTCGACCTATGCGGAGCGCTGTTTTCATGACGGCACCACCGTGGTCGGCTATCTCGGCCGCGAGGGACATGTGCATGGTGCGGCGGAACTGCACGAGCGGCCGGAGCTTGCGGATACGGGTGAGATCGCCTTTTCGGTGGAGCCCGGGCACCAGAAACGGGGGATCGGGCGCCGGCTCTTCCGTCGGCTCATCCTGCATGCGCACGCACTCGACTACACGCGGCTGCTCGTGACCACCCACCCCAACAACGAGGCCATGAAGCGGCTCGCGCGAACCTTCCGGGCACGGCTCAGCTTTTCTGATGGTTCGACGATGGGCGAGATAGAACTCGGGCGGCCGGATCTTGAAGGGCTTACAGAGATGCAGCTGTCGGCCTGATGTCGGTGCGCGATTGAACGCCGGCGCCAACGGGCCTACACTCCGAAGATCGCGATCTCAGGAGTTTGTCATGGCCCGCAAACCGCAATCGGATTCCATAATCGACATGTTCGCCAAGTTCGGCGAACAGATGAAGATGCCCGCTCCCGATGTCGAGCGGGTGATCGAGACCCACCGCAAGAACCTCGAAGCCTTCCAGCAGAGCGCGCAGGCGGCCGGCGAGGGAACTTCCAAGATCATGGCCCGCCAGCGCGAGATGCTGGGCGAGACGCTGGAGGAATTCGGCGCCATGGCCCGCGACCTGCAGGCGAGCGCTGATCCCCAGGAGGCCATGCGAAAGCAGGCCGAGTTCACGCGCAAGGCTTTCGAAGCGGCGGTGCGCAACACGGGCGAGATGGCCAGTCTGGTGCGCAAGTCCAACGAGGAATCGATCGAGATTCTGCGTCGCCGGATCCAAGAGAGCATGGAAGAGATGCGATCGGGACTCGAACGGAAATAGGCATCGCAAGGTAAGCCGGTCAGCCCGAAAAAGATCGGAACCAATTGCACTTGGTGAGACTTCTATCTGCGAAGGGTCGAGTGCCCAGGAGGGCTTCCTCCAGGGCGCAAGAATGAAATCGCAGAGTTGTTTCACATGCTTGGAAAGCTATTTGCCTTGGCGGCAATGATCGCCGTGGTCGGGACCGTATTCCACTTTTTCGGAGACGCAGGCGCGGGACCGCAGGCTGTCATTGCGCCGGCGCCCGTCGTTGCCAATGCCGACATGGCGACGCCTGAGGCTGACATCATCGAAGGCCGATAGTGCTATTCCGCGTCAGGCTGCTGTGCCGGCGCGGCATCGGCGAAGGCCGCCATCTCCATACAGACGTCGCGAATGCGCGAGATGACGGGGTATGGCGTCATGTCGACATTGTATCGTGCGTTGTTGGCGACCTGCGCGACCAGGCAGATATCCGCCATGCCGGGGGTGTCGCCATGGCAGAAGCGGCCGGTGTCGGATGAATCTTCCAGAATCTTCTCAAGAGGCTGGAATGTTTCGTTGACCCAGTGCCTGAACCAATCACCGATTTCGGCATCGTCCGCGCCATAGCGCGAGCGCAGCGCATTCAGAACGCGCAGGTTGTTGATGGGGTGTATGTCGCAGCCGATCATCTGGCAGATCATGCGCACACGCGCGCGACCCAGCGCATCAGCCGGCAGGAGAGCCGGCTCGGGCGCGATCTCCTCCAAAAACTCCATGATGGCCAGAGACTGGGCCAGTACCGTGCCGTCCTCCCAGACGAGAGCCGGCACGAGCCCCTGCGGATTGATCGCAAGAAACTCCGGTTTCCGGTTCTCGCCATGGCGCAGGTGATGGGCGACGTAATCGTAGTCCAGACCCTTCAGGGCAAGGGCGATGCGCACGCGGTAGGAGGTGGAAGAGCGGAAGTAGTTATGCAGGATGATCCGGCTCATTGGTCCCCATCCTGGACCTGTGCCGACTCTTCAATGGCCGCGAGTTCGTTCAGCATGTCGATCAGGGCCTCCAGGCGTTGCGCGCCGTAGCGGCTGCGCAGTTCGTCGTGAATGGCGAGCGCGGACGGAACGATCATCTCGATGAAGGCGACGCCGGCGGGCGTGATCGAGAGCATGCTGCGGCGTGCGTCGCCATTGTCCTGCATGCGGCGCACGAAACCCCGGTCGTGGAGCGTCTTGATCATCCGCGTGAGGCTTGGCGCCAGAACGCAGGCGCGCTCGGCAAGGCGGCTTGCATCAAGCGGGCTGGTCTCCTGAAGAACGCGCAGAACACGCCATTGCTGCTCCGTCGTACCGTGCTCGGCGAGCAGGGGCCGGAACCGGGTCATGATGGATTCGCGCGCGCGCAGGAGTGCGATCGGGAGCGATCTGTCGAGGTGCACCGGTGCACGTCCTTGCCCGGAACGATCCGGCACGGTCTGCCGGTCCACTGCATTCATCGTTTCAATATCCTTTCGTCCAGGCTCAGTCGCCGTAGGGTACCCAGACATTCTTGACTTCCACGGCTCGCCGCAGAAGCGCGGCGAGCTTGCCCTGGGGGCCGTTCCAATCGGTGGCACGGCCGCCACTCGTCCAGACGCGCTTCAGATTTCCCGCCGATTCAATCTCGACCGTGCGGCAGGTCTCGGCATCGGCCACGCACCACAGGCCGTCGAGATCGTCGTGTCTGGCCAGCACGGCGGCCAGTTCTGCCGGGTTGCCGGTGACGATGTTGACCGCGCCGGCGGGCAGGTCGGAGGTCTCGAAGACCTGGTAGAGATCGGTGGCAACCAGAGCGTGGCGCGGCGAGGGCACGGCGACGACTGCGTTGCCCATGGCGAGCGCGGGCGCCATCATGGCGACGAGGCCGAGCAGCGGCTCGTCGTCGGGCGCGACGATGCCAAGCGTGCCAACAGGTTCGTGCAGGGCGAGCGCAATGGCCCGCATGGGCGGCTGGTGGACGGTGCCTTCGAACTTGTCGGCCATGCCGGCGGCAGCGAAGATACGCTCGATCGCGGCATCGACCTCGGCGCGGGCGGACTTGGCCGAGGCGCCGGTGAGCGAGGCGATGCGGGTGGCAAACTCGTCGGCGCGGATGGCGAGATTTTCGGCCAGGAAGAAGAGCACCTGCGCACGGTTGTGGGCCGTGGCCGCGCCCCAGCCGGATTTGCGCGCGGCGGAAACCGCGTCGCGGATGTCCTTGCGGCTGCCGATGCCGGCTTCGCCGACGAGTCGGCCCTTGGCGTCGTGGATCGCGTAGGAATAGTTGCCGTCCGGGCGTACCTGCTTGCCGCCGATGAACAGTTTTGGGGTGCGGTCGATGACGGCCACGTCGCCAGCCTCACGCACACCGGCGCCGCCGGGGAAGGGCCAGGGTTCGATGGCGGTGGCCTTTTTGGCGGCTGCGGGCGCCAGATATTCCAGCATGCCCTCGCGGCCGCCCTCGCGACCGAAACCGCTCTCGCGATAGCCGCCGAAGCCGCAGGCGGCGTCGAAGAGGTTGGTGCCGTTGATCCAGACCACGCCGGCCTTCAGTTGCGGCGCGACATGGAGGGCGAGATTGATGTTTTCCGACCAAACGGAGGCTGCGAGCCCGTAGCGCGTGTTGTTGGCGAGTTCGATCGCCTCGCCGGTGGTGCGGAAGCTGATGGCGGCGAGAACCGGGCCGAACACCTCTTCCTGGACCAGCAGATTCGACGTGCCGACATCGGTGGCGAGCACGGGCAGATGGAAATACCCGGTCTCGGGCAAGGCACAGTCGGGCCGCCAGATCGTGGCGCCCTGAGCTTCGCCCTTCGCCACCATCGAGCGGACGCGCTCGAGTTGTACCTTGTCGACGAGCGGGCCGATATCGGTGTTCTTGTCGAGCGGGTCGCCGAGGCGCAGATGGCCCATGCGCTCGCGCACCTTGGCGAGAAAGCGCTCGGCCACGCTTTCCTGCACCAGCAGGCGGGAACCCGCGCAGCAGACCTGGCCCTGGTTGAACCAGATGCCGTCGACGAGACCTTCCACGGCCGAGTCCAGATCGGCATCCTCGAAGACGATGAAGGCCGACTTGCCGCCGAGTTCCAGCGACAGTTTCTTGCCCGAGCCGGCAGTGGCGCGGCGGATGATCTTGCCGACCTCCGAGGAGCCGGTAAACGCGATCTTGTCGACGCCGTCATGCTCGACGATGGCCGCGCCCGCTTCCGGCCCGCCCTGGACGATGTTGACGACGCCTTTCGGCACGCCCGCGCGCTCGCAGATCTCGGCGAAGAGGATCGAGGTCAGCGGCGTGAATTCGGCAGACTTGAGCACGACCGTGCAGCCGGCGGCGAGTGCCGGCGCGATCTTCCAGGCCAGCATCAGGAGCGGGAAGTTCCACGGGATGATCTGGCCGGCGACGCCGACGCCCTGCATGCCGGGAAACTCGTCGTCCAGCGACTGGGCCCAGCCGGCATGGTGGATGAAATGGCGGATGGCGAGCGGCACGTCGATGTCGCGGCTTTCGCGGATCGGCTTGCCATTGTCGAGCGATTCCAGCACGGCAAAGAGGCGGGCATGGCGCTGCATGGCTCGGGCGATGGCATAGAGCACGCGGGCGCGCTCGTAGCCGGATGCCTTGCGCCAGCCAGGCAGGGCTTTTCGGGCGGCGGTGACGGCTGCGTCTATGTCGGCAGCGCCGGCCTCGGCCACCTTGGCGAGCACCTTGCCGGTCGCGGGGTCGGTGGTGTCAAAGGTCCGGCCGGCGGCCGGCTTGCGCCATTTGCCGTCGATGAAGAGGGCGGCGGAAAAATCGCGGCCTTTCAGCCAGCTATCGGCCTCGGCACGCGATTCGGGAGCGGGGCCGTAATCCATGTCGTGATAGCGCTGGAGGATGTTCATGACGATCTTGCTCAGCCCATGGCATGGCGGTGGGCGGCCGAATAGCGGCCGGTCAGATGGTGCTCGAGCTGGCGCTCGATATCGGTGAGCAGGCTGGAGGCGCCGAAGCGGAAGAGTTCGGGCTCCAGCCAGCGGCGGCCCAGCTCCTCGCGCATCAGCACCATCCAGTCGAGCGAGGCCTTGGCGGTCGAGATGCCGCCGGCGGGCTTGAAGCCGATCAGGAAGCCGGTGCGCTCGCGGTAGGTGCGGATGCAGCGGGTCATCGCGAGACCGACGGGCAGGGTGGCGTTGACACTCTCCTTGCCGGTCGAGGTCTTGATGAAGTCGGCGCCCGCCATCATCGCCACCATCGAGGCCAGCGTGACGTTGCGCAGCGTCGAGAGATCGCCGGTGCCGAGGATAACCTTCAGATGCGCTTCGCCGCAGGCCTCGCGGAAGGCGGCGATCTCGTCGTAGAGCTCCTGCCAGCGGGCGCCCAGCACCAGCCCGCGCGGGATGACGACATCGATCTCGTCGGCTCCGTCGCCGACCGAGCCGATGATCTCGGCCAGACGCGTGTGCAGCGGTGCGAGACCGTGCGGGAACGCGGTGGAGACGGCGGCGACGTGGATGCCGGTGCCCTTGAGCGCCTCGACGGCAGTTGCGACGAAGGGGTGATAGACGCAGATCGCGGCCGGGCGGATCAGGGTCTCGCCGAGGCCAAGAGCTTCGGCCAGGTCCGGCCTCAACGGGTTGCGTGCCTTGGCGCACAGGCGCCGGACGCGCTCCGGCGTGTCGTCACTCGACAGCGTCGTCAGGTCCATCAGCGAGATGGCGCGCAGCAACCAGGCGGCCTGGTTGTCGCCCTTGATGGAGCGTCGCCTGGTCAAGGTGCCGACGCGGCGCTCCAGCGCCGAACGGTTGACGTGGCGCATTTCCTCCAGCCAGCCGAGATCGAGCGGCATGCCGGGATTGCGGGGCAGGTTGGTTGACTGCTCGTCGCGACCGGTCGGCAGCCGATGAAGGCTTGCTCCGCTCGCCTGGATTGGGTCGCTTGCCTGCGAAGCCATTGGACTCACTCACATTGCGGCACAAGACACGGACCAACGGCCCGAAAGGCATCCTATGGCATGAATTGGCATCAAAACAAACGGCTGGTGGCGGGCGGCGTGACTATTGTCGGTGCGCGTCGTGTCGGATTAGCCTTGCTGCTCACGTCCTTGCCAACATGAAAGGCTTCCTCATGCTCTACGCCATTCTCTGCTATCACAAGGAAGACGTGGTGGGCGCCTGGACGCGCGAAGAGGAGGAGGCTTGCATGGCCAGACTCGCCGCCGTGCAGGAGGACCTGGCCAGGGAAGGTCGGCTCGGGCCCGTTGCCCGCCTTCTTCCAACCACGGCGGCCGCCAGCCTGCGCATGAAGGGCGACGAGCCGCTGGTGCTCGACGGACCTTTCGCCGAAACCAAGGAGCAGCTGCTCGGCTTCTACCTTGTCGAATGCAAGGATCTGGAAGAGGCGATCGACGTGGCACGCAGGCTGGAGATCGCGAATCCGGGCGGGACGCACGAAGTGCGGCCGGTCGGCCTCTATTCGCCCGTGCCGGCGACCCTATGAGCGAGCTCGCCTGGATAGACGCGGCCCTCAGTTCCGCGCGTCCCCAGGCGCTGGCCGCGCTCCTGCGCTACTTCCGCGATCTCGACACTGCCGAGGAGGCGTTCCAGAACGCCAGCCTGCGGGCGCTGCGCAACTGGCCCCGGAACGGTCCGCCGCGCGATCCCGTCGCCTGGCTGGTGCTGGTCGGCCGCAATGCCGGCATCGACGAGAAGCGCAAGACCGGCAGGCTGACGGAACTGCCACCGGAGGAAACGATATCGGATGACGGCGACCGCGAGGCGGAACTGGTCGCGACGATCGACGAGGCCGACTATCGCGATGACGTGCTGCGGCTGCTGTTCGTGTGCTGCCACCCGGACCTGCCGCCAACGCGGCAGATCGCGCTGGCGCTCAGGATCGTCTCGGGGCTGCCTGTCGAGCGGATCGCGCGTGCCTTCCTGGTGGGCGAGGCGGCGATGGAGCAGCGCATCACGCGGGCCAAGGCCAAGATCGCCTCGGCCGGGGTGCCGTTCGCGGCACCGGACGCGGTGGAACGAGCGGAGCGGCTGGGCGCCGTGGCGGCGATGGTCTACCTCGTCTTCAACGAAGGTTACTCCGCGACCGGCGAGCATGTGGCCGAGCGGAGCGCGCTGTGCGACGAGGCGATCCGGCTGGGCCGCCTCCTGTTGCGCATGTATCCGGCGGAACCGGAGGTGATGGGGCTGACGGCGCTGATGCTGCTGCAGCACGCGCGCCAACGGGCACGCCACGACGCAGCCGGCCAGATCGTGTTGCTCGACGACCAGGACCGGAGCCTGTGGAACCGGGGCATGATCACCGAGGGGTTGGCGCTGGTCGACAAGGCCGTGCGGCATCGCGCTCCCGGACCCTATCAGGCGCAGGCTGCGATCGCCGCACTCCATGCCAGGGCGCAGCGGCCCGAAGACACCGACTGGAAGCAGATCGACCTGCTCTACGCGGCGCTGGAACGCATGCAGCCCTCACCGGTCATCACGCTGAACCGGGCGGTGGCGGTGGCCAAGGCGCACGGGGCGGAGGCCGCGCTGGCGCTGGTCGAGCCGCTCGGCGACCGGCTCGGATCCTACTTCCATTTTCACGGAGTGCGCGGCTGGCTGCTGAAACAGCTCGGCCGAGACGCGGAGGCGAAAGACGCTTTCGACCGCGCCATCTCGCTCGCCGGCTCGGCGGCGGAAGCCAACCAGATCCGCATTCAGCTCGACGGGCTGCAACGCGATGCGGGGGAACGGGAGGGGGTCGACCAGGGTTGAGCCGTCGAGGAGGTCGGGTCAGGATGGCCCCACCGGAAGCGCGAGAAGCGGAGTTTCCCATGGCCCATGGCTGCGACCATTCCCTGCACAAGACGATCCACCATCATGGCTGGGACCGCGACAACGCGCCCGCCCTGAGGGTGGCGCCTGGCGAGACGGTGGAATTCGACACGGTCGACGCCTCTGGCGGACAGCTTTCGCCGGGCTCCACCGCAGAAGACATCGGGCGCATGGATTTCGGGAAGGTCAACCCGGTCACGGGGCCGGTTTTCATCGACGGGGCGGAGCCGGGCGACGCGGTGAAGGTGACGATCCTCGGTCTTGCGCCGAGTGGCTGGGGCTGGACGGCCAATATTCCGGGCTTCGGGCTTCTGGCCGACCAGTTTGCGGAGCCGGCGCTGCATGTCTGGAGCTACGACACGGCAGCGATGGCGCCAGCGGCCTTCGGGCCGGGCGGGCGCGTGCCGCTGAAACCGTTCTGCGGCACGATCGGGTTGGCGCCAGCGGAAGCCGGAACACACAGCGTGGTGCCGCCGCGCAGGGTGGGCGGCAACATGGACATTCGCGATATCGGGGAAGGGACGGAACTGTGGCTGCCGGTGGAGGTGGCGGGTGCGCTGTTCTCTGTCGGCGACACGCACGCCGCCCAGGGCGATGGCGAGGTCTGCGGCACGGCGATCGAGAGCCCGATGTCGGTGGCGCTGAAATTCGAACTGGAGAAGGGCGCGGCACCGGCTTTCCCGCGCTTCCGCACCAGGGGGCCGGTGACGCGGCATCTCGACGGTGCGGGCTACGACGTGACGACCGGGATCGGGCCCGATCTGATGCAGGCGGCGCGGGACGCGGTCTCCCAGATGGTGGAACTGCTTTCCACGCGCACCGGCATGGCGGCGGTCGATGCCTACATGCTGGCGAGCGTGGCCGGGGATCTGAGGATCAGCGAGATCGTCGACGCACCGAACTGGGTGGTGTCCTTCTACTTTCCGCGGCTCGTGCTGGAATAGGAAAAAGGCCCGGGTCAGGCCGCGCCACGCTGCTCCCGCTCTGCTTCGGTCGCGGCGAATGCGGCCATCTGGTCGGCAAGAGCTTTCTGGAAGGCAGGCCGCGCCTCGCATCTTGCCTGGTAGGCGGCGAGGGTGGGCATCCGGGCGACGATGTCGGTGTGGCGCAGGATGCGCAGCACGCTGGTCATCATCAAATCGCCCGCGGTGAAACGCTGCTCGAGGTAGTCCCGGTCACCAAGCCAGGCCTCAAGATCAGCTAGCCGATTGCGCACGGATGCTTCCACTTCCGGCCGCCGTTGCCGGCTCCATTCTTTCGTCGCGTGGAAAAGATCGATCGCCGCGAGTTGCTGGACGGGAACCTCCACCGTATTGAGCGCGGCCAGAAGCCACGTGACGGCGCGGGTCCGCTGGTCGGGGTCGGTCGGCAGCAGGACCTCGCTGCGCGCGCCGATATGGAGCACGATCGCGCCGGATTCGAAGAGTTCGATATCGCCGTCGCAGAGCGCCGGTACCTGGCCGAAAGGCTGCAGACGGCGATATTCGGCGCTCGACTGATCGGCTGCGTCGAGCAGGCGCACGCCATAGGGCACACCGGCTTCCTCCAACGCCCAGCGGACGCGCAGATCTCGGACAAGGCCCTGCGCAAAGGGCGGGACCCATGCAAGCGCGGTAAGGGTAATCATGCACGATCCTCCGTTGACGCGGGACTGGACGGTGCTAGGCGACCTTGCGGTCGACGAGCCGCGCACCATGCCGGATGTCGAGGATCGGCGTGAAACCGCCGTAGATCATACGGGTGCCGTCAAATGGCATCTCACCGTCGGGGTGGCTCCTCGTATCTTCCATCATCCGCTTCCAGCCTTCCTTGCGGGCTTCCCGGGAAGGCCATTCCACGAAGGAGAAGACCACCGTCTCGTCCGGTTTCGCGATGACGGCGCGGCGGTAATCCGTGACCTTGCCTTCCGGAACGTCGTCTGCCCAGGCCTCGACGACGCGAATGGCGCCCATCTCGAGAAAGACGGGGGCCATCCGCGCCGCCAGTTCGCGATATGCTTCACGCTTGGCTTCCGGGACGGCCAACAGATAACCGTCGGCGTAGCCCATGCCGTCTCCGGTACCCTCATCCACGAAGGCCTGGAAGCCGCCGATGATCATGCGCTTGCCATCGAAGGGCATTGAATTGCCCATTTCCTCCATGCGGGGGTCGGCAGACATCCTGCCGTTGGCGGCATCGCGCGCTTCCCGGGAGGGATACTCGAACCAGGAAAAGACCACGGTTTCGTCAGCCCTGGCCTGGACGGCTCCCTTGAAGTCGTTGACCTTGCCATCCGGCACATCGTCACCCCAGGCCTCGACCATGCGGGCGACGCCGAACTCCCGGAACATGGGCGCGACGCCTGCCGCATGTTGCTGGTAGGCCTGCCGGTTGGCAGTGGGAACGGGGGTAACAAATCCTTCGACGTAGATCATGGTGTTCTCCTCGACATCGCAACCCGCCCGGCTGGACTATTGGATTGATATCAACCTAATGTGGTTTGGGAAAGGCCTGGCGCGATCATGCTGACATTCACTGCCGTGTGATGGGACAAAAACAGGGGAGGCGCGCGGGCCCCCAAGTCCTGCGATACCAAAGCACGCAATCGCATCCAGCGGGCCTGCCAAGGGCGCCAAATTCCCGGCAGTTGAGGCACCCGGCTTTGCTGCGCTGCAGCAAAAACCTTGCATTGCGGCGAGAAAGCGCTAGAATTGGGGCTGTGCCAAGACAAAGCGACTGGTTGGCCGGTACCCTTCAGATTTTCGCTGCGCGTTGCGTGGCGATTGGTGTCGGGACCGGGTGGCGAGTTTGCGTCCAACGAAATCACAGCTAACAGGCCTACGTCATCCAGGATCCTCTCTTACAAGCTCCCCCAGTCCCCTATTCCCGTTTTGCCGTCATCGGCGCCGGGGCCTGGGGAACCGCTCTCGCCACAGTTCTTTCCCGCAACGGCCGTGACGTGATGCTCTGGGCACGCCGCCCGGACCTGGCCGAGACGATCAGCGCCACTGGCGAAAACGCCGAGTATCTTCCCGGCGTAAGGTTGCCCGCGAGCCTGAGAGCCACATCGGATCTGGCCACCGCGCTGGCGGGAGCCGACGCCGTGCTTCTCGTGACGCCATCGACGTCGCTGCGCGACATGTCGCGCAGCATAGGCCCGCTCCTGAATCCCGACGCCGCCATCGCCCTTTGCTGCAAAGGCATCGAGCGCGGCACCGGGCTGCTGCTTTCGGAAGTCGTCGCGCAGGAACTGCCGGGCCACCCTGTCGGCGCCATATCGGGACCGACCTTCGCCAGAGAGACCGCGCTCGATCATCCCACCGCCGCCACCGTGGCATTTCCCTTCGACTACCGCCATCGTCTGGACCCGGGTTCCGCCCCGGCCGTACGGCTCGCCGTTTCCATATCCGGGAGCGGGTTCCGTCCTTACGTTTCCGATGATCTCGTCGGCGTCGAGGTGGGAGGCGCGGTCAAGAACGTGATCGCCATCGCCTGCGGCATGATGTCGGGCGCGGGCTTTGCGGAGAATACGCGGGCGGCGCTGATCACGCGCGGCATCGACGAGATGAAGGCGCTGGCCGAGGCGCTTGGCGGCCGGCGCGAGACGGTCACGGGTCTGGCAGGGGCAGGGGACCTGACGCTGACCTGCTCCTCGACCACCTCGCGCAACATGTCGCTCGGCCTGCAACTGGGACAGGGCCTGGCGCGGCGCGACTGCTTCGGCGGCAAGCCCGTCGTGGTGGAAGGAGAAGCGAACGCCCATTCCGTGATCGATCTCGCGCGCCGGATCGGTGTCGCGATGCCGATCTGCCAGACCGTTCATGCGGTGCTGCACGAAGGCGCCGATCTGGCGCAGGCCTTCGGGGCGCTGTGGTCGCGCCCGATCGAGGCCGAGCCCCGCGCGCTCGATCTGTCGTTTGCCGATGCTCCGGCCGCCGCACCGTTCAACTTCAAGGGAATTGCCATATGAACACTGGCCTGCATGCCGGCCTGCCGCCGCTGAAATCCCGCCGCCTCACGCTCGCGACCGATCTCGACGGGACGTTTCTCGGCGGCACCGACAGCGACCGGGCCGAGCTCTATGGGTGGATCGAGGATAATCGCGACAGCATCGGTCTTATCTTCGTCACCGGGCGCGATCCGGAGTTCATCCTGCGCATGTGTTCGCACGAGGGACTGCCCTGGCCGGATCTGGTCGTGGGCGACGTCGGCACAACCATCGCGCGGGTGGACAGGGAGGAGCAACGCGTCGAGCCGATCGCGGCGCTGGAAGCAGACATTTCGCGGCGTTGGGGAGACAGCGGCATGGCGGTGCGCGACGCGTTGCAGGGTCATCCGGGATTGACGCTCCAGCCGACGCCCTTCCGCTATCGCGTCAGCTACGACCTCGATCCCGCCAAGTTCGACCCGCGTGCCGTCGCCATGGTCGAGGAGATGGGGCTGGACAGCCTGATCTCCGACAACCGCTTCTTCGACGTGCTGCCCCGAGGCGTGTCCAAAGGGCCGTCCCTGCGGCGCCTCGTCGAACATCTCGCGATCCCGGAAGAGCGTGTCCTGGCTGCCGGCGACACGCTGAACGATCTCTCGATGCTGATCTGCGGCCTGAAGGCGGTCGCGGTGGGGAACTCGGAAGCCCGGCTGCTCGAAGAGATCGCCGGCTCGACCACGATTCACAAGGCCCGCGCGCATGGCGCTGCGGGCATCATGGAGGCGATTGCCGCCTTCGAACTCCACGACATTCCAGAAAGAAGAACGCATGCCCTCTAATCTCGTCATCGTCTACCATCGCCAGCCCTATGAGGAAGTCCAGGAAGGCGGGAAGACCGTCTTCAAGGAAAACAAGAGCCCCAATGGCATCGTGCCGACGCTGAAGAGCTTCTTCGGAAGGTTCGACAGCGGTGCCTGGGTGGCCTGGAAGGAGGTGGAGGACGTCAGCAACCCGGATTTCGATCGGGTGGTCGAGATCGACGATGCCTACGGGAGCTATACCGTTTCGCGGCTGCCGCTAACTGCCGACCAGATCCGCAGCTTCTATCACGTCAGCTCGAAGGAGGCCTTCTGGCCCATCCTGCACGGCTTCAAGGAACGCTACAATTACGATCCCGTCGACTGGCCGACCTTTCGGGAAGTCAACTGGGCTTTTGCCGAGGCAGCCGCGGCGGAAGCCGCGGAGGGTGCGGTCGTTTGGATCCACGACTACAACCTCTGGCTCGTGCCGGGCTATCTGCGGCAGCTGCGGCCGGACGTGAAGATCACCTTCTTCCACCACACGCCGTTTCCCTCTGCCGACATGTTCAACGTGCTGCCGTGGCGCGAGGAGATCCTCAAGAGCCTGCTCGCCTGCGATGTGATCGGCTTTCACATTCCCCGCTACGTGAACAATTTCGTTTCGGCTGCGCGCAGCCTGCTGGAGGCCACCGTCGTGGACCGGCAGAAGGTGAGCGAGGCCATGTCGTCGCGCGCGACCGCGCTTTCCGAGCAGACCGTGCCGACGACGTTGCAGTTCGAGGGCCGGACCGTGGCGCTCCAGGCGTCGCCCGTCGGGGTCGACGTGGGCTATATCCAGGCCATTGCCGGGCGCCCGGAGACGGCCAGCCAGACGGCGGAAATCCGCCAGGAACTGGGCCAGTCGCGGCTGCTCCTGTCGGTCGGTCGCACCGACTACACAAAAGGCGGCATCGAGCAGCTGGAGAGCTACGAGCGGCTTATCGAGAACAATCCCGATCTGCGCGGGCATATCCGGTTGATGCACGTGTCCGTGCCCGCCAACCGCAACATGTCGGTCTACGAGAACATCCAGAACGACCTCGAACAGATCGCAGGGCGGATCAACGGCCGCTTTGGCCGCCTCGACTGGCAGCCGGTAACGCTGATCTCGCGTCCGTTGGCATTCGAAAGCCTGGTTGCCTATTACCGCGCGGCCGACATCGCCTGGATCACGCCGCTGGCCGACGGCATGAATCTCGTGGCCAAGGAGTTCTGCGCGGCGCGGGTGGATGGCGACGGCGTGCTGGTGCTTTCGGAATTCGCCGGCGCAGCGGTGGAGCTGCACTCGGCCATCCTCACCAATCCCTTCTCGCATCGCTCCATGGACCAGGCTGTCCTGCAGGCGCTCGCCATGGGAGAGGAAGAGCGTCGCCACCGGATGGGCGCGTTGCGCGAGATGGTGGCGCGCCAGGACGTCCGCTTCTGGGCGGAAGACCAGATGCGGGCGCTCGCCAGGGGCGATGAAGCGGTGGTCGATTTCGCCGCCGCCAGCTGACCGCCTCGATGCCAGCGACCTGCAAGGCGCATGGCAGGCTTTCGGAACAATTGCGCCCGGCAGATCGTAGGGAGACGAAGCCGGGGCAGCGAGGCCGTGCCCAGGCGCGACCATGTAGCGAAAGCAAGGAGCGACGATGCCACTGGATGACCGGATTGCCAGCGTAGAGCCCTTCAAGGGAGTGGTGAACATCCGCTATCGCGGTGCGGTAATTGCTTCCAGCGAGGCGGCTCTCACCGCATTGTGTCATGACGGCGAAGAATTGCATCTCGTGCCCTTCAGGGACGTGAATTTCGAGTTGCTCACGGAAAGCGGTCGTCCTTCCGACAGCCCGCTCCTGTCCTATTGGGACGTGGTGGCGGTGGGCGAGCGGCTGGAAGCTGCCGTCATCGTGTTCGAAAAAGCGACGGAGGATGGGCGCGTGCCGGTTGCCCACGCCGCCTTTGTGTCGGACGAGCTCGATGCGGATATCGTGACGTCCGAAGAGAAGGCGCAGCGCGTCGCGGACTGGCCAGGCTAGAGCGGAGTCCGACACAAGCCGTCGACGGGTTGAGGCCACCATCTCGCGCGGGGCGCCCCCCGTGTGAGGTCGGGGGCGGGCTGCAACAGTTTCGTGCTGGCGCTGCAGCCGCTGTGTCGGAGATTAAGCGGTTTCTGGCGGCCTAGCCGGTCCCTACGAAAATAAAGACCACAAGCGCTGCGGCGACTGCCACCGCGACGGCGACGGGCCATGCCCAGCGTGGCGCATGACGACGTATGGGACGCTCCGGCGGGCGCATGGCGCTGCTGAAGGAAGGATCGGGGCCGCGATTGACGTCGCTGCGCTGGCTGGTGCGCGCCAACTCGGCGCTCGCGCCTTCGAGACCGACACCGCCGGCTTCGGAATCGGTTTCCAGCGGGGCGAGGGCCGGGTCGAAGCCCGGCCGCTTGTCTCCTGTGTCGCCCGCCTGGATGTCGCCCCTTACCTGGGCGCCGTTGCTGCTCACATTCTGCCTGTCGGCCATGGCCTTCTCCATCTTCCTGACGATTCGCTCTTCTCGAACCATCGGAGCTCGGGTTTTGCTCCCGTGGGATGGAGATTGACTGCATTCCCGCCAAGGCCCGGCGTGTCCTGCCGGCCACAGTGTCAGGCGCCCGTGGCCGTGCCTCGATTTATCCGCGCTGCCCCTATATATGGCGTAGGCACCCCTCCCGGCCCGCGTCCTTGCCGGCGGCGGACACGTTTGAGAAGAGATGATGGCAGAAGACAGCAAGGGCCAATGGACGCCCGCGATCTACACGGCTCCCGTTCTAGCCGTTGCACCTATGATGGACTGGACGGATCGGCATTGTCGTTTCCTGCACCGTCAGTTCACGCGTCGTGCGCTGCTTTATACCGAAATGGTGGTGGCGGATGCCGCAATCCATGGGCCGCGCGAAAGGCTCCTGGGATTTGACGACGTCGAGCAGCCCGTTGCGCTGCAACTCGGCGGCTCGGAGCCCAAGAAGCTTGCCGAGGCTGCCCGGATCGGCGCGGGTTTCGGCTATTGCGAGATCAATCTCAATGTGGGTTGTCCCTCCGATCGCGTGCAGAGCGGCACCTTCGGCGCCTGCCTGATGAAGACGCCCGATATCGTGGCGCGTTGCGTGGCGGCCATGAAGGAGGTCGTCGACGTGCCGGTGACGGTGAAGTGCCGCATCGGGGTCGACGAACAGGATCCCGGACCGGCGCTCGACGGGCTGGCACAGGCGGTCTGGATGGCGGGCGCGGACGCGCTGTGGGTGCATGCCCGCAAAGCATGGCTGCAGGGCCTCAGCCCCAAGGAAAATCGCGAAGTCCCGCCGCTCGACTATGAGCGCGTCTATCGGCTGAAGCAGGAGAATACGAGTCGATTCATTGGTTTGAATGGCGGCGTTCAATCGATAGCGGAAGCGCTCGTCCATCTCGACCATGCCGATGGCGCAATGATCGGCCGGGCCGCCTATCAGAATCCCGGCGTTCTGGCCGAGGTCGACAGGCTGGTTTACGGCGAGGCGGTCGATCCGGTCGATCCGGGCGAGATCATCGCGGCTATGGCCGAACATGCGGGACGCCACATCGCGGCCGGCGGCCGGCTCAGCCATGTCACGCGCCACATGGTCGGCATGTTCCACGGCCAGCCGGGCGCGCGCCGTTTCCGCCAGATTCTATCGACCGAAGCTACCCGGCCGGGAGCCGGCCCCGAGGTGCTGACAAAGGCCCATCAGGCCATCACGCAGGGGCTGGAGTTGCACGCGGCCTGACTGGCCGATTTACACGGTCCCCCGTTTGGGCTAGCCAGCGTCTCTCGTCTCGGGACATGGATTTCATGGATCAATTTGCATCGATTGCCGGCGAACTGGCTCCGTTCGTCGTGGCGATGGCGGCGGCTGGCGTCGTCGCGGGGCTTCTGGCGGGCGTATTCGGCATTGGTGGCGGCGCCGTCCTGGTGCCGGTGTTCTATCAGGTGTTCGGGCTGATCGAGATCGACGAGGCGGTGCGCATGCATCTGGCGGTCGGGTCGTCGCTGGCCATCATCGTGCCGACCTCCATCCGGTCCTTTTTCGCGCACAAGGCGCGCGGGGCGGTCGACATGGACGTCCTGCGCGGGTTCCTGATCTCGGTACCGATCGGCGTGGTGCTGGCGGCGCTGACGGCCGCCTACATCTCCAGTGCGGGCCTGCGCGCCATTTTCGCGGCCATCATGATCCTGGTCGGCGTTCGGCTGCTGTTCAACCGCGAAAGCTGGCGTCTCGGATCCCAACTTCCCTGCAATCCGATGCGCTCCATCGTGGGTGTCGTCATCGGCTATCTGTCCACGCTTATGGGTATCGGAGGCGGAATCCTGAACAACACCTTCATGACCCTGTTCGGCAGGCCGATGCATCAGGCGGTCGCCACCTCGGCGGGCGTCGGCGTCCTGATCGCCATTCCGGGTACGCTGGGCTACATCTGGGCGGGGTGGGGAAACCCGCTGCTGCCGATCCTCTCGACCGGCTTCGTGAACTGGGTGGCCGTGGCGCTGATCATCCCTATCACGCTGGTGGTGGCTCCTTACGGCGTGCGCATCGCGCACTGGATGCAAAAGCGGCATCTCGAGATCGCGTTCGGCATCTTCTGCCTAGCGATGTCGGCGAGGTTCTTCGCCTCGCTGCTCTGACGCGGATATGCAGGGCCGCTTCCCGCGGCCCTTCAGGCGTCAGCGTCGGTTGATGCGGGCGCGCTCGCGCAGTTCGGCCTGATATTTTTCCGACAGGGCCTGCAAGCCGCTCTCGGTCTGGTTCTCCGCCTGGAAAACGAGCTGCGCCACGTGGTCGTCCGACACTTCGCGGGCGCTGCAGATCGCGATGAATTCGACGCCGCGTTCGGTATCGCGCACGGTCGTGGCCTGTCCGGCCCGGATGGAGGTGATGCGGTCTTTCCAATCCGGTGGCAGCTCCGGTTGAAGCACCCGACCGAGATCGCGGACCGTCACGTCGATGAGACCGCGCGACATCTCGCGCGTCGTCTCGCAACTCTGGAAGCGGGCGCGCAACTGTTCGGCTTCGCGGCGACGCTGGGCGAGACGGGCACCGCGTTCGGCGGCCGGAACCACGAAGATGACCTGCTGCAACATGTATTCGGTCGCCGAGGGCTTCTCGCCGCCCTGTTCCATCATGCGGCGCACGGCTTCCTGTTCGCTCACGCGACCGCCGCCGCCCTGCTCGAACTGCGCCCGGGCCTGAAGGACCTGCGCCCAGCCCATCTGTGCACGGATGAACTGGCGGAAGTGATCGCGGGTGACGCCTGAGTCAGCGAGGATCTCGTTCAGCTGCGCGGCGGTCAGATTGTTGGTGCGTGCGAAGTTGTTGTAGGAATCGGTGACCTGATCCTCGCTGATGCGAACGTTCAGCCGCTGCATCTCCTGGAGGCGCAAGGTCTGGTCGATCATCTCGGTGGTGGCACGATCGGCGCCGCCCCCCTGCTGCTGGAGCCTGAGAAAGGCCTGACGACGCTGGATATCGTAGCTGGTGATAGGCGTCTCGTTGACCACGACGCGAATCTCGCTCGCCTGCGCAGGCATCACGCCGGAGACCGGAACGGCCGTGGCGGCGAGCAAGACGGTCATGGTGCCGATCAGCAGGCCTCTCGTGACCTTTTTCATATCGATGTTCCCTGAATTTCGATGTCCGCACCTGCGCTAGCGCAATTTTGCACCCTTGTCAGCGCCTTCTTGGGCGAAAGCATGACACACAAGGCCGTGAGCTAGAAGCTGTCGAAGACGGATGACGAGGTTCCGAAGTCGCCCAGCGTGCGCAGCGAGACCCGGAAGCCAAGGCTGCGGCTCACTTCGTCCCGGTTCACCGGATGGCGTTCCGTATAGGAAAGAGTGAAGAGGAAGCACTCGTCGTCATAGGTGAAGCCGATGGAGCGGCTCGTGAGGCGGCTGTTTTGGAAGTCGTAGGTGCCCGAGGCGAAGACGCGCCAGTGTTCCGCCACCTGCGTCGAGCCGGAGATCGTGGCTTCCTGTCTATCATCTGCGAAGCCGTAGGTCGGCTGGGCGGCGATGTAGGAGTAACGGGCGGCGAGCCTGGTGAAGGAACCGCTGTAGGTAGTCGTCAGGTCGGCGCGGCGGGGCGAGAAATTCGCCTGATCGAAACGGGCACCTGCGATGAAGTTGAAACCGTTCGGCGTGCCGATGCCGACCTGGCCGACATAATCGGAGCGGGCCGTCTGTAGCCCTGAGTAGGCGCCGACATTGACGAGATCCGGCGAGGCGTAGGGGTTGCGGCCGGCCAGGTGGTAGGACTGGCCGAAAATGGCGTGGGTCGACCAGCCACCGCCGAGATCGCCTGTGTAGCGGAAACCGAGATTGGCGCGCGTACCGCCCTCGATCCGGTCGAATCCCGAGAACTTGTCGCGCTGGAAGAGGTTGGTCGCGTCGAAGACGAGGCTCTGGGCGTCCTCGTTGGGGATGCCGAGCGAATTGCCATAGGGCTCGTCGGGCCGCACGAAAATCTGGCCGATCGGCTCCAGGATGTGGGCCGCGCTTGAGGTGGAGAACAGCACCGGCCAGCGGACCTCCATGCCGGCGGTTGCCATGTAGCGGTAGTATGCAGCGCGGACTTCTGCCGCCGTGTCGAATGGCGGCTGGCTGAAGGCCTGCTGCGCACCGTCCCCGAAATTCGTGAAAATCGCGTCGCCGCGCCCGTGCAGGAGCGGCGTGAAGACCAGCCCGCCTTGCGTGATGACGCTGCGCTTCCACTCCACCTCGGCGGTGAACCGCGTGGAATTGCCGTCGAGCCCGCGCAGGTTCTGAGTCTGGTTGTCCGCATCAAAGTTGGCGTCATCCAGCGTGCTGCGGTACAGGCTCTGGGCGTTCAGGCTTACGGTCAGTTCGCCGCCGCCGACAGGCTCGTCGGGCGTGAACTGATAATCGAAGGACGGCAGGACCCAGGGCTGGCGAGGATTGCGGGCGCGCGGGTGGCTGTCGAGCCGATCCTCCTGGACCTGGAAGTGGTATCCCCGCAGATCGAAGTAGTTCCGGTCGTTGAGTCCCGTCAGATAGACCTGCGAGGTTCGAACGCTGTCCGCATTGTCGGTAATGCTGTAGGTACGCGCGAAATTGTTGTCGGTCTGGACCATGACATCCCAGCCGAACGACCAGCGCGGGTTGATATGGAACCGGCCCGTGGATGCCGCCATGAAGCGCTGGCGAACGTTGTTGTTGACGTTGTTCGCACCGTCACCGAATGCCTCGGGAGACTGCTGCACGATGCCCGCCACGCGCAGATTGTAGCCGCCGGACTCGAAACGCTGTCGCCACTCCGCCTCGGCCAGGAAGCCCTGGCGCGTATAGTAGGTTCCCTGGACGGTCAGGTCGTATGTGGGGGCGAGCGCGAGATAATAAGGAATTGTGGCGCTTGCACCGAGTTCGGACTGGAAACCGAAATTGGGCGTGAGGAAGCCGGATTTCTGGCGTACGGTCGGATCGGGAATCTCGAAGAAGGGCAGATAGGCGATCGGCAGCCCGAAGAACTCGAACCGGGCGCCTTCGAAGCGGATCGTCTGAGCGCGACCGTTCCAGATGATCCGCCGCGAGCCTACGCGCCAGATCGGCGGTTGATCCGGGCGCGCCTCGCAGGGTTCGCATGCGGTGTAGATGCCCTGGTTGAACGTGGTGATTTCCCCATCCCGCCGCTCGGCGCTTTCGGCCGCGAAATAGGTGTTATCGGCCGATTCCACGCGCAATGCCTGAACGAAGCCGTCGCGGAAATCGTCGGTTATGTCGATCTGGTCGGAGAGGAAGCGATTGCCGTCGCGATCCACGATCTCGACGCCGTCGAAGGCAATCAAGCGGCTGGTGTCGCGGTCATAGGTCACGCGCTGGGCGACGAGCCGGAAACCGTCATAGTCGATCTGGACGCGGCCTACCGCGCTGACGGTGTTGCGGTCGTTGTCATAAACGAGCGTATCGGCTTCCAGAAGCATCTGGGCACCGGGGGAGGGCGTAAACCCGAGATCGGCCTGCTGTGCATGGGCGGGAGCAGGTGCCATGAGGCCCATACCCGCCAGGCACGCGGCTGCGGCAACCCCCGCAAGGAGAAGCTGGCGCGCGCGTCGCAATGCGCGTGCGTCTTCGGTCCCCACTAGCCGTCCTCCTTGTACAAAAGAAACGTCACCCCATAAAACCCGGCAATGAAGACCGGCAACCATGCTGCCATGAGCGGCGGCACAATCCCGCTGCCCCCGAACGCGCGCATCACGGCCGTGAGGACATAAAGCAGAAAGCCCGCCAGGATGCCACCCAGAATGATGTAGATCGGCTGTCCCATACGCGCGAAGCGCATCGTCACGGTTGCCGCTATCAGGGTCATCGCGGCCAGGAAAAACGGCAGGGCCAGCAGTGAATGAAAATGGGTTGAGAACGAGTTTCCGCTCATTCCGAAGGAGCGGGAAGCGGCAATTTTGCGCGGCAACTCGTAGATCGAGATGATCTCGGGCACGGTGAACCGCTCTTCAACGAATGTCGGATCCAGATTCGTGGGAATCTGCATGGTGTCTATTCGTTCCGGTGTGTTGCCGCGCCGCAACAAGGTGACGTCCTGCAATTCCCAGCGGCCGAGCATCAGTTCCGCATGTTTTGCGTCGATTCGCCGCCGGATCTGGCCTTCCTCATCAAGCTCGATGAAGGTGGCGTCGGATAGCAATTGGCCCCGGCGCGCGGTGTGGGCCGCGCCGATGATGGTGGTGCCTTCCTCCGTGCGCTGGCGCAGCCACGGAATCTCGTTGCCGCCGCTGCGCGCCGCGCCGCCACCCACGAGGCGTGACTCGATTTCCTGCGCCGAGGCGAGGGCAGTCGCGGAAAGCGGGTTGAACACCATGACGGAGAAGATGCCGATGGAGAAGCTGACGAAAAGCAGCGGGGCCAGGAACTGCCATGCCGAGACGCCGGATGCGCGTGCGA
The DNA here is from genome assembly GCF_012911015.1 of Chelativorans sp. ZYF759. Classification (GTDB taxonomy): domain Bacteria; phylum Pseudomonadota; class Alphaproteobacteria; order Rhizobiales; family Rhizobiaceae; genus ZYF759. Next base: position 367,689 of record NZ_WVVV01000002.1, on the reverse strand, counting down.
TGACCAGTTCGTAGCGTCTGTTCAGTGCGGTGAGAGTCACCATGGCGGCGATCATGACCATGAAGGGGATCGCCGTTTGCAGGATGAGGGGAATGCGCAGGGCGGAAGCGAGAAGGCCGAGCTGTACCGTGTATTCGGCATGGCTTGAGGTACGGCGTGCGAACTCCGTGAAGTCGACCAGGAAGATGATGATGGTGATGCCGGCAAAAAGCTGCAGGGCGGTCACCAAGAAGCGGCGCGAGAAATACCAGAAGAGCGTGCCGCCAATCATCGTGCCGTTCCTTCGCGGGATCCCAGCCATCCGCGCAGTCCGCGCCGGCGAAGTTCCGCCACCCGCGCCGTCAGCGCGGCGATCCGGTCGAGCCAGCGTTGCGAAACGCGTGCGCGGCGTCCCGATACGAGTAGCCAGGCAAAAAGGACGATGCAGGATATCGGCAGGAAATAGAGCATGAAACTGGCAAAGGCCGAGCGGCCCGCATCGTTCAGGAAGATGAAGCCACCGCCGCGGAAGGCGAGTGCGGCGCCGACCGCCGCGCCGATACCAAGAAGCTGTTCCTCGCGGTTGGAGCGGGCGCCGATGGCGAAATAGAGAGCCACCAGACCGAAGGCCAAGGGATAGAGCCACTCGGTGAGCCGGCGGTGCGCCTCGCCGTGAAAGCGATGAGGCTGCCTCTGGAAATAGGAATCGTTGATGTCCGGCCAGAAGACCTCCATGGTCGAGCGCTCCTTCGGCTGATAGAAGGGCGTGCCGCGCGAGGGCCCGAAATCGGCCAGATCGAGCGCGTAGGAGGCGAAGGTGATGGTGGACACCTCGCCGGTGCGTGCGTTGCGGCGATGGATCTCGCCGTTGAACATGACGAGCATCTCATAGTCGAACTGGGCCACGATCCGGCCGCGGCTCGCATAATAGATGAACTCGCTGTCGGGCTCGCGCATGTCGGCGATGAAGAGCCCGGAAAAATCACCGTTGCTGAGCTGGCCGCCGAACTGCAGATACAGGTTGTTCTCGATGCGGTGAAAGGCGCCCGTGCTCGCTGCGTATTGCACGACGTTGGCCGCTGATTCGTAGATGGTGGTTCGCAACTGCCGGTTGGCGTATGGCTCGACGACCAGTGAATTGACGAGGGTCAGCCCGGACATGGCTGCCGCAAGCAGCATGACGGGCCGGATCTGCATGCTGCGCGGCGCGCCAGCCGCTTCCAGCACGATGATCTCCGAGTCGGTGTGCATGCGGTTGAAGGTGTGTCCGACGGCGATAAGCAGTGCGAAGGGCATGACGATCGTGGTCAGCGACGGCAGAAGCGACGCCACCAGCTTGCCCAGCGTCAGCAGTGCTTCACTCGAATTCGTCACCACGTGGAGGAAGATCAGAACCTGCGTGATCATGACGAGCACGAGCATCGTCGCCAGCGACAGGCCCGACGTCACCAGCAGGTTGCGGAGTATGTATCTCTCGGCGACTGGCATTCGGTGGGCGGATTCCTTGTTTCGCGAGCGTCCTTCTCAGGATCAGGCTTGGCGACGGTATGGACAATTTGAAAAGAAATCGACCTATCGACAGGGTTAATTCTTCGTTTCGCCGGACCGCGCTCAGACCTCGTACCAGCGCCGCCACCGTGCGAGTGCCGCCAGCGCCGAGAAGACGAAGATCGTGATCGCCGCACCGAGCAAGACGTCGGACAGATAATGTCCGCCGAAGGCAATTCTGAGACCGGAGGTCGTCACGGCGAGCGACAAGGCGACGACCCAGGCGAGAGGCCTGAAACGGGCAGGAAACAGCGGTACCAGGCAGATCAACCAGAATCCGGTCGAAGCCTCCCCGGACACGAAAGAGCAGTTCGAGCTGCAATAATCGGTGAAGCGCCCCGCCTCGACGAAAGGCCAGTCGCCGCCGAACACATCCGTGTGCACAGGCCTCGGCCGGCCGCTGAACTCCTTGAGCAGGCCGTTCACGATGAGTAGCGGGGATATGAGAATGGCGGCCACCGCCGTCATGGCGCCCCGCGCGAACAGACGGTATCTGCGGACACTCGACAGGCCCGCCGGAATGGCCGCGATGAGCAAGGGTATGGCAAGGCTGACCGGCAGGTAGTGCAGAACTTCCCGTATCAGCATCAGCGTCGTGTTGTTCATCGCCGTGAAGCTGCCGCACACTGGGCCGGGATCGTCCTCGGGACAGGGCTGCTCCGTGAAGAACCAGGATGCGACGGCCAAATCGAGTTGAGGAAAACGGTTGAAGATCACGAGCAGAGCGAGGGTCGCCAGCCCGAGACCGATCGCTACCCCGGGCCTGGAGAAGGGCGCGAGATAGGGAGAGGGGGCGCCTTGCGTGCTGTTCGCGGGAGCGGAACCGTGTCGGAGAGCATCCTGTGTCAACAAACGTAACCCTTGGAAATCAACATTGGCTCTCGATACACGTCTTGGCCAACCGCCGAAAGACTCGTTCCATGGGCAACGGCGGATCGCCCGGTGTGCAGAAGATGGACCTGTGTTGAGGCGAGCGACGGAAAACGCTATCTCCAATGCCGAAGAGCCCCGCTGCCGATTGCAACTTGCGCTGCGCGACGCGCCGGCCGCCTGACCACGAATAAATGGAGAATGCATGTCCCATCGCCCGCAAGTCACCTTTGCCAGGATCGCGACGCCAGCCAAGGGAGCGGTCGTCGTCCTTGCCGCCGACGGAATGGGTTTGGGAGAGGCTGCCCGGACGTGCAATCCAGATGGCGCCCTCGAGCGCGCCGCAAAAATCAACGATTTCAAGGGCGCGCTGGCCGCCACACTCGATGTCGTGGCCCCGTCGGGTACCGACTTTGACCGGCTGGTGGCGGTTGGCGCCGGCAAGCCGGCCGAGTTGAAGGAAGAAGCGTGGCTGCGCATCGGCGGGGTCGCCTTCGCCGCGTCTCGGAAGAGCGCGTCGGTGTCGGTCGTGCTCGACCTTCCGGACACGGATATTTCAGCGGACGACGCAGCGAATGTCGGGCTGGGAATTCTCCTGCGCTCCTACGCATTCGACAAATACAAGACGAAGAAGTCGGACGGTGAGGACGGCAAGAAACCCAAACCCGCGCGCTTCACGATTCTGTGTGCGGATCCGGCGGGCGCCAAGCGCGCCTTCGAGGATCTTGAAGGGGTTGGCGAGGGCGTGCTGCTCGCCCGGGAACTGGTCAACGAGCCAGCCAATGTGCTCGGTCCCGTCGAATTCGCCGACCGGGCCGCCAAACTGGAAAGCCTGGGCGTCAAGATCGAGATTCTGGGCGAAAAAGAGATGAAGAAGCTGGGCATGGGCGCACTGCTCGGCGTCGCCCAGGGTTCGGCGAAGCCGCCGCGTCTGGTCGTCATGCAGTGGAATGGCGGCAAGGCGAAGGACAAGCCGATCGCCTTCATCGGCAAGGGCGTGGTCTTCGATTCGGGCGGCATCTCGATCAAGCCGGCCGCCAGCATGGAGGACATGAAGGGTGACATGGCCGGTGCTGCCGCCGTCACCGGGCTGATGCACGCGCTGGCCGCGCGCAAGGCCAAGGCGAACGTGATCGGCATCATCGGCCTTGTCGAAAACATGCTGGACGGGACCGCGCAGCGGCCGGGCGACATCGTGACCTCGATGTCGGGCCAGACGATCGAGGTCATCAATACCGACGCCGAGGGGCGGCTCGTGCTGGCCGACGCGCTCTGGTATTGCAACGAACGCTTCGAGCCGCGGTTCATGATCGACCTCGCCACCCTGACGGGCGCGGTCCTGGTGGCCCTCGGCAATGTCCATGCCGGGCTGTTCTCGAATGACGACGACCTTTCGGAGAAGCTCCTGTCGGCGGGGCTGTCGACCGGCGAGAAGCTCTGGCGCCTGCCGCTCGGCCCCGACTACGACAAGATGATCGAATCCAAGAACGCCGACATGAAGAATGTCGGCGGACGCCACGCGGGCTCGATCACCGCGGCCCAGTTCCTGAAGCGCTTTGTCAAGGATACGCCCTGGGCGCATCTCGACATCGCCGGGACGGGGATGGCCTCGCCCTCCAGCGACATCAACCAGTCCTGGGCGTCGGGCTTCGGCGTGCGGCTGCTCGATCGCCTCGTCGCCGAAAATTTCGAGAAGTAGGCCACCATGACCGAGGTGCTTTTCTACCACCTCACGGAATCGACGCTCGAGGAAGCCTTGCCCTCGCTCCTGGAAAGAAGCCTGGAGCGAGGGTGGCGGGCCGCTGTCCAGACCGCGAGCGAGGAACGGCGTGACGTGCTCGAAACGCATCTTTGGACCTATCGCGACGATTCCTTTCTCGCGCACGGGCTCGACGGCTCGCCACACGCCGCCCACCAGCCGGTCTTGCTGACCACCGGACCCGGCAATGCGAATGGCGCGCAGGTGCGGTTCGTCGTCGAGGGGGCGGAGCCGCCCGATCTGTCGGGCTATGCGCGTGGTGTTGTCATGTTCGATGGACATGACGAGGAACAGCTTGCGGCTGCGCGGCGGCAATGGTCCGCGTTGAAGGGCGCGGGACACGAGGTCACCTACTGGCAGCAGGGCCCCGATCGCCGCTGGCAGAAAAAGGCCTGAAGCTCACGCTTCCTCGGTGGCGACAATTACTTTTTCCAGTTCCCCCAGATGGGGGATCTCGCGGAAGCGCGGGTCGTCGCGCGGCGGCTCGACATGCTCCAGCACCCAGGTGAGTTCGTGCGGCACGAAGACGCCCCAGCCGCCGGCCGCGATTGCCGGCACGACATCGGATTTGAGCGAGTTGCCGACCATCATGGCGCGCTCGGCGCCGTCGCCGTGACGCGCGAAGACGCGCTCGTAGGTGGCTTGCGTCTTGTCGCTGACGATCTCGACCGCATCGAAGAATTCGCCGAGGCCGGAAGCAGCCAGCTTGCGCTCCTGATCGAACAGATCGCCCTTGGTGACGAGCAGGATCCGGTAGCGGCCGGTGAGGCGTTCGAGCGTCTCGCGGACATGAGGCAGGGTCTCGACCGGATGCTCCAGCATTTCACGGCCGGCCTCCAGGATCTGGCGGATCACCGAAGCCGGCACGCGATCGTTGGTGATCTCGATCGCCGTCTCGATCATCGACAGGGTGAAGCCCTTAATGCCGAAACCGTATCTGCCGAGATTGCGCTTCTCGGCTTCCAGCAGGCGATCGGATATGTGGTCGGGCTCGGCATGGTCGGCCAGCAAAGCCTCGAAGCGATCCTGCGTGATCCGGAAGAACTGCTCGTTCTGCCAAAGCGTATCGTCGGCATCGAAGCCGATGGTGGTGAGGCTGCCCATCAGATATCCCCGAAATCGCTGGATCGGCCCTCGCCAGAAACGAAGCGCACCGCAGCATCGATCCCGTTGCGGATCGTCATGCCGCCGTTCCCTGCTCATACTCGGCCGAAAGCTCCAGCCAGCGATCTTCCTGCACGGCGAGGCGATCGACAAGCTCGGACCGTTCCTTGGCCAGCTTCGTCGCCTGGGCGGCGTTGCGGTCATAGAGCGTGGGATCGGCCAGTTCGCGATCGATGGCCTCCATCCGCTTGCGGGTCCGCTCGACAAGCCCCTCCAAGGTCTTGATCTCCTTGGCGAGTGGTTCCAGAGCTGCGCGCCGCTGCGCGGCCTCGCGTCGGCGATCCGCCTTCGAGGCCTTGTCGGCCTCGCGCTTCTCGCGGCGATCGCTCTGGCCGCCGGTGATGTGACTGCGGTAGTCGGAGAGATCGCCGTCATACGGCGCGACCGTTCCCCCCGAAACGAGCCACAGCCGGTCGACCGTCGCCTCGAGCAGATGGCGGTCATGCGCGATCACGATGACGGCGCCCGGAAACTCGTTGAGCGCGTCGATCAGGGCACGGCGCGAGTCTATGTCGAGATGGTTGGTCGGCTCATCGAGAATGAAGAGGTTGGGACCCTCGAAGCTGGACAGTCCCATCAGGAGGCGCGCCTTCTCACCGCCCGACAGATCCTTTGCCGGTGTGTTCATCTTCTCTGTTGGCAGACCCATCTGTGCGACCCTGGCACGCACCTTTGCTTCCGCCGCTTCGGGCATCAGGCGGCGAACATGCTCGACGGCGTTTTCCTCGGGCCGCAGGTCGTCAAGCTGGTGCTGGGCGAAGATGGAGACCTTCAGTCCGGGGGCTACCGTGATCGTGCCCTGGTCGACGGAGAGGCGCCCAGACAGCAGCTTGGCCAGTGTCGACTTGCCATTGCCATTGGCGCCAAGCAGGGCGATCCGGTCGTCATTGTCGATCCTGAGCGACAGGTTCTTCAGGATCGGCTTGCCCGGCTCGTAGCCCACGGAGGCCTTTTCCAGCGCCACAATGGGCGAGGCGACCTGCTTGTCCGGCTCCGGGAAGGAGAAGGGGCGCACATGCTCGTCGACGATCGCGCCGACGGGCGCCATCTTCTCCAGTGCCTTCAGCCGCGACTGCGCCTGACGCGCCTTCGACGCCTTGTAGCGGAAGCGGTCGACGAAAGCCTGCATGTGCTTGCGCTTGGCATCTTGCTTGACCGCGCTTTTCTGGAGCAGTTCGATCTTTTCGGCCCGCTGGCGCTCGAACTGGTCATAGCCACCGCGCCAGAATGTCAGCTTCTTGTTTTCCAGATGAACGATGGAATCCACCGCGCGGTTGAGGAGGTCACGGTCGTGACTAATGAGAAGCACCGTATGCGGATATTTGGCGAGATAGCTCTCCAGCCACATGGTGCCCTCGAGATCGAGGTAGTTGGTCGGCTCGTCGAGCAGCAGGAGGTCGGGCTCGGCAAAGAGCACGGCCGCTAGGGCCACGCGCATGCGCCAGCCGCCGGAGAAGGAGGAAGCCGGCCGCTTCTGCGCTTCGTGGTCGAAGCCGAGGCCCGCAAGGATGGTCGCGGCGCGCGCTTCGGCCGAATGGGCGTCGATGTCGGCCAGCCGGGTCTGGATCTCGGCAATGCGGTGAGCGTCGGTTGCCGTTTCCGACTCCTGCATGAGTGCAAGACGTTCGCGGTCCGCCGCCAGCACGATGTCGATCAGCGGTTCTTCCGTGCCTGGAGCTTCCTGTGCGACCTGTCCGAGTCGGCTACCCTTGGGCAGGCTGATACGGCCGCTCTCGGTGGCGAGATCGCCGGTAATGGCCCGGAACAGCGTCGTCTTGCCCGTGCCGTTGCGGCCGACGAGGCCTGCCTTGGCACCGGATGGAAGCGTCAGCGAGCTATGGTCGATCAACAGCCTTCCGGCCACGCGCAGCGAAATGTCATCTAGGATCAGCATGGCGCCTGTTTGGCGGAGCCGCGCCGCCGGCGCAAGAGGGGAGGGCGCATCTCGATCAGCATTGCCTGAGACCTTCTACAACGGCGCGTTGCCGGCTAACATGCTTGATCGCAGGAGGAGGGGTCGTTTGCGGGTCGCGGTCATCGTCAATCCCGCCGCCGGCGGCGGGCGCATGGGTCGCATGTGGCCGGCTGCCGAGGCTGCCTTGACGGCCGCTCTCGGTCGGCTCGATGTTGCCGTGACCCAGCGTCCGGGAGACGGCCGCGGGCTGGCGGCGGCATTCACGCGGCAGGACGTGGACGTGATCATCGCCGCCGGCGGGGACGGTACGGCCAGCGAGGTCGTCGATGGCATGATGAAGGATGCTGCCTCTCGCCCGAAACTTCCCGACCTCGCGCTTCTTCCTGTCGGGACGGGCTCGGATCTTGGGCGTTCGCTGGGCGTCGAGCGCGATCCGGCGCTCCTTGCCCGATCTATCAAGACGCGTCCTCCGCGCCATCTGGACGCGGCGCGGGTCACCTACCGGCTGGAGGACGGGAGCAAGCAGCAGCGCTGCTTCCTCAACATCGCGAGCCTCGGGATATCGGCCGACATCGCGCGTGCGGTCAACGCGTCGTCGAAGCGGCTTCTGACGGGCAAGGCGCTCTTTGCGTGGCACACGCTGCGAGAGCTCATTGGCTATGGCGGCGTAGGGATGACGGTGCGCATCGACGGGCAGACAGTCTTTGCAGGGCAGAGCGCGCTGGTGGCCGTGGCCAACAACCATTCCTTCGCCGGAGGTATGATGATCGCTCCGGATGCGCGGATGGATGATGGGCTGCTCGACATCGTGATCGTGCGCGACGCTTCGCGCCTGGCTCTGATCCGTGCGCTCCGACTGGTCTATGACGGGTCGCACCGCAACCTGGGCCTGTGCTCCTTCCATCGCGGCAAGCATGTCGAGATCGCGGCGATGACGCGCCCGGTCGGCCTGGAGATCGATGGCGAGACGGCGGGCTTCACTCCCGTCTCGATCGAGGTGGTTCCGAATGCGTTGCGGCTTCGGGGATGATCAGGCGTAGGGGCGGCCTTCCGGCGTTCTCTGGAAATAGATCAGATCAAGTGCCAGCGATGGCTGGCCGAAGCCGGTCAGCATCCCGTGGCACTGGCCGCGGTGGTGGGTCTGGTGATTGAAGAAATGTGCCAGGGCGGGCGCCAGCCGCTGGGAGACCGTCCGCATGTCGGTGGCAGTCAGATAGGTGAAACGGCCGCCGAATGCCGCATCGTCGAGACCATCGATCCAGGCAACGATGCGCGCATCTTCCGCTTCGCGTGCGGTGCGCAGTTCCGCAAGGCCACGATGGATGGTGGCGTCGAGCCGCGTCGGCGCGTCACCTTCGCCGGTAAAGCGCTTCATCCAGATGCGATCGGCGACCAGGACATGGTTCAGCGTGGCCATGAGCGAGCCGAAGAAGGCGCCCGTCTGTCGATCCAGATCGTCGACGTCGAGTTGGGCGGCGCAGTCATAGACCAGCCTGTTGGACCAGCGATTATAGGCGGCCATCATTGCGAAATGCTGGTGCATGGGCATTATCCGTTAGTCCCGCTCGATGGGATGGAGCACTACACCGGTGGAAGGCTTCCTGCCAATGACAATCAGCTTGTACGAACTCGTCGGGCGCGACCCGCAACGCCCGTTCAGCCCGCATTGCTGGAAGGTGGCGTTCGCGCTGGCCCACAAGGGGCTCGACTTCAAGAGCGTGCCGACCACATTTACCCAGGTTCCGGCGGTGGAGGATGGCGTGTCGCCAACCATCCCGGTGATCCGTGATGGGGGTGCGGTCGTGGCCGACAGTTTCGCCATCGCGCTCTACCTCGAAAGAAATTATCCAGAACGGCCGTCCTTGTTTTCCGGCGAAGGCGGAGAGGCCATGGCACGGTTCATCGAGAGATGGTGCCAACTGACGATCCATCCCTTTATTGGCGCAGCAGTGCTCATGGATATCCACGACTGCCTGGCCCCCGAAGACCAAGCCCATTTCCGCACCACGCGCGAGGCCCGTTTCGGCAAGCGGCTGGAGGAAGTTCCGGCGCAACGCGACACGGGGCTGGCCGTCTTTCGCCAGTCGCTGGAGCCGCTGCGCTCGACGCTCGGCATGCAGCCATTCATCGGCGGCCGGCAGCCTCTGTTTTGCGACTACATCGTCGCTGGCGCCTTTCAATGGGCGCGGGTGGTCTCACCGTTTCGCCTTCTGGAAGAGGGCGACCCGGTGGCGGAATGGTTCGAGAGATGCCTTTCACTGCATGGCGGGCTCGGGGCGCGGGTCGCGGCGGCATAGCCCCTTCACAGCCCCATGGTGCGCCTGTATAGACCCGCCATCCAGTTTCCCACCCCAACATTCGAAGGAATTCACATGGCGATCGAACGCACCTTTTCGATGATCAAGCCGGACGCGACCGCGCGCAACCAGACCGGCGCCATCACCAAGATGCTGGAAGATGCCGGCCTGCGCGTCATCGCGTCGAAGCGCGTCTGGATGAGCCGCCGGCAGGCCGAGGGCTTCTATGCCGTTCACAAGGACCGGCCCTTCTTCGGCGAATTGTGCGACTTCATGGTCTCGGGGCCCACTGTCGTTCAGGTTCTGGAGGGCGAGAACGCCATTGCCAAGAACCGTGAGGTGATGGGTGCCACCAACCCGGCCGATGCGGCCGAGGGCACCATCCGCAAGGCTTTCGCGCAGTCGATCGGCGAAAATTCCGTCCACGGTTCCGACGCACCGGAAACAGCTGCCCAGGAAATCGCCTACTGGTTCGCCGAAACCGAAATCGTCGGCTGAGCTCAGACGGAACTCAGGCGCTCAGGCGGTGGCGGGACTCTGCCGCCGCCGGGCGTTCTGCGATCTCCGTGCCCTCGCCGTCATAGAGGGCAAGCCCGTCACGGCCGGTGGCCTTGATGCGGTACATCGCCAGATCAGCCTTCTTGAGGACGTCGTCGGCCGTCTCGTCGCGTCCGTCGAACACGACAATGCCAATACTGGCTGAAGTACGGTGAGCGATCCCGCCGATGATGCAGGGCTCGCGCAAGGCTGCCAGCAGCTGGCCGGCGAGCAGCAGTGATCTCTGAGCAGCGTCGGCACGTTCGCGGCCAGCATCCTCCACCAGTACGACGAATTCATCGCCTCCCATCCGGGACACGACCTCGCGCCGCCCCGTGCAATCCTCAAGCCGCCGGGCCACGGTCCGCAGCAACGAGTCGCCCACATGATGGCCGTGGCTGTCGTTGATTTCCTTGAAATTGTCGAGATCGAGAAACAGCAGCGCACCGTGGCGGCGGTGCCGGAGGCACTTGCGGCTGGCGTTGCGGAGCCGCTCGAACAGCATGCGCCGGTTGAGCAGGTCCGTCAGCGGGTCCTTGTAGGCAAGTTGCTCGATCTCGAGTTCGTGCTGCCGGCGCAGCGAACAGTCCGTCAGATAGCCATGCCAGACGGTCCCACCGTCCGCGGTCTCGGCGGCCGCGGCGATGCGAAGCCATTTGCGCACACCCTTGGCGTCGATCGCGGCGAACTCGCATTCCCACCGTGACTGCTCCCTGGCCGACCTGTTCAAAGAGGCAAGGAAGTCGCCTCGGTCTTCGGGTAGGATCATCGCGAAGAAGTCTTCGGTCGTCAGGATCGCGTCGTCCTCCTCCAGCCCGACTAGCTTGCGGAAGCCAGGACTGACGAAGCTCATGTTGAAGCTACCGCTGGCGCTGCGCGCGATCTGAAAGAGGCCGCCGGGTATCTGGCTGATCAGCTTCTGATAGAACTGCTCCAGTTGGAGACGCTTCATGGTTTCGGTAATCTCGCGCACGGACCCTTCGTAGTAGAGGGGCCTGTTCGTCACGGGGTCGCGAACGAGGCGCGCCGACTCGACCACCCAGATCGTTTCCCGGGACTTGTATCGATAGACCTCCGACACGAAGTCGCGGATCTGGCCGTCGCGCATGAGAATGCGCCTGAACTGGCTGCGGCGGTTCGGATCGACATACCACTGACCAGCAATGTCGTTGACCATCCCGAGAAGTTCTTCGGACGTGTCGCACCCATTCAACTTCGCCAGGGCCGGATTGGCCGAAAGGATGCCCCCATCGAGGGTGGAGCGGTAGATGCCCTCGGACAGGTTCTCGATCAGTTCGCGCGCATTCTGGTTCTCGGCGCTCTCGGAAAGGTAGAGCAGCCGGTACCAGACGAGCCCCAGGCCGGCCGTGAATATGGCTAAGGCGACGAGAAACGTCGTCCAGTGACCGAATAGGGATGTGCCGCCTTGAAAGTAGAGCTCTGCCATCCGCCCCGCCTGAGTTTACGTGCGTGGGGGATTTTTGGCTCGGTCTGGTTGAAAAATCACCTAATGCAACGGCATCAATGCTCGAGTGAGTTAATCCTTCGTAACTGCCCAGCCGCGAATTCGGTCCTCATCGGCATCCCGTGCTTCCACCCAATCGCCGGTCGTACCGTCATTCAGGTGCTCCCGTTTCCAGAACGGGGCCCGCGACTTGAGAAAATCCATGACGAAGCTGGCCGCCTCGAATGCGGCTTGCCGGTGCACCGATCCCGCGGCAACCAGGACGATGTTCTGGCCCGGCTTCACAAGGCCGATCCGATGGATGACGGTAAGACCGGAAAGCTCCCATCGCCGTACGGCTTCGCCGGCTATACGTCCGATTTCGGCTTCGGCCATGCCGGGATAATGTTCAAGCTCAAGTGCCGCCAGCCGACCCTCCTCGGCGCGGCAAATACCGGTGAAGGTGACAATCGCGCCGACATCAGCCCTCGCTTGCGAAAGGCGATCGATTTCGGCGGCAACGTCGAAATCTGCCGCCTGGATCCGCAGAATGGGGGCGGGGACGGGCTCCATGCTCGTCAACCGCCGGTCATGGGCGGGAAGAGCGCGATTTCGCGCGCACCCGCGATGGAATGGCCGTGATCCACATGTTCATGATCGATGGCCACGCGGATGACCTCCGGCCGCGCGAGTGCATTTCGGTACTCCTCGCCGCGTTCACGCAAGAAAACGAGGAGTTGGGCTACGGTCGATACTTCTGCCGGAAGATCAATGTCCTCCTCAGCCTTGCCGATCCGTTCGCGAACCCAGGCGAAATAGACAAGTTTCACGTCACTGGCCATCCATCACGTGCTTCAGCCCTGCCCGAAAGTAGTCGTAACCGGTATAGAGGGTCACAATCGCCGAAATCCACAGCAGCGTGATCCCGATCGACATGGTGAGTCCGGCCGGCAAAAGCGCGTCACCCGCGGGACCGACCAGGAGAAAAGCGATGGCCACCATCTGCATCGTCGTCTTCCACTTGGCCAGCTGAGTGACCGGAACCGAAACCTTGAGGGCGGCGAGATACTCGCGCAGACCGGAAACCAGTATCTCACGGCACAGGATGATGATGCCGGCCCAGAGCGACCAGCCGGCGATGGTCTCGTTTGCAGCCAAAAGCAGCAGACAGGTGGAAACCAGCAGCTTGTCGGCAATAGGGTCCAGCATCTTGCCGATATTCGACGTCTGCTCCCATATCCGCGCGAGATATCCGTCAAGATAGTCGGTGACGCTGGCGGCGACGAAGATGAACAGTGCCGACCAGCGCGCGAAGTTGCTGGAGTTCAGCTCACCTTCGGTGAAAAAGCACAGCACGATCAGCGGCACCGCCAGGATGCGGGCATAGGTCAGAAGATTCGGCAGATTGTAGGCCTGCTTCGACATGGAAATGGTCCCGTTGGGCTGTGTCGACAGAAAGCAGATACGCGCATGGAAGGTCAACCACCAGTGGCAGAGAACCAAATGCGAGAGGACCGCTCAGCTGTCGGGATGGAAGTGGTTGTAGATCAATCGGGCCATGGCCTCCGAGACGCCCTCGACTTTCAGCAGGTCTTCGATGCCCGCGCGCCCGACCGCCTTGGCCGTGCCGAAATGGTGGAGCAGAGCGCGCTTTCGCGCCGGGCCGATGCCGGCGATCTCATCGAGCGGGTTCCTGACGAGTTCCTTCTTTCGGCGCGCGCGGTGCGAGCCGATGGCAAATCTGTGCGCCTCATCGCGCAGGCGCTGCACGAAATAGAGGACGGGGTCGCGGACCGGAAGGGTAAAGGGCTGGCGACCTTCCATGAAGAAGCGCTCGCGTCCGGCCTCGCGATCGGCTCCCTTCGCCACACCGATGGCGGTGACCCGTTCCGCGATGCCGAGTTCGGCGAGCACCTCTCGCACGGCGCTCATCTGGCCCTGGCCGCCGTCGATCAGGATTAGATCGGGCCAGGCGGGAAGAGGGGCTTCATCATCGTCCTCGTCGGAGAGGAGCGCTGCCGCGGGCGCCCCTTCCGCATTTTCCTTCAGGAGCCGGGCGAAGCGGCGCTGCATGACCTCCCGCATCATCGCGATGTCGTCGCCGGGCGCGATGCCCTCCGTCTTGATGTTGAACTTGCGGTACTGGTTCTTCACGAAGCCTTCGGGGCCGGCGACGATCATGGCACCCACGGCATTGGACCCCATGATGTGGGAATTGTCGTAAACCTCGACGCGACGCGGCGGCGCTGCGAGACCAAGCGTTTGCGCGAGCCCTTCCAGCAGGCGCCGCTGCGACGAGGTCTCGGCCAGCCGGCGCCCGAGCGCCTGGCGTGCATTGTCGAGGGCATTCGTCACCAGTTCCCGCTTCTCCCCGCGTTGCGGACTGGTGACCGAGACCTTGCGTCCCGAGCGTGCGGAGAGGGCGTCCGCCAACAATTGCTGGTCTTCGACATCATGCGACAGCAGCAGCGCACGCGGGCAGGGCTTGTCGTCGTAGAACTGGGCAAGGAAGGCACCCAGAACCTCTCCTGGGCTGAGCGCGGGGTCCGCCTTTGGGAAATAGGCGCGGTTGCCCCAGTTCTGTCCGGTACGGAAGAAGAAGACCTCGATGCAGCTCTGACCGCCTTCCTGATGGATGGCAAATACATCGGCTTCCTCGACGCCCCGCGGATTGATGCCCTGATGTCCCTGGACATGCGAGAGGGCGGACAGACGATCGCGGTGAAGGGCGGCCCGCTCGAAATCGAGCGCTTCGGAGGCTTCCTGCATGGCAGAAGCGATTTCGGATTTGACCTTTCCGGACCGCCCCGACAGGAAGTCACGCGCTTCATTGACCAGTTCGGCATAATCGGCCTGCGCGATCTCGCCGGTGCACGGGCCGGAACAGCGTTTGATCTGGTAGAGCAGGCAGGGGCGCGTGCGGCTCTCGAAGACCGAATCGGTGCAGCTGCGCAGGAGAAAGGCGCGCTCGAGCGCATTAATGGTCCGCGCGACGGCCCCGGCAGAGGCAAAGGGGCCAAAATACTCGCCATTGCGCGAGCGGGCGCCGCGATGCTTGAAAATGCCCGGCGCCGGATGGTCCTTGCTCAGCACGATATAGGGGAAGGACTTGTCGTCCCGCAGGAGCACGTTGAAGCGCGGGCGGAAGCGCTTGATGAGGTTGGCTTCGAGGAGAAGTGCCTCGGTTTCCGTCCGCGTGACAACGAATTCCATCGCGGCCGTTTCGCGAATCATGCGGCCGATCCGGTTGGTGTGGCCGCGCCCCTGGGCGTAGTTGGTCACGCGTTTCTTCAGGCTGCGAGCCTTGCCGACATAGAGCACGTCGCCGGCGGCATTCATCATGCGGTAGACGCCGGGCGCGTTGGGCAGCCGCTTGACCAGCGTCTGAACGAGTTCGATCCCGGTCTTTCCAGCGACCGTCCGTCCGCCATGGTCCCATTCGATCTGCGCGGCCGGCCCAGCCAGTTCCGCCGGCGCGTCGGCAAGGTCCTCTTCCGCCTCGTCGCCCGTGTCGGGCAGGTAGCCGGCAACATCCTCGGACGTATCCGTCGTCCGCGTGCTGGAAGGGGTGGGGAGGGAGGGTATGCGCGCTGTCATTGCGGTCCGTCTGCCGTATCCGGCGTCTCCCAGGCAAGATGCTGGCCGCCATCAAGACAGATCATCTGTCCTGTCACAGACCTTGCCTCCACGAGCCAACGGATCGTGGCCCCGAATTCCGAGAGGTCCGGCGAACGCTTCAGGAGGACGGCTTCTGCCTGCCGTCGGAATGCGGCTTTGTCCTGCCGATCGTTTGCAAGGGTCGGTCCGGGGCCGATGCCGTTGACGCGGATGCGCGGCGCAAGCGCCTGCGCCATGGTCTGCGTCGCGGTCCAGAGAGCTGATTTGGACAGGGTATAGGAGAAGTTCAAGGGCGTCGGTGCCCAGACCCGTTGGTCGATGAGATTGACCACCAGCCCTTCGCACCCAGCAGGAAGACGTCTTGCCATTTGCGAGGTGAGGATCGCGGGCGCTTTGACGTGTACGGCAAAATGGGCGTCCCAATCCGGCCAAATGCCGTCTTCCACCCGATCGTCCTTGAAGATCGATGCGTTGTTGACGAGCAGCGTCACCGGTCCGAGGGAAGTCTCGACATGCTCGATCAGCCCGCGCGTCGCGACCTCGTCCAACAGGTCCGCCTCGACCGCGACCGCCTGTCCACCGTCCTGGCAAATCCGGGTCGCGAGTTCGCAGGCGTCTTGAATCGACGTGTTCGCGTGGATGGCGACCGCGAAACCGTGCGCGGCCAAATCTTCCACGATCGCCCGCCCGACGCGCCTTGCGCCTCCCGTCACCAGAACGGCCTGTCCCGCTCGCATGTCGCCACCCAGCCTCAGTATAGGAAACTGGCAATATAGGCCCCGAATGCGGCGAGCATAGCCACCCCCATGACCTTTCCTGACGTGATTCGGGCGAAGGCGAGAGCGGCCAGCAGCAGGCTGGTCGCGAGCATCACCCACATGTCGACAAGGATGATGCGGTCGGCGACGGTGACCGGGGCGATCAGTGCCGTCAGTCCCATGATGGCGGCGAGGTTGAAGATGTTGGACCCCACGATGTTGCCGATCGCGACGCTGCCGCTGTTGCGAATCGCCGCCATGAGGGTCGTGGCGAGTTCGGGCAAGGAGGTTCCGATCGCGATCACGGTAAGCCCGATAACCGCATCGGAGATATCGAAATACTCCGCGATGTCGACGGCGCCGGCGATCGTCAGCTGGGCAGCCAGGGGGAGGCCGACAATGCCGATTACCAGGTAGAATGCGACCTTCCACCCGGTGTGGGGTGCATCGCCCAGTTCCTCGTGAAAGTCGTGGTCGACGGGCTGGTCCGCGGTGATGCCCTCATAGATCTGCCAGCCGATGAAGGCGCAGAGCCCGGCAAACAGCAACCCGCCCTCAAGCCTGCCGATCACGCCATTTGACAGGAGCCAGAGGAAAACGACGGTCAGGCCTATCATGGCCAGCATGTTTCTCCGCAACCCGGCCTGATCGGCCAGGATGGGTGCCAGAAGCGCCGGCAGCCCGATGACGAGCAGCACGTTGGCGATGTTGGAGCCGACCACGTTGCCGACGGCGATTCCCGACTGCCCGGCCAGGGCTGCCTGCACCGAAATGAAGAGCTCCGGTGCCGAGGTGCCGAAGGCGACCACCGTCAGGCCGATCACCAGTTGAGGGATGCCGAGGTTCTCGGCCAGCCCCACCGCGCCCTTCACGAGAAAGTCGCCGGTCCAGAAGAGGAGGGCCATTCCGGCGAGGAGCAACATGGTGCTGAGTAACATGGGAAAGGGAACCGGCGGCTGGAGGCTTGCTGTGGCGCGCATATAGGTGAGGGGCGCCGTGGCACCAAGCCCCATACGGCCTGTGACGAAAATGCAACGTCATCTTTCCGCCTGATTTCAGACAGGAAACCTTCACCTTTGTGGTGTGTTTGAGCCTCATTCGGGCAGCAATGTCCGGAACCGCAGCGCCTCGGATCGCAGGTTTCCCAAGACCGGACGAGGTGCTTTTTCAAGTCGGAAGCGTAATGCGTTTCCTTCGGCTCAGGAGTAAAAAGAATGAAAGCCAGCAAGATTCTCGCCCGGCCCTTTGCCGCTGCCCTCGGTATCGCCGTCCTCGCGGCAGTCCCCGCCAATGCGGCTGACGTCGTCTTCCAGGAGCCGCCGGCTCCTCAGCCCAGCGCTCCGATGGACTTCGGTCCGATCGCTACCTGGACCGGCCCCTATGCTGGTCTCCAGTTCGGCTACGGATTCAGCGGCCGCGTCGGCAACGACACGACCGGCAACATCACCACCGACGGCTGGTATGGCGGCGCGTTCGCCGGCTACAACTTCCAGCACGACATGTTCGTATACGGTGTCGAGGCTGACGTGAACTACACGCGCTTCACCGGTTCGACCGCTGCTGGCGATGACGCCCGCACCGGCATCGACGGTTCGCTGCGCGCCCGTCTGGGCGCCGCCCTTACCGACGACATCCTCATCTACGGTACCGGTGGTATTGCCGGACAGCGTCTGACCGTCGATCCGAACGTTGTTGGTCTCGACAGCGACACGCAGGCTCTCGTCGGCTTCACCGTCGGCGCCGGCATGGATGCCCGCCTGACCGACCAGGTCTTCGGCCGCGTCGAGTACCGCTACACGCAGTACAGCAACCGCAACTTCGACTTCGGCGCCGGTTCCGAGTCGGTCAGCTCGCGCGACCACCGCGTGGGCGTCGGCCTTGGCGTCAAGTTCTAAGGCTGCCTGCCGAACCAGTAACGAGAAGGCCGGGCCCTGTGCCCGGCCTTTTTCATTTGGGGCTCACCCCTTTTTTTGCCGCGCCTAGCGCGGCACTGGCGGCATGAGGACGGCGCGCGCCGTGCAGCCGCGTGCGGCGACCTCCGGGCACGGCCGGAAGGCCAGATCCTCGCCCATGCAGATGCGGATCTCGCGCAGGAACTCGCCGTCGCAGGTAACCGCCATGGCGGCGGAATTCAGTCCCGCATTGGCCGAAACGATCGCGCCCGCCAGATCCTGTGGCACGATTCGCGCCGCATCGGGCACCGGCAGCGCGACGCGCTCGAAGGCCCGGCGGGTGAGGGCGAAATAATCCTCCTGCGAAAGCTCGGAACAGGAGCCGTGCTTGCGCCATTGATGGCCGATCAGGCCCGGCGAGGGCATGATGTCGAGCATGTCGTCGACGATGGTATCGGGCACCCATTCCTCGGCACCGGGTGCGCAGAATTCGGGCCAGCCTTCCTCATATTGCGGCCAGAGGCCGTGGACGACATAGCCGAAACCCGGGCGCGCGCCGCATTGACGCCGATTGGCCGCGGCCCCCTCGGCCGCGCAGTAGCTCGGCGACCATGAGACGGCCAGCACGTAGAAATGACCCGGTCCGTCGTCTTCCCGCTGCGCGCCACAGGCGGCGAGGAGAAGACCGGCGAGGAGGGCGGGGAGCGCCCGACGCCTAGCGGAGGACGCGGCAGCCTCCGCCATAGACGTTCCAGCGGTCGAAGCCGGCCACGCAGAACTCCACATTGGAGCCGATGCCGGCAAAACCCATCGGGATCTCGATCAGATACCAGACGTCGCGCTGGTGACCGTCGGTCAGCGCCACCGTCGCCTGGCAATAGCGGCGGTCAATCGGCCGGTCTTCCATGGCCGGCAGATAACGGTTCTCGCGCACCTGATAGAAGGCCGCGATGCCGACCGGGGGCAGATTGGGCACGTGGCGGACCTGATGGTCGAAGCGCCGCCCGATCGTACCGAGCACACGCTCGTTGCCGCACACGCCCGGATCATAGGCATGCACGCCACGAATCAGATCGGCCGAAACGGCCGGCCCCGGCGCCAGCACGGAAAGGGACAACGCAAGCGCGGCGGCAATGCGGGCAAGAGACTTCATCCGGGGCGGTTCCTCATGGGGTGTCAGACAGCCAGAATCCCCGATGGCGCGCGGAAGGTCAAGGCTGGTTGGGGGGCATCTGCGTCTTCCTGATGTCGTGGTTCGATGCCAGGTGCCGGCCGCCAGGCTGCGCACCGGCGTTAAGAAGATGCAGTGGGTGGCGGACTATCTCGACCGGTACACGCGCCAAGGCCGTCTGCACTTGCTTGTCGGAACTGCCGGGCGAACACTCCTGCAATTGCTCTGCATGATCGCCGGGGCACTGATGCCTCTGCTGGAGGTCGTACCGTTCTCCAGCTCTATCTCGGGGCCGCGGTTCTGTCGTTCTCGGTTGGACTGCTGAGGCGGGACGGGGTTTTCGCGGTGGCCGGTCTCGCAATCATGACGATCGCGGCAGACATCCCGATGGTCTTTCTGCAGAGCGTGTTCTGGTGATTTCCCGGCTTGTTTTCACCAATTCACCGGAGCCGGACGATGGTCGGTCGGGCGCGGATCGAATGATAGAAGAACTGGGCCCGCAACAGGACGGATCGGCGGGGAGGGAGACTCCTGATCCGCGTGCCCTCAAGGACGCAGCCGATCAACTGCGCGCTCGACCCGGAAGTTTCCGGGCGGGGCTTGACGACGTGCCACGTCCGTCCCATCTGCAAACCATTCGCAACATAGAAGACTCTGTACCCGCCGTGGACCATAGGCCAATACGAGCCATTCCTGTCCCGCCCTCCATGCTGGCGGTGGCGCGGTGATCGAGCCAATCCTTTTGCTGCTGCTGGGTATCCTCGTGATCCTGGCGATCATTGCCGCCAACGGCTATTTCGTCGCGCAGGAATTCGCCTACATGGCGGTCGACCGCACGCGGCTCGCGGCGCGGGCCGCCGAGGGCGATGCCTCCGCCAAGCACGCGCTGGCGGTGACGAAACGCACAAGCTTCATGCTGTCGGGTGCCCAACTGGGGATCACGGTCACAGGCCTGCTCGTCGGCTACGTCGCCGAGCCGCTGGTCGGCCAGTCGCTCGGCATGCTGCTCGGTGGAATCGGCGTCCCGGCCGAGGTGGGCGTGACCGTCGGCACGGCACTGGCTCTCGCTTTGGCCACCATTGTCCAGATGATCTTCGGAGAGCTCTATCCGAAGAACCTCGCCATCTCCAATCCGGAGCCGCTGGCGCGCGGCCTCGCCCGTTCGACTCTCATCTATCTCACGGTCTTCGGCTGGCTCGTCGGCTTCTTCGACAAATCCGCGAATCTGCTGCTGCGGGCGCTGCGCATTGAGCCTGTTCACGACCTCGACGTCAGCGCCTCGGCCGTCGACCTGCCGCGTATCATCGCCGATTCCCGCGACAGCGGCGACCTGCCTGTCGAGCTGTCGCTGATGATGGACCGCATCCTCGACTTCCCGCAGCGCGACGTCGAGCACGCGATGGTGCCGCGCTCGCAGGTGGACTGGGTCAGCCCCGAGACCACGCTCGAGGAACTGCGCGAACTCATGGCGCGCGCCCACACGCGCTACCCCGTGATCGATGACGAGGACACCCCCGTGGGTGTCGTGCACCTGTCCGACGTGCTGGAGCGCCTGGCCACGGGGGGCACCAATGAGCGCGTCGCCGCCGTGATGCGGCCCGCCACCGTGATGCCCACGCTGATGCCCTTGCCGGACGCCCTGGCGCAGTTGGTGGCGACCACCAACCAGCTTGCCTGCGTCATCGATGAATATGGCGGCTTCGCCGGCGTGCTGACGATCGAGGATCTTGCCATGGAAATAGTCGGTGAAATCACCGACGAACACGATGTCGAGATCGGCGCGGCCGTGGTCGCGCAGGGCGACGACATCTGGATCATGGAGGGCGACGTGCACCTGGACGAGGTTGAGCGCGCCATCGGACACGAACTGCCGCGCGGCGATGTCGAGACGGTGGCAGGTATGCTGATCGCCGAACTGGGTGCGCTACCGACCGAAGGCGAGACGGTGATCATCGACCTGCCCGTCGATCCGGCCGAACTGGTTGCAGACACGCCCGTTCGGCACCGGCTCGAGGTCGACGTGCTGCGCGTCGAGCGCCATGTCCCGACCGAACTGCGGGTGCGGCTGGTCGAGGTGGCGATGTTCGAGGATGGCCGATGAGCCCGCTGATCGTCAGCCTTGCAACCGTGGCGCTCATCGCCCTGAGCGGCTTCTTCGTCATCATCGAATTTGCACTGCTGGGGGCACGTCGGCATCGTCTCGAAGAGCTTGCCGTCGCCAGCAGCTCTGCTCGGGCCGCCCTTCGCGGCATGAACGACCTGACATTGATGCTGGCCGGGGCCCAGCTGGGCATCACGGCCTGCACCTTCGCTCTCGGTGCAGTGACCAAGCCCGCCGTCGATGCCTGGCTTGGCCCAGTGTTCATCACCTGGGGCCTGCCGGACTGGGCTGCCGGCGGCATGGCTTTTGGCCTGTCGCTCTTCGTCGTCACCTTTTTGCATCTGGTGGTTGGCGAGATGGCACCCAAATCCTGGGCCATCGCACACCCCGAACGGTCGGCCCTGGCCATCGGCTTGATCTCGCGGGCCTATATCTGGCCGCTGCGGCCGCTGCTGCGCTGGGTGAACAGTCTTGCGAACCGCTTGGTGAAGGCCAGCGGTGTGGAGCCCGTCGAAAGTGCGGCCGTCGGGGGCCAGGACATCGCGACCATCCGACAGCTTGTCGAACATTCAGCCAGGGTTGGCACGCTCGAGCCGCAGATGCAGCAACAGATCTCGGGGCTTATCGACCTAGGAACCCTGCGGGTCGACGCCCTCATACCCGACGTGACGCCGACGCACGTGACGTCCACGGCAACGGTCGCCGATGCGCGGGCTGCTGCGCTGGCCTCGGGGCATATGCGTATCCTGATGCTCGGCACGGACGGTGAACCGCCACGCGTTGTGCACGTTCGCGACACCCTGCTTCTGACGGATGACCAGCCCGCGATGGAATGTGCCCGGCCTGCCTTCCTGCTCGAGGCGCAGACGCCCGTCTACGAGGCACTCGGCCGCATGCGCGGCTCAAGCGTGCAACTCGCCGTCGTAATGCACAACAACGAGGTGCGCGGAATCGTCAGCCTCGCGGACATCCTGAAGCGGGTACTTCCGGTCGGTACGACGCCCTAGAAGGGGTAATGCTGCGTATCTCCTCGCGCATCCGCGCCAGGATGATCGGTTCGGCCGGGAAATTGGGCACCTGCAAGGTGCCCATCTTGCCGCTCTGGCACGCGAAGCGCATAAAAGTGTCATGGAACCTGACCAGAAGGCAGTCGAAGCCCACTTGCGGCCGCTGATCGAGCAGGAACTGGCGGAACTGAGGCAGCAGTCGGACGCCACGCGCGAACACCGCCAGCCGGTCGAGCTCGATCAGCAATCGGTGGGTCGCCTGTCGCGCATGGATGCGCTTCAGATGCAGGCCATGGCCAATGCGGTGGAACAGCGGCGTCGTTCGCGTATCGTGGCCCTCGACCAGGCCTTGCGGCGGATGAATGACGGCGACTACGGCTACTGCGTGGATTGCGACGAGTTCATCGGCGAAAAGCGTCTGGAGATTGATCCTGCCGCGCTCAAATGCGTGCGCTGCGCCTGACAGCCGGGGCGGCGCGGGGCTGATCAACCCGCCAAAACGCAGGGGCCGCCGCTCAGGCCGCCGGCTGGATGCCCAATTCCGGCGCGGCTGATTGCGGAGCGGGTCCCGCGCGGTGGATGATCGATGCGGCGGCGAGCGAGCCCAGCTCGTGGCAGGCGACGAGGCCCTGCACGAAGGGTCGGCCTTCCAGCAAATAGGGCAGGGCGAGGAAATAGACCGATCCGCCGCGCGTGGCCGGGATGCGGAAATCCTCGTCGAGCGTGCAAGGACGGCCGAAACGTTCCACACGTGCGAAATGCTCCCGCAGCCCGGGGAACGGATAGTCCGCATGCGAGCGGGCGGGTTCGCCGATCGCCACCACCACCGCGTCGAAATCGCGCTCTTCCCCGGCGCTGGACAGGCGGTAGGGAGGCCCTTCTGACGCGCCACCGAGCTCATAATCATCACCGAGCCTTGCGATCTCCAGGCACCCGGCCTCCGCCAGCGCCAGGATGCGGCGAACGGAAGCCGGCGGAATGGCGGCGTAATTGTCGACAAAGACGCGCTTCAGGCCGCCGGCAAAGCGCGCGTGGTCGGCCTCGTCCAGGGCAGCGACGGCGCGTTCGAAGGGCTCGTGCATGCGCAGGATCGCGTAGCGCCAGGCTACCGTGTGACGGCGGGCGCGGTTGTCCTCCGTCTGGCGCAGGTTTTCGCGGGCCCATGCCAGCGGATCGGCATCAGAGCGCGGGCGGAAATAGACGTCGGCGAAACTGTCGGCCGTCATGCCGTGCCCGGCCAGCGGGTGCGAGGGTGCTTCGGCGCGCAGCTGGCGTGCGATGAGCGCAAAGAGGCGGTCGAGCAGGCCGTCGCCGCCTGCGGCAACCTCGCCGTCCACCGCCTCGTCGGTGAAGATATCGAGCGGTTGGTAGGGGAGCGGACAGTAGAAATCGGCCTCCGGCAGGTAGCCGTGGCGCGACATCATGGTCAGCCGCAGGCCGCCGGCCTCGGCGTTCGGCGTATAGACCGAGCCGTCGCGGGCGAAGGTGCCGTGGCGCGCGGCGATCGTCACCGCCGCGTCGATGCCGCTGAGCGAGGTGCCGAGGATGCCGATCCGGCCGGGCGGGCACATGTGCAGGCGGCTGGTCGGGTAGGGGCTGTCGAAATAGGTCGCGTCGGTGGCCGTGTCGGCTGCGACGGTGTGGCCCGTGGCGACAACGACTTCATCGAATTCGCGGCTGAACTGCCTCCCCTCAGAATCGATGCCCGTCACCCGGATGGCGCAAGGCAACGGCACGATGTCGAGCACCTCGCAGCCAACGCGGGCCTCAATCGCAAAGCCGCGGCGCTGGCCGAGGTCGAGCAGGCGGAAGAACTGATCGCGGAAATAGGTGCCAAGCACCACGCGCGGCAGGAAGGTGCGCTCGTCCACTTCGTCGAGCTCGATTTCCATCGCATCCAGGGCCCTCGGCGAACGACTTTCCAGCCAGGCCTGCAGGGTTTCGAGCAGGGGCGGGAGCTCGATGCTGGCTATGTTGGCGAGAAGGGCGGGGTCGTTGATCTCGGCACGGTAGGGCATTCCCGTGCCAGCCGAGCCCGACTTCTCGTAGAAAGTGATGGCCAGCGGTTGCGGCGCCGCCAGGAGGGCGTGGAGCGTGTAGAGGGCGGTTGGACCCGTACCGATGACACATACGCTGTGCATGAAGCCTCTTGCGCCGGTCGGGTGGTGACTGGATGCAGTTGCGCACCGGCCAGCAAGAAAGCTTCAAGCGGTCGCCTTGTTCCTGCCCGGCGCAAAATTCGTCTTGGGGCGCCGGCCGCCGGGCGGCCCGCTGCGAGACGGCTCGTCGGTGGCCGCAGGGGCAGGGCGCGCTTGCCGTACCACCTATGCGGTCAATCGTGCGAGCCAGCCAGATCGGTCGGCCCAGCTGTCGTTCAGGCCGAGAAATAACGGGACGTGATTTCGCCAGGCGATGGTGGATTTGTCATCACGGGGATCAAGGCGATCTCCGCAAGCATCCTCGTGGTCATGACTTCGCCCGGTACGCCGACCATCTCGAGGTCTTTGGCTGAATAGCATGCCAGTCCGTGGGGAGCCATGATCAGATAGCTCGCGATGCGGAACGGATCGCCGGGGATGATGATCTCTTCGCGCTGGCACAGCACGATCGCATCAATGAGTTCCCGGAGAGCTTCCTTGTTGATGTTGGGCCGTGATTTGGCGCGATCGGTTTCCTCTCCGCGATTTCCGAACATCAGCCAGAATGCCCCCGGGTTCTCGCGGGCGAAAGCAATATAGGCCTCGTCCAGCGCGTGCAGCCGCTCCAAGGGATCGGAGCCAGCCTTCGCGATCTCGGACTGCTGATACCGGTGCAGCACGCCAAATCCACGCTCGGTCAGTGCTTCGAGCAAGGCGGCTTTGTTGGCAAAGTGCCGATAGACGGCGGTGTGTGAAACACCCACAGCCTCGGCGAGCTCCCGAAGCGAGAATGCGGGTCCATTGCGTTCCGAAATGAACCTTAGCGCCTCGTCCTGCAGCGCGTTGCGCAGGTCGTGGTGATGATAGCCGGTCTTCTTTCCAGTGTCCGTGCCAGCGCTCACGACGGTCTCCCTGCTGCATTTCCGCCGATATGGACTACCGCACGACAGGCCCGGTCTCAACGCATGTCTCTGCCCGACAGACAAATGCATGGCTTGACCAAGCCTCTTGACGGACAGGGCCGCCTCGGCAATGTTGCCAATGGTTACATTGCATAACAATCAATGCAGCCATCGGCTCGGTCCACAATGCGGAGGTCATCGGCGACCGGGACAGTCTTTTCCAGGGAGGTTCCAAAAATGTTGAAATCCATACTGAAAAATCACCGCATGGCGATGGCTGTGGCCATCGCGGGCTGCATCCCGTTCTCTCATGCTGTCGCAGAGGACGATTCACGCTGGCTCACGCCAACCATGATCACGGCACGGGCGCATATGTTCGATGCCAACCTCAACTATCTGACGTTCCAGCACATGGATCAGTTGTTCGCGAGCCGCACCGTCGAAGCGGGCAGCGAGGTGTGGGAGCTGCCCTCCGAACCGGTATCTCTGGATGGCGACTATACGATCGGCGACCGGACGCTCAGTCTCCAAGAGGCTCTCGAAGCCACGTCCACGAACGCGCTTGTTGTCATCAAGGACGGCAAGATCGTCCATGAGACCTATCGAAATGGCAGCGACGAGAACACGCGGTTCCTGACCTTCTCGGTTGCCAAGTCCTACGTCTCCACGCTGATCGGGCTCGCATTGGCAGATGGCGCTATTCAGAGCCTCGACGACAAGGTGACCGACTACCTGCCGGAAATGGAAGGAACCGGCTATGACGGGCCGACCATCCGCGATCTCCTGCGCATGCGTTCGGGTGTCGAATGGCTCGAGGTCTACGAATTCGGCAGCGAAACGCAGCTGACCACGGTGCATGACAATTCGCTGGTGGCCTACCGCTATCGCTGGTGCGACTATGCGGCAAACGACTCCAAGCCCGGCGACAACGCGCCCGATGCCTCGTTCAATTATGCGACTCTGGATACGAGCGTGCTCGGCTGCATTCTTGAAAAGGCCGTGGGCATGACCGGGTCTGAATACATGTCGGAAAAGCTGTGGCAACCAGCCGGCATGGAAAACGACGCCTACTGGATCATGGACGGGCCCGATTCCGTGGGGCGCGAATTCTACGGAGCCGGCTTCAACGCCACGGCGCGCGACCATGCCCGTTTCGGTCTCATGTTCCTGAACGGGGGCATGGCAAACGGCAAGCAGGTGATCCCGGCCGAGTGGGTGCGTGAGGCGACAATTGCCGACGAGGGCTATGAGCCGACCGCGCCTGACGCCCCCCTGGGCTATCAATATCAGTGGTGGACCGATGCCAACTCCGATGCCTATGCGGCCAGGGGCCTACATCATCAGTACATCCACATCGATCCAAGCAATGATCTGGTCATCGTGAAGGTGAGCCATACGGCCCAACCGGTCGGTCGCGATGCGGAAAACGCACAGCTGTTTTCGCAGATCACCGAGCGTCTCGGCGGTTCATAAGCTGACATCGACCCGGCCTGCGGCACAACGCAGGCCGGGTCGGCGACCAGCGGCTAGCTCGCCGCCGTCAGCCACACCGTTCCGGCTCCCGCGCCATCGTCGAGCGCCAGCGTGTTCGCCAGATGGGGCAGGATGTCGGCCATTTCGGCTTCGAGAACGTAAGGCGGGTTGAGGATGGCCATGCCGCAGCCGTGGAGGCGGGGCTCAGGGCCAGGCGCACGGATGGTGAGCCTGATGTCGAGGATGCCCGGGATCGCGAGGGCGGCAAGGCCCTTTCGAAATCGCTCGACCTCGTCGACCTTCTTGATCGGATACCAGATCGCATAGGTGCCCCCCGGCCAGCGGCGGTGGGCCTTCGCAACGCCTTTCACGATGGTATCGAATTCGTCGGGCTTTTCGAAGGGCGGGTCGATCAGCACCAGGCCACGCCGCTCCTTTGGCGGCAGATGCGCCCCTAGCGCGAGCCAGCCGTCCAGTTCGATGATCCTGGTCTGAAAGTCGCCGGCGAAATTCGCCTTGAGCAGGGCGGCATCGGCGGGGTGCAATTCGATCGCGGTCAGGCGGTCCTGGACACGCAGGAGCCTGCGGGTGACGAGCGGGGAGCCGGGATAGAGCGTGAGGCGGTCCGGATTGAGCCCACGGACCACGTCCAGATAGGGTGCCAGCAATTCGCCCGCGCGGCCTGTCGCGGGCGCGTCCAGGAGGCGAGCGATGCCGGTCTCCCACTCGCCGGTGCGGCCGGCTTCCGTGGAGGAGAGGTCATAGAGGCCGACACCGGCATGGGTGTCGATGACGCGGAAGGCCGCTTCCTTGCGTTTCAAGTAGTCGATCAGGCGCGCCAGCACGGCGTGCTTCAGCACGTCGGCGAAATTGCCGGCGTGGAAGGCGTGGCGGTAGTTCATGGGCGGTCGGCTCCGCGCAGGGGGGCGCCGCCCGGTGGCTGCATCAATCCAACAGGCATGCTGGTGCCTACTCCGGGAGACGAAATTGCGCTAGTGAGTTCGACCATGAACGCTCCCGCAAACATCAGAATCGGCCATTCCGCCTGTCCCCACGACTGTCCCTCGACCTGCGCGCTCAATGTCGAGATCCTGCCCGGCGGGCGGATCGGCCGGCTGAGCGGGGCGAAGGACAATAGCTACACGGCGGGTGTGATCTGCGCCAAGGTGGCGCGTTATGCCGAGCGCATCCACCATCCCGAGCGGCTTCTGACCCCGATGGTGCGGGCCGGCGGCAAGGGCGAGGGGGTCTGGAAGGAAGCAAGCTGGGAAGCCGCGCTCGACCTCGTGGCCGAAAGGCTGACACGCGCCGAGGAGAAACACGGGGCGGAGGCGGTCTGGCCCTATTTCTACGCCGGCACGATGGGCCTCGTGCAGCGCGATTCGATCGAGCGGTTGCGCCACGCCAAGAAATATTCCGGCTTCTTCGGAACGATCTGCACCAATCTGGCCTGGACGGGCTACGTGATGGGCACGGGGCGGCTGGCCGGTCCCGATCCGCGCGAAATGGCGAAATCCGACTGCGTGGTGATCTGGGGCACCAATGCGGTGGCCACCCAGGTCAATGTGATGACCCATGCGGTCAAGGCCCGCAAGGAACGCGGCGCCAAGATCGTGGTCATCGACATCTACGACAATGCCACGATGAAACAGGCCGATGTCGGTCTGGTCCTCCGACCGGGTACCGATGGTGCGCTGGCCTGCGCCGTGATGCACGTGCTGTTCCGCGAGGGGATGGCCGACTGGGACTACCTGGAGAAATACACCGACGACCCGAAGGGGCTGGAGGCGCATCTCGCGACCCGGACGCCCGAATGGGCAGCCGCGATCACCGGTCTTTCGGTGGCCGAGATCGAGGCTTTCGCACGGCTTGTCGGCACGACAAAACGCACCTTCTTCCGCCTCGGTTACGGCTTTGCGCGCCAGCGCAACGGTGCCGTCAACATGCATGCGGCGACCTCCATCGCGGCGGTGACGGGATGCTGGCAGCATGAAGGGGGCGGCGCGTTCCACAACAATGGCGACATCTACAGGCTGGACAAGAGCGTGCTTGAAGGCACGGCCTATCGCGATCCTTCCGTGCGCTTCCTCGACCAGTCGCAGATCGGGCGGGTGCTGACGGGCGACGCGGAGGCGCTTCGCGGCGGGCCGCCGGTCACCGCGCTGCTGATCCAGAACACCAACCCGGTCAATGTCTGCCCCGAGCAAAGGCTGGTGAAGCAGGGCTTCCTGCGCGAGGATTTGTTCGCCTGCGTGCACGAGCAGTTCATGACGGATACGGCGAAGCTCGCCGATGTTGTGCTGCCCGCGACCATGTTCCTCGAGCATGACGACATCTACAAGGGCGGCGGCAACCAATACATGATCCCCGGGCCGAAGCTCGTGGAGCCGCCAGACGGCCCGCGTACGAATCTCTTCGTGATCGAGGAGCTTGCCAAGCGGCTGGGCGTGGCGGAGATGCCCGGCTTCGGCATGAGCGAGGAGCAACATATCGACCGCATGCTGGGGGAGGGCGGCGCCTTTCAGCGGCTCAAGGAGGACCGCTTCGTCGACATGCAGCCGGATTTCGAGACCGCGCATTACCTCAACGGTTTCGGCCACCGCGACGGAAAATTCCGCTTCCGGCCGCAATGGACGGGAACCGCGGTGCCCAACCTGCCGCCGCCCTCGGTCGGTTTCCAAGGACCGCATGAGCGCCTGCCGGACTTTCCCGATCATGTCGACCTGATCGAGACGGCGGACGCCGAACATCCCTTCCGGCTGGCGACGTCGCCGGCGCGATCGTTCCTGAATTCCAGCTTCACGGAGACGCCCGGATCGGTGAAGCGCGAAAAGCGGCCGGAATTGCTGATCCACCCGCAAGATGCCGCAGCCCTGGGTCTCGCCGACGAACAGCGGGTCGAGATCGGCAACCATCGCGGCGAGGTGGTGCTGCATGCGCGCCTGTCGGACGATGTCAGGACGGGCGTGGTGATCGCCGAAGGAATCTGGCCGAATTCCGCGCATGAGCGGGGCGAGGGGATCAACGTGCTGACGGGCGCGGATGCCGCCGCGCCCTGCGGCGGGGCGGCGTTCCACGACACGAAGGTTTGGGTGCGCCCGGCCCGAGCCTGATCGGGGTGGCCTTCCCACCGAACGGCGAACGGCGATCAGCCTTTGGATGCCTCGAGATATGACAGGCACATCGTGGAGAGTTGGCTGCGGATGTCGGCCTGCATCGGCTCGGGCAGGTTGCGCTCGAAAACGTTTCTGACCGTGCCGAAGATCACCGACAGCAACGTCGCATTGACCAGGACGATGTCGGCGTAACGCGCGTCGGGGGCGCTCGCGAGCATGGCGGTCGTTGCGGCGTCCATCCGCCCGGCGAAAGCTTCTATCAGTGCCGCGTTGTCGAGCTCGACCACGGAGCGGTAGAGTGCGCGGGTGACGTCGCTGCGCTCGGTCTTGGCATCCCAATAGGCCATGACCAGCGCCTCGACCATTTCCGCCGTCGTGGCGCCGTGATGCCGGCGGCAGGCCGTCTCGACCCGATCAGCGACGATGTCCAGGTAGCGTTCGTTCAACGCATAAAGCAGCGCCTGCTTGTGCGGGAAGTACTGGTACATCGTGCCCACGGATACACCGGCGCGCTCGGCGACGCGGGTCGTGGTCAGGCGGTACACTCCCTCGGCCAGCAAAACCTGAATGGTCGCCTCGAAAATGGCGTCCACCGTAACGGTCGCCCGGGCCTGAACCGGCCTTTTCCGCGGGCTCAGATGGCGCGGCGGGGTCGCATGCATACGCGAATCCTCAATCTGAATGATCCTTCATATATTGGCGGCGATCACAGGCCAAGTTCTGAAAGGACATTCCATGACTGGCACACAACGCATTGCCCTCGTCACCGGCGCCAACAAGGGCATCGGGCTGGAGATCGCCCGTCAGCTCGCAGAAGCCGATGTCACCGTGCTGCTCGGCTCCCGCGACGCCGAGCGCGGGCGGGCGGCGATCGATGAGCTGTCGGCGAGCGGGTTGAATGTCGCGGCGATCGAGATCGATCTCAACGACGAATCCACGATCGCCCGTGCGGCCGAGCGCATCGCGGCCGAGCATGGGCGCCTGGACATACTGGTGAACAATGCCGGTATCGTCGACGCGGCCGATGGCCCGCCTTCCATGGCACAGGCCGCGGCGGCGCGCCGGCTCATGGAGACAAACTTCATTGGCACGCTCGCCGTGACGCAGGCGATGCTGCCCCTGCTTCGCAGGTCGCGGGCGGGGCGCATCGTCAATCTGGCGACCACGCTCGGATCGCTGGCGATCAATGGCGATCCGTCCTCGCCCTATTACGAAGCCCGGCTGATCGGCTACAACGCCTCCAAGGCGGCGCTCAACATGCTGACGGTGCAACTGGCGGCGGAACTGAAGGCCACGCCCATCGTCGTGAACTCGGTGGCGCCCGGCTATGTCAGGACGGACCTGACCGGGAACAACGGCTTCATGACGCCGGAAGAGGGCGCCAGGCTGCCGGTCCGATACGCACTTCTCGGCGATGACGCGGTGACCGGGCGGTTCATCGAGCCTGATGGCGAAGCGCCCTGGTAAGGCGACGAGGCTAAGGCGTGAAGCGGGCCAGGCTCTCGATGTCGGCGGGGCCGGAGATGGCGTTGCGAGCCGGGGCGAAGAGGCTGGCCTCGCCTTCGTCCTCGGTCAGGTATTCATGGACGGCGCGGCCCTCTTCCATGCGCACCTTGCCCTCCAGTACCAGCCGCAGGGCAAGGGGGTAGAGCGCGTGTTCGGCGCGCAGGACGCGCGCGGACAGCACGTCCTCATTGTCGGCAGGCAGGACCGGCACGGCAGCCTGGGCGATGATGGGCCCGGCATCCATTTCGGCGGTGACGAAATGCACCGAGCAGCCATGGATCCGCATGCCGGCATCAAGACAGCGGCGGTGGCTGTCGAGACCCTTGAAGAGCGGCAGCAGGGAGGGGTGGATGTTCAGCAGGCGTCCGGCCCATTTTTCGACGAAGGCCGGCGACAGGATACGCATATAGCCGGCGAGGCAGACATAGTCCGCACCCATGTTGCCGAGCGCCGCATCGACGGCCGAATCGAGCGCCTGCCTGTCGGAATGGTCTTCCCTGGTGATCGCCTGGACGGGGATGCCGAGCGCACGGGCACGCTCGAGACCGCGCGCATCGGTGCGGTCGGCGATGACGCCCACGATCTCGGCGGGAAAGTTTTCGTCGGCAGCGGCCTCGATGAGGGCGGCCATGTTGGACCCCCGTCCCGAAATGAGGATAGCGACGCGATGCTTTCTGGTGATCATAGGTCGAGATGTTCCCTGTAGACGACGCCGGCGTCGCGGCGCGGCACGACGCGGCCGATGGGCGTGACGGTTTCGCCGGCCTGCTGCAGCACGGCGGCCACCTGGGCGGCCTGGCCGCCGTCAACGACCACCACCATGCCGATGCCGCAATTGAAGGTGCGCAGCATCTCGGCATGGGCAATGCCGCCGGCTGTGGCCAACCACGAGAAGACCGGCGGGACGTGGATCGTGTCGAGGTCGAGTTCGGCCGCGCATGAGGCCGGCATGACACGCGGTATGTTCTCCGGAAACCCACCGCCAGTGATGTGGGCGAGCGCCTTGATGCCATGGGTGGCGCGGATCGCCTGGAGCAGCGGCTTCACATAGATGCGGGTCGGTTCGAGCAGAGCCTGCCCCAGCGTGCGCCCGCTGTCGAAGGGGGCGGGCCGGTCGAGGCCGGCGCCCGCGTGCTCGACGACGCGGCGCACCAGCGAGAAACCATTGGAATGAAGTCCCGAGGAGGCGATGCCCAACAGCACGTCGCCCTCGCAGATATCGTCGGTGGGCAGCAACTGGCCACGCTCGGCAGCGCCCACCGCGAAGCCGGCAAGGTCGTAATCGTCGCCTGCATACATGCCGGGCATTTCGGCCGTCTCGCCGCCGATAAGTGCGCAGCCCGCCTGGCGGCACCCTTCCGCGATGCCGGAGACGATGGCGGCGCCCTGTTCGGGATCGAGCTTTCCGGTGGCGAAATAATCGAGGAAGAAGAGGGGTTCGGCGCCCTGGACGACGAGGTCATTGACGCACATGGCGACGAGGTCGATGCCGACCGTGTCGTGGCGGCCGGCCTCGATGGCGACCCGCAGCTTGGTGCCGACGCCGTCATTGGCCGCGACCAAGACGGGATCGGTAAAGCCCGCGGCCTTGAGATCGAACAGCCCGCCAAATCCGCCGATCTCACCGTCGGCACCGGGGCGGCGCGTGGAGCGCACCATCGGCTTGATGAGGTCTACCAGACGGTTGCCAGCGTCGATGTCGACGCCAGCCTGGGCATAGGTGAGACCGTTCTTCTGTTCGCTCATCGACCGCATCCGCTGTGGCTCATCGGCGGCTATTCGCACGAAGGCTTGAGGCTCGCAAGTCAAACAGGACACCATCGGCGGCGCGGCCAGGCAAAGGTTCACTTGACCGAGGCTCGGCGCGCGGCCTATCTCGCGGGACAGGCTCCGGGGCATGCGAGACGATGGACGAACCCAAGGCAGCGACACATGAACGGGCGACCCGAGCGATCGAGGCTGCCCAGCTGCGGCGCCAGGCAATCTTCTGGCTGGTGACCGCGCTCGCCTTCATCGGCTTTCTCTATGTGTTCCGTTCGATCCTGCTGCCTTTCGTGGCCGGCATGATCCTGGCCTATTTCCTCGACCCTGTGGCGGACCGTCTGGAACGTCTGGGCCTGTCGCGGGCGCTCGCCACGGCGCTGATCGTGCTGAGCTTCCTCGTCGGCTTCGTGATCGCGCTGATGCTGGTGGTGCCGATCCTCGTGTCGCAGCTGGCGGAATTCATCACGCGCATTCCGTCCTATGTCACGCGGTTGCAGTTCATCGTGACCGATTTCGATCCCGAATGGCTGTCGCGCACCCTGGGCGTGGAGCCGTCCAGCCTGCGCGAAGGGCTCTCGGGCCTGCTGACCCAGGCCGCCGGCTTCCTGACCGCGCTGTTCCAGTCCCTGTGGAATTCGGGCCGCGCGCTGATCGACATCGCCGGCCTCTTCGTGATCACACCGGTGGTCGCCTTCTACATGCTGCTAGACTGGGACCGGATGGTGGCGCGCGTCGACAGCCTGATCCCCCGCGACCATGTCAACACCGTGCGCCAGATCGCCAGCGACATCGACCGCTCGATGGCAGGTTTCGTGCGCGGGCAGGGCACGCTCTGCCTTGCGCTGGGCATCTATTATGCGCTCGGGCTGACGCTGGTCGGGCTGAATTTCGGGCTGCTGATCGGCCTCTTTGCCGGGTTCGTGTCCTTCATACCCTATGTGGGTGCCGCGCTCGGCCTGGTGCTGGCCGTCGGGGTGGCACTGGTCCAGTTCTGGCCCGAATGGCACATGATCGTGCTCGTCGCGGGGATATTCGTTTTCGGCCAGCTGATCGAGGGCAACATCCTGCAGCCCCGGCTGGTGGGACGGAGCGTGGGGCTCCATCCCGTCTGGCTCATCTTCGCGCTGTTCGCCTTCGGCGTGCTGTTCGGCTTCGTGGGGCTCCTGATCGCGGTGCCCGCGGCGGCGGCGATCGGCGTGCTCGTGCGTTTCGCCCTGGCGCGCTATCTCGTGTCGCCACTCTATATGGGCAGCAAGGGCCCGCAGGCCGGGCCATGAGCGCCGGGCGTCCGACATTCCGGCAATTGCCGCTCGACCTTGCCAATACCGACCGTCAGGCGCGCGAGGATCTGGTCGTCGGCGCCTCGAACGAGGCGGCGGTGGCGCTGATCGATCGCTGGCCGGACTGGCCGGCGCCCGTCGTGGTGCTGGCCGGACCCTCGGGGTCGGGCAAATCCCATATGGGCGCAGTCTGGCGGGAGCGCAGCGGGGCGGCAATCCTTGCCCCGCGCAAGATCGGCGAAGCGGCGCTGGAGGCCGTGTTGCAAGGACCGGTCTTCCTCGACGATGCCGATGCGGAGGGTCTCGACGAAGAAGGGCTTTTCCACCTCATCAACGCGGTGCGCGGCGCGGGCACGCATCTGCTCATGACCGCCCGCCGCTTTCCCGTGTCATGGCCAGTCGGTCTTGCCGACCTGCAATCGCGGCTCAAGGCGGCCGCGCTGGTGGAGATCGGGGAACCCGACGACGCGCTTCTGTGCGCCATCATGGCCAAACTTTTCGCCGACCGGCAGGTCGAGGTCGAGCCGCATGTCATCGATTTCATCGTTCGGCGCATCGAGCGCTCGTTGGCCACCGCCATCGCGGTCGTCGACCGGCTCGACCGGCTGGCGCTGGAACGCAAGAGCCGCATCTCGCGTGCCCTGGCCGGCGAGGTGGTGAACATGCTCGATGCAGGGCAGGGCGCGCTCGACCTGTGAATGTCGCGTTAACCGAAAAGCCATGGAAAGGCCCAGATCGCGCCGAAAATCCGTCCCGCCCGAGGCCTATCCCCACACCCACGAGAGGATCTGATCGTGGGGATGCAGATGAGCCAGAGAAACTTTGAATTCGAAATCGCGCTGCTGGTCTTCGTGGGTTTCTTCGTGGCCGCGCTGTGGGCGCTGGGCGGCGGAAGCTTCGCGCATGCGATCGCAGGGCCGGCTCTTCTGCCTTGACGGGCGGACGGGCGCATGGCCATAGAGCCTGCCCGATCGCGGAGTAGCCCATGTTCGTCAGAACCGTCTCCAGCCTGGATATTGCGGCCGTGCGCGAGCTTCTGGTCGCGACCTGGCACGACACCTATGACGCGATCTACGGGGCCGAGCGCGTGCGCGCGATCACCGATGAATGGCATTCCGCCGCGACGCTCGAAACGCGGCTGGACCAGCCGCACTCGGAATTCCTCGTCGCCGATGACGGTGCCACGCTCGGCGGCGTCGCCTTCGCGACCTATTCGCCCGAGGACAAGACGGTGACGCTGCACCAGCTCTATGTGCGTCCTGGCCTGCAGGGACAGGGCATTGGCTCGCTGCTGCTCGACGAGATCGAAAGCTGCTTTCCCGACGCCGACAAGATGCGTCTCGAGGTGGAAGAAGCCAATGCCAAGGCCGTGGGCTTCTACCATCAGCAGGGTTTCGCCAAGGTCGGCCAGACGGCGGATTGCGGGCAGGCGGGCTCGGGCATTCCGGCCGCGATCTACGAGCGGCCGATCGTCTGGGCCGATTGAGCCTGCTATTCGAAGGCGATCTCCTCGCCTTCGTCCCAGAGCCGGACCATGGCGCATTCGATCAGCTCAAGTTCCCCCTGCTCCTCGCATTTGACGCGGACCGCCGCCTCGACGGCCTCGCGCGTGGCCCAGCCGCAGAGATATTCGTGCCAGTGGAAGCCCTCGCTGCTCTGCAAGAATACGTCCGCGCTCCAGCGGGCCGGATAGCACCACGCCACGCGCAGGCAATCGCGGCTTTCGGCGCCGCCCGCTACACATTCGGCGCGTGCGCAGTCGAAACCGCGGTCGAGATTGTCGGCAAAGCACATGCCGCTCGACTGTTCGGGCGCTTCCACGATGGCGATGCCCAGCCGCTGTGCCGCGGCCGGCTGAAGCGTCGCCAGGATGGCCAGTGCCGCGATTGCGATGATGCCCGCCTTCATGTCCGTTTCATCCCCATGCCCGCCCTTGCCCGGTTGAGTCGCAATCGATCCTGGGCCGGTTCGACAGGTCTTGCAATGGCCACGGCCAGTCGCCATAAGGTCGCCAGACAAGGCACGCAGCGCGCAGGCGCCGAAAGGGTCTATCATGAAGACGCTCCTCGCCCAGATTTTCACCTGGTGGAACGGGCAGAATCTCAACACCCGCTTCCACACCTGGCGGGCCGGCACCGCCGTCGGCGAGGACGAGTTCGGCAATCTCTATTACGAGGGCGGCACCGATTCGGAGGGCCGCACGCGGCGCTGGGTGATCTACAAGGGGTATGCCGATGCTTCCGCCGTGCCGCCCGGCTGGCATGGCTGGCTGCATCACCGCGTCGACACGCCGCCGAGCGCGGAGGAATACACGCCGCGCGAGTGGCAGAAGCCGCACGTGCCCAACATGACCGGCACGGCCGCGGCCTATCGGCCGCGCGGCTCCGTGCAGTCGCAGGAGAAGCGCCCGCGCGTGACGGGCGACTACGATGCCTGGACGCCGGGCAACTGAGCTTTCGGATCGGGACGTGACCGTTCTCGCCACAATCGGGGCCTAGCGAAAGGCCACGAGAGAGCAAGCGGGGCCTGGAGAATGAAGAACATGCTGTCCGCAACATGCCGGGGCATCGCTTGTGCCGCTTCCATTCTCATGGTGGCGGCGCCTGCCGCCGCCCAGCAGGCGCGCGTGGAGAACCCGGTCGCCGAATTCACCGGGCTCGACAAGATCACCGGCCGCACCATCACCTTCGACGTCTATATAGACGAGACGGTGCAGTTCGGCGCGCTGCAGGTGACGCCGCGCGTGTGCGTCAGCTCGGGCGAGGGCGAGGAGCCGCGCACCGAATCCTTCGTCGATGTCGACGAGATCACGCTCGACCGCACGATCCGCCGCATCTTCTCGGGCTGGATGTTCGCCGAGAGCCCGGGTCTGAACGCCGTCGAGCACGCCGTCTATGACGTTTGGCTGAAAGCCTGCAAGGGCGAGTCCGAGGTGCCGCCGCCGGATGGCCCGTCGGACTGAGCGGCCGACACCGGTTTCAGTCTGGTGCGGGCCATGGGCCCGTTCCTATATACGGAGGGCGTTCGACGGCCGCTCTCCGGGTTGGACGAAAATTCATGCCGTCGAAGGGTGACGATCGGCGCCCGCACGCGTTGCGGCGCGCGCGGGGCCTTGCAAGAATGGAGATGAAGATGGGTGACGGAAAAACCTGGATCACGGCGGTGATTGCACTCGTGGTCGGTGGCGCGATCGGCTATTTCGTGGCCATGGGC
Organism: Chelativorans sp. ZYF759; assembly: GCF_012911015.1. Classification (GTDB taxonomy): domain Bacteria; phylum Pseudomonadota; class Alphaproteobacteria; order Rhizobiales; family Rhizobiaceae; genus ZYF759. Next base: position 330,237 of record NZ_WVVV01000002.1, on the reverse strand, counting down.
CAGGTCAACGAACTCGAGGCGCGGCTTTCGACGGCGGAGACCGAACTCGTCCAGGCCAACGAGACGGCCGGCACCATGGCGGCCGACGCGGAGACGCTCGCCGCGGAAAACCAGGCGCTCAACGAGCAGGTCGAGGCGCTGGAAGCCGAACTCGCCGCGCGCGACGCCGAGATCGAAGAGCTTCAGGGCCAGGCGACCGAGACGCCCGCCGCGACCGAACCCGCGGCGCCCGAGGCGGAAGAAGGCGACGAGACCGACGCCGAGTAGAAGGCGGTGCGTTTCCAGCAGCGCCCGGGCCTGCACGCCCGGGCGCTGGCTGCATGCAGAGTTGGTGCTCGGCACGCGAGCCAACGCTTCAAGCTCATTCTCACACCGCAGATCCGTACCCTCATGTTGAGCAGCATGATGTTGCACGCGCGCGGTCGGGAGACCGTTGCTGCCGGCATTCTCGATGATGATGGCGACCCGGAAGAGATGGTGAGCGCGCAGGGGCTCGAACCCTGGACCTACTGATTAAAAGTCAGTTGCTCTACCAACTGAGCTACGCGCTCCCGGAAGGGGCGACTGGCGCGCCCTCAAGGTGCGGCGGAACATAGGCAGGGTGGGCGTGGCGGTCAATGCCGGATTCGGGCGATCGGCGCGGTTTTGCCGCCCGCCTGCGACCCCTCGCCACGCATTGGTGATTTTGCGTTGTGCCCGCCCGCCCTCTATATGCGGGGCGACGAGGACGAACGGCTTTCCCGAGGGGTTCATGGCAATCGATGTCGGCTATCTGAGCGCGGTCACGGCGGGGGCGATCTCCTTCCTGTCGCCGTGCGTGCTGCCGCTCGTGCCGCCCTATCTGTGCTACATGGCCGGTGTCTCCATGGACGATTTCAGGGCCGAGCCGCGCGCGGCGGGCGCCGCCGGCAGTGCGGCCGCGGTGGCGGCCAGCCCCGCCCGATTCGCACTGATGAGCGCGGCGGTGGCCTTCGTGCTGGGTTTCACCACCGTGTTCGTGGTGCTCGGCGCCGGCGCCTCGGCGGCGGGCGCGTTCCTGCGCATGTGGCAGCAGGAACTGGCGCTGGCGGCGGGTGCCGTTATCATCCTGATGGGATTGAACTTCCTCGGCGTCATCCGCATCCCGCTCCTGTCGCGCGAGGCGCGCTTCCAGGCCAACGGTTCGCCGGCGAGTGCGTCTGCCGCCTATGTGATGGGACTGGCCTTCGCCTTTGGCTGGACACCCTGCATCGGCCCGGTGCTGGGGCCGATCCTGACGCTGGCCGGCGGGCGCGAGACGGTGGGCGAGGGCGCGATGCTGCTCGGCGCCTATTCGCTGGGTCTCGGCATTCCCTTCCTGATCGCGGCCATGTTCTCGGGCGCCTTCATGCGCTTCCTGTCGCGCTTCCGCGTGCATCTGGGCCTGGTGGAAAAGATCATGGGGGCGCTGCTCGTCATCGCGGGCATCCTGTTCATGACCGGCGGCGTGGAGTGGGCCGCGTTCTGGCTGCTCGAAACCTTCCCCGCGCTCGGCCTGCTCGGCTGAGGCTCAGCCGGGACGCGACAGGAGCCGCGCCGGCAGGGTGGCCAGCACGATGCCGGCCATGACCATGGCGATGCCGGCCAGATGGAACGGCTCCAGGCTTTCGCCCAGGAAGAGGACGGCCAGTCCCACGCCATAAGGCGGCATCAGATACATGAACATGCCAGCCAGCGGCGCGCCGAGTTCGCGCACGCCGAACTGGAAGCCCGAAAAGGCCAGCAGCGAGGCAAAGACGACGATGCCGGCAATGCCGCCCCAGGCGGCACCCGTCGCCGGAAGCGGCCAGCCGAGCGCCCATTCGACGGCAGCGAACGGGATCAGCAGCAGCGCGCCCAACGCCGACACCACGGCGAAAAGTGTCATGTTGGAGACAGCACGCAGCGGACCCGACCGGTAGAGGATGGAATAGGCCGCCCACGAGATGGCGGCACCCACGAAGACGAGATCGCCGAGGTTGAAGTCGAGCGACAGGAGAGCGCCCGGATCGCCGCGCAGCACGATGGTGGCGATCCCCGCAAAGGCGATGAGCGCGCCTGCGCCCTCGCGCCAGCCGATGCGCCGCCCGAAAAACAGCGCTTCCAGAAGGATGATGATGACCGGGGAGGTCGTGTAGATCAGCGTGCCGTTGGTGGCGCTGGTCAGCCCCAGCGCGAGATAGACGATGGCGCCGCAGATCCACATGCCGAGAAAGGCCAGAAGCAGCAACAGGCCCGGCCTGGCCGAGACCAGCGGGCGGACGGTCGCCCATTCGAGGACGATGAAGGGGCAAAGCGCCAGCGCGACCGCGCCCCACCGGATGAGCGCCAGGGTAAAGGGCGCGACCTCATCCACCACGCCCCGACCGAAGATGAGGTTGGTGGAGAAGAACAGAGGGGTGACGATCATGACGAGGATCGCCAGCCGGGTGCGGCCGGAAACGGATGCGGACAAACGGAAAATCCCTGCGGCCGGCGAATTTGATCGCGGCTGCGGGCGTGTTAAAGAGTCGCCGCCTGCCTATCAACCCGCATTTTCCGGACGTCGACCATGAGCCCAAGAAGCTGCCTGTCCATCGTGCTTGCCGCCGGCGAGGGCACCCGCATGAAGAGCGGACTGCCCAAGGTTCTGCACCCGGTCGCCGGCCTGCCGATGCTGGCCCATGTGGTGCGCGCGGTAGAAGCGGCCGGCGGAGACGAGGTCGCCATCGTGGTCGGTCATGGCGGCGACAAGGTGAAAGCCGCGGCCGAAGGCTTCGCGCCGCAGGCACGGTTTTTCGAGCAGACCGAGCGGCTGGGCACCGCCCATGCGGTGCTGGCGGCGCGCGACGCGATCGCGCAAGGGTTCGACGACGTGTTGGTCGTGTTCGGCGACACGCCCCTGCTGGCAGCGGCGGAACTGGCCGCGGCGCGTGAGCGGCTTGTCGGCGAAGATGCCGCGGTGGTGGTGCTGGGCTTTCGCCCCGAGGAGCCCGGCGCCTATGGAAGGCTGGTCGAGACGGATGGCAGGCTCGTCGCCATCCGAGAGGCGAAGGACTGCACGGCGGCGGAGCTCGCCATCGATTTCTGCAATAGCGGGCTGATGGTGATCGACGGGAAACATGCGCTGGAGCTGCTGGAGGCGGTCGGCAATGACAATGCCAAGGGCGAGTTCTACCTGACCGACATCGTCGAAATCGCCAATGCGCGCGGGCTCAAGGCGATCGCCTCGCAGACGGGCGTCGAAAGCGCGCTCGGCATCAACAGCCGGGCGGAACTGGCGCAGGCGGAGACGGTCTGGCAGCAGCGGCGGCGCCGGGACCTCATGCTGGCGGGCGTGACCATGCTGGCGCCTGAAACGGTGCATCTGTCGCACGACACCGAGATCGAGGCCGACGCGCTGATCGAGCCGAACGTGGTCTTCGGCCCAGGCGTCCGCGTGGCGGCTGGCGCGCGCATCCGCGCATTCTCGCATCTCGAAGGCGCCCATGTGGCGGGCGGTGCCGAGATCGGCCCCTTCGCGCGGCTGCGGCCCGGGACCGATATTGGCGGCAACGCCAAGGTCGGCAATTTCTGCGAGGTCAAGAACGTGGTGCTGGAGGAGGGCGCCAAGGTCAACCACCTGACCTATGTCGGCGATGCGCATATCGGCGCGAAGGCCAATATCGGGGCCGGCACCATCACCTGCAATTATGACGGCGTTTCCAAGCACCGGACGGAGATCGGGGCCGGCGCGTTTGTGGGGTCGAACACGTCGCTGGTGGCGCCGCTGACCATCGGCGAAGGCGCCTTCATCGCCTCGGGCAGCGTGATCACGAGCGACGTGCCGGCCGATTCGCTGGCCTTCGGCCGGGCGCGACAGGTGACCAAGGAGGGCAGGGCATCGCGGCTGAGGGCCCTGAAGAAGGCTTCTTCCTGAAGCCGCCATTCCCGGCGGTGTGCGGCGCGGGTCGGGGCGCATAGACTTCATGATGAAACCGGCTTATTCGGTCACGTCGCGTTACCAAGATTTACTTCGCTGCTTCGTCTGCTTCTCTTAATGGCATCTCAACAGAGGGTCGCGACCGGCGCGGACACAATACGGAGCAAAGACCATGTGCGGTATCGTCGGGATCGTGGGCAACCAGCCTGTCGCACCCTTGATCGTGGACGCCTTGAAGCGGCTCGAATATCGCGGCTATGATTCGGCGGGCGTGGCCACGATAAGCGACGGCCGGCTGGAACGGCGGCGCGCCGAGGGCAAGCTGGTCAATCTGGAACGGCTGATCGGCACCGACCCGCTGGGCGGGACGACCGGCATCGGCCATACGCGCTGGGCGACCCATGGCGTGCCCAACGAGACCAATGCGCATCCGCATTTTTCCGCCGAAGTGGCGGTGGTCCACAACGGCATCATCGAGAATTTCGCGGAGCTGCGCGAGGAGCTGAAGGCCGACGGCTATACGTTCTCCTCGCAGACCGACACCGAGGTGGTCGCCCATCTCGTCTCGCGCGAGCTGAAACGCGGGGCCGCGCCCGTGGATGCCGCCTTCGCCGCGCTCAAGCGGCTGGAGGGTGCGTTTGCACTGGCGATCATGTTCGGCGGCGAGGAGAACCTGATCGTCGGCGCAAGGCACGGCCCGCCGCTGGCCGTGGGCCACGGCACGGGCGAGATGTATCTGGGATCCGACGCGATCGCGCTGGCACCCTTCACCGATTCCATCACCTATCTGGAAGATGGCGACTGGGCGGTGCTGCGCCGCGACGGCATGCAGATATTCGACATGGAAGGCAGCAAGGTCGAGCGCAAGCGCCAGCAATCGGTGGGCACGAGCTTCCTGGTCGACAAGGGTAACTACCGCCACTTCATGGAAAAGGAGATCTACGAGCAGCCGGAAGTGATCTCCCATACGCTGGCCAACTATCTCGACTTCACCACGGGCACGGTGAAAGCCATCGACATGCCGTTCGATTTCGCCGCCATCGACAGGCTGGCGATCTCGGCCTGCGGCACGGCCTATCTGGCGGGACTGATCGGTAAATACTGGTTCGAGCGCTTCGCGCGGCTGCCCGTCGACATCGATGTCGCCTCCGAGTTCCGCTACCGCGAGATTCCGCTGTCGGACAAGGACGCGGCGATATTCATCTCGCAATCGGGCGAGACGGCCGACACGCTGGCCTCGCTTCGCTATTGCCGCGCGATCGGCATGCCGATTGCCTCGGTGGTCAATGTGCGCGAATCCACCATGGCGCGCGAATCCGACGCGATCTTCCCCACCCTTGCCGGCCCCGAGATCGGTGTCGCCTCGACCAAGGCGTTTACCTGCCAGCTCTCGGTGCTGGCCTCGCTGGCGGTGATGGCTGCCGTGCAGCGCGGCACGATCTCCAGCGACGACGAGAAGCGGCTGGTGCGCGAGCTCTCGGAAGTGCCGAAATACATCAACCAGGCGCTCAAGCTGCAGGAGCAGATCGAACATGTCGCGCGCGAACTCTCCCAGGTGCGCCACGTGCTCTATCTCGGCCGCGACACGAACTATCCGCTGGCCATGGAAGGCGCGCTGAAGCTCAAGGAAATCTCCTACATCCATGCCGAGGGCTATGCGGCGGGCGAACTCAAGCACGGGCCGATCGCGCTGATCGACGAGACCATGCCGGTGATCGTGATCGCGCCGCATGATCGCATCTTCGAGAAGACCGTTTCCAACATGCAGGAAGTGGCCGCGCGCGGCGGGCGCATCATCCTGATCACCGACGAGAAGGGGGCGGCGGCCTGCAGCGTCGACACGATGGAGACGATCGTGATGCCCAACGTGCCCGAGATCTGCGCGCCCATCGTGCACGCCCTGCCGATCCAGATGCTGGCCTACCACACGGCAGTGGTGATGGGCACGGATGTCGACCAGCCGCGCAACCTCGCCAAGTCGGTGACGGTGGAATAGGCCCGCGGGTCTTTCCGCCCGCATTTGGCCTATTCAACAGCAGCCCGGTTTGCCCTAGAAGGGGGAGACCGGGGCCCCTTCGAAACCACCCATGACCGACACACCCAGACACTCCCTTATGCACCGCCTGAGGACCTATTTCTTCACGGGCTTCATCGTGTGCGCGCCGCTGGTCATCACCATCTGGCTGATCTGGTCCTTCGTGGGCTGGGTCGATTCCTGGGTCGTGCCCTACATTCCCTCGACCTACAATCCCGACACCTATGTGCCGTTCCGCGTGCCGGGGCTGGGGCTGATCATCGGGCTGGTGCTGATCACGCTGGTGGGTTTTCTCACCGCCAACATCATCGGCCGCAAGATCGTGCAGACCGGCGAGTTCATCGTCGGGCGCATGCCGCTGGTGCGCTCGATCTACAACGGCCTGAAGCAGATCCTGGAAACGGTGCTTTCCGACAAGTCCAACACCTTCCAGAAGGTCGGGCTGATCGAATATCCGCGCAAGGGCCTCTATGCGCTGGTCTTCATGGCCACGGAGACGGGCGGCGAGGTGCAGGCCAAGGTGGGCGACGCGGCCGGCCAGACGGTGGCCGTCTTCCTGCCGACCACGCCCAACCCGACCTCGGGCTTCCTGCTCTTCGTGCCCAAGACCGACATCATCGAACTGTCGATGAGCGTGGAGGAGGGCGCCAAGCTGGTGATTTCGGCAGGCCTCGTCTCGCCCGAATATGACGCGACCACGCAGCGGCTTGCCGCCGAAGCGCGCCAAAAGGCCGAACAGGACCGGCGTACGGCGGTGGAATAGGGCGGCGGCGGCGTGCCGCATTACGGCGGACAGGGTTGCCGGGCCGGCCATGCCATGACGCCGGCAGGCGATGGCGCGGCCCGGTCGGCGGGCCGGCGGTTCGCGGGTGCTGCCGGAAAAAGGTCAAGGCTCTGTTTTGCCAATGCGGCGAGGGTGGCGGCCAAGAAGCGAAGACACCCTGCCAGACGACGGGCCTCTTCTGCGCCGCCGAACGGCCGAAGCGGCGCCGGCATCTGGGCTGCGCCGGGCGCAATTCCATCGACATAGTGGCGGGCGACCGCTTCGGCGGGTCGGATGAGCCCGATGACGAGCCAGCAGACGATTGGCGCGCGGCCCGCGGCGCGTTCCGCCAGGTCGGCCAGCGCGCAGAGCAGGGTTGCGAGGTGGCGGAGCTGCCTTGCGTTCTTCGCGGGGGTGGGGTGGAAACGCATGCCGGGCCTCTGTGGATCGAGGGCGTAGTGTGCGGCAGGGGCCGAGGGTGTGGATGGAAAAAATTTGGCGGGCGGGGAAAGGGGCATGGCATCAAGAGGTTGGCGGGAGAGGGGGCGGGAATTGCTCCACGGGGGTGATCACGCCCCTGGCGGCATTGGCCGTTCAGGCATGGATCCTAGGGTCTCCGCGACGGCCTTCGGCCTGCTTCGCCCTAGGATGACGAAGCGCGTGGGGTGGGTTGGACATATTCCAACGCTGGCGGATGACCATGTCCTCCGCACTTCGTCATCCCAGGGCGGAGGCGAGCGCAGCGAGATGGAGACCCTGGGATCCATGCCTGAACGTTGGTGAAGGGCAACCCGCGTGGAAGGGCCCTACCAGCCCCACCCGCGAAAGAGCTCTTCCCAGTCGGGATTGGTCTTCTCGATCAGGTCGATCTTCCACTGCCGCTTCCAGCGCTTGAGCGATTTTTCGCGCATGATGGCGTCGCGGATGTCGACATGTTCCTCGTACCAGACCAGTCGGCGCACGCCGTATCGGCCGGTAAAGCGCGAGCCCGTGCCTTCCCGGTGCTCGGGGATGCGGCGGCCGAGCGAAGAGGTGACGCCGATATAGATCGTGCCCCGCTTCTGGCTGGCCAGCATGTAGACATAGCCCGTCATGGCGAGAGATTAGCGGCTGGGGGCCGGACAGGGGAGGGGTGGTCACACTGGGGGTCGTCATCCTCGGGCTCGACCCGAGGATCCCTGTCTGAACGGGGATGGATGGCCGGTTCCGGTGTTGCGCCCTGCGCGGCATTGGCTGTTCAGGCATGGATCCCAGGGTCTGCGCGACGGCCTTCGGCCTGCTTGCCCTGGGATGCCGAAGGTGGGGGGCTTACCCCGCTCTGAGCAACCGCACCGCGTCATCGCGGCCGAACATATAGAGCAACAGCCGCAGCGCTTCCCCCCGCGCCCCCGCCAGTTCCGGGTCCCGCGTAAGCACGAGCCTTGCGTCGTCGCGGGCGGCTTCCAGCAGGTCGCCGTGGGCTTCGAGGCGGGCCACGCGGAAGCCGGGGGTGCCGGATTGGCGGGTGCCCAAGAGTTCGCCTTCGCCGCGCAGGCGCAGATCCTCTTCGGCGATGCGGAAACCGTCCTCGGTGTCGCGCATGACGGCCAGGCGGGCGCGGGCGATTTCGCCCAAGGGGTCGTGGTAGAGGAGCACGCAGCTCGAGGGCTTTTCGCCGCGGCCGACGCGGCCGCGCAGCTGGTGGAGCTGGGCGAGGCCGAAACGCTCGGCATGTTCGATGACGATGATGGTGGCGTCGGGCACGTCGACGCCGACCTCGATCACCGTGGTGCCGACGAGGAGCCGCGTCTCACCGGCCTTGAAGGCGCGCATGGCCTCGTCCTTGTCGCGGCCCGACATGCGGCCATGTACGAGGCCGATGCGATCGCCGAAGACGGGTTTGAGTGACGCAAAGCGCTCCTCGGCGGAAGTGAGCCTGACCTCCTCGGATTCCTCGACCAGCGGGCAGATCCAGTAGATCTTCTGGCCTTCGGCCACGGCCGTCTCCATGCGGGCAACGAGCTCGTCGATGCGGTCGTCGGGCAGCGTGACGGTGCGGATGGGGCGGCGGCCGGGCGGCTTTTCGGTGAGGCGAGAGACGTCCATGTCGCCGAAGGCGGTCAGCACCAGCGTGCGCGGGATGGGCGTGGCGGTCATGACCAGCATGTCGGGTGCGGTGCCCTTGGCCGTCATGGCAAGGCGCTGGTGGACGCCGAAACGGTGCTGCTCGTCGATGATGGCCAGCGCCAGGTCGCGGAAGGAGACGCTTTCCTGGAAGAGCGCGTGGGTGCCGATGACGATGTCGATCTCGCCGGCGTCGATGGCAGCGGCGGTGGCCGCGCGCTCGCGGCCCTTCTCGCGGCCGGTCAGGATGGCGGTGCGAAGGCCGACGGTCTCGGCCAAGGGCGCGATGGTGGCGAAATGCTGGCGGGCGAGGATTTCCGTGGGCGCCATGAGGGCCGCCTGGCGGCCGGCTTCGGCGGCGCGCGCCATGGCGAGAAGGGCCACCACAGTCTTGCCGGAGCCGACATCGCCCTGGAGCAGCCGCAGCATGCGCTCGGGCGAGGAAAGGTCCTCCTTGATCTCGGAAAGCGCGGTCTCCTGAGAGGCGGTGAGCGACCAGGGGAGCGCGGCGCGGATCCTGGCCTCGATGGCGCCGTCGCCCAGAAGGGGAATGCCGGCGGCGCGCTTCATGCGGGCCCGCACGAGCGCCAGCGCCAGCTGGCCAGCCAGGATCTCGTCATAGGCGAGGCGGCGGCGGGAAGGCGATTCGAGCGCCAAATCATGGGCATCGCGGGGCGCGTGAAGCCGGGCAAGCGCGTCGGCAAAGGACGGGAAAGAGTGTCTGGCCATGAAGGCGGCATCCTGCCATTCGGGCAGGGCGGGGACGCGGGCGATCGCCTCGACAACGGCGCGGCGCAGGATCTTGGGGGCGAGCCCGGCGGTGCCGGGATAGACGGGCTCGATCTCGGGCAGCTCGTCGGCCTTGTCGATCGGCACCACGTGGTCCGGATGGACCATGGAGGGGCGGCCGTTGAACCATTCCATGCGGCCCGACACCAGCATGGTCTCGCCCTCGGGCATCTGGCGGGCCAGCCAGTCGCCCTTGGCGCGGAAGAAGGTGAGCGCGATCTCGCCGGTCTCGTCATGGGCGAAGATGCGGTAGGGGGCGCTGGAGCCGCGCGGCGGCGCCTGGTGACGGTCGATGCGCACTTCCAGCGTGACGATGGCGCCTTCGGGGGCAAGCGCGATGCCCGGCCGGTTGCGCCGGTCGATGAGCGAGTGCGGCAGGGCGAAGATCAGGTCGCCGACGCGCAGCTCGCGGCCGGCCGTGTCGACGGGCACGATGCGGGCCAGGAGATGGCCAAGCTTCTCCCCGATGCCGGAAAGCGTCGTGACGGGGGCGAAGAGGGGATCGAGGAGGGATGGGCGCATGGGGGCACAATATGTCGGCAGGATCGCCGCGCAAGGCTGACATCGGAGATCACGCGCGCTATATGCGCGCCATCGTCGAAAAGGACAGAACTTCCATGAGCGGACAGCCGGGCGACCAACTCGATCACCGCAGGCGGCGGGCACGCTTCCGCGCCTGGCATCGAGGCATGCGCGAGACCGACCTTGTGCTGGGCGGATTCGCCGACCGCGAGATCGAGACGCTGTCGGATGACGAACTCGCGCAGTTCGAGGCGCTGCTGGAGGTGCAGGACCAGGAAATCCTGGACTGGCTGACGGGGCGGGAGAAGGTGGCCGCCGTGCATGACACGGCGTTGTTCGGCCGCATCCTCGAGGCTTCGCGCCAGGTGGCGAGGCCCCGCGAGACATGAGCCTGATCGGGAAAATCGCGCTGGCGCCGGACGTTTCGGGACAGTTCGTGCTGGACGGCGTGGCCGACGGTCATGCCGGCTTCGTGCTGGCGGCGCTCGCGGCCGATCCGGCGCGGCAGGGGCCGGTGCTGTTCGTGGCGCGCGACGGGCAGATGATCCCGGCGCTGGCCGACATCGTGCGTTTTGCCGCCCCCGGCCTGCCGATCCTGGAACTGCCGGCCTGGGACTGCCTGCCCTATGACCGGGTGTCGCCCGGCGGCGCGGTGGCGGCCAGGCGGCTGTCGGCGATGACGCAGATGGCGGCGCTGAAGGCCGCCCCGCACCGCGCGCTGGTGCTGGCCAGCGCCAATGCCGTGCTGCAGCGCATGCCCTCGGCGGACGCAATCGCCGCGCAGGGCTTCTTTGCGCAGCCCGGCTCCGTCGTGAACATGGAAAGCCTGGTGGCGCGGCTGGAGGGCAACGGCTTCGAGCGCGTTTCGACCGTGCGCGAGGTCGGCGAATATGCGGTGCGCGGCGGCATACTCGATCTTTTCGTGCCGGGCGCGGAGGAGCCGCTGCGGCTCGACTTCTTCGGTGACACGCTGGAGACGATCCGCGCCTTCGATCCGGCAACCCAGCGCTCGACCGGCCAGAAGCGCTCGGTCGAGCTGCAGCCGATGAGCGAGGTGACGCTGACGCCGGAGACGATCAGCCGTTTCCGGCGCGGCTATATCGAGGCCTTCGGGGCGCCGCTGCGGGACGACGCGCTTTATGCAGCCGTCAGCGAGGGCAGGCGGTTCGCGGGGATGGAGCACTGGCTGCCGCTCTTCCACGAGAAGCTGGAGACGGTGTTCGACTATCTCGACGAGGCGACGATCGTCTTCGACCACCTGGCGAAAGAGGCGATCGCCGAGCGGCATACACTGATCGTCGACCATTACGAGGCGAGGCAGCGCCAGGCGGAAGGCGGGGCGATCGCCGAGGCGGTGCCCTATCGCCCGATGGCGCCGGACGGGCTGTATCTGAGCCCCGACGAGGTGGCGCAGAGAAGCGCGGGCCGTCAGACATTGTCCTTCACCCCCTTCGAGGCGCCCGAGGGAGGTAGCGCGCGCGTGATCCATGCGGGCGGCCGGTCGGGGCGCAGCTTCGCCGAGGAGCGGGCAGACCCTTCGGCCAATGTCTTCAACGAGGTGGTCGGCCACATCGCCGCCCTGCGCAAGGCCAAGCGGCGGGTGATCGTGGCCGGCTGGACGGCGGGTTCAGCCGACAGGCTGTCGCAGATCCTGACCGAACACGGGCTCGGCAATCTGAGGACCGTCGAGACACTCAGCGACGCCGAGAAGCTGCCGGCCGAGACGGCGGCCATGGCGGTGCTGCCGCTGGAGACCGGCTTCGAGACCGAGCGGCTGACGGTGATCGCCGAACAGGATATATTGGGCGACCGGCTGGTGCGGCGCGGCAGGCGCAAGCGGGCGGCGGACTTCATCTCCGAAGTCGCATCGCTGTCGTCCGGCGACATCGTCGTGCATGCCGATCACGGCATCGGCCGCTTCGCCGGGCTGAAGACCATCGAAGCGATGGGCGCACCGCATGACTGCCTGGAAATCCGCTATGCGGGCGACGACCGGCTGTTCCTGCCGGTGGAAAACATCGAACTCCTGTCGCGCTACGGCTCGGATGCGGCCGGCGTGGTGCTGGACAAGCTCGGCGGCGTCGCCTGGCAGTCGCGCAAGGCGAAACTGAAGCGCCGCCTGCTCGACATGGCGGGACAGCTGATCGCGCTGGCCGCCGAGCGCCAGACGCGCCCGGCGCCACAATTGTCGCCGCCGGACGGCATCTATGGCGAGTTCGCCGCACGCTTCCCCTATGACGAGACCGAGGACCAGCAGTCGGCCATCGACGCGGTGATCGACGATCTCTCGCTCGGGCGGCCGATGGACCGGCTGATCTGCGGCGATGTCGGTTTCGGCAAGACGGAAGTGGCGCTGAGGGCGGCCTTCGTGGCGGTGATGGGCGGGCTGCAGGTGGCGGTGGTGGTGCCCACGACGCTGCTGGCGCGCCAGCATTTCAAGACATTCTCCGAACGCTTCGCCGGCCTGCCGGTGAAGGTGCGCCAGGCCTCGCGGCTGGTCGGCACGAAGGAACTGGCCGAAACCAAGAAGGGCATTACCGACGGGACCGTCGACATCGTCGTGGGCACGCATGCGCTGCTCGGCCCCGCGGTCACCTTCAGGAACCTTGGCCTGCTGATCATCGACGAGGAGCAGCATTTCGGGGTCAAGCACAAGGAGCGGCTGAAGGAGCTGAAGTCGGACGTGCACGTGCTGACGCTTTCGGCCACGCCGATCCCGCGCACGCTGCAGCTGGCGCTGACGGGGGTGCGCGAGCTGTCGCTGATCGCCACGCCGCCGGTCGACCGCATGGCGGTGCGCACCTTCATCGCGCCGTTCGACCCGCTGGTGATCCGCGAGACGCTGTTGCGCGAACGCTATCGCGGCGGGCACAGCTTCTATGTCGTGCCGCGCATTTCGGATCTTGCCGAAGTGGCGCAGTTCCTGGCCGAACAGGTGCCGGAGCTGAAGGTCGCCACGGCCCACGGCCAGATGGCGGCGGGCGAGCTCGACGACGTGATGAACGCCTTCTATGACGGGCGCTACGACGTGCTTCTGTCGACCACCATCGTGGAATCCGGCCTCGACATCCCGAGTGCCAACACGCTGATCGTGCACCGCGCCGACATGTTCGGGCTGGCGCAGCTCTACCAGTTGCGCGGGCGGGTGGGACGCTCCAAGCTCCGTGCCTACGCGCTGTTCACCCTGCCGGCCAAGCGCTCGCTGACGACGCTGGCCGAAAAGCGGCTCAAGGTGTTGCAGTCGCTCGATACGCTGGGCGCCGGCTTCCAGCTGGCGAGCCACGATCTCGATCTGCGCGGGGCGGGCAATCTGCTCGGCGAGGAGCAGTCGGGCCACATCAAGGAGGTCGGCTTCGAGCTCTACCAGCAGATGCTGGAGGAGGCGGTGGCGGAGATGAAGGGTTCGGGTGCGGCCGTCGACGAGGCCTGGTCGCCGCAGATCGCGGTCGGCACCTCGGTGATGATCCCCGAAAACTACGTGCCGGACCTGCAGCTGCGCCTCGGTCTCTATCGTCGGCTGGGCGAGTTGCAGAGCCCGCAGGAGATCGACGGATTCGGCGCCGAGCTGATCGATCGTTTCGGACCGCTGCCGCAGGAGGTCGATCACCTGATGAAGATCGTCTTCATCAAGTCGCTCTGCCGCACGGCCAATGTGGAAAAGCTCGACGCCGGGCCGAAAGGGCTGGTCGTTTCCTTCCGCCACAATTCCTTCCCCGATCCGACGGGGCTGGTGGGCTTCATCGCGCAACAGGGGTCGCTCGCAAAGATCCGGCCCGACCAGAGCGTGTTCTTCTCGCGCGACTGGCCGACCCCGGAGAAGCGGCTCAAGGGCGCCGCGGTGGTGATGACGCAGCTGGCAGGGCTGGTGGAAAAGGCGGGGTAGAGGCGGGAAGGCGAAGTTGATCGCGATCAACGCTGCGCCCGAACAAGCCTGTAGGGTGAGACCTTGCACCCACGCGGATGCCCTGAATGCCTCGAACACCAAGGAAGACCCCATGAAAGGTTTCGTCGACGACATCGAGAACCTGACGGAGGAGAATGACGACTTCCGGCGCGTTCTCTACACGGGCAAGAACCTGCAACTCGTGCTGATGGCGATTCAGCCCGGCGACGAAATCGGCGAAGAGGTGCACGACGACCGCGACCAATTCTTCCGCGTCGAGGCGGGATCGGGAGAAATCCTGATCGATGGCGTCGTCAGCCAGATCGGAGCAGACATGGCCATGATCGTTCCGGCGGGTGCCCGGCATAATGTGAAGAGCACGGGGAGCGAGCCCCTCAGGCTCTACACCCTCTACGCCCCACCCGAGCATCGCCATGGAACGGTCCACGCCACCAAGGCCGACGCCGATGCGCACGAAGAGCATTTCGATGGCGTGACGAGCGAGTAGCCGTCGCCCCGCGCATGTCCGCGGCGGCACCAAAGGGAGAACCGGACATGGCCAACGACACCCGATCGCGCAATCCGATGATGGCCTGGTGGACGGGCCTGGCGATCATCCTGGCCGCCGTGGCCTATACGGCATATCGGTTCGCCTGCATGGAATGCGCGCCAGCCGGCTTCCTGGAGTTCATGATCCTCGGCATCGTGCCGGCGGTCTATCTGGGTCTGATGTATCTGACCTTGAAGAACCAGGCCGACAGCGAGAGAAAGTAGCGGGTCGGAGCGGCAGCGCCCGATCGGCGGATTGTCCCGTGGGACAGCGTGAGCGACCGTCGGCCGAGCGGCACCGAACCGATTCACCGCGATACAGGCCGGGGAGCCGCCCGACATGAGCATCACGCAGCTATGGCGCGCTCACCGCGGGCTGTTCATCGTCTTTCTGGTGGCGCTGTCGCTGACGTCGTTCTTCCTCGTTCGCACCGTCATCTTCACGCTTCACTGGGCCAATCCGGCGCATCAGGAACAGACGATCGAAGGGTGGATGCCGATCCGCTATATCGCACGATCGTGGAACGTGCCGCCCGAGGTGCTGACTGAGGCCCTCGACCTCGAAACCGGCGAGCGCCCCCGGCTGACGGTCGCGGAAATTGCCGCCGAGAGGGGCGAGAGCGTCGATGAGATCGCGGCCAGCCTTCGCGCCGCCATTCTGGACCATCGAGCCGACCTCGATGACTGAGATCGCCTTCGGTCTCGTTTCGACCTACGGGATCGTCCTGATCCTGGCTGCCACCTATCTTTCCTGTCTCGGCCTGCCGGTCCCGACGTCCTTCGTCATGCTTGCCGGAGGAGCCTTTGCCGCGTCCGGCGATCTTTCCGCGACGCATGTCCTGCTGGCTGCGCTGACCGGCGCGGTTCTCGGCGACCAGACCGGCTACCACATCGGCAGGTTCGGTGGCGCAGCCTTGACCGCGCGGCTGGAAAGCGAGCCGAATCGCGCCATCGTGTTCGGAAGGGCGCGACGGATCGTGGATCGGTGGGGCGGCGTTGGCGTCTTCTTCAGCACCTGGCTGTTCAGCCCGCTCGGCCCCTACGTCAACCTCCTGGCGGGCGCCACGCGCATGGGCTGGGCGCGCTTCACGCTTTGGGACACCGCCGGAGAGGCGATCTGGGTCGGGGTCTATGTCGGCCTCGGCTACGCATTCTCGAGCCGCATAGCGCAGCTGGCGGAGCTGCTCGGCAATTCGATCGCATTCCTGACCGCCGGGATCATCACCGTCCTGCTGGGTGTGCTGCTTTTCAGGCTGGCGCAGCGGCGGCGGCCGAGGCAGTAGGGCGCCTTGTGCCCAGTTGGTGCCTCTGGCATTCCGATCAGAGGCGAGATCGAACTGGCCAGACCCCTGGCTTGATTCTGGCGCGTGGAGGGGATGTCGGAAAGAGCGTCCTCGTCCTTCGAGGCTGCTTTTCCATCAGCGACTCGGGATGAGGCTGGCGGGGGACTTTGCATCTGAAGACGAGGTGTCGCCGTGGCTCCATGTGTGCCGGCTGCAACGGGAACCCTCATGGTGAGGTGCGCAGCCGAAGCGCAGCGAAGGCGAAGCATCGAACCACGAGGGTGGTTCCAGGTGGGGGCAGCCCTCGTCCTTCGAGGCTCCGCTTCGCTCCGCACCTCAGGATGAGGGCTGCGGGCGCCGTCTCCGGCTCGCAAGTTCCGGCAATGCCTCATAGTCGTAGCGGATCAGGGCCTCTTTCTTGGCCCGGTTCCACCCCTTGATCTGCCGCTCACGGGCAATCGCGTCGGTTATCCGGTCGTAGGTTTCCGTGAATACCAGTTCCACTGGCCGCCGCTTCTTCGTGTAACCATCATAGATGCCCTGATTGTGCTCCCACAGCCTGGCTTCGATCTCCTGTTTGGTTAGCCCGGTGTAGAAGCTCCCGTCGGAGCAGCGCAGAATGTAAACCGTGACCTCCACGACGAAAGCTCCAGGCCCGCCCACCGTTACGCGGGAGTTTCGCAAAGGTAGGGCTTTTGGCAAGGGCGTGCGCAGCCCTCGTCCTTCGAGGCTTCGCTTCGCTGCGCACCTCAGGATGAGGGCTGCTGCGTTGCGGATGCGCCTAGCTCTGTCATGACAACTCTGCTATTCTGTAATGACAACAATTCCTCGCGAGGTGCGGACCGTGAATCTGCAGATCAGACACCCCAGGGCGCATGCGCTGGCACGGGAACTGGCCGCCAAGCGCAAGATTTCCATGACGGAAGCCGTGATCGCCGCGCTGGAGGCGGAATTGCACCGGGAGGCCGGGCGGACGCCGCTTGCCGAGCGCGCACGCACGATCGCCAGCGAATTGCGGGCCCGCTCCAAAGGTGAGGGTCGCGACATGACCAGGGACGAGATCGATGCGATGTGGGGCCACGGCTGATGTTCGTGGATAGCTCGGTCCTTGTTGCCATCCTCTCGGAAGAGGAGGATGCGGACGACTGGGCGGGGCGGATCGAAAAAGCCGCGAGCTGCACGACATCTGCGCTCGTCGTGCTGGAAACGGCAATGCGGCTGTCCTCGAAGCTTGCCGTGGAGCCGTTGGAGGCGGGAGCTGCCGTTCACCGTTTCCTGGCGGATGCGGGTATCGCGCTGGTTGCGATCGAGCCTGCCGATGCCGATCTGGCAATCAACGCCTTTCAGGAATACGGCAAGGGCAGGGGGCATCCCGCCCGCCTCAACCTCGCCGACTGCCTTGCCTATGCCTGCGCGAAACGGCTGGGCGTGACGCTGCTCTACAAGGGCGGGGATTTTGCCCACACGGATCTGGCTTGAGCCGAAGACCATCTGATCCGGCTTCGCATGACCTTTCCACCGGCCGCTCTGCGTCCAGCTCTCCCCATGCAGGGCCTCAGCCCTGTGCCGGCCCGTCCAGCTCGCCCCGGGCTTTCGCGCCCGCGATCTGGCGCATCGCATCGGCCAGGGTCTCGGCGTCCTGGGCGCCGATGATGGCGTAGCGGTTCTCGATGAGGAAGCAGGGCACGCCGGTGACCCCCATGCGCCGGGCGGTCTCGATCTCCGTCTGGACCTCGTCCACATCCGCGCCGGCGGCGAGCAGCGTCTCGACCAGGGTGGCGTCCATGCCGCATTCGCGCGCGGCCCCGATCAGCACGGCCCGGTCGCCGACATCCGCCCCTTCCTCGAAATAGAGCTGGAAGAGCCGTTGCGCGACGGCGTCCTGCACGTCGGTTCCGTCGGCGCTTGCCGCCCAGCGGATGAGGCGGTGGGCATCGAGCGTGTTGGGCGAGCGCGTGATCAGTTCGAAATGGAAGACGATGCCGGCATCGCGGCCGAGCGCCTCCAGCCGCGCCTGCATCTCTTCCAGCCGTCCCTCATCGCCGAACTTGGCCTTCATGTAGCTGTCGCGATCGAGGCCCTCGGGCGGGATGGTCGGGTCGAGCTGATAGGGGCGCCAGCGCAGCCGGACGTCGATCTCGGGCGCGATCGCCATCGCCTCCGCGAGCCGCTTCTGGCCCACATAACACCAGGGGCAGACGACGTCGGACACGACGTCGATGGCAAGGCTCTGCCGGTCTTCCATGATGAGTTTCCCTGCTGGTTTCAGTTCGCGCGGTCGTGCCACCAGGTGGGGAACTGGGGCCCGTAGACGGGCGTGGCGCCCGGATGCCGGATGTAGTTCTGGCGTGCGACCCATTGCTCGGGCTGGTGATAGAGCGGGACGACATAGGCGCCGGCCAGCAGCACCCGGTCATAGGCACGCACGGCGGTGACGAAATCCTCGCGCGTGCGGGCGCTGAGAATGGACTGGATCAAGGCGTCGATGGCGGGGTCGGCCGCACCGGCGAAGTTGAACGTGCCGTCAAGGTCGCGGGCCTCCGAACCCCAGCGCATGATCTGTTCGGCGCCCGGCGAGAGGGACGAGGTGTAGGTCATGAGCATGACGTCGAAATCGTAGGTGCGCTGGCGCTGGAGATATTGCGCGGAATCGACGACGCGGATCGAGACCGCGATGCCGACACGCTCCAGCGTGCGCTGCCAGGCCATGGCGAGCGGCTGGGCGGAGGGACCGTTCAGCATGATCTCGAAGGAAAGCTGGCGCCCGTCGGGGCCCAGCAGGCGACCACCGTCCACGCGGTAGCCGGCCTCGGCGAAGAGCTCCATGGCGGCGCGCATGAAGGCGCGGTCGCGGCCCGAACCGTCACTGGCGGGCGGTGCCCACGTGCCGTCGAGGATTTCGGCGGGAATGGTCTCGGCATAATCGCCGAGGAGAGCCAGTTCGGCCTCGCTGGCCGGCACGCCGTGGGAGGAAAGCTCCGATCCGTCATAGAAGCTCCTGGTGCGCACATAGGCGCCGGAAAAGAGGTTCTGGTTGATCCATTCAAAATCGAGCAGCCCCGCGATCGCCCGTCGCAGGCGGATGTCGGCGAATTGCGGACGGCGGGTGTTGAGCACGAAGCCGTACATGCCGGATGGCAGGCCGATCTCGAAATTCTCCTGGATCACGCGGCCGTCGCGGGCGGCGGGGAAGTCGTAGCCGGTCGCCCAGCGGCTGGAGCTGGTTTCCTGGAAGATGTCGACGAGGCCGCGCTGGAAGGCCTGGAACATGGCATTGTCGTCGCGGAAATAGGTGACGCGGATCTCGTCGAAATTGTCGAGACCCGTCTTGGAGGGGTGGTCCCTGGCCCAATAGTCCGGGTTGCGGGAAAGATGCACGAACTCGCCGGGGCGCACCTCGGAAATGACATAGGGGCCGGAGCCGACCATGGGCGTGAGGGTGGAGCGGTCGAAACGTTCCACATTGGTGGCGTGTTCGGGGAGCACGGGCAGAAGCGCCAGAAGCAGGGGAATCTCGCGGTCGGCGGTCTCCTTGAAGGTGAAGCGCACGCCGCGCTCGCCGACGATCTCCATCTTCTCCACCAGCCCGATCCAGTTGCGGTAGAGGGGGCGACCCTTCTCGGCCAGGAGTTCCATCGAGAAGATCACGTCCTGCGCGCGGATCGGCTCGCCATCGGAAAACCGCGCATCCGCGTCCAGCGTGAACTCGACGAAGGTGCGGTCCTCGTCGGTCTCGACCGATTCGGCGATGAGCGGATAGAGCGTGAAGGGCTCGTCGCGAGAGCGCGCCATCAGCGTCTCGAAGACGTTGTAGCCGAAAAACTGGTCGAACAGGCCGCGCGAGGCGTCTCCCTGCACAATGAAAGGGTTGAGGCTGTCGAAGGAGCCCGAGACGGCATAATTCAGCCGTCCCCCCTTGGGCGCGTCGGGATCGGCATAGGGGAAATGCTCGAAATCCGCGCCGAGCGCCGGCTCGCCATGCATGGCAAGGCCGTGGGACGGCCCTTCGGCCGCGGCCGGCAGGGCCAGGGCGGCGAAGATCACGGCAAACAGGGGCGCGACAGCGCGGGCGTTCAATCTTGGCATGGGGGCAATTCCATCGACGATTCGATTGGGCAGTTTGACTGGTCAGTATCACGGATTGGAACCCAGCCCGCAAACTGGCCCCAAAAGATGACGAAAAGCCGGTGGCGGGGTCTGGATCGCGCCCTGCTTTCATTGTAAGCGGGCGAAGTCATGCTGCTGCCGTATTTCATCAACAGATCGGCAGCGACATGAATCTGCCGTCCCGACGACAGCACGACCAGAGGATGAAACGGACGACATGACCAAAGAGATCTCCAATGCGTGCCGCGCTTCGCTCGTGGCGGCCGGTGTGGCCGGTATCCTGGCCAGCGGCGTGCTGGCAGCCAATGCCCAGCAGCAACAGCCGCCGGAAGGCTGGTACAAGGCCTGCACGAAGCAGGAAGATGTCGACATCTGCAATGTGCAGAACATCGTCATCGCCGAATCCGGCCAGCTGATCACGGCGGTCAGCATGCTGACGCTCGAAGGCCAGGTGAACCAGCGCGTCTTCCAAGTGACCGTGCCGTCGGGCCGCGCAATCCCGCCCGGCATCGGCATGCAGATCGACGGCGGCCAGACCCGCCAGCTCGAATATGTGGTGTGCCTGCCGGACCGCTGCATCGCCGAGGCGCCGCTCGACGACAATGTCGTCGCCTCCTTCAAGCGCGGCCAGGCCCTGACGCTCACCTCGGTGAACTTCCAGAACCAGCAGAGCCCCGTGCAGGTGTCGCTGGCCGGTTTCACCGCCGCCTTCGACGGCGAACCGATGCAGCAGTCCGACCTCGAGGCGCGTCAGCGCCAGTTGCAGGACTATGTCTCGCGCAACACCGAGGATTTCCAGCGCCGCCTGCAGGAAGAGCAGCAGCGCTCGCTCGAGGCCGAGTGATCGACGGGTCTTAAGCTCGAAGAACGAATTGACGGGGCCGTTGGGCCCCGTTTTTCGTTGCGGCGGCCGGGCGAGGGAGCGCCACAGGCACAAAATTCCTTTACTGGCGGGCTGGTTGTGGTAACCGGAGCCCGCACCGTGCGCGGCGGCGCAGGCCGGCTTAGCTCAGTTGGTAGAGCGCGTGATTTGTAATCACGATGTCGGGGGTTCGAATCCCTCAGCCGGCACCACTCATTTGCGCCTCGAGAAGAACCGCCCGCCGAGCCGATGCCTTCAGCCAGAACAAAGCCGCTACTCGCCGTCTCGTCGCGCATCGGGCTCGTGGTGGGCGCGCTGATCTTCGCGGCGACGCTGATCCTGCCACCACCGGGCGGTCTGCCGGTCGCGGGCTGGCAGACGCTTGGCCTGGCGCTGATGATGGCGATCTGGTGGAGCACCGAGCCGGTGCCGATGGGCGCCACGGCGCTCCTGCCCCTGATCCTCCTGCCGCTGTTGGGGATCGGCGACGTCACGGCCGCCGCCCAACCCTATTCCAACCCGCTCGTCTTCCTGTTTCTGGGCGGCTTCCTGCTTGCCGCCGCCGTCAAGCGCTGGGGCCTGCACAGGCGCATGGCGTTCTGGACCATTCGGGCGATCGGCATGGAGCCACGGCGCCTGGTGCTCGGCTTCATGGTGGCCAGCGGCTTCCTGTCCATGTGGATCAACAACACGGCGGCCGTCGTGCTCATGCTGCCGGTGGCGGTGTCGATCGTGGCGGTGATGGAGGAGGGGACAAAAGACAAGGCGGCCGCGCGGCGTTTCGCGCTGGCGCTGCTTCTGGGGCTTGCCTATGCGGCCAGCATCGGCGGGGTCGGCACGCTGATCGGGACGCCGCCCAATGCGCTTCTGGCGGGCTACCTGCTCGAAAGCCACGGGATCGACCTTTCCTTCGCGGCCTGGTCGACGGTCGGCGTGCCGCTGGTCGTGGTCTTCCTCCCACTCGGCTGGCTGATCCTGACCCGGCTGGTCTTTCCGATCGGTGCGGAACTTTCGGATTCGGGCGGGCGACATGACGCGCTGGCCGAGATGGCCGAGAGCGGGGCCATCACAAAGGCCGAAAAGCGCGTGGCGCTGGTCTTCTTCGTGGCGGCCGCGCTGTGGATCACCCGGCCGCTGCTCAACAACCTGCCGGGGCTCGGCGGGATGAGCGATCCGGGCATCGCGCTTGCCTGCGCCTTCGCGCTGTTCCTGATCCCGAGCGGCATGGCGCAGGACCGCCGCTTCCTGATGAGCTGGGACGAGGCCAAGGGTATTCCCTGGGAGGTGCTGCTGCTGTTCGGCGGCGGGCTGTCGCTGGCGGCCGCCATGGACCGCAGCGGACTGGCCATCTGGATCGGCGAGGCGCTGTCGGCGGTGGGCGGCCTGCCGCCGCTGGTCTTCCTGCTGCTCCTGACGGCAACGGTGGTGATGCTGACGGAACTGGCCAGCAACACGGCCGCCGTGGCCGCGCTGCTGCCGATCGTGGCGACGGTTGCAGCGGCAACCGGCATGGACGTGGTGACGATCTCGGCCGCCGTCGCGATGGCGGCCAGCTGCGCCTTCATGCTCCCGGTCGCCACGCCGCCCAATGCGCTGGTCTTTGCCTCCGGACATGTGCGGGTGGCCGACATGGTGCGGGCCGGCATCGTGATGAATTTGGTCTCGGTGCTGCTGGTCTCGGCCGCGGCACTCGCGTTGCAGCCGCTGATGCCGGTGGCCGGCTGAGGCTCGTCAGGCGAACCAGAACAGGACGATCGCCGCGCCCGCCGCCATGACGAGGGCCACGGCAATCCACTCCACCGATGCCCGCATGAGGCCGGAAGCGCGCGGTTTTGCGGAGCTTGCCGCATTGTAGTTGCCGTAGAGATTGTCGGTTCGCCTGGCCATCTTGTTCTCCAGCCCACGCCCCCGTCAGACAGGTTAGCCGCCAAGCGTGTCGCGTTGGTTGCCGAAAAGGATGGCATTTGAGGCAAGTGGCCGCGGCGGGCGATCTATCCGTCAGGCCTCGGGGGCCAGCGTGATGAGCGCGATGGCGGCGATGGCGAGCGCGATGCCCAGTGTCTGCAGACCGGAAAGGCGTTCGCCGAAGACTGTCAGCGCGATGAGGTTGACCGCGACGAGCTGGATAACGGCCGACAGGCTGAGCGCGGCGCCCATGCCGAAATCGCGGATAAGCCGCAGCATGATCAGGTTGCCGATCGTGTAGAGCGCCAGCGTCAGGAGCAGCCAGAACCATCCCGGCCTGAGCGCCCAGCTCTTGGCGGCACTGGCCGCTGCGAGGAAAGCCGCCGTGGAAACCCCCAGAAGGGCAAGGTTGACTGTGTTCATGGCCCACCGGAATACGCGAGCGCCGACCATGCCGCCAAAAAAGTGATTGCGCCAGCCGATTGACCGAAGGAGGGATATGTTCCTATTTCGTTCTCATGACACGCACGATACGAACCCTCGGCCTTGCCGCCCGCCACGACTTCCTGATCCAGGTGACGTGCCCCTCCTGCCGGCACGAGGCCTGTTTCCTGGCCGGCGATCTCGCCTCGATCTACGGCGAGGGGCGCTCGATCGCGTCGCTGCGCTTCAAATGCAGCCAGTGCCATGGCCCGGACGGCCGTGCGCTGCCCTTTCGCCAGGAAAGTTCGCGCAAGCGCGAGATGGTGGTGTGGCGACCGGTGAAGGTGAAGGCGCAGGGCTAGTCTAGCCTTCCGCCTTGAAAGTCGCGGCGAGCTCGCGGAGCTTCTCGTAGTCGCGGCCGTGCTTTTCGATCAGCCTTTTGGCCTGATTGGGGGACAGATCCGTCTCCTCGGCGAGGCGCATCGCCAGTTCGTCGTCCATGGCCTTGTCGCCGTCGGGCCGGTCCTGACCGGCTGTGTTCGGGTCGTCGCTCATTGCAGGTTCTCCGTTCGAAAGGAGCAACGTACGGAAAGAGGCGGTGTTCCCGAGGGCAAGGCGAGAGCCTATGTCGACCGCGCGCCGGCCCGCCCCCGGCAAAGGACCCGACAGACAAAAGGGGCCGGCGATCCTGTCGCCAGCCCCTTATCTTCGACGGCCGCCAGATGCCCGCGCGCGGGCCCTGGCGCCGAAACTCACATGCCGCCCTTGCGGCGTTCCTTCTTGGCCGCCTTGCGGGCCGCATAGCGAGCGTCGCGCGCGGCCTTCTGCTCGGCCAGAAGGGCGAGCTGCCTATCGGCCTCTTCCTTCTCGATGGCCACGGCAAGCTCGGCTTCCTCGGCCGCCGCGATTCGGGCGGCCTCATCGGCGCGGGCCTTTGCCTCGGCCGCCCGGGCTTCCTCGATCTTCCGGGCCGCGGCACGCTCGGCGGCGCGCGCTTCGCGTGCCTTGACGATCTCGCCGCGCGCGGCGCGGCGCGCCTCAATCTTGGGATCTTCGGCCACGGAGCGGGCACGCTGAAGCATGGCGCGCTTGGCGGCGGCAGCATCGGATTGGCGGTCGAGGAAGTCGGGGGTCTTGCGAGATTGCATTCGTTGTCCTTGCGAGGTGTGAAATCAGGCCGGCACGACGATGCGGTGCCTGCAGCCGGCGGATACAGGAAATCCCATGAGAGCGAAACTCAGGCTATGGCCACATTCTGATGAAGAGTGGCTCCCCGGGCCGGATTCGAACCAGCGACCAACCGGTTAACAGCCGGTTGCTCTACCACTGAGCTACCGGGGAATACCTGCTCGCGTGAGTGCGGTGCCTATAGCAAACAGTTTTTGGCATTGCAAAGAGCATTGCGCAAAAATTTGCCGATAGAACCCCTTGGCGCTCTGGTGGGCGGTTTCGCCACACCTCATATAGGCATGCGAGGCCACGATCGCCAGGACGGCGGATGGCGCAAGGCTCGGCCAGGGAGCGGCGATGGGCACGGAGGTCGAGCAGGAACTCGAAAGGGCGGCGGGCGAGAAGCTGCGCCGCATCCGGATATTCGGGCGCGAGTTCGTGTTGCCGCAATCGCGGCTGGTGCGGGTGATCATCGGTTTCGTGCTGGTCTTCCTCGGCTTCCTGGGCTTCCTGCCGATTCTCGGTTTCTGGATGATTCCGCTGGGACTGCTCGTCCTGTCCTATGAATTCGCCGCGATCCGTCGGTGGCGCCGCCGATTCGTGGTCCAGTGGGGGCGGCGCAACGGACGCCGCAATCCCTAGCCGAAATGGGCGCGCGAAACGCGCCGCGCGACTTGCCGAGCCTTCACGCCTCTGTTAACAGGTCGCTTCCCAGACGCCGCAAGCGGCGGGGCCTCGTGGCGGAGTGGTTACGCAGAGGACTGCAAATCCTTGCACGCCGGTTCGATTCCGGCCGAGGCCTCCACATGCTTCCGGTGCATCTCATATCCGGAATAGCTCGATGACAGCCGACTTCACCCTCCAGCGCATCAAGATGGTCGACGGGCAGCTGCGGACGACCGACGTGACGGAGTCGCACCTGCTCACCGCCATGGGAACGCTGCCGCGCGAGGAATTCGTGCCCTCGCGGCGCCGGGCGCTGGCCTATATCGACGAGGACATCATCGTGGCGGATGCGCGCGACGGGCAGCCGGCACGCTACATCATGGAGCCGTCCCCCTTCGCCAAGCTGGTGCAGATGGCACGGGTTCGTCCCGATGATTTCGTGCTCGATGTGGGGTGTACCACGGGCTATTCCTCGGCCGTGCTGTCGAAGCTCGCGGGCTCGGTGATCGCGCTCGAGAGCGATCCCGACCTCGAGGCACAGGCAACCGACATCCTTTCGCGACTCGGCTGCGACAACGTGGCGGTGGTGGGCGGCAAGCTCGCCGAGGGCTGCGCGGACCAGGGCCCGTTCGACCTCATCATCCTGGAAGGGGCGGTGGATTTCGTGCCCGATGCGCTGTTGGACCAGCTCAAGAATGGCGGACGGCTGGTGGCGGTCGTCGGCCACGGGAATGCGGGTCGCGCGACGCTTTTCATCAAGGAAGGCGGCGTCGTTTCCAGCCGCGCCTCGTTCAACGCCGCGGTGCGCCCGCTGCCCGAGTTCCAGCGAGAGCCCGGCTTCGTCTTCTGACCGGGGACGTTTTGTCACCTGTGTTACCGAACTGTCACTTGCACTCGTGGAAATTGCTGTAATGTTTTGGCATGCAGGGACGGCGGGTGCGATTGCGCTGGCGGAGCCGGACCAGAAGTTTGAGGGCGGGGGCATGCCAGGGGTAGGCATTGCCGCAATCGCCCGACATCGCACGAGGTAGGGTATGTCCGTGTTGAATAGGGTCTTTCCGGCCGCGTTGCTGGCTACGTCGCTGCTGTTTTCAGGTCCAGCGATGGCGGAGACCCTCACGGGGGCGCTGGCGAAGGCTTATCAGAACAATTCGCAACTGAACGCCGCACGCGCCGGCGTGCGCGTCACCAATGAAGGCGTACCGCTGGCGAAATCCGGCTATCGCCCGCAGATCGTGGGCTCGGGCAGCGCCAGTGTCACCGAACAGGCCGGCACGCAGATTTCCACGGGCCAGTTCGGCGTGCAGATCCAGCAGTCGATCTTCGACGGCTTCCAGACACAGAACAACGTGCGGGCGGCCGAAGCCCGGGTGCGCGCCTCCAACGAGAGCCTGCGCAATACCGAACAGAACGTGCTGTTCAACGCGGCGGCGGCCTTCATGGACGTCATCCGCGACCGCCGCATCGCGGCGTTCCGCCAGCGCAACCTCGAATTCCTGGCCGAGCAGGTGCGCGCGGCCGAATCGCGTTTCGAGGTCGGCGAGGGCACGCGGACAGACACCGCCCAGGCGCAGGCCAGCCGTTCGGCTGCCGAGGCCCAGCTGAGCGCGGCGCGCGCGCAGGTGCAGGTGTCCGAGGCCACCTATCGCCAGCTGGTGGGCGAGAACCCCGGCCAGCTGCAGGCGGCGAGCCCCGCGACAAGCCTCCTGCCGCGCAGCATGGAGGACGCCTTCGTCATCGCGCTGCGCGAGCATCCGGCAATCGTGGCGACCCAGCATCTCGTCGACGTCGCCTCCTTCGCGGTGAAGGCCGCGGAAGGCGCGCTGCTGCCGCAGGTTTCGGCACAGGCCAGCGTGCAGTCGCAGATCCGCCGCGCACCGGCCGCCGGCCTGCCCGGTGTCAGTGTCGGCGGGTACGAGACGACGACCACCAATTCGGCCACGATCGGCCTCAACCTCACGGTACCCATCTATTCGGGCGGGCAGACGTCGGCGCGGGTGCGCCAGTCGAAGGAGTCGCTCGGCGAGGCGCGCATCGAGGTCGATGTGAGCCGCGACCAGGTGCGCCAGGCGGTGGCTTCGGCCTGGACCCAGTTCGTCGCCGCGCGCGAGGTCGCCGCGGCCAACCGGCAGCTTGTCTCGGCCGCCGAACTCGCGCTTTCGGGCGTCACCGAAGAACGCAATGTCGGACAGCGCACCACGCTCGACGTGCTCAACGCCCAGGCCGACGTCATCAACGCCCAGATCAACCTGGCCAGTTCCGAGCGCGACCAGGTCGTGGCGAGCTACGCCATCCTGTCGGCCATCGGCGCGCTGTCGGTTCGCCGTCTTGGCCTGCCGGTCAACGAGCATCGGCCGCAGGAACATTACGATGCGGTCAAGGATCTGTGGATCGGCACGAGCACGCCCGACGGGCGCTGAGGCCGAAACTTCAATTCCTGTGTGAAAGCGGTTCGTACGGCGCCGGGGGATTCATTTGCCCCGGCGTCTGCGTTAGGCTTGGCTGATTCGCAGCGCATCCGCCCCATGGCCAGGCGGCATGTTCGAATATCGAGGTCACGGGGGCGGCAGACGGTGACAATGGCACAACCAAGCAGCATTCAGCGCGAACCGACAATGGAGGAAATCCTTGCCTCCATCCGGCGCATCATCGAGGACAGCGAGCCGGGGTCCACCAAGCCGCAGCAAGAGATGGCGGCGCAGGACTGGGACAACGAGGACGAAGGTCCGGCCGGCGGCGAGGGCTCGGTGATCGAGGTGCAGGCGTTTCGCGACGGGCTGGGGCGGGAAGAGGCCGACAAGGCACAGCCGGCCAGGACGGCGCCCGAGGTGAAGCCGGAGGTGCGCCCCTCCATGTCCGACATCAAGGCCTCGCTGAACGCGATCGACGCGGTGCAGGCGCATGAGCCCGCCAAGACGCCGGAGTCCGTGCGGCGAGATGTGCCAGCAGAGCCGACGCGCCAGGCGCCTTCGCCCTCGTATGCGGGCGTCAACGGCGCGCATGCCGCGCCGGCGTCCGAGGCGACCAGCGCCGACAAGAAGACGGTCGAGGAGCCCGCCGCCGACGCACCGAGCGAGCTGCGCCCCTCGATCATCTCGGAGCAGGCCGGCCGCCAGGTGGCCGCCGCGTTCGGGGAACTTTCGGAGGTCTTCGCGGCGAGCCGCCGGCGCTCCTTCGATGAGATGGCGGAGGAAATGATCCGCCCGATGCTGCGCGAGTGGATGGACAACAACCTGCCGGTGCTGGTCGAGCGCCTGGTGCGCGAGGAAATCGAGCGGGTGGCGCGCGGCGCCTGAGGCCCGACACGAACTTCGGGGGTGGGACCCGTGGACAGGGCTGCCGGCGACGGTGGCCTTGTCCATTTGAGGGGCGTCGATGCGGCGCGGTTGACTCGGCCAGACCCATCCGGTTTACAGCGAGGCCAACGGAACGCTGGAAATGCGGGACCCCCATGCTCGAAAAGACCTATGACGCCGGCTCCGTCGAGCCGAAAATTGCCGGACGCTGGGCCGATGCGGATGCCTTCCGCGCCGGCGCGGGCGCCGCAGCCGACGCAGAGCCCTATACGATCGTCATCCCGCCGCCGAACGTTACCGGTTCGCTGCACATGGGCCATGCGCTCAACAACACGCTGCAGGACATCCTGGTGCGCTTCGAGCGCATGCGCGGCAAGAACGTGCTGTGGCAGCCGGGCATGGACCATGCCGGCATCGCCACGCAGATGGTGGTGGAACGGCAACTGGCCGAAAGGCAGATCCACCGCCGCAACCTGACGCGCGAGGAGTTCGTCGACAAGGTCTGGGAGTGGAAGTCCCAATCCGGCGGCATCATCGTCAACCAGCTCAAGCGGCTGGGTGCCTCGTGTGACTGGTCGCGCGAGCGCTTTACCATGGACGAGGGGCTATCGAAGGCGGTTATCGAAGTCTTCGTAAAGCTTTACGAGGAAGGCCTCATCTACAAAGACAAGCGGCTGGTCAATTGGGACCCGAAGCTTCTGACCGCCATTTCG
Organism: Chelativorans sp. ZYF759; assembly: GCF_012911015.1. Classification (GTDB taxonomy): domain Bacteria; phylum Pseudomonadota; class Alphaproteobacteria; order Rhizobiales; family Rhizobiaceae; genus ZYF759. The sequence continues at coordinate 301,270 of NZ_WVVV01000002.1, read as the reverse complement.
GATCTCGAGGTCGAGCAGATCGAGATCGAAGGCAATCTCTGGCATTTCCGCTATCCGATCGAGGGCAAGACCTTCGATCCCGAGGATGGCTCGACCTTCGTCACCGTTGCGACGACGCGGCCGGAGACGATGCTGGGCGACAGCGGCGTGGCCGTGCACCCGGAGGACGAGCGCTACACCCACCTGGTCGGCAAGAACGTCATCCTGCCGCTGGTGGGACGACGCCTGCCGATCGTGGCCGACGAATATTCCGATCCGGAAAAGGGCACCGGCGCGGTGAAGATGACGCCGGCGCATGATTTCAACGATTTCGAGGTCGGGCGCCGCCATCACCTGCGCGCCATCAACGTGCTGACAACCGAAGCGGCGATCACGCTCAAGGACAATGACGACTTCATGGAGGGGCTGGAGAGCCATCCGGAAGTCACGCGCACGATCAGCGAACTGGAAGGCCTCGACCGCTTCGCGGCGCGCAAGCGCATCGTGGAGATGATGGAGGAGGGCGGGTTCCTGGCCAAGGTCGAGCCGCACCGCCACATGGTCCCGCATGGCGACCGCGGCGGCGTGCCGATCGAGCCTTACCTGACCGACCAGTGGTATGTGGACGCCAAGACGCTGGCCAAGCCAGCGATCGCCAGCGTGCGCGAGGGGCGCACGAAGTTCGTGCCGAAGAACTGGGAAAAGACCTATTTCGAGTGGATGGAGAACATCCAGCCCTGGTGCATCTCGCGCCAGCTGTGGTGGGGGCACCGCATTCCCGCCTGGTACGGCCCGGACGGCCATGTCTTCGTCGCGCGGGACGAAAAGCGCGCGCTGGACGATGCGGTCGAATACTACCTGGCCGTCGACACGCCGTGGCGCGACTGGGTGAAGGAGCAGCTCGACAATTACGAGCCGGGCAAGATCCTGACCCGCGACGAGGACGTGCTCGACACCTGGTTCTCCTCGGCACTCTGGCCCTTCTCGACGCTCGGCTGGCCCGACCAGACCAAGGAGCTGAAGACCTACTACCAGACCGACGTGCTGGTGACGGGTTTCGACATCATCTTCTTCTGGGTCGCCCGCATGATGATGATGGGCCTGCACTTCATGGAGGAAGAGCCGTTCCACACCGTCTATGTGCACGCGCTGGTGCGCGACAAGAACGGTGCCAAGATGTCGAAGTCGAAGGGCAACGTCATCGACCCGCTGGAACTGATCGACGAATATGGCGCCGACGCGCTGCGCTTCACGCTGGCCATCATGGCGGCGCAGGGGCGCGACGTGAAGCTCGACCCGCAGAGGGTCGCCGGTTACCGCAATTTCGGCACCAAACTCTGGAACGCGACGCGTTTTGCCGAGATGAACGGGGTGAAGCGCGACCCGGGCTTCAATCCCGCGTCGGCGAAGCTGACCATCAACCGCTGGATCCTCACCGAACTGTCGCGTGCGACCGCGGCCGTCACCGAGGGCGTCGAACGCTACCGTTTCAACGAGGCGTCGGCGGCGGCCTACCGTTTCGTGTGGAACCTGTTCTGCGACTGGTATCTGGAACTGCTTAAGCCGGTCTTCGCCGGTGCCGACGAGGCGGCCAAGGCCGAAAGCCAGGCGGTGGCGGCGTATGTGCTCGACGAGATCCTGAAGCTCCTGCATCCCTTCATGCCCTTCATGACGGAAGAGCTGTGGGAGCACACGGCGGGCGCTCATGCGCGCGACGGGCTGCTGTGCCATGCGGCCTGGCCGCAAGGCGGGCCCGAAGACGCCGACGCGGCGGCCGAGATCAACTGGCTGATCGATCTCGTCTCCGGCATCCGTTCGGTGCGCTCGGAGATGAACGTGCCGGCCGGCGCAATCGCGCCGCTCGTGGTGGTCGGCGCAGACAGCGTCAGCCGCGAGCGTGTCGCCCGCCACGAGCCGGCGATCAAGCGGCTCGCGCGTATCGGCGAGATCGCCTTCGGTTCCGAGGCGCCGAAGGCGGCCGCCCAGATCGTGGTTGGCGAGGCGACGGCCTGCCTGCCGCTCGGCGACCTGATCGATCTCCAGGCGGAGGCCGCAAGGCTGAAGAAGGAAATCGCCAAGGCAGAGGGCGAGATGGCGCGGATCGACAAGAAGCTCGCCAACGAGAAATTCGTCGCCAACGCGCCGGACGAGATCGTGGAAGCGGAGCGCGAAAAGCGCGCGGAATATGCCGAAACGCGCGACCGTCTGACGGTCGCACTGTCGCGGGTCGCCTGAAGACATAGTTTCCAATTGGTTCCATGCCGGTCCGGCGATCCGGGCCGGCATGATGATTCTGTGGCATTCCTGCCACAGCCCCCTTGGTGCCGATGCGCTATACCCCTTCATGGGAACGGGGCGCCCATTTCCCGCCATAAACCCAGCGCACGTCAAAGGCTCCTTCGACTGGCGCGGGTTCAGTAAGCGCCCAGATCGCAGGGGAGGCCGCCGTTTCGGCGGCAAGGATGAGTATGGACGCCAAAGTGATCTCGAAGACGAAACTGCCGAGCCGCCATGTGACCGAAGGTCCCGCGCGCGCACCGCACCGCTCCTATCTCTATGCGATGGGGCTGTCGTCGGCGGAAATCGCCCAGCCTCTGGTCGGCGTCGCCTCCTGCTGGAACGAGGCCGCGCCCTGCAACATTTCGCTGATGCGCCAGGCGCAGGTGGTCAAGAAGGGCGTGGCTGCTGCCCAGGGCACGCCGCGCGAATTCTGCACCATCACCGTGACCGATGGCATCGCCATGGGCCATCAGGGGATGAAGGCCTCGCTGGTCAGCCGCGAGGTGATCGCCGATTCCGTGGAACTCACCATGCGCGGCCATTGCTACGACGCGCTGGTCGGGCTGGCGGGCTGCGACAAATCCCTTCCCGGCATGATGATGGCGATGGTCCGCCTCAACGTGCCTTCGGTCTTCATTTATGGCGGCTCGATCCTGCCTGGCTCCTACAAGGGCCGGCAGATCACGGTCCAGGACGTTTTCGAGGCGGTGGGACAGCACTCGGTCGGCTCGATCTCCGATGACGATCTCATGGAGATCGAGCAGGCCGCGTGTCCGTCGGCGGGCTCCTGCGGCGCCCAGTTCACCGCCAACACGATGGCCACCGTCGCCGAGGCGATCGGGCTCGCGCTGCCTTATTCCTGCGGCGCGCCGGCACCCTACGAGATGCGCGACCGCTTCAACTTCGCGGCGGGCGAAAAGGTCATGGAACTGATCGCCAAGAACATCCGGCCGCGCGACATCGTCACGCGCAAGGCTTTGGAAAATGCGGCTGCGGTGGTGGCGGCTTCCGGCGGTTCGACCAACGCGGCGCTGCATCTGCCGGCCATCGCGCATGAATGCGGCATCGAGTTCGATCTCTTCGACGTGGCCGAGATATTCCACAAGACGCCCTACATCGCCGACCTGAAGCCGGGCGGCAAATATGTCGCCAAGGACATGTTCGAGGCCGGCGGCATTCCGCTTCTGATGAAGACGCTGCTCGACCACGGTTATCTCCACGGCGACTGCATGACGGTGACCGGTCGCACGATCGCCGAGAACATGGAGAAGGTTGCCTGGAACGACGCACAGGACGTCGTGCGTCCCGCCGACAAGCCGATCACCAAGACCGGTGGCGTGGTGGGGCTGAAAGGCAATCTGGCGCCGGACGGGGCGATCGTGAAGGTCGCCGGCATGGCGAACCTGAAATTCACCGGCCCGGCGCGCTGTTTCGATTCCGAGGAAGAGGCTTTCGCAGCCGTCAAGGCACGCGACTACAAGGAAGGCCAGGTTCTGGTCATCCGCTATGAAGGCCCGATCGGCGGTCCAGGCATGCGCGAGATGCTGGCCACCACGGCTGCCATTTACGGGCAGGGCATGGGCGACAAGGTGGCACTGATCACCGATGGCCGCTTCTCGGGCGCCACGCGCGGCTTCTGCATCGGCCATGTGGGTCCGGAGGCCGCCGCCGGCGGTCCTATCGGTCTGTTGAGGGACGGCGACATCATCACCATCGACGCGGTGGAGGGGACGATCTCCGTCGACCTCAGCGACGATGAACTGCAAAGCCGCCGCAAGGATTGGAACTCGCGCGAGACCGACTACCAGTCGGGCGCGATCTGGAAATATGCCCAGACCGTAGGGTCGGCCCGCAAGGGTGCGGTGACGCATCCTGGCGCGGCAAAGGAAACGCACTGTTATGCCGATATCTGACGCGCTCAGGGCAGGGATGGTGGCAGCCGCCTTCGCTGTGGCCGGCTTCGGCGCGGGCACGCAGGCGCTGGCCGAAGACCGCGCCTATGCGGAAGGTCGCGACTCCCCCTGGGCGGTGTTCCGCTTCGGCTTCACCGCCTATCAGAGCGGCGACAAGGACCAGGCGCTCGAGGCCTATCGTTACGCGGCCGAGAACGGCCAGCTCGGGGCGCGCTGGAAGCTGGCGCGCATGTATGCCGACGGCGACGGCGTGACACGCGACGAGTACGAGGCCTTCAAGTTCTTCCAGGACATCGTGCAGCAGGATGTCGAGCCGGGCAGCCCGGACGAGCCCTATCTGTCGGATGCGCTGGTGGCGCTTGGCGGCTACCTGCTCTACGGCATCCCCGACAGCCCGGTGCGCCCCAACCCGGCGCTCGCGCAGGACTATTTCATGCGTGCGGCCGCCAATTACGGGCATCCTGCGGCGCAGTTCGAAGTCGGACGCATGTTCCTGGGCAATCACGGCTTCAAGGCCAATGTGCAGCAGGCCGCGCGCTGGCTGCAGCTTTCTGCGGAAAAGGGCCATGCAGGCGCACAGGCAACGCTGGGCGATCTCCTGTTCCAGTCGGGCCGCGCGGTACGCGGGCTGGCCATGATGACGGCCGCGCTTCACCGTGCGCCCGCCTCGGAACAGGGCTGGATCCGCCAGATGCAGGAAGAGGCCTTCGCGCTCGCCGACGAGGTCGACCGGCGCACTGCGATAGCGCTCGCCGAGGACATCATCGCGCAGGGCGGGCGCTAGGCGGGCACTTCCGCAGCTCTCGATACCTCTCAGCACATCGACCCATCGACAAAACGGGGCCGGCTTTCCAGGCGATGGACGGGCTGGTCCGTGGGTTCGTACGCACTCTCTCCAGACTTGCAGACCAACACATATGACGGCGCCCGAGCGCTGCCGTCGGCTGAAACGCAGCCTTGCGGGCAGGCGGGAGAAATGCACCCAAAATTAGTCAGGCGGCAGCGTGTTGGGAACTTGACCGATCCGGGGCAAGTGGATAGCTCAAGGAAGCCTGTTCAGGATCACAAGTCTACGGCAAGTCAGTCGTCTACGCAGATATATATCAGCATGTAGAAGGCGCGATTACATGTACGCAGATCATGTATTTAACGGCTTGTTCACCATATGATGGTGTCTCTTCCAGGAACAGGCAGGGTAGCTGCTCCGTCATTGGCAGATGGGGCAATCATGTCCGCACCATGATCGGGTCGGATGTGACGGGCAGGAGCAAGGCGCGCGGCAGGGCGCGTGGGAATTCACTGGGGGTCGTTTTGACAAAGTCTATCATCAAGTTCGGTATGATCTGTTTATCGGCCAGCGTGGCCACGGTTTCGCTGGCGAATGCGCAGGCGATCGACGAGCGGCTGTGGGGGCTGCGCATGATCGGGGTCGATCAGGCGCGTGATGCCGGCTTTACCGGCGCAGGTGTCAAGATCGGCGTCATGGATAACGGCATCCAATTCGATCACCCTGAATATGCGGATCGCTGGCAGGGCGGCTTCAATGTCGATGGCAGCCCGTACGGCCCCGCCCAACTGCATGGTACGCACGTGGCCGGTACGGTTCTCGGGCAGAATGTGGGCGTTGCCCCCGGCGCGCTTCTATACGGCATCAACTGGAATGCAGCGCCGAGCGATGGCGGCTTCGCGGCCGGCTATTATTGGGGGCTGGACCAGGGCATTCGGATCTTCAACAATTCCTGGGGGCTGCAGGAGCCGCCGCCCTCCTATCGGACGATTACCATTCTCGAGGTCACGAGGCAGGATATCGAGTCATTTGCGCCGGCACAGCTGCAGGCATTCCGCGATACAGCGGCGGCCGGCGCCGTGCAGGTATTCTCGACCGGCAATGCCGCGCAATCGCAACCGGGCGTGTTCGCAGGCTTGCCCTATTATTTCCCGGAGTTGCAGGCGAACTGGCTGGCCGTGGCCGCCGTGGGTCCGACCGGTACAATTGCCAGCTATTCCGAGCGCTGCGGAATTGCAGCGGACTGGTGCCTGGCGGCGCCCGGTGGCGACGGTCCGGAAGGTAGCGATGACGCGATCTGGTCGTCGGTGCCCGGCAGTGGCTACTACAGCATCAACGGCACTTCCATGGCCGCGCCGCACGTGACCGGGGCAATGGCGATCGCCGCCGAGATGTTCCCGAATGCGACGGCGCCGGAACTGGCGCAGCTGGTTCTGCAGACGGCCACCGATATCGGCGCGCCGGGCATCGATGCTGTCTATGGCTGGGGCCTGCTCAATGTCGGCAACATGGTTTCCACCATCGATCCGGGCACGGCGGGCAGCTTCGCCAACGCGGCCTGGTCGCGCTCTGCCGCGCTGGGGCATGTCAGCCAGGCCATGCGCCAGCGGCTGAGCGTTTCGGGCGGCAATCAGGCCTCCGGCAGCGCCGACATGATGCTGATGGGTTATGCGGCAGGCGGCGGCTCGATGGGCAGCGGCGGCGCCAGGGTCACCAATCCGGTGGTGCCGGGCGTGTGGGCCATGCCGATCTTCGGCACCGCCTCCATCGCGGCCGGCCCCTCCTCCAACAGCGCGCGCAGCAACACGGCGGGCGTGATTGTCGGTGCCGACCTCATCAACGGCGACACGTTCCAGTTCGGCGTTGCGGGCGGCTACACCAATACCCGCCTCACGACCGCAGGATCCGACGACCAGGCCACGGCCGACAATTTCCATCTCGGCGCCTATGGCGAGTGGAAGGAGAATGGCTGGTTCGTGGAAGGGACGGCGCAGGCGGCGTTCTTCGGCCAGACCCTGACGCGTCATTCGATTGCCGGTGCCGTCGGCACCTCGGCAACGCCGATCGGCCGGACGCGGCTGTCGGGCAGTGGCGTGGAAGCGGATCTGCGCGCCGGACACGAGTTCGAAATGGCGAATGGCATGTCGCTGTCGCCCTTCATCGGCGCCATGGCGCGCTGGCAGAACACAAATGCCGCGAGCGAGACGGGTGCGGGCATCTTCGGCCTCGACGCGCAGGCTTCCAGCCTGCGGCAGTTCGAGGTCGGCCCCGGGCTGCGGTTCTCCTCGGCGCCGATGCCGATGAATACCGGCGTCCTGCGGGTGAAGGCCGATGCTTCCTATGGCCGCCTGATGGGCGACAATGCCTATCTGACCAATGTCGAGCTTCTGGGCCGAACGATCGCGGCGCGAAGCGCGGCCCTTGGCCGGGACGTCCTGCGGGTTGGCGCAAATGTCAACTTCGCCTCCGACGGCGGACGTCTCAGCGGTTTCGCCGGCTATAGCGCGGCGTTCCAGCGCAACGCCAATGCACATACTGTCGGTGCCGGCCTGCGTCTGAGCTTCTAGGACGAACAGGGGCCGCCAAGCGGGCGGCTTGCGGGCGGAAAAGACCATCGATCAGACACGAAGGCCGGGACGGCAGCGTCCCGGCCTTTTTTGCGACCCATCCCGCGCCGTTATCGGCGGGGGAGGCAGCTTCGAGCGTGTTTCGACGGCGTTTTCGCAATCGGCGCGAACAAACGCCACGCTCGATTGTTCTTCAGAGCAAGTCTTTGGAGATGCCGATGCCCAGATACTTTTTCCACATCGACAACGGCTCCCAGGCGCCCGATCCGGAAGGGACGGAGATGTCGGGGGTGGATGAGGCGCGCGCCGAAGCGATTTCGCTTGCGGGGGCGGTATTGAGGGAACTTGACGGGGCCTTCTGGCACCAGGGGTCACCCTGGACCATGCATGTCACGGACGAGCGCAACCGTCTTCTGTTCTCGCTTCATTTCGGTGCGGAAGTGCCCACCGGCGAGGTTACCTATCGTCCCAGGGGCGGGAAGGACGACTGAGAGCGACCGGGGCCGCGTCAGGCGGCATATTCGCTGTCGCTTCCCGTGCTGGAAAGCGGCAACTCATTCCCCGGTGCAGTTCCATATCTTGAAGATATTGGTCGGAGCGGCGGGATTCGAACCCACGACCCCTTGACCCCCAGTCAAGTGCGCTACCGGGCTGCGCTACGCTCCGAACCGAGGGGAGGCTTATAGGCTGGTTGTGTGCGGCGCAAGTGCAAAATGACGGCGTTGCACCGCGGTTGAACTCAACGGCGCCAGAAGACCGGGGTGAAGATCACGAGCACGGCCAGAAGCTCGAGCCGCCCCATCAACATCGCCACCGTGAGGATCCATTTGGAGACGTCCGGAAGGGACGAGAAATTGCCTGCCGGACCGATCGTGTCGCCAAGGCCGGGGCCGACATTGGTGAGCGCCGTCAGGGCGCCCGACATGGCGGTGATGAAATCCAGACCGGTCGCGGCCAGAAGCACGATGGTGATGAGCCAGATGACGAGGAAGGCCGAGATGAAGAGCACGACGGCGCGCTGCATGGTCTCGTCCACCGGGCGGTCGCCATAGCGCACCGACAGCACCGTGTTGGGATAGACGAGGCGGCGCAGGCCGTTTGCCAAGAGCTCGAACAGGATCAGGAAGCGATAGGCCTTGATGCCGCCGGTGGTCGAACCGGAGCAGCCGCCGAGGAACATGGCGACGAAGGCGCAGGCGAAGGCAAAGGCGCCCCATTGACCGTAGTCCGAACTCGCATAGCCCGTCGTGGTGATGATCGACATGAAGTTGAAGGCGGTCTGGGTGAGGGCATCGAAAAAGCTCATCTCGCCGGACACGCGCATATAGATGGAAACCGCGAGAATGAGCAGCAGCACATAGATCGCGAAGACCCGGATCTGGGGATCGCGCAACGCGTCGAGACGGCCGCGCAGGCCGAAGAGGATAAGGATGGAGAAGGGCAGGGCGCCGATGAACATGAAGATCGTGCCCACCCACAGGATGGCCGGCTGGTCGGCATAGTAGCCCATCGACGCATCATGGGTGGAAAAGCCGGCGGTGGAGATGGTGGTGAGCGCGTGGTTGAGCGCTTCGAACCCGCCCATGCCGGCTGCCGCGTAGGCGATGGTGCAGATGACGGTCAAAACGATATAGATGCCGATGAGGGCGACGGTGTAGGTCGAGAAACGCTCGAAGGGTCGGTCCTCGATCGAGGAGGATTCGATCTTGAAATAGGACACACCACCGACGTTGAGCAGCGGCAGGACGAACAGCCCGAGCGCGATGACGCCGAGTCCGCCCATCCATTGCAGCAGCGAGCGCCACAGGAGGAGGCCGGGGGGCAGATTGTCGAGCCCGACGATGACGGTGGAGCCGGTGGTCGTCACGCCGGCAGCGGCCTCGAAGATGGCGTCGGTGACGCTGATCTCAAGCGAGGAAGCAAGAAGCGGGATGGCGCCGATCAGGGTGGTCTGCACCCAGAGTAGATTGACCACGAAAAAGCCGAAGCGCGACGTGATCGGCGGCGCGGCGCCCTGGGTGGCGAGCACCACCGCCAGGGCCAGACCTCCGGTGAAGAAGGCCGAGAAGGCGAAGACCTGCCAGTCGTCATTGCCGTAATAGAGATCGACGGCCGCCGGCACCAGCATCACGACGGAGAGGTAGATCGCGAAAATCGCCGCGATGTGCACGGCAGCGCGGATGGCGGAATATGGCACGGAAGAATACCTCGTATCCTGGCGCCTCCGCACGGCGCCGGCAGCGTTGGCCGGTTGCTGTTCGTCGCGCGACATTGGCGAGAGGGCGGGCAATTTGCAACAGGCGAGCCCGCACGCCAACAGCTTTAACGTGGCGACCCCGCGCCGCCGGCGCGATCGCGCACATGACGCAAAGGCAATCTTCATATTCCGGTGCTAATGCACGCCCAAATCAGACAGGGGTTGCTTCATGTGGGGAGTTGGGGATGTGCTGATGCGCAGGCTCGAGACGATGTCCGTGCTGAGGCAAACCACGCTGATGGTGGGCGCGGCGCTGATGGGCGCAAACGCGCTGACGCTGCTCTTCTATTCCATCTTCTTCGAGGACAGGCTTCTCCTCGACCTGTTCTTCACGACGGTCATCGTGATCGTGCTCGGATATCCGCTGGGCTATCTCTTTATCGGCCAGAACGTGCGTCTGAGGACCGTGGCGGCGGAACTGGACCGGGTGTCGCGGATGGACGAACTGACCAACCTCGCCAACCGCCGCTGCTTCATGCACAAGACCGAAAGCCTCCTGCGCGAGAGTTCCGGCGGCGGCGCGCTTCTCTACATCGACGTCGACAACTTCAAGCAGCTGAACGATGCACACGGCCACGCCGTGGGCGACAGGGTGCTGCGCAGCCTGGGGGCGCTGATCTCCGCCAATGTCGGCAAGGACGCGGTCGCCGCGCGGATCGGCGGCGAGGAGTTCACCGTGTTCATGCCGGGGGCCGACATCTGGGCAGCGCAGTCGCTGGCCGAAAAGATCCGGCGGCGGGTGCGGGAGATGGCGCTTTCGGATCTGCCGGAGGTCGTGCAGTTCACCGTCAGCATCGGCATCGCGGTGCGCAAGCCGGGCCAGGGGCTCGAAACGCTGATGAACGAGGCCGATACTCACCTCTACGGCGCCAAACGCGCGGGGCGCGACAGGGTGGTCTGTGCCCTGCCTGGCGCAGCCTGACAGGCCAATCAGGCCCGTTGCCTCCAGTCCGCGCTTGATCTAAGCCTTGCCCGCGTTGGCCGGTCGGCCGGCGGAACAAGAAGAACACAAACGGGACGGACAACGCCTGATGGCCGGACTCGCCGCGCTGGCGACAGCCTATGTGCTGTCGCAATTCTACCGCACTTTCCTTGCCGTGCTGACGCCGGAACTGACGGTCCAGCTGGGCATGACCAATACCCAGTTGTCGGTCGCTTCGGGCGCATGGTTCGCGTCCTTCGCGCTCATGCAGTTCGCCGTCGGCGTGTCGCTCGACCGCTACGGCCCCCGGTTGACGGCGTCGGTGCTGCTGGCCGTGGGCGGGGGCGGTGGCGCGCTGCTCTTCGCGGCGGCCAGCCAGCCATGGATGGTGATCGCGGCCATGACGCTGATCGGCATCGGCTGTTCGCCGGTCCTGATGGCGTCGGTGTTCATCTTCGCGCGCAGCTTCAGTGCCGCCCGGCTTGCCATCCTGACGTCCTGGCTGATCGGTTTCGGTTCGGCCGGCAACGTGATCGGCGCCTCGCCGCTGGCGGCCGCGGCCGAAGCCTTTGGCTGGCGCGAGGTGATGATCGGCCTGGCAGCGATCACGCTGCTGAACGCGGTGGCGATCTTCTTCATCGTGCGCGATCCCGCGAAACTGCCCGAGGACGGTGTGGGCCGCGCCGGATTCGGCGGTTATATCGACCTCTTCAAGATCCGCACGCTCTGGCTGCTGTTGCCGCTGATCGCGATCAACTACGCCCCCGCCATGGGCATTCGCGGCCTGTGGGCGGGCCCCTATCTGCTCGAGGTCCACGGCGCGGAGTTGCTCTTCATCGGCCATGTCACGCTGATCATGGCGCTCGCCATGGTGGCCGGCAACTTCATTTACGGGCCGCTCGACACCTTCTTCCGGACGCGCAAATGGGTCGCTGTCGTGGGCAATCTCATCGGGCTCATGGCGCTTGTCACGCTGGCCATGATGCCGCTGGCGAGCGTGTGGACGGTGACGGTCCTGTTCGCGATCATTGGCGTGTCGGGTGCCTCCTACGGGCTTCTCATGGCGCATGGGCGCGCCTTCCTGCCGCCCGAACTGACCGGGCGGGGGGTCACGCTCCTGAACTTCTTCTCGATCGGCGGCGTGGGCGTGATCCAGTTCGCCACCGGAGGCGTCGTGGCGGCCGCCGCCGTGCCCGACGATCCCGTGCGGGCCTATGTCGCCCTGTTCGGCTTCTACGCGTTGCTGATGGCGGTGGCTCTATTCATCTTCCTGTTCGCGAAGGATGCGCGGCCCGAACAGACGACGAAGATCTGAAGCTCAGTCGGCCTCGCCCAGTATTTCGCGCAGGAACTCCAGGCTCGCCCCGGCCAGGCGGGTCGTCGTGGAAGGCGAACAGGCGTCGCCGGCAATCACATGATGGTTGGGGTCCTCGGAATCGCTGACAAGCAAGGTGCGCGTCGGGCCGCCCCAACGACCGATGACGGCGTGGGTGGCCCGTGGATCGACGACCTTGTCTTTGTCGGAGAAGACGAAGAGGGCGGGGATGGAGATGTCCTCCACACGGCTTGCAGCCGTCATGGCGACCGTTGCGGCGAGCGGAAGCAGGGCGTTCGTCGGGTAGGAGGTTGTCCACAGATGCGCCTGGAGCTCGTTCGTTGCGGTGAAGCCGCGCTGCGGACCCAGCAGCAGGCGGGCGATCTGCCCGCCCCAGGGGGCGGACAGCAGACCGGCACCGGCACCGTTGATTCGGTAGTTGGGCGAGATCAGGATCATCGCGGCGACATGTTCGGCGAGGTCCGGCCGGGTGGCGGCCCAGCTGGCGAGCGTGGCGCCGGTCGAGGCGGCGATCACCACCACGCGTTCGCCGATTGCGCGGCCGATGGCGAGGGCTTCCGCGGTATCATCTATCCAGTCTTCGGCCCTGACCGCGCCCATGGTGGGTCCATCCTGGCCATGGCCAGCCAGGCGGGTGTAGAACAGGTTGGCACCGAGATCGGCGGCAATCAGGTCGGGCAGGGGGCGCACTTCGCCCTTCGAGGCGGAAAAGCCGTGGATGTAGACGATGGATACGGGCGTGCGCGCGCGCGTCGCCGGATCGGCCCAGATGATCTCCCTGGCGAGCCCATCGCGGATGTCGGCATGTTCGCCTTCGCGCGCGGCGAGGTAGGTTTGCGGATCTGGGCCAATCGCGGCCGGGTCGAAGCGGACGTTCTGGTCCGCGACCGCCCGGGGTCCCAGGAGGTAGGCCACGGCGACCACCGCCAGTGCAAAGGCCGTCGCGTAGAACATGTGCCCCATCCTGGCCTCCGAAGAGGTTTTTTCCTGAAGACAGTTCGCCGGAGAACCACGAGCCCCCGCGCTTCGTAACAGGACAGACTTTAGCCCCAAGGCCCTGCATGTCCATCCCCGCCAAGACCCTGATCCAGTACGCCCTGCCGGCGGTGCCGCTCGCGGCGCTGACGCTGCCGCTCTACATCATCGTGCCGACCTTCTATTCCGAATCGCTGGGGCTGCCGCTGGCAAGCGTCGGCGCCGCGCTGCTGGCGGTGCGGCTCGCGGATGCGGTCAGCGACCCGATGATCGGATGGGTGGGCGACCGATGGCGACCCAGAATCGGGCGGCGCAAGGCGCTGTTCATGGTGTCGATTCCCATCTGTGCTCTGGCAGCGATCATGCTGTTCTGGCCGCCCGTGACCGCGGGTATCGGCTATGTGCTCCTCTGGGGGCTGGTGCTGTCGATCGGTTACACCGCGGCGATCCTGCCCTACCAGGCGTGGGGAGCGGAGATGGCGGGGCAGTACCGCGAACGCAGCCGTGTCGCCGGCTTCCGGGAAGGTTTTACGCTGGTCGGTACGCTGGTGGCGATCGCGCTGCCTTTCGCGATCGGTTTCGACGATCCCGACAGCCTGCACGGGCTTGCGATACTTGGACTGTCGGTGGCGGGGCTTCTGGTTCTCACCGGCGCCGTGACGGTGAGCCGGGTCGCCGAACCACGCGACCACTCGAAGACGCAGATCAGCCTGCGCGAAGGCCTGGCGGTCATGGCGGCGAACGCGCCGTTCCGCCGGTTCATCGTGGCCTATCTCTTCAACGGATTGGCCAATGCGGTGCCGGCGACGCTGTTTCTATATTTCGTATCCGACCGGCTTGGCGTGCCGGAAATGCGCGGGCCGCTGCTGTTTCTGTATTTCGCCTGCGGGCTGGCCGGCGTGCCGCTGGCGCTGGCTCTGGCGGGACGTTTCGGAAAACACCGTGCCTGGAGCGTGGCGATGATCGCCACCTGCGCAGTCTTCGCCACGGCTCCGCTCATCGGCGAGGGGAACGTGATCGCCTTCGCGCTGGTCTGCGTGGCGACCGGTCTCGCGCTCGGTTTCGACCTGTCGCTGCCGGCGTCGATCCAGGCCGACATCATCGACGAGGACACGGCGGCATCATCGGAACAGCGATCGGCACAATATTTCGCCGCGTGGAGCCTGACGACCAAGCTGGCGCTGGCGCTGGGGGTGGGCATCGCCTTTCCCCTTTTGTCGCTGTTCGGATTCGAACCCGGCGGCCAGAATGCGCCCGGATCTCTGATGGCGCTGGCGATCGTCTATGGCTGGGTGCCGATCGCGTTCAAGGGCGTGGCAATCTGGCTAATGTGGGGGTTCCCGCTGGACGAGGTCAGGCAGAAGGCCCTGCGCACACGCATCGAGGGGAACGAGCCGGCTATTTCGGCTTCTTCTTGATGCCGAAACGGCGCTGGTCCCACCCCGTCGCCTTGCGGATGATGCGGTGGTAGAGCATCTGCGGCAGGAAGGTGCCGGCTTTCAGCATCCAGGCCAGGCGGCGCGGGAAGACGATCTCGAAACCGCCGCGTGCGATGCCGTCAACGAATCTGGCGGAGGCCTTGTCGACCGCCATCAGCCCCGGCATGTCGAACTTGTTCTTTGCCGTCAGCGGCGTGTCGACGAAGCCCGGATTGACCACCTGAATGCGGATGTTGAGCTTGTCGAAATCGTATTTGAGCGACTGGGCCATGTTGTTCAGCGCGGCCTTGGTGGCACCATAGGCGGCAGCCGACGGCAAGCCGAAATAGGAGGTGACGGAACCCACCAGCACGACCTGCCCGAAACCGCGCTCGCGCATGCGGTCGACGACCGGCACGAGGCCGAAGACGACGCCGAACACGTTGACGCGGAAGGTGTTGATGAAATTGTCGGTTTCCAGCCGTTCGCCATGGGTCGGCGAATAGGTGCCGGCATTGAAGATGGCGAGCGCGATGGGTCCCGCCTGCTTCTCGATGCGGGCGACTGTGCGGTCCATTTCCTTTTCGTCGGTGACGTCGCAGGGCATGGCGAGGATGCGCAAGTTGCGGGTCGCGGCCTCCTGGGCCAGGGCTTCCAGATTTTCGGCGTCGCGCGCCGTTGCGGCAACCGTGTAGCCCTGGCCGGCAAGATCGAGCGCAAGCTGGCGACCGATGCCGGTGCTGGCTCCGGTAACCCAGGCCACGCCGTCGGCCGGTTTCGCGCGATAGAGCGTCATGTCGTCATGTTCCAAACAGGCGGTTGGCCAGAAGCCGTCAGATCACGCCCCGATAAGGTCGCTCAGGCGCTGGCGCAAGGTGCCGGTGAAACGCAATGGTGCGTCGGTGACGGCAAAACAGATGCACGGCCGCTCAAGATCGGCGACGGGGCGATGCTCGATCGATTCGTCGGCCACCGAGATGTCGCCGCGGCCGTAGCGGCCGACGACATCCGTAAAGGCCCCGTCCAGCACCAGCGTCAGCTCGGAACCCTCATGGGTGTGGGTGGGAATCGGCCGGCCGGGGCGGATCCAGAAAAGATTCACGTGGCAGCCGTCGACATCGCCCAGATCATATTCCTTGAACCCGGGGAGCTTGGTGCGCCAGGGAACATCATCCACGTTGAAGCCGATGAAGTCGCGCAGGGCGCGCGGGAACACACCATCGTCGGCCAGCGGGACCGCCTCGGCGGCTGCTTCGCTGTCGAGGATTGCGGCAAGCCGACGCTCGCGGTCCGACAGTTCGACGGCGCCGGTATCATCCAGCGTGCGGCCCGCCAGCTCTTCCATACCCCGCACGAACCGACGGTTGTCGGGCTTTAGCTCGAGGTGGGATTCGACAAGCACATGCGCGGGATACGGCAGGGAGCCCGCAACAAAGCGCGCCATCAGCGCGTCCATGGTATCGATTGTGTCGGCGGTCATGCTGCCCCAGCTTCCAATAATGTCATCATCTCGAAGCGCGACCGTGTTTCCTTGTCTTGCCGCGTCCTTGTGCCATATACGCCATGGAATTCAAAGCGGATCAGTGCCCTCCCGGCTTAGTCGGGTGAGGCAGTTTTTGCCATGATAGCGCGATAGCGGGGAAATGCTTTCTTGCATGTAGGAGGCTGGGTTCATAATTTCCAGCCCAGCAGGTTCGAGGGATATGGCATGAACAAATCGGTGATCGATGTGATCGGCAATACGCCGCTCATCAGGCTCAGGCGCGTCTCGGAACTGACGGGCTGCGAGATCCTCGGCAAGGCCGAGTTCATGAATCCCGGACAGTCGGTCAAGGACCGCGCTGCACTGTTCATCGTTCGCGATGCCGAGAAGAAGGGTCTCTTGAAGCCCGGCGGGGTGATCGTCGAGGGCACGGCCGGCAATACCGGCATCGGGCTGACGGTCGTCGGCAAGGCGCTCGGCTACCGCACGGTGATCGTGATCCCCGATACGCAGAGCCAGGAGAAGAAGGACGCGCTGCGGCTCCTCGGCGCCGAACTGCTGGAGGTGCCAGCGGTGCCGTACCGCAACCCGAACAATTACGTGAAGGTTTCCGGCCGGCTGGCGGAAAAGCTTGCGCAAAGCGAACCCAACGGGGCCATCTGGGCGAACCAGTTCGACAATGTCGCCAACCGTGACGGTCATGTCGAGACGACGGCCGAGGAGATCTGGCGCCAGAGCGACGGCAAGGTCGACGGGTTCGTCTGCGCCGTGGGCACGGGCGGCACGCTGGCCGGTGTTTCGGCCGGGCTGAAGGCCAAGAGCAACGCCGTGAAGATCGCCATCGCCGACCCGCTGGGGGCGGCGCTTCACAGCTACTACACGACGGGCGAACTGAAGTCGGAGGGCTCGTCGATCACCGAAGGTATCGGGCAGGGGCGCATCACGGCCAATCTCGAAGGCTTCACACCCGACTTCTCCTACCAGATCCCCGACGACGAGGCGCTGCCGATCGTCTTCGACCTGATCCAGGAAGAGGGATTGTGCCTCGGCGGGTCGAGCGGCATCAACATTGCCGGCGCGGTGCGGCTGGCGCGTGAGCTGGGGCCGGGCCACACCATCGTGACCATCCTGTGCGACTACGGCACCCGTTACCAGTCCAAGATGTTCAACCCCGACTTCCTGCGCGGCAAGGACCTGCCGGTGCCCGAATGGATGGAACGCACGCCCGACATCGCCATCCCCTTCGAGGATGTCGCGCCATGAGCGCGGGCGCCGCCCTGTTCCAGGACGATGCCTATCTGAAGCAGGCGACGGCGGCGGTCGTGGGCGTCAACGAGCGTGGCGGCATCCTGCTCGACCGCACCATCTTCTACGCCACCTCCGGCGGACAACCCGGCGACACAGGGCATTTCGAGCGCCAGGACGGATCGCGGATCGATATCGCGGCGACCATCACCGGCCAGTCCAAGGAAGAGATCATCCATGTGCCGGCGGCAGGTGAGCCGCTGCCGGAAGTCGGAGAGGTGCTGACGCTCAATATCGACTGGGAGCGGCGGCACAGGCTGATGCGCATGCACACGGCCTGTCACCTTCTGACCGTGGTCTGCCCTTATCCCATCACCGGCGCAGCGGTCGGCGAGGAGGACAGCCGGGTCGACTTCGACCTCCCCGATGCCGGGCTGACCAAGGAGGACGTCACGGCCAAGCTGATGGCGCTCGTGGCCGCCGACCATCCGATCTCCGTCAAATGGATCACGGACGGGGACCTGGTGGCCAATCCAACTCTTGTGAAGTCCAAGAATGTACGCCCGCCGGCTGGCTCCGGCCGCATCAGGCTGGTGGCGATCGGCGCCTCGGGCGAGATCGACAGCCAGCCCTGCGGCGGGACCCATGTCGCAAGCACCGGCGAGGTGGGCGAGGTCCATATCGGCAAGATCGAAAAGAAGGGCAGGGAGAACCGGCGTTTCCGGCTTCGCTTCGGCCCACCCCCCGCCGCCTGAGGAGACAGCCCATGCAGCCCACCAGCCCCTTCGTCGTTTCTGCCGACTGGCTTCAGGAGAGGCTGGGCGCGCCCGGCACCATCGTCATCGACGCTTCATGGTACCTGCCGGCGCAGGGCCGCGATGCGCGCGCCGAGTTCGATGAAGGGCACATTCCGGGGGCGATCTTCTTCGATCATGACGAGGTGGTCGAACCGGGCGCGGACCTTCCGCATACGCTGCCGAGCCCCCGCCACTTCGCGCAATATGCGGGTTCGATGGGCATCTCCAGCCGCGACACGGTGATCGTCTATGACGGGCCGGGATTCTTCTCGGCGCCGCGCGTGTGGTGGATGTTCCGCGTGATGGGGGTCGAGAACGTCTATCTCCTCGACGGTGGGCTGGATGGCTGGAAGGAGGCGGGTCGGCCCGTGACGGCCGAGCAGACCAAGACGGCGGGCTGTCTCTTCGAAGTCGATTTCGACAACAAGCGCGTGGCCGGGCTGGAAGACATGCGGCATATCGTGGAAACGGGCGAGGCACAGATCGCCGATGCCCGGTCGCCTGGCCGCTTTACCGGCGTGGAGCCGGAGCCGCGTCCCGGCATGCGCTCGGGTCACATGCCGGGAGCGAAGAACTTGCCCTTCCTCAACCTGGTCGAGAACGGCCATCTGCGGCCACCCGAGGAGCTGAAGCGGGTCTTCGCGGAAGCCGGCATCGATCTACAAAGGCCCGTCGTGACGTCCTGCGGCTCCGGTGTGACCGCGGCGGTGATCACGCTGGCCCTGGAAACAGTCGGCCACACCGACAACCGGCTCTATGACGGCTCCTGGTCGGAATGGGGCGGCCTGCAGGATACGCCAGTCGCGACCGGCGAGGCATGAGGATGGCGGAGGCGGGGATCATCGAGCCGATCGAGGTCACGGTCACCTATCTGGAGATGACGAAGCCGCCGACGCGCTATCCGCCCCTGCCCCTCGGTGCCCAGATCGCGGTCCTGCGGGTGAAGGACATCCCGCTTCACTATTACCGCTACCTGATGGACCGGGTGGGCCGCAAATGGCACTGGGTCAATTCGCTGCGGCTCGACGACGAAGAGCTTTCGGCGGCCATCCATTCGGAGAGCCGCGACATTAGGGTCTTCTATCTCGACGGCGCACCGGCCGGCTTTTTCGATCTCGGCACGGAACGGAAGGGCGCGGTGGAACTGGTGTTCTTCGGCATGATGCCGCATGCGATCGGGCGCGGCTTCGGGCGCTGGTTCCTGGGCGCGGCGATCGAGGCGGCATGGGCGCACCATCCCGAGAAGGTGATCGTGCAGACCTGCACGCTCGATCACCCGAGCGCGCTGGCGCTGTACCAGAAGATGGGCTTCGTGCCGGTCGCCCAGTCGCAGGAGCGGGTCGTGCCGCTTGGCGACCGGGAACGTGCGGACATCCTGTTCCGGCCCTGAACAAAAATGGCCCGCCGGTGGTGCAGACCGGCGGGCCGTTTCTCCGCGCAGGAGGAAGAGACGCGGAGGGAGGAATCAGGCCGCGATCGCGGTGCGCGGCTCCGCCAATTCGTAGCCCAGCGCCTCGGCCACGGCGGCATTGGTGACGCGGCCCTTGTGCACGTTGAGCCCGTTTCTCAGATGCGTGTCGTCCATCAGCGCCTTCATGCCGCGATCGGCCAGCTGCAGGCCGTAATGCAGGGTGGCGTTGTTGAGGGCGGCGGCGGACGTGACCGGCACCGCGCCCGGCATGTTGGCCACGCAATAATGCACGATGCCGTCGACCTCGTAGGTCGGCTCGGCATGGGTGGTGGCGTGGCTGGTCTCGAAGCAGCCCCCCTGGTCGATGGCGACGTCGACCATCACCGCGCCGGTCTTCATGCCCGACAGCATCTCGCGGCTGACGAGTTTCGGCGCCGCAGCACCCGGAATCAGCACCGCGCCCACCACCATGTCGGCCGAGAAGCACTCTTCCTCGATGGCCTCGACGGTGGAATAGCGCGTATGGATGCGACCGTTGAAGATGTCGTCGAGCTGGCGCAGGCGCGGGATCGAACGGTCGATGATGGTGACGTCGGCGCCGAGCCCGACGGCCATCTTGGCGGCATTGAGACCGACTACACCGCCGCCGATCACCGTCACCTTGGCGGGCAGGACGCCGGGCACGCCGCCAAGCAGGATACCGCGCCCGCCATGGGCCTTCTGCAGCGCGGTGGCGCCGGCCTGGATGGCGAGGCGTCCGGCGACTTCCGACATCGGGGCAAGCAGCGGCAGGCCGCCGCGCTCGTCGGTGACGGTTTCGTAGGCGATGGCGGTCACGCCCGAGGCCAACAGACCCTTGGTCTGCTCCGGATCAGGCGCCAGATGCAGGTAGGTGTAGAGAATCTGCCCTTCGCGCAGCTGCACCCATTCCGAGGGCTGCGGCTCCTTGACCTTCACGATCATGTCCGACTTGGCGAACACGTCTTCGGCCGCAGCCGCGATGCGTGCGCCGGCGGCGCGGTAGGCGTTGTCGTCGGCCCCGATGCCTGCGCCGGCGCCGGTTTCCACCAACACCTCATGGCCATGGGCCACATATTCGCGCACGGCGCCGGGGGTCAGTCCGACGCGGTATTCGTGGTTCTTGATCTCTTTCGGGCACCCGATGCGCATGTTCTGCCAACTCCTCCGGATTATCGGCCAAGAATACCGCAACGGCAGCCGAAGGAGCTTGCAAAGCAGGCTGGTCGAGGGCCGGATTTCCGTGCATTCTTGCGCGGAAAAGGGTGAAACGAGGATTATTCGGCGCATGGGCCAGCACGACCGCATCGATGTCGCGATTCTGGAGGCGCTGCAGGCCGATGGGCGTCTGCCGAACGCGGCCCTTGCCGAAAAGGTGGGGCTGTCGCAGTCGGCCTGTTCGCGCCGACTGGATCGGCTGGAGAAGGAAGGCTTCATCAAGGGATATCACGCGCGGCTCTCGAATGCCGCGCTCGGCTACAGGATGACGGCCATCGTGCACATCTCGCTGTCGGGACAGTTCGAGAAGACGCTGGCGGATTTCGAGGCGGCGGTGAAGCGCTGCCCGAATGTCCTCTCGTGCCACCTGATGTCGGGGGAGTATGATTACATCCTGCGCATCGCGGCCAAGGACCTGCAGGATTACGAGCGCATCCACAAGGAATGGCTCACCGCGATGCCGCATGTGACGCGGATCAATTCCTCGTTCGCGTTGCGCGAGATCGTCGACCGCACGAATGTCGGCATGAAGCCGGAACTGGGCTAGCGTCGGGGCGAGGGGGCCGGGCGGTCGATATCCGGCTGGACACATGCAAGCCCAGGCGCGACACTGCGGCCGCGGGGACAGGCGACCAGAAAACTCTTCAGGAGAGGCATCATGGCACGAACCCATTCACTTTCGCGCAGAACATTCCTTGCCGGTGCCAGTGCCGCCGGCGCGCTGATCATGCTGCACCCCTTTTCGCTGCGCGCTGCCGCCAACCAGGCACATCTGAGGATCATGGAGACGACGGATCTTCATGTTCACGTCTTTCCCTACGACTACTACGCCGACCGCGAGAACCACACGATGGGCGTGGCGCGCACGGCCACCATCATGGACGAGATCCGGGCCGAGGCGACCAATTCGCTGCTGCTCGACAATGGCGACTTCCTGCAGGGCAACCCGATGGGCGACTACTACGCCTATGAGCGCGGCATGCAGGATGGCGACGTCCATCCGATCATGAAGGCGATGAACGTCTTGGAGTTCGATGCCTCCACGCTCGGCAACCATGAGTTCAATTACGGGCTCGACTTCATGTTCAAGGTGCTGGACGGCGCCGATTTCCCGATCGTCTGCGCCAATGTCGCGCGCGGCAGCCTGGCCGAGAACCCGCGCGACGACGACCTGATCCTGCCGCCCTATGTCATTCTCGACCGCACGGTGACCGACGGCGCCGGCGAGGAACACCCGATCCGCATCGGCCTGATCGGCTTCGTCCCGCCGCAGATCATGACCTGGGACTCGCGTCACCTGGAAGGCAACGTGTCGGCGCGCGACATGGTCAAGGCCGCCGAGGCATGGGTGCCGCAGATGCGCGAGGAAGGCGCCGACATCGTGGTCGCGCTTTCGCATTCGGGCGTAGGCCCGGCCGCGTACCAGGAAAACCTCGAGAACGCCTCGCTGCAGATCGCGATGATCGACGGCGTCGACGTGATCCTGACCGGGCACAGCCATCTGGCCTTCCCCGGCCCGCAATTCGAGGGTGTCGACGGCGTCGACATCGCGTCGGGCACGATCGGCGGCAAGCCGGGCGTCATGGGCGGATTCTGGGGCTCGCATCTGGGCCTTGTCGACCTGATGCTGGAGCGCGACGGCAATGAATGGCGCGTCGTGGGTTCCACCAGCGAGGTGCGGCCGATCTCCGAACGCGTCGACGGCCAGACGCGGCCACTGGTCGAAAGCAAGGCGGAGGTCGAGGAGGCGGTGCGCGAGGACCACGAGGCAACCATCGCCTATGTCGGCCAGCCGGTCGGCGAGACGTCGGCCGCGCTGCATTCCTTCTTTGCGCTGGTGGCCGACGATCCTTCCGTGCAGATCGTTTCCAACGCCCAGACCTGGTACATCGAGGACATGTTGAGCGGCACCGAACATGCCGGCATCCCGGTGCTATCGGCGGCGGCACCGTTCAAGGCGGGCGGTCGCGGCGGGCCCGAATATTTCACCGAGGTGCCGCCGGGCGCGGTCGCCATTCGCAACGTGGCCGATCTCTATCTCTATCCCAACACCGTCCAGGCGGTCCTGATCAACGGTGCGCAGGTGAAGGAGTGGCTGGAGATGTCGGCCGGCATCTTCAACCAGATCGAGCCTGGAGCGAGCGACCAGCCGCTCATCAATGAGGACTTCCCGTCCTACAATTTCGACGTCATCGACGGGGTGACCTACGGGATCGACCTTAGCCAGCCGCCGAAATACTCGCCGCGCGGCGAGCTCATCAATGCGGATTCCAGCCGCATCGTCGATCTGGAATTCGAGGGCCAGCCGATCGACCCGGAGCAGCAATTCGTCGTCGCCTCCAACAATTACCGCGCCGGCGGTGGCGGCAGTTTCCCCGAGATCGGCCCCGACAAGGTGATCTTCGAGGCGCCCGATACCAATCGCGACGTCATCGTGCGCTACATCGTCGAGCAGGGCACGATCAACCCTTCGGCCGACGGCAATTGGGGCTTTGCGCCGATGGAGGGCACGACGGTGCTGTTCGAGACGGGCCCGCGTGCCTCCGCCTTCATCGGCGAGGTCGAGGGCGTCGCCATCGAGGAGGCGGGGGAAGGCGAGGACGGCTTCGCCCGCTTCCGCATCACGCTATAGGTTGATGGGACGGGAGGATCGCCCTGCGCGGTCCTCCCGTCCCGCGATTGGTGGGAGGACCAGTCCATGAGTGTTGCTGTCGGAAAGGTGTTCCTAGCTGCTTTCCTGGTGCTGGCCGCAGTACCCGCTCAGGCGCAGGAGAGGGTGAAAGTGAGGATCGGCATGTCGATGTCGCAGATCCAGGACTACCTCAGGAGCGAGTGCACCAGGCTGATCATCGGTGAAAGGGAGGGCGAGCAGTTCATCTCCTGCGATTTGCCGGAAGGCGGGCTCATCACCGCGAACCTTTCGCCGAAGGATCGCATCACCTATTCGGTCTACCGGGAAACCAACGACAGGTTGTGGCCCGAGGAATTCGCCAGGGCCGTTGCGGCCGAACTCGGTTTCGAGGGTGCTGGTGAACAATGCATGGTCCACAGGGATGCGAGCCTCTGCTGGAGCAGGGGCACGACACGGCTGTGGGTCTACCTCGACCGCGACTCGGCCGGCCGGCTTGCCGCGTTTCAAAGTGACGATGACATGAAAGCGGCGGACGCCCGCTAAAGGCAGGGGCTCAGGCCCGGTACACCACCTGCCGCACGTCGATATATCTGGCGCGGAAACCTGCTTCGCAATAATGCAGGTAGAACTCCCACATGCGCTTGAAACGGTCGTCGAAGCCGAGCGGCCGGATCCGGTCCCACGATGCCCAGAAACGCTCGCGCCATTCCGCGAGCGTGCGCGCATAGTCATGCGGGAAAATGCGGTCGCGGGCGTAGGTGAGGCCGAACTGGTCGCCAAGCGTGCGAAGGCGCTCGGGCGAGGGCAGCATGCCGCCGGGAAAGACATAGCGCTGGATGAAATCCGGACGGGCGCGGTAGGCGTCGAAGGCTTCGTCCTTGATGGTGATGATCTGAAGCCCGGCCGCCCCGTCCGCCTTGAGGCATTCCTTCATCTTGGAAAAAAAGACGGGCCAGTGCTTCTCGCCGACCGCCTCGAACATCTCGATGGAGGCGATGCGATCGTATCGGCCGGTCTCGTCGCGATAATCCTGAAACTTGATGTCGACCTTATCGGCCAGACCGGCCTTCTGGATACGCGCGCTGGCGAAATCATGCTGCTCGCGGCTGATGGTGAGGCCGGTGACCTTGCAGCCGATCTCGCGCGCGGCGAATTCGGCAAAACCGCCCCAGCCGCAGCCGATCTCGAGAACATGGTCGTTCGGCCCGATGCCCGTATCCTGGGCGAGCGCGCGGTATTTCGCGGCCTGCGCGCTTTCCAGATCGTTGGCGCCATTCGCATACAGCGCCGAGGAATAGGTCATCGAGGGATCGAGCCATTCGCGATAGAAGGTGTTGCCCAGATCGTAATGGGCCGAGATGTTGCGCCTGGACCCCGAACGCGTGTTGTCGTTCAACCAGTGGCGCACGCGCTCGACCGCAGTCAGGAGCCAGTTGGCGCCGCCGGCGATCTTCTCGCCGGCCTCTTCGTTGACGACGAACAGCTCGAGAAAGGCGGTGACGTCGGGGCTCTCCCAGTCGCCATCCATGTAGGATTCGGCCACGCCGATGGTTGCGCCGGAAAATGCGCGGCGTGGCAGGTTCCAGTTCTTCAGGATTATCTCGGCATGG
This sequence comes from Chelativorans sp. ZYF759, assembly GCF_012911015.1. Taxonomy (GTDB): domain Bacteria; phylum Pseudomonadota; class Alphaproteobacteria; order Rhizobiales; family Rhizobiaceae; genus ZYF759. The sequence goes on along the minus strand of NZ_WVVV01000002.1, from coordinate 276,422 downwards.
GGGCCGGGTGCGTTGCCGCCGACTTCCATCACCTTGCCCTCGGGCGTGTGGACCACCAGCGTGCCCTTGGGCAGTTTCATGCCGACGGACAGCGCCAGCCTGGCCTTGGCGGGCAGGCCACGGGTTACCTCTGCGAAATTGCGGTCATCGAGCCGGACAGGTGCGGCCTGGGGAGAGGGAGAGGCGGTGGTGTCGGTCATTTCATAAAACCTGCTCATGCTGCGCCGTCCCGCCGACGCGATGATCCTTCTATTCACCAGGACGGAAAGCCCCTTCCTGATCGTGGAAACTAACCGGCTCCGGCGGCGGCGGAGAGGTATGGAAAGTCGCTCCTTTCAGCCAGATTTTCAAGGCTTGCCAGTGGATTGCGTAAACAACCTTCCACGTCATCAAGGGCGTGCGGGCCAGGGCGCGCAGGAGGGAGGCAGTGGTGAAGGCTTTTTCCTCTCCGACGAAGGTGGCCGCGAGCAGCGGTTCGCCGGCTTCGGTTTCGTGGATTCGCACGCGGACGGCCTTGCCCGGTGGCAGGATACGGAAATTGTACCGCGCGCCGAGCGGGATGAAGGGGGAGACATGGAAGATCTTGGTGCGCTGCTGGCGCAGACCCGCCTCGCTCAACTCGCCCTCCTCAACCTTCGCGACGTAGGAATGACGTTCGCCAAAGGTGTTGCGCACACGGTAGATGACGGCGAGAAGCCCGCCGTCGCGCCCATAGGCGAAGAAGACAGAGATGGGATTGAAGACGTAGCCCAGCATGCGGGGATAGGCCAGGAGCAGGATGCGTGCCGCCGGCTCGGCCAGTCCCGACTTTGCCAGAAGACGGTCCGCCATCGCGCGCAGGCCTTCGCCCTCGATCTCGGCATGGTCGGCCTCGTGGAAGGAGAGGAGGCCTGCCCGGTTCACCCGGAAAAGCGGCGAGGCCCTGCCGGCTTCTTCCAGGCGATCGAGGTCGATCAGCAGGGAGAACACCTTGTAGGTGAAGCGATGGCTGAAGGGCTTCATGCGGGCGTGCATCACTTCGCCGGGATAGAGCGCGACAGCGGCCCCGGGGGGAGCCCCGTTGTCCGTCATAGTGGTGATGCGTCGTGCAAGCGCCATAATCGCCGATCCTACTCCGCCGCTTCGGCGAGTTCCACATCGGCAATCGGAGCCGCGCGCCAGGGGATCGTGGCGCCCAGCCCGCGGGCCGCGTCGAGACCCGAGCGCAGCCCGTCCTCGTGGAAGCCGAATCCGGTCCAGGCGCCGGCGAACCAGGTGCGACGATGACCCTGGATCTCGCCAAGCCGGGCCTGGGCCGAGATCGCGGCGGCATCGAATTGCGGGTGGGCGAAGGACCACTCACCGAAGGTCAGTTCGGCGCGCGGCTCGATCACCGGGTTGAGCGAGACGAATAGCGGCGTGGAATGGTCTATGCCCTGCAGCTCGTTCATCCAGTAGGTGACGCAGACTTCGGGCTCTTCCTCCCCGCGCGAGGAGCGCAGATAGTTCCAGGCAGACCAGACGCCCCGGCGTTTCGGCATCAGACGGGGATCGCGGTGGAGAACGACGCGGTTCGGGCGATACTGGACGGATGAGAGGATGGTGGTCTCGACCGGCGATGCATCGCCCAGCATGGCCAGTGTCTGGTCGGAGTGCCCGGCGAGCACGACGGCGTCGAAACGTTCCGGCTCCCGGTCCTTCGCCCAGAGTGTGACGCCAAGCGCGTCGCGGATGACGGTCTCGACCGGCGTGGCCAGCCGGACCTTGCCTGCAAGCGGGGCCAGCAGCTTTTCCAGGTAATTGCGCGAGCCGCCAGAGACGGTGCGCCAGACCGGGCGCTCCTCGTGAATCAGGCGGTGGTTCTCGAAGAAGGTGACGAAGGTGGAGGCCGGGAATTCCAGCATCTTGACGCGCGGGGTCGACCAGATCGCGGCGGCCATGGGAATGAGGTAGTTGTCGCGGAATGCGCTGGAAAAGCGGCATTCGGCCAAATAGGAGCCGATGGAATGGCCGGCGAGCCGGCCCGCATCCCGGTCGACCACGCAGGTCCGGTTGAAGCGCATGATCTCCGACAGCATGCGCAGAAAGGACGGCGACAGGGCATTAAGCGGCTGGGCAAAAATGGAACGGTAGGATTGGCCGCTCCATTCCAGCCGGCCCTCGTCGAGCGACAGACCGAAACCCATGCGGCTTTCATGCGTGGCCACGCCGAGATGGGCGAACATGGAAGTGAGATCGGGATAGTTGAGCTCGTTGTAGACGATGAAGCCGGTGTCCACCGGCACGGAGATGCCGTCATAGTCCACGTCGACGGTCGCGGTATGGCCGCCGGCGCGACGCTCGGCCTCGTAGAGCGTCACGTTGGCTGTGGCAGACAGTGCCCAGGCGGCCGAGGCGCCCGCTATGCCCGATCCGACGACCGCGATCTTCTGCCTGCCGTCCTCGGCACGGGACAAGGGGACGATATTCATGATGCCTCTTTCACTTTGTCATATGCCGCAAGGGCGCGACCGCGCGCCTCGCCATGGTCCACGATGGGGCAAGGATAATTCCTGCCGAGTTCAATCCCCGCTCTGTCGAGCGCGTCCTTGCCGGCTGCCCAAGGCTTGTGAAGGCTGCGATCGGGCAGGTCCTTCACCTCTTCGACGAAGGCCCGGACATAATCGCCCCGAGGATCGAATTTTTCGCCCTGGAGGATGGGGTTGAAGATGCGGAAATAGGGCGCGGCATCGGCGCCCGAGCCTGCCACCCATTGCCAGCTGGCGGCGTTGTTGGCCGGGTCGGCATCAACCAGCGTGTCCCAGAACCAGGCCTCGCCCTCGCGCCAGTCGATCATCAGGTGCTTGATCAGAAAGGAAGCCGCGACCATGCGCACCCGGTTGTGCATCCAGCCCGTGCGCCACAGCTGCCGCATCCCGGCATCGACGATGGGATAACCGGTGCGGCCTCTTCGCCAGTCCTGGAGGTCGTCGGCCTTACCCTGCCACGAAAAGGCGTCGAAATCGGCATTAAAGTTCCGGGTGGCCAGATCGGCGTTGTGATGAAGGAGGTGCCAGGAGAATTCACGCCAGGCGACCTCCTTGAGAAATTTCTCGGCATCACGTGCCTGGATGCCAGTCTTCTGCGTGACGGCGTGCCAGATCTGATAGGGGGTGATCTCGCCATGGGTCAGGTAAGGGGAGAGGCGCGAGGTCGCGGGCTTGTCGGGCCTGTCCCGGTCATCGGCATACCCTTCGATCTCGCCGTCCAGGAATTCGGCAAGGCGCTCCTGGGCGGCAGCCTCGCCCGGGGCCCAGCTCTCGCGCAGACCGCCGGCCCAGTCGGGCGTGGTCGGCAGCAGCGTCCAGTCCGAAAGCTCTTCCGAGCCGGGTGTCCTTGAAGGTGCCTTCAGTTTCCCGGGAGCATCGACGGGCGGGCGGGGATCGCCCTGCGCGCAGAGTGCGCGCCAGAACGGGCTGTAGACACGGTAATAGCCGCCCGAGCCGGTCTTGACCTGCCACGGCTCGTGCAACAGGTGCCCCTCGAAACTCTCCGCCTCAACACCCGCCTGCCTGAGCGCCGCCTTCATGCGGCGGTCGGCCGCCATGCCGGGCGGATCGTAACGCCGGTTCCAGAACACGGCAGCGGCGCCGGTCTCATCCGCCAGAGCGGGGACGATCTCGTCCATCCTGCCCCTTCGCAGGATGAGCGGCGCACCAAGCCTGTCCAGCGACGCCGCGAGTGCTTCGAGCGAATGGTGCAGCCACCAGCGGCGCGCGCCGCCGATCGGACGTGTTCCCTCCGAATCCTCGTCGAAGACGAAAACGGGGATGACCGTCTCGAAGTTTTCAGCGGCTGCAGACAGGGCGCGGTTGTCTTCTATGCGCAGATCGTGCCGGAAAAGCACGATCGCGGTCTGGTTTGCGTCGCTTTGGGGGGAAGTGGTCATGAGGCGGGCGGGTCTGCTTTCGGCAGTCTCGTTGTAACGGAAGGTCATACGCCCGGACGGGCCATCTGGATTTGCCGGAAGCGGCGTTCGGGCAAATCCTTCTGCGGGGGTGCGGATGAGCCATGTCTTGCCTCGGGGCGGCTATTGGTCTAGCGAAATGGCGACACCGAACAGCCTCGAGACAGCCCCTACATGACCCTCGTCGACACACGCCTGCCCGATCCGAAGCGCCTGATCTCCGGGGCCACCGGAGATTGGGAAATCACTATCGGCATGGAGATCCACGCGCAGGTCACGTCGAACTCGAAACTGTTCTCGGGCGCGTCCACGAGTTTCGGATCGGAGCCGAATTCCAATGTGAGCCTTGTCGATGCGGCGATGCCCGGCATGCTGCCGGTGATCAACGAGGAATGCGTCAAGCAGGCCATCCGCACCGGCATCGGGCTGAAGGCCGAGATCAATCACCGCTCGGTTTTCGACCGCAAGAACTACTTCTATCCCGACCTGCCGCAGGGCTACCAGATATCGCAGTACAAGCAGCCGATCGTGGGCGAGGGGGTGGTGACCGTCTCCGTCGGGCCGGACCGACAGGGCAATTTCGAGGATATCGAGGTCGGCATCGAGCGCCTGCATCTGGAACAGGATGCCGGCAAGTCGCTGCACGACCAGCACCCTGCCATGTCCTATGTCGACCTGAACCGTTCCGGCGTGGCGCTGATGGAGATCGTGTCGAAACCCGATCTGCGCTCCTCGGACGAGGCCAAGGCATTCGTGACCAAGCTCAGGACCATCCTGCGCTATCTGGGCACCTGCGACGGCAACATGGAGGAGGGCTCGCTGCGCGCCGACGTCAACGTGTCGGTGCGCAAGCCCGGCGGTGAATTCGGCACGCGCTGCGAGATCAAGAACGTCAACTCGATCCGCTTCATCGGCCAGGCGATCGAATATGAAGCGCGCCGCCAGATCGGCATTCTGGAGGATGGCGGCAAGATCGATCAGGAGACACGGCTCTTCGACCCGCACAAGGGCGAAACACGCTCGATGCGCTCGAAGGAAGAGGCGCACGACTATCGCTACTTCCCCGATCCGGACCTCTTGCCGCTGGAATTCGACCAGGCCTATGTCGACGCTCTGGCCGAGGGGCTTCCCGAGCTGCCGGACGACAAGAAGGCGCGTCTCATCGCCTCGCTTGGACTGTCGGCCTACGATGCCTCTGTGCTCGTCTCCGACAAGGCGATCGCCGATTATTTCGAGAAGGTGGCGGAGGGTCGCGACGGCAAGATGGCGGCCAACTGGGTCATCAACGATCTGCTGGGCGCGCTCAACAAGGCCGGCCGGGACATCGACGAGTCGCCACTCTCGCCCGATCAGCTCGGCGGTATCATCGAGCTGATCAAGGACGGCGTCATTTCGGGCAAGATCGCCAAGGATCTGTTCGAGATCGTCTGGAACGAGGGCGGTGACCCGAAAGTGCTGGTGGAAGAACGCGGCCTCAAGCAGGTCACCGACACCGGGGCGATCGAGAAGGCCGTCGACGACGTGATTGCCGCCAATCCCGACAAGGTCGAGCAGGCGAAGGCCAAGCCGACCATGGCCGGCTGGTTCGTCGGGCAGGTGATGAAGGCCACCGGCGGCAAAGCCAATCCGCAGGCCGTCAACGAACTGGTCAAGGCAAAGCTCGGCATCGAAGAGTAGGCCGCGACGGGCCGGAACATCCAGAACGTCAGACGCTTAGAAGGTCCCCAACCAAGGAGACCTTCCATGGCCTATACTGACCGCAATACCGGCACCGACGTCGAGACGGACGAAACCGCCCGCCTCATCGCTTCCAACCGCGTCGAAGGCACCGCCGTCTACGATCGCCAGGGCGAGCGCCTCGGCGACGTCTACAACTTCATGGTCGACAAACATTCAGGCCAGGTTGCCTACGCGGTGATGAGCTTCGGCGGCTTCCTGGGCATTGGCGAGAGCTACCACCCGCTGCCGTGGAAATCGCTCGACTACAGCAAGGACATGGGTGGCTATGTCGTTGATGTGACCCGCGAACAGCTCGAGGGCGCACCCCGTTACGGCCGCGAGGAAGACCCGTGGCGGGACCCGGCCTATGGCCGTACCGTGCACGATCATTACGGCGTCCCCTACGTCTGATCGGTCAAAAAACTGGTCCCGCCGGCTCCCCACGCCGTCGGGGTCGGCGGGAACAACGCGCCTGGCGGCGCGTTCGCCTGCCAGAGGTTCACATCCAAGGAGCAAGACCAAATGGCCGAACAAGGCGACATCGAGCGCGTGTGGAAACTGATGCAGAAGATCGGCATCTGCATGCTGGCGAGCCACGACGGAAAGCTGATCCGCGGCCGCCCCATGGCCGCGCATGTCGAGCGTGACGAGCACTGCATCTATTTCCTCACCGACGCCGAGAGCCACAAGGACGAGGAGATCTCGCGCGACCCCACCGTGGCGCTCTTCTTCGCCGATACGAGCGGGCAGAATTATGTGTCGCTTTCGGGCGATGCCGTGGTTTCCAACGACCGCGCCAAGATCAAGGAACTCTGGTCGACCCCGGCAAAGGCCTGGTGGGACGATCCGGACGACCCGTCGATCCGCGTGCTGAAGGTGACGCCGCGCGATGCGCAGTACTGGGACGGACCCGGCACGATCGTCGCCTATGCCAAGATGGCCGTGGCCGCGATGACCTCCGGGGCGCCCGACATGGGCGATCAGGCCAAGGTCCGCATGTGACCTGACGCCCGGATTTTCTTCCACCCAACAAAAAAGGGCCGCGCTGTCGCCAGCGCGGCCCCTTTTTCGTCCGGGAGGATCAGACGGAGTAGTACATCTCGAACTCGATCGGATGCGGGGTCATCTCGAAGCGGAGGACCTCGGCCATCTTCAGCTCGATATAGGCATCGATCTGGTCGTCGTCGAACACGCCGCCGGCCTTCAGGAAGCCGCGGTCCTTGTCGAGGCTCTGCAGGGCCTCGCGCAGGCTGGCGCAGACAGTCGGGATCTTCTTGAGCTCCTTCGGCGGCAGGTCGTAGAGATCCTTGTCCATGGCGGCGCCCGGGTGGATCTTGTTCTTGATGCCGTCGAGACCGGCCATCAGCATCGCCGCGAATGCGAGATACGGATTGGCGGTCGGATCGGGGAAGCGGACTTCGACGCGCTTGGCCTTCGGCGACGTGCCGAACGGGATGCGGCAGGATGCCGAGCGGTTGCGTGCCGAATAGGCCAGCAGGACCGGAGCCTCGAAGCCGGGGACCAGACGCTTGTAGGAGTTGGTCGACGGGTTGGTGAAGGCGTTGAGCGCCTTGGCGTGCTTGATGATGCCGCCGATGTAATAGAGGCAGGTCTCCGACAGGCCGGCATATTCATTGCCCGCGAAAGTCGGCTTGCCGTCCTTCCAGATCGACTGGTGCACGTGCATGCCCGAGCCGTTGTCGCCATAGATCGGCTTCGGCATGAAGGTGGCCGTCTTGCCATAGGCATTGGCGACCTGGTGGATGACGTATTTGTAGATCTGCATCTTGTCGGCGTTGCGCGTCAGCGCGTCGAACTTGATGCCGAGCTCGTGCTGGGCGGCCGCCACTTCGTGGTGGTGCTTCTCGACGACGACACCCATTTCGGACATGACCGAGAGCATCTCGGAGCGCATGTCCTGGCCCGAATCGATCGGCGGGACGGGGAAGTAGCCGCCCTTGACGCGCGGGCGGTGGCCCATGTTGCCGGTCTCGTATTCGGCATCGTCATTGGAGGGCAGCTCGGTCGAATCGAGCTTGAAACCGGTGTTGTAGGGATCGGCCTTGTACTTGACGTCGTCGAACACGAAGAACTCGGCCTCGGGGCCGACATAGATCGTGTCGCCCACGCCTTCGGCCTTCATATAGGCCTCGGCCTTCTTGGCCGTGCCGCGCGGATCGCGATTGTAGGACTCGCCCGAGACCGGATCGAGAATGTCGCACACGATCACCATGGTCGACTGCGCGAAGAACGGGTCCATATGGGCCGTCTCGGTGTCGGGCATCAGCACCATGTCGGATTCATTGATGGCCTTCCAGCCGGCGATCGAGGAGCCGTCGAACATCACGCCGTCGGCGAACATGTCCTCGTCGACCGCGACGACGTCCATCGTGACGTGCTGCATCTTGCCCTTCGGGTCGGTGAAGCGCAGGTCGACGAACTTCACGTCGTTGTCCTTGATCTGCTTCAGAATGTCATTGGCTGTGGTCATGTGTTTTTCCTGTGATGACAAAGTGCAAACTTGATTGGCCCGATGCTCAGATGGCGTCGAGACCGGTTTCCCCCGTACGGATGCGCACGACTTCCTCGACATTGGTGACGAAGATCTTGCCGTCGCCGATGCGGCCCGTCTGGGCAGCCTTGCGGACGGCTTCGATGGCCTGTTCGACCTGCTCGTCGCCCAGCACCACCTCGATCTTCACCTTGGGCAGGAAGTCGACGACATACTCGGCCCCCCGGTAGAGTTCCGTGTGGCCCTTCTGGCGCCCGAAACCCTTGGCCTCGGTGACGGTGATGCCCTGAAGGCCGACCTCCTGGAGAGCCTCCTTCACCTCATCGAGCTTGAAGGGTTTTATGATCGCCTCGATCTTTTTCATGCGAGAATGGCCTCCGATGGGATAGAAAACAGGTCTTGGGACCCGTTTCAGGTAAAATGAAAGCACGAAGCGTGCCAATTCGGACCCGATTTGGTGAAAAGCGCCTGAAAAACGCGAGCGGCGGAGCATGACAGGGTTTCAAGCTCGTCATTCGATGCATCGCACGAAGCGCGTTCAGCCGACCGGGGCCATTGATTGTGAGGCCTGATGAAAAATTATGCAAATGGCGAAAAGAATGGGCATTCGTCCGAAGCGCACGCCCTGCTGACGCCCGACGAAATGGCCCGGGCCGACCAGCTGGCCATCGCCGGCGGAGGGCTCGACGGCTACGGGCTGATGCTGAACGCGGGGCGGGCCATCGCGGCGGAAATCCTCTCTCGTCATGCCGAAGCGGCCGGCTTAGACGTGCTTTGCGGACCGGGCAACAATGGTGGTGACGGCTATGTCGTGGCACGGCTGCTGGCCGAGGGCGGGCTGCATGTGCGGGTATGGGCGCTGGGCGTGCCGGGGCAGGGTTCCGACGCGGCGCGCGCCAGGCAGGCCTGTCCCGTCGAGGCGGCGCCGCTTGCTTCTTTCGCGCCTGCGGAGGACCGGCTGGTGGTCGACGCGCTGTTCGGCGCCGGGCTGTCGAAGCCGCTGGCCGGCGACGTGTCGACGGTGATCGGCGCTGTGGAGGCGGCCGGCTCGCCCGTCGTGGCGGTGGATCTGCCCTCCGGCATCTCCGGCGAGACCGGCCAGGCGATGGGGGCGGCCTTCGACGCCGATCTGACGGTGACCTTCTTTCGCCTGAAGCCCGGTCATCTGCTGATGCCCGGCCGCAGACATTGCGGGACGACAGTGGTGGCCGATATCGGCATCCCCGATTCCGTGCTGGACGAGATCGGGCCAAGAGCGTTTCGAAACGGGCCCGCGCTGTGGGCCGCTCGCCTGCCGAGGCCGGAAGCCGATACGCATAAATACAGGCGCGGCCATGTGGGGGTGATGTCCGGCGGACCGTCGGCGACCGGGGCGGCGCGACTGGCGGCAATGGGCGCGGCGCGTGCCGGGGCAGGCGCCGTCACGCTGCTCTCGCCGTCGAGCGCGGTGCTGGTCAATGCCGCGCATCTGACGGCCATCATGCTGAGGCGGACCGACAGCGTCGACGATCTTTCCGAATTCGTGAAGGAGCGAAAGCCCGCCGCTTTCGTGCTGGGGCCAGGGGCGGGGGTGAACCACCACACCCGCACCCACGCGCTGGAACTGCTGGCGATGAAGGGCGGGCCGGCACTGGTGCTCGACGCCGACGGGATCACCGCCTGCGCAGCGGCGCCCGACACGCTGTTTGCGGCGGCCGAGACTTCGGCGGGGCTGGTGCTGACGCCGCATGAGGGCGAGTTCGGCCGGCTGTTTCCCGACATCAACGCCGACAGCGTGCCTTCGAAGCTGGAACGGGCGCGCCGGGCGGCCGCGCGCGCGTCTGGCGTCGTGGTGCTGAAGGGGGCGGACACGGTGGTGGCCGCGCCCGACGGGCGGGCCGTCATCAACGCCAATGGCACGCCGCTTCTGGCGACGGCGGGTTCCGGCGACGTTCTGGCCGGGCTGATCGCCGGGCTGATCGCGCAGGGGATGCCCACCTTCGAGGCTGCCTGTGCCGCGGTGTGGATCCATGCCGATGCGGGCCGCCGGTTCGGGCCCGGGCTGATCGCGGAGGACCTGCCGGGGCTGGTGCCGGGGGTGCTGCGGGAATTGATGGGCGAGTGACCAGCCGCCACTTGGGGTGCAGGCCGGGGTGACTTACCTCGACTCCCCCAGTCGGTTCCGCCATCCTCCCCGCGTGCCCTCCGCTATGGCTCCGGGCGTTCGTCGCTCCGGAAGCCAAATCGTTGGCTTCGGCAAGTGCCGACCGCTCCTCACCCCCATCAAGGGGAGGGTGCACGGCTCCTAGCCGAGCCGCTCCATCAAAGCCTGCGCAGCCTGGGGTGCGCGGATCTTTCCCTCGTGAATGAAATAGACAAAGACGTCGCGCGGGCGGTTTTCCGGCTGGTGGCCGGGATCGGCCAGCGGCAGGTCGCCGGGCTGGCCGCCTTCGGCCCAATCTTTCGCCCGCGCCGCCCAGGCATCGAGTTCGCCTGGCTTGTAGGCGGTGGGGACGTCGTCCTCGCCCTTCTGCAGGCGGGCATAGACGAAATCGGAAGTGACGTCGGCGATCTCGGGGTAGTCGTGGTGGTGGGCATAGCAGATCGCCGCGCCATGGCGGCGGGCGATGTCAACGAATTGCGGCACGGCGAAGGAAGCGTGGCGGACCTCCAGCACGTGGCGCAGTTTTTGCCCGGCGTGCTCGGTCGGCAGAAGCTTCACGAAGGACTCGAAATCGTCGGGCTCGAATTTCTTGGTCGGCGCGAACTGCCAGACCAGCGGCCCGAGGGCAGGGCCCAGTTCCTCCAGCCCCTGGGCGAAGAATTTTTCGAGCGAGGGCCCGGCCTCCGCCAGCACCTTGCGGTTGGTGACGAAGCGATTGCCCTTGAGCGCGAAGACGAAGCCATCGGACACTTCCGACGCCCATTTGGCGAAGGTGGCCGGCGTCTGGCCGCGATAATAGGTGGCGTTGATCTCGATGGTCGAGAGCTGCCGCGAGGCGAATTCGAGCTGCCGCTTCTTCGGCAGGTCGGCGGGATAGAACGTGCCCTCCCAAGGCTCGAAATTCCAGCCGCCGATGCCGGCGCGGATGGTGCCTGATGTGGTCATTCTCTCTTCCTCTTTTTGGGCGCGACCGTGCGCGGGCCGGACCGAAATGTCCACCCGGAAGGACGAGGCTGCTGACAGGTGCGGCCAGGTCAGGACGTGTCGTGGAACGGGGCGAGGGGGAGGGGGAGAGGCAGGATCGCGAGGAGGGCCGGGAGGGCGCTCGGAACGGGTCGCGTCTCGCCTGTCCGCGGGTCCATGCGGCAGGCCTGGGCAAGCAGCAAGGCGAGGGTGTGCAGGCGGGCGGAGAGCAAGAGCAGATCGGACGGACCCGGCAGCCCGTGCGCGCGGGGGCGTGCCTCTTCCGCCGGCACCCCGATGAAGGCGAGGACCGCGGTCTCGGCGCGGCCGATGACGAATTGGACGAGGAAGCGCATGGGCGCGGAGTGGGCGGAAGCGCGGCGGGCGAGGCCGGCCAGCGACAAAAGCAGTGCGACGATGCGCTTCAGCGCTTCGACATTCGGGTCCTTGTGATGCGCTGCCTTCACCGCGCGGTCTCCTTTCTCGGGCCATTGTCAGGCGTTCGAAGGAGAGGTGGACAGACTTTTTTCCCTGGCAGGGGAGGTAGACGGCCAAAGGCGGGACCACGGGATGAACGGCCTTCCTTCGGTTGTACCTAGCCAGATACTTAGCTAGGATATGTGCATGGCCATCATCAACATGCATGACGCCAAGACGCGGCTTTCCGACCTCGTGGCACGTGCCGAGGCCGGCGAGGAGATCGTGATCGCGCGCCGCAACAAGCCGGCGGTGCGGCTGGTGCCGGTCGATAGCGGAGTGATCATGGGTGGCTCGCCGCCCGGCGGCTTCGCGGAGGACAGCCAGGCGGAGTACGATGTCGGCGCGATGCGCGCGGCGGTGAAAGCGGGCAGGGAGTTTCTGATCATGCAGGACGGCAAGCCGGTGGCAAAACTGGTGCCGACGGAGGAGAAGCGCATCCGCGGTTTCGGCATGCTGGCGCATCTGCCGCCGGTGCCCGACGCGTTCTTCGATCCCCTGTCGGAAGAGGAACTGCGCGCCTGGGAAGGCGATGAGGCGGTCGATCCCGGCAGGGACAAAACTTGAGCCTGCTCTTCGACACCAGTGTCTTCGTGTGGTGGCTGCGGGGCGAGCGGCGCATCGGCCCGCGCCTTCGCGACACGATCGAGCAGAACCGGGGCGAGACCTATGTCAGCGCCATTTCGGCCTACGAGATGTCGCAGAAATTCCGGCTCGGCAAATGGCCTGAGGTCGCGCCCTTCATGGAAGGCTTTGAAGAACTGGCGGCGGCCGCCAATCTGTCGATCCTCAACGTCACGCCGCGCCACGCGCTGCGCGCCGGCCTGCTTCCCGGCGACCACCGTGACCCCTTCGACCGGATGCTGGTGGCGCAGGCGATGGTGGAAGGGCTGCGGCTCGTGTCGAGCGACCGGGGGTTGGGGAAGTTGGGGGCGGAGGTGGTTTGGGGGTGATTTGTTCTATTTCAATAAGAGACGAGGATCATCGCCTTGGGGATTTTCCGCAGACCATTCCATGGAGCTTACTAAACACATCCGCGCGAGACGTTCTGCATTTCCTCGTGTTTCCGACCAGTCGTGGCCGAGCTTGTCTCCCCAAACATCATTGCCCTTCTTTCTTGGGCCATGGATGAAGCGTGTGCGGCCTTGGTCGTATATCTGGTCGATGACTTCTCTCACGCTGAAACCATCGCGATGGATTCTTGTATTTTCGTCAGCTCCTAGGCGAGCATGAACAAGTCTGACAATTGATTTCTTTCCGTCTCCACCGGCGAGAATTTCCATGGACGACGCGAAGCTGACGATTGCTTTGAGATCGGTGATTTCGCGGCACCCATCGTGAAGCCAAATCATCGCTTGTGTGATTGTGCTCATGAGCTGTGGCCTTTGGTCGTTGCCCGTTGGGTTGAGCAGCCATTCCAAGGCCTCACCAGCAACCGCGAACTCACCTGCAAACTCTTCAAAGTGCTTTTGCAACTCGTCGCGCCTGGCCCAAGGCGCATGTGGCATGTTGGATGTCATCCTGCCACCGAGGATCAAGCCGTCTGACGTAAAGGATAGCAGTGATCGACCCCGCATCTCCCTGTCGAAAAGCAGGTTGAGACCGTCCAAAGCCTTCGATGGTCTTTCCCAGATTAGGGATATGGTCGTCAGTGCGAGGCGGGCCGCCAGCAGTGCCTTGTCCTGTCCGGCCTTGTCTCCAAACCCCGGCATCTTAACACTGCATACGTACGGGCAGTCGCGGATTGCTTCGATGATGTCTCGTTCACTATGGCTGTCGACGGAAGGCTTGCGACCCTTCGGCTTCTGCCCTTGCCATGCGCGCAAGATTCGTCGCTTCGCAACGTTTGAAATCGGGCCATCGGCGATTTGATGCCCAAACCGCTCTATCCGACCGCCCCGGCTAATGCGCGCTGAGCGTCCATCCGAAGCCTTTCGGTCCAGCCATATCTCTCGCGGCTCAAAGCGGACGGGGCCGATAACAAAGGGCGGAAAGTCCGTGAAGGTGAAGAGTGTGCATCCAAGCGCATACTCCCGCCGGCCGTTGTTCAAAAGCCAGTCGATCTCCTCGGTGACTTTTGCGTCAACGTCAGCCAAAACCGACCTTGCGTTTTGGGTGAGTGGGAGGCTGAGCTCAATTCTGGCAAGAGCTGGTCCAAAGGCGCGTCGAACGAGTTTTCGGTAATCATCGGCGGTGAATTGGCCTTCCAGTAGCGCGCTGCTGCGCATCGATCGAGCAACATCTCCGATGAGTTGATCGATCTTCCTGCTAATTGTGACGACTAATCCATTTCCTACGGCGATCTCGCGAGGAAAAGGAAAGTCATCCTCCTCGTCCCTATACGGTCGCGGCAGATTCTGAATGCGTGCGAGTTCTGAAATGATTTCAGCGACGATGTCGTGAAGTTCATGCACCGAGGCTTTGGGTGGACGTTCCAAGTTTCGGCTCATCAGCGCACACGCCCTACGGCGCCCCTCTGTCCCGCCGGACATCTCCCCCACGAGCGGGGGAGATTAGCCGTCGTGTCCGGTTTCGCCCATCGCCGAGCGTTCAGGCGTGGATCCTCGGGTCAAGCCCGAGGATGACGAGGCGGGGTAATGGCGGCGCTTGTCGCAAGCTGCGGCCTATGGAGCCGTTCGCCCGCTTTTCACGCCACCTTCGTGAGTTCGAAGACCTCCCCATGGCGGGCGGCGGCGGTGATGTCGCCGCGCCTCAGGGCCTGTCGTACCTCGTCGAGCTTGAGCGCGTCATCGGCTGACAGATAGGGCCCCCAATCGGTGGGGTCATCGGGCTCGTAAATCAGCGTGACAGGCACCTTCGCAATGTAGGCGCCCTCGTCGACGAGTCGTGTCACCTGTTCACTCTTGGCGGCGGGTCGTGGAGTGTTCATCCCACTTGTCCTTGTCAGGATGGTAGACGGTTACGAGAACGGCATGGGCCGCGTCGGCAGATACCGCATGGATCGGACCACCCGGCAGGTCGTGCTTTGCCAGGAAGGATGGGCCCATGCGGCTTTGCACATAGGTCCCGACGATCGTCCAGGTTTTCACGCTTGCAAGTATATCGGTAAGCCGCAGACCCCGTTCGTCAAATCGACCTTGGGCGTGTCCGGATACCCTGAACGCGCCGTTCTCGATACGCGAGCGTATCTGGTCGACAAGATCGTCCATTACCGCTCCACTGCCTAGCGCCCTGTACCGCTTCGGTTTCCGGTCATGGGCGTGAGCTTATCAAGAACAGCGCCCTCTGGCGCGCCTCTCTTTCCTTCAGGACGTCTCCCGAGGGGGATCGGCCATCGCATCCGGTTTCGCCGATTGTCCGGCGTTCAGGCATGGATCCTCGGGTCAAGCCCGAGGATGACGAAGCGGCGGGGCGGCGTCCGAAGAGGGCGACGCGGAGAGGACGGCTCTACTCCGCCGCTTCCCGCCGCCGTCCCGGCCTTCTTTCCAGCACTTCCTTGAGGAACTGGCCGGTGTAGCTGCGCTCTTCGGCACAGATGTCTTCCACGCGGCCCTGGGCGACGAGTTCGCCGCCGCCGTCGCCGCCTTCGGGGCCGAGGTCGAGGACCCAGTCGGCGGTCTTGATGACCTCCAGATTGTGCTCGATGACGACGACCGTGTTGCCCTGGTCGACGAGTTCGTGCAGCACCTCGAGCAGTTTCGCCACGTCGTGGAAGTGCAGGCCGGTGGTGGGTTCGTCGAGGATGTAGAGCGTCTTGCCGGTGGCGCGGCGCGACAGTTCCTTGGCGAGCTTGATGCGCTGGGCCTCGCCGCCCGAGAGCGTGGTGGCCTGCTGGCCGACCTTGACATAACCCAGCCCGACCTTCTTGAGCGTCTCCATCTTGTCGCGCACGGAGGGCACGGCGGCGAAGAACTCGGCCGCCTCCTCGACGGTCATGTCGAGCACGTCGGCGATCGACTTGCCCTTGAAGGTGACGTCCAGCGTCTCGCGGTTGTAGCGCTTGCCGTGACAGACGTCGCAGGTGACGTAGACGTCGGGCAAGAAGTGCATCTCGATCTTGATGACGCCGTCGCCCTGGCAGGCCTCGCAGCGCCCGCCCTTCACGTTGAAGGAGAAGCGGCCGGGCTGGTAGCCGCGCGCCTTGGATTCGGGCAGGCCTGCGAACCAGTCGCGGATCGGCGTGAAGGCGCCGGTATAGGTGGCGGGGTTGGAGCGGGGCGTGCGGCCGATGGGCGACTGGTCGATGTCGATGACCTTGTCGAGGAATTCCAGACCCTCGACGCGGTCGTGCTCGGCGGGGTGCTCGCGCGAACCCATGACGCGGCGGGACGCCGCCTTGAACAGCGTCTCGATGAGGAAGGTCGACTTGCCGCCGCCCGACACGCCGGTGACGGCGGTGAAGGTGCCGAGCGGGATGTCGGCGGTGACGTTCTTCAGATTGTTGGCGCGCGCGCCCACCACGCGGATGCGCTTGCCCTTCCGGATGGGACGCGGCTCGGTCCGCATCGGGATTTCCATCGCACCCGACAGGTACTGCCCGGTGAGCGAGGCGGGGTTGGCCATGATCTCGGCGGGCTTGCCCTCCGCGATGACCCTGCCGCCATGGATTCCGGCGGCGGGGCCGATATCGACGACATGGTCGGCGGTGAGGATCGCGTCCTCGTCATGCTCGACCACGATGACCGTGTTGCCGAGGTCGCGCAGGTGCTTGAGCGTGTCCAGCAGGCGGGAATTGTCGCGCTGGTGAAGACCGATGGACGGCTCGTCGAGCACGTAGAGCACGCCGGTCAGGCCGGAGCCGATCTGGGAGGCGAGCCGGATGCGCTGGCTCTCGCCGCCCGACAGCGTGCCGGAATTGCGTGCCAGGGTCAGGTAATCCAGGCCGACATCGTTCAGGAACCGCAGTCGCTCACGGATTTCCTTGAGGATGCGGGTCGCGATCTCGTTCTGCTTGGGCGTCAGCGAGGCCGGCAGTTCCTCGAACCATTTCGCGGCCTTGCGGATCGACATGGCGGTGATCTCGCCGATGTGGTGGCCGGCGATCTTGACGGCGAGCGCCTCCGGCTTCAGCCGGTAGCCCGAGCAGGCGGGGCAGGGGGTGGCCGACATGTAACGCTCGATCTCCTCGCGCGCCCAGGCCGATTCGGTCTCCTTCCAGCGGCGCTGGAGGTTGGGCACCACGCCCTCGAAGGTCTTGGTCGTGTCGTAGGCACGCAGACCGTCCTGGTAGCGGAAGGTGACCTTGCGGGCGCCGGTGCCGTTGAGGATGGCGTCACAGGCCTCCTCGGACAGGTCGCTCCAGCGGTCGGCGACCTTGAAGCCGTAGGCCTTGCCGAGCGCTTCCAGCGTCTGGAGGTAATAGGGCGAGGTGGACTTGGCCCAGGGTGCGATGGCGCCGGCGCGCAGGGTCAGGGATTCGTCGGGCACGACCATCATCGGGTCGATCGCCTGCTGGCTGCCGAGGCCATCGCAGGTGGGGCAGGCGCCGAAGGGGTTGTTGAAGGAAAAGAGCCGCGGCTCGATCTCGGGAATGGTGAAGCCTGACACCGGGCAGGCGAATTTTTCGGAGAAGACGAGGCGTTCGTGGGTCTCGTTGGCGCTCTTGTTGACCGAATCGGCCCCGGTCAGCTTGCCCTGCAGGGGGCGGTCGGCGAATTCGGCTACGGCCAGGCCGTCGGCGAGCTTCAGCGCGGTTTCCAGCGAATCCGCGAGGCGCGCCGCCAGATCGGGCCGCACCACGATACGGTCGACGACGACGTCGATGTCGTGCTTGTACTTCTTGTCGAGCGTCGGCGCGTCGGCGATCTCGTAGAAGGCGCCGTCGATCTTGACGCGCTGGAACCCCTTCTTCTGCAGCTCGGCCAGTTCCTTGCGGTATTCGCCCTTGCGGCCGCGCACGATGGGGGCGAGCAGCAAGAGGCGGGTGCCTTCCTCCAGCGCCATGACGCGGTCGACCATCTGGGAGACGGTCTGGCTCTCGATGGGCAGGCCGGTGGCCGGCGAATAGGGAACGCCGACACGCGCCATCAGCAGGCGCAGATAATCGTAGATCTCGGTGACGGTGCCGACGGTGGAGCGCGGGTTGCGGCTGGTCGTCTTCTGCTCGATGGAGATGGCTGGCGACAGCCCGTCGATCTGGTCGACATCGGGCTTCTGCATCATCTCGAGGAACTGGCGCGCGTAGGCCGACAGGCTCTCGACATAACGGCGCTGTCCCTCGGCATAGATCGTGTCGAAGGCGAGCGACGACTTGCCGGAACCCGACAGGCCGGTCATGACGATCAGGCTGTCGCGCGGCAGCTCGATGTCGATGTTCTTGAGATTGTGCTCGCGCGCGCCGCGGATGGAGATGAATTTGTGTTCGGGCATGGCCGGGATTGCCGCTCGTTGCTGTTCTTGCGCCTGGCCCGGGCGTCCCGGCCAGCCCCTCATGTAGGTCGATCCGCGCCGGCGTCGAGGCGCGCGCGGAAGAGGAGGCGATGTTTTCCCGTTTTTTCCCGGAGGGAGCAAGCGGAAAGAACAAATATCGAACAACATGCTGACATCCGGCGAAGCGGCCGATCACATTTGGCGTGCGCCGTCCGACTTCGCTTGACCTTGGGGCAGGTCGGGCGCAGACTGTTTCGTGCCTTTCCGGGACGAGCGCGATGACGCTCTCCGGCGCCGGTGGGCGGCCTGCGCGACGATGCGCGGCACCCGGATCAGCGCCCGGCAGGCTTGGTGAAGCCAACAGGGAGGTGAAGGAATGACTCCACCGGACAGTCCCACGGGCTCCGCAGAAGCGCGGGGCCGCGCCTTTCATAGGTGCCGCCGGACCAAGCGGCAAACCGTGAAGGTCGTTTCCAAACCACATCGCAGAGACTGACAGTCGGATCATCGGGCGCCGTCCCGAGACGCATCCGAAATCACGAGCCGGACAGGATCCGGCAGGGCGGCCAAGTTGCCGCGCAGAAGAGCCCCGCCCGCCTGGACAAGGCGGCGGGGTTTTTGCCGGGCCGGCGCCTCGACCATGCCGGCCAAAGAAAAGCCCGGCCGAGGCCGGGCTTTCGAAGAGACTGCGGTTCGGACGGACTACCAGCGGAAGTTCACGCCGATCTTGCCGGTGTGGATCTGCGTCCGGGCACGGGCCTCCAGGGCAGGGAACACGGTGTAATTTGCCCTGCCGAGATCGTAATAAACATACTCCCCCTTCAAGGACCAGCCATCCGCGAATGCGAACTCGGCACCGGCACCCAGCGTCCATCCGGCCCGGGTTCTGGTTTCTCCACTTGTGCCGAGCGCGCCGACCAAGTCCACCGTCTGCATACGCACATTGCCGAAGCCGAGACCGCCGGTACCATAGATCATAACCTGATCGAACGCGAAGCCGGCCCGCAGACGTGCCGAACCCAGCCAGTTGATGCGCGATTGGCACGCAAAATCGGGATTTGGGCACGGCGTGCTGCCGTTGATCCCGGCATATGAGATGTCCGCCTCGGCACCGAAGACCAAGCTGTCATACTGCATGTTGTAGCCGGCCTGGATGCCGCCGAAGGCCCCACTTCCATTGTGGTTGGCGGTTGTACCCCCGGGTATGAATTCCCAGCCAACACGGCTGCCGCCAGCACCGACATGTGCACCTACGTAGAAGCCGCTCCAGTCGAAGGTCGGGCTGGGCTGGTCCCAATAGCTGGGATCTGCCGCTGACGAAGGCGTGGCGGTCAATGCCACCCCGGCAAGTGCGGTCGCCAGAACTGCCATTCTGTACTTGAGCATTTGTGGTCTCCTCTCCTTGAAGGCCTGCAACCTTCACGCAGAGGTTTCGCCAGTAAACGGCCGTTGGCAAGCGGAAAGAGCGGGCAGCTGGACTTGCGGCGAACGAAATGAGGCAAGTAGTGGCCGTTCGGCAACTTCGCCACGAGCCCTGGTTGTCAATCAAAGCAGCAGTGCAAGTGCCCGGAATCTCAGTATACGGAATTGCCGTCAGCGTACCTGGTCGAGCAGGCGCTTGCATTCGAGGAGGTCGAACAGCGCTTCCTGGAGGAGGGCACGGTTGTCTCGGGTCAGGCGCCCCTCGTCGGCTTCCACCGGGCCGTCCTCTTCCGTGCGGCCAAGGCCGAAGAAGCGGCGGCCGGCCTTCATGCGCGGCTTGCCGAGCACCGTGTCGTCGATGGCCAGCTTGTCCGCGGAGGCCGTCGCCTCCGCCTCCGCCTTGCGCAGGGTGATGGCTTCGGCGGCGGCCACGTCGCCCGCGCCGATGGCCACGAGGAACTGGTTGCCGTTTTCCTTCAGGAGGCGCTGCACGCCCTTGATCGTATAGCCCTGGTCGTAGAGCATGTGGCGGATGCCCTTGATCAGATCGACATCCTGGGGCCGGTAATAACGACGGCCGCCGCCACGCTTCATCGGCTTGATCTGGGTAAATCGCGTTTCCCAGAAACGAAGCACGTGCTGCGGCAGGTCGAGATCTTCGGCGACCTCGCTGATGGTACGGAAGGCGTCGGGGCTCTTGTCCATGCCGGGTACCCAGTGCTGATGTCACGAATCGGCTTTATGATCAGCCTTTTGGGGGCTGACTTTCAAGTGGACCGAAAGGCTTAATCCACCGAATAAGGCGGCGGGCTTGCCTCAGACCTCTTCTTCGACGCGTGAATTGGTGCGGTGCGAGCGCAGAATACGCTGCTTGAGCACGTTTGAGGCCTTGAAGGTCATGACGCGCCGCGGCGAGATCGGCACTTCCTCGCCGGTCTTGGGGTTGCGCCCCACACGCTCGTTCTTGGAGCGGACCTGGAAGGTCGCGAAGGAGGACAGCTTGACCGTTTCCCCGCGGACAATGGCTTCGCAGATTTCCTCCAGCACCATTTCCACGAGCTGGGCGGATTCCGTTCGCGACAAGCCGACCTTACGGTAGACTGCCTCGGCCAGATCGGCGCGCGTTACGGTCTTACCCCCCATCAGGATCGCCTAACCATGCTGAAATATTTGAAAAACCGCAATTAGCCCAGACGTTAGGAAATTGAGCAAACGAGGTCAAGGACGGAAGCTCAAACCTTGGTATATGAGCCGTTTACCATCTTAGGAGCACGGCGCCCCAGGTAAATCCGCCGCCCATCGCCTCAAGCAGGACGAGATCACCTTTTTTGATCCGTCCGTCGGCCACCGCCGTGTGCAGGGCGAGGGGGACGGAGGCGGCGGAGGTGTTGCCGTGGTGGTCGACGGTGATGACGACCTTCTCGGGCGCGATGCCGAGCTTCTTGGCCGAGGCGTCGATGATACGCTTGTTGGCCTGGTGGGGCACGAACCAGTCAATGTCGTCGGCGGTGATGCCGGCCTGGTCGAAGACGGTCTCGATGACGTCGGAGATCATGGAGACGGCATGCTTGAAGACCTCGCGGCCCTCCATGCGCAGATGACCGACCGTGCCGGTCGTCGACGGGCCGCCATCGACATAGAGCTTGTCGCGATGGCAGCCGTCCGAGCGCAGGCTGGCCGCCAGCACGCCGCGATCGGCCAGCGTGCCTTCGCCTTCGGCCGCTTCCAGGACGATCGCGCCGGCGCCATCGCCGAAAAGCACGCAGGTGGTGCGGTCGTTCCAGTCCAGCAGGCGCGAGAAGGTTTCAGAGCCGATGACAAGCGCGCGCCTGGCCATGCCGCCGCGAATGTGGAGATCGGCCGTGTTGACGGCGTAGACGAAGCCCGAGCAGACCGCCTGCATGTCGAAGGCGAAGCCGTGCGTCATGCCAAGCCTCTGCTGGATTTCGACGGCGGTGGCCGGGAACGTGTTGTTGGGCGTCGAGGTGGCCAGCACGATCAGGTCGATGTCGGCCGGCGTGAGCCCGGCGGCTTCCAGCGCCTTGCGGGCAGCCTCTTCACCGAGCGAGGCCGTGGTCTCGTCGGGCTCGGCGATGTGGCGCTGGCGGATACCGGTGCGCTGGACGATCCACTCGTCCGAAGTCTCCACGACGCCTGCGAAATCGGTATTCTTCATGACGCGGCGGGGAAGGGCGGTGCCCGTGCCGCGTACGATGGACCTGATCATCGTCTATTCCTTGTTCGCCGTTTTCGCCTCGACGCGCGTGCGTCCGGCTTCGCGGCCATGATACCTGGCCATTTCCTCGCCGATCCCCGCCAGGAGCCCGGCCCGCACCATCTCGTAGCCGAGTTCCACGGCAGCGGCAAAGCCCTCGCCGTCGGTTCCGCCGTGGCTCTTGACCACGATGCCGTTGAGGCCGAGGAAGACGCCGCCATTGGCCTTGCGGACGTCCATCTTTTCCCTGAGGCGGTCGAAGGCTCCCTTGGCGAAGAGGTAGCCGATGCGGGCCATCAAGGTGCGGCTCATCGCCGAACGCAGATAGGTGCCGATCTGACGGGCAGTGCCCTCGGCCGTCTTGAGCGCGATGTTGCCGGCAAAACCTTCGCAGACCACGACGTCCACCGTGCCCTTGCCGATATCGTCGCCCTCCACGAAGCCGTGATATTTCAGCGTCGTGAGCCCGGATTCACGCAGCAGGCGCCCGGCCTCCTTGACCTCCTCCTGGCCCTTGATCTCCTCGACACCGACATTGAGCAGGCCGATGGAGGGGCGTTCCAGCCCGAGCACGGCGCGGGCCATGGCGGCGCCGAGAATGGAGAAGTCGATCAGCTGCTGCGCGTCCGCGCCGATCGTGGCGCCGACATCGAGCACCACGCTTTCGCCGCGCATGGTCGGCCAGATGGCGGCGATGGCCGGACGTTCGATGTCGGCCATGGTGCGCAGGCAGAATTTCGACATGGCCATGAGCGCACCGGTGTTGCCGGCAGACACGCACACGTCGGCCTCGCCGTTCTTCACCGCCTCGATGGCGCGCCACATGGAGGATTTCCAGCGCCCGCGCCGCAGCGCCTGGCTGGGCTTGTCGTCCATGCCCACCGACACATCGCAATGGTGGAACTCGGAACGTTCGGCCACAAGCGGGTGGGCGTCGAGGACCGGGCGCACGCGCGCCTCCTGCCCGAAGATGACGAAGCGTATGTCGGGGCGTCGCTCGGCAACCATGGCGAGACCCGGAATGATGGTCTCCGGACCGTGGTCGCCACCCATGGCGTCAATTGAGATGCGTATCACGAAATGTCAGTCTCGCATGAAAAGGAGCCCGGGCCTGGCCGGAGACGGGCGAAAATAGCGGTTTTGAGAGCGGGCACAACAGCGTTTTGGCCGATCAGCCGTTCTTCTTTAGTTGCCGGAGCTGATCATGGAGGGGACCGCGCGCCTCTTCGGCGTCGGGATCGGCGGCTTCCTCACCTGCTTCGAGCGCCACGCCGGCCTTGCGCGGATAGGGATCGATGGCGAGCGCGAAAAACTCCTCGACAAGGGCACCGGCATCGATCTCGTTGCCGCTGAAGGGCTCCGGCCCGTCGGGTCCCTCGGCGTCGAGCAGGATTTCCCCGCCCTCGTCCATGTCGGGGCGCAACAGGCGCGAGCCTTCGGGGGCGAAGACCGCGGTGATCGGCTCGTCCATACGCGAGACGACGGGTTCGAGGGTTACCACGCAGCTCTGGCTGATCTTGGCGCGCAGCCGGCCCGTGACGCGCACGCCGCGGCTCTTCCAGGCCGTCACCAGCAATTCGGCCTCCAGCCGTTCCACCGACAGAAGTCCGTGCGCGTCGGCCAGTTCGCGGCGCTGGTCCTCGTCGGCGACGATGCGCAGCGGCATGCCGCGCGTGGGCAGGCGGGCGACGTTGATCGGGTAGGCAAGCGGGCTCGGTGCGGCCGGGGCGCTGTTCATGGCTCAACCTCCGCAGGGGCGTGCGCGGCAAAGGAGATGTTTCCCGCCACGATGGCCGCGTCGGACTGCAGCGCCAGCGCGCGGTCGGCGGCCAGCGCATAGGCGGCAAGGTCGTCGGCGCCCGGCCAGGCGGGATCGGAGGGCGCGACGTTGCGCGCCAGCGCCTCGGCTATGGCGGTCCGGTCGCCGGCCTCGAGCGCCTGTGTGTAGGTCTGGGTCCGGCCGTAGAACATCCTGGCGAGCTTCTTCATGCGCCTGGGCACGCCCGTGTCGCTGATGCCGAGCTCGCGCAGCGAGTGGTCGATTTCGGTGAAGAACATGTCGACCGTCTCCTGGGCGATCGCGCCCAAGGCCTCGTTGCCGGTGCGCGAGCGCCTGAGAAACAGGAACATGTGCAGCGACAGCATCTCGAAGCGGCCGGTGGGCGTGTCGGGCACCAGCCAGTCGGCGTAGAAGCGCGGCTGCCGTGCGGCCGCCACGATTTGTTCGTAGAGGGAATCGACGATCTTCTCGTTGGGAGATCGCGAAAGACCAAAAAGTCGCTTGAACATGGGCTATTTCTCTTGCGCTGCTCGCTTCGAGCCGGCCTGGATGTTGCATCGGCGCCCAAGCTGGTTTACCGCTTTCGGCGGCCAGCGCAAGCACGGCCATAACGGGGATGACATGGTACGTAACGAGAAATCTGGCAAGTCCGCAGTCGAGACCGGTACGCGTGCGCGTGCCATCATGCTGGCTTGCGGCGCCGCAATCTTCCTTTCCGGCTGCACGGCCGCGGACACGCTGATGCCCGGCGAGACGCTGCAGCAGGGCTATATCGCAGACGAAGAGATGCTGGCGATGGTGCCGGAAGGCTCGAGCCGCGAGCAGGTTCTGCTGGCGCTGGGCACGCCCTCGATCACCGCAACCTTCGACAACGAGGCGTATTACTACGTCTCGCAGACGCGCAGCCGCCCGGTCGCCTTCATGAATCCGCGCATTGTCGACCAGCGCGTCATGGCGGTCTATTTCGGCGGGGACGGGCGCGTGTCCCAGATCGCCGATTACGGCATGCAGGACGGGCGCGTGTTCGACTTCATCTCGCGCACCACGCCGACGGCGGGACGCGAGCAGAACTTCCTGCAGCAGATGATTGCGGGCGTGGCCGGCGGCGGTCGCCCGACGAGCCTTCCGGGACTCTAGGCGGCCCGCTCATTTCGAGAATCGAATTCAAAGGCCCGTGGAGATCTCCGCGGGCCTTTCTGCATGTGGCGCGCGTCAGCGCGTCAGCAGGGAGCCCAGATAGTAGATCGCGCGGGCGATCTCGCCTTCCAGCGGGAAGGACAGCATGCCCATGACCGAATAGCCGAGCAGCCAGGGCATCACGTAGAAGCGGAACATGAAGAAGAACCAGGCCACGTAGAGTGGCACCATGGGCTGGATCAGAAAGCCCGGCGTGATTGGCGCGAAGAGCCGCAGGATCGGGTCGGTCACGCGGATGAAGAAGCGGGCGAAGAAGAACTTGGTGTCTTCCGGCAGGAATATACGCATGCCGAAGCGGCCGATCAGCGTCCACATGATCACGCCCAGCGCGTAATCGACAACCACCGCCCAGAACGGAACACCCTCGATCATCCCCAACTCCGCATCTGCGGCACGGCCCCCGGGCAACGCGCCGTCCTTGTCCTTAGCCCGTGGAGGGCTTGGTTCTCAAGTCAAATGCCGGGGCAGGTTTCCCCGCCCCGGCATCCGTTACTGGCCTGTCGTGCAGAAGGGCACGATCAGCTTGTCGCTCCGATGATCGTCTTGCCGCTCGGAATGCGCAGCTCGTCGATCATGTCCTGGGTCTCCTGGTCGGGAGCCGGGAACATGTATGTCACCGCCACCATGGCGACCAGGCTGGCCGTGATGCCGACGATGCCGAAGCGCAGGTCGTTGAGACCGAGCCAAGGCGCGGCGATGCCGTACCAGGCGTCCGGGTTGCGGACGGCCAGCAGGTACCACCAGCCGACGAAGAGGCCGACGACCATGCCCGCCAATGCGCCCTGCCGGTTCGCCCGCTTCCACCACACGCCGAGGACGAGCGGGAAGAAGAGGCCGGACATGGCGAAGCAGAAGGCCCAGGCAACCGCACCCAGAATGCCGGTGAGCTGCATGCTGGCCACGAGAGCGCCAGCCGCACCGATGCCCAGCAGCAGGATGCGCGAGGTCAACAGACGCTTCCTGGTCTCCGCCTTCGGGTCGATGATCTTGTAGTAGAGATCATGCGACAAGGCGTTGGCCATGGCGAGCAGCAGACCGTCGGCGGTCGACATGGCTGCCGCCATACCGCCAGCGGCGACCAGACCTGAGATCACGTAGGGCAGACCGGCCATTTCCGGCGTTGCCAACACGATGATGTCCGGGTTCAGGAAGAACTCGTTGATCTGGAGTATGCCGTCACCGTTCTGGTCGATCACCCGCAACAGACCGATCTCGCTCCAGTTCTGGATCCAGCTCAGCGCCATGACTGCCTCGATGGGCTGTCCGATGATCGCCGTCGGCAGTGTCGGGTCGATCATCGAGAGCTTGCTGAAGGTCGCCAGGGCAGGCGCCGAGAAGTACAGCAGGAAGATGAAGAACAGCGACCATGCCACCGAGTTGCGCGCGTCACGCACCGTGGGGGTGGTGAAGTAGCGCATCAGGATGTGCGGCAGGGATGCCGTACCGATCATCATGCAGGCCACCAGCGTGACGAACTGCCAGGCGGCCATGATGCCTGCCGCCGGGTCGGCGTGGAGTGCCGTCAGGGCGGACAGTCCAGGTACCGCCTCAAGTGGCGGCGTTCCCACACCCAGTATCGGCTCGAGCTCCATGATGCGCTCGACTGCCGGCCCGTAGGTGAACTGCGGGATCGGGCCGAAACCCTGCACCACCGACATCCAGACCAGCGGGATCAGATAGGCGACGATGAGGACGATGTACTGGGCCACCTGGGTCCAGGTCACCGCACGCATGCCACCCAACATCGAGCAGACGAGAATGCCGGCCAGGCCGAACCACACGCCCACCTCGAAGGGGATGAGCAGTGCACGTGCCGCGATGGTGCCCGTCGCGGTGATCTGCGCCGTCACATAGGTGAAGGACGCCACGACAAGAACCACGACCGCCGCGAAGCGGGTCATCTTTCCGCCGTAGCGCGTGCCGATGAAGTCCGGCACCGTGTAGCAGCCGAACTTGCGCAGGTAAGGCGCCATCAGGGTGGCCACGAGAATGTAGCCGCCCGTCCAGCCCACGATGAAGGCCATGTAGGAATAGCCGGCCATGAACACGCCGCCTGCCATGGCGACGAAGGAGGCGCCCGACATCCAGTCGGCCGCCGTGGCCATGCCGTTGAAGACCGGCGGCACGGAGCGGCCGGCCACGTAGTAGGCTTCCACCGCCATCGTGCGCGAGAGGATGCCGATGAAGGCGTAGATACCGATCGTGAACATCACGAACAGGATGCCGATGACGTTGGCGGGCAGCCCGAGCTGCTCCAGAACCGCCATCAGCGCGAAGAATGCCAAGAAGCCGCCGGTATAGAGACCGTACAGCTTCGGCAGGTTCTGCATGAAGGACTCGCCTTCCCATTGCATTTTCATGGGGCGACCCTCCTACTTGATTGCGTGGCTGGCTTCATCGACGCCGAACTGAACGTCGATGGCGTTCTGCTGCCTGTTGAACAGGAACAGTTGAACGACGAAGACGATCAGCGAGCCCTGAGCCGCGAGATAGTAGCTGAGCGGCCAGCCGAAGAAGTTAACGTAATAGAGTTGGTCGGCGAACATGTGCACGCCGAATGAGAATATGAACCAGACCACGAGATGCCCGATCATCAGATTGCGCGTTCGCCTCCAATGCTCGGCGCGGTCTACCGCACTGAGTTGAGCCACTTGGGAATCCTCCCTCCGATTGTTGCGAAACCGGGCGCCGCGGCGCCCCCTTCCGCATCCTCCACCCCCGACAGCCGAGTATTCCGCCGCCGGGTCCGCCAACGGATGTGCCTGCCCCCAGGCATGCAGATTTCCGCGCGTGTGAAATGCATACCACCGGGGGTGGTCCGCCATAATTGGACTTTGGGATTAGACGCAGGCGCAGCGATCGGCAGAGGCCTTGCGGCAGAAGGCTTTGCGGTGACCGGGCGAGGCGGCCCGTACCTTGCCGGCAAAGCGCCGGCAGCGCCCCATGCCAAGCCAGAATCAAGGAGGGCCGCCCCGAAGGACGGCCCCGCAACGAATGCGCGTGAAAGCGATTCGGCCTAGCGCTTGGCGATCGGCACGTAGTCGCGCTGCGGCGCGCCGGTATAGAGCTGGCGCGGGCGACCGATCTTCTGCTTGGGATCCTCGATCATTTCCTTCCACTGGGCGATCCAGCCGACGGTGCGCGCCACCGCGAAGAGTACGGTGAACATGGTGGTCGGGAAGCCGAGCGCCTTGAGCGTGATGCCCGAATAGAAGTCGATGTTGGGATAAAGCTTCTTCTCGATGAAGTACTCGTCGGTCAGTGCGATCTTCTCGAGTTCCATCGCGACCTCGAGCAGCGGGTCGTCCTTGACGCCGAGCTCGTCGAGCACCTCATGGCAGGTCTTCTGCATGATCTTGGCGCGCGGATCGTAGTTCTTGTAGACCCGGTGACCAAAACCCATCAGGCGGAAGGGATCATCCTTGTCCTTGGCGCGGGCGATGAACTCCGGGATGCGGTCGGCGGTGCCGATCTCGGACAGCATGTTGAGGGCCGCCTCGTTGGCGCCGCCATGGGCAGGGCCCCACAGGCAGGCGATGCCGGCCGCGATGCAGGCGAAGGGATTGGCGCCGGAGGAGCCGGCGAGGCGCACGGTCGAGGTCGAGGCGTTCTGCTCGTGATCGGCGTGCAGGATGAAGATGCGTTCCATGGCGCGCGCCAGGACCGGATTGACCTTGTATTCCTCGCACGGCACGGCAAAGCACATGTGCAGGAAGTTGGCGGCGTAGTTCAGCTCGTTGCGCGGGTAAACGAAGGGCTGGCCGATGTGGTATTTGTAGGCCATCGCCGCGATGGTCGGCATCTTGGCGATCATGCGGATCGAGGCGACCATGCGCTGGTGCGGATCGGCGATGTCGGTCGAGTCGTGGTAGAAGGCCGACATGGCGCCGGCCACGCCGCACATCACCGCCATGGGGTGCGCGTCGCGGCGGAAGCCGGTGAAGAAGCGGTTCATCTGCTCATGCACCATCGTGTGGCGCGTGACGCGGAAGTCGAAATCCTCCTTCTGCACCTTGGTCGGCAGGTCGCCATAAAGCAGCAGGTAGCAGGTCTCGAGGAAGTCGCCATGCTCGGCGAGCTGGTCGATGGGGTAGCCGCGGTGCAGCAGGATGCCTTCGTCGCCATCGATGAAGGTGATCTCCGATTCGCAGCTTGCCGTGGACGTGAAGCCGGGATCGTAGGTGAAAGCTCCGGTCTCCTTATAGAGAGAGCTGATGTCGATGACTTCCGGGCCCACCGAGCCCTTGTGAACCGAGAATTCGTGGGACTTGCCGCCAAATTCCAGCTTTGCGGTCGAATTCGTCATCTCAGCACCTTTCAATCTCGATCCCTCCGGGAACTCAATATCGCTTTGTCGGAAATCTCGTCTGCGCCGACCGGCGCGCACTAGCTAGCGCATTTGAGGAACCCTGCCAAGTAAGGCGAAGGGCCAATGTTGCATTGCAAAAGTGCTGCCGCTGCGTCGGCTTAGCCGGCGTCGCGCAGCCGCCCCAGGCTTTCCTCGCGTCCCAGCACCTCAAGCACGTCGAAGACGCCGGGAGACACGCCACGGCCGGTCAAGGCGGCACGCAGGGGCTGGGCCACCTTGCCGAGCTTGAGGCCCGCTTCCTCGGCATGGGCGCGCACCTCGGCCTCGGTGGCGGCGGCCGTCCACTCGCCCAGCGCCTCGAATCGCGGCAGCAGCGCGGCGACGACCTCGCGGCCGCCATCGGCCAGGATCTGGGCGGCCTTCTCGTCCATGGCGAGCGGGCGTTCGGCGAAGAGGAAGGCGGCGCTGTCGGCCAGTTCGACCAGGGTTTTCGCGCGTTCCTTCAGGCCGGGCATGGCGGCGAGCAGGCGCGCACGGCCCGTCTCGCCCATCCGCTCGAGCAAAGCGGGGCCATCGGGCAGGTGGGGTAGCGTGTCCAGGAACACGTCATAGAGCTCGCGGTCGCCGGACTGGCGCATGTAGAGGCCGTTCAGGGCCTCCAGCTTGGCGAAGTCGAAGCGGGCGGCGCCCTTGTTGACGTCCTCGATCTCAAACCATTCGATCATCTTGTCGAGGCTGATCACCTCGTCGTCGCCATGGCTCCAGCCGAGGCGCACGAGATAGTTGCGCAGCGCCTGCGGCAGGTAACCCATCTCGCGATAGGCCTCGACACCGAGCGCGCCATGGCGCTTGGACAGCTTCGCCCCGTCCGGGCCGTGGATCAGCGGGATATGCGCCATGACCGGCACGTCCCAGCCCATCGCCTTGTAGATGACGGTCTGGCGGGCGGCGTTGGTCAGGTGGTCGTCGCCACGGATGATGTGGGTGACGCCCATGTCGTGATCGTCGACGACGACGGCATGCATGTAGGTCGGCCCGCCATCGGAGCGCAGGATGATGAAATCGTCGAGATCCTTGTTGGGAAAGCGCACCTCGCCCTGGACCTTGTCATGGACGATCGTCTCGCCTTCGCGCGGCGCCTTGATCCGCACCACGGGCTTGACGCCTTCGGGCGCCTCGGCGGGATCGCGGTCGCGCCAGCGGCCGTCATAGCGCGGCGGGCGGCCTTCGGCGCGGGCCTTTTCGCGCATCTCGGTCAGTTCCTCCTGGCTGGCGTAGCAATGATAGGCCTCGCCCTTTTCCAGCAGCTCGAGGGCCACCGCGCGGTGGCGGTCGGCGCGCTCATATTGCGAGACCGGCTCTTCGTCCCATCCGAGACCGAGCCAGGACAGGCCCTCCAGGATGGCGTCGCGGGCCTGGTCGGTGGAACGTTCGCGGTCGGTGTCCTCGATGCGCAGCAGCATCCTGCCGCCGGTGTGGCGGGCAAAAAGCCAGTTGAAGAGGGCCGTGCGCGCGCCGCCAATATGCAGATAGCCGGTGGGCGAGGGCGCGAAGCGGGTGACGACGTTGGCGGTCATGACAAATCCTGGAATGGGAGCGCGCGGACGGACCGGGGCCTCCGTGGCGCGACGTGGCGTTTCGTGGGCGTTCATGTAGCATAGGGGATCGGGGGTGCAAGCGCTCGCCCCCAACCGGGGACGTCGGCATGAGCGCGGATGCTGCGGAAATCGTCGGCGAACGCCGGCAGTTCGACGGCCGCCGAAACGCAGCCGGGGACCCGCTCGCGCCCGACACAGGGTCCCCGACGCGACCGCGCACCCGCCGCTTCCGGACCGCATTTCGCGCCCGCCTGACGCGGGCGCTGGAGGACGAATGGGAGCGGGGGACGGGGTTCGTCTTCCTGCCCGTGATGATGGCGGCCGGCGCGCTGGTCTATTTCAATCTCGCCCATGAACCTCCCTGGCTACCGCTTCTCCTGGCCATGTCGGGGCTCTGCGTGCTTCTGCTGGCGCTGCGCCAGACGATCGTGCTGCGGGCGGGGCTGGCCGCAATGCTCTTCCTGCTGGCCGGGATCGGGGCGGGCAAGGTCGAGAACCTGCGCGCGGCCACGCAGATGAACGGCTCGGAAGTCGCCACGCGCGTGACGGGCCGCGTGGTGCGCATCGAACACCAGGCCTCGGGGCGCATCCGCCTGACGCTCGACCTGATTGCCACCGCACGGCCTCAACTGCGCTTCGCGCCCGAGCGGGTGCGCCTTTCGGCGCGCGCGGTCCCGCCGGGCACGCATCCGGGAAGCGTGGTGAGCGGGGTCGCGCAGCTGATGCCGCTGTCGGGACCGGTCAGGCCAGGCAGCTACGACTTCTCCTTTCATGCCTGGTTCGACGGGCTGGGCGCGGTCGGATTCTTCTACCGTGATCCGGAACTGGCGGAGGCGCCGCCGGGGGGCGAGGCCACGGCCCGCCAGCGGGCGGCCGACTGGGTGGAGAGCATCCGACTGGCGCTGGCCGAGCGGGTGCGCGCGCAGATCGCCGGGCCTGAAGGCGAGATCGCGGCGACGCTGATCGCGGGCATGCGCGCCGGCATTCCAGAAGAGACGGCCGAGGCGCTGAGGCGGACCGGCATGGCGCATATTCTCGCGATATCAGGGCTGCACATGGCGCTGGTGGCCGGCACGGTGCTACTCGGCTTCAGGATCGCGTTCGGGCTGTTTCCGGATTTCTCCTCGCGCCACCCGGTCAAGAAATATGCCGCRCTCGCCGCGCTGTTGGCCTGCGCTTTCTATCTGGCGATCTCGGGGGCCGCGGTCGCCGCCCAGCGCAGCTTCATCATGCTGGCGGTAATGCTGACGGCGCTGCTCTTCGACCGGGCGGCGCTGACCATGCGCAATCTGGCGATCGCCGCGCTCATCATCATCGCGGTGTCGCCGCATGAGGTGACGGGGCCGTCCTTTCATATGTCTTTTGCGGCCACGGCCTCGCTGATCGGGGCCTATGCGGCGTGGTCGGAGCATCGCGCGCGGCGCTATCAGAAGGGCCTCGTGCCGCCCGCCAATCTTTCGCTGGCGGCCCGCATCAGGCGTTACATACTCTATTTTCTGGGCGGGCTGGCCATGACATCGATCATCGCGGGGCTGGCGACCGCGCTTTACGGGGCCTACCATTTCTACCGCGTGCCGCCGCTGGCACTGGTTGCCAACCTGGCCGCCATGCCGGTGGTGACGGCCATCGTCATGCCGTTTGCCGTCATCTCGGTTCTGGCGATGCCGTTGGGGCTCGACGGGCCGTTCCTGTGGGTGATGGGGGCGGGACTGACATATGTCAATTGGGTCGCGGCCTGGGTCTCGGACCGGTCTCCCTTCGACGCGATCGGCATCCTGCCGGCCGGCGGGGTGCTGGTGCTGACGCTCGCGCTGGTGCTCGCCACGCTGCCGACCACGGTCTTGCGGGCGAGCGCGCTGATCCCGGCGGTGCTGGGGGCGTGGATGCTCACCGACCGGACGCTGCCGGAGGTGCTGATCTCGGAGGACGGGCGCCTGGTGGCGGTAAGGACCGCGCCGGAGGTGCTGGCGGTCAATCGAGACCGGCCCAACGCCTTCACCGTGCAGGACTGGACGCGGGCGCTGGGACTGGAGGATTTCTGGACGCCGGCGGCGGCGCGGGGGGAAGGGCTGGCGGGGTTTGCCTGCCAGGAGGATGTCTGCGTGGCCAGAAGCGTTTCGGGGCAGGTCGTGGCGCATGTGCCGGATGCAGAACGGGCAGGGGGGCTCTGTTTAGCGGCGGTGCTGATCGTGATCGACGACGCGACGGCTGAAAACCCGTGCGGGGCGGGCACGATCGTGTTGACCAAGCGCGACATGGCGCGGCGCGGCAGCGTCGCGGTGACGTTTTCGGGCGCGGGCGTGCGGATCGAACACGCGATCGGCGAACCCTACCGGCCCTGGCACGGACATCGGCGCTTTTCGCGCGAGGCGCGCGGGCTGGCGCCATGGCGTCCGGAGTAGTGGGCTGGTGGCGGTTGGACCGGCGCGCACCCCACCCCGGATCTTCGATCCGACCCTCCCCATCGAGGGGAGGGTGAGGGGGCGGTGGCGCCAGA
The DNA here is from genome assembly GCF_012911015.1 of Chelativorans sp. ZYF759. Lineage (GTDB taxonomy): Bacteria > Pseudomonadota > Alphaproteobacteria > Rhizobiales > Rhizobiaceae > ZYF759. The sequence continues at coordinate 243,335 of NZ_WVVV01000002.1, read as the reverse complement.
CACCGCCTAAAGGGAGAGTGGAGCGTTGCGGCTGCCTTTACCTCCCCCTTGATGGGGGAGGTCGCCGCGTAGCGGCGGGAGGGGGTGATGGCGGCGGAGCACCCCACCCCGGTCCTTCGACAAGCTCAGGACCGACCCTCCCCATCGAGGGGAGGGTGAGGGAGGCGATCTATGCCGACCCGAACACCCGGGCGAAGATCGTGTCGACGTGCTTTGTATGATAGGCGAGGTCGAATTTCTCGCGGATATCGTCCTCGGAGAGGGCGGCGCGGACGTCGGTGTCGGCCAGCAATTCCTCCAGAAAATCAGCGCCCTGTTCCCAGACCTTCATGGCGTTTCTCTGGACGAGGCGGTAGGAATCCTCGCGGCTTACGCCGGCCTGGGTCAGCGCCAGCAGCACGCGCTGGGAGTGGATGAGACCGCGGAAGCGGTGGAGGTTCTTTTCCATCGTGTCGGGATAGACGAGCAGTTTTTCGATCACGCCGGTCAGCCGCGCCAGCGCGAAATCGAGCGTGACGGTGGCGTCCGGGCCGATCATGCGCTCGACGGAGGAATGCGAGATGTCGCGTTCGTGCCAGAGCGCCACGTTTTCCATGGCGGGCAGCGCGTAGGCGCGCACCATGCGGGCGAGACCGGTGAGGTTTTCGGTGAGCACCGGGTTGCGCTTGTGCGGCATGGCCGAGGAGCCCTTCTGGCCGGGCGAGAAATACTCCTCGACTTCCAGCACCTCGGTGCGCTGCAGATGCCGGATCTCGGTCGCCAGGCGCTCGACGCAGGAGGCGACGACGCCCAGCGTGGCGAAGAACATGGCGTGGCGGTCGCGCGGGATCACCTGGGTGGAGACCGGCTCGGCCTTGAGGCCGAGCTTCTCGGCGACATGTTCCTCGACCCGCGGGTCGATATTGGCGAAGGTGCCGACGGCGCCCGAGATCGCGCAGGTGGCGATCTCCTCGCGGGCGAGCTCCATGCGTTTGCGGCAGCGGTCGAACTCGGCATAGGCGAAGGCGAGTTTCACGCCAAAGGTGGTCGGCTCGGCATGGATGCCATGGCTGCGGCCGATGGTGACGGTGTCCTTGTGCTCGAGCGCGCGCTTCTTGAGTGCTGCGAGCAGGGCGTCGAGATCGGCGATCAGGAGGTCGGCGGCGCGCACCAGCTGGACGTTGAAGCAGGTGTCGAGGACGTCGGACGAGGTCATGCCCTGGTGGACGAAGCGGGCATCGGGGCCGACGATCTCGGCCAGATGGGTGAGAAAGGCGATGACGTCGTGCTTGGTCTCGCGCTCGATCTCGTCGATGCGCTCGACGTCGAAGGTGGCGGGGCCGCCCTTTTCCCAGATCGTTCTTGCGGCCTCCTTCGGAATGACGCCGATCTCGGCCAGCGCGTCGCAGGCATGGGCCTCGATCTCGAACCAGATGCGGAACTTGGTCTCGGGTGACCAGAGGGCGGCCATTTCGGGCCGCGAATAGCGCGGGATCATCGTCAATCCTGGGTGGCGTGCGGAAGATGCGGGCGACGTAGCAGACGCCGCCCGGAATCACAACGTCGCGGCCCGGGAGCTCACAGCCTGCCGACGATGGCCATCCAGCGGTGGTCGGGGCCCTCGAAGCCGAAGGTGCGGATGGCGACCAGCACCGCGTAGGCCGGGCTGCCACCTTGCGGGAAATAGGCCTGGATGGCGCCGATCGCGTAGCCCAGCGGGCAGCCGCGGCTCGACGGCACGCTCATCCCGTCCTCGTGCACCAGCTCGGTGGTGCCGCCGGGAACGGCCGCGATGCGGATGAGGCGAAAGCCCTTGATGTCCCAGCCCAGCCCCTCGCAGCGCTCGGGCGGCGAGACGGTGACTTCCTCGATGCGGAATTCGAGCGGGTCGTCGATTGGCGGGAAGACGGGGCGCGGGTTGACCGCCATGCGGTGCGGGTCGGCGGAATATTCCGTCACGGGGTTCATGCCGGCGGTGAAGCCGCGATGGGCGGCCAGTTCGTCGTCCGCGACGATGGGCTGGGCCTGGTCGCGGGCCTCCTGGCGGGCCTGCTCCACCGACGCCAGCTCGTCGTCGAGGCGCACGCGGATCGGCGTGCCAGGCAGCCAGCTGTCATTGTCGACATCGATGTAGAAACGCTCGGCATAGGGAAAGCCGGAACCGTCCTGGACGCCGTATTGTTCGAAAGCGAAGATGCCGCCATCGGCCGAAAAGCCGAGAATTTCCAGCGTGGCGGCATCGCCCGCGCGGGCGGGAAGCGCGGCGAGGGCGGCGAGAACGAATGCCGCGAGGGCGGTGAATAGCGGTCGCATGACAGGCCTCCAGCTCGAAAAATCCCAAGGTGAGGCTAGCACAGGACGCGCCCGCCGTCCCCCGCGCCTCAGGCAAAGACCAGCGTGCGGTGGATGTTGGCGCCGGCCCAGGCGCCGTCGGCGACGGCCAGCGTCACCGAATGCGGCATCTTCGCGACATCACCGCAGGCAAACGCGCCGGGCAGGGTGGTCTCCTTGGCCTCGTCGGTGCGGATCTGGATGCCCATCGGCGTTTCCATCAGCGCGCAGCCTAGATTTTCTGCGATGGGCGTGGCGGGGGTGGCATGGGGGGCGGTGAAGAGGCCGGCGAAGGCGAGTTCTCGCCCGTCGGTCAAGACGATCTCGGCATGGCCCTCGATGCGGGCGATGGGGATTTCCTCGATCGTGACGTGGCGCGCCGCCAGATCGGCGCGGGCGGCGGTGTCGAGCGTGATGGCCTCGTTGGTGAAAAAGGTGACCTCGCCCCATTCGGGGATGAGCTGCGCCTGGTGGATCGACATCGGGCCGGTGGCAATGACGCCAATCCTGCCCCGGTCGAGCTCGTAGCCATGGCAATAGGGGCAGTGGAAGACGCTTCTGCCCCAGCGCTCCTGGAGGCCTTCGATTTCGGGCAGGCCGTCGGCGACCCCGGTGGCAAAGAGCAGGCGGCGTGCTTCGTGGCCCGAGCCGTCCGCCAGGCTCACCGAAAAGCCGTCCTTTTCGCCGCTGGCGGCCGCGGCCGTCCCGTCGATCCAGGAGAGTGTGGGATAGGCCTCGAGCTGGCGCCGGGCGGTGCGCGCGATCTCGGCCGGGTCGGCGCCGTCCTGGCTCAAGAAGCCGTGCGAGTGGCTGGCGAAGCGGTTGCGGCGCTGGCCGGCGTCGACGATGAGCACGGAGCGGCGCGCGCGCAGGAGCTGGAGGGCGGCGGCCATGCCGGCATAGGAGCCGCCGATGACGATGACATCATGCTGCATCATTTTTCTTTCGGGATTTGTGGTTGGCGAAGCGACGGCTGAATTCGGCGGCGAGATCGGCGAGCGTGACCCTTGCGAAACGCTCGAGCAGCAGCGCCTCGGCGTCGGCGAACGCATCGTTCAGCGTTGCGTTGACGGCCTGCTCGACCAGGCATTGGGGGCTCTGGTTGCGGTTGCCGATGGCGAAGATGGCGGGCTCGCCCAGGGCCTCGTGCAGCTGGCGCAGCGTGACCTTGTTGAGATCGGCGACGATCCGCCAGCCGCCCGCGTGGCCGCGTTCCGACGCCACCAGCCCCGCCTCGCGCAACCCGCCCATGGTGCGCCGCACGACGACGGGATGCGTGCCCATGCATTGGGCGAGCTGTTCGGAGGTCATCGGGCCGTCATGGTCGGCCATGTGCAGGAGGCCGTGGAGGACGGAGGAGAGGCGGGAGTCGCGTTTCATGTAACTTTGATTATTACATGAKGGGGTGGGGGGCAAGGGGGGGAGGCCGGATTTGGGGTGGTTTGCGGACCGACGGCTTTCAGTGAGCCAGACAAGGGACTGCAATGCTTGTCTACAGCTGCTTTCGCGATATCCGGTAGACGGATGCGGGTGGGAAGTTGAGCAACGCGCGTCCGATCAGTCTGGCTTCCAGTCCCAGCAGGCGGAGCGTTTTCCGAGGGACGGGGCAACGGGGCCCGTAGGTGAATTGGTAGAAAAAGCCATCGGAACAGAGATGCCTGAACGCGCCTGACAGAATTGCCTCGACCTGGTTCGTTGACATCGACAGGAGCGGTAGCCCGCTCACCACTGCGCCGACCGGGCCGCGAATGCCGAAACTTCCGAGTTCGGCGGCATCGGCCTCGAGGACGGTCGCCCGCGGGAAGCGTCGCGAGAGCATGTCGACGAATTCGCGGCCCGTTTCGACGAGAACGAGGTTCTGTTCGGCGACGCCGCGCGCGATGATGGCACGCGTAAAGACTCCAGTACCCGGCCCAAGTTCAATGACGGGGCCGCAGTTCTCGTCAAGCTCCTGGGTAATCAATCGGCTAAGCGACTGCCCGGACGGGACAATCGAAGCGACGCGAAGCGGCTTTCGGCTCCATGCGCGAAAGAAGATGAAAGCGTCCGAGGATGCGGATCTTGAATTCATGGCCGGAGAGCTCCCGCCCGCATTTCCTCGACGCCCTGTTCCCAGGTGACGACCGGAGCATATCCCAGTTCGTCGCGGGCGCGGCGGTCGGACATAGTGAAGTCGTAGCCGACCAGTCGCAGCATCTGGCGCGTCAGCGGCGGCTCGCCCTTGAGGCGGAAGGTGCGCCATACATTCTCCATGACGGTCGCCATGAACCAGGCCACGCCGAGGGGGGCTGACCTGTTGCCCGGATCGACGCCTTGCGTGGCAAGCAAGGTCCCCATCATCTCGCGCAGGCTTCGATCCTTGCCATCGGTCACGAAATAGGCGCGACCGCCGGTCGAGCTTTCGGCCGCGAGCACGGCGGCATGGCACACGTTCTCGACATGCGCGGTGGACATCAGGCTCTTGCCGCCGCCCGGCCACCTGAACCTCCCGGCATTCACATTGTGGATGGTCTCCCGGATCATGGGCATGCCGGCGCCCCAGATCATCGGGGGAAGGATGATCGCGGTGCGCATGCCGGCAGGATCGTCGGCTTCCATCAGCATCTGCTGCGCGCGTCCCTTGCTGGCGATGTAAGGCGCCCAATGGGGCAAGGAAAACGGTGCCTCTTCGGTGACGCCCCGCATGTGCTTTCCCGGCCCCATGACGACGGCACCCGCGCCGATCTGAACGAAACGCTTGACCCCCTGCGCCTTCGCCGCCGCCAGCACATTGCGCGTGCCGTCGACATTCGCCCGCTCGAACGCTTCTGCCGATCCCCACAGTTTGAACATGGCCGCGGCGTGGAACACCACTTCGGCGTCGCCGATCCCGTGTGACAGCGCCTCGATACTGTCGAGGTCGCCAGGCACCGGCAGGGCACCCAATGCTGACAGTTTCGCGGCATCACCGGGAGATCGGTGGAGGGCGCGGACCTGCCAGCCTCTTGCTACGAGCATCCTTATCAGTCGGCCGCCAAGAAAGCCGGTGCCACCTGTTACGAAGGCCTTGGTCATTTTTCTGCCTCTTCATCAACGGATCAGTGTTACAAATTACAATCTACGTATTTTGTAACTTGTTGACAAGAGGGTGGTGGGAACCTATTTTTTTGCCATGTCGGAAAAGCAGAACGTCATCTCGCCTGCGTCAATTCTCGAGGCTGCGACCGCGCTCGTCCGTCGACTGGGCGAGGGCAAGACCAACATGGTGGATATCGGCAGAGCGCTGGGGGTCAGCCACGCGGCGCTCTATCGGTTCTTTCCCTCCAAGGCCGCGGTCATGGACGCCATCGTCCAGGAGGCCATGGACGAAGAGGAGGAACTTGCGGGCAAGTGGCTGGACGCGGAGGGTCCCGCTGCCGAGCGCCTCCTGCTCATCATTCTCGACATCCACCATCGCAAGCGTGCGCGGTTCACAGGCGACAGGGAGATCCACGACCTGTACCGGCGCATCCTGGTCGAGCGGCCGGACATGATCCTCGCTTACGCGCAGCGCATGACCCGGCTGATCGAGACGCTGATCGCCCAGGGTGTCGACCGGGGAGAATGGCACGTCAGCGACGTGTCCACGGCGGCAAGCGTTGTGCGCGACGCCGTCACGGCCTTCATTCATCCCCAACTGCTTGCGCAGGCCATCGAGGTGAACGCGCCTGTTGAGGACCAGCTACGCGCCACGGTCGCGACCCTAAGCCGAGCCTTCGAGGCTGGCGTCGACTATGGCCACATCGGCGCCTTGGGGAGTCGCTCGACTACTTGATCTGGGATCGGAGCATGCGTGCTCCGGCTATGCCCGGCCCTCGGCCGACGGCACGTTTGCGCGCAGCGTCAGAAGCTGCGTCAATCGGGAGTCTGCGGCCGCTTCCGAGAAATCCGCACGAACGCCGTTATGTCTCTTGTGGGGTCGAAACCTGCCCTCACCCCCGCTCCCCCCACGCCGGCAGCAAATCCCCTTCCACCGCCCGCGCCTCATACACCCCCCGCGCAATCGCGCGGGCCATGGTCGCCGCCGCATGGGCATAGATGTCCATGGCGGCTGAATGGTCGGGGGTAATCCCGCTGGTCCCGGTGGCGAGCGCAAAGACCAGATCGCCGTCGACCGGGCTGTGGGCGGGCCAGATGGCGCGGGCGAAGCCGTCATGGGCGGCGATCGCCAGGCGCTTGGCTTCGGGCTTGGTCAGTTTCGCGTCGGTGGCGATGATGGCGATGGTGGTGTTGGCGCCGGCACTTGCGGGGTCCTGCCATTTCCAGCGCGGGGTGGCAGCGTCTGGCGGAAAGGGCAAGGGCAGGCCGAGGCCGCCGAATTCGTCGCCGATCTCGAAGGGGGCGGCCAAGAAATGGCGGGTCTGGCCGACGGTGACGGAGCCGGCCGGGTTGACGGCGGCGAGCGCGCCGATGGTGATGCCGCTGGCTAAGCGCAGCGATGCCGAGCCGAGGCCGCCCTTCAAGCCCGCCGACAGCGCGCCGGTGCCGGCACCCGCGGTGCCCAGCGCGAAATCGAGGCCGGCCCGCGATGCCGCCTCATATCCCATCTCGCGATAGGGCGGGTAGCGGCCCCAGTCCTTGTCGCCGCCATTGACGAGATCGAACAGGATGGCGGCCGGCACGATCGGCACGATGTGGCCGCGCACGGACAGGCCGATACCCTGTTCGCGGAGCCAGGCCTGTGTGCCGGAGGCGGCGTCAAGCCCGTAGGCCGAACCGCCCGACAGCACGATGGCGTTGACGGTCTCGACCATGTTGTGGGGGTGGAGAAGATCGGTCTCACGCGTGCCGGGCGCCCCGCCCATCACTTCGAACCCCGCCACGGCGGGTTCGTCGCAGAGGACGACGGTGACGCCGGAGCGCAAAGCGTGATCCTCGACCTGGCCGACCCGCAGGCCGGCGACGTCGGTGATGAGGTTTTTCGGTCCGGGTGCGGGCATGATGGCTACTCGACGGGAAGGAACTGCCTGCCGTCGTGACGGTAGAGGCGGTAGGCGAAATCGGCGAGGTCGCCTTGAGCGTCGAAGGCGACGGTGCCGATGACGGTCGGAAAGGCGCGGGCGGAAAGCACGTCGGCAACCAACTCGCTGCCATCCTCGGCGGCGGCCGCCGCGATGACGGCGATTTCCATGGCCGCATGCGCGGGCAGCACGTAGCCGTCCGGCTCGATCCCGGCGTCGCGCAGCGCCTGGATCGTCGCGTCCGCCGCGCGTTCGGACCATTCGGGCGGGGCGACCATCAGCACGCCTTCGGCAAGCGGCACCTCGCCGGGGGCCGCACGCAGGGCCTCGCCGCCGGCCAGCACCAGATCGTGGCCCATCTCGGCGGCGTCACGCGCCATGATGGCGACATCCTCCCGGTCGCCGCCGACCAGCACATGGGTGGCGCCGGAACGCGCGAGCCGGCCGACGAGGGCGACCTGGTTTTCCATCTGCGGGCGGTAGGTGTCGATAAAGACGGCCGAAAGCCCGGCCGTCTCGGCCTCGAGGCGAAAACTCTCGATGAGCTCGCGGCCATAGATGGTGCCGTCGTCGATCAGCGCGTAGAGGTCGCCGCGCCAGCGTGGGATCAGGATGCGGGCAACCGCCGCGTGTTCGGCATCGCCGCGGGGCGCGAGGCGAAAGAAGGGCCAGCCGGTGCGCTGGCGCCGGTCGGTGAGCGAGACGGTGCGGATGACCGGGCTGATGACGGGAATGCCGGCTTCAGTGAGCGCGGGGAGGGCTGCCTCCACGCTTTCGGTGCAGACGAAACCGACGGCGACCGCCACCTCGCGCGCGATGAGGCGGGCGGCGGCGGCCTCGCCGGAGGCGGCCGTGCAGGCATCGTCGACGATCACCAGCTCGGCGCCGCTGTTGGCGAGCGCGGCCGCCGCCCCCTGGCGCATCTGCTCGCCGATGATGGCATAGGGGCCGGAAAGCGGCGCGGCCAGCCCGATCACGAAGCCCTCCGCCCGCGCCAGCGGGGCGGCGAACAGAAGAGCCAGGATCAGGGCGACAAGACGCATGGGAAGGGCGGGCTCGCTGGGCATTTTGCGTTTGAAGGAAGACCGTCCCCCCGGTTCCCATGGAATGGGCGCGGGATCAAGCGGCAAGCGCGGCCCAAGGGCGGCGACGCCGGGCCTCAATCGCCCACGGCCACGCCTTCACGGCGCGGATCGGCACCGCCGATCAGCCCGTCCGGAATGATCGTGATGCCCTGAAGGCCGGAGGTGAGCGGGCGGATGGCGGTCGCAAAGCCCAGCGCCTCGAGGTCGGGCACGGCCTGTTGGGCCGCCGTGCCCTGCTCGACCAAATAGTCGCCGAACATGTTCACCCCATGCGGCAGGGAGATCGCCTGCTGCATGTCCATCTCCCAGTCGATCAGCGCCACAATGGTGCGCGCGACAAAGGGGATGATGGTCGCCCCGCCGGGCGAACCCAGCGCGTGGCGCGCCTCGCCGTCCTGAAGCACGATGGTGGGGGCCATGGAGGAGCGCGGCCGCTTGCCGGGCTCCACGCGGTTGGCGACGGCCTCGCCATCGGCATCGGGGCGGAAGGAGAAATCGGTGAGCTGGTTGTTCAGAAGGAAGCCCGCCGCCATCAGCCGTGAGCCGAAGGCGCTCTCGATGGTGGAGGTGACGGAGGCGATGTTGCCCCAATCGTCGACGATGACGAAATGGGTGGTGGCGGGGCGTTCGAATTCGTGGCCGTCGAGGCGCAGCGTCGCGTCGTCCCAGGGCGGTTCGCCGGGCGAGACGGCGTCGGCGGGCAGGGCGTCGGGGCGTTCAAGCAGTCGGGCACGCTCGGCCAGATAGTCCGCGTTCAAAAGGCCCTTTGGCATGTCGACAAAATCGGAATCTGCCATGTAGCGGCCGCGATCGGCGAAGGCCAGACGCGTGGCGTCGCCGATCAGGCGCCAGGCGGTGGGGTCGTCGTGGCCGAGCGTGGCGATGTCGTAAGGCGAGAGCATCATGAGGATCTGGCCGACGGTGAGCCCGCCGGAAGAGGGCGGTCCCATGCCGCAGACCTCGTGCGCGCGGTAGGTGACGCAGACGGGTTCGCGCTCGATCACCTCATAGGCCGAGAGGTCGTCGAGCGAGAGGCGGCCAGGATTGTCCTCGAAGCCTTCCACGGCCGCCACGATCGCCTCGGCGATTTCCCCGGCATAGAAGGCATCGGCGCCGCCTTCGGCCAGCGCGCGCAGCGTATCGGCATAGGCGGGGTTGGCCAGAAGATGACCTTCGGCGCGGGGCGCACCCGCCTCGTCGAAGAAATAGGCGCGGGCGGCTTCCTGGCGATCGAGGCGGCCGAACTCTTCCTGGAGAAGCCCTGCCAGGCGCGGCGACACGGCAAAACCCGCCTCGGCCAGTTCGATGGCGGGATCGAAAAGGCCTGGCCAGTCGAGCCGGCCGTGACTTGCATGCATCTCCTGCATGAGGCGCGGAATGCCCGGCACGCCGACCGAGCGGCCGCCGACCACGGCGTCGAAAAAGGCGAGCGGTTCGCCATTGTCGTCGAGGAAGAGGTCGGGACCGGCGGCGGCAGGCGCCGTCTCGCGGCCGTCATAGGTGGTGATCTCTCCGGTCTGCGCGTCGTACCAGAGCGCAAACGCCCCGCCGCCGAGCCCCGAGGATTGCGGTTCGACCAGGCCCAGCACCGTCTGCACGGCGACGAGCGCATCGGCCGCGCTGCCGCCGGCGCGCAATATGTCGAGGCCTGCCTCGGCGGCGAGCGGGTTGGCGGCGGCGACCATGCGGGTATCGGCGGTAACGGCCTGGCGCGCGGCCGTGCCCGTGGCGGCTTCCGGCGCGATCTGGTCGGAGAGCTGCTGGGCCTGGGCGGCGCCCACCAGGGCGACAGACAGAAGGAGGGCAAAAGCAGGGCTGCGCATGGTCTTGTCTCCTAGGCTTCCTCGATGGGCGTGGCCGGACCGAAGACCTCCTCGAAGGCGGCCTTGAGCGACCGGTCGAATTCGGCGAGGGAAAGGTCAACCCCGCGCTCCGCGAGGCTGGTCACGCCGGCGCCGGGGATGCCGCAGGGCACGATGCCGGCAAAATGGGACAGATCGGGACGCACGTTGATCGCGATGCCGTGGAAGGAGACCCAGCGGCGCAGGCGGATGCCGATGGCGGCGATCTTCTCGGCACCAGGGCCGTCGGGCCGTTCCACCCAGACGCCGACGCCGGTCTCGCGGCGTTCGCCGGCGATGTCGTGACGGGCGAGCGCGCGGATGATCCATTCCTCGAGCGCCTGGACGAAGGCGCGCACGTCCTGACGGCGGCGCTTCAGGTCGAGCATGAGATAGGCCACGCGCTGGCCGGGCCCGTGATAGGTGTATTGCCCGCCGCGCCCGGCATCGAAGACGGGAAAGCGCCCGGGCTCGACGAGGTCGCTTTGGCGCGCGCTGGTGCCGGCGGTGTAGAGCGGCGGGTGCTCGACCAGCCAGACGAGCTCGCCGGCGTCGCCCTCCGCGATGGCGCGCGCGCGGGCCTCCATCAAGGCGAGGGCTTCGGGATAGGCGGTGAGGCCGGCGGCGCGGGCAAAGGCGACCGCCGCCGCGTCGTCGCGGGGAAAGAGAATCGTGCCGGTCTGCGGGCGGATGTTCATCGTCGTTCGTTGACCTCGTGCCTCCCATATGGCGCCTTCGAACCCATGCGTCCAGCCCGCGGCAGCAAGGCCTTTCGGCAGTTTGGGCATTCGCGACGAAAGGCGCTCGGATGCACTTGTTTCGCCATGGGCTATTTGCTACATGCCCCGAGCCGGCAGCGCCGGCATCCAGCTGCGTGCGGTCGTGGCGGAATTGGTAGACGCGCAGCGTTGAGGTCGCTGTGGGGCAACCCGTGGAAGTTCGAGTCTTCTCGACCGCACCATTCCTCGCCAGGCGAGGCCCCTTCGCGGGTATAGCTCAATGGTAGAGCAGCAGCCTTCCAAGCTGAATATGCGGGTTCGATTCCCGCTACCCGCTCCAGACCACCACCCTTTCTTCCGATCGTGCGCCCCATGCCGCGGCGCGTTTGCGGGCCGGGTTCTCCGGCGAGCGGTGGGCGTTTGCGAAGTGCGCCAAAAATGCTAGAGGCTCGCATCAAATCACACGATCCGGGCGGTCATGGACGCAGCAGCATTAAAGACCGAGGCGGCGAGAGCCGCGCTCGCGCATGTCGAAGACGGAATGAAGCTCGGCATCGGGACCGGCTCGACCGCGGAGGCCTTCGTGCGGCTCCTGGCCGAGAAGGTGGCGGGCGGGCTCGCCATCATCGGCGTGCCGACCTCCGAACGCACCGCCGCGCTCTGCCGTGAACTCGGCGTCAGGCTGGCGAGCCTCGACGAGGAACCCCGGCTCGACCTCACCATCGACGGCGCCGACGAGGTCGGTCCCGGCCTGGTGCTGGTCAAGGGCGGGGGCGGGGCGCTTCTGCGCGAGAAGATCGTGGCGGCGGCCTCGCGCCGCATGATCGTGATCGCCGACGAGTCCAAGAAGGTCGAAACGGTCGGGCGCTTTCCGCTGCCCATCGAGGTCAATGAATTCGGGCTGCGCGCCACGATCGCGGCGATCGAGTCGGCGGCCGGCGCGCTCGGCCTGTCGGGGCCGCTGGCCATTCGCCAGGCCGGCGGAAAGGCCTTTGTCACCGATGGCGGGCACCAGATCGTCGACGCATCTTTTGGCCGCATTCCCGATCCAAGAGCGCTTTCCAGCGCCCTTCTTTCCATACCCGGCGTGGTCGAGCACGGTCTTTTCATCGACCTTGCCGATCTGGCCATACTGGCGGGGCCTTCCGGAATCACTGAACTGCATTCGAACCGCTAAAGAAGGAGTTCGATCATCATGACCCTCAGCACGAGGCTTCGCCGCACCCTGGCAGCCGCAACCGCTCTCGGCTTCGCTGCGATGGCCTATCCGGCGGCCGCACAGGAGATTTCCGACACCCATCTCAGGGCCGCGCGCGCCGCGATCTCGGCGATGCGTTCGACGGAAGGTTTCGACCTGATCCTGCCCGAGGCCGCGATCGAGCTGAAGAACACGCTGATCTCGAACAATCCCGACCTGGTGAGCGTGATCAACCGCACCGTGGACGAGCAGGCGATCGCGCTGGCCCCGCGGCGCGTCGACCTGGAGCGCGAGGCGGCACTGACCTATGCGCGCAACTTCTCCGAGGAAGAGCTGAACCAGCTGGCGGAATTCTATTCCTCGCCCGCCGGCCGCAAGCTGCTCGAGGTCGGGCCGGAGATGACGCAGGAAGTCTTCCGCGCCGCCGAGATCTGGCAGAACGGGATCGCGCGCGACCTCTCGCAGGGCGTCGGCAGCGCGCTGCAGGAACAGGTCGACCGCGACATCGATACCGATGTCGAGCTCAACTTGGACATGCCGCAGCAGCAATAGACGGTCTGACGCCCCGCAGGCGGCGGCCGCGCCGCCGGGCGAGCGAGACCGTGCACCCGCCCTTACCAACCCGCAGCGATGGGACGAAGAATGGCCGACTACGACTATGATCTGTTCGTGATCGGCGGCGGATCGGGTGGCGTGCGCGCCGGCCGGCTCGCGGCTTCGCTCGGCAAGCGCGTGGCGATCGCGGAGGAATACCGCTTCGGCGGCACCTGCGTGATCCGCGGCTGCGTGCCCAAGAAACTGTTCGTCTATGCGTCCCAGTTCCCCGAGCATTTCGAGGATGCGGCCGGTTATGGCTGGAGCGTGGGCGAGACGCGGTTCGACTGGACGACGCTAAAGGCCAACAAGGACCGCGAGATCGCGCGGCTGGAAGGGCTCTACAGGGCGGGCCTCGACAAGGCGGGCGCCGAGATCATCGAAAGCCGCGCGGTGCTGGAGGGCAAGCACGAGATCCGTCTCGTCGGCGAGGATCGCGTGGTCACCGCCGAGAGGATCCTGGTCGCCACGGGGGGCCGGCCGAACCCGCACGAGGCGTTGCCCGGCCACGAATTGTGCATCACCTCCAACGAGGCGTTCGAGCTCAAGGAACTGCCGCGGAGCATCGTCATCGCAGGCGGCGGCTACATTGCCGTGGAGTTCGCCAACATCTTCCACGGTCTCGGGGTCGAGACGACGCTGGTCTATCGCGGCAAGGAAATCCTTGGTCGTTTCGACAACGATCTGCGCTCCTCGCTGCACGAGGCGATGGAGGCCAAGGGCATCCGCATTCTCTGCCACACGATATTCTCGCGCATCGAGAAGCGCGGGGACGGCCGATTCGATGCCCATCTTTCGAACGACACGACGATGACCGTCGATCAGGTGATGCTGGCCATCGGCCGCAAGCCGAACACGGACGGGCTGGGGCTGGAAGAAGCGGGGGTCGCGACCGGCAGCGTCGGCGAGATCATCGTGGACGAGCATTCGCGGACCAATGTCGACAACATCTTTGCCATCGGCGACGTCACCAACCGGGTGCAGCTGACGCCGGTGGCGATCCACGAGGCGATGTGCCTGATCGACACGCTCTATCGCGACAAGCCGACATCGCCCGATCACGACATGATCGCCACCGCCGTCTTCTCGCAGCCGGAGATCGGGACGGTCGGCCTGTCGGAAGAGGATGCGGCGCACGAATTTGCCGAGGTGGAGATCTACCGGGCGAGCTTCCGGCCCATGCGCCACACGCTGTCAGGCCGCCAGGAGCGCATGCTGATGAAGCTGGTGGTCGAGGCCGAGAGCCGGCGCGTGGTCGGCGCGCATGTGCTGGGTCCCGATGCGGGCGAGATGGCGCAGCTGCTGGCGATCTCGCTCAAGGCGCAGCTCACCAAGGACGATTTCGACCGCACGATGGCGGTCCACCCCTCGGCTGCCGAGGAACTGGTCACCATGTACCAGCCGAGCTACCGGATCAGGAACGGGAAGCGCGTCGACTGACCGGGATTTCGGCGCGCGTGGTGCCGATCGCGGGTTGCCTGCCGCTCAGGAGCCACTCGCCGAGCGCGGGCCACAGGGTGTGCGAAAAGCGCGAGCGGAAGAAGCCCAGGTGACCGACCGGATGGCCACCGACATGTTCGGGGCCGAACCAGCGCTCGGTGATGTCGGCGTTCCCGTAGCGCTCCAGGAGATGGGCGACGGCGCGCGGCGTTCCCCACGGATCGTCCAGCATGCCGAGCGAGAGGAGCGGAATGCGGACCTGCGCGAAATTCGCGGTCTCGGGCAGATTAGGGTCGTCGAAAAAGTAGTTCCTCATCCGGCACCAGCGCGCCCAGTCGCGGAAGACGCTGCCGGGGAGTTCCTCGCCGATGCCCATCCAGGAGGGGATGCGGCCCAGCGCGATGGCGGTCGGCACGCCAAGCAGGTTCATGCGCGGCCACACCCAGGGATCGTCCAGCAGGCGCCTGGCGCCCGACATGCTGGCCACGATGGCGTAGCGATGGAAACGGTCCGAGATGCCGGAGAGGCCGAGTGCCTGTCCGCCGAACGACTGGCCGATGCCCGCCATGGCGTGTCCGGGGGCGACGGTCTCCAGCGCGGCCGCGGCGGCGGGGAAGTCGAGGAGCGCCCAGTCCTTCATCGAGATGCGCCGGCGCCAGGCCGACGGGGCGGGCGAAGCCCCCGTGGCACGGTAATCATAGGTGAGGACGGCCCTGGCGCCGCGCTCAACCAAATGCGCGGCGAAGCCGAAATAGAGGCGCTGCGGCACGGCGGTGGCCGAGGAGATCAGGACCAGCGGCCCGTCGCCGCTCCCCGAAAAGAGCGTGCCGGAGAGCGGAAAGCCGTCGGCGGCGCGAAAGGCGATCTTCTGCCGCTCGATGCCGGGCAGGGTGGAAAGAGGCGCTGCCGCGCGCTGCGAAGGTCTCGTTGCCGCTCGTCCGCCCATGTCGATGCCGTCCCGATGGTGAAGTGACGGGTCGAGCGTAGCATTGACGTTAACGTCAAAGTCAATAGGCGGACCCTTGCCTCGCGGCGCCGGCCGGATAGCATGCGCCGCATGCAAAATCCCGTCGATGCTCTCGCCAATCTTCCGCCCGCGGCAAAGGGGCAGGTCGCCTATTTCGGCTACGGCTCGCTGGTCTGTCGCGCGACCCACCGCACGGAGATCGTGCATGCCGTGCCGGCGCGGCTCAATGGCTGGCGCCGCAGCTGGCGGCCACGGCCCGACATGCCTGGCTTTCCCGCAGCGCTGCTTACGGTGCGCGAGGAGAAGGGGGCGGGCTGCGACGGGCTGCTGGTCATCGACCGGGCCGAGAACCTTGCCGCCATCGACGCGCGCGAGGCCCGCTACCGGCGGGTGGCGATCGATCCCGGCAGGCTGGAACTCGGGCAAGAACTGCCGGCCGATTGCCCGATCTGGCTTTACGTGGCCGAAGAGGATCTGCCGGTCAACCGCGCGCCGCCGACGATCCTCCAGAGCTATCTCGATGCGGTGATGCTCGGCTTTCTGAACGAGCACGGGGAAGGGGGGCTGGCGCGGTTCCTGTCGGAGACGGACGCGTTCGATCTGCCCGTGCATGCCGACCGGGACGCGCCGATCTACCCGCGCGCGGTCGCGCTCGGGGCGGAGCTGGCGGCGCGTTTCGATGCGCTTCTGGCCGCCAAAGGCGGAATTCGCTTCGTCCAGGTCGGTCGGTCAGGGTAGAATAGGTGTCTCCCTTGGTGTATGGGAGCCGCGTCCGCGATGAGCGGACGTCTTTTGGGGCGCGGAACGCCCAAAACTGCTGAAAGTTGGACAAGACAATGACGAAGTGGTCTCCGAATTCCTGGCGCGGCAAGCCGATCAGCCAGGTTCCCGCCTATCCCGACCAGGATGCCGTGGCCGCAACGGAGAAGCAGCTGGCCAGCTATCCGCCGCTCGTCTTTGCCGGCGAGGCGCGCAAGCTGAAGAAGCAGCTCGCGACCGTGGCCGAGGGCCAGGCGTTCCTGCTGCAGGGCGGCGACTGCGCGGAAAGCTTCGCCGAGCACGGCGCCGACAATATTCGCGACTTCTTCCGTGTCTTCCTCCAGATGGCGGTCGTGCTGACCTATGCCGGCGCGCAGCCCGTGGTGAAGGTCGGCCGCATCGCCGGACAGTTCGCCAAGCCGCGCTCGTCGGACAGCGAGACCAAGGACGGCATCACGCTGCCGTCCTATCGCGGCGACATCATCAACGGGATCGAGTTCGACGAGGCCTCCCGCACGCCCGATCCGGCGCGCCAGCGCATGGCCTACCGCCAGTCGGCCGCCACTCTCAACCTCTTGCGCGCCTTCGCGCAGGGTGGTTACGCGAGCCTCGACAACGTGCATCAGTGGATGCTCGGTTTCGTCTCCGACAGCCCGCAGGCCGAACGCTACCAGGAACTGGCGAGCCACATCACCGAGACGATCAACTTCATGAAGGCGATCGGCATCACCTCAGAAGGCCATGCCTCGCTGCGCGAGACCGATTTCTACACGAGCCACGAGGCGCTGCTGCTCGGCTACGAGGAGGCGCTGACGCGCGTCGATTCGACGTCGGGCGACTGGTACGCGACCTCCGGCCACATGATCTGGATCGGCGACCGCACGCGCCAGCCCGAGCAGGCGCATGTCGAATATTGCCGCGGCATCAAGAACCCGCTCGGCCTGAAATGCGGCCCGTCGATGACGCCGGACGGCCTCATCAGGCTGATCGACATCCTGAACCCCGACAACGAGGCGGGACGCCTGACGCTGATCGCGCGCTTCGGGCACGAGAAGGTGGCCGAGCACCTGCCGCAACTGGTGCGCGCGGTGCAGAAGGAAGGCCGCAAGGTGGTGTGGTCGTGCGATCCGATGCACGGCAACACGATCACCGCGGCGGGCTACAAGACGCGGCCCTTCGACCGCATCCTGAGTGAGGTGGAGACCTTCTTCGATGTCCACCGCGCGGAAGGTTCGCATCCCGGCGGCATCCATATCGAGATGACGGGCAAGAACGTCACCGAGTGCACGGGCGGCGCACGCGCCATTCGCGACGACGAATTGCAGGACCGCTACCACACCCATTGCGACCCGCGCCTCAATGCAGACCAGGCGCTGGAGCTCTCCTTCCTCCTGTCGGGCCTGCTGAAGAAGGCCCATGCGAACCAGCCGGAGAAGAAGGCAGTCAACGGCTGACCGGGCGGGGCGCTCGATGAGCGCGAGGCTCACCGCCGATTGCGCGATCGCGGGCGGTGGGCCGGCCGGCATGATGCTCGGCATGCTGCTGGCCCGGGCCGGTGCCAGCGTGCTGGTGCTCGAGAAACATGCGGACTTCCTGCGCGATTTCCGCGGCGACACGCTGCATCCCTCCACCCTCGAGGTGATGCACGAGCTGGACCTCTTCGAGGGCCTACAACGCTTGCCGCATCAGAAGGTGCACCAGATGTCCGCCGGCATCGGCGCCAGCGAGACGCCGGTGGCGGACATGTCCCACCTGCCGGTGCACTCACCCTACATCATGATGATGCCACAGTGGGATTTTCTCGACTTCCTGAAGCGGGAAGGGGAACGGCATTCCGGCTTCCGCTGCCTCATGAGCACCAGGGCAACAGGCCTCATCAACGAGGGCGGGTCAGTCGTGGGCGTCACCGCCGAAGGGCCGGATGGTCCCCTGGAGATCAGGGCCCGGCTGGTCGTCGGCGCGGACGGGCGACGCTCTGACATGCGCAAGGCGGCGGCGCTCGAGGTGGAAGAACTCGGTGCGCCCATCGACGTGCTCTGGTTCCGGCTGCCACGAAAGCCGGAAGACACCGAGGAGTCCGCCGGCCGCTTCGACCCCGGCCGCCTCATGGTGCGCATCTACCGCGGCGACTATTGGCAGTGCGCCTACGTGATCCCGAAGGGAGCGGCGGAGGCGGTGCGCGCCCGCGGCATCGAGGCGTTCCGCAGCGATGTGGGGGCTCTCCTGCCGTTCGAGGCCGAAAGGGCGGAGGCGCTGGCCAGCTTCGACGACGTGAGCCTGCTCTCGGTCTCGGTCGATCGACTGAGACGCTGGTGGCGGCCGGGCTTGCTGTGCATCGGCGACGCCGCACACGCGATGTCGCCGGTTGGCGGCGTGGGCATCAATCTCGCGATCCAGGACGCGGTGGCCGCGGCCAACATTCTCGCCGGGCCGCTGACGGAAGGGTCGCTCTCCGGCGACCATCTTGCCGCCATCGAGAGGCGGCGCATTTTCCCGACCCGCCTCACCCAGGCGGCGCAGGTTCTGGCCCACAACCGCCTTCTGGCGCCGGTGCTGGCGCAGCGGGGACAAAGCCTCAAACCGCCCCTGCCGGTACGGCTTCTTGCGCGTTTCCCGCTCCTGAGGCGCATTCCGGGCCGACTGGTTGGCCTCGGCATACGTCCTGAACATGTGACGTCGCCCCTGATCAGAGCTGGGTCCGGAGGTGGCTCGCGACCCAGTCGAGGAACTTCTGGCGCCACGGCCTGTTCTCCCACTCCTCCAGAGTGATCAGCCTGGAGCGCGCCAAGTCTTCCTCGAAAATTTCGATCTGCTGGAGCGCGAAGTCGCGGTCGTAGATGTTGAGATTGGCCTCGTCGTTGAGGCGGAAGGAACGCTCGTCGAAATTGGCCGAGCCGATCGACACCCAGTCCTCGTCCACGATGAAGAGCTTGGCATGGTACATGGTCGGCTGGAACTCGTGGATGCGGATGCCGGCCGCAAGCAGATCGCCCCAGAAATAACGCGAGCCATGACGCACGGTCTCCTTGGAGATGTGCGGGCCGGGCAGGATGATGTCGATTTCCACGCCGCGCTCTGCCGCATCCACCAACTGGCCGATGGCGATGTCGTCGGGCACGAAATAGGCCATGCCGATGCGGATGTTCTGCGTGGCAGACGCCAGCGACATCAAGAGCATCTGGTGCATCGAGCGCGAGCCGCCGCGCGGTGACGATTTCACGAGCTGGGCTGTGATCTCGCCGTCGGTCGGCTGCTCCGGATAGAAGCGCTCGCCTTGCAGCACCTCGCCGGTCGCCTCGAGCCAGTTCTCGGCGAAGGCGGCCTGCAGCTGTGCCACGGCCGGGCCCGTGATGCGGTAATGGTTCTCCCGATATTCGTCGGGCGCGCGCGCGTCGCCCAGCCACTCGTCGCCGATGCCGACGCCGCCGGTGAAGCCGATATTGCCGTCGACCAGCAGGATCTTGCGGTGGGTGCGGTTGTTGACCCGGTCGATCGTGTACCAGCGGATGGGCCGGAACCGGTGCACCAAAACACCGGCCTCTTCCATGATGTCGATCAGCCGCTGCTCGAAGGGGATGGAGCCGGCCCAGTCGATTAGCACCCGCACCTCGACGCCGCGGCGGGCGGCGGCGGCCATTTCGTTGGCGAATTCCTCCGCGATCTCGCCGGACCAGTAGACGAAGGTCTCGAAGTTCAGCGTGTCGGTGGCCGCGCGGATGGACTCGAGCATGGCAGGAAAGATCTCGACGCCGTTGAGCAGCGTGTCGATCTCGTGGCCCCCGCGCAGATTGCCGCTGAAGATGCCTTCCATGGTGCGCAGGAACTGAGGATCGGAAACCGCATGAAGATGCGGGATCGGTTCCCGCAGGTCGCGCCGTTCGGGCGCGAGATTGAGCGCGACGATGGCAAGTATGCCAACGATCACAAATGCCAGACCGATCCGCCAGGCCAGTCGCAAGTTCAATGCATATGCCCCTCTGTGCCGGCCGGAAAACGTCGAAAAGTCGGATTCGTTCCGGAGTTTAGGCTCAATCGGGTTGAATCCTGGCTTCAGTATTCGGGATTCCACGATGGCGGGGCAATGTGCGAACCTGCCAGCATCATAGCAGGAGGTTGGACGATGCAGCGCAACACGGGCGGCTGTCTTTGCGGGGCAGTGCGATACGAAACGGAAGGCGTCCTTCGCGGCGTGGTCTATTGCCATTGTTCGCAGTGCCGCCGCCAGAGCGGGCATCACTACGCGGCAACAGACGTGGACGACGACCATCTGCGGGTGGAGGGCGAAGACCATCTCACCTGGTTCTCGGCCTCCGATTTTGCCCGGCGCGGCTTCTGCCGCGTGTGCGGGTCGGCGCTGTTCTGGAAGGATTCGCGTTCGCCGCGAACCTCCGTGATGGCCGGCAGCTTCGACCTCCCGTCGGGGCTCGAGGCCACTGGCCATATCTTCGTGGCCGACAAAGGCGACTATTACGAGATCGCGGACGGGCTGCCGCAATCGCCGGACGGAAGGGATAGCTGAACGGTTCGTCAATGGGGCCAGGGTTGGCAGGCGAGCCGGGCAGGCCTATCTCCAGCGCACAACCTCGCCCTGGAGTCCGCCTTGCCTTCCCAGATACAAGACATCCTCACGCTCGAACAGCGTTCGGGCCTGCCGGAGGATCTGCGCTACCTCGTCGCCAAATATCCGCGCGACAGCTGGGAAGCCCATCCCAACGTGCACGGGATGGCGCGCATGTGGCTGCAGCGACACGACATGTTCCGCGAACTCGGCGGCATCCTCACCGGGTCGATCGCCGACTATCGCGAGGGTCGATCAACGGCGACGGAATTCGCGCAGTTCTTCGCGCCGCGGCTGAACTATTTTCTCGGCCACCTCGACGGGCACCACAATGTCGAGGACCAGCATTATTTTCCGGTCTTCGCTCGTGTCGAGACGGGGCTGAAGCGCGGCTTCGACATTCTCGATTCGGATCATCACCTGATCCATGACGCGCTCGAGCGCAATGCGGGCACGGCCAACGCCTTCATCCAGGCGCTCGCGGGCGACGACGACGCGCAGCGTTTTGCCGCCGACGCCTATGCCAACGAGAACGAGCGACTCGTGGCCATGCTGGCCCGGCACCTCGACGATGAAGAGGATCTGATCATTCCGCTGATCCTCGAAAAGGGCGATCGCGAGCTCGGTGGCTATTGAGCGCCCATGCAGGCTGCGCGCGCGATACGGAGGATATGGCAGGCCGGAGCGGGCGTCGCCCGCGAGGCAACTTCGCGGCCGCTAGTTCTCGGCCTCGGCGGCCAGCACTTCCACATCTCGGTTGCGGCCGGCTTCGACCGTGAACTCGCGCTGGTAGAGCCGGTCGCGGTTCTTTGCGACGACGGCGTAGTTGCCCTCGGCCAGGACCATCGAGGCGAAGGCGCCGACACTCTCGCGCACGATGTCGCCGGATTCGGTGAGGACCGACCAGGAGGTATCGGCAATTGCCTCGCCCCCGGTATCCCGCACCAGCTTCATGGTGACCTCGGCGGCCTTGTGCTCCACCATCGCCTCGGTCAGCTTGCCCGCCTCGACACGGATGTCGGAGCGGATCACCGCGTTGACGCTGCCATAGGTCGAGACGACGTGGTAGATGCCGGCATTGAGCCTGACGACAGTGTTCGGGCTGACGTCGGGAACGATCAGCGCGCGTTCGCCCACGGCATCGGCCGACGCCTCATAGATCGAGAAGCGCAGCCGGTTCGGCGGAATGCGCACCCCGCCCGACAGCACGGCGTCCAGCTTCAGCCCGCCGGCTTCCAGCACCAGCGATTCGCTGACCACGCCATTGCCGATGCGGATGCGCTTGGTGGCGCCGGCGCGGCCGAAGGAGGCATGGACCAGATAGCTGCCGGGCTCGAGATCGAAGACGCCTGTTCCACCCTGCGCCGAGGCGACGAGCGGCAGACGGCCGTCGGGGCCGGCCTCCGGCTTGAAGATGCGCCAGACCAGGCCGCGATCCAGCGCCGGCGATTCCTCGGTGAGATGCGCCGAGACCGAAAGCTGCCCGCCGCCAATGGTCGACAGCGGCGATTCGATCGTGGGCGGCGCATAGGGCTGGATCGACGGCAAGTGGAACTGCGGGGTCGAATCACCGAAGGACTGGGCGAGCGCCATCTGCCCCGCTCCAAGGAGGAGGACCACGGCACACACGATCTTCAGCAGGAAAGGCAGGGCCAAACGCATGCTTGCCTTGAAGCGCAAGCTGGTGGCATTTTCAAGTCCTGTCGGCAGCCAGCACCCATTACGCCATCGCCCGCCCGGCACACTCTCTCCCAACAAGACGACAAGGAAGCCAGATTTGTCCCATACCGTGCTTGATTTCATGCTGTCGCGACGATCCGCGCCAATCGACGAGATGACGGGTCCAGCGCCCAGCGACGACGAGATCGCCACGATGCTGAAGGTCGCGACGCGGGTTCCCGATCACGGCCGGCTCGCGCCGTGGCGCTTCATCCTGTATCGCGGCGATGCGCGCGTGAAGATTGGCGAGATGCTGGCGGAGCTGGCCGAGAAGCGCGAAGGACCACTGCCCGAAATGCGGCTGGAGAAAGAGCGGACGCGGTTCTCGCGCGCGCCGCTCGTCATCGGCGTGGTCTCCGTAGCCCGGGAAAACCCCAAGATACCGCAATGGGAAATGCTCCTGTCGGGGGCGGCGGCGGCGATGAACCTGATGATCGCTGCCAACGCGCTGGGTTACCGCACGAACTGGATCACCAACTGGTATTCAGAGGACCGGGAAGGCCTCGCCCTTCTCGGCCTGGCACCACATGAGAGCGCGGTGGGCTTCATCCATATCGGCCGGCATGAGGGAGAACTGCCCGACCGCCCGCGGCCCGACCCCGCGACGCTCACCAGCGACTATTCCGGTCCCTGGGAGGGCTGAGCCATGTTCTACGAGCCGAAAAACGGCCACGGCCTTCCCCACGACCCCTTCAAGGCGCTCGTCGCGCCGCGGCCGATCGGATGGATATCGAGCATCGCGAGGGATGGGTCGCTCAACCTCGCGCCCTATTCCTTCTTCAACGCGATCGGCTCGCATCCGCACATGGTGATGTTCGCCTCGGAGGGCGAGAAGGACAGCCTGTCCTTCATCCGCGAGACCGGAGAATTCGTCGCAAATCTGGTCGGACGCGATCTTGCCGAGCAGATGAACATGACCGGCATCGACGCGCCGCGCGGCGTCTCGGAATTCGAACGCGCCGGCCTGACGCCGGTGGCCAGCAAGCTCGTCGCCCCGCCGCGCGTGGGCGAGGCGCTGGCCGCGCTCGAATGCAGGATGACGGAAATCCATCATCCCAAAGGGCTCGACGGGAAGCCTGGTGGCAGCATCGTGGTATTCGGCGAGGTGGTCGGCATCCACATCAAGGACGAGGCGCTGACGGACGGCCTGTTCGACATCGTGAAGGCCGGCACGGTCTCGCGGCTCGGCTATCGCGAATATGCCTCCATCAGCGAGGTATTCGAGATGATCCGGCCCCAATGGAAAGGCGAGTAGGCTTCACGCGCCGGCGCTTTTCCCGGCACGGCTGAGGAGGTTTTCGGCCCGCCGCAGATGCGGCCGGTCGAACATCTTGCCGGAAATCGCCACGACGCCGGGATTTCCCTCCGCCGCGAAGGCCGCCACGATGCCTTCCGCCTCGGCGATGGCCTCGGGCGAGGGCGAGAAGACCTCATTGATGATCGGCACCTGCGCCGGGTGAATCGCCATGCAGCCGGCAAAGCCGTCGCGCACGGCCTCCTCGCAGGACCGCCGGAAGGCGTCGAGATCGCGGAAATCGGGAAAGACGGTGTCGATGGCCGGCACTTCGGCAGCCGAGGCGGCGAGGATGGTCGTGGCGCGGGCCAGACGAAAGACATCGGTCAGCCGGCCATCCGCATCGCGGGTCGCCTGCGCGCCGATCGCCGCCGACAGATCCTCCGCGCCCCATGTCAGAGCTTCCATGCGGGGCTCGCCCGTGGCGTAGGTGGCCGCATTGAGCACGCCGGCAGCCGTCTCGGTAACGAGCGGGATGATGCGGGTCGCGCCGTCCTCGATCCCCGCACGGGCCTCATGAACCCTGAGCTTGACCGCCAGCCGACGCACATCGTCGATGCCGCCGGATTTGGGCAGCATGACGCCGCGCAGCCGAGCGGCGATGACGGCGGCCAGATCGTCGTCGGTGAGCCCGGTCGCGAGATCGTTGACCCGGACATAAAGGGCAGGGGCGCTCGCTCGATCCCGGCCAGCGATGAAGGCCGCCGCCATCTCGCGCGCGGCGCGCTTGTTGGCGGCCGAGACGGAGTCCTCGAGATCGACGATCAGAATGTCGGCGCCCGATTCGAGGCCCTTTTCGAGCTTCCGTTCGGAATCGGCGGGAACAAAAAGCAGCGAACGCATCAGACGGGCTTCTTCATGATCATGGCCTGGCGCAGGCATCGGGCAACCAGCACGTCGTCCTGGTTGAAGGCGCGGTGCTCGAGGTCGACGATGCCGCGATCGGGCCTGGATTTCGATTCGCGCACGCCCTTCACCTCGGTTTCCACCCGTACGGTGTCGCCGTGGAAGAGGGGATTCGGAAACACAGTCTCCTTCATGCCGAGATTGGCCACGGTGGTGCCGAGCGTGGTGTCGTGCACGGAGATGCCGACCATCAGGCCGAGCGTGAACAGCGAGTTGAAAAGCGGCTTTCCCCATTCCGATTTCGCTGCGAAGTCGAAATCGATGTGAAGCGGCTGCGGATTCATGGTCATGGTGGAGAAAAGGATGTTGTCCGTCTCCGTCACCGTTCGCCGGATGGGGTGGCGAATGACCATTCCGAGTTCGAATTCCTCAAGGTAAAGGCCAGGCATCGCTCCTCCTCCCGTCAGCGCCGAGCGCGGCCAAAACGGCTCGCTTCCAAGGGCTTAATAAACATGGTGAACCGTTCGTAAACCATTTTGGGCCAGTCTCGCCCTAGGTTTCGGGGACGGCGTTCAATGGTCATCAGTCACTTTCTCAAATGGGTCAACCACGCCAAGGTGGCGGAGCGCTCGGTTGCGGCGGCCGCCCTCGCGCGGGCCTATCTGGGCAACGATATACGCTTCGAGGATCGCTGCGAAGCCGAGGCCGCGCTGACGCTGCTCCTCGACGATCCCTCCGAGAAGGTGCGGCTCGCAATGGCGGAGGTGTTCTGCCTCAGCCCCCACGCGCCGGCGCAGATCGTGGCGGGCCTTGCCCAGGACCAGAAGGAGGTGGCCTCGCTCGTTCTCGTTCGTTCGCCGCTGCTTACCGATCTCGATCTGATCGACCGCGTGGCGGGCGGCGACGGCGACGTCCAGCGCTTCGTGGCCATGCGGGCCCAGGTCTCCATGGCGGTGTCTGCCGCGCTTGCCGAAGTCGGCGAGGAGGGCGCCTGCCTGGAACTGCTGCAGAATTCTGGCGCGAGGATCGCCAATCTGAGCTTTCGCCGGATGGTGGAGCGTCACGGCGATTCGGCGATACTGCGCGAAGCGCTGATCGCCGATCCGCGGCTGCCCGCCGACTGCCGACACATGCTGCTGGTGAAGCTGGGCGAGGCTTTGCGCAGCGCGCCGCTGGTGCTGGCGCTGATGGGTGAACGCAGGGCCGAGCGCATCACCCGGGCCGCCTGCGTGCGCGCTTCGGTGACGCTGATCGAGGCAACGCCGGAAGACGAACTGGCGGCGCTGGTCGAGCATCTGCGTCTCAGGGGCGATCTGACGGCCGGCTTCCTGATCCGGGCGGTCGCCAATGGCAAGATCGATTTTTTCGGGACCGCGCTCGTGGCGCTGTCGGGCAAAGGCGAGGAGCGGGTGCGGTCGTTGCTGGCATCAGGGCGCGACGTCGCCATCGCGGCGCTGTTGCGCGCGTCGGGACTGGCGGATGCAACGCATGGCGTGATCCTGTCCGCGCTGAAGATCTGGCGCGACGTCGCCAATGGGCGTCGTCTGGCCGGCGCGCAGGAAGTCAGCTGGATGATGCTGAAGGAGATCGGGGCGACCCCCGGCCAGAGCGGACCGGGGGAAGCGCATCAGGAACTCGCCAGGCTTCTGAAGGAAATCCATCTGGACGCCCTCAGAGACAATGCGCGGGGCCACGCGCTGGCGATCGCGGCCGCCTGATCAGCGGGGCTGACCGCTCACCGGGTCAATGTCGACATCGACCTTGGCGCCGTCGGCGCGGTAGTATTCGATCTCCCAATAGCCGTCATCATCCCAGTCGACGTCGTCGAAATGGCTGAAATCGGCCTCGCTCTCGATCGAGGCGAGGATTTCCGACAAGGGCATGGCGTCCGCCGGCGGCTGGGCGAGTGCGGCGGTGGGCAGGAAGACGAGGGCCGAGAGGGCGATGAGGGCGTTACGCATCTGAATGTCCTTTTCGTGTTGCTGGGGTCAGCGTTTCGGAAATGACTTCAGGAGGCGTTCGTTCCCTCAATCCCGTCCCGGCAGGGCGCGGATAAAGGCAGCGACATCGTCCATCAGTTCGTCGGTCCAGATATCGTTGTGGCCACGGGATTCGAACAGCCGCATCTGGCGGGGCTCCGGCGCCAGTTCGAAGATGTTCCTGCCATGCCGGATGGGGACGACGGCATCCCGCTCGCCATGGACGAAAAGTTTCGGCTGGCCGACATCCGCGATCCATCGGTCCGCGCGGAAGGTGTCCTTGAGGAACGGCCGGACGGGGAGGAAAAAATAGATCCCCGATGCCAGACCGACGATGGAATCGAAGGCCGATACCAGGATGAGGCCGTCGAGTTCGGGCCGCTCGCGCCCCAGATGGATCGCGACTGCGCTGCCCAGCGACTGGCCAAGCGCGATGATGGGGCCGCTGGTGTTGGAAGCGAGCCAATCGTAAGCCGCCAACCCGTCCAGGAGCAGGCCGGCCTCGGTCGGGCTGCCGGACGAACCGGTGAAGCCGCGATAGGAGACCGCGAGCAGGCCGATGCCACGGGCGGCCAGCCCTTCGGCCAGGAAGGCATAGTTGGTCACCCGGTCCGCATTGCCGTGGAAGTAGAGAACCGTGGGCGCGCCGACGGAAGCGCGGGCATGAAGCGCGTAGAGGATTTCGCCGTCCTCGGTGCGAATGCGGGCGGACTTGCCCCAGGGCGCGGTACGCGGCGCGGCGCCGGCAAGGCTCGCGCCCGGATAGAGCAGCCCACGCTGGGCATAATACATCAGCGCCACGACCAGGCCGTAGCCCAGCGCCAGCACCAGTGCGATCTTCAAGATGGTCTTGGTGATGGCGCAACCTCCCGCCCTGGCTACCGGCAGCCCTCAGCGAGGCTGATCGAGGTCAGATGTCGAGCTCCTCGACGAATTCGGCGCGCTCCTGGATGAAGCGGAACCGCGCCTCGGGCTTGGTGCCCATCAGCGCATCCACGGCGGATTTCGTGGTCTCCTCCTGGGCATCGCCGATCTCGACACGCAGCAGCATCCGCTTCTTCGGGTCCATGGTCGTTTCCTTGAGCTGCGACGCCATCATCTCGCCCAGCCCCTTGAAGCGGCCAAGCTCGATCTTGCCGCGGCCGGTGAATTCGGTCCGAAGGAGTTCGTCCTTGTGGGCGTCGTCGCGGGCATACATCGTCTTGCCGCCCTGGGTGATCTTGTAGAGCGGCGGCACGGCCATGAAGAGGTGGCCGCCTTTGATGAGCTGCGGCATCTCCTGGTAGAAGAAGGTGATGAGCAACGCCGCGATGTGGGCGCCGTCGACATCGGCGTCGGTCATGATGATCACGCGGTCGTAGCGCAGATCCTCGTCACGGTATTTGTTGCGCGTGCCGCAGCCGAGCGCCTGGACGAGGTCGGCGATCGTCTGATTGGCGGTCAGCTTGTCATGGCCGGCGCTGGCGACGTTGAGGATCTTGCCGCGCAGGGGAAGCACTGCCTGGCTGGCCCGATCGCGGGCCTGCTTGGCGGAGCCGCCGGCCGAATCGCCCTCGACGATGAAGAGTTCGGTGCCGCCGGCCGCGTTCTGCGTGCAATCGGAAAGCTTGCCCGGAAGGCGCAGCTTGCGCACGGCGGACTTGCGGTTGACTTCCTTTTCCTGGCGCCTGCGCACGCGCTCGTCGGCGCGCGCAATCACCCAGTCGAGCAGCTTGGTGGCCTCCTGCGGATTTTCCGCCAGCCAGTGGTCGAAAGGATCGCGAACCGCCTGCTCGACGATCCGCATGGCCTCGGTGGTGGCCAGACGGTCCTTGGTCTGGCCGACAAAATCGGGCTCGCGGATGAACACCGACAGCATGCCGGCCGCCGAGATCATCACGTCCTCGCTGGTGATGGCGGCGGCGCGCTTGTTTCCGGTGAGTTCGGCATAGGATTTCAGGCCGCGCAGCAGCGCGGTGCGGAAGCCCGCCTCATGGGTGCCGCCCTCGGCAGTGGGAATCGTGTTGCAGTAGGAATGCACGAAACCATCGCCGCCGAACCAGGTGACGGCCCATTCGACCGAGCCGTGGCCGCCCTGGCGTGCGCTCTTGCCGGCAAAGGGCTCGCGCGTGACCTGGAAGTCGCCGTTCAGCGAGGCGCCGAGATAATCCTTGAGGCCGCCGGGGAAGTGGAACTCCGCGGTATCGGGCGTTTCGCCCTTGGGATCCAGCAGGCTGGCGTCGCAGGACCAGCGGATCTTCACGCCGCCGAAAAGATAGGCCTTGGAACGCGCCATCTTGTAGAGACGGGCGGGGTCGAAAGCCGCCTTGGCGCCGAAAATCTGAGGATCGGGCTTGAAGCGCACCTGCGTGCCGCGCCGATTGTGGACCTCACCGATCCTTTCGATGGGCCCCTGTGCGTGGCCACGCGAAAAACTCTGCCGGTAATGCTGGCGGGCACGGAAGACATCGACCCGCAGGCTCTCGGACAGCGCGTTGACGACCGAGATGCCCACGCCGTGCAGGCCGCCGGAGGTCTCGTAGACCTTGGAGTCGAACTTTCCACCGGCATGGAGCGTGGTCATGATGACCTCAAGCGCCGACTTGTCCTTGAACTTGGGATGCGGGTCGACGGGAATGCCGCGGCCATTGTCGATGACCGTCAGCGAGCCATCCGCGTCGAAGCGGACCTCGATCAGCGTGGCGTGGCCCGCGACGGCCTCGTCCATCGAATTGTCGATCACCTCTGCGAAGAGGTGGTGCAGCGCCTTTTCATCCGTGCCGCCAATATACATGCCGGGGCGACGGCGGACCGGTTCGAGGCCTTCCAGCACCTCGATGTCGGCGGCGCCATAGCTGTCGGAGGCATCGGCCACTGGAGCAGGCTTGCGCGCCGGCGCCGGTCGCGGGGCAGGGGCCTCGGGCTCGCGTTCGGGCGGGGACGGGGGGGCGGTTGAAAAAAGGTCTTCGTGCATGGGCACCGTATATCGGCTGCGAATCACGGGCGATAGTGCCACGCTTCAATTGGGGAAGCGAACGGGTTCGGTCGTCAGCCGCATGCCGGGGGAAATGCCGCCACTGGAGAACGGACGGGACCGTGACACCCTGCTTTGGCAAGCCGACCTGCCACCCGCGGCTCCGGCCAGGTCGGGGATCACCGCGCGAAAAGACGTCGGATGCGATGTTCAGTCCGGCGAGCCACCGGCAAGGCGGCCGCTCAGGCTGTAGACGATGCCGTCGGATCTGAACTCGACGGCGGCCTTTCCGTCGAAATAGGTGGGCACGACGCGTGTCGTCAGCCTCGATCCGAAGCCCTGCCGTTCCGGCTGCCTGACCGGCGGTCCGTCCTGTTCGACCCACTCGAAGTGAAACGCGCCCTCCTCGTCGACCGTCCAGCCGATGCTGACGCGGCCCTTATGCGTGGACAGGGCGCCATATTTGACGGCATTGGTCGAAAGTTCGTGCACCGCCAGCGACAGTCCCAGACCCTGCTGCGCGGAGAGGCCGACATTCGACCCCGCGATCTTCACCCTTTCCGTCCCGTCAAAATGCGGAGCGACCGCGGCACCGATCACTTCGCGTATGTCCGCGTTCTCCCAGTTCCCCGACGTCAGCATGTTCTGGGCCCTGGCGAGTGCCTGGATGCGCTCGGACGCCCGGCGTGCGCCGTCGGCCGGATCCGTCGCATTTTCCAGGCTTTGCGAGACGATCGCCTGCACCATGGTGAGGGTGTTCTTCAAACGATGCGACAATTCGCGCTGGAGAAGCCGCTGCTGTCGTTCCGCTTCCCGCTGCGCGGCGAGCGCGGCACTGGCGCGTTCGATCTCGGCGGCCAGCGTGTCCCGATCGCGGATTGCTTCTGTCGTCTCCGAGACGATGTTCATCAGTCCCGCAATCCGTCCGTCGTCGTCATAAAGGGGGCTGTAGGAGAACGTCCAGAGTGTCTGTTCGACAGCGCCGTTGCGGACCATGTCGAGAGGCAGGTTTTCAGCCCATGTGCCCCGGCCGGCCATGGCCTCGTCGACAAAAGGCTTCACATCGTCCCAGACATCCGCCCACAACTCCTCGAACGGGGCGCCGAGAGCCCGATCCTGCCGGTCCGCCAGCACGGGCAGGTAATCGTCATTGTGGAACTGCAACAGGTCCGGCCCCCACCAGAAGCAGATCGGCTGACGGGACGCCAGCACGGTGCTGAGGATGTTGCGAAGCGACCTGGGCCAGCTGCCTATGGGTCCCAGCGAGGTGCCGGCCCAATCAAAGGAGAGGATCTGCTGGGCCATCCGTCCGCTGCGGGGGAGCAACAGACCGTCAGTTCCGGACGTGGAGGAGTTAGACGCGACAGACATGAAGCTCCCCACTGCTACTCGACTGGACGGGCACTCTACGATCTTTGCGTGCAACTGAAAATATCTCAATTGCAGCGATCAGGGCTGTTCGGGGGAAGAATCTTTGGCGCGCCGCTCCGGCAATTTCGGAGCCCTGCGGACCGGCCGCCACAATTCGAGGAGCTGCGTGCTCAGCGGCCGCAACGGTCCTGCGGCAAAGGTGGGAACCCGCTCGTCGCCGTCAGGAAGGAGCCGTCCGGCGGAGCCGATGTGGTGGGACAACCGTCCTCGATCTTCACCCAGGCGGAGTTGTTGAGCACCATGCCGCAGCGCGACAGACGCGGGGCCATGCAGGGCGGTTCGATGCAGGCGATCTCGCCCTGACGGTACCATTGGCCGTTGGCGCGGCACAGCGGACCGTCCGGCTCCATGTCGGGAGCGGTGAAGGCGGCGAGCAGAAACGCGAATGCCGAGGCCGGGTCCATGAACAATATTACCACGCAGAAGCCGGCCCGGCCACGCGGGCAGGCTCAATGCGGCGCGTGAAAATCCAGTTCGGCGATCACCGGTACGTGATCGGACGGCTTCTCCCAGGCACGCACCCGCTTGTCGATCGCGGCCGATGCGAACCGGTTGGCGGCTTCGGGCGAGAGCAGGATGTGATCGATGCGGATGCCGTTGTTCTTCTGCCAGGAGCCGCCCTGATAATCCCAGAAAGTGTAGGTCTCGGCCGCATCGGTGACGGCGCGCACGCATTCCGTCATGCCGAGCGCTTCCAGCCGGCGCAAGGCGGCGCGGCTCTGCGGCTGGTAGAGCGCGTCGCCCAGCCAGTCGGAAATGTCGCGGGCATCGACCGGATGCGGAATGATGTTGTAGTCGCCGGCCAGGACCAGCGGCTCCTCAAGCGCCATGCGGGCTTCGGTCCAGGCCTGGAGGCGCTCCATCCACGCGAGCTTGTAGGTGAATTTTTCGGTGCCGATCGGGTTGCCGTTCGGCATGTAGGCACTGACGACGCGGACCACGCCGCCATCGACGGAGAACACGCCCTCGATGAAGCGGGACTGCTCGTCGGCCTCGTCGCCGGGAAGGCCGCGGTTCACCTCGTCGAAGCGCAGCTTCGACAGGATGGCGACGCCGTTGAACCCCTTCTGTCCATGGGTTTCGACATGATAGCCGAGCGCCTCGATCTCAAGCCGCGGAAACTGCTCGTCGACCGACTTGATCTCCTGCAGGCAGACGATCTCGGGGGCGGATGCCTCCTCAAGCCAGTGCAGCAGGTTGTCCAGGCGCGCCTTGACGCCGTTGATGTTCCAGGTCGCGACGCGCATGTGATGTCAGATCGAAAAGGAGGTGCCGCAGCCGCAGGAGGCAACCGCGTTGGGATTCTTGATCTGGAAGGACTGGCCGATCAGATCGTCGACGAAGTCGATGACCGAGCCGCCCATATAGACAAGCGACAATTCGTCGATCAGCACCGTGGCGCCGTTCTTCTCGAGCACGGTGTCGTCCTCGTTGCGTTCGTCCACGAGGTCGAACTTGTAGGAGAAGCCCGAGCAGCCGCCACCTTCGACCGACACGCGCAGCGCGGTCTTGCCGGGCTCGCCGGCCAGAATCTTCGCAATGCGCGCGGCGGCGGCATCGCTGACTTCCACGTTCTTCATCTCGGTAGCTGCGTCCATGCCCATCGGCGTCACCTTGCGTTCATGGTCCCAACATAGGTATGGAGCGGCACACCCCAAGTCAACACGCGGGACGGGCGCGGCGACATTGGCAACTGACAAGACAGTTTTGGGCGATATCGGTTTCGGCCACAGGCCGCGCGCGGCCTATGCGAGCGATCCCGCGCGGTCGCGCGGGCGGCTGGTGCCCGAGCCCGAAAGCCGCACGCGCACGCCCTTCCAGCGCGACCGCGACCGCATCATCCATTCCACGGCCTTCCGCCGGCTGAAGCACAAGACGCAGGTCTTCATTGCCCACGAGGGCGACCATTTCCGCACGCGGCTGACGCATTCGATCGAGGTCGCGCAGATTGCGCGGGCGCTCGCCAGGGCGCTGCGGGGCGACGAGGACCTGGCCGAGGCGGTGGCGCTGGTACATGATTTCGGCCACACGCCCTTCGGCCATACGGGCGAAGAGGCGCTGGACCGCAAGATGGCGCCGTGGGGCGGTTTCGACCACAACGCGCAATCGCTGCGGATCGTGACGCTGCTGGAGCACCGCTACGCCGAGTTCGACGGGCTGAACCTGAGCTGGGAGACGCTGGAGGGCCTGGTGAAGCACAACGGGCCGCTGGTCGATGCCGAGGGCAGGGGGATCGACGGGGCGGTGCCGCAATCGATCCTCGACTATTGTGAGCGCCACGATCTGGAACTGTCGCGCCATGCGGGTCTCGAGGCGCAGGCCGCAGCCCTGGCCGACGACATCGCCTATGACACGCACGACATCGATGACGGCCTGCGCGCCGGGCTCCTGACGCTGGACATGCTGGAGGACGTCACGCTGCCGGCGGCGATCCTGGCCGAGGTGAGGGAACGTTACCCCGACCTCGATCCCGTGCGCACCGGACACGAGCTGATGCGCCGCCAGATCACGCTGATGGTGGAGGACGCGATATCCACGGCGACAACCCGCATCGGAGAACTGCAGCCGCAGAGCGCGGAGGACATTCATGCCGCAGGCCGACCGGTGGTCGCCTTCTCAAAGGAAATGCAGGCCGCCGAGAAGGAACTGAAGGCCTTTCTCTACGCCAATCTCTACAGGCATCCCGACGTCATGGCGGTGCGGGCGCGGGCCGAACGTGTCGTCGACGAGCTGTTCGACCGCTACATGGAGGACGATGGCGCGCTGCCCGAGGCCTGGCGCGGCACCGAGCCGCTCCGCGACCTGGCCCTGCGCGCGCGCCGCGTGGCCGATTTCCTGGCCGGCATGACCGACACCTACGCGATCAAGGAACACCGGCGCCTGTTTGACCATACGCCCGATTTCGTCTAGGCGATGCCCGTTCTGCCGGCCCCGGCCCGCACGTGCAACCTTCCCGTCACGAAAGCCCGACCATGAACATCTTCGCTGATTTCAGCGACCGCATCCGCAAGTCGATCCAGGCGCTCGGCCTGGAGACCAAGGACGGCGCCGCGCTCGACCTCTCGCGCATGACGGTCGAGCCACCGCGAGATGCGACGCATGGGGATCTGGCGACCAATGCCGCCATGGTGCTGGCCAAATCCCTGGGTCAGAACCCGCGCGCGCTGGCCGAGACCATTGCCGGGCCGCTGCGGGCCGATCCCGACGTGGCCTCGGTCGAAGTGGCCGGGCCGGGCTTCATCAATCTGCGGCTTTCGGACGGGTTCTGGCAGGTACAGCTCGCCGACATGCTGAAGGCGGGTACCGATTACGGCCGTTCGACCGTCGGCGCGGGCCGCAGGATCAATGTCGAATATGTCTCGGCCAATCCCACCGGGCCGATGCATGTGGGGCATTGCCGCGGCGCGGTGGTGGGCGACGCCCTCGCCAACGTGCTGGCCTTCGCGGGCTTCGACGTGACCAAGGAATATTACATCAACGATGCCGGTGCGCAGATCGACGTGCTCGGCCGTTCGGTGCTGCTGCGCTATCGCGAGGCGATGGGCGAGAAGATCGACGCGATTCCGGAAGGCCTGTATCCCGGCGACTACCTCGTGCCGGTCGGCGAGAAGCTGGCGGCGGAATTCGGTGCGCGGCTCATGGAGATGTCGCAAGACGAGGCGCTCGAGATCGCCAAGGACCGCGCCATCGATGCCATGATGGAACTGATCCGCGACGATCTGGCCGCGATCGGCGTCCATCACGACGTGTTCTTCTCCGAGCGCACGCTGCATGCCGACCACGCTTCGGCCATCCGCAACGCGATCAACGACCTGACGATGAAGGGGCATGTCTACAAGGGCAAGCTGCCGCCGCCGAAGGGTCAGACGCCGGACGACTGGGAGGATCGCGAACAGACGCTGTTCCGTTCCACCGAGGTCGGCGACGACATGGATCGCCCGCTGGTCAAGTCGGACGGCGCCTACACCTATTTCGCGGCCGATGTCGGCTACATGAAGGACAAGATCGCGCGCGGGTTCGACCAGTTGATCTTCATCCTCGGCGCCGACCACGGCGGCTATGTCAAGCGCATGGAAGCGCTGGCGCGCGCGCTGTCGGACGGCGAGGTGAAGCTGACCATCCTTCTGTGCCAGCTGGTCAAGCTCTACCGCGCCGGCGAGCCCGTGCGCATGTCCAAGCGGGCAGGGACCTTCGTCACGCTGCGCGAGGTCGTCGACGAGGTCGGGCGCGACCCGGTTCGTTTCATGATGCTGTTCCGCAAGAATGGCGAGCCGCTGGACTTCGATTTCGCCAAGGTCACCGAGCAGTCCAAGGACAATCCGGTCTTCTACGTGCAGTATGCTTCGGCACGCTGCCATTCGGTCTTCCGGCAGGCGAAGGAGCAACTTGGCGTCGACGGGATGATCGCCCGCGATGCGCTGGCGGCGGCGGCCCACCGGCTGACCGACGAGGGCGAGGTCGGGCTGATCCGAAAGCTCGCCGAATATCCGCGCCTGATCGAGTCGGCGGCCCAGCAACTCGAGCCGCATCGTCTCGCCTTTTACCTCCACGATCTCGCCAGCACGTTCCACGGACACTGGAATCGCGGCACAGAGACAAACGACTTACGGTTTGTTAAGGTTAACGACCCAGAGTTGACCTATGCCAGACTCGGGCTGGTGCAGGCTGTGAGTGACGTCCTGACGTCCGGCCTGGCGTTGATCGGCGCGGAAGCTCCCGCTGAGATGCGCTAGACCGCCATCGTTTCCTGACACCATTTGCCCACATTGCGCTGGTACGGGCCGAAACAAAGTTTGAGACGTCGCCGGCGTCCGACCACTATTCAGTGCGGGAAAAGGCATGGCAGACAATATTGCAGGGCGCAGTGAGCGCCCGGACCTCGACGACAACGATCCCTTCGCGGAACTGACCCGGATCATGGGACACGACCCGCGGCAGGATCAACAGCGGGTGGACGAAAGCGATTTTGCTCTCGACCTCGAGAACGAGCTTCTGGGCGATCTGGACCTTGGCGAATATGACGAACCCGTAGCTGCCGCAGAGCCTGCTGTTGCCGACACGCCGCACGTGGCGCGCGAACCGCATGACGAGCCCGCCGCGCCGGTCGCGCCGCAGGCCGAAGCGTTTGCCGCACCGCAGGCCGAAACGTATGCCGGGCCGACCGACGAGATGGTCGACGAGCTCGATTTCTCCGATCTCGATGCGGAGCTCGGGGCAGCCTTCGATACCGGCCTCGACGACGAGCCGGCGCTGCCCGCCGAAGACGAACCGACATCGGCGGATGTTTCTGCGTCTTCCGACGACCCATGGTCGGAATCCGATTATGCCATGGTCGAGGCGATCGACGATCTCGACTTCGAAACTGCCGACGATCCTGTCCCGGCAGCGCGTTCCCACGACGACTGGCAGACCCGCGATACGCAGCCCGAGCGGTGGGCGCAGCCGCCGGAGGTTGCCTCGGTCACGGCGCGGGACGATGAAGCTCCCGCATCAGAGCAGGAACCGTCAGGCGGCGACTTGTCCAATGAAGGCTGGGGCGAAGCAGAGGTTGATTCCGTGCCCTCCGCCGTCGCCATGGCGCCGCAGCCCGAAGAAGCTCCCCTCCATGAGGAAGCCGCCTTCGAGGAATTCGAGTTCGACGAGGAATTCATGAGTGCGCTCGAGGCGGAGCCGGTCCGCGCCGAGCCGAGCGCCGCCGCCGCGTTTGCAGCGGAAGAGCCCGCTGGGTTCGATACGGCCGAGGCGGCACCATTCGAGGACAGCCTGTACGAGCCGGCCGAAGCCGTTGCGGATGAAGAGATGTTCGTCGCCGAGGCACCCGAGCCTGTCTCCGACGCCGACCAGAGCCAGTCCGCACCCCAGCCATTGAGCCTGGAAGAAGAACTGACGATGCTGCTCGCCGGCGCCGACAAGCCGGGTACAGCGGCTGCAGCGGAGCCTGCCGCCCATGCCGCCCATGCCGCACCCGCCATGCCGCGAGCCGAGGAATCCGTCGTCCAGGCGGCTGCCCCGGTGGCGGCTCGCGTGGCCTGGCCCTCGCGTCCGGCCGCTGCCGATCGCGACGTTCCGGAGATCGAGACGGTCGAGATGACCAATTTCGAGCCGATCCGCAGCGCGGAATTCGAGATCCCCGATCTGCCGGTCGACGAACCGGTGAAGGCGGCGAGCGAATATGACGATCTGACTGCCGAACTGAGCCGTGCCTTCGAACTCGGCGACGATCAGCCGGACCGGATAGCGGAAGAGGCCTACGCCGCCGAGGACGCGGCGTCGGGCCATGCGTCAGAGCCGGAGTTCGAATGGGATACGGCCGTGAATGTCGGGCCAGGCAATGGCCAGTTGCATGCCGACGACGCGGAGACGGCGGACCCGTCCTACTATGACGATGCCGCCTTCCGGGGTGACTTCCAGAGCGCCGGCGCCGCAACGGGCTTCGCTGCCTATCGTCATGACGACGATCTGGCCGACGACATGGACGGCGACCGCCCCGTGCTGCGCGACAACCGGCGCAGGAACATGATGGTTGCCGGTGGTGCCGTTGCCCTGTTGCTCCTTGGTGGTGTCGGCGTGTTCGCGCTCTGGTCGGGCGGGGGAGCAGGCGGCGGAGAGCCGGTGTTCCTGCAGGCCGATGGCGAGCCCGTCCGCGTTCGTCCCGAAGAGCCGGGCGGCACGGTGGTGCCCAACCAGGACAACGAGGTCTACCAGCGTGTCGCCGGTGGCCGCGAGGAGGCGGAGCCTTCCCAGACGCGCCTTATCGATACCGCCGAAGAGCCGATCGATCTCACGGTCCAGAACGCGCCGCGTATCGTGGGTCCCGGCGCTGACAGCGATGCCGGCTTCGGCTCGGACCTGTCGGCGGTGAAGGTCGATGACCGGCTCGATGCCGCTTCGGGCGACTCGGCCTCGAACGCCGCCGACGACGTGGTGGCGTTGCAGCCGCGCCGGGTGCGCACGATGGTGGTACGTCCCGACGGCTCGATCGTCCCGCGCGAGGAGGAAGCATCCGCCGCTCCAGAAAGTGCGCCCGCACCCGTGCAACAGCTGGCCCAGCCCGACAATGCCGCCGCGCAGGCACCGTCGGCTCCTCCCGAGGAGACCGTCGAGGCCGCTGCCGCCATGCCCGAGGAGATCCAGCTTGCGCCGGCAGCCAGGCCCGCGGAGCAACAGCCCGCTGCCGCAGCGCCAACCCCGGCACCGCAGCCGGAGCAGCAGGTTGCCGCCGTCGCGCCGACGCCGGCTGCCCCGCAGGCTACGCAGACCAGCGAATGGTCGATGCAGATTGCCTCGCAGCCAAGTTCGGAGAGCGCCCAGGCGACCTATCAGGACCTCGCGCGCCGCTACAGTTCGCTGCTTGAGGGCCGGGGCGTGAACATCGTCAGCGCCCAGGTCGACGGGCGGACCTTCTACCGGGTGCGCATTCCGATGGCGACCCGCGACGAGGCGGTGAACCTGTGCACCCGCTACCAGCAGGCCGGCGGCAGCTGCTTCGTTTCGCGCTGACGGGCTGAGGCAACTCACAAAATCAATCGAAGGCGGCGCGTGCGAACGCGCCGCCTTCGTTCTATTGTGGCATCCATGAGCGAATCAAAGGCAATGATCCTCGGCGCCAGCGGGCTTCGTCTGTCGGCCGAGGAAAAAAACTTCTTCGCGGGCGAGCGCCCGTGGGGTTTCATCCTGTTTGCGCGCAATCTTTCCGAGCCCGACCAGATCCGCGAGCTGGTGGCCGAGATGCGTGCCTGCGTGGACGATAATGCCGCGCCGGTCTTCATCGACCAGGAAGGCGGGCGCGTGCAGCGCCTGCGGCCGCCGCTGGCCGAAACCTATCCGCCCGGGGCGGCCATCGGCGCGCTCTACCGGCGCGACGCGGAGGCCGGCCTGCGGGCGGCCTGGCTGATGTCGCGGCTCCATGCGGCCGATCTCGCAGGCTACGGCATCAACGCCGACTGCCTGCCGGTGCTCGACGTGCCGGTGGATGGCGCGCATGACGTGATCGGTGACCGCGCCTATGGCAAGGATCCCGAGACGGTCTCAGCCCTCGGCCGGGCCGCGGCGGAAGGGCTGCTGGCGGGCGGCGTGCTGCCGGTCATCAAGCACATTCCGGGGCACGGAAGGGCGCTCGCGGACAGCCACCTGGATCTGCCGAAGGTGGACGCGTCCCACGAGGCGCTGTCGGCGCATGACTTCCCGCCCTTCAGGGCGCTCAACGACATGCCGATGGCGATGACCGCGCATGTCGTCTACACCGCCATCGACGGCAGCGCGCCGGCCACGACGTCGGCCAAGATCGTTTCGCAGATCATCCGCGAGGAGATCGGCTTCGACGGGCTCCTGATGAGCGACGACCTGTCGATGCGCGCACTTTCTGGGGATTTCGCCCGGCGTACGGCGGCCAGCCTTGCGGCGGGCTGCGATGTGGTCCTTCACTGCAACGGCGTCATGGACGAGATGGGGCCGGTCGCAGGGGCCGCGCCCATCCTGGCCGGCGAGGCGCTGAAACGGGCGCAGCGGGCCTGCGCCCTGCTGTCATCGGGCGACGGTCTCGACATCGCCGCATTGCGGGCGGAGTTCAGATCTCTCTTCGAGGCTGCGGCCTGACGATCAACAGGAGTATTTCGGGCGGTGAGCGCGGGTCCCCAAAAAGCATCAGGTTCGGCCACGCCGCTGGAGCGGCTGTGGAGCGAGGATGCCGCGCCCGACAGGACCAGTTCCGATCCCGCCTTCGTGGTGGACGTGGAGGGCTTCGAGGGACCGCTCGACCTGCTTCTCCATCTGGCACGGGGCCAGAAGGTCGATCTGTCGCGCATTTCGGTCCTGGCCCTTGTCGAACAATATCTGGATTTCATCGAGCGCGTGCGCGCGGTGCGACTGGAACTGGCGGCCGACTATCTGGTCATGGCGGCCTGGCTCGCCTATCTGAAATCCCGGCTTCTGATCCCCAAACCCGCCAATGACGGCGAGGCGAGCGGCGAGGAAATGGCGGCCATCCTGCAATTCCGCCTGAAGCGACTTGAGGCCATGCGCGATGCCGTTTCGCGACTCGTGAACCGGAACCGGCTCGGCCGCGACGTCTTCATGCGCGGCATGCCGGAGGCGATCGTGGACGAGCGCCGCAGCGCCTACACGGCATCGCTCTACGACCTGCTGACGGCCTATGCCGGACAAAGGCAGCGCCGGGCGATCACCAATGTGCGCATCGCCAAGCGCGGCGTGTGGTCGCTCAAGGAGGCGCGCGACATTCTCACTCGGCTGATCGGCTCCTTCAGCGACTGGACGGCGCTCGATCATTTCCTCCTGCGCTATATCCCCCGGCCCGAAGAGCGCGCGACGGCGATCGCCAGTTCGTTTGCCGCGAGCCTGGAACTGGTGCGCGAAGGCACGCTGGAGATGCGCCAGGACGCGGCGTTCGCGCCCCTCTACATGCGCAGGCGCCCGGAGCCGGTCGATCGCCCGCAAGCGGAGGCCGGCAATGAGTGAGGGCGGCAAGGCCAAGGTGATCCCCTTCGTCCGCGACGGCGAGATGGGCGAGGATCGGGAGGACGAGACGGGGCAGGCCGAGTTGCACGCTCATATGGGCGAGACCCTGCGGATGGCCGAGGCGATCGTATTTGCATCGGCCGAGCCTGTCAGCCAGAAGGCTCTTTCGGCCCGCCTGCCGGACGGCACGGATGTGGCCGCGGTGATGGAAGAGCTGCGCCGGCAATATGAGGGCCGCGGCGTCAACCTGGTCAGGGTCGGCGAGGGCTGGGCCTTCCGCACGGCGGGTGACCTGGCCTTCCTGATGAGCCGGGACGCGATCCAGCAGCGGAAACTGTCGCGTGCGGCGCTGGAGGTGCTGGCCATCATCGCCTACCACCAGCCGACGACCCGCGCCGAGATAGAGGAGGTGAGGGGCGTCGAGACCTCCAAGGGCACGCTGGACACGCTTCTGGAAACGGGATGGGTGCGGCTGCGCGGCCGCCGCCGCACGCCCGGCCGTCCCGTGACCTACGGCACGACCGACGCGTTCCTGGATCATTTCGGGCTCGAGGAAATCCGCGATCTGCCCGGCATGGACGAGCTGAAGGGCGCGGGGCTGCTGTCGCCGCGCATGCCTTCCAACTTCTCGGTGCCGCAGCCGCCGGCCCACACGGACGAGCTGTCGGAGGATGAAGACCCGCTGACCGATATCGACCTGGAAGAACTCGGGCTGTTGACACCCCGGATCGAGGATGATTGACGAGAGGCGCCCGCACGATGCGGGCTCCTGACGGCTCCAATCGCGCGGAGAAACCGATGTCGGTAGTCGAGCCCGGGGCCGCATCCCGGGTGACTGCGGGCGTGACCTTTGCGGCACGCCTGACTTTCGAGAACGTCGCCCACGAGTTCAGCCCCGGCGTGCCGGCGCTGCACGGGGTGTCGCTCGCCGCCAATCCGGGCGAGGTCCTGTGCCTGCTCGGGCCTTCGGGGTCGGGCAAGACGACGCTTCTGCGCATTGCGGCGGGCATCGAGGTGCAGACGGGCGGACGGCTGCTGCTCAACGATCGCGAGATCGCGGGGCCCAAGGTTTTCCTGCCGCCGGAGAAGCGATCCGTCGGCCTGGTGTTCCAGGATTTCGCGCTGTTTCCCCACATGACGATCATCGACAATGTGCGGTTCGGCCTCACCGCACTGTCCAGGCCCGAGGCGGAGAAGGAAGCGATGATCTCGCTGCGGCGGGTGGGGCTGGAGCGCTATGCCCATTCCTATCCGCACGTGCTTTCGGGCGGAGAACAGCAGCGCGTGGCGCTGGCCAGGGCGATGGCGCCGCGTCCCTCCGTGCTGCTGATGGACGAACCCTTCTCCGGCCTTGATTCGCGGCTCAAGGATTCGGTGCGCGCCGAAACGCTGGCGATCCTGCGCCAGAGCCGGGCGACGGCCATCGTCGTCACGCACGACGCCGAAGAGGCGATGCGCATGGGCGACCGCATCGCCCTCCTGAAGGATGGACGGCTCGTGCAGGCGGGCACGGGGGAGGATCTCTATCAGAACCCGGCCAGCCTGTTTGCAGCCGGTTTCTTTTCCGAACTCAACGTCCTGCCCGCTCG
This sequence comes from Chelativorans sp. ZYF759, assembly GCF_012911015.1. GTDB lineage: Bacteria > Pseudomonadota > Alphaproteobacteria > Rhizobiales > Rhizobiaceae > ZYF759. The sequence continues at coordinate 201,600 of NZ_WVVV01000002.1, read as the reverse complement.
CGTTTCGGGCGGCGCGGTGGATACACCGCTCGGCCGGGTGCCCTGCGGCGACATCGGGGACGGACAAAGGGTCGACGTGGCCATCCGCCTGTCGGGCTTCGACCTCCACGAATCCCATGGCGAAGTGCCCGCGCGCATCCTCTCGCGGCGTTTCCTGGGCGTGGTCGAGCATCTGGAAATGGCGGTGGCGGGTGCCGAAGAGCCGATCCGGGCGCGCGTGCGCTGCGGCGTCCTGCCGTCGGACGTTCGGGATATTTTCCTTTCCGTACGCCCCTCCGACGTTCTAGTGTTTGAAACAGAACGCGAAAATGCATAAGTCTCCAGTTGGGAAATAATTCGAAAGAGAGCGATCATGGGTACCTTCTCTGTATGGCACTGGCTCATCGTCCTCGTGGTGGTGCTGCTGCTGTTCGGCCGCGGCAAGATCCCCGAGCTGATGGGCGACATGGCCAAGGGCATCAAGAGCTTCAAGCGAGGCATGTCCGATGATGAGGCGGTGGATCCGAAGACCGTCGAGCATCGCAATGACGAGACCGTCCAGAGCACGACAAAGGAAAAGGCGAGCAAGACCTGATCGCCGCGCCTTGCGCGGCTTTCCGACCTTGCCCTTTCGCGTGACGAGTCATGCTTGATCTCGGATGGCCGGAGATGCTCGTGATCGCGATCGTCCTGATCGTGGTCGTGGGCCCCAAGGACTTGCCCAAAATGATGCGCGCCTTCGGGCGTACGACGTCGAAGATCCGCTCGATGGCGGGTGAATTCCGCAAGCAGTTCGACGACGCCATCAAGGAAGCCGATCTGGACGAGGTGAAGAACCTTGCCAGCGAGGCGCGCAAGTTCAATCCGGCGAGCGAACTGAAGAAGGCGATGTCGCCGATGGAACGGGCGGCGAAGGACGTCAAGGCGGGGCTCGATTCCGCGATGTCCCCGACCAAGCCCGGCACGAGCGACGCCGTGGCAGGCGATGCAGCGACGCAGGCGCCGGCCAGCACCGCCGCCGTCGCGGGGGGCAAGGCGGCCTCGCGTCCGCTGCCCGAAGCCGTCGGCGCCAAACGCGCAGAGGCGGCTGCGAAGGCGGCGAAAGCCAGGACCACGGCGCCCGCCACCGCGGCTGCTGCGCCTGGAAAGCCCGTTGCCGCTGCCAAGCCCGCGGCGACCGCCAGACCAAAGGCTGCTTCCGCGTCGGCCAAAGCCGCCACGCCCTCCAAGACCGCGGGCACTTCGGGCAAGGCCGCAGCGGCGACATCCAAACCGAACGCGCCATCCGCCCGGGCCAAGACCACCAAGCCCGAAGGTAGCGCCAGCAAAGCCGGGAAGAAGAATTGAGCCGCCCCGAAGAAGACGAGGATATCGACAAGTCGTCGGCGCCGCTGATGGAACACCTGATCGAACTCAGGCGTCGCCTGATGTGGTCGATCGGCGGGTTTTTCATCGCCTTTCTGCTCTGCTTCTTCATGGCACGCGACCTGTTCAACCTGCTGGTCCAGCCGTTTCTGTGGGCCTCGGACTGGGCCGGTCTCGATTCCAACAAGGTCGACCTGATCTATACGGCGCCCCAGGAGTTCTTCTTCACGCAGATCAAGCTCGGCATGTTCGGCGGGCTCCTGATCGCCTTTCCGCTGATCGCCACGCAGATCTACAAGTTCATGGCGCCCGGCCTCTATCGCAACGAGCGCCAGGCCTTCATTCCGTTTCTCATCGCGACCCCGGTGCTGTTCTCGATCGGTGCGGCGCTGGTCTATTTCTTCTTCATGCCGATGGTGATGTGGTTCTTCCTGTCGATGCAGCAGGTGGGACCGGACGATGCGATCCAGATCTCGCTCCTGCCGCGCGTTTCGGAATATCTCAGCCTCATCATGACGCTGATCTTCGCCTTCGGGCTGGTCTTCCAGCTGCCTGTCGTGACGACGCTGGCGGCGCGCGCCGAACTGCTGACCTCCGAGGGCCTCAAGGACAAGCGCAAATACGCGATCGTGGGCGCCTTCATCGTGGCGGCCGTGCTGACCCCGCCCGATCCGGTCAGCCAGATCGGGCTCGCGGTCCCGACGATCCTTCTCTACGAAATATCCATCTGGACGGCGCGCATGGTGGAACGTCAGCGCGAGGAGCGCCGGCTGGCGCGCGAGAAGGCGGAGGCCGAGGAAGGCGAAGCGAGCGCGGCCGCGGAGTAGCGCGCGCTTCGATCTTGCGTCCGTTCCGATTGCGGTTTACGCCCTTGCGGCTCGCAACAGGGACGTTCGAACATGCTCGACATCAAATGGATTCGCGAAAACCCGCAGGCTCTCGCCAAGGCGCTCGAAAAGCGCGGCTGGGAAGCTTCGGCCGCGTCCGTGGAAGTCGACAAGGTGATCGCCCGCGACGATGCCCGGCGCGCCCATCTGACCGAGCTGCAGGAAAAGCAGGAACGCCGCAACGCCGCCTCCAAGGAGATCGGCAATGCGATGCGCGCGGGCGAGAGCGTCAAGGCGGAAACGCTGAAGGCCGAGATCGCCGACATCAAGTCGTTCATCCAGGCCGGCGAGGCGCGTGAGCGCGAACTCGACAAGGAACTCGAAGCGACTCTCGCCGTGCTGCCCAATCTGCCGCTTGATGACGTACCGGTCGGCCGAGACGAGAGCGACAATGTCGAGGTGCGCCGGGTCGGGCGCCGCAACGAATGGAACTGGGCCAAGGAGCATTACGAAATCGGCGAGGCGCTCGGCCAGATGGATTTCGAGCGCGCGGCGAAGCTGTCGGGCTCGCGCTTCACTGTGCTGTCGGGACAGATCGCGCGGCTGGAACGCGCGCTCGGCCAGTTCATGCTCGACCTGCACACGACCGAGCACGGCTACACGGAAGTGCAGCCGCCGCTGCTGGTGCGCGACGATGCCATGTTCGGCACGGGGCAGTTGCCGAAATTCGAGGAAGATCTGTTCCAGACCAGGGAGGGGTTCTGGCTCATCCCCACCGCCGAGGTCTCTCTAACCAACCTCGTGCGCGAGGAAATCGTCGCGCACGACACGCTGCCGCGCCGCTATACGGCGCTCACGCCGTGCTTCCGCTCGGAGGCAGGCTCGGCCGGGCGCGATACGCGCGGCATGCTGCGCCAGCACCAGTTCTACAAGGTCGAGCTGGTTTCGATTACTGATGCGGCAAGCTCGATCGACGAGCATGAGCGCATGACGGCCTGCGCGGAGGAAGTGCTGAAGCGGCTCGAGCTGCCGTTCCGCACGGTGGTGCTGTGCACCGGCGACATGGGCTTCGGCGCGCGCAAGACTTACGACATCGAGGTGTGGCTGCCGGGACAGCGCGCCTATCGCGAGATCTCGTCCTGCTCGGTCTGCGGCGATTTCCAGGCCCGGCGCATGAATGCGCGCTACCGGCCGACGGAAGGCAAGGGCGTCGAATTCGTCCACACGCTCAACGGTTCGGGCGTGGCCGTCGGGCGGGCGCTGATTGCGGTGATCGAGAACTACCAGAACCAGGACGGTTCGGTCACCATTCCGCAAGCCTTGCGCCCCTATATGGGCGGGCTGGAAACGATCGGGGCCGCCTGATGCGCATTCTCCTGACCAATGATGACGGCATCCACGCCGAGGGGCTGGAGGTGCTGGAACGCATCGCCAGAACCATCTCCGACGACGTCTGGGTCGTGGCGCCGGAGACCGATCAGTCGGGCTTTGCCCATTCGCTTTCGCTGTCCGAGCCCTTGCGCATGCGCAAGCTCGACGACCGCCACTACGCGCTGCGCGGCACACCGACCGACTGTGTCATCATGGGTGTGCGACGGCTTCTGCCGGAGCCGCCGGACCTGATCCTGTCGGGGGTGAATTCCGGCTCCAACATCGCCGACGACGTGACCTATTCCGGCACCATCGCGGGCGCCATGGAAGGCACGCTGCTGGGCGTGCGCTCGATCGCGCTCAGCCAGGCCTATACGGTCACCGAGGAAGGGCGGCAGCTGCGCTGGGACACGGCGGAAACGGTCGGCAAGGAACTGATCGCCAAGCTGGTCGGGCTGGATCTGCCGAAGGGCGTGTTCCTGAATGTCAATTTCCCCGCCATCGCACCCGGCGAGGTCAAAGGCGCGCGGGTCGCGACACAGGGCAAGCGGCTGCACGGGTTCTGGATCGACGAGCGCAAGGACGGGCGCGGCTTTCCCTATTACTGGTTGCGTTTCGGGCGCGAGGCCCAGGAGGTGCTGGACGGCACCGACATGGCCGCGCTGCGCGACGGTTTCGTGGCGGTGACCCCGCTCCATCTCGACCTCACGGCGAACGAGATGCTGGACCCTCTGGCCAAGGCACTTTCATGACGGGATCGGATCGCGAGGGATTTGCCGCCTTTCTGCTGCGCATGCGCGGGCTGGGCATCGACAGCCGCGATCTGATGACCGCTTTCGAAACCACGCCGCGGCGGAGCTTCGTGCCGACGCAGTGGCATGCCGACAGCTGGTCGCAGGGCATGCTGCCGATCGAGTGCGGCGAGGCGATCGAGGGTGTAGACCTGCAGGCGCGCGTCTTGGCCTCACTCGATCTCCAACCTGGGCAGAAGGTTCTCGAGATCGGAACGGGGTCGGGATACACCGCCGCCGTGATGAGCCGCCTGGTCGCCCGCGTCATCACGCTCGACCGCTACCGCACGCTGATAGAACTGGCCAGCCAGCGACTCGAGGTGCTGGAACTGTCCAATGTGCTCCTGCGGCAGGCGGACGGGCGCCAGGGGCTGGCCGCCGAGGGGCCGTTCGACCGCATCGTCGTTTGGGCAGCCTATGCCGAGCACCCACGGCATCTGGTCGACCAGCTATCGACGGGCGGGATCGCGGTGGCCCCCATCGGGCCGGCGGAAGGCGAGCAGGCGCTTGCGAAACTCTCCAAGGTCGGGAGCCGGTTCGAGCGCGAAGAGCTGGGTCGTGTCCGCCTGCAGCCGCTGGCCGAAGGCATGGCCGCATCAATATGAAGTCCGTTCAAGCATTTGCTTGCCATTTGCCGCAATTCGGTCGGCATCCTTAACCGTGCAGTAAGATTAACGCGCTCTAATCAACCCAAGGTAACGAGTAACTTGGGTAGGTAGCGATGCGTTCGGGTGTGGCAGGCAATCATCGGCGCCGTTTGACGCAAGGAGCGGCACTCATCATCCTCGGCGGGCTCGCCGCCGGGTGCAGTTCCGACATCACGCGGTTCCAGGATTCCATCATGACCGGCTCCTCCCGGGCGCCAGCTCAGACGGCTCCCGCGCACCAGCCGTTCCCCGGCGATGTCGATCAGACCTATACCGGCACGGTGGCCCAGCAGCCGCGGCGCGGCGGCGGCATTCTCGGTCGCGCTGGCCTCACGCCAACGCCGGCAGCCAATGTCGGCAGCCAGGCGGGAATGGCAGTGGCCGCGCCCCAGCAGCAGCACTATCCGCAGCCCGTCCAGTCAGCGCCTTCCGGGACGATCTCGGCCGGTCCGGCTCTCGCGCCGGTGTCCCGCAGCGCGCTCGATCCGTCGGTGACGGGCTCGACGCAGCAGGTCCAGCAGGCGCAGCCGCTTCCCTCATCTCCCGCGCCGCAGGCGACGCAGCCCCACCCCGGCGGCTGGTCGGCACAGGGCGGCAGCCGGGTGACCGTTCGCCAGGGCGACACGGTGGCCGCCTTGGCGAGCCGCTACAACGTGCCCGAAGACGCCCTGCGCCAAGCCAACGGCCTGTCGGGCGGCCAGCAGTTCGCCGCCGGCCAGAACATCGTCATTCCGACCTTTTCGCAGCCCGGCGGCCAGCCGCGCAACGCCAATGCGCCCCAGCCGTCGAGCCCGCAGCTACCGGAGCCGAACCAGCAGGCCGTGCTTCCGCAGCAGCCGGGACTGCAGGAGCGCCAGGGGCAGGCTTCAAGCCAGCCAGGCGACGGCGCGACTACAGGCGCGCCCGCGGCGGGCGGAACCTACAAGGTCGTCTCCGGCGATACGCTGAGTGGTATTTCACGGCGCACCGGCGTCAGCGTGGATGCGCTGAAGCAGGCCAATAATCTCGACAACGGCCTCATCCGCATCGGACAGGAGCTCCGCATTCCAGCGGGTGGCCAGGTACCGCAGCAGACGGCGCAGGCCACGCCGGCACCGTCGACGCCTGCTCCAGTGGCTTCCGCGCCCGCGGCAGGCGGGCAGCAGCAGGCCGCGACCACCACGCCTTCGGCACAATCCGCCGAGCCGCTCACCACGGGCACGATCAGTCCCCAGGAAACGGCGCCCGCGGCATCGGGTCCCTCCGGGCTCCGCTGGCCCGTGCGCGGCAGGGTGATCGCCGGCTTCGGTGATTCGATCGGGGGCAAGACCAATGACGGCATCGACATCTCGGTTCCCGAGGGCACGGCCGTGCGGGCCGCGGAGAACGGCGTCGTTATCTATGCCGGTGACGGCCTGCGCGAGTTCGGCAATACCGTGCTGATCCGTCACGATGACGGGCTCGTCACCGTCTACGGCCACAACAGCCGGCTCAATGTCTCGCGCGGCGACACTGTGCGCCGCGGCCAGGAAATCGCGCTTTCGGGAACCAGCGGCGCGGCCGACACGCCACGGCTGCATTTTGAAGTCCGCAAGGATTCGACACCGGTCGATCCCACGTCCTTCCTGGAGTAGCTGCCTCCAGGCAAGAAGAAGAAGATCGGTCCGTTTTGTCTCCAGTCCGGATCGTTTCGTTGCCCGCCCCGACAAGGGGCGGGCCTCTTCAATTATAGTGGGACTAAAGATTGGACGATGGGCCAAAAAAAATGCAAGGCGCGAGGCCTTGCAATTAAACGCGTCCGATCATTTCCGGTAAACCGGCGGCTGCGGGTAGTCGCGCCTAGATCGCATCCTCCCAAGACTTTGACCGCGTGAGGAAGACGGATTGTTTCACCGTCTTCTCGTTTTATGAGCGGACAGTAGAACATGATCGTTGCGTTTGTCACTAGGAAATTTCTCGTGATTGCCAATGGATTGTGCTGCAATGCACAATTCTTTGGCAGGATCCCGCGCGCGGGATGCACGCGACCGCTGCGAGGTCGGGTTTCCAACAAGCCTTGAAATGGCTAAGAAGCCCATGCAGAACGCCTGCACGGCAGCGATTCCAGCGCCGTCCTCTTTGTTCACGGATTTCCCATGCGGCTGTCGCGCTTCTTTCTTCCCATCCTCAAGGAAAACCCCCGCGAGGCGGAAATCGTCTCGCACCGGCTGATGCTCAGGGCAGGCATGCTCAAGCAGCAGGCGGCGGGCTCCTTCTCCTGGCTGCCGCTCGGCAAGCGAGTACTCGACAAGGTCTGTGCGATCATCCGCGAAGAGCAGAACAGGTCGGGCGCGCATGAAATACTGATGCCGACCATTCAGTCGGCGGACCTTTGGATGGAGAGCGGGCGCTACGAGGCCTATGGCAAAGAAATGCTTCGCCTCCAGGATCGGCACGAGCGCGACATGCTCTACGGGCCGACCAACGAGGAAATGGTCACCGACATCTTCCGCGCGCATGTGAAGTCCTACAAGGACCTGCCGCTGAACCTCTATCACATCCAGTGGAAGTTCCGGGACGAGGTGCGTCCGCGTTTCGGTGTGATGCGCAGCAGAGAGTTCCTGATGAAGGACGCCTATTCCTTCGACCTCGATTTCGAGGGCGCCAAGGCGGCTTACAATCGCATGTTCGTCGCCTATCTGCGCACCTTCGAGCGCATGGGTCTGAAGGCCATTCCGATGCGCGCCGAGACCGGGCCGATCGGTGGCGACCTCAGCCACGAGTTCATCATCCTGGCCGAGACCGGCGAAAGCGCTGTGTTCTGCGACCGGCACTACCTGGAACTGCCGGTGCCGGGCGAGGAGACCGATTTTTCCGACGACGCGGCGATTTCGGGGATCGTGGCGCAGTGGACGACTCCCTATGCGGCCACCGACGACATGCATGACGAGGGCGAGTGGGAGAAGGTCGGCGAGAGCGACCGGCTGGCGGCGCGCGGCATCGAGGTAGGCCACATCTTCCATTTCGGGCAGAAATACTCCGAACCGATGGGCGCCAAGGTGCTGGGACCCGACGGCAAGGAACATGCCGTGTCGATGGGATCCTACGGTATCGGCCCGTCGCGGCTGGTGGCCGGGATCATCGAGGCGAGCCATGATGAGAACGGCATCATCTGGCCGCGCTCGGTGGCGCCCTTCGATGTCGCGCTGATCAACATGAAGGCGGGCGACGACGCCTGCGACGGCCTGTGCGAACGGCTTTACGGCGAAATGGGACGCGCCGGCATCGACGTGCTGTACGACGACACCGACCAGAGGGCAGGGGGCAAATTCGCCACCGCCGACCTGATCGGGCTTCCCTACCAGATCATCGTCGGCCCACGCGGCGTCGCCGCGGGCGAAGTCGAGATCAAGAATCGCGCCACGGGCGAGCGCGAGACGGTGTCGCCCGATTCGGTCATCGCAAGGCTGGGAGTCGCCTGATGAGCACAGCGGTCGCCGAGGAAAGCGTGCCGGTACGCAAGCCGCCCGGCGCAGGTCCCTTCTCGGGCTTCGAGCGCATGGTGGCGTGGCGCTATCTGCGTTCGCGCCGCAAGGAGACGGTGATCTCGGTGATCGCCTCGATCTCATTCGTCGGCATCATGCTGGGCGTGGCCACGCTGATCATCGTCATGGCGGTGATGAACGGGTTCCGCGCCGAGCTGATGGACAGGATCCTGGGCATCAACGGCCACCTGGTGGTGCAGCCGATCGACCGTTCGTTCGAGGATTATGCAGAGGTCGCGGGGCGGCTCGAGGGCGTGCCGGGCGTGCAGCTCGCCATTCCGCTCATCGAGGGTCAGGTCTTCGCCTCAGGGCGGGTGAGTGCCGGTACGGGCGCGCTGGTGCGCGGCATCCGGGCCGAGGATCTGACGCGCCTGCCGAGCGTCTCGGAGAACATCAAACATGGATCGCTGGTGAATTTCGCGGCCGGCGAGGGCATTGCCGTGGGCTCGCGCATGGCCGAGCGGCTGGGGCTGATGCAGGGCGATCCGATCACGCTCATCGCCCCGGAAGGCGATGTGACGCCGTTCGGCACCACGCCCCGCCAGAAGACCTATCCGATCGCCGCCATCTTCGAGGTGGGCATGTCGGAAATAGACGCCGCCATCATCTACATGCCGATGGAGGAGGCGCAGCTCTATTTCAACGCCGAAGGCATCGCCCATTCGATCGAGCTCTTCGTCGACGATCCCGACGCTGTCGGCCAGATGCGGCCAGCCATCGAGGAAGCCGCCCAGCGGCAGATCATCATCAGCGACTGGCGCCAGCGCAACGCCACGTTCTTCTCCGCCCTGCAGGTGGAGCGCAACGTCATGTTCATGATCCTGACCCTGATCGTTCTGGTGGCCGCACTCAACATCATCTCGGGGCTGATCATGCTGGTGAAGGACAAGGGGCGCGACATCGCCATCCTGCGCACCATGGGGGCGACCCGCGCCGCCATCATGCGCATCTTCCTGATGACGGGGGCGGCGATCGGGGTGACCGGCACGCTTGCGGGCGTGATCCTCGGCATCATCGTGGTGCTCAATGTCGAATCGATCCGCCAGTTCTTCTCGTGGCTGTCGGGCACGCGGATCTTCGATCCGGAACTCTATTTCCTGAGCCAGCTGCCGGCCCGCATGGATGCCGGCGAGACGATTTCGGTCGTCATCATGGCGCTTGTCCTGTCCTTCTTCGCCACGCTGCTTCCGGCCTGGCGGGCGGCAAAGATCGATCCCGTCGAGGCATTGAGATACGAATGATGGCCAGCACCAGCCTGCTCGAGCTCAAGGGCATCTCCCGCCGCTATCACCAGGGCGAGCGCGAGCTCGTCATCCTCGATGCGGCCGAGGTGCATCTGCGGCGTGGCGAGACGGTGGCGCTGGTGGCGCCCTCTGGGGCGGGCAAGTCGACACTCCTGCATCTGGCGGGACTGCTGGAGCGCCCGGACGACGGCGAGATATTCCTGAACGGCCGCTCCTGCGGCGATCTGAGTGACGACGCGCGCACGGCCATCCGCCGCAACGACATCGGCTTCGTCTACCAGTTCCACCATCTCCTGCCGGAATTCACCGCGCTCGAGAACATCATGCTGCCGCAGCTCATCCGGGGGCTTTCCCCGGCCGAGGCCGGTCAGCGCGCGGCGGAGCTGCTCGACTACATGAAGATCGGCCACCGGTCCGATCACCGGCCGTCAGAGCTGTCGGGTGGTGAACAACAGCGCGTCGCCATCGCGCGCGCGGTCGCCAACGCACCGTTGCTGCTGCTCGCCGACGAGCCGACCGGCAACCTGGACCCCGAGACCGCGGCCTATGTCTTTTCCGCGCTCGAGGCGCTGGTGCGCCAGTCCGGCCTCACGGCTCTGATCGCCACCCACAATCACGAGCTGGCGGGCCGCATGGACCGCCGCATCACGATCGCGGGCGGCAAGATCGTCGACATGTGACGGCGGGCGGAGCGCAACGGCTCCGCCCGATCTCCTCAACTGGCCAAAGCCTCGATCGGCGGGCAGGCGCAGACAAGGTTGCGGTCTCCCGCGACATTGTCGATGCGCGACACCGGCGGCCAGTATTTGGACGTCGCCGCGCCATCGCCGGCCGGCAATACGGCGAGCCTGCGCGGATAGGCATGCGTCCACTCGTCTGCAACCGCTTCCTCGGCCGTATGGGGCGCGTTGACGAGGGGATTGTCGTCCTTCGGCCATTCGCCTTTGGCGACACGTTCGGTCTCCTCGGCAATGGCAATCATGGCCTCGCAGAAGCGATCGAGTTCGGCTTTGGGTTCGGATTCGGTCGGCTCCACCATCAGCGTACCGGCCACCGGCCAGGACATGGTGGGCGCGTGAAAACCGTAGTCGATGAGGCGCTTGGCGACATCCTCGACGCCGATGCCGGCCTTTTCCTTCAGCACACGCGTGTCGAGGATGCATTCATGCGCGACGCGCCCGTTGCGGCCCTTGTAGAGCACGGGGTAGTGCGCCTTGAGCTTTTCGGCGATGTAGTTGGCCGAGAGGATTGCGACCTCGGTGGCGTGTTTCAGGCCGCTTGCCCCCATCATGCGGATATACATCCAGGTGATCGGCAGGATCGAGGCGCTGCCGAGCGGTGCGGCCGCCACGGCGTGGCTGGTGCCTTGTTCGACATGGCCCGGCAGATAGGGCTGCAGATGCGACCTGACGCCGATCGGGCCGATGCCCGGTCCACCCCCGCCATGCGGGATGCAGAAGGTCTTGTGCAGGTTCATGTGGCAGACATCGGCGCCGAGGTCGCCCGGCCGTGCCAGCCCGACCATGGCGTTGAGGTTCGCCCCATCCAGATAGACCTGTCCGCCATGCGCATGGACGACGGCACAGATGTCCTTGACGCCTTCCTCGAAGACGCCGTGGGTGGAGGGATAGGTGATCATCAGCGCCGCCAGCCGCTCGGCATGCTGTTCGGCCTTGGCCTTGAGGTCGTCGATGTCGATGTCGCCTTCGTCGGTGCATCGCACGACGACGACGTCCATGCCGGCCATGGAGGCGCTGGCCGGATTGGTGCCGTGGGCGGAAGAAGGGATCAGGCAGACGGTGCGCTCGGTTTCGCCGCGCTCGCGGTGGTAGCGGCGGATGGCGAGCAGGCCGGCATATTCGCCCTGGCTGCCGGCATTGGGCTGCAGCGAGACGGCATCGAAGCCGGTGATCTCTGCCAGCCAACGCTCCAGATCGTCGGCCATCCGGCGGTAGCCCGCGGCGTGGGCGGCGGGCGCGAAGGGGTGGAGGCCGGCCACCTGAGGCCAGGAGACCGGCATCATCTCGGCGGCCGCGTTCAGTTTCATCGTGCAGGAGCCGAGCGGGATCATCGCTCGGTCGAGCGCCAGATCCTTGTCGGCGAGCCGGCGCAGGAAGCGCATCATCTCGGTTTCGGAGCGATTTTCGTGGAAGACCGGCTGGGTCATGAACGCGTCGCCACGACGGCTGCCGGGCAGTGCCGGGGTTGCCCTGGCCGGAACATCTGCACCAAAGAGTGCCGCCAGCGCGGCCAGATCGTCTTCGTTGGAGCATTCGTCGAAGGTGATCGCGACGTGGTCCTCGTCGAGGACGCGCAGAAGGCGGCCGCCTTCCTGAGCTTTCGCGGCAAGGTCCTGCGCGCCGCCCTTGGCGGCGACAGTGATCGTGTCGAAGAAGCCGCCCGGGGCGGTTGCCAGCCCGGCTTCACGCATGGCTTGCGAGAAGCGCGCGGCCAGGCCGTGGATGCGGTCGGCGACGGCCTGCAGGCCCTTCGGTCCATGCCAGATCGCGTAGGCGGCGGCCATGTTGGCCAGCAGCGCCTGCGCGGTGCAGATGTTGGAGGTCGCCTTGTCGCGGCGGATGTGCTGTTCGCGCGTCTGCAGCGCCAGGCGGTAGCCAGGGCGGCCATGCGCGTCGACCGATTGGCCGACGATGCGGCCGGGCATCAGGCGGGTCAGCTTTTCGGCCACGGCGCAATAGGCGGCATGCGGGCCGCCATAACCCATGGGCACGCCGAAACGCTGCATGGAGCCGACGGCGATATCGGCGCCCAGAGAGGCCGGTGAGTCCGAGACCGCGAGCGCCAGCGGGTCGGCGACGAAGACGACCAGGACGTCGAGTTCGCGCGCCTTGGCAATAAGACCCTTGTGGTCGACGAAGACGCCGCGGCTGTCCGGCCAGGGCACGATCAGGGCCGCCGTTTCCGCGTCAACGGTGCCGTTGCCCAGTTCGATGTCCAACGGCTCGGCGCGCGTGGCGACGACATCCATTGTCTGCGGGAGCATCTCGCCGGCAATGGAAATCTTGTGGCGCTTCTGGCGGTGATGGCGATAGGCGATCCCGACGGCCTCGGCCACCGCGCTCGCCTCGTCCAGCAGCGAGGCGGAGGCTACGGGCAGGCCGGTGAGTTCGGTGACCAGCGTCTGGAAGTGGAACAGCATCTCGAGCCGTCCCTGGCTGATCTCGGCCTGATACGGGGTGTAGGCGGTGTACCAGGCGGGGTTCTCGAACAGGTTGCGCTGGATGACGGGCGGCACCAGGCAGCCATGGTAGCCGGCGCCGATGAAGCTCTTCAGCATGGTGTTGCGGCCCATGATGTCCGAGAGCTCCGCCAGTGCGGCGTGCTCGCTGGCGGCGGCCGGCAGGTCGAGCGGGCGTTCCAGCCGGATCGATTGCGGCACGGCCTGCGAGATGAGGGTCTCCAGGGAGGTGACGCCGAGGGTGGCCAGCATCGACCTCAGGTCGTTGCGGCCAGGACCCACATGGCGGTCGCCGAATGTCAGATTCGCTTCACTCATCATCATCTCCTGTTGGAGGGTATGTTCAGGGCTATTCCAGCGTGGCCTTGTAACCGGCCTCGTCCATCAGCCCTTCGAGCTGGCTTTCGTCGGACAGCTTCATCTTCCAGAGCCAGCCCTTGTCGGTAGCCGAGGAATTGACCAGTGCGGGATCATCCGACAGCGCGTCGTTGACGGCGGTGATCTCGCCATCGACAGGGGCGTAGACGTCGGAGGCGGCCTTGACGGATTCCACCACGACGGCCGTGTCGCCCTTCGCCAGGGTCCTGCCCGTCTCCGGCAGTTCGACGAAGACAAGATCGCCAAGCTGCTCCTGGGCGTAGTCGGTAATGCCGACCGTGGCCTCGCCGCCCTCGACGCGGACCCATTCGTGATCTTCGGTGAAATACGTGGTTGCCATGTGAGCTTATCCTTTGCGGTAGCGATGCGGCGTGAAGGGCAGAGCGTGGATTTCGACCGGCAGGCGCTTGCCGCGCACATCGGCGAATATCTGGCGACCGGGCCGGCTTTCGCCCGCGACATAGCCCATGGCCACGGGAAAGCCTGCCGAGGGGCCGAAGCCGCCGGAGGTGACGCGGCCGATCTCGCGATCATCCTGGTCGAAGAGGACCGTTCCCGGGCGCACGGGCTGGCGGCCTTCGGGCTTGATGCCGACCCGCCGTTCTTCAGGGCTTCCGGCAAGCCGCTGGCGCAGGGCCTCGGCGCCGATGAACCGGCCATTCGCCCTGAGCGCCTTGGGGATCGCCCACATCAGGCCTGCTTCGAGCGGTGTGGTATCGGGTGTGATGTCCTGCCCGTGCAGGCAGAGACCGGCTTCGAGGCGAAGGCTGTCGCGGGCGGCAAGCCCGATCCAGGCGACGCGCTCGTCGGCCAGCAGTTCCGCGGCGAAGGCTTCGGCCTCCTCGGGCGGCAGGGCCACCTCGAAACCGTCCTCGCCCGTATAGCCCGAGCGGGTGGCAAACCAGCCTTCGCGCGGTTCGCGACCCTCCATGAAGGTGAGATCGGACAGGTCGAGTCCGGCCTCCTTCAACACGTCTTCGGCGGCAGGGCCCTGGAGGGCGAGGAAGACGCGGTCGAGCGGCTTCAATGTCCAGGCCAGATCGACGCGGACCAGCTCGAGATGGCGCTGGTCAATCTCGGCATTGCCGGCATTGGCGACAACCATGAAGCGGTCGGCGCCGAGTCTCGTGACGATCAGATCGTCGATGATGCCGGCATGATCGTTCAGGAAGAAGGTGTATTTCGACTGTCCCTCGCCAAGGGCCTCGGGATCGAACGGACAGGCGGTCGCCAGCGCCGAAGCAGCGCCCGGGCCCGAGACCAGAAACAGCTTCATGTGGGAGATGTCGAAAAGGCCAGCCTTTTCGCGGGTGTGAAGATGCTCCTTCATCACACCGTCGGGATAGGTGAGCGGCATGGACCAGCCGGCAAAGGCTCCGAAGCGGGCGCCGGCCCGGCGATGCATCGCATCGAGAGGAAGTGTCTTCAGTTCGCCCGTTTGCGCCATGTGGCCTCCAGAGTCGCACGCGACCGCGCGAGCGGTCGTTGGTCGTGCCCCTCTGTCTGAAGCCTGAGAGACTCGCGCCCCGGAACCCTGTCGGCAGCGCTTACACCTTCGGCGCGGGGATGCGTCCCCGACTTTCCAGAGCGTCTTGTCCGTCTCACGGTTCTTCTTGCCTGAGAGATTTCGGGCGATTTCCCCTTCGGCGGCAGCACAGGCTGCTCTCTCCCGCGAGATGGCAGGGCATTCGCGCCCTCGACGAGTCGGACGCTAGCCCAAGCGCGACGACTTGTCACCTGCGCTGATCGGCAATCAGCGGTCCGCGAGCGATCCGAGTTCGATCTCGAACTGGCTGATGATCTCGCCCATCTCCGCATGGAGCTGCTTCATGCGGTCCAATTGGGATTCGAGCGCACGCACGGCCTCGGGCCGCGTGTCCTCGACCGGGGCGGTGCCCACGCCGTGCAGGATCCAGGACGGGCTGACATTCAGCACGCCGGCCAGCATGCTGAGCCGGTTGGCGCGGGGCTGGGAGCGATCGGTCTCCCATGCGCTGATTGTCGATGTCTGCACGCCGAGGCGGCGCGCCAGTTGGGCGGCGGACAGGCCGAGCGCATCGCGGGCACGCGAAAGCCGCCCGCCCATCGTGTCGAGATCGGGACTGCCGGAATAGATCGTGGCGGTGTCGGGCATATTTTCTCCCCCTTCATTCCGTTCGCGAAGACGGGCGCGCAATCTGGCCGCGCACGCGTCGTGGCTGAAGCATGGGCGTCCGGGACCGGGCTTTCAACCGCCCGATGGCGATTTGGGTCCGACTAGCGTTTCAGGCGCTCGGCGTGCCAGCGCAGATGGTCTTCCATGAAGGAGGAAATGAAGAAGTAGGAATGGTCATAACCTTCCTGCATTCTCAGAGTCAGGGCGATGCCGGTATCCTTGCAGGCTGCTTCGAACAGCCAGGGTCTCAGACCCTCGTCCAGGAAGCCGTCGGCGGTGCCCTGGTCGATCAGGAATTCAGGGAACCGCGCACCGTCCTCGACCAAGGCGCACGCATCGTGCCGGCGCCAGGTGGCCTGGTCGGGGCCGAGATAGCGTTCGAAGGCGCCCTTCGACCAACCGGCGGTCATCGGGTTGACGATGGGGGCAAAGGCCGAGCAGGCCTTGAAACGGTCGGGATGGAGAAGCGCGATCGTCATGGCGCCATGGCCGCCCATGGAATGTCCGAAGATCGACTGACGGTTCATGTCGGCCGGGAAGTGCGCGCCGATCAGCTTCGGCAGCTCTTCCGTCACGTAGGAGTACATGCGGTAGTTCTTGTCGTAGGGCGACTGGGTGGCATCGACATAAAAGCCCGCACCCTTGCCGAACTGCCAGTTGTCCTTTTCGTCCGGCACATCATCGCCGCGCGGGCTGGTGTCGGGACAGACGACGATTACCCCGAGTTCGGCGGCCCAGCGCCGGTACTCGCCCTTTTCCATCACATTGGCATGGGTGCAGGTGAGACCGGACAGATACCAGACCACGGGGCAGGGGCCATGCTCCGCCTGAGGCGGGACGAAGACGGCGAAGGTCATGTCGCAGCCGCAGGCATCGGAGGCGTGGGAATAGACACCCTGGGTGCCGCCATGGGATTTTGCGGTGGAGATGGTTTTCATGAATCAGGCTCGATCAGTTCTGTTGGGATGAGAAGTTGCTGGGCGAGGGCGGCCATGCGGCGGTCGGCGGTCGCCAGCGGCGCGCGCCTCTCAAGGGCGAGGTAGAGGCAGGCGTAAACCGGATGGCGGTGCGCGACCGCCAGTTTTACGGCCTGCGCCATAATGGTTTCATCAGGGACCGTATGGACGATTGAATGTATCTGGCGGATGGCCGCATTGATCTGCTCTGCAGTCATTCCGCCGCTGATTGCATACTTCCACAAGGCGTTGGCCGTCTCCGTCAGGATCAGCGCGGGCCCACTGAGATCTCTTCCGGCGAGCACCGAGCGTGCCTGTTCGGTCAGCGCATGATTGACGAGGACCGGCACGGCGGCACTGGCGTCAACAATCATTCATCAGTTCCCCGGGCGTGGCCCAGAACGCGATCGGCTCGCTCTTCCCTGTCGCGCCTGATTTCCCCGACGATATCGAAGTCGTCCACTCTTCTTGTTTCCGACCGCAGGATATCGATCTGGCGCCAAGCCTCCTCGCGATCCGGTTGAGCCTTCTCCGCGATCGCCTCGCGCGCGCCAGCTGTTCGGCTGACTTGCCGTCCGCCTTGGCAGGTTCCCGGAAGCGCCTGAGGACGTCCTCGGGGATATTCCTGATCAAGATGCTGGCGATGGGAACACCTCGGTTGATATCAGTCTGATATCACCGCAGGCCTGGTGGCGCAAACCACGGGGGCTTGGCGCGCGTGGCGGAGCGCTGGCGGCCTCATCGAGGTCGTCGGCGTGGCGCCGGACCGAGAGAAGGTGCGGCGCCACGCGGGAAGACCTAGTCCTGTCGCTTGAAGGTGGTGGCCGCGATGACGGTCGAGTCACCCGAATGGGAATAGATCAGGTGCATGGTGTCCTCGTCGGCGAGGTCACCCTCCATGTATCCATCGACGTCCCTGGCGACGATCGACTTGTTGTCGAAGCCGATCACACCCAGAATGGCCTCGTTGCCCTGCGGCGACGAAACCGTTCCCCAGAAGCGTCTTCCATCCTGGCCTTCGATCGCGATCGTGAATGCCACCTCGCTCAAGCGGGGCTCGGCGTCGCCGTCGGCGTGATGGAGGGCGCTGCCCATCAGCACGGTCTCGCTGCTGCCGACCCAGTTCCCCTTGAGATCCGGCATTGCCGCCGCGTCCTGCGCGGTGGCTGTGCCCAACGGTGCCATGAAGGCGAGCGTCATGGCCAGTGCTGCGTAAAAATGCTTCATGAAGGTGTTCCTCTGGCGAAGTCGGAGCAACCGCTCGTCACCGTCGCCATGCGGGGAAGCGCGGCCCAAAGGCTAATCACCCGGCGCTGCAGGAGTCCAGCTTTACACTCGTCAAACGTTCATGAGTGTCGTGAGTCTTCGCCCAGAAGTGGAGACGGCGTCGGTGGGCAATCAATTGCCCAGGGCGACAGCCGCGTTGACGGCTGCCGCCACCAAGACGGTGTTGAAAAAGAACGAAACGATGGCATGAACTGTGGCGACCGCGCGAATTTCGGATGAATTGATCGACACGTCGGACGTCTGGGCAGTCATGCCGATCACGAACGCGAAATAGACGAATTCGGTCGGCCCGGGTTCCTCTGTCCTGGGGAATTCGATCTTTGCCGTCTTGTCGGCGTCCTGCCAGTAAAGATGAGCGTAATGTGCTGCCGCCATCACGTGGATGGCCGCCCAGCCCAGGGGTACGGCGCAGAACGCGAGCACCAGAATACCGGCTCCCGGCGTGTCGCGCGCATTGATAACGATGAAGAGGGCGGCAAGTGCTGTCCCCACGGCACCTATGGTGATCAAGAAGATGACCCATGCGGGTTCATCGTTGTCTCCGGCCGCCCTGCCTCGCTGCCCGCCGGGGTGACCGAACATCCGTGAAAGCGCCAAGGCGAGATAGGTCGCGAAGAAGGCATTCGACGCAATGATCGAGACCATCAGCGGCGCGACCCAGACTGCCGAGATAGTCGAAACTGCAGCGGCACCGGCCGCGAGGTAGAATGGCAGGTGGCGGTTGCCCGCGGTCAAGGGGCGACCGTCTTCCTGGCGATCCGGACGGCCTGATCCAGTGCCGAAAGGAAAGCCGAGCGGTCGCGATGCGTAAAGCCGGGATTGTAGCCCTTGATCTCGCCGCTCTCGCGAAGATGCTGTTTCAGATCGCGCATCGCGACGGCCATTCCGATGGATTCCACGGTAAATGGCCTTCCCGTGGGGCCGAGCGTATGAACATTTTTTTCCACCAGCCGTGCGGCGAGCGGCACGTCGGCCGTCACCGCTATGTCGTTTGGCCGTGCATGCTCGACGATCCAGTCATCCGCGGCATCCGCGCCCTGGGGCACGACGACGTTCCGGATCATGGGGTCGCGCGAGGGACGCAGGCCGCCATTGGCCACGAAAGTCACGACCAGGTCATGGCGCTCCGCGACGCGGACGATCTCGTCCTTGACCGGGCAGGCATCGGCGTCGACGAAGATCGAGGGTTTCGTTTCCGTCATTGCGTCAGATGGCACCGGATCAGTTCGGCGCCACCGGGCTGGCCGTCGTAGGAAATGCGAAGCGTGTCGAAATCCGGCATGGCGAAGGAGATATTGCGCTCTTCCGCATCACCTTCGGCCATACACTCGGCGTTGACCTGCGCGCTGCCTTCCTCGACCTGGGCGGCCTGGAAGTTGCAGACGCTCTCATACCGGCGGATGGTGGTCGGCGTGATGACGGCGAAGATCTCGACAGGTTCCTGGTCGATGCGGGCACAGGCCGCGGGCGTCTCGGCCCACACCCCGACATAATCCGGACCGACGCCCGCCTGGACGGCGCGGGCCGCGGCGCTGGTGTCGGCATTGAGGTTCTCTTCCGGCGGCAGCGCGGCATCGGCGTCTTCGCGCACAACACGCTCTCCGGACATCTCGGCGATCCGCTGCTCCAGCAGTTCCACGCCATGCTGCAAGTCTTCGGCAGCCCGGCGCACGATCTCGTCGACGGACTGGCCGATGCGGTCGGCGACCTCGCCGGCCTGTTCCAGGAGAGGGCCCGGGTTCCGGAAGGCCTCCTCGGCGCGTTCGCGCGCCTCGCCGGCCAGGCGTTCGGCCTCGGTGGCTAGTCGGCCGGCACCCTCGCGGACCCGGTCCATGGTGTCCGGCTGGTTCTGGTCATCGGGACTGGTGCTCTCGGAAGTGGACGGACCGGATTCCGTCACGATCGTCGGGTCCTCGCCACAACCGGCAAGAACGAGTAGGGCGGTGGCGGCAACGCCGCTGGCGATCAATCTGCGGTAGGACATCTCAATGCTCCTGCAATGCGCGATAACGCAATGCGTGCGTCAAGGTTCATTCACTCACCCAAGCCGGCGAGAAAAGCCGACAGAGCGCTCTCATAGGCCTGCGGATCGGCCTTGAACGACAGGATATGATCCGCCTCCGTGCGAAGATACTCGGTCGGGTGGGCGCGGTTGGCCACGAGGTGGTCGCTGGAGGCAACCGGCACCAGCCGGTCATTTGCCCCGTGCGACAGGAAGAGCGGGCCGGGAAACGCAATGAAGTCCGGGATTGTGTAGGCCTGGGCGAGGTCCACGCCCGTGCGCTGCCCGAACAGGACAAAGCCGCCGCGTGCGATGATACCGGCGAACGGGATGCCCTCGCGGTCGATCTGGGCCGCCACGAGGCCCGGAAAATCCAGGGCCGGCGCATCGAGCACAACGGCCGACACGCGTGTGGCAAGCCGCGAACGGCGCAGGAACTGGCCCGCAATCGCGCCGCCCATCGATTCTGCCACAAGCACCACCGACGACGCGCCGTGATCGACGGCATGCTCGACCGCCGATTCCAGATCTCGCCACTCGGTCAGGCCGAAAGCGTAGATGCCTTCGGAAGAGGGCGGGGCGCCCTCGTCATTGCGGTAGGAGATCAGCATGACCGGCAATTCCGCCCGATGCAGGACCGGGAGGAAGCGGTAGCCATTCTCGCGACGTCCGCCGATGCCATGAACGAAGATCGCCCAGGGCCGGTCCTGCATCGCTCCGGATTGCGGCGGGACCAGCCAGGCCGGCATGTCGCCCAGATCCGAGCCGAGGCGCACGGTGCGGAACTCGTAGCCGAAGGCCTGACCGGGATCGCCGGCAAAACCGATATCGGACGGCGCCTCTGGAGCAGGCCAGCCGGTCCCCTGGGCCGTCGGACCGCCAACTGCAAGGGAAGCCTGGAGGAAACGTGCGGACTGCCAACTTCCATAGAAGAAGAAAGCCGCGGCCGCGAGCACGAGCGCCACGGTCAAACCCGCCACGATACCGATCGCGCCCTTCACCCAAAACCTCCCGAAATCCCCGAAATCCAACGGCGCAGTCTAGGCCGCCGGGGCCGAAGAGGCCAGTGCCCGGCGGGGGACTGCACATAAAGAAGCGGGAGCGTTGCCGCTCCCGCCAAATGCATGCCTTCGGCCGAGCCTATTGCAGGCGGCCACTGGCATGCGCCAGCATCGTGTAGACCTTGCCGGTGTCCGACGACAGATATGTCTGGGCCATCATGTTGTCGCGGTCACTGGCCGTCACGTCGTTGAGCAGCTTCTCGAAATCCTGACAATAACGGTCGACGGCGGCACGGAACTCGCCATCTGCCTGATATTTGCGGCGGATCTCGTCGAAGGTCTGCTGACCCTTGAGCGTGTAAAGCCGGCGGGTGAAGACGTTGCGCTCGCCGCGGCGATATCTGTCCCACAGCTCGATCGAGGCATCGTGGTCGATCGCCCGGGCGATGTCGACCGACAGCGAATTGAGCGATTCGACAAGATGGAGGCGTGAACGCTCGCCCACGGTCGGGCCGGCCTTCGGAGCCGGCGCCGCTTCGTCTTCACGCGAGGCACCGCGCAGAAGGTCGCGGACCCAGCCGCGGCCCTGTGGCTGGTCTGCCGCCGAGGCCTGCCGCGGCTCCGGCTGGGAGGCCGGCGCATAGGTCGCCGCAGGCCGCGATGCTGCCGCAGGCCGCGACGCCGCGGCGGGACGTTCCATCGTGGTGGCGCGGGCGGCAGGCTGCGGGGCCTGGGGCGCGGAACCGCGCACCGGTGCGGCAGGCTGTGCCGAAGGGGTGGAGACGTCGAAGGCGCGTCCCGATTTCGCAACGATATCAGCCAGTTCCTTCAAGGCGTTGATCTGCTCGCTGACCGCGTTGCGCATGGCGGAAGTGGATTCGCGGGTTTCCTCCGGCAGCGCCGTAACGCCACGCTTCAGCTCGCTGCGGGTTTCTTCCAGCTCGGAACGGATCGTGGCGGCGGTGCGGCGGATTTCGTCCGTCGCATCCGAGAACTTCTTGCCGGCCGCCTCGACGACCTCGCCAACGGCGACGCGCAGCTGTTCGGTAGCGCCCAGCGTCCGGCCCTCGGCCTTCTCCAGCGTCTTCTCGATGATGTTCTCGAAGGAGCGCATCGCGCGTTCGATCTCCTCCGACTTCTTCAGCAGCCCGCTCGACAGACTCTCGATCGCTTCCTTGCGCTCCTCGAGGGTGGAGGTGAGGTTGTTCTGCGCCGAACCGAGAAGATCGCTGGCGTTCTGCAGCATCTTGCCGTGCTCGCTGAAGCTGTGGGCGATCGCGCCCACGTCGCTCAGGGTCTTGGACGAGAGGGTCGACAGCTTCGTCGTGTTGGTGTCGATCAGGCGCGAGGAAGCCTCGAAGCTGCTCGTCGCTCTTTCCGCGGTTTCCGAGAAGTTCTGCGCGGACCGGGCCAGGTTCTGATCGAGGGTCGCCAGGTTCATGACGGCGCCGTCGACGAGGTCGGCGAGCTTCGTGCTGGACTGGTCGAGCTGGCCGGTCAGTTCCTTCACGCTCGCGGCAAGGGCGGCATTCTGGCTGCTGAGGCGGCGCGTGGCCTCCGCGGTCGTCGTCTCGACGACCTCTCCCAGCTGCGCGGCCGAACCGCTGAGCTGCTCGTTCATCTCGCGAACGCTGCGGGTAAGCGCGTGGCGCGCCTGCTCGAGTTCGCTCACGGTGGCGGATGTGCGGTCGCCCAGCATGTCCACCAGGACGTTGCTCTCCTGGCTGAGACGCTCGATGGCCTGATGCGTCGTGGTCTCGATCCTCTGCTGGAGTTCCTGCCCGCTGCTGGCAAACCGGTCGGCCAGCGGACGTGCGGTCTCGTCAAGGATACGTGTGATCTCCGTCGAACGGGCCGACAACATCTCGCCAAGCTGGCGGGTGGTGGACTCGATGGCCTGGGTGGCTTCACCCGTGCGCCGGCCGATGTGCTGGTTCACGGCGGAGAAGGTTTCGGCGATCACGTTGGCGCGCTCGATGAGCTGGGCCTCCGTGCGGCCGACCTGCTCGGTGAGGCGGTCGCCAATGGCTTCCGCGCCCTGGCCCAGCCGCTCGGCCGCGACGGCGATCTCGCTGTCGATACGCGCGGTCAGCTGTTCGGCGCTGCGCGCCAGCTTGTTGTCGGCCGCCAGGAAGGTCTCGGCGATGTCGCCGCTGCGGGCGTCGATGCTGCGTGCGGCTTCCTGGATGCTCTCGCGAAGCGCGCCCGTTGCCTGCAAGGCTTCCTGAAGCCGCGAGGTGGTGCCATCGATCGACAGGATGGCCTCTTGGCTGCCCTGTTCGATCTGCTGGTTGATGGCCGCGAAGGTGCGGGCGATCGCATCGGCGCGTTCGGTGAGGCGCATTTCGGTGCCGGCGACCTGCTCGTCGATCTTCTGGCCGACGGCGGCCGCGCCGCGGTCGAGGCGGCTTTCCACGCTTTCGAGGGCCTCGAGTATCTGCTGGGCCCTGGCGTCGAGTTCGGCCGAACTCTGATGGGTACGCTGGATGATGCGCTGGTCGGCATCCTCGAAGACCCGCGCGATGTCCTGGGCACGCTGGCCCAGGCGCATGTCGGTGTCCTTGAAGGAATCCGCGACGTCGCCGATGCGGCTCGTGAGCATTTCGGCCGTGGCCTCGGCACGCGCTGCGATACGCTCCTCGGCGGTGGTGAAGACATTCACGATCTCGTCGGCGCGCGATGCCAGGATGGCGCCCGTCTCGCCCATGCGGTTCTTGAGCGTTTCCGCCGTGGCTTCGGTGCGGGCCGCGATGCGCTCATCGGCCGATGCGAAGACGTTGACGATCTCGTCGGCGCGGGAGGCCAGGACAACACCCGTCTCATCGACACGCGATGCCAGCGTGCGGTCGGCTTCCTCGAAGACGAGCCGGATCTGATCCGCGCGCTCGGCGAGCACCTGCTCGACGCTACCCATGCTCTGGCCGATGCGGCGGTCGACATTGCCCATGGCCGCCTCGGCTTCCTCGCCGAGTGCCGCCGTGGCTTCCAAAACCTTGTCGCGCAGCGAACCGGCGATGACGACGGCGCTGTTCTCGAGTGTCTTGCGGACACTGTCGACGCCCATCTCCAAGGCACGGCGCATGGAATCGGTGCGCTCCTCGATGATGCCGGTCTGCGCGCCGAAGGCCTGATCGATACGGGCGACGTCGTCGGCGATCGACCGCGACAGTTCCGCCTGGCGGGCGGTCAACCCCTCGACATGATCCTTGAGGGTGGCGTCGAGATCGGCGCGCGTGGTCGCGAGCCGTTCCAGATCGTCCTGCAGCGCGGCGGAAAGACCGGTGCGGCCTTCCCTCAGCTTGTCCATCTGGACGGCGAGAATGTTCTCCACCTCGGCCCGCGTTTCGGCGAGCATGCCCAGATCGGAACGGAGTTCGTCGGCGATGCGGGTGCGGCTCTGGGCGATCTGCTCGATCTGCCCCGCAACGGATTCGTCGACGCCGGCGCGGGCTTCCGCCAGGAGGCGAAGGTCGGTCTCGAGGGCTTCGGAGATCGAGGCGCGGCCGCTGGCCAGGCCGTCCCGGAAATCGGCGGCGCGGGCGGCCAGCATGTCGGAGGTCGAGGTGACGAGCTCGGCCAGTTCCGAGCCGATCTTGGCCTTGCCTTCCTCGATCAGGGCGCTGATGTCGCTGCGCCCGTCATTGAAGGTCTGGGCGATCTCGCGGGCCCTGACGAGCAATGTCTCATTGATCTGACGCGAGCGCGCTTCGAGGGCGGTGTTGAGCTTCTCGGCACCCTTCTCGAGCAGTTCGGCCCGGGTCTCGAAGTCCTGGATCAGGGCCTGGCCACGGGTCTTCAGCGTCTCTTCCATCTCGCCGATGCGCACGCCGAACTGGTCGGTCATGGAGCGGCCGGCGTCGCCAATGATCGACACGAGGTCACTCGTGCGGGTGTCGAGCATGCCGGTGAGCGACTGCATCGCCTCGTCGGTGGAGGCGCCAAGCCGCGCGATGCGCGAGTCGAGCAGGTTGGCGATCGCTTCGCCCGACGTCTGAAGACGATCGGGAAGGGATTCAAGCCGCTGATCGATGGCGGAGCTGATCGCACTGCCGCTTTCGTTCATCCGTTCGACCAGCGCACTGCCGGACACGTCGATGGTCTGGCTCAGCTCGGTGGTGATGTCGGAGATGTTGCGACGGACCATGCTGCTGGCCGCGTCGAGTTCTTCCTTGAGTGTCTCGTGCGCGCCGGAAATGGAGGCGCGGACACGCTCTGCATGGTTGATGACGGCCTCGCGCTCGGCGCCGAGACCGTCGACGAGGGTGCGGATGCGCCCCTCGTTCTGGGAATAGGCGCGCTCGAGCTCGCTGACCTCGGTGTGGACCAGGGTCTCCAGCTCGACGGCGCGTGCCAGCGTGCGCTCAATGCCCTCGTTCATGGCCTGAAGCTCGCGGCGAACCGCCTGACCGACGGTCATGACGCGGTCCTGCGACATGGATTCGGGCTCTGCCAGGCGGAAGGCGATCTCGCTCATCGAGCGGGCTGCAAGCTTCATCTCGTTGGCGCGACGCACCATGACGGCGAAGCCCCAGAACAGGAGAACCGGCACGAGCGTGACCACCGCCACGACGAGCGCCTGGGGCATGGCCATCAGTTCGGGGACGGACGAGATCTGCCAGATCTGCGGGCCGTAGAGCTGGTTGGCGATGGCGAGGCCGGCACTGACCCAGCCGATGCTGAGCAACGCCACGATCCAGTAGACGGTTCTCGGCGTGTGGCGCGACAGCGAGCGCTGGAAGGCGCGGTATTCGTTGTGACGATCGTCATTGGCAGGCGACAGGGCCGGCGAGGCCGCAGAGGGACGCGGGTGCACGGGGCGCAGTTCGGCCTGCGATTGACCGCCATCGTCGAGGGGATCGTTGGCAGCCTTGGTGGGCTTGGGTTTTGGCTGTTCCTTGGGCGCGCTCGGCGCGGCGCGGGAGGGCTGGGCTGCCTGAGGAGCTGCCGCGGCCACCGGCGGGACGGCATCGCGGTCGCGCGCGAGTTCTTCCGCGGCTTCGGAGATCTGCCGCTCGAAATCCTCCATGGAGGCGGCGATGTCGAGCCCGGCAGGGGCCTGATCCTTCGCCAGTTCGAGTTCGAGTGCGTCCTCAAGGTCGAGCGCGACCTCGTGGTCGATGTCGGTGGAACTTGCCGTGTTACGCGCCATGCCGCCTATACCCTGTACATGTTTCGCGGTCCGCCATGTTTGGCCCCTCGTGACCGCGCTATTGAGGCTACTCTACGCCCACACTCATGGTAGCTTTACCGGCTGCCGATTGGAACACGCATTCTCGCGCATTCCTAAAAGTTTAAACATAGGGTTAACGGCCGGTGGCATTTGAGGAAATTTCTTTGGGGCCTGTTCGTGAATCGTCTTTCCCGGGTGTGTCGCGCGACGCTATCCTAGCCCCAGCCGGCCCGCCCGTGACGGAAAGTTGCCAGATGTCCACAACCAAGCATGACACAGCTTCGCCCATCGACCGAGAGCACCTTAACCGTGCCACGCTCGGCGACAGGGATTTGCAACGCGAACTCCTGGCCATGTTCCAGACGCAGATCGCGGAAGCCCGCCTGAGGCTGGCGGCCGCCGACGCGACCGAACGCGGGCAGATCGCCCACGCGGTCAAGGGCGCCGCGAGAGGACTGGGGGCGTTCGAAATCGGCGACTGCGCCGCCGGCATCGAACGCCAGCCCGCCGAGGACACGCTGATCGGCAGATTCGGCGTTCTGGCCGACCGGATCGACGCGGCAATCCGGTCGATGTCGGACTGACGGCGAGGGCGGCCTTTCAGATGTCCGACGCCCGGCGCTGTTGACACCTGCGTTTCAGCATTTATCTGTCGGCAAACCGCTCCCGGGCTTTCTCCCGCTCCTTTCAGCATCTTCGAAATTGGCAAGGTACGCGCATGGCAAAGATCTCCTTCATCGCCTTCGATGGAACGCGCTTCGACGTCGAGGCGGAAACCGGCTCCACCGTGATGGAGAACGCGATCAAGAATGCCGTGCCGGGGATCGAGGCGGAATGTGGTGGAGCGTGCGCCTGCGCGACCTGCCACGTCTATGTCGATGAGGCCTGGACGGATGTGGTCGGCGAACCTTCCCCGATGGAAGAAGACATGCTGGATTTCGCCTACGAGGTGAAGCCTAACTCGCGCCTTTCCTGCCAGATCAAGGTCGACGACAAGATCGACGGACTCGTGGTTTCGGTTCCCGAAAGGCAGGGCTGACCGTCGCGCGCACGTCCATGGACCAGCCCGCGGAGATCGATGCGATCATCATCGGCGCCGGGCCGGCGGGCCTGTTCGCATCCTTCCAACTCGGCCTTTTCGGGTTTCGCAGTCTCCTGATCGACACGCTGGACCGGCCCGGCGGGCAATGCGCCGCGCTTTATGCGGACAAGCCCGTCTACGACATGCCTGGCTTCGCCAGCATCGATGCCGGCGACATTGCGGGTCGACTGCTGGAGCAGGCGAATGCGTTCTCGCCGGCGTTTCGTTTCCGCTGCAAAGCCACGTCGATCCAAGGCCAGGCGGGTCAGGGATATGCGGTCGCGACGGATACGGGCGACACATTGCTGGGCAGGATGGTGGTCGTCGCAGCGGGCGGCGGGGCGTTCCGCGCGGGACAAGACGCGCAATCATCGGACCCGGATACGGTTACCGTGGAGCCCCTTGCGGTATCGGCCTTGGGGCTTGAGGCAGCCGACGGCGCCATCGCGGTCGACAGCGCGACCTTCGCCACCTCGATGCCCGGCGTCTTCGCCATCGGGGATGCGTGCCACTATCCGGGCAAGGTGAGGCTCATCCTGTCGGCCTTCCACGAGGCGGCGCTGATGGCGCAGGCCGCGCGCAGGCACCTCAGCCCCGACGGCAGGACGCCGCCGCTCTATGCGAGCACCTCGCCGACGCTGCAACGGCGCCTGGGCGTGGAAAAATGAGGTCCGGCGGCGCCTGCCGCACTCACGGCATTGGCAGGCGACCGTCTTCCATGCGCTCGAGGCGGTAGTCGAGGAGCCGCAGCATGCGGCGCTCGAAATTGATGGCTTCGATGCGATCGAACTCGACTTGGGCCTCGTCGTGACGGCGCAGGATTTCGGTGCGGATCTTTTCCGCGCGTGCTTCGGCGGCCTCGCAATCGCGCTCGTTGCGCACCGCCTTGAGCGCGGCCTCCATTTCCCGGGCGTAGTTGCGCGCGATGACCACATGGGCCTCTTCATGACGCCTGATGTCGGCGGCGAGCGTGTCCCAGATGATGCGGGTTTCCATGCCGGCATCGCGGGTGATGCGCCAGCGTGGCAGGATCATGTTGGCGTTTAGCTCGACGCTCGCATCGATCACGCCGCAGCGCCCGTCGCTCCCGCCGTAGCTGACGCGGGTGGCGAACTGCATGCGGGTGGCGCCGGGATGGCGGCGCTCGGTCGTGCCCACCATCGGACCGCGGCGGTTGAGCTCTTCCTCGATCTCCGCCAGGGTCGACCCGCCGATCGTGAAATAGCTGTAGCTGCGCTCGACGGAAGACGCGCCAGCCGGGCCGGCGATGACGAGGGCCGCAAGCAGCGACAACAGCAGGCGAGACATGCAATGCTCCGCAAAAATTGACGAGTGGCCATTCCGTCAGCCGAAGATGGCCAATTGAAGAGCTTATGCCAAAGGTAGCGGAAATTCGTTGATTTTGTCTGCAAAGGCACCCACAAGTCCGCCTACTTCAACACCCTGGGACCGGCAATGCCCGCATTCGAATGGAAGCTCGCGCATGGCCGCACATTGCCGCTCGGTTCGAAAGCCGTGGTGATGGGGGTGCTCAACGTCACGCCGGACAGTTTTTCGGATGGTGGCCGGTTCGCCGTGGCAGACCAGGCGGTCGCGCAGGCCGAGCGGATGCTGGCGGAAGGCGCGCTGATCGTCGATGTGGGCGGGGAGTCGACCCGGCCGGGCGCCGAACCGATCGATGCCGGGGAAGAGCAGCGACGCGTGCTGCCGGTCATCGAGGCGCTGGCGGCACGGGGCGACGCGATCATTTCGGTGGATACCTACCGCGAGGAAACGGCGCGGCTGGCGGTGGAGGCAGGCGCCCACATCGTCAACGACGTGTGGGGTGCCCAGCGCGAGCCCGGCATTGCAAGGGTCGCAGCGGACACCGGGGCAGGCCTTGTGCTGATGCATACGGGCCGCGAGCGCGAGAAACTGCCCGATGTCATCGGCGACCAGTTCGCCTTCCTGACGCGCTCGATCGAGATCGCGCGGGAGGCGGGCGTCGACGACGAGCAAATCCTGCTCGACCCCGGCTTCGGCTTCGCCAAGGGCGCGGACGAGAATCTGGAGATCATCGCGCGTTTCGGGGAACTGGCGCCGCTTGGCTTCCCTTTCCTTGTCGGCACGTCGCGCAAGCGTTTCATCGGTCATGTGACGGGCAGGGAGGTGGAGGCGCGGGACGCCGGGACGGCGGCGACCAGCGTCGCGCTGCGCCTGAAGGGCGCCGTGGTCTTTCGGGTCCACGACGTGGCGACCAATATCGATGCCCTGGCGATTGCCGACGCCATCCTCGACCATGCCCGACCGGCGGAGAACTGAATTGTCATACGTCCTGCGGATGAAAAACTGCGCCTTCTTCGCGCGCCATGGCGTCCATGCCGAGGAGGAAACCCTCGGACAGCGCTTCTACGTGGATGCGGAACTGCGGGTGAATCCGGACGGTTCGCTGGCGGACGATTCCATCGCCAATACAGTCGATTACGGAATCGTGTTCGCGGAGATCGAGCGCATCATCACCGGCCGCCGCCGCCATCTTATCGAAGCTCTGGCGCTGGATGTGGCGCAGTCTCTGTGCCGGCGTTTCCCCCAGATCGCCAAGGCCAGCATCACCGTGCGCAAGCCCAATGCGCCGGTCGCGGGCGTGCTCGATCATGTCGAGGTGACCGTTGCCTGGCCGGAATGACGCGCCCGTGAGGGCCTATCTCGGGCTCGGCGGCAATATCGGCGATCCGGCTTCCGCGATGGCCGCGGCCTTGCGCGCGCTTGATGCGGATGCCGGTGTGGACGTGGTGGCCGTCTCCTCGCTCTACCGCACGCCGCCCTGGGGCCTGACGGACCAGCCCGATTTTCTCAACGCGGTGGCCGCGGTCGACTGCCGGCTGGGCGCGCGTGATCTGCTGGCGCTCTGCCTCGAGGTCGAAGCCTCCCTCAAGCGCGTCCGCGACATACGCTGGGGGCCGCGCGTCATCGACATCGACATCCTGATGTTCGGCAGCGAGCGGATCGACGAAGCGGGCCTGCAGGTCCCGCATCCGCGCATGGTGGAGCGGGCCTTCGTGCTGCTGCCCCTGTCCGAAATAGCAACGGATGCCGAGGTCGACGGGAAAACGGTGGCCGCGTGGGCCGACGCGCTCGATACGGCCGGTATCACAAAGCTGGAAAGCCCTGCCGCCTGGTGGCGCGGCTGAGAGATCAGGTCTCCGGCGGCATGCGCCGCTTGGCCGACAGCGCGCTCGCGGCTTCCTCGTTGCCGGGCCGTCCCGAGCGTGTCGGCTTGGCCAGCGGGGCAGGGCGCGGGGCGTTGCCCTTGAGCAGGTCGTCGCCCGCATGCATGCCGCCCGAGATCTGCAGCTCCAGCCGCTCGGCGTCGCGGCGGCGCATCTCGGCCATCAGTTCGCCCGCCTCCTCCTCCGACACGCCCAGTTGGGCGAGCGCCTCGGCACCGAAGGCCATGGCCGATTCCAGCGTCTCACGAATCTGGTAGCTGGCGCCGGCCTCCATCAGCCGGATGGCGGCGCCGCGGTCATAGGCACGGGCCAGCACCGGCACCAGAGGGAATTCGGCCTGCATCTGGCGCACGATACGCTCTGCCTGTTCGGGCGCGTCGACGCAGACGAGGACCGCGCGTGCGCTGCCGGCACCGGCGGCGTGCAGGATGTCGAGGCGTGTGCCGTCGCCGAAATAGACCTTGAAGCCGAAGCTGCCGGCCGCCTCGATCATCTCGACGTCGTTGTCGATGATGGAGACGTCGCAGCCGCGCATCAAAAGCGGCTGGCTGGCGATCTGGCCAAACCGGCCAAAGCCGATGATGAGGACGTTGCCACTCAGCCCGTCCGGTGCCTCTACACCGTCCATGGAAGGCGCCGGCGGGCGAATGAAACGCCTGAGCGCGATCATCACGAAGGGCGTGAGAACCATGGAGATGATGACGGTGGAGGTGAAGATGGCGTTGGTGGGGCCGTCGATAAGGCCGACCGCCGCGGCGGCGGCATAGAGCACGAAGGCGAACTCGCCGCCCTGCGCCATCATGCCCGCGCGTTCCAGCGCCTCCGCGTGGGCGGAACGCAGGAGCCGGGCGATGCTGTAGATAACGATGGCCTTGCCGGCCATGAAGGCCAGCACCGCCAGGCTGACCATGCCGAAATTGGCGGCGATGGTGTCGAGGTCGAGCGACATGCCGACACCCAGGAAGAACAGGCCAAGAAGGATGCCGCGAAACGGCTCGATGTCGGCCTCCAGCTGGTGGCGGAAGGTGCTTTCCGACAGGAGCACGCCAGCCAGGAATGCACCCATGGCCATGGAGAGCCCGCCCGATTCCATGGCGAGCGCGGCGCCCAGCACGACGAGGAGGGCGGCCGCGGTCAATACCTCACGTGCCCCGGTGCGGGCGAGGATACGGAACAGCGGGTTGAGGAGGAAGCGTCCGACGAGGACCAATGCGACGACCGCGCCGATGGCGATGGCGACGGCCAGCCACCTGTCGGCAGCCGTGACGTCTTCGCCGCCCGGCGCGATGAAGGCCACGAAGGCCAGCAGCGGGACGATCGACAGATCCTCCACCAGCATGATGGAGATCATGCGTTGCGCCTTGGGCAGGCCGAGCTCGCCGCGCTCGTTCAGGATCTGGACGACCACCGCCGTCGAGGTGAGCGTGAAGCCCATGCCGAAGACGAAAGCGACGGCAGGGCTGAAGCCCATGGCGACGCCAAGCAGGGTCAGCACCGCGCCGCTCGTGGCGACCTGGAGGAAGCCGAGGCCGACGATATCGCGCCTCAGACTCCACAGGCGCGAGGGCTGCATGCCGAGCCCGATCAGGAACAGGAACATGACGACGCCTATCTCGGCGACGTTGAGGATGGTCTGGGGATCGGTGAAGAGCGCAATGCCATGCGGCCCGATGACGAGGCCGGCGGCCAGATAGGCGAGCACGGAATCGAGGCCGAAGCGCCTGAACAGGGGCACGGCGATGACGCCGGCCGCCAACAGGGCGACCACCGGGAGGAGATCGAGCCCGGCGTTCAACTCGTCTGTCGGCACGGCGTTGCTCCGGAAGAGGGCAGACGGACCGGATGCCCGATCGGGACACTGAAATGGGCAGGGCGCGCCCCGAAGGAGGGCGCCGATCCCAAGGCGGTCAGGTCAGGCGTCGCCTGGATCAGTAGTTCTGGGCGGTCGAGCCGACCGCGCGGCCGTCGGCGCGCTTCAGGTTGACGCCGATGACCGGCACCATTGTGTCGTCCACCCTGACGGATACCGTCACCTGCATGGTGTTGGGATCCGACAGGCGCGCCTGCATGGCACCGTTGAGGGCGTTGCGGTTAATCGCGAAAATCACCTGCTCGCGGGTGACCTGGCCGCTGACCACGTCGAGGCCTTCGCCCTGGGAGCCATCCATGAAGGTGCCGCGATAGCCCGAACGGCCGTGCTGCTCGATATTGGCGGACATGCGCTGGGTGAACAGACCCACGCGGCAGCCGCCATCGAGCGACATGCCAACCTTGCCTTCGGGCGTCGAGCCAGTGAAATTGCACATGAACTTGGTGCCGGCATATTTGCCCGCGACGATCTCGCCGGGGCCCGACCACTGTCCGCTGACCGAATCAAAAAAGCGCCTGTCGGCTTCCGAAGCGGAGGCGGCGGCGGTCATGCCGATGAAGCCAGCGGCGAAAAGGGCGGTGAAAATCGTCTTGGAAAGGCGGTTTGTCATGAGTTCACCCGTTGGAGGCCTGGCCCGGCCCGTTCCCGGGGACAGTGAAGGCGAATGGTTAACGCCCCGTCTATGCCCGTTGCGGGAGACAATGATTCACTCCGGCCTGCTTGGCAAGCCCATAACGCGCAGGCGGTGTCTGCGTTTCATCTTCCGCGCGCGCTTGGCTCACCTCGCTTGCGCTTCGCTGTCGGGATGACGGCTTTCGTCCCCCCGGTTCTTGCCTGTACTCCGGTGTTCACCTAACGTTCCTGCGAGACAACCGGAGAAGGCCCGGATGAAGCACGCACGCCCGCAGGAGCAAAGCGCCGACAGTATCCCACTTGCCGTCGGCGTCATCATCCTGACCGTGCTGGCGCTCTCCCTGGGCGACGCGCTGATCAAGATGACGAGCGGCAGCTTCGTCATCTGGCAGATATTCGTGCTCCGATCGCTGATCGCCATTCCGGTGCTGCTCGGTATCTTGTGGACAAGAACGCGAGGGATGATCCGGGTACCGGAGGCGATCGGGTGGGTAGCCCTGCGCAGCGGGATGCTGGTGGGCATGTGGGTCTGCTATTATCTATCGCTTTCCGAACTGACCCTGCCAGCGGCTGCCGCCGCCTATTACACGCTTCCGATCTTCATCACGCTGTTCTCGGCCCTCTTCGTGGGTGATCATATCTCGCGCACTGGCTGGGCCGCGGTCTTCATGGGGTTTTTGGGCGTGTTGCTGATCCTCCGTCCCGCAGCGGGGGATTTCAACACCTATGCAATCCTGCCGCTGATATCAGCGATGCTCTATGCGGGCGCCATGATCCTGACGCGCACCAGATGCCGCGATCACGACCCGCTGATGCTGTCGCTGGCCCTCAACTTCAGCTTTGTCATCGTCGGCGGCTTGGCGGCAGCGCTTATCCTGCTGCTGCCGGAAACCGCGCGGCATGGGTTCCTGCTGGCTCCGTGGGCAGGCATGGGCGCCGCCGAATGGATGTCCATGACGCTGCTGGCTGCTGCCATCCTGATCGGAAGCATCGGTGCGGCCATCGCGTATCAGAACGGGCCGCCTGCGATGATCGGTACCTTCGACTTCGCCTATGTCGGGTTTGCCGTCATCTGGGGTTTCGTCTTTTTCGCCGAGGTGCCGGACATGACGTCGACGCTAGGCATATTGCTCATCGTGGGAGGTGGCATCCTGTCTTTACGCCAATAGCCGGGCTGCCAGCGAACGGGCTTTACGCGCGGCCGGACTTTCGCACATAGGCGACGAGCACGCCGAGGAAATCCGACAGGCCAGGCCGCTTGATCGCGGAGAAGGGCAGGGGGCGCGAGGTCTCCATGGCGGCGATGCCGATCCTGGCGGTCATCATGCCGTTGACGATGCCTTCGCCCAGCCTTGCCGAGAGCCGGGCGGCGAGCCCCTGGCCGACGATCTGGTGCACGAATTCGTCGCCGGCCGCCAGCGCGCCGGTGATGGCCAGATGGGCGATCACGTTGCGTGCCAGGCGCAGGAAACCGAGCGTGCCCGGCCGGGCGCCGTAGAGTTCGGCGATGCGGCGGATGAGGCGGGCGGCTTCGAAGGCGACATAGGCGAGATCGACCAGGGCGCGCGGCGAGACGGCGGTGACCAGCGACACGCGCTTGGCGGCATCGAGCGTGAGCCGGCGCGCCCTTTCGTCGAGAGGCGCGAGAAGCTCGACCTCGGCCAGCCGCACGAGATCGGCACCGTCGATGATGTCGCCGCGCAGCTCCTCCAGCGCGCGTCGGCCGGCCGCCGTTTCCGGCTGGGCGGCCACGAAACCGGCCAGTTCGTCGACCAGCGCGCGCGCCTTCTTCGGATCGTTGGCGGCAATGGCCTCCCGTCCGCGCTCATGCAGCCGGGCCACCGAGGCGAGCCGGGCGAGCGCCATCGCCTCGCGGGCGATGATGACCACGAGCGCGGCCACCGCCATGAGCGCGAGCACGAGCCCCACCCAGCCCAGCCATTCGGCGCGCGCAAAGAGTTCGCGGACCAGGGCTTCCGTCCACAGGCCGACAGCGAGCGAGACCAGCAGGCCCGCCGACCACAGGAAGACGGCGCGCAGGCGCGAGCGGCGCCTGGCGGGCAAAGCCGGCGGCGGCGGCGCCGCGTCCAGCGCGTCGACCTCGTCGAAGACGTCAATTTCGGCGGGTTCCACGCGGGCGGGGTCGGCCGCGCGGGGCTTGCGGGCTTTCGGCGCCTCGGCGCGCGGGGTGGGCTCGGCCGGCGGGATTTCGGGCTCGATGCGGAAGGAGGCGGGGCGTCTGCGCTCGGTCATGCCAGCCGATCTCCCAGCAGGAACTGAAGGGCCCGGTCGAGCCGGATATGCGGCAGCGACAGCGTGAGGCCCTCGGCGGTCTTTTCGAGCTTCGGTGGGCGGAAACGCACGAAGCGGATGGCGTTGTCCTCGTCGGCCGCCGCACGCAGCGCCTCTGCGGGGTCGGCGGGGAGGTCGCCCGGAAAGATGGCGGTCTCGGTCTTGCCGTCGAAGCGCTCGCCGGCGATCGTCTCGCCCTTGATCGGCGTGCCCATGATGACGGGAAGTTCTTCCTTGCCGTGGCGGGCGGTGCCCTCGCGGGTGGCGCGCACGGCGGCCATGGCGAGCACGTCGACCTCGGCGCCGGAGAAATTGGCCCGCTCCAGCGCCCGGTCGGTCAGGCGGCGGGCAATGGCCTGCAGCCGGTCGTGGCTTTCATGATGGATGTGGTCGGCCTTGGTGGCGGCCACGAGAATGCGGTCGATGCGGCGCGCGAACCAGTCGGTCAAGACGCTGCCGCGCCCGGCGCGGAAACAGGCCAGGATCTCGGTCAGCGCGCGCTCCAGATCGGCCACGGCGGCGGGACCGGCATTCATGGCCTGCATGGCATCGACGAGCACGATCTGGCGGTCGAGCCGCGCGACATGTTCGCGGAAGAAAGGCTTGACCACGTGGCGCTTGTAGGCCTCATAGCGCCGCTCCATCATGGCGGCGAGAGAGTTGGGCGGTGCGCGCCGGCCATCGAGGCCGGATAGCGGCGCGAAGGTGAGCGCCGGCGAGCCTTCGAGATCGCCCGGCATCAGGAAGCGGCCGGGCGGCAGCGTGGACAGCGCGCGGTCATCCTCCTTGCAGGCCTTCAGATAGGCCGCGAAGGCCTCGAAAAGATCGCGCGCGC
Organism: Chelativorans sp. ZYF759; assembly: GCF_012911015.1. GTDB lineage: Bacteria > Pseudomonadota > Alphaproteobacteria > Rhizobiales > Rhizobiaceae > ZYF759. Next base: position 165,805 of record NZ_WVVV01000002.1, on the reverse strand, counting down.
GCATCTCGTCGGCCTCGGCGAAAGGGTCGGTGGCCTCGGCCAGCTGGCGCCAGCGCTCCGACAGATCGGCGCGGGCGGGCAGGGCGGCGAGTTCCAGCGCCTCGCGCGAAAAAGTGGCGTAGTCCCTGGCGAGAAGCGGCAGGTCGAGCAGCCATTCGCCGGGATAGTCGACAATGTCGAGGGCGAGGCGCCCGCGCGAGAACATGCGGCCCCAGGCAGAGGCCGATTCAAATTCGATGACGAGGCGCAGCTCCGAGATGGCGCGGGTGGATTGCGGCCAGACGCGGCTGTCGACCAGGGCACGGACATGGTCCTCGTACTGGAAGCGGGGCACGGCGTCGTCGGGCTGGTGGGCGAGGCTGGCACGCGCGATGCGGCCGTTCTTCTGCGCCTCGAAGAGCGGGAGGCGCCCGCCATGGACGAGATTGTGGACGAGCGAGGTGATGAAGACCGTCTTGCCGGCCTTGGACAGGCCGGTGACGCCCAGCCGGAGAGCCGGCTGCACCAGGCCCGAGGCGCGGCCCGAAATCGTGTCGAGCGCGATGCGGGCCTCGTCGCCGAATGTGGTCAGGGACGCCAAGGTAGGGGGAAGCCTCTTGCTGGTGGGACGAACAGGAGCCGCGGGGGCCTTTCCCATATAGGGGGCGGGGAGGGGATTTGAAATGCGGGTCGTGGCGGCGCCTCACCGTGGCGATCGGCGTGGGGCCGGTCGACGGCCGCGCGCCCCTGTCTGCGCCCGCGACCCGCCGGAGGCGGAACTTCCTGTCGTCTCGGGGCTTCCCCATGGGAACGAAAAAGGATTTTCAACATGTTCAGCACCCACATATGGCTCATGATCGCGTGTACCCTGGTGGCCAATGCGGTTCTCTTCGGCTTCGGCATCGTGCCTGTTCTGGCAATCCCGGCACTTGCCGAACACGCCAACTATCTCATCCCGGCCGTCGTCGTGGCGGCCCTGGTTCTGGCGCCAATTGCCGCGAGCTTCATCGTGCCCCGCATGCGGCTGCGCAACCATACAAGGCAGGAGTGGAAGCGCGGCGACCTGATCTCGTAGGCGCCAAGCCGCAACGCCGCGCCCGGCTGTCCGGCTGCGCGCGGCTGGAGCTGAGCCGCCGCCCTTCGAAATGCCACAGCCTGGGCGCGCCGCGTGGCCTAGGAACTGTCGAGCCCGGCGATGGCGGCGCACGCGGCCGGACGCGATGACCGGGCGGGCGGCTGGTTCCCTGGCGTGGCCGACCGGCGGCAATTATGCGCCAGCGCGGCGAGGGTGTCGGCAAGCGCGCGAAAACGCGCCGCAAGGTCAAGGGCCTCGGCGACGGCGTCGATCGACCGCAGTGGCGCCCGGGCCGGTGGGGTGACAGCGCCCGGCGCAATTTTCTGGAGATATTGGCGGGCGACCGCCTCGGCGGGGTCAAGCAGGCACAGCACGAGCGCGCAGACGACGCGGGAGCGTCCGGCGGCCCGTTCCGCGAGATCGGCCAGCGCGCGAAGCATCGCGGCGAGATGCCGGAGGTGCTTGCTGTTGTCCGCGATGGCCGGGTGGATCCGCATGGGCGCCTCTGCTGCTCTGGGACGCAGTGTGGGGCAGGGCGCAGGGGTGTGGATGGAAAAAATGCGGGCTGAGGGGAAAGGGGTGAGGAATCAGCGGATTGGCGGGAGAGGACAGGGGGATCTGTCCACCGGGGGTGGGCAGAAAGGGCAGTCACCTTTCCGCTTCGTCATGCTCGGGCAGAGCCGAGCGGAGCGAGGCGAAGACCCGGGCATCCAGGTCTGAATGGTGATCGATTAGCGGTTACGGTTAGGCGCCGCGCGCGCCATTGGCCGTTCAGGCATGGATCCCAGGGTCGCGCTCCGCCTTGCTTCGCTTGCCCTGGGATGACGACGGCGGGGAGGAGGCGGCCAATCGTCGGTGCCGTAGACGGAGTCCGACCGGAGGGTGTTTCATCGTCCGCCGGCGCCTGCCTTCAGGCCTTGATCGTGGGAACGGAGGCTGGGAGCTCCGGCGGCCGGTCGACCAAACGCTCGATGAGGCGGCGCAGGTCGGACGGCGTGGTCTGGCCCGCGATGACCTCATGGTAGCCGATGCCGGCCCGCCGGAGCGCTTCCTTCTTCACGGCATCTCTTGCTGCGGCAGAACCCTGATGGTGGGCGCCGCCCTGATACTCCACCACGTGCCGTGGACGGCAATGTTCGTCCACGAGCAGCAGGTCGACCCGCTTCGAATTGATACATCTATAGGCGTTTGTGTCCCTGCTGCTCAGGATCTCGCCCAGCGACACCTGCGCCATCACCTGCCAAGCGGGATTGAAGCCGAGCACGATGCGATCGAGCTCACGAAACACGCGCGCCTCGCTGCGGTTGAGGAGCGCGCGTGCGGCAAACTCGGCGCCGAGGACGATTCTCAGTTGATCGACGGCATCGCTGGCACTCGACGAAGGCGCGGGCGTCGCCGGCACGACTCGCAAATCCTGCCAGCCCGGCTGCTTTTCCCAGTGCGGGTTCTTCTGCCGCCACGCCTTTCTGCGCTGACTGGATCGATATCGCTCGATGCTGCTCCCCACAGCGGCGCCGACCAGCAGGACGCCAGTCAACAGGAGCAGCTGTTCGAAATCGGCAAGAAACGGGGTCAGCATCCCCTCAGGATAAAAAGAAAAGATCGGAGAAGTATTAATTGCATATTTCGATTTGCATGTACTGTCTTGGCCACTGGCGAGCCGTTGAATTTGTGGGGCGTCGATGGCCGAGTGGCGGGAGGTTGGGACGGATACGCCTGGCGACTGAAGCGCGATCAGGCCTCGATCCAGGTGGTGCGGCTGGCGGCATCTGGACCGGGCTGGCCGTCTTACTTCAGGCCCTCGATGTGGAAGCGGATGGCGTCGCGGATTTCCGTCTCGATCTTTTGGACGGTCTCCGCGGTGGGGGCAACAGAATGGAGACAATGCATCGAACCCAATACACCCGCTTAGGCGGCTCACTCATCTGAAAGCGCACGTCGAACTAGAGACATTAAAGCTGCTGAATCCGTTGTCCAAAAGTATCTTTTTGACGTCCCCCTCACTTAGGTTTGATTTTGGACCTAGCAGTACACAAAAGACAGCTTCTCTGGGGTTGTTTTCCTGTCCGACAAATTTCCCAAATGGGAGCGAATGATATTTTATCATCTTTTCGCCTGCTTGACGTGTTCGGAATTTCTTCCATTGCATTTCCCGCTCATCGGGAAAAAAGGAAACTGGCATTTGATTGGACGGTCTGTTGTCGCCGGCCGCAAAAGTTAAGCGAACCTCGTGCTCATATTCCCAAGTGATATGCTTCAGAGAGCCAGCTATTGAGATCAAAGCAGTGGCAATCTCCAATTCTCTTTCGATACTATGAAAAATTCCGTCGCCGTATATTTCTATTGGCTTAAGTATTTCGGAAATGAGATTGTATAAATCATCGTGACTATCGTCGTCGATGTATCTTACTTGATATATGCGTCCGTGCATATCAGTTATCGCGCGAGGCCTAAATCCAATTGAATAACCTTTTCCACCATCTCCGTATTCGCGCCACATATTTATATTATCGGCGTATGGTGTAAAGCATGTTGTATATAGACGATCAGTTTCGAAATATCTAGTTATCTTCATAATCATCTTTGCGAGCGTATCACCAGTTTTCTGAGAATAATCGCGAACGCGAATATTATTCATTATTTGGCGCAGTGTCGCCAAGCCCATATGAAGATCACGTGGATCATTAGATTGCTGAAGATCAGAGAGCCATAATTCACGTGATTGCAGTATCCCTCTAAAGCCAGCTTCGTTGGTGTAGTGGTACAGGGGTCTGGTCGGAATATGTTCGAGATAGGCCATTCGATGCACTGCAACTCCGAATCAAATAAGTTCACCCGCCGATAGGGCAGGTGAACTTACAGCAACCTCAAAATGAGGGATAGATTTCGCCCCTCAGCTACACCCGCTCGTGGCCCCCGTTTTCTATTCATGCCTTTGAGCAAAAAGTTCTGCATTTCAGGAGGTTATGGAGAAGCTACTCGTGTTGCTACTCGCAATAGCTCCAACTCAAAGGGGCAGCGCTTGCATGCTGAACCCCAATGAAGAACCTACTTTGTCAGGCGACGCCTGAGCGGGGCGGCGGGGACCGGGACAGTATGGCAGCCAGGGTCAGGAACAAGATCTCCCCGAACCATGCCAGGGTGATCCGGAAGTTGTGGCCGATGGCGTATGGCATGACGTTGCCGACGTCTCCCACTGTGCCGATGTGTGGGTTTCGCAATAGGCACAAACATCGGTCAGCAAGAAATGATCCCGACGCATCGCCCTTTCAGCAGCCGTGAAATATGTCACCCCGCTCGACGAAAACTCTGTGCGGTCCGGACTCTAAAGGCGGCCGCGTCGAGCTTGACGACTGCGATGCCCAGGATCGCACCAAGGCCTCGGTCATATCCGGCGAAGCTGGAAGTTAATGACCTGTCGGTCGATGCAGAATGTGGATGTTGGAGGCTGCAAGGAGGTTCCGGAGCCGATCGACTTCTGCAGTCAGTTCCTGCAATCGTCCCTCATATTCCTGAATACAGTTCTGAGCGTCGATGTATTCAAGCTCTTGCTCTGCCCATCGTTGTTTCAGTGACTGCAATTTTTCTCGAAGTTCGACCCAGCGGGAGGGCTCATGGCGATTTCCATCGGCCTTGTGGGTCCGACGGGCAGCATTATATCGTCCGGACTTCACTCTACGGAGAACGCGCTTAATCTTCTCCTTACATCGTGCTTTCAACGTTTCGCGACTGCGAGTTCCGTTCTGGTTCTCCAGGTAGCGGGCGCTGAGTCCGGCTCTGAAGAGAACCTCGCGGATCGTGGGGGCACGGGATGAATAGGGGTATTCGCCCCGGTTGTGCTTGACTTCTTCCATGATCTTTCGGAGGGCCCAATCGATACGGGCGAAGCTGTCAAGTTCAGTCGGGGCAGAGGGTACCGCTATGCGCTGGGCAGCAGGAGGCGCTCGTAGCTTCCTCTGGGGTCGTTCGATCCGAGGACGCTTATGGGAGGCTTCCGTCATGCCACACGGCTCCAAATTTGTCGTGCAATATCGGAGTTGGCGATTACTTCCTCCCGAATATCCTGCCATCGATGGAGATTTGCCAGAATCTGACCTTGAAGACGCGCAGATTTCATAGGATGATCGGCATATCGCGTGTATTCGTCGATATGCATCAAGAGTTCTTCACGGCACTGCGCCTTGGCGAGTTCGAGCTCAAGGCGTGCAACGCATGAAGTTCTGCACGCTCCCTTGTCGGGAGTTCCTCGCCCCTTGGTACAAGGACCGTACTGGCCGGGTGCCTTCGTGCAGATAATCCCCGGACGCACACGTCTCCAATAGACGCCGTTGGCAGTCAAAATCTCCGCAGCCTCACGAACATCCTCCGTGCCAAGCACCTCGATCCCGCGGCGCATCGCCATTCCGTCCAAGCCACGTTTCAAGGGAGCGGCAGCAGGTCCGCCAGCTCTTCCTTCGAGCACTTCCTGGATGCCAGTTTCGGCGAGGACGATGGACGCTTCTGCAGCTACATCCATTACCTCTGATGACAGTTTGTTGATTTCCACCGAGAAGTGACCCGGGCAGGCGCAAGATTTCCACTGAGAATTGACCCATGTGAGACCCTCCCCCTGGCTGGCATCGTCGGGGGTTATCGGAGTGATCGACATGGCGTTTTTGAGCATAATCCGGCGCTGGGCACTGCGTGAGCATGTGCCCATCCGGGAGATCGCGCGGCGCACTGGCCTGTCGCGAAATACGATCAGGAAGTATCTGAGGTCGGGCTCGGTTGAACCGAAGTTCACCGTGCCCGAGAGGCCGAGCAAGCTTGATCCTTATGCCGCGAAGCTGGCGGGTTGGCTGAAGACGGAGGCCGGCAAGTCGCGCAAGCAGCGCCGCACCGTCAAGCAGCTCCACGCCGATCTTGTCGCGCTGGGCTTCACCGGTTCCTACAACCGGGTTGCCGCCTTTGCACGAGCCTGGCGGGCGGATCGACAGCGGGAACTGCAGACCACGGGGCGCGGAACCTTCGTGCCGCTCGTCTTCGCGCCCGGCGAGGCCTTCCAGTTCGACTGGAGCGAGGACTGGGCCATTCTGGGCGGCGAGCGCACCAAGCTGCAGGTGGCGCATATCAAGCTGTCGCACAGCCGGGCATTCTTGCTGCGGGCCTATCTGCTGCAGACCCACGAGATGCTGTTCGATGCCCACGGTCATGCCTTCCGGGTCTTCGGCGGCGTTCCCGCGCGGGGCATCTACGACAACATGCGCACCGCCGTTGACCGCGTCGGCAAGGGCAAGGAGCGCCAGGTCAACGCCCGGTTCCTGGCGATGACCAGCCACTATGTGTTCGAGCCGGAGTTCTGCAATCCGGCGGCCGGCTGGGAGAAGGGCCAGGTGGAGAAGAATGTCCAGGACGCTCGCCACCGCCTTTGGCAGCCGATGCCGAGCCTCCCGGACCTGGCGGCACTGAACGCCTGGCTGGAGCGACGCTGCCGGGAGCTATGGCACGAGATTCCGCATGGGGCCTTGCCTGGCAGCATCGCCGATGCCTTGGCGGATGAGAGAGCGGCTCTCATGCAGATGCCACCTGCCTTCGACGGCTTTGTCGAACTCAGCAAGCGTGTCTCGCCGACCTGCCTGATCAGCTTCGAGCGCACCCGCTACAGCGTGCCGGCTTCGTTCGCGAACCGGCCGGTCAGCCTGAGGGTGTATCCCGAGCGGATCGTCGTAGCGGCCGAAGGGCGGATCCTGTGCGAGCATCCGCGGCTGATCGAGCGTTCTCACCATCTGCCGCCGCGCACCATCTATGACTGGCGGCATTATCTGGCCGTCATCCAGCGCAAGCCCGGCGCCCTGCGCAATGGCGCGCCCTTCGTGGAGATGCCGCCCGCCTTCCGGCAGTTGCAGGAACTCCTGCTGCGGCGGCCAGGCGGCGACCGCGAGATGGTCGATGTGCTGGCATTGGTATTGCACCACGACGAGCAGGTCGTGCTGACGGCCGTGGAATTGGCCTTGCAGGCGGGGGTGCCGACCAAGACCCATGTGCTGAACATCCTGCATCGCCTGATCGACGCAAAGACGCATGACATGCCGCCCATCGATACCCCACTGGCTCTTGCCCTGAACAACGAGCCCAGGGCCAACGTCGAACGCTATGACGGACTGCGCGGCCACGTGAAGGAGACCCGTCATGCGTCATGATCCCGCCAGCGCCGCCGTCGTGATCATGCTGCGCAGCCTGAAGATGTTCGGAATGGCCCAGGCCGTCACCGATCTGATGGAACAGGGCGCCCCGGCCTTCGATGCCGCTGTGCCGATGCTCTCGCAGCTCCTGAAAGCCGAACTGGCCGAGCGCGAGGTACGCTCCATTGCCTATCACATGAAGGCGGCGCGCTTCCCCGCCTACAAGGACCTGTCCGGCTTCACCTTTGCCGACAGCGAGATCAACGAGGCCAAGGTGCGCCAGCTGCACCGCTGCGAGTTCCTCGAGGACGCTCACAACGTTGTCCTGATCGGTGGGCCGGGAACCGGAAAGACCCATGTCGCCACTGCTCTCGGCGTCCAGGCAGTCGAGCACCACCGGCGCAAGGTCCGCTTCTTCTCCACCATTGAGCTGGTCAACGCGCTGGAGCAGGAAAAGGCAAAGGGAAAGGCCGGCCAAATTGCCGAAAGCCTCGTGCGCCTCGACCTCGTGATCCTGGACGAGTTGGGCTATCTGCCCTTCAGCGCTTCCGGCGGGGCATTGCTGTTCCATCTCCTGAGCAAGCTCTACGAGCGCACCAGCGTCGTCATCACAACCAACCTCAGCTTCAGCGAATGGTCCACCGTCTTCGGCGACGCCAAGATGACCACCGCGCTGCTTGATCGCCTCACCCACCGCTGCCACATCCTGGAAACCGGAAACGACAGCTTCCGCTTCAAGGCAAGCTCGGCTGCGGCAACAAAACGGAAGGAGGACCCTCGGCCCTTGACCCCAGCGTGACCCCAAGAACATAAACTTCAGCCGGGTCAAAACTCGATGGAAAACCCGGGTCACTTCTCAGCGGAAACCAACACCCTGACGCACATGATCGATCAAGAGGGGTCTGCTGAAGCGCCAGCTGCCGACGGGCGGACCCACACTCCGAAGTGTTCGAACTGGTTGGTCTGAAAACTGCAGAGCACTGGCAGGCCCATGGTCCATGAGATGCAGCACGGATCCACTCCAGAGTTGCGCGGCTGGGAACTCGCTTGATGCAGGCTCTCAAAGCCCGCCCCTTTCGGGGCAGGTCCAAGGGGGCTGGCATCAGCGTTATGGTCTGCCCTTGCCGAACAGGGCTGCAGTCGCCATTGGGGGGCGGCTACGGCGCTATTGAGGGCGCGCCGCCCCCCAATGGCTCATAGCTTTGCTTGCCAGAACCCTTCGTCAACGCGAGTAGCTTTAGTATCAAGAGCACCCACTTGTACTACCGCAGGTGTCGCATTTCAGGCAGGTGCCGTTTCTCACCATGGTGAAGTTGGAGCATTCCGAGCACATGTCGCCGGTGTAGCCCTGCATGATCGCCTTGGCGCGGCGTTCGGCGGCGAGCGCCTTGGCTTCGGCGGCCTGCTGGGCGGCGGCTTCGGTGAAGAGGGCGGTTTCGGCGCTCTCCTGCGCGTTGTCCTGCGCGATCTGCTCGGCCCGTTCGCTCGCCCGGTCCTCGTAGTCGCGCTTGAAGGCCACGGCCTCCTCGAGCTTCTCCGCAGACACGGTCTTGAGCGCCGTCACCGTGCCGCCGACGGGCGCGATGGCGCGCACGCTGGTGCCGGCGATGGCCGTGGGGGCGGCGCGCTGCGGGGCAGGGGCGCCCGGCTGGCCACCGGTGGAGGGAGCCGCCTGGCCCTTGGGCTCGGCGGCGCCGGTCACCAGCTTGAGCGGCGCACCGCGCGTCAGGCCACGCGAATAGGGCGTGGTCTTGCCCTCCGAAATCCCCTTGCCGAGCGCGGTGTTGGAGAAGTCCGACTGGTCGACATGGGCCAGATCGTTGCGCTCCAGATAGGAGACGGCCAGCTCGCGGAAGACATAGTCGAGGATCGAGGTGGCGTTCTTGATCGCGTCATTGCCCTGGACCATGCCGGCCGGCTCGAACTTGGTGAAGGTGAAGGCCTCCACATATTCCTCGAGCGGCACGCCATATTGCAGGCCGATGGAGATCGCGATGGCGAAATTGTTCATCATGGCGCGGAAGGCGGCGCCTTCCTTGTGCATGTCGATGAAGATCTCGCCGAGGCGCCCGTCGTCGAACTCGCCGGTGCGCAAGTAAACCTTGTGGCCGCCGACGACCGCCTTCTGGGTGTAGCCCTTGCGCCGGTTGGGCAGCTTCTCGCGGTCGCGGTAGAGACGCTCGACCACGCGCTCGACGATCTTCTCGGTCACCTGCACGGCCTGGGCCGCGGTGGGGGCGGCGACCAGCTCCTCGACCAGATCGTCCTCGTCCTCGTCATCCTCGATGAGGGAGGCGTTGAGCGGCTGGGACAGCTTGGAGCCGTCGCGGTAAAGCGCGTTGGCCTTGAGCGCCAGCTTCCACGACAGCATGTAGGCCGACTTGCAGTCCTCCACCGTCGCGTCATTGGGCATGTTGATGGTCTTGGAGATGGCGCCCGAGATGAAGGGCTGGGCAGCCGCCATCATGCGGATGTGGCTGTCGACCGACAGATAGCGCTTGCCGACCTTGCCGCAGGGATTGGCGCAATCGAAGACCGGATAGTGCTCTTCTTTCAGATGCGGGGCGCCTTCCAGCGTCATGGCACCGCAGCAATGGATGTTGGCGGCCTCGATCTCCTTCTTGGAGAAGCCCAGTGCCGGCAGGATCTCGAAGGAGAAATCGGAAAGCTGCTCGTCGGTGAAGCCAAACGTCTCCTTCAGCCAGTCGACGCCGAGCGTCCACTGGTTGAAGACGAACTTGATGTCGAAGGCCGCCGTCAGCGCCTCGTTGAGCGCGGCTATCTTGTCGTCGCCAAAACCCTTGGCGCGCAAGGTGGCCGAATTGATGCCGGGCGCCTGGTCGAGATTGCCGTGACCGACCGCATAGGCCTCGATCTCGGCGATCTGGGATTCGGAATAGCCCAGCGTGCGCAGCGCCTCCGGCACGGCGCGGTTGATGATCTTGAAATAGCCGCCGCCGGCGAGCTTCTTGAACTTCACCAGCGCGAAGTCGGGCTCGATGCCGGTGGTGTCGCAATCCATGACGAGGCCGATCGTGCCGGTCGGCGCAATCACGGTCGACTGGGCGTTGCGGTAGCCGTGCTTTTCGCCGAGTTCCAGCGCGCGGTCCCAGGCCCGCCGTGCGCGCTCCATCAGGACGGGCTCGGGGCAATCGGACGCGATGAGCGGTACCGGATTGACCGACAGGCCCTCATAACCCGTGCTCTCGCCATGGGCGGCGCGGCGGTGGTTGCGCATGACGCGCAGCATGTGGGGGGCGTTGCGCTCATAGTCGGGGAAGGCGCCGAGTTCGGCCGCCATCTCGGCGGACGTGGCGTAGGCGACGCCCGTCATGACCGCCGTCAGCGCGCCGCAAATGGCACGGCCCTCGTCGGAATCGTAGGGGATGCCGTTGGTCATCAGGAGGCCGCCAATATTGGCGTAGCCGAGGCCCAGCGTGCGGTACTTGTAGGAGAGCTGGGCGATTTCCTTCGACGGGAACTGCGCCATCATGACCGAGATCTCGAGCACGATGGTCCACAGGCGGACCGAATGCTCATAGGCCTCGATGTCGAACGATCCGTCCTGCTTGCGGTAGGCGAGCAGGTTGAGCGAGGCGAGGTTGCAGGCCGTGTCGTCCAGGAACATGTATTCCGAGCACGGGTTGGAGGCGCGGATCGGGCCGGCCTCGGGCGAGGTGTGCCAGTCATTCATGGTGGTGTTGAAGTGCAGGCCCGGATCGGCGGACGCCCAGGCGGCGTGGCCGATCTTCTCCCACAGGTCGCGCGCCTTCAGCGTCCTCATGACCTTGCCGTCCTTGCGGGCGGTCAGGTGCCAGTCGCCATCCTCCTCGACGGCACGCAGGAAATCGTCCTTGAGCGAGACCGAGTTGTTGGAGTTCTGGCCGGAAACGGTGAGGTAGGCCTCCGAATCCCAGTCGGTGTCGTAGGTGGCGAAGTCGATCGAGGTGTAGCCCTGGCGCGCGAACTGGATGACGCGCTTGACGTAGTTCTCGGGGACCTGGTTCTTCTTGGCGGCCTTGATCTCGCGCTTCAGCGCGGTGTTGAGGCTCGGATCGAAACAATCCTCGCCATTGCCCTCGCAATTGACGCAGGCCTTCATGATGGCCGTGAGGTGCTGCTTGACGATCTTGGAGCCGGTGACGAGGGCGGCGACCTTCTGCTCCTCCTTGACCTTCCAGTCGATATAGGCCTCGATGTCGGGGTGGTCGACATCGACCACGACCATCTTGGCGGCGCGGCGCGTGGTGCCGCCCGACTTGATGGCGCCGGCGGCGCGGTCGCCGATCTTGAGGAAGCTCATCAGGCCCGACGACTTGCCGCCGCCCGACAGCTTCTCGCCCTCGCCGCGCAGATAGGAGAAGTTGGACCCGGTGCCGGAGCCGTACTTGAACAGCCTGGCCTCGCGCACCCACAGATCCATGATGCCGCCATCATTGACGAGGTCATCGCCGACGGACTGGATGAAGCAGGCATGGGGCTGGGGATGCTCGTAGGCGGATTTCGAGCGCGTCAGCTTGCCGGTGAAGGGATCGACATAATGGTGGCCCTGGCCGGGGCCGTCGATGCCGTAGGCCCAGTGAAGGCCGGTGTTGAACCATTGCGGGGAGTTGGGCGCCACGCGCTGGGTGGCGAGCATGTAGGAAAGCTCGTCCATGAAGGCGCTGGCGTCTTCCTCGGACTTGAAATAGCCGCCCTTCCAGCCCCAGTAGGTCCAGGTGCCGGCCAGCCGCGTGAAGACCTGGCGCGCGTCGGTTTCCGAACCGTAACGCTCGTCCTCGGGCAGTTCGGCCAAGGCGGCCTCGTCGGCCACGGAACGCCACAGGAAGGAGGGGACGTCGTTCTCCTCAACGCGCTTCAGGCGCGCCGGCACGCCGGCCTTGCGGAAATATTTCTGGGCCAGGATGTCGGAGGCCACCTGCGAGAACTGCGCGGGCACGTCGATGTCGGCCAGCCGGAAGACGATCGAGCCGTCCGGATTGCGGATCTCGCTCACCGCCTTGCGGAATTCGATCTCCGAATAGGCGTTCTGCCCGGCTTTGGTGAAACGGCGTTCGATGCGCATCGTGTCCTCTATGTCCCAATATCTAGGCGCTCATTATCCACAGCGAAGCCTCGTATTCTTCGCCTGGCGCGCCATCCGCATTCATGCCAGCACGACGTGCGCGCCGACCCCCTCATTCCTGCCCGAAACCAGCCGCACGCACCGTCCCGGCCAAGGGCCGGATCGGCCGGCCCCCGCTTTCGCGCCGAGGCCCTGCCGTGTTGCCGTGGTGATTCTCCCGGAAGAGGAGGCACACCGTATCTAGGGCGAAAACTCACCGCAAACACTAAATATAGTATTAACAGGCTGTTTACGCTACTTCCAAATGCCAGGTCCGGTCGCAAGGAAACGCACGCGAACAGCCCGCTGTCGGAACGGGTAGGTCCGCCGAAACGCATGAGAAACCTTGGGATTGGTGCCGGGATCGAAACCTGACCGGCGACGCCGGAACGCGAGCGTCAGGGTCATAAGAAATGACTCGGGATGGAGCGTCAAGGGCTGGAGTGTGTAAGTTTTACGACCCACCATATCTTGTGGTCGGCGGGTGTGGATAGCGGGCATAGCGAGGGGCTTCATACATGACGCTGGGGCAGTGGGCGGGCCATGGCTGTCCGGCGCGATCGCGGACAAAGATCGGGTGCGCGGCTTTCAATCGATTCACATGGCGCGCGACACTTGCCGCTCCGGAGCCTGTTTGCCAAAAGAGGCCCAATCGCCCGACGGGCCACATGCGCAGGAAGCCAAGATGCTCACATCCGCCTCGTCCGGTCTCGACCGGATCCTGACCCTCGAACTGGTGCGCGTGACCGAACGCGCGGCCGTGGCGGCAGCAAGGCTGCGCGGACGCGGCGACGAAAAGGCCGCCGACCAGGCCGCGGTCGACGCCATGCGCTCGGAGCTCAACCGGCTGCCGATCCAAGGCACCGTGGTGATCGGCGAGGGCGAGCGCGACGAGGCGCCGATGCTCTATATCGGCGAGGAAGTGGGCACCGGCGAGGGGCCAGGGGTCGACATCGCGCTCGATCCGCTGGAAGGCACCACGATCTGCGCCAAGAACCTGCCCAATTCGCTGGCCGTCATCGCGATCGCCGAGAAGGGCAGCCTTCTGAACGCGCCCGACATCTACATGGACAAGATCGCCATCGGGCCGGGCTATGCGGACGGGCTGGTGGACATCGACGCGCCGCCCGCCGACAACATCGCACGGCTCGCCAAGGCCAAGGGCGTGCCGGTGGGCGAGATCACGGCCTGCATCCTCGACCGTCCGCGCCATGCCCGCCTCATCGAGGCGGTGCGCGCGACGGGGGCGGCGATCCAGCTGATCGGCGACGGCGACGTGGCCGGCATCATCCACACCACCGAGCCCGGCGCGACCGGCATCGACATCTATATCGGCACCGGGGGCGCGCCGGAGGGCGTGCTGGCGGCCGCCGCGCTGCGCTGCATCGGCGGCCAGATGCAGGGCAGGTTGCAGATCAACACGGAGGAAAAGCGCGCGCGGGCCGAACGCATGGGCATTTCCGATCCCGGCAAGGTCTATTCGATGGAAGAGATGGCGAGCGGCGACGTTCTATTCGCCGCCACCGGCGTGACCGATGGCAGCCTGCTGGCCGGCGTGAAGTTCGGCCGCGATTCGGTCCAGACGCACACCATCGTCATGCGCTCCTCCTCGCGCACGGTGCGCGAGATCAAGGCCAGGCATCAGGATCTGGAGAAGTTCTGAGCGCGGCGTTCCGCTTCGACCCGCCGCAAGGACGGCAGTGGCGGCTTCGTCTCCCGCCGCTGCCGGCACGGCATGGCGCCTTTGGCTTCGCCGCCCGCGTCGGCTAGTGTCGCCGGTCCTCGGGAGCGGAACGAATCATGACGTCTGAGCAGCGCCCTTTCCTCGACATCAGGCAGTCGGCCTGTGGCACGGCATGGCATCACCGGCTCGACCCGCGCCAGGAGAACATCGCCATGGCGATCGCGCAGTCGCATGGCGTGCCCGACATCGTGGCGCGTATCCTGGCGGGGCGCGGCGTGGCGCTCGACGCGGCCGCCCGGTTCCTCGATCCCACGATCCGCGACCTCCTGCCCGATCCCTCCTCGCTGACCGACATGGACCGCGCGGCGGCGCGGCTCGCGCAGGCTATCCGGCAGCGCGAGAGCGTGGCCATATTCGGGGATTATGATGTTGATGGAGCAGCTTCGGCCGCGCTCCTGAAGCGATACTTCGACCATTTCGGCATGGTCGCGGAGATCTATATTCCAGACCGCATCTTCGAAGGCTACGGCCCCAACCCCCAGGCCATGCAGGAGCTGGTTTCGCGTGGCGCCAGCCTGATCGTCACCGTGGATTGCGGCACCAACAGCCAGGCGGCGATCGAGGCGGCGAACGCGGCAGGGGCCGAGGTCGTCGTGCTCGACCATCATCAGGTCTCCGGGGCACTGCCGCCGGCGGTGGCGGTGGTCAATCCCAATCGCGAAGACGACATGTCGGGGCAGGGGCATCTCTGCGCGGCCGGGGTCGTGTTCCTGGCACTGGTGCGGACCGCGCGCGTGCTGCGGGAGGGCGGGCACGATGCCGGGCCCGATCTGCTGTCGCTTCTCAGCCTGGTCGCGCTGGCGACGGTGTGCGACGTGGTGCCGCTTATCGGCGTCAACCGCGCCTTCGTGGTGAAAGGACTCCAGGCCGCCCGCCAGATGCAGAACCCGGGGCTGGCGGCGGTCGCGCGCACCGCGCGCATCGGCGAGCCGCTCAGCGCCTTCCATCTGGGCTTCCTGATCGGCCCGCGCATCAATGCGGGCGGGCGGATCGGCGATGCGGCACTTGGCAGCCGCCTGCTGGCGACGGAGGATCCCGTCGACGCCCAGACCATCGCGGAAACGCTCGACCGGCTGAACCAGGAGCGGCAGGCGATGGAGCAGGCGATGCTGGCGGAGGCGCGCCAGGAGGTGGATGCGGAACTCGCCTCGTCCAACCCGCCCGGCGTGATCGTCACGGCAAGCGACAAATGGCACCCGGGCATTGTCGGGTTGATCGCGGCCCGCCTGAAGGAGCAGGCGCGGCGTCCGGCCTTCGCCATCGCCTTCCGGCCGGACGGAACGGGGACGGGATCGGGTCGCTCCATTGCGGGCTTCGACCTGGGGCGGATCGTGCGCGACGCGCTGGAGGCGGGGCTTATCGAAAAGGGCGGGGGCCATGCGATGGCCGCCGGCATCACGCTGCGGCGCGAGAAGCTCGGCCAACTGCGCGCCTTCTTCGAGGAGCGGGCGGCATCGGTGGTGGACGAACTCAGGGCACAGGACGCGCTGCGCATCGACGCGGCCGTGTCGGCGGATGGCGCGACGATCGAGCTGTGCGAGATGCTGGAGCGGGCGGGTCCCTACGGAACCGGCCATTCCCAGCCGATCCTCGCCCTGCCGCGCCACACGATCATCGACGCGGCGGGGGTCGGGACCGCCCATGTGCGGGTGAATCTCAGGTCGGATGCGGGCGGGCGGCTGCAGGCGATCGCCTTCCGGGCGGCCGACAACGAGCTCGGCCGTTTCCTGTTCGAGAACCGGGGCCAGGCGGTGCATCTGGCAGGCACGCTGTCGATCAACCACTGGAACGGGAGCCGGAAGCCCCAATTCAGGATTCTGGATGCCGCGCCGGCAGCGATGCGACCTATCCGGACGTGACCGCGCGGATCCACTCCGCGTGGGCTTCCACCATGCGTTCGCCCTCGTCAATCGCCTCGCGCGCGCGGTGGAAATCGAGCACGCTCATATCGGTCAGGTAGGCGTTGAGCAGCACGTGCGGCGCGTCGCCCGCCAGCCGGCTACGGCGGATCTGCTCGGACATGATGTCGATGGCGGTCAATACCAGCTCGAGATAGGCGGGCGGGGTGACGATCTCGCGCTGCGGCTGGCTCGGCCACAGGCTGCGCAGCGATTCGGGCAGGTCAGGCAGCAGATCGGACAGCGTGGGCAGGCCGGGCCGCGTCATGCCGGGTTTCCAGAATCCGCCATTCATGCGGGCGTCCGGATTCACGGCGATGACAATATCGGTGTCGAGCGCACGGGCGGCCGAGACGGGGATCGGATTGACGACGCCGCCATCGATCAGCCAGCGACCGTCGACGCGTTCGGGGCTGAAGACGCCGGGAATGGCAACGGAGGCGCGGATCGATTTGGCGAGCGGTCCTTCGCGCAGCCATATCTCGCGGCCGGTCTGGATGTCGGCGGCCACCGCGACGAACGGGATCGGCAGTTCCTCGATCCGGTCCGGGATGCCGATCGTGCCGAGCATGGACAGGATTTCGGCCCCGCCGACGACACCGCCGCCAGTGAGACGGACATCGATCAACCCCATGATGGAACGTTTGGTCTGGCTGCAGGCCCAGTCTTCCAATTCGTCGAGCCGCCCGGCCGCATAGGCTGCGCCGACGAGGGCGCCCATCGAGCAGCCGGCGATCGCGTCGGGCCAGATCTCCATCTTCTCGAGTCCGCGCAGAACGCCTATGTGGCACCAGCCACGGGCGCCGCCCGAACCCAGAGCCAGACCGATCCTGGGCTTTTCCAAAGAAGTCACGCCGTCTCACCCTTGCTTGCCGCGCGCCAGATGTGGGCGGAATCTCGCGCCGATGCAAGCGGCGGGCGGCAACAGGTCGACGCAGATATCAGGCCAGCACGGCCTGGAGCCGCTGAAGTTCGGAAATCTGGGCGCGGGTCGCTTCGTAGCCCAGGCGGATGGCCTCGTCGGCACGGTGGAAGTCGGTCAGTCCGACATGGCCGAGCTTGGGCTGGAGCGACAGATCCGGCGGATCGCCCGCCAGCCTGGCGCGGGAGATGCGGTCCTGGATGATGTTGAAGGCCTCGACCATCACGCCGGTAATGCCGATGCGCGATTCGCGCTCGCGCGGGCCGCGATCGATGACGAGATGGGCATCGTCCGCGCCGCTGCCGTCCGGCATGTCGGCACTGTGCTTGATGACGGCGGCGCGCCCGAAGAGATCGTAATGGAGGTTCACGGCCACCACCAGGCGCTGCTCGTGGGCGCGGCAGGCGGAGACGGGGACCGGATTGACCAGCGCGCCATCGACGAGCACGCGCCCGTTGCAGGACACCGGCTCGAACACGCCCGGCAGGGCGTAGGAGGCGCGCATGGCGGTGATGAGATTACCCTGGGACAGCCAGATCTCGTGGCCGGTCCGGATTTCGGCGGCGACGCATACGAGGGGCCGCGGCAGGTCGGCGAAGGTCACGCCGGCCAGATGCGCCTCCATGCGCTGGGTGAGCCGCATGCCGCCAAAAAGGCCGCTGCCGCCCCAGTTGAAGTCGAGAAGGCCGAAGACCTTGCGCTTGGTCAGCGATCGGGCGAATTCCTCGAGCTCGTCGAGCTTGCCGGCCAGATAACATCCGCCGACCAGGGCGCCGATCGAGGTTCCGGCGATCATGTCGACCCGGATATTCGCCTCGTCGAGGGCGCGCAAAACACCGATATGGGACCAGCCGCGGGCGGCGCCGCCGCCCAGCGCGAGCGCGATGCCCGGCGGGGGTCCACCAGCCACCACAGGATCCCCCTCATGGGGAGGAACCGGCGCGTCCTTCATCAGATCCGCGTCATGCCTCCCGCGCAAGGATGCCCAATCCAGCATCATCCTCTCCTTGTCCCACGCGCATCATGCCGCAGAAAGCGTGTGAATTTGGTGAATATGAGCCGGCGCGCGAAGAGGGATGCTTCACGCCGTCGCCGAAGGCTCGCTCTCGACGAGTTCCGGCGCTTGCTGGCCCGATCGCACGACACGGTAGAAGCAGGAGCGGCGACCGGTGTGGCAGGAGACGTTGTCGCCGGCGACACGCACCTTGAACCAGAGCGCGTCCTGGTCGCAGTCGGTTCGGATTTCCACGATATGCTGGACATTGCCGGAGGTGTCGCCCTTCTTCCAGAGTTGCGCGCGGGAGCGCGACCAGTAATGGGCGATGCCTGTATCGAGCGTGAACGCGAGCGCCTCGGCGTTCAAATGCGCGACCATCAGCAAGGTTCCGTCTTCGGCATCCGTCACGACGGCAGTCACGAGGCCGTCGGCGTCAAAACGCGGCGTAAAGGCCGCACCCTCTTCGAGCGCGGCCTTGTCGCGAGGCGGTTCTGGAAATCTGGACACGTCAAAATTCCGGGGCAGGTTGCGGGAAGCAGCCTTCTAGCGCCGATTTCCTTCGCGCACCATCATCATGAACCGAACCTGCTCTTCAGGCGTGTCCCGGAAGGCGCCGGTGAAGGTCGACGTCAGCGTCGTCGAGCCCGGCTTGCGGATGCCGCGCATGGCCATGCACATGTGCTCGGCCTCGATCATCACGGCCACGCCGCGCGGCTGGAGCACGTCCTGGATGGTGCCGGCGACCTGCGCGGTCATGGCTTCCTGCGTCTGCAGCCTGTGGGCAAATATGTCGACCACCCGCGCGATCTTGGACAGGCCCACCACGCGGCCATCCGGCAGGTAGCCGACATGGGCCCGGCCGATGATCGGCACCATGTGGTGCTCGCAATGGGAATGGAAGGGGATGTCCTTGATGAGGACAAGATCGTCGTAGCCGGCGACCTCCTCGAAGGTGCGGCCCAACTCCTCGACCGGGTCCTGGTCGTAGCCACCGAACATCTCCCGATAGGCCTTGGCGACGCGCTTGGGCGTGTCGAGCAGACCCTCTCGATCGGGGTTGTCACCGGTCCAGCGCAGAAGCGTGTGCACGGCGGCCTCGACTTCGGCCTGGGAAGGGCGCTCGGGCCTGGGGGGGGCATCCTGCTGCAGGGGAGGAAAACTCTTGATTATCGCGTCCATGAAAGGCGTCTCCCGTAGTCACGCTCTATACGGCGCGACGAGTTGAACGGACCACAGCCCTTCGCGGGAAAAGAAGAACCCTGTTTCCTGCCCGAGAATCGGCCTGCATATGCGTACCGGCATGTCGCGTCCGCGCCAGCCTTGCTGGCCGCCGGTACTGACCCTTATATATTTGCGACGACCATCAATTGAAAGACTGCGGCGCGAGAAGCTCTTGCGCCAAGGGCCCGAAATGGGGAACGCCATGATCGACGAGGTCTACAACAAGAAAATTCTGGGCTTCGCAGGCAATATCGGCCGCCTTGGACGCCTGGAGGCGCCAGACGCGACCGCGACCGCCCATTCCAAGCTCTGCGGTTCGACGGTGATCGTGGACATCCGGCTCGAGGATGGTGTCGTCACCGACTTCGCGCATGAGGTGAAGGCCTGCGCGCTCGGCCAGGCATCCTCGGCCATCATGGCCAGCAGCGTGGTGGGTGCCAGCGCCGACGAGCTGCGTGCCGTGCGCGAGACAATGCGCCGCATGCTGAAAGAAAACGGCGCGCCGCCCGAGGGGCGTTTCGCGGATCTGAAATTTCTGGAGCCCGTGCGCGACTACAAGGCGCGGCATGCCTCCACGCTGCTTACCTTCGACGCGGTGGTCGACGCGATCGACCAGGTGGAGCGGCGGCGGGCCGGCGCCGCGGCGTGAGGAGCCGGCCATGAAACCCTCCGAGGCGCTGCTTCATCGCCACGAGGTGCTGGCGATCATCGCGCGCTATCCGGCAAGGAACCCGCTGGTCTTCGGTTGTGTGGCACGCGGCGACAGACCCAGCTCGGCGACTTCTGCGTGGACGCCTTGAGCCTTAAGGGGATTGCCAAGATGCCTTCCCGCAATTTCCCGGGTCCCTGGCCGAAGACGCCGGGACGGCTGCTCGGCACCGCGCTGGTGCGGCTGTACCAGCTGACGCTGTCCGGCTTCATCGGCAATTCCTGCCGCCATTTTCCCACCTGTTCGGAATTCGCCTATGAGGCGATCGCGCGGCATGGGTTGTGGCAGGGGGGCTGGATGGGTCTTTTCCGCGTGATGCGGTGCGGTCCGGGCGGCACGCATGGCATCGATCTGGTGCCCGACCATCTGGCCGCCGATCAGGTCTGGTGGGCGCCGTGGCGCCTGTGGCGCGTCAGCCGGAAACACGATGGGGACTGACGCCGCGCCGCGATGCAACGCTGAAGGCTTGCAAGGCGCCGCCTTCTCCCCCATTTTCGGGACTCACCCTTTCCGCGGGCCTTGAACCCGTGCCGAATGGAGCAAGAGATGGGCAGATTTTCCGTTATTTCCATGACGGACGCAGCGGCAGCGCGCGTTCGTGAAATCGTCGACAGCCGCGAAAGCGTGCGCGGCGTGCGCATCGGCATCAAGAAGGGCGGCTGCGCGGGCATGGAATATACTATCGACCTGGTGACGGAGCCCGCCACCGGTGACGATCATATCGAGCATGAGGGCGCCCATGTCTGGGTCGCGCCGGAGGCGGCGCTGTTCCTGCTCGGAACCGAGATGGATTTCGAGGTCACGACGCTGAGGACGGGATTCGTCTTCAACAACCCCAACCAGTCATCGGCCTGCGGCTGCGGGGAATCGGTAGAGCTCAAGCCCGCAGACCTGAAGGAACTGGCCGAAGCGCGGGCGGCGAGCGGGGTCTAAGGCAGCGCCATCCTACCGGCGCCTATTCCACCCACAATCCCCGGCGCCGGTGCCAGTCCTCAATCGATTCCTTCGGATAGAGATCAAAGGTAGAATCGCCTGGGCGGATGGCGGGCTCCACCCATGACGCCTTGTAGCGCAGCATGAGGTGGACCCGCTCCGTGGCCCGGGGCAGGTCGCTGTCGATGGCGCTGGCGAAGGGGTGGACGAGTTCGGGCCAGCTGGGATCGAACAGCCACAGAGCCGATCCGCACTCGCGACAGAAGCGGCGTTCGCCCGACGAGATGCGGCAACCGCCAGCCTCCTCGATCTCCGCCCGGTAGAGCCCCAATTCGCCGTCGGCCTCGATCTTCAGCGTCGCGGCGAGGGCCGCGAGGTTTATGGCATATCCCCCGCCGCCCTGCTGCTTGCGGCAGATCGAGCAGTAGCAGAGCTGGTAGGGGACGGGCGTGTGGCTGGCGACCTCGAAGCGGACGGCGCCGCAGCGGCAGGAGCCTGTCATCAGCATGGGCATGGCGTCTTCCTTCCCGGCTGCGTTCCTGCCAGATTGAACGCATCTGGCATGGAATGGTTCGGCGATGACACAGGACGAGATAGCCGATTTCTTCGAGGGCTTCGGGCCGGTCACGACACGCAAGATGTTCGGTGGAACGGGCATCTACCGCGACGGGCAGATATTCGCGCTCGAAGCCTATGGCGAGATCCTGCTGAAGGCGGATGCCGAGAGCGCACCGGAGTTCAAGGCTGCCGGTTCGCGCCAGTTCATCTATGAGGGGAAAGAGGGCAAGACGACCGCGATGCCCTATTGGAGCGTGCCGGATGCGGCGGTCGACGATCCGGAGGAGCGCGCCGAATGGGCGCGCAAGGCATTTGCGGCCGCGTTGCGCAGCCGCAAATAATCAGGCCTTAACCTCGATCTTCATGAAGGCGGGCATGTCGTCGCCGAAACCGATGGTCCCGTCACCCTCATCATGGTCGCGACCACGGCGCTTGCCGCCGCGCCTGTCATTGTCGTCGCGCCGCGGGGCAGGGTCTTCGCGACGTGGGGCGGGAGCCGCCTCGGGCTGGGCCGCCTTGCGTTCGGCGTTCTCGGCCTTGATCGCGTCGCGGCGCTTGCGCTGAGGCTTTTCCTCCTGGACCGCCTCGACGACGGCGGCGGGGGCAAGCGGCTCGGCCGGGACGACCGACGGCGCATCGTCTTCGACGGGCGCTGGCGCACTTCTCGTCTTCCGGGGCGGCTTGCTGTCGCCACGCGGCTTGCGCTCGCGGCCGCGGCGCGGCCGGGGGGAATCATCCTCGTCATCGTGTGCGATGGTCGAGACGTCGCCGTCCAGCCATTCGATATCCTGGCCGATCAGCTTCTTGATCGCATCGAGATATTTCGCGTCCGATTTGGTGACGATGGTGAAGGACTTGCCCGACCGGCCCGCACGGCCGGTGCGACCGATGCGGTGGACATAGTCCTCGGCGTGGATCGGCACATCGAAGTTGAAGACGTGACTGACGGCGGGAATGTCGAGTCCGCGTGCGGCCACGTCGGAGGCCACGAGCAGCTTGAGCTTACCCTTCCTGAAGCCGTCCAGCATGGCCATGCGCGCGCGCTGGTCCATGTCGCCATGCAGCGCGCCGGCGTCGAAATCGTGCTTCACCAGCGAGCGGAAGAGCTCCGACACATCGACCTTGCGGTTGCAGAAGATGATCGCGTTGGTGAGATCGTCGCCTTCCTGGCGAATGAGATTGCGCAGCGTCTCGCGCTTGTCCCAGCCCTTCGACTTGGACTTGACCAGGCGCTGGACGATGTTGGTTGCCGTCGATGCCGCCTTGGACACCTCGACGCGCACCGGAGCCTGCAGGAACTGCTCGGTGAGCTTGGTGATCTCCGGCGGCATGGTGGCCGAGAAGAACAGCGTCTGGCGGGTGAAGGGGATCAGCTTGCAGATGCGCTCGATGTCGGGGATGAACCCCATGTCGAGCATGCGGTCGGCCTCGTCGATGACGAGGATCTCGACGCCCGTCAGAAGCAGCTTGCCGCGCTCGAAATGGTCGAGCATGCGGCCCGGCGTGGCGATGAGGACGTCCACGCCGCGCTCGAGCTTCTTTTCCTGCTCATCGAAGGAGACGCCGCCGATGAGCAACGCGATGTTGAGGCGGTGGTTCTTGCCGTATTTGACGAAATTCTCCTCGACCTGCGCGGCGAGTTCGCGCGTCGGTTCGAGGATGAGGGTGCGCGGCATGCGCGCCCGGGCGCGGCCCTTTTCGAGCCGGGTGATCATGGGCAGCACGAAGGCCGCCGTCTTGCCCGTTCCCGTCTGCGCTATGCCCAGCACGTCCTTGCCGGCGACGGCATGAGGAATGGCGTCCGCCTGGATCGGCGTCGGGATCGTGTAGCCGGCGTCGGCGA
Organism: Chelativorans sp. ZYF759; assembly: GCF_012911015.1. Lineage (GTDB taxonomy): Bacteria > Pseudomonadota > Alphaproteobacteria > Rhizobiales > Rhizobiaceae > ZYF759. Next base: position 142,661 of record NZ_WVVV01000002.1, on the reverse strand, counting down.
CGGCCGAGACGACCTTACGGGACAGGCCCAGCTGGTCGAATGTGATCTGGGGCGCGTCGATGGCGCCTGCTTCGGTCTTATCGTCTGATGACACGTTTGCCTGGTCTTTGCTGATGTTGCCTGCGCAGTAGGGGTGCACTGGCTCCTGAACCGCCGCATCCGGACGGACCCATGCCTGTCGGCGTTAAGGAACGCGCCGTCCGATGTCAACCGGCGGCGGCTCCTTGAGGCTCGAAAGATAAGCGTTCAGCGAAGGAAATCAATCAGGTCTTAGGAGAATTGCCTAGAAATCGTCAATTTGTCGCCAAGTTGTCGTCAATCCGAGCGGTCAGATGCCAGCCCCAGCCGGGGGGCTTCAATCGCAAACAAGAACTCGGAATCCGTCGATGAAGCTAACCGGACTTGCCGCAGTGCCTGCGGCGTTGCTTGCCTTCTCCCTCCTTTCCCTTGAACCTTCCCATGCCAGCCAACAGCCCGTGGCGCAGTCCGCCAGCGGCCAGGCCTCCTGGTATGGCTCCAAGTTCCACGGCCGGCGCACCGCCAATGGCGAGCGCTACGACATGCACCAGATGACGGCCGCACATCGCAGCCTGCCCTTCGGCACCAAGGTGCGCGTGACCAACCAGCGCAACGGACGCGCCGTGGTGGTGCGCATCAACGATCGTGGACCCTTTGCCGGACGCCGCATCATCGACCTTTCCCGTGGCGCCGCGGGCGCCATCGGCATGGTCAATTCGGGCGTTGCGCCGGTGAAGCTGGAAGTGCTGCGCTAGAGCCTCGACAGGAAGCGGGCGAAGACGAGCAGGCCTTCCGGCCAGGGTCCGTGACCGGACTCGGTGTTGAGATGGCCGGCTTCGCCCGCATCCATGAACAGCGATCCCCAGGCGCCGGCGATGTCCTCGGCGACATCGTAATCGCAATAGGGGTCGTTGCGGCTGGCGACGAGCACGGACGGAAAGGGCAGGGGGTCGCGCGCATACGGGCCGAACGTCATCAGGTGGCGGGGGCGGATCGCCGGGTTCGCCACATCGGGCGGGGCCACGAAAAACGCGCCCGCGACCCGTTTCTCGAAAGCGTCGAGCGCCTGCACGGCGGCCGCCACGCCCAGCGAATGGGCGATCAGGACAACCGGCCGCTCGGCCGTGTTCACCGCCTCGGCGATGGTGCGCGTCCAGTCCTCGCGGACGGGCTTGGTCCATTCCGCCTGCTCGACGCGGCGTGCCGTGGACAGTTTTGTCTGCCACCGCGTCTGCCAGTGGCCGGGACCGGAATTGGTGTATCCCGGCACGATCAGAATATCTGCTTCGCTTGCCTTCATGCCGCGTGACTAGCCGCAGGCGCGCCGCGATGCAACGCCGTGAAATGTGTGAACGCGCTGTTTCGATTCATATCACTTGTGGTGAACGATCGTAGCTCCGATCTTGACGGAAAGGCCCACGGCCGCCTTGTCCGGAGAGAACCCATGTCCGACCTTCCCTTTTCCGCCACGACGCCGATCCATGTCGGCCGCGTCGGCCTGCGCGCGCGCGACGGCGAGGCGCTGGCATCCTATTACAGATCGCTGCTCGGGCTGACGGAGATGCGGCGCAGCGGCGCCGCGATCGCGCTTGGCGCGGGCGGGCGCGAATTGCTGGAGATCGAACATGCGCCAAGCCTGGCGCCCGACGATCCCCGCTCGGCGGGCCTCTTCCACACGGCGTTCCTCCTGCCGGGGCGCGCAGATCTCGCGCGCTGGGTGCAGCATGCCGTGGACAGCCGGATCGCGATTACCGGTGCCTCCGACCACCACGTCTCCGAGGCGATCTATCTGAACGATCCGGAAGGCAACGGCATCGAGATCTATGCCGACCGGCCGCAGGAGGTCTGGAAGCGGGAGAACGGGCGGATCGCGATGACAACCGAGAGGCTGGACGTGGACGGCCTGCTGTCGACCCTCGATGCCGGCGATGCCGGCTGGCAGGGGGCGCCGGAAGGCACCGTGATCGGGCATGTGCATCTGCGCGCCGGCGACGTCGACGCGGCAGAGGAATGGTGGCACGAACTGGGCCTGGAGACGACGGCCCATTACGGCTCGCAGGCGGTGTTCCTCTCAAGTGGCGGCTATCACCACCATATCGGGGCCAATATCTGGAGGAGCCGCAATGCCGGGCCGCGCGAGGCGACCAGGGCAGGATTGGCCTTTGTCGAGATGGTGGATGGCGCCGCGACCGGCGAGCGGGTGACGGCCGACCCCTGGGGCAGCGAAATCAGGATCGTGCCGGGGCGGGCATAGGCTCGCACCCGGTCCTGACCGAGACGCGCGGACGCGCCGTCAGTAGCGGCGGATGAGGCCCACCAGCTTGCCCTGAACCTTCACACGGTCGGGGCCGAAGATGCGGGTCTCATAGGCGGGATTGGCGGCTTCGAGCGCGATCGAATCGCCCTTGCGGCGCAGACGCTTCAGCGTCGCTTCCTCGCCATCGACGAGAGCCACGACGATCTCGCCGGGCGTGGCGGTCGAGGCATGGCGGATGATGACCGTGTCGCCCTCGAAGATGCCGGCCTCGATCATCGAATCGCCCTTCACCTCGAGCGCATAATGCTCTCCGCCGGAAATCATGTCCGGGGGCACGCTGATCGAATGGGTCTGGTGCTGGATCGCGTCGATGGGCACACCGGCCGCGATCCGGCCCATCACGGGGACCGAAATCGAGCCGCCGGCGTCCTGATCGTTGCCCGCCACCGGCGGACGGCGCTTTTCGCCGGAACGGCCCCCCTCGATCACGCCGGGGGTGAACTTGCGGCCCTGGGCCAGGCCGGGCGACATCGATTCGGGCAGGCGGATGACCTCGAGCGCGCGGGCACGGTTGGCGAGGCGTCGGATGAAGCCTCGTTCCTCGAGTGCGGTGATGAGGCGATGGATGCCGGACTTGGAAGCGAGGTCCAGCGCGTCCTTCATCTCGTCGAAGGAGGGCGGGATGCCGGATTCCTTCATGCGCTGATGAATGAACATCAGAAGTTCGTGCTGCTTGCGGGTCAACATCGCGCCACCTCGGCCTAAACAAATGCAGAACAGACTGTATCTGTTCGTGACGTGTTCCGCAAGTGCGGGAGCCGTGGCCTAGCGCAGCATCACGACCTGGCAGGGCGCGCCTTTCTGGGCGGCCGGTTCATTGGGCGGGCGCACGATGAGGGCGTTGGCGGCTGCAAGGGCCGACAGCATGGAGGAATCCTGCAGGTCGAGGGGGGTCGCCACCATCTCGCCATCGGTCGTGCCGGCAATGGCGCGGACATAGTCCTGGCGCTCGGCATTGGCGGCCATGTCGGCGCCGAGACGCATGGTCCTGACGTCGTGGTGGTGCGGCCTTCCCGAGAGCCTTGCCACCAGCGGGGCCAGGAAAAGATGCGCGCAGACGAGGGCGGAGACCGGGTTGCCGGGCAGGCCGATGGCCAGGGTTTCGCCGAGCCGCCCGAACATCAGCGGCTTGCCGGGCCGCATGGCGATCTTCCAGAAATCGAGCTCCATGCCCTGGCCTGACAGCGCCTTGTGGACCAGATCGTGGTCGCCCACCGACGCGCCGCCGATGGTGACGATCACGTCGGCGCCCTGCCGGCGCGCGCCTGCGATCGATGCGCCGATCTCGGCCTCGCGGTCGCGGGCGATGCCGAGATCGAGCGCGCGGCCGCCGGCACGGCGCACGATCTCCGCCACGCCGACATTGTTGGAAGAGACGATCTGGTCGGGGCCGGGCGGCGTGCCGGGCGCTACGAGCTCGTCGCCGGTGGCGAGAATGGCAATGGTGGGAACACCATGGACCGACAGGGCAGGGCGGTTGGCGGAAGCGGCGAGCGACAGCGCGGCCGCATCCAGTTCGCGCCCCGCCTCGAGCACGCGCCGCCCGGTGGCGAAGTCGAGGCCCGCGCGGCGGATGTGGCGCCCTGCGGCCGTGGCGTCCAGCGCCTCGATCGTGGTCGCGTCGATGCGGCGGGCATTCTCCTGGATCAGGATGGTGTCGGCGCCCGGCGGTACCGGCGCGCCGGTGAAGATGCGCACCGCCTCGCCGGGGCCGACTTCGCCGCCGAACCGGCGGCCGGCAGCGGCCTCGCCTGTCACGCGCAGACTTGCGGGCGGGGATGCGATATCGCTCGCGCGCACAGCATATCCATCCATGGCCGAGGCATCGAAGGGTGGCTGGTCGCGCAAGGCGATGACGTCTTCGGCGAGGATGCGGCCGCCGGCCTCGGCCAGCGGCACGGTCTCGGGCGCCCGGGGATGTGCGCCGGCGAGGATTCGGGAAAGTGCCTCGTCGACCGGGAGGAGCGCCATGTTCAGGCGCTCCCGGCGCGGAAGTCGCCGGATTTGCCGCCCGTCTTCTCAAGCAGCCGGATGCCCTCCACGCTCATCTCGCGGTCGACCGCCTTGGCCATGTCGTAGATCGTCAGGCAAGCGACGGAGACGGCCGTCAGCGCTTCCATTTCGACGCCTGTCTTGCCGGTGACGCGGGCACGCCCCGTCACACGCAGGCCGGGCAGCGCATGGTCGGGCTCGATGTCGACCGTCACCTTGGTGAGCAGCAGGGGGTGGCAGAGCGGGATCAGCTCATGCGTCTTCTTGGCGGCCATGATGCCGGCGATACGCGCGATGCCGATCACGTCGCCCTTCTTGGCGTTGCCGGCGAGGATGAGGTCGAGCGTCTCGGGGCGCATGCGCACCCGACCTTCGGCCACCGCCGTGCGCACTGTCTCGTCCTTGGCGCCGACGTCGACCATGTCGGCGGCGCCGGATTCGGCCAGATGGGTCAGGCGCTTGCCGCTTGGTTCCGTCATGTCCGTTCAGCCGGCGGCCGCGGGAGCGGCGGCGCCTTCGAGCAGTTGCCTGGTGGCGGCGGCCACGTCGTCCTGGCGCATCAGGCTCTCGCCGACGAGGAAGGAGGAGATTCCCGACCGCGCGAGCCGCAGGCAGTCCTCATGGGTGAAGATGCCGCTCTCGCCGACCATGAGGCGGTCGTCGGGAATCATCGCCGCCAAGCGTTCGGAGGTCTCGAGGCTGACCTCGAAGGTGCGGAGGTTGCGGTTGTTGATGCCGATGAGCGGGGAGGAGAGCTGGAGCGCGCGTTCCAGTTCGGCTTCGTCATGGACCTCGATCAGGACATCCATGCCGAGGTCAAAGGCGCAGTCTTCGAGCGCGCGGGCTTCCTCGTCCGCAAGGCTTGCCATGATGATCAGGATCGCGTCTCCACCCCAGGCGCGCGCCTCATAGACCTGGTAGGGCTCGAACATGAAGTCCTTGCGCAGCGCGGGCAGGGTGGTGGCGGCGCGCGCGGAGGTCAGGAATTCAGGCGCGCCCTGGAAGGAAGGCGTGTCGGTCAACACAGACAGGCAGGCAGCACCACCAGCCTGATAGGCGCGGGCGAGTGCGGGCGGATCGAAATCGGCCCGGATCAGACCCTTGGACGGGCTCGCCTTCTTGATTTCGGCGATCAGCGCGAAGCGGCCCTGATCGATCCTGCGACGCAGGGCCTCGGCAAAGCCGCGTGGGGCCGCGACATCGGCAAGCCGCGCCTTCAGTTCGGAGAGCGGCACGGACGTCCTGGCGGCGGCGATCTCCTCGCGCTTGTAGGCCTCGATCTTTCGCAGAATGTCGGTCACAACGGCGCCTCCCTGCCGGTCGAGACGGCGACCAGCCTGTCGAGCGCCTTCATGGCGCGGCCTTCGTCGATGGATTGCGCGGCGAGCCGGACGCCGTCGGCAAGCTTGCGCGCGCGGCCGGCCACGACCAGGGCGCCGGCGGCGTTGAGAAGAGCGATGTCGCGATATGGGCCTGCTTCTCCCGACAGGACGGCCTTGAGCGCGCGGGCGTTGTGCCTGGCGTCGCCGCCCTTGAGCGCCTCGGGCCGCACACGGGCGAGGCCGACATCTTCCGGCGTGATCTCGAAGGTGCGGATCTCGCCCTCTTCGAGTGCCGCGACCTGGGTCGGACCGGTGGTCGTCATCTCGTCGAGACCGTCGCCGTGCACGACCCAGACCGTCGCGGAGCCGAGGCCCTTCAGCACATGGGCGAGCGGCTCGACCCATTCGGGTGCGAAGACGCCGACCAGCTGGCGCGAGACGCCGGCGGGGTTGGAGAGCGGGCCGAGCAGATTGAAGATGGTGCGGGTGCCGAGTTCGACGCGGGAGGGGCCGACATGGCGCATGGCCGAATGATGCGAGGGGGCGAACATGAAGCCCAGACCGGCCTCATCGATGCAGCGCGCGATGAGTTCCGGCCCGATCTCAATGTCGACGCCCAAGGCGGCCAGCGTGTCGGCGGCGCCGGAACGCGAGGAGAGCGCGCGGTTGCCGTGCTTGGCGACGGGAACGCCGGCGCCCGCCACGATGAAGGCGGCGCAGGTCGAGACATTGTAGGAGCCCGACGCGTCACCACCGGTGCCAACGATGTCGACCGCGTCGTCGGGGGCCTTTACCGTCAGCATCTTGGCGCGCATCGTGGCGACGGCGCCGGAGATCTCGTCGACGGTCTCGCCGCGGACCCTCAGCGCCATCAGGAAGCCGCCGATCTGGGTCGGCGTGGCCTCGCCCGACATCATCAGGTCGAAGGCGGCGCGCGCATCCTCGAAGGAGAGGGGCTTTCCGCTCCCGGCCTTCGCGACATAGGTCTTGAACTCCCCCACCATGGCAACGCTCAGAAGCTCAGCGCCTGCTGCAGCGCATTCTGGTTGACGGAGACCGGGTAGACGCCCTGAAGACGGGCGACCAGCTGGTCGAGAAGATCGTCCGAAAGCCCGGCCGACATGCGCGTCCGGGTGTTCTCGTCGATGGCGTCGGGACCCGCGGCCATGGGCTGCGAGACATTCGTGACGGTGAAGACGACGTGGCCGCGTCCATCGGGCAACGACATCGCGGAGGTCGCGCCCTGGGGAACGGCGAAGACGGCGGCGACACCATCGCGGCCGAGATCGCTGTCGTTGGTCGTGCGGTTGAGGCCATATTTGTTCTGGACCGACAGGCCCAGCTCTTCCGCTATCTCCGCGAGGCTCTCGCCGCCGTCCACACGCTGGCGGATGTCGGCCGCAAGCTCGGACAGGCGCGAGGCACGCTCCGCCGCCGTCCAGTCGGCCGCGGCCTGCTCGCGCACCTCGTCGAGCGTCATCTGACGCGAGGGGGCGATGGCGTCGACCTCGTAATAGAGGAAGCCCAGCGTGCCGATGTTGATCGGCGGGTTCTCGACGCCTTCCTCGGTCGCGAAGGCTTCCTCGACCAGCGCGGAGGCTTCCGGAATGTCGAGGGTGGAGCCATCCGGCGTCCTGCCGGAGGCGTCGATGGCCTCGATGGTCACGGCGTTGAGCTGCAGGCTGTCTGCGGCCTCCTGCATCGTATCGCCCGCAGCGCGCGCATCCTCGTAGGAATCGTAGACGCTCATGACCATGTCGCTCGAGCGGTCGAGCGCGATTTCCTGGCGAATCTCGTCCTCGACATCGGCGAGCGGCTCGGCGCCGGCGGGGGTGATCTCGGTCACGCGCAGAAGGATGGCACCGAACATGCCCTCGACCACGTCGCTGACCTCACCTTCGTCGAGTTCGAACGCGGCCGCACCGATCGCCGCGTCGGGAACCTGGCCTTCGGCATAGATGCCGAGGAGCAGGTCGCCCGGCGCACGACCGAGGTCCTGGGCGACGGCGGCGAAATCCTCGCCGTCTCTGATGCGGGCAAGCGCAGCCTCCGCCTCGTCGGCATCGCCAAAGACGATCTGCTCGATGCGGCGCTGCTCTTCGGCTGAAAAGCGTTCGATGTTGGCCTGGTAATAGGCCTCGACCTCGTCGTCGGAAATGGCGGCGGGGTCGGCCAGCGAGTCCGGGTCGAGGCGCAGATAGCTGACGGTGCGGTATTCCGGCGCCACGTAGTTTTCCTGGTTCGCCTCGTACCATGCCTCAAGTTCGGCCTGGGTGGGGGCCTCGACATCGTCGACCAGGCGCGGCGGCAGGATGATCATGTCGACGCTGCGACGCTCTCCCTGGTGCAGCGCCATGGCGCGCAGGAAGGTGTCGGGCAGGGTCAGGCCGTCGGATACGGCCTCCACGATCTGCTGGCGCTTGGCGACGCGCTCGCGGTTGGCGAGATAGTCCTGCGAGCGCATGCCCACCTGACGCAGCACCCATTCGAACTGTCCCCGGTCGAAGCGGCCATCCGGGCCCCGGAAGGCGGGATCCTCGGCGGTCAGTGCCGCAAGTCGGTCCACCGACAGGCCGAGCCGCATCTCGCGGGCCTGTTCGTCGAGCAGGGCACCGGCGACCACCTGGCTGAGCACCTGCTGGTCGACGCCGAAGGCACGGGCCTGTTCGCGCGTCAGCTGGGTGCCGAATTGCTGCGACATCATCATCATCTGCCGGTCATGGGCGAGACGATAGTCGATCGGCGACACGCTGGTTTCGCCCACGGTGACGACGTTGTTGCTGCCGCCGCCCAGCATCTGGCCGGAAATGCCCCATACGGCGAAACTGAGCACGAGCAGGCCGAGCAGCAGCTTGACCACCAGCGAGCCGGAAGCGTTTCTGAGCGATGTGAGCATGGACCGTCCGTTACCTGAAATAGCGTGTGCGTTCGAAAGCAAGATCGGGAATACCGCCCCAGACGCCCAGTGTCGATTGCTTTGTGGCCGCTTTTTGGTAGGAAGGCCCCATCCCCGAAACGGAATGAGGTTGATCGAGCCATGACGCCAGGCATCAGGCCACTTGTCGCCGGAAACTGGAAGATGAACGGGACGGGTGCCTCGCTGCCCGAGCTCGTTCGCATCGGCAATGCCTTCATGGAAGGGCTCGAGACCGAGACAGAGGCGCTGATATGCGTCCCGGCGACGCTTCTGACGCGTGCCCATGAGGCGTTGCGCGACACGCCGGTGGGCGTCGGCGGCCAGGACTGCCATGCCGAAGCCAGCGGCGCGCATACCGGCGACGTTTCGGCCGAAATGCTCAAGGACGCAGGTGCCAGCCATGTGATCGTGGGCCATTCCGAGCGACGCGCCGACCATGAGGAAAGCGACGCCGACGTGCGCGCCAAGGCGGAGGCCGCCTGGCGGGGCGGGCTGGTCGCGATCCTGTGCATCGGCGAGACCAAGGACGAGCGCGAGGACGACGAGACGCTCAACGTGCTCTCGCGCCAGATCGAGGGGTCGCTGCCGGGGGGCGCGAATGCGGCCAATCTGATCCTGGCCTACGAGCCGGTATGGGCGATCGGCACCGGCCTGACGCCGACGGCAGACGACGTGGCCGAGGCCCATGCCCATATCCGCGCAGAGCTGGCGAAGGCGGTGGGCGAGTCGGAAGCCGCGCGGATGCGCATTCTCTATGGTGGGTCGGTCAAGCCGGCCAACGCCGCCGAATTGATGGCGGTCGCCCATGTGGACGGCGCGCTCGTGGGCGGTGCAAGCCTCAAGGCCGACGATTTTCTCGGCATCGCGGAGGCCTATCGCAAGCTGTGATGGGCCATTGACCTTTTCAGGCGTCGTGTCGATGCCCATATGGGCGGGCACGGGGCTTGGAATACGGCAAGAAGCCGTGTAAGGAGCCGCCTTTCGCGAGCCGAACGCTTACAACCGAAAGCACCTGTTCTTCCCATGCAGACAATTCTCATCGTCATCCATCTGATGATCGTGATCGCGCTGGTCACTGTCGTGCTCATGCAGCGATCCGAGGGCGGTGGCCTGGGCATTGGCGGCGGATCGAACTTCGCTGCCGCGCGCGGCTCGGGCAATCTCCTGACCAAGGTGACTGCCGGCCTGGCCGTGGCCTTCTTCGCCACCTCGCTCAGCCTTTCGCTGATGGCGCGCTATGGCGCGCAGCCGGTCGACATCTTCGACCGCATGCCGGGCCAGGAGCAGACGCTTCCCGAGGGCGGTGGCGGCGTGCTGGACCAGCTGGGAGGCGACGACACACCCGCGCCGCCGAGCGGCACGGAGCCCACCGGACAGCCACAGGTCCCGAGCGGCCAGTAGAATCCGGGTCCGGAACCATCAGCGAGGGGCGGGCGACCGCCCCTTTCTCTTTGCGCTCTGAAGCGGGGATAAAGATGAAAAAGCGAAATTTTCTCTGGCGGAATCGGGGAGGCGGCGCTAAGCCCTGACTCCCATGGCGCGATACGTATTCATCACTGGCGGCGTGGTTTCCTCCCTCGGTAAAGGCATTGCCTCGGCGGCGCTCGGCGCGCTTCTCCAGGCGCGCGGCTACCGTGTCAGGCTCAGGAAGCTCGACCCCTATCTCAATGTCGATCCGGGCACGATGTCGCCCTATCAGCATGGCGAGGTCTTCGTCACCGACGACGGTGCGGAGACGGATCTCGATCTCGGCCATTATGAGCGCTTCACCGGGCGCTCGGCCAATCGGGCCGACAACATCACGACCGGGCGCATCTACCAGAACATCATCGACCGCGAGCGGCGCGGGGACTATCTGGGCGCGACTGTCCAGGTGATTCCCCACGTCACCGACGAGATCAAGAATTTCGTCCTCGACGGCAATGACGACTATGATTTCGTTTTGTGCGAGATCGGCGGTACGGTCGGCGACATCGAGGCGATGCCGTTCCTGGAGGCGATCCGGCAGCTCGGCAACGAACTGCCGCGCGGCGGGGCGGTCTATATCCACCTCACCCTGATGCCGTGGATCCCTGCGGCGGGCGAACTCAAGACCAAGCCGACGCAGCATTCGGTCAAGGAATTGCGCTCGATCGGCATCGCGCCCGACATCCTGCTGGTGCGCGCCGACCGGGAAATTCCCGTCGAGGAGCGGCGCAAGCTGTCGCTGTTCTGCAACGTGCGCGAATCGGCCGTCATCCAGGCGCTGGACGTGGCGCATATCTACGACGTGCCCATGGCCTATCACGGGGAAGGCCTGGATTCGGAAGTGCTGGCCGCCTTCGGCATCGATCCGGCGCCGAAGCCCCGCATGGAACGCTGGCACGAGGTCTCGGACCGCATCCACAATCCCGAAGGCGAGGTGGCGATCGCCATCGTGGGCAAGTACACGGGTCTCAAGGACGCCTACAAGTCGCTGATGGAGGCGCTCGCCCATGGCGGCATGGCCAACCGGGTGAAGGTCCGTTTCGAATGGATCGAATCGGAAATCTTCGAGAAGGAAGACCCTTCGCCCTGGCTCGAGAAGGTGCATGGCATCCTGGTGCCGGGCGGTTTCGGCGAGCGTGGCTCCGAGGGCAAGATCCTGGCCGCCAAATTCGCGCGTGAGCGAAAGGTGCCCTATTTCGGCATCTGTTTCGGCATGCAGATGGCCTGCATCGAGGCGGCGCGCTCGCTGGCGGGGATCGAAAAGGCGTCCTCGACCGAGTTCGGCGAGACGAACGAGCCCGTGGTGGGCCTGATGACCGAATGGCTGAAGGGCAACATGCTCGAGAAGCGCAGGGCATCGGGCGATCTCGGCGGCACGATGAGGCTCGGCGCCTATGACGCGGCGCTACGCCCGGGGTCCAAGATCGCCGAGATCTATGGCAGCACACATATTTCCGAGCGCCATCGCCACCGCTACGAGGTCAATATCGACTACAAGGAGCGGCTGGAGGCGTGCGGGCTGATCTTTGCCGGCATGTCGCCCGACGGCGTGCTGCCGGAGACGGTCGAATATGCCGACCACCCCTGGTTCATCGGCGTGCAGTACCATCCGGAGCTGAAGAGCCGGCCCTTCGAGCCGCACCCGCTCTTTGCGTCCTTCATCGCCGCCGCGGTCGAGCAGAGCCGGCTGGTCTGAAGCCAGCTGGCGTGAAGATCAGGCCGCCTGGCGGGCGGCGAAATCGTGCTGGGCCTGCTGGACGTTTTCCATGAAGGCCCGGGCACACGCGTCCCAACCATATTCGAGCGCCTTGGCGCGCGCTTCCTCGCGCGGGATTTCGAGCGCCTTGAGGGCGGCCGTGCGCAAATCGGCCGACAGCGCGCCGCCGCGCCCATCCGCGAAGATGTCAGCCGGACCGGTGACGGGGTAGGCGGCAACCGGCGTTCCGCTCGCCAAAGCCTCGAGCAGCACGAGGCCGAACGTGTCGGTCCGGCTGGGGAAAACGAAAACGTCGGCGCTGGCGAAATAGCGGGCCAGTTCCTCGCCTCGCCTGGTGCCGGCGAAGACGACGTGCGGGTAGCGGCCCTTGAGCAAAGCGAGATCCGGTCCGTCGCCGACCACGATCCTGGTGCCCGGCAGGTCGAGATCGAGAAAGGCCGGCAGGTTCTTCTCCACCGCGACCCGGCCAACATACAGGAAGACCGGCCGCTGGTGGCCAAGATCGGCGCGCAGCTGCGGGTGGAAGGTCTCGGTATCCACGCCGCGGCCCCACAGCATGAGCTTGTCGAATCCGTGCGCGGCCAGTTCCTCGCGCAGCGACGGCGTCGCCACCATCGTGCCGCTGCCGGAATTGTGGAAGGCCCGCAGCCAGCGGTAGCTCCAGGCTTCCGGCACCGGCACGCGGGCGCGCAGATATTCGGGAAACCGCGTGTGGTAGCTCGTGGTGAAGGGCAGGCCGCGGCTCAGGCAGACGCGGCGTGCATGGATGCCGAGCGGACCTTCGGTCACGATGTGGACGTGGTCGGGCCTGACCTCCTCCATGCGGCGCGCGATCTGGCCGCGCGTGGTCAGGGCCAGCCGGATATCCGGGTAGGAGGGGAGGGGCAGGGTGCGATGCCCGGCCGGGGTCAGATGGGCGACTTCGATGTCGATTGCCGACAGAGCCGCAAACAGGCTCTTCAGCGTCTGCACGACTCCGTTGACCTGCGGTTCCCAGGCGTCGGTGACGAACAGGATCCTTTTCACGTCCAGGTTCCAGTCATGCTCGGCAGGCTCGGGTTGGCGCCGGCGGTTCCAGAAATCGATTCGCCAGCGGCCAGGCTCGGTCTTCTTGTCGGTCATCACCATGAACTCCCAATGACACGGCTGCGCTGTCGTTCCATGCCCCTGTCCGGCCGCGCAAGGAGCCGTGAAACAAAAGGGGTTCGCATCCCGGCCCGGCAGTGTTGCGGCATCATCACAATCAGTAACATTCACGAAACGTGACGAGACTGTAACATCCAATCGGTTTAGCGTGATGTTACTGATTTGGTCGACGGGTGCGATCCCGTGGGTCGGTGGCACGGGGCTTGGCGACATGGCGACAGTCGAGGCGAGGCGCAGGACACGATACGCGGGCAGGCCCGTCAAGCTTGCCTCGGCGCTGCTCGTGTTCCTCGCGACCACGGGCTTCCTGGCCGGACTGACCATCCCGGAGATGTATCTCTATGCCGACCGCTTCCGCGTCTCCATCATGGCGCTGGCCGATCGGGACGGCTTCCAGGCGGTCGACCTGAAGACGCATGACGGGCTGACGCTCCGCAACTGGTACCGGCCGGCTGCGCCCGGCAAGCCGGTCATCGTCTATTTCCCCGACCGCATGGGCGATTTCGCGCGCAAGCCCGCCCATCTGTTCCAGCTGGCCGATCAGGGCTACGGCCTGCTTCTGGCCAGCTATCGCGGCTATGGCGGCAATCCCGGTCGTCCCGGCGAGGCGGATTTCTACCGTGACGCACGCTCCCTGCTCGATCTGGCGCAAGACAGCGCCCTGGCGCCGGACGGCTACGTCATCTACGGCTATTCGATGGGAACTGGCATCGCGAGCTACGCGGCGGCTGCCTTCCACCCGCTGGGCGTCATCCTGGAGGCGCCCTTCACCAGCTTCGCGGATGTCGTGCGCTATCAGGCCGCGCCTTTGCCGATCTGGCGCGTCAGCAGCCAGTTCGACACGCGCTCGCGCATGGGGCTGATCGATGCGCCGATCCTGATACTGGCCGGCGAACTCGACAGCGTGACACCGGCCTTCTTCGCCAAGCAGCTGGCGGCGCTGAATGAAGGGCTTGCGACCGTGCATGTCTTTCCGGGCGCCAACCATCTCAACATCATCCGCCACGGGGCAGGGGTCACGGTGGCGGGCTTCCTGGCGAAGATGGAACGCGGGGCGGCAACGCTGGCCAGCACAGCGGCAACCGCCATCATACCCTGATCTTGAACGGCGCGGCGAAAGCGGGCAGATGAGGGCATGACCAGTCCCGCCCTTCGCGTCATCGATCATTGCGTGCTGCCCGTCGGCGATCTGGCGACGGCACGCGCGCGGCTGGCCGCGCTCGGCTTCACGGTGGCACCGGAGGGTGTCCATCCATTCGGCACGGTGAATGCCTGCGTCTATTTCTCCGACGACACTTTTCTGGAGCCACTGGCGATCGGCAACGCAGCATCCGTCGAGGAGGCGGTGGGCGCCGGCAATGTCTTCGTGGCGCGCGACAGGGCCTTCCGGCAGGAATTGGGCGAAGAAGGTTTTTCGGCACTGGTCTTCAAGACCGAAGATGCCGCGGCCGATGACCGTGGCTTTGTTGCACAAGGGATTTCGGCCGGACCGATGCTCACCTTCTCGCGTGGCTTTCGCGATCCGGACGGGGCAAGCGGCACCGCTTCGTTCAGACTGGCCTTCGCCGCCGAACCTTCCGAGACGGCTGGCTATCTTTTCACCTGCCAGCGCATCGGCGTGCCTCAGGTGGATCGGTCCGCTCTCGAGATTCACGCCAACGGCGCCCGCGCGATCAGCGCGATTCTCGCCGAGGCCGGGGACCCGGCCCGTGCGCGCGCGTTTCTGGACGTGGCCGTGCCCACCCCGGCCGGCACCATCGAGATGAGGCCAGGTCGGCACGGCTCGGGGCTGCGTTTTGCCGGCATCGTTCTGGCCGTGACCGACGGCGCCCGCACGGAAAGACTGTTTTCCGAGGCCGGCATCGACTACACGAGGTCGGGCAACCGCCTTACCGTGCCGCCGGCGCCGGGACAGGGCACAGAATTTATCTTCGAGGAAGCATGACCAAACCGCAGCATTCCATCGAAATCGGCAGCGTCCGATTCGCCAATGACGCGCCGCTCGCGCTGATCGCCGGCCCGTGCCAAATGGAATCGCGCGACCACGCGTTCGAGGTGGCGGGGCGGCTGAAGGAGATGTGCGCGGGGCTCGGCATCGGGCTCGTCTACAAATCTTCCTTCGACAAGGCCAATCGCACCTCGCTCACCGGGCGACGCGGCCTCGGGCTCGACGCCGCGCTGCCGGTCTTCGCCGACCTGCGGCGCGATCTGGGGCTTCCCGTTCTGACCGACGTGCACACGGCCGAGCAATGCGCGCCGGTGGCCGAAGCCGTCGACGTGCTGCAGATCCCGGCCTTCCTGTGCCGCCAGACCGACCTCCTGGTGGCGGCCGCGGCGACGGGCAAGATCGTCAATGTGAAGAAGGGGCAGTTCCTGGCGCCCTGGGACATGCAGAACGTGATCGCCAAGCTGACGGGCTCCGGCAATGACCGGGTCATGGTGACCGAGCGCGGCGCGTCCTTCGGCTACAACACGCTCGTGTCGGACATGCGCTCGCTGCCAATCATGGCGGATTTCGGCGCGCCGGTGATCTTCGACGCGACCCATTCGGTTCAGCAGCCGGGCGGGCAGGGCGCCTCCAGCGGCGGAGACCGGCGGTTCGTGGGGCCGCTGGCGCGTGCAGCGGTGGCGGTGGGTGTCGCGGGCGTGTTCGTGGAAACCCACGAGGATCCCGACAATGCGCCCTCCGACGGGCCGAACATGGTGCCGCTGGCCGACATGCCGGCGCTGATCGAGACGCTGATGCGGCTCGACCGCGTCGCCAAAGAGGTCTGATTTCGACGCGGATTTGACCTTGGTCAAGGTCTTGAAGGCGGCCCAGCGCCATTGGTGACACATAGCCAATGGAGGTCCGACATGCCCGCCGAAACCATGCTTCTCACCACCGCCGTCGTCGCATTCTTCGCGACCTTCGCCGTGGTTCTCGCCTTCACCGACCTGACCTGGGAGCGGAAAGAAAATTAGCCAAAGCCACGAAGATGGGAACGGATTGCCGGGTGTGTCGTTATTGAGGCAACGGCAACTCAAACAGGAATTCGAAAAATGCCCATCATCCTCTGGCTCCTCGGCGTCCCGCTTTCGCTGATCATCGTCCTGCTTCTGGTCGGCGTTCTCTGATACGGATCGACCATCAGTCCAAGGACTGACACATGCCCGGACCGCGCCGACGCGCGGTCCGGGCATCTTTGATTCCGGCGGCAGCTTGCGGCCCTTGCCGCCGGTCGCCGGGAACGGAAGACGGCCGAGGCTGACCACCACGCCAGCTTGTTCGATCATCGGGAACCCCCGCCGTCCGGGGGAGTTGATTCAGCAAAACCCGATTTCGAAGAGGCACATGATGAGAAACGCAGAGGAAAGGCTTGGCCCCGTGTTCCTGTGCGCCTACCGCGCCGACGGGATGACCCACACCGCGCGGGTGCGAGCCAGGAACGCCGCACATGCCACGCGCAAGATGAGGCAGATCGACTGGGCGCCGGGTTGCGGCCCGATCGGCACGCCCCGTCAAATGACCGCCCCACAGGCAGCGCCCGCCGGGAGCTGGGCAGCCTTGGCCGGCATGATCTCGCAGCGACTGCCCATCAGTTCGACGTGAGCCGACAGCGGCCGGCAAGAAATTCGCCGTAAGCCCTAACAATTTTAAGCGATGAAGTTTCGGGCGCCGACTAGAGTATTCTTGCCGGTGCCGAAGACCCCCGCCCCAAGGGCGCCGGCAAGAGTTGCCCCCGCCTCTGGCGGGGGCATTTTCGTCTTGGGGTGTTCAAACATATACGATCGCTTGCGGTTCTGACGATCTGGCCGTCAGAACTCGCCGGCCAGTCCGACGCGGGCGCCATGGCTTTTGTCGCCGCCATAGGAATAGCCGGCGGTAATCGCGAGAGTATCGCGCGTCGGGGGGCAATCGGCGGTGGATGGCGGAGGGAGTGGGATTCGAACCCACGGTGAGCTTGCACCCACGCCGGTTTTCAAGACCGGTGCCTTAAACCGCTCGGCCATCCCTCCGTTTCAGCCCGCGTTAATGGGCCAAGTGGCTGTTCTTTTCAAGCTTTCACCTTTCGTGTCTGATCCGCGTGCGGTCGCGCAGCGTAGTTTGCGGCAGTGTCCATTCTACCCGGAGATAGCCCAATGGCCCTGAAGAGCCTCGCCGCCTGCACCGCATCCGTCCTCCTGGCCGTCACGATGGCCGGCCCCGCCAGTGCCAATGCGCTGTCGGGAGACGAGATACGCGGCCTGATCCAGGATCGCACCGTCCACCTGTCGACGTCTTACGGCGTGACCCTGCCGCTGCGCTACGGCGCCAATGGCGAGGTGACGGGCGACATTTCCGGAATCACGCTGGCGCGCATGTTCGCGCCGCGCGAGACCGGCAGCTGGTGGGTGGAAGATAACCGCATGTGCCAGCAATGGCCGAGCTGGTACGATGGCGAGACGCATTGCTTCACCATCCAGTCGACCGGCGAAAACAGCATCAACTGGCAGCGCAATGACGGCATGGAAGGCACCGCCCGGATTTCCGGCTGAGGCCGGTTCCAGCCCGCCGTCGCCGGCAAAAGCGGCGGCGTCCGCGCCGTTAACCAAGAATCGCCCCCTTCTGGCCACATTTCCTTAACAGGCTGCTAAGAACTTTCGCGCCATTAGGCGTACAGAGTGAAATTCAGGCCTCGCTTGGGACGGGACGAGGCCTTCGCCCGGTCGCCATCCTGGCGGGCGAGGCAAGGGGACGGGTCAAGAATGCCTTTCAGCGGACAACGGTTGTTTTCGCGCGCGCCTGCTGCCGTCATCATCTCCTGTTGTGCCGCCTTGCTGGCGGCCTGCGGCGCCAAGCCGACCCAGCAGACGGCCAAGCAGACGCGCACGGGCGAATATTTCGCCGAATCCATCTGGGGCGTGGCTGCCAGCCCGCGGGTTTCCAATCTCGAGCGGGGCCTGCCGCGCGGCGGCGGGCGCGACCATGTGGGCCGGCCCTATCAGATCCGCGGCCAGTGGTTCCATCCCAAGGAAGAGCCGGACTACCGCAAGGTCGGGCAGGCCTCCTGGTACGGCAGCGCCTTCCATGGCCGCCTGACGGCCAATGGCGAAGTCTACGACATGCATCACCTGACGGCGGCCCATCCCACCATGCCGCTGCCCAGCTATGCGCGGGTCACCAATCTGGAAAACGGCACCTCGCTCGTCGTGCGGGTCAACGATCGCGGGCCGTTCGTGTCCGGGCGCATCATCGACCTGTCGCGCCGCTCGGCCGAGGTGCTGGGCACCAAGGGCAATGGCGTGGCGCGGGTGCAGGTCGAATATCTGGGTCGTGCGCCGCTGCACGGCCAGGACGAACAGTTCCTCATGGCTTCCTATCGCCCCGGCGGGCGCGGGCCCGATCCCTCGGACGGCCTGCCGAGCGGCGTGATGATGGCCATGAACGGTGCCACGCCGAGCGCCGCGGCAGCGTCCGCGCCGGCCTTTGACGGGCGGCGCCCGGGTGCCGCGATCGGCGCGACGGGTGCGCCGGCTTCGACGCCAGGCAGCGCCGGCGATTTCCCCACCATGCCCCAGCACGGGCCCATCCTGCCGCAGCGCCCGCAATTGCTGGCGCAGGCGCAGGCTGCCGGCCTGGCGCTTTCCTATGCCGACCACCGTATCGTGGCCGCGTCGGCCGCGCTTGAAGGTCTGGCGAGCGGCCGGGTGTCGGATACGGCCGCCGTCGCTTCCTGGGAGCGCCGCAATGCCGAACAGGCCGCGGCGGCCAATGCGGTGTCGGGCATGCATGTTGCCGCCGGCACATTTGCCGACGAGGCCACAGCGCGGCGTCTGGCCCGTCCGCTGGCCGCGCTCGGTGCCGTCGAGATCCTGGCGGCGAGCGGCGGCATGTCCTCCCTGGTCGTGCGGCCCGACGGGCGCGCGTCGATCGACGATATCCTCAAGGCCGCCTGGGATGCCGGTGCCACCGACGCCCTGACCGTTCGCGACTGAGGCTGCAACCCTCACGCGATCTTTTCTTGATGCGCGGTCCCGCGCACTGCTACCTTCGTTCCGCTGGGGACAGGATGCAGAATCAGGCGGATCAATGACACGTGCTTTCTCGCGGGCCCGCTTCGGCGTGCTGCTGCTACTTCTATCCTTCATCGTCGTTCCGGCGCAGGCGCAGCTCTACGAAACACGCGCCGACACCGCCTTCATGGTCGACGCGGAGACCGGCACGATCCTGTTCGCCAAGGATCCCGACAAGCTGATCCCGCCGGCCTCGCTGGCCAAGCTGATGACGATGGAAGTCGTCTTCAACGCGCTGAAGACCGGGCGCCTGACCATGGACGACACGTTTCTGGTCAGCGAGAACGCCTGGCGCAGCGGTGGCGCCATGTCGGGCGGGTCGACCATGTTCGCCGAGCTCGGCTCCTCCATCCGGCTGGAAGACCTCATCCAGGGCGTGATCGTGCAATCGGCCAATGACGGCTGCATCATCATCGCCGAAGGCATGGCGGGCTCGGAGGAGAATTTCGCGCAATTCATGACCGAACGCGCGCGCCAGATCGGGCTGGAGCGATCCGTCTTCGTCAATTCGACCGGCCTTCCGGCCGAAGGGCAGTTCGTGACGGCACGCGAACTCGTGAAGCTGGCGCGCCACATGTGGGCCGAATATCCCGAATATTACCGCTTCTACGCGCAGCCCGACTTCACCTGGAACAACATCCTGCAGCGCAACCGCAACCCGCTCCTGCGCATGGATATCGGGGCGGACGGCATGAAGACCGGCTTCACGACCGAATCGGGCTACGGCATCGTGGGCTCGGTGGCGCGCGGCGATCGGCGCCTGTTCGTGGCGATGAGCGGCATGACCAGCGAGGCGCAGCGGGCCGAGGAGGCCAGGCGCATCCTCGACTGGGGCATGCGGGCCTTCGAGCGGTCCGACATCTTCGCCGAAGGCTCGGTGATCGGCGAGGCGCGGCTTTATGGCGGGGCGCAGCGTTCCGTGCCACTGCGCGCGAACGGACCGGTCTCGATCTTCGTGCCGACGATGAGCCGCGACCGGATGAGCGCGCGCATCGTCTATCGCGGGCCGGTCGACGCCCCCGTCGAGGAAGGCCAGCAGATCGCCACGCTGCGGGTGTGGATCGGCGACACGATGAGCCAGGAAACGCCGCTCTACGCGGCCGAAAGCGTACCCACGGGCCAGATCCACCAGCGTGCGCTCGACGCGGTGCAGGAGCTTCTGGTGGGCTGGCTGCGCTAGTCCGGGCGTGGACCTTCGCGGACAAAAGCCTTAGAGCTTGCCGGCATGACAAACGCCGTGCCGCCCGCTGGGGCGGTGCGCAACCGGCAGGCTCCGACAGGTCTTGAAACGCGGCATCTTCATCAGCTTCGAAGGCGGGGAAGGGGCGGGCAAATCCACCCAGATTTCACGGCTCGCCGACCGCCTGCGCGAATCGGGCCACGAGGTGCTGGTCACCCGCGAACCGGGCGGTTCGCCCGGTGCGGAGGCGGTACGCCACGTGCTTCTGTCGGGTGCGGCGGAGCCATTCGGTCCGGCCATGGAAGCCGTTCTTTTCGCCGCCGCACGTTCGGATCATGTCGAGCAGGTCATCCGGCCGGCCATCGCGCGCGGCAGCATCGTGCTCTGCGACCGGTTTCTCGATTCCAGCCGCGTCTACCAGGGCGGTGACGCCCGGCTCTCGCCCGGCTTCATGAAGGCGCTCGAGCGGGTGGCGATCAACGGCATGATGCCGGATCTGACACTCATCCTCGATCTTGAGGCGGAGCAGGGGCTTGCGCGGGCCGCCGCCCGGCGCGGCGACGACACGCCCGACCGCTACGAGAAGGAAACGCTGGACATCCACCGGGCCCGGCGCGATGCCTATCTCGCCATCGCCCGGGCCGAGCCAGAACGCTGCGTCGTGGTGGATGCCGGGCGCGATCCCGACAGCGTGGCCGCCGACATCGCGGCGGCCGTTGAAGCCGCTCTGGCGGGCGAGGGCGGCGCCGTCAGGATGGAGGAGCGGGCATGAGCTACGAGCGCCTCTATCCCGAACAGCACGACAGTCTCGAAGACGTGCCGGAGCCGCCGGAAAACCCGCATCTCTTCGGCCATGACGACGAGGTCGCGCAGCTTGCCGCCGACTATCGCTCGGGGCGCATGCATCATGCCCTGGTTCTGGCCGGCAAGGCCGGCATCGGCAAGGCCACGCTCGCCTTCCGGCTGGCGCGCCATATCCTGTCCCATGCCGATGCGCGCGCGGCGCCCGCCGAACTGGGCGAGCCCGACATGGCCAGCATGACCGCACGGCTGATTGCGCAGGGGGCACACCCCTCGCTTCTGCATCTGACGCGGCCGGTGGCCGATCGCGGCAAGGGCTTCAAGCAGGCGCTCACCGTAGACGAGGTGCGACGCGTGGGCCGTTTCCTGTCCATGACGGCCCATGACGGCGGGTACCGCGTCGTCATCGTCGATCCGGCCGACGACATGAACGCCAATGCCGCCAACGCGCTCCTGAAGAGCCTCGAGGAACCGCCCGCCAACACGCTGTTCTTCCTGATGGCGCATTCGCCGGGCCGGCTCCTGCCCACCATCCGGTCGCGCTGCCGCATCCTGCGCCTGCGTCCGCTCGGCGATGCCGACCTGATGCGGGCGCTCCACGCCATCGGGGCGGAGCTGCCGGAGGACGAGGCGCGGCGTCGCCTGCTTCTCGAACAGGCGGGCGGCAGCGTGCGCGACGCCCTGATGCTGACGCGCTTTTCCGGCCTGGATATCGTTGCCGAACTGCGCAAACTGGTGGACGCACCGCGTTTCGACGCCGCGGCCGCCTACAAGGTGGCAGACGGGGTCGCGGCGCGCGACGATGGCGCGCGCTTTGCCGTGTTCAACGACGCCGTGCTCGGGCGCATCTCGGAACTGGCACGCCAGGCGGCGGGGCAAGGGCGGCTGCGCCAGGCCGCCGAACTCTCCTCCTTCTGGCAGGAAGCCACGGAACGCATCGGCGCGACGCGGGTCTACAATCTCGACAAGCGCCAGCATGTGGTGGGCCTGCTGCGGCAGCTGCACGAGATGGCGCGCTGACGGTCCGGGCATATGGCCAATCAGCGCCCGATGGGCTATCTGGGCGCCACAGCCCTTACTCCCGGACATGCTTTCGAATGACGCGCGACAAGTTCTACATCACCACCCCGATCTTCTACCCGAACGGCAAGCCCCATATCGGGCACGCCTATACGGTGATTGCCACCGATGCGCTGGCTCGTTTCCAGCGGCTGGACGGCAAGCAGGTGTTCTTCCTGTCGGGTACCGACGAGCACGGGCTGAAGATGCAGCAGACGGCCGACAAGGAGGGGATCAGCGCGCAGGAGCTGGCGGACCGCAACTCGGCCATCTTCCGCACCATGGTGGAAGCCGTCGGCGGCTCCAACGACGATTTCATCCGCACCACGGAGAAGCGCCATCACGTGGCCAGCCAGGCGATCTGGAAGGCAATGGCGGATAATGGCGACATCTATCTCGACAGCTACAAGGGCTGGTATTCGGTCCGCCAGGAAGCCTATTTCGACGAGAGCGAAACGACGCTCGGCGATGATGGCGTGCGCCGCGAGCCGCTCGGCTCGCCCGTCGAATGGCAGGAGGAAGAGACCTATTTCTTCCGGCTTTCGGCCTATCAGGACAGGCTGATCGCGCATTTCGAGAAGAACCCGAACTTCATCGGTCCGGCCGAACGCCGCAACGAAGTCATGAGCTTCGTGAAGTCCGGCCTGCGCGACCTCTCGATCTCGCGCTCGACCTTCTCATGGGGCGTTCCGGTGCCGGGCGACGAGAAGCACGTCATGTATGTGTGGGTCGACGCGCTGACCAACTACATCACCGCGGCCGGCTATCCCGACACCCAGGGCAAGGCCTGGTCGTGGTGGCCGGCGACCCACATCATCGGCAAGGACATCGTGCGCTTCCACGCCGTCTACTGGCCGGCCTTCCTGATGTCGGCGGGCATCGAACTGCCCGAGCGCATCTTCGCGCACGGTTTCCTGTTCAACCGCGGGGAGAAGATGTCGAAATCGGTCGGCAACGTGGTCGATCCCTTCGCGCTGATCGAGACCTATGGCCTCGACCAGGTGCGCTATTTCCTCTTGCGCGAGGTGCCGTTCGGCCAGGACGGCACCTACAGCCACGAGGCCATCGTCAACCGCACCAATGCCGACCTCGCCAATGATCTTGGCAATCTGGCGCAGCGCTCGCTATCGATGATCGCCAAGAATTGCGACGGCAAGGTGCCCGAGAAGGGCGAGGCGACCGAGGCCGATCGTGCCATCCTGGCGCAGACGGAAAAGGCGTTGGCGGAGGCGCGCAAGGCCATGGGCGACCAGGCGCTCCACCATGCGCTGGCTGCAATCTTCGCCGTGGTCGCGGAGGCCAACCGCTATTTCGCCGGCCAGGAGCCGTGGGCGCTGAAGAAGACCGATCCCGCGCGCATGAACAGCGTGCTCTACACCACGGCGGAGGCGATCCGGCGGCTGGCGATATTGTGCCAGCCCTTCATGCCGGGCTCGGCCGCCAAGCTGCTCGACCTTCTCGCGGTGGCGCCGGATGCGCGCGACTTCGCGCATCTGGGCGATGCCCATGCGCTGGTGCCCGGCACGGCGCTGCCGGCGCCGCAGGGCGTCTTTCCGCGCTATGTCGACCAGGACGCGGGAACAGCCTGACCGTGAGCATGCTTGTCGACAGCCATTGCCATCTGGATTTTCCGGATTTCGCCGAGGACCGCGCGGGCTTCATCGCGCGCGCGGTCGCGGCCGGGGTCAAGCGCATGGTCACCATCTCGACGCGGGTACGCCGTTTCGACGATATCCGCGCGATCGCCGAGGCGCATGAGGAAGTCTGGTGCTCGGTCGGCACGCATCCGCACAATGCCGGCGAGGAGACGGACGTCACGGTCGACCAGCTGCTCAGGCTGGCCGAGCACGAGAAGGTGGTCGCCATCGGCGAGGCCGGCCTCGACTATTTCTACGACAAGGCGCCGCGCGACGACCAGGCGGCGGGTCTGCGCACCCATATCGCCGCGGCGCGCGAAAGCGGGCTGCCGCTCGTCATTCATGCCCGCGACGCGGACGACGACATGGCAGCCATCCTGGAAGACGAGATGGGGAAGGGGGCCTTCCCCTTCGTGCTGCATTGTTTCTCTTCGGGCCGCAAGCTGGCGGAAACCGGCGTGAAGCTCGGCGGCTATGTGTCGTTTTCGGGCATCCTCACCTTCAAGAAATCGGAGGAATTGCGGGCGATCGCACGCGACGTGCCGCGCGAGCGTCTTCTGGTGGAGACCGACGCGCCGTATCTCGCGCCCATGCCCCACCGGGGAAAGCGCAACGAGCCGGCTTACGTGGCCCATACCGCGCATGTGCTGGCCGAGACGATCGGCGTGGATGACGCGGAGATCGCGCGGCTGACGACCGACAATTTCTTCCGCCTGTTCGCGCGGGCGCAGCGGCCGGACATCGATGCCTGACCGGCTGCGCTTCACGCTTCTGGGGTGCGGCTCGTCGCCGGGCACGCCGCGCATCACCGGCGACTGGGGCAATTGCGATCCCGCCAACCCGAAAAACCGCCGCCGCCGCGCCTCGGCCATGATCGAGCGCGTGTCGGACACGGGGACCACCCGCGTCGTCATCGACACGGGGCCGGATTTCCGCCTGCAGATGATCGATGCGGGCGTGCAGGCGCTCGACGCGGTGGTCTACACGCATCCGCATGCCGACCACATACACGGGATCGACGATCTGCGCGGCTTCGCGCTCTACCAGCGCCGGCTGGTGGACATCCATGCGGACCGGCCGACCCTCGACCGGCTGCATCATTCGTTTGGATATTGCTTCGAAACGCCGCCCGGCAGTTCCTATCCGCCCATCCTGCGCGCGCACGCCGTCGCCCACGACTTGCCGTTCACGATAGACGGCGCGGGCGGTGCGATCACCTTCCAGCCGCTGCCGCTGATCCATGGCGACATCATCGCGCTGGGATATCGGGTCGGCGGGATCGGCTATTGCTCTGATGTCAGCGACTTTCCCGGCGACACCGCGGCGCAGCTTCAGGATCTCGACCTACTGGTCATCGACGCGCTGCAGTACAAGCCTCATGCGAGCCATCTGTCGCTCGGCGAAGCGCTGGAATGGATCGAGCGCCTCAAGCCCCGCAGCGCCATCCTCACCCATATGCATATTCCGCTCGACTACGAGACGGTCGCGCGTGAAACACCGGATCACGTGCGGCCGGGGCATGATGGCATGGTGATTGAATTCGACGCTGCAAGTGACTGAAATGGTGAGGAAATGAGCAAGAGCATCCGCCGTGTCGAGCAAGCCGCCAAGGCGGCCGGGCTGACGATCGAGGTGCGGCGCATGGGTGAGTCCACGCGCACCGCAGAAGAAGCCGCGCAGCAATGCGGCTGCGACGTGGCGCAGATCGTGAAGTCGCTCATCTTCCAGGGCAAGGAGTCCGGCCGGCTGGTGCTGTTCCTGGTGGCCGGCAACAACCGGCTCGACACGACAAGGGCGGCCGCGCTGGCCGGCGAGGCGCTGGAGCGCGCCGACCCGCGGCTTATCCGTGAGCGCACCGGTTTCGCAATCGGCGGCGTGGCGCCGATCGGCCATCTCGAGCCCATAACCGCCTTTGCCGACGAGACGCTGCTCGGTTTCAAGGTCGTGTGGGCGGCGGCCGGCGCGCATGACGCGGTCTTTTCAGCCGAGCCACGCGCGCTGCTTGACGCGGCCGGGGCACAGGTCGCGGCGCTGGCTGCGTAGAACAGGGGCCCGCGCATCCAGCGTCCGCGGCACCTTCAGAAGGCGCTCTATGTGGGAATCATCGAGACCAGCGTGAAGGCGCCAGCGGCCGAGGCCAGCAGTGCGAGCGGGATGGGGACGAGATGCATGACGGCGCTCGGCTGAGGACAGGTGGCGGGCGAAGGGCAGGGGAAGCGCCCGGACCGATTGCCCGGGCGTCCCGTCAGCGTCATTGCGCGGCCACGGCCTCGGCGTAGTTGGCGGAGACCTGTTCCCAGTCCACCACATCCCACCAGGCGCTCAGATATTCGGCGCGGCGGTTGTTGTAGGTGAGGTAATAAGCGTGTTCCCACACGTCGTTGCCAAGGATGGGGGTACCCTGGATTTCGGCCACGTCCATCAGCGGATTGTCCTGGTCAGGCGTGGAGGTGATGGCCAGTTCGCCGTTGCCGTCGACAATGAGCCAGGCCCAGCCCGAGCCGAACTGGCCGGTGCCGGCTTCCTCGAAGGCGCTCTTGAACTCGTCCATGGAGCCGAAGACCGCATCGATGGCGCCGGCGAATTCTTTCGAAGGCTCGCCGCCTTCGCCCTCGGGCGCCATCAAGGGCCAGAAGAAGGAGTGGTTCCAGTGGCCGCCCGCATTGTTGCGGACCTCGTCCGACAGACCGCCGGCAGCGGCCACGAGTTCGTCGAGGGTCATGTCGGCCAGCGCCGGGTCGGCTTCGACGGCCTCGTTGAGCGTGTCGACATAGGATTGATGATGCATGCCATGGTGCAGTTCCATCGTCTCCGCATCGATTGCGGGCTCCAGCGCATCGGTCGCATAAGGCAGTTCGGGCAGCGAGAACGGCGCGGTCGCGGACCCGAAATCCTCCTGTGCGAAGGCGGCGGATGACGCCAACACGAGGGCAACGGCCGTGGCGGGAAAAGTGGTTCGAAGCATTGTGGATCTCCTCGGTGTTCGTAGGTCGCAAACGCCTTGAAGCTTGAAATGTTCAGATGACCCGGTCACGGAATGGCGATCATCGCGCACGCGTTGGCGCGCGGCCGCGGAAATCCCATCCAGGCCGCACGTGCAACTCAAAACCGAGATGAGCAAGATCGGCTAACCCGCTGATGCGGCAAGAATGTCGTGCTGATCAAAGAAGCACCGTGTGGACGGGGCCGGCAGTCCGTCTGTGATTGCCATGGTGCATCGAACGCCCGGTGTGAGGACTGCTTGGTGTGGTGTATATTGCGGCTATCGAGCCGGTCTCAATCCCAATCCACCGGGTTTGTGGGCATATGTGAGTTCCATAATCTATCTTATGCGACTGACGGATGTGGCTATGGGAGGCTGAGCCACGTTGCTCGTTATCGCTCTCCCCGGCTAGTCTGCCGGAGTTGGATGCAACGGTGGACTGACGCGTAATGGCCCCTACACCCGATATCCGCCCTGTCGGCGATCTGCCGAATGCCATCGGCAAGACAGCTGCGCGAGAATTGTCCCAGAATGGCATTACCACGCTGCACCAGGTGGCCAGCCATTCAAAGAAGGAACTGCTGGCGATCCATGGTATCGGGCCGAAGGCGATCGCCATACTGGGCGATGCCCTGGCCGCAAAGGGTCTCGACTACAGGCCTTCCTGAGACTCCCGTCCAGCCGGTCCGCCTGTGGACAAGCCCCGCTGGCGCAAGCTGGGCATTGGCCCTCGCCCTGGCTTCGCATAGCGTCGCAGGATGACACCTTCCCGCGACGTCTTTCGCCTCATCGAAATCATGGAAGCGCTCAGGACCCCGGTCACCGGCTGTCCGTGGGATCTCGAACAGGATTTCGCGTCGATCGCGCCCTACACGATCGAGGAAGCCTACGAGGTGGCCGACGCCATCGCGCGTGGCGACAAGGACGACCTGCGCGAGGAACTGGGCGATCTGCTGCTGCAGGTGGTCTATCACGCAAGGATGGCGGAGGAAGAAGGCAGTTTCGATTTCGGCGACGTCGTCGAGACGGTGACGCGAAAGATGATCCGGCGCCATCCGCATGTCTTCGGCGACGAGACAGCGCGCGGCGCCGGCATGGCCAAGGGCATGTGGGAGAACATCAAGGCAGAGGAAAAGGCCGAGAAGCGCGCCGCGCGGCTCGCCCGCGGGCTCGATCCGGAGGAAAACGGCAAGGGCTATCTCGACGGCATACCGCTTGCCCTGCCCGGCCTGGTGCGCGCGCTCAAGCTGCAGCAGAAGGCCGCGCGTGTCGGTTTCGACTGGTCGGAGGCGCCGCCCATTCTCGACAAGATCGAGGAAGAGATCGGCGAGTTGCGCGAGGCCGTGGCAGCTGGCGGCAAGGCCGAGATCGCGGAGGAATTCGGCGACCTGCTGTTTGCCGTGGTCAATCTCGGCCGGCATCTGGGCGTCGAGGCCGAAGACGCGTTGCGCGGCACCAACGACAAGTTCCGGGACCGGTTCCACGCCATCGAACAGGCGCTTCTGGAACGCGGCGACACGCTCCAGGACGCCACGCTCGACGAGATGGAAGCGCTCTGGCAGGCCGCCAAGCGGCGGCGCTAGCCCGCAGTTACCGCCATTGGCGAGGCGAATATTCGACCTCGTGCATGATGCGCTCCTGGATCTCGCCGACGAGTCTTCCGCTGACGGCCGCCGTTTCCTGCTTGATGCGTTGCCATTCCTCGTCGGCCATGAACCTGGCCCAATGGCTCTTCATCGTCGCCTCGTCGGGCCAGCGCACGACATAGAGAAACTCAGTCCTCTCTTGAGACCTGGCTTCCCAGGCCGCCACGATGTCGAATTCGTAGCTCTTCATGATGCGTAGCGCGTGATCCCGGAAACGGGCGTGAAATTCCAGTTTGTTCGCTTCGAAAATCTCGTAGATCCGCAACTGGTAGATCAACATTCACCTCCGCTGCAAACGGCGCATGTCAGACAGATTCAGGGCCCCCTGGCGCTGGCCGGCTGGTTGCCGCCACGCGTTCGCGGATGCGCCGGCAGGCCGTTTCGGGGGCACGCACCCGCACATCGACACCGCCATCCTCGCGGTCGGTGCGCGCGAGTACCTCGGCGTTGCGGTAGATCCATTCCAGCTCGCCATGCTGGTCGGGCGACAGCGACAGATCCATCGATTCCAGCGTTCCCGCAATGCGCCGTTCGATCTCCGACAGGAGCGTGTCGACACCCTCGCCGGTGATCGCCGAAACCGCGATGGCCTGCGCGGAGCCACTGGCCTGGACGATATGGTCGTGCTGGTCGGCATCGAGCAGGTCGATCTTGTTCCAGACCTCGAGCACCCGTTCGTTGTCGCGCTCGACACCGAGGTCGGACAGGATCTCGACCACGTCCTCGGCCTGCGCGGCGGTATCGGGATCGGCAATGTCGCGCAAATGGATGACGAGATCGGCTTCGATGACCTCTTCCAAAGTGGCCCGGAAGGCCGCCACGAGATGGGTCGGCAGGTCGGAGATGAAGCCCACCGTGTCGGAGAAGATGACCTCCGTGCCGTGCGGCAGGTGAACCCGCCTCAACGTCGGGTCGAGCGTGGCAAAAAGCATGTCCCTGGCCATCACGCCGGCGCCCGTCAGCCGGTTGAAGAGCGTGGACTTGCCCGCATTGGTGTAGCCGACAAGCGCGACGATGGGATGCGGCACCTTGCGGCGCTTGGAACGGTGCAGGTCGCGGGTGCGGCGGACCTGCTCCAGTTCGCGTTTCAGCCGCGTGATGCGTTCCTGCAGCTGCCGCCGATCGGCCTCGATCTGGGTTTCGCCGGGGCCGCCCATGAAGCCGCCGCCGCCGCGCTGGCGCTCCAGGTGAGTCCAGCTTCTGACGAGGCGGCCGCGCTGGTATTCGAGATGCGCGAGATCGACCTGAAGGCGCCCTTCCCGCGTGCGCGCCCGGCGTCCGAAAATCTCGAGGATCAAGCCGGTGCGGTCGAGCACCTTGGCATGGAGTTCCTTTTCGAGATTGCGCTGCTGGACGGGTGAGAGAGCGTGGTCGACGACCACCAGCTCGGCCTCCGCCTCCTTCACGATCTCGGCCAGCTCGGCAAGCTTGCCGGTGCCGATGAGCGTTGCGGCGCGGGGCGAACTGACCGTGACAACCTCGCAATGGACGGGATCGAGATCGATCGCGCAGGCGAGCCCGATCGCCTCTTCCAGACGTGCCTCAGCTGTACGTTCCGTGGCGCGCGCGGAGTCGCGAAACTGCTGCGGAAGGATCGGCACGATGATGACGGCGCGAGCCGTCACCGATTCGGTCGAATACGTGTCAGGAACGATGTCGTTGGCCAATCAGGCCTCGCGGTTCTCGTCCGCGTCAAAGAGCTGCACGGGCTGGCTCGGCATGATGGTGGAGATCGCATGCTTGTAGACGAGCTGCGAATGGCCATCCCTGCGCAGGAGCACGCAGAAGTTGTCGAACGACGTCACGACGCCGGTCAGCTTGACGCCGTTGATCAGAAAGATCGTCAGCGGGTTCTTGCTCTTGCGAACGGTGTTGAGGAAAAGGTCCTGCAAATTCTGGGTACGTTCCGCCATTTTTTCTTCTTAGCCCCCTGCGGTGTCCCTCTAGTAGCGCCCGAAAGGCGACCGGCTGTCAAGCACGCATCGTTACCATCGTCGCCCCCGGGGAAACGAAATCTACCGCCGTGTTCTGCACGCGGACACTGCGGATATCAGGCGAGGGTTTTTTCCGCAACGTCAAAAAAGGCTTCCCGCAATGCGAGCGTGACCGATCCGGGGTGTCCGTTGGCGACGGGCTGGCCGTCGATGGCCACAACCGGCATCACCACGGTGGTCGCCGCGGTGATGAAGGCTTCCTTCGCGGCGAGCGCCTCCTCCACGGTGAAGGCCCGCTCTTCGACCCTGAGGTCGTGCTTTTTGGCAATGTCCATCACGGTTGCGCGGGTGATTCCCTTGAGTATGCCCGATTCGGCCGGACGGGTGACCAGTGTCCCCTCGCCCGTCACAATCCACGCATTGGTGGAAGCGCCCTCCTTGACCGTGCCGTCCGGATCCACGAACCAGGCTTCGACCGCGCCGGCTTCCTTTGCCTTCTGGCGGGCGAGAACGTTGGGCAGCAGGCCCACCGACTTGATGTCCACGCGTTCCCAGCGGTTTTCGGGCACGGTGATGACCCGCACGCCCTTTTCGGCCTTTGCCGCGGCGGCGCGTGGATCGGTCCGCTTGGCGGTCACGACGATGGCCGGCGGCGTGTCGGCGGCGGGGAAATAGTGGTCGCGCCGGGCAACGCCGCGGGTGACCTGCATATAGACCAGACCGTTGGTGACCTTGTTGCGGCGTACCACCTCGCGGATCACCGTCTCCAGCGCCTTGCGTCCCATCGGCCAGGCGATGCGCAGTTCGCGCAGCGAGCGTTCGAGCCGATCGAGATGGCGCGGCATGTCCACGATGTAGCCGCGCGCGATCTCGCACACCTCATAGACGCCGTCGGCGAACTGGTAGCCCCGGTCCTCGATATGGACGCTGGCCGAACCATGCGGGACATAGCGGCCGTTGACATAGGCGATGCGGGACATGCGACCTCTCACTTCTCTCGGATATCAGAAGAATTCCAGGCTGACGCGGAACATCTGTTCGACCTGTTTGACCGCGCCTGCCATGGCGAAGATGACGACGCGGTCCTTGGGCTTGATCTTCAGGTCGCCGCTCGGCTTCAGCACCTGGCCGTCGCGGTAGATCGCGCCGAGGCGCATGCCTTCGGGCAGGTCCAGATCGCGCAGCGGCGGGCCGACCAATGGCGACGTCTCCAGCGCTTCGGCCTCGATGATCTCGGCAGCGCCCTTCTGCACGCTGTGGACGGCCCGGATACGCCCGCGCCGCACGTGCTGGAGCACGCGCGAGATGGTGACGGAGCGGGGGTTCACCTGCGCATCAATGCCCAATATGCCAGCGAAGTCGTGATAGGCGGGGTTGTTCAGAAGCGTCAGGTTGGACTTGCAGCCCAGCTGCTTGGCCATGACGCTCGACAGGATGTTGACCTGATCGTCATTGGTCAATGCGACCATCAGGTCGGCCTCCTGGATATCGGCCTCCATGAGCAGCTTCTGATCGAGCGCGGAACCGTGCAGGACCACGGTGCGGCGCAGCTCGTCGGCGATCGCCACCGCGCGATCGCGCGAATTCTCGATGATCTTGATTCGGGTGCGGTGCTGGCGGCTTTCAATGGTGCGCGCGACGTAGAGGCCGATATTGCCGCCACCCGCGATCACGATGCGGGTCGCCGCCTCCTCGTCATGGCCGAACAGGCCAAGCGTGCGTCGCACCTGCTCCTTCGTGGTCGCGACATAGGCAAGATCCCCGGTTATCAGCTGGTCGGTGGAATGCGGGATGAAGAGCTTTCCCTCGCGCACGACACCGACCACCGTCGAGGGCAGATCGGGGAAGAGTTCGGTCAGCTGCGCGAGCGGGGTGTTGACGACGGGGCAGTCCTCGAGACACTCGATGGCCACCATCACGATCTTGTTCTCGGCGAAACGCACGACATCCGTCGCGCCCGGCAGCGCGATGCGCCGCAGCACCATCTCGCCCACCTCGAGTTCCGGCGAGATGATGACGTCGATGGGCAGGTTCTCGCGCGAGAACAGATCCATGTAGTGGGACCGCAGATAGGATTGCGATCGGATGCGCGCGATCTTGGTGGGCACGTTGAACAGCGAATGGGCGACCTGGCAGGCCGTCATGTTGACTTCGTCGTAGAGCGTGACCGCGATCAGCATGTCGGCCTGCTGTGCCCCTGCCTGCTCGAGCATGTCGGGGTGCGAGCCGTGGCCGACATAACCGCGCACGTCAAGCGTGTCGCGGATGCCGCGGATGAGTTCCGTCGAGGTGTCGATGACCGAGACGTCGTTGCCCTCAGAGGCCAGCTTTTCGGCGATGCCGTAGCCGACCTGTCCCGCCCCGCAGATTATGACGCGCATGCCGCCCGTATCCGTCCTTCGCGATGCTCCGGCCGGGCAGCCCGGCGGAGGTTTCGTCCGCGCTTATACGCCAAGCGATTTCAGTTTGCGATGGAGCGCGGAGCGTTCCATGCCGATGAATTCGGCGGTGCGCGAGATATTGCCGCCGAAACGGTTGATCTGGGCCAGGAGATATTCGCGCTCGAAGAGTTCGCGCGCTTCGCGGAGCGGCAGCGCCATGATGTGCTGGTCGGACTGGTTCGGCGCGCGCGGCATCACGTCGCCGATCTCGGCCGGCAGCAGATCGGCGGTGATCGGCGCGCCGTCGTCGTCGCCGCGCGCCAGGATCATGAGGCGCTCGATGTTGTTGCGCAGCTGACGCACGTTGCCCGGCCAGTTGTGCGCCTGCAGGACGGCAAGTGCGTCGTCGCCGAGCCGGCGGGGTCGGATGCCGGCCTGGGCGCCCATCTGCAGCTGGAAGTGATCGACGAGGTCGGCAATGTCCTCGCGCCGTTCGGAGAGTGCCGGGACGACCACCGGCACCACGGCCAGGCGATGGTAGAGATCCTCCCGGAAGCGGCCCTCCGCGATCATCTGCTCGATGTTGCGGGCGGATGAGGAGATGATGCGCACGTCGACCTTCACGCGCTTGGTGCCCCCTACCCGCTCGAATTGCTGGTCGACCAGCACGCGCAGGATCCTGTTCTGCGTCTCGCGCGGCATGTCGGCGATCTCGTCGATATAGAGGATGCCGCCATGGGCCTCCTCCAGCGCCCCGACCTTGCGCTCGCCGCCATTGGCCTCGGTGCCGAAAAGCTCGATCTCCATGCGTTCCGGCGTGATGGTGGCGGCGTTCAGCGTCACGAAGGGCCCCTGTGCGCGCGGCGACAGGGCATGGATGGCGCGCGCCACCAGTTCCTTGCCGCTGCCCGATGGCCCGATGATCATGACGCGGCTGTTGGTCGGCGCGACGCGCTCGATCGTGTGACGCAGCTGGTTCATGGCCGCCGACTTGCCGATCAGGTCGAAGGTTTCGCCGGTGCGGCGCTTGAGATCGCTGACCTCGCGCTTGAGCTTGAAGGTCTCGAGCGCGCGTTCGGCGATGAGGATCAGGCGGTCGGCCTTGAACGGCTTCTCGATGAAGTCGTAGGCGCCGCGCTTGATGGCGGAAACGGCGGTCTCGATGGTGCCGTGGCCGGAGATCATGATGATCGGCAGTTCCGGGTGGAGCTTGCGGATATCGTCGAGCAGCGCCAGTCCGTCGAGCTTCGAGCCCTGCAGCCAGATGTCCAGAAAGATCAGGCGGGGCACCCGGTCGGCGATTGCCGCGAGCGCGCTGTCGCTGTCGAAGGCGGTGCGCGTTTCATGGCCCTCGTCGTCGAGAATGCCCGAGACCAGTTCGCGGATGTCCTCCTCGTCATCGACGATCAATATGTCAGACGCCATCTTCTACCTTTTCGTTGCTCGCTTTTGCCGCGTCGTCCCTGCTCCTGTCCGCCGGGGCAGCGGGAAGGATGATGCGAATCATGGCGCCCACGCCGCCGTGGAAATCGGAGGGGGCATCATGCAGTTCGAGTCGGCCGCCATGGTCCTCCACAATCTTGCGGACAATGGCGAGACCAAGGCCGGTGCCTTTTTCGCGGGTCGTCATGTAGGGCTCCAGCAGCCGCTGGCGGTTCTCCCGCGGCAGACCCTTGCCGTTGTCGAGGATCTCGACGCGGATGGCGTCGCCTTCGTTGCGGGCCCGCACCAGAATTTCGCCGGCCTTGTCCTCGCTCGCGCGGCCGGCGGCCTCGATCGATTCGGCCGCGTTCTTGATGAGGTTCCCGAAAGCCTGGCTGAGAAGACGCTGGTCGAAGGTGCCGGTCAGCGGCTCGGCGCCGAAATCGCGGGTGAAGGCTATCTCGGCGCGCGAGACCTCGACCAGGAAGGAGGCTTCGCGCAGCGCCTCGCGCAGGTCGAGGGTCTTCATCTCCGGCTTCGGCATGCGCGCGAAGGAGGAGAACTCGTCGACCATGCGCCCGATATCGCCCACCTGGCGGATGATCGTCTCGGTGCACTGGTCGAAGATCTCGCGGTCCTCGGTGATGACCTTGCCGAAACGCCGGCGGATCCGTTCGGCCGAGAGCTGGATGGGGGTCAGCGGGTTCTTGATCTCGTGGGCGATGCGGCGCGCGACATCCGCCCAGGCGGAGGAGCGCTGCGCGGTGACGAGATCGGTGATGTCGTCGACGGTAACGACGAAGGAGCGGCCCGAGGCGCTTGCCTGGCCGCGTTCGATGGTCACCTGGACGTTGAAGGTGCGTTCGGCGCCGCCGCGCAGGAAGGTGACCTGCTCGCGGTGCATCGGCCGGCCCGACTGCCTGCCGGCCTCGAAGACCGTTCCGACCTGCGGCAGGAGTTCCAGCAGGCTGCGCCCGATGGCGGCCTTGGCGGGGAGCCCGAGCATTCCCTCGGCGGAGCGGTTGAGGATGGCGATCCGGCCGCGCTGGTCCACGCCGATCACGCCTGCCGTCACGCCTTCCAGCACCGCCTCCGAGAAACGGCGCCGTTCGTCGATGACGTCCTTCGCCTTGATGAGCGCGTTGCGCTGGCTCTTCAGCTGGAGGAGCATCTTGTTGAAGGTGTCACCCAGGGCCGCCACGTCGCCGTCGGACGGACGCACGGGTACCGAGACGTCGAGATTGCCGGTCGCCACTTCGTCGGCGGCACCGATCAGCTGGCGGATCGGGCGCACGAGGCGGTCGGCCACGGCGATGCCCGTCCAGATCGCCGACAGGACGACGATCAGGGTTATGCCGAGATAGATGATGGCGAAGGCGAGCTGGGTCGACAGGCGGTTGCCTTCCAGCGTCCGGTATTCGTCGGTGTTGGCGCGGACGATCTGGCGCGCCCTGATGACCTCCGCATCGAGCGTGCGGATCGTGTAGAGATAGGCGTCCTCGATGTCGCGCAGCCGCACGATGGCGCCGACGATGTTGCGCACGCGCGGTTCGATGAGGACGGGAAGCCCGTCAGACGCGGTCTGGACCGCCTCGATGGGCGGATCGGGCAGGACGAAGTCCGCATTGGTGTCGGCCTGCATGATGAGCGAGCCATCCTCGCGGATCAGCGCGGCATGGTCGAGAGCGCGTGCCGTCGCATGCTGGCCGAGCAATGACCTGAAACCGGTCCGGTCCAGCTGGTAGAGCGATCGCGCCTGATCGAGGTCGTAGGCCATGGAAAGCGTCGTGCCCTGCAAATTGCGGGCATTCTCGTTCACATAGGCTTCGGCGATCGACAGCGAGGAGTTGATGATCACCCGCGTCCTGATCTCGAACCACCGGTCGAGACCGATGTCGAGCGTGATGGAGGCTATGATCGCCACCAGGATCGCCGGGATGGCCGCCACCAGGGAAAACATGGTGACGATGCGCACGTGCAGCCTGGAGGCCGCCTTGCCGCGCCGGCGCGCCTGCAGAAGACGGTGCACCTCGCGCCCGATCAGCGCGATGAGGATGCCGACGAAGATCGTGTTGATGGCGATGAGGCTCAGCGTCACCGACGTGTCGGGCGATATGGGGGTGAGGCCGAGCAGGATCGCAAACGAGATCGCCGCCGTCAGCAGCGCGCCGAGGATCGTCAATATGCCCGGCATAGCCAGAAGCCGGCGCGTATCGCGCGGGTCGGCCGTCGGTGCCGCCGCAATCGGCAAGGCTGGTGTCTGGATCGTCATGCGCAAGCCCGGGATCAATCGGCAGCATCTATGCAATGCATTGTGGCGATTGTGCAACAATCGCCTGCCGGCTGCAAATTCCCAAACGGCTCAGGCCGGGCGCGATCCCCTGTAAACATTCACGCCCAGTTCGCGGATTTTCTTGCGCAAGGTGTTGCGGTTCACGCCCAGAAGATCGGCGGCCTTGATCTGGTTGCCGCGCGTGGCCGTCATGGCCGCCATGACAAGCGGATATTCCACCTCGGCCAAAATACGCTGGTAGAGGCCCGCCGGCGGCAGTTCCGAGCCGAAACTCGCGAAATAGCGCTGCAGATATTGCTCCACCGCCTGACCGATCGAGAGATTCTCGGGAAGATTGGCCGGCTCGTCGGAGCCGATGGCGAACTCGCCCGTGCGCAGTTCCTGGTCGATGATCTCCGGGGTGATCTCGTCCTGGGGGTAAAGCGCGGCAAGCCGGCGCACCAGGTTTTCCAGCTCGCGCACATTGCCCGGCCAGGCATAACGCCGCATCTGCTCGAGACCGGCACTGGAGATTCGTTTGCCCGTAAGACCTTCCTTCTCGACCTGCGCGAAGAAGTGGCGCACGAGGTCGGCGATGTCCTCGCTGCGCTCCCGCAGGGGCGGCAGGCGCAGCGGCACGACGTTGAGGCGGTAGAAGAGGTCCTCGCGGAACAGGCCCTGATTGATGAGCGTGCGAAGATCCTTGTTGGTGGCCGCCACGATGCGAACGTCGGTGCGGATGGGCGTGCGACCGCCAACCGTCGTGTATTCGCCCTGCTGGAGCACGCGCAGAAGCCGCGTCTGGGCCTCCATGGGCATGTCGCCGATCTCGTCGAGGAACAGCGTTCCGCCCTCGGCCTGTTCGAAGCGACCGGTGGAGCGGCTCTGCGCGCCGGTGAAGGCGCCTTTCTCGTGGCCGAAAAGCTCGGACTCGATCAGATCACGGGGGATGGCGGCCATGTTGATCGCCACGAAGGGACCGTTGCGGCGCCGCCCGAAATCATGCAGCGCACGCGCCACCAGCTCCTTGCCGGTGCCGGATTCGCCGGAGATCATCACGGTGAGATCCGTCTGCATCATCCGGGCCAGCATGCGGTAGATGTCCTGCATGGCGGGCGAGCGGCCCACCAGCGGCATGGATTCGGCATGTTCTTCCGGTCGCAGGTCAGGCTTGGGGCGTTTCGGCTCCGACAGCGCACGGCTGACGATGGTCATCAGCTCGGAGAGGTCGAAAGGTTTCGGCAGATATTCGTAGGCGCCCGTCTCCGAGGCGCGGATCGCCGTCATGAAGGTGTTCTGCGCGCTCATCACGATGACCGGCAGGTCGGGACGGGCCTTCTTGATGCGCGGCAGCATGTCGAAGGCGTTCTCGTCGGGCATCACGACGTCGGTGATGACCAGATCGCCCTCCCCGGCCGATATCCAGCGCCAGAGGGTGGAGGCATTGGAGGTGACCCGCACATCGTGGCCGACGCGGGAGAAGGCCTGGCTCAGGACCGTGCGGATGGCCGCATCGTCGTCGGCGACCAGGATGTTGCCTAGTTTGGTCATGATGTCTCCGCTTGGTCGCCGCCACCGCCGTCCTGCTGCCAGGTGGGCATGAGGATACGGAAAGTCGTGCCGCGCGAGGAGGAATCGCATTCGATCACTCCCCCATGCTCGCCGATGATCTTGGCGACCAGCGCCAGCCCGAGCCCCGAGCCGTTCTGCTTGGTCGTGATGAAGGGGTCGAAGAGAATCGGAAGGATGTCCGGCGGTACGCCCGAACCGTTGTCGCGCACGCAGAATTCGAGCGGCAGCGAGACCCGGTTCTGGGTTCCCGGCACCGAGAGCCGAATGCCGGGCCGGAAGGCGGTCGACAGGACAATTTCGCCTTTCTGGTCGTTGCCGATCGCTTCCGCCGCGTTCTTCACGAGGTTGAGGAACACCTGGATGAGCTGGTCCCGATTGGCATAGACGGGCGGCAGGGACGGGTCGTAATCCTCCAGGATGCGGATATTTCGCGCAAAGCCGTTCGTGGCGATGGCCTTCACATGGTCGAGCACGACATGGATGTTGACCGGCGTGCGGTCGATCGGCCGCTCGTCGGAGAAGACCTCCATCCGGTCGACCAGCGACACGATCCTGTCGGTCTCTTCGGTAATGAGCTGGGTCAGCGCGCGATCGGCGTCCGAGACGACCGATTCCAGCAGCTGCGCTGCGCCGCGAATGCCCGAGAGCGGGTTCTTGATCTCATGGGCCAGCATGGCCGCCAGGCCGGTCACCGAGCGCGCCGCGCCGCGATGGGTCATCTGGCGCTCGATCTTGTCGGCCATCGAGCGTTCCTGGAACATGACGACTACCGATCCCGGCAGTTCGGGAACCGGAGCCACGTAGAGATCGACAACGCGCTCGGGGCCCAGCCGCGGCGAGGAGATGTCGACCCGGTACTCGTTGTAGGGCGAGCGCCGTTCGCGGACCTGCTCGACCAATGCGATCAGGGGCGAGCCGAACGGAATGTAGTAGTCCAGCGTGTTTTTCGACAGCGAGGCGGCGCTGGTGCGGAAGAAGTCCTCGGCTTCGGTATTGGCGAAGGTGATGTAGCCTTCGCCGTCCACCATGATGACGGGATGGCGGATCGTATCGAGCACGATCGCCGCCGGATTGAGGCCCTTGACCGCCGTCTGGCTCATGCCGCGCTCGCTAATGCTGGAAAGGAGGTGTCGTCGCAGAGCGCCGCGCGCAGCGCCGTCACGACCATATCGGGCTCTGTGCCCGTCAGAATGGCGCGGCGCGTGTCGGGTCCCGTGCCAGGGGCGTGGCGGTCGAGATACCAGCCAAGATGCTTGCGCGCCTGCCGCAGCCCGCTCTGCGCACCGTAGAAGGACAGCATCGCGCGGTAGTGCGCCTCGACATAGTGGGCCAGCGCTTCGCGCGTCTTCGGGATGCCGGCAGCGACGGTGCCCCTGGCCTCGGCCGCGATCTGACCGGCAAGCCACGGCGCGCCGTAATGGGCGCGGCCGACCATGACCGCATCGGCGCCGGACTGCTCCAGCATGGCCAATGCATCCGAGAGGCAGGTGACGTCGCCATTGGCGACCACAGGCACCGAAACCGCCTGCTTGACCCGGGCGATGGCCCGCCAGTCCGCCCTGCCCTTGTAGAACTGGCAGCGCGTGCGGCCATGGACGGTGATCATCCGGACGCCCGCCGCTTCGGCGCGCCTGGCGATTTCGGGTGCGTTGAGCGCGGTCTCGTCCCAGCCGAGCCGCATCTTGACCGTGACGGGGACGCGAACAGCTTCCGCCACCGCCTCGATCAGCGACAGTGCGCGGTCGGGCTCGCGCATCAGCGCGGAGCCGCAATAGCCGCCGGTCACCTTCTTGGCAGGGCAGCCCATATTGATGTCGATGATATCGGCGCCCTCGCCTTCCGCGATGCGCGCGCCCTCGGCCATCCATTCGGGATCGCGGCCGGCAAGCTGCACCATGTGCACGGGAACGTCGGGCCGGCGGATGCGCAGCGCCGACTGGC
Source organism: Chelativorans sp. ZYF759 (assembly GCF_012911015.1). Lineage (GTDB taxonomy): Bacteria > Pseudomonadota > Alphaproteobacteria > Rhizobiales > Rhizobiaceae > ZYF759. The sequence continues at coordinate 102,901 of NZ_WVVV01000002.1, read as the reverse complement.
GCCTGCCTTTGGCAAGTTCGCCGCTCGCCACCATTTCCGAAACCACGAGCCCGGCCCCATGCGCGGTCGCCAGGCTGCGAAACGGCAGATCGGTGATACCCGACAGCGGTGCGAGGAACACCCTGTTCAAGAGGATCGCATCGCCCAGCGCGAGCGGTCTGGTCAGGAGTTCGGCTGAGGTCATGCACAAAAACCAAGCATAAGGCGGTCGTGCCCAACATGTAGCCACGTTCGCCGGAGCGCGCAACCGCCAATCACGGTTGCGCGAGCAGGATGGTGAATTTCTCTGGCAATTGGACGTGTCGGGTTCTAACCCTCCCCGGAGACAAGGTGCAAGGCGCAAGGAAACCATGGCGGCGAGGATCGGAGTGGTGATCGTGGCGGCGGGACGCGGCGAACGCGCCGGCGCCACCACGGAAGGGCCGAAGCAATACCGGCGCATCGGCGGCCAGCCCGTCCTGCGCCATACGCTTCAGGCGTTTCTCGCCCATCCGGCCATCTCGGCCGTGGCCGTCGCCATCCATCCCGACGACGGCGAGCACTTCGCGACGGCGGCTGCCGACTTCGGCGATGACGTGGTCGCGGTGCCCGGCGGCGCTTCCCGCCAGGCCTCGACCCGACTCGCCATGCTGGAGCTCGCCGATCGCGGCCTCGATGCCGTGCTCATCCATGACGGGGTACGGCCATTCGTGGATGCGGCGCTGATCGACCGGGTCGTGGAGGCGATCGGGCCGCAGTCCGGCGCCCTGCCCTGCCTGCCCGTGTCGGACACGCTCAAGACGGGCGAGAACGGGCTGGTGGCGCGTACCGTCGACCGCAGCGGCCTCTTCGCGGCCCAGACCCCGCAGGGTTTTCCCTTCGCACCCATCCTGGCCGCCCATGAGCGTGCCCATGCCGAGGGGCGCGAGGATTTCACCGACGACGCCGCGATCGCCGAATGGGCCGGCCTTCCGGTTCGCCTCGTGGCGGGTTCCGCCGACAATGTGAAACTGACCTGGGCAAGGGATATCGACATGGCCGACACAAGGCTGAACGGTGCCGCGCCGGCCTTTCCGGACATCCGGACAGGCAATGGCTACGACGTCCATCGCTTCGCGCCGGGCGACCATGTCACGCTGTGCGGCGTCGCCATCCCGCATGACCGGCGGCTCGATGGCCACTCGGATGCCGATGTGGGACTCCATGCGCTCACCGACGCTCTGCTGGCTACCTGCGGGGCGGGCGACATCGGCACGCATTTCCCGCCCTCGGATCCGCAGTGGAAGGGTGCTGCCTCGCACATCTTCGTGGAAGCGGCGGCGCGGATCGTGCGGCAGAAGGGCGGGCGCATCGCCAATGCCGACGTGACCCTGATCTGCGAGGCGCCCAAGATCGGGCCGCACCGGGAAAAGATGGTCGCCGCCATGGCCGCCATGCTGGGCATCGCGCCGGACCGCGTTTCGGTGAAGGCGACCACGAATGAGGGCCTGGGCTTCCTGGGCCGCCAGGAAGGAATCGCCGCCATCGCCACCGCCTCCGTCGCCTATCCCGGGAGCCTGCCGGAATGAGCCCGACAGAGGTCGTGGCCCGAACCGTCCTCGATGCCTGCCGCGCCAAGGGCATGAAGATCGTCGCGGCCGAGTCCTGCACCGGCGGCATGGTGGCGGCCGCGCTGACCGACATCGCCGGCTCCTCCGACGTGTTCGAGCGGGGCTTCGTGACCTATTCCAACGAAGCCAAGCAGGAACTGCTTGGTGTCGGCGAGGAGACACTCGCGGCCCATGGAGCGGTGTCGGCGGAGACGGCCCGCGAAATGGCCCAAGGCGCGCTCGCCCGTTCGCATGGCGACATCGCGGTTTCGATCACCGGGATTGCCGGTCCTGGCGGGGGCTCGGACGAAAAGCCTGTCGGGCTGGTCTGGTTCGCGGTGGCAGTGCGGGGCGAGGATGCGCAGGCGCATCGCATGCTCTTCCCGGACGAAGGCCGCGCCGCCATCAGGGCAGCCGCCACACGTTTCGCGCTGGATCTCTTGTCGCAAGCGGCAGGTCGCCGCCCCTAACTCGTCGCCGCCTGACGGCCGTAGACCTCGTCGGCGCGCTTTTCGAAGGCTTCGGCGAATTTGCGGAAGGCGCGGTCGAACATGGCACCCATCAGCGCGCCGAGGATGCGGCTCTTGAACTCGTAGTCGATGTGGAAATGGACCAGGCAGCCGCCGCCCTCCTTCGGCTCGAAGGTCCAGCGGTTTTCCAGATGCCGGAACGGGCCATCGACATAACGCACGTCGATCAGGTTCTTGTCCGGCCTGAGCACCACCTGGCTGGTGAAAGTCTCGCGGATGGCCTTGTAGCCGACGGTCATGTCGGCGACGAGCAGGGTGATGCCCTCCCGTTCCCGACGCGAGCGCACCGACAGCGCCTCGCACATGGGCAGGAATTGCGGGTATTGCTCGACATCCGCCACCAGCGCGAACATGTGCTCGGGCGAATGGGCGACCCGGCGGGTGGTTTCGTATTGGGGCATGTCGTCAGGCCGAGAGCGCGAGCTTGGCCTGGCGCGCGGCGCGCAGGCGGTCGAAATCCTCGCCCGCGTGATGCGACGAGCGGGTCAGCGGGCTCGAGGCGACCATCAGGAAGCCCTTGGAATAGGCGGTGGTCTCGTAGCCCTTGAACTCTTCCGGTGTGACGAACTTCATCACCGGGTGGTGCTTGCGGCTCGGCTGCAGGTACTGGCCGATGGTGATGAAGTCGACATCGGCGGTGCGCAGATCATCCATCAATTGCAGGACCTCGTTTCGCTCCTCGCCAAGCCCGACCATGATTCCGGATTTGGTGAACATGGTGGGGTCGAGTTCCTTGACCCGCTGCAGGAGCCGGATCGAGTGGAAATAGCGCGCGCCGGGCCGGACCTTCAGATACCTGGATGGCACGGTTTCCAGATTGTGGTTGAAGACGTCGGGGCGAGCCTCGACCACCCTTTCGAGAGCACCGGGCTTGCGCAGGAAGTCGGGTGTGAGAATCTCGATCGTCGTGCCGGGGGCTGCCTTGCGGATCGCCTCAATCACCTCGACGAAATGCTGCGCGCCACCATCGTCGAGATCGTCACGATCGACCGAGGTGATGACGACGTGGTTGAGACCCATCTTGGCCACGGCGCGGGCCACCTGCTCGGGCTCGCTGCGATCGAGCGGCGCGGGAATGCCGGTCGCCACATTGCAGAAGGCGCAGGCGCGAGTGCAGATCTCGCCCATGATCATGAAGGTGGCGTGCTTCTTGTCCCAGCACTCGCCGATATTGGGGCAGCCGGCCTCCTCGCAGACAGTGACCAGCCCGTGCGACTTCACGATCTCGCGGGTTTCCAGATAGCCCTTGGAGACCGGAGCGCGCACGCGGATCCAGTCCGGCTTACGCTGGATCTCGGTGTCGGGCCGATGCGCCTTTTCCGGATGCCGGGGGCGCGGCTTGTGTGTCGTGTTGTCGAGGACAGTGACCATGTTTCGGTGCCGTTTTCTCTTTCGAGCCATATAGGCTCTGTCGGGTCCGGATGTAACCACCCGGACCGGCGGTGAACTCTCACATATTCAGCGCCTTCCCATACGCATCCAGCACGCTTTCCTTCATCATCTCCGACAGGGTCGGATGCGGGAAGATCGTGTGCATCAGCTCTTCCTCTGTCGTCTCCAGGTTCATGGCGACGACGAAGCCCTGGATGAGTTCGGTCACTTCCGCGCCGACCATGTGGGCGCCCAGCAACTCGCCCGTCTTCTTGTCGAAGATGGTCTTGACCAGGCCCTGGTCCTCGCCAAGTGCGACCGCCTTGCCGTTGGCGACGAAGGGGAAACGGCCGACGCGGATGTCGTGGCCCTTTTCCTTGGCCTTCGCCTCGGTCAGGCCGACGGAGGCCACCTGCGGGTGGCAATAGGTGCAGCCGGGCACGAGTGCCTTGTCGAGCGGATGGACACCCTTCTCGCCGGCGATCTTCTCGACGCAGATCACGCCCTCATGCTCGGCCTTGTGGGCCAGCATCGGCGGGCCGGCGACGTCGCCGATCGCATAGACGCCCTCGACGCTGGTGCGGCACCATTCGTCGATGGCGATCGTGCCGCGTTCGAGCTTCACGCCGATCTCTTCCAGGCCGAGGTTTTCGACATTGCCCTGCACGCCGACGGCCGAGATCAGCCGGTCGGCGGTGATCTGCTGGACCTTGCCGTCCTTGGTCTCGACATGGGCGGTGACGGAGTTCGAGCCCTTCTCGACCTTCGCGACCTTGGCTTCGAGCATAAATTTCATGCCCTGCTTCTCCAGCCGCTTCTGGGCGAATTTGGAGATCTCGGCATCCTCGACCGGCATGATGTTGGGCATCATCTCGATGACCGTCACCTCCGCTCCCATGGTGCGGTAGAAGGAGGCGAATTCGATGCCGATGGCCCCTGACCCCATCACGATCAGCGATTTGGGCATTTCGGCCGGGACCATGGCCTCGAAATAGGTCCAGATCAGCTTTCCGTCCGGCTCGATGCCGGGCAGCACGCGCGGGCGGGCGCCCGTCGCCACGATGATGTGTTTGGCGGAATAGGTGCCCTCGCCCAGCGTGTTCTTCGGCGCCGGCGCGGCCGGCTCCATCGGCTTCTTGGACGGCTTCGACACCTTGATCTCGTTGGCCTTGACGAATTTCGCCTCGCCCCAGATCACGTCGACCTTGTTCTTCTTCATCAGCATGCCGACGCCGCCATTCATGCGCTGGGCAATGCTGCGCGCGCGGTCGACCACGGCCTTGACGTCGGGCGAGATCGTGCCGTCGAGCTTCAGGCCGTAATCACTGGCATTCTCGGCGAAATGCATCACTTCGGCGGAGCGCAGGAGCGCCTTGGTGGGGATGCAGCCCCAGTTGGAGCAGATGCCACCAAGATGCTCGCGCTCCACGACCGCGGTCTTCATACCGAGTTGCGCCGCCCGGATGGCGGCGACATAGCCACCCGGTCCGCCGCCGATGATGATGATGTCGTAGCTCTTGTCTGCCACGGCTTGCTCCCTTTTCCATGCGGGCCTTTGCCCTCGGAGACGGAATGCAGCCGCAGCCAGATTACGCGGTCAGCATTCCGTATATCTCGTCCTTCAGCCGCATCCGGCTCTTGCGCATCTCTTCAAGATGCATGTCGTCGGTCGGCTCAACCTTGGTCTCGGCGCGATGAACCGCACGGTTCACCTCGTGATATTCGTCGAACAGCCTGGCGAAATGCCCGTCGGACGACTTGAGATCACGGATCCTGTCGACATGTTCGGGAAATTCCTCGGCCAGTTCATGCGGGGTGTGGGACATGGAAAAACGACTCCTCTCGTTGCCGTCTCCACGCTTAGCCCGCCGCCATCACACCTCCTTGATCGGCATCAACGCCACGCTCACAATCCCAGCATCATGCGCACGACCGGTTCCAGACCCTTCCCGATGGCACGGGTGTTCTTCGCGTCGAGATGCACCCCGTCGACCGGCGAGGCCTTCGCCACCGAGCCGGCATCGAAGAAGCCGCAGCCCAATTCGTCGGCGAGATCGGCATAGAGGCTGCCCAGCATGTGCGACTGCTCGACACCGCCCTCGAAAGCGGCTGCAAAATCGGGATCACCCGTCTCGACCATGGGCGGGGGCGCGACGACGAGAATTTCCGGCGTTTCGGCGCCGAGCGACCATGGGTGGGTCCGCACGATCTCGATCAGCCGGCGCATGCCCTTGGCGGCCACGACCGCCCTGCCCGCAATCCACGGCTTCATGTCATTGGAGCCGAGCATGATGATGACGAGGTGAAGCGGCGCGTGGCTGGCCAGCAGCGTCGGCAGGGTACGCGCGCCATTGCGTTCGGCGGGGCCTGCGTGATCGTCGAAAGTGGTGGTGCGGCCATTGAGGCCTTCCGCCACGACGATCGCCCGCTCGCCGAGGGTCGCCTGCAACACCGATGGCCAGCGGTCGGCCAGCGCATGGCGCCCCGGTCCCTCCGGGTCGTAACCCCAGGTCAGGGAATCGCCATAGCAGAGGATGGTTTTCATCTGGAGTCCTCGAGGGCGCGACCACCCTCCCCGCAAGGGGAGGGTTGGGAAGCGGCTTAGACCAGCATCCCCATCGGGTTTTCGATGTAGCGCTTGAAGGCGGAGAGCAGCTCGGCGCCCAGCGCGCCGTCGACGGCACGGTGGTCGGTCGACAGCGTTACCGACATGACGGTCGCTATCGCAACGGCGCCGTTCTTCACCACCGCGCGCTGTTCGCCCGCGCCGACGGCCAGGATGGTGGCATGCGGCGGGTTGATGACGGCGGCAAAATCCTTGATGCCGAACATGCCCAGATTGGAGACCGCCGTCGTGCCGCCCTGATATTCCTCGGGCTTCAGGCGCTTGTTGCGGGCACGTCCCGCAAGATCCTTCATCTCGTTGGCGATCGCCGACAGCGTCTTTTCCTCGGCGCGGCGCACGATCGGCGTGATCAGGCCGCCGGGAATGGAGACGGCGACGCCGACATCGGAATGCCTGTGCTTGAGCATGCCGCCTTCGGTCCAGGAGGCGTTGGCGTCGGGCACGTCGCGCAGCGCCAGGGCCATCGCCTTGATGACCATGTCGTTGACCGACACCTTGTAGGCAGGCTCCTCGCCCTTCTCCGTCTTGCGGGAGGGTGCCGCGTCGTTGATCTGCTTGCGAAGCGCGAGAAGCGCATCGAGCTCACAGTCGAGCGTGAGATAGAAATGCGGGATGGTCGACTTGGCCTCGACCAGCCGGCGGGCGATGGTCTTGCGCATGCTGTCATGCGGCACGAGCTCGTAGGAGCCTTCCTCGAACAGCTTCAGCACCGCATCGTCCGACATGGCGCGCGGGGCGGGTGCTGGCGCAGCTGCCGCCTTCTCTGCGGCCGGAGCGGCCTTCGGAGCTCCGCCCTTGGCGGCCGCCTCGACATCGGCCTTGACCACGCGACCGCGCGGTCCCGAACCCGAGATGGCCGACACGTCGATGCCGGCGTCCTTGGCGATGCGGCGGGCGAGCGGCGAGGCGAAAATGCGCGCGCCCTCGTCCCTGGCAACCGGCTTTTCAGAAGGACTGGCGGCGGCGCCATTGGACTTGGCGGGTTCAGCTTGCTCCTTGCTGCCGGGCAGCGAAGTGGCACCATCCCCCTCCGTCGACTTCGTCGACACCTCCCCCGCAGGGGGGGAGGATGGCATCTCGGTCTTCTCCGGCTTGGCCTCGGCTTTTCCGCCCGCACTGGCGGCAGCCTTCACGTCCTCGCCCTCTTCGGCCAGCACCGCAATCACGGCATTGACCTTCACGCCCTCGGTGCCTGCCGGTACGAGCAGCTTGGCCACCGTGCCCTCGTCGACGGCCTCGACCTCCATGGTCGCCTTGTCGGTCTCGATCTCGGCGATCACGTCGCCCGGCGCGACCGAATCCCCCTCCTTGACCAGCCATTTGGCGAGGTTGCCCTCCTCCATGGTGGGCGACAGGGCGGGCATGGTGATGTTGATCGGCATGGCTCAGCCCTCCCTCAATCCCTGTAAGTGACGGCTTTCACCGCCTCGACGACCTCGTCCACGTTCGGCAGGGCCAGCTTTTCGAGATTGGCCGCGTAGGGCATCGGCACGTCCTTGCCGGTGATCGTGATGACCGGCGCGTCGAGATGGTCGAAGGCGCGCTGCATGACCTGGCTGGCGATATGCGCGCCGACCGAGGATTGCGGGAAGCCTTCCTCGACAGTGACCAACCGGTTGGTCTTCTTCACCGACTCGATGACGGTATCCAGGTCCATCGGACGGATGGTCCTGAGATCGACGATCTCGACGTCGAGGCCCATTTCGCGCAGCTTCTCCTCGGCCTTGACCGCATAGGTCATGCCGATGCCGAAGGAGACGATGGTGGCATCCTTGCCCGTCTTGTGAATGCGCGCCTTGCCGATCGGGAGCAAGAAATCGTCCATCTTCGGCACGTCGAAGGTCTGGCCGTAGAGGATCTCGTTTTCCAGGAAGATGACCGGGTTGGGGTCGCGGATGGCTGCCTTGAGCAGGCCCTTCGCATCGGCGGCCGTGTAGGGCATGACGACTTTCAGGCCCGGAATATGGCCGTACCAGGCGGCATAACATTGCGAGTGCTGGGCACCGACGCGAGCCGCGGCACCGTTCGGTCCGCGGAAGACGATCGGCGCGCCCATCTGGCCGCCGGCCATGTAGAGCGTCTTGGCGGCGGAATTCACGATCTGGTCGATTGCCTGCATGGCGAAGTTGAAGGTCATGAATTCGACGATCGGCTTCAGGCCGGCAAAAGCGGCGCCGACGCCGACGCCGGTGAAGCCGTGCTCGGTGATCGGCGTGTCGACGACCCGCTTGGCGCCGAATTCCTGCAGCAGTCCCTGCGTGATCTTGTAGGCGCCCTGATATTCGGCCACCTCCTCGCCCATGACGAAGACGTCGCCATCGCGGCGCATCTCCTCGGCCATGGCATCGCGAAGTGCCTCGCGCACGGTGGTGGGCACCATCTCGGTGCCTTCCGGGATATCGGGATCGGAGGCCACGTCCGCCTTGGGCACGGCCGGCGCCCTGGCTGCATCCTTGTCGGCGCTGGGCTCGTCCTCGGCCTGGCGCGCCTTGCCGCCGGCGGCGTCCTTGGCCTGCTCGGGCTCATCCGACGATGGCTGGCCGGCCTCGGACTTGCCTGATGCCGACTGCTTGTCCATGTCGGCCTCGCTCTCGCCCTCCTGCAGGAGCAGCGCGATGGGCGTGTTGACCTTGACCGCCTCGGTGCCCTCGGCAACGAGTATCTTGCCGATGGTTCCCTCGTCGACGGCTTCGACTTCCATCGTGGCCTTGTCGGTCTCGATCTCGGCAATCACGTCGCCGGGGGCGACGGCGTCACCTTCCTTTTTCAGCCATTTGGCCAGATTGCCCTCTTCCATGGTCGGCGAGAGCGCGGGCATGAGAATTTCGATCGGCATGAAGCGCCCTCCCCCTTAAAGCAGAATGTCGGTGTAGAGCTCCGACGGATCGGGCTCGGGATCGGCCTGGGCGAAATCGGCCGAATCGGCGACGATCTCGCGCACCTCCTTGTCGATTGCCTTCAATTCGTCCTCGCTGGCCCATTTGGCCTCCAGAAGGCGCGCCTTGACCTGCTCGATGGGGTCCTGCTCGGAGCGCATCTTCTGGACTTCTTCCTTGGTGCGGTATTTCGCGGGGTCCGACATGGAATGGCCGCGATAGCGGTAGGTCTGCATCTCGAGGATGATCGGCCCCTTGCCCGAACGGCACCATTCGACCGCCATGTCGCCGGCAGCCTTCACCGCGCGCACGTCCATGCCGTCCACCTGGATGCCGGGAATCTTGAAGGAGGCGCCGCGATGCGAAAAATCGGTCTCGGCCGAGGAACGCTGAACGGAGGTGCCCATCGCGTAGCGGTTGTTCTCGATGATGTAGACGACCGGCAGCTTCCACAAGGCTGCCATGTTGAAGCTCTCGTAGACCTGGCCCTGATTGGCCGCGCCGTCGCCGAAATAGGTGAGCGAGACATTGTCGTTGTCGCGGTAGCGGTTGGCAAAGGCGAGCCCCGTGCCGAGCGGCACCTGGGCGCCGACGATGCCGTGGCCGCCGTAAAAATTCTTCTCCTTGGAGAACATGTGCATCGAGCCGCCCTTGCCCCTGGAGTAGCCGCTGCGGCGCCCCGTGAGCTCAGCCATGACGCCGCGCGGGCTCATGCCGGTTGCCAGCATGTGACCGTGATCGCGATAGGCGGTGATGACCTGGTCGCCTTCCTTCAGCGACATCTGCATGCCTACGACAACCGCTTCCTGGCCGATATAGAGGTGGCAGAAGCCGCCGATGAACCCCATGCCATAGAGCTGGCCGGCCTTCTCCTCGAAGCGGCGGATCAGCAACATGTCGCGATAGGCCTGGAGTTCGTCTTCCTTGGAAAATTCGACCGGCGCCGGTGTCTTGACCTGGCTGTCGGCCTTGCCCTGCGGCTTTGCCCGACCGGTGCCCTTCTTCGCGGCTGTCGCCATGCGGTGTTTCTCCCTGTGATGTCTCTTCGCGGACATGCGCGTGGCCGAGGCCGCGCCCGTTGGAAGAAAAGCTAGCATGGAGCCGAGCGCTTAGCCATGCGCAAAAGCGCATGGCTTCCATGCAGCTAAGCCACTAAATCGGTTGAGGAAAAGAGTGATTAACTGGATTTCAGTTAATCAGTTGAGCTGGTTGCGCATGATGATGACGTCGTCGGGATGGCCCATGTTGAGGGCGCGACGGACATGCTCGTCCAGCATGTCGCGCTCCATCGTTCCGTCATGCAGCAGCCGCACGCGGCGTTCCAGTTCCACCCGCCGCTTCTCGACCGAGGCGAGGTCGCGCTTCAGATGCACGATGCGATCCTCGAGCCGGTACTTGGAATAGATGCCGTAGTCGCCGTGATAGGCGTGAAAACCGAAATAGGTGAGGAAGCACACGGCCAAGACCGGCACGATGAGAGCGCCGGTCCTTCTGTTCTTGTGATGGCGGGTCCACATGGGCGGGGAATCCGGATACGCGTTACTCCCGCCTTTCTGCCACGCCATGCTTAATGGCGCGTTACCGGACCGATCGATCCCTGAGGATCGATCGACCAGCATAGGCTGCCTGGCGACCCAATTCCTCCTCGATGCGAAGCAGCTGATTGTACTTGGCCAGCCGGTCGGAGCGCGCGAGCGAGCCGGTCTTGATCTGCCCGCAATTGGTGGCGACGGCGAGGTCGGCAATGGTGGAGTCCTCGGTCTCGCCAGAGCGATGCGACATCACCGCCGTGTAGGCGGCGCGATGCGCCGTCTCGACCGCATCCAGCGTCTCGGTCAGCGTGCCGATCTGGTTCACCTTGACGAGGATGGAATTGGCGACGCCCATGCGGATGCCGTCGCGCAGGCGCGCCGAATTGGTGACGAACAGGTCGTCCCCGACGAGTTGGACCTTGTCGCCGGCGAGTTCGGTGAGTTCCTTCCAGCCGTCCCAGTCATCCTCGGACATGCCGTCCTCAATGGAGATGATGGGGTAGTCGGCCGCCAGCCTGGCGAGATATTCGGCCTGCTCCCTGGGATTGCGGGTCTTGTTCTCGCCTTCGTAGACGTAATTGCCGCCCTTGAAGAACTCAGTCGCCGCACAGTCCAGTGCGATGGCGATCTCCTCGCCCGGCTTGTAGCCGGCCTTCTCGATGGAGCTCATGACAAAATCCAGCGCGGCCTCCGCGCTCTTGATGTTGGGGGCGAAACCACCCTCGTCGCCGACATTCGTATTGTGGCCGGCGTCCTTGAGGCCCTTCTTGAGCGTGTGGAAGATTTCGGCTCCCCAGCGCAGGCCCTCGCGAAAACTCTCGGCGCCGATCGGCATGATCATGAATTCCTGGAAGTCGATCGGGTTGTCCGCATGGGCGCCGCCATTGAGGATGTTCATCATCGGCACCGGCAGCACATGCGCACTTGCGCCGCCCACATAGCGGTAGAGCGGCAGGTCGGCCGCTTCGGCGGCGGCCTTGGCGATCGCGAGCGACACGCCGAGAATCGCGTTGGCGCCCAGCCGGCTCTTGTTGGGCGTCCCGTCCAGCTCGATCATGGTGCGGTCGATGTGAATCTGGTCCTCGGCTTCCATGCCGCCGATGGCCTCGAAGATCTCGCCATTGACGGCATCGACGGCCTGTTCGACGCCCTTGCCCAGGTATCGCTCACCGCCGTCGCGCAGTTCGACCGCCTCATGGGCGCCCGTGGAGGCCCCGGAAGGCACCATGGCGCGGCCCATCGAGCCATCCTCCAAAACCACGTCGACTTCGACTGTGGGATTGCCGCGGCTGTCCAGAACCTCGCGGCCGATGATGTCGACGATTGCGGTCATGTCGGTCGTTTCCCTTGCGTGAAATGAAGCTGCGGCCCTCTTAGCGAAAGCCATGCCGGCAGGCAATGTCGACAGGGCTGTCTGTCGGGCCAGTTGCCCTGCGCTCAGCCATCGCGAAGGGGCGGATGGACCGCACCAGGACCAAGGGCCGGGCGATCAAAGAGGAATAATATTCCTCTTGATATTCAATAACTTATCACGCGTCAGAAAATCCATTCTCCGGCGACGCCGCGAGATTCAGTACGAACGGCTCGCCTTCGAATGCCTCCGCTCCCCTGCCGATGCCGCGAATGGCCGCGGTCATGCGGCCGCGACGACCGAGAATATCGTCGGCCAGAGAGACCAGCCGGATGTTGGGCGTGGCCGAGGGCGACAGGCCGCGCAGGGTGGCGGCGAGTTCCTCCTCGTCGCGCGAGGGCCCAAGGGCGCAGGCGATGATGTAGGCGGCCGCCGTCGACCGCGAGATGCCCGCATAGCAGTTGATGGCAAGCGGACGCTTACGGTCCCATGCCTCGGCAAAAGCCAGCAGCGCCTCGACGTGATGGGAAGCCGGGGCAGTCATACCGTCGCGTTCCTCCACGATGTCGTGCATGGAAAGCAGCAGGAAGTTCGGCGCCTCGATGATCTCGGGGCGGACGAAGTCGCTGCCTTCGCGCAAAAGCGTGATCAGCCTTTCCGCCCGACAGGCGGCAAGTGTGTCCTCCAGGCGGGAGCGCGGGGAAACATGGATCATGGCGTGGCCTCCTTCCACTCATCGAGTGCTCTCGCGAGACGGCTCCAGTCGGGTTCGGCGCCCGGCAGACCGATACGTAGGGCACGCGGCCTGCCGGCAAAGTCGCGCAGCGCTATGCCACGATGGCCGCAATGATCGAAGAAATGCGGCGCGTCGTCGAATTCCACATACCGGTAGAGGCTCGTGCCGCCCTGAACCTTAATGTCGGCATGCGCCAGCAAGGCGTCGAGTCGGGCGGCATGGGCTTCAAGCAGCGCCACCATCGCGTCGCGCCAGGCGGTATCGCCCAGCGCGGCGATGCCGATCTCCAGCGCCGGGCCCGAGACCGACCACGGACCGAACAGGCCCGCGAGCCGTGAAGCAATTTCGGGATTCAATACGGCAAAACCGAGCCGCAGGCCGGCGAGACCGAAGAACTTCCCGAACGAGCGCAGGACGACGATGTTTTCCTGGCCGACATCGCCACACAGGCTTTCGGAAACAGTCCCGACATCCATGAAGGCCTCGTCGACCACAAGCAGCCCGCCCCTCGCCCTCATTTCGGCAGCCAACTGCAGGAGCCTGTCGCGAGAGGAAAGACGCCCGTCGGGATTGTTGGGGTTCACGACGATGGCGAGATCGGCACCGAACAGGGAGTCGAAGGTGGATACCTCCTCGACCGCATGCCCGGCAAGGGCTGCGGCACGGGCATGCTCGGCATAGGTAGGTCCCAGCACCCGGGCGTGGCCGGGCGCGACGAGACCGGCCACCAAGGGCAGGAGGATCTGCGTGCCCGGTGCCGCCACGACATGGTCGGCCGATGGCGCGCCGTAAGCCGCGGCCGCGGTTTCCTCCAGCTGGCGCTGGCGCCCCTGCTCGGGCAACCGCGTCCAGGCGGTGGCGGGCAGGAGCGAAAACCTGTAGGCATGCGGGTTGATCCCGGTCGACAGGTCGAGGAGGGGTTCGGGTGCGCCGGGAAAGCGCAGCCGCGCCCTCTCGATGCTGCCGCCATGGTCTTCAACCGCCGCCCTCCACGCCCCGGCTTCAGCCATGTCCGTTCTTCTCACCTTCTGCGCCCTGATCTTCGAGCGTTTCGTCGGCTATCCGCAGCGTCTGGTGGACGCGATCGGTCATCCGGTCATGTGGATCGGCGCGCTGATAGCGCGTCTCGACCGGGAGTGGAACAAGGAGACCGATCCGCCCGACCTGCGACGCCGGCGCGGGTTCGAGGCGCTTCTGGTCATCGTGCTGGCCGCCGTCGTGCCGGCCCTCATACTTCACTGGGCGCTCGGCTGGCACCTGATCGGCCTGCTCCTGCTGGCGGTGCTGGCTTCCAGCCTGATCGCGCAAAAAAGCCTGGAGGCCCATGTGGCCGCGGTGGCCGCTGCGCTGGAAACCGACGGGCTCGACGGCGGGCGCAAGGCGGTGTCGATGATCGTCGGCCGCGATCCCGAGACGCTGGACGAGGCCGGCGTGTCGCGCGCGGCGATCGAAAGCCTGGCGGAGAACTTCTCCGACGGCGTGGTGGCGCCCGCCTTCTGGATGGTCGCGGCCGGCCTTCCAGGGGCCGCCGCCTACAAGGCGATCAACACGGCCGACAGCATGATCGGGCACAGGACGCCGCGCCACGCCCGTTTCGGCTTTGCGGCCGCACGTCTCGACGACCTGGTCAATCTGCCGGCTTCCCGGCTGACCGGGCTCCTGCTGGTCGTGGCGGCGATCCTGATGCCGGGCGCCAATCCGGCAGCTGGGTGGGCCGCCATCTGGCGCGACGCGCACCGCCACCGCTCGCCCAATGCCGGCTGGCCGGAGGCCGCCATGGCCGGCGCGCTCGGGCTGGCACTGGCCGGTCCGCGCGTCTATGGCGGTGACGTGGTGGACGACGCGCTGATGGGCGAAGGCGGCAGGCGTGAGGCGACGGCGGCCGACATCCGGCGCGCGCTGCGGCTGTTCCGGATCGCCGACTGGCTGCTGATCGCGCTGATCGGTGGCCTGGCGCTCTACGTCATCTCGCATTGGCGATAATCCCGTCGACGTCGAGATGCGCCTCGACATGGGTCGCAAGCCCGTCCAGCGCGGCCTCCACGCCCGCCTCATAGGCCAGATCGGATGATGGCGCGCCAAGCCGCTTCAGCCACGCATTGCGCTGTGCGTCATCGGCGAGAAGGCCGTGGACATAGGTCCCCGTGACGCGTCCCGACAATGAGACGGCGCCGTCCGGCCTGCCGTCAGACAGATGCGCGAAGGGACGCCCGCAATCTTCGCCCGTCGTGCGACCCATATGCATTTCGTAGCCGGCAAAGGGGGCGCCGTCGGTGCTTGTCCCCTTGACCGAGACGAGGCTCTTTTCGCCCGTCAGCACCGTCTCGACGTCGAGATGGCCGAGCCCCGCGACCGTGCCTGCCGGCCCCTCCACGCCTTGAGGATCGGCAATCGACCGGCCGAGCATCTGGTAACCGCCGCACAGGCCCAGCACCTGCCCGCCGCGCCGGATGTGGGCGGCCAGATCGATATCGAAGCCGGCGGCCCGAAAGGCTTCCAGATCGGCGATCGTGGCCTTGGAGCCGACAAGGAGCACGAGATCGGCGTCGCCCGGCAGCGCCCCGCCCGGCCGGACCTTGACCAGTTCGACCTCCGGTTCCGCTTCGAGCGGGTCGAGATCGTCGAAATTGGAGATGTGGGGCAGGATCGGCACGACGATCTTCACCCTCGCCCCTTTCCGTCCCGCGCCATTGCCATAACTCAGCGCCAGCGCGTCTTCCGCCGGCAGCTTTGCGGCGTCCGTGAAGAAAGGCAGCAGGCCGAAGGCGTGCCAGCCGGTCTGCCGCGCGATTTCCGTCATGCCATCGGCAAACAGAGCCGGGTCGCCGCGGAACCGGTTGACGATGAAGCCCACGATGCGCGCGGCGTCGGCTTGTGAAACCACCTGTTTGGTGCCGACGAGGCTGGCGATCACCCCGCCCCGGTCGATGTCGCCGATCAGCACGACGGGAATGTCGGCGGCCTCGGCGAATCCCATATTCGCGATGTCATTGACCCGCAGATTGGTTTCCGACGCGCTGCCCGCGCCTTCGACGAGAACGATATCGGCGGATGCCTTCATGCGCGCGAAACTGTCCATCACGGCTGGCATCAGTTGCGGCTTGATGCCCTGGTACTCGGCCGCCTTCGCCGTTGCCCAGACCCTGCCCTGCACGACGATCTGCGCGCCGACCTCGCTCTGCGGCTTGAGCAATACCGGATTCATGTGGACGGTGAGCGGGACCTTCGCCGCCCGTGCCTGAAGCGCCTGGGCGCGGCCGATCTCGCCGCCATCTTCCGTGACGGCGGCGTTGTTCGACATGTTCTGGGGCTTGAAGGGCGCGACACTCATGCCGCGATTGGCGAGCGCGCGGGCCAGGCCTGCCACCACCAGGGACTTGCCGACATCGGAGCCGGTGCCCTGGAACATGATGGCGCGGCTCATGGGCAGGCCCCGGCCGCGGGATCAATCAGCCGCGGCGCGATTCCAGATTGTCGACGCGATGTTCCAGATTGGCCTCGCGGACCATGGAGGGCACCAGGAAGATGTCGATAATCTGCCCGATGCCGAGCAGGCCGAGCGTCAGCAGCCACAGGAGGCCGGTCTTGAAGCGGCCCGTGTAGAAGCGGTGCAGTCCGCAGAAGCCGACGAGCCCGAGCAACAGCAAGAGATAGGCAACGGGGGTTGATTTCATCAAAGAGGTTCCAACAAGCTTGATATTCAGAGGCCAGAGATAGGGCGGCGCTCCGACCATTGCGAGCCATCAGAACTCGATCCCCTGCTGCGCCTTCACGCCGGCTTTGAAATGATGCTTGGTCGCACCCATCTCGGTGACCAGATCGGCGGCCTCCATGAGTTCCGGCTTGGCGTTGCGTCCGGTGACGACGACGTGGAGATCGGGCCGACGCGCCTGCAACTGGGCCACGACCTCCGCCAGCGGCAGGTATTCGTAGCGCAGCGCGATGTTGAGTTCGTCTAGGATGATCAGCGCGATCGTCTCGTCGGCCATCAGGTCACGCACCTTGGCCCAGGCGGCTTCGGCGGCCGCGATGTCGCGGGCCAGATCCTGCGTCTCCCAGGTGAAGCCCTCGCCCATGGTGTGCCAGGTGACCAGATCGCCGAAATGCTCCAGCGCATCCTTCTCGCCGGTGTGCCAGGCGCCCTTCACGAACTGCACGACACCGACCCGCCGCCCATGGCCGAGCATCCGGAGCGCCAGGCCGAAGGCGGCGGTCGACTTGCCCTTGCCCGGACCGGTGTTGACGATCAAAAGGCCCTTCTCGATCTTCTTTTCCGCAACTTCCGCATCCTGGACCGCCTTGCGCTTGGCCATCTTGGCGCGGTGGCGCGCGGCTTGCGTCTCGTCGATTTCGGTCATCACTTCACCTTCATGGGAATGCCAGCGACCATCAGCAGCACGTCGTGGGCTCGGGCCGCGACCATCTGATTGAGACGCCCCTGAGCGTCCCTGAAACGGCGCCCGAGTGCATTGTCGGGCACGATGCCCTGCCCCACCTCGTTGGAGACCACGAACCAAGGCCCGCGCGGTCGCGCCAACAGGTCCACCAGCCGCGCGCTTTCGGCCTCGACATCGTTTTCCGCCAGCATGTGGTTGGACAGCCAGAGCGTCAGGCAGTCGATCAGGACCGGGACGCCCGGATCGATCTGGTCGAGCGCATCGGCCAATTGCAAGGGCGCGTTGATCGTCCTCCAGCCCTCCCCGCGGCGCGCCTGATGGGCCGCGATGCGCGCGCGCATCTCCTCGTCCCAGGCCTCGGCGGTGGCGAGATAGAGCCAAGGCGCAGGAAGGGCCGTCACCAGCCCTTCCGCGTGACTGCTCTTGCCGGAGCGGGCGCCGCCCAGAACCAGCGTCAGGCGCGAGGTCTCAGGCAAGGCTGCCCTGCTCCGCACCTGCAACGGGGTCGGCGAAGCGACCCCGCAAGACGCCCACCATGGCGCCCAGGACCACCCAGAACACAAGGCTCGTCAGCGTGGCAGCCGTCACGAACTGGCTGTGCAATTCAACCGGCACGGACGATTCGTGGCTTACGGGCTGCGGGGCGCCGACGACATGGGGCGCGACGATCAGCGCCACGCCCAAGATCGCCAGAACCGCATTGCGTCCGAATGCGATCAGCGCCAGACCGCCTGCCGTGGCCGCAACCGTCGCCACCCACCAGATCTGTCGGGGCAAGAGATCGGCCGCCGGCATGCCCGGCAGTTCGGGCGGCAGTCCAAGACCCGGCGCAAGGGTGAACACGGCAAAACCGGCAAAGCCCCAATAGATACCCTGTCGCCAGGACTGGATGCCGCCGGCCAGTTCGGCGGCAACCACCAGCATCAGGCCGAACCCGACCGCGGTGACGACATTGGCCAGAACGGTCAGGCTTTCGCGCTCGAAGCCGTCTTCCGGCACCCAGCCCGAATGGCTGTGGCCGTGGTCATCCTCATGGGCGTGGGCGTCGTCGGAGGCGTGGGCGTGACCATGATCGTGGTCTTGGACAGAAGGCGCGGCGGCCGGCGCTGGCGCGACCTCCATTCCCTCAAATTCCTCGGCCGCGACGATCAGCGGCGTGGTGGCGAAAAACTGCATAGCGCTCATGGCAAGTCCGGCCACAAGCCCGGCCAGCGCCGCGACGAACACGACGTTTCGAAAGATGGTCATTGGAAAGCTCCGCTCGCGCGCGTCAGTGGCAGGGAAAGCCCATGGAATGGCGGTAGTCGTGCGCGGCGTTGTGCACAGCGTCGATGTGAGCAAAGCCCGAAAAACCGACGATGAAGATGCCGAGCATGCCAGCGAAGGCGAGCTGCAAAATGCGCGACTGCGATGAAGCAGATGCCGATAGCGTTCTGGAAGCGGTGTTCATGTGAATATCCTTTCGCCCTCCACCCGAGGGCCGTTTGTCCCCAGTCTTCGTGCCGGCAGGTCTCCTGGCTCGCGGTTCAGCGCTTCCGCCCCGCCTTCCCGGAATCGAAATTCCAGTGGCATCTGGGGCAAGCTCGCCGCTTACAGTTGCGGGGGCAGCCGCGGCATTGGATCAGAAATCCTCACCGCGTTCCCTCTGGTCCCTTTCGGGAACCGACACGAGCGGGAGGGTAAAGCAATTCGGCGCGCTCGGGAACCCGTCTTGCGTCGCGTTGACACGGTCGGCAGGCGCGGCCTAAATGCGGTGATGACGGTCCCCGTCCTCCAAAGGTCGGGGCTAAGAGGGAATACGGTGCGGGCTTGCCCAATTCCGTAGCTGTCCCCGCAACTGTGAGCGGCGAGCTTTCGGCCGACAGCCACTGGGTTTTCACCCGGGAAGGCGGCCCGAAAGCTGAGACCCGCGAGCCAGGAGACCTGCCGTCACGAGTGCAATCCTGAAACGCCTGGCGGGTGACCCGGGCAAGGAGAACGCGAATTGACCTTCAATACCGACCCGGCCGATTCGGCCGTGCCCGACGAGACGCCGGTGCCTGCGCCGGCTGACATCGTCACTGTCATGGTGTGCTCGTCATGCCGCGCGGAAGATGGCTCCGACACCCGCCCGCGGCCCGGCGAAAGGCTGGGCGAGGCCGTGCGCGCCGCCAATGATGATCGCTCCATCCGCGTCGAGAGCGTGGAATGCCTCGGCAATTGCAAGCGCCGGCTTTCGGCCGCGCTGGTGAAGGATGGCGGCTGGTCCTACGTCTTCGGTGACCTGACGCTCGAGAATGCCGGCGACCTCATCGAGGGCGCGCGCCTCTTCCAGACATCCGACAATGGCCTCATTCCCTGGCGCGGCCGGCCCGACTGCCTCAAGCGCGGCCTCATTTCGCGCATTCCCCCTCTTTCCATGCTCAAGGAGCAGAAATGACCGCTTCGCTTTCCCGCGTGCCCTGCACCGTCGTCACCGGCTTTCTCGGCTCGGGCAAGACGACGCTGATCCGCCACGTGCTCGAAAACGCAAATGGCAAGCGCCTGGCGCTGATCGTCAACGAGTTCGGCGATGTCGGCGTGGACGGCGATATCCTCAAGGGCTGCGGCATCGAGGCCTGCCCGGAAGAGAATGTGGTGGAACTCGCCAATGGCTGCATCTGCTGTACCGTGGCCGATGATTTCGCGCCGGCGCTCGACCTCATCCTGTCGCGCGAGCCGAAGGTCGACCACATCCTGATCGAGACCTCGGGCCTGGCATTGCCCAAGCCGCTGATCCAGGCCTTCAACTGGCCGAACATCAAGAGCCGGGTGACCGTGGACGGGGTTGTTGCCGTGGTCGATGGCGTCGCGCTTGCCGAGGGTCGCGTCGCCCATGACATGGAGGCACTTGCCGCCCAGCGCGAAGCCGACGATTCGCTCGACCACGACGATCCCGTGGAGGAGGTGTTCGACGACCAGATCGCCTGCGCCGACCTGATCGTGCTGTCGAAGACGGATCTGATCGATGAAGATGCGCGCAAAAGGGCCGAGGCGCGTGTCGCCGGCCATCTCGCCCGCGCCGTCAAGATCGTGCCGGCGGCCAACGGCCAGGTCGATGCCTCGGTGCTGCTCGGCATGGGTCTGGCGGTCGAAGACGACATCGAGAACCGCAAGACCGGCCATGACGGCGCCTTCGACCACGAACACGACGATTTCGACACCTTCGTCATCGAACTGCCGGCGGTCGCCGATCCGGAAGAACTGGCGCGCAAGGTGTCGGCTGCGGCCGAAGCCGAAAACGCCCTGCGTGTGAAGGGTTTTGCCGAGGTCGTGGGCAAGCCGATGCGCCTCCTCGTCCAGGCGGTCGGCCCGCGCGTGGCGCATTATTACGACCGCGCCTGGGAGGCCGGCGAGCAGCGCGGCACGCGGCTGGTGGTTATCGGATTGAAGGGCCTCGACCGCGCAGCGATCGAGAAGGCGCTGGCGGCCTGATACGATGCACTTGCTCGCCACCTCCACGGCCACGCTGGACGACCTGATCGAGCCCATCGATCTGGCCCAGCAACCGGCCGAGATGGTGGTGCTGTCCTTTTCCGACAGCGACCTGTCGGCGGTGGCTGCCGCATGGCGGGCGAAAGCGGATGACATGCCGACGCTGCGCCTTGCCGCTCTGCGCGACCTGCGCCATCCCATGTCGGTCGATCTGTGGCTCGACACGGTGGCGGCGCAGGCCAGGATCGTGCTGGTGCGGGTTCTCGGCGGCTATGAATGGTGGCGATACGGCTGCGACCGGCTGTCGGAACTGGCGCGCAAGAAGGGCATCCATCTGGCGCTCCTGCCCGGCGAATGCCGCGAGCATGACGAGCGGCTGTCCGCGCTTTCGACGCTGGCGCAGGACGAGCTTTCCCACCTGCTTGAATGTTTCCGCGAGGGCGGGCCGGACAACATGGAAGTGCTGCTTGCCCGCATGGCCAGGCTTGCCGGAAAGGCAATCGAGGCGCCGCAGGCAAGACAGGTGCCCAAGGCCGGTTTCTGGCTGCCTGACCGCGGCATGTGCGACCTCGATGCGGTGCTGGCGGCACGGCCAGTGGGTGCCCCTTGCGTGCCGATCCTCTTCTACCGCTCCATGCTGCTGGCGGCCGACATCGCGCCGATCGAGGCGCTATGCGCGCAACTCGGCGCGCGGGGCATCTTCGCGGCGCCGCTCTTCGTATCCAGCCTGAAGGATGGAGCGGTCGCCCGCTTCATCGAGGATGGCTGCGCGCGCCTGGCGCCTTCGTTGATGATCTCCACCACGGCCTTTGCCAGCGGCGCGGAGGCCGGTGCCGAGACTCTGTTTGACCGCATCGGCGTGCCGGTCTTCCAGGCCGTCGTCGCCACGACGCGCCGCGAAGCCTGGGAGAGCGGCGAGCGCGGGCTGGCGCCGGCCGACCTCGCCATGCATGTCGTGCTGCCCGAACTCGACGGACGCATTCTTGCCGGCGCGATCTCCTTCAAGGATGTGACCGAGATCGGCGACGGGCTGGACTTTCGCGGTCAGGTCAACCGGCCGGAACCGGATCGGGTCGCCGCCGTCGCCGAGCGCGTGGCCAAGCTCGTCCGGCTGCAGTGGACTCCGCCTGCCGAGCGCAAGGTCACGATCCTCATCCCCGACTATCCGGCCGCGACGGGCCGCACCGGTTATGCCGTGGGTCTCGACGTGCCGCAGAGCGTTCTGGAAATGCTGCACGATCTCAAGAATGCCGGCTATCATGTTGACGCCATTCCGGAAAACGCGCGCGACCTGTTGCGGCTGATCGACCGGTCCGATGAAGGGATCGCGGTCGAGGATTATGTGCAGGGTTTCGAAGACCTGCCGGCGGAAGCGCAGCGGAAGGTGGTCGAGACGTGGGGCGCCCGACCTCACGAGGGAGGGGGTAGGCTGCGCTTCCGCGCCGCCCGCTTCGGCAACATCACGGTCGCACTGGCCCCCGATCGCGGGCGCTCGGAGGATCGACGCTCCGATTATCACGACCCCACCCTCGCGCCGCGTCACGAGCTGATCGACTTCGGCATCTGGCTGCGCCAGACCCTCGGCTGCCATGCGCTGATCCATGTCGGTGCGCACGGCACGCTGGAATGGCTGCCGGGCAAGACGGTGGCGCTGTCGCAAGACTGCTTTCCGGAGATCGTGACCGGCGGCCTTCCGGTTATCTATCCGTTCATCGTCTCCAATCCGGGCGAAGCCGCGCAGGCCAAGCGCCGCATCGCGGCGATCACCATCGGCCATCTGCCGCCGCCACTGACGGGTGCAGGGCTCTCCGACTACCAGCAGAGGCTGGAACGGCTGGTCGACGAATATGCCCAGGCCGATGGGCTCGACCGGCGGCGGCGCGACCGGCTTGGGCAACTGATTGTCGAGACGGCGCGGAAAACCGGCTTGGCGACGGAAGCAGGCATCGGGGAGGCAGACGCGCCGGGCGAAGCGCTGATGCGCATCGATGCCTGGCTCTGCGATCTCAAGGATTTCGCGATCAAGGACGGGCTGCACATCTATGGCCGGGCCGAGGAAGATGCCGAGCCCATCCGGCTCGAGAGTGCCGAACGCGAACGCTCCGCCCTGCTCGCCGCGCTCGATGGCCGCCATATTCCGCCCGGCCCTGCCGGTGCACCGGCGCGTGGCCGCACCGACGTGCTGCCCACCGGCCGCAACCTCTTTGCCGCCGACCCGCGCACGATGCCGACGCCGACGGCCTTCGAACTCGGCAAGGCGGGCGCCGAGGAGGTGCTGCGCAGCTATCTGCAGGAGCATGGCGACTGGCCGACATCGCTGGTCTTCGATCTGTGGGGCAGCCAGTCGCTGCGCACAGGCGGCGAGGAGATCGCCCAGGGGCTGGCGCTGATGGGCTGCCGCCCGCAATGGGACCACGCGACGGGCCGCGTGACCGGCATCGAGGTGCTGCCGCCGGCGGTTCTCGGGCGCCCGCGCATCGATGTCACCTGGCGCATCTCGGGACTCTTCCGCGACATGTTTCCGACCCAGATCGCGCTGATGGATGCGGCTGTCGCGGCCGTCGCCGCGCGGAACGAGGACAGGTCGGAAAACCCGCTGGCCGCTTCCATGCGCGAGGAGGGCAAGGCCCCTGCCCGCATCTTCGGCTCGCGGCCTGGCACCTATGGCGCCGGCATCGAGGAAAAGCTCGCCTCGGGAAGCTGGGAGGGGCGCGAGGAATTGGGTCATGCCTATCTGGCGGCCACGTCGCATTCCTATGGCGGGGCGGACGGCGATTCGCGCGCGGCCCATGGCGCCTTCGCCGAGCGGGTCGGCGGCGCCGATCTGCTGGTTCATACGGGCGACGATCCCGGCCGCGACATTCTCGAAGGCTCGGCCGATGTCGCCTTCATCGGCGGTTTCGCGGCCGCAGTTGCTGCACTCGGCGGCAAGGCCGATCTGGTGGCGCTCGACACCACGGACCCGCAAAAGCCGCGCGCGCGCTCGGTCGGCGAGGCCGTGACCCGCACCGTACGTGCCCGCGCGATCAACCCGCGCTTCATCGAGGGACAGCTTCGGCACGGGCCCCGCGGTGCGGCGGAATTTGCCGAGACGGTCGACAGGCTGGTCGGCTTTGCCGAGACCACGCAGGCCATCCCGGGCGAACTTCTGGAGGCTGTGCACGACGCATACCTGGGCGACGAGCGGGTTCGCGACTTCATCCTCGACCAGAACCCGGCAGCCGCACGCTCGATCGCCGAGCGGTTCCTGTCGGCGCGCCGGCGCGGGCTTTGGCATCCGCTGCGCAATTCCATCGATGCCGATCTGATGGCCCTCATCGAGGAAGCCCAGGCGCTGGAGGCGGCATGAGCACGCCGCGCGGCGCCTGCCCTACCCTCCACGAACCGATGCTGACCGGCGACGGTCTGCTGGTGCGGCTTTCGCCGGCCGGCACCGGCTGGCGGCCGGCGGAACTTTCGGTGCTGGCAGAAGCGGCCGCACGTTTCGGCAGCGGCATGCTGGAGGTGACCAGCCGCGGCAATCTGCAGATCCGGGGGCTGACTTCAGACAGCGCGGCGGAACTTGCCGTCGATGTCGAGGCGGCTTCCATCCCACTTCGCACCGGCCTTGCCATCGATACCGGGCCGCTCGCCGGGATCGACGCCGACGAGATCGCCGATCCGCTGCCCCTGGCCCGCGACCTCAAGCAGGCGGTCGAGGCGGCAGGACTGTTCGCGCGACTTGCACCGAAGACATCGATCGTCATCGATGGCGGCGGCGCGTTGTCCATGGACGACATCATCGCCGATGTGCGGCTGACCGCAGACTCTGAGCGGCGTGGCGACTGGCATGTCGCGGTGGGCGGCACCGCGCGCACGGCCCGGCCGCTGGAGTCCGTCGCCGAAGCGGACGCCGTTTCGACTGTCCTCGCCCTCCTCGAAGCGATCGCGGCAAATGGAAAATACGCCAGGGGGCGCGATCTGAGGGATGCCGATCTGGTCGGTTTCGTACCGAAGACCCCGTTCGTTGCCACTGCCCGGGCCAGCACGCCCGTCGGCCGTTTCCCCCTCAATGACGCCAGGCTCGCCACTTCCTTCGCCCTGCCCTTCGGCCAAGTGGATGCCGACACGCTCGCCGCCTTCTGCGCGGCCGTGGCGGAGTCCGGCGCGGCGGAAATCCGCCTTGCGCCGGGGCGAGGCCTGATCGTGCCCGGCCTCGACATGGCAGCCTGCTCGGCACTGGAATCGAAGGCCGCCGCACTCGGTTTCATCACCGATTCCGATGACCCACGCCTTGTGATCGCGGCTTGCGCGGGAGCGCCGTTCTGCGCGTCGGCCCATTTCGCCACCCGCGCTCTGGGGGCGGAAATCGCCCGCGCCGCGCCGGAACTGCTTGCCGGCCGCACGCTCCACATTTCGGGCTGCGCGAAACGCTGCGCGGAACCCCCTGCCCCCGACCTCACGATCCTGGGCGCCGATGGCGGTTGCCTCGTCCTGCCGGGCGACGGACGCACGGCGCGGCCCACGAACCCCGTCGCACCCGAAGAGGCGCTTGCCGCTGTGAGGCGATTGGCCGATACGGAACTGGCCCATGAAGAACCGGCTGCGCGGAACCCGCAGCCGGCCGAGATTTGAACCGGAACATGATGATCACCACCGACTACATCCGCGACGGCGACGCCATCTACGAAAAGTCCTTCGCCATCATCCGCGCGGAGGCGGATCTTTCGCGGTTCTCCGACGAGGAAGCCGGCGTCGCGATCCGCATGATCCATGCCTGCGGTCAGGTGGAGGCGGCACGGCATTTCGTATTCTCGCCCGGTTTCGTGCCGGCTGCGCGCGCTGCATTGAAGGCCGGCGCGCCGATATTGTGCGATGCGCAGATGGTGGCCCATGGCGTCACCCATGCCCGCCTGCCGGCCAGGAACGACGTCATCTGCACACTGCGCGATCCGCGCACGCCGGAACTGGCCAGGGAGATGGGCAACACGCGCTCTGCAGCCGCGCTCGAATTGTGGCGCGATAGGCTGGAAGGTTCTGTCGTGGCCATCGGCAATGCGCCGACCGCGCTCTTTCATCTGCTCGACATGCTGGCGGAAGGCGCGCCGCGACCCGCCGCCATCATCGGCATGCCGGTCGGCTTCGTGGGGGCGGTGGAATCCAAGGAAGCGCTGGCCGAGGGCGCGCATGGCGTGCCCTTTGCCATCGTGCGCGGCCGGATGGGGGGCAGTGCCATGACGGCCGCCGCCGTCAACGCCATCGCGAGGGCGGGACTTTGAGCGGCCAGGGCAAACTCATCGGTGTCGGCACCGGGCCGGGCGATCCGGAGCTGCTGACGGTCAAGGCCGTGAAGGCGCTGGAGGCCGCCGACGTGGTGGCGCATTTCGCCAAGCGCGGCAATTCCAGCAATGCGCGCCGCATCGTCGAAGCGCATCTGCGCCCCGGCGTGGTGGAGCTTCAGCTGCTCTACCCCGTCACCACCGAAATCGCGCGCGACCATGAAGACTACCGCGACCAGATCGGCCGTTTCTATGCCGAATCGGCCGAGGCGGTGGCGGCCCATCTGGAGGCGGGAAGGACGGTTGCCGTGCTGAGCGAGGGCGATCCCCTGTTCTACGGTTCCTACATGCATCTGCATGTGCGGCTGGCCCATCGCTATCCGACCGAGGTGATCCCCGGCATCACGGCGATGTCGGGCTGCTGGTCGCAGGCGGGCGTGCCGATCGTCCAGGGCGACGACATCATGACCATCCTCCCCGGCACGCTTGCCGAGGCCGAACTGGCGGAACGGCTATCGAACAGCGAGGCGGCGATCATCATGAAGGTCGGCCGCAACCTGCCCCGGATCCGGCGCGCGCTGGAAACAGCAGGCAAGCTCGACCGGGCGGTCTATGTCGAACGCGGCACGATGGCGAACGGCCATGTGGTGCGGCTCGTCGACAAGCCTGACGATGCCGCGCCCTATTTCTCGATCGTGCTGGTGCCGGGCTGGGCGGGGCTCGAAAGCGTCGTGGCGCAGGCCCGCGCCGGAATGGCCGCGGAATGACCGGCCGCCTCGCCATCGTGGGCATCGGCCCCGGCAGCCCCGAGCAGGTGACGCCCGAGGCGCGGGCCGCGGTCGAGAATGCCGAGGCGGTGTTCGGCTACGGCCCCTATCTCGATCGCCTCGACATTCCAGCCGAGCGCAAGAACCCCTCCGACAATCGCGAGGAACTGTCGCGCGCCGAATCCGCGCTGACCCGCGCCGCTGCCGGCCAGAACATTGCCATGGTCTCGGGCGGCGATCCGGGCGTCTTCGCCATGGCCGCGGCGATCTGCGAAGCGGTCGAACACGGTCCGACCCAATGGCGCGAGATCGACATCGAGACGGTTCCCGGCGTGACCGCGATGCTGGCCGTGGCAGCCCGGGCGGGCGCGCCACTCGGCCATGATTTCTGCGCCATCTCGCTGTCGGACAATCTGAAGCCCTGGGAGGTGGTCGAGCGCAGGCTTGCAGCGGCGGCGAGCGCCGGTTTCGTCATCGCGCTCTACAACCCGATCAGCCGGGCGCGTCCCTGGCAGCTGGGGCGTGCCTTCGAGCTCATTGCCACCATCCTGCCGGCTTCCACGCCGGTGATCTTCGGCCGTGCCGCAGGCCGGTCCGACGAGCGCATCGAGACGGTGCGGCTCGACAAGGCCGAGGCCGGGATGGCCGACATGGCGACCTGTGTCATCATCGGTTCGCCGGAAACGCGGATCGTCGAACGGCCGGGCCGGACGCCGCTTGTCTATACGCCCCGGTTTTTCCCCGAGGCGGCGCGATGAGCGATTTCGGCAACAGCCTCATCCACGGTGCCGACTGTCGGCACGACGGGCTTTGGCGGCCGGCGGACCATCACAACTTCGATGCCGAGGCCGCGGGCTGCCGCGATCTTCCCATAGGTGGCCGCACCGCCGCTGTTCTTCGACAGGATCGCGTCGATGCGGTGGTCGATAAGAAGCCGCCGCTCGTCGTCCTCGCCGAAGGGCCCGCGTGCCAGAAGGTATTGCGCGTCGGGCAGGTCCAGCGGCGGATCGACCGGATCGACCGAGCGGATCAGATAGAAATGATGTGGATGCGCGCGAAGCGGCGCCAATTCCTGCCGGCCGAGCGTGACCAGCACGCGGCGTGTGCGCTCTCCAAGCGCGACGACGGCCGCCGCGACCGTGTCGGCCTCCGTCCAGCGATCAAGCTTCCCGCGTTCCCAGCCGGGTCGGCGGAGCGCCAGCAACGGCACCTTCGTTACCCGTGCGGCCTCGGCCGCATTGGCGGAAATGCGCGCGGCGAAGGGATGCGTGGCATCCACCAGCAGGTCGATGCCCTTCCCCGCCAGATGCGCGGCCAGGCCTTCCGCGCCGCCGAACCCACCGACGCGAACCGGTACCGGTTGTCCGGCCGGTCGGGCGGTGCGCCCGGCAAGCGAAAGCTTGGTCTCGTATCGCGGCTCGCCGGCAAGCCTTGCTGCCAGTTCGCGCGCCTCGGTCGTGCCGCCCAGGATCAGTATTTTGTAGGCCATCATGTCTTCTAGTGAGCAGAGGCGGGCCGCCACAAGCGCCAAATGGCTGTCCATCGTCGGCATCGGCGAGGACGGGGTCAGCGGTCTCGGCGAGACCGCGCGCCGGCTGATATGCGACGCCGAGATCGTGTTCGGCGGCAAACGGCATCTGGCGCTTGCCGAAAGCCTGATCCGCGGCGAAGCGTGGGCCTGGCCGTCGCCCTTCAGCGACGGCATCCAGGCGGTGC
The DNA here is from genome assembly GCF_012911015.1 of Chelativorans sp. ZYF759. GTDB lineage: Bacteria > Pseudomonadota > Alphaproteobacteria > Rhizobiales > Rhizobiaceae > ZYF759. Next base: position 74,720 of record NZ_WVVV01000002.1, on the reverse strand, counting down.
AGGACCTGCGCGGTCGCCGCGTCTGCGTGCTGGCTTCAGGCGATCCCTTCCTGCACGGGGTGGGCGCCACGCTGGCCCGAGATGTGGCCGCCGACGAGATGGACGTCGTGCCCGCGCCATCGGCCTTTTCGCTGGCCGCCGCCAGGCTTGGCTGGCCGCTGGCCGAAATCGACACGGTCTCGCTGCATGGCCGGCCGGTTGGCCTGCTCCGCCCATTGCTTCATCCCGGACGCCGCATACTGGCGTTGACGTCCGATGCTGCCGGACCGGCCGAGATCGCGGCAATGCTGCGCAAAAACGGCTTTGGTAAGTCACTTCTTACGCTTCTGGAGGCTTTGGGCGGCCCGGACGAACGCGTCCGGCAGGCGCGGGCGGCGGGTTTCGACCTTGCGCAGGTCAATCCGCTCAATCTAGTGGCGATCGAAGCCGAGGCGGACGCGGACCAACCGGTGCTTGCCCTCGCCCCTGGCCTTCCAGACGATCTGTTCGACCATGACGGCCAGATCACCAAGCGCGAGATGAGGGCCACGACCCTCTCCGCGCTCGCTCCCCGGCGCGGCGAACTCCTGTGGGACATCGGGGCGGGCTCCGGTTCCGTCGCTATCGAATGGATGCTGCAACATCCGAGCCTGTCGGCCATCGCCATCGAGTCGCATGGCGAACGCGCCGCGCGGATCAGCGGCAACGCCGAAAAGCTCGGCGTGCCGGGCCTTCGCATCGTCGAGGGCAAAGCGCCCGACGCCCTGAGCGGCCTGCCCGCGCCGGACGCCATCTTCGTCGGTGGCGGCGGCAGCCGGCCGGGCGTCATGGAGGCAGCGCTCGATGCGTTGAAGCCCGGCGGGCGGCTGGTCGCCAATGCGGTGACGCTCGAGATGGAGACGGTGCTCTTGGCCCATCACGCCCGGCTTGGCGGAGAGCTGATCCGGCTCTCGATCCAGCGTGCAGAGGCGGTAGGCTCCATGACGGGCTGGCGTCCTGCCATGCCGGTCATGCAATGGGCGTGGACCAAACCCCGGGGAGACGCGCCATGATCGTCGCCGGTATCGGTTGCCGGGCCAATGTCGACACAGAGAGCGTGGTGGAGGCCATCGAAGCCGCGCTGGCGGCAGCCGGCATGGTGCCCGCAGCCCTGGCCGCGCTCGCCACGGTGCCGGAGAAGGCCGGTGAGGCGGCCATCGTCGACGCTGCGCATCGGCTCGACGTCACTCTCGTCGTGGCCGACGCGGCCGCCTTGGCCGAAGCCGCCGCACGCTGCATGACCGAATCGGCCCATTCGTTCGCCGCAACCGGAACGCCTTCGGCCGCCGAAGCCGCCGCGCTTGCCGCGGCGGGCCCGCAGTCGCGACTTCTCGGCCCCCGCATCGCGCTGGGTTCGGTCACCTGCGCTCTCGCCGTATCGGGAGACATGCCATGACGGTTCATTTCATCGGCGCCGGTCCGGGAGCTGCCGACCTCATCACCGTGCGCGGGCGCGATCTGCTCGCCCGCTGCCCGGTCTGCCTCTATGCCGGCTCCATCGTGCCGCGCGAGATGCTCGACTGGTGCCCGAAGGGGGCGCGCCTGGTCGACACCGCCCCCCTGTCGCTCGACGAGATAGAAGCCGAATATGAAGCGGCCCATGCGGCGGGACAGGATGTCGCCCGTCTCCATTCCGGCGATTTGTCGGTGTGGAGCGCGGTGGCCGAACAGATGCGCCGGCTGGACAGGCTCGGTATCGACTACACGCTGACGCCGGGCGTGCCGGCCTTCTCCGCCGCGGCCGCCGCACTGGGTCGCGAACTGACCATTCCGGAAGTCGCCCAGTCCCTGGTGCTGACGCGCGTGTCCGGTCGCGCTTCCAAAATGCCCGAGCGCGAGACGCTGCCTGCCTTCGGCGCCACCGGCGCGACGCTCGCCATCCATCTGGCCATCCATGCGCTGGAGCGGGTGGTGGCGGAACTTTCGCCGCTCTATGGCGCGGACTGCCCGGTCGCGATCGTCGTCCATGCCAGCTGGCCAAACGAGCGCATCCTGCGCGGCACGCTGGCGACGATCGAGGCCATGGTCGCGGCAGACCCCATCGAACGCACCGCCATCATCTTCGTGGGGCAAGGGCTCGGCTCGGACGGGTTTCGCGAGAGCGCGCTTTATGATGCCACCTATCAGCGCCGCTTCCGGGGACGGGGCGCATGATCGGCCCCGCCGATCATGCGCCGGCTTCCGTTGCCGGCCCCGCCCATGTATTCCATGCTCCCATGACGGATGTGACAGACGCATGAAGCTCGAACGAGTCATCTGCAAGCTGGCGCCAAGGCTGTCCGCGCTCGAACCCGGACATGTCTGGCTGGCAGGTGCGGGTCCAGGCGATGCCGGCCAGATCACGCTCGACGTGGCGTCCGCCCTCGCCCAGGCCGACGCCATCGTCTACGACGCGCTCGTCGACGCCTCCATCCTCGAGGCCGCCGAGAGTGCGGAGCTCCATTTCGCGGGCAAGCGCGGCGGCAAGGCCTCGATCCAGCAGGACGACATCACGGCGCTCATCATCCGGCTTGCCCGCGAAGGAAAACGCGTGCTGCGGCTCAAGGGCGGCGATCCGTTCGTGTTCGGACGCGGCGGCGAGGAAGCCTTTGCGCTGGTCCAGAACGGCATACCCTTCCGCATCCTGCCGGGGCTCACTGCGGGCCTTGCCGGGCTGGCCGGCGCGCATATTCCCGCGACGATGCGCGGCATCAACAAGGCGATCATCCTGGCCACCGGCCATGCCGCAGGTACGGATGACGACCTCGACTGGGCAGCGCTGGCGGCCACCGGCCAACCGCTGGTCGTCTATATGGGGTTGAAGAACCTCGAGATCATCGTTGCGGCGCTTGCCAAGGGTGGCCTGGCGTTCTCCACCCCGGCGGCGATCGTGACCTCCGCTGCGACCGACAAGGAGCGCGTCGTCACCGGCACGCTGGAAACGATATCGGGCCTTGCCAGGACGGCGGGGCTGGAAGCACCCGCCCTGATCGTCGTCGGCGGAATCGTATCCATGCGGGCGGAACTGACGGCGCTGCACAGGATGATGCGCGCAGGATGACGGCGCGCGGTCTCATCATCGGCGCACCGCGCTCTGGCTCGGGCAAGACCAGCGTGACCATCGGCCTCCTGCGCGCGCTCCGGCGCCAGGGATTGGCCGTGCGTGGCGCGAAGTCCGGTCCCGATTACATCGATCCCGGCTTTCACGAAGCCGCGACGGGGCTGCCGGGCGTGAACCTGGACAGCTGGGCCATGACGCCTGCCCTGCTCGACGCGCTTGTGGCGCAGACATTCGAGGGCGCGGAGGTCGTGATCGCGGAGAGTGCGATGGGGCTCTTCGACGGCATACAGGCCGGCCAGGGCCGCACGGGCGCGGGCTCCGACCTCGCCGCCCGCTATGGCCTGCCGGCGCTCCTGGTGCTGGACGTGTCGGGCCAGTCGACGACCGCGGCCGCAGTAGCCAAGGGATTTGCTACCTACAACCCGGATGTCCGCATCGCCGGGGTGGTGCTCAACCGCGCCGGCAGCGACCGCCACATCCGTCTGTGTAGCGAGGCGATCGAGGCGATCGGCCTTCCCGTTGTCGGCGCCGTGCCGCGCAATCCCGACATGGCCCTGCCCGAGCGCCATCTGGGGCTGGTTCAGGCCAGCGAGCACGGCGCCATCGAGGCGTTCATCGACAGGCTGGCCGACGTGATGGAGAGCGCGCTCGATCTCGAACGCATCGCAGCGATGGCGCAACGGCCGCAATTGCCCGGCCCGGGCGATCTTGCGGCGATGATCCCACCGCCCGGCCAGCGCATCGCGCTGGCGCAAGATGCCGCCTTCTCCTTCGTCTACCCCCATGTCGCCCGCCACTGGCGGGAGGCAGGCGCCGAAATCGTTCCCTTCTCACCGCTGGCCGACGAGGGGCCTGCCGAAGACTGCGATTCCTGCTGGCTGCCCGGCGGCTATCCGGAACTGCACGCGGCACGGCTTGCCGCGGCCGAGACCTTCCAGGCGCGCATCGTCGCGTTCTCGCACACGCGGCCTGTCCATGGCGAGTGCGGCGGATACATGGTGCTGGGCGGGGCCCTGGAAGACGCCGATGGCGCGCTGCATCCCATGCTCGGCCTTCTCGGCCACACGACCTCCTTCGCCCGCCGCAAGATGAATCTCGGCTACCGCCAGGCCCGACTCCTGGGTGACTGCCCGATCGGCCGGGCGGGCGAGACCATCCGCGGGCACGAGTTCCACTATGCGCGGGTGATCGATCCCGGCACCGACGACGCGCTGGCCGAGATCGCCGATGGCACCGGCACGTCCATCGGACCCTCGGGCGGCCGGCGGGGTCTCGTCACCGGCACCTTCTTCCACGCGATCGCGAGAGGCTGAGCCATGGACAATCTGCAGATCCGCAGGGCATTCGGCGATCTGGGCGCCTGCATCGGCTTCCTGACGCGTTTTGCCACGCCCTGGGCGCCGGATCCGGACCGGCGTTTTGCAGATAGCCTGTGGGCCGCCCCGCTCGTGGGTCTGCTGATCGGCGTCCTGGCTGCCTTCATCTTCGGGCTGGCGCTTCGTTTCGGACTGCCATCGACGATTGCCGCGGGCATGGCCATCGCAGCGGCCCTGCTGGCCACCGGCTGCCTGCACGAAGACGGGCTGGCCGATGTCGCGGATGGTTTCGGCGGCGGCAGGACGGCGGGCGACAAGCTGACCATCATGCGCGACAGCCGGATCGGCAGCTACGGCGTGCTGGCACTGGCGATCGCGCTCCTCCTGAAATGGGCGGCACTCTCCGTCTTCCTGACCTTCCCGGCCGCCCTCGCCGCCCTGATCGCGGCGCATATGGCATCGCGCGCGCTGATGCCGGGCTTCATGCATCTCGTGCCGCGCGCGCGCGACGACGGCCTCTCCGCGGGCGTCGGTCAGGTCGGCGCAACGGCGAGCCTCATCGCTCTCGTCCTCGGATTCGCGGGGCTGCTCTTGCTGGGCTTCCTGCCGGCGGTGCTGGCCGCAATCCTGCTGGCACTCTGGCTGCTGGCCATCAGGATCATTGCGGAGCGCCAGATCGGGGGACAGACTGGCGATGTCGTCGGTGCGCTTCAGCAGGGCGGCGAGGTCATCGTGCTGCTTGTGGCCTGTGTCGCGCTCACTTGAACGAAGCCGCAGCGGTGGGTTGCATTTGTAACGGCGGCGTGCTGGCTTGCGCGCGCAAGAGGAGGCCGACCGCTTTGCGGTCCGGGAGCGTCGAACCATGATCAAGACGGATATCGCCCGCCGGGTCTACAACCACACCTGGAAGCTCGATCCGATCATTCGCAGCCTGCTCGACACGGATTTCTACAAGCTTCTAATGCTGCAGATGATCTGGGGGCTTTATCGCGACGTCGACGCGACCTTCACGCTCATCAACCGGACGACCTCCGTCAAGCTCGCGGAGGAGATCGACGAGCGGGAGCTGCGCGAGCAGCTCGACCATGCGCGCACGCTGCGCTTCACGAAGAAGGAGATGATCTGGCTCGCCGGCAACAGCTTCTATGGCCGCAAGCAGATATTCCAGCCGGACTTTCTGGCCTGGCTCGCCGATTTCCGTCTGCCGGAATACGAGCTTACCCGCCACGACGGCCAGTTCGTCCTCAATTTCCACGGACGCTGGCACGACACCACCATGTGGGAGATCCCCGCGCTCGCCATCATCAACGAACTGCGTTCGCGCGCTGCCTTGCGCTCGATGGGGCGTTTCGCGCTCGACGTGACCTATGCGCGGGCAAAGGCACGCATGTGGGAAAAGGTGGAAAGACTGAAGCGGCACCCCGAGATCCGCATTTCGGATTTCGGCACGCGGCGGCGGCACTCGCATCTTTGGCAGCGCTGGTGCGTGGAGGCGCTGAAAGAGGGAATCGGCGAGTCCTTTACCGGCACGTCCAACGTACTTCTGGCCATGGACACCGATCTCGAAGCTCTCGGCACGAACGCGCACGAGCTGCCGATGGTTCTGACCGCGCTCGCCGACCGCGATGCGGACAAGATCCAGGCGCCCTATCGCGTGCTCGAGGACTGGCAGAAATACTACGGCGGCAACCTCCTGATCGTGTTGCCGGACACGTTCGGCACGGCGTCCTTCCTGCGCCAGGCGCCGGCCTGGATCGCCGACTGGACGGGATTCCGCCCCGATAGCGCGCCGCCGATCGAAGGCGGCGAACGCATCATCGAATGGTGGGAGAGCCACGGACAGGATCCCGCCGAAAAGCTGCTGATCTTTTCGGACGGTCTCGATGTCGACACGATCGAGAAGACCTTCCTGCATTTCAAAGGCCGGGTGCGCATGGCCTTTGGCTGGGGCACCAATTTGACCAACGACTTCACCGACAGCGCCCCCGCCCGCAACGAGGCCCTCAAGGCCATTTCCCTGGTCTGCAAGGTATCGAGCGCCAACGGCCGCCCGGCGGTCAAGCTTTCGGACAATGTCGAGAAGGCGACCGGCGATCCGGCCGCGATCCAGCATTATGTCGAGCTTTTCGGCGAGGAGAACCGCGTGCGCAAACCGGTACTGGTCTGATCAGTCGTCCCATTCAGGCGAGAAATCATAGTCGCAGATGCGCCCGTCCTTCCGGGCCAGGCCGGTAATCGCGGCCATCTCCGCCTCGGACAGCTCGAAATCGAAAATGTCGATGTTCTCGCTCAGCCGTTCGGGCCTGCTGGTGCGCGGGATGGCTATCACGCCCTCCTGCTGGACGTGCCAGCGGAGCACGATCTGACCGGGGCTCTTGCCGTGGTTGCGCGCCGGGGCCTGCACTTCCTCCCTGCCAAGCAGCCCCCCATCCCGGTGCAGCGGGCAATAGGACACCATCGCCATGCCGGCCTTGCGACAGGCGGCATGGATCTTCGACTGATCGAGATAGGGGTGGTACTCCACCTGGTTGGCCACGAGCGGCTCGGGACAGGTCGCCAGCGCCTCGTCGAGAAGACGTGTCGTGAAATTCGACACGCCGATGTTCCGCGCAAGACCGTCCCGCCTGACGCGGGCCAGCGCGGCCATCGTGTCGGCGAGCGGAATTGCGGGGTTCGGCCAGTGCACGAGCAGCAGATCGACCGCATCAAGCCCCAGCTCCCGCAGGCTGGCCTCGGCAGAGCGGCGCAGATCGTCGGGCGCAAGATCCGTCCACCAGACCTTCGTGGTCACGAAGATCTCGTCGCGCGGCAGCCCAGACTGCCGAAGTCCCTCGCCCACCTCGGCTTCGTTGCCATACATGCGTGCCGTATCGATATGGCGATAGCCCCGCGCCACCGCCTCGCGGACCAAGGTCACGCCCTCCTCCCCCTTGAGCGTGAAGCTGCCCAGTCCGATCGCGGGAATCGATGCGCCATTGGCGTTGACGTGAAGCATGTGTGGCAGAACCTTTCCATTTGGCGGAGCATGCGCAATCTGTGCTAACGCTGCGGCCGCTCCGACCAGGCCGCACCGATCATTCAGGGAAGACTTAATGCCCAGCGCCACGAAGAACAAATCCCGCATCGAGGCAATCGATCTCGCCCGCGGCGCGGCGCTGGCGGCGATGATCGTCTTTCATTTCGCCTGGGACCTGGAGTTTTTCGGCTACGCCCCACCCGGCATGACGCGGGAGACGGGATGGCTGCTGTTCGCAAGAGGCATCGCGTCGAGCTTCCTGTTCCTGGTGGGCGTCAGTCTCTTCCTTGCCCACAAGGACGGCGTGCGCATCCGTTCGTTTCTCAAGCGTCTTGCCATGGTGGGAGCCGCCGCGCTCGCCATCACGGCGGCGACCTATATCGCCACGCCGCAAGGCTTCATCTTCTTCGGCATCCTGCACCAGATCGCCGTGGCAAGCGTGCTTGGGCTCCTGTTCCTGCGGGCGCCCGCGCTGCTGACCTTCGTGGTCGCGGTACTGGTGATTGCCGCCCCCGCCTATCTGCGGCACGGCTTTTTCGACCATCCCGCGCTGTGGTGGGTCGGCCTTTCCACCATCAATCCCCGGGCCAATGACTACGTGCCGCTCTTTCCCTGGTTCGGGGCTGTCCTGCTCGGAATCGCCGCCGCGAAGCTCGGCTGGGGCGCCGGTCTCTTCGACCGGCTCGCCGGCTGGCACCCCGGCCCCTGGTCCAGGGTTCCAAGCTTCGCCGGACGACACAGCCTGGCGGTCTACCTGCTGCACCAGCCGGTGCTGATCGGCACCATCTGGCTGTTTGCGCTCATCGTGCCGCCGCAGCCTCGCACGACGCCCGAAGACTTTTCGCGGGCCTGCCAGGCCGAGTGCGTCGCCGTGCGCGACGAGGCTTTCTGCCGGGCCTATTGCGGCTGCATGCTCGAAGCGGTCGAACGCGAAGGCCTGAGCGAGGCCATGTGGGAGGCGGATCGCGACAACGCCGTCACCCAGACGATCGAACGCCTGGCTTTCGAATGCTCGGTCGAATCGGAAATGCCAACAGGATCGGAGAACCAGCCATGAGCGATCTTCACAGCCGGCCCAGCGTCTTTCCCTGGCCACCTGTCGTCTATATTTGCTGCGTCGCGCTCGCGATCATCCTGACGGTGACAGTGCCCCTGCCGTGGCTGGGCGGCACGCTTGCGGAGTTCCTGTTTGCCGTAGGCTGGCTGACATTGGCGGGCGGCCTGGCCCTGATCCTCCTGGCCATCCGCGCCCTGCGGCGCGGCGGCACGACCGTCAACCCCACCCAGGCCGCCTCGCAACTGGTCACGAGCGGGCCCTTCGGCATTTCGCGCAATCCCATCTATCTCGGCGAAACGATGATCATGGTCGCCATTGCGCTGATCACGCGCAGCCCCTGGTTCATCGTCATGGGATTTGCCGCCGCGATCATAACGACCTACCTGGCCATCCGGCCGGAGGAACAGCATCTCGATCTGCGCTTCGGCCGTCGCTATCGCGACTATGCCAAGCGGGTGCGCCGCTGGATCTGAAGGGGTCGCCTCAGGTGCTGACGCCGAGCTCGGCCAGACGCTCCACGCAGGATTCCTCCGCCTGATCCAGTTCGGCCAGGGTCTCTTCGAGATCCCGGCGCTTCTGGCGCAACTGTTCGCGCTTTTCCTGGATACGATCGATCATCATCTGCAACTGGCCGACCTCGCCGGGCGGCTCCTTGTACATCTGGATGATCTGGCGGATTTCGGCGATCGAAAAGCCGAGCCGGCGACCGCGGATGACCTGCTTGATCAGGTGTCGATCGGCGGGCTTGAACAGCCGCGTGCGCCCACGCCGGACAGGCTGGACCAGTCCCTCATCCTCGTAGAACCGGATGGTGCGGGTCGAGATGCCGAACTCGCGGGTCAGCTCCGTAATCGTGTAGAAGTCCCGCATTGCTTATCCTGCCTGCACTTTTCAAGCGGCAGGATGCCATGGCACTTACGTAAAAGTCAATTTTTGCCGGCTGCGGAAGCTGGTGCGGCATAAGCGCCGAATGGATTTGGCGGTCAGCTGATGGATTTGCGCGCGGCGGCGAGCTGGCTTTCCGCGCCCAGCGCGAGATATTTCATGTCGCTGCCCAGTGCGAACAGCCGGAAGCCCATTTCCACATATCTTCCGGTCAGGCCAGGATCGACGACATAGATTGCGGCATGCTTGCCGGCGGCACGCGCACGGCCGGCGATCGATGCGATCGCTTCCATCATCTCGTCGAGCGCAGGGTTCATCTCGCGTCCCCCGGTCCAGGCGATCGAGAAATCGGACGGGCCGACGAGGACGCCGTCGATACCGTCCACCGCGATGATGTCGTCGAGCGCGTCGAGCGCAGCGCGCGTCTCGATCATTGCAAAGGAGAGCGTGTCGCGATTGGCTCCCGCGAGCCAGGCGGCTGACGATGCCTGGCCGCGCCTGGGCATGGCGAAAGCCGGTCCCCAGGAGCGCTGTCCCACCGGTGGGTATTTGACGGAAGCGGCGAAAAGGCGCGCATCCTCGACCGAATTGATCATCGGGGCGATGACGGCATCGGCGCCGAAATCGAGCGCCCGGCTGGCGAAATCGAAGCGACCGACGGGTATGCGGACGATAGCCCCCTTCCCCGCCGCCACGATCGGCCCGACACCGCGCAGGACGCTGTCCTCGTGATGCCCGCCATGCTGCATGTCGAGCGTTACAGCGTCGAAGTCAAAGCTGGCGAGCGCCTCGGAGACAAGCGGATCGGGCAAGGACGACCAGGAGGTGAACAGGGTGTCGCCCGCATTCAGCCGGGACGCGATGGTCTGCCGTGTCATCCTGTTCCCCCCATGAATGTCAGCCTCGATGGCCCGGAACCGTCAGGCGGTCCGGATTTCCTCGATGGCCTGCTGCAGGAATTCGTCCATGGTGCGGCGGATCTGATGGTCGGACTGGTCAACGCCGGCATTGTCGAAATCCGACCTGATCTTGCGGAAAACGTCCTCGTGGCCCGCTTCCTCGAAATCCGCCTCGATGACTTCCAGCGCGTAGGCCTTTGCCTCGTCGTCGGTCTTGCCGAGCTTTTCGGCTGCCCACATGCCCAGCATCCTGTTGCGCTTGGCGACAGCCTTGAACTTCAGCTCCTCGTCATGCGCGAACTTGCGCTCAAAAGCCTCTTCGCGGTCCTTCATATTGGCCATGCCCAGTTACCTCCGGAGAATCGTCATCGGTTCTTCCCATATGGGACGACCGACGACAATCCAAAAGCATGGCCATCGGTCAATGCTCAAGACTGTGCGCCCCAGAGATTGCCGATTGAGAAGCGGGCTCAGTTGCGCTAGAGACCAGCGCGTGAACAATCATCGCCGGCCGGACGCGGCCGAGCCCTACGCGCCGCGGGCAGACCGGTGTCAGCGGCCAACACAGAGATCATCATGACCCGTCGCCGCCGCATCTACGAAGGCAAGGCAAAGATCCTTTACGAAGGACCCGAGCCCGGCACTCTGATCCAGTTCTTCAAGGACGACGCCACCGCCTTCAACAAGAAGAAGCACGAGATCGTCGACGGCAAGGGCGTGCTCAACAACCGCATCAGCGAGCATCTCTTCACCCATCTCAACCGGATGGGCATCCCGACTCACTTTATCCGACGCCTGAACATGCGCGAGCAGCTGATCAAGGAAGTCGAGATCATCCCGCTCGAGGTGGTGGTACGCAACGTGGCTGCCGGCTCGCTTTCCAAGCGGCTCGGCATCGAGGAAGGCACGGTGCTGCCCCGCTCGATCATCGAATTCTACTACAAGGCCGACGCGCTCGACGACCCGATGGTGTCGGAAGAGCACATCACCGCCTTTGGCTGGGCGAGCCCGCAGGAAATCGACGACATCATGGCGCTCGCCATCCGCGTCAACGACTTCCTCTCCGGCCTCTTCCTCGGCGTCGGAATCCAGCTCGTCGACTTCAAGATCGAGTGTGGCCGCCTGTGGGAGAACGACATGGCGCGCATCGTCGTCGCCGACGAGATTTCCCCCGATTCCTGCCGCCTGTGGGACGTCAACACCCAGGACAAGCTCGACAAGGACCGCTTTCGCCGCGACCTGGGCGGGATGGTGGAAGCCTACCAGGAGGTCGCGCGCCGGCTGGGCATCATGAACGAGAACGAACCGCCGCGTTCGGGCGGGCCGGTGCTCGTTTCGTCCACGCCCCCCAATGGCGGCGGCAAGCCGCACTGAACATCCAGGAAAACCGGAGCAGTTCCTTGATCAAGGCACGCGTCACCGTCACGCTGAAGAACGGCGTCCTCGACCCGCAAGGCAAGGCGATCGAGGGAGCGCTGGGTTCGCTCGGCTTTTCCGGCGTCGGATCGGTTCGCCAGGGCAAGGTGTTCGACATCGAGCTGGACGACGCCGACAAGGCGAAAGCCAAGGCCGACATCGAGGCCATGTGCGAGAAGCTTCTGGCGAATACGGTGATCGAGGACTATTCTGTCGAGATGATGTGAGGCCGTGCCGGAGGTGCCGATGGCCGAAGTGACGAACCAATTGATGTATGAGCTCCTGCAACGCGTGCATCAGCAGGTTTCCGAACTTCGTCAGGATGTCTCGGAACTCAAAAGAGAGCTGAACGTGGTTCGCGGCCATATGATCGGGATACAATCCGATATTCATAACATCTACGGAATCCTTGCTCGGCACGACGACCGTCTAGACCGCATCGAACGTCGTCTCGAAATACGCGAGTTCTCCGAAATTCAACCTCCATTCGATCCGAGATCATGAAAACAGCCGTCGTTCTCCTGCCCGGCCTCAACCGCGACCGTGACATGATCGCGGCGATCGAGAAGGTCTCGGGCCAGCCGCCGCTCACCGTCTGGCAGACCGATACCGAGATCCCGCCGGTCGACCTGATCGTCGTGCCCGGCGGCTTTTCCTATGGCGACTACCTGCGCTGTGGCGCCATCGCGGCACGCATGCCGGTGATGCGTGCCGTAGCGTATCATGCGGCACGCGGCGTGCGCGTGCTGGGTGTTTGCAACGGCTTCCAGATTCTTCTCGAGGCCGGGCTGCTGCCCGGCGCGCTGATGCGCAACGCCTCGCTCAAGTTCGTCTGCCGGGAAGTGAAGCTCGAAGTGGCGAACGCCCAGACGGTCTTCACGAACCGGTACACAGAGGGGCAGATCATCCGCTGCCCGGTCGCCCATCACGACGGCAACTATTTCGCCGATCCGGAGGTGCTCGCGCGGCTTGAAGACAACCGGCAGGTCGTCTTCCGCTATGCGGAGGGCACGAATCCCAACGGCTCGATCAACGACATTGCCGGCATCGTGAACGAGGCGGGCAACGTGCTCGGTATCATGCCGCATCCCGAAAACCTCATCGAGGATGCGCATGGCGGCAGCGACGGGCGGGCGCTTTTTGAAAGCGTGCTGGAGATCGCCGCTTGAGGCGCGCCGCAGCAGGTTTTCTGGCGCTGCTCGCTCTCCTGGCGCAAGGCTGCCAGTCCGCGCCGCCAGCCGCCGTTGCCACCGCCGCGTCGGGCAAGAGCGCGGCCCTGCGCAACATGGAGCCTGTTGCCATCGCGGCGCATCGCTGCTGGTTCGCAAGTGGTGACCCGGCGTTCCAGGGCTACAGTTTCGCCAACGAACTCGATTCCCATTCGGGCCGGCCGCGCTTCCTGATCGTGCCGCGCTCGGATTACGGTGGCCGTCCCCTCCTCGTCGTCCAGGCGGAAGGCGCGCAGGGCAACATCACCGCCTTCGGTCCGATGCTCGACCAGCCCGTGGGCAGCCGTGTCCAGGCGGACATCGCGCGGTGGCGTACGGGCGCCACCGGTTGTGGACAGGCGGCCTGAGGCAGGATTGCGGCATTTCTTCCGCTTGCCCCGCCGGCCTATTCCGGGCAAGAACCCGACGACCTCACGCAGTGAACGGTGGCCATGAGCATTCCCAACATTCCGATCACCGATGAACTGGTCGCCGCCCACGGGCTGAAACCGGACGAATATCAGCGCATCCTGGATCTGATCGGGCGCGAGCCGAGTTTTACCGAACTCGGCATTTTCTCGGCGATGTGGAACGAGCACTGTTCCTACAAATCCTCCAAGAAGTGGTTGCGCACGCTGCCCACCACAGGCCCTCGCGTCATCCAGGGGCCGGGCGAGAATGCCGGTGTCGTCGACATCGGCGACGGTCTGGCCGTGGTCTTCAAGATGGAGAGCCACAACCACCCCTCCTATATCGAGCCCTACCAGGGAGCCGCGACCGGCGTTGGCGGCATATTGCGCGACGTCTTCACCATGGGCGCACGGCCCATAGCGGCGATGAACGCGCTGCGTTTCGGCGAGCCGGATCACCCCAAGACGAAGCACCTCGTTTCCGGCGTGGTGGCCGGCGTGGGCGGCTATGGCAATTCGTTCGGTGTGCCGACGGTCGGCGGCGAGGTCGAGTTCGACGCGCGCTACAACGGCAACTGCCTGGTCAACGCGTTTGCCGCCGGTCTCGCGGAAACCAACAAGATCTTCTACTCGAAGGCCGAGGGCGTCGGCCTGCCCGTCGTCTATCTCGGCGCCAAGACCGGCCGCGACGGCGTCGGCGGCGCAACCATGGCCTCGGCCGAATTCGACGACCAGATCGAAGAGAAGCGGCCGACCGTCCAGGTGGGCGATCCCTTCACCGAGAAATGCCTGCTGGAGGCCTGCCTGGAACTCATGGCGACCGGCGCCGTCATCGCCATCCAGGACATGGGTGCGGCGGGACTGACCTGCTCGGCCGTCGAGATGGGCGCCAAGGGCGATCTTGGCATCGAGCTCGATCTCGACCGCGTCCCGGTGCGCGAGGAGGCGATGAGCGCCTACGAGATGATGCTGTCTGAAAGCCAGGAGCGCATGCTCATGGTGCTGCGCCCCGAGAAGGAAGCCGAAGCCGAAGCGATCTTCACCAAATGGGGGCTGGATTTCGCCATCGTCGGCAAGACGACCGACGATCTGCGCTTCAGGATCCTGCATCTCGGCGCGGAAGTCGCCAATCTGCCGATCAAGGAGCTGGGCGACGAGGCGCCGGAATATGACCGCCCCTGGGAAGCCGGCGAGGCCACCGCGGCCCTGGCCTACGAGGACGTGCCCCGGACCCCGGTCCACGAGGCGCTGCTGAAACTGCTGGCAAGCCCCAACCTATCCTCGCGGCGCTGGGTGTGGGAGCAGTACGACACGCTGATCCAGGGCAACTCGCTGCAGCGGCCAGGCGGCGATGCGGGAGTGGTTCGCGTGGACGGACACCCGACCAAGGCGCTGGCCTTTTCCTGCGACGTGACGCCCCGCTATTGCGAGTCCGATCCCTTCGAGGGCGGCAAGCAGGCGGTCGCCGAATGCTGGCGCAACCTGACCGCCGTCGGCGCGCTGCCGCTTGCCGCGACCGACAACCTCAATTTCGGCAATCCCGAAAGGCCCGAGATCATGGGCCAGCTGGTGCGCGCGATTCAGGGCATCGGGGAAGCCTGCCGCGAACTCGACTTCCCGATCGTCTCGGGCAATGTGTCGCTCTACAACGAGACCAACGGCCGGGCGATCCCACCGACGCCGGCCATCGCCGGCGTGGGGCTGCTCGAGGACCGCTCGAAGATGGTGCGCGGCGGCTTTGCCGCGGAAGGCGAGCGTATCCTGCTGATCGGCGCGCCTGAGGGCTGGGGCACGCATCTCGGACGTTCCGCCTATCTGAGGGAGGTGCACGGCCTCGACATCGGCCCGCCGCCGCCCGTCGACCTCAAGAAGGAACGTATCGTTGGCGACTTTGTGCGCGCGCTGATCCAGCACGGCGCCGTCACGGCTGTCCACGACCTATCGGATGGCGGGCTGGCGGTCGGTCTGGCCGAAATGGCCATCGCGTCCGGCATCGGCTGCAAGATCAACCTCCCCTGGCTTACGGACCCCCTGCCGATCTATTTCGGCGAGGACCAGGCCCGCTATCTCGTCACCATTTCCACGTTCGACGAAAACCTTCTGCGCGACATCGGCGAGGAGGCCCGCGAACTCGGATTCCACGCACCCTGGATCGGCGAGACCGGCGGCGACCGATTGAATCTGTTCGGAGCAGATGCCATACCGGTCGCTGATCTCATAGCCGCCCACGAATCGTGGTTCCCGCAATTCATGGATGGCTGAAGCAGGAGCCTGACATGGCAATGGACGCGCGCGACATCGAGCGCATGATCAAGGAATCGATACCGGATGCACAGGTGACCATCCGCGATCTGGCGGGGGACGGCGATCACTATGCCGCCGAAGTGGTGGCGGAGAGCTTTCGCGGCAAGTCGCGGGTCCAGCAGCACCAGATGGTCTACGAGGCGCTGAAGGGGAACATGGGTGGGACGCTCCACGCACTGGCGCTGCAAACAAGCGTGCCCGAGAGCTGAGGCAATGCCCCGCGTTGGAAGTTGCGCAATCCCTCCCGTCTTCCTAGATTGTGTAACGAACCCGGGTCCGGACCTTGAATCCGGAAACGAAAGGACAGAGAAATGACTGCCATCAACGAATTCATCGCTTCGGAAGTCAAGAACAACGACGTTGTCCTGTTCATGAAGGGCACGCCCGGCTTTCCGCAATGCGGTTTCTCGGGCCAGGTCGTCCAGATCCTCGACTATCTCGGCGTGGACTACAAGGGCGTCAACGTCCTGACGTCCGACGATCTGCGCCAGGGGATCAAGGATTACTCCAGCTGGCCGACCATTCCCCAGCTCTACGTGAAGGGCGAATTCGTGGGCGGTTGCGACATCATTCGTGAGATGTTCCAGGCCGGCGAGTTGCAGGACTTCTTCGGCGAGAAGGGCGTGAGCGCGCGCGGCGCAGCCTGATCTCTGCGTTTCCGGCAGTGTCGGAGGCATAACCGAGCAACCACAGCGCGGCGGGCCGATGCCCGTTCGTCGCCGGGAACAATCCCACATGAACGATACCCAAAGGCCGGAGCAAACGGCCTATCGGCTGCCCATATTGCGCGTCGAGTTCATCGCGCTGGCCGCTGCCCTGATGGCGATCAACGCGCTGGCCATCGACATCATGCTGCCGGCCATGCAGCAGATCGGCGCCGCACTCGGCGTCGAGGACGAGAACCAGCGCCAGTTCGTCATCACCGCCTATGTGGTGGGCTTCGGCGTGGCGCAGCTCATCTTCGGGCCGATCACCGATCGGTTCGGTCGGCGCGGTCCGCTGCTGTTCGGCCTCGGCATCTATGTTGTCGCCGCCATCCTGGCTGCGTTTGCGCCCAGTTTCTGGATTCTTCTGCTCATGCGTGCGCTCCAGGGCGTAGGTGCGGCGGCGACGCGAGTCATCGCGGTGTCCATGGTGCGCGACACCTTCGGCGGGCGGCAAATGGCCGAAGTCATGTCGCTGGTCATGATGGTGTTCATGATCGTGCCCGTGATCGCGCCGGGCGCCGGGCAGATGCTGCTTCTTGTTGCCGACTGGCAGCTGATCTTCATCTTCATGGGCGTCGTGGCAGCAGGCATCGGCCTGTGGTTCTACCTGCGCATGCCCGAAACGCTGAGCCCCGAGAAGCGCCGGGCCTTCAACCCGACCACGATCATCGAGGGTTTCCGCCTCGTGGTGACCAACAGGCTCGCCTTCTGCTACGCGCTGGCGACGGCGCTGATCTTCGGCGGCCTCTTCGGCTTCATCAATTCCGCCCAACAGATATTCATCGATGTCTATGATCTGGGCGTCTGGTTCCCGCTGATGTTTGCCGTGCTGGCCAGCACGATGGCGATCTCGTCGTTCATGAATTCCCGCCTGGTTGGACGCTTCGGCATGCGCGGATTGTCGCATTTCGCCTTGTTCGGATTCATCGCGGCCACCACGGTGTGGATCATCTGGGCCCTGATCGAGCCGATGCCGCTGGTGGCCTTTGTCGGCCTCTTCGGTGGGGCGATGTTCATGTTCGGCTGGATCGGCCCCAACTTCAATGCCCTTGCCATGGAGCCGCTCGGCCACGTCGCCGGGACCGCCTCCTCGGTGCTCGGCTTCCTGCAGACGCTGGGCGGCGGTGTGATCGGCGCCTTCATCGGCCTGGCCTTCGACGGCACTGTGGTCCCGCTGGCCATCGGCTTTGCCGTGTCAGGGTTCGGCGCGTTGGCGCTGGTGCTGATCGGCGAGAGGGGACGGCTGTTTCATGCCGTCAACGCTCCGGAGCGCTAGGGCAGACGCGCGGAAGTCCTTGCTGGTCGCCAATTCAGCCTCGTCTGGCGACGGGGTGTTCGACCGTGCCGGGCCGACATGTCCAGAAAGCGCTCAGCCGCGTGACATGGACACGAGACGTCTGCTTCGCGGGCGCGGAACAGAACCGGCGGTGGCTGGTTTGGCCGGCGAACGGAGGTCGGCACCATCACACCATTCTGGAGTCTGTCTGCTGCGGGGTTTGCGGCCACGGCCATCAGCTTTGGTCCCGCCCGCATGGGATTTGGTCTTTTCGTACCCGAATTCAGATCC
The DNA here is from genome assembly GCF_012911015.1 of Chelativorans sp. ZYF759. GTDB lineage: Bacteria > Pseudomonadota > Alphaproteobacteria > Rhizobiales > Rhizobiaceae > ZYF759. Next base: position 56,877 of record NZ_WVVV01000002.1, on the reverse strand, counting down.
GAATTCGGGATGTCGACGGCTGCCGTGGGATATGTTTCCAGTCTCGGCTTTCTCGGCTTTTTGGTGGGCCTCCTGATCGCCCAGGCTTTGCTGGCGCGATGGGGCCCCCGCCTGCCCGTGCTGTCGGGCCTGGCCGCCGCCTCCGCCGGCATGCTGGTGGTTGCCCTGGCGACGAACCTTGCTGCCCTTGCCCTCGGCGTCTTCCTGGCGGCATCGAGCGCAGGCCTCGCTTGGACGCCCTTCAACGATGCGATCCACGGCAATGTTCGCGATGAGAAGCGCCCCTCGGCGCTCTCGGCGGTGAGCACCGGCACCGCGGTCGGAATTATCGCTGCGGGGCTCGCGGCACTGGCCATGGTCCTCGCCGGCTTTTCCTGGCGTCTTTCCTGGGGGCTTTTCGCGGCGGCCGGCGCCATCGCACTCCTGGGCAACTGGGCTGTCCTGCGCCGCGTCGAAGGACAAGAGCCGCACCCGGTCTCGCAGATCGGGTGGAGACAGCTGATTGATGTTTCGGCGGTTCCCCTTCTGGCGATCGGCTTTGCGTTCGGGACCACCTCGGCGATCTACATCGCCTTTGCCGCCGACCATGTGGTCGAGGCGGGGGGCGTGCCGAATGTGCCCATCGAAGCCACGCCGGCACTTCTCTACATGTGCTATGGGCTTTTCGGTCTTGTCGGGCTTCTGACCGGACGTATCAGAGACATGATCGGCCTGCCGACGCTGCTGCGCCTTCTCATGCTGGCCGGTGCTGTGTCGCTTGTTCTGCTGAGCGTCTCGCCAGGGAGCCTGCCGGGCCTGAGCCTTTCGGCGGGCTTGCAGGGCATGCATGTCATGATGACGAGCGCCGTGCTGGCGTTCTGGTCGGAGCGCCTGTTCCCGTCGTCTCCGTCGCGCGGGTTCACGGCGGCGCTGCTGGCCGCCGCGGTGGGTAATGTCTCGGGACCCGCTCTGGCCGGGCTGGCATCCGATGCCTTTGGAGCCGCGCCGATGTTTCTGGGCGCGGCGGCGTTACCGGCAATCACGGCGATCCTGCTGCGTGATCGTCATGGGCAGGAGCGTCCCGCCTGAACCAGGCGGCCGGACCCGTTCGAGGGTCTCAGCCGTCCCGCCCGGGCAACAACCCGGTCGCAGCCGCCAGGCCCGGGAAATCGAACAGCGAACGATCAAGCAGATGCGAGGGCCGAACATTGGCAAGCGCGCGGATCATCGTCTCCTTGCGGCCCGGCATGCGTTTCTCGATGTCGTCGAGCATCGCCTTCATGGCGTTGCGTTGCAGGCCTTCCTGGCTGCCGCACAGGTCGCAGGGGATGATGGGAAAGTCGAGCGCCGCCGCGAAGCGGGCGAGATCGGCCTCCGCGCAGAAGGCAAGCGGCCGCAGGAGCTCCACATCGCCATCGTCATTGAGAAGCTTCGGCGGCATGGCCGCGAGCCGCCCACCGTGGAAGAGGTTCATGAAGAAGGTCTCGAGAATATCCTCACGGTGATGTCCCAGGACCAAGGCCGAACACCCCTCCTCCCGCGCCACGCGGTAGAGATGCCCGCGGCGCAGGCGGGAGCAGAGCGAGCAGTAGGTCCGGTTTTCCGGGATCTTTTCGGTGACGATCGAATAGGTGTCGCGGTATTCGATCCGATGCGGGATGCCGTAGCTCGCGAGGAAGTCCGGCAGGATATGCTTGGGAAAGTTGGGCTGGCCCTGGTCGAGATTGCAGGCAAGCAGGTCGACCGGCAGCAGGCCGCGCCACTGGAGATCCAGCAGCACCGCGAGCAGGCCGTAGGAATCCTTGCCACCTGAAAGCGCCACCAGCCAGCGCTGGCCGGGCCGCACCATGCCATAGGCCTCGATCGTTTCGCGCGTCTGGCGCAACAGCCGCTTGCGCAGCTTCTTGAACTCCACGGAGGACGGCGCCCCGGCCAGGAGAGGGTGGCAGGCGCCCTCCCCGTCAGGCAGGTCCGGGTCGATCTCTGGAAGGTGAAGGTTCATGTCGAGGCAAACATCCCGGGCCGGTCGCAACAACCGGCCCTTAGCACGGGCGGGGTGACAAGTCGCGGCTCAGCGCCGCCCCTTCATCGCGCGGTCGAGAATGTCGAGCGCCCCATCGACGGTCAGCTCGACCGGGTTCCCGCCGGCCGTCGGATCGACCACCGCCATCTCGGCAATCAGCTGGCGGCGCTCCTCGTCCATGTCGAGCCCGTCGATGAAGGCCGGCAGGCTCTCAGGCACCTTCAGTTCCGCGCAGAGCGCGTTCACGCGGGCGAGGAAGCCATCGAACCCGCCGGAAATGCCGCAATAGGCGGCCAGCCTTTCCATGCGCGTCTCGATCGCCGCGCGGTTGAATTCCAGCACGTGCGGCATGAAGACGGCATTGGTCATGCCGTGATGCGTGTCGTAGAGCGCGCCGATCGGATGCGACAGCGAATGGATCGCCCCGAGGCCGCGCTGGAAGGAAGTCGCCCCCATGGCAGCGGCCGACATCATGTGCGCGCGCGCCTCGATGTCGGTACCGTCGGCATAGGCCTTCGGCAGGTTTTCGAGCACGAGGCGCACGCCCTCGGCAGCGATGCCCTCGGCCATCGGATGATAGCCCGGCGCGCACCAGGCCTCCAGACAGTGGGCCAGTGCATCCATGCCGGTGCCGGCCGTGATGAAGGGCGGCATGCCGACCGTCAGTTCCGGATCGGCGATGACCGTGACCGGCAGCATCTTGGGGTGGAAGATCACCTTCTTGGTGTGAGTCGCTTCGTTGGTCAGCACCCCTGCCCGGCCGACTTCCGAGCCTGTTCCGGCAGTCGTCGGCACGGCGATCACGGGGGCGATGGCATCCGCGTCGGCGCGTGTCCACCAGTCGCCTATGTCCTCGAAATCCCAGATCGGCCGCGTCTGGCCAGCCTGGAAGGCGATGAGCTTGCCGAGATCGAGGGCCGAGCCGCCGCCAAACGCGATGACGCCGTCATGGCCGCCCTGCCTGTAGATGGCGATGCCGGCCTCCAGGTTGGATTCCACGGGGTTGGGCTTGACGTCGGAAAAGACACCGTACGCAACGCCTGCCTCCGAAAGCAGCCGCAGCGTCGACGCCGTCACGGGCAGCTTCGCCAGTCCCGGATCGGTGACGAAGAGCGGCTTTGACATGCCAGCCTTGGCGACGACTTCGGGCAGTTCCGCAACGCGCCCGGCGCCGAAGCGGATGGCGGTCGGAAAACTCCAGTTTGCAACGAGCTTGGTCATGAATGGGTACTCGGGACGGGGTTGAAGGTCAGATGACCTGGCGCAGGTGGAAACCCTTGGGCCGGGTCAGATTGTCATAGCCGGTGGTGCCCATCGCGCCACCCTTGCCGGTGTCCTTGACGCCGGTCCAGACGAGGCCTGGATCGACGTAATCGCAGCGGTTCATATAGACGAGCCCGGTCTCGATCCGGTCGCCGATTCCGGCGGCGCGGTCGGTGTCGGAGGTCCAGACCGAGGCGGTCAGGCCGTACTGGCTGTCATTCATCAGCTGGATCGCCTCCTCGTCGTCGCGCACTTTCATGATGCCGACGATGGGCCCAAAACTTTCCTCGCGCATGACGCTCATCTGGTGGTCGACATTGGTCAGCACTTCGGGCGCCAGATAGGGCGAGCCCTCGCGGTCGTTCTCGACCTTCATGCCGATATGGGCGACGGCGCCCTTGCGCAGCGCCTCGGCCCGCTGTTCACGCACGGCATCGGCAAAACGGGCCTGCGCCATCGGTCCCATGGTGGTCGCCTCGTCCAGCGGATTGCCGACGACATAGTTCTTCGTCTCGGCCACGAAGCCCTCGACGAACTGGTCATAGACCTTTTCGTGCACGTAGATGCGCTCGATGCCGCAGCAGCACTGACCCGAATTGTAGAAGGCCCCGTCGACCAGATTGGCCACCGCATGCTCCATCTTCGCGTCGGGCAGCACGTAAGCCGGGTCCTTGCCGCCGAGCTCCAGCCCCAGCGTGGCAAAGGTTCCAGCGGCCGCCCGCTCGATCGCGCGCCCGCCGGCGACCGATCCGGTGAAGTTGATGTGGTCGATCCTGCCCGAGCCGAGCAGCGTCTCCGTCTGAGCGTGGTTGAGGACGATGTTCTGGAACAGGCCCCTGGGCAGGCCGGCCGTATCGAAGGCAGCCTGAAGGCGCTCACCTACCAGAAGGGTCTGGGCGGCGTGCTTGAGGATCACTGCATTGCCCGCCATCAGCGCGGGCACGATGGTGTTGATCGCCGTCAGATAGGGGTAGTTCCAAGGCGCAATCACCATCACGATGCCGAGCGGCGCGCGGCGCAGATAGCGCCGGAAACCGTCCTTGTGATCAAGCGCCGGTCTGTCGGCCAGCGCGGTGGCGGCCAGGTCCACCATATAGCGGGTACGCTCCTCGACGCCGCCCTTCTCGCCGCCATAGCGCACCGGCCGGCCCATCTGCCATGCCAACTCCGGCACGATTTCGTCATTCATGGAGACGAGCGCCTCGAGAAATGCCAGCAGGAAAGGCGCGCGCTCGCCCACAGGACGACGCGCCCATTCCGCCTGGGCGGCGCGCGCGCGATCCAAGGCGCCGTTGATGTCGCTGTCGGAGGCCACGGGACGCTCGGCGAAGAGTGAGCCGTCGATGGGTGAAATAAGCCTTATCGTATCCACTGAAGCTAATCCTGCCTGGGGTGGGACCGGACAAAGTCACTTGTCCGGCGAAACTGCGCTTTCTTGCTAATACCGGCCCGCGACCGGGCGCAACACCCAATCGTGCTGGCGCACGTCAATCGGTAACTCTGGCGCAGGGCCCTCTGCAAGCGGGGCTCTCGCGCCCAATACCGTCAGTTACGATTTTTTACCAATCGGTTGATGCATCGCTGCCTCGCCTCTGCTACTGAGCCGCATCATCTCAAGGGGGATTATGTATGGATCAGGACACGAACAGACCGGAGTCGCATGCAAGCGACGAGCGGCCGGTGGTCGAGCTCTATGATCCGTTCAATCGCAGCTTCTCCAACCGGAAGCGCGAAGACCCGCTTCTGCGCCTTTACGACAAGAAGATCGTACAAGACGATTTCTGAGACCGCGGCGCTTGAGGTGCCGCGCGCACTTCCATTTCGTTAAATCATGCCGTGCTGATGACCGCTCCGGCGGTCAGATCGCCGCCAGCACCCAGGGCACCAGTTCAGCGGCCATCTGCTGATGCGCGCGGTCGAGGGCGGCAATATAAGCGTCGTTACCCGTGCCCGTCAGCGGCACCTCCGCCTGGAACACCCGGGTCGCCCGCACCACGCCGTTGCGGTCGTCGAGCAAGCGAACTGAAATCTCGACCGTGGCGCGGCGCTGGCCGAAAACCCGCACCTCGAAGGCGCGGATGTCGGAGACAAGCTGATAGTCGATCGCAAGTCCTTCGCCCGGGCGGCCCACGCCACCGAGGCGGCCGGTGGCCTGGAACGCGTCGGCCAGACGTGCCTGCACGATTCGTGGCAGACGGTCGGCCCATTGCGCCCCGCTGAGGAATTCGATCGAACCGGGCGAGGTCCGCACGACGATGTTCTCGGCATCGAGCGATCGCAAGGCAGATGGTTCGGCGATCAGCAATTGCGTGCGTGATCGCGCGCCACCGGCAGCCGCCACCGGCGGCGGCGTGAGGTCGTAGGTGTCGAGTGCCGCAGGTCCGAGCCCCGGAAGCGCGGCACAGCCCGGCAAGGCCAGAAGGGCGAACACACCGACAAAGGCTAGAGACTGGAATTTCACTGAGACTTTCCGCCCGGATACGAGTTCGACACACGCGATCGACTGGTTTTCATGGATGTGGAGGCCCCGGATGTCAACGCCGCTGGCGCCCGTCATACTGGCGAACCCCGCCCTCTCCACCGGTTATGATACGCTGCGGGTTACGCTCGAAGGCGCTGATGGCCTCCTCGATCCGGTTGATCGAACGGCGGCTGTCGCGAATGAGCGCCTCGGCCTCCCGGAGCCCCTGGCCCGAAAACCGTTCCAGACCCGTAGTGATCGGTCCCACGCGCGCATTCAGGTTTTCCGCGGTCTGGCGGATCGCCTGCATGGCCTGGTTCGCTTCGGTCACGACCTGTTCGATCTGATCGGAACCGAGCAGATCATCGGCGCGCTCCAGCACCGAATCGAGACGGCCGGTGGAAGCGGTGAGGCGCTCGGCGAGTTCCCGGTAGGACTGCAGCGTCAGGCTGGCCTCAGACATCACGCCTTCGGCCTCGCCCGATCCCAATAGTTCGTCCAGGCTGACGAGAACCTCGTCGACGCGGTCGGAAGAGCGCATCAGGCGTTCGGCCAGCGCGCGGTAGGCCTGGACCGTCTCGCGCGTGTCGGCGACGATGCCCTCGACGTCATCCGACCCCACGATGTCATCGACGCGGGCGACGACGCTCTCCACCCGCTCGGAGGTGCGGTTGAGCCGCTCGGCCAGTTGCCGCGAATCACCGATGATCTGGTCGATGTCTTCGCTGCGGTCGTTGATGAGTTCGCCCAGACGCGCAACGTTTTCGGCTGCCTCGTTGACCGTCGCGCTCGCGGTCTCGAAGTTGCGGACCACGTTGGCGACAAGTTCGGGATCGACGCTTTCGACGATCGTGTCGACACGCGCCAGGGTCTGGTTGGCGCCGTCGGAGAAGCGCACGACCTGCTGTACCGCCTCGTCGACATTGGCCATGATCTCGGCCAAACCGCCGCCGGCCTCGTCCAGCTGTCGGGTGAAGCCCTCGACATTGCTGACCACGGCGTTGATGCGATCGGGATCGACGGCACGGATCAGTTCCTCGCCGGCGGCGAGTGTCGTCTCCAATCGGCCGGCGACGCTGGTGAAGGTCCCCGAAAGTTCGGAAACACTCGACAGGAAGGTGTCGATTCCGTCCGCATTGTTCTCCAGCGCCTGAGAGAACGCCTCCACATTGCGCACCGTCTCGGTCAGCGGGCTGCGCACGTCGCCGACAAAACCCTCGAACTGGTCGAGAATCACGTCGGCACGGCGGAAGATCGACTGGGCGCTCTCCAGCAGATCCGCGACGGCCGACGGATTGGCTGTCACTTCCGCGGTCCGGCCCTGTTCCTCCGCGATATCGAGCAGATTGGCCTCGCTGGCACGCGAGCCCCGCATCTCGATGCTGGCCTGGCCGGTCAGGTTGGCGAGGCCCACGTCGACCTGGGTCGAGGCGGTGATGGGCGTGCGCCGGTCGATCCGCGCCTCCACGATGGCCGCGTCGGGATCGTTGACGTCGATGTAGACGCGGCGCACGTCGCCGACGCGGACGCCGTTGAACAGCACCGCACTGCCGCGGCTCAGCCCCGAGGCCGAGCCGGGAATCCGGATTCTAAGTTCGGCCGTGTCGCCGCGATCGCCGGCCGACGCCGTCCAGTAGACGAAGCCGAAGGCCGCGAGCACTGCAACCAGCGTGAATATGCCGACAATGACGTAATTGGCTCTGGTTTCCATGCGCCGTGCCTCAAACCTGCTGTCTGGTCGTCAGATCAAGCTGACGCGCCCGCTTGCCGCGGAAATAGGATTTTACCCAGGGCTCATCGACTTCCATCATCTCGGCAATCGTGCCCTGGACCAGGACCTTCTTGCCGCCGAGCACCGCGATGCGGTCGCAGACGGAGAACAGGCTGTCGAGGTCGTGCGTGACCATGTAGACGGTGAGCCCCAGCGTGTCGCGCAGCTTGGCGACGAGTTCATCGAAATCCGCCGCGCCGATGGGGTCGAGGCCGGAAGTCGGCTCGTCGAGAAAAACAATGTCGGGATCGAGTGCCAGCGCGCGCGCGAGCGCCGCGCGCTTGATCATGCCGCCCGACAATTCGGAGGGAAACTTGTCGGCGGCTTCCGCCTTCAATCCCACCAGTTCGATCTTGAGCAGGGCCAGCTCGTCCATCAGCTTTTGCGGCAGATCGAGATATTCACGCATCGGGACCTGCACGTTCTCCTTCACGGTAAGGGCGGAGAACAGGGCGCCGTGCTGGAACAGCACGCCGACCCTCATGTCGAGTTCCATGCGTTCCGTCTCGTCGGCCTTGTCGAGATCCACGCCAAAAAGCTCGATCTGCCCCGCGCGCTTGGGCGTCAGACCCAGCACCGTGCGCAGGAGTACAGACTTGCCGGCACCCGAAGCGCCCACGAAACCGAGAATCTCGCCGGGATACACGTCGAGATCCAGCCTCTCGAGAATGACGTTGTTGCCGAAGGCGACCGTGACGCCGCGTGCCGAGAGAATCGGGGTGCGCGCGGACGTCATGCCCGCTCGATCCGCATCCTGCCGTTCTGGTTCACGCGTCGTCTCGTTCATTTCCATCTCTAGAAGTCGATCGTGGCGTAGAACATGGCAAACAGACCGTCGAGGATGACCACGATGAAGATGGCCTTCACCACCGCACTGGTGACCTGACGGCCGAGCGATTCGGCGCTGCCCCCGACTTTCATGCCCTCCACCGACGCGATGATGCCGATAATGAGCGCCATGAACGGCGCCTTGATCAGGCCAGCAAAGATAGTGTTGAGGCCGATGCCGTCGCGCATGCGATCGAGAAAGGTTTCCGGAGGAATTCCCGAATAGCTCCATGCAACGACCATCGCGCCGCCGATGGCCGCAAAATTGGCAATGACGGTCAAACAAGGCAGGGCGATGACGAGAGCGACCAGTCTGGGAAAAACCAGCACGCCGACGGGATTGAGGCCGATGACGGTGAGCGCGTCGACCTCCTCGCGCATCTTCATCGATCCGATCTCGGCGGTAATGGCGCTGCCGGTCCGTCCGGCGACCATAATGGCGGTCATCAGCACGCCCAGTTCACGCAGGACGAGGATGGAGACCAGGTCGACGGTCAGGATCTCGGCACCGAAATAGCGCAGCTGGAAAGCGCCCTGCTGGGCCACGATCGCTCCGACGATGAACGACATCAGGACGATGACGGGGATCGCGCCCACACCCATGCGGTCGATCTGGTGGAAGATGGCGGCCGGATTGACGGCATGGCCCCGGCCCATCTTGAGCTGCGCCCCGCGGATCGTCGCACCGAGAATGTGCATGGCGAGGAAGAAATCGTCGCGCATCCTGTAGACGCTGCGGCCGATGGCCTCAAGAATGCGCAGGGGCAGGATCGGCCGTGCCTCGGGGGCGACCAGCGCGCGGTTTGCCACCGCATGGTGAACCGCTTCGATCAGCGTCTGTGCACCGGGATGGGCACCCTCGATCGTGGTTTCCCCGCCCTTGTCAGCCTGCGCGGTGGCCAGCCGTTCGATCAGCCACGCCCCAGCCGTGTCGAAACGCTCGACCTGCGACAGGTCGATCGTCAACGGCCGCGCATCGAGATTCTTTTCGAGCTTGCGAAGCTCACCATCGACGACGGCTACTGAACTCGTCTCCCAGTCGCCGAAAAACCGGCACAAGCGCGTGCCATCGGCTTCGCGCAACTCGATGCGCGGAGCCTGCCTGCCGGACGGTGGCCCGCCCCGGTCGCTTGCTTCCTTCTGCCGCTTCAGCAACATGGTTTCTCATTAGTGACTTAAGGCTCGACTGTCACTTTATGGTTTTGCAGCCGAATGGAGATTGTTGATGCGGCGTGACCTTTTTGTCGAAACGGAACGTTTTCCCATAGCAGGCGGCTTCGCCATATCGCGGGGCACCAAGACCCATGCCGAGGTCGTCACCTGCCGCCTGACCCAGGACGGGAAGACCGGGTGGGGCGAGTGCGTGCCCTACGGCCGCTACGGCGAGACGATCGAGAGCGTCATGAAGCAGATCGAATCGATGAGCGATAGGCTTTCCGGCGGTCTTTCGCGCGACGAATTGCTGACGGCCATGCCCGCCGGCGCGGCCCGCAACGCGATCGACTGCGCTCTCTGGGATCTGGAGGCCAAGATCGGTACGCTGGATATCCAGTCGGCGCTGGGCGGCCCGCCCGCCAGGGCGCTGGAGACGGCCTATACAATCTCGCTGGGCGAGCCCGAGGCGATGGCGGCGCAAGCCGCGCGCAACGCGCACCGCCCTCTTCTCAAGGTCAAGGTCGGCACGGCGGACGACACGTCGCGAATCGAGGCGGTGGCCGCCGCCGCACCGGACAGCCGCATCATCCTCGATGCCAATGAGGGTTGGACGGCCGACAACATCCGCCACCACCTGTTGACCTCGGCCCGCTGCCGCATCGCGCTGGTCGAGCAGCCTCTGCCGGCCGGCCAAGACGCGATCCTGGCCGGAATCCCGCATCCCGTCCCGGTCTGCGCCGACGAAAGCGTGCATGGCACGGACGATCTGGACATGCTTCTGGGCCTCTACGATGCAGTGAATATCAAGCTAGACAAGACGGGGGGGCTGACCGAGGCGATCCGCCTGCATGGACGCGCACGAGAGCTGGGCTTCGGGATCATGGTCGGCTGCATGGTCGGCACGTCGCTTGCCATGGCACCGGCACTGTGGCTGGCACAGGATGCGGAATTCGTCGACCTCGACGGCCCGCTGTTGCTGGAGAAGGATCGCGAGCCCGCCCTTGCCTATGAGGGTTCGATGGTTTCACCACCCCAGCCCGAGCTCTGGGGCTGAAGGTCAGGCAGCTTCGCGCTGGTCGGCCAGCCTGAGCTGCGGCGGTTCGGCCGGCTTCTTCACGTGAGTCCACGAGACAATCGAGAAGGTGCCGTCGAAATCCTCCACCACGGCCGTGCAGCTTTCCACCCAGTCGCCGGAATTGATGTAGCGGATGCCGGCCATATCCTCGATGACGGCATGGTGAATGTGGCCGCAGATAACGCCTTCGGCGCCCGCCTTGCGGGCCTCGTGCACAACCACCTCCTGGAAGGCGCTGATAAAGGCGACCGCCTTCTTCACCTTGATCTTGGCCCATGAGGAAAAAGACCAGTAGGGCCAGCCGAACAGGCTGCGCACCTTGGCGATCGCGCGGTTGATGGCGATCGCCAGGTCGTAGGCGAGATCGCCCAGATAGGCGATCCAGCGCGCATTGTGGACGACGCAGTCGAACTGGTCGCCGTGAATGACGAGATAGCGCCGTCCGTCGGCTCCATCGTGAATCGCGCTGTCCACCACCTCGATCCCGCCGAAATGCGTGCCCTGGAAATCACGCAGGAATTCGTCGTGGTTGCCCGCGACATAGGTGATCCTGGTCCCCTTGCGCCCCATGCGCAGCAGCTTCTGGACGACGTCATTGTGCGCCTGGGGCCAGTGCCACGACCGCTTGAGCCGCCAGCCATCGACAATGTCGCCGACGAGATAGACGTGCTCTGCCTCGTGATGGCGCAGGAAATCGACGACGAACTCGGCCTTGGCGGCCCTGGAGCCCAGATGGATGTCGGACAGAAAGATGCTGCGGCAGCGGCGGGGGGTAACGGCTGTCATGAGGCGGATCCGGATTGGTTGCGCTGGAGACAGTTTGCTATGGCGCGATTCACGTCACGGTTTGATGACGGTTGCGTTTTGGTGTTTGCGGGCTAGGTTGCGGGCCAAATTTGAGGGAGATGACGCATGGATCTGGGAATTCGGGGCAAACGCGCGATCGTCTGCGCTTCCAGCCGGGGACTTGGCCGAGGCTGCGCCATGGCGCTCGCCGCCGCCGGTGTCGAGCTGGTGATCAACGGCCGCGACGAGAAGGTTCTCAATGCGACCGCCGAGGAAATCCGCGATCTTCACAAGGTCGGGGTCACCGCGGTCGCCACCGATGTCTCGTCGCCCGACGGCCAGCGCGCGCTTCTGGCCGCCTGCCCCGACCCCGACATCCTCGTCAACAACAATGGCGGACCGCCCTTGCGCGATTTCCGCGAATTGTCGCGCGAGCAGATACTCGAAGGCGTCACGCAGAACATGGTCACACCGATCGAACTGATAAAGGCGGTGATCGACCCGATGCGCGAGCGCGGTTTCGGGCGCATCGTCAACATCACCTCGCTTTCGGTCTACCAGCCGATCCCCGGTCTCGACCTTTCCTCCGGCGCGCGCGCCGGACTCACGGCCTTTCTGGCCGGCGTGGCCCGCACGGTCGCCGACAAGAACGTGACGATCAATCAGATCCTGCCCGGCAAGTTCGACACCGACCGCATTCGCTCCACCATCACTTTCGCGGCCGGCAAGTCGGGACTGAGCGAGGAGGAGCAGGCGCAAAAGGTCGCCAACGAGATTCCGGCGCGGCGCCTGGGTTCTCCGGACGAGTTCGGCAGTACCTGCGCGTTCCTGTGCTCGGCCCATGCCGGCTACATTACCGGTCAGAACATCGTGCTCGATGGCGGCCTCTATCCGAGCGCCTTCTGAGCTAGAATGCGGAATCAGGAAAAAGGAGCAAGAAATTGAAACTCTTGCGTTTTGGCGAAACGGGACACGAGAAGCCGGGGGTTCTGGACACGGACGGCACGATCCGCGACGTCTCCTCGCTGGTCTCCGACTTCACGCCCGACACCCTCTCCGCCTTGATGCTGGGTACGCTGACGCGCGCCGACTTGTCATCCCTGCCGGAGGTGCCGGCAGGGACGCGCCTCGGTCCGCCCATCGCGCGCACCGGCCATTTCCTCGCGATCGGCCTGAACTATGCCGACCACGCCGAGGAATCCGGCATGCCGATCCCGACCGAGCCGATCATCTTCTCCAAGGCTCCAAGCTCGCTCAGCGGTCCCAATGACGACGTCATCATCCCGCGCGGATCCGCCAAGACGGACTGGGAAGTCGAGCTCGCCATCATCATCGGCGAGCATTGCCACGGGGTCGACGAGGATGAGGCTCTTTCCATGGTGTTGGGCTATGCGCTCTGCAACGACGTCTCCGAGCGCGCCTTCCAGGCCGAGCGCGGCGGCCAGTGGATCAAAGGCAAGAGCGCGCCGACTTTCGGCCCGTTGGGTCCGTGGCTGGTGACCGCCGACGAGATCGCCGATCCGCAGGACCTCGACATGTTCCTCGACGTGAATGGCGAGCGCTGTCAGACCGGCAACACCAGGACGATGATCTTCCCGGTCGCCCACATCGTGTCCTATGTCTCGCAATTCATGGCACTCGAGCCGGGCGACATCATCACAACGGGCACGCCACCCGGCGTCGGCATGGGCATGAAGCCGCAGCGTTTCCTCAAAGCCGGTGACGAGATGCGGCTCGGCATTGCAGGACTCGGGGAACAGCGTCAAAAGGTCGTCGCGGCCTAACGGCCCAAGGGAATGCCAGGCGGGGAATTCGATGAGCAAGGAAAAGCAGAAGCCGGAAGCCTCCGTCCTGGATGACGCCGCGCTTTTCTATCACTCCAATCCGCGGCCCGGTAAGCTTGAGATCCAGGCGACCAAACCGCTCGGCAACCAGCGCGACCTGGCGCTGGCCTATTCGCCGGGCGTGGCGGCGCCCTGCCTCGCCATCCACGAGGACCCTGCCCGCGCAGCCGACTACACGGCGCGCCAGAACCTTGTCGGCGTGGTCTCCAACGGCTCCGCCGTACTCGGCCTCGGCAATATCGGCCCGCTCGCCTCCAAGCCCGTGATGGAGGGCAAGGCGGTGCTGTTCAAGAAGTTCGCCGGCATCGACGTCTTCGACATCGAGATCGACGCGCCAGGCATTGATGCGATGGTTTCGGCCATTGCCGCGCTCGAACCGACCTTCGGCGGCATCAATCTTGAAGACATCAAGGCGCCAGAATGCTTCGAGGTGGAGGAGCAGTTGAAGGCGCGCATGCGCATTCCCGTCTTTCACGACGACCAGCACGGGACGGCGATCATCGTCGCGGCCGCCGTGCTCAATGCGCTGGAACTGGCCGGCAAGCAGATCGAGGACGTCAAGATCGTGACTTCGGGTGCCGGCGCCGCCGCCCTTGCCTGCGTCAACCTGCTCGTCACCCTCGGTGCACGTCCAGACAATATCTGGCTGACCGACCGGCACGGGGTCGTCTACCGGGAGCGCGTCGAAGAGATGGACCGCTGGAAGGGTCCGTATCTGAAGGACACGCAGGCGCGGACGCTTGCCGAGGTGATCGGCGGGGCGGACGTCTTCCTGGGGCTTTCGGCGGCAGGCGTACTCAAGGCCGAGATGCTGGCGAACATGGCCGAGAAACCCCTCGTGCTGGCGCTCGCCAATCCCGTGCCCGAGATCATGCCGGAGGCGGCCCGCGCGGCCCGGCCGGACGCCATGGTCTGCACCGGGCGTTCGGACTATCCCAACCAGGTCAACAACGTGCTGTGCTTCCCCTACATTTTCCGCGGCGCGCTCGATGTGGGCGCCACCGCGATCAATGAAGAGATGAAGATGGCGGCCGTGCATGCCATTGCCGGGCTCGCGCGGGAGGAGCCTTCGGATGTGGCCGCACGCGCCTATTCGGGAGAGACGCCGATCTTCGGGCCGGATTATCTAATCCCCTCCCCCTTCGATCCCCGTCTCATCCTGCGCATCGCGCCCGCCGTTGCCGAAGCTGCCATGACCTCGGGAGTCGCCACGCGGCCCATCGCCGAGATGGACGCCTATATCGATAGGCTCAACCGCTTCGTGTTCCGTTCCGGTCTCGTCATGAAACCGGTCTTCTCGGCCGCGCGCGCGGCGGAGAACAAGCGCGTCATCTATGCCGACGGCGAGGACGAGCGTGTGCTGCGGGCAGCCCAGGTTGTGCTCGAGGAAGGCCTTGGCCAGCCGATCCTGATCGGCCGCCCCTATGTGGTGGAAACCCGGCTGAAGCGCTACGGCCTCAAGATCCGGCCTGGCAAGGATTTCGACATCGTCAATCCCGAAGACGATCCGCGCTATCGCGACTATGTGGACCTCCTGATCCGAACGGCGGGTCGTCGGGGTGTCACCCCGGAGGCCGCGCGCACGCTGGTGCGGACGAACACGACCGTCATCGCCGCCCTCTCGATGCTGCGCGGCGAGGCCGACGCCATGATCTGCGGTCTCGAAGGCCGCTACGAGCGGCACCTGCGCCTGGTCGACCAGCTGATCGGCAAGCGCGAGGGCGTCAGCGACCTGTCGGCCCTGTCCATGCTGATCTCGCAGCGCGGCGCCACGTTCTTTACCGACACCTATGTCTCGGTCGAGCCCGGCGCCCGCGAAATAGCCGAGATGACGATTCTGGCTGCCGAGGAAATCGGCCGTTTCGGCATCACGCCGAAGGCCGCCCTCCTGTCCCACTCCAATTTCGGTTCGCGCGATTCCAAAAGCGCCATCAAGATGCGCGAGGCAGCCGCGATGCTGCGCGAGATGGCCCCCGACCTGATGACGGATGGCGAAATGCACGGCGACGCTGCGATTTCCGAAATCCAGCGCAGCCGCGTCTACCCGAACTCGCTGCTGAAGGGGGAAGCCAACCTTCTGGTTTTCCCGTCGCTCGACGCGGCCAACATCACGCTCACGACCGTGAAGACGATGACGGAAGCGCTGCATGTGGGGCCTATCCTGCTCGGCACGGCGCGCCCGGCGCATATCCTGACCCCATCGGTCACTTCCCGCGGTATCGTCAACATGACCGCGCTGGCCGTGGTGGCCGCCCAGCAGGCCGGCGAGGCCGCAGCGCTGTTGGCCTGACGCTTGCCGGGTAAAGGGCGGTTAACCAGAATCGACTAGACGTTTCGCCATGTTGCAGCGAATCGTCTTCTTGCGCGGCTTGCGCCTTCTCCGCACCGGCCTGACGGCCGCCTTGCTCGGCGGCATGGCCCTGCCGGGCATGGCCATCGCCCAGCCTGGTGATTATTGCCGCCAGCTCGAAGCCCAGTTCGCGGCGCTCGGTGCCGGCAGCCGAACCGACCCCCAGCAAATCGCCCGCTACGACACCGCGATCGCCGCCCAGCAGGGAGAACTGCGCAAGGCCGAGGATCAGGTCCGCCGCGCCGGCTGCGACGTCGCCCGCGGTGCCGTCTGTGCCGGCCTGGACGCCACCGTCCAGCGGATGCGCCAGAATCTTGCCGACCTGCAGCATACACGCCAGCGCTTCGGCTCCTCGGCAGGCCTCCAGGCGGAACGCACCCGCCTGTCGGCCCAGATGAGTGCAGAGGGATGCGCCGCTGCCGCCCGCACGGAGACACAGGCCGCGTCTACTGTCACCATCAGCGGCCAGCCGGCCTCCCGAGCCAATATGAGCCAGGCGGCGGCAGCCGAGACCGGCGCGCGCTACCGCACGATGTGCGTGCGCATGTGCGACGGCTTCTTCTTCCCGATATCGCATTCCACGCCGCGCTCGCTGTTCGAACGCGACGAGAAGCTGTGCGCGGCGCGCTGCCCGGGCACGGAAGTCCAGCTTCATTTCCACCGCTTCCCGGGCCAGGAATCGGACGACATGGTGTCGGTGCCCACGGGCATTTCCTACCGCGAGGGCGAAAACGCGTTTCGATATCGGCAGGCGAGCTGGGAGCGGCCGGCCAATTGCGGTTGCGCGGCGGAGCGCGGGTATGAGGTGCTGGCCGGCGGCGAAGGGTGGACAACTTTCGGTGCGGCGGAGGCCGACCCGGAAGCCAGAGACGCGCATATGGCGTCAGCTTCGACCTTGCGGTCGGGCTCCTTCCTCATCCAGGAAGAGCGTGCAGCCGGCCCCGCCCCTTCGGCGGAACCTGCGGCATTGCCCGACGATGAGCCTCCGGTCGACGAGACCACGACAGCTGCCCAGCGGCCTGTCCAGGACGCGCCCGCGGACCGGCCGGTCAGGGTCGTCGGGCCAACGTTCCTGCCCGCCCCAGAAGAGGCAATAGATTTGCGATCTCAGGACCCTTATCGCGCCCGGTGATCGCTACCCGCAGCGGCATGAACATTGCCCTGCCCTTGCGCCCGGTCGCCTGCTTCACGGCTTCCGTCCAGGCCTTCCAGGTCGTCTCGTCCCACGGTTCGGGCGGCAGCAGGGCGAAGGCCTCGCGGGCGAACTCCCGATCTTCCTCGGAAAGCTCGCTCTCCCGGTCTGGCGCCTGTGTGACGATGCGCCACCAATCCGCGGCATCGGCCAGTTTGTCGAGGTTGTCGCGGACCGCCAGCCAGAAGGCTTCGGACTGCTCCCCCTCGATGCCAAGCGCAGCCAAGCGCGGAGCCGCCCTGTCGAAGGGCATGGCATGGATCAGCGTGCGGTTGAGCGCCCACAGATCCGCCGGGTCGAACCTGGCCGCCGATTTGGAGGCCTGAGCCGGTTCGAAGCGTGTCGCCAGCACGTCCAGGCTCGTCACCGCTTCGATGCTTTCCGAGCCGCCCGTCAGCACGGCCAGCGAGGCGATCGCCATGGGCTCCAGTCCGCTGTCGCGCAAGGCGCCGATCGAGAGCGCACCCGAACGCTTGGACAACCCCGTGCCGTCGGCCGCCGTCAGGAGATTGTGGTGCCCGAAGCAAGGTGCCTCGGCGCCGAGCGCCTCGAAGATGGCGATCTGCGCGCCCGTATTGGTGATGTGGTCGTCGCCCCTGATCACGTGGCTGACGCCCATCTCGATATCGTCGACCACCGAAGGCAACGTGTAGAGATAGGTCCCGTCTTCGCGCACGAGCACGGGATCGGAGATGGAGGCCAAGTCGACCGTCTGGCGACCGCGCACCACATCCTCCCAGTGGATCTCGGTGCGCCGGGTCTGATGCGGATCAGCGTCGAAATTGGGCAGCAGGAAACGCCAGTGGGGCTTGCGCCCCTCGGCCTCGAAACCTGCCTTGTCCGCATCGCTCAGCCGCAGCGCCTCTCGGCCATAGACCGGCGGCAGCCGCCGCGACAGGCGCAGCTTGCGGCGACGCTCCAGTTCCTCGGGCGTCTCGTAGCAGGCGTAGAGCAGCCCGGCCTGCTTCAGCTTGTCCACCGCCGCGTCATACAGGGCAAAGCGCCGCGACTGGTAGGCGGTATCGTGCGGCTGCACGCCGAGCCATTTCAGATCTGCTGCGATCGCCTCGGCATATTCCGGCCTGGAGCGCTCGCGGTCGGTATCGTCGAAACGCAGGATGTAGCGTCCGCCATGCCTGAGCGCGTAAAGCCAGTTGAACAGCGCCGTGCGTGCATTGCCGATGTGGATGCGGCCGGTGGGCGATGGTGCGAAACGGACGGTGACTGTCATGGGGCGGGACTAGCCGAAGGCTCGGGCGAAGACAAGGCGCGCGCCTTCAGGCGTCGCGAGACGAAGATCATCAGCACGCCCGCCATGAGGCAGTAGAGCCCCATCACAACGATCTGGGCAGGATAGGAGACGCCGGAATCGATCAGCATCCCGGTCAGACCCGGCCCCACCGCCGTCGCCAGCACGCCCATGGCCACCGTCATCGCACGTATCGCGCCCAGATGTCGCAGACCGTAGATCTCCGGCCACAGCGCCCCGAAGAGCGTGTGCTGAAAGCCGTATGAGAGGCCCAGCAGCCCCATGAACAGAAAGGCAGTCCATTGCGGCTGGAGCACACCCAGCGCGAGACAGGCGGCGGCCAGCGGAAAAAGGAAGCTCGGCAGAAGCGCGATGGCCGAGTAACGATCGACAAGCTGCCCGGCAACCAGCGCGAAGGTCACGGTCGTGACGGCCATGAAGGTGAAGGACGAGGCAAATATCTCCAGCGACCAGCCGCGCAGATCGACGAGATAGATCTGGTGGAAGAAGATGGTGGTGCCGATGAAGCCGGGCGCCAGCACGCCGAGCAGCACCAGATAGAAGAGCGGATCGCGGATCACCTCGCCACGCGTCCAGTCGCGCGCGCGGACTTTTTTGACCGGCGGATCGGAAGCGCGCGGCGCACGCGAGACCTTCACCAGGCCCGAGATGGCCGGCAGCGCGACCAGGAGCAGCGAGGCAGCACCGAGCAGCCACGCATTGCGCCAGCCCCACAGACCCGCCACCAGCACGAAGAGCAAGGGAAAGACCGCCTCGCCGGCATTGACCCCGATTACCGTCACCGACATCGCCCGGCCGCGCTGGGCCACGAACCAGCGCGCGATCGCCGTGGCCGCGTTCTGGGTCATCATGCCCTGCCCGAACAGGCGCAGAAGATAGATGGCGATGAACAGAAGGACGATGTGATGGGAAACGGCCATCATCAGCGCGGCCAATGCCAGCATAGGCACGACGATCAGCGTGACGCCGCGCGGCGAGAGCCGGTCGACGATCTGCCCGAGAAAAGGCAGCGTGGCCGCGCTCGCGATCGTGGCGACCATGTAGAGACCGCCGAAGCCGCCATGGGAAAGGCCGTATTCCAGCCGGATGTCGCCGGCCGACAGCGCGATGAAGAAGGTCTGCCCGTAAGACGAAAAAAAGGTCAGCAGAAACCCGCCGGCAAGCCAGCGCGCGTTCTCGAAAAGAAACGTATGGAATCGCATTGGGACACTCGACGCTGACGGATCATTCCCGGCGCGATGTCCGGCGCCTGCCGCCGAGGCAAGGGGCTACACGATCGGCCGTACCGCCACCAGTCCCGCGCCGAGATTTCACCCGTCCAATTCAGCTGACCTGCATCGCAAAACCCGAGAGCGCGAGCGGTCCGGTCTGGGTGAGCGCGACAGGCCGGCTGAAGAAGTAGCCCTGCATGGCCTCGCAACCGAGCGTGCGCAGGATCTCGACCTGGGCCCGCGTCTCCATGCCCTCCGCAACGCAGCCCAGGCCAAGGTTGCGCGACAGGTCGATGATCGTCTTGACGATGCTGAGCGACACGGGATTGCTGTCGATGTCCGCCAGGAAGCTGCGGTCGATCTTGATCTTGTCGAGCGGCAGGCGGTGCACGTAGCCGAGACTGGAATAGCCCGTCCCGAAATCGTCGAGCGCGATCTGGACGCCCCTCTGCTTCAGGAGCTCGAGCGCATCCACGGCCACCTCGAAGTCAAGCATCAGCGCGGTTTCTGTGATCTCCAGAATGATGCGCGACGGGTCGATGCCGCTCCTGTCGATCCGGTCGATCAGTTCCATCAGCGCCGACGGCGACATGATGTCCCGGACGGATAGGTTGAACGAGATCGAAACGTCCCGCGGCCATTGGGCAGCCGCCTCCAGTGCCCGGCCGAACAGGATCGGCGTGATCTTGTTGATGGTGTCCGTGCGCTCGGCGATGGGAATAAAGACCGCCGGAGACACCGGTCCACGCGAGGGGCTGCTCCAGCGCGCGAGCGCCTCGAACGCGATCACGCGTCCACTGTCGGCGTCCACGACGGGCTGGAACTCAAGGCCGAAATCGGATTCCAGATCGGACCCGCGCAGTTCCAGGTCGAGCTGCATCATCTCGCGAAGCTGAATATCCAGGCCTTCGGAAAACAGGATGGTGCTGCCGCGATGGTGCTGCTTTGCCTCGTAGAGTGCATAGTCGGCCAGTTCCATGAGCTGCCGGGGGCTTTCCTGGTCCGTCCCGTGGGCAGCCAGCCCGATGCTGGCCGACAGTTTCACCAGGGCTTCGGGAAGCTCGTAGGGCTGCTGGAGTGCCGTGCACACGGCCTGGCCCAGATCGGTCAGCTCGGAATCCGGGGCGGTGCCATCCATCATCAAGCCGAACTCGTCGCCGCCGAGCCGTGCGACGAAGATCGAGTCGCTGGCAAAGGCCTGAAGGCGCTCTCCGACCTCAAGTAGCACCTTGTCGCCGACGCCGTGGCCGTAGAGGTCGTTGACGGGCTTGAACCCGTCCAGATCGATCAAGGCGACCGCAAATCCGTGGCATGGATCCTGGCTGGCGAGATCGAACCTCTCTTCAAGCCGGGCGAAGAACTGTCGCCTGTTGGGCAGGCCGGTCAGGCTGTCGAGATGCGCGAGCCGCAGATTTTCGTCCGACAGGCAGGAGGCCTGGGCCTGGGTGGCGGAGAGTTCCTTCTGCGAACCCACCATGGCGGTGAGGGTGCGGTGGTTTGTCTGCAGCACGTAGACCATCGCTGCCACGACGAAAGCCATGTTGATGGCCATGGCCGTGAAGATCGGATGGCCGGAACTGCCGAAATACAGAACGATGGGCCCAATGATGAGCGCGATGATCGTGAAGACGGCAGCGCGCACGTGGGCAAGGCAGAAGATGGTGCAGATCGCGGCGATGCACATGAAGAAGAGCGCGTGCAGCTTCTGTTGTTCTTCCCCGTGGGGCAACAGGGCAAGCGACCATGCCGCAAAACTTGCGGCGAGCAGGACCGCCAGTACCGCGATGACACGCAGGACCCGCTGCGCGGTGCGATCGTCCACCGCTTCTGTCCGGATGCGCCGCAAGCTCATCGCGCGCAAGAAGAAGACGGCCATCAGGGCTGCCGGCACATAGAGGGTCAGGTAGTCGGGTGCATGGCCGAAGAAGATTGCCGCGATGCAGATGATGCTGACGAGCAGGGTCAGGTGCAGAAGGGGTAGCTGACGCAGAAACGCGTCGAGCTGCGCGCGGATAAGATCGGGGTTGGAGTCGCCAGACGTCAGTCCTGCCAGAAGCCGGTTCATCATTGTCCCCCTGCCTGATCCAGCAGTAAGATCAAACCGCTTAAATTGTCGTAAAGCCTCAATAAATCCCGGTTCTGCCAAACGCGAAACGCCCGCGGCGCGGCCTTCGACGTCACGAACGGTCGCGGAAGCGATTGGTGATCGGATAGCGTCGGTCGCGGCCGAAATTCTTGCGGGTGATCTTCACGCCTGGCGCGGCCTGGCGGCGCTTGTACTCGGCGATATAGAGCAGATGTTCGATCCGATGGACCAGTTCGCGGTCGTGGCCGCGCGCAACGATCTCGTCGACGCCCATCTCGCCTTCGACAAGGCATTCGAGAATGTCGTCAAGCACCGGATAGGGTGGCAACGAATCCTGGTCTGTCTGATCGGGGCGCAACTCGGCCGAAGGTGCCTTGTCGATGATGTTCCGGGGGATCACCTCGCCGAGGGGACCAAGCGCGCCCTTCGGCAGATGCGCGTTGCGCCAGCGCGACAGGGCGTAGACCTGCATCTTGTAGAGGTCCTTGATCGGGTTGAAGCCGCCATTCATGTCGCCATAAAGCGTGGCATAGCCGACCGACATTTCCGACTTGTTGCCGGTGGTCACCACCATGGAGCCGAACTTGTTGGACACCGCCATCAGGATCGTGCCGCGTGCCCTGCTCTGAAGGTTCTCTTCGGTCACGCCCGTTTCCGTGCCCGCAAACAGCCGGGACAATGCCTCTGTGAAACCCTCGACGGGTTCCGCGATCGCCACGGTGTCGTGGCGAATGCCCAGCGCACGGGCGCAGTCCTCGGCATCCCTCAGCGAGTCCTTCGACGTATAGCGATAGGGCATCATGAGCGTGCGCACACGATCGGCGCCGAGCGCGTCGACGGCAAGTGCCGCGCAGATGGCTGAATCGATGCCGCCCGACAGGCCGAGCACCACGTCCCTGAAGCCGTTCTTGTCGACATAGTCGCGCAGGCCGAGCATGCAGGCGCTGTAGTCAGCCTCCTCAGCCTGCGGAATCGCGCCAACGGGCGCTTCGACGCAGCGCCACTCCTCGCCGTTCCTCTCCCAGACGGTAAGAAAGAGACCTTCCTCGAATTGCGGCGCCTGGAAGGCCAGGCTGCGGTCGGCCTGCAGCGCGAAGGACGCGCCGTCGAAGACCAGTTCGTCCTGGCCGCCGAGTTGGTTGGCGTAGAGGATCGGCAGTCCGCTCTCGACCACCTGCCGCACCACGACCTGCTGGCGGATGTCGACCTTGCCGCGGTAATAGGGCGAGCCGTTGGGCACGAGCAGGATTTCCGCCCCGCTCTCGGCCAGCGTCTCGCAGATGCCGAGATCGCCCCAAATGTCCTCGCAGATCGGGAAACCGATACGCACGCCCCGTACACCGACCGGACCCTGGATCTCGGGTCCGGCCTGGAACACGCGCTTCTCGTCGAACTCGCCGTAATTGGGCAGGTCGATCTTGAACCGCTCGGCCAGCCTTTCGCCGGCATCGGCGACAACGAGGCCGTTATGCAGGCCGCTCGAACGCTTCAGCGGCGTGCCGATGGCGATGGCCGGACCGCCATCCGCCGTGTCGGCTACCAGCGCGTCGACGGCTTCCTCGCAGGCCTTCACGAAGGCCGGCTTCAGGATCAGATCCTCCGGCGGATAGCCGGCGATGAAGAGTTCGGTGAAGAGGACAAGATCGGCCCCCTGCCCGGCCGCCTCTTTGCGGGCTGCGCGCGCTTTGGCGAGATTGCCGGCGATGTCGCCGACGACGGGATTGAGCTGGGCAACGGCGATGCGCAACGATGAGGTCCGGGTAGCGGTCATGCTTGCGGTCTAGCGTGCAGCTTGCGCGCGGGCAATGGGAAGTTCGGTGGTGTCCTTCACCGCTTCGAGCACGAAGCTGGTGCGGATGTCCTGCACGCCGGGCAGTTTCAGGAGCACGTTCTGCGCGAGGGTGGAATAGGCATCGATATCGGCCACCACGACGCGCAACAGGAAGTCGAACTGGCCGGCCGTCACGAAGCAGCCGGTGATCGCGGGCTCGCGCATGACGGCTTGCTTGAAGCGCGCGACGATGTCGTCGCCGGTGACCTGCGGCACCTTGACCTCGACATAGGCGGTGAGACCAAGGCCGAGCCGGGGTCCGTCCAGAAGCGCGGCGTATCGGCAGATGAAGCCGGCGCCCTCAAGCTGCTTGACCCGTCGCAGACACGGGCTCGGTGACATGCCGATCCGCTCGGCCAGCGCCACGTTGGAGAGGCTGCCGTCCTTTTGCAGTTCCGACAATATCCGCAAGTCCGCGGCAGCCAGGTCGGTCATCTTCATGTCATGTCGTCGCCATTCTGGGTCATATCATGATCATTAGCGCCGATCCGGGCGCTTCGAAAGCCATGAAATGACCGCGCGCCATGCATAATCTGTCGCCAGACATCAGCGGAGGCTTCATCATGACCATCATCATCAGCGGCGACGGGCTCAGCATCACCGACATCAGGGCCGTGGCTAAAGGCGCGAAGGTCGCGCTCACCGACGACCCCGTCATCATCGACCGCATGCATCGCTCGCGCGCCGTCATCCAAGACGCGCTGGACAAGGGCGAGCAGGTCTACGGCGTCACGACGCTCTTCGGCGGCATGGCCGACCAGTATGTCAGCCACGAACAGCTGGTCGAGGTGCAGCGCATCGCCATGTGGCACCACAAGAGCACCACCGGCCCGCGCCTGCCTGCCGAGGATGTCCGGGCCGCGATGCTGCTTCGGGCCAATTCGCTGATGAAAGGGGCCTCGGGCATCCGGCTCGAGATCGTCGAACGTTTTGTCGCCTTCCTGAATGCGGACGCCCATCCTCATGTGCACCAGCGCGGCTCGATCGGCGCGTCCGGCGACCTCGTGCCGCTCTCCTATATCGCCGGTGCGGTGCTCGGGCTTGCGCCTGACTTCAAGGTCGAGATGGGTGGCGAGGATCTCGATTCCCACACGGCGCTCGACCGGATGGGCCTGAAGCCGCTCGAGCCCGGACCGAAGGAAGGGCTGGCGCTCAACAACGGGACCGGCGCCTGTACCGGCATCGCCGCCAATTCCATGGCGCGCGCGCTCGACCTCACCGCGCTGACCATCGGCATCCACGCGCTCTACGCGCAGGCCATGCTCGCCACCGACCAGAGCTTCGCCCCCTTCATCCACGCCATGAAGCCGCATCCTGGCCAGGTCTGGACGGCGGAGCAGATGGCCGCGCTTCTGACGGGCTCCAAGGTCATTCGCTCGGAGGCGGGCGGCGAGCGCGCCCACCGCATCGGCAAGCTCGTCCAGGACCGCTACTCGCTGCGCTGCATGCCGCAATTCATGGGCCCAATCGTCGACGGCCTGGCGACGGCGGCCGGCCAGATCGAGGTCGAGGCCAATTGCGCGAACGACAACCCGCTGATCGATCCCGATACGGGCGAGGTGCTGCACACCGGCAATTTCCTCGCTCAATATACCGGCGTCGCGATGGATTCGGTTCGCTTCCTGATCGGCCTGATGGCCAAGCATGTCGACGCGCAGATCTCGCTGCTCTTCACCCCGGAGTTCAGCTACGGGCTCAGCCCCTCCCTGGTCGGCAACATGGAAGCCGGCACCAATGTCGGCTTCAAGTCGCTGCAGATCGGCGGCAACCAGATGATGCCGCTCATCTCCTTCTACGGTCAGTCGGTGGTGGACCGTTTCCCCACCCATGCCGACCAGTTCAACCAGAACATCAACAGCCAGGCCATGAACGCCGCCAATCTGGCACGCGAGAGCCTGGACGTGCTGGAGCACTATCTGTCGATGGCGCTGCTGGTCGGCGTGCAGGCGGTCGAGCTCAGGGCCAAGCTGATCGCCGACAGCTACGATGCACGCGAGGTGCTGTCGGACGGCACGGCTGCGCTCTATGTCGCGGCACGCGAGGCCGCTTCGGGCGCGCCGGCCAAGGACAGGCCGATCCACTGGAACGATCTCGACGCCTTCATCCAGCCGAAGGTGGAAGGCATCCTGTCAAACGTGTCGTCGGGAGGCACGATCATGGAAGCGATCGCACCCTTGCGTCAGTCGCTGACCGCCTTCGCCTCGCGCGGCTGAAGACGTGCGGCCGCGCGCTCGAGCCGCGCGGCCTCTTCGGCCACGAGATCGCGCAGCCAGCCGTGGACGCGCGAGTGATGGGTGCGTGTGGTCCAGAACTGGTGGATCAGGATGCGGCTGTCGAAGGGACCCGGCCGGATCACCAACTCGTCGTCAAAACTCTCCGCGATCAGCTTGGTCACCGTGGCCACCAGATCGGTGCCGGCAATCAGCCGGCCGATCTCGCCGGAACTCGGCAGGTCGATGACCATGCGCGGCGCGATTCCGCGTGCCTCTATAAGGTCGCGGTAGCTCGGTCGCCATGTGCCCTCATAGGAGATGAACACATGCGCGGCCGCGGCATAGGCCTCGAAGCCGAGCGGGCCGGAGGCCAGCGGATTGGACGGGTCGAGCACGCAGACATAGCGGTCCTCGATCAGGCGGCGGCGGAACAGGCCGTCGAATTCGGCGGCGACCGGCGACAGAAGCAGGTCGCACTGGCCCTTCTGCAACTGCCGGTGGCCCTCCATCCGCGCCTGGATGACCCGCAGCTTGAGATTGGGGGCCTCCGCGCGCAGCCGGCGGATGACGGCAGGCAGGATGACCGAGCGCTCATAATGATTGCAGGAGATGGTGATCTCGTTCGAAGCGGCCGAGGGATCGAATAGGGCCGGCTCGGCGAGCTCCGCCAGCTGGTCGAACAGCCGCTCGATCCCGGCCACGATCTCCTCGCAGCGTGGCGTGGGGGCGATCCCCCTGCCCTCGCGCACGAAGAGCGGATCGTCGAATATTTCGCGCAGCCGGCCGACCGCATAGCTGATTGTCGACTGGTTCTGGCCCAGCCGCTCGGCGGCCGCCGTGAAGGAGCCAAGATCACGCACCAGCTTCAAAGTCCGGAGCGCACGGAAGTCGAGATCGCCTGCATCGAAATTCTTCATGGCAGCAATCAATCCCATGGCATTGATCGATGCAAGCGCGCGGCGCAGTCTGGGTAAACGGGAGGAGAACCGACGCGTGCAAAACGCGGCGGCCCTCCACGGCTTGGCAGAACCGGGAGGAAACGCATGTCCAAGAGCAATTTCGAAAAGGGTCTGGATCTCAGGCGCAAGATGTTCGGGCCGGAAGGCGCGGAAATGCAGGTCGACAATGCGTCGCCCTATCTGGCGCCGATGCAGGACATCGTCACCCGCATCTGCTTCGGCGAGGTGTGGCAGCGCCCCGTCCTCGACCTGAAGACCCGCAGCCTGCTGACGCTGGCCATGCTGACGGCGATGGGTCGCCAGCACGAGATCAAGATCCACACCAAGGGTGCGCTGGCCAATGGGGTTTCCCGCGAGGAAATCCGCGAGATGATGGTGCACGCCTTCCTCTATTGCGGCATCCCGCTGATGGTCGACGCCATGCGCGCCTCGGAGGAGGTGCTCGACCAGCTGGCGCCGGAACAAAAGCTCGAAGCCACGAAGGACCGCATCGGCTTTGTCGGGCTCGGCAATATGGGCGCGCCGATGTCGGCGAACCTGGCCAAGGCCGGCTTCAAGCTGACCGTCTACGACGCCGACAGCGAACTCGCCAAGCGCCATGCCGCCGCGATCGGGGCGAGTGCCGCCACCAGCCTGGCCGAGCTCGGCCGCGGCTGCGACCTCGTCGTGACCATGCTGCCGACGGGCGCGATCGTGAAGAAGGTGCTGCTGGAGCAGGATGGCGGGCTGGCCGCGTCGCTTGCGCGCGGAAGCCTCGTGGTCGACATGAGCTCCTCGGAGCCGATGGGATCGCGCGAGATCGCCGCAGCGCTGGCCCAAAAGGGTATCGTCTTCATCGACGCGCCGGTCTCGGGCGCGGTGCCGCGGGCGATCTCCGGCACGCTCTCCATCATGGCGGGCACCGACGACAAGAGCGCGCTGGAACGCGCGCGGCCCGTGCTGATGGCGATGGGGCAGAAGGTGTTCGAGACCGGCGGGATCGGGTCGGGCCACGCGCTGAAGGCGCTGAACAACTATGTCGCGGCAGCCGGCTTTGCCGCCGCCTCGGAAGCGCTGATCGTGGGCGAGCGCTTCGGCCTCGATCCCGCCGTCGCGCTCGACGTGATCAACGTCTCGACGGGGCGCAATTTCTCCACCGAAAGCACGATCAAGAGCCAGGTGCTGACCGGCGAGTTCGCCTCGGGCTTCGCGCTCTCGCTTCTGACCAAGGATGTGGGCATCGCAGCCGACCTGGCCGAAGAGACGGGCGGCGGCATGCCGCTGGTCAAGCGGACGGCCAAATGGTGGCGCAAGGCCTGCGAGAAGATGGGCGGCGAGAAGGATCACACGGTCGCCTACACCGCCTGGCGCGGCGATGCGCCGAAGCCCGTCGCGGCAAAGGCGACGACGGCCGGCAGTGCCAAGAACGCGATTTCGGGAGGAACGGGCATGAACGACGGATATGCGATGATCATCGACGGCAAACAGCGCTGGGCGCGCGACTATCTGCCGGTCAAGAACCCCGCCACCGGCGAAGAGGTCGGCCGCATGCCGATGGGCTCGACGGCCGATCTCGACGATGCGGTCGAGGCGGCGCGCCGGGCGTTCCAGAGCTGGAGCCTCACGCCCGACGCCGAGCGCAAGCAAGCCTGCCATGCGATCGCGGCCAAGATCGAGGAGCATGCGGAGGAACTCGCCCGGCTGATCACGGCCGAACAGGGCAAGCCGCTGAGCGGCCCCGGCTCCCGCTTCGAATCGGCGGGCTCCGCCGGGTGGGCGCATTACACCGCCGATCTGGAACTCAGCCCCGAAGTGATCCAGGACAA
The DNA here is from genome assembly GCF_012911015.1 of Chelativorans sp. ZYF759. Taxonomy (GTDB): domain Bacteria; phylum Pseudomonadota; class Alphaproteobacteria; order Rhizobiales; family Rhizobiaceae; genus ZYF759. Next base: position 28,775 of record NZ_WVVV01000002.1, on the reverse strand, counting down.
CAATGAGGGCCGGGTCGAACTGCACCGCAAGCCGATCGGCGTGGTGGGCTCGATCACGCCGTGGAACTGGCCGATGCTGATCGCGGTTTGGCACATCCTGCCGGCAGTGCGCACCGGCAACACGGTGGTCATCAAACCGTCGCCCTATACGCCGCTTTCCACCATAAGGCTGGTCGAATTGATGAACGAGGTGCTGCCGGCCGGCGTCGTCAACGTGGTGACCGGGCCGGACGAGATCGGGGCGGCCATGTCGGCCCATCCCGGCATCGACAAGATGGTGTTCACCGGCTCGATCGCCACCGGCAAGAAGATCATGGGTTCCTCGGCCGAGACGCTGAAGCGGCTCACGCTGGAACTCGGAGGCAACGATGCCGGCATCGTTTTGCCCGACGCCGACCCCAAGCAGATCGCCGAAGGCATCTTCTGGGGCGCCTTCATCAATACCGGCCAGACCTGCGCCGCGCTCAAGCGGCTCTATGTGCATGACTCGATCTATGACGAGGTCTGCCGCGAGCTGGTGACGCTGGCCGAAAACGTGCCGATGGGCGACGGGCTAGACGAGAAGAACGTGCTCGGTCCGATCCAGAACGAGATGCAGTTCAACCGCGTGGTCGAGCTGGTCGAGGATGCAAAGGCGCGCGGCGGGCGCGTCTTGACCGGCGGCGCGCCGCGTCCGGGAGCGGGCTATTTCTATCCGATCACTTTTGTGGCCGATGTCGACCACGGGGTCAGGCTCGTCGACGAGGAGCAGTTCGGCCCGGTCCTGCCGATCATCCGCTACCACGACCTCGACACCATCATCGACAAGGCCAACGACAACCCGCACGGGCTCGGCGGCTCGGTCTGGTCGGCTGACGTGCAGAAGGCGCGCGACCTGGCGCTCCAGCTCGAATGCGGCTCGGCTTGGGTTAACAAGCACGGCGCCATCCAGCCCAACGCGCCCTTCGGCGGGGTCAAGTCGTCCGGCATCGGGGTGGAATTCGGCGAGGAAGGGCTCAAGGAATATACGACGGTGCAGACGGTGTATTGCTGAGGGAGGCGTCGACCACCCCTTGCCCTCCCCTCGATGGGGAGGGTCGGCGGGGCACAGGACTTTCGTCTCCATCTTGCCCTCATGCGGCCGCGATGCTGCACCTGCGAAATTTAGCATGGTGCCGATATGCGCCGGATGTGATATGGTGCAGTGGAGTGTTGGCTTCAGAGTTCCAGTTGACGGCATTCCTGCCGAGTAATGACTTGCTTCGCGAGTCTCCGGCCCTTGAGGGCCAGACAATGACAAACAGACCGACTGAATTTTTCGAAGCGGCCAGCACGCTGGCCGTTGTGGTGTCGTCGAACGAGCCGCTGCTTTTCCTGTCCGAAGACCAGCGTGTCATTGCGGCGAGCGCATCGTTCTGCCGGGCATTCGACATCGATCCGGCGACGGTTCCCGGTAAACGCCTCGACGCGCTTGGCAATGGCGAATGGGCGATGCCGACGCTTGCATCGCTGCTCAAGGCGACCGCTTCGGGCAAGGCGCAGATCTCGGCCTACGAAATCGACCTGAAGCGGCCAGATCAGAAGACGCGGCAACTGGTCGTCCATGCGCGCACGCTCGATGATGGCGACAAGGATCATGTCCGGCTTCTGCTGGCGGTCACCGACGTCACCGACGCGCGCGCCGAAACGCGGCTGAACAACGATCTCGTTCGCGACAATGCGATGCTGATGCAGGAAGTTCAGCATCGCGTGGCAAACAGCCTGCAGATCATCGCCAGCGTGCTCATGCAGAGCGCGCGCCGGGTTCAGTCGGAGGAAGTGCGCGGCCACCTCCACAACGCCCATCACCGGGTCATGTCGATCGCGGCCCTGCAGCGGCAATTGTCCACCTCCAAGGGCGGCAATGTGGAGCTCAAGACATATCTGACCCAGCTTTGCCAGAGCCTCGGCGCCTCGATGATCGCCGAGCCGGACCGGCTGTCGATCGCGGTGACCGTCGATGACAGCGCCGTGGACGCGGACGTGTCCGTGAGCCTGGGGCTGATCGTGACGGAACTGGTGATCAATGCCCTCAAGCACGCCTTTCCCGACCAGCCCTCGGGCACGATCGCGATCGACTATCGCTCGGACGGTGGCGACTGGACCCTTTCGGTCAGCGACAATGGCATCGGCATGCCGGAGGGAAGCGATGCACCCAAGGCCGGGCTCGGCTCCGGCATCGTCGAAGCGCTGGTCAAGAACCTGCAGGGCGAAATCCGGATGAGCGACGCGGACCCCGGCACCGCCGTCACGATCGCGCATCGGGGCCCGCCCGTCCGCCATGCCGATCTTTCGACAGCCGTCTAGGAACCTAATGACGCCCGAAACGCTGTACCCTCGGAGCCGACGGGGAAACCCGATCCTCATGCACCGAGCAACCGATGAATAATGGCAGGGCAGTCGTCCTCGTTATCGAAGACAACACCATCGTTCGCATGGGCGCGGTCGACCTGGTGCTTGCCGCCGGCTACGAAGCGCTGGAGGCGCGCGACGCCGACGAGGCCATCCGCATCCTGGAATCGCGCAGCGACATCGATCTCGTCTTCACCGACGTGCAGATGCCCGGGACGATGGACGGCATCAAGCTCGCCCACTACATCCGCGACCGATGGCCCCCGGTCAAACTGATCGTGGCGTCGGGCAACGACATCCTCGAAGAGAGCAGCCTGCCGGGGGGCAGCAGTTTTTTCCCAAAACCCTATGACGACAGCGCCATCACCGACGCCATGGCCCGCCTGCTGGCAAGCGACAATCCCAAAGGCACGGCGACTGGCTGAGGGGTGCGCGAAAGTATCGCCACGCCCCGTTGCCGGTCTGGCTATTGTCCCTGTCTCCGTTTCATGACGGGAAGCGCGGTGTCCGTGCCACCGGCTCCCGGTTTCGGGCGACATGCCTTGGCGGGCTGCGCGCCGGGAACTGTCGCGCGGCTCGGCGGCGGTCCGGGCGCATGACGGCCGCGGCCAGAAATCCGGCAGGCTGGCGGTTGGCGGGTGTTGCCGGAAGCGGCGCAAGATAATGTTGCGCCAGCGCGGCGAGGACGGCGGCAAGCAGCCGAAAATTCTGCGCGAGACGCAGGGCCTCGGCTTTGCCGTCGCGGGGCCAAACCGGCTCCGGCAGCCGGGCGGCGCCCGGCGCAAGGCTTTCGACAAGATCGCGGGCGACCGCCTCGCTCGGGCGGATCAGCCAGACCACAAGCAGGCAGACGGCACTGGAACTGCCGGCCGCCCGCTCCGCCAGTCCGGCAAGCGCGCAAAGCAGCGCCGCGAGGCGGTTCAGCCGCTTTCCGTTCGATGCGATGGTCTGGTGGAAACGCATGCCGGGCTCCCTTGGTCGAGCGCGCAGTGTGCGGCAGCGGCCAGGGGGTGTGGATAAGTTGGCGGGAAAGACTGCTGACAGTTGGTGACAAGGTGGTGGAGCGATTGTCGAGGATGGCGGGCCCCTCACTTGCAAAATCTAACACTTAGCCTTTGGCTAAGATGTTGATTTTGCTTTCTCTCCCACAAGGGGAGAGATAGGCGCGCGGCATCGCTGGCTCCGCAATTCGCAGATGTTGGAGATTGGCGAGTCCAGCGGCGCCGTCGTCATCTCCCCCTTGGTGGGGGAGAAAGCGATTTCAACGTCTTGGGCAAGCCGAAGGCGCAGACCAAGTGTTAGAAATCGCAAGAGAGGGGGCCGCCAGCGCCCAAAGCCCCGCATCACCGCCACCATTCAGACATGGATCCCAGGGTCGCGCTGCGCTCTGCTTCGCTTGCCCTAGGATGACGATGGTGAGGGCGGGTGCTGCCAATCTCCAACGCCGGCGAAGCGCCTGTCTGCTTCGTCATCCTCGGGCGCGGAGCGAAGCGGAGCAGACCCGGGGATCCATGTCTGGACGACAGCAAAAGACCAGCGGCGGGAAAACGCGCCTCTTCGAGCAACGGCTGTCCTGCCCTTGACAGCGCCCGGCCGAACCCGCTCCATTCCCAAAGGATCGGGGCAAGGGAGGCCGCAACGATGAGTCCGCAAAAATCCGCCGCGATCAGCGCGATCGGGCTGGTGGTGATGGCCTGGCTGATTTTTTCGGCCGACGAGGCGCCGAGCGCGATGCTGGCGACGATCCAGTATGTCGCCGTCGCCGCCTGCCTGCTGGGGCTGGTGGGGGCGTTGGTGAAGATGGCGAGGGGTGGGTAGCGGGGCAATGCAGCGTACTAACTGAGCAAAATACTGCAAAGGTCTGCAACCTTACCACTGCCGCCAATAGGGCTGCAAAGCAGTTAAATGAATCTGGATCACCACCACTCATCAGCGTGATGATTGCCACTAGCCGCAGCAGGCAGGCGAATATCAGAAGTATTTGGAGAATGTGGTGCATGAGAACTCCCAGTCTGATTTGAATGAAAGACCATCGAATCTTCCACCCAAAGGTGATTCGATCTATGCGCTTGACTTGCGGAAAGCCGGCGGAACATATGCGGAATCGATGATGACAAGCAGCTACGGCAAGGCTCTGGGCGAACTAATACTCCAGAAGCGGCGAGCGACGGGACTTACCCAGTTGCAGCTTGCCGAAGATGCGTATTCAGATCCAACAAAGGTCCGACGCATTAGTGAGCTTGAAAACGGCCTGGTCGCAAACCCGCATCCCAAAACGATCGATCCCATCATCTCTGTCCTGCATATTTCTTCGGAGGAGGTCGAGGAATGTGCGAAACGGACAGGAGGCAGAATAGACCCCGACCTGGACCGAGCTTATCGTGAGGCGCGCAATCTCATTGAGGCGCTCGCTTATCAGTTTGAGCACGAACATCCTGACGCGAGCTTTGCTGAACTCGACGAGTTTCTGCGGGAAAAGGCTACCGAGTGGCGACAGTTGCGGGCTCGTCTAGATACCATAGACGAGACTAGCGACGCGATTGCACAAGCAAAGCGGAGTGCAACCGAGGCACTTGCCCACGGCAAGCTTGACGAGGTGGATGTGACATTGGCAGCGCTTGAGGCGCTGTATCAAGAGCGTCACACGCTGCTGGAGGTTGCCAAACAGTCGGAGATTCGGGTCACACGGGGTGATACTTGCCTTATGAAGGGGGATGCGGAAGGCGCCTTTGGCCATTATTTTCAGGCAGCACGTTTCTTTCAGCCATTTAGTGAATCCGAGATGGCTCGGGTTCTCGACGAAAATGCTCACCGTGTTTACGAATCAAGCATCAGAATGCTTCGTCCCCGTTTTTGGATCGGCGTTCGGCTTTTGGAAGAGCTGCTTAGGCTTGACATCGTCGAGGTCGACATTGTGCGGCGAAGATCGACACATTACCGGCTAGGGCTGCTCTACCGCAATGCTGCGGCTCATAGCTCAGATGGAGACGAAGAGGATTCTCTTCAGCATGCGGTGAAGCATGCGCGCCTAGCCGCAGATCAACTCTCCGAGGACGACGATCCTTTCACGATCGTCTCTGCGAAGGTGAGCCTTGCCAATTGTCTTCTCGATTTAGGTAAAAGGCACCCGGCTTCTAATGAATTAGACGAAGCGATTGCAACTTTGCGATCGGCGAAAGTTATTGCATTGGAAGAAGATACCGCCGGGAGCCTACTATGTCACATATACAATAGCCTAGGTGGGGCACTGAATTCAAGAATTAAGGGCGATGACTTCATCCACAGTGAAGCGGCGATCAGGGAAGCACTTGAAGAATTTGAAGCGGCGATCGTCAGTTCTGAGAGATCCAACAATCCGGATGTTTGGGGCGCGGCCAATTTCAATCGGGGACGGCTACTGGCAGCTTTGGCGCAACAAGAGGATCGAAATATATCCGAGCGCACGTTTCTCTTCGTCCAGGCGGTGTCCGCCTATCAAGCGGCAATCGAAACCTATCCTGAAACGTTGTTTCCTGATCGCTTCGCTGGTGCCCATTTCGAACTCGGCAGCACCTTGTTCCACTTTGCATTAATAGCACCGGATTATCGTACAGAATTATACATGTTCCGCTCTGTCCAATCGTTCGACATTGCCGGTGCAATCTATGCTCACACGCATTCCTGGCGCTGGGCCGAATGTCAGTTGCTTAGCGGCTCTCTAATAGCGAGACACGCACATCTTGATACGGCTCTGGATCCTGAGTCTGACCTCAACGAAGCAATCAGGCGATACGAGACGGCAATGGAGGTCTACCAGCAGGAAAAAGATGCAGAACAGGTCCAAGCATGTGCACGTGCCATTGAAAGCGCCCAGCGACAACTGACTGAGAAGCACAAACGTGCATAGGCCGCCGGGTCAAGAAGATCGACGGCCGGACCACGGCAAACCGCGAAGTCGTCGCCTACCAGCCGTTCACGCTCTTTGTGACGGAACTCGCCCCCTCACCCAAACTTCCCCGTCCGCGGAAACCCTTTTGGCGCCAGGCGCCCTGCCCCGGCGCGGTTGCCGAGCCATTCCGCCAGTTCCTCGCGTGAGCGTGCAAACGTGCGGCCGGACGAGTCCTGCCACGTCAGCCCTGCTTCCATCGCAAACGTCTTGATGTCCGCAACACCGCCATCCTTGTAGCGTTGGAGGCGGACGCCCTTGCCGCGGGTCATTTCGGGGATTTCGGCGAGCGGGAAGACGAGAAGCTTGCGGTTGGCGCCGATGATGGCGACGTGGTCGCCCGCGACCGGCACGCAATGGGTGGCCTCGTCGGGTGTCTTGACGTTCATCACCTGCCGGCCCTTGCGGGTGTTGGCGACGACTTCCGCCTCCGGCACCACGAAGCCGTTGCCGCCATGCGAGGCCAGAAGCAGTTTTCGGGCGGGGTCGTGGGCAAACGCCGTGACGATCGCCTGGTCGTTTTCCATGTCGACCATGATGCGGATCGGTTCGCCATGGCCGCGCCCGCCCGGCAGCTTGTCGGCGCCCAGCGTGTAGAACTTGCCGCCGGTGGTCAACAGCAGGATCTTGTCGGTGGTCTGGGCGTGGAAGGCGAGCTTGAGGGCGTCGCCCTCCTTGAAGGTGAGCGTCGAAAAATCGGCCAGATGCCCCTTCATGGCGCGCAGCCAGCCCTTTTCGGAGAGGACGACGGTGACCGGCTCCTTCTCGATCATGGCCTGGTGGATCTCGCCCAGATCGCGCTCGGGCGCCACATCGAAGCCGGTGCGGCGGCGGCCGAGTTCGGTGGCGGTCGAGAACTTGTCGCGAACCTTTTCCACCTCCCAGCGGATGGTCTTCCACTGCTTGGCCTCGGAGGAAAGCAGCGCCTCGATGCCGGCCTTTTCGGCCGACAGCGCGTCGAATTCCTTGCGGATCTCGAACTCCTCCAGCTTGCGCAGCGCGCGCAGGCGCATGTTGAGGATGGATTCGGCCTGCAGGTCGGTGAGGTCCCAGCGCGCCATCATGACGGGCTTGGGCTCGTCCTCCTCGCGGATGATGCGGATGACCTCGTCGATGTTGAGATAGGCGATCAGATAGCCGCCGAGCACTTCCAGGCGCCGTTCGATCTCGGCCAGGCGATGCCGCGAGCGGCGCAAGAGCACCTCGCGGCGATGGGCGAGCCATTCCGCCAGCACGTCCTTCAAGGACATGACCATCGGCACCTTGCCCCGCGACAAGACGTTCATGTTGAGCGGGAAGCGGGTTTCCAGATCGGTCAGGCGGAAGATTGATTCCATCAGGAGCGCCGGATCGACCGTGCGGCTCTTGGGCACCAGCACGATGCGGATGTCTTCGGCCGATTCGTCTCTAATGTCGTCGAGCAGCGGCAGCCGGCGCGCGATGAGCAGTTCGGCCGTCTTCTCGATGAGGCGCGATTTCTGGACCGCGTAGGGGATTTCGGTGACCACGACCACCCAGGTGCCGCGGCCCTGATCCTCCTGGTGCCAGCGCGCGCGCAGGCGGAAGGAGCCGCGACCGCTCCTGTAGGCCTCCACGATCGAGGACCAGTCGTCGACGACGATGCCGCCGGTGGGGAAATCCGGCCCGCGCACCATGTTCTCGTCGCCATCGGCGTGCGGGTGCTGGGTGAGCAGATCCTCGACGGTGGCGTCGGGGTGGTCGATCAGATGCAGGGCCGCCTTGCAGAGCTCGGCCGCATTGTGGGGCGGGATCGAGGTCGCCATGCCGACGGCGATGCCGGAGGAACCGTTGGCCAGGAGATTGGGGAAGGCGCCGGGCAGGACGACGGGCTCCTCGTCCTCCTCGTTGTAGGTGAGGCGGAAATCGACCGCGTCCTCGGTGATGCCGGAAAGCAGCTCGGTCGCGACCTCCGTCATGCGCGCCTCGGTGTAGCGCATGGCGGCGGCGTTATCGCCGTCGATATTGCCGAAATTGCCCTGCCCGTCGACAAGCGGGTAGCGCACGGAGAACCATTGCGCCAACCGCACCATGGCGTCGTAGATCGACTGGTCGCCATGCGGATGGAACTTGCCCATCACCTCGCCGACGATGCGGGCGCATTTGGCAAAACCCTGGTCGGGGTTCAGGCGCAGGAGCCGCATGGCGTGCATGATGCGACGGTGCACGGGCTTCAGCCCGTCGCGCACGTCCGGCAGCGCACGGTGCATGATGGTCGACAACGCATAAGCGAGGTAGCGCTCCTCGAGCGCCGCCTTCAGGTCGACCGGTTCGATTCTGTCGTCGTCGCCGCCCCCCGGCGGAACAAGGGCCTTGCTCATGGCTTTCCCGTTAGTCGACGGGGTGATTCTGAGCAAGGCCTTGGAAAGCAAGGCATGGGGAAAGATTTGCGTCGGCGGGGCAATCCGGTCCAAATTGCCGGTACGTCACCGCCTCCCATTCGGTCGGCATGGACACATGAAGAAGAGACAAAGCAGGAAGAGGCCCAAGGACCCATGACCCAGCTCAAGCGACTTTTCGGTTCCGCACTTGTCGGCGCGAGCCTGATCACCCTGTCGGCCAGCGCGCAGGCGCAGGACATGGATGCGATGCTCGACAGGCTGCAGGAACTGCTGGCCGAGCAGGCGATCGACCTCGACTGGGACGATGCCGCGATCGACGGCGACAGCGCGGTGCTGACCGGCGTCACGGCCGCCGGGCCGGAGGGCGAGACCCCGCTCGGCGACATCGTCATCTCGGGCGTGAGCGAGACGGCGGACGGTTTCCGTATCGACGAGATGTCGATGGAAAACTACGTGCATGGCGAGGAGGATTTCTCGCTGGAGATCGACGGCGCGGTGCTGACCGGCATCATCCTGCCCAGCGAGGAGGCTGCCGAGGACGACCGTTTCGGCGGGTTCTTCTATTACGAGACTGCCGATATCGCCGAATTGCGCGCCTCGATGGCGGGCGAGGAAGTGTTCGTGCTGAACGGCCTCAATGTCAGCGTCAGCCCGCTCGTGGCCGATCAGCCGATGGCGTTTTCGGCGACGGCCGAGAACTTCGAGGCCGATCTGACCGGCATCGAGGACGAGATGACGCGCCAGACGCTTAGACGCCTCGGCTACGAGCAGGTCACCGGCCGGCTGGAATCGACGGGCAGCTGGACGCCCGAAGACGGACGGCTGGTGCTGGATCGCAACGACCTGACGATCGACGATGGCGGCACGATCGGCTTCGCGCTGGACATCACCGGCTATACGGCTGAATTCATGCGCGCGCTTTCGGAGGTGCAGCGCACGATGCAGGACAGAGAGGGCGACGCGGCCGGCGGCATGGCGGCGATGGGGCTGATGCAGCAGCTCAACCTGGCGAGCGCCGACATCTATTTCCGCGACGACGCGCTGACCGGGCGCGTGCTCGAACTGTTCGCGGAGGACCAGGGGATGCGCCCGCAGGACGTGGTCAACCAGGCCAAGGCGATCCTGCCCTTCCTGCTGGCGCAGATCGGCGCGCCGCAGCTCGGCTCGATGATTTCGGGCGCGGTGTCGGAATATCTCGACAATCCGCAGTCGCTGCGGGTTTCGGCGCGTCCGGCCGAGCCGGTGCCCTTTTCGCTGCTGATGGCCGGCGCCATGGCCTCCCCGCAGGCGCTGGCGGACCAGATCGGCCTGGAAGTGGTGGCGAACGACTAGCGATACCGGACGGAGCCCGGCCGACCGGCGGTCGGGCTCCTCCTTTTCAGCCGCGCCGCGCTAGCGGGGGCTCCACTCCTCAAGGCCGAGATCGCTGGCGCCGAGATAGGTCCAGATGCCTTCCCAGTTGCGACCCGCGCGGCCCATGAGGACCACGCCCACGTCGCCCTCGCTGCCGTAGCCGATCGACAGGAATTCATCGTCGCCGATCGCGGTGCCCAGGATCCTGCTCCCATCGGGCATGGTATAGGTGACCGCGTAGGTCTCGCCGACGCGCGAGAGCAGAACCGTGGCCGTATAGCCCGATCCGTCCGGGTTCTGACCGTAGACGTCATAGAGACCGGACGGATCAGCGAAAGCAGGCAGTGCGAATGTCAGGCTTGCGGCGCAGGCCAGTGCGGCGAGGCAGTTCTTCACGGTATTCCCCCTATAGATGATCTGTGGTTGCTTGTCGTTCGTGTTGTCTACTTGGCCGTGTGAATAAAGAATGCAGGCACCATTTCGCCCCGACGGACAAGAAGCGTATCTATTCTCCGGCGCAGAAATTTCGGCAAGTAGAATCGCGCGGACCGCCAGATTGGCGCCGGATTTGGCCTAGGGCCTGCACCAGGCGGCGGCGGAGGCGGCGATGATGAGCCGTGCGCCCCGCAGCAGATCGTCCGGCGTCATGGCCCCTGCCCGCGCGCCCGGCTGACCGGCAAGAAGCGGCACATGGACGAAGCCCGACATAGCCGGCCGCAAACCTTCGCAGGCGTGAAAGCGCGACAGCACGAAGACGGTGTTGCAGAGATAGCCGCCCGCATCATCCGAAAACCCGACCGGCAGGCCGGCAGCTGCCAGTCGCGCCGAGATGGCATCCAGCGGAAGGGTGGCGGCCAGCGTCCCCGGACCGGCGCAGATGCGCGCCGACGGCGGCAGACGGCCGGTATTGTCGGGCCGGGCGTCGGCATGGCTGTTGCGCGCCACGCGCTCGAGCCGGAATCCCGACGCGTCGGCCGCCAGCCCGAAATGGATCGCGATGTCGGGTGCGTGCCGGGTGCCCAGCGCCGAAAGCCGCGGCGCCACGCTGGCATATTCCACGTCCAGCTCCTCGGCATGGAAGGTGCCGATCCCCTCCCCGCGCGGCGGATCCGCTGACAGTTGCGCAACGAGCCAGGCCGTCGGGTTCTCCGGCGCGCCCGGAAAGGGGCCGAAGCCGGTAACGAGGATGCGCGGTGCGGCGGGGGTGTTCATGTCTCCTCCGGGCGCCATCCGTACAGCCAGTCGAAATCGGCGGCGAGCGCGCCCTGGGGGCGCGCCGCGAGGGCGAGATCGCGGCCGAGCGCGATCGGTCCCCATGCATGCCAGACGAAACGGTTGAAGCGACCACGGCGGCGCACGCGTTCCACCCTGGGGCGCCGACGTGTCTCGTAGCGGGCGAGTGCCCGTTCGACGTCCTCGCCGCCCGCGGCCATCTGGGCGGCCAGGACACAGGCGTCCTCGATGGCCATGCCCGCGCCCTGGGCCGCATGCGGCGTCATGGCATGGGCGGCATCCCCGATCAGGACCTGCCGGCCCACGTGCCACGGCGTGTCGCCCACGACCTCGACGAGCGGCCAGGCGGTCCATTCCCTCGCCGCATCGGCCAGCCCGCGCAGCAGCGGTCCCGCATCCGCGAGCGTTTCGCGCAGCCTGGTCGGGTCGGCGGCCGAAGCCCACTCCCCCTCCACCGCGCCGACGGCACGGTCCGGCGTGATGGCGACCAGGTTCCATTCGCGCCCGCCGCGCAGCGGGTAGGCGACGAGGTGAAAACGTTTGGCGAGGAAAGCGGTGACGACGCCGGGCTCCAGGGCACCGGCCGCCAGCGCGTCGCCCGGGATGATGGTGCGCCAGGCCGTGTGGCCCACGGCCCGACAGGGCGCGCCGTCCATCCCGGCCCGAAGACGCGACCAGACGCCGTCCGCGCCGACCAAGAGACGGCCCTCGGCCGAGACGGCCCGGCCATCGACCTCCATATCCGCCATCACGGCGCCGGGCCGTTCGCGTGCGCCGCACAGGTCATGGCCGAAATACAGCCGGATGGCAGGGTGGGCATGCGCGGCAGCGCCGAGCACCGACTGAAGATCGGCCCGGTGCATGACGAGGTAGTCCGCCCCCCAGCGCTTCAGCGCCGCCTCGCCCAGCGGAACGCGCGCGACCTGCCGTCCTGTCTCCGCCCGCCGCAGCACCACGGCTTGCGGCCGCACGGCTCTTTCGCGCAGCGCCTCGCCCAGTCCCAGTCGGTCGAGGAGCCGCGTGGCGTTGGGCGACAGCTGCAGACCCGCGCCAACCTCGACGAGCAGCGGTGCGCGCTCGAAGACGCGGACGCAGAAACCGCGCTCGGCAAAGGCCAGCGCGGCTGTCAGGCCGGCAATGCCGGCACCGGCGATCAGGATGTCGGAGGAGGAGGCTCCGGACAAGAGCGCGTGGCCGCTAGGCCGCGAACTCGCGGAAGACGCAGCCCGCGGGAACGGTTTCGCCCGCGGCCAGCGAGGCATCGTAGACATAGAGGGTGGAGCAATAGGGGCAGACGCGCTCGGAATCATCGCCCATGTCGAGGAAGACATGCGGATGGTCGTGGGGAGGTGCCGCACCGACACACATGAATTCCTTGGCACCGATGCGGATGGAACGATGTCCGGCGCTGTTCTGGAAATGCGGAATGGTGCTGTGGGCCATTTCTTGCTCCCCGGCGGTCTGGTGCAGGTCCGGCTATCGCCGTCCCGGGCTCGGCCAAGCGTTTGGAGCATAAAGAATGCCTTTGCAAGTCCGATGCTATGAAACTGTCGCAAAGCCATGACACAAGCTAGACTGAGCCGGATCACGACACACCAGGGAGCCGCGGACGCGCATCCATGAATGAATTGAAGCCCGCAGACAGCGAATTCGCGAACCGGCCAGCCCCCTCCACGGACAGCGGGGCGAACGACCCCGACCGCTTCGTCAACCGCGAGTTTTCATGGCTGCAGTTCAACAGGCGCGTGCTGGCCCAGGCGCGCAATCCCAGCCATCCCCTGCTCGAACGCGTGCGCTTCCTGTCGATCTCGGCCACCAATCTCGACGAGTTCTTCATGGTGCGCGTGGCGGGCCTCGCCGGTCAGGTGCGCGAAGGAATCGCGACGCGCAGCGCCGACGGGCGCACGCCGGAGGAACAGCTCGAGCAGATCCTGCTCGAGGTGGCACGGCTGCAGGAGGACCAGCAAAAGAACTACTCCGCGCTGGTCGAAGGCATCCGCGCGGAAGGCATCGAGATCCTGCGCGCCGAAGGGCTGAATGTGAAGGACCGGAAGTGGCTCGAGCAGCACTTCATGGACGCGATCTTTCCGGTGCTGACGCCGCTGTCGATCGATCCGGCGCATCCCTTCCCCTTCATCCCCAATCTCGGCTTCTCCATGGCCTTCCAGCTTCGCCACCTGCGCGAGAAGGAAGACATGAACGCGCTGCTGCGCCTGCCGGTAACGCTCAAGCGGTTCATCGAACTGCCGGAAAAAGGCCGTCGCTATCGCTTCATCGCGCTGGAGGACGTGGTCAGCCTGTTCATCGGACAGCTGTTTCCGGGCTACGAGATCAAGGGTTCCGGAACTTTCCGGATCATCCGGGACAGCGACATCGAGGTGGAGGAAGAGGCCGAGGATCTGGTGCGCCTGTTCGAAAGCGCGCTGAAGCGGCGGCGGCGCGGCCAGGTGATCCGTATCGAGTTCGACGACGAGATGCCGGCGGAACTGCGTGAGTTCGTGTCGACGGAGCTCGCCGTATCGTCCAATCGCGTCAGTGTGCTCAGGGCGCCGCTGGCCATCAGCCAGATTGCCGAGATCGTGTCGGTTCCGCGCGACGACCTGAAGTTCGCGCCCTACAATCCACGTTTCCCCGAGCGCATCCGCGAGCATGGCGGGGACTGTTTCGCGGCCATCCGCGAGAAGGATATCGTTGTCCACCACCCTTATGAGTCCTTCGACGTGGTGGTGCAGTTCCTGCGCCAGGCCTCGCTCGACCCGGAGGTGGTGGCGATCAAGCAGACGCTCTACCGGACATCCAACGACAGCCCCATCGTGCGCGCGCTGATCGAAGCCTCCGAGGCCGGCAAGTCCGTGACGGCGATGGTCGAACTCAAGGCGCGTTTCGACGAGGAAGCCAACATACGCTGGGCGCGCGACCTGGAACGCGCCGGGGTGCAGGTCGTCTACGGCTTCATCGAACTCAAGACCCATGCCAAGATGTCGCTGGTCGTGCGCCGCGAGGAAGGCCGCCTGCGCAACTACGTGCATATGGGGACCGGCAACTACCACCCGGTGACGGCGCGCATCTATACCGACCTGTCCTACTTCACCTCCGATCCCGCCATCGCACGCGACGTCGCACATGTGTTCAACTTCCTGACCGGCTATGCCGATCCGACCGGCGACATGCGACTGGCGATTTCGCCCTTCAGCCTGCGCAACCGGCTCATCGACCACATCCAGGCAGAGATCGGCTTTGCGCGCGCGGGCAAGCCGGCGCAGATCTGGCTCAAGATGAACGCGCTGGTGGACCCCGCGATCATCGACGCGCTCTACGAAGCCAGCGGAGCGGGCGTCGAGATCGACCTCGTCGTGCGCGGAATCTGCTGCCTGAGGCCGCAGGTGGCCGGGCTTTCGGACAATATCCGGGTCAAGTCGATCGTCGGGCGCTTCCTGGAACACAGCCGCATATACTGCTTCGGCAACGGCTCCGGCCTGCCTTCCGAAGAGGCAATCGTCTACATTTCCTCGGCCGACCTGATGCCGCGCAACCTCGACCGGCGCGTGGAGACGCTGGTGCCGATCACCAATCCGACCGTTCACGAACAGGTGCTCGGCCAAATCATGGTCGGCAACATCATGGACAACCAGCAGAGTTTCGAAGTAATGCCTGACGGGACCTCACGGCGCATGCAGCCGGAAGAGGGAGAAGAACCCTTCAACGCACAGGAATACTTCATGACGAATCCCAGCCTTTCAGGCCGAGGCGACGCGCTGAAGTCCCATGCACCTCGCCGCATCGCGCAGATCAAGCGGCGCAAGAAAGCCTGAGCGGGGCGCCCCTCCACATGCAAGCCAACTCGCAGGGTCGCCTGCAGGACCGGCATCCGGTCTCCATCATCGACATCGGATCGAACTCCATCCGCCTCGTGATCTACGAGGGTATCGCGCGTTCGCCGACCGTGCTCTTCAACGAGAAGATGCTGGCGGGGCTGGGCCGCGGCATCGTCACCACCGGCAAGCTCGATCCGCATGGCGTGCGCCGGGCGGTCGAGGAATTCCGCCGCTTCCGCGCGCTGTCGGAACAGGCCGGCGCGCGCGCGCTCCACGTCATCGCGACGGCGGCGGCGCGCGAGGCGACCAATGGTCCCAACTTCATCCACCGCGCCGAAGAGATCCTCGGCACCAAGATCCGCGTTCTGACGGGGCGCGAGGAAGCCGCCTTTTCGGCCCAGGGCATCATCTCCTCCTTCGAGCCGGCCGACGGCATTGTCGGCGATCTCGGGGGCGGCAGTCTCGAACTGGTCGACGTGCGAGGCCGGGAGATCGGCGACGGCATCACCCTGCCCCTCGGCAGCCTGAGGCTGCACGACATGTCCAAGGGGTCGACGGAGGCCGCCACCGAGATCACGCGCGCGCAGATCGCACGGGCCGAACTCCTGAAAGCCGGTCGCGGCCGGCCCTTCTACTGCGTCGGCGGCGCCTGGCGAAACCTCGCCCGGCTGCACATGATGGAGACGGACTATCCGCTCGACGTCATGCACCATTACGAGATGGAGCCGAACGAGGCGATCGCCTTCCTGGACCAGGTCTCGGGCGGCAAATCCACCAAGATGACGGGGATCGACCGCATCTCCAAGAGCCGCCGCGGTCTGCTGCCGCAGGGCGCGATGGTGCTGCGCGAGATCGTCCGTGCCATGCAGCCGTCGAAGATCATCGTTTCGGCCTCGGGTGTGCGCGAAGGCTATCTCTACACGCTCATGGACGAGGCCGAACGGGCCGGCGACCCGCTCATCAGCGCGGCCGAGGAGCTGGCCAAGCTGAGGGCGCGCTCCGTTACCCATGCGCGCGAACTGGCGGCGTGGAGCGGCGAGGCGTTCCGGGCCTTCGGGCTCGAGGAAACGGCCGACGAAGCGCGCTACCGTCATGCGGCCTGCCTGCTGGCCGACATAGGCTGGCGCGCGCATCCGGAGTATCGCGGCACCCAGTCGCTCAACATCATCGCCCATGCCTCCTTCATCGGCGTGGACCATCCCGGCCGCGCCTTTCTGGCGCTGGCCACCATGTTTCGCCACGAGGGCGTCTTCGAAGAGGAAATCTCGCCGCAACTGCGCAAGCTGGCGGGCCCGCGCTATCTGGAGCGTGCGCGCATCCTGGGCGCGCTGCTGAGGGTGGTCTATCTCCTGTCGGCCTCCATGCCGGGCGTCATCCCCACCCTGTCCTGGCGCCAGACCATAGACGGCAAGCTGCAGCTGGTGATCCCCAAGCGGCTGGGTGCGCTGATGGGCGAGCGTCCGGCTGGCCGGCTCGGCCACCTGTCGCGGGTGCTGAAACGCCCGATGGAACTTGTCGTTTCCACCAGCGGCTGAGCCGAACGCGAAGCAAAGCCTGCAATCCCGGCGCCCGATTTAACAACGCATTAGTCAGCGACTGCTATCCGTGACCAGACAAATTGTTTGGTTCGGCTGGCTTGGGGCGATCGCGACATGGAAGATGTTCAACTGGCAAATTCGATGGGGCTGCCGGCCGGCGACCTTTTCGACGTGCTGACCAGCGCGGTGCCAGGCTTCGTATGGGTCAGCAGCAACGATGGCCGCATCATCTACGCCAATCCGCCCTGGACCGAGTATTGCGGCCTTTCCGAAGAGGAATGGCGCGGTTTTGGGTGGATCAAGGCGGTGCATCCCGACGACATCGCGACGCTGGACTCCGCCTGGAAAGAGGCCCACGCAAAAGGCATCGGATCCTACAAGGTCAAGGTGCGTTGCCGGCACCATACGGGCGTCTACCGGTGGCAGAAGATCGCTATGCGGCGCGCGCCGGCGGCCGACAGTTTCTGGATCGGCTGCGGTGTGGACATCGACGACATGATCCAGGCCAAACACAAGGACGATCTCCAGCTGCGCATGCTGGAGGCGGTGGCCAACGGTGCCGGGCTCGAAACCGTGCTCGACATGCTGTGCGATTATGCCGATTTCCGCCTGCCGGGCGCGCGCTGCGCCATCCTTCTGGTCGACCACAAGGCGGGCACCTTCCTCCACGGCGTCTCGCACAGCCTGCCGACGGCCTTCACCGACACGGTGCGCGGACGGGTCTATGGCGTCGGCAGGGGCAGCTGCGGGACGGCTGCCGCGCTGAAGAAGGACGTCATCGTCACGAGCATCGCCACGCATCCCTACTGGGACGGGCTTCGCGAGCTCGTCATGCCGTTCGGCGTCAGGGCCTGCTGGTCGCGTCCGATCATCGGCGCCGATGGGCGCGTGCTGGCGACTTTCGGCTTCTATTTCGACGAGGAGCGCGCGCCGACCGACGAAGAGATGTCGCGCATGGAGGGCATCACCCACATCGCCACGATGTCGATCGAGCGGACCCGGATGGTGGAAGCCCTGCGCGAGAGCGAGGAACATTACCGCCACACGGTGGAACTGAACCCGCAGATTCCCTGGATCGCCGATCGGAAGGGGCGCATCCTGTCGGTCTCCACGAAATGGGGCAACACGACGGGTCTCAGCCCCGGCCAATCGCTGAATGATGGCTGGCTCAGCGCGCTTCATCCCGACGACGTGAAGCCGACCCTCGACACCTGGAGGAACTGCATCCGGGAAGGTGGCCATATCGACATCGAATACCGGCTGCGGATGGCGAACGGCGAATATCGCTGGATGCGCGCGCGCGCCTATCCGCGGCTCGACGACGAGGGGCAGGTGTCGCGATGGTACGGCACGCTGGAGGACATTCACCAGCATCGCCTGACCCAGGACAAGATGCGCCGTGCCGCCTACGAGGACGAGCTGACCAGACTGAACAACCGCCGGCGCTTCGAGATGGATCTGGCCGAGGCGCTGGCGCGACGCCAGACCCGCACGGTCGGGCTGATCGTGCTCGATCTCGACGATTTCAAGCAGGTCAACGACCGCTTCGGCCATGCGTCGGGCGACGCAGTGCTCCGGCTCTTCGCCAACCATCTGCGCGGGCTGCTGCGGCCCGGCGAGATCGCCGCACGGCTTGGCGGCGACGAGTTCGCCGTCATCCTGCCCGATGCCGAGGACGAAGAGATCTTGCTGCAGCGCGCCTCCGCCATAACCGGCGGCATCGACCGGCAGCTGCGCAAGAGCGTCAAGGCCCGCAATTGCAACGCCAGCGCCGGCGCAGCGCTCTCCGAAGCGGGCGACACGGCCGAGGAACTCCAGCGCAAGGCAGATCTCGCGCTCTACCAGGCCAAATCGCGCCAGCGCGGCGGCGCCCGGCTCTTCAGCCCGGAAATCCGGCGGGAAAGCGAGCGCAGGGCCGACGAGATCGAACTCGCCCGGAAAGCCCATCACGCGGGCTGGATCCTCCCTCACTACCAGCCGAAGATCGCGCTGACGAACGGCAGGATGATCGGGCTCGAGGCGCTGATCCGCGTCGACCATCCCGAAGAAGGACTGTTGCCGCCTTCGCGCATCATGGCCGCGCTCGACCATCCACGGCTTGGCGGCAAGATCGGGCAGAGACTGACATCCAAGGTCATCGCCGATCTGGCCCGGCTGCGGGCATGCGGCATCGAACTGGGCCATGTCGCGATCAACCTGTCGGGCGAGAACCTGCGCGACGCGGCTTTTCCAGCCTGGCTGATTCGGCAGATGGACAAAGCGGGCCTGCCCGCCGGAATATTGAAGCTCGAGATCACCGAGCGTGTCCTGCTCGACGAGTTCGCCGAGGCCGCGTCCCAGGCGCTGGTGCGCCTGCGCGACAAGGGCATCCGCATCTCGCTCGACGATTTCGGCACCGGCTATGCCTCGCTGACCCATCTCCAGCGGTTTCCGGTCGACGAGATCAAGATCGACCGCTCCTTCATCCACTCACTGGCCATGGACAGCTCCAACGCCGCCATCGTCAAGGCGATGATCAATCTGGGCCGCAATCTCGGCATGGATGTCGTGGCGGAGGGCGTGGAGACCCCGACCCAGGCGCTGCTGCTGCGAAGCTGGGGCTGCCATATCGCGCAGGGGTTCCTCTATTCGCGCCCGATGGCCGCCGATGCGATACCGGCCTTTGCCGCCGAACTGAGCGGAAGCGCGCCTTCCCAGCCACCCCTGATGGCGGGCATGGGCTAGCCGGGCCGCCAGGCGGCGGGCGGTTCGCCACGGCGCAGGCGGTAGAATGCGTTGGCCTCGACGGGGCTCCAATCGGATGCCTGGCCATCCGGCCAGATGACGCGGATGGCGGCGCCCTCTGCCGCACCCAGCCCGAAATGCCACCAGCCGGCCTGCCCGCTCACATGGCCACCGCCAGAGAAGGTCTCGCGGCGGATCGTGCGATCGCCGAGGCGCAGCTCGATCCAGGCGCCGATGGCATCGACATTGGGCGCCGGTTGCTCCAGCCGCAGTTGCAGCCAATTGCCCAGCTCCCCGCCGGCGTTGCGCCAGAGCTCGGCGCGGGCATGCCGGTTGACGACGACGAGGTCGACGCGGCCGTCGAGGTTGAAATCGGCGAGCGCGGCCCCGCGCGCGGTATAAAAGCTCGCCACGCCAGCCCGGTCGCCCGCCTCCTCGAACGTGCCGTCGGGATTCTGGAGAAGCAGATTGTTGGGGTCGCGGATGGCGAAATCCGGCATTTCCCAGACATTGCCCTTGGCCACGAAGAGATCGACGAAGCCGTCATTGTTGACGTCCTCGAACTGGGCGTGCCAGGCGGTGGAGGGCATGATCTCGCCGCCCGTATAGGGGCGGTGGGCCGTCACGCCCCGCGCAAAGGCGACATCGTCATAGCGCGGTGCGGGAGCGCCCTCCTCCGGAACGTCGGCCAGAACCTGGAGCTTGTTGTCGGCCATGCTGGTCAGGAAATAGGCCGGAAAGCCGTCGCCGTTCAGATCGTAGGCGGCGATGCCCATGCCCCAGATGCGCAGGCGTGCCCAGCCCTCCTCCTCCGTGTAGAGGCGCGGCGGTTCCGCCGGTTCCATGTGCCACAATTGCTCCTGCCCGCCGCGGTAATATTCCCGGTCGTTGGAAACGCGCAGGGCCGGACGACCCGAGCGGTTCCAGTCGGTAAACAGCATGGAGAGCGGGCAGTAGCTGGGCGTCAGCGGCAGCGGCGGCGCGAAACCCGCGCCATCGCTGGCCGGGCGATGCAGCCAATTGTCGGTGCACGAGCCCCACGGCTCCATCGGCTCGTTGCGATCGATGTAGTTGCCGATGGCGATGGTGGGCCAGTCCTGGCCCTCTTCCCAGGTGGCGGCGTAGGCCGACGACCAGGCATCGCCGCCCTCGAACCCCCAGGCTTCGTTGGCGGGCTCGAAACGGCAGTCGCCGAGACCACGCATCACCAAATTCTCGCCGACGCGCAGGAGCACCAGATCCATGATGCCGTCGCCATCGACATCGAGCGGATAGGCGCCGGCGACATGGTCGATCTCCAGGCCGCTTTCCTCTGCCGCGAAGCGAAGTTCGCCGCCCCGGTCGCTGATATTGCGATAGAATTTTGCCGGCGCCTCGCCGCCGGCCAGGACCATGTCGGGAAAACCGTTTCCCGAACAGTCGAAGGTGGCGACGCCGCCGCCGACCATGAATTCCCATTCGCCCTCGAAGACGGAATCGATCCCGGAAGCTTGCGTCTCGTCTATGAATTCGGGCACGAGCGGCCCCTCGCCCGCGACGGCCTGATGTGGATACCACGCCGCCAGAACGGCCATGGCGGCAAGCAGACGCGCGCTCCTCATCGCCCGGCCGACATGGCGAGCGCGACGGCATGGGCGCCGATGCAGCGGCCCTGTTCCAGCCCCCGCTCGATGGCGGCGCGGAAATGAATGCCGCCATAAAGCCGCGAGACGGCGGCCTCGGCCGCGGCTTCGTGGAAGCTGGCGAAGCGGCGCGGCGGCAGGCCGTCTCTCTCGTGGGTGGCGTCGGTGAAAGCCACGTCCTCGCCGAAGGCCGCCGTCAGTACGGTGGCGGCGGTGCCCGACAGGGTGCTGTGGCCGCTCGGATATTCGGGGAAAGGCGGCGTGATGAGCAGCGGTTGCCAGTCCGCGTCGATATGGGCGTTGATATAGGTGATCGGCCGCAGCAGATCATATTCGTATTTGCTGGCCCAGCAGCCGATGAAGGAATCCGCCATGCCGACGCCGAGGCGGGCCAGCGTCTCGGCCTGGAAGGCGGCATCCGGCATCTCGCGCTCGAACAGCTGCAGCGCGATGGCGACCCAGTGTCCGGGCGGCGTGGGCGACAGCATGGGGTCGTCGGACCAGAAACGGGCGACGGCGCGCTGCTCGTCCGTCAGCGCGTTCGTGACCTCGTAGACTTCCAGCGCCTCGCGGTGGAAATCGGAACCCTGAACCTCGCTATAGGCCGGTGGCGGCGGCAGCGGGCAGGCCTGGCCATGGGCCATGGCGAAGGGGCGCGTTTCACCCCAGTGCGGCAGGAGAGGAAACTGCTGCTGCCGGACGAGGCTGGTGGGCACCCAACTGCCCGGTTGCCTGCCGAAGGCATGCTCGAAGGGGAAGCCCATATTGACGATGGGCAGTGCGCCGTCCGTTTGCGACCAGTCGAGGAGGTGGGCGGCGATGGCCTCGCCATAGGCAATGCTGCGCGCCGCCACCGCCGCCTCCACCCCCGACAGCGCCGCGTCGCCGAAGCGCTGGCGGGCCACCTGCATGGCGCGCTGGCCCATCGGGCCGGTATTGCCGAAAAAATCGCCCACGCCCTGCGCCAGCACGGCGTGAAGGATGACGGCGTCGTCATAATGAGCGCCGGCCATGCGGTCGGGAAGCGGACTCAGCCCGTTCACCTGCCCGGCAAGCGAGGCCATGTCGGGGCGCCCGGAGGCCAGCGCCTCATAGGCGCCGATGCCCAGATAGGCGAAGGAACGGCTGGCGACGGGCGGCGAATAGGTGGGCGTGTGGCGCACGAGCTGCAGCACCAGGCCATACCAGCCCTGCAGCACGGCTTCGGCGCGGCCCTCGGCAGGCTCCGCCAAGGAAGGCCCGGCCAGCAGCACCAGCATCGCGCCGAGCGCAACCAGCCCCCGCAGACGATTCATGAACAAGCGTCACCTCCCGAAAACGGGGTGAGGAAAGCACGGGCGAAGGTGGCGGGGCAAGATGGGTGTGGGAGATTGAACCTCTGCTGCGGGGTGGAAACCGGCCTTACCGCTTTTGGTCAGCGCGAACTGAGAGAGACATTCAGTTAGCCGCCGTACTTCGATGGTAACAGTCACTATTTCAGACTTTCAACTCCACAGAACGATCTCCCAAAAGTCGCCATCGGAGGTCGAGATCCAGCGACGGTAATGTGATCGTTTGCAGCTTCTGCACCAGGAAACGCCCTTACTCAGTTCCGTGACATGCGCGGCCTACATTTCCTACAATCCTGGGGCAATGTTCCCTGCTAGAAATGTCGTGAAGCTGAAGGGGCCTTGCGTGCGCATTTTGTTGGTCGAAGACGAACGGGAGATGGCAGACCTGATGACCGTTGCGCTCGGCAGACAGGACATATTGGTCGACCACGTGCGAACCCTCGAGCTTGCGAAGGAAGCCTGTCGAAGCGGCATTCATGACGCAGTGTTGCTGGATCGTAGACTGCCCGATGGCGATGGGATCGCTCTCATTCCCTTCCTGCGCAAAGAACGCACCGGGATGCCCGTAATTGTCCTGTCCGCTCTCGGAACCCCAGATCAGAGGGTCGCTGGCCTTGATAGCGGGGCGGATGATTATCTCGCCAAGCCATTTTCCGTAGCTGAACTGCTGGCGAGGCTTCGCGCCGTTATGCGACGGCCCGCTCAGCTGGAAGCCAGTTCGGCCAATGTCGCAAGGCTGACTTTCGACCTGACCGAGCGGCAGGCCTACATCGACAATTTGCCGCTCGAACTTACGCGGCGGGAATTGCTGGCACTCGAAATCCTGGTACGGCGAGCAGGACGGGCTGTTGCTCGCTCAGCTCTTGAGGAGGCAGTGTATGGCTACGACGATGAGATCGCCTCCAACACACTCGATTCTCACATCTCGAGGCTAAGGCAGAAGCTAGCCCCGGCGGGGGTTGAGATTCATGGCATACGTGGACTCGGATATCTCTTGAAAGCAGCGCCATGAACCTTTGGGGGTCCAACTCCCTACGCATTCGCCTCACCTGGCGGATCGTGGTGATGCAGGCCTTGGTACTGATCGCTTTCACTGCCATTGCCGCAGTGCCAATCTATCGTTTCCTTAGTGAGGAACTGCGTTACGAGACCGATATCATCGATGACATTGCCAGCGCCATCGTGGTCGGCGAGGATGGCAGATGGCAACTCGTGATGGGTGATGACCTCGCAGAGGACGCAACCGACTATCCCGATCTGTGGTTCTACGCGCTCGATGCAAATGGCCATTCGTTGCAGTGGGGCGAAATCCCTGATCGATTACTGACCATGGTTGACGCACTCAAGACCGTGCGCTCGGCCAATATTTCCGGCTTAGGTCCGAATGAGGATTTGGTCGCACTGCTAAGGCGCCACGAAGGGGCGATGGGGCGAATCTGGATCGTCGTTGGCAATGGTCCCGAAATCGGCATACGTTCTGCATTCGGCAACCCGGTATTCGTCGGCCTTCTCTGTCTCCTGACTCTTGCCTCGTTTCTTATCATTCCGAAGATCGTGCGTGGGGAATTGCGGGGCATCGATCAGGTCGCGCTCGATGCCAACAAGATCGATTTTCAGCGGCGCGGCACAAGGCTATCGCTGGAGCGGGTGCCCGACGAACTGCACTCTCTTGTTCGCGCGGTGAATGCGGGCCTGCAGCGCCTCGACGACGGGATCGAGCGCCGCCATCGGTTTATTGCCGGCGCCGCCCATGAATTGCGTACGCCTATTGCCATCCTGCAAGCACGGTTGGAGCTGATGCATGGTGGCGAGCAACAGGGCAAACTTATGCTCGATGTTGCGCGGCTCGCCAATCTCGCCAATCAGTTGCTCGATCTCGAACGACTCGAGGCCGAAGTTCCGCAGTTTCAACGCACAAACCTCGTCGAACTGGCGACAGAGGTTGCTTCTGACATGGCGCCCGTGATCATTGCGGCGGGCTGCACGATTGTTTTCGACGCCGAGACCGAGAACGTTCCGGTCCTCTGCGATCCGCCCTCGCTATCTCGGGCTCTGCTGAACCTCATCCAGAACGCTGTAGTTCATGGGGGAGAAAGCTCGATGATCAGCGTCACAGTCAGCTCGGACGCCACGTTGAGGGTTGCCGATACAGGTCCGGGCATTCCCGAGGAGTATCGCGACGTCATCTTTGAACCCTTCGGAAGGGTGACGCCGCTCGACCAGGGCGCGGGGCTGGGGCTTGCCCTCGTCCGCGATATTGTGGAGCGGCACAATGGGCGCGTCACAGTGGGCGACGCGTCTGGTGGAGGGGCCCTTTTTGAGGTCTCGTTGCCTCTGCTCGCCAAATAGGGTGCCATTTGCGATCTGGAGTGACGCAGGCCGGTCCTCTGCTGCCGGACCGTGCGTTGGAGACCTTTAGAGCCTCGCTGGTCGACCATCCCTCGGTATGGAAAGTCACTAACGAACGCGTCGGCGGCCATGACGATGCGATCGCGAGGGCCTTGCCCAACGCGGCTTAAGTCGCCGACCTTTGGCACCTTGTCGAAAGCTCAAGCCGCGCTTTCCACCATAGCCTCAGCAAAAATGCGTCAGTGCCAAATCCCGATCGGAAACCACGGGCACTTCTCAGGGAAAACAACGCAACGGTGATCGGTTGCCCCTCTGATCCGTCATCGATCAGCAAAGACGCACAACGTTCCTGCAATCTTGGGCCTCAAGGTAGGTGCTGCAGACAACGTTCGAGCCCGCATCGACGTCAGTACAGTGATGTCGTGGCACTGCGCAGGGCAAACATCGGAGTATAGACCGACATGAAAAAAATCGAAAAACCTCAAAACAGCCTGGCGATGGGACGCCGCAGCTTTCTGAGTGGCGCGGCTGCACTTGGTGTTGGCGCCGGATTAGCCGCGCCTGCCATTGTCACCCGCGCAGCCGCGGCAGAGCCTTCGGCCATCGCGTTGCGAGACCAGGACCTGCCATTTATCGCCACGGAAGAGACCTACACCACCGAGGAACTGATCGCGCTGAACGCGATCAACGATCAACACGTAGAGTATCTAAGGGGAACCGGTCTTGCCGAACTCGGCCCTGGCCGCATCGGTGCAATGGATGAGGCGGGGATCAATGTTCAAATCCTCTCCGCACATACGCCGGGCGTGCAGAATGTCCCCGGTCAGGAAGGCATCGATTTTGCGTATCGGCTCAACAGGATGATTGCCGATGGCCCGATGGCCACCTATCCGGGGCGGTACCAGGCCTATGCTACCTTGCCCCTGCAGGACCCGGAAGCATCAGCGGACGAACTGGAACGCGCCGTTCGGGAAGACGGCTTTGTGGGGGCCATGACCAATGGATTCATCGGCAATAGATTTCTCGATCATCCCGATTTCGAGCCGCTTCTGGCGCGTGCCGAGGCGCTTGACGTGCCGATCTACCTGCATCCGGGTTTCCCACCCGAAGACGTGTTCAATATCTACTACAACACCACGCGGCCCGGGTATGACCAGGAGTTCCAGAACTACATTTTCAGCGGTTCAGGGTATGGGTGGCACCAGGAAGTCATTACTCAATGTCTTCGACTGATCATCACCGGGGCGTTCGACCGCTTCCCCAATCTGCAGATGATTATCGGCCATATGGGAGAGGGCCTTCCGTTCTTCTACGAGCGTATCGTGGAAGACATGAGCGAATCGACTGAGGACTCGCTGAACAAGCCCATCGGGCAATATTTCAGTGACAATTTCTGGTACACGACCAGCGCGTTCCCCCAGGATGAACTTCTTCATCTTCTGTTGAAGTACATCAGTGTCGATCGAGTGATGTTCGGAACCGACTACCCGTTTGCAGACATGAAGCAACAGACCGATTGGTTCCGGGCAGTGGATCTGCCCCGCGAAGCCAAGGAAAAGATCGCGTTCCGAAATGCAGAAAGACTGTTTGGGATGAAGGTCTGACGCAACTGCTCCTGACCGCATAATGCCGGTTGGGTCCGTCACAACGGAGATCGCTTTGGCTGTATCGTGAGGGCACAGCCAAAGGATTCCAGATCAAGGGTGAGCCAAACGAATGGCAGGTTTCGGGCGGCGACAGAAGCACCCAGAACGGCGACATTGGCGTCGATAACGTTGGCCAGCTATCTGAGGAGGAATGCCTTCAGCCCTTCGGGATACAGTTGAGGCCCGCCCGGTAGATCCAGGGCTTCGAGCGAAAACCACTCCGCAAACCACGTATTGCCGTCGTCTTCGGTGAACGCGATGCGCTCCTCCCTCACGAAGCTACCAGCGGGAAAGATCACGTTGAAGACCGCCAGTATCTCGTGTCCGACCTGACCTTCGTGGGTGTAGATATTTTCCATGAAAACAGGGGCACCGCTGATCTTCACCGTGATCCCGAGTTCTTCCTCGAACTCGCGGATGACGGCCGCCTCCGCCGTCTCGCCGAACTCAACTGTGCCGCCGAGCGGGCGGACGCCCTTCACGCGCCCGGCATCGTCCAAGACCTCGGCAGCGAGGAGCTTCCCGTCGCGCCAGTGAAGCCCTACGGCCTTCAAACGGATGTATGGTGCTGGGCGCCAGATAACCATGCAGCGGGCATAGAGTGATGCGCCAGCTTAAGCAATCGAGGTCCGCTTTCAGGTAGGTTTTTTGCCTGCGGTAGAGTCGGTAAGGAGGTCGACTCCTGCCGGTCTCCGACCACAGCCGGGATCGCGCTCTCGAACGGCTCGAACGGGGGTGGAATGCAGGCTGTCAGCTTTTGGTTGGATAATGCGGTAAGCGGACGTGGCTCCTGCCCTTGAGTTCAGACAAAGGGCGGGTTCAGGATCCCGAAGCGACTGGGTAACAAGGAACCGGCTACGGACCTCATTCACATCGGTGTAGATTCATGAACGATGTGGTCAATGCCGCGGACAATCAGCCGCTCGCCTGCCGATCGGCGAAGACTGCAAATTGCGCGTCGAAGGCACGCTTGAAGGCGGGCCTTTCCGCACCGCGGGCGACATAGGCGATAAGATTGGGATACTCTTCCAGCAGCGCCGTGCCTTCAAGCCGGCGCAACAGGCCGATCATCATGATGTCGCCGATGCTGAATTCGCCGTCTAGCCACTCCCTATCACCCAGGCGTGCCGACAGCTCACCCAGCCGCCGCCGCACATTGCTGTCGAGCATAACCTGGCGCTCGGCGAACCAGCTCTGCTCTCGCTCGATGAGGATGGCGGCTTCCCGCTCTATGATCGGTGCCTTGACCGTATCGACCGCCGCAAACATCCACATGATGGCACGGGCCCGGGCATGGATCTCCTTCGGCAAGATCACGCCGTGGCGTTCGGCTATATGGAGCAGGATCGCGCCAGATTCGAAGAGGGCGAGTTCCCCTTCCTCGTATGTCGGAATCTGCGCGAATGGATGCACTGCCCGATGCGCCGGCTCCTTCATCGCCTTGAACGACACCAGCCGCACCGCATAGGGCTGGCCGACCTCCTCCAGCGCCCAGCGGACCTGCATGTCGCGCGCCAGCCCGCGGCCACGATCGGGGGACGTTTCGAAGGCGGTGATGGTGGTCATGGCTTGGCTCCAGTGTGGGTGGACGAAAGCGTAATGGCTGCGTGCATACAGAGAACGAATGAGAAGACGGCTCCGCTACAAGGTCGCGGCCTGATATTCTGCCTTGGGTCAGCTGGAGGTATGGCGTGGCGTCATCACTCACACCGATAGCGACAGCGTTTGCCCTGGAACTGGGTCGTGTCGTCTCCGCTGCTATGGCCGAAGGAGCGAATTAACGTTTCCGATGAAAGCGTCGTGACGCGACAAGGGCAGAGCGCAATGATGGGCTCATGAAGGACGCTCTACCGGCCCAATACAATGCGATGGATGTGTACCGCCACCTCGTTTCCACTGGGGTGGCAGCGGACCTGGCCTTGCCCAATTTTGGTCGCCTGAGCTCGACGACCAACAGGCGGCTTCGGACCGGTCATCGTGCCGGCTGGGCGTGTAGCGAATGTAACGCACCCTGTGACATCGACCAGGGAACGATTGACCACCATGTACCTCGTTCCCGCAACGGCTCCAACAGGCCGGCAAACCTTCGCTGGATGTGCAAACCCTGCAACCTGAGGAAGGCCGACAAAATGCCCGCGACGGAGGTAGTGTCAACTTGCTTCAAAACACCCACGCCGGTGGTGGTGCTTCAGCGGAAGCCCGTGGTCAAACCATATGGTGATCTGTTCGAATGGCTTTGATATGTAAAGCTCAAGCGCGACAGGATGCCGGCGGGTGCGCCACGGTAATTCCGCGAGCGTAATCTCCATGACTGCCCAAGGCTGCTTTTGGTAAGCGGCATGACAGCTTCGAACGACGGAGATGGCGAAGGGTTTCGGGTGCCGTCAGGCGTACGAAAGCCTCTCATGCAGGAACCCGCGGGCGACAGTCGATATCTATGGGGATTTCGATTTGCGGCTGATGTCGGCGATGGCGCGACCGTCATGGGGAAGCGGCAGGATGGATGCGG
>NZ_WVVV01000001.1 GCF_012911015.1 Chelativorans sp. ZYF759 | reverse complement strand
GAAACGCATACCGGGCGTTATCGCCCAAGCGATGAGCTGCTCGCTTTCCTCGAAACGCTCTGATTATGCCGAACTGCCGCATGGCCGACAGCAGACGCAACGGCCGCCGAACTCGGCCATGCGGCATAATCCAGCTTACGGCATAATGCGACTTATGCCGATATCGGCATAAGGGGCATGCCACCGGCCACGCCTCGCGGCTCGGCCGCGACTTGTCGGGCTCCTTCGGCACCAAGAAATATGCGTTCGAGGAGCTGGTCGCAGAGATGAATGCGGCGTTCTGCTGCGCATCCCTCGGCATCGAACCCACCGTGCGACACGCCGACTACATAGCCTCCTGGCTCGACGTGCTGCGCGAGGACAACCGCGCAATCGTCCGCGCCGCGTCGCAGGCCAGCAAGGCGGCCGACTGGCTGCTCTCCTTCCTCCCGGCCGACGAGCAGCCCGACGCTGATGCCGTCTCCTCGATCGACAGGAAGGCCGCATGATGACCTACGCGCAATTGCGCACGGCGCTCACCCGCATGGAGGAGAGCCTGGCGCAGACCCGGCACAACCTCGCCCTTGTCGAGCGCCGGCTTTGCGACGGCGCGGAGGCCGAGACCATCAGGCGGCGTCCGAAGTCGCGCTGGTATCATCGCCGGATGAGCCGCTGGACCGGCGCGGACGAAGCCGAATACCGGCGCATTCTCGACCGCATGACCGAAGCCGCGCAGGCCGAGCTTGAACGGCTTCGGCGCAAGGCCGAGCGGCAGAACGGCGCGATCGAGGCGCTACGCTGCAAGTACCGCTTCAACGACGAGCGGCCCCGTCAGTTCGCGTTGTGACCGTCCGGGCCGATGGCTGCGCTGGCTTGTGCCGGCGCAGCCGAGAGGAAGAGAGGGGCCGGGGTTTCCGTGACGGGTTGGAAGTGGAGAGAGAGGCTCTCCGCGCCCGTCGTGGAGATACCACGATGGCAAGAGCTGCCAGGAAGAAGTCCGCCGCCCCGATGATCGTCTTCTCGCAGGCGCGCGATATACCGTTCAACCGGATCAGGCTCTCGGACAGCAATGTCCGCGAGGTCGACGTCGAAGCCGGCCTGGACGAACTCACCTTCGACATCGAGCGCCGCGAGGATCTCGTGCAGGGCCTCAATGTCCGCGCCATCCTCGATGCGGACGGCAACGAGACCGGCGATTTCGAGACGCCGGCGGGCGGCCGCCGCTACAGGTCGATCGCCCGGCTCGTCAAGGCGGGGCGTTTCCCCGAGGACGGTCTGATCCCCTGCATCGTCAAGAAGGCCGATCCCAGGACGTCGGCCGTGGACGACTCGCTGGCCGAAAACACCTTCCGGCTCGCCCTGCATCCGCTCGATCAGTTCCGCGCCTTCAAGCGCATGGTAGACGGCGGCATGTCCTATGCGGAGGTCGCCACCGCGTACTTCACCACCGAGCGCTATGTCGAGCAGCGTCTTGCGCTTGCCGAGGTCTCGCCGAAGCTGCTGGAGGTCTATGCCGAAAACGGCATGACGCTGGCGCTGCTGGAAACCTTCACCGCCAATCCCGATCACGCCCGCCAGGAGCAGGTCTGGGATGCGGTAAGGCAGTCGCACTACCGCGAGCCTTGGCACGTCCGCAAGATGCTGACCGAGACCAGCGTTCCGGCCTCCGACAAGCGCGCCCTGTTTGTCGGAATCGACGCCTATGTCGCGGCGGGCGGCCCGGTGCTTCCCCGCTACCTGTTCGACGAGGAGGATGGCGGCTGGCTCGACGACGTGCCGCTCCTCGACAGGCTGGTGGCCGACAAGCTCAGGACCGTCGCCGACGAGGTGGCCGCCGAGGGCTGGAAGTGGATCACGGTCAGTCTCGACCTTCCCCTCGGCCATGAACGGGGCCTTCGCCCGCTCGCCGGCACCTTGCCCGAACTCACGCGCAAGGAGCGCAAGCAGCGCGACACGCTGCGCGACGAGTACGACGCGCTGATGGCCGAGCATGACGGCTGCGACGAGCTGCCCGACGAGACCCATCAGCGGCTCACGGAGATCGAGATGGCGCTGGACGCCTTCGAGTGCCGCCCGGCTGTATACGATCCGGCCGAGATCGCCATCGCCGGCGTCTTCATCTCGGTCGACTCCGATGGCGACCTCGTCGTCGATCGCGGCTATGTGCGGCCCGAGGACGAGCCGGCCGCCACGGTCGACGGCGATGCGCCGGAGGCCGAAGGTGCCGACACGGATGGCGACGGCTCCGAGGGGCCGCGCGTCATGCGAACCGTCATCACCATCGGCGGCGAGCCGTCCGAACCGGAGGAGGACGAGGAAGACGTCATCCGCCCGCTGTCGGAACGGCTGGTGGCCGAGCTGACCGCGCATCGCACGCTCGCCCTGCGCGACGCGCTGGGCTCCAACCCGCAGGTCGCGCTCACGGCGCTGCTGCATAAGCTGGTGCGCGACACGTTCGGGCGCTCCACCACCGGAGCTGCGGTCGGGGCCTCCGTCCGCGAGGTCTATTTCCGCGAACAGGGACCGGACCTCAAGGACAGCCCCTATGCGAAGTCCATCAAGGACCGGCACGACGGCTGGAAGTTCGACCTTCCGTCCGACGACGACGCGCTCTGGGACTGGCTCGCTGCGCTCGACGAGGCCAGCCGCCTGGCGCTGCTCGCCCATTGCGTCAGCTTCGGCGTCAACGCGCTTTACGAGCGGCCGAACCCGATCAGCGCAAGCGGTATCTCGCAGCACGGTCTCGACCTTCGCATGGCGGAGGCGGATCGGCTCGCCCGCACCACGGGCCTCGACATGATCGAGGCGGGCTTCCGGCCCACGGTCGACAACTATCTCGGCCGCGTTCCGAAGACCCGCATCCTCGAAGCCGTTCGCGAAGGCGCAGGCGATCGCGCGGCCGACCTGATCGCCCATCTGAAGAAGGGCGACATGGCGGAGGAAGCCGAGCGGCTCCTGGCCGACACCGGCTGGCTGCCCGAGCCGCTGCGCCCGCTCGACGCCGAGCCGGAGCTTGACGCCGGCACGGAGGGCGACAGCGAGGCGCTGCCCGCCTTCCTCGCTGATGACGAGGACGAAGCGGCGGCCGGCACCGGCGACGGCGATCCCGAGCACCTGGTCGCCGCCGAATAGTCGCGGAGCGGCTTCGGCCGCTCCGTTCCTTCCTTCACTCCCGGCCCGGCCATGCGCCGGGCCGTTCTCGTTTTCAGGAGATCACGATGGCGATTCCCGACCATGCCCGCACCAACTTCAACACGCTGCTGAGAGCCGCAGGCGACGGCAACCTCGCGCTGATGGAGTGCCAGGACGCCGCGACCGGCGACCTGCGCTACGTCATCTGCGCGGTCGGCCGCGACAGCGGCGATTATGTCTTCACGCCGTTCGGCCATCTGGCCGATGGCAATCCATATGACGCCTACCTTCCGCCGGACCCGGACGATCCGTCGGGCTTCCTGCCGCGCGATGACGGGGGCCGGTGATGTTGCAGTCGCACTATCCCGATCTCGGCGTCAGCCCGCTCGATACCGAGCGGTCCGTGGTCCGGGCGGCAGCAAAATATCTGCCGCCCGAAGTGTGCGCCGATCCGTACCGGCGGCTGCTCCGCAGGATGTTCTACTGCGCGATGCTCCGACGCCATGCGGAGATCCAGCGCGCCTTCATGCGAACCCGCCACTGACGCGGCTCCCGAACTTTCTCCCAATCCCGCCCGGCCTCGCGCCGGGCTTTCTCGTTCAGGAGGCATCCATGCCCACCTTCACCATCGAGACCGCGCATGACGTGCCGGTCTACCGTCTTCGCAGCTACGAGGCCGATACCGCCGCCGACGCGTGCCGGCTGGCGGTGGAAGATGAGGATTGGTCGATCCGCAAGATTTCCCACGACACCCCCGGCGAAACCTTCGTCAGCGGCATCTGGGAAGGAACCGGCGCTCCACACTCGGCGCGCAGCCTGCCGGTTCCCTCGCAATATGGCGACACCATGCGCCGGAAGGCCCGGCATTTCGAGGTGCTGCTCGGCCTTCTCAAGATGTTCGCCGCCGCCGATCCGGCAGCGCCCGAACTCGCGCTCTGGCGGCGACGTGCGGTGTCGGCGATCTCCAAGGCCGAAGCCATCATGGCCGCCGCCCGCGATCCCGAGGGGAGCGAGCGCGATGCCTGAGATCGTCCGCACCGCGTCCCTGGTTCCCGACGATCGCCGCGAGGGCTTCCTGCCGGCTCTGTTCGGCATGCCGCTCCTCATCATCGCGGAGAACACGGTCTACAGCTTCATGGACCGGCTCAGCCCGCACGACTATGGCGGGGGATTCTGGGACTTCTACGAATACCGTGGCAAGCCGCTCTTCCTCGCCCCGACGTCGAGGCCGCGTCTTCGGATCGAAGGCGAGATCACCGGATTTCGCGGCGATGTCTCGGCGGATGCTGCCGGAATCCTGGCGACGCTTCTCGCGCTCTCGCATCTTTCCATCCGGTACGAATCGGAGCTGCTGGCGCAGCGCTACTATCGGCTTCGGGTCTATTCGCTCCGACATCCGGAGGCATCGGAGATTTCCCAGGTCCTCGACTGAAAATTACGGCGTCCTGCCTTTCGGCGGGGCGCCTTTCTCCATGTCGGCCATGCCTGCGGCCTGAGAGGGAGAGGAAGGCCGGGACGGGTTCGAGCCGGTGCGGTCGAGAGAGAGCGCTGCGCGGCTCGTCCCGTTCCCGCTCTCCTTAAGGCTCCCCGATGAACATGATGCCCGCTACCGTAGCCGCGAACGCGGACGCGCCGATCCCGCTCGCCTCCGAGCCCGACACCGCCGCCGCCATCCTCGCGGCCGCGCAGCTCCTTCTCCCTCATCTGGAACGCGGCCAGCGCATCGACGCTCCGGTCCTGCGCCGCGCGATGGAAACCGCCTTCGGCGGCTCCGACGCGTCGGGCGCCTGGAACTGGAAGACCGCCTACGAAGCCTGCGAGGCGGCCACGGTTCTGTTCCTGCGCCGGTTCGGCAAGGCGCTGCTCCGCAAGGGTGGCTCCCCGGCGGCGAGCCTGCCGCTGCTGGGACGCATCGCGGCGCTGATGCCGACCCACACGCGCCGCTCAGAAGAGGCGCAGTCCTTCCAGCAGTTCTCGACCCCGATCCCGCTCGGCCTGGTCGCGGCCACCGCGGCCGCGATCACTCCGGCCGACCGCGTGCTGGAGCCCTCGGCCGGCACCGGCCTGCTCGCCATCCTGGCCGAGATCGCCGGGGGCACGCTCGTCCTCAACGAGCTGGCCGAGACCCGCGCCTCGCTCCTTTCCTCTCTCTTTCCGGCCCTGTCCGTCACGCGCTTCGACGCGGCCCAGATCGACGACCACCTCGACCTGGCCGTGACGCCGACCGTGGTGCTGATGAACCCGCCATTCTCCGTCATGGCGCATGTCGAAACACGGATGGCGGACGCGGCATTCCGCCATGTCGCCTCGGCGCTGGCGCGGCTCGCTCCCGGCGGCCGCCTCGTCACGATCACCGGCGCCAACTTCGCACCCGACGCTCCCGAATGGGCTTCCGCCTATGCCCGTCTGCAGGAGCGCGGCCGCGTCGTGTTCACGGCCGCCGTCGACGGTGCCGTCTATGCCAAGCATGGCACGACGTTCCCGACGCGGCTGACCGTCATCGACAAGCAGCCGGCCGACGATCCCGCCGTCTTTCCGGCGTCGCCCGGCATCGCGCCCGACGCGGAGTCGCTGATGGGCTGGGTTGCCGAGCATGTGCCGGCCCGCCTGCCGGTCGATCCAGCCGTCGCGGTTCCGGTCGCCGCCACGCCTGCGCCCCGCACCGTGCGCGGCTATCTCGCCCGCGCCGCGAAGGTCGCGCCGAGGAAGCCCCTGGCGGAGCCGGAGGGCGTCGACCTCAGCTACGAGACCATCGACCGCCAGGATGCCGGGAGCGCCGGCATCACGGATTCCATCTATGAGGAATACGCGCTCCAGTCGATCCGCATCCCCGGCGCGCAGCCTCATCCGACGAAGCTGGTGCAGTCGGCGGCGATGGCGTCCGTCGCGCCGCCGAAGCCGAGCTATCGGCCGCGCCTGCCGGGCAATATCCACGATCTTCTCTCGGACGCCCAGCTCGAAACCCTGATCTATGCCGGCGAGGCGCACTCCGACTATCTCGCCGGATCGTGGACGGTCGATGAGACCTTCGACGTCGTGAAGGCCGCCCCGGACGACGCGACCGGCGCGGTCCGCTTCCGGCGCGGCTTCATGATCGGCGACGGCACCGGCGTCGGCAAGGGTCGCGAATCCGCGAGCATCATCCTCGACAACTGGATGAGAGGCCGCCGCAAGGCGCTGTGGATCTCGAAGTCGGACAAGCTGCTGGAAGACGCGCAGCGCGATTGGTCTGCGCTCGGCATGGAGCGCCTGCTGATTACGCCGCAGTCGCGCTTCCCGCAGGGCAAGCCGATCACGCTGCCCGAAGGCATCCTCTTCACGACCTACGCCACCTTGAGGACCGATGAGCGCGGCGAGAAGGCGTCGCGCGTCCAGCAGATCGTGGACTGGCTCGGCGCCGACTGGGATGGCGTCGTCATCTTCGACGAATGCCATGCGCTTCAGAACGCGGTCGGCGGCAAGGGCGAGCGTGGCGATGCCGCCCCGTCGCAGCAGGGCCGCGCCGGGCTTCGCCTCCAGCATGCGCTTCCCGATGCCCGCGTCGTCTACGTCTCGGCCACCGGCGCCACCACGGTCCACAACTTGGCCTATGCGCAGAGGTTGGGCTTGTGGGGCGGCGAGGACTTCCCGTTCTCGACGCGCGCCGAGTTCGTCGAGGCGATCGAGGCCGGCGGTGTCGCCGCGATGGAGGTGCTCGCCCGCGATCTGCGCGCGCTCGGCCTCTACACCGCGCGCTCGCTCTCCTTCGACGGCGTGGAATACGAGCTGGTCGAGCACGATCTGACGCCCGAGCAGACCCGCATCTACGACGCCTATGCCGGCGCGTTCGCCATCATCCACAACAACCTCGACGCCGCCATGCAGGCCGCCAACATCACCGGCGGCGGCGAAGGCGGTTCCGGCACGCTGAACAAGCAGGCGAAGTCGGCCGCGCGCTCCGCCTTCGAGAGCGCCAAGCAGCGCTTCTTCGGCCATCTGCTCACCAGCATGAAGACGCCCACCCTGATCCGCTCGATCGAGCGGGATCTGGAGGCGGGCCATGCCGCCGTCGTGCAGATCGTCTCGACCGGCGAGGCGCTGATGGAGCGCAGGCTGGCCGAGCTACCCACGGAGGAATGGAACGACGTCCGCGTCGACATCACGCCGAGGGAATATGTCCTCGACTACCTTCGCCACTCCTTCCCGGTGCAGCTCTACGAGCCGTTCACCGACTCGGAGGGGAGGCTGTCGTCGCGGCCGGTCACGCGCGACGGCCAGCCGGTCGAAAGCCGCGAGGCCGTCGCGCGCCGCGATGCCCTGATCGAGAAGCTCGCCAGCCTTCCCCCGGTCCCCGGCGCGCTCGACCAGATCGTCCAGCGTTTCGGCACCGACATGGTAGCCGAAGTCACCGGCCGCTCGCGGCGCATCGTCCGCAGGACTGGCGCCGGCGGCACCGACCGGCTCGTCGTCGAGACACGCGCCGGCTCGGCCAACCTCGCCGAGAGCGCCGCCTTCATGGACGACCAGAAGCGCGTGCTGGTGTTCAGCGACGCGGGCGGGACCGGCAGGTCGTATCACGCCGAGCTGTCGGCGAAGAACACGCGCCTGCGCGTCCACTACCTGCTCGAACCCGGCTGGAAGGCCGACGCCGCCATCCAGGGTCTCGGCCGCACGCACCGGACCAATCAGGCGCAGCCGCCGCTGTTCCGGCCGATCGCCACCAACGTCAAGGCCGAGAAGCGGTTTCTCTCGACCATCGCGCGCCGGCTCGACACGCTGGGCGCGATCACGCGCGGCCAGCGGCAGACGGGCGGCCAGGGCCTGTTCCGTCCGGAGGACAATCTGGAATCGCACTATGCCCGCGATGCGCTGCGCCAGCTCTACATGCTGATCGTGCGCGGCAAGGTCGAAGGCTGCTCGCTGGAGCGCTTCGAGGCATCGACCGGACTGAAGCTGATGGACTCGACCGGGATCAGGGACGAGCTGCCGGGCATCTCGACCTTCCTCAATCGCCTCCTCGCGCTCACCATCGACATGCAGGGCATCATCTTCACCGCCTTCGAGGAATTGCTGAATGCCCGGATCGAAGGCGCCATAGCGTCGGGCAGCTACGATGCCGGCCTGGAGACGCTGAGCGCGGAGAGCTTCGTCGTTACCGGCCGGGAGACCATCTACACCCATCCCGGCACCGGCGCCGAGACCCGGCTGCTCGCCATCTCCGAGCGCAATCGCAACCGGCCGGTCACGCTCGATGCCGCGCTCGACCATCTCCTTGACCCGCGCGCGAAGCTGCTGGTCAACGAGCGCTCCGGTCGCGCCGCGGTGCAGGTCCATGCCCCGGCCGTCATGACCGACGATGGCGATGTCCAGTATCGCGTCCGCCTGATCCGGCCGATGGAGGCGCACACCATACCCTTCGGGGCGATGGTTGGAAGCCATTGGGTCGAGGCGGACCACGACGCCTTCGCGTCGGTCTGGAATGCCGAGGTGGCCGAGGTGCCGGAGTTCTCGGACTCCACGATCCACATCGTCACCGGCCTGCTGCTGCCGATCTGGCGACGCCTGCCCAACGAGTCCTCGCGCGTCTACCGGCTTCAGACCGATGACGGCGAGCGGATCATCGGCCGCAGGGTCTCGCCCGCATGGGCGGCGAACGCCGTGATCACCGGATCGGTCTCGCTGTCGGCCGAGGACGCATTCGCGGCGCTCATGGAGGGAAGGACCATCATCGACCTCGACGATGGGCTCCAGCTTCGCCGCGTCCGCGTCATGGGCGCCTACCGCATCGAGCTGTCCGGCTTCACCGACACGATGCGCGAACGCTTGTCCGCCTATGGCTTGTTCCACGAGATCATCTCGTGGAAACTGCGCATGTTCGTTCCCACGGACGCGAGCGGGGTCGCGGTGCTGGCGAGGCTGCTCGACCGATGGTCGGTCGAGCGCATCAGCGAACGGGAGGCTGCGTGATGCCCCGTCTCGACGCTTCGGAACTTGCCCGCCGTCTCGGTCTCCATGCCGAGGCGGCCTGCCGCCACTATCTGTCCAATGGAAGGCGCGAGGGCAATTACTGGCTGGTCGGGGACGCACGCAATCTGCCCGGCCGATCCATGTATGTCCGGCTGCGCAGCTCGGCCAAGGGACCAGCCGGCCACTGGACCGATGCCGCCACCGGCGAGCATGGCGACATGCTCGATATTGTCCGCGAAAGCCTTGGGCTCATCGACTTCAAGGACATTGCCGACGAAGCCCGGCGCTTCCTCAACGAGCCCCATCCGGAGCCCGGCACCGGCACGCTCGCCGGCGAGCCGGGCCGCCGCGCGGCAGGCTCCCCCGAAGCGGCACGGCGTCTAGTCGGCATGTCGCGACCGATCCGTGGCACGCTCGCGCAGACCTATCTGCGCGGGCGCGGCATCACGGACCTGTCCGGCATCACCAGCCTGTGGTTCCATCCGCGCTGCTATTACCGCCCCGACGAGCGCAGCCCCAGAAAGTCCTTGCCGGCGTTGATCGCCGCCGTCACCGACCTCGACGGCCGGCTGACCGGGGCACACCGCACCTGGCTCAAAGCGGACGGTTCGGGCAAGGCCGACGTCGACACGCCGAGGCGGGCGATGGGCGACCTGCTCGGACACGGCATCCGCTTCGGCATGGCGGACGATGTGCTTGCGGCCGGCGAAGGCATCGAGACGGTGCTGTCGCCCCGCATGGTGCTGCCCGGCATGCCGATGATCGCCGCGACCTCGGCCGCCCATCTCGCGGCCATCCTGTTCCCGGCGACGCTGCGGCGCCTCTATGTCCTGCGCGACCGCGATCCGGCCGGCGATCGCGCGCGGGATCGGCTGGTCGAGCGTGCGACGAGCGCCGGGATCGAGGCGGTGGTGCTGTCGCCGCGTCTCGAGGACTTCAACGAGGATCTGCGCCTTCACGGTTCCGAAGCCCTGCGGGCGCTGATCCGGCCCCAGCTCGTCCATGAGGATGCCGGCCGCTTCATGGCGGCAGCGGCGTAGCAGATCGGTGATGGATGGGGCGGCGGCACCGCCGTCCCCGGTTCGCTTCTGCGCGGCCTCCACCGATCGTCGGCGGGGACCGCAACCCGGCCTTCCCAGAGGGCGATCGAGCCCACAAACGGCCCGGACAGGCAATGGCGGCGGCCGACGATTTTCCGCCGGCGGGCAAGCCCGCCTTTGCATCGCGAACCAAAATCGCCGGCCTTGGCCATCAAGGCCCTCGCGAGCGAGGACTGCCAGTCCGGACCGCCCGTGGGCTTCCGACGCCATGAAGGCCGCGAGGGTCGCGGTCGGACCGACGAAGGAGACCACGCAGATGAGAAGCGAACAGGACGACGGTTTCGAGCCGCAGCACGCCTCATCCCCCACCGACCGCCTGCTCACCGAACTTCAGCTCTATGGCTGGCGTCCCTTCGAGGACGAGCCCGATCCGAGGCCGCTGCCCGAGGGCAACATGGTGGCCGGAGCCGTCGCAGACATCTTCGACGCCTTGATCGCCACGCTTGGCGACACCCGCCTCGAACCCGATCTCGACGATCTGCTCTGGTCGACCGTCAATCTCTTCCACCGCACCGTCCAGCGGATCGAGCGGGCGCTGGACGACAACGAGCAGGCGCAGCGCCGCCTTCAGCGGGAGCAGGACGGCACCGAGATCAAGGCCGTCGAGCTGGAGCGCCTCACGGCCGAGGGGCAGACCATGATCGAGCGGCGCGACGCCTTCGAGCTGATGCGCGACCAGGCCGCCGAGCACTACGAGCGCCACACCGGATCGGGCTGGCGGCCGCGTTCCGGCTCGATGGTCAACCATCGCAACCTGACCTCGGCGCTGGTCGACAGCCGCGACTTCCTCGCCGCACGCCGCAGGGCGGACGCCGAGGTGCTGGTCCCGGCCGGGCCGAGGATCGCGGTCTCCGGCGCCAGCACCTTCAACGACCACGATCTCATCTGGAGCGTGCTCGACAAGGTTCACGCCAAGTATCCGCAGATGGTCCTCCTGCATGGCGGCGCCAGGACCGGCACCGACCTGATCGCCGACAGATGGGCCGCGAACCGCAAGGTGCCGACCGTTCCGTTCCCGCCCGACTTCGCCAAGTATCCGGCGAAGCAGGCGCCCTTCAAGCGCAACGATGCCGTGCTCGAAACGCTTCCGATCGGCGTCATCGTGTTTCCCGGCGGCGGAATCCAGGGCAACCTTGCCGACAAGGCGAGGAAGCTCGGCATCAACGTCTATGATTTCCGCGATCGAGGCGGCGCGTGAGCGCTGCCTTTCTCAGCCACTGAACGGCGCCAGTTCGCCGACAAACCGCAAGCAGCCGTCCTCAAGCGCGGCGATCACCGCCGCGCTGATATCAGCCTCGGTCAGCCAGCGGCGCCCTTTCGACTCGGAGAGCATCCCGGTGCCGGCGATTACGAGGCTCGCCATCTCGCCGTTCATTGCCGTGAGCCGCCAATAAACACCTTGCCCGCGATAGTATTTCGGGCGATTCTAGCCCCTTAGCAAGGAGGCCCCATGTCACTCATCCTGCTTGCGATCACCGCCGCAGTCGTGGTGTGCGTCATCGCGTATTACTTTGCCATCTACGCCTTGCCGTTCATGGTCGGGCTAACGGCATTCCAATGGGTCTATGCGACTGAAGCGGGCTTCCTCATGTCGGGGCTCGCAGCACTCGGTGCGGCGCTCGCGTCCGTTGCCCTGGTGATCGCGGTCGTCGGCATTGCCAAGAACCCGGCCGTGCGGCTTTTCGCGCTCGCGGTTTTCGCCACGCCTGCCTTTATCGCCGGCTACGCGCTGATCTATGGCATCCTAAAGAACGCCACCGATTCCGCCATGCTGCTAAACTCGGTTGGCATCACCGCCGGGGTCGTTGTCGGCGTTGCGGCGATCGTGAACCTCAACGCGCTCGGTGAGGCCGCTCTGTCGCGCTGAGCGCCATGCCGGCCGGTTTTCCGAAGCCCAGGACGGAGAACCTCGGAGCGCATCGGTCGGACGGCCCGGTTAGGGTCGGCGCTAGGTCTTTGGAAATCACCTCCCTCTCGCCCCTTCAGTCAACCGCAACTCGGAATCGGCAGCACCTTGGCGGGTTGCAGCTCGACGCCTAATCCGTCCACATCTCGGCGTCGTCCGTTCCACCGCTGCATTCAGCTTCAAACCCTTCGCACGATGTCGGTC
The DNA here is from genome assembly GCF_012911015.1 of Chelativorans sp. ZYF759. Lineage (GTDB taxonomy): Bacteria > Pseudomonadota > Alphaproteobacteria > Rhizobiales > Rhizobiaceae > ZYF759. The sequence continues at coordinate 820,208 of NZ_WVVV01000001.1, read as the reverse complement.
GTGCCGGACGTCGAACCGCGACGAGCGCAAAAGACGGTGTTCTCTGCTTGGCATCACGAGCCGGGACGGTTCCGTCTCCGAAGCAGGAAGCAAGTGAAACTATCAGTCTGCTTGGATTCTGGTTCCCGGGTCGGTGTCGGTTTTGACACCTTCTCATTGCCGTCGAGAACGATGTTCCGGCATTTCGCCCCGTTTGAGTTCTGCGGAAGGACATATCCCTCCTCCTCAATGAAGCCCTAAGTCCGTTCGGCCGCCGCCCGCAACCCTCACGCCTATCCGACCGTGTTGGCGCTAAAGCGCCTGCCCGCACCACTCGGGGCGTGAGGGCGAGCCGCCGACGAGTCGGCGGTTGCAAACGACTTCCGCCGGCCTTGGCCGGGTTCACGTCGGAGGGACGGTCCCTCCGGCAAGAGCAAACGGAGACATCAAATGACCAACATCGTTATCCTCAACGGCAACCTCGGTGCCGACCCCGAAGTCCGCAACACCGGAAACGGCAACCGCGTCGCCAACTTCTCTCTCGCCACTTCCCGCCCGCGCTACGCAGACGGCTCCATCGTCCGCGACGAGAACGGCCGCGCCGAGCAGGACACCGAATGGCATCGGGTCGTCGCCTTCAACGGCCAGGCCAAGTCCGCCGAGAAGTGCGTGAAGGGCATGAAGGTGCTGGTGATCGGCCGCAACAAGACGCAGAAGTGGACGGATAAGGAAGGCGTCACGCGCTACACCACCGAGGTCATCGCCGAGAAGATCGAGTTTCAGGCTTGGCCGAAGCGGGTAAACGACGCCGGTGGCGCCAACGATCCCGACGACGAGATCCCCTTCTGAGCAGCGCGACCAAGCACCCGGCGGCGCAAGCCGCCGGGGCTTTAGTCATGTTCACCGGCCGGCAAGCCGCTGCTCCTGGCGGTGTCCCTTCGCCCCCACTGTGCCTTCTTGCATTCCTTGGACATTGCAGCCCGAACGCCGGCCTTTCTCGTCCTCCACTTTCCCGTCACGGCCCTTGCCTCCATTCGGCTTTCCCCACCAACACGGAGCCTGCACGGCGGGCGGCTGTGACTGCGGCATCGCGGCCTTTGCATCCTGATCGCGGACGATCGCCTCCGCTTTCTTGCGCTTTCCGTCTTCCAGAACACGGTCCTGACGTTCAACCCGTAAAGGGTCGGCTACGCTGTTCGCGTGCCGCCTCGTGCGGCTTCGCCCTTCGAGGTGAACGCGGCCGCAACCCGGAAATCCGGGCGCCTGTCGCGGGGACGCTCCCCGCATCAAGACAGGAGCAGATACGATGCCTTTCTCCCGCAGACACGCCTACGAAAACGCCTGGAGCCTCGCAATCACCCTCATGGCCAGCATTGTTGTCTTTCAGGCCGGGGATGGCAGTTTCGGTGTCATGCCCGAATCCGAGTATGACGGCGACGACGGCGCAGTGATCCACACGTTCGACCCGCATGCGGTGTGACCCGTCAGCCGGCCGCCGGTCCTCGAATCACCGGCGGCCGCGCAACTCGGCGCCGCACCTTTTAGCGCGTGATGCCCTTGGGAATGCTTGATGACCGCCGCAAAAAGCGGCTATAATAGCCGTATTTCTGGCGCCTGCGCCCCGAGTTGTGGCGGTGATCCGTGGCATGATCACTGCCCGACAGGTTCGGGCCGCGCGGGCGTTGCTTGACTGGACTCAAGACACGCTAGCAGAAGAGGCCCTCGTATCGCTGACAGCCCTCAAACGCCTCGAAGACCGGCGCGAGTTGAAAGTTCACGAGTCGACGCGCGTTCAGGTCCAGCGCGCGCTCGAAAAGGCCGGGATCGTATTCATCGCGACCGAAGGCGGACGCGGTGTCATGCTGGTTCAACGGCCGAACGCTACGGTCATGTCCTGACGGCTCCGCGCACGAGCGTTCACCGACATCGAAGATTTTTGCTCCCCATCTCGGGCAAGCTGGAATAATGATTGCCTGCGCGGCGGCCTTGACGAAATCGTGTTGAGACGGATGCTCGCCGTGAACCGCCCCACCTTCCTCGACGAACCGCCCGTGAGCGACAAGCTCACCGACTATGACCGGGCACATTTCAAGCTCTACATGCGTCTTCTGCACGCCGAAGCCGATGGCTCGAATTGGGAGGAAGCCGTCGCGATTCTCTTCGGAATCGACCCTTCCGCCGAGCCTGAGCGTGCCTTGCGCATCCACGACGCGCACCTCGCTCGCGCCCGCTGGACGAGCGAACACTTCTATCGCGAGATGGTTCGGCAAAGTCACCACTGAACGGGCGTTGTTCGGCACTCAACACCTGTTGCGCCGCCGTTGGCTTCCCAGACACGCGGTCCCTCGGAATCAATCAACCTTCGGATGTATGGATTTCGGGGAGGACAGTCATGGTTCCCGATACATCCCAATGGCGAGACGAGGCCGCCTACGATTACCTCGACCGTGTGCCGGCCGCCGGGTTCGCTTGGGAATGGTTGCGTCGCAACGCACACTATCAACACGACTACGAAGCGCTCCTGCGCGAGGCGCCGGACATGAACGATCTTGAGGAGGTGATCCAGCGCCGCTGGGGGTTGCGATTTCCCGGCGAGGCCCTCCTATACCTGGGTGGATCAGCTCGTCCTCTGGTCGGCCGAGAGCCACAGCGGCGTGCTGCCGCTCGTGGCGGTGCCTCCTGAATTTCCTGTCGGCGAGGCCCCCGCTGCGCTCGATCTCGGCCGCGCGATTGCTGCATCCGATGGGCTGCATCTGCGCTATCGTGGGCCCGGAGCTGACATTCAGCTCCTCGTCCTTGGCGGGACGTCACCTGGCGCGCCATTGGCCGCCCTCGTGCTGCTTGACGCCGACGCACTCGATCGTCTTGGGGAGATCGAGCGGTTCTGGCGCGCACTCATCGGTCGGCCCCTTCCGGCTGATCGGCGCCTGACGGTGCAGCAGCGCCGAAAGCTACGCCTCATGCTTCAGGCGGTCGACGGTCGCGCGGAACAGGCCAGCTTGCGGGAGATCGCCGAGGTGCTGTTCGGTCCCTCCCGCATAGCCGAGCATCCGTGGAAAACCTCGCCCTGGCGGGGCCGCGTCAACCGGCTCGTGCGCGACGGACGGGCCATGATCTCGGGAGGCTATCGGCGGCTCCTGCGCCAGCGACGCCGTCCGGCCTGACCGTGGTGCAGTGTCTTGCCCATCCATACAAAATTTTGTATAGAGAACGAGATGCCGGAGCCAAAGCCTGTCGAGTTCCGGGGCAGCGCCCTCGACGATCTGCGAGCATTCCCCACCTCGGCGCGACGAGAGGCTGGTCACCAACTGGATCAGGTCCAGAACGGGCGCCAGCCCGACGACTGGAAGCCGATGCACACCATCGGGCAGGGCGTTCAGGAGATCAGAATACGCGATGCGGCTGGCGCGTTCCGCGTCATCTACATCGCGAAGTTTGCCGATGCGGTCTATGTGCTGCATTGCTTCCAGAAGAAGACGCAGCGCACCGCAAAGACCGATCTCGAACTCGCCGTGCGCCGGTATCGGGACTTGATGAAGGAGCTGGGCTGATGAGCAAGAACCGCTTCCAGAGCGTGTGGGACGCCATCGAAGACACGCCCGCCGCGGCCGAGAATATGAAGCTCCGCTCGGCGCTGATGATGGCCCTGAAGGACCATATCGACCGCGCCGGCATGAGCCAGTCCGACGCGGCCAAGGTATTCGGCGTCACACAGCCGCGCGTGTCCGATCTCGTGCGCGGCAAGATCGACCTGTTCGCGCTGGACACGCTCGTCAACATGGCGGCCTCCGCCGGTCTGCATGTCGAGTTGCGCATCCGCGAAGTCGCCTGAACCCACCGCGTTCGCCGCATCCGATCTACCAGATATTCCCCCACCATCTTCCTCGCAGTCGCTGCACGCGGCTCGCGTGATGTCATGCCATGGACGCGGACGGCCTCTGGCCGCACCGCCATTTCCTCGATGGCGACATGGGTGTTCGAACTAGGCACCCCCTAACTGCGTCCTCCCCCCTCGCGCCCTTCCTTCGCCACCGTGGCCTCCATCCGCCGCCAGTCGGCAGCGGCTCCTGACGAACCCACGGAGGCCCGATCATGTCCACCAAAATTGCGGCATTGCCGCCGCGCTTTCTGCGCACCAAGGAAGCGGCCGAGTTTCTCGGCCTGTCGCCCCGCACCCTCGAAAAACATCGCACCTACGGCACGGGCCCCGCCTACCGCAAACTCGGCGGCCGCGTCGTCTACGCCGTTGACGACCTCGAAGCGTGGGCCGATCGCGGCGCTGTCACCTCAACTTCGGACCCGCGCGGGACCGTGCTGCCGGCCAAGCGCCACGATCCACACCCGCCGGCTCATTCCGGCCGCTATGCGCGCTGAGGCGACCGTGCCGCGTCGTCGCCTTACCCCATCCGAGCGCGCCACGCTCGACCCATTCGTGGTCGCGTCCGGCGCCGCCGCGCCGCGCGACCAGCGCGACCTTATGGAGCGACCCTTCTTTTCGCTCGCAAAATCGCGGCGCACGCGCCCGATCCTTTACGAGGCGGGCGGCGTGCGTGTCGAGGTTTACGCCGTGGCGGAACACGGCATGGCGACGATCTGGGACGCGGACGTGCTCATCTGGGCCGCCAGCCAGATTGTCGAGGCGCAAAACGACGGCCTTACGACATCGCGGTTCCTGCGCTTCACGCCCTATCACCTGCTCACCGCAATCGGTCGCGAGACCGGCGCCAGTGACTATCGCCTGCTGAAGGCGGCGCTGACCCGTCTGCAATCGACGGCGGTGCGCACGACCATCCGCCAGGGCGAACACTGGCGACGCCACCAATTCTCGTGGGTGAACGAATGGGAGGAGCTGACGACGCATTCGGGCCGCGTCGAAGGCATGGAGTTCGTCCTGCCCGACTGGTTCTATCGCGGCGTCGTCGACCGCTCGCTGGTGCTGGCGATCGACCCCGCCTATTTTCGGCTCAGGGGCGGCATTGAACGCTGGCTTTACCGCGTCGCGCGCAAGCATGCGGGCCATCAGGCGCATGGCTGGCTGTTCGACCTTCCACACCTTCACGAGAAGTCCGGCAGTCTCGCCCGCGTCTCTGATTTTGCCCTCGACATTCGCCGCATAGCTGCGCGTCAGCCGCTGCCGGGATATCGCCTGCGCATCGAACGCGACGGTCGCCGTGAGATGCTGCGCATCCTCCCCTTTGGAGATCGCCACCGCCCTGTGGACGGTGCTGTGGAAACCATCGGGAGATCAGGCGCACGCACTATCGGGAGATCAGGCGCAACCCTATCGGGAGATCAGGCGCACAAACCCCAGCTAAGTCTCTGGCCCGAAAGTGCGATTCCGGGCCTTAACAGAGAGTCTAACAGAGATTCTAACTTTCTTCTGGGCGGGAAAGACGGGGAAAACCCCTGCATCCGCAGCGCCTGCGGCGTCCACCGCGACGATCACGATGAGACGGACGCGCCCCTTGGGACCACACCGGGAGGGGAGCGATGATCCCTCCCGCCGATGTTCGCGCCGCCTATAAGGCCGCCCCGCACCTAACCCATGTCGAGCTGACCTGGCGCGAAGGCCGCGTCGAACACTGGCTTCGCTTCGGCCATCCCGCCACAGAGCAGCGTATCGACCGCTTTCGCCGCATAGCCAGCTTCGCGCCGGATAGCGTCATCGCATTCGTCCGCTGGGCATCCAACGAGTTCGGAACGGTCGTCTCGCGCATCGACATTGCCCGAGCGGTGCGTCCCGGCGAAGCCTATCAGACGCTCCCCTTCGTGCGGCGCGGCGGCGAATTGCTGCTGTCGATCAAGGGCTGGCCCAAGGTCGAAAAGGTGTTGCTCGCGATCGACGCCGTCGAGGCCCTCGGCCTCGATCCGGCCGATGCCGCACCCGATCACTGGCGGCATGTCCACAACCGCCTGACGGTCGGCCAGGAACCGCGGGCCTATACGCTCGAACGACACCAGCTCTGGCTTCTTCGGCGGGAGATCGCACCATGATCCCGCGCCGCCCGGATCGTTCCGATCTCCTGTCGACGCAGCGGCAGGATCATGCTGCGTCGCTCCTGACCGGGGATTGTCGCGACCTTATGCCGGCACACGGCCCGTTCGACATGATCCTCGCCGATCCGCCCTACGGCGACACTTCCTTGGGCTGGGACCGGCGTGTCTCGGGCTGGTTGCCGCTCGCGCGCGCGGCGCTCAGGCACAGCGGCTCGCTTTGGGTGTTCGGATCGCTGCGCTCCTTCATGGCGACCGCCGATCTGTTCGCCGACGCCGGGTTCCGTCTCGCTCAGGAAATCGTCTGGGAGAAGCAGAACGGCACCAGCTTCCACTCAGATCGCTTCAAACGCGTCCACGAGATCGTCGTCCAGTTCTACCCGGCAGAGACGGCCTGGCGCGACATCTACAACGACGTCCAGACGACGCCGGATGCAACGGCGCGCACCGTGCGACGCAAGCAGCGCCCGCCGCACACCGGCCATATCGACGCCGGCCACTATGTCAGCCACGACGGCGGGCCGCGCATCATGCGTTCCGTCATCTACGTGCGCAACACGCACGGACGCGCCATTCATCCGACCGAAAAACCTTCCGCGCTTCTGGAAATCCTGATCCGCACGAGCTGCCCGCCGGGCGGCCTGGTGGGAGACTGGTTCGCCGGTTCGGGTTCCGCCGGTGAAGCCTGTCGGCTGACCGGACGAAACTATCTCGGCTGCGAAATCGACGGCGCGATGGCGGAAAGGGCGCGCACGCGCATCGCCTCAGTCCTGCCGCTCTGCGGCGGCGGCCCGAAATCCACTCTGCGAGTGGAGATCGAGCGATGACCCCGCGCCGCCTCACGCTTGTCGTCATGCTCGCGGGCACCGCGTTGGTGGCCGCGCCAACGTGGACCGGCCACGGGCCGCGCTTCATCTGGAACACCTCGGCGAGTGTGCCGATCGGGCTCTACGGCATCGAGCCAGTCGGTCAGGTCGACGTCGCCGATCTCGTCGCTGTGGTGCCGCCAGATCCGCTCGCCGAGTTCCTCGCGGAGCGCGGCTATCTCGCACGCAACGTTCCGCTCATCAAACGTGTCCTCGCAGTCTCGGGCACCGTTGTCTGCCGGCATGGAACGACGATCATCGCCTATGACCACGCCTATGGCGAGGCCCGCGATCAAGATGCGCTGGGCCGCCCTCTGCCGTCCTGGCAAGGCTGCCGGCAGCTCGGCGAAGGCGAGGTGTTCCTGATGAACTGGGACGCCTCCGACAGCTTCGATGGCCGGTATTTCGGTCCGCTTCCCACCAGCTCGATCACCGCCCGCGTCATCCCTGTCTGGACCGACGAGACCGGCGACGGCCGCTTCCGATGGCGGGCGGCCGATCCGGCTCTCCAACCCTGATCCCTTCCGCAACCGCCATCGCAAAGGAGCATTCTCATGGCGATCATTCTAAAATTTGTCCGCAACGAGGAGGGTTTTTCGGGCAGCCTCAAGACCCTGACGCTCGAGCGGGAACTCCTCATGCTGCCCGTCGAGAACCCGAACCCGGACAGCGACACAGACTACCCGGAGTACCGCATCTGGCTTGCCAATAAGCACGGCCCCTTCGGCGCAGCATGGAAGCGCACCGGCGAGCAGGCCGGAACTGGATACAACATTCTGCTCGAAGACCCGATGTTCGGGTCGCCTATCCGGGGGCATATGTTCCAGACCGACGAGCAAGGCCAGACCTGGTCGGTCCGCTGGTTCCCCCCGAAAAAGCAACCCAAGCAGGACTGAGCTATGCCGGTTCTCTGCATCGGGCAGGCAGGCAGGCGGTGCGGCGGTCGTCGCCACATCGCCTCCCTCCTTCTTACCGGCCTTGTGCTCGCCATCGCTCCGCCGCCGGTCACCATGGCGCAGACCGTGCCGGTCGAGCGCCCCGAAATCGGCGGTCCCTACGCGGCATATATCGCCGAGGCCGCACAGCGTTTCGGCATGCCCGCGCTGTGGATCGCGGCAGTGCTCGACGCGGAAAGCGCTGGCGATCAGCGCGCCGTTTCCTCGGCTGGCGCGCGGGGATTGATGCAGGTCATGCCGGACACCTGGGCCGAGCTGCGCGTGCGCTATCGGTTTGGCGACGACCCGTTCGCGGTGCGTGACAACATCATGGCCGGCGCCGCATATCTCCGCGAGATGTGGGACCTTTACGGCAATGTCGGTGCGATGCTGGCCGCGTACAATGCCGGGCCCGGCCGCTACGACGAATACCTCTCCACGGGCCGCCCCCTGCCGGCCGAGACGCGCGCATACGTCACCGCGCTCGCCCCTATTCTCGGCCGCGAACCGCTGCCCGAGGGCGTGATTTCGCGTCCTCGCGTTCCGGCCGATTGGCGTGAAGCACCGTTGTTCGTTACGGGCTTCGACGCCGTTCCGACAGCGCCTCACTCGCCTGCGGAATCGGCCGATCCGGAGCCGAGCGAGACCATCTTCGTCCCCCTTGCAGGCGACGGAGTCCAGCCATGACCCGCTTCGCACCTTCGCGCGCGCTGGCGCATGGCTGGGAAGGAAGGACGGAAGGGACGGGTGACCTCGGGGTCACGACAATCGGAGGGCGAGATAAAAGCGGCACGCCATTTTGCCGTAAGCCATTGCTATCGCATGGCTTTTGGCGTGCCGGTCGGTCGGGCCGCGTGCCACGGCCATGCGATTTCATCGCAATTTCAGTGACTTGCGCGACCCCAAGCCCGTTTTCGGCGCTCCGAGGGAGGCCGGCATGAGTGACGGCGAGCGCAATTTCAACGTCCGTCCGGGGCGCATCCGCTCGACCCGCGCGCCGCGTCAGAAGAGCTTCCTCAACCAGGTGCTGCGCGCCGCCCAGAAGGTCGGCCACACATCGAGCTACAAGGCGTCCGGCAAAGGAGCGTCCAATCGCGGCCGCTCGACCTTCGGGCGCGGCAGGAACAGCTTCAGCCGCACGCGCTTGTTCGGCTCCCATCGCCGCGTCGTGGTCAAGGCGCGCATCGCCCGCCATAGCGGCCGTGCCTACCGTGCGGCGCCGCTCTCCGCGCACCTCAACTATCTCAAGCGCGACGGCGTGAGCCGTGACGGCGAGAACGGCATCATGTTCGACGCCCAGTCCGACGTGGCTGATGATCGCGGCTTTGCCGAGCGCTGCGAGGATGACCGGCACCACTTTCGCTTCATCATCTCGCCCGAAGACGCGGCCGAACTGACCGACCTTAAGGCTTACACCCGCGATCTGGTCAAGCAGATGGAAGCCGACCTCCGAACCGACCTCGACTGGGTTGCCGTCGACCACTGGAACACCGACAACCCGCACGTTCATCTGCTCGTGCGCGGCGTCGACCAGACGGGCGCCGACCTCGTCATCTCTCGCGACTACATCAGCCACGGACTGCGATCACGCGCCGAGGACTTGGCCGGGATCGAGCTGGGGCCGAAACCCGAGCGCGAAATCCGTTCAGGACTCGAAAGGGAGGTGACGGCAGAACGTTGGACGCGGATCGATGTCGAGATCCGCATCGCCGCCGATGACGTCGGCTATATCGACCTGCGGCCGGATACTCCACGATCCACCGATCCGGACATCCGCCGTCTGATGGTCGGCCGGCTCCAGCATCTCGAAACGATGGACCTCGCGACGCAGGCCGGCCCCGGCGAATGGATTGTCGGGCTCGAGGCCGAACGCACCCTGCGCGACCTGTCGATGCGCGGTGACATCATCAAGACCATGCACCGCGCGTTCTATGAGCAGGGTCGCGAGCGCGGCGTCGCCGACTTCGTGATCGACGCCGGCAAGGCCGGTCCGCCGATCATCGGCCGCTTGGTCGACAAGGGCCTGCACAACGAGCTGACAGGCGAAGCCTATGCCGTGATCGACGGCACGGACGGTCGCGCCCATCACGTCCGCTTCCGCGGCGTTGGAGCCTTCGAGCATGCGCCCGAGATCGGCGGCGTCGTCGAGGTGCGCCGCTTCGGTTCTCCGAACGACGAAGGGCCGACCCTGGTGCTCGCCAACCGCTCCGACCTCGACCTTCAAAAGCAGATCACGGCGCCGGGCGCGACCTGGCTCGATCACCGGCTCGTGGAGCGCGAAACCATGCCGCTCGCGATGGGCGGCTTCGGCCGCGAGGTCCGCGAGGCGATGAACGCGCGCGCCGTGCATCTCGCGGACGAGGGCCTCGCGCGCCGCGAAAACCATCGCATCGTCCTGCAACGCAACCTGCTCGCCACGCTGCGGCGCCGGGAGCTTGATGCGGTGGGTGAGCAGCTAACCGCCGAGACCGGGCTGTCCCATCAGTCCGCCCAAGCCGGCGAGCATGTCGCGGGCGTCTATCGCCGGCAGCTCGCGCTGTCCTCCGGCCGCTTCGCGATGATCGACGACGGGCTCGGCTTCCAGCTCGTGCCCTGGTCCCGCGAGATCGAAAAGAAGCTCGGCCAGCATATCTCGGGCGTGGCGAAGGCAGGCGGCGGCATCGACTGGAGCCTCGGTCGCAAACGCGATCTGGGGATCTGAGGAAAGGAGCTTCGCCATGACGCAGACCAAAATCCTTTGGGGCCAGATCATCATCGTCTCCCTGATCGTGCTGACCTCCGTGTGGGGCGGCACGCAATGGGTGGCCTGGCGTCTCGGCTTCCAGCCTCAGCTCGGTCAGCCCTGGTTCGAGCTATTCGGTTGGCCGGTCTATCTGCCGCCGTCGCTGATGTGGTGGTGGTTTTCGTTCGAGGCTTACGCACCGCGCATCTTCTGGGAGGGCGGCATCATCGCAGCCTCCGGCGGTATCCTGTCGATTGCCGTCGCCATCACCATGTCGGTGATCCGTGCCCGTGAGGCGACCGGACTCGACACTTACGGCTCGGCGCGGTGGGCCGAAAAGAGGGACATCGCGGCGGCGGGCCTGCTCGGTCAGGATGGTGTCGTGCTCGGAAAGTTCGAGCGGGACTATCTCAGACACGACGGGCCGGAGCATGTGTTGTGCTTTGCCCCGACACGGAGCGGAAAGGGCGTTGGCCTGGTCGTGCCCACCCTGCTCACCTGGCCCGGCAGTTGCGTCGTGCATGACATCAAAGGCGAAAACTGGCAGCTCACTGCCGGCTTCCGCGCACGGCACGGTCGCGCGCTCCTGTTCGATCCGACCAACGCCAACTCGGCCGCCTACAATCCGCTGCTCGAAGTCAGGAAGGGAGAGTGGGAAGTTCGGGACGTCCAGAACGTGGCCGACGTGCTGGTCGATCCGGAAGGTTCACTGGAAAAACGGAATCACTGGGAAAAGACCTCGCACTCGCTGCTTGTCGGCGCGATCCTCCACGTCCTCTATGCGGAATCCGACAAGACGCTTGCCGGCGTGGCCGGCTTCCTCTCCGATCCGCGCCGACCCATTGAGACGACCCTGAAGGCGATGATGACCACGCCGCATCTCGGCGAAAAGGGTCCGCACCCGGTCGTCGCGTCGGCCGCACGCGAGCTGCTCAACAAGTCGGACAATGAACGCTCGGGCGTACTGTCCACCGCGATGTCGTTCCTCGGCCTCTATCGCGATCCCGTCGTCGCCCACGTCACGCGGCGCTGCGACTGGCGCATCGCCGACCTCGTCTCGGGCGAGCGCCCGGCTAGCCTTTACCTCGTGGTGCCGCCCTCCGACATATCGCGAACAAAACCGCTCATCAGGCTGGTGCTCAACCAGATCGGCCGCAGGCTCACCGAGGATCTGAACGCCAGGGATCGACGGCATCGAGTGCTGATGATGCTCGACGAGTTTCCGGCTTTGGGCCGCCTGGACTTTTTCGAGAGCGCTTTGGCCTTTATGGCGGGCTACGGGATCAAGAGCTTCCTCATCGCTCAGAGCCTCAACCAGATCGAGAAGGCGTATGGGCAGAACAATTCGATCCTCGACAATTGCCATGTCCGGGTGAGCTTCGCCACCAACGACGAGAGGACCGCGAAACGGATTTCCGACGCCCTCGGCACGGCGACCGAGCTGAAGGCGATGCAGAACTATGCCGGCCATCGCCTCGCGCCCTGGCTCGGCCACCTCATGGTCTCGCGCTCGGAAACCGCCCGCCAGCTCCTGACGCCCGGCGAGGTGATGCAGTTGCCGCCAGACGACGAGATCGTGATGATTGCCGGCTCGCCGCCGATCCGGGCAACGAAGGCGCGCTATTTCGAGGACGTCCGCTTCACCGAGCGCGTGCTGCAACCGCCCGATCCAACGACCGAGCACCGCGTCTCAATGGCCGATGGCTGGTCGGCGCTTGAACCTCAAAAGCCAGACGCAGTGCTCCTGGCCGATCTCGACAAGGCCGAGCAGGACCGGGCCAACGCCGGTCTACGCCGCGAGCCGGAGCTGCCGCAGCATGTCGAGATCGTCCATGACACTACGGAGCCAACCCCCGAACGTGAGTTCGCCCTGGTCGAGGACAATGCCGAGGACCGACTGCGTCAGGCGCAGAATCAGGCGCTGCGCCGTCAGATGCGTGGCGTCGCCCGGCAGGTATCGATGAACCCCGATGACGGGATGGATTTGTGAGGGAACGCCGATGCGCCGCCGCATGAACTGCTATTTCGACGCCGAGCTTCACAACCAGATCGTTGATGCGGCCGCCCGCCAGCGCATCGCGCAGACGGCCGTGGTCGAGGCCGCAGTCGCGTCCTATTTCTCGCCCGATGGCGCCGATCGGCGCGAAGCCGCCTTCACCCGTCGCCTCGACCGCATGTCGCGCCAGCTCCTGCGGCTGGAGCGCAATGTCGGCGTGACCGTGGAAACCGTTGCTCTGTTCGTCCGTTTCTGGCTTGCGGTGACACCGCCTCTCGATCCCGATGCGCACGCCAGCGCGCAGGCAAAGGCACACCAGCGCTACGAGGGCTTCATCGACACGCTCGCCCGACGCGTGCACGCCGGCGAGAGCTTCCTGAACGAGATTCCCGACGACATAGAAGCTCACAGCCCAGACGCGACTGGCGAGTAACGCCATGCATGACCGCAAAGCCAGCTTCCGAGCCTGACCGGGCCGGCGCGCTGCATCCAATGCACCATGTCGCTCGCCCGGTCACCTCCGACCGCATCGCCATCTGATTCGGCTTCGCAGCCAGTTTTCACCGATCGATCCGGACCCTCGATTCCGCCGTTCGCCTGTCTTTGCACGCCAGGCCACTACTACGATCAAATCCCTGTTGCCTAAGCACTTTTTCCGGTTCTCTTAATCGTCCCCGACGCGCTGCGATCCATCGAGCGCACGAGAAAACGGGGACGGGAATGGCGGACTTCAGCCGGCAATCGGAAGCGACGACACGCGGGGCGCGGATGCTGCGCACGGCGATGGGTCCGGCTATTGCCGCGTTCCTCGAAGATACCCGCGTCGTCGAAGTGATGCTCAATCCGGACGGACGCCTGTGGGTCGACCGCCTGGCCGAGGGCCTCGCCGATACCGGAGAACGGCTCTCGCCCGCTGACGGCGAGCGCATCATCCGGCTGGTCGCGCATCACGTCGGTGTCGAGGTGCATCCGCGCTCGCCGCGCGTGTCGGCTGAGTTGCCCGAGACCGGCGAGCGGTTCGAGGGCCTTTTGCCTCCCGTGGTCTCGTCGCCGGCTTTCGCCATCAGAAAGCCGGCGGTCGCGATCTTCACGCTCGACGACTATGTGGCCGCCGGGATCATGGAAAGCGGTCAAGCCGAGGTGCTGCGCATGGCGGTCGCCGCGCGCAAGAACATCCTCGTCGCCGGCGGCACCTCGACCGGAAAAACCACGCTCACCAATGCGCTGCTGGCCGAGATGGCCAAGACCGAGGATCGCGTCGTCATCATCGAGGACACGCGCGAGCTTCAGTGCAGCGCTCCCAACCTCGTCGCCATGCGAACCAAGGACGGCGTGGCGACACTCTCGGATCTGGTGCGCTCGTCGCTCCGCTTTCGCCCGGACCGCATCCCGATCGGGGAAGTGCGCGGGAGCGAAGCGCTGGACCTTCTGAAAGCGTGGGGGACCGGGCATCCCGGCGGGGCCGGCACTATTCACGCCGGCAGCGCCATCGGTGCGCTGCGTCGTCTCGAGCAGCTCATCCAGGAAGCCGTCGTCACCGTCCCCCGCGCTCTGATCGCCGAGACGGTCGACCTGATCGCCGTGCTCTCCGGCAGGGGCGCCGCGCGCCGTCTCTCCGAGCTTTCCGCAGTCGAGGGCCTTGGCCCGGACGGCGACTACCGCCTCAAGCCCGCAACACCCAGCCACGACGGAGACGAAATATGATCCCTGAACGACAGCCCATGCGCTCGGCACGCCGCCTGCGTAATCAGCCGCTTTGTCGATGCATCCTCGGCCGGCTCAGCACCGCGGGAATCTCTGCCGCCACGATGCTCTATGCGCTCCCGGCCTATGCCGCTGGCTCCTCGATGCCTTGGGAAGCACCTCTGGAATCCATCCTCGAATCCATCGAGGGGCCGGTCGCCAAGATCATTGCGGTGATCATCATCATCATCACCGGCCTGACGCTCGCATTCGGCGACACCAGCGGCGGCTTTCGGAGATTGATCCAGATCGTATTCGGTCTGTCGATTGCCTTCGCCGCGTCGAGCTTCTTCTTGTCCTTCTTCTCGTTCGGCGGCGGGGCGCTGGTCGGATGAACGGTCTCGGAGATCATACCGGGCCGATCGCCGGCTTCTTCGCTCCGGTCCACCGCTCGCTGACCGAGCCGATTCTGCTGGGCGGCGCGCCGCGCGCCGTCGCCATCGCCAACGGCACCATCGCCGCAGCGATCGCGCTCGGGCTGCGCCTGTGGCTCGCCGGTCTGGTGATCTGGGCGATCGGGCATTTCGCCGCCGTATGGGCGGCGCGGCGTGACGCCCAGTTCATGGACGTGACCCGCCGGCACCTCCGCTATCCGTCCTTCATGCGCGCGTGAGGCGAAGGCGATGCTGAACCTTGCCGAATACCGCAATCGGAGCACGCGCCTCGCGGACTATCTGCCCTGGGCTGCCCTCGTAGCGCCGGGCGTCGTGCTCAACAAGGACGGCAGCTTCCAGCGCACAGCGCGCTTCCGCGGACCCGACCTCGACTCGGCTACGCCGGCCGAGCTGGTCGGCACGACGGCCCGGCTCAACAATGCGCTGCGCCGACTCGGCAGCGGGTGGGCCGTCTTCGTCGAGGCCCAGCGCGTCCAGGCAACGCACTATCCCGACAGCCAGTTTCCCGACGCAGCCTCCGCCCTGATCGACGTCGAACGGCGCGAGCAATTCGAAGCCGAAGGCGTCCATTTCGAAAGCCGCTACTTCCTGACCTTTCTTTGGATGCCGCCCGCCGAGGAGGCAAGCCGCGCTGAAAGCTGGCTCTACGAGGGCAAGGCGCGCACGGGCGTCGATCCCTGGGAATTGCTCGCCGGCTTCGTCGATCGGACCGATCGTATCCTCCAGCTTGTCGAAGGTTTCGTGCCGGAAGTCGGTTGGCTCGATGACGGCGAGACGCTGACCTATCTGCATTCGACCGTCTCGACCCGGCGCCAGCGCGTGCGCGTGCCCGAAGCGCCAATGTATCTCGACGCGATCCTCGTGGATGAAGCGCTGGCCGGCGGCCTCGAACCACGTCTGGGCGAACATCATCTGCGCACGCTCACCGTCACCGGATTCCCCACCGCGACCTTCCCCGGCATTCTCGACGAGCTGAATCGGCTGGCGTTCGAGTATCGCTGGTCGACGCGGGCGATCCTGCTGGACAAGACGGACGCCACCAAGCTCCTGACGCGCATCCGCCGCCAGTGGTTCGCCAAGCGGAAGTCCGTCGCGGCCATTGTCAAAGAAGTCATGACCAATGAGGCGTCGACGCTGCTCGACAGCGACGCGGCCAACAAGGCGCTCGACGCGGACATGGCTTTGCAGGAGCTGGGCAGCGACGACGTGGGCGAAGCCTATGTCACCGCCACGGTTACGGTTTGGGATCGCGATCCCGCAATCGCGGTCGAAAAGCTCCGGCTGGTCGAGAAGATCATACAGGCGCGAGATTTCACGTCGATCCCCGAAACCATCAACGCGATCGAAGCGTGGCTCGGCTCGCTGCCTGGGCAGCCCTACGCCAATGTGCGGCAGCCGCCGGTTTCGACGCTCAATATCGCCCACATGGTGCCGCTCTCGGCCGTGTGGGCGGGGCCGGAACGGAACGATCACCTCGGCGCGCCCCCGCTGCTCTACGGCAGGACCGAGGGATCGACTCCGTTCCGGTTCTCCCTTCACGTCGGCGACGTGGGCCACACACTCGTCGTCGGCCCGACCGGCGCCGGCAAGTCCGTGCTGCTGGCGCTGATGGCGCTTCAGTTCCGCCGCTACGTGAACAACCAGATCTTCGCCTTCGATTTCGGCGGCTCGATCCGCGTCGCGGCGCTCGCGATGGGCGGCGACTGGCACGACTTGGGCGGCGGGCTCAGCGACGGCGCAGACGCGACCGTCTCGCTACAGCCCCTCGCGCGCATCCAAGATGTTCCCGAGCGGGCATGGGCTGCGGACTGGATCGTGTCGATCCTCGGCCGCGAGGGCGTTCAGATCACCCCGGACGTCAAGGAGCATCTGTGGTCGGCCCTGACCTCGCTGGCCTCCGCGCCGGTCGACGAGCGCACCATCACCGGGCTCTCGGTGCTGCTGCAATCGAACGAATTGAAGCGTGCGCTGCAACCCTACTGTGTCGGCGGTCCGTGGGGTCGGTTGCTCGACGCCGAGCGCGAGCATCTCGGCGAGGGCTCGGTGCAGGCTTTCGAGACCGAGGGTCTCGTCGGCACCGGCGCTGCATCTGCTGTGCTGACCTACCTCTTCCATCGCATCGAGGGGCGCCTGGACGGCCGCCCCACGCTCCTCATTATCGACGAGGGTTGGCTGGCGCTCGACGATGAGAACTTCGCCGACCAGCTCCGCGAGTGGCTGAAGACGCTCAGAAAAAAGAACGCTGCCGTGATATTCGCCACGCAGTCGCTTTCCGACATTGGTGACTCGGCGATTGCCGCCGCGATCGTCGAGAGCTGCCCGACGCGATTGTTCCTTCCCAACGAACGTGCAATCGAGCCGCAAATCCTCGCGATCTATCGCAAGTTCGGACTCAACGACCGCCAAATCGAAATCCTCGCGCGGGCGACGCCCAAACGCGACTACTACTGCCAGAGCCGCCGCGGCAATCGCCTCTTCGAGCTTGGCCTGGGCGACGTTGCGCTCGCGCTCTGCGCCGCATCCTCCAAGCAGCATCACGCCCGTGTCGACCGTGTCCTGGCCGCCACCGGCCGCGACCGCTTTCTCGAAGCCTGGCTCGGTGACTGCGACCTTGGCTGGGCGGCCGACCTCATTCCCGACCTTCCCAACATTGCCGGCAGCGAGATGGCGCCGGCCGATGTGCCGCCCACCAACCAGCTTCCAGAGGAGATCGACCAATGACCCGCAATTCCACCCGCCGGATCGTCGGCGTGAGCGCCATAGCCATCGCGCTCGCAGCCCCGCTTGCACTCGCGCCGGTCGTTTCGACGCCGGCTCATGCACAGCTCTTCGGCTTCGGCCGGATCGTCTTCGATCCGACCAACTACGCCGAAAACCTTCTCACTGCGGCGCGCTCTCTTGAGCAGATCAACAACCAAATCCAGTCGCTTCAGAACGAAGCCCAGATGCTCATCAATCAGGCCCGTAATCTTACCAGCCTGCCGCACTCGTCGCTCCAGCAGCTCCAGCAGGCTGTTTCGCGCACGCAGCAGCTTCTCGGTGAGGCGCAGCGTATCGCTTTCGACGTCCGGGAGATCGACCAGATCTTCGACAATCAATACGCCAATGTCGATCTCTCGATGACGGACCGACAGCTCGTCGACCAAGCGCGAAATCGTTGGGGAAACACGGTCGGCGCGCTCCAGGACGCCATGAGGGTGCAGGCGGGCGTCGTTGGCAACATCGACGCCCAGAGGACGGAAATGTCCGCCCTCGTCGGGCAGAGCCAGAATGCCGTTGGGGCCCTCCAGGCGACACAGGCGGGCAACCAGCTTCTCGCGCTTCAGGCGCAACAGCTCGCCGACCTCACCGCCATGCTCGCAGCCAACGGCCGCGCCACCGCTCTCGTCGATGCCGAGCGCGCGGCTGCCGCCGAACAGGGGCGCGTCCAGCGGCAGCGGTTCCTCACCCCCGGCCCCGGCTACCAACCGGCCAACTAGACCGGCCGGAAAGGGGGACATCATGGACGGCAAAGTGCTGACCCGTATCGGAGCCATAGTTTTCGTCTCCGTCGCGATGACGGCGGCGGTCATAGACATGGCGCGCCGGGACGCGCCAGCGCCAAACCGTCCGGCGCCTGCGATCGGTGTGGAAACGCCCCGCACCGATCCACTGCGTGAGAGCCTCATCCGATGCCAGGGCATCGGCGAGGCCGCGACTCGAGATCCCGATTGCCTCGCTGCCTGGGCCGAAAACCGACGCCGCTTCCTCGGCCAGACAGAAGGACGCTGAGCATGGAGGGCGCCGGCGTCATCGACCGCTTCTTGCAGGTCTTCACCACCTACATCGATTCCGGATTCGGTCTGCTCGGCGGCGAGGTCGCGTTCATAGCGACCACGCTTATCGTGATCGACGTGACGCTGGCCGCCCTGTTCTGGGCATGGGGAGCTGATGATGACATTCTCGCGAAGTTCATCAAGAAGGTCATCTTCGTCGGCGTCTTCGCCTACCTCATCAGCAACTGGCAAACCCTTGCTCAGATCGTGTTCGACAGCTTCGCCGGCCTCGGGCTGCAAGCCTCCGGCACGGGGTTTTCGACCGCGGACCTCATGCGGCCAGGTCGTGTCGCGCAGACTGGGCTCGACGCCGGCCGTCCGCTGCTCGAATCCATCTCGGATCTCATGGGCTATTGGTCGTTCTTCGAGAACTTCCTGCAAATCATCTGCCTGCTCTTCGCGTGGGCACTCGTGCTGCTCGCTTTCTTCATCCTGTCGATCCAGCTCTTCGTAACGCTGATCGAGTTCAAGCTGACGACGCTCGCCGGCTTCGTCCTCATCCCGTTCGGGCTGTTCGGCCAGAGTGCGTTCATGGCCGAGCGCGTGCTGGGCAACGTCGTCAGCTCCGGCATCAAAGTGTTGGTCCTGGCCGTCATCATCGGCATCGGCTCGACACTCTTTGGCGAGTTCACGGCCGGCTTCGGCGGCGACCAGCCGACCGTAGACGACGCGATGGCGATCGTGCTCGCAGCGCTCTCACTTCTCGGCCTCGGCATCTTCGGACCGGGAATCGCGAACGGGATTGTCAGTGGCGGCCCTCAGCTCGGCGCGGGTGCTGCCGTAGGCACCGGCCTGGCCGTTGCCGGTGCTGGGGTCGCCGCCGGTGGAGGCGCGATGCTCGCCGCACGCGGTGGGGCAGCCGCGCTCTCTGGTGGCGCGGCCGTCGCACGTGGAGGAGCCGCCGCCGCAGGTGGCGCCGCGACGGCCTACACCCTCGGCTCGGCCGGCCAGAGTGGAGCAGCCGGAATTGCATCCGGGCTCGGCAGCGTCGCGCGGGCCGGCGGCAGCGCCACGATTGCCCCCGTGAAGCGCGCAGTATCCCGCGCCTCCGAGTCCATGCGCTCGTCCTACGCCGCCGGCAGCCGCTCCGCGATGGCCATGAGCGGCGGCAGTTCCTCGATGGGGACGATCGGCGGTGAGCCAGAGGCGACCGCTTCCTCGACCACGGGAGGTCCGCCCGCCTGGGCTCAGCGCATGCGCCGCAGCCAGGCGATGAGCCACGGGGTCTCCGCCGCCGCCCATGCCGTCCGTTCCGGCGATAGCCACGGCGGCGGTGCTTCCATCAGCCTTTCGCAGAGTGACCGCACATGAACATCTTCAAGCGACCGATGACCCGCTACGGCAAGACGCCTGAACCGGAAACCCCCTACCAACGCGCCGGTCAAGCGTGGGACGACCGCATCGGCTCGGCCCGCGTGCAGGCCCGCAACTGGCGCTTCATGGCCTTTGGCTGCCTGATTCTGTCAGCCGGATTCGCTTCGGCTCTGGTCTGGCAGTCGGCGCGCGGGACGGTCGTGCCCTGGGTCGTCGAGGTCGACAGCCGGGGAGAGGCCCGTGCGGTCGAACCCGCCGTCGCTGACTATCGCCCCACCGATCCCCAGATCGCCTTTCACCTTGCCCGATTCATCGAGCAGGTTCGCGGCCTGCCTGCCGATCCCATCGTCGTGCGGCAAAATTGGCTGCGCGCCTACGACTTCACGACCGACCGCGGCGCGGTCGCGCTCAACGACTATGCCCGCGCCAACGATCCGTTCACCCGTGTCGGCCGTCAGCAGATCAGTGTCGAGGTATCCAGCGTCATCCGCGCTTCACCGGATTCGTTCCGCGTCGCCTGGACGGAGCGCCGCTTCGAGAACGGCCAACTCGCCGGCACCGAACGATGGACCGCGATCCTGACCATCGCGATCCAGGCGCCGCGGGATGCCGAGCGTCTGCGGCGCAATCCCTTGGGAGTCTACGTCAATGCAATCAACTGGTCTCGGGAGCTGGGGCAATGAACGATTCGACCATACTCGCGCATGGGCGCAAGGCCGTCCGCGCCAGTATCCTCCTCGCAGCGCTGGCATCGGCCACGGCGCTTGCCGGCTGCGCAACGGCGCCGCGACCGCCGCAGATCACCTACGATGCCGACGTGCCCCCATTGCCCGTGGTGCCCGCCGCCGTCACCGACGAGACGCCCCGCCCAATCCACGTCCCGCCCGCCTGGACACCGGCGACGGGCGGGACAGCCGCCTCGACGCCGACCGCCCGCGTCGAAAACGCCAATCTCGCCGCACGTGTCGAGCCTCGGCGCGAGGGCTACTACAATGCGATCCAGATTTATCCGTGGAGCGAAGGCGCGCTCTATCAGGTCTACGCGGCACCCGGCCAGATCACCACCATCGCGCTGGAGCCCGGCGAGAGCTTGACCGGCGCCGGTCCGATCGCGGCAGGCGACACGGCGCGCTGGATCATTGGGGATACGGAAAGCGGCTCTGGGCCAAACCGCCGCGTGCATGTTCTGGTCAAGCCGACCCGGCCTGACATCACCACTAACCTTGTCGTCAGCACGGACCGACGCGTTTACCTGATCGAATTGCGCTCCGGCGAAAATCCCTACATGCCGGCAGTCGCCTGGGCCTATCCCACACCTCCGGCCTCGCAACGCCAGACCGCTCCCGCCGCACCGATCATCCCGGCTGTTGCGTCGCGCAACTACCGCTATGGCCTCACCGGCGATGCACCTCCGTGGCGTCCGATCTCGGTCTATGACGACGGCCGGAGGGTCTACATCGAGTTCCCGCGCGGCATCGTGCAGGGCGAGATGCCGCCGATCTTCGTCATCGGCTCGGACGGTCAGCCAGAAATCGTCAATAGCCGCGTCCACAACAACATCCTGATCGTGGATCGCCTTTTCGGGGCGGCCGAACTTCGGCTTGGCAGCGGCAATCGCCAGCAAATCGTGCGGATCGTCAGGACTGACGGGAGGCCGACGACATGACCGCCAACGAGACCGGAAAGGGAGAGGGGATGGGCGCGGCCGACACGGCGACGACCATGCGGCTGCGGGCGGAGGCGCCAAGCGTCACCCGCGTCTCGCGCAAGGTGCTGACCGGGCTCGGCCTCATTGCCGGGCTCGGCATCGGCGGTGCGCTGATCTACGCGCTCCAGACCGCCGATCGGCAGCGGCAAGGCGAGGAGCTGTTCACCACCGACCGCCGCCAAACGGCCGATGGCTTGCAGGGGCTGCCGTCCGACTACAGCGGCATCCCACAATTGGGACCACCGCTTCCGGGCGATCTGGGAGGACCGATCGTGCGCTCCCGCGAGGAAGGCCGGCCCATTCCGGCAGAGGCCATGCCGATGCCGCAGGCTGACCCGGAGGAGCAGCGGCGGCTTGCGGAGATGGAGGCCGCACGCACCAGCCAGCTCTTTTTCCAGACCCGCTCGGACACCAGCTCCGGCCTGCCATCCTTCCAGCCGAACTTCGGCGGCGCGACTGTCCCGACAGGTTCCGGGAGCCAGGACAGGCATCTGACCTTCCTCAACGCCGAGGTCGACCGGCGAACGGTGGCGCCGGATCGCGTCGCTGCACCAGCCTCGCCCTACGTTCTTCAGGCCGGATCGGTGATCCCGGCGGCCCTCATCACCGGCATTCGATCGGACCTGCCTGGGCAGATCACAGCACAGGTCACCCAACACGTCTACGACTCCCCCACCGGAAGCCTTCTCCTGATTCCGCAGGGGACCCGGATCATCGGGGAGTACGACGCCGGTGTCACATTCGGTCAGCGCCGGATTTTGCTGGTGTGGAATCGCCTGATCTTCCCGAACGGACGCTCCATCGTCCTCGAAAGGCAGCCGGGCGTCGATACCCAGGGCTATGCGGGCCTCGAAGATCAGGTCGACTATCATTGGTGGGATCTGGCCAAGGCCGCTGGTCTTTCAACGCTGCTAGCGATCGGCACAAACATGGCCATGAGCGACGAGGACAGGCTTATCCAGGCGATCCGCCGGGGCGCTGGCGACACGGTCAACGACGCGGGCCAGCAGATCATCCAGCGACAATTGCAGGTCGCCCCGACCCTCACAATCCGTCCGGGGTTCCCGATGCGCGTCGTCGTTACTCGCGACCTCGTTCTCGAGCCCTACGCCGCACACTGACGCGGCAGGAACGAACTTTTCCAACCACCGCAGGAGGCGCGCCATGTCCGATCTGAAGCTGGGGCCGTTGCCCAAGATCCGCTACGTCCGCAGGACCATCATGTTGCCGGAGCCTTTGAGCGAGGAACTTGAGCAATATGCCGCAGAGCACAGTCGGCTCTATGAGCCGGTCGATGCCATCGCGCTGATTCCGCACATGCTGGAGGACTTTCTGCGCTCTGATCGCGGTTGGCGCAACCGCAAGGCCAGGAAGGACCGCACCGACAATCGTTTGAAGACCGTTGCCGACCCGGCGCGACGACACGAACCGGGCGCGTGAGCGCATCGAGCCTGTTTCCCGAGGGCCTCGGTTAGGACTCGAAGCGATCTCGTCCGCCGCCGTTCGGGCGTTGCGCTCGAACAGTAAGCGCCTTGCCGTGGCGCGACCGGCCGGCAAGAAGGTAGGCGACCGAGACGAATCGGCGAAGAGCGGGATTGTCATTGTCCGGCGACCACACCGCGCTGAACGGAACGACATCCTCGCATGCTGTGAGGGGCCGAAAGACGAGGCCCGGCCTGCGCACCTCAGTCCATACCGATGAGACCAGGGTGATTCCCTGGCCGAGTGCGACAAGGCTCATCAGCGTCTCCTGAGTGCAGGGCTTGTGCTCCACCCGCGGATATGTGCTGTAGTCGGCCACCCGACGCACGATGTAGTCATGAACCTCGGGACCTGGCTCACGTCTGGTTACGATGAATTGCTCGTCCCTGAGCATCGGCCAATCGAGGCGCTCGAAGTTCGCGAGGGGATGGCTGACCGGAAGCGCCAAGTGGACACGTTCGTGCCACAGCTCCGCGATCTCACAATCGGGAATCTCGCCGCTTCCAGAAAAGAAGGCAACGTCGAGCTGCCGGGACCGCAGGGCCGCGACGTGATCCCGGCGACCGCCATCGTAGACTTCGACCGCCACCTCCGGATGCTTGGACGAGTAGTCGAGCAAGAGGTTCCGCATGAACCCGCCCGCTATCGACACGATGATGCCAACCCTCACGGTGCCGGACGCCACCCGGCCGGCAGCGCCCGCCGCTCGAAACGCCGATCCGATCTGTCTCACCGCCGGGACCACCTGATCGAGAAAGCGCGCTCCAGCGTCCGTCAGTCGAACGCCTGTCGCGCCTCTTTCAAAAAGCGCGACGCCGATTTCGTCCTCCAGGTCCCTCACTCCCCGGCTGACGCTCGACGGATGTGCATCGAGAGCTTCCGCGGCGCGGCGAAAGCTCAGATACTCGGCTGCTGCCAGCACGTAGCGAAGCGCCCGGAGATCGAGTGGCGGGCTCTCATCAATATGACCTTCGTTCCCGACCTGCATCTGCCGCTCGCGCCGGTCGTCATTCATGCGGTTGCCTCCGTTCTCGACGCAGATCCGCCGAATGGCCGCCGTAGCAAAGGGAGGTCAGCTTTCGACATGCGCTTGGGAGGATTGTCCGCAAAGCTATTCGCACTCGCACGGAGCGAGCTTCGACGATCGCCTTCATTCAGCCGCTGCTGGAGCCTGTCGAGCGGTTTCCGCCACATCGCTAAGCAGGTTAAGATTCGGCGCGCGACAAAATCTTGATCTGGATTAAAGACTTACGAGAGAGAAACATCGACTTGTTGGAGCAAGCTTCGGCAGCCGAGCGCTTGGGGATTGCTGCTTGGAAGGAGAGTTTGGTGGCGGACGACGAAGATCAGGAGATGCCAGAAGGGGCATGGGAAGGTGAGGCTTCAAAGCCTCACGACGCCGCAGTGCAACGCGCATTGGTTGAGGCCCAGCAAACAATACTGCATTTTCTTCAGAATCGTCTTCGCGACCGGGACGAGGCGGAGGAAGTGCTTCAACGCTTCTCCCTTCGCGCATTAGAGCGGGCGGCACAGCTCCGCGACGTTCGCACCGTGCGCGGTTGGCTGGGCAGGATTCTCGCGACGACGATCGTTGACCATCAACGAGATGTGATCCGCAGACGCCAGCGCGAGGAGGAGCTTGATCCCGAAACGCTGGAAAGCCACGAAGCCGAACCCGACGCCGAGCTGGACGCGGCCATTTGCAACTGCCTCTATCGTTTGCTGCCGACGCTCAAGGCTGAATACGCCGACATCATCTGGCGCGCCGACATCCTGGGGGAGCCACGAGACCGGCTCGCGGCAAGCCTCGGCACCTCGCTGAACAACGTCACCGTGCGGCTGCACCGCGGGCGTCGTGCATTGCGCAAACGCCTTGAAGAGATGTGTCGGACGTGTCCGATACACGGTTTCCTCGACTGCCATTGCGAGAAGGCGGAGAAATTTCGAGTCGAGCACGCGGCCGTCGCCGGTCGAGCGAAGTAAAGACAGCCCTTTGCGGCCGCATCGTCCGGGGACGGGTTCATGCTCACTCGCTTCGCGCCCATCCTCGTCCTGGTTGCCTTTCTCAACGCACTCTGCTTTCCGCTCATCACGGTTGGCCTGGAGCATGCGCCCCATATGACCTTCGCCGCGCTGCGGGCGATCGTTGCCGGCATGTCGCTGGCTCTTGTCGCTGCGCTCCTCCGACGACCGATCCCGATGGATCTCCGATTGTGGGTGGCGCTCGGCGCCATCGGAATGGGAGCGACCGGCTTCGCATATTTCGGAATGTTTCACGCCGCGGAGTTCGTGTCGCCGGGACTCGCGACCATTCTCACCAACACCCAGCCGTTGATCGCTGCGGTCCTGGCGTTTGGGTTCCTCTCCGAACGTCTGCGACCGTCGCAGTATATCGGCTTGGGCATCGGCTTCTTGGGTATTTTCACGGTCGCCATGCCACGATTGGGCATCGGAAGTGGCCCCGGCGACATCTTCGCCTTGTCCTATCTAGTCCTCGCCGCCGCCGGGCTCGCGGTCAGCAACGTGCTGATGAAGACGGTTCGCAGCCGCATCGATCCGCTCGTCGCGATGGCGGCACAGCTCCTTCTCGGTGCGGTGCCTCTCGCGATCCTAGCGCTGCTGACAGAGCAGCCTTCCGACATTCATCTTTCTCCAGACTTTGTCATTGCGCTGACCCTGTTGGCGCTTCCCGGAACGGCCTTGTCATACTGGCTTTGGTTCTGGGTGCTCGACCGGGTTTCCCTCAGCCATGCCAATGCATTCACTTTCCTGACCCCTGTGCTGGCCCTTTTGCTCGGAGTTACGATGTTCGAAGAACAGATCGGACCTCTGTTGATCTTGGGGCTGCTTCTTACGGGTATCGGCGTCGCGATCGTTGAACGGAACAGTCGGGGCCGAGTCGCTCCGACTACATAGTTCATCTCTCATGCCGCACAGGTGCCGCCATTCAGACCGATCGTCGCTGAAACCACGACATGGCAGTCTGCGGATCGACGCCGGCGACCTCGATAAGCCGATCCGGGTCCAGTATCCGAAGCCTCCGATAGTGGAAATGCACGATCTTCTCCTTGCGCAGCGTAGCGAGCACGCGGTTCACATGAACGAAGGTCAGGCCCGTCGCGTCCCCGATCTGCTCCTGGGTGAGAGGGATCGCCATCTCCTCAATGCGGTCGCCCGGCCATTGAGCGCGATACCGCGTAAACAACTCCAGCAGCAGATGCGCCACGCGCTCTCGGGCCGTCCGGCGTCCGATGCTGGTCATATGGTCGTAGGCCATTGATGTGTCGCGCGCCAACGCGCTCGCCAGCCGCATGCTCATCTCCGGATCGTCCCGCGAGGCCGCTGACAGCTCGGTGCTCGGAATGACGGAGACAACCACCTCGGTCAATGCCTGCGCGCTGTAGCTGACCTGGGCACCCTTGGAGGTCGGCATCCCCATCACCGCCCCAGGCAGTGCGAAATGGACGATCTGACGCCGGCCGTCCTCCAACAGCGTGTAGATCGCGACCCATCCTGACAGCAGGTTGAAGATTGCGGTGTTCGTCTCGCCGATGCTGAACAAATCTCGGCCGGCCGCGATCTTGCGATCACCCTTGCGGTATCGCGGAAGCAGGCGATACGCATCTGTGGACGGCGGCAGACCCGTAGCCGGAGCCCAGCTCTGGCCGTCGTTTCCGTGGCCCCCGCGCTTTGAGCGCCTGCTCAACTCATCGAGCGGAAGGCCCGGAGGGCGTTCCGCTTCCCGTGTCACCGATCCTCGAAAAAATGGTCTGCTCCGTCCGCGTTCAAAATCGTCCCATTCGTCGCGGAAGAGCGACCGGGCTACCTCTGTCGATAAGGACGCTCGATCCCAGCTCATATTACACCTCCGGGCGCATGGCCCGTTGCAGCGACTGCGATCGCAGCCAGCAAGTTGTCCTGAAGAAGAACCTCGCCGCGCCGCAGCGGCGCCTCCGACACGTCCGTGGCCGCTTGCCACTCCCTCAGAGGGAGCGGGCACGCGAGCATATCGGCATGGTCAGTGCAGGCGAGGAAACGACCTAGACGAAGCTGGGTCGCGGGACCGGAGGGTCTCTGCTGAGGATGATCGTGCGGAGGCAGTCATCGCGGAGGCCAGGCACGGCTGACGCTTCGACCGGCCTCCAGAGAAACTCGCCGCGATGCCCCGGCAGCGGTAGCTTGCAGGGTGCGCACGTCATGGTGCAGCACGACAGTCGGCCCGAGCAGTCATTAGCGGAAGTCGATGCCGTCAGGACGACATCTGCCACAGCGTCGGGCTGGGTTATGGCTTGAAGCGGAACGAACTTGGCTTCGTGCGCGGACGCCGGTTCCCCTTGCATGAGAAAGGAAACCGTGCAGACGACCAGCAATGCCAGAAACCTGAGCATCTGCCCAATCCGCTCCGTTGGCGACCCTGCGCTCCTTCACGCTTCATCCGACGGAGAGTCTACCCCATCGCACTCCGCGCGCAAGACCACGCCGCTGCACTACACGACAATGCCACTCGCGGCGCCTTGATCGAGATCAACCGTTGTTGCCAACGACGGTCAGCGCCACGAAACCCTCGCCAGCCCCGCTCGCATGGCCTGCCGGGAGATCACGAGGTCAACCGACGTGCCTTTGTGACCTCACTTGATCGAGATTAAAGTGCGGCGCGACCGGGGCGATGATAGTGACAGTTCAATGACTACTCCGACTGGCTCTTTCACGGCCCAGGAATGGCATCGATAGCCTCACCCACGTCTGATCGAAAGCATAGCGTGGCCCTGCTCGTGGCCCGCGACCAACGTAGGTATGCTCTAAGCCCGTTTTTCGCCAAGAGCGATGGGCTGCTCGTGGTCGATCCCGTGGAGCGGCGTCGACGCTATCGCGCCAATGCTGCCCGAACGAGCGAGTCCGCTTGCGACCTGATCCTTGCCAGTGGAGCCACTCGTCTCATCTGCGGCTACGTGGCTGTTCCAGACCGTGACAGGCTCCGGGCCGCTGGCATCGATGTCCGCCTCGGCTCCTGCGCGCGCACGGTCAACGACCTCGTCACCTCGTTCGAGACCCTGCCGGACGCGTGAGGCCGCTGGCTACCAAAAACGAAGGAGGCGCCGTGCAGCGCCTCCCATTCTCTCTGCGGTAACGCCTACTGGGGCGCGTTCGCGCGAAGCCATTCTTCCAACTGCGCGATCTCGGCTTCCTGGGCTGAGATCACATCTTCCGCAAGCGCACGGATCTCCGGATCGGAACCGTGCTCAAGGACGACGCGCGCCATGTCGATGGCGGCCTGATGGTGCGGGATCATGCCGCGGGCGAAATCCGCGTCCGGATTGCCGCTATAGTCCATCGTCGACATCGCGGCGTGCATCGTTTCCATCGCATCGACGTAGCCGCGAACCGCCGGATCATCATCGGGCGACACGGAGGTCTCGCCCGCGGCCGGACCACCGTGCATCGTGCTGTGGTCGGCCTGCGACCATGCCGGAACCGAGGCCGCAAAGCCGAGACCAGCCGCCACGACCGACGTAATCAGAAGTTTCTGCATTTTCATGGGACGTTCCTTTCAGTGTGGTTTTTTCCCGACAGGTCTCGCGCCGGAGTGTCGGCACAGTCTGCGGGATCAGTCTCCACGTCGATCCGGTGGACTCTTTAACCGAGATCAAGAACGTCGCTGCGATCTGATAAACTCCTCGGCGCTTCACCGATCCGGTCGAGGCGGGTCGGTTGAGGGGGAGCGCTACGGCCTCGCAATCGTCGTCAAGCCGAGCTGGTCGGGCGCTTTCCTGATTTGTCCGCCGGCTGTTCGGCCTCGGAAAGCTGCTTGCGGAAATCGTCTGCCGTCTCCCGCGCCATCGAGGCGCAGATCGCGTCGGGGTGCGTCGCCGAGGGCGTGCCCCACCAAGCGAAAATCGCGTTCAGACCTTCCGATCCCTTTATCATGGCGTCCTTCGTCTCCATGGTAGTTCTCCTGTTTCCCGATTGTCCGCGAGGCGAATTCGGCCGGACGCGATCGTGATGCGTCGTCAACGCGTCGCCTCAAGTGCGAGCGCAATGCCCTGTCCACCGCCGATGCAAAGCGTCACAAGGCCCCGTCTGATGTCGTCCCGCCGCATTGCATGCAGCAGCCTCGTCGTCAGCACGGCGCCGGTCGCCCCGATCGGATGCCCGTGCGCGATGGCGCCGCCCTCGACATTGACGATGTCCTCGGGCAATCCGAGTTCGCGCGTCAGAACCAGAGCGATGGCGGCGAACGCCTCGTTGATCTCGACACGCTCAAGATCGGCGATCGCCCATCCCGCTCGTTCGAGGGCCCGATGCACAGCCGGCACGGGGCCGAGCCCAAACATGCCGGGGTCGACCGCACCGACACCAAAGCCGGCAAGCCGAGCCATGGGCTCCACGCCATTCCGGTCGGCCCATTCCGCCCGCGCCACGATCATCGCCGCCGCGCCGCTGTTGAGGCCGGGAGCATTTCCGGCCGTGATCGTCCCGTCCTTGCGAAACGCCGGCCGCAGTTTCGCCAGTGTCTCGATGGTGGCGTCAGGCCGATTGTGCTCGTCCTTGCCGAAGACCGCCGGACCCTTGCTGCCGGGGACTTCGACCGGCGCGATCTCGGAGTCGAACTTGCCGGCAACCTGCGCGTCGCCGAAGCGCTGCTGGCTTCTCAGCGCCCATCGATCCTGGTCTTCACGCGTGACCTGAAACCTTGTGACGAGGTCCTCCGTGACCCAACCGGAATGGCGGTCGCAGAATGCATCGTTGAGCCCGTCCCGCAGCATGGAGTCGTGGAGCTGGCCGTCACCCATACGATAGCCCCAGCGTCCGTTCGGCATCAAATACGGCGACTGATCCATGTTCTCCATGCCGCCGGCGACCGCGGCCTGGGCTGCGCCCAGCATAACTTCCTGTGCCGCCGATGCGATCGCCTGCGCGCCAGAGCCGCACACCCGGTTGACCGTCATCGCCGGCACCGCGTCGGGAAGCCCCGCCGCTACGCCAGCCTGTCGCGCCGGGTTCATTTTTGCCCCCGCCTGAACGACTTGTCCGAGCACAACTGTCTCTATCGCGCCGGGATCGACTCCCGCCCGCGAAAGGCTCTCCTTGATCGCGACGGCGCCGAGGCCAGGGGCCGGCATGTCCTTCAGCGCGCCGTTGTATGTTCCGATCGGCGTCCGCACGGCGGCGCACAGCACGACTTCGGATTGCGTCATCGCGAGTTCTCCTTCTCCCTCGGTGCCGTTCCCCGTGCCTGCCACCCTTTCAGGCGGTTGCAGGAGCACAGCATAAGGGACCGTCAGAACCGCGATCTTTAATCCAGATTAAGCACCGAACCGGAGTGAGGCGCACCCGTTGAGCGGTCGCATTTGCCAACGTCAGTCAGGCGATCGGCCGGCGACAAGCGGGTCTTCGACTCCGTTGTCCATCTCACTCAATTGGGCAAGCTCCATTTCGTCGAGTGTCTCTTTCTCCAGCAGCTTGGCCGCCATGCGCTCAAGAAGATCTCGGCGCGCCTCGAGCAAGTGGATCGTTCGATCGAACGCTTGATCGACGATCGTGCGCACCTCCCCATCGATCGCGTCGGCCGTCGCCTCGCCGTAGTCGCGTGGCTGTGGATAGGCGGCCATCTGGTTCGGCGTCAGGAAGGAGCGTTGATCCTTTTCGAGTGCCACATGGCCAAGCTTCTCCGACATGCCATAGCGCATGACCATGGCACGAGCGATGTCGGTCACCTTGGCGAGGTCGTCGGCCGCTCCCGTCGAGAGGTGCCCGAAGACGATCTTCTCGGCCGCCCGACCGCCGAGCAGAACCGCCATCTTGTTCTCCAATTCCTCGCGCGTCATCAGGAAGCGGTCTTCGGTCGGCCGCTGGATGGTGTAGCCCAGCGCACCGACGCCGCGCGGGATGATCGAGACCTTGTGGACGGCATCCGAGCCCGGCAGCGCCATGCCGACGAGCGCGTGGCCCATCTCGTGATAGGCAACGATCTCGCGCTCTCTTGGGTTCAGAAGCCGGTTGCGCTTTTCGAGCCCCGCCACGATACGTTCGACGGCATTGTTAAAGTCGTCCATCGTGACCGCATCGGCCTTGCGGCGTGTGGCCAGAAGCGTCGCCTCGTTGACGAGGTTGGCAAGATCCGCCCCCGTGAAGCCGGGAGTCAACGCCGCCACTTTCTCCGCGTCGACGTCCACGTCGAGCTTCGCCTTCTTCATGTGGACCCGCAAAATCTGGATACGGCCCTGCTTATCGGGCCGGTCAACCAGCACCTGCCGGTCAAAGCGGCCGGCGCGCAAAAGCGCCGGGTCGAGGATTTCCGGCCGGTTCGTGGCCGCGAGCAGCACGACGCCGATGGTCGGGTCGAAGCCGTCCAACTCGACCAGAAGCTGGTTCAGCGTCTGTTCCTTCTCGTCATGGCCGCCCATCATCGGACCGGCGCCGCGTGCGCGTCCGAGTGCATCCAACTCGTCAATGAAGATGATGGCCGGGGCCTTGGCACGGGCCTGTTCGAAGAGGTCGCGCACGCGCGCCGCGCCGACGCCGACGAACATCTCCACAAACTCCGAACCCGAGATGGAGAAGAAGGGCACCTGTGCCTCGCCGGCGACGGCCCTTGCGATCAGCGTCTTGCCCGTGCCGGGCGGACCGACCAGGAGCACGCCCTTGGGCATACGGCCACCCAAACGCCCATATTCGTCGGGGTTCTTCAGGAAATCGACGATCTCCTGCAATTCTTCCTTGGCCTCGTCGACGCCGGCCACATCCTCGAACGTCACCTTGATGTCGGTCTCGACATAGACCTTCGCCTTGCTCTTGCCGATCTGCATCAGGCCGCCACCGGCTCCACCTCCCATCCGCCGCATGAGGAAGACCCAGACGCCGATGAACAGCGCCATCGGCACGATCCATGACAGGAGATCGCGGAGAAACGTGCTTTCGATCTGCCCGGTGACGACGACGTCGTTTCGGCGCAGTTGCTCGGCGAAGTCGGGTTCGACGCGAGTGGTGATGAAACGTGTCTGTCCACCTTCGAGTGCCTGCCGGAAGCTCCCCTGTACGTAGCGATTCGAAACCTGCACTTCCGCGATACGACCGGCCTGAAGATGGCTTTCGAACTCGCTGTAGGGAATCTCGGCGACCTGGCTTGCGATCGTGAACAGGTATTGAAAGAGCATCAGACCGGCGAATGCCGCAAACCAATACCAGATATTGAACTGTGTCTTGTTGTTCATCTTGCTGTCACTCTGTCCAGGCGTCCGAATGCTGCCGTCATTGCGCTCCCACTACACGTCGAATCTCCGCATTGCCCCAGTTCGACGCATGATCGTCTTCTCCACCTCCAGGATCAGCATGACGGCGACGCCGATGGCGACGATCAGCAGCCCATCAAGGAGAGGCACTGGCCGAGAGGCGAACAGCGCGTGCATGAACGGCGCGTAGGTGAAGGCAAGTTGGGCAACGACTACCGCTACGATCGCCGCAAGCACGATCGGCGTCCCGAGCGCGCCACGCCAGCTTATCGAGCGCATATGCATGTAGCGGACGTTGAAGAGGTAGAAAATCTCCATCACCACCAGCGTATTGACGACCATGGTGCGAGCGGTGTCCACGTCGAAGCCGCGCCAGAGCGCCCAGGCGAAGATGCCAAAGGAACCCAGCACGAACAGCAGCGACACGAAGGCGATGCGCCACACGAGGAAGGGCGAAAGCAGCGCTGCACCAGTCGGACGTGGCGGGCGCCGCATCACATCGGGTTCGGCCGGTTCAAACGCGAGCACCAGCCCGAGCGTCACGGTCAGGACCATGTTGATCCAGAGAATTTGGGCTGGCGTCATCGGGATCGTGAGACCTGCGAGCAACGCCACGATGATGGTAATGACCTCGCCGCCGTTCGTGGGGATCGTCCAGGCGATCACCTTGCGGATGTTGTCGAAAACCGTGCGTCCCTCGTGCACGGCCGCAACGATGGTGGCGAAATTGTCGTCCACCAAGACCATCTCCGACGCCTGCTTGGCTGCTTCGGTTCCTTTCCGACCCATCGAGATGCCGACATCGGCCTGCTTGAGCGCCGGCGCGTCGTTAACACCATCGCCAGTCATGGCGACGATGGCGCCGTCCGACTGAAGCGCACGAACGATCCTCAGCTTGTGCTCAGGATTGGTGCGAGCGAAGACCGTCGTGCGCCGGGCTAATTCCAAAAGGTCGGGCTCGGAGATGCCCTCCAACTCCACACCTGTGACAACCTGCGGAGTTTCTGCGAGGCCCAGTTGTTGCGCGATGGCGACGGCCGTTATGGCATGGTCGCCGGTGATCATCTTAACGCCGATGCCGGCGGACCGGCATTCAGCGACCGCAGTGAGGGCCTCCTCGCGAGGCGGATCGATGAAGCCGGCGATGCCGAGAAACAGCATGCCGCTCTCGACTTCCTCAAAGCTGAGTGGCGTGCCGTTTGCAACCTCCTTGCACGCAAAACCCAACACGCGCTCGCCATGCGATGCGGTCTCGGCGATGCGGTCGCTCCAGTAGGCTTCGTCAACGGGGGCGTCGTCCTCCTGCCGCGCCTGACGGTCGCACATGGACAGGATGCGTTCCGGGGCGCCCTTGACGAAAATAAGGCTGTTCTCCGTGCCTGGGCGGTTGTGCAGCGATGCCATGAAGCGGTGCTGAGCGTCGAACGGAATCTCGTCAACGCGCTTCCAACTCCCCCGGTAGTGCTCCGGGTCGAGACTTGCCTTGATCGCCAGCGATACCAGAGCGCCTTCCATAGGATCGCCCTCGGCCTGCCAACCACCATCCCTTTGCGCGAGCGTGGCATCGTTGCACAATAGTCCGCAGCGCATCAGATCCCGAGCGGCGGCAGGGGCCTCGGCCTGCTTTTCCCCGTTCAGCAGAATCGCGCCGACCGGCTCGTATCCGACCCCGTCAACCATCAATTCGTGATCGCCGGTAACGATGCGCCGCACGGTCATCTCGTTCCGGGTGAGCGTTCCGGTTTTGTCGGAGCAGATCACGGAGGTCGATCCGAGCGTCTCTACGGCGGGCAATCGGCGGATGATAGCCTTGCGCATGGCCATGCGCTGGACGCCGATAGCGAGCGTGATGGTGATCACGGCGGGAAGCCCTTCCGGCACAACGCCAACGGCAAGCGCGACCACCACAAGCAGCGCCTCGTCCCATGCGTAAGCCCGCACAAGAACTGCGAAGGCGTAGAGGGCGGCGGCAGTGACGATCGCCACGACGGTGAAGCGGCGACCGAACTGGTTGATCTGCCGCAACAGCGGCGTTGTCAGAGCCTCGACTTCTCCGATGAGCCGACTGATGCGGCCGATCTCTGTATGCAGCCCCGTCGCGACGACCACGCCTGTCGCCTGACCCGCCGCCACCATGGTCCCCGAGTAGGCCATCGAGGTGCGGTCGCCGAGTTGGGCGTCCACCTCGACCGGCTCGTCCCGCTTTTGGGCCGCGACGGATTCGCCGGTCAAGATCGCCTCGTCGACAAGAAGCGCGCGCGTTCGAATGAGACGCAGATCGGCAGGAACCTGATCGCCGCTTTCAAGGAGCACGATGTCACCAGGCACGAGATCGGCCGCAGCTACCGATGCGCGGCGTCCATCGCGCAAGACCGCCGCTCGTGGCGCGATCATATCCCTGATGGCGTCGAGAGCTTGCTCGGCCTTTCCCTCCTGCACAAAGCCGACCACGGCGTTGACGAGAACGACAGTCACGATCACTGCCGCATCGATCACGTGCCCAAGTGCCCAGGCAGCCATCGAGGCAGCGAGCAGGAAATAAATCAGTGCATTGTGGAACTGGGATAAGAAGCGCGTCGCCGGATGGCGGCGAGGTGGCGGCGGAAGCTCATTGCGGCCATTCTTCTGCAGCCGCTGAGCAACTTCGGTGGATGTGAGGCCCTGCTGCGTGCTCTTCAATGACCTAAGAGTTGCTTCCGCAGTCAAGGCATGCGGCTCGGATGTGCCGTTGGCTTGCGTTTCAATCGATACCTTGGTCGCTCGTTCCTCGGTCCGGTGCAAACGCTCTTCCTTCAACCGCAAACTTCAGCAAAGCGACCATCGAAATCATCGGCCAGGTAATTCGAGACGGGAAGAACGGCTCTCTGTCACGAACTCTCACGTACCAAATCCTAGCCAGTGGACCGTCGCCAAAGATTGATCTGGGTTAAGTTCTGTCGCCATCGGCGTCCAGTCCGCGCGACTGCCGACGCGCATTGGCCATCCGAGAAGCAACCGCGACGAGCGAGGCGGTCCGAGCCTGCCTTGCCCACAAGAGATTCAACTTCGAGCCCCACCCAGACAAAACTATAACAGAGATCAAGGTTCTTGCCTTCTCGCGCGACCAATGTTGAACGACCCACAACCGACGCGGGCGCGATCGATCTTGGCTCTATCGCGTCGTTGCGTCGCCTACGTCCAGACGGATCTGCTCCGTCCAGAAAGGTCGACAACGGATATGGCACCTAATGCGAGACAGCCTGGCAACGACGATCATCCTCCTCGGGGGCCCTCCGCTGCAACCATAGCGCTGTGGGGCTTCCTCGCCATCGGCGCCTTCTACCTGATCGCTGAGCATCGAGCACACCTACTCGGGTGGCTGCCATGGCTAATCATCCTGGCCTGTCCGCTGCTCCACATTTTCATGCACCGTAGCCACGGTGGCCACGACCACGGTGGAAGCTCGTCTTCGAGGCGTTCTGACAATCCTCCCCACCAACATTAAGCATCCAGGGAAGCAGGAAGACATGCACGAAGACGTTCAAGCTTACGGCCTCTGGTCGCTGGTGTTCCTCAACTCGGCCGTGTTCATCTTCTTCGCGTTCAGCTTCTTCAAGCCGTCGACAACACGGGACTGGCGCTCCTTTGGCGCCTACAGCGCCTTCATCGTCGCATTGTTCACCGAGATGTATGGGTTTCCGTTGACGATCTATCTCCTCTCGGGCTGGCTACAGACGCGCTATCCCCAGATCGACTGGCTATCCCACGATGCCGGCCATCTTCTGGAGACGCTGCTTGGCTGGCGGCTGAACCCGCATTTCGGACCGTTTCATCTTCTCAGCTTCGTCTTCATCGGTGGCGGGTTCATGCTTATCGCGTCCGGGTGGAAGGTCCTCTACGACGCTCAGAAGAAAGGCGTCCTCGCCACCACCGGCGTCTACGCATGGGTGCGTCATCCCCAATATGT
This sequence comes from Chelativorans sp. ZYF759, assembly GCF_012911015.1. Lineage (GTDB taxonomy): Bacteria > Pseudomonadota > Alphaproteobacteria > Rhizobiales > Rhizobiaceae > ZYF759. Next base: position 784,083 of record NZ_WVVV01000001.1, on the reverse strand, counting down.
GGGCTTCGTCCTCGTCATGTTCGGCTTCCTGCTCCAGTGGCCGACCCTGCTGACCGCCGTGATGTTCCCGATCCTCGTCATCATGTATTCGCGGCTTGCCCGCCGCGAGGAGCAGGAAGTGCTTGATGAGCACGGGGAAGCATATGCGCGCTACATGCGAGACGTGCCGGGATACTTCCCCCGCCTGATCGCCAGACCGGCTTGACATCAAGCGCATCCATAGAACGGGCGGCCGGAGCGGCGACCACGGAGCCGTTCATCCGACACCAGACGATCAACGCGCTCAACTCATTGATCCACTTTAAAGTCTGAATATTCGACCTCGCGCCATTGTCGCCTTGAAGTGAAGTTTCTTCCAAAGCGCGGTATCTGCACGTGGACGCAATTCTGTTCGGAGCGCTGGATCGTCTGATCAAGACTGGCTCGCTCCAACTCACAACAGCCCGAGGCAACACGAAGGTTTTCGGGGACGGCAGCGGTCCGCCCGTTACGGCCCGCTTTGCCTGCAAGGCCGCGCAGCGGCGTGTGCTTGCGGACCCCGAACTCCGGCTCGGCGAAGCTTACGCCGATGGCCAGCTCTCGATCGAGAACGGAAGCATCGCCGATCTTCTGGACCTACTCCTGTCACAGGGCGACGCCCTCCAACGCCGGTTCACCTCACGACTGCTATCGGGAACCCGGCTCGCGTTGCGTCGCATCCATCAACACAATCTGCGAAAGCGGTCCAGGCGGAATGTCGCGCACCACTACGACCTCGACGGGCGCCTCTACGATCTGTTTCTCGACCGCGACCGGCAATATAGCTGCGCCTATTTCGAGGACCCGCACCTCACGCTGGACGAGGCGCAAATGGCCAAGAAACGGCATATCGCCGCAAAGCTTCTCGTGGAACCTGGCGCGTCGGTTCTCGACATCGGCTGCGGTTGGGGAGGACTAGCGCTCTTCCTGGCCGAGACCTATGGCGCCGAGGTGACCGGCATTACCCTGTCAGAAGAGCAGCATGGATACGCCCGCCAGCGAGCTTCGGCAGCGCCCCACGGCGACCGGGTGAACTTCCAGCTATGCGACTACCGCGAGATCGAGGGCAGGTTCGATCGTATCGTGTCGGTCGGCATGTTCGAGCACGTCGGCGTGAACCACTTCAGAGAGTTCTTTCGCAAGTGCCATGATCTGCTCACGGACGACGGCGTCCTCTTGCTGCATTCGATCGGACGGTGCGACCGGCCGGGCTTCACCAATCCGTGGATTGCAAAATACATCTTTCCGGGCGGATATATCCCGTCGCTTTCGGAAGTCCTTCCGGCCGTGGAAAGCTCCGGGCTTGTGGTCACGGACATCGAGATCCTGCGACTTCACTACGCCGAAACGCTCCGCCACTGGCGGGAGCGGTTCCTTGCGCGGCGCGATGAGGCGGTTGACCTCTACGACGAGCGCTTCGCGCGCCTCTGGGAGTTCTACCTTGCGGTTTCCGAAATGGCGTTTCGCCATCAGGGCATGATGGTTTTCCAGATGCAGATTGCGAAGCGGCAGACGAGTGTTCCGCTCAGGCGCGATTACATTGGCGCCGAAGAAGCACGCCTTCGCAACTTCGGTTCCGAAGCCGAGGACCGAGCGAGCGCGGTATAACCAAGTGCCCTTTCGGGGTCTTGCTCTGCGCGACCTCTGGCCTTCTGCGCTGCGTTGCGCGGCCGCTGCCCGTGCAATCGACGTGACTACTGATGATCGCTGGAGAATGTGAGGTGGGTCGGCCGGTCGCGGTCCGGGATCGAAATCGACAGTTCGATCTCATAGCGGCTGCGGCCGGGAAAGTTCGCGAAGCCGCCATACGTGATCGTGCCAGCGATCGCCATCGGTTCGAGATCGATCCGCTCATGGCTGACATGGCCGAGCGAGGAGACCGTCGCCACGATCTCGGCGTTTTCGATCCGGTCGCTCGTCTGACTGTCGAAGACGGCGACCACGATGTGCTGCGGGTGCCGCCCAGTCGGCGCTCCGCCGTGCATCGCGCCTTCCTCATGATCGGAGGGATGGCCGCGAACGACCGAAGCCGGCATGATGCCAAGATAGACCGAAATCCCATCGGCCGATTGGTAGCCGTCGTCGGCCAAAGCCAAGCCTGCCGACACGAGAAGCGCGCCGAGGGTTGCGGACAGGGTTCGCCCGGTGAACAATCCCCTCACCGTTGACGGTTTGCACTTGACCATCTCGCTATCCTCCGGATCGGCAGCCTATTCGCCGCGATCAGACAGCCACGCTCGCATTGCGTCGATCTCGGCCTGCTGGGCGTCGATGATCTCCTGCGCCCATTGGCGGCTTTGCTCGTCCTCACCGAACTCGAGCGCCGCGCGGGCCATGTCGATCGCGGCCTGGTGATGCGCGATCATGCCCTTGACGAACGCGACGTCGGCGTTCTCTTCCTGCATCGCCTCCATCATGGGCGCGTGCATGCCCATCATAGCGCCCATATAGGCTCGCGAAGCTTCTGGCATCGTCGCCATGCGCTCCGCCATCATGCCTTCCATCATCTGCATCATGGGCATGGATGGCTGAACGGGAGCGGGCTCGGCATGCTCACCATTCCCATCCGGGTGATGCGGATCGGTTTGTGCCAACACGCCGATCGGGAGGATGGCTAGCCCAGCGACCAGAGCTATTCGTCCAAAGAGTTGCATCGCGACATCTCCTTTTTCGCGCGCCTTCTCCAGAATGTTCAGCGAGAAGCACGCCATTCCAGAAACTAGCGGCCGTCGTCGTGCCAAGACTTGATCTGGATTAAAGAATACGCACTCGCTGCGATCGACACTTTCAGTCCAGCAACATGCAGTTCCGGGCGGTCCCCAAGGTGGGAAGACCAATCGAGTCCGGTCCGCCTTTCGCGCCAGGTGCGGTGCGCGGCGGCATGGTTTCAGGGATGGGAGCGATACATGCGGGTCGTCGTGGCGCTAGGCGGAAACGCGCTCCTCAAGCGCGGCGAGCCGATGACGGCGGAAGTGCAGCGCGCCAACGCTCGCACGGCCGCACGCGCGCTTGCCGTTCTCGCGCGAGATCACGAGATCGTCGTCGCCCACGGTAGCGGGCCGCAAGTGGGCCTGCTCGCGCTCCAGGCCGCGGCCTACAAGGACGTTCCGCCTTTCCCGCTCGACATCATCAGCGCCGAGAGCATCGGCATGATCGGCTATGTCGTCGAGCAGGAGCTGGCCAATGCGTTGCCCGCCGGAACGCGCATTGCGACCCTGCTCACCCAGATTGAGGTTGACCGCAACGACCCCGCCTTCCAGCGCCCGGAAAAGCCGATCGGCCCGATCTACGGACCGGCGGAAGCGAAAGAGGTCGGGGAGCGCGAAGGCTGGCCGCTCGTCGAGGAGAGCCCTGGCAAATGGCGGCGCGTTGTCGCCTCTCCATTGCCCGGACGCATCACCCAGATCGAAACCATCCGCCTGCTGGTGGAAAACGGCGTCACCGCAATTTGCGCCGGCGGCGGCGGCATCCCCGTGATCCGCAACGACGAAGGCGACCTCGTCGGGGTCGAGGCCGTGATCGACAAGGACCGCGCCGCCGGTCTTCTGGCTGAAGAGCTGTCCGCCGACGCCTTCCTCATGCTCACCGACGTGGACGGCGTTTACGAGGGGTGGGGCACCGACCGCCAGCGTCGTATCGAGCGGGTCCACCCAGACGAGATCGACGCCACAGACTTCCCGCCCGGTTCGATGGGTCCCAAGGTCGAGGCGGCGGTCGCCTTCGCGTCCGCGAACGGGCGGATCGCCGGCATCGGCAGGCTGGAGGACGCCCGCGCGATCCTCGAACGGCGCTCAGGCACGACAATCTCGCTTCAATGAAAACGAACGGACATCATGACCATGTATAAGCACATCCTCATCACCACGGACGGCTCGGAACTTGCCCGCAAGGGCGTCGATCATGGACTGTCGCTGGCCAGGAGCCTTGATGCGAAGGTCACAGTCGTCACGGTGACCGAGCCGTTCCCGATCTATGCTGGCGAAGGCTGGGCTCTTGGACCCCAGGAGTTCGAACGCTACGACGCGGATCAGGTCAAATTCGCCAAGGAGCTTCTCGAGCCCATCAGGGCCGACGCCGAAAAGCTCGGCGTTGCCTGTGAGATTCGCCACGTTCCCGGTCGACGCCCGGCAGAAGCCATCCTCGAAATTGCCTCGGAGCAAGGCTGCTCGCTGATCGTCATGGCGTCGCACGGCCGCCGTGGGCTCGGCCGGCTGTTGCTGGGTAGCCAGACGAGCGAGGTGGTGAGCCAGTCACCAATTCCCGTGCTCGTCGTGAGATAGCAGTCGTTCAACCATCTGCGTCTTGCCATTTGGCAGCCGGGCGACGGGTGCCACTCGCCAATAAACTCGCTGCCGGAGACTTTAACCTCGATCAAAGATTCGATGCCGGGATGAGGCGAGGTTCCTGACTGGAACAACACGCCATTTGCATTCGCACCATTGCCGCGGCCAGATCAAGGAAGGTCCTGATGAGTTCACCCCATTCCCACCACGGCCATCAGAACCACCAGACTCATGCAACCGGACATCGCGGCGGCGACGACGACTACTACGGCACCCCGAAGATAGTAGCCGCGGCCGGCTCCAGCCATTCCGAGCACGCCGGTCACGGCGGGCACGACCATGCGGCGATGGTCGCCGACTTCCGGCGCCGCTTCTGGGTCACGATGATCCTGACGCCGCCGGTTCTGCTGCTGTCGCCGATGATCCAGCACTGGTTCGGCATCGCTGAGGCCCTCTCATTTCCCGGCGACCGCTACGTCCTCTTCCTGCTCTCGACCGCCGCTTACATCTATGGCGGCTGGCCATTCCTGACCGGCTTCACCTCGGAGCTGCGCAAGGGTCAGCCCGGCATGATGACGCTCATCGCGCTGGCGATCTCGGCTGCCTACTTCTTCTCGGCCGCCGTCACCTTCGGCTTTCCCGGCGAGGAGTTTTACTGGGAGCTGGTGACGCTGATCGCCATCATGCTGCTCGGCCACTGGGTCGAGATGCGGTCGGTCATGGGCGCGTCGCGCGCGCTGGAGGAGCTGGTGAGGCTCTTGCCCGACAGCGCGACGAAAATCGATGCAGACGGAACGACGCATGAGGTTGCGATTTCGGCGCTTCAGCCGGGTGATCGCGTGCTGGTGCGGCCCGGCGCCAAGGTGCCGGTCGACGGCGAGATCGTCGAAGGCTCATCCGGCTTCAACGAGGCGATGCTGACCGGAGAGTCCCGCCCCGTCACCAAGGGCGTCGGCGCGACCGCCATCGGCGGCGCGATCAACGGGGCCAATGCCGTGACCATCGAGGTGACCGCCACCGGCGACGCCACCTATCTGGCGCAGGTCATCGACCTCGTGAAGAAGGCACAGGCCACCCGCTCCCGCACCCAGGACCTCGCCAACCGCGCCGCCTCGTGGCTGACCTACATCGCCCTTACAGTCGGCTTCGGAACGCTGTTTGTCTGGTGGCTGGTGTTGGGTGCGCCCGTCGCGTTCGCGATGGAACGCATGGTGACGGTGATGGTGGTCGCCTGTCCGCACGCGCTCGGGCTCGCGGTGCCGCTCGTGGTCGCGGTCAGCACCTCGCTCTCGGCCAGCAATGGCCTCCTGATCCGCGACCGCGCCGCCTTCGAGCGCGCCCGCAATCTCAACGCCGCCGTCTTCGACAAGACCGGCACGCTGACCGAAGGCCGCTTCGGCGTCAGCGACATCGTGTTGCTCGGCGATGGCAATGAGAACGAGGAATTGGCCTATGCGGCAGCGGCCGAGAGCCAGTCCGAACACCCCATCGCCCACGGCATCGTGGCCGAGGCGAAGGGCCGCGATCTGACCGTTCCCAAAGCGAGCGAGGTCAGCAACATCACCGGCGAAGGCATCGTCGCCAAGGTCGACGGCCAGGACGTGCGCATCGTCAGCCCCGGCCACCTTGCACGGCAGGGCAACTCCATCGCCCACGACAGCCTCAAGCGGCTGGAGGGACAGGGCAAGACGGTGGTTGTGCTTGTCCGCGAGGGCGCGCCGCGCGCGCTGTTCGCGCTCGCCGACATCGTTCGCCCGGAATCGAGGGAAGCTATCGCCGAACTCAGGTCGCTCGGCATCAACTCCGTCATGCTCACCGGCGACGCCGAGGGCGTCGCCAAGGCGGTGTCGGAGGATCTCGGCATCACCGAGTATTTCGCCGAGGTGCTGCCCGATCAGAAGTCGCAGAAGATCGAGGAACTGCAAGCGCGCGGGCTCTCCGTCGCCATGGTCGGCGACGGAGTGAACGACGCACCCGCGCTGGTCGTGGCCGATCTCGGGATCGCCATCGGCGCAGGCACCGACGTCGCCGTGGAATCGGCCGATGTGGTGCTTGTCCGCAGCGATCCGCGCGACGTGGCCGCGATCCTCGGCCTCTCGCGCGCCACCTACCGCAAGATGGTGCAGAACCTGATCTGGGCCACCGGCTACAACGCCGTCGCCATTCCGATGGCCGCAGGCATCACCTTCGGCACCGGCTTCATGATGACGCCGGCCGTGGCCGCCGTCTTCATGTCGGCCAGCACCGTGATCGTCGCGATCAACGCCCAGTTCCTGCGCAACTACAGGCGGCGCGGCTGACGATGGCAGACGAAACGGAAAAGGGAGGCAGGCTGATCCTGCCATTGCCCGGAAACGAGGGGTTCGCGCGCCGCCTCGCCGATGCCGGCGGATGGGAACTCGGCGCGCTGGAATCAAGACGCTTTCCGGACGGCGAGACCTATGCGCGCATCCTTTCGGACGTGAAAGACAAGACGGTCGACCTCGTCTGCACGTTGGCCCGACCCGACGATGGCTTCCTGCGTCTGATCTTTGTCGCCGATGCCGCACGCGATCTCGGCGCGCGGGAGGTCAATCTGGTCGCGCCGTATCTCTCCTACATGCGGCAGGACCGCCGCTTTCAGCCGGGCGAGGCGGTAACCTCAAAGAGCTTTGCGCGCCTCGTGTCGTCCAGCTTCGACCGGCTGGTGACGGTCGATCCGCATCTCCATCGCTATCCGGCGCTGACGGCGCTCTACACGATCCCGACCGATACGCTGCATGCTGCTCCGTTGCTTGCGGATTGGATCGCGGCAGAGGTCGAACAACCCTTGATGGTCGGCCCGGACGAGGAGAGTGAGCAGTGGGTCTCGGCCATCGCGGAGCGCATTGGCGCGCCGCACGCGGTCCTGCGCAAGATCCGACACGGCGACCGCAATGTCGATATCGCCCTGCCGGACCTGTCCGAGTGGCGCGGCCGAACGCCGGTGCTCGCCGACGACATTGCCGCTTCGGGTCACACATTGATCGAGGCGGCCCGGCAGCTCCCGCTCCAGGGGTTCACTCGGCCGGTGGTTGCCGTGGTGCATGGCCTATTCGCGGACGATTCCTTCCAGCGCCTCGCGTCCCTTTGTGATCGCGTCGTTTCGGCTGACTCCGTGCCTCACGAGAGCAATGCAGTCGGGCTCGCCTTCACGATCGCGGAGGCAATGGTCTCCGCAGACATCAGCGGCGGCGACCTCGTGCGGCATCGCCGCCCGCCGGAGCCGCTCGACGAGGTGGAGCAGGCGGGCTTCGACTCCTTTCCCGCCAGCGACCCTCCGCCCTGGACAGGCGGCGTGAGCTGACAACGAGAAGACCAGATCAAGCGAATGAGAACGGCGACGGTATGAGCGATACGGCTACGGAAGCATTCGAGACATGGCGAGAGGGTTACGGCCCCATCGAGCACAGCAACGAAACGCGCGAGCGCGTCGCTGCCCTTGCTTCCTCCGGGGCCATCGCCCCCTATGACCTCTACCGCATCCTCGCGGCCGCCGACCGCCTGACATCCGCTGCCATGTGGACCGTCGTTCACATGACCTATGCGCGCCGCGTCGATCTCTCCGGCGCGCCGCTGCCGGTCGAGGCGTTCAAGACGACGCCCGAAGGCCACACCGGCGGCTCGCTCAACATGGTGCCCGCTTTCGTCGGCTATCTCGCGGCGAACGCGATCACCGCGAAGACGCGGGCCTGGATGATGGGTCAAGGCCATTGCGTGGCCGCGATCGAGGCTGTCAATGCGCTCACCGGCGATGTGTCGGATGCCCAGCGAGGCCGCTACGACCGCAGCGAGAAGGGTCTCTCGCAGCTCGCGGCCGACTTCTATTCCTATGCGATCGACGCAGAGGGGCGCGCCGCTGTGCCGCTGGGCAGCCACGCCGGACCGAACACGGCGGGCGCGATCTCCGAAGGCGGCTATCTCGGCTTCGCCGAGGTGCAGTATGTCCATGCACCTCTGCCGGGGGAAAGCCTCGTCGCCTTCCTAAGCGACGGCGCTTTCGAGGAGCAGCGCGGATCGGACTGGACGCCGCGCTGGTGGCGGGCGGAGGATTCCGGCCTCGCGGTTCCCGTGATGATCCTCAACGGTCGGCGCATCGAGGAGCGCGTCCAGATCGCGCAGCAGGGCGGCGCCGAGTGGCTCGCCGATCATCTGAGGCTCAACGGCTTCGATCCCTTCATCGTCGATGGCCGCGATCCCGCCGCCGTCGCCTGCGCGATCATAGAGGCCGAAACCCGCCTCGGGCGCTTCGCGGCCGATCCCGGCCGGACCTATCCTGCGCCGATCCCCTATGTCATCGCCGAGACGGTCAAGGGTTTCGGCTTCCCCGGCGCCGGCACCAACGCCGCGCACAATCTTCCGCTCGGCGGCAATCCCGCGCGCGACGAGCAAGCCCGAACCGCGTTCAACGATGCGGCCAAGGCGCTGTTCGTTCCCGTCGACGAGATTGAACGCGCAGTCGCCGAGATCGCCGCCCATGACCGGCAGAAGCGCGAACCCGAAAGCCGGCATCCGCTCGTCCTCAGAGACCCGCCGGCTCCGGAATTGCCGGAACCGGATTGGACCGCCGCCGGCGATCCGCCCGATTGCGCCATGCACGCACTCGACCGCTGGTTCGTCCGCGTCGTGGACGCGAACCCCGGCCTGCGTCCCCGCGTCGGCAACCCCGACGAACTGCGCTCCAACCATATGGGAGCGACGCTCGACAGGCTGCGCCATCGCGTCAACAGCTCAGAGCCGGGCGTTTCCGACGCGATCGACGGCGCGGTCATCACCGCGCTCAACGAGGAGGCCGTCGCGGCCGCAGCACTCGCCAACAAGGGCGGCATCAACCTGATCGTCAGCTACGAAGCGTTCGCCATGAAGATGCTCGGCGGCCTGCGGCAGGAGATCGTCTTTTCCCGCCGCCAGCGCGAGACCGGCCAGGAACCGCGCTGGATCTCGGTGCCCCTCGTCGTCACGTCGCATACCTGGGAGAACTCCAAGAACGAGCAGTCGCATCAGGACCCCACGATCGGCGAGGCGTTGCTGGGCGAAATGTCCGACACCGCGCGCGTGCTCTTCCCGGTCGACGCCAACAGCGCGATGGCCACGCTGCGCTCCGTCTACGACGGCCGAGGCCAGGTCGCATGCCTGATCGTCTCCAAGCGCGACATGCCGCACCGTTTCGACGCGGAGGCGGCGGTCCGGTTCGTCACCGAAGGCGCGGCGCATGTCGAGGGGGAGGCGGCAAATGCCGAGCTTCAGATCGTTGCCATCGGCGCCTATCAACTTGAGGAAGCGCTGAAGGCCGCTCATCGTCTCAAGACACATGGCCGCAACGTTCTGGTCACGGCTGTCTCCGAACCGGGCCGCTTCCGCATTCCCCGCGATCCGATCGAAGCCGCCTTCACGGCGAGCGACTGCGAGCTGGGCGCGCTGTTCCCAAAAGCGATACCGCGCGTGATAGTCTCGCACACCCGACCCGAACCCATCCTCGGCCTGTTGCGGCGGCTGGATTCGGGGCCGGATGCAACGGTCGCACGCGGGTATGTCAGCCGTGGCGGCACGCTCGACGTGGCCGGCATGCTGTTCGCCAACCGCTGCTCCTGGGCGCATCTTATCGACGCCGCTGTCCCACTCACCGGCTGGAGCCGGGACGATCTTCTCGCACCGGCCGAGCGAGATGCCGTGGACGGCAGAGGCCATCCAGGCGACATCGCCGCATTCACACTCTGAAGGCCCTCATGCTGACGCTCACCTCTCTCGGCGGTGCCGGCACCGTCACCGGCTCTAAACACCTCCTGACCAACGGCGACAGCCGCATCCTGATCGATTGCGGCCTGTTTCAGGGCCTTAAGAACCTGCGCGAGCTGAACTGGGAGCCATTGCCGATCGCTCCGTCGAGCATCGACGCCGTGGTTCTCACCCACGCTCACCTCGACCATTCCGGCTACTTGCCGAAGCTGGTCCGCGACGGCTTCCGAGGCCGCATCTATGCCACGGCCGCGACCCGCGACGTGGCCGAGCTGATCCTGAAAGACAGCGGCTTCCTCAACGAGAAGGACGCCGACTACGCCAATCGCAAGGGCTTTTCGAAGCACAAGCCAGCCCTGCCGCTTTACGGCGTCCGTGACGCCGAGCGCGCGATGGAGTTCTTCTCGATCGTGCCGTTCGACAATCCCGTTCAACTTCCCGGCGGCGCGACCCTGACGTTCCGCCACGCAGGCCACATCCTCGGCGCGGCCAGCGCCGAGATCGAATGGAGCGGCCGCCGCATTGCGTTTTCGGGAGACCTCGGGCGCTACGACGACCCGATGCTTCCCGATCCGAAGCCGATTCCGCAAGCCGATGCGATCGTCATCGAGTCCACCTACGGCAACCGCATCCACGCTCCGGCCGACACGACCGAGGTTCTGGGAGAAGTCGTCGAGCGCACCGTCAAGCGCGGTGGCACCGTCGTCATCCCGGCTTTCGCAGTCGGCCGCGCGCAGTCGCTCCTTTATCACCTCTGGAAGCTGAAATCGGCCGGGCGGCTGTCGAATATCCCCGTCTATCTCGACAGCCCCATGGCTATCGACGCCACCGACCTCCTGCATGCTCACAGCGACGATCATCGCCTCAGCCACGACGAATGCGCCGCGATCTGCAAGATCGCGACCTACACCCGCGACGTCGAAGGCTCGAAGGCCATAACCGCGAGCGCGTGGCCCAAGGTCGTGATTTCCGCCAGCGGCATGGCGACGGGCGGCCGCGTCCTCCATCACCTCAAATCCTTCGCGTCCGATCCGAAGCACACCATCCTCTTCTCCGGCTATCAGGCGGCGGGAACGCGCGGCCGCGCCATGGTCCAGGGCGCGCGGGAAATCAAGATTCATGGTCAATGGGTGCCCGTGCGCGCCGAGGTCGACGACCTATCCATGCTGTCTGCCCATGCGGATGGTAACGAGCTGATGCGCTGGCTCTCCGGTTTCCAGCATGCGCCTTCCCGCGTCTTCATCGTCCATGGCGAGGATGAAGCCGCCGAGGCCCTGCGCGTCCGCATCGACCGCGAGCTGGGCTGGAACGCCACCGTGCCGCGCCAGCAACAGGTGTTCGACCTGTGACCGCACTCCTTTCCCTTCCCGGTCCCGAACAACCGACGCTGCGCGCTCGACGCCTCTTGCTGCACACCCAGCACCAGCCGGTGGTCGTCATGCGCACGGACTGTCACGTCTGCCGCGCCGAGGGCTTGTCCGCGCGCGCCCAGGTTCTCGTCAGCAGCGGAACGGGACAGGTCCAGGCGACGCTGTATCAGGTCGATGGCGACGCCTTGCTCGGTCACGACGAGGTCGGCCTGTCCGAAACTGCCTGGAATCTGCTCGGCGTTGCGGAAGGCGAGTCCCTCCGCGTCACCCATCCGCCGGCGCTGGAATCGCTTGCCAGCGTGCGGCGGCGCATCTACGGCCATCGCCTCGATGCCCACGCGTTTTCGGCGATCGTCGGCGACGTCGTGGCTGGCCGCTACACCGACGTGCATCTCGCCGCCTTCCTGACGGCGAGCGCGGCACTGCCTCTCGACGAGAACGAGACCGCCGATCTGACCGGCGCCATGATCGCGGTCGGCGACAGGATGCAATGGGGCGCCCCGGTCGTCGTCGACAAGCACTGCGTGGGCGGCCTGCCGGGCAATCGCACCACGCCGATCGTCGTGGCGATCGTCGCGGCAAACGGCCTGCTCATGCCCAAGACGTCGTCGCGCGCCATCACCTCGCCGGCCGGCACCGCCGATACGATGGAGACGTTGGCCCCGGTCGATCTCGATCTTGCCACGCTGCGGCGTGTGGTCGAGGCCGAAGGCGGCTGCATCGCCTGGGGTGGCGCCGTTCACCTCAGTCCGGCCGACGACATCTTCGTTCGCGTGGAGCGCGAGCTTGATGTCGATACCGAAGGCCAACTCATCGCTTCGGTGCTCTCAAAGAAGATCTCCGCCGGCTCCACACACGTCGTCATCGATATTCCGGTCGGACCCACGGCAAAAGTCCGAGGCGAGGATACCGCCCACCACCTCGCGGCCCGAATGACAGCGGTGGCATCCCGCTTCGACCTCGCTGCAACCTGCCTCCAGACGGATGGCTCGCAGCCGGTGGGCCGCGGCATCGGTCCGGCGCTCGAAGCGTTCGACGTGCTTGGGGTGCTGCAGGATGCACCAGACGCTCCGGACGATCTGCGCCGCCGTGCCGCTATGCTGGCCGGCGCCGCGCTGGAGATCGGCGGCAAGGCCGGCAAGGGAGAGGGTGTGGCGCTCGCCTTGAGCACGCTGGCCGACGGTCGCGCCTGGAAGAAGTTCGAGGCGATCTGCGAGGCACAGGGCGGGCTGCGCGCGCCGCCGCGCGCCCCCCACATCCATCCTCTTGTCGCTTCCCGTGCCGGGCGCGTCGTTCATGTCAACAACCGCAAGCTAGCCAGGCTCGCCAAGCTCGCCGGCGCGCCGGATGCCAAGGCCGCCGGCATCCACATGGAGGTCCGGCTTGGAGATGAGATCGACCGGGGACAGCCGCTTCTCAACATTCACGCCGAGACACCCGGCGAGTTGGCCTACGCACTCGACTATGCGGCCCAGGCTGGCGACATGATCGAGGTCGAGCCTTGAGATGGCTACCGGACGCAGCACGGCAGCATGCCCGGTTTCGCGCCGGATACAGCGTCCACCAGCGCGCCATGCACTGGACTATCCTCCTGCTTTGCCTGATCCAGGTGCCGACCTCCTGGGCGATCCGGCGCACCCATCTGGCCCATCCAGCCGCTGAGCCGGAGCCGTTCGATCTCTTCCTCCACGAGGTCCATGCGTGGAGCGGCTGGCTCATCCTGGCGCTCGCGCTGGGACAACTCACCCTACGACTTGTCTTCGGTCGTCCGACTTCTCACGATGATGGCTCGCCGCTGGTGCGGTGGGGATCGGTCGCAGCGCATTGGACGCTCTATGGCCTTCTGATCGCCCTGCCGATCACGGGGACGGTCGCGATGTATGTGACCTTCCGCGTCGCTCCGATCCACAGCCTGCTGAGTTGGGCGCTCCTCGTCATCGTCCTGATTCATGTCGCGGCCGCTCTCTGGCATCACTTCTACCGTAGGGATGACGTGTTGCGGCGCATGATCGGCGGGGTGCGATGATCCAGCCCCGGACGCTCGATGCCGGCGACAGACGGCGCGATTGATGGCCAATTTGATCCTCAGTCTCGGACTTGCGCTCGCGATCGGCCTGCTCGTCGGCCTCGAACGCGGCTGGCGCGACCGCGAAACCGACGAGGGAGGACGCACCGCAGGCATCCGGACCTACGGGATTTCCGGGCTACTCGGTGGCGTCGTCGCCGCGCTCGCGATCAGCCTGGACTCCTCCGCAGTGCTGATCGCCGGTCTTCTCGCCTTCACCGCCGTCTTTGCCTGGTATAAGACGCGCGAGGCCCTACGTGACGAGACGTTCAGCGTCACCGGCATCATCGCCGGTCTTGCCGTGTTCATGCTTGGCGCGCTGGCGGTTGCCGGAGACCAACGGGCGGCGGCCGCGGGCGGGGCGGCGCTGGCGGCGCTTCTCGCCAGCCGGGACGCGCTCCACGGCCTTCTGCGAAGATTGTCCTGGGTTGAGCTGCGCTCGGCAATGGTGCTCGCCGTGATGACGGCCATCATCCTGCCGATGCTGCCCGCCCGCGCGATCGATCCCTGGGGCGGCTTCAATCCTTATCAGGTTTGGCTCTTCACGGTTCTGACCGCGGCAATCTCCTTCCTCGGCTACATCGCGGTTCGGCTGTTTGGCACCACCCGAGGCGTTCTTGTCGGAGGGATGGCAGGGGCCGTCGTCTCGTCAACAGCCGTGACCGTTGCTCTTGCTCGCACCGCCGCGGGCGGCGCAAACCCTTGGCCGCTCGCCGGAGCGGCCACCCTGGCTGCCGGCGTATCCGTGTTGCGGGTCACCGGCATCGTCATCATCGTTGCGCCGGCCGTGCTCGGCGTGGCGGGCCTCGCCATCCTCGCCGCCGTCACCGTCTTTGCCGCATGCGGTGTCTTCTTCCTCATGCGGGGCAGGCTCGAGGGCGACGCTTCTCAGGTGCTTCGCAATCCGTTCGACCTGCCGGCGCTCATGGTCTTCGCTCTGTTCTTTGCCATCGTCTCCACGATAAGCGCCGTTCTGGCCATGGGCAGCACAAGCGGGATGGTGGCGACCTCAGCGATCTCGGGCATCTTCGAAGTTGACGTTGCGGTGCTGAGCGCGTTGCGCCTGCTCGGGGACGCCGCACATCTCGAGGCGGTCGGCCACGCCGTTCTTCTCGCGCTCACCACGAACGCACTTGGTCGGCTCGTCGTCGCGGCCGCGACAGGTCCGGTGCGCTTCTGGCTTCCGATCGTCGTCGCAACGCTTCTCGCCGGCGGGGTCGGCTATGCCGCGTTCCTGACGTTGCCCCATTTCGATTGGCCGGGTTCCCCCGGAGTCCTCGGCTCATAAGAAGCGATTGATCCCGGACCGGCTATCGAACGGTGACGGCAACACCGCGAGATGCAAGCTCCGCGAAAACGGCATCGGCATCCATAATCTCGTCGATATGATGCACGCCCGGCTGCGCCTCCATCTCCATTAGCCTGCGGACGACAAGTGCCGCGACACTGGCGGTGATCTCGGCCTCCCGGCGGCCCTCGCATATGATCCCAACCGATCCCGGCCGGCCTCCCACGCGGCCGGAAACCTCCACGGCTAGTACAGCCCTGTCGGAGCCGAATCGCAGGCGCGAAAGGATCGCTGCCATAGCCCTTTGCGCGCCGTGACGACATCGAAGGAGCGGGGCGCCACGGAATGCGAGCTTCGTCAGGACATCGCTGCCCAAGGACAGGAACGTTGTCGCCTCGGAGAGACCGAGCGTCCGACGCACCGCATATTGATCTGAGAAGGGAAACGGATAGGCGATCGAAGCCTTTCGATCGTCGCCAAAGCGGATATAGGCCGGAGTTCGATCAGGCATGTTCGGATCGCTCGCGTTGCTCAGCGTCCAGAGAATGGCCGCCTCGCCATGCGTATCGCCGAGCCCGAGCAGGACGCCGATCCTGGCCGTCTCGGCGTAATCCATCTGCGAGACAGCTTTCTTGACCATCAGGTTGGTCAGTCCGGGCGCGAAGCCGACCGACACGATTGCGCTGCCGTCCGAGGACCGTGCAAGACCGTCAAGCAACTCGACGTTCTCAATCACGGCCTGATTTGCGGAGATGTCGACATATCGCTTCCCCTTTCGACAGGACATGGGCGGCAAAGCTGTTGTCTGGCGCATCGATGCACATGACGACGACGCTGGCCTCGGCAACGGCGGGCTCCCAGGTGTCGCGCGCGGCAATGTCGACGACCGCTGCATCGCATCCCAGTGCCGCGGCCGCCTGCGTCACCTTCTCCCGGTTTCTTCCGGCCAGCCAAACGCCCAGTTCAGGCTTTGCGAGCAGCTCCCGAGCGATCAGCTTTCCGACATGCCCGTATCCGGCGATGACCAGGACTTGTGCTGGAGCATTTCCCATGCTTGCGGCTCAACGTCCTTTGAACGGCTCGATGCCCGATCCCCTTTCGCTACGGACCAGGCTTCCAGAGCAAGAGACCAGCGGCTATCAGCGCTACGATGAACATCGACGCTATGAAGATCAGATAGTCGCCGCTGATCACCACATTGCTGTAGGCAAACCGTCCGAAGGCCACAAGGATACCCGCTGCCGTGCCGTATCGCAGCCACTTGGCGTCCCCTGAAAACGTCGCCACGCCGATTCCGGTAATGACGATCGCAAAGCCGGTGATGAATCCGCCCCAGGTTCGGAAAACGATCCCGAGCCAGTCGAGAAACGGCTGCGGCAACGTAGCCTCGTCGATGCCGGTGAACCGTATGTCCTCGGGAAGCAGTGTGGGACGGATGCCCAGAAAGTAGATGCCGGTTCCGAAGGCCAGCACGCCCAGGATTGTGAGAAGCCCGCCGCTGAGGCGGTTCTGTATCGTTTGCATGTTTGTCTCCAGAAGAATGGGGAACTAACGGGGCATCAACGGCCTCGGTGCTGTTTGCGTCCTTAACCTCGATCAAGGAAGCGACGCCTGCCCGCTGGGACACTCGGCGAGGATCAGTCGAATACCAGTCCGAGGAAGGTCGCCGTCATGAACCAGAGGACCCCAATCCGCGTCGCCATCAACGGCTATGGTGTCATCGGAAAGCGCGTAGCCGATGCCGTTCTCGCGCAGGACGACATGGTGCTGGCCGGCGTGGCCGACATCGTGACGGACTGGCGCCTTCGCCCGCTCGGGCCGAAAGGGATCGCGCTTTATGGCGCTACGCCGGAACACACTAGGTCGATGACCGAGGCCGGCGTGACGGTGACCGGCACGCTGGACGACCTTCTCAAGCAAGCCGACGTCGTCGTGGACTGCACACCCAAGCGCGTTGCCGCTAAGAATGTCGAGACATATCGAGCCCGCGAGATCAAGTTCATCGTTCACGGTGGGGAAAAGCACGACGTGACGGGCCACTCCTTCGTCGCCGAAGTGTCCTTCGACGGCGCGATCGGCCGCTCGTCGACCCGCGTGGTGTCCTGCAACACCACCTCGATCGTGCGGACCCTTACAGCGCTGAAGACGGCCGGCCTTCTGAAACGGGCACGCGGCACGCTTCTGCGGCGCGCCACCGATCCTTGGGAGAGCCATGAGGGCGGCATCATGAACACGCTTGTCCCCGAACCGGACATTCCCAGCCACCAAGGCCCGGATGCCCAAAGCGTCGATCCCGACCTCGACGTCGTCACCATGGCGGTCAAGGTGCCCCAGACGCTCGCGCATCTGCATTACTGGTCCGTTCAGTTGACGCGAGCCGCGACGAAGGACGAGGTGCTCGACGCGTTTCGGACATCGCCTCGCATCGCCCTGATCCGCACCTCCGATGGCCTCACGGCACTCAACACCGTCAAGGAACTCATGGCCGATCTCGGCCGGCCGCATGACAGCCTCTACGAGGTCGCCCTGTGGGACGACATGCTCAAGGTTCAAGGGGACGAACTGTTCTACGCCTATATGGTCGACAATCAGGCGATCGTCATTCCAGACACGATCGACGCCATCCGCGCGCTCGCGGCACCCGCACCGAAGGCTGCGGACTCGATCGCCCGCACCAACGCCGCGTTGGGCATCGGTCGCGGCCTTGTTTGACGCCATCTGGCCGAACGCCTATGCGCTGAGCACAGTCGTTCGACCCGATCGCCTCCACCAGATCAGCGCCAGCAAATAGGTCGAGATCAGCGCGCCGCCAAAGCAGAAGACGGAGATGTAGGCGTAGGAAAAGAACAGGTAGGTGATCACCACGACGCCGCCTGTCAGCAGTCCGAATATCTTTACGGCTCGATCGCGAACCACCAGAAACGGCGCAATGATGACGGCGAGATAGATCCCGTATGTCACCACTCGCGACACGATCGCGTCGAGTAGGTTTATGTCTTCATATCGAACCGCCCAGGCAAGGAACGACGTCGACAGCCATCCCTCATGTGTGAAGTAGGGGACGAATTGAAGGCCGCCCAGCATCGCTCCGGCGATCACAAACAACAGGATGAGGGCGCTTCGGCTGCCGCTCTCCAGGAAGTAGGCCGACATGGGAATCCAGATAGGCCAAACGATCCAGGCGAAGAACATATAGACGAACGAGTATTGCTCGACATGGTCAGTATGCCCATCTGCTCCGGCGTCCCAGACCATCCCTTCGGCCCATTGTTGCAGCCCGAACAGAAGTGGCAGGATCGCGAGCATCAGATAGCGGCGATCTCCGGTCCACGCCAAAACCGTTGCGACGGTGCCGGAAGGGACGAGGATCGCAGCGGCGGCGTAGCTAACCGTGGCGGAGAGACACATGGCGTCCCATCCGGTCGGCTCCCTTGCGGTGACGGGTTCCGGCCGCCACGCTACCTGCCCTCCACGATGTTCGTGGCGTTGCCCGCAGCGAAGGACGTGATGTTCGCCAGGGTCGTGTCGATGATCCGGCGAAGCGCCTGGTCCGTGTTGTAAGCATTGTGTGGCGTGACGAGGACGTTCGGAAACCGCAGCAACACATGGTTCGCTACCAGCGCCTTGAGGTCTGGGGCGTCGAGAGTTCTTTGCTGACGGAATATCTCTGCTTCCTCGCGTATCAGAGGCTCCTGCGGCAAGACATCGAGCCCCGCCGCGCGCAGCTTTCCCTCGACTAAGGCCCGCACGAGCGCCTCGGTGTCGACGACATTTCCACGCGACGTATTGATCAGGATCGCTCCCTCCTTCATCGCAGCGAAGGCCGCATCTCCGATGAGGCCGACAGTTCCGGGCGACGACGGCACGTGAAGGGAAATGACGTCAGACTGCTCCAGCACCTCACTCAGCGAGCCGTAGGAAAACGCCAGCCGAGCGGCTGCCTCCCGGTCCTCACGGCGGTCATGGGCGAGAACGGTCATGCCGAAGCCACTTGCGATCTCGATGGCACGACGCCCAATTCGGCCCGTGCCGATTACGCCCATGACCTTGCCACGAAGCTCGAAGCCTCGCGTCCGCGCCATAGAGAAGCCTCCCCTACGCGTATGGTCGGCGCTCTCGACGATGTTGCGAGCCAGTGCGAGAAGCAACGCGAAAGCATGCTCCGCGACCGTGGAATCGCCGTAGTCGGGGACGTTGGCCACCACGATCCCTCGTCGATCGCAAGCCTCCAGATCGATGTGGTCATACCCTGTCGATCGGGTTGCAACGAATCTGAGAGCAGGCATCTTCTCGAGCACATCGGCATCGATCCGCGACGCGATGAAGGGACTAACCACCTCCGCGTCGGCGAAATCGCCTGCCGTCGACCTGGTGAGCGCTTGGCGCGTGCAACGCACCTCGTGCGCGGGACGCAGGCCAGCGCACGCTGCCTCCTCCCAGTCCTCAGCCTCGAACACCGCGATCTTCATTCCTCGCTCTCGATCTCCAGATGGTCCTCGAACCCTGGTCCAGCGACGCTCTCAACGATCAGTCGAATGGCATCCCGCTCGGCCGGCGATCGCACCGTGCCGGTGACACGAACTCGGCCTGCGGCAACATCGATCTCAGGTTGCCGGCTCAAATAGACGATGGCGTCTTGAAGGCGCGCCACGATCGCACGGCGAGCCGCTTCGTCCCCCTTGACTTCTAAGTCAGGTTTTCCGGCCGAGACGATCTTGAGCAGGTCAGCCCGCCCGACCACGCCTACGAGCCGGCCGTTCCGCAACACTGGCAGTCGCTTGATCCGATGCACACGCAGCATCGTCGCGATCTGTTGGACAGAAGTGCCTTCCTCGATCGTGATCACTTCCGGAGACATGACGTCACCCACTTTCCAGCTCCGGGTTCTGACGTAGTCGCGCGCCAAATCTTGGGCCCACTCTGCCCTGTCGCCAATCGGGCCCGCCGTCCCAAGCTCGGACCTCCGCAGCAGGTCGCCCTCGGTGATGATGCCGACCAACCCTCCGGTGCCGTCCACGACTGGGAGGCCGCTGACGCCTTTCGCGAGCATGATGCGGGCCGCATGCCAAACGCTATGGTCCGGGCTCACCGTCGTCAGGTTCCTCGTCATCAGCTCCTTCGCCTGCATTGGATGGCCTGGTTCCTCTAGCGGGCATATGCCTCGGTGACGTATCGGCTCATCATGCGGTGGCTGTTGAACAAGGGAGCAATCTTGCTGATCGCCTGCTTCATCATCCACACCCACCTCGATCGATCGCGGTAGTAGAGCGGCAGGACCACGTCCTCCAATTTCGCATAGAGTGCCGAACCATCGCCTGTGCCGGGCGGTGATCCTTCGATCGACCAGCCCGTCACCCCGTCGACACAGCCTTCCAGCCACCATCCATCGAGCACGCTGAGGTTCAGGACGCCGTTCAACGCCGCTTTCATGCCGCTCGTGCCAGACGCTTCGAGAGGAGGCAGTGGCGTATTGAGCCAGATGTCGCAGCCCGCGACGAGGGCGGCAGAGAGCTGCATGTCATAACCCGGAAGGAAGACCATCTCGATGATACCATCGAGACGTCGAATGTGACGGTGGAACGCAGCGATCGCCTCAGCGCCGCCCTTGTCATCAGGATGTGCGAGCCCCGCCAAGACGAGCTGAAAAGGGTGCTCTCCCGCGATCGTGATCAACCGTTCGATGTCGGAAAAGATCAGTTCGGGCCGCTTGTAGGCGGTCATGCGGCGCGCGTAACCGATTAATGGGCGATCGTCGCGAAGGTGCGTGCCGCTCGCTGCGGCTATGTGCGCAATAAGCTCCGCCTTTGCACTTTGATGAGCGGTCCAGACCGATGCGTCGTCCATCTGGTCGGCAAAGGCCAGCATCTCCGGCTCATGGGCCCAGTTGGGATACCGGCTGGCGTGAAGGTCGGCGAAAGCTCTGTGCGTCCATGTGTGGACAT
This sequence comes from Chelativorans sp. ZYF759, assembly GCF_012911015.1. Classification (GTDB taxonomy): domain Bacteria; phylum Pseudomonadota; class Alphaproteobacteria; order Rhizobiales; family Rhizobiaceae; genus ZYF759. The sequence goes on along the minus strand of NZ_WVVV01000001.1, from coordinate 763,363 downwards.
GCACCCCATTGGTGATCGAGCTGATCTCATAACCGGGGAACATCTTGCGCGCGGTTTCGGCATGACGCCGCGCGACGCCGTTCACATAGCCGCTGAGGTTGAGCGCAAGTTGAGTCATGTTCAGACGCGCCGGGCCGGCCAATGCCTTGAGCGTTTCGAGTTCGACGTAGTCGCCAAGGGTGTCACGCACAAGGTCGTAGTCGAACCTGTCGAAGCCGGCATCGACGGGCGTATGGGTCGTGAAGACGCAGCGTCGACGGACTGCGCCGGTATCATATCGCAGCGAAGACGATGATTGATCGCCGTCGCGTAGTGCTGCCTCCCGCAAGAGCGGCAAAGTCAACAGCGCAGCGTGGCCCTCGTTAAGGTGGAATTTCTCGATCTCGAAACCCAGCGCCCGGAGGATAAGCTGGCCGCCGATTCCCAGGACGATCTCTTGCTTCAGGCGATACGCGTCGTCACCGCCGTAAAGAACATCGGTGATGCGCCTGTCTGCCGGCTCATTTTCTTGCAGGTCGGTATCGAGCAACAGGACCGGGATCGCGTGGCCAAGCGGGCATTCAACACGATAGAGCCAAGGCCGAATCCACACGTCCCGTCCGGCAATCCGCACGGCGACCATGTTCGGGAGAGGTTCTGCCCAGTCCGCAGGCGACCAAGGATCGGGTCGGTTTGCCTGCGCGCCGTCGGACGAGATCTCCTGATGGACATAGCCCTGCTTGCTCAGCAGAGTTACGAAGACCATCGGCAGGTCCAGATCGGCGGCGGTTCGGGCGGTATCGCCGGCCAGAACGCCCAGCCCGCCGCTGTAGGTGTGGACCTCCGGCCGCAGCGCGATCTCCATTGAGAAATAGGCGATCCGTGCACGGCGCACGGAGCGCTCGAAGAAGTTCACTTGGCATCCCCGATTCGATCTGGTTCGCGCGCTGACTTATGAGCGGCCGCGCACGCCTCATCGTGTGCCGGCCACTCGTCGACGGGAACAAGTTCCCCTTCAGCCGAAGAATTGAAAGCGGCGAAGTTCTCGGCGTGGGCCGCACGTCTCAGGTCTTTTTCTTGGAACCCGCACTCTCCACTGCTTCCAGCTCAGGTGCTGCTTCTCCTGCGGCAATCTCCGACTCGGCACGCAGCCAATGGTCGAGTTCGCAGCCGGTTGGGCAGCCTTCGTCCTCCCAAATCTGGTAGGCCCGTTGCTCGATTCTGACGTGGACCAGCTCGCCTGTCGGTGCAGTTTCAGTCTCTGACATTGCCATCGCTCCATTGTAGGGCACTGCGGGACGCCCACAGGATTGCCGCGGAGCGACGAGCGATCGTTGATGCAGGTTAAAGATCGAAAAACTGAGTATTTCGGGCGCGTCGCCGTATGTTCCCAACTACATCCAGCCCATGCGCAGCGGCATCCAGATCGCCATGGCGATCATGATGAGGTTTTCGGTCAGCGACACGAAGCCGAGCGGCACATTGCTGTTGCCGCCGACGCATGCGCATTTGAGCTTGCGCCCGTCGATATAGACCGCCTTGAACACCGAGACCGCTCCAACCGTGCCGATGAACAGCGCGACCGGCGAGGCGATCCACAGGAGCGCTCCCGCCAGCATCAGCACGCCCGCCAGCGTCTCGCCGAAGGGATAGAAATACGCGTAGGGCACGTAGCGCCGGCCGAGCAGGTCGTAGTTCAGGAACATGGTGGAGAAGCTCTCAACGTCCTGAAGCTTCTGGATTCCAAGCAGGCACATGGCGATGGCGATGAAGAACTCGATCGCATGGAAGTCGAAGATCGTGCCGAACGCGACCCAGCTCACCGCGAGGCCCATCAGGAAGGCCACGCCGAACAGCGCGATCACCGGCTGGTAGGTCGTCTCGTCCTTGCCGCGCAGAGGCTTCCCGAAATGCGCGCGGGTGTCGTCGTAGCCGCCGATCCGCTCGCCGCCGACGAAGACCTGCGGTGTGGTCTTCACATCATGCTCGGCCATGAAGCGGTCGGCCTCGGCCCGCGAGGTGAGCAGGTGGTCCTCGACAGCAAACCCTTGCCGTTCGAGAAAGGCTTTCGTCTTCAGCCCGTAGGGGCACAGATGGTCCGGGGTCGAAAGGCGATAGAGCGTCGCCGTCTTTCCGGCCGTGAGGGATGTCATCTCATCCTCCTGTCGTTTGTTCGTTCTTGCCGGTCAAGGTCGCGGCCAGACCGGATGGTGATCGTCGATGACGAAGGGGTGCGCGTGGCGGATGGCCGCGTGGCGGTGCGATACCCCGTTACGCGCAGCGATCGGTGGAGCATGATCGGCACCAGCCTCCAGAGGGTGGCTATGCTCGATCTCCTCATGGGTGTGCTCGATGATGCCCGGATCGTGGCTCGGCCACAGGATCATCGCTGCAACCGCGCCCGCCGCGGCTCCTGCACCCATGACGAGGAAAGCCGCCGTCATCCCGACATTCCCTCCGAGCCACCCGGCCAGCGGGTAGGTGACCAGCCAGCCGGCATGCGAGAGAGCGAACTGGGCCGCGAACAGGGAGGGCCTGTCCTCCGGATGGGCGGAGCGGCGAAGCAGGATGCCGGCCGGCGTCATGATCGCCGAGGCGCCGGCGCCGAGCAGTGCCCACACGGAAATGATCGTCCACCACGTCGGATGGATCGCGGCGACCAAGAGCAGCACCGGGAGGATGGCCGCCCCGCCGATCATCACGCCGCGAGGGGAGCCGCCCTGGAGCAACATCGGCAAGGCGAGCGCGACGGCCATCGAGCCCGCTCCGTAGGCCGCGAAAAACCATGCGACGTCGCCTTCGCTTCCGCCAAAGCCCGCGCGCACGATCACCACCGTGTTGACGATCACCATCGCGCCCGAAGCCGCGGCAGCGAAACTCAGCGCCAGAAGACCGCGCAGGCGCGGCGTGGCGAAGTAGATCCAGCTTCCACGCGTCAGCCGCTCCATGAAGGGACGCTGGACCGATTTCGCCATAGGCAGGCCAACAGAGAGCACCAGCAGCCCGGATGCGAGGAAGCCGATGGCGTTGCCGACGAACAGCCAATGAAAACCAATGACCGTCAGCGCCAGCGCGGCCAGGAGCGGGCTCAGCAAGGACTCAAGATCATAGGCAAGCCGCGAGAGCGACAGCGCCGTCGTATACTCCTCCTCGACCGGCAGGATGTCGGGGATCGTCGCCTGGAAGGTTGGCGTGAAGGCTGCCGAGCAGGACTGGAAAAGAAAGACCAGCACATAGATCTGCCAGACCTCGGTGACGAACGGCAGAAGCAGCACCATGCCGGCCCGCACGACGTCGAGGCCCACCAGCAGGCCACGCCGCGGCAAGAGACCCGCGAGCGCACCGGCAAAGGGCGAGACCCCCACATAGGCGATCATCTTGATGGCGAGCGCGATGCCGAGAACCTGTCCCGCGTCGGCGCCGGCAAGCTCATAGGCAAGAAGACCGAGCGCCACCGTCGTCAGCCCCGTTCCGATCAACGAGAGAACCTGGGCGGCGAACAGATGCCGATAGGTGCGATTGGAGAGGACGGACAACATGAGGCAGCAAGCTCAGTGGCGGGCGAAGACGTCCCGGCCCGACGCGCTGAAAAGGATCACCTCGTAGGGTTCCGTCTGTCCGCCGACCTCCATGCCGGGAGAGCCGAGCGGCATGCCGGGCACTGCAAGGCCGGTCGCGGACGGTCGCTCGCGCAGGAGGCGAAGCACATCCTCGGCTGGAACATGGCCCTCGATAGCATAGCCCTCGACGATCCCGGTGTGGCACGATTGCAGATCGGCGGGCACACCGAGCTGCGCCTTGAGAGGCGCGAGATCGTCGATCAGCCTGTCGTTCACCGTAAAGCCGGCCGCGCGCATATGGTCGATCCAGTCCCCGCAGCAGCCGCAGCTCGGGGAGCGCGCGACGTCAATCGTGGGTTGGGAAGCGACCGCAAACCGGGGAATGCCGACCGCCACAGATGCGCCGAGGCCGATCGCGGCAAGACCAAGCACTTTTCGACGGGACAGCTCTGTCATTTTTCGATCTCCATTCAAATGGTGTGTGCCTGCCGGTCATTGCAGGCGCGTGTCTATCGCTCCGCGAGGCCGCTTCGGCTCTTCATCGGTGTCCGTGGGGTTTTCGAGGTCGGCAAGAATGGGGCAGTCCGGCCGATTGTCGCCTGCGCAGCAGGACGCCAGGTGCTCCAGCGTCGCAGCCATTTGCTCCATCTCGTCGATCTTGCGGCGCAGGTCCTCGATGCGGGCCAGCGCTATGCGCTTGACGTCTGCGCTTTGCCGGCCGCGGTCTCGCCAAAGCCCGAGCAGGTCGTTGATCTCCGCGACCGAAAAGCCAAGATCGCGCGATCTCCGAATGAAGCGCAGCATATGCACGTCCGTTTCGGAATAGTCCCGGTAGCCCGACGCCGTGCGATCGGCTGGCGGGATCAGGCCCGTCTGCTCGTAGTAGCGGATCATCTTTGCACTGACGCCCGAGGCGCGTGCCGCTTCGCCAATATTCATGCCGCGCTCCTTTCCGTTCTCGAAAGCTCGTCGCCAGTCACGGCCGAACCCGGAGACCGCGCGACCGCGCTGGCTCCGCCGGCCACGGCTTCCATTGGCGGCTGCCATCCACGAAGGCGCAATGCGTTGCCGAGCACGAAGACCGAGGACAGCGCCATCGCGCCGGCCGCAAGCACCGGCGAGAGGAGGATGCCGAAGGCCGGGTAGAGGACACCGGCCGCGACCGGGATCAGCGCCGTGTTGTAGGCGAAGGCCCAGAACAGGTTCTGCCTGATGTTGCGGATCGTTCCCTTCGACAGAGCGATGGCATTGGGCACACCCTTGAGGCTGCCGGACATCAGCACCACGTCGGCCGCCTCAATGGCGATGTCGGTGCCCGTGCCGATGGCGATGCCGACATCGGCTTCGGCCAGCGCCGGGGCGTCGTTGATGCCGTCGCCGACGAAGGCAAGCTTGCCGTGCTCGGCTTTCAAAGCCTTCACGGTCTCGACCTTGCCCTCGGGCAGCACCTCGGCGATCACATGATCGATGCCAAGCCGTTTGGCGATGGCGTCGGCGGTGCGCCTGTTGTCGCCGGTGATCATCGCGACCTTGAGCCCAAGATCGTGCAGCGCGGCGATGGCCTGCGGCGTGGTCTCCTTGACGGGATCGGCGACCGCGACGATGGCGGCGAGCCTGCCGCCGATCGCGGCATAGAGCGGCGTCTTGCCCTCGTCGCCAAGGCGGGCGGCTGTTTCGGCGAAGGTCGCCACGTCGAGCCCCAGCTTCATCATGTAGCGGTCCGCGCCCACTTCGATGCGCTCGCCACCGGCCTCGGCCTTCACGCCGAAGCCAGTGACGGACTCGAAGCCGGCGATCGCGGGAAGCGCGATCCCTTCGGCCTCGGCCGCCTCGACGATGGCTCGGGCGATCGGATGCTCCGACTTCGCCTCCACGGCAGCGACCTTCGCCAACACGTCGCTCCGCTCGAAGCCTTCGGCGACCTCCAGATCGGTCAGCGCCGGCCGGCCCTCGGTCAGCGTGCCGGTCTTGTCGAGCGCCACGACTCTGGCGTCCTTCAGAAGCTGGAGCGCCTCGCCCTTGCGGAACAGAACGCCCATCTCCGCGCCACGGCCGGTCCCGACCATGATCGAGGTCGGCGTGGCGAGACCCATGGCGCAAGGGCAGGCGATGATGAGCACGGCGACGGCATTGACCAGTGCGAAGGTCAGCGCCGGCGTCGGGCCAAAAGCAAGCCAGACAAGGAAGGTCAGGAATGCGACGCCGATCACGGCCGGCACGAAATACATGGTCACCTTGTCGACGAGCGCCTGGATCGGCAGCTTGGAGCCTTGAGCCTGCTCGACCATGCGGATGATCTGCGAAAGCACCGTCGCACCGCCTACCGCCGTCGCGGTGAAGGCGAACGCGCCCTTCTGGTTGACCGTGCCTCCTACGACCTGGCTTCCCGTCTCCTTGGCGACGGGGATCGGCTCGCCGGTGATCATGGATTCGTCGACGTAGCTTTCGCCCTCCATGACCTCTCCGTCGACGGGCACGCGCTCGCCCGGCCTCACCTCGACCACGTCGCCGGGCGCGACCTCGGCGATAGCGATCTCGACCGCCTTGCCGTCGCGACGCACGCGCGCGGTCTTGGCCTGCAAGCCGACGAGGCGCTTGATCGCCTCGGAGGTGCGGCCCTTTGCCCGCGCTTCGAGGAAGCGGCCGAGCAGGATCAGGGTGACGATGACGGCTGCGGCTTCGTAGTAGACGTTGATCGTGCCTTCCGGCAGCAGCGAAGGCGCGAAGGTCGCGACCATCGAGTAGGCATAGGCGGCCATCGTTCCGACCGCGACCAGCGAGTGCATGTCGGGTGTCAGCCGGACGAGGGCGGGAAAGCCCTTCTCGTAGAACCGGACGCCCGGCACGAACAGCACGATGGTCGTGAGCGCGAACTGGAGATACCAATTCCACTGCATGCCGATGGTCACCATGATGAGATCGTGCGCGCCGGGAATGAGGTGCGATCCCATCTCCAGCGCGAATACCGGCAGGGTCAGCGTAGCCGCCAGGATCACGTCTCGCTTGAGTTCCGCCTGCTCGCGGTCCTTGCGCGCGTCCGCCTCGCCGTCGTGCGCCGCGGCGCGATCCAGAGCCCGCGCCACGTATCCGCTCCGCTCCACCGCACCGATCAACTCGGCGGCGCCAGCCATGCCGCGCACCTGGGCGCGCTCGGTGGCAAGGTTGACGGTGGCGTCGGCGACACCCGGAACGGCCTTCAGCGCCCGCTCCACATTGCCAACGCATGACGCGCAAGTCATGCCTTCGATGGCAAGCTCGATCGTGGCAGACGGCACGGAATAGCCTGCATCCTCGACGGCCGCGACGAGGGCGCTGCGGTCGGTCGGCACGGTGAACGCAATCTCGGCCCTCTCCGTCGCGAGATTGACGCTCGCCTCCGCCACCCCTGGCACGGCCCTCAACGCCTTCTCGACGCGCCCGACGCACGACGCGCAGCTCATCCCTTCAATCGGGAGGGTGATGGCCTCGTTCGGGGCAAAGTGGTCCTTGAGCGGCGCGTTCATGACAGTTCCTTGCAGGCGAGTTTCGGTATTCGCCCATCAAGGTGGGGCTTCCAACGATGGGAAGGTCAATACGCATTTTTCTTTTTGTTTGTCCCTTGACCTTCCAACGGTGGGAAGCCCCATCTGGAGAGGCATGAGAGACGAACAGGAGGTTCTCATGCAGTTCCACATCAAGAATATGTCGTGCGGCGGCTGCGTCCGCAGCGTCACCAAAGCCGTGCAGTCCGTCGATCCGGCTGCGACCGTGACGCCGGACCTGACCAACCGGAAGGTGGAGGTCACGTCCGATCGGCCACGCGAAGTTCTCGAAGCCGCTCTTGCACAGGCGGGCTACCCGGCCGCCCAGCTTGGCGGCTAGACGGGATGCGCCAATGAACAGGCTCACGCCCATCCTGATCGCAGGAGCGATTGCGGCCGCGGCCGGGCTCGCGGTCGCTGAATCGCAGCTCGGAGGCGCCGATCACGGCGCGCATATGGATCACGGCGGGCACCCACCTGAAGCCGCCGGCGCGGAATCCGACAACCCTGCGGTTCGTGCCTACAGAGAGGCCAACGACCGCATGCACGCCGATATGGCCATTGACTATACCGGCGATGCGGACGTGGACTTCATGCGCGGCATGATCCCGCACCATCAGGGCGCAATCGACATGGCGCGGGTGGTGCTGGACCACGGAACAGACCCCGAGGTCCGCGCGCTGGCCGAAGAAGTCATCTCCGCGCAGGAAGCGGAGATCGAGATGATGCGACGGTGGCTCGCGGAACGTGGCAACTGAGGCGAAGCGGGCGGGTGGCGATTCCGCCCGCTTTGCACGCAAGGCCATGGACGGTTCGGCGCCCGTCAGGATCGGGCTGGCCGCAGATAACAAATCTCGGGAGATTTGAGATGACGCATCGTTCCGGTGAGGCTGGGCACGCGCACCAAGGGAAGCACGGCGGACGTCCCTACCTCATGTTCTGGATCAACATGGCGCTCGGCCTCGTCGTCATGTATGTCGTCATGTTCTCGATGATCGACGGTGTCCGCGACTTTCGGAACAATCTGAACATGCTCTACATGGCCGTGACCATGTGGGCGCCCATGGGTATATTCATGCTGGCGACCATGCCGGGCATGTTCCCCCGACGAACTCTCAACATCGCGCTCTACGTGGCATTCATCGCGCTGACGCTCGGTTCTTTCACGGCCACGCGAGCGCAGGCCCTGATCGATGACCGCCAGTTCATCGAGTCGATGATTCCCCATCATTCCGGCGCGATCCTGATGTGCCGCGAGGCGGCGTTGACCGATGCGGAGCTTGTCTCCCTCTGCGAGAACATCAGCGGCGGGCAACGTTCCGAAATTGAGCAGATGGAGCGGATCAGAGCGAGACTCGACGGAAATTCTTAGTCGCGCAAATGATGGTGCGTGGATCAGTCGGCTTCGCGGAGATGGCGACGAAGGCCGTTCATCGCCACCTGCCGGAACATCTCATCCAGGACTTGAGGCGATGGCTCGGCTCCGCGATCCAGCCACCAGGTCAGCACCGAGACGTAAGCCCCGACAAGGTATTCGACCACCAAGTCAGGCGGAACGGCCCGATCGGTTCGGCCGGTCGACTCCGCCATGATCTCCTTTCGGATGAACCCGGCGAGCATCTCGCGAATCTCCATGATAGCGATCGTGCCGCCTTGGCCTCCTACAAGGGCTCGATACAGATCGATATGGTCCCGAGCATGCTCGAACAGCGCCAGGCCGAAACCGAGCCTGTCGATCTCACCTTCCCCAGCCAGGACGCGCTGCTGACGAACTGCCAGTTCTTGGCGTAGATGGTCGAGGCCGCTGCGCTTCAGCGCATCCTTGCTCGCATAGTGGAGGTAGAAGGTCGACCGTCCGACATTTGCCCGCGCGCAGATCTCATCGACAGTGATCGCGTCGTAGCCCTTCTCCAGAATCAGGGCGATCAGGGCGTGCTGCAATCCTGCCCTGGTTTTTCCGATCCGGCGATCGACCGCACCCTTTGACATTCTCGCCACCTTCTCCCGGCGGAACTGGACGTTTCGACGATTTCGTCCGTCCGTTCGGCGAGATTATAGACGTTGTGTCTGATAAGAGACAGGTCGGTCATGTCCGAAGACTGTTGGAGGAGAACATGGCGATCACGAGCAATCCCAAGGACCGCACTCCTCGGTAGGTGAAGGTGCAGGGCGTCTTTGTCGCGCTGTTGATGCTTGCGGTGTTCGCAATGTCCTCGGGCCTTTTGGGAAGGCACGGGCACGGCGACCACGCATCAACAAATTTCGCGCCGTCGAGCCACGATCAGCACATGGATCGCCATCGGTGAGCATGACCGCGAGCACTCGCAAGCTCCTGCTGACGGTTCACGTCGCACTGTCGATCGGTTGGGTCGGCGCGCTTTCTGGCTTCGTGGTTCTCTCCATCGCCGGCCTTGTCAGCGACGATGTGCTGGTAGCCCGTTCAGTCTACGTGAGCATGGACCTGATCAATCGGACCGTGATCGTGCCCTTCGCGATCCTGGCTCTGCTGACGGGTATCGTTCAGTCGCTAGGAACGCCGTGGGGCCTGGTTCGTCACTACTGGGTCCTGTTCAAGCTATTGATCATAGCTACCGCGACCTTCATGCTCCTTATGAAGACGGGGCAGATCAGCACCATGGCGACCGTCGCGAGCCAGCCTTCATTCACCGTCGCCGATCCTAGCGAACTGCGCGTATCGATCCTGGTTCACGCCATAGCTGGTCTTGCCGTGCTGCTATGGGCGACGGCGCTCGGTATGTATAAGCCCAAAGGGCTTACATCGTTCGGCGCCCGTTCAAGATGACGGGAGAGGAAGGGTGGAGAACCACAGCCTCGGCCAGGGAAGGAAGATGGTGCGGGCGGTCGGACTCGAACCGACATATCCGTGAGGACGGCGGATTTTGAATCCGCTGCGTCTACCAATTCCGCCACGCCCGCACATGGCCGCCGACTCTAGCCTACGCTCTCTGCACCTATACTGCACCTAGCGCCCGAGCGGCAGTCTGATCCTTTCAATCTCCCCCGCATTAGGGCCTTGAAACTACGACGCTTTCAATTCGTCGTGATTTCCTGTGAATTGGTAGACAAACCTCTTTTTGAGTCGAGCGCGTCTACCAATTCCGCCACAGGGGCAAGGGGACCCGGGCAGGTCCCGATGGAGGCGGACTATACGGTCGTCCCCGGTTCCGTCAAGCGCGGCTACATACGCACTTTGCATCGTTGCGCGGGCCGGCCTTTCGCTCTAGAGCTTGCCCCGCCGCAGAGAGGGGGCTTCGCATGCTTCGCAGGCTATATGACTGGACGATGTCGCTCGCGCGTACGCGCCATGCCGAACGCGCGCTGGCCGGTGTATCCTTCGTGGAAAGCTCTTTCTTCCCGATCCCCCCCGACGTGCTCCTGATTCCCATGGTCCTGTCGGATCGGGCGAAATGGCTTCGCTACGCGCTCATCTGCACCATCGCCTCAGTGGCCGGCGCGATGGTGGGTTACCTCATCGGCGCGATGCTCTACGACACGATCGGGCAACGCATCCTCGCCTTCTACCATGCCGAGGACGCGTTTGCCCGGCTGCAGGAATGGTACGAGGTCTGGGGCGGATGGGGCGTGCTTTTTGCCGCGGTAACCCCCTTCCCCTACAAGGTGCTGACCATCTTTTCCGGTTTCGCCGGGCTCGACCTCTTCACCTTCGTTCTGGTTTCCGTCGTCGGGCGCGGCCTGCGCTTCTTCCTCGTCTCCTGGCTCCTGTTCCTCATCGGCGAGCCGGTGCGCCATTTCGTCGAAAAGCACCTCAATCTTCTTTTCGTCCTATTCATGGTGCTCCTCATTGGCGGCTTCGTCGCCTTCGCCTATCTGCTGTGAATGATGAACACGCTCTCTGAAAGAACCGGTCGGCCGCTGTTGCCGCAAGCCGCGCTCGTCGCCATCGGCATGGCCGTGACCGTGGGCGCAGCGCTCGCCTTCGAGCATGTCGGCGGCTTCATCCCCTGCGCGCTCTGCCTGGAACAGCGCACCCCCTATTATCTCGGCATCCCCGTCATGCTGGCGGCCGCGCTGAGCGCAGGTCTGAAGGGTCCGGCCCTTCTGACGCGCGGCCTGATGCTCGTCGGCGGCGCGCTGATGCTGTGGGGGCTTTATCTAGGGGGCCACCATGCCGGCGTGGAATGGGGCTGGTGGGCAGGCCCCGCCGATTGCGGCGTGGTCGCGCCGACTGAAACGGGCGGGCGCAGCGCGCTCGACGCGCTGGACGCCTTCGTGCCGCCGGCCTGTGACCAGGCCGCCGGTAGGTTCCTCGGGCTTTCCTTCGCCGGCTGGAACGTCGTCGCCAGCGCCATCCTGGCCGGGCTCGCTTTCCGCTTCGCCCTCGCCAGACCGAAGGGCTGAGGGCGCTATTTCTTCAGCACGTCCGCCCATTCCGGATGACGCCGGAACTGGGACGCGGCGAAGGGGCAGAGCGGGATGACCGTCTTGCCCGCCGCGCGCGCGTCCTCGACCGCCCGCTCGACGAGCTTCAAGCCCGCCCCCTGCCCGCGAAAGACATCCGGCACGCCCGTGTGATCGATGATGATCTGCTTCTCGCCGACCCGCGTGAAGGTAAGTTCGGCTTCCGCGCCGTCGGGCCCGGCGAGCACATAGCGCGCCTTTCCGCCATTATCCTCGAGAACGATGCCGTCTTCCGCGTTCTCCATGGTCCTGCTCCTCATGCCCAGCCGGAAAGGAACCGGCCTGCTGCCTCGAACTCTTCCGGACGTACCTCGTGCCCGCCCTCGTGCCATGCCGTCTCGACGGCCGCCCCGTGCCGTTTGAGTGCCTCGGCGAGGCTCTCGGTCATCGGTGCCGGACAGATCGGATCGCGTCGGCCCGCCGTGATGAGCAGGCTGCGTCCCTCCAGCGAACCCGCAACCTGCGGCTCGAACGGGATCAACGGGTGCATGAGCACCGCTCCGGCAAACAGTGCGGGCTGATCGAATGCGACGCTAGCGAGGATGTTGGCGCCGTTGGAATAGCCCATGCCGAGCACCGTCGATGGCGACCGCGCCGCGACATGCGCCTGGATGAAGGCTGCCATCTTCTTCGTGCGTTCGGCAAGGTCCTCCATATCGTAGACGCCTTCGCCCGTGCGCTTAAAGAAGCGGGCGGCACCATGTTCCGACACGTCGCCCCGCGGCGACACGATGGTCGCCGCAGGCATGAGCTGGCGTGCGATGCCCACGAGCTGATTCTCGTCCGCACCGGTTCCGTGGAAGACGAAAAGCAGCGGACCGCCGACCTCTCCCTCTTCGATCCGGTGGATGTAGCTGTCTTGTGCCATGATCACTCCTCAGGCTTCGATCGGCTGCAGGGTCTGCTCGAGATGCGCGCGAAGATGCTCGTGCTGGCTCGGCAGCTTGAGCGCTTCGCCCAGATGCGCGCGATCCTCGTCCCGGTCGAAGCCAGGTTCGTTGGTGGCGATCTCGAACAGCACGCCGCCCGGGGTGCGGAAATAGATCGCGTAGAAATAGTCGCGGTCGATCACCGGCGTGATGGGGACGCCGGCCGAAGTCAGCTCCTCGCGCACGGCAAGCTGGGCAGCGCGGTCGTCGACGGCGAAGGCCACGTGATGCACCGAGCCGGCCCCCTGGCGGGCCGGGTTCATCAGCGGCAGAACCTCGATGTCCACGAAGTCCGCGCCATTGCCCTCGCCCTTGATCCGGTAGCGGTGGACGTTGCCTTCCTTGGCGATTTCCTCATAGCCCATGAGACCGAGCAGATAGTTCATGCCGGCCGTGTCCTGCAGCCGCATGGCCACCGAGTGAAAACCGCGAATCGCCACGTCCGCACCGACACCGTTTCCGGTCCAGGGCGTGCGCTTGTCGCCGGCCGTCTCCACGAGGACGAAACCGTCGCCATCCGGCCCCTTGAACGAAAGACGCGGCTCGCCAAAGAGCGTATCGCGTTTGACATCGCCGACGGCGTGCTGGCCGAGGCGTTCCTCCCAATATCCCAGCGAGCCCTCCGGCACCGAGAATGCGGTCGTGCCGACTTCGCCAGTACCCGGTGTCCCGCGGGCCATGCCGGGAAACGGGAAATACGTCATCACCGTGCCGGGCGTGCCCGCCTCGTCTGCGTAATAGAGATGGTAGACGTCGGGCGCGTCGAAATTGACGGTCTTCTTGACCCGACGCAAGCCCAGCGCCTGCGTGAAGAAGATGTTGTTCAAGCGGGCATCGCGCGCCATCGAGGTGACGTGGTGCAAGCCGCGGATCTGGTCGATCATAGAAGTCTCCTTGTATCGGGCCAGCATGTCCGGCCCGTCGAACCTGGGTTCATATGTCGTCCGTCAGCAGCAAATGGAAAGGGTGCCCGGCGCGATAGATCGTGCTGAAAAAGTGAACGATCAACACAAGAAAAAGGCCCGGGCGATTGCCCGGGCCTTTATCAGGTAAGTTCGAAGACCTTAGCGCTGGATCAGCAGCTGGTCGTCACGCTGTTCGGCGAAAGTCGCCTCGTCATACTCGGGCTGTGCCTCGAGCTGCTCTTCAGTGAACTGCGTGTAGAGGTACATGTTGCCATCGGCGTCACGCATGAACTCGAGATTGTCCATGCCGAGCGCCACTTCCTTGGTACCCATGCCGAGGAAACCGCCGACATCGACCAGAATGGCTTCGACGTCGCCGTCCTGGCTGAGGATGACGTCACCCACGGAGCCGACATTCTCGTCGTTCGCACCATAGACGGTGGTGCCGATCAGGTCGTCGGTGCTGATGGCACCCATGTCCACACCGTCAAGCGTGGTCGGATCGACCGCACCGGTCTCCATCTGATCGGTATCGGTAGCCGCGACATCGTCGTTGGCATCCACATCGTCGGTGGGGGCGGCAGCGACACTGTCGTCGTCGGTCGCGGTCATGTCGTCGGCCGGAGCCGCGGCCATGTCGTCGTCCGTCTCGGCCATGTCGTCAGCCGGAGCTGCAGCCGTGTCGGTGGTCTGCGTCGCGTCGCCAGCCGGAGCGGCAGCCGTGTCGCGAGCCGGGACGCCGAGCGCCGGATCATAGGCGGAGGTGTCGAACTCGGGCTGGGCTTCCAGAGACTCACGGGTGGTGTTCACCACCAGCCAGGCCTGACCGTCGCGCTCGGACCATTCGAGTTCCTCGAAGGGGATTGCGACATCGCGCTGGCCGAGGCCAAGAAAGCCGCCGACACCGATGATGACATATTCGGCTTCGCCGTCGACACCGAGAACGATGTCGTTCACGTTGCCGATGTTCTCGGCATCGTCTGCGACGCTGTTGTAGACGCTTTCACCGATGATGTTGGACGCGAGATGGCCGGGCGCACGCTCGACCTGCATCTCCTGCTGTTCCATTTCAACCGCCGGCTCCTGAACCGGTTCGGTGGTGGTCTGGGCATAGGCGCCCGTTGCGATCAAAGTTGCGATGGCGGTACTCGCCAAAAGATTACGGACCATGTTACCTTCTCCTTGTGCATGTTCCTTTGCACGGTCGCGTTCCTGCTCGAGCTTGGCGGTAAGAACAGGGACGCGGCCTCTCACACGACCATCAACGCAATTTGATCTTGCTGGTTCCCAACCGCGTGAAATGAATCGCGTTTTCGCCGCCCCGTGCCCCGATCATGTGGAACCGCTGTGTCTGCCGGAGATTGGTGGACATGAAAGCCGGGACCAGCGCGAAGGGAGCTCTTTCGACGCCCCCCGAACATCAGGAGATGTGCGCGGATGCGATTTGTCGTGCTGATCAACCGCGAGGGCGGCAGCTTCAAGACCACGGATCTGGACGATTTCTCGAGCCGTCTCGAGGAGATCATGCAGGCGGCGGGACATGAACTGGAAATCTGCATCGTCGAAGGACGCGAGATTGACAAGAAGTTGAAGTCTCTTACCCAACGGGCGGATTGCGACGCTCTCGTGGTCGGCGGGGGTGACGGTACGGTCTCGGCGGCGGCTGGCGCCATGATGAATTCCGACAAGCTGCTCGGCATTCTTCCAGGCGGCACGATGAACCTTTTTGCGCGCAGCCTTGGCCTGCCGCTGGACATAGAGGAGGCGGCCGAAGTGTTCGCCAGGGGCTTTGCCCGCAAGGTCGACATCGCGACGGCAAACGGCCGCCCCTTCGTCCACCAGTTTTCACTCGGCATGCATCCCAAGCTGGTCAAGTTGCGCGACGAGGCGGCATTTCAGTCGCGTTTCGGCAAGCTGCGCGCATCAACTGTGGCTGCGATCCGTACCCTGTTCGACCCGCCCTCGCTCACGGCGAAGCTGACCCTACAGGCGGACGAACTCCACTTGAGAACGCCGAGCCTTGGCATCTCCAACAATTTGTTCGGAGAAGGACATCTGCCTTTCGCCGACCGCCCCGACGGCGGCACGCTTGGGGTCTACATCGCGCGGGTTCGGGAACGGCGGGACCTGTTTCGTTTCGCCGCCGACATGCTGCTGGGCCGCTGGCAGTCCGCTCCCGAAATCGACGTGCGGGAAACAAGGCAGGCGCGGCTGGAGATCGCACCTGTAAGTCGCGCGCTCGAATGCACCATCGATGGCGAGCTGATCGACCTCGAGACGGTGACCGAGTTCGAGATACATCCCGGCGCATTGACCGTGCTGGTCGCCCCGCCGAGCGAGGATCACTCGGCCGCCTGACGCCCTTCTCCCTGCCGCCCGGCGAGCTCGCCTGTCTGCACGTAGCGCAGGAGTTCGACCACCTGCTCCGGCGTCTCGGCCACGGCCAGTGCCGCGGCATCCACCTCCTTCAACGGGTGGATCAGCGAGCGGTCGTGCTGGATGATGAGGGCCTTGCCGAGTGCCGCCGCATAGCCGGCGTCGAATGCCGCGTTCCATTGCTTGTATTGCGCCCCGAACCGCACCACGACGATGTCGGCCTTCTCGATCAGCGTGCGGGTGCGAATGGCGTTGAGCTTGGCGCCCTTGTGGTCCTTCCAGAAATTGTCCGCCTCCGCGCCCAAGATCGCGACACCGCAATCGTCGCTGGCATCGTGGTCTGTCACCGGTGCGGAGAAAGCGATGTCGAGGCCGGCCGCTTTCGCGCCCGATACGATGCGCTCGCGCCAGTCGGAGTGGATTTCGCCGGACAGATAGACGGAAAGCTGGGACATGATTGCTCCTTCATTTCGACTCGGCTGACCGGACCCATGTAGGGTCCGACACGCAGTCATGAAGGTTCAGCTTACCCCGACATAGCGGTGAACGAAATCGGGATCGGCCCGCACCGTCTCGACCGGGACGGTTTCGCGGTTCTGGCCGTTCTCGATGAAACACACCCGGTCCGCCACGGCCAGGACCGCATCGACGCGCTGTTCGACGAGGACGGTCGACACGCCGCGGCCCCGCAAGGCGGCCACCACCTCGCGGATGCGGGCGATCATCGACGGCATCAGCCCTTCCGTCGGCTCGTCCAGCAGCAGCACTTTCGGCTCGATGCACAGCGCCCGCGCCATGGCGAGCATCTGCTGCTCGCCCCCCGACAGCGTGCCCGATATCTGGCCGAGCCGCTCGCGAAGGATCGGGAACAGCTCCAACACGTCTTCGCGCGTCTGGCGGCCCTTGGCCCGAGTCATCAGGCCTATCTCCAGGTTTTCCGCCACCGTCAGCTCCGCGAACAGGCGCCTGCCCTGCGGGACATAGGCCACGCCGGCCCTGGGGACCTCGTGCGCATTCAGCGCCGTCAGTTCCACATCGCCCAGCCGGATCGAGCCGGCGCGCGGCTTCACGAGCCCCATAATCGCCTTCAGCGCGGTCGTCTTGCCCGCCCCGTTGCGCCCAAGCAGGCAGAGCACCTCGCCCTCGCGCAACTCGAAAGACAGGCCGCGCAGCACCTGGACCTGGCCATAGAAGCCGTCGACATTCTCGACCGTGAGTGCATTCGTGCCGGCCTCAACCATCGCTGCCCGTTCCCAGATAGGCGTCCTGGACGGCCGTGTTGGCGCGAATGTCGGCCGGCGTGCCCTCCGCCAGGATGCGCCCGAAATTCATCACGGTGATCTTCTGCGCCAGTTCCATCACGACATGCATGTTGTGCTCGATCAGAAGCACGGTCGCCTCCGCCGCGATCTCGCGCACCAGCGCCACGAAATTGGCGATCTCCCCGTCCGACAGCCCCTGCGTCGGCTCATCGAGGATCAACAGCCGCGGTTTCAGCGCCAGCCCCATGGCGATCTCGAGCAGCCTCTGATGGCCGTAGGAGAGGTTGCGGGCAAGCTCCTCGCTTCTATCCGAAAGCCCGACCCGGGCCAGCGCGGCGCGCACATCCGCGTCGAGGCCCGCCGAACCCGACGCGCCATGCCGCCGCTGGGCCGCCAGCGCGACATTGTCATAGGCCGAAAGGTTGAGGAACACGCTGGTGATCTGGAAGGTGTAGGCGATGCCCAGCCGGGTGCGCCGGTGGGGCGGCAGGCGGCTGATGTCGGCGCCATCGAACTCCACCCGACCGGAAGAGGGCAGCACCCGCCCGCACACAAGGCTGACAAAGGTTGTCTTGCCCGCCCCGTTGGGGCCGATGATGGCGCGGATTTCTCCCTGCTGGAGCTCGAAATCCACCGCGTCGACGGCCTTCAGCCCGCCGAACTGGCGCGACAGGCCGCGCGTCACCAGAAGTGGGGTCACGGCAGCCATTTGACCCACCTTTCCCGCACCGAGCCCAGCAGCCCTTTCGGAAAGAACAGGATGAGAAGCACCAGCGCCACGCCCACCACGCCGAGATAGCTCAGGTTCCAGCCCTGGAAATAGGCGTTGAGAATGTCGTTGGAGTAGTCGACCAGATAGAACATCAGAAGCGTGCCGAGGATCGGGCCGAGCACCGTCGCCGCCCCGCCGACGAGCACCCACAAAAGCGGCAGGATGGAGAAATGCACCTCCGCGAATGAGGCGCCGGCATAGCCGAAGAGAAGCGCGTAGGCCGCGCCCGCCGCGGCGCAGATGACGCCCGAGGCGACCATCGCCGCCAGTTTGCTGACGAAGGTGTCGTAGCCCAGCATCCGGGTCCGCTCTTCGTTTTCACGGATGGCGATCAGCACGCGGCCGAAGGGCGCACGCACCAGCGCCAGCGTGATGAACAGCACGACCGAAAACAGGATCCACGCCGCCATGTAGCGGTTGGCGGGGTTCGTCAGGTCGATAACCGTGTCGCCGAATTGCAGCCTGCGCATCGCCTGTGACAGGACGATGCCGTCATCGCCGCGCGTATATTCGGCGAAATACAGGGTGAGCAGGTAGAAGATCTGGCCGAACATCAAGGTGACGATCAGGAAGGCCGGCCCGGTTGTCCTGAGCACCAGCACGCCCACCCCGACCGATAGCGCCAGACCGCTCGCCAGCCCCGCCAGAAAGGCCGGTGCCACCGCCCAGTCGAGATGGTAGACGGTCAGCCCCGCGCCATAGAGCCCCGCGCAAAAGAACATCGCATGTCCGAGGCTCAACAGGCCCGTGTAGCCGAACAGCAGATTGTAGCCCATGGCGAAGACGGCCAGCACCATGACGCGGGCCATCACGCCATGATGGTAGGTCGGCAGCACGAACTGCAGAAGGAACAGGACAGCCACCACCGCCACATGCAGCAGGACGATCCGCACCGATATGGCCCCCCTCATCGTGCTGTCTTCCCGAAGAGGCCCTGGGGCCGGAAGACCAGCACCAGCGCCACGAGCGAGGTCGCGACGATCTTGGCAAGCGTGGGCGAATAGAACACCGACAGGATTCCGTCGCTGAGGCCGATGAGCAGGGCCGCCACCAGCGTGCCGCGCAGCGATCCGAGCCCGCCGATGATGACCACGATGAAGGACAGAAGCAGCGGGTCATGGCCCATCAAATAGTGCGCCTGCTGGATCGGCACGATGAGAACCGCCGCCACCGCCGCCAGCATCGCACCCAGCGCGAACACCCAGGCATAGACTCTGTCGACCGGGATCCCGAAGGCCTGCGCCGTTTCGCGATCATATTGCGTGGCGCGCATGATGAGGCCCGCGCGGGTGCGCGTCAGTACCAGCCAGGTGCCGATCAGGAGAATGATCGAAAAGCCGATCACCGCCAGCTTGTAGCCCGAATAGCCGAACCAGGGCAGCGCCACCCGGTAGGTGAAGGGCGCTACCACGGGCCTCGCGTCCGGGCCATAGAAGGTCAGCGCCACCTGCTGGATGATGTAGAGAAGGCCGATCGTCGCCACGATGGTCGCCTCCGGCTCGTAGTGCAGCTTGCGCAACACCAGCCGCTCGGATGCCAGCGCGGCGGCCCCCACCAGCAGCGGCGCCACGATCAGCGCTGCCAGGAAGCCGATCGCCGGGTGGCCGCCGACAGCCGTGGTCACCGCCCAGGCAAGGATCGCACCAAGCATGAAGAACTCGCCATGCGCGACGTTCACGACCCGCATCACGCCGAAAACCAGCGAAAGCCCGATGGCCATCAAGGCCAGCGTGGCGGCGGTCACCAGTCCTTCAAGGGTGGCCAGGAGCAGGAAGGGAAAAGACATTCAGCACCGGGCCGAGTGTTGATTGATGAAGGACATCGACGGGGAAACGCGCCAGACCGGCAGCCGCCCATATGGCGGCCGCGAGGCCCGCAGATGCGTTCGCAGTATCAGAGTTCCTGAGTCCGATAGTCGGCTTCCGGCTCGTACATGGAATCTTCAATCGCGGTGCGATGGATGACATCGAGACGCCCGTCGCGCAGGACCGAGATGTTCTGCTGGCCGAAGGATTGGTGGATCTCCGGCACGAAAATCTTGTCGCCCTGGGGATGCTCCTCGCCGGCGTCGAAACGCTCCAGCGCCTCGGTTGCCTCGACCAGCGCGGCGCGGTCGTCGGGCCCGGAATAGCCTGCCGCCTCCATGGCTTCCTTGATGACGAACAAGGTTTCCCAGCAGCCGAACATGTGCGCCGCCGTCGACACGTCATTGGAATCGTTCACCGAGGCACCGCTCTCGTCGATACCGACGGAATCGCGGTAGAAGCGCTCGTAATCCGGGGTATCTTCCTGCAGATAGCGCGGCATGCCCTCCCAGAAGTGGCTGCCCTCGAGGAATTCCAGTCCGGGGCTGTTGACGTCGATGGCTTCCAGCGAATCGATGAAGCCGAAAAGTTCTGGCCCCGTTCCGCCGAAGAACTCACCAAGCTCGCGCACGAAGGTCAGGATCGCGGGCCCGATCATCACATGGTAGATCACGTCGGTTTCCGCCGGGATCTGCGGGAAGTAGCGCGTGAAGGACGTTTCGGTCGGCGGAATCGGGATCTGCGCGATCACCTCGCCGCCCGCCGCCTCGAATACGGGCGGGAAATAGTCGCGGTGGTCATGCCCGAACGCATAGTCGGGATAGATCATGGTGATCTTCTTGCCGACATTGTTGGCCACCCAGGGCGCCACCGCCGACATCTGCGAGCGCACATCGGTAATGCCCGGCTGGAAGCACCAGCGGTTCATGCGGCCCGAAGGAACGTGATAACCTTCCGACACGACGTAATAGGGAACCTTGAGCTCGGCTGCCGTCGGCGCCGAACCGATCACCACGTGGCTGAACAGCGTCCCGTAGACGACATCGACATTGTGCTGGTTGACGAATTTCTCGACCGTCTCGGCGCCGCGACGCGGGTCGGTGCCGTCATCCTCGGTGATGATCTCCAACGGACGGCCGTTGATGCCACCGCGCTCGTTGATCAGGTTCGCAGCGGCCATGGTGGTGCGCTCGTACCAGCGTCCATAGGCGGCGCCGATACCCGTGCGGTGGCACTGGAAACCGATCTTGATGGGTTCGGAAGATTGCGCCTGGGCGTATCTGACGAAGCCCGGGCCAGCCGCGAGTCCCGCAGCGGTGGCACCCATTCCAATGAGCGCGGAACGGCGCGAAATCGACGATTTCTTCGGTCCTGAAGACGTGCTGCTGGTCATCTCGGTTCCCCTTTTGGATCGGCGGTGCCGCTCTTCGTTCTTCCCCTCGCGGACCTCCATCCCCTCCGGGAAAATCGCTTGTGTACAAACTAAATCACCAATCTGACGCACTGGCAAGAAGTTGATGACCCAGCGTCAGGGCAGCCTGTCGTTAGGCCGCGGGAGAGGAGAGCAGCCAAAGGCCGAAGACGGTGTAGAAGACCATCAGCAAGGCGAGCCCGATCTGGCTCAACGCAGCCTTGCGCGCATCGCCGTGGATCTGAAACGCGATCACATGCGCCATCGCGATCGCCACGAGATGACCCAGGATGATGGCACCCGCCTGGATGTTCCAGAACACCCAGGTGGCCTGTGCGCCCAGCACGATTCCGGCCTGCACATGCATCCCTGCGGTGCCGAACAGGTCCCAGCCTTTCATGAGGGGGTCCGAAAGCGCAGCCAGCGCATATTGTCCCTCGACCAGGAGCGCGCTGAGATAATGCGCGAAATGGTAGACGAGGGAGATCGGGATGATCGACCAGACCAGGCGCCCCGCTGCCTCTGCGAACGGCACTTTTGGTCCCGCGAGTCTTTCGCCAATCCAGACGCTGGCGAAAAACGCGCCGGACAGCAAAGCAAAACTCGCGACGAGCCCGACCGTGTTGGGCACCATCACGTCCGTGCGTCCCGGGAACTCGAGCGGATTGATGCCGATGGTCGACAGCCAGAAGAAGGTCAGCAGAAGACCGTCGAAGGACACGGTGGAAAGCGCCAGCAGCAGGAATGCGGCGCCGGACAGGGGCAGCGGTGCCGCGGCGGCGATTTTCGCTCCGGGCCAGCACAGCCGCACGCGCCGCCTTCCGGCCTCGGGCTCGGCGGCCTCGATCACACCCATCCGCGCGATCATGCCCAAAAACACGCTCAGGCATTCGCCGCGCCGGGTCCATTCCTCATAGCCGAAGATCACGGTGGCAACGATGTTGGCCGCGAGATAGACCGCCAGCACCAGGGCAAGCCGCTCGGGATCGTCTGGGGCGGGATAGATCAGTTCGAACCAGGCGAAACATGCAAACAGGACGATCGCCGGCCAGTAGCCAAGACGCTGCGGCAGAACGATCATGGGAGCCGGCGACCCCCGCAGCGCGGCCACCACCCGCCACGGCGCGTAGAGCGGATTGATCCACCACCAGAAATTTCCGAATACGCCCTGCAGCAAGGTCAGCCCGATCCAGAAGACGGTCCAGACCATCAGCGGCAGCGGATTTGACAGGGGGTCCCGGCTTCCGGCCATCCCCACATAGATCAGGAACAGAACCAGCATCAGGCAAAAGAGAGAACCGGGGACTCTTGGCCAGGCCGGCAGCCAGAATTCGCCCGCACGCCGCCCTATCCGACGCTCCAGCGGGCCGGGTGGAACAAGCGCGAGCACGACGAAGCTCAGCGCCACCGCAATGGCACCGCCCAGGAGATAGTAGCCCGTGGGCAGGATCATGATGTGGGCGCGGTCGCCCGCATGTGCGAATGCCTGATCTGGCGAATGGAGCAGAAGGGCGGATGCCACGATGACCAGCGCGGGCATCATGCGTTCGCGCACCTGCATCTTTCTTCCCACCACGACGAGAGCCCCCGCAAACAGCCGGGCTGCACGCTGACAGATGGCCAGCCATACGCCAATACAAAATGCGTGCGCGCGCCTGCCCGCGGTATTATCCTTCATTCCGGAAACGGGAAGGAGAGATCGCTTGCGCCTCACGATCGCGCTGGCCGCTTTTGTCGGCCTTACCTTGCCGGCTTTCGCCTCCGGCATCACCAGCGAATACACTCAGATCGACACCGAGACCGACTGTGTGGTCGTGCGGTCCGCCGATGATGGAGAAGGCGATTGGGCCGACCTCGTCTGCCCGGGCTACAAGGGCTATCCGGTGCTGGTCTTCTATTCGGACCTGCGGGAATCGGTTTTCTACGGCTTTCCGCCGGCGTTCGAGCGGGTTCCCGATTTCATGAGTTTCGTCGGCTTCAACTTTGCCGGACCCACCATCGAGTGGCGCCTGCACCAGCGCGGCGAAACGGCCGTGCCGTTCGCGTCCATCCACCGCTGGTTCGTGTCCGATCCGGAGTTCCCGGGCGACGATACCGAGGTGCTGGTCGTGCGCAAGGTGGCGCAACTGGACCAGCGCCAGGGCTGCGTGACCGGTTTCGTGGTGGCCTCGGGCAATGCGGATGCCAACGAGCAGGCACGCCGCCTCGCCGACGAGCAGGCTCGCGATTTTGCCTGCGGTGCCGATCAGCCGACCGTCCTGTCCGGCTCAGTGCCCTTGCCGGACTTCACGCTCGGTCAGTGAAACAGCTCAACTTTTCTTCTTGGCCCGCTCGATGGCAGCGGTGATCATCGCGCGTGCTGCCGAGGCATCCTGCCAATCGCCGATCTTGACCCATTTGCCGGGCTCCAGATCCTTGTAGTGCTCGAAGAAATGCTCGATCTGCTTCAGGGTGATCGCGGGCAGATCGCTGATGTCCTTGACCGTGTCATATCGCTGGGTCAGGTGCGGCGAAGGAACGGCGACGATCTTCTCGTCCTGGCCCGAATTGTCTTCCATCACGAGCACGCCGACCGGCCGTACATTGATGACGCAACCGGGGACGAGCGGGCGCGTGTTGCACACCAGCACATCGATCGGGTCTCCGTCCTCCGAGAGCGTATGCGGCACGAAGCCGTAATTCCCGGGATAGGTCATCGGTGTGTAGAGGAAGCGATCGACGACGAGCGTACCCGCCTCCTTGTCCATCTCGTACTTGATCGGCTGGCCGCCGACAGGCACCTCGATGATGACGTTGACGTCCTCTGGCGGATTGTTGCCGATCGAAATCGCGTCTATGCGCATTTGGCGCTTACCCTCGCAGTTGAAAATCTCCGGCAGGCGATAGCCCGTCGCGGCATGAGATGCAAACACAAGGGACGGCTCCCAAGCCGATCAGTGCCAGACGAAGGCTACCTTCTTGAGGGCCTTCTGCTCGAATATCTCGACACCCTCGGCCACGTCGCGCCCGCCCGCTCCGGCATAAAACGCCATGGCGCCGGTGTTTTCCTCGAGCGCCCAGACAACGAGCCCGTCCAGCCCATGGGCGGAAAGCTTGTCGCGCGCCGCCTTGAACAGCCTGGTGCCGATTCCGACGCCCTGATATTCGGGCTTGAGGTAAAGTTCGTAGATTTCGCCGCCCTGGTCGAGGTCGCGCGAACGGTTGCGGCCGAGAGTGGCGTATCCGACGATGTCGCCACCGATCTCCACAACGAGAATCGAAGCCGCCTTGCCGATCGCGTTCGCCCACCATTTGGTCCCGCGTCGGTTAAGCATGCCTATCAGCGATTTGTGCGGGATGATGCCTGAATAGGCGCCGGCCCAAGCCTGATGATGGACGGTGGCGATGCCATCCGCATCTCGCGGTTCAGCCTTGCGTATGTCTACGGACAGCGTCTTCATGATTTGTTAACTCTATCCGCCGAACGGCAGCCCCGGCAAGAGTCGGCGTGCATGGAGCCGGGGTTTCGCACAGCCGGCAGGCCAAGCGACCCCTGTCGCGACAGTCGCCGAAAAGCTATTGTGGTCGCGGGGAAGGATGAGAATGACCAGAAAACCGCATCACGACGAGGCCGAATCGCGTCGCATCATCAACCGCGTCGGCGCCGAGACCGAGGCAACCATGGTGCAGAAGGCCAGGCGCCGCGTCAGCGACCACATGGCCGCGCGAGACGCCCCCGAGGACGACTGGGTCGAAGTCTGGGGCAGCCGGATCGGCCGCGCCCTCGGCGTGGTGTTCTTTCTCGGACTGGTCGTCTGGCTGGTCTTCTTTGTGGTACCAGCCCTTTGACGACGAACGACAACCTGCCGCCACGCCGCAAGGCGGTGGTCGCCATCTCGAGCCATGTCGCGCGTGGCGGGGTGGGAAACCGCGCCATCGTTTTTGCGCTGGAAACGCTGGGACATCCCGTGTGGGCGGTCCCGACCATCTTCCTGCCCTGGCATCCGGGCCACGGACCGGCCACGCGCATCGTCCCGGAGCCGCATCAGTTCGAGGCGCTGCTGGAAGATCTGGCGCGCGCGCCCTGGCTCGGCGAGGTCGGCGCGGTCATGACCGGCTATCTTGGCCACCCTTCCCAGGCGGCGGCCGCCGCGCGCCTCGTTAAGGCCGTACACGCCACGAACCCCGCTGCGCTCTATCTTTGCGATCCCGTCATTGGCGACGCCGGCGGCCTCTATGTCCCCGAAGCCACGGCGGCCGCGATCCGCGACCGTCTCCTGCCGCTGGCCGACATCGCCACGCCCAACCTCTTCGAACTGGGCTGGCTGACAGGCATGGACACCTCGAGCCAGGAGGCCGCACTGCAGGCGGCCGCAGCACTTCCGCCGCCGACCGTGGTCGTGACCTCGACACCGGGCACGCGCGATGACCGCATCGGCAATCTGCTGGTGGAAGA
Source organism: Chelativorans sp. ZYF759 (assembly GCF_012911015.1). Taxonomy (GTDB): domain Bacteria; phylum Pseudomonadota; class Alphaproteobacteria; order Rhizobiales; family Rhizobiaceae; genus ZYF759. The sequence goes on along the minus strand of NZ_WVVV01000001.1, from coordinate 737,968 downwards.
AGGCCGCGCGACACTGTTCGAGCACGAGCGACTGGTCCGTCCGCCCAATGGGCCGGGCGATCTTACCGCCGCGCTCATCCTTGCGGGCATGCTCCAGGGCGGGACGGCCCACGATGCGGTCGAGCGTGCCACCCGGGGCGTCTATTCCGTTCTGCGCGCGGCGGTGAGGCGCGGCGCAGACGAACTGGCGCTCGCCACCGACGCCGCCTTGCTGGCCGAGCCGGATGCACGGGTAACGACCCATGAGGTTGCGTTGGTAGGCGACAAAGGGTGATTGCCGGCGCCGACGGCTGCAAGACGGGCTGGATCGCGGTCCTGAGGGACGGCGCAGAGACGGTGGCACGTATCTTCGCTCATTTCGAGCAACTGGTCGACGCCCTGCCGGACGATGCCGTCATTGCCGTCGACATGCCGATCGGGCTTCCGGAACGCATCGGCAGAGGCGGCCGTGGGCCGGAAAGCCTGATCCGTCCGCTTCTCGGCCAGCGCCAGTCCAGCGTGTTCCAGATCCCCTCCCGCGCCGCTGTCTACGCGGAGCGCGGCCTCTTCGAAAATGCAAACGAGCTGCGCGATGCCCATGCCCGCGCCAGCACCGTCGCCCGACAGACATCCGAACCTGCGAAATCCGTTTCGATCCAGGCCTTCTGCCTGTTTCCCAAGATACGCGAGATCGACCGGCTGCTCATCGACCGGCCGGAGCTGCACGCCCGCGTCATCGAAGCCCACCCCGAACTCGCCTTCTGGCGCCTCAATGGCGAACGCGCGATGTCCCTGCCCAAGAAGATCAAGGGCAAGGTGAATCCGGCCGGAATGGAGGAGCGCAAGACGCTTCTTGAGAGCCAGGGCATCCCTCGCGACCTTCTCGAGGGCCTGCCGCCGAAGGGCGTGGGTGAGGATGACCTCCTGGACGCAGCCGCGATGCTCTTGATAGCGGCGCGCCATGCGCAAGGCCTCGCGATTCCTTTCCCCGATCCGCCGCATGCCGATGCGCACGGCATCCCGATCGCCATCTGGGCGTAAGTGCGGATTGCCACGACAGTCGCATGGCTTTATGGGCAGGCCATGGCGACTTTTCCGGACCATCTGATCGCGGGCTACCGCAACTTCACCGTTGGCCGCCTGGCCAGCGAGCGCGAACGGTATCGCGAACTCGCACGCGATGGGCAGAGGCCCGAGACGATGGTGATTGCCTGCTGCGATTCGCGGGCAGCGCCCGAAACCATTTTCGATTCACCGCCCGGCGAGCTCTTTGTCGTGCGCAATGTCGCCAACCTCGTCCCGCCCTACGAGCCGGACGGCCAGTATCATGCGACCTCGGCCGCTCTCGAATTCGCCGTCTACAGCCTCAAGGTCAAGACGATCCTCGTGCTGGGCCACGGCCGCTGCGGCGGCATCAAGGCCGCTCTCGACCCGGCGGGGGAGCCCCTCTCCTCGGGCGATTTCATCGGCAAATGGATGAGCATGCTGACGCCGGTCGCGGCCTCCGTCTCGGGCAACGAACTGATGACCCAGGGCGAGAGGCAGACGGCGCTCGAACGCATCTCCATCCGCCATTCCATCGCCAATCTGCGAAGCTTTCCGCAGATCGCCGAGATGGAGGCCGAGGGCCGGCTCCAGATCTGCGGTGCCTGGTTCGACATCCTGTCGGGCGAATTGTGGATCATGAACGAGGCCGGAGACTTCGAACGTCCCGACCCCGAATGATGAAGGCGGAGCCCTTCCGCCTAGGACAGATCCGACATCAGGCCGGCGGCCACTGACAGGCGCGAGACGGAGATGTCGCCGGTTTCGGTCAGCGCCTTCAGGCGGTCGCGCGCCCGCGCGATCGTTCCACCGCCTGCCTCCAGCCATTCGGCCACGGGTTCCGACGATTTGGGGTAGGCCTGCAGCGCGGCAACCGCGATGCCCCGGCGTGCGTCGCCGATCGCGTCGCGGGCCCGCGTCAGCGCCAGACCGTCATAATAGTCCGTCACCCCGATGCCGCGGGCCGCTTCCGCTATACGGCCGATGCGGAACGCCTCGGTCACCGCGAAGAAGGCATGGGCAGCGGCCGTGAGATCGGCGCCCGAACGGGTCGCGACCAGGACGATGTCCGGAATGAACTCGCTGATATGCAGGAAGGCGATGCGCCGGGCCAGTTCCTCGGGCGCACCGTCACGGAACATGGCATGAGCCACCTCCTCCAGATGCGCGCGCGTGAACTCCGGCGCCATCGACGCCAGTTTGGGTTCCAGCGTGCGTCTGGCAGCCTTCAGGCCTCCGATGCGTTCGGCCAGCGTCTCGCCGGGATAATCGTTCTTCAGGAACCAGGCCGACTGGACATGCACGAGGCGGCCGACGCCTTGGTAGAGCTCGGTCTGGGCCCGGCTTTCCACTTTGTTGTCGAGATCGTCGATCGCCGCATAGAGCTCGTTGAGTTCGAAGCCCTCGCGGACCGCCAGATACGCGCCGACCGTCTCGGCGGCCGATTTGGCGCACAGATCTTGCAGGCGGCTGACGAAGGAGGGGCCGCCCCGGTTGATGGCATCGTTGGCGATCTGCGTGGCGATGATCTCGCGACGCAGCCTGTGCTCGCGCATCCGCGCGCCGTGCCGCTTGTCCATCCGCCCGGGGAAATAGCTGACCAGATCAGGCTCCAGGCAGGGATCGTCCGGCAGGTCGCTTGCCACCAGATCGTCGAAGAGAACGAGCTTGGCATAGGCCAGCAGGACGCCGATCTCGGCGCGTGTCAGGCCCCGATTGTCCTTCTGGCGCTCCGCCATCTCCTGCGAGGAGGGCAGCTGCTCGACCTCGCGGTCGAGGAGACCGCGCGCCTCGAGCGCTTCCATGAAGCGTTCCTGATGGCCAAGATCCGCTGCACCGCGGTCCGCGGTCAGCGAGATGGCCAGCGTCTGGCGGTAGTTATTGGCCAGAACCAGCCGGGCCACGTCTTCCGTCATCTCGGAGAGAAGCTTGTTGCGCTTCTCGCGGGTCAGCCCGTCCTTGCGCATGGCGGCGGCGAGCGGGATCTTGATGTTGACCTCGACGTCGGACGAGTTCACGCCCGCCGAATTGTCGATGGCGTCGGAATTGCAGCGCCCGCCATTCAGCCCGTATTCGATCCGGGCCTTCTGGGTCATGCCGAGATTGGCGCCCTCGCCGATGACCTTGGCGCGAAGCTCGCGCCCGGTGATGCGAATCGCGTCGTTGGTCTTGTCGCCGACGTCGGCATTGGATTCGTCACGTGCCCGCACATAGGTGCCGATGCCGCCAAACCACATCAGGTCGACCGGCGCCTTGAGAATGGCGGTCAGCACCTCGACCGGCGAGGCGGTGGTCTTGGCCAGCCCGATCGCATCGGCGGCCGCCTGCGACAGCGTGATCGATTTCTGGGACCGCGAAACGATGATGCCGCCTTGCGACAGCTTGGCCCTGTCATAGTCCTGCCAGCTCGATTGACCTTTCTCGAACAGCCGCTTGCGCTCGTCGAAGGAGCTTTCGGAATCCGGGTCGGGATCGATGAAGATGTCGCGGTGGTCGAAGGCGGCCACCAGCCTGATGCAGGGGGACAAGAGCATGCCGTTGCCGAACACGTCGCCCGACATGTCGCCGACACCCGCCACCGTGAAGGGTTCTTCCTGGATGTTGCGGTCCATCTCGCGGAAGTGCCGCTTCACCGCCTCCCATGCGCCACGCGCCGTGATGCCCATGACCTTGTGGTCGTAGCCGGCAGACCCGCCCGAGGCGAAGGCGTCGTCGAGCCAGAAGCCATGCGCCTGGCTGATCGCATTGGCCGTATCGGAGAAGGTCGCCGTGCCCTTGTCCGCCGCCACCACGAAATACGGGTCGTCGCCGTCCCGGCGTGCGACGCCCGACGGCGGCACGACCCTGTCGCCGTCCAGATTGTCGGTGATCGACAGGAGGCTGGAGATGAAATTCACATAGGCTTTGCGGCCGGCCTCGAAGACTTCCTGACGGCTGCCTCCTGCCGGCAATTGCTTGGGATAGAAGCCGCCTTTTGCGCCCACCGGCACGATGACGGCGTTCTTGACCTGCTGTGCCTTCACCAGGCCAAGCACCTCCGTACGGTAGTCCTGAGCCCGATCAGACCAGCGCAGCCCACCGCGCGCCACCGGCCCGAAGCGCAGATGAACGCCCTCGACTTCCGGGCCGTAGACGAATATTTCCCGCCAGGGACGAGGTTGTGGGAGACCGGTCACAGCCTCCGAATCGAGCTTCAGAGCCAGCGAGACCCGCTCCCGATCCAGATCGGCGTAGAAATTGGTCCTGAGCGTGCAGTCGATGAGGTTCTTGTAGCGCCGGATGATCGTGTCGTCGTCGATGAGCGGCACCTCTTCGAGCGACGTCTCGATGGCCTTTTCGGCCTTCTCGGCCGCCGAGCCACGTTCCGGCCCGGGTTCGAAGCGGGCGGCAAACAGAGCCAGCAGCTGGCGGGTTATCTCGGGATACCGGTTCAGGGTGGAAGCGATGAAATCCTGATTCTGCGGGATACCGGCCTGCTGGAGGTAGCGGCCATAGGCGCGCAGCAGTGATATCTGGCGGGCACCAAGCCCCGCGGTCTGGACCAGCACCGAGTATCCATCGCCGTCCGTATCCCCCGTCCAGGCCGACAGGAAGACCTCTGTCAGAAGCGCGCCGCCATCCGACAGATCGATTGCCCCACCCGACCCGCTTTCCAGTTCCATGTCGTGGACGAAAACCGTGTCCTCGGTGGCCGCAGCTACTTCGAAGGTTCGCTCGCTGATGACGCGAAAGCCCATATGTTCCAGCAAGGGTACCCTTCGCGACAGGGAAACGGGCTCGCCAAGGTGGTAGATTTTCAACCCCACCGCACTTTTTGAAGCGGATTCCACGGCGTAGAAATCAATGGCGATCGGCTTGTCCGCCGAGACGCCTTCTATGCGCGCGGCATCGGCAAGCGCGGTCTCGGGCGGAAAGCTGTTGCGATAGCTGTCGGGCATGCGCATCGCGATCTCCGCCAGCCGGGGGTCGGCCTGCGCATCTGTCACGGCCTCGCGGATCGCGTCTTCCCAGGTGCGCACGATGCCGCGGATCGCCGCTTCCAGCGTCTCCTGGCGGGGTTTGGGCGTCTTGCCGCCGCGCCGCCCGATGATGAAATGAACCCGCGCCAGCGTGCCCTCGGGGAAGGCCGGATAGTAGGCGGAGATGTGCCCGTCGAAGGCTTCTGCCAGATAGGCGCCGATCTTCTGGCGAATTTCGGAATCGTAGCGGTCGCGCGGCACAAAGACGAGGGCGGAGACGAAGCGGTCGAACTGATCGACGCGGTAGAGCACCCGCACCCGCGGACGCTCGCCCAGCGCCAGAATGGCCATTGCGTTCCGCCGGAGGGAGCTGACATCGATCTGGAACAGCTCGTCGCGCGGATAGGATTCCAGCACGTTGATCAGCGCCTTGCCGGAATGATCCGTCGCGTCGAACCCGGATTTCTCGATCACCGCCTGCACCTTGGAGCGCAGATACGGGATCTTGAGGACCGAGCGCGTATAGGCCGTTGAGGTGAACAGGCCGACGATGCGCAACTCTCCCAGCAACCGGCCCTTCGCATCGAACAGCTTGATCCCGACATAGTCGAGATAGATCCGGCGGTGGACGACCGACTTGGCGTTGGCCTTGGTCACGATAAGCGGTTCGGGGCCATGCAGGAACTCGCGGATCTCCGGAGAAGCGGTGACCGGCTGGTCGCCGCGCCTGAGCACCAGCACGTCGGGATCGTGAAGGATGCCGAGACCGGGCTTGCGCATGCGCTCCAGAACGCCGCTTTCCTCGCCGCCCCTGTAGCGATACTCGCGAACGCCCAGGAAGGTGAAATTGTCGTCGCGAAGCCACTCGAGGAAGGCGATGGCCTCGGCCACGTCCTTCTCGGCCATCGGAACGGGCGCGTAGCGGAAATCGCTGATCGCCTGGTCAAGGCGCGCCAGCATCGGCTTCCAGTCCGATACCGCGGCGCGAACCTTCTTCAGCACCCCCCGAAGCTGTTCTGCCAATGCCTTGCATTCGGCATCGCTGCGGCGCGGGATGTGCACATGGATGAGGCTGACGCGGTCGACGCCGTCATCCGCCTTGCCCGAACCCGCATCGCCCAGGAGCTCGCTGACGCCATTCTTGCCGTGCTTGACGGCCAGCACGGGGTGCAACACCAGAGCCGGCTCTCCCACCGACTGCGTGATCTCACCCATGACCGAGTTGAACAGGAAGGGCATGTTGTCATTGACGATGGTGACGACGCTCATCGCGCGCCCCTGGCGCTCGATTCCGGTGTCGTTCTTCACCGCGACGAGGCTTTCGCCGGCCTTGTGTTTGGCAAGAAGCGCCCACGCCATTTCCGCCGTGGCGGCCAGGGTGGCTGCGTCGTACGGCGCCAGATCCTCCGCCGGGGCATGCGCCTTCAGATAATCGAGCAGTATCGCGGCCGACTTGCTCATCTTGCCTGTCGTTCCCGATCTTGCCTCGGTGTCTCGCCTAACGGCCATGCAGCCCTCCCGCCTGTCGTCTTTTGGAACTATGGTAGCAGACCGCTCGCGTTTGACGACCCGTGCCACGATGCCGGTCACCGTCTATCGCAGAAAACCGGTACAGGGAGGGTAAACGGCATGACGAAGAAGGTGGTTGCGCTTGAATTGGAGGCCGACAGCGAGCTGTCCGAGGCCACGAAGGCCTATTTCGACAAATGTCGGGAGAAGCTTGGCCTCGTGCCGAACGTGCTTCTGGCCTACGCGTTCGACGACAGGAAGCTGCGCGCCTTCACCGACATGTACAACGATCTGATGCTGGGCGATTCGGGGCTGAGCAAGCTGGAGCGCGAAATGATCGCGGTCGCCGTGTCATCGGTTAATCACTGCTATTACTGCCTGACCGCCCATGGCGCCGCTGTGCGGCAGCTATCCGGCGACCCCAGGCTCGGCGAACAGATGGCCATGAACTATCGCGCGGCCGAGCTTTCGAGCCGGCAGAAGGCGATGCTCGATTTCGCGGTGAAGCTCACCGAACGGCCTGACATGATGGAGGAAAGCGACCGCCAGGCCCTGCGCGATGCCGGTTTCAGCGACCGCGACATCTGGGACATCGCCTCGGTGGCCGCCTTCTTCAACATGTCGAACCGCGTCGCCGCCGCCGTCGACATGCGCCCGAACGACGCCTACCACACCATGGCGCGGTGAGCCCTAAAGATACCGCCCGCCCCGCTGCAGGACCTCGATTTCGTAGCCGTCGGGATCCTGGATGAAGAAGAAGCGCGCGATGACATCGCCGGCTGGGGCGAAATCGACCAGCTTGCGTGGCGAGAGCCCGGCATCGGTCAGCCGCCTGTGCTCGGCGTCGACATCCTCGACCGAAAAGGCGAGGTGGCCGTAGCCGTCGCCCAGATCATAGGCCTCTTCGCGGCCCTTGTTGACCGTCAGTTCCAGCTCGAAACCCGTCTCTGAATTGGACAGGTAGATCAGGGTGAATGTCTCGAAATCCAGCCTCTCGGCGACTTCAAGTCCGAAGGCCTTCTTGTAGAACTCCACCGAACGCCCTTCCTCGAGCACGCGGATCATCGAGTGGATCATCTTGGCCATGAGGGTTTCCTCTCGTGGTTGGATGGGGTCGCGAAGGCCGCTCAGGCAACGCTGGGAGTCTTGGACGACTTTTCAAAGCGCTTTCGCTCATGCGGGTCGAGATAGAGCTTCCTCAGCCTTATCGACTTCGGCGTCACCTCGACCAGCTCGTCGTCCTGGATCCAGGCGAGAGCCCGCTCCAGCGTCATGCGGATCGGGGGGGTCAGCTTCACGGCCTCGTCCTTGCCGGCGGCGCGGATATTGGTCAGCTTCTTGCCCTTGAGCACATTGACCTCGAGATCGTTGTCGCGGGAGTGGATGCCGATGATCATGCCGGCATAGACCTTGACGCCGGCATCGATGACCATGGGCCCGCGATCCTCGAGATTCCACATCGCAAAGGCAACGGATTCGCCCTGGTCGTTGGAGATCAGCACGCCGTTGTTACGGCCCGCCATCTCGCCTTTGTAAGGCTGGTAGGAATGGAAGAGGCGGTTCATCACGGCCGTGCCGCGGGTATCCGTCAAAAGCTCCGACTGGTAGCCGATGAGCCCGCGCGTGGGGGCGTGGAAGACCAGGCGCTGGCGGTCGCCGCCCGACGGCTTCAGCTCGACCATCTCGGCCTTGCGCTCGGACATCTTCTGCACGACGACGCCGGAATGCTCCTCGTCGACGTCGATGACGACTTCCTCGATCGGCTCCAGAACGTCGCCATTCTCGTCCTTCTGCATGACGACGCGCGGGCGCGAGACGGCCAGTTCGAAGCCTTCCCGGCGCATCGTCTCGATCAGGACGGCAAGCTGCAGCTCCCCGCGACCGGAGACGTAGAAGGAATCCTTGTCCTCGGCTTCCTCGATCTTGAGCGCGACATTGCCCTCGGCCTCCTTCAGGAGGCGGTCGCGAATGACGCGGCTTGTGACCTTGTCGCCCTCGGTGCCGGCCAGCGGGCTGTCGTTGACGATGAAGGACATGGTGACGGTGGGCGGATCGATCGGCTGCGCGTGCAGCGGCTCGCTTACCGACGGATCGCAGAACGTATCGGCCACGGTGCCCTTGGAGAGGCCAGCAATCGCCACGATGTCGCCTGCCTGCGCCTCATCGATGGGCTGGCGCTCGAGACCCCGGAAGGCGAGGATCTTCGAGACGCGGCCCGTCTCGACCAGCGAGCCGTCATTCGCCAGCACCTTCACGGCCTGGTTCGACTTCAAGGTGCCAGATTCGATGCGGCCGGTGATGACGCGGCCAAGGAATGGATTGGCTTCAAGAAGCGTGCCGATCATCCGGAACGGACCGGGGTGGACGGTCGGCGCCGGTACGTGCTTGACGATGAGGTCGAAAAGCGGCGCGAGGCCGTCATCCTTGGGACCTTCCGGGTTTTCCGACACCCAGCCGTCGCGCCCGGACCCGTAGAGGATCGGGAAGTCGAGCTGTTCGTCGGTCGCATCGAGTGCAGCAAACAGGTCGAACACCTCATTGACCACCTCGACATGGCGGGCATCGGGACGGTCGATCTTGTTGATGACGACGATGGGCCTCAGCCCGACCTTGAGCGCCTTGCCGACCACGAATTTGGTCTGCGGCATCGGGCCTTCGGCCGCATCCACCAGCACGATGGCGGAATCGACCATCGACAGGATACGCTCCACCTCGCCGCCGAAATCGGCGTGACCGGGCGTGTCCACGATGTTGATACGATAATCCTTCCAGTCGACCGAGGTCGCCTTGGCCAGGATCGTGATGCCGCGTTCCTTCTCGAGATCGTTGGAATCCATCGCCCGTTCGGCGACGCGCTGGTTCTCTCGGAAAGAACCGGCCTGCTTGAGAAGCTCGTCCACGAGAGTGGTCTTGCCATGGTCGACGTGCGCGATAATCGCGATGTTGCGGAGATTCATGTTCTCTCTCGGAAGCTGTTTCAATCCCGTCGGCGACCTGCTGGTCAGCCGCGCCGCCGGTTGTGCCGGGGCCGGATCGGTTTCGGTCGCGCTGCCCATACAGCATATTTCGCAGTCGCGAAAGGCTTGGTGTGCTGCTTGCTCGTGGAACCGGAAGCCGGCACCGGCGTTGATGGCCCAATAGCAAAGGGCAACAAACATGATCACCGTCAATGGCATGGCCATTGCCGCAGGCGTTGGCGCGATGGCGCTCGCCGGGCTGGCCTTCATCACCGACCTGGAACAGTCCTCGGCGCAGGCCCAGGTACTGGAGCCCGTGCAGGAAACCGCGGCAAGCACCGCATGCGAAAGCGCCGTATGGCCCTACATCCCGCAGGAGTGCCTGACGGATCTGCGCGAAACCACGGCCGCCGACATCGCCAGCGCCGACGGCTAGGAGATCAGCGCGGCCAGGCGCGCTTCGATGACCGCGACCGATGACGCGACATGGACGGTCTTGAGCCGAGACGTCGCGCCGGCTCCTATCTCGATGGATGAGGCGGGAATTTCCAAGACCGCCGCCAGAAGTTTCACCAGGGCGGCGTTGGCCTTGCCCTTTTCGGGCACGGCACGCACACGCGCCTTGAGAAAGGCGCGTCCGTCGGCGAGCCGCTCAATCCCTTCAACCGCGTCACGGGAAGATTTCGGTGTCAACCGGACGAGGAGACGGCAGCCTGTCGCCGTCTCCTCGACGACTGCCGGCTTTCCGGTCAGATCAGCGCCGGGGCGATCGTCGTCCACAGAAGCTGGCGCAAGAAGAAGATGAGGAGCAGCAGCACGATCGGCGAGATGTCGATTCCGCCGAGATCAGGCAGGATCTGGCGGATCGGGCGAAGAGCGGGCTCGGTGAGCCGGTAAAGCGCATTGCCGATCATACCGACGAACTGGTTGCTGGGATTGACCACGTTGAAGGCGTAGAGCCACGAGAAGACGGCGGACAGGATGATGATCCACCAGTAGATGCCGAGGGCGAGGTCGATTGTGCTGATCAGCGCGAGCATGCGGAACTCCCTGTGGACTTTGCGACTGATAGCCATTGCGCCTGCCGCGGGCAAGCCCCGGGCAACGCCGGGACTGACAAGGCCTGACCCGTTGCGCTCTCGCCCGTCAACGCGTAAAAGCTGCCTCGAAACGGAGCACCCGCTATGCGCGGCATGATCGATGCCATGTCTATGCCTGTCGCCCCCGGCCCTGCCGGTGCCGCGATGCGTGCGCTTGCGGCCAAGCCGACCGGGACCACCAAAACCGTCACCAAAACGGTCTGACGTTCCCTGGCCTGCTCGCCCTCTCCCGGGTCCGGCCCGGGGGATGAGGCGGACGGACCCGGTGCGCAAGGCCGGTTCCCGAAGCGGAGCAGCGGAGAGGGTCTGAAGGAGCAGCCAAAAATGGGTTTCAAGATCGCAGTTGTGGGCGCCACGGGCAATGTGGGCCGCGAAATGCTCAACATATTGGAAGAACGCGGCTTTCCCGCCGATGAGGTGGTGGCGCTGGCCTCGCGTCGGTCGCTGGGCACCGAAGTCTCCTACGGCGACAGGACGCTGAAGGTGAAGGATCTCGCCACGTACGACTTCTCCGACACCGACATCTGCCTGATGTCCGCCGGCGGCAACGTTTCCAAGGAGTGGTCACCGAAGATCGGCCGCCAGGGCTGCGTCGTGATCGATAATTCCTCGGCCTGGCGTTACGACCAGGACGTGCCGCTGATCGTGCCGGAGGTCAATCCGGAAGCCATCGATATATTCACCCGCAAGAACATCATCGCCAATCCGAACTGCTCGACGGCCCAGCTCGTCGTGGCACTGAAGCCGCTGCACGACCGCGCGAAGATCAAGCGTGTCGTGGTCTCGACCTACCAGTCGGTCTCCGGCGCCGGCAAGGAAGGCATGGACGAGTTGTTCGAGCAGACCCGCGCGGTCTTCGTCGCCGATCCGATCTCGAACAAGAAGTTCACCAAGCGCATTGCCTTCAACGTCATTCCCCATATCGACGTCTTCCTCGACGACGGCTCGACCAAGGAAGAGTGGAAGATGGTCGCCGAGACCAAGAAGATGCTCGATCCGAAGATCAAGCTGACGGCGACCTGCGTGCGCGTGCCGGTCTTCATCGGACATTCGGAAGCGGTCAATATCGAGTTCGAGGAGCAGATCACGGCGGACGAAGCACGCGACATCCTGCGCGAGGCGCCGGGCTGTCTGGTCATCGACAAGCGCGAGGATGGCGGCTACATCACCCCGCTGGAATCGGCCGGCGAAGACGCGACCTATATCAGCCGCATCCGCGAGGACTCCACGCTGGACAACGCGCTGAACATGTGGATCGTCTCCGACAATCTCCGGAAAGGCGCGGCCCTCAACACGATCCAGATCGCGGAGCTACTTCTCGCACGCGGCCTGATCCAGCCCAAGAAGAAGGCCGCCTGATTTGTGCGCTCGCGCCTTCCGGCGCGGGCGATGACTTTGGCTCAGATCGTCCCGTCCGCCGCGGCGTTCTTGTCGAGCGGAAAGTCGAGCTGGATCGTCTTGCCCCCCTCATGGGGGGCAACCTTCAGGACGCCGTTCAACTGCTCGGACATGTTGCGCACGATGCGCAATCCCATGGACCCCTTCCGGCGACTTGTGTCGAGATCCTCCGGCATCGGCGCACCATCATCGGCCACCGCGAGCTGAACATGCTCGCCCTGCAACCGCAGACTGACGCGTACCGTTCCCTTCCCTTCGGGATAGGCGTGCTTGCAGGCGTTTGCGATCAGCTCGTTCATGATGAGCCCGAGGGGAATCGACGAGGCGCGCGGAAGCGGGATCGGTTCGGCATCGATCCGGACCTCAACGCGATCCGAGGAGTAGAATTCCTCCAGGAACCGTCCCAGCCGCACGGGGTAGTCAGCCGCGATGTGACCGGCATCGTCCTGGTCGTATAAAAGCCGCTGGATCTCGGTCATGGCGCCGAGCCGTTCTTCAATGTCCTCAATCGCCGCACGGGCACCGGGATCGGCGATCTCTCTTCCCCGCATGCGAACCAGGCTTCGGATCATCTGCATGTTGTTGTTCACGCGGTGATTCAGCTCACGCAGCAGTTCCGCATACTGGTTTGCCTTGGCACGGATCTCGTCCTGCTTCTGCTGGATCGAGGCCGCCATCGTGTCGAAGGCGGCTGCAAGACGACCGAGTTCGTAGCGCGAATGCGGCACCATCGAACGGGCCAGCAGATCGCCATCCGCCATCTTCCTGGCCGCGCCCGTCAGCATCGACACCCACCGGATGACAAGCGCCTGACTGGCGTAGCCCGCTGCCAGCAGCGCCAGGATGAGGATTGCCATGGGCGCGGCAAGCGTGTCGCGCAGCGCTGCGCCGTAACGCTCGAATTCCGCGTATTGCGGCATCCCGACGACAACGCTCAGATTTCCCGAACTTGTCCTTTGAAAGCCGTACACGCGTTGATCGCCACCGTTGGACTGGCCGCGCAGCACCCCGCCGCCTTCAGCCGCCATGCGTTGCCGATACGCTTCCATCGGAACGGATTCGCGCGGTGCCGCCAGTTCCTCGTTCCCGACATTTTCGGCTCGGTAGTGGTTGAGAACCCTCCCGTCTCCGCCGATAGCCGTGATCGTGCTGCCCGCCGGCAGGTTCATCCGTCGCGCGAGAAATTCCAGCCAGCGCAGGTCGATCCCCATGGCCACCGCGCCGTAAAACGAACCGTCGTCGCGTCGTACCGGGAGGGCGGCGATGATCAAGGGCACCCCGGACTGCCCCACGGCATAGTCTCCGACGATGAACCCGTCGGCGGCGCGCATGGATTCCAACAGGGCGTCGTCGGGGAACCCGGCCGGAAGCTCTGAATCCTCGTTAGCGCAGACGATGGTCCCGGCACTGTCGACGAGTGTGAGCGACGTGAACGATGGATAGCTTGCCGCGCGGTCGCCGAGAAATTGCGTGCAGTCGGCGTCGTCGACCGTACCGGCCTCGATCGTTTCCACAATGGTCTCGAGCATCACGCGCGCCGTGTCGATGACATTGGTGTGGTGCGCCGCCTGAATGTCCGCCAGCCGCTCGGCGGTTATTTCGATCTGCTCGCGCTCGTTGTTCAGAGCATTGGCCGCGAGGACAAGGGCCACGACCATCCCCGGGAGCGACGCGACGAGGAGGATGATGATGAAGCGATTGCGCAGCGAAAGGCTCGAGCCCATGCGTCCGATCAGCCGCTGAAGGGCACTGGAATCGTCGGTAGCACCTTTGGACACATAGCCCCCTGATGAATGGAAACTGGCGAATGAAAACGGCTGCTGCGAGCACGCGCTGCCGACAGAAAGATTGACTCCGGACAGAAGCCCGCGCGGTGGCCGCCACGTCGTGCCCCGGCCCGGCCTCATGTAGCCCAGGCGCCGCGCCCCGTATACGCAGGCTCGTCCAAAGAGGATGATCACCGCATCTCGAGCAGTCGCTCCAGATAGTTGCGTTCGAGATCGGGGCTCAGCGTGTTTCCGAGCCGATCGCGGATCGCCTCCAGGATGCGACGGGCGCGCTGCGCGTCGATCTCGTCCGGCACCCTGACCGAATCGCCGAAATCCGGACCGGTATTGGCGCGCGGCCGGCCGAGCGGATCGCGGTCGGCGCCCTGCTGGCGCTGGCCGCCCTCTTCCGAGCCGCCCTCCTCGCCCTGCATGGCCTGCTGCATCTGCTGCATCATGTCCTGGGCACCGCGACGCAGCGCTTCAAGCGCCTGTCCCTGCTCGCCCACGGCCCGTTGGCCCTGTTGCTCGCCAAGCGCGTCGCCTGCGCGACCCATGGCGTCTCCGGCATCGCCGAACTGGTCGCCGGGTTCCAGCCCCATACCCTCCAGAGCCTCCATGAGCGACTGGAGATCCTGGCCAAGCTGGCCCTGCTGCTCCTGCAACTGCTCCATGGCATCGGCGAATTCCTCGGGGCTCATCTCGTCGCCGCGGGGGCCGGGACGCATCTGCTCCATCTGGTGCGTCTCGTTCATCAGCTCCTGCTGGCGACGCAGCATCTCGCCAAGCTCATTGAGCTGCTGGTTCATCTCGCTCTGCTGGCCGCCCTGCTGGTTCTGCTGGCGGCCGGCCTGGAGGTTGTTCATCATGTCCTGCAGCTGGGAGAGGAGGTCCTGCGCCTGGTCTCGCGCGCCTGAACGGGCGAGATCCTCCAGCTGGTCCAGCATGCGGTCGAGATCGCGCTGGGTGAGCATCTGGCCATCCTGCGGCATCTGCATGGCCTGATCGGGATTCTGCTGGCCCCGCTGGGCGAGTTCGCGCAGGAATTCCTGCATGGCTTCCCGCAGCTCGGCCATCAATTCCTGCAGTTCCTCGTCGGAGGCGCCATTCTCCAGCGCATCGCGCAACGCCTCCTGGGCAGCCTGCAGCCGACGCTCGGCATCCGACAAAGAACCGTCTTCGATGCGGACAGCGATCTCCCAGAGATAGTCGGCAACCTCACGCAGCGAATCGTCGGTCCGCGCCTGGGCAAGCCGCGAGCGCGCCGACATGACGCCGAGATAATGGCTGAGATTGTCGATCGCCTCTTCCGGGCGCAGCGTGATGGCGTCCATTAGGTCGAGGACATGGCGCTGCTGGTTGGCATCGAGCGCCAGGAGACGCCGCTGTTCGACCAGTGCCATGGCAAGCGGGTTGGTGAAGGGGCGCTCCGGCAATACGAAACGCGTCGGCTCACTGCGACCCTCCTGCTCCGCGGCATCGCGGGCGACCAGCGTCAGATCGACGACCGCTCCGGCCCATGCGTGATCCGTCAGATCGCGCACGGTTCGCGCGGCGTCCGCATCCCGGCGCGGCAGCGACAGCGCCATTTCCGGCGCGTCGTAAAGCGGCCGGGCACTGTCCGAGGCATCGGCATGCTCGAACGAGGCTTCAGCCGCGACGGCGCCATAGTCGTCCTCGATCTCGTAGGTCAGTTCGAGCGAGCCGTTACGGGCGCGGCGCGGCTCTTCCGCCAGCCGGATCACCGGCGCGTCGTCCGGCGTGACCAGAAAGCGCCAGCTGCGGATTTCCGTCTCGTCTTCGTGCAGGGTCAACAGACCATCTGCCGAAAGCGCCATGTCGAACTGACTGGAGGAGGGCTGGGCAGCGCTGGGGTCGACCCGGTTCACCTCGCCTGTATGGGCATCCAGATAGTCGATGGCTTCCGCGCCCGAGCCTCCGGTCACGCGCACCGCAAGCTGGCTTCCGGCCGGAACGGTGAAGATATCCTCTCCGCGATTGGCATTCGAGGTCAGATAGACCGGCGCGCGGCCGGTATAGGGGGGCGGCGTCACCCAGGCATCGATGCGCGGCGGCACCGGCTCGGCGCCGGCCTTGGCACGGAAGGCATCGGTTAGGCTACCGCCGAGCGGACCGAAGGAGAAGGCGAAGGCAACAACGAGCAGCAGAGGCGCGATCGCGCGGATGGCCCAGGGATCGCGCTCGGGAACGCGCGGGTGCGGAAGGTCGCCAGCCAGACGGTCGAGCTTCTGGGCCATGCGCCGACGGTGCTCTCCCCACAGCGCTGCCGCGAAGGCGTCGTCGGAGGCGCCGGACAGACGGTCGGTCTGTGTCAGAACGGGCGCATGGTCGAGCCGGTTGGCCCGCTCGATTCGGCGGTCGATCTCCGCAGGTTCGGGCGGACGCAGCTTTCTGAACGGCAGGAGGGCAGCGATGAGGGCCAGGCCGAAGACAAGGCCGAGACCCATGCGCGCCCATTCAGGCACGAGGCGGAACACGCCGAGCCAGGACAAGCTCACGAAAAGCGCTAGCACGAACAGCACCGGAACGAGCAGCGGCCACACGCGCTCGGTCCACATGACGCCGGCCGCAGCCAGCCGCGCACGCGCAAGCCGCGCCAGGAGGCCGGTCTGTTCGGGGGCGTCTGGATCTGAAGCCATGCGGCCTTTCCGGTCGGGTGGGCGTCATCGGACGGCGTACGCCGCCATCATATGGCGATCAGGATAGCAGCAAACGCGGCGAAGACGAGGCAGGGCAAGAAATCGTGATCCGCCCGGAGGCTCAACTATCCTGCAGCCAGTCCGGCAGCCGGTCCATGCCGATCAGTTCCTCATAGGTCTGGCGCGGGCGCACAACCGCGAAGCGATCGCCATCGACCAGAACCTCGGGCACGAGCAACCGCGTATTGTAGGTACCCGCCTGTACGGCCCCGTAGGCACCTGCCGTCAGAAATGCCACGAGATCGCCTGACGCCATCACCGGCAGGTCGCGATCGAGGCCGAGATAGTCGCCCGTCTCGCACACCGGACCGACGACATCCGCACGGAAGCGCGACACCTCGGCTGCGGCTTCGCGGACCGGCCGGATTTCGTGCCATGCCTCGTAGAGGGTAGGGCGGATCAGGTCGTTCATGGCCGCATCGACGACCAGAAAGTTCTTCGCCTCGCCTTCCTTCACGAACAGGACCGACGCCACCAGGATGCCGGCATTGCCGACGATGAGACGGCCGGGCTCGAAGATGACCTTCAGGCCGAGCGGCTTCAGGTGACGATTGACGATCTCGGCGTAGCGCACTGGCAGAGGCGGCGGCTCTTCGTCGAAGCGGTAAGGGATTCCCAGCCCGCCGCCGACATCGACATGGGCGATGTCGTGGCCATCCTGGCGAAGCAGCGCAAGAAGCTCGACCAGACGCGCGATGGAGCGGTCGAACGGCTCCAGATCGGTGATCTGGCTGCCGATATGCATGTCGATCCCGGTCACCTTGATGCCCGGCAATTCGGCGGCACGCGCATAGACGGCCCGGGCACGGTTCCACGGAATGCCGAACTTGTTTTCGGCCTTGCCGGTCGAGATCTTGTGATGCGTGCGCGCGTCGACATCCGGATTGATGCGCAGCGAAACGGGCGCCTGCTTCCCAGCCGCCACGGCCCGCGCGGACAGAAGCTCGAGATCCGGCTCCGATTCAACGTTGAAGCAGAAGATGCCGACCGAAAGCGCGAAATCCATCTCGCGCGCCGTCTTGCCGACACCGGAGAAGACGATCCGGCCGGCCGGCACGCCGGCCTGAAGCGCGCGGCGCAGCTCGCCTTCCGACACCACATCCGCACCGGCGCCCAGACGCGCCAGCGTGGCGAGAACCGCCTGGTTGGAATTGGCCTTCACCGCATAGCACACCATCGCGTCGAGATCGGAAAAGGCTTCCGAGAAGACATGGTAGTGCCGCGTCAGCGTGGCTGTCGAATAGCAGTAGAACGGCGTGCCGACAGCTTGCGCGATCGTCGGGATCGGCACGTCCTCGGCGTGAAGCACGCCGTCGCGATAGTCGAAATGGTTCACGGTTTTCGTCGCCTAGATCAGGCCGTCGAGGATGAAGGGACGCTCGCGCACGGGCTGGGTCGGCTGCGGCGGCAGCGGCTCCACACCGTCGCGCTCCATCTGGCGGCGCTCTTCCACGGCGGCCTCGTAGGGCGTGTAGAGTTCGGCCGGCTTGCGCCCGCAAGCGCTGACCATCAGGGCCACGGTGGCCACGACCAGAAGAGATTTGGCGAAGGTGCCTGCGCGCATGAAGACCGTCCCGACTGCGTTTGCGGTTACTTCTCTAGCGGGTTTTGGCCCGCGATGCATCCCGTTTCAGCCGCTTCTTCCAATAGCGGATCTGGCGGCGAACCTCGGCCGGCGCGGTGCCGCCGAAGGAGGTGCGGCTTTTCACAGAGGCCGCGACGGAGAGCACGCCGAACACCTGCTCGGTGATGGCCCCGTTGATCGCCTTGAGATCATCGAGCGACAGCCTGTCGAGACTGGTGCGGCGCTCATCAGCAAGAGCCACGGCGCGGCCAGTCACGTGATGGGCTTCACGGAAGGGAAGGCCGGCCTCCCGCACCAACCAGTCTGCGAGATCCGTGGCTGTGGAATGGCCGGAAGCCGCCGCCTTCTTCATCGCCGCCTTGTCGATCGCCATGTCGCGCACCATGCCGGTCATTGCCGCGATCATCAGGTCGAGCGTCTCGGCGGCGTCGAAGACGGCCTCCTTGTCTTCCTGCATGTCCTTGGAATAGGCGAGCGGCAGGCCCTTCATGACGGTGAGCAGGCCGATCAGATTGCCATTCAGGCGTCCCGTCTTCGCACGCACGAGCTCGGCGGCATCCGGGTTCTTCTTCTGCGGCATGATGGAGGAGCCGGTGGCGAATGCGTCCGACAGCTTCGCAAAGCCGAATTGCGGCGTCGACCAGATGACGATTTCCTCGGCCAGCCGGGAAAGATGCGTGCCGCAGATGGAGGCAAGCGAAAGGAATTCGAGCGCGAAATCGCGATCGGAAACCGTATCGATGGAATTGCGGGTCGGCTCACGGAAACCGAGGGCGGATGCCGTCATGGCGCGGTCGATCGGAAAGCCCGTGCCGGCGAGCGCGGCGGCGCCGAGCGGGCTTTCGTCCATGCGCTCGATCGCGTCGCGCACCCGCGAAAGATCGCGCGAAAACATCTCGACATAGGCCATGCAGTGATGGCCGAACGTCACGGGCTGGGCCGTCTGCAGATGGGTGAAGCCGGGCATCAGCGTTGACGCATGCTCCTCGGCACGGTCGAGAAAGGCTTCGATCAGATTGACCAGAGCGCCCTCAGTCCGCTGCAGTTCCTCCTTGACCCAGAGGCGGAAGTCGGTCGCCACCTGGTCATTGCGCGAGCGTGCGGTATGAAGGCGGCCGGCCGCCGGGCCGATCAGTTCGGCAAGCCTTGCCTCCACATTCATGTGGATGTCCTCGAGCCTGGTCGAGAACTCGAAGCGGCCCTGCTCGATCTCCGACAGGATCGTGTTCAGCCCGTGAACGATCTTTTCTTGATCCGCGGTCGAAATTATGCCGGTTTGCGCCAGCATGCCCGCATGGGCGATGGAACCACGGATGTCCTGGGCGTAGAGCTTCCTGTCGAAGCCGATGGAGGCGTTGATCGCTTCCATGATCGCGGCGGGACCCGAGGCGAATCGTCCGCCCCACATTTGGTTGCTGGCCTTGGTGTCACTCATAGTGCTAACGAATCCCCGGAGCTAAACGAATGTCGGACGGCAAGGTCCATATGTCAGCGCTGCGTCTTTTCGGTATCGCAGCCATCGCCGGAATGGCGGCGGGCGCGATCGGGCTATACGTGATGGGTGGCCCCTCTGGCAACAATGCGCCCAGTGCCACGGCGGGGGTCGAAGCCGCCTGCCAGGGCCGCGAGGCGACGCTCGCCCGTATCGACCCCATGATCGGCGGCGAGGTCGCAGCGATGCTGCCGGCCGATCCGTCCCGCTCGCTGGGCGATCTTGCCTTCGATGATCCCGATGGACAGCCGATTCAACTGGCCGATCTCTCTGGCAGGCTGTTGCTGGTCAATCTGTGGGCGACCTGGTGCGCGCCCTGCCGCCACGAGATGCCGGCGCTCGACCAGTTGCAGCGTGAAATGGGCGGCGAGGAATTCGAGGTGGTGGCCATCAATGTCGAGACCGGCGACGACGCCAAGCCCAAAGCCTTCCTCGACGAAATCGGCGTCGATTCGCTCGGCTTCTACCGCGACAATACCGTGGGCCTGTTCAACGAGCTGAAGCGCCGCAATCTGGCACTTGGCCTGCCCGTCACGCTGCTGATCGATGAGGAAGGTTGCCTGCTCGCCCATATGAACGGCCCGGCCGAATGGGCAAGCGATGATGCAAAGGCCCTCATCCGTGCGGCGATGGAACAACCCGCCGGCAGCTGAGCGCGCGAGCCGACGAAGCGTTGGCGGGCCGCAAAAACAGAGGGCCCCGCGGGGCCCTCTTTTCGGTTACGTCTCGACCGCTGCCTTCTTCGCTGCAGTGGGCGGACTGCCGCCGCTTTCGGGAATGAGCCCCTTGGGCGCGAAGCGCAGAACCAGCAGCAGGATCACGCCCATCAGCAGCGGCCGCATATAGGGGGCCGCGTCGAGAAGATGCGCCCGCAGGCCGCTTCCCGGTCCAAGCGGCATGGTGAGCTGGTTCATCAGCCAGGCACCCACCGGCTCGGCTTCCACCCACAGGAACCAGATCAGGAAGCCGCCCAGCACCGCGCCCCAATTGTTGCCCGAGCCGCCGACGATCACCATCACCCAGATCAGGAAGGTGAAGCGCAACGGGTTGTACTGGCCGGGCGTCAGCTGCCCATCGAGCGTCGTCAGCATCGCGCCCGCCACGCCGACGACCGCGGAGCCCAGGATGAAGACCTGCAGGTGGCGGCCCTTTACGTCCTTGCCCATCGCCTCGGCGGCGTCGCGGTTGTCCCGGATGGCGCGCATCATGCGGCCCCAGGGCGAGTTCAGCGCCCGCTCGGCCAGCCACATGATGATGATCAGCACGATCGCAAAAAGGATGGCATAGGACAGGCGCACATAGAGCGTGGAAAAGATGACCGGGTTGGCACCGAGCCATGCCGAGAGGTTCAGGAACCAGTCGGCCTGCTGAAGTCCCGATTCATAGGCCACGGGCCGCGGCAGGCCGGACACGTTCTTGACGCCGCGGGTCAGCCATTCCTCGTTCTTCAGGATGGCGATGATGATCTCGGAGATGCCGAGCGTGGCGATGGCCAGATAGTCGGCGCGCAGGCCGAGCGCGATCTTGCCGATCAGCCAGGCGGCCGCAGCCGCGAAGACGCCACCCACGATCCATGAGAAGATGATCGGCAGGCCCAGCCCGCCCAGATAGCCGGTACGGGCGGCATCGAAACTCTCGATGGCGTCGACTGCCGGATCGTAGAAATAGCGGATCACGAAATAGCCGACGATGGAGGTGGCTATCGTCGCCCAGAAGCGCGTGTTTCCCGTCGTGTGTCTTCGCACGAAATAGACCGCGGCGACGGTGCCCACCAGCATCAGAAATGCCATGCCGATGCCGGCGCCGCCGACCTCCCACGCGCCCATCACGGGAGGCATGGAGACCACCACGGCGGCAAGCCCGCCAAGCGCGGCGAAGCCCATGATGCCGACATTGAAGATGCCCGCATAGCCCCACTGGATGTTCACGCCGAGCGCCATGATCGCCGAGATCAGGCACAGATTGATGATCGTGATGGCGAGGTTCCAGCTCTGGAAGACACCCACGACGAGCAGAAGGGCCGCCATGATGCCGTAGAGCACGACGATGCGCATGCGCTGGCTCATAGCACCCTCCCCTTGAAGATGCCCGTCGGTCGGATCAGGAGCACCAGCACCAGGATCACGAACGAAATGGCGAATTTGTACTCGGTAGAGAGGAGCTGCATCAGCCCATCCGGCTCGAAACCGAAATACTCGAAGAAGCGGCGATAGGCGTAGGTGAGCATCACCTCGGAGAAGGCTACGATGAACCCGCCGGCCACCGCGCCGATCGGTTGCCCGATGCCGCCCACGATGGCCGCCGCGAAGATCGGCAGGAGCAGCTGGAAGTAGACGAAGGGCCGGAAGCTCTTGTCGAGGCCGTAGAGCACGCCCGCGATGGTGGCGAGGCTGGCGGCGATGATCCAGGTGACGGCCACGACGCGGTCCGGATTGATGCCCGAAAGCAGCGCCAGATCCTCGTTGTCGGAATAGGCGCGCATCGCCTTGCCGGTG
The DNA here is from genome assembly GCF_012911015.1 of Chelativorans sp. ZYF759. GTDB lineage: Bacteria > Pseudomonadota > Alphaproteobacteria > Rhizobiales > Rhizobiaceae > ZYF759. Next base: position 715,964 of record NZ_WVVV01000001.1, on the reverse strand, counting down.
CGCGACCGCTGCAGGAACAGGAACAGGGCGGTCACCACGATGGCGGCCACCACCACGGTGATGACCACCGGCAGACGCACGGCCAGCCCTTCGTCGAGCCCGGTGAGATCGCGGAACTCGCGCACGGTGATCAGGAAGCGTTCGCCATCCGCGAAACGCTGGTCGTTGGGACCGATGATCATGCGCACGATGCCGTTGTAGATGAACATCACGCCCACCGAGGCCATGACGATGACGATCGTGGCCGATCTTTTGACCCGGTAGAAGCGGAAGATCATCCTGTCCGTGCCGAGCGAGAGGGCAATCGCGCCCAGAATACCGATCGGCAGCGCCAGGAGCGCCGTGGGCAAGGGTCCGAAACCGATACCCATCGACTGCAGCCACCACGTCACGAGGATGGTGATCATGGTGCCGAAGGCCATGAGGTCGCCATGCGCGAAATTGGCGAAGCGCAGGATGCCGAAGACGAGCGTGACACCGAGTGCGCCGAGCGCCAGTTGCGCGCCATAGGCAACGCCAGGCAGGAACACGAAATTGGCAAAGAGGACGATTGCGTTGAGGAAGTCCGTCACCGATTCAGCCTCCCAGGAACGATGCACGGACTTCCGGATTGGCCAAGAGATTGGCCCCGGTGTCGGTGAAGCGGTTGCGGCCCTGGACGAGCACATAGCCCTTGTCGGCGATGTTGAGCGCCTGGCGCGCATTCTGCTCGACCATGAGGATGGCGATGCCGGTGGCCGCCACTTCCAGGATCCGGTCGAAAAGTTCGTCCATGACGATGGGCGAGACACCCGCCGTCGGCTCGTCGAGCATGAGCACCTTCGGCCTGGTCATCAGCGCGCGGCCGACCGCGACCTGCTGGCGCTGACCGCCCGACAGTTCTCCGGCCGCCTGACGACGTTTCTCCTTCAGCACCGGGAACAGCTCGAAGACCTGATCCATCGTCTCGGAAAAATCGTCGTCGCGAATATAGGCGCCCATCTCCAGGTTTTCCTGGACGGTCATGGTGACGAAGACGTTGTTGTTCTGCGGCACGAAGCCCATGCCGGCCCTCACGCGATCCTGCGGAGACAGGCCAGTGATCTCGGTGCCGTCGAGCATGACGCGACCCTCGCGGATCGGCAGCATGCCGAAGACGGCCTTCATCGCGGTGGATTTGCCGGCACCGTTCGGCCCGACGATCACCGCGATCTGGCCCTTCTCGACGGCCACGGTGCAGGAATGAAGAATGTCGGCGCCGCCATAGCCGCCGGTCATGTTCTCGCCGATGAGGTAGCTCATTGTTTGCCTCCGGCGTTGGCGGGGCGGTTCTTCAGGCCAGTGCCGAGATAGGCCTCGATGACCTGCTCATTGGCCTTGACCTCCTGCACCGTGCCTTCCGTCAGCACCTTGCCTTCAGCCATGACAATGACCGGGTCGCACAGGCGGCCGATGAAATCCATGTCGTGCTCGATCATGCAGAATGTGTAGCCGCGTTCCTTGTTGAGGCGGATGATGGCGTCGCCCAGCGTGTTGAGAAGCGTGCGGTTGACGCCCGCGCCGACCTCGTCGAGGAAGACGATTTTGGCATCGACCATCATGGTGCGGCCGAGTTCGAGCAGCTTCTTCTGGCCGCCGGAGAGATTGCCGGCGCGCTCGTCTGCGAGATGGGTGATTTCAAGAAATTCGATAACTTCGTCGGCGCGCTTGCGCACGTTCTCCTCGATGGCGCGCACTTTCGAGGGCCGCAGCCAGACATCGACCAGGCTTTCGCCCGGCTGTCCGCCAGGCACCATCATCAGATTCTCGCGCACGGAAAGCGTGGAGAATTCGTGCGCGATCTGGAATGTGCGCAGGAGCCCCTTAGCGAAGAGTTCGTGCGGCGTGAGGCCGGTAATGTCCTCGTCGCCCAGCCAGACACGGCCGGAAGTGGGCCGGTAATGGCCGGCAATGACGTTGAAGAGCGTGGTCTTTCCGGCGCCGTTCGGTCCGATGAGCCCAGTGATGGAGCCCTCGGCGATCTCGATGCTCGCCCCATCGACCGCGCGAATGCCCCCGAAATGCATATGCAGATCGTCTACACGGATCATATCGTTCCCCTGGGCCTATTGTTTCCCTTGGCCCTTATGAGAACAGCCCGGCGAACAAAACCGCCGGGCCGTCCAATGTCTGTTTCCGAACCCTAGCGGAACTGCACCGTCACGTACTCGCCGTTCTCGACAATGTACTGACGGTAGCTGCCGGAGGCCTCGCCGGGGCCGATCAGCTCGACGCTGGTGGCGCCGACATAGTTGACTTCACCGCCTTCGGCCAGGATCTCGAGGCCACGGGCCAGTTCGCCGGGCAGGATTTCCTCGCCCGGCGCGTTGGCGACGGCGAGCAGGTTGTCGCGGATCGAGGTGCGGTCGGCAGAGCCGCCGGCCTGGATGGCGAGCGCGATGAGCGCGGCGGCATCATAGCTTTCGCCCGTGTAGGACGCGGACGGATTGACGCCGCCTGCTTCTGCCACGCCGGCAAAGGCTTCCGAGCCTTCGCCCTCGACGCCGGGAACGACGCCGATCGTGCCTTCCAGATCGTCGCCGATCGCATCGATGAGGCTCTGTGCGAACATGCCGTCACCGAGCACGAAGCGATCGAACGCGCCGGTGTCGATGGCGCTGCGGATGACGCCAACGCCGCCCTGGTCGGCATAGCCGAGCACGACGAGGACTTCACCGCCGCCGGCGGCAAGCGCACCGACTTCGGCGGAATAGTCACCGCGGCCGTCTTCATGCGGCGCATTGATGGTGATGGTGCCGCCCACTTCCTCGAAAGCCGCAGCGAAGGCTTCCGCGAGACCGCGACCGTAGTCGTTGTTGGTGTAGGTCACGGCGACATCCGTGATGCCTTCTTCCTGCAGCATCTCGGCCAGCACGACACCCTGGCGTGCATCCGAAGGCGCGGTGCGGAAGAAGTAGTCATTGTCGTCGATGTCGGTCAGCGCCGGCGAGGTCGCGGACGGGGAGACCATCACGACGCCGTTCGGCACCGCCACGTTGTTGGCGATGGCGATGGTGACGCCAGAGCAGTCGGCGCCCACGATGGCGGCGACATTGTCGACCGTGATCAGACGCTCGGCCGCGGCCTGTGCGGCTGCACTGTCGATGCAGGTGGAATCGGCGCGCACCGGCACGAGGGTCGCACCGTCGAGAAGCAGGCCGCTCTCATTGACCTCGTTGATGGCGAGCTCGGCGGAATCCGCCATGCCGGGCGTAATCGACTCGATCGGACCGGTGAAGCCGAGGATAACGCCGATATTGATTTCTTCGGCCTGAGCGGCGGTTGAGGCGGCCATGAAGGCGGCGCCGGCAACCGAGGCTGCAAGCATCGTGCGCAAACTTGATTTCATACTGACAACTCCCTGAGTGTTCCTGAGAAAGCGAAGAGGCTCCGGACAGTTGGAGCGCCCGGATTGGCACCGATATTGGGATTGTGGCCCCGATTTGTAAAGCCTCGCTGGGCGCGGTTCCCTCTCGGCCTCGGCGTTGTTTTTCCACCGATGCGGGTAACGTCTTAGCTGCCTCCGGGGAGCCCGTCGAGACCTTGAGGCGAGCAAAAGCACCCGCCGGCAACGATTCAGGTGCGCAATACCCTTCACGCAGCGTCAATCCGAGGCGCTTGCGGTGCGCCGCCCTCGGGAAATGGCCCCGATCAGCCGCCAGCCATGAAGCCGGTCGTGCCGCGTCGCCAATAGGTGGCCGTCAACGTCTCGTCGCGGCCAAGCCCCTTCACCTCGCGCCAGTGACGGCGTACGGTGTCTGCGGCGGTCGCTTCGGCGGCGAACCAGCCGAAGCTGCGGCGGTCCCCCGGCCAGCGCGTCGACAGCATCTTGCCGGCGAGCCTGGGATCGGTGCCCGGCCCGATGCCGTTGCGGTGGATCCAGCCGATCCTGATGGCGGTGCGGTTGGCGATCGTCTGGCGTTCCGCGCGATCGGCGATTTCGATCCAGGCCTCGCCTTCGGTTTCGGGCGGCAGCGTCTCGATCATCCGCGCCAAGGCCGGAAGGCCTGTCTCGTCGGCCCCCAACAGATACCATTGCCGATCGAGCGGGACCGGGCGGCCAACCGGGCCCATCAGACCGATCATGTCGCCGGGTGCCGCCATGTCGGCCCAGCGCGAGCCCACGCTGTCACCCGGATGAATGACGAAATCGACATCGATCCATCCCGCCGAGACGTCCAGATGGCGGACGGTATAGGCGCGCGGCGTAGGTTTGCGTTCGGCGGGGGGCCAGGCGACCAGCCCGTCCGGTCCCATTGTCGGCCATTCCGGCGCCGGCACCTCGCGGCTCGGGAAGAGCAGGCGCACATGCATGCCGCCGAAGCGTGCGAACCGGCCCAGATCCTCGCCAGCCAGCCGGAAGCGGCGCATGCGCGGCGTCATATCGACGATCGAGGCCACCCGCATTGCCCGGAACTGCGGCAGTTGCGTCTCGCCTGCCAGATCGCCTCGCCAGGCGATATCCGGGGCGTCCTCCTTGGCGTAGACCCGTATCGCGGTGGCGACGAGGTCCTTGACGCGGGCAAGGCCCTCGCGATCGGGCGAGCGCGCGTCGACGAAAACGCGATCCCCTTCCATGTCGAAACGCGCCGCGCCGAAAGGAAAGCTGAAATCGAGCCGGCTGCCGCCGCGGCTGGCGGTGGCGTCGAAGGTCAGCAGACGGGATTCGATCTGGTCGAGGTAGGATTCGATCCGCGGCAGCTTCAGTTCCGTCTGGCAGGCGAGTTCGGGCATGATCCTCTCCGCCTCAGCCGCCAAACCGGCCGGTGAGCGCGACCTTGAAGGTGCGACCCTTGCCCTGATGGACATCGGAGGTGGTTGCCCAGCCGCTCTGCGGGTCGGTGTAGGCCTTGTCGAAGACATTATCGATGCCGGCATCCACCCGGAAACTGTCGTTGATGTCCCAATTGGCGAAGACATTGACGAGATCGACGCGCGGATAGACGGTCGGACCGGACGACAGCTGCCTGACGACGCGGCCGATGCTCTGATACTGCACGCCCCAGTTCAGCCGGTCCTCCAGCGCCCGGAAGCCGAGGGTCACGCCGGCATTTTCGAGCGGCGTGTTGGACAGTGTCTCGCCGGCATAAGGTCCGTCCCGCATGGTCGCGCTGGTGAACGAGGCGCCGGCGCTGAGATAGCCGCGACCGAAATCATAAACGCCTTCCAGCTCGATGCCGCGCAACCGCGCCGTGCCGACATTGCGCGCCTGGGTGACGCCGCCGCTGGAAACCGTGCTGATATAGTCGGCGACATCGGAATGGAAGAGATTGACCTTGGCGCGGATCATGTCGCCCGAAGCGATCACGTCGTCGAATTTCAGATTGATGCCGCCTTCCCAGCTGCGGGCCACTTCGGGCCGCAGGAAGAGGTTCGGCTCGTAACCGGAGCCATGCGCACCGTTTTGGCGGAAGACCTCCTGCAGATGCGGCGTGCGGTAGCCTTCTGAATAGGTTGCGTAGACCTGCAGCCCGGTGACGGGCGTTACGCCCACAGTGACGCGCGGCGACCAGCGCTGCCCGCTCAGCGAGACATCGCTTGAGGGCTCGGTGGGCGTGGCCTTGGATGAGCCGTCAAGGCGGTAGCCGTCGTAGCGCAGGGCCGCCGTCACATCGAGCCAGCGATCATATTGGCCCTCCCACTGGAGGAAGGCGCCATAGGCGACCTGCTTGCCGCGCCCGAAATGATCGGCGTCCGATTCACCCCTGAGATGCGCGAGATCGCCGCCATAGGTGAGCGTGTGATCGATCGCCCCGCTCGTGAAACGCGAGGCGTTGCGCAGATTGAAACCGGTCGTGGCCACGTCGTAGAAACGCGTGTTGCCGATGGCCGACGTGGGCCAGGCCTGGGTCTGATCGGAGCGCGTAGCGCTGTGATAAACGTTGAGATCGAGGTCCCAGTAATCATTGTCGAACGGGTTGTAGGTGTAGTTGACCGTGTAGTTCTGCGACAGCGTCCGTGCGTCGAAGCGCGACAACGTCGCCGAAGTCGAGCCGCTGGATCCGGAGAGGACGTCATCGAAACGCTGGACCATGGCGCCCAGCTTGATCTCGTGTCCGTCGGCCGGCCGCAGTGTCACCTTGCCGTACCCGCTGAGCCCATCCTCGCCAGTCCAGCGCACAATTTCGCCATTGCCATCGCGATATTCGCGGCTCGTGCGGGCGACAAAATTGCCGATGACGTCGAAATCCTCGCTGAAACGGTAGGCGCCGGTCGTGCTGGAGAGCCAGCCCTGGCCATTGGTCTCGTAGCGCACCTTCTCGCTGATCGCCCAACTTTCGTAGGCGCGCAGGAAATCGCCTGCCGACTTGGTCTCGAAGGCCACCACGCCACCGATCGCACCTGTTCCATAGGCGTTGGAAACCGGCCCGCGGATGACGGTGACCTGCTTGAGAAGCTCGGGCTCGATGAAGAACGACCCCGATCCGTGCCCCACCCGCCAGTAATCCTGGCGCGCGCCGTCGACCGTGACGGCGACGCGTCCCATCTGCTGCAGGCCGCGAATGTTGATGGCGGTTGACGGATCGTCGCCGCTCATCGAGGCGCGCACGCCGGGCACCTGACGGAACAGATCGGCGGCCGTGACGGCCTGGATACGTTCCACTTCCTCGCCGGTGACGAGACTGGTACCCGACAGGGCGTCGATGACGGCCTGGGATGCCATGGTTGCGGTGATCGTGATGCGGTCGAGAAGTGTTTGCCCCGCGGGAGGCCGGGCTTCGGCATTCGCCGCAACCTCGTCCTCCTGAGCCTGTGCCTGTGCCGTCGCCAGGGCCAGCACCAGAAGTGCCGTGCCGCTCATCAGAATTGAGTGCTTCATCTTATGTGCCCCACCAGGAAATCGAAAAATCGTTCGCTGGCAGATGCGTTTTGCGAAAAGCATGGGCTGGCTTGCGCGCCGTTGGTAAGAAAACATGAGGCCAATTGTCAAGTTAAAAGACGCAAGCCATGGCGAGAGCGAACACGTCCCCCGTCAGGTCGCAGGACGCGCATCGAAGGCCGGAAAACACGAAAGCCGCGGCGATGCGCGGCTTCGGATCGGTTGGAAATCTGGAGCGGGCGATGGGATTCGAACCCACGACCCCAACCTTGGCAAGGTTGTGCTCTACCCCTGAGCTACGCCCGCTCGCGCGGCGAAAGCCGCAAGCAGCGCGTATATGGCCGAACTGACTGGCGATTGCAACAGCCAAATTGACCCAACCGCCAAACGGCCTCCCGGCCGCCTTCCCGGTCCCCCATTCACGCTCCAATCCCCCGTCGCCCAGCGCGAAAGACGAAGGCGCCAGCTGCTGCCGCGGACGAGAACCACCGGGCAGTCATGACAGGAAAGAGGGAGGGGGCTTGGCCTGGTGGACTGGTGGAGCCGAGGGGAATCGAACCCCTGACCTCGTCATTGCGAACGACGCGCTCTCCCAACTGAGCTACGGCCCCGGTCCAGGACGAGCGGCATTTAGGGTCGCGCGCACGGTACTGTCAAGCACGCTGTCGGCCTCGATGACGCGCGCCGGATCAGCGTGTCGGCACGGGCGTTTCGCCGCGATAGTCGTAGAAACCCCGGCCCGTCTTGCGCCCGAGCCAGCCAGCCTCGACATACTTCACCAGCAACGGGCAGGGGCGGTATTTGGAATCCGCCAGCCCCTCATAGAGCACCTGCATGATCGACAGGCAGGTGTCGAGGCCAATGAAATCGGCAAGCTGCAGCGGACCCATCGGGTGGTTGGCGCCGAGCTTCATGGCCGTGTCGATCGCCTCGACCGATCCGACACCCTCATAGAGGGTGTAGATCGCCTCGTTGATCATTGGCAGCAGGATGCGGTTGACGATGAAGGCCGGGAAATCCTCCGCCACGGTGATCGTCTTGTCGAGCGCGGTGACGAATTCGCGCGCCGCCTCGAAGGTCACGTCCTCGGTGGCGATGCCGCGCACCAGCTCGACGAGCTTCATCACCGGCACGGGATTCATGAAATGGATGCCGATGAAGCGCTCGGGCCGGTCGGTCTGCGCGGCAAGACGCGTGATCGAGATGGAGGAGGTGTTGGAGGCGATCATGGCTTCCGGATTGAGCACCGGGCACAGTTGCTGGAAGATCTTGCGCTTGACGGTCTCATCCTCGGTCGCCGCCTCGATGACGAGGTCGCAGGACGCCAGATCCTCCATCGAGGGGGCTGCGCCCACGCGCTCGACGGCTGCCTTGCGCACGGCTTCGTCGAGCTTGCCCGACGAGACCTGGCGCGCCATGTTGCCGTTGATCGTGGCAAGACCCGCCTGGATGCGGTCGGTCGAGTTGTCGTGAAGCAGCACCTTGTAGCCCGCAAGCGCGGCGACATGGGCGATGCCGTTGCCCATCTGCCCGGCGCCGATCACTCCCACCGTCTCGATCTTGCCCGTCATTGCGATTTTCCCGTCGGGGCGCCCTGCGCGCCCGCGTCTTGCTGCGTTGCAACGTAAAGGGGCGGGGCGGAAAACTCCACCCCGCCCCAACGATAATGAACATCGCCTCAGGCCAAAGTCAAAGTGCCTTTTCGAACTCCGGCAGGAGGGTAAAGAGGTCGCCGACGAGGCCGTAATCGGCCACCTGGAAGATCGGCGCCTCCTCGTCCTTGTTGATAGCCACGATGACCTTGGAATCCTTCATGCCGGCCAGGTGCTGGATGGCACCCGAGATACCGACGGCGATGTAGAGCTCCGGGGCAACGACCTTGCCGGTCTGGCCGACCTGCCAGTCGTTCGGCGCATAGCCGGCATCCACGGCCGCGCGGCTGGCGCCGATGGCGGCGCCCAGCTTGTCGGCGATCGGCAGCATGACCTCCTCGAACTTCTCCTTCGAGCCGAGCGCGCGCCCGCCCGAGATGATGATCTTGGCCGAGGTCAATTCGGGACGCTCGGAATGGGCGATCTTGTTCTCGACAAAGCTGGAAAGACCCGCATCGGCCGCCGCCTCGGTGCTCTCGACCGAAGCCGAACCGCCTTCGCCCGCCGCCTGGAAGGAGGCCGTGCGCACGGTGATGACCTTCTTGGCATCGGATGACTGCACCGTCTGGATGGCGTTGCCGGCATAGATCGGCCGCTTGAACGTGTCGGCGGAGACGACCTCCACGATGTCGGATATCTGCATCACATCGAGAAGGGCTGCCACGCGCGGCATCACGTTCTTGCCCATGGTCGTGGCGGGCGCAACCAGCGCGTCGTAGCCTTCGGCGAGCTTGACGATCGTATCCGCCAGCGGCTCGGCGAGGCGTTCGGCGAGCGCGTCGCTTTCGGCCAGCAGCACCTTGCGCACGCCGGCGAGCTTCGCGGCTGCGTCGGCGGCCGACTGGGCGCCCTTGCCTGCAACCAGCACGTCGACGTCGCCGCCCATCTGGGCGGCCGCCGACAGCGCCTTTGCCGTCTGGTCGGAGAGGGTGGAATTGTCGTGTTCGGCAATCAGAAGAATGGCCATCGTCGTCGTTTCCCTATCCTATCGCCCGATCAAAGCACGCCGGCTTCGTTCTTCAGCTTCTCGACCAGTTCGGCCACGTCCTTGACCTTGACGCCTGCCTGGCGGCCCGCCGGTTCTTCCGTCTTCAGCACCTTGAGCCGCGGCGCGACCTCGACCCCGTAGTCGGACGGCGCCTTCTCGTCGAGCGGCTTCTTCTTGGCCTTCATGATGTTGGGCAGCGAGGCATAGCGCGGCTGGTTGAGACGCAGGTCGGTGGTGACGATCGCGGGCATGGAAATCTCGATCGTCTGCAGGCCGCCATCGACCTCGCGCGTCACTTTTGCCTTGCCGCCCTCGATCTCCACCTTGGAGGCGAAGGTTCCCTGGCTCCAGCCGAGCAGCGCGGCCAGCATCTGGCCGGTCTGGTTGGCGTCGTCGTCGATGGCCTGCTTGCCGAGAATGACCAGGTCGGGTTTCTCTTCCTCGACAATGCCCTTGAGGATCTTGGCGACCGTCAGCGGCTCGGTGAGTTCGTCGGTCTTCACCAGGATTCCGCGGTCGGCGCCCATGGCGAGCGCGGTACGGATGGTCTCCTGGGCCTGCTGCGGGCCGACGGACACGGCGATGATCTCCTCGACCTTGCCGGCTTCCTTCAACCGGATCGCCTCTTCGACGGCGATCTCGTCGAACGGGTTCATCGACATCTTCACATTGGCGAGCTCGACGCCCGATCCGTCCGACTTCACCCGGATCTTCACATTGTAATCGACAACCCGCTTGACGGGGACCAGAACCTTCATGACCTCGAGACCTCTCCGATCAGATTTCGGGGACGGAATTGGCACGGTCGCTCCTCGACCGATTGCCCGTTTCCGACATTCCGGGTGAAATTCGCGCACGGCGTACACGACCTGAACGCCGCCGTCGCAGGTGCGGCGGAACGTAGTCAGAGGCGGCGCGGGCGTCAATAAGGGCGCCTTCCATGGGAAGGAGCCTCAGCGCCGGCGCGACACGGGGGGAGCGCCAGGCGGCCTGCGCCTCGGCAGCGGGACGGTCGTCTCCACCGCCTCCGGCGTGACGATCTCGCGGTCGAAAAGCGGCACCCCGGAACGCCGCATCATTAACACCAGCGCCGCGCCCATGAGGATGCCACCCACATGGGCGGCCCAGGACACGGCGTCATCGCCGGCCACGGCGAGCATGAAGAACTGCATGCCGATCCACAGGGCCAGCACGATCCAGGCGGGAATGCGCAGCGGGATCCGCGCGAAGGCCAGCACCCAGATCTTCACCCTGGGGTGCAGGATGAGATACGCCGCCACGATGCCCGCGATCGCGCCCGAGGCGCCGATGAGCGGCGCCTGTGATTCCGGCAGTAGCAGGCCGTGCAGGAAGGCGCCCGCCATGGCACAGAGAAGGTAGAAGACGAGGAACCGCAGATGGCCGAGCGCGTCCTCCACATTGTCCCCAAAGACCCAGAGGAACAGCATGTTGCCGCCCAGGTGGAAGATGTCGCCATGGAGGAAGGAATAGGTGACGTAGGTGGCTGATGTCGGCACGAGGCTGTATTCGGGGGGCAGTACCGCATAGTCGAAGGCCACTGCCGGAATGTAGCCATAGCCCATCACAGTCGCCTGGATCTCGGCTTCCGAACCCATGACGGACAGGAAGAAGAAGATGACATTGGCGACGATCAGGCCGATCGTCACATACTGCACCTTAATGTGCTTGAGCGCATTGGCGTCGTGTATCGGGATGAACATGCGTCGCTATGCCGCCCCCGATCCGGCCGTGCTACCTGTTCTTGCCCGGCACCCATAACACGTCGCGGGCGCCATTGTCATTGGCGGCCCGCGCCGCCACGAACAGGAAATCGGACAGGCGGTTGACATATTTCATCGCCTCGGCGCCGACGCTCTCGCCGGGCCTGCGGGAAAGCTCGACGATGAGCCGCTCGGCCCGCCGCGACACGGTGCGTGCCAGATGCAATGCAGCGGCGGCCGCCGACCCGCCCGGCAGCACGAAGGAGCGCAGGGGAGCGAGTTCGCCGTTCAGCCGGTCGATGTCGCGCTCCAGCCGGTCGACCTGACTTGCCACGATGCGCAGCGGTTCTACCTCCGGCTTTTCGCTCGTTTCGGGCGTCGCGAGATCAGCACCGAGATCGAAGAGATCGTTCTGGATGGCGCCCAGCATCGCATCGAGTTCGGCCATGCCATCCGTATGCAGCCGGGCCAAGCCGATACATGCGTTGACTTCGTCGACGGTGCCATAGGCCGTGACCCTGAGGTCGAATTTCTCGCGCCGCTCGCCGCCGACGAGCGCGGTGGTGCCGTCATCACCCGTGCGCGTGTAGATCTTGTTGAGTACGACCATTTTCGAAGCCCCTTTGCCGTGTCAGCTCGAGAAATAGAGCGCGGTCATGATCAGCACCAGCGCCACGAATTGCAGCACGACACGCGCCTGCATCAACTTGTTGGAAGCGTTGCCGGAACCGCCGCGCATCATGTTCATCAGGCCGCGGACGAGAACGACCACGACGGCAAGCATGACGAGGATGGCGAGGATGTTGAAGGCGGTGGACATGGGTTTTCCTTCGTTGAGCTCAGGCGCGGGATGCCATGAGGCGGTAGAAGAGCCGGGACGGCAGCAGGCGCTTGAGGATGACGCCGATCCTGGCGGGCGTCGTGACCACGTAATGAGGGCGCGGGCGGGGATGTTCCAGGGCATGACGCAGCACCTCATGTACGGCGGCAGGCGTGAGCTTGAAGCGCGACCGAATGCCGCCCTGCCGCATCCGCGCGAGTTCGTCCCCGTAGTGCCGACGATGCACCGACCCCTCGACGTCGACGTTCCGTTCGAAAAAGGAGAGCGCATTGGCGGCAAAACGTGATTCGATCGGTCCCGGCTCGATCAGCGAAACCTCGATGCCCGACCCTTCCAGTTCCAGCCTCAGGCACAGCATCAGCCCCTCCAGCGCATGCTTGGAGGCGACATAGGGCCCCCGCCAGCGCGCCGGCACGAGACCGAGGATCGAGGAGCAGTGGACGATGCGACCATGCCCCTGCGCGCGCATGACGGGCACGATACGCCGCGTCAGGTCGTGCCAGCCGAAAAAGTTGGCCTCGAATTGTTCGCGCAGCGCCTCGACCGGAATGTCTTCCACCGCGCCGGGTTGCGCGTAGGCGCCGTTGTTGAAGAGCGCGTCGAGCCGCCCGCCGGTCGTCGCCAGCACGGTTTCCACCGCGATGGCGATCGATTCGGGCTCTCGATAGTCGAGATAGATGGCTTCCAGCCCGTCCGATCGCAACTTTTCGAGGTCGGCCGGCTTGCGCGCGGTGGCAAAAACACGCCATCCCTCGGCATTGAGGGCACGTGCGCAGTAGGCTCCGATACCGGTTGAGGCGCCGGTCAGAAGAATGGAGCGTTTGCCTTCGTCCCGCAATTCATCTTTCCTGTCGACTTGCCATGGCGGGTCACCCATTCACATATTCGTCCCAAGGACACAATCGGATGTGCGGATCGTGAGGGCCATCGTCGCCACCAAGCGCGTCATCTACGACGCCTTCGGTCATTTCAACTATGACGACGGATGGGCCATGGCCAGCCATCTGGCGCTATCCTCGCTGTTGGCTGTCTTTCCCTTCCTGATCTTCGCGACCTCGCTGGCGAGCTTCGTCGGAGCGCAGGCCTTCGCCGACACCATCGTGCACCTTCTCTTCGACACCTGGCCCGCCGACATCGCCGCGCCGATCGCGCGGGAGGTGACCACCGTGCTCACGGTGCAACGCGGCGATTTCCTGACCATCGGCATTCTCGTGACCGCCTTCTTCGCGACCAACGGCGTCGAGGCGATCCGTGTCTCCCTCAATCGCGCCTACCGCGTCAGCGAGACCCGCAACATGTTCTGGCTGCGGATGCAGGGCTTCGCCTTCGTCATCGTGACCACGCTCGGCTTCGTGATCGTCTCGACGCTGCTCGTCTTCCTGCCCATAGCGGTCAATTTCGCGGTCGAACGCGTGCCGCAGCTTGAACCCTATCTCGGCACGATCACCATCTGGCGTTACATCGTGGCGTCCTTCATCATCGTGATCGGGCTGGCCGCCGCCCATTACTGGCTGCCGGACGGCAAGCGCAAATTCGTCCACCTGATGCCTGGCATGGTCTTCACGCTGATCGGCTGGGTCGTCGGCTCGACCGTCTTTGCCTATTACCTGCAGCAATACGCGCTTTATGCGTCCTACTATGCAGGCCTCGCTTCGATCATGATCGCGCTGGTCTTCCTGTACATCATCTCGGTCATCTTCATCATGGGCGCCGAACTGAATGCCGCCCTGAGGCGCTATTTCGACTCGCGTGCCCGTGTCATGCGCCGCCAGTAGGTAGGCTGTTTCGGCGATCGCGCGTCGCCAGCGCGACGCCGAGCGAGGCGATGACGATGCCGCCGATCTGGATCGGCTCCAGCGCTTCGCCGAACAGCACCCAGGCCATCACCGCGGTAACCCCCGGCACGAGATAGAAAAGCGACGACACGCGTGCGACGACGCCGTCGCGGATCAGGTACATGAGAAGCAGGATCGCCCCGATGGACAGGACCAGCACCAGCCACGCCATCGCGAAGACCAGTTCGCCGTTGAGCCGGTAGCTTCCCGTTTCGAGCAGCAGCGCTGCCACCGCAACCAGCACCGCCCCGCCGGCATATTGCCAGAGCGTGCCAGTCAGAAGGTCGGCATCGGCGACAAAACGCTTCTGCCAGACCGTGCCCGCTGAAATGCCCACCACCGAGGCCAGACAAGCGCCGACGGTCGCGGCATTCACCCCGCCACCGATGGCTCCCAGTCGCGGCGAGAGTACGATCACCACGCCAATGAAGCCGATGGCGAGCCCTGCCCAGTGGCGCGGGCGGACCCGCTCTCCCAGAACGGCTCCGGCCAGGAGCGTGGTGACCAGGGGCTGTAGCCCGATGATGAGCGCCGACAGTCCCGCCGGCATGCCGTGATTGATCGCCCAGAACACGCCGCCGAGATAGACCCCGTGGATCATTGTCCCGGCAATGGCGGCATGCATGGCCGCCCGCGGCGTCAGCGCCTTCGCCTGCCACCACCAGATGATCAGGAGCAGCAGGACCGCCGACAGCGCGAAACGTACGAACAGGAAGGCAAAGGGCTCGGCATGAGGCATCGCATATCCCGCGCCGATGAAGCCGGTCGCCCAGAGCAGGACGAAGAGCGCGGGCGCGAAACGGGAAAAGCTTGTCATGGCGGGGTATTGCCGATTGGCGTGAGGGTTGCCCCGCACTAGCCGCATTCGGTCTGGCAAGCAAAGGGAAAGGATTGATCCACTACACTGTGCGTCGGCAGGCCCTCGGGGCAATGTTTCAATCCTTGCGGAGGGGATCGATGATCTGGAACCTCGGATTTGGTTGGCTGGTCATGATGATCGGCTGCGTGACGATCCTGGCTTTCATTCTCGCCATGGCGCTGGACGCGCTGATGGGTCGCGACGGGTTCGGCCCGGTTGGCAACGCCTTCGTGCTGACTGCCGGCTTTTTCCTGTCGATCTATCTTTTCAACATGTACGGCTACAACCTTTCCGACATGAAATGGGGTGCCGGGGCCGGTGTTCTGGGCGCCTTCGCCGCCATGACGTCTCTCGCGACCCTCAAGGGACTTCTCAACCGCTGGTAAGCTGCCTCAGGCCCACCATGCGGGCGATGTCGCCCGGCTGAGCGCCGGCCTCACGCAGCACGGAGATCGCCGTGTCGCGTCGACTTTTGGACAGTTTGCGGCCGTCATCGCCCAGGATCAGGTCGTGGTGCAGATAGGTCGGGGGCGTCAGGCCCAGAAGCTCCTGTATCAGTCGCTGCACGGCGGTGGCCTGAAAGAGATCCCGCCCGCGCACCACATGCGTGATGCCCTGGATGGCGTCGTCGACCACCACGGCCAGATGATAGCTCGTCGGCACGTCGCGACGCGCCACGATCACGTCGCCCCAGGCTGCCGGGTCGGCCGCCACCAGCCCGCATTCTTCCTGCGGACCCGAACCTTCCTCGCGCCATGACAACCCAGCGCCGGCGTGCGCCACGGCCGCCATCATGTCGATCCGCCAGGAATAGGGTTCCCCGGCCGAGATCCGCGCACGGCGCTCGGCGGTGGAAAGATGGCGGTCTTCCCCCGGATAGTGCGCCGCGCCGTCCGGATCGCGCGGCCAGGATGCACCGCCGTCGTCGGTGCCGGCGATGAAGGCGCGGATTTCGCCCCGGCTCATGAAAGCCGGGTAGACCAGCCCCGCGTCAATCAGCCGGTCCAGCGCCTCGGCGTAATCCTCGAAATGATCCGATTGACGCCGCACCGGCTCTTCCCATTCGAGCCCGAGCCAGGCGAGGTCGCGCAGGATCGCATCCTCGTATTCACGCCGGCAGCGGCCGATATCGATGTCCTCGATGCGCAACAGGAAGCGCCCGCCGGCCTCCCGAGCCAACTGGTGGTTCAGCATGGCGGAATAGGCATGGCCGAGATGCAACTCGCCATTGGGACTGGGGGCGAAGCGAAAGACAGGCCTGGTCATGCTGGCAAATTGCGAGAATCCGGATTGCGTGCGGGACGTGGGGCGGTAGGCTCGCAGCCACGCGAGTGGAAGGCAAGATCGAAGATGGACCGCATCGAGACGACAGCCGATATCGAGCGGGGGCTGGTGGCACTCCGTGCGAGGGACCGACGCCTGGAGCCTTTGATCGCGGATGCCGGCCACTTGCCCTTGCGCCGGCTGGAGCCGGGCTTTGCAAGCCTCTGCTCGATCGTCATTTCGCAGCAGGTGTCGCGGGCCAGCGCCGAGGCCATCTTTGCCCGCCTGTGTCGCACGATCGAGCCCTTGACCCCGTCGGGGGTGCTGACCGGCGGGGCGGAAAGCCTGATCGAGGCTGGCCTGTCGCGCCCGAAGCAGAAAACGCTGCTGGGGCTGGCGGCGAGGATCGTGCATGGCGGGCTCGATCTCGATCGGCTCTGCGAGATGCCGGCCGAGGCCGCCATGGCGGAGTTCGTCGCCATCCCCGGCATCGGGCCGTGGACGGCCGAGATCTATCTCCTGTTCTGCGCCGGACACCCCGACATCTTCCCCGCCCGGGACCTCGCGCTGCAGGTGGCCGTGGGCCACGCCCTCGGGCTTGGAGCGCGTCCCGACCATCGCGAAACGGCACGTCTGGCCGAATCATGGGCCCCGTGGCGGGGCGKCGCTGCCCGCCTGTTCTGGGCCCACTACGCGGGCATCAAGGGGCGCGACGCCGCACCCACAACGGCAATAGCGCGAAAAATTGAATGAAACCGCGAATTTGGCAGCTCCGACCCCCGACAAACAGCTTCACAAGCCTGTCATGTCCTGCTTACATTATCCGTGTCGATCGACGGACAGCCCATGGAG
Source organism: Chelativorans sp. ZYF759 (assembly GCF_012911015.1). GTDB lineage: Bacteria > Pseudomonadota > Alphaproteobacteria > Rhizobiales > Rhizobiaceae > ZYF759. The sequence continues at coordinate 699,115 of NZ_WVVV01000001.1, read as the reverse complement.
GTCAGTTAAGTGACGATCGCGGTCTCGCCGGATGGGCTTCCCGCCCTGGTGCTGAACGCCGACTACCGCCCGCTCAGCTACTATCCCCTGTCGCTCTGGTCGTGGCAGGACGCCATCAAGGCGGTGTTTCTCGACCGCGTGAACATCGTTGCTGAATACGATCACGCGGTATCCTCCCCATCGTTCTCGATGCGGGTGCCGAGCGTCGTCAGCCTCAAATCCTATGTGAAGCCGTCTCGCTTCCCTGCCTTCACCCGCTTCAACGTCTTTTTGCGCGACCGCTTCCAGTGCCAGTATTGCGGCACCACGGAAGATCTGACCTTCGACCATGTCATTCCGCGCCGCTGCGGCGGAGCGACCACTTGGGAGAACGTCGTCGCCGCCTGCTCACCGTGCAATCTTCGGAAAGGCGGAGAGATGCCGGCGGACGCCAAGATGTGGCCGCGCCAGAAGCCTTTCCAGCCGAGCGTGCACGATCTGCACAACAATGGCCGCCTGTTTCCGCCCAACTTTCTGCACGAAAGCTGGATGGACTATCTCTATTGGGATGTCGAACTGGAGCCTTAGGCCTCCGGGCGGCGAACATTTCCGGCATTTGGGCGTTTGCTCTCCATAGGCAGGGAGACAGACATGCTGCGACTCATTTCAACCGGATTTGGAATTCTTCTTCTGGGCACAGCCGGCGTCAGCGCCCAGGAGCCCCTGATTGCGTGCCAGGAGCAGTCCCAACTCGAACAGGTCAGCGCCAGCAATGGCGACATCATGCCGGAAGGTTGCCGCGAGGTGACTGTGAGCGTGCTCGACGGCGATGGCGACAGGCTTTGCCTGGTTGACTTCACTGGTACGGGCGAGGGTCTCATCGATCAGTTGCGCGAGGCGGCGGTGACCGAACGATGGTGGCTGCATTGCGAAGACCTCCTGACATCGGCCCGCTGAACCCGCAGAGCCGAACGGCGGAAACGCGATGATCTTCGAGAGCTGGGAAAGCCTGCTCCGCGTGCTCGGTGTCGGCGCCGCCGCCTATGTGGGACTGGTGGTCATGCTTCGCGTGTCCGGCAAACGCACGCTTAGCAAGATGAACGCCTTCGACCTCGTGGTGACGGTCGCGCTTGGGTCGACCCTGGCGACGGTGCTGCTCGATCGCAACGTTCCTCTTGCCGACGGTCTGCTGGCTCTCGGTCTGCTTGTGTTTCTCCAATATGTCATCACCTGGGGATCGGTCCGCTCCGACCGGTTCCAGGAACTCGTGAAGGCCGCCCCGACCGCGCTCGTGCGCAACGGCAGCTATCTGGAGGAGAACATGCGTGCCCAGCGGGTGACGCGCGAAGAGATCGAAGCCGCCCTCCGACAGCACGGGGTGGCGGCCATCACTTCCGTGCAGAGCGTCACGTTGGAGACAGACGGCTCGCTGAGTGTGGTGCCTGTGAGCGACGAAAGCTGATCAGAGCACGGCAAGGGGCTCGAATCGCCCCGGCACCGCGATATCCACCAGGAAAGTCTTGCCGGCCTCCGGATCGGCATCGCGCGCTGTCTCACCCATGTCCTGCCAGGCTGAGGTGACGGCGATCCGGATGGCATCCGGGCCCACAAAGGCCGGGCATGAGGTCTGGCTGGCTGGCAGCGCGATGCTGCGCAGATGTTGCCCGGCTGGCGAATAGCAGTCGAGCGCGCCGGCTCCCCAGCGCGCGTTCCACAGCCTGCCCTCCGCATCGACAATCGAGCCGTCGATGCCCCCTTCCCCGCCACGACCATCGACAAAAATGCGCGGCGCGCCGCGGGGCAGACCGGTCTCGGAATCGCAATCGACGGCGTGAATGATGCCCTCGTCCGTGTCGGCGAAATAGGCGATTGTCCCGCAGGGCGAAAAGCAGATCGAGTTCGGGATGGTGATGCCGGCAAAAAGCCGCCGCAACTCGCCGCCGCGATGCCAGTAGATGGCACCGGCCGCCTTCTCGGCGCGCTTGCCCATCGTGCCGAGCCAGAAAGCGCCGGACGGATGCACCCGCGCATCGTTGGAGCGGGTGGCCGCATCATCCGCTTCGATCGCACAATGGGGCTCCAGACGGCCGTCGCTTTCGTGGCGAATGAAAAGCCCCGTCTCCGTGAAGAGCAACTGGCGGTCGGGGTCGATAACGGCAATCGCGCTCGCCATTTCCGGCAGGTCGTGGACAATGGTCTCCCCGTCGGGCCAGGCCTTTTCGAGAAACTTGCGGCCGACAATGTCGAACCAGAACAGGCGATTGCGCAGGGGGTCGTAGCTTGGCCCTTCCCCCAGCTCGCAGACATGATGGCTGAAGATCGTGACGTTCGGGCTGCTCACCTGACGCCTCCGTCGACGATGAGGGTCTGGGCCGTGATCATCTCGGAGGCGTCCGAAGCGAGGAACAGGCAGGGTCCCACCAGATCCTCCGGCAGCATCGCGCGCCGCAGGCACTGGCGTTCGACGAACTCGGCAAGCGCCTCCTCGGTGACCCAGAGCTTCTTCTGGCGTTCCGTCATCACCCAGCCGGGGGCGACCGCGTTAACGCGGATGCCATGCGGTCCGAGCGCGCCGGCCAGCGATTTGGTCAGGCCGATCACGCCCGCCTTTGCCGCCGCATAGACGGGGTATTCCGGCCCGTTGATCATGAAGGAGATCGAGGAGAAATTGATGATGGAGCCCTTGCCGCGGCGCTTCATCTCCTCGGCGACGGCCTGGATCGCAAAGAAATGCGGACGCAGATTGACCGCGTGGTTGGCATCCCACTCCTCGACCGAATAGCCCCCCACACCATTGCGATCGTCGCGGGCCGCGTTGTTGACCAGAATGCTGATCGGTCCGTGCTCCCGGGCCGCGCTTGCCACTGATGCCTCGAGCGCGGCGACGTCGGTGAGGTCTGTCTCGATGAAGAGGGGCGCATGTCCCGCCACATTGGCAAGCCGGGCAACCAGCGCCTCGCTGGTTTCGCGGGCAACGTCGAGGAAAGCGACGCGCGCGCCCTGCCGCACGAAGCCTTCCACCAGTGCGGCGCCGATTCCCGAACCGCCGCCGGTGATCAGCACCGAGGCGTCCTTCAAATCGGAATAGGTTACCGGCATGTCCATGCACGCGACCGTAGCGGCACGCCGTGCAACCGGCAAGCGAAAGGCCGGTGCATTGCACCGGCCCTTGCTGGTCTGAATCGGCGGCTCAGCGCACGATATAGACGATGCGCCGCGTATCGGGCTCCACGATTACCGGCTGCTGGTTCACATAGACGTAGCGATACTCGTAGTCGGGAATCTCGCGGACTTCCACGGTCTCTGGCACCTGGGCGCCGACCACGACCTCACCCTCGAGATAGACGGGTTCGACCGGATTCTCGACCACGTAGGAGCGGGCTTCCGGGGCAAGTACGCCCTCGGTGATGCCGCCGGTCGCCGCACCCGCGACCGCACCGACCGCGGCACCGACCGGGCCGCCGATCAGGGCGCCGGCAACAGCACCCGTCGCGCCGCCCGCAAGGGCGCCACCACCCGAGCTGCGATATTCGACGACCGGAACCTCGACCTCGGCCGGGCGCTCCGTGACCACGTAGCCGGTTCCTTCATATTCGGCGATGAGATAGTCCGAATAGGCCCAGCCCTCGCCGCCGCCGTGGGACACCTCGCACCACTGGCTGGCCTCCAGGCAGCCAAGGATGGTCGCCTGCTCGTCGACGCCGATCACGCCGATGACTTCATATTGCGGGCCGGGGCCCGCACGTACGTTGAGATCGGTCGTCGCGGTGGCCATCGTCTGGGCGGAAACGGCGCTCGCGGCCAGCATGGCAACTGCGGCGACGCCTGCGAATAGCTTGGTCTTCATAGTGTGTACTCCTGCAACGTCCCTTCCGCGCTGAAAACGGGGCTGGACGAAAGCCGTTCCGGCGGGTGCCCGTTCGCCGGCTCACGAATTGTTGCAGCAGTAACGATTTCGTGCCTGTTCAGGACAGCTGATTCAGAAACGAACGGGCGCGTGTTCGCAGCGCCTTCTTGGTTGCCGGATCCATCCGCGCCCAGTTGCGATAGGCAAAGGCCAGACGGCGATTATTGCCCAGTTTGCTCTCGTTGCGGGCGATGAAATCCCAATAGAGTGCGTTGAAGGGACAGGCCTCCTCTTCCACGCGCTTCTTCACGTCGTAGCGGCACTTGCCGCAATAATCCGACATGCGGTCGATATAGGCCCCGCTTGAGGCATAGGGCTTGGAACCCAGTATGCCGCCATCGGCGAACTGGCTCATGCCGATCGTGTTGGGCAGTTCAACCCATTCGAAGGCGTCGGCATAGACCGCCAGGTACCATTCGTGGACCTGCCGCGGTTCAACGCCGGCCAGAAGCGCAAAGTTGCCGGTGATCATGAGCCGCTGGATGTGATGGGCGTAGGCGTTCCGGCGCGTCTGCGAGACGACTTCCGCAATGCATGCCATGTCCGTCTCGCCCGACCAGTAGAACCAGGGAAGATCGCGCTTTGCATCTAGGTGATTGCTGGCCGCATAGTCGGGCATCATCAGCCAGTAGATGCCGCGCACATATTCGCGCCAGCCGATGATCTGACGGATGAAGCCCTCGACGGCGTTGAGCGGTGCCTTTTCCTCGCGCCATCGCTCCTCCGCCCGCCGGCACAGATCGAGCGGGTTGAGGAGCCCCGTATTGAGATAGGGAGACAAGAGCGAGTGATAGAGAAAATCCTCGCCGAGTAGCATCGCGTCCTGATTGTCACCAAAGCCGGGCAGGACGTTGTCGATGAAATGGTCGCGTGCCCTTTCAGCCTCCTTGCGCGTGACCGCCCACCCGAAGCCCTGCAGATCGCCAAAATTGTCACCAAAGAGGTGCTCGATCATCGCCATGACCTCGCGCGTCGTCGCATCGGGTCGGAATCGTGGAGGCTCCGGCATGAAGAGACTGCGATCGGCCGGCTTGCGGTTCTCCTCGTCAAAATTCCACCGCCCGCCCTCGGGATGGTCGCCGTCCATCAGAAGCCCCGTTCGCCGGCGCATGACGCGGTAGAAATGCTCCATACGCATTTCCCTGCGGCCATCAGACCATTCGGCGAATTCGGCGCGCGAGCAGAGAAAGCGCCGGTCCTGCAGGGTCTTGACCGGGCGCCCGGTGCTCTTCTCCCAACCCTCTACGTCCTTCAGGACCCGCCACTCGCCCGGCTCGGTCACGATAATCTGGTCCGGCTCGTAGCGATGGGCGGCGCGCTTTACCTCGCCGGCAAACGAACCCGTATTCCCGCTATCGGTGAGCCCGACATAGTCGACTTCCCAGCCTTCCTGGCGCAATTCATCCGCGAAATGGCGCATGGCAGAGAAGACGAAGACGAGCTTCTGCTTATGGTGGTCGACATAGGTGGCCTCTTCGGCCACCTCGCACATCAGGACCACGTCCCTTTCGCGGTCTCCTGCCTGCAGACTGGAAAGGTCTGTGCTCAGCTGGTCGCCGAGCACCACTATCAGCCGGCGGGGTCCTGTCTTTGGCATGCGCAACCTCGGATTTCTGTCCGCGGGATACGCCGGCCACCGATGTACGGATTTGCCTCCTGCATTGTTGCGTTGCCTCTACTCGGATCGGGCACAACGCGATCATAGGTCTGCCGGCACGCAGAAAGAGGCGCACAGCCCGGCTCCGCTCAAGTTCGTGTGATCGCGCCGTAACGCGCCGGTAACCATGGTGGCCTAGTTGATCATGCAGGGACGGCCCGATCCGCTTTGGCATGACAGCGCCGGCGGGGGATGGCAAAATGGATTTGAAGGGCTTTCTGACCATGAAGGAAATTTCGATGCGCGCAATCGCAAGGATCGGCATCCTGGGCGCGGCGACGGTCGCGCTTGCGATGTCAGCCGGGACGGCTTCGGCCCAGCAATGCAGCAATGATGGTTCGCGGTTCAACGCCTGGAAGGCGGAATTTCGCCAGGTGGCGGCCGCCAACGGCGTGGGTGCGCGGGGCCTGGCCGCCCTCGACCAGACGAGCTACAACTCGCGCACGATCTCGGCGGATCGCAACCAGCGATCCTTCCGCCTGTCGCTCGACGAATTCATGCAGCGGCGTGGCGCAGATGCCATCACGCAGCGCGGCGTGCGCCTCAAGGGCCAGCATGCGGGGCTTTTGCAGCGGATCGAGCAGCAATATGGCGTGCCGCCCGGCCCGCTTCTGGCCATCTGGGGCATGGAGACCGCTTTTGGCGGCTTCCTCGGCGACCAAAACATCGTCTCAGCCATCGTCACCCTGACCTATGACTGCCGCCGCACCGACTTCTTCCGGCCCCATGCGCTGGCCGCGCTCCAGCTGGTCGATCGGGGGTGGCTCTCGCCCAATGCACGTGGCGCGGCGCATGGGGAGGTTGGACAGACACAGTTCCTGCCCGCCAACGTGATCCGCTTCGGCGTGGATGGCGATGGCGACGGACGCGTGGATCTCATCGGCTCGGTCCCCGATGCGCTTGCTTCCACCGCCAATTTCTTGCGCGCCCATGGCTGGCAGAGGGGCGCGGGCTACCAGCCCGGGCAGCCGAACTTCGCCGCCATTCAGGCCTGGAACGCGGCCGGCGTCTACCAGCAGTCCATCGCGATCATCGGGCAGCGCATCGACAGCCGCTGATCGCGCGGCCGCATCGTCGCATGACCTGATTCTCCCTGGCGACACCTGCCGGGGAGCCGACGATCAGGCCCCGTCGGTGCGGGCGGCTCCGTTCGCGCCGATGAGCGCATGGATATAGGCGAAGGCGGGAAGCAGCCGGTTGCGGGGTGCCTGAAGACCCACGACGTTGCCCAGCGACGCCGCGAAATGATTGCAGTTGAACGCCGCCATGTGCCATTGCGGCGGATCGGCCAGCGCATCGCGCACAGCGTTGAGAAGCCGCCGATATTGTTGTTCATCGAGCGAGACGCGGTAGGCTGCCTGGACATTGAAGCGGCAGTCGGAATAGCTCGGGGTCAGCTCCGCCGGCATCGGCACGATCGCGCCGCCGTAGAGACCGATCAGCGAACCGACCGGATAGAGGCCGACATACTGCCGGGTCAGCACTTCGCCTCTGGCATTCAAGCGCCCGAAGACCACGTAAAGATGCCCGCTCGGTATGGCGGGCGACAGGCGTTGGCGGAATTCGATATAGGCCCTGTGCCCCGCGACGTGCTGATGCGCGGTCAGGCGGGCGGGTTCGCCATTGGGCCGGCCATGCGGCGCGCAGGACAGTTGCGGAAAGTCCAGCGCCGAGTCGGCTGCCAGGAGATCGACATCATCCAGGGCGCTTGCCTGACAGGCCGCCAGAATGAAAACGAAAGCGGCGAGTGTCGCGAAGTTTTTCAGCATGTCCCTATCCTCGCCCCGCCGGCCACTATGTAGCGCGGACGAGCTTAGTAGACAAAGGGTATGATGCGCTTGGTGCGCGCGCTGTAGAGCCGGTATTCCTCGCCAAAGGCCTCCTCCATCATGCGCTCTTCCTCGCCGACCCGCAGCACATAAAGGGTACCGAAGCCCACGAGACCCGCCAGCCCGGCCACCCAGTTGGAGAGCAGCAGCGCCTGGGCCAACGCCATCAGCCAGAATGCCGTGTACATGGGATGGCGCAGATGCCGGTAGACGCCACTCGTAACCAGCCTGTGCTCCTGCTTCAGTTCCAGAGAGACCGACCACATGGCCCCCAGCGCCTTGTGGGTAAGCCGGAACATGACGAGGGCCGCGATGGCGGCCAGAACGCCGAGTGCGAACACGATCGGATGCTGTACGCGATCGGCGAACACGGGCCAGCCCGTGGCGACATGGATAGCGGGAACGATGCCGAGGCCGGTGAGCGAGATCGTCATGCGCACGCGCTCGCCGAGCGCCTTGCGATTGTCCGCCACGTTCAGCCGTTTCGCCCTCCGGTCAAAGGGATAGCGCAGGATGTACCACGCCATCACCATCACCACCCAGGCGATCTGTCCCGCTAGCGCCAGCTCGATCATCTGTCGGTCTCTTTCTTCTGTTGGAGCCCGGGTCGGGCCGCAACGGCCGCGAAGCTGGTGGGGCCCAGCAGGATCGCATGAAAGGCATAGGCCGAAGCGCGATCGACGCCATTGACGAATTGCCGATGCACCGCGAACAGGTCGAACTTCATCTGCCGGTAGCGGTCGGAATGGAGCTGGTCGCGGAAGCGAACCCGCATGGTATTGGCCGACCCGACTTCGGCGAGGCCGAGGCTGCGGACGGGATGGCTCTTGTAGAAATGGATCGGATCGGTCAACGCCTGCACGTCGAGCCAGGCAGAATTGCTTTCGGCAATCGTTCGAACGTCGTCCCGCAGCCATGCCGCCCGCGGATGGAGCGCGACCTTCAAGAGGCTCGAGCCGACGGTCAGCACGCCGATCGGCGGCATCGGCGCCTTCGCCTGCCGCAAGAGCCGCGCGGCAAGCGCCACGGCGGTGATTGCGCCGAGGCTGTGGGCCGCAATCACGATCTCGTCGAAGGACCCGTCCGATGCCCGCCGCCTCGTCCGCTCCGCGAGCCGCTCGATGGCCGCATCGAAGGCGGGCTGGCGTCTGTGGGCGAGATCGCGGGCAAAGGCCCAATCGTCCATCACCAGCATCAGATGCAGGCGGTTGAGCGCGGTCCAGGCAAGGATGGAGGCGGCAACAGCGCCGGTCAGCACCCCCGCTCCCAAGCTCCCCGTCACCTGCAAGGCCGTCAGTGCCAGCACGATGGCCAGCAGCGGCAAGAGCAGCGGGTAGAGGTAGAAGATAAGATAACGCCAACTCGTCCGCGCGAAGCGAAAGGCGGCGCCGCTGAACGCGAAGTCGACGAGTGCGCCATAACCGGAGACCAGACGCTCGACGCCACCCCGCCCTGCATAGAAGGCGGCGATGCCGTCGAGGCTGTCGACATGCAGCTCGGTGAAGGTCGCACCAGCCGAACCGGCGCACGCGATCTCCGCGACCGCGACATCGCCATCCTGCGCGATCGGAACGTTCTCCGGCAACACCAGGCCATAGACAGGCGCCGTGCGCGATGCCTCGCGCCGGAAGCGCTTGGCATGCGCAACCGACGGCATCGCTTCGAAGCCGGGAAGGAACACCACGAGCCGCCGCCGCACGATCGTTTGCTCGGTCATGGCCGATTCCTGGCCGCGCGCTGCCGCGCCGCCCTTCAGGAGTTGCGCTTGCGCGCGGCCAGCGTGCGCAGGCGCAACGCGTTGAGGCGAATGAAGCCCTCGGCATCCTTCTGGTCATACGCGCCGCGATCATCCTCGAAGGTGACCAGCGCGTCCGAATACAGCGACTTCGGCGAACGCCGACCGGTAACGATGACATTGCCCTTGTAGAGCTTCAGGCGAACCTCGCCCTCGACATCTTCCTGGCTCTTGTCGATCGCCGCTTGCAGCATCTCGCGTTCGGGCGAGAACCAGAAGCCGTTGTAGATCAGCTCCGCGTAGCGCGGCATCAGCTCATCCTTGAGATGCCCCGCGCCCCGGTCGAGCGTGATCGATTCGATCGCGCGATGAGCGGCGAGCAGGATGGTGCCGCCCGGCGTCTCGTAGACGCCGCGGCTCTTCATGCCCACGAACCGGTTCTCGACCAGGTCGATGCGACCGATGCCGTTGTCGTGGCCGAGCTCGTTGAGCACGCCCAAGAGCGAGGCCGGCGTCATCTCGCGGCCGTTGATGGCCACTGCATCGCCCTTCTTGAAGGAAACGGTGATCTCGGTCGGCTCGTCGGGCGCATCCATCGGCGAGATGGTGCGCATGTGGACATACTCCGGCGGTTCGACCCACGGATCCTCCAGCACCTTTCCTTCCGATGAGGAGTGCAGAAGGTTCGCGTCGACCGAGAACGGCGCCTCCCCCTTCTTGTCCTTGGCGACCTGGATCTGATGCTTTTCAGCGAAATCGATGAGATCCGTGCGGGACTTGAATTCCCAGTCGCGCCACGGCGCGATCACCTTGATGTCGGGATTGAGCGCATAGGCCGACAATTCGAAACGCACCTGATCGTTGCCTTTGCCGGTCGCCCCGTGCGCGATGGCATCGGCGCCAGTCTCCTCGGCGATCTCGATCAGGCGTTTGGAGATCAGCGGACGCGCGATCGACGTGCCGAGCAGATAGGTGCCCTCGTAGACGGCGTTGGCGCGGAACATCGGAAACACGAAATCGCGCACGAACTCCTCGCGCACATCCTCGATGTAGATCTGGTTGACACCCATCTGTTCGGCCTTGCGGCGCGCGGGTTCGAGATCATCGGCGCCCTGACCGAGATCGGCGGTGAAGGTGACGACCTCCGCGCCAAGTTCGGTCTGCAGCCATTTGAGGATGATGGAGGTGTCGAGGCCGCCGGAATAGGCGAGCACGACCTTCTTCACGTCCGGGAATTTCGACATGGAATCTGGGTCCGTTTGCTTGCGGCCATCCGCCGATGGCCGAATTGCGATCGGCCGCTCTTTTAGCAGGAACGCCGGCCGCGACAAGTCTCGTGGCGCCTTGCCGGCTTTGCCGCCGACCAGCGCAGCGCTACCATGCAGTGCTGATTCTCTGTGGGGAGCGACATGACATCAATCCGGGCGACGACGGGGCGGCTCGCCCTTCTTGCGGCGCTGCTTTTGACTCTCCCCCTCGCCGCGGCGGCCCAGGAACGCTGGGCGGCGCCGGAGGACCGCGCGGAGGCCGTCCTTCCCCCTCCGCAGGGCGACACCGCAGTGTCAGCGGCAAGCCTTGCCTGCGCCGAGCGGCAATGGACGTTCGAACTGTCCCCGCGGCAGCCCGTGGACCTTGCCGGTGCGGTTCTTGTGGAATTGGAGATCGACGCGGCCACCTTCGCGGCAGAGGCAGAATTTTCGAGCGACCGCATCGCCATCGCACTGCCGTCGGATGCGCTCGAACCACTCAAGCGCGGTGTGGGCCTGGCCTTCCGTTTCGAAGGTGACGCCGACGCGGTGCTCGGTCGGCCGAGATTTTCCCTTGCGGGCTCCCGCGCGGCGATCACGGCTGCCGAGGAGGTCTGCTCGCGGCCCGACATGTCGGCCTACCGCGCACTTACTTTCACGCCGTTCTCCTCCTACATGGCGCTGGCGCGGCGGCTGCGCGCGGACGACATCGCGCAGTTCCGCCTCTCCACCGCCTCCGAGCCGGTGCTGTCGGTCGCGATGGCCGAGTTCGGAAACGGGCGCCGGGTGCTCTTCACGCGATTGTGCGGCTCGTCCTGGTATTTCGGCCGCACGGGCTGCAACGTGACGGGTTTCGCCCCGTCCTCGGGCGAGGATGAATGGCAGATCGCCTACGATTCCGAGGGCGTGGCACTCCACGTCGACCATCGGCATGACGAATTTGGCTGGCCTGACCTCGTGACCCTGCCCCTGCGGGGCCAAGGCGATGTCGCGATCTGGCGCTGGCGCGGTTCGCAGTACGGGCTTCTCGTTTTCTGAGATTCCAGCAGTATTAGACAAAAGTCGTACGCCCCTCGGATGAGCGTTGGTTGCCTATGGTGAGAAAAGTCGCCACTATGGCAACGTTCGGAAGACACGCGGGCCGAAATCTTACAATCAAAACATCGGCTCGCGTTTGCGTTTGCTTGCATGGACCGGCCCTCGGGGAGGAGACCTGACAGGGTCGCTGGCCAGTTGCGGGAAGAGTTTTCGCGCCGATCTGGCTTAACTTCGCAGCAGGCCGATGCAGCATGTCGGCGCCCGTCATCGACGGACGGCTCATGCAAGGCATTCCGCAGCATCCCGTTCTCTCATGTCGGGATTTCGTTCAATGTGGAGGAGAATCGACCCATGACGAAGATGAAAGCCGAGACCACACCGACGAAGGACGCCGGCCCCAGCATGGGGCGCAGGCGGTTCCTCACAGGTGCCGCGGTGGCTACCGCCGGCACGCTCGCCATGCCGCAGATTTCGCGCGCCGAAACCATCAATTGGCGGTTCCAGTCGACCTGGCCGCAGCAGGACTTCTTCCACGAAAATGCCGCCGAATATGTGCGCATGGTCAACCAGATGTCGGGTGGCCGGCTGAACATGGAACTCCTGCCGGCCGGCGCCGTGGTGGGCGCGCTGGAGGTGCAGGACGCGGTGATCGCCGGCGCGCTGGACGGCGCTCATGGCGTGACCGCCTACTGGTACGGCAAGAACAAGGCCGCCTCGCTCTTTGGCACGCCGCCTGCCTTTGGCTGGGATGCCAACCAGTTCCTAGGCTGGTTTTACCAGGGCGGCGGCGAAGCCCTCTACAACGAACTTCTTCAGGACGTGCTCGGTCTCAACGTCACAGGCTATCTGACGGGACCGATGCCGACCCAGGCGCTCGGCTGGTTCCGCAGCGAAATCTCCGGCGTCGGCGACATCGAAGGCCTGCGCTACCGCACTGTCGGTCTGGCGGCCGATCTGATGAACGAGCTCGGCGCCTCGGTCACCATCCTGGGCGGCCCCGACATCGTGCCATCGCTCGACCGCGGCGTCATCGACGCGGCGGAGTTCAACAACCCGACCTCCGACCGCATACTGGGCTTCTACGATGTCGCCTCGAACTGGTACCACCAGTCCTACCATCAGGACTGCGAAGCCTTCGAGATCGTGCTCAACAAGTCGAATGTCGACAACCTGCCCGAGGAACTCCAGGCCATCCTGCGCTACGCGGCCTTTGCGGTTTCGTCCGACATGTACTGGAAGGCCCAGGTCCGCTATCCGGCCGACTACGAATGGCTCGAGACGGAAGGCGGCGTGACCATGCACCTCACCCCGCAGGAGATCCTCGACGCCCAGCTCGATGCCTGGGACACGGTGATCGAGAACTCCACCCAGGACGAATTCTTCAACAGGGTCATCGAATCCCAGAAAGAATTCGCCCAGAAGGCGGTCGCCTATCACCTTATCGCGACCACGCCCAAGGAACCGGCCTACCGCCACTTCTTCGGCGAACTGCCGCTCTCCCGCCGGAGCTGAGGCGGACTTCGCTCGAGCGTGCTTCGAGGCGGCGCCCGGCGCCGCCTCGTCTTATGAACGATATTGACGGGGATGTCGCGCGGCGGAACCCGGAGGCGGAAGAGGCGAATGCTCAAATATCTCGACTGGGTCGACACGGTCAGCGAATGGTGCGGCAAGCTGTTTGCGTGGTGCGTCGTCATTCTCACCGTGGTGGTCTGCTACGAAGTCTTCATGCGCTACGTGATGCGGGCGCCGACCCGTTGGGCCTATGATGCAGGCTACATGCTCTACGGGGCCATGTTCTTCATGGCCGGAGCCTATGCACTGGCCCGCAATGCGCATGTGCGCGCCGACGTCATATACCGGTTTCTGCGACCGAGAACGCAGGGCAGCATCGATCTCGTTCTCTACCTGATCTTCTTCTTTCCGGCCGCCTTCTTCTTCGTCTATTCGGGTTACACATTCGCGGCCCGCTCATGGGTCATGGGCGAAGTGAGTTCGGCCAGTCCCTTCCGCATCCCCGTCTACCATTTCAAGACGCTGATCCCGATCGCGGGCGCCTTCCTGTTCGTGCAGGGCGTCGCGGAAACCATTCGCTGCATCATCGCCATCCGGGACGACAAGTGGCCGCCGCGCCGGTCCGACGTGAAGGAGATCCAGGATCTGGCCCTGGAGGGCGCACTGCCCGGGACGATCGCCGATCAGGTCGTCATCGACCCGGCCCTGCGGCCGGAACCGGCGCCCGGCAGACCGAGCAATACAGACGGCGGGAGCACGCCACGATGACTGGACCCATCCTCGGCGTTGTTATGCTGGGCGTCTTCATTCTGACGATCCTGCTTGGCTTTCCCATCGCCTTCACGCTCGTCGCGCTTGCCGTCATGTTCGGCTACTACGCCATCGGCGACGGCATATTTCAGCTTCTGGTGTTGCGCGCCTATGGCGTGATGACCAACCAGGTTCTGATCGCCGTGCCCCTGTTTCTGTTCATGGGCTATGTCGTCGAACGCGCGAATGTTCTGTCGAAACTGTTCGAGAGCCTTCAACTGGCAGCCCGCAGGCTGCCCGGATCGCTCGGTGTGGCAAGCCTGGTCACCTGCGCGCTCTTTGCCACCGCGACAGGCATCGTGGGGGCGGTTGTCGCCCTGATGGGCCTGCTCGCCTTTCCCCAGATGCTGAAGGCCGGCTACAACAAGAGCCTGGCAGCCGGCATCATCTGTGCGGGCGGTACGCTGGGCATCCTGATCCCGCCCTCCATCATGCTCATCCTCTATGGCGCCATGGCCGGCGAATCGATCGTCCGGCTTTATGCAGCGGCGCTCATACCGGGATTCCTGCTGGCCGGCCTCTACATCGTCTATGTGATCACCCGGGCCACGCTCAGGCCCCAGGACGCGCCCCGACCCACCTTCGCCGACGACGACATTCCCGCCAAGGTCATCCTGCTGAAGCTGGCGACTTCCTTCGTCCCCCTCTTCGCGCTGATTGCCTCCGTGCTGGGCGCGATCCTGTTCGGGCTTGCGACGCCGCATGAGGCGGCGGGGCTGGGTGCGGCCGGAGCCATCCTGCTCGCCCTGATCTATCGCGGGCTGAGCTGGAAAGGCTTCACCGAATCCGTCTACCTGACGGCGCGCACCACCGCGATGGTGTGCTGGCTGTTTGTCGGTTCCTGGCTGTTTTCCTCGGTCTTCTCGTTGCTCGGCGGGCACCACATCGTCGAGCAGTTCTTCTCGGGCCTGGAACTGACACCGCTGCAGTTCCTGCTCCTGGCGCAGCTGATCATCTTCCTGCTGGGCTGGCCGCTGGAATGGACGGAGATCATCATCATCTTCGTGCCCATCTTCCTCCCGCTGCTGCCGGCCTTCGGCATCGATCCGATCCTGTTCGGGGTGCTGGTCGCATTGAACATCCAGACCAGTTTCCTGACCCCGCCCATGGCGATGTCGGCATACTATCTGAAGGGCATCGCACCGCCGGGAATCGAGCTGATGGACATTTTCCGGGGCATCATGCCGTTCCTGGGCCTTGTTTTCGTGACGATGTTCCTATTCTACATGTTCCCGGCAATCGGACTGTGGCTGCCGCAGGTCATCTACGGGCGGTGAACGGTTGGAACAACGCTTCCTCGGGCCGGCCGCACTTGTTGCGGCCGGCCCGTTTCATTGCGGCGGGCTTGCAATTGATGCCTCAACGCGCGACCCTGCCCGCAACGAAACTGTCACAAAGGACATCGCGAATGGTCGATCGCGGAGATGTTTCGGAGGACGCTGACGCAGTTCTCATCCCGCTCCAGGAAGCGCGCGCAGCGCGAGTGGAGCAGCAGGTTACCTTCCATCGCCGTGAACTCGATCTCATCCTGAAGGTCTATGGCCGCATGGTCGCCGCCGGTGAGTGGCGGGACTACGCGATCGACCACCTGAAGGACCGCGCCGTGTTCTCGGTGTTCCGTCGAACGAGCGAGGTGCCGCTCTTCCAGATCGTCAAGGATCCTTCGCTCGCCCGCCGCCAAGGCGCTTATTCGGTGGTGGCGGCCAGCGGGCAGATCCTCAAGCGCGGCCAGGAACTCGGCCGTGTGCTGGCGGTTTTCGAAAACAGGCTGCGACTGGTCAAGGCCTGATCCGGCCGGCCTGGAAGCGGCGCTCCGGCAGGCTTTCGGGATCGGGCGCAGCACCTGTCCCGCCGTTCAACTCAAGCTGCATGAAGCCGGTGTCCAGCCAACGGCCATGCTTGTAGCCGGTCCCCTTGATCAGGCCGGCATGGGTAAACCCCAGCCTTTCGTGGAGCCTGACGGACGCGCTGTCGGGGCGCGCGTCGCCGATCACCGCCAGCATTTGCCGGAAGCCGAGCGATTGGCACTCCTCGATCAGCCTAGAAAGCAGGCGCTGCCCGAGCCCGCGGCCCTTGGCGTCCGGATCGATGTAGATCGAATCCTCCACCGCAAAGCGATAGGCCGGTCGCGGCCGGAAGGCACCGGCATAGGCATAGCCCAGGATCCGCCCATTCTCCTCGGCGACGATGTAGGGAAACTCGCCGGCCCTGAGCGCCTCGAAGCGCTGCGTCATCTCGGCGAGGCCCGGGGGGTCGAGTTCGTAGCTAGACGTGCCGTTTTCCACCGCATCTGCATAGATCGCGGTGATGGCGACGAGATCGGCGGCCAGTGCCGGGCGGATGACGAGATCGTTCAAGGTACCCTCCACGAAAAAGGGCGGCCCGCAGGCCGCCCTTTTCCGATGTCTTGCGACAGTCCTATTCGCGGTTGCCCAGGAACTGGAGCATGAACAGGAACAGGTTGATGAAGTCGAGATAGAGACGCAGCGCGCCCATGATGGCCTTGCGGCCCGCGACAAGCGTGCTGTCGCTCTCGAGATACATCTCCTTGATCTTCTGCGTGTCGTAGGCGGTCAGGCCCGCGAAGACGAGCACGCCGATCGCCGAGACGGCGAACTGCAGCGCCGAGGACTGCAGGAAGATGTTCACGATCATCGCGATGATCAGGCCGAAAACACCCATGATCAGGAACGAACCCCAGCCGGTGAGGTCGCGCTTGGTCGTGTAGCCCCACAGCGACAGGGCGCCGAAGGCGGTCGCCGTGATGAAGAAGGTCTGGACGATCGACTGCGCCGTGTAGACGAGGAAGATCGAGGACAGCGAGATACCCATCAGGGCGGCGAAGGCCCAGAAGGTTGCCTGGGCAGCGGGCATGCTCAGCGTGTGGATGCGGAACGACATGAACATGACGAAGCCGAGCGGAGCCAGCATCACGACCCAGCGCAGGGCTGAGCCATAAAGGGCGGCGCCGAGCGACGTCAGCATGTGTCCGTTGCCGAGCGTGGCGACGGCCTGGGAAGGATCGGAAGTCGTTGCGAGCGACACCGTACCGAGCGCGGCGACGCCGGTGATCGCCAGACCCAGCGCCATCAGGTTGTAAACCTTGATCATATAGGCGCGCAGGCCCTCGTCGATGCCAGCGTCGGCCCTCGTGCCGGCAGCGGCCGCGCGTGCCTGATAATTGCGAAGGTCAGCCATGATTACCTCTTTGTGCTCATGTCCCGTCGGGTGTCAGGCATACGCCCAGGCGCCGCTGGCGGGACTCCAGCATGCCTGGCGCAAATATGCGCATTGTTCGTGACGAGAACAAGACCTGTAATGCGGGTTAACCGACCGTGATCGCGGTAAAATCGCCGCATCGGGCACCTCGGGCTCGGTCGCAGTCACGATGGTGAAGAAAGAGTTAAAGGTTCCGCAGCACCGGCGCCGCCTTGTGGCCGAGAATCCGCCACGTCCCGATGAGGCCGATGCCGACCGTCAGCACCAGCGCAACGGCGATCGTCGACAGCGCGACCTCGGGCAGGAAAGCGGCCGGCAACCCCATGATCCGCGAGACGACGAACCAGCCAGCGATCCCGCCTGCCGCAAGCGCGAAGATGGCCGTGGCGAGACCGATGAGGGCGTATTCGAGCGAGAATGCCTTGATGAGGGTGCCCCGCGTGGCGCCGAGCGTCTTCAGCACGACCGCATCGTGGATGCGCGCCCGGTTTCCCGCCGCCAGGGCGCCAGCCAGAACGAGGATCGATGCGATCAGCGCGACGCCCGCCGCGGCGCGAATGGCCAGCGCCAGCTGCGCGATGATGTCGTTGACGATCTCGAGCGCATCCTTCACCCGAACGCTGGTGACCGCCGGGAAGGCCTGCGTCACCGCGCGCAGCAGGCGGGATTCGTCGGCCGCGCTGGCCTGGGGATCGGTCAGGGTCGCCAGCCAGGCATGCGGCGCGCCGGCAAATGTGTTGGGCGAGAACACCATCACGAAATTGATGCCGAGCGATTCCCATTGCACCTCGCGCAGATTGGCGATGGTCGCCGTCACGTTGCGTCCGAGCACGTTGACGGTCACCGTATCGCCGATGCCCAGCCCGATCTCGCGCGCCTCTTGCGCGGCAAACGACACAAGTGCCTCGCCCTCGTGGTCGCCGTCCCACCACGCGCCTTCCACCAGCGTGGAGTTTTCCGGCACGTCGCGCGCATAGGTGATGCCGCGGTCGCCGCGCAATACCCACGCCCCCTCCGCCGGCACCTCTATCTCGCGCACGTCGATGCCGTTGAGTTCCTGGATGCGTCCGCGCAGCATGGGCACGGTGGCGAGAGTGCCGGAAGGCGCCTCCGCCCGCACGAGTTCGGAAAAGGCCTCGACATCGCGGTTCTGGATGTCGACGAAGAAGAAATTGGGCGCCTGTTCGGGAAGGTTGCCGGCGATCTGGTTGCGCAGATTTCCCTCGATCAGCGCCAGCGTGACCAGAAGCGTCAGGCCGAGACCGAGCGAGAGCACGACCGACGGCGTGAGGGCGCCCGGCCGGTGGATGTTGCCGATCGCCAGCCGCAGCGCCGTGGAGCGCACGCGCGGCGCGCGGCGCGCCAGCCACTGGACCAGGAGCGACACCGCTCTGAGCACCACGAAGGCGAAGATCGTCGCGCCAACGAAGATCGCCGCCACCCGCCGCTCCGAGGAGAACCAGATCGCCAGGCCGGCCAGAAGCGCCGCTATGGCGAGCGCGAGAAGGACGTAGGTGAGCCGCGGCCAGCCCTGGCCGTTGAAACCCGCCTCGCGGAAGAGCGAGGCGGCGGGCACGTCGCGCGCGCGGCCCAGGGGCAGCACCGCGAAGGCGAGCGTGACCAGCAGCCCGAACAGCGCGGCCAGCGCCAGCGCGCCGGGATAGAGCCCACCACCTGCCGCAACCGGCAATATGTCGGCCAGGAAGAGAGCCGTCGCCTGCGGCATCAGGGCCGCCAGGATGAGGCCGATGAGGATTGCGACCCCCGCAATGGCCAGGATCTGCGTCAGGTAGATGGTGAAGACCAGCCGCCCCGAGGCCCCCAGGCTCTTGAAGGTGGCGATGACGGCGCGCTTGCTGTCGAGATAGGCGCGCACGGCATTGGCCACGCCCACGCCGCCCACAACAAGCGCGGTCAAGCCGACCAGGGTCAGGAATTGCGAAAAGCGCTCGATGTTGGCGGTCAGGGCGGGTGCGGCATTGGCACGTCCGCGAACGGTCCATCCGGCCTCCGGAAAGGTCGCGTTGGCGCGCTCGCCGATCGCCTCTATGTCGTCGTCGGTGGTCCCGGCCGGCAGCGCGATCTTGTAGATGTTCTCGACGAGGCTGCCTTCCTGAAGCAGCCCCGCAGCCTGCAGGCCTTCCACCGAGACCATCATGCGCGGGGCGAAGCCGAAGCCGTCGGAAACCGCGTCCGGTTCCGAAAGCAGTTCGGCGCGCAGTTCGAACGTCGCATCGCCGAGCCGCACGGTCTCGCCCGGCGCGATGTCGAGCCTGTCGAACAAGAGCTGCGGCACGATCGCGCCGTAGACGCCGTCTTGCTCACCCAGCAACCGCTCCAGCGGCGCCGCCGGCGCGGTGACGAGGTCGCCATAGAGCGGATAGGCTCCGTCGACGGCCTTGAGCTCGACCAGCGTCTGGTCGCTGCCATCCGCCAGGCGCACCATGGAGCGCATCGACGCGCTCACCGCCACCTCTCCGAGATCGTCGAGGAAGGCGCGTTCGGCCTCGCTCGCCTCGCGGTGGATGAGGCGGAAGCGGATATCGCCACCGAGCAGCGACTGGCCCTGCGACTGCACGCCGAGCGTGATGGCCTGCGCGACCGAGTTCACGCCGCCGATCGCCGCAACGCCGAGCGCGATACACGCCAGGAAGATGAAGAAGCCAGACAACCCACCCCGCATCTCGCGCAACGCGAAACGGGTGGCGAGCGCGAGACCGGCGGTCGGGGCTGCGGTCGAGCCGCGTTGGGCGGCGTATGACGCGGCCAGGGAAGCCTCGCTGCCCTGGCTCACTGCGCGGCCTCCAGCGGCTGCGAGACGATGCGGCCGGAGCGCATCGAAATCTGACGGTCGCAACGCGCGGCGAGCGCCGGGTCGTGCGTGACGAGAACCAGTGTCGTTCCGCGTTCGCGCGCTTTGGCAAAGATAAGGTCTGCGATCTGGCGCCCGGTCTCCTGGTCCAGATTGCCGGTCGGCTCATCGGCAACCAGAATGCGCGGCGAAGGTGCCATTGCACGCGCGATCGCCACGCGCTGCTGCTCTCCGCCCGACAGCTCGCCTGGATAATGGGTGATCCGGTCGCGCAGGCCGACCGCCGCCAGTTCAGCCTCCGCGAGCGCAAAGGCATCGGCCGAGCCCGCCAGTTCAAGCGGCACCGCGACATTCTCAAGCGCCGTCATGTTCGGGATAAGGTGGAAGGACTGGAACACGATGCCGACATTGCGCCCGCGAAACGCCGCCATCTGGTCTTCGCTCATGCCGGTGATCGTCTCTCCCGCGATACGCACGGTGCCCCGGTCCACGCCCTCCAGCCCCGCAAGGACCATGAGAAGCGTCGTCTTGCCCGAACCCGAGGGTCCCACGATCCCGGCGGCCTCGCCGGCAGCGATATCGAGATCGACCGCGCGCAGCACGTCCACCTTGGAAGCGCCCTGGCCCAAGGTCAGTGAGACGTCGGAAAGGCGAATGGCGGGTTCTGTCACGGGAAGATGGTCCTATATGAGGGCGGGTCGGCCGGTCACGGACGACGGTGCAGATATGGGTACAAAGGCATGGGTTTCAAACAGCTTTCCGGCGTCATCGCGGCAGGATTCCTGGCATTCCTGACAGTTTTTCCGGCAGTCGCCGAACCGGTGCGCATCGTCGGCTTCGGCGACAGCCTTATGGCGGGCTACCGCCTTGATCCGGGCCAGTCGTTCCCCGAACGGCTCGAAGAGGCGCTTCGCGCGCGCGGACACGATGTCGTGATCGCCAATGCGGGGGTTTCCGGCGACACCACCAGCGGCGGGCTCGAGAGGCTCGACTGGTCGGTGCCCGACGATACCGACATCGTGATCTTGGAACTCGGCGCCAACGACATGCTGCGCGCCGTCCCGCCGCCGGTCACCGAGCGCAATCTGGCCGAGATGATCGAGCGGCTTCAGGCCCGCGACATGGAAATTATCCTGATGGGCATGCTGGCAGCGCCCAATCTGGGAAGTGCCTACCGCGATGATTTTGATGGCATCTTTCCGCGACTCGCCGAGAACTACGGCATCGCCCTTTATCCCTTCTTCCTCGACGGCGTCGTCACGCAGCCGAGCCTGATGCTTGACGACGGTCTGCACCCCAATGCGGAGGGCGTCGAGATCATGGTCGATCGTGTTCTGCCCCTCGTGGAGGCATCCCTCGCCAACCGCGAAGGCTAGGGGAAGATCGCCCTGGCGGGGAGAAACCGCTTGCCGCAGGGGCGGATCGATGATTCGCTTGGCCTTGTCGGAACGATTCGAGGAGGTTGCAATGCCCCGTCTTTTCACCGCCCTCGAGGTTCCGCGAGACGCCGCCATGTCGCTTTCTCTCCTGCGCGGAGGCTTGCCCGGCGCGCGCTGGGTCGACGGCGAGAACTATCACATCACGTTGCGCTTCTTCGGTGATGTCGAGGGACATGTCGCGGACGAGATCGCCAATGCTCTCGATCGGGTGCGCCGTCCCGCCTTCACGATATCGCTGTCTGGTGTCGGCGCATTCGGCGGCAAGAAGCCGCACGCGCTCTGGGCCGGGGTATCGGCCTCACCTGACCTCTTCACCCTGCAGTCCGAGATCGAGCGCAAGTGCCAGCGGCTCGGCCTTCCTGCCGACCCGCGCAAATTCGTGCCGCATGTGACGCTCGCAAGGCTGAGGAATGTCGGACCGCATGAGGTTGCGGCATACCTGTCGTCGCGTGGCAATTTCTCCACCGCCCCGTTTCGCGTGTCCCGCTTCGTCCTGATGTCGGCACGCGAGGTGACCGGCGGCGGCCCTTATGTCGTCGAAGAGGCCTGGCCGCTTCAGGGTGCAAATATTGCATCAAACTTCGACATGGCAGGCGCGGAAGCCTCGCGGTCGTTCCGCTAGGCGCAGGCCGACGCATGGTTGCCCCCCGCGATTTCAGGCAATGTTTGCCCGCTGGCCTGGCATCTGGCCGACCCGGCATTAGGTTCAGGGGGTGACGCCAAACCTAAAAGCCCGGAGGACGACATGGCGAGAGCCAAGCTGACATCTGAAGAGGTCAAGACCGCGCTGGCCGATCTCGCTCACTGGAGTTTGGAGGAAGACGGCGCGGCCATTGCCCGCACCTTTACCTTCAGGAATTTCTCGGAGGCTTTTGGTTTCATGACGCGCGTCGCACTTGCCGCCGAGAAACTGGACCACCATCCCGAATGGTCCAACGTCTACAAGACCGTGGAAGTGCGGCTCACGACCCACGACGCCGGCGGTCTCACATCACTTGATTTTGATCTCGCCAGGAAGATGGATCGCGCCGCCGGCGCCTGATCAGGCCGGCTGTCCAGTCTCGTCATCGGTATCGATGAGTTCGTCGGCCTCCAGGATTCGACGCATCCGCTGGAAGGCGAGCCTGATGCGCGACTTGACGGTCCCGAGCGGCAGATCAGAGCGCTCCGCGATCTGGCTGTGGCTCAGCCCGAGGAAGAACGCCATCTTCACCAGCTCGAGTTGCTCCTCCGGCAGCGTGGCCAATGCCACGCGGACGCGCTCGTCGCGTTGCCGCGAATCGATCTCGTCGTCCACCGGCTCGGGTTCGGCGGGCAGCAGCATCGGCTCCTGGGGATCGAGCACGCGGCTGCGCTCGCGACGCGCCGCGTCGATTCGGCGGTTGCGCGCTATGCGGTAGAGCCATGTGGACAACGAGGATTTGGCCGGGTCGAACAGGTCTGCCTTGTGCCAGAGCACGGTCATCACTTCCTGCGCCATGTCCTCGGCCTCGCCGCGCTCCAGACCCAGCCGCTGCAGATACCCGTTCAGCCTCGGGGCGAAATGGTCGAACAGCGCCTCGAACGCCTTGCGGTCACGCTTTTCCGCGACGAGCCGCATCAAGCGCGCGTACTCCTCCTGATTCAGATTATCCATTCAGACCGGATCGCTCCCAAACCAGACCGAACCACCCCGCCGGTCATGGCGCCAAACCTACGAATGCAAATGATAGGGCGCAACCGGCTTCTCGTCGCCTCGCGTCGATGGCAGCCCAAATCTTGCCGCTTTTGCCCCATTCAACCACGTACAGGGACAGGTTCGATGAAGCCAGCGGTCGTTTTGGGGCTGATCGAGGGAATTGGGGGTCGAAAGCAATTTGCGTTCACCCTTTGGTAACCCTGATTAAGTCAAGATGAATCCAATCTGCCTCCGCAAGGGGGCGATGGCTCACCATCGACATGACGGCAACACACAGGGATCACGACAGGCCTATGCGTGCACTCATCTCAACATTCGCAAGCCTGGCCATCGTCGCGGCGGCATCGCCCGCTTTCGCGCAGACGGCCACCAAGACCGGCCAGCACAATGCCTGGGCAACGTACAGCTATCAGAGCGACAACGGTCCGGTCTGCTACATTTCGAGCGTGCCCACCGCGTTCAACCCATCCGAAGGCGTCAACCACGGCGACATCTTCTTCCTCGTTTCCAACAAGCCCGCCGCCAACGTGCCGCTGGAGCCCAGCTTCCGCGCCGCGGGTTTCGATTTCGAGCAGGGATCGCGTGTACGCGTGAGCATTGGCGACACGAACTTCACCATGTACACACAGGGCGGCTGGGCCTGGGTCGAGAACGCGGCCGATGAACCGCGCCTCGTCGACGCCATGAAGGCCGGCACGGACATGCGGGTAGCCGCGCGTTCCACGCGTCCGCGCGACGTCAGCTACACCTTCTCGCTGCGCGGCGTGACCGCTGCGCTCAACGCGATCGCGAACTGCCGCTAGCCGCACGCGGCGTCGGTATCCTGACCGGAACAGGGCGTCCCATGACGTGGGGCGCCCTTCATGCTATGGAACGGCGAAGACTGGCGCAGCCGCGCCGCCAAGCCTATATCGGACGCCATGTCACTTACTCTTGATCTCACCAGCGCGGAATCCCGCGCCGCGTACCGCCCTGCATTTTCGCAGAAGCCTTCGCTCGTCGGCATGAGTCGCGACGAGATGGCCAACGCGCTCGGCGCGGCCGGCGTGCCCGAGCGCCAGCGCCGCATGCGTGTGCAGCAGCTCTGGCACTGGCTCTATGTGCGCGGCGTGGCCGATTTCGACGAGATGCGCAACGTATCGAAGGATCTGCGCGCCGCACTCGCCACGCAATTCACCATTGCCCGCCCGGAAATCGTCGAGGAACAGATTTCCAATGACGGCACGCGCAAGTGGCTGTTGCGTTTTCCGCCGCGCGGCGCGGGCCGGCCGGTCGAGATTGAGACCGTTTACATCCCCGAAGAAGGACGCGGTACTCTCTGCATTTCCTCCCAGGTGGGCTGCACGCTGACCTGCTCCTTCTGCCACACCGGCACGCAGAAGCTGGTGCGCAACCTGACATCCGAGGAGATCCTCGCGCAGTTGCTGATCGCCCGCGACCGCTTGGGAGACTTCCCCGAACGCGACACCCCGGCCGGCGCCATCGTCCCGTCGGAAGGCCGCAAGGTGACAAACATCGTTATGATGGGCATGGGCGAGCCGCTCTACAATTTCGAGGAAGTGAAGAAGGCGCTTCTGATCGCCGCCGATGGCGACGGGCTGTCCCTGTCGAAGAGACGCATCACCCTGTCGACCTCCGGCCTCGTGCCGGAGATCTACCGCACCGGCGAGGAAATCGGCGTGATGCTGGCCATATCGCTGCATGCGGTACGTGACGATCTGCGCGACATGCTGGTGCCCATCAACAAGAAGTATCCGCTGAAGGAACTGATGGACGCCTGCCGCGCCTATCCCGGCCTGTCCAATGCGCGTCGCATCACCTTCGAATATGTGATGCTGAGGGACGTCAACGACTCTCTCGAGGACGCGAAGGAGCTGGTGCGGCTGCTTCGGGGCATTCCGGCCAAGATCAACCTGATTCCCTTCAACCCATGGCCCGGCTCCAACTACCAGTGCTCCGAATGGGAGACGATCGAGGCCTTCGCCGACTACGTCAATCGTGCGGGCTATGCCTCGCCGATCCGGACCCCGCGCGGCCGCGATATCCTTGCCGCCTGCGGACAGCTCAAGTCGGAATCCGAGCGCATGCGTAAATCCGACCGCCTGGCACTCGAGGCCATGATGATCGCGGGACATGGCGAGGATTGAGCCGGGTCTTCGCCCATCTCTGGCGGCTGGCCGTCATCTTCGTCGGGTTTGTCGCAGCCGCGGTTTCCGCCAGCCTGTTCATGAATGTGGTGTTGTTCTCCGCCTTCGACCTGTTCGCGGGCGAGTATGGCGTGGCCTCACGTCCGAGCTTCTGGGTTTCGCTCGGCTTCTTCACGCTCTTTTTTGCTTATCTGGCATTCTTGCCGGTCGCCATCCTCGTGGTCGTGGCTGAATATCTGGCGCGCAGGGACTGGCTGTTCTACGCGCTCGGCGGCGCCGCCAGCGCCCTCTACGTCCTCGCCTGGTCCTGGATGGACCCTGCCGCCCACCCCGAAACGAGCAATCCCGGCTTTGCCGCGGCCGCCATCGCCGCCGGCATGGTCGCCGGCATCGCCTACTGGTTCGTCGCGGGCCGGTCGGCCGGCATCTGGCTGCATGGTCGCCACGAAAAAGGGGACGGCGCAGACACGCCATCCCCCTGAAATCGCTTCCGGCTGAAGCCCGTAGACTATTCGGCCTTCGCCTCTTCGCCAGCAGCTTCCTCCGCAGGAGCTTCCTCGGCGGGAGCTTCGGCTGCAGCCTTCGCGGCTTCGGCGGCCTCGGCGGCCTTTGCGGCTGCCTCTTCCTCGGCCTGCTTGGCAGCGGCCAGGCGCTCCTGAGCCTTCTGGCCGGGTTCGGCCTTCTTCGGGTTGCTGCGGGCCGGGCGTGCGGCCAGGCCGGCCTGGTCCAGGAAGCGCAGCACGCGGTCGGTCGGCAGCGCGCCCTGGCTCATCCAGTGCTTGATGCGGTCCTCGTTGAGCTTCACGCGTTCGCCCTCCTTCGGCAGCATCGGGTTCCACGAACCGACCTGCTCGATGAAGCGGCCGTCGCGCGGCGAACGCACGTCGGCGATGACGATGTGATAATAGGGCCGCTTTTTCGAGCCGGCGCGTGCCAGACGGATCTTCAGTGCCATTTCATTTGCTCCTTGGAATAGTTCACTGTTTCTGCGAGGCGCCGTTTTCGGCGGCAATGGCCTCGTGATGGCGTATGACCTCGCGGATGATGAAGTTCAGGAACTTCTCCGCGAAATCGGGGTCGAGATTGGCTTCGTCGGCCAGCCGGCGAAGCCGGGCGATCTGCTCGGCCTCGCGTGAGGGATCGGCCGGCGGCAGGCCATAAGTCGCCTTGAGATGGCCGACCGCCTGCGTGCAGCGAAAGCGCTCGGCCAACATGTGGATAAGGGCTGCGTCGATGTTGTCGATCGAGGCGCGGTACTGGCCCAGTTGCGCACGCGCTTTCTCGGTATCGCTCTTATCCGTCACAATACGCCCTCCGCTCGACATGCTCTACGAAGGCCGCTGGCGACAGATGGCGGTAGAAGGGGAACTTGCCATAGGGCTTGAACTCCATCTCGCCGCCGCACGTAGCGCCCAGCTTCTCGGCAAGGCTCGCAGATGGGCGATTGTCCCGCGCAATGCATGAGATCGCGGTCGTCCAGCCAAGATCCTCGTAGACGAAACGGATCGCACGCGCCGCGGCCTCGAAGCCAAAACCGCTGTTCTGGAACTCCGGCAGGATGATCCAGCCGATCTCCTTTTCCGGCCATCCCTCCGGAAACCAGGGGCCGACGAGCCCCGCGATGCGGCCGCTTGCCTTGTGCTCGACAGCAAACTCGCCGAAACCGCGCAACACCCAGCTGCCGGCCGATGCCGCCACGTGGCGCCAGGCCGCGACCCGGTCCATCGGTCCGCCCACGAAACGTGCCGCGTCGCTTTCGAAGAAAGCGGCAAGCGGTTCGAAATCCGCTTGCTTGAGAGCTCTCAGGATTAGCCTGTCGGTTTCAATTGTGGGTATCATTTCTTGCCTTTCGGCAGGCCGGGAAGACCGCGTCCGCCCGGAAGCCCGGGCAGTCCGCCGCCGGGAAGGCCAGGCAGGCCACCCGGCAGACCCTTGGGCATGCCGCCACCGAGACCCGCGGCCTCCGCCTGCTTCTTGAGCGCCTCGAGCTGTTTGGGGTCCATCTTGGAGAGATCCGGCATGCCGCCGCCCATCAGACCGCCGAGCCCCATCTTGTTGGCCATGCCGCCCATCAGGCCGCGCATCATGCCGCCGCCTTTCCCCTTGCCGCCCATCGCCTTCATCATGTCGGCCATCTGGCGGTGCATCTTCAAGAGCTTGTTGATCGCCGCCGCATCGGTGCCGGAGCCCGCCGCGATGCGCTTCTTGCGGCTGTGCTTGAGAAGGTCGGGATTGGCCCGTTCCTTGGCCGTCATCGACTGGATGATGGCGATCTGGCGCGAGAACGTCTTGTCGTCGAAACCCGCGGCGGCCATCTGGCCCTGCATCTTTCCCATGCCGGGCATCATGCCCATGATGCCGCCCATGCCGCCCATTTTCTGCATCTGGCGCAACTGATCGGCGAGATCGTTCAGATCGAACTTGCCGGACTGCATCTTCTTGGCCATCGCCGCGGCCTTTTCCGCGTCGATGGTTTCCGATGCCCGCTCGACCAGGCTGACGATGTCGCCCATGCCGAGGATGCGGTCGGCGATACGCTTGGGATGAAACTCCTCCAGCGCGTCCATTTTCTCGCCGGTGCCGATCAGCTTGACGGGCTTTCCGGTGACGGCACGCATGGAAAGAGCCGCGCCGCCGCGCCCGTCGCCATCCATGCGGGTGAGCACGAGGCCGGTTACCCCGACCCGCTCATCGAAGGAGCGCGCGAGATTGACCGCGTCCTGGCCGGTCAGCGAGTCGGCGACGAGCAGCGTCTCATGCGGATTGGACGAGACCTTGATCTCGGCCATCTCGGCCATCAGCGGCTCGTCGATGTGAGTGCGGCCGGCGGTGTCGAGAATGACCACGTCATGCCCGCCGAGCTTGGCAGCCTGGACGGCACGCCGGGCGATCTCGACCGGCCCCTGGCCGGCGATGATCGGCAAGGTCGCGACCGACAGCTGTTCGCCGATCTGCTTGAGCTGCTCCTGTGCGGCCGGCCTGCGCGTGTCGAGCGAGGCCATCAGGACCTTCTTGCCCTGGCGGTCGGTCAGGCGCCGCGCGATCTTGCCAGTCGTCGTCGTCTTGCCCGAGCCCTGCAGGCCGACCATCATGATGACGACGGGGGCAGGCGCGTTGAGGTCGATCGTTTCGCCCTCGGAGCCGAGCATCTCGACGAGCTCGTCATGGACGATCTTGACGACCATCTGGCCGGGCTTGATCGATTTCAGGACCTCGGCCCCGACGGCCTTCTCGCGCACCTTGTCGGTGAAGGAACGCACGACCTCCAGCGCGACGTCGGCCTCGATCAGCGCACGGCGCACCTCGCGCAGCGCGGCCGAAACGTCCTGTTCCGAAAGCGCGCCGCGCCCGGTCAGGCCGTTCAGGATTGAGCCAAGGCGCTCTTGAAGGTTCTCGAACATCCGGTTTCCTCACATCTCGCGTCGATCGACCCGAGAAGTAGTGGTTCCGCGGCCCGGTTGAAACCCAAAGCCGAATGGCATCCGGGGGCGCATCGCGCTGCCGGATGTTGACCTCCGGGATCCTGCCCAAAATGGAAGGGCCGCCCCGGTCGGTTGCTCGGAGTTTTCACTCGTCGCGGAATTAGGCGGCTGTAGACCCCAAATTGTCGGCGGAGTCAAGAATGGCGCGGTTCGATCAGGTCGAACAGATTGCCGTAGAGATCGGCAAACACCGCGACCGTGCCGTAGGGCTCGCGGCGGGGCTCCTCCAGGAAGGTGACGCCTGATGCCTGCATCGCGGCATGATCCCGATCGAAATCATCGGTTTCCAGGAAGAAGCCGACCCGGCCGCCCGTCTGGTCGCCGATACGCGCGCGCTGAGGATCGTCGGCCGCGCGCGCCAGCAACAGGCCCGCCGAACCGCTGCCTGGCGCCACCACCACCCAGCGCTTGCCGGCGCCCAGCGCCGTGTCCTCGACGAGCATGAAGCCGAGTTTCTGCGTGTAAAAGGCGACCGCCTCGTCGTAATCGTCCACGACGACCGTCACCAGGGCGACACGCCGGCCGGCCATGGATCAGCGCGCGCCGCTGAGCGTGAAGCGGCCGATGATACGGCCTTCGGCGATGTCGTAGACCAGAATGGAGCGCTCGCCACTCACCTCGATGTCGATCGTCAGCCGGTTGCCCGAGAGCGCATGCGAAACCACCCGCGCACCGTCGGGAAGCGCGATCTCGCCCGTCAGCATGGAACCTGGCGGCGGGGTCGGGATCTCCGTGATCATGGCCGGGGTTTCGTCAGGGCCGCTCGACAGGAAGGCGCGGTAGACAAGGGCGGCGACCACCGCCATAAGGGCGAGAAACAGGATCCCGAGATTGATGGCCATGAAACGCACCAGCTTGCGGCGAACGCGTTCGGCGGCGGGATCGAGTTGCTCGTCGGCCGGGTCGGGCTTGCTGTCTGCCATGTCTGCGCGCGTCCAGTTCAAGGGTTTGCGATGAGCGCCCCTGATATCCAAGCCGCGGCGGCAAGAAAAGCCCTGACGGCGGGGCCCGACGCCGCAGGCCAGCGGTTGGACCAGTTTCTGGCCGCCGCGCTTGCGCCCGACCTGTCGCGCAGCCGCGTGCAGTCGCTGATCCGCGTCGGCCGCGTGACGGTGGGTGCGGCCACAGTGCGCGAACCCAAGCACCGCCTGTCGGGCGGCGAAGAGATCGTGATCGAACAGCCGGAGCCGGAGCCAGCCGCGCCGGTCGCCGAAGACATTCCTCTCTCGGTCCTCCACGAGGATTCCGACCTGATCGTCATCGACAAGCCATCCGGGCTGGTGGTGCATCCCGGTGCCGGCAACCCGTCCGGCACGCTGGTCAATGCGTTGATCCATCATTGCGGCGATTCGCTTTCAGGGATCGGCGGGGTGAAGAGACCCGGCATCGTGCACCGCCTGGACAAGGACACGAGCGGCGTGATGGTCGTCGCGAAGACGGACACCGCCCATCGCGGCCTTTCGGAGGCCTTTGCCGACCATGGCCGCGACGGAGAACTGGAACGCGCCTATCTGGCTTTCGTGTGGGGCGAACCGGAGCTGGCAACGGGGCGCATCGACGCCCCGCTTGGCCGAGCGGGGGCCGACCGGACCCTGCGCGCGGTCGTGCCGCCGGGGCGCCCCGACGCCCGCCACGCCGTGACCCGCTACAAGGTGCTCGAACATTTCGGACCAGGCCGGCCGGCCTTCGTCTCGCTGGTCGAATGTCGGCTGGAGACCGGGCGCACGCATCAGATTAGGGTTCACATGGCCCATATCGGCCATCCCCTTCTGGCCGACCCTGCTTATGGTCGTGCCTTCGCAACGAAGGTCAACCGCCTGCCGCCCCGGGCCGCCGCGCTGGTGAAGGGCCTCGGACGTCAGGCGCTGCATGCCGCGCTGCTTGCATTCCGGCATCCCGGCACCGGGGACACCATGCGTTTCGAGACCCCGCTTCCGGCCGATCTGGCGGAACTGAGGGACGCGCTGAAGCGTTGGGTGTGACCAGATCCAGGAAAACGTGAGCGAAACGTTCAGTTTTTCGTGACACAGCGTTCGCATCTCATTTTTCGAGTGCGCGCGCGGCAAAAATTCCTATAATGCACCAATTGCGATGCGCCATCCGGCGGTCGCGCCTCATGTCCGCCACGCGTTGGGGACATTGGACCAGACAAGAGGAGGGCGCTTCATGGCCCAGTCACTACCGAGTATCGTTTCCGGCGAAGGCGGGCTGTCCCGTTACCTGGAGGAGATCCGCCGCTTCCCCATGCTGGAGCCGCAGGAAGAATACATGCTCGCAAAACGCTACGGCGAGCATGACGACCCCGATGCGGCCCACAGGCTGGTGACGAGCCATCTTCGGCTCGTGGCCAAGATCGCCATGGGTTATCGCGGCTACGGCCTGCCGATCGGCGAGGTCATTTCCGAAGGCAATGTTGGCCTCATGCAGGCCGTGAAGAAATTCGAGCCGGAGCGTGGTTTCCGCCTGGCGACCTATGCCATGTGGTGGATCAAGGCTTCAATTCAGGAATACATCCTGCGGTCCTGGAGCCTCGTCAAGATGGGCACCACCGCCAACCAGAAACGGCTGTTCTTCAACCTGCGCAAGGTGAAGGGCAAGATCCAGGCGCTCGACGACGGCGACCTCAAGCCTGAACAGATCACGGAGATCGCCACCCGGCTGAACGTGAGCGAGGCAGAAGTCGTCTCCATGAACCGGCGCCTCTCCGGCGATGCTTCGCTGAATGCGCCGATCCGCGCGGCCGAAGGTGAATCCGGCGAATGGCAGGACTGGCTCGTCGACGACCACCAGAGCCAGGAAGAAATCCTTGTGCAGCAGGACGAACTCGATCAGCGTCGCTCGATGCTGAGCGAGGCCCTGGACGTGCTGAACGAGCGCGAGCGCCGCATCTTCGAGGCGCGCCGCCTGGCCGAGGACCCGATGACGCTCGAAGAACTCTCCGGCGAGTTCGACATCAGCCGAGAGCGCGTGCGTCAGATCGAGGTTCGTGCCTTCGAGAAGGTACAGGAGGCCGTTCAGGCCAACGCCAAACGGCGCCAGCAGGCGCTGCGCACCATCGAGGCCGACGCGGGCTGAGCCCCGCGGCGGCCGCGCCGGCTCAGCCGCTGTTCTGATTCTGCCAGGCCTCGATCGCCTCGTTGAAGATGCGTTCGCCTGTCAGGCCCTTTTCCATCGTCATCAATGCGCGGCGGCCTGAGCGGTAGATGATCGGAACGTCGATCCAGCTCTGGCCCCGCATCAGTTCCAGATTGGTTTCTACCTCCGCCGCCGCGTCGCTCAGTGCATACAGGAAGAAGCCGTCCGCGATCTTGGCGGGTATGCCGAGCAGTGAGTTGCCCGTCTCCTCTTCCGTGTTCTTCATGGCGACGCGCAGCACGCTGTCGATTGCACCGCCCGCGAAATTTTCCGGCGTCAGGAAGATCATCTCCATGATGTGGCCGGCCGGCAGGGTCTGGTCGGCATTTCGCCTGATCGTCATGCGCAGTTGCAGGCTGTGACCGGGGATCGTCACCTCGCCGCGAATGGCGGGTTCCGGCGGGGCGTCGCCCCCCGGCGATTCCTGCACCAGAGACCAGACGACCGAACCGGTCTCTGCCGAACCTTCCGCCGTGCTCGTCGTCTGCTCGTAGAAGATCGCGCGTTGGCCGACCGGCACTTGGGCACTGCTCGAGGGAGCGCTGGCCGGCTGCTCGTCCGAGGTACCCGTCGAACTTGCCACGGAGGTTCCTTCGCCGATGCGCCGCTGTTCGCCAGCCGGCCCCTCATCGACCTCGCTGCCGTCCGGCAGAAGCCGCTGCGTGAATTTCTCGGGATCGTCGGCCGCGACCGGCGGCGGCGCCGCTTCCGCGGCCTCGGCGGCGGGAGCCTCTTCTTCCGGCGTGGCAGATTCCGCCGCATCGGTCGTGGCCTCGCCATCCGTTGCCACGGACTCGACGGCCGGCGTCGTCCCGAACAGTGCGGTCACGCGGTCGGGGTTGAGCCAGTAGGCATAGGCGCCGGCGCCGATCAGGAGGATCAGTGCCGCGGCTATCGCCAGTGTGCCGGTGCGACGGCGCTTTGGCCGCACCGGGCGCCTGGCGCCGACGGTCTCCTCCGAAGCCGCCCCGGCACCGGAAACGCCTTCGTCATCGGCAGCAACGGGCGCCGCCGCATCGTTGCGCGGCTCGAAGACCGGGCCGGCGTGATCAGATGAATCCTCCGAGGGCTGCTCCGAATCGCCGAACCCCGGCGCTGGAGCTGATTCGTCCGGGACTTCTTGCCCGTAGGGTGCGACATCGCCCTCGACCCGCTCCGCCGGCCCCGCCGCCAGAGGCACCACGGGCACAGCGGCGCCGTCGGCCTCCGACTTGCCGGCATCGCCCGCCTCAGCCTCGAACGCACCGAGGAAATCCTCGAAATCGTCCTCGACGGGCGGCTCGTACTCCGCGCGCACGGCGACAATCGCGTCTTCGAGCGTCTTGCGCTGCCGGTCCGCCACCACCTGCGGCGGCGGCGGGTTCATGGAAGCCAGCTTGCTGTCGATGGCATTGCGGGCCTTGGCGAAGACCTTTTCGCGCGCCTCGGGCGTGTTGTGCTCGAGACCGTCGATTGTCTTGCGCAAGACGGCTACGAAATCTGCCATTCAGTTAAAGCCCCACATCATTGTCCGCCAAGTCGCGTATTTGCTACCGCGACTTGGCGGCGTTTGAACCTAATCTTGAAAGGGGTCGGTCACAAGTATCGTGTCGTCCCGCTCCGGGCTGGTCGACAGAAGCGCGACCGGCGCCCCGATCAGTTCCTCGATATGACGGACATACTTGACCGCCTGTGCGGGAAGGTCGTTCCAGGAACGCGCGCCGGCCGTCGTGCCGGACCATCCTTCCAGTGTCTCGTAGACCGGCTCCACCCGCGCCTGGGCGCCCTGGCTGGCCGGCAGATAGTCGATCGGCTCGCCATCGAGCATGTAGCCCGTGCAGACCTTGATCTCGTCCATGCCGTCGAGCACGTCGAGCTTGGTCAGCGCGATGCCGTCGATCCCGTTGACCGCGACGGCCTGGCGCACGAGCACGGCGTCGAACCAGCCGCAGCGCCGCTTGCGTCCCGTCACGGTGCCGAATTCACGCCCGCGCGTGCCGAGGAATTCGCCGACCTCGTTGTCCTGCTCGGTCGGGAACGGGCCCTCGCCGACGCGCGTCGTGTAGGCCTTGGTGATGCCCAGCACGTATCCGATCGTGCCCGGGCCCACGCCCGCGCCCGTCGCCGCCTGTCCCGCCACCGTGTTGGACGAGGTGACGAAGGGATAGGTCCCATGGTCGATGTCCAGAAGCGTGCCCTGCGCGCCCTCGAACAGAATGCGACGGCCCGCGCGGCGCGCCTCGTCGAGGCTCTTCCAGACGCGGTCCACATAAGGCGTGATCTCGGACGCGACCGCGCCGAGTTCGTCCATCAGCGTATCATGCGACACTTCCTGCTGGCCCAGCCCGCGCCGCAGCGCATTGTGATGCGTCAGGAGCCGGTCCACCTTGGCCGGCAGGGTATCCATGTCCGCGAGGTCCATTGCTCGAATCGCCCTGCGGCCGACCTTGTCTTCATAGGCCGGGCCGATGCCGCGGCGGGTCGTGCCGATCTTGGTTCCGCTATTGGACGCCGCATCCTCGCGGAAGGCATCCAGTTCCCGATGTACTGACAGGATTAACGCCGTGTTTTCGGCGATTTTCAGGCAGTGCGGACCGATTTCGACACCCTGCTCGCGAAGGCGGCCAACCTCGGCCACGAAGGCATGCGGGTCGAAGACGACACCATTGCCGATGACCGACAGCTTGCCGGAACGCACGACGCCGGAAGGCAGCAGCGAAAGCTTGTAGACCTTGCCGTCGACGACCAGCGTATGGCCGGCATTGTGGCCACCCTGGAAGCGCACCACGACATCCGCACGCTCCGACAGCCAGTCGACGATCTTGCCCTTGCCCTCGTCACCCCATTGCGAGCCGACGACCACAACATTGGCCATGAATTCTTTCCCTCTCTCGAAGCGGATCGGGCGCCCGGCGCCCATGTTTTTCGCGCCTCTATAGCGTCACAAGGCACCGGATGCGAGACCCGCGCGCAATATTGCCAGGCGCAGGAGCGGATTTCCGCGTTTGCCAGCGGAGTTGCAGCCGTCTAAGGGTGCCTGCCCGCCGCAAAAGCCCTGCCATGCCACGCAACGCCTATGTCCTGCTTCTCCTCACCGCCCTCTTCTGGGGCGGCAACGCGGTTGCGGGCAAGCTCGCGGTGGGTCACGTCTCGCCCATGGCGCTGACGACGCTGCGCTGGGTGTTCGGACTGGCCATGCTGCTGGCCATCGGCTGGCGCCAGTTCGTCGCCGACTGGCCGGAAACCAGGCGCCATCTGCCGTTCCTCTTCGTGCTGGGCTCCGTCGGCTTCACCTTCTTCAACGCCGCGCTCTACAGCGCCCTGACCATGACATCCGCGATCAACGTATCGATCGAGCAGGCCGCCATTCCCATGGTGATCTTCCTGGTGAATTTCCTGGCGTTTTCGCAGCGTGCCACATGGCTGCAATTGCTGGGGCTTGCGCTTTCCGTCATCGGCGTTGCGCTGACCGCCAGCCATGGCGATCTCCGGCGGCTGGCCGAGCTCGACGTCAACCTGGGCGATGCGCTGATGGTGGCCGCCGTCATCGTCTATGCCGGCTACACGGTGGCGCTGCGCTTCAAGCCCGCGATCCACTGGCAGAGCCTGATGATCGTGCTGGCCGGGTCGGCACTCGTCTCGTCCCTGCCCTTCCTCCTATGGGAGTTCCAGAGCGGCCAGATCATCCTGCCCGACCTGCGCGGCTGGGCAGTGGTTGCCTATACCGCGCTTTTTCCTTCCGTTCTTTCCCAGATCTTCTACATCCGCGGCGTCGAGATGATCGGCGCCAACAGGGCGGGTCTGTTCATCAACGCCGTGCCGATTTTCGGAACGATCCTCTCCATACTGATCCTGGGCGAGGCTTTCCATGCCTACCATGCCGTGGCGATGGCGATGGTGCTCGGCGGCATCTGGATGGCAGAGGTAAGCGCACGCCGCCGGACCGGCGCCATTCCCCCGGCCTGAAGCCGCGGCCGGTATGCCGGGGGCGCGGCCCTCAGACCGCCGCCGAATGGCGGCCAGCGCGGCCGAGATAAGTGTCGAAGCGGCTGGCAACCAGCCGCGCCAGTTCCCACTGGTGAGCGTCGATCGAGATCTTGCGGGCCTCGATCCGCAGCCAGCCGGCCTGCCTGAACTCCGCGAGGCTTGCGATGTCGGCGTCGAAGATCGACGCATCATGCCCATGCGCAGCCGCGACCGCCTCGAGATCGACGGAAAAGAAGCACAGAAGCTGTTCGATCGCTGCGGCCCGCACCAGATCTTCTCCCTCGAACGCCTTGCCGCGCGCGGACGCCAATCTCCCCGCCGCCACCGCCCGGCGCCAGGCGCCCTCGTCGCTGGCGTTCTGCACGAAGCCCGCCGGCGTGCGGCCGATGGAGGAAACGCCCAGTCCAATAAGCGTCTCTGCGGAGTCGGTCGTATAGCCCTGGAAGTTGCGTCGCAGCGCGCCATCGCGCAGCGCCTGCGCCATGGCGTCGCCCGGCAGCGCAAAATGGTCGATCCCTATCTCGACATAACCGGCTTCGACGAACACCTGGCGTGCCGCCCGGGCCAGCGTCATCCGCTGCGCGGCGTCCGGCAAGGCGGTCTCGTCGATCAGCCGCTGGTGTTTCTTCATCCAGGGCACATGCGCGTAGCCAAACAGCGCGATGCGGTCCGGCGCCAGGCCGGCGACCTGTTCGGCCGTGCGGCGGATCGTGTCGACCGACTGAAAGGGCAGCCCGTACATGACGTCGAAATTCAGGGCGGCGATGCCGGCTGCGCGCAGACGCTCCGCCGCCACCCGCACCTTCTCGTAAGGCTGGACGCGCCCGATCGCGATCTGCACGGCGGGGTGCAGATCCTGAACGCCCAGGCTCGCGCGGTTGACGCCGCGCCGCGCCAGGAGCCGGACATTTTCCTCCCCCACATGGCGCGGATCCAGTTCGATCGCATGCTCGAGCGCCGGCGCGAGATCGAAATGACGGTCCAGGGCCTCGACCAGCATCTCGAAGCTGTCGGGCGGCAGAAGGTTGGGCGTACCCCCACCCCAATGGAGATGTTCGACCCGCATGCGGCCTGTCAGCGAAGCCGAAAGGGCAATTTCGTCGCGGAGCACCCGCGCGTAATCACGGATCGGATCGTCGCGCCGCGATACCCGCGTGTTGCAGCCGCAATAATGGCACATGGAGCGGCAGAAAGGCACATGCAGATAGACCGAAGCCGGTCCGGCAGCCATCCCGGCCTGCCTCAACCAGTCGGCGTGGCGTTCACCGTCGATGTCGGCGGAAAAATGCGGTGCGGTCGGATAGGAAGTATAGCGCGGCACGGGCTGCGCAGCGAGATCTTCAAGCCGCGGCGGCTCCTTGAGAACGGTCATGTCATGCTCCGGTCGATGTCGCGGCACCATCGCGCGAGGACGGCTTTGCCGTCCTTGACCTCGCGCAAGCCCTAGAGTGCGGCGCGATCGACCACACTGGTGCCTTCGTCGATGCGGTCGGCGGGATACAGCACCACCCGGTCTCCGGTCTCCAGCCCGGACAGCACCTCCGCCTCCAGCGCGGTGCGCCGGCCGATCTCGACCAGGACCATTCGGGCCCTGTCGTCTTCCGCCATGCGGTAGACCGCCCAGTTCTCGCCGGCACGAAACAGCGCGCCGACAGGCACGCGCAGCACGTCCTCCCCCGCCCATTCGACGACCCGCACGAAGACCCGGAAATTGTCGCCAAGCCCGGCGCGCTCGTCGCTTGGCGTGAGAAGATCGAGACGCACGCGCACCCTCTGCTCCTCGATGCCGAGTGCCGAAACCCGCGTGTAGGCGGATGGTTCGATGCGGCGGACCCGCGCCGCCAGTTCGCCCGGCCCGCCCCAGCGGCCGATATGAGCGGCTGCACCCTCGCTGATGCGCACGGCGTCGGCCGACAGGAGTTCGACCTCGATCTCCAGCTCGTCAGGGCGCCCGATCGTGAGCAGCGGCTCGCCGGCCTGCACGAGCCGGGCGCTGACATTCTCGATCGACAACACGCTGCCCGAAGCGGGCGCATGAATGCGCACGCAGCATTCGCCTGGCTCGCGGGGGCCACCTTCGCCTTCCGGGCCGAGCAGCTGCGCACGCGTTCGCCGCAGCGTGGCCTCCTGCCGGACCACATCGGTGCGCGCTGCTTCCAGGGCGGATTCGACCGTGCGCAGCTGCAGTGCCGCATCGTCGCGCATGCGCAGCGGGATCGTGCCCTGCTCCGCCAGCCTTCGGGTGCGCTCATATTGGTTTTGCGCGTGATCGAGATCGGCTTCCGCCCGCTCGACATTTGTCTGCGCGTGGCGCAGCGCGGCCACCGCCTCCTCTACCGCGGCCTCTGCCTGGGCGCGGGCCCGGGCATCGAGAAGGGCGGGTGCGGCCGGCTGGATCGTCGCCACCACGGTTTCGTTCGCGACGACATCGTCGCCCACTTCGACTGGCGACCGTGTCGTCGTGCCGGCGATCGGCGCCGTCACGAGATAGGTATCGCGGATCCGTGTCACGCCGTTAGCCGACACGGTAACCTCCATCGGGCCGCGCTCGACCGTGGCGAGGTCGACCGGCACCGGCTCGGGCCAGAACGCCCAGGTCAGGGCGCCGGCCGCCGCGACGGCGGCAACCGAAATCACGGCGATACGGATCTTCGACATCGATCAATCCTTCTGCTTGAGCGCGCTGGCGAGGTCGACCCTGTCGAGCCGGCGGCGCACGATGAGAACGGAAACGAGCGCGGAGACAAAGACCAGCACTGTCGCCCAGCCATAGGTGCTCGTCGAAACGACCAGCGGAATGTTGACGAGCTCCGACGACAGGCCCTCCGCCGACAAGGCGGCAAAGCCATAGCCGGCCAGCCAGCCGACCGGCAGCCCGATCACCGTCAGGAACATGATCTCGCCGACGAGCACATAGCTCACCTCGCCGCGCGAGAAACCGAGCACGCGCAGGCTGGCGAGTTCATAGGCGCGTTCGGAGAGTTGGATGCGGGCCGCGTTATAGACCACGCCCACCGTGATCAGCACGCCAAGCGTGGCGTAGATCAGTACGCTGGTAAACAGGTTCTCGTTGAGCTGCTCGTCGAAGCGCTGCCGCACCTCGCGCCACAACGCCACGCCGCTGATGCCAGGTGTCTCCTTGATTTGCGCATAGAGGGCCGGCAGTTGGGCCTCGTCGATCAGAAGATTGAGCTGGTTGACCCGCGGCGCCTGGCGCAGGAGCGCATGCAGTGCCTCGTCGCGCATGTAGGCGGCTTCGCCGAGCGTCTGCTGCACGACCGAAGCGACCGGCACGATATGGGTCTCGCGGTGTCCGGTGAAGAACTCGACCGCGATCAGATCGCCCTCTTGTGCATCGAGTTCGAGCGCCAGCAGTTCGGGCAGGACGAGGCCGCGGCTCGGCATCGCGACCGGCTGGCGGTCGCGGTTGAGCAGGCGGACGAGTTCCGTGCCGTTGCTGCGGGCCTGCAGGCTCTGCAGGCTCTGGCGCGATCCGTGGGAGAGGCGCACGGGCACGGCATAGCCACCCTCCACCGTGAGAACGCCGGGCAGGTGGCGCGCATCGTCGACCGCCTGGAGCGTCTGTTCGCGGGTCAAGGTGAGCGTCATCTGCTGGCGGTTCGACAGCGAGAACATCTCGTCCTTCATCACCTCGACGGCATCGAAGAAGAAGAAGGAGCCGACGAGCACCGCCACGGAGGCCGCGACGCCGAACAGCGTCACGGCAGCACGCCCCGGCCAGCGCGTGATGGATCGCAGGATCATCATCGTCGTCTGGCGCAACCGCAAGCC
Organism: Chelativorans sp. ZYF759; assembly: GCF_012911015.1. Taxonomy (GTDB): domain Bacteria; phylum Pseudomonadota; class Alphaproteobacteria; order Rhizobiales; family Rhizobiaceae; genus ZYF759. Next base: position 659,731 of record NZ_WVVV01000001.1, on the reverse strand, counting down.
GCGTCCGACCCGGTCGACCAGGCCCTGCGTGAATTTCGGCGGTGCAGGCGGCGACATGGCGACGGCGGGCCTCAGGCGCACCGTCCCCTGCACGGCGCGAAAGGCGCCGGCCAGCACCGTGGCCATGGCCAACACACCCGAGATCGCGAAGGCGGCCGTGGAAGGCGAACTGACCAGATATGGAAACTGGAAAAACTCGCCGTAGAGCTCGGTCATCCCGTCGGCCACCCACATGCCCGCGCCCCAGCCCAACACGACGCCCATAACGCCGACCAGCGCAGCCAGCTTCAGATAGTGGACGGCGATCTCGAAGGTCGAATAGCCGACCGCCTTCATCAGTCCGATCTGCTGGCGTTCCAGCGCGATGAGTCGGCCCAGCACCATGTTGACTAGGAAGGCGGAGACGACGAAGAAGATCGGAGGCATGATCCAGGCCAGCGCCTGCAACTGCTCGAGTTCCTGCTTGAGGAATGCATGCGACATCTGGCTATCGCGGTCAGACGTGCCGGTACCGCCATAGGGGTCGAGCAATTCGTCGACGGCGGCGATCACCGGCGCGGGGTCGGCTCCCGGCGTCAGCCGGAGCGTCAGATCGTTGAAGGCGCCGTCGAGATCGAAGCCGGATGCCGCCGAATGATGGCTCATCCAGAAGATGCCGAACCGGCGATTGTCGGGCAGCAGGGTCGCCGGTCCAATCGTGTATATATATTCGGGCGAAAGCGCGATCCCGCTCACGAGGAGATCACGGGCCTGCCCGTTGACGATCGCACGAAAACTGTCACCCGGACGAAGTCCGTGCGCATTGGCGAAGGGTTCGGAGACGGCAACCTCGTCGACGCTCGTCGGGTCCGGCAATTGCCCCAGCCGGAGCAGCGGCACGTTGAGGACGGGCTCCCCGTCCTCGGGCAGCGAAACGATGCGGCCCATGCCGGGCTCTACCATTTCCGGCATGTCGAGCACCACATAGTCGACGATGCGTGCCTCCGCCTGCGCCACGCCATCGATGGCCGCGATCTCCGCCAGCAGATCGTAGGGGACACGCGTTGCGGATGCGAACAGCTCGGCAAACCGGTTGCGTTCGTAATAGGCATCACGGGTCTGCGTGAGGTTCTGCAGCGTGCCGAAGGAGATGATCAGCATCGCCACGCCGCACGCCATGACCAGCGCGATGGCGACGCTCTGCGCCCAGATCCGGCGCAGATCGCGCAGCAATTTGCGGTCCAGCGCGCTGATCACCAGGTCACCTCCGCGGGCGCGATTCGGTTGTCGTTCTCGATCACCTCCGATACCCGGCCATCGGCGAGGATTACCACGCGATGGGCGATCTTCTGGATGCCGACATTATGCGTGATCAGCGCCGTCGCCGTGCCCAGCTCGTCGTTGATCGCAACGAGCGCTTCCAGGACGGTGACGCCGGTCTTGCTGTCGAGCGCACCGGTCGGCTCGTCGCAGAGAAGCACGTCCGGCCGCTTGGCGATGGCGCGCGCGATGGCCACCCGCTGCTGCTCGCCGCCCGACAGTTCGGCCGGGAAATGGTCCATGCGGTGCGGCAGGCCGGCACGCTCCAGCGCCTCCTCCGGTCGCATCGGGTTCTTCGCGATCTCGGTCACCAGCGCCACGTTTTCGCGCGCCGTCAGCGAAGGCACAAGGTTGTAGAACTGGAACACGAAGCCGACATGGTCGCGCCGAAAGGCCGTCAGGGCGGCATCGGAGAGCTTCGTCAACTCGCGGTCGCGGAAGAAGACCCGTCCCGCCGTCGGCGTGTCCAGCGCACCCAGAATATTCAGCAGCGTCGACTTCCCCGATCCCGACGCGCCCAGCATGACCACCAGTTCGCCCTCGTTGAGAGCGAGGTCGACCCCGCGCAACGCATGGACCGCCGCCGGCCCAGAGCCATAGACCTTGGTCACGCCCTCGGTACGGAAGATCGATTGAGCCACGATGCGCTTACTCCAATGTCAGAGCCGCATAAGCCATTGGGTGGTGCGACATGTTGACCGAGGTCAACCGCGGGCAATATCGCGTCGGCTCAATGCTCCATCGGGGTCGCAGGCTCGCCCGCCCCGCCTTGCAGCACAGTCTCCAGATGCACCTCCCACGGCTTCAGACGGCGCCTCGCCTTCAGCGCTTCCTCGGCGACCCGACGCAGGAGCCGCGACTGGAGAAAGCCGCGCTCCATCGTGTCGACGTCCATGCCCCTGCCCGCATCCCGCAGAAATCGTTCCTTCAGCCGTTGATAGGCCTCTTCGACCCGTGCCTGCGGCGCGGCCTCGCCCTCCGGCAGGCTCTCGTCCCATCGCTGCAGGGTGTCGAGCGTCAGGCGCCGCAGCTCCTCGATCAGCGCGTCGGTCCCCGCGATGCCCTCCGTGGGCGGTGTGATCTGGTTGGAGACACGCAGCACTTCCTCGATGTGCTGAACCCCGCGGATGATGTCCGGTATGGCGGTTGCGACCGGGCCGGAAAGCTGCTCGCCGCCCAGGCGTCCGATTACGGTACGGATTTCCTTGCCGAGCCTCAAGGCGCCCATATGCATGCCCGCGACCCGCAGCCGTGCATCCTCGTTCTCCCCGACGCGTGCGCGGGCCACCTCGAAGCCTATATCGGCCATGTGCCCGGCCTCGCGCACCAGCGCGCGCAGCGCCAGCTCGGGCACGCCCACCAGCGTCGCGTCGAGAAAGCGGGGCCGTCCGATCCTTTCCTCCTGGGTCACGAAGCGGGTACCCAGCCAGTCGATCAGCCGCGGCGCGACGCCCGCGATGGCCAGCACGCCGAGACAGTTGAAGACGGTGTGGAACACGGCCAGCGTGACGGTCGTGCCCCCGTCCCCCGCCCAGCCGGCGATCGCCGCGCTTGCCGCAACCAGCCACGGCAGCAGCGTCAGCGCGATGAGCCCCGTGAGAACGTTGAAGATGATGTGCGCGGCGGCCACGCGGCGCGCCGGGGCGGTGGCGCCGATGGCCGCGAAGGCGGCGGTCGAAGTCGTGCCGATATTGGTGCCGATTACCGCAGCGGCAGCAAGCATCAGCGGCACCGACCCGCCGGCGCTCGCCGTCAGTGCTATGGCGATGGCCGCGCTGGAGGATTGCGTGACCACGGTCAGCGCAAAGCCGAGCAAAAGGAAGGCCGGCACGGCGAGCCATGCATCCGGATCGAGGTCGAGACCTTCCAGCAGCGGAGTCAGGTCGTCGAAGCCGTCCTGCAGGAACCCGATGCCCAGGAAAAAGACGCCGAATCCGGCGATTGCCTGGCCGAGACCACCGAGCCTCGGGCGCCCCGAGCCGACCAGCCGCAGGATCATGCCGATGCCCACCATCGGCAGCGCCATGGTGGCCGCCGAGAAGCCCGTCCCCGCCAGCACCACCAGCCACGCCGTGGTGGTGGTACCAATGTTGGTGCCGAAAACCACCCAGACGGCAGGCGCCAATGTCAGCAGTCCGGCGTTGACGAACCCGATCGTGGCAACCGTCACGGCGCTCGACGAGCGAACAAGGGCGGTGATGAAGATGCCGGCGCCGAGACCGCGCAGGGGCGAACTGGTGACCGCGCCCAGGATCCGCTGGAGCCATGCGCCGGCCGCCGCCTTGAGCCCCTCCGTCATCATCGAGACACCGATGAGGAACAGGCCGATGCCGCCGAGGATGGGAATGACGAAGGACATGGTCGGACGGTTACCGGAAGAGCGCGCCCTTCATGGTCGCGCAGCGCAAACTACCTTGTTGAGGCAGGCCTTGCCAACCGCCCCGCCAAACCCGCCCCGCCGCAATGAAAACGCCCCGTCCGGCGATCTGCGGGACGGGGCGCTGGTGCAACCTGCTGGAGGCAAGAAGCCGGTGTTACTCGCCGGGCATGATCACGGCGTCGATGACGTGGATGACACCGTTCGAGGCCTCGATGTCGGCCTGCACGATGTTGGCGCCGTCGACCATCGCGCCATCGGCGAGGCTGAAGGTCACTTCGGAGCCCTCGACGGTCGCGGCCATCATGCCGTCCTCGAGGTCGCCCGACATCACCGCGCCGGGTACGACGTGGTAGGTGAGGATCGAGATCAGCTGGTCACGATTCTCCGGCTGGAGGAGCGACTCGACCGTGCCGTCGGGCAGTGCGGCGAACGCCTCGTCGGTCGGCGCGAAGACGGTGAATGGACCTTCGCCCTTCAGCGTATCGACCAGACCGGCGGCTTCGACGGCCGCAACGAGGGTCTCGAAATTGCCGGCCGCCACGGCGGTGTCGACGATGTCGGCCTGATGATTGTTGGCATGGGCGTAGCCGGTGATGGCGATGGCGGCGGTAGCTGCCAGAATGGTGCGCTTGAACATGTCGTAAGACCCTCTTTACATGTTTCGGTTTCGGATTTCGACGAACCGTCTCGTTCCGTTCGGTTCATGGGGGTCTACGGCGCGCCCGGCTCTGCGGTTCTGCACGACACCATCAACTAATCTTTATGCCGACCCTCGATATTTGCGTGATCCAGCCGCTTTTCGCCACAATCATTAATGCGGCGATTAGCGCCCGGTTAATCTTAGTCGAACGTTAATTCTTCTACTCCAGATTGCCCTGAGCACGACCGCGCGCCATCGCGGTCGACTGGATTCATGCTGAGGCCAGCCGGAAATCGTCGGCGGCAAATGCTGCTTCAGGGGGATGCGCGTGGCGAGTGGAACTGCAAGGGATGCCGCCAAGGCACTGGCCCGGGATTTTGCCGATTTCGGCCTCGAGGACATAGAGCTGGCCGAAATCTGCCTCATGGGAGGCGACTGGTTCTGGGAGACCGATGCGGAGCATCGGTTCCGGCGCATCAGCGAGGGTTTTCGGCGCTGCACCGGCCATCGGCCGGAACAGTTCATCGGCCGTTCCCGGACTGCCTATCTCCGCAAGGAAGCCGCGCATGATGTCGATGCCGCGCGCCACCTTGAAGAGATCGAGGCACGCCAGCCTTTCCGCGACTTCGTCTATTTTCTGGAAGACCGGCAGGGCCGCAGCCGGATGATCTCGATTTCCGGGCGGCCGCTCTTCGACGCGCATGGGGAATTTGCGGGTTATCGCGGCATCGGCCGGGACGTCTCGCGCATGATGTCACGCATGGGAGGACCTCGGGCCAGTGATACTGTCCCGGCTGCTTCCGACTCCATCGCCCAGCGTCTGATCGCCGGACTGAACGCGATCGACGACGCGTTCTGCTACTTCGATGGCGCCGGCCGCATGCTTCTGCACAATACCAGCCTGCTGGACATGTTTCCCATGCTGGAAGACGTTCTGGTTCCGGGCGTGTCGCTCCACGCCGTCGTGCAGGCCGCAGGCGAACGCGGGATGTGGGCGGACGGTTTCGAAGAGCTGAGGGAGGCTCTTACCTCGAGCGCGCCGCAGAAGACTGCGACCCAGACGGAGCTGCTCACCGCGGATGGGCGTTGGATCCTGCACCGGACAATGCCGGTGGATGATGGTGGACAGATCTCGATTTGTACCGACATCACCGCCAACAAGAACCGGGAACTCGAGGTCGAGCGGGCGCGGCAAGCTTCTGAGCAGCTGCTGGAAGATATGAAGCGCATCCTCGATGCAATGCATCTCGGCGTGGTGGTCCTCGACGGAAATCTCGACACGGTCATCGTCAACCAGGCCTATTTCAAGATCTGGAACATCGATCCCGAGGACGTGCCGATCGGCATCTCGGCGCGCGGGATGTTCGAAAAGGCACGTGAATGCGGTGTCTACGACGTGCCGGAAGATGAATGGGCAGACTATGTGGATGCCCGCATCGAGACGCTGCGGGGCGGCGAAGTCGCGCAGCAGGAAATCCGGCGCGCCGATGGCGGCACGATGATCTACGCCGTCCACAAGCTCTCCGACGACAAGCGACTGGTCACCTATTACGACGTCACCGCGATGAAGCTGCGCGAAGTGGAGTTGGACAGGGCGACCCAGCGCGCCGAGCACCTGCGTCACGATCTCACCCTCACGCTGGATACCGTGGATTTGGGGGTGGTTCTTCTCGACCGCGATCTCAACGCCCTCATGATCAATAAGGCCTTCTATGATTTCTGGGGTCTGACACCCGAGACTGCCCCTGTCGGCGCGTCCTTCGAGGCCATTCTCGCCGCCAACCGGCACAACGGAATCTATGACGTGCCGGACACCGAATGGGACGCCTTCGTTCGGTGGCGCCTCGACGAGATTCGCACCGGCGAGATTGCCCCCCGCGAATTCGCGCGCGCCGATGGCAAGACCTGCATCTACGGTGTCACGCCGCTCAGCGACGGCAAGCGGCTGATCTCCTATTACGACGTCACCGCGATGAAGCAGCGCGAAGGTCAGCTCGCCGAGGCACTGGAGATGTCGCGCCTCGCCGAGGCCGTCGTCGACAGCCTGCCAAACCCGATCTTCGTCAAGGATGACAAGCTGCGCTTTGTCATGGCCAACAAGGCTTTCGCCGATTTCTTCGGCTCCACGCCCTCCCGTATGATCGGCAAGACGGCCTCCAGCCTTGTCGGTCCCGCCGACGCCGCGGAGTTCGAGGGAACGGAGCGCGAGGTCCTTGAAAGCGGCGAGCTCTTTGAGATCGAGGAGGACTATAAGGAGGATGACGCCGTGCGATCGCGCCTGGTTCGCAAGAACCGGGTCACGACCGGCGCCGACCGCAACTATCTCGCCTGCTCCATCTTCGATGTCACCGACATGAAGCGGCGCGAGATGGAGGCTGTTCAGGCACGCCGCCATCTCGCGAACGTTCTGGAATCGCTGCCGGCGGGCGTGATCATCTATGATCGCGACAATCGTTTCGTTCTCGCCAATAACAAGGTCCAGGAGGCGCTGCCCGCCATGGTTCCCGCCATGCAGCCGGGCAAGCCCTTGCGCGAGGCGGTGGAGACCGCGCACGCTGCGGGCTATTTCCGCCAGAGCGGCGACCCCGAACTCGACGCCATTTACGACAGCGATCGCGAGGCCTGGATCGACGGCTACATGGCCCGGTACGACGCCAGGCTGAGGGTTTTCGAACGCGCCAATCCGGATGGCCGCTGGTTCCAGGCCTTCGATACGCGCCTGGAGGATGGAACCTATGTCGGCGTCCGCGTCGACATCTCCGAACTGAAGCAGCGCGAGCAGGCTCTGCGCGAGAGCATGGACAAGATCGAGCTCTTCAGCCACGTGCTCGATGAACTGCCGGTCTCCACTTATGTGAAGGATGCCGATCGGCGTTTCGAGTTCGTCAACAAGGCGTGGTGCGACGTTTCCGGCGTCACGCCGGAGGAAGCCATCGGCAAACGCGACGACGATTTCTTTGGCGCCGACGCAGGTGCCTTTGCGGAACGCGACCGCGAGGTGCTGGAAACCGGACGAATGAGCGAGTTCGAGGAGGTCGTGCCCCACCGCGACGGCACGTCGCGTTTCCTCATCGCGCGGAAGAGCCGCCTTATCGGCAGCGACGGCCGCGTCCATCTGATCGGTTCCAGCGCGGATATCTCCGACTTGAAGCAGCGCGAGGCCGAACTCGAGGCGGCGCAGCACAAGGCCGTCCTGGCGGATCGGGCCAAGTCGGAGTTCCTGGCCAATATGAGCCATGAAATCCGCACTCCGATGAACGGCGTCCTCGGCATGGCCGAACTGCTTTCGAAGACGCAGCTCGACCAGAAGCAGAAGACCTTCACCGACATCATCATGAAGTCGGGCAACGCGCTTCTGACGATCATCAACGACATTCTCGATTTCTCGAAGATCGATGCCGGCCAGATGGTGCTCGATCCCGCGCCCTTCAATCTCGCCGAAGCGGTTGAGGACGTCGCCACGTTGATGACGACGCGCGCGAAGGAGAAGGACCTCGAGATGATCGTGCGTTTCCAGCCCGGTCTCTGCGAGCACCATGTCGGCGATGCCGGACGCATCCGGCAGATCGTCACGAACCTCATGGGCAATGCCGTCAAGTTCACAGATGCGGGGCACGTGCTTCTGGAAGTGACGGGAACCGAGACTTCCGACGGCACGGAGCTGCGCATTGCTGTCACCGATACCGGCATCGGCATCCCTGAAAACAAGCTGGCCGCCGTTTTCGACAAATTCAGCCAGGTCGACGCATCGTCGACCCGGCGCCACGAGGGCACGGGGCTCGGCCTCGCGATCACCTCGAAACTGGTCGATCTGATGGGTGGACGCATCGGCGTCGACAGCGTCGAGGGCCAGGGCTCGACATTCTGGGTGGAACTGCTTCTGCCCAAGGCGGATGTCGGCGAGGCGCAGAAGGTGACGCCCATCGACGTCACGGGCGCACGCATCCTGATCGTCGACGACAACCAGATCAACCGTTCCATCCTGATGGAACAGATGGCCTCATGGGGATTCGATTCCTGCGCGGCGAAAAGCGGCGTCGAGGGCATCGACGTGCTCAAGGCGGCCACCGGTTTCGGCATTGGCGTCGACTGTATCGTGCTCGACCACCAGATGCCCGGCATGTCGGGGCTGGACGTGGCTCGGGAGGTCAGGCGCAATGACGGCATCCGCGACACGCCGATCGTGCTCCTCTCCTCGGTCGATCAGGCGCTTGCACCGGGCCTTGGCGCCGATCTGGGCATCGACGTGCAACTGACCAAGCCGGCGCGCTCCTCTGCCTTGCTGGAAGCACTTGTCGAGACGATCCAGAAACGACGCCAGCAACCGCTATCGGTCACGCGATCCGCCGTGGCGCCTGCCCCCGAACCGCGTTCGGTCGTGCCCGCTCCGGCGGAGCCTGTTGCGCCATTGGAAGCGGTGGCGCCCCGCCTGGCGGCTTCGGACGGCCTGCATCGCGTCGACATTCTGGTCGCCGAGGACAACGAGGTGAATCAGTTGGTCTTTACCCAGATCCTCTCGGAAACGGGACTGACCTTCGAGATTGTGGGCAATGGTGCCCTCGCCGTCAGGGCCTGGTCGGAAATGAGCCCCCGCATGATCCTCATGGACGTGTCCATGCCGGAGATGAACGGGCTGGAGGCGACGGGTCGCATCCGGGAGACGGAAGCGGGCCAGCAGTCGCGTACGCCCATCATCGGCGTCACCGCCCATGCGTTGAAAGGTGACAGGGAGCGCTGCATCGACGCTGGCATGGATGATTATCTGTCCAAGCCGATCAGCCCGCGGCTCCTGCTCGAAATGATCGACAAGTGGATCGGCGGCGAGGCCGTGAGCGGACGCCTGAAGGCCTGACGGTCTTTTCAGGCCACGCCGGCCGGCTGCAGGCTGCCTGCCTGCAGCGCGAACACGCTCTCGTCGAGATAGGCGAGCGCGCTGTGGGCGCAGCCGGCCCGGATCAGCGGGCGCTCGTCCAGTTCGAGTTCGAAGCGTAGCGGGCCGGCGTCCTGGCCGCCGGCCGTGTTGAGCAGGGCCTCTCGCAACGCCGGCTCGATGATGTCGAACGCGGCAGTACCGGGACCCACGATCGCCACCGGCGCGGGGTCGATCAGCGCAAACAGGCTGCCGAGACCATAGCCGATGGCGCGCCCCGCCCGCCGGAATGCTTCTCTTTCGGGGCCTTCGGCGGCACGCGCCTCGACGGCCAGCGCCACCATCTCCTGTTCGCTGATGTCGGATTCCGGCAATGCCCATTCGCCTTGGCGCCGCGCGTTGCGCATGATGGCGTAATTGCCGGCATAGGCCTCGATGCAGCCATGTCGGCCGCAGCGGCACAGCGCGCCGTCGGGGACATGGATCATATGGCCGAACTCGCCCCCCGACGAGATGGTCCCGGTAAAGAGCCGCCCCCCCAATATGAGGCCCATGCCGATGCCGTTGGACAGAAGGACGGCGACCAGATTGTCCCGATAGCGATCCGGCGTGCGCTCGCGGATGGCGATGGCGATCATGTTGCAGTCGTTCTCGACGGCGACCGGTATGCCGAAGCGGGCTTCGAGGATTTCGGCCAACGGAATATGCGTGTGGGGCGTGATCGGCGACCACAGCATCTCGCGCCCGCGCGCATCCACGATGCCCTGAACGGCCATGGTGATGCGCAGGCATGGGCCGCCGGTCGTGCAGCCGCCCATGAGTGCCGCCAGTTCGTCGCCGATACGGTCGGTCAGTTCCCGTCGCCCCACGGAAGCGGTCGGCAGCCGGCAATGCCGTTCCGAGACGCTCTTGCCCGAATAGTCGAACAGGCTGAGTGAAAGCGTGTTTAACGTGAGCACCACCGTGGCGACGCGCGCGGCATCGGGATTGGTCTCCAGCGCCACCTGCGGCCGTCCCCGACGCGACTCGGCCTGCCCCTCGGGCTTTGCCTGCCGCAGGATGCCCTCCTCGATGAGGTCCGACGAGATGGCCGAAATCGTCGAGTGGCTCAGCCCCGTTCGACGCGCAATCTCAGTACGTGAGACACCAGGAACGCTCCGCACGGCCGACAGCACCATGGTGCGGTTCTGCCGACGCAGATCGTCATGTCGAACCCCGCCTGTCATCTTTTCTCCTCCCGCTGCCGTGCCTGCGCGGGGCGCGCAGGGGCAGGGCCAACGATGTTGACATGATTGGAAAGGTGAGTCATTAATTTTTTCGAGGCTCGAAAAAAAGGGCTTCAATTGAGGCTATCGAACGCTCGACACGGGCGTTTACAGGGAGGAATATCATGAAACGTTTCGCAACCGCCATGCTGGCGGGTGCTGCCATGTCGCTGGCCATGTCGGGCTACGCGCAGGCAGAAGGCAAGGTCATCGGTGTCTCCTGGTCCAACTTCCAGGAAGAGCGCTGGCAGACCGATGAAGCCGCCATGCGCGCAGCCATCGAAGAGGCCGGCAACAGCTACATCTCCGCCGACGCCCAGTCCTCGGCATCCAAGCAGCTGACCGACGTGGAATCGCTGATCTCGCAAGGCGCCGACGCGCTCATCATCCTGGCCCAGGATGCTTCGGCTGTCGTTCCCGCCGTGGAAAACGCGGTCAACGAAGGCATCCCCGTTGTCGGTTACGACCGCCTGATCGAGCATCCCGATGCGTTCTACCTGACCTTCGACAACAAGGAAGTCGGACGCATGCAGGCGCGCGCGGTCTTCGAGGCGCAGCCGACCGGCAATTACGTCTTCATCAAGGGTTCGTCCGCCGATCCGAACGCAGACTTCCTGCATTCGGGCCAGCTGGAAGTGCTCCAGGAAGCGCTTGATTCCGGCGACATCGTGAATGTCGGCGAGGCCTACACAGATGGCTGGCTGCCCGCGAACGCGCAGCGCAACATGGAACAGTTCCTGACCCAGAACGACAACAACGTCGATGCGGTCGTTGCGTCCAATGACGGCACCGCCGGTGGCGTCGTTGCCGCCCTCGAGGCGCAGGGCCTTGCCGGCACCGTCCCCGTGTCCGGTCAGGATGGCGACCATGCCGCGCTCAACCGCGTGGCACTGGGCACCCAGACCGTCTCGGTGTGGAAGGATGCGCGCGACCTGGGCCGCGCCGCTGCCGAAATCGCCAACCAGCTCGCCGAAGGCACCGCCATGGCGGATGTCGATGGCGCGGAAGTCTGGACCGATGGGCCGCAGGGCGTGGAAATGAATGCGCTGTTCCTAGCGCCCGTGCCGATCACCCGCGACAATCTCGATCTCGTGATCGATGCGGGATGGGTTTCCAAGGAGGTCGTCTGCCAGGGCGTGGCCTCCGGTACTGTAGCTGCCTGCGACTGACCGCGTGAGGCAAGTCTGGACGCCGCGGTTTCGATGAGACCGCGGCGTCTTTTTGGATTAGGCTCCGCGGCCAATGGCCATGCGTGATGCCACCGTTTCGCTGATCGGCGGACGGTCTGGGAGGAGATCATGTCGGACACCACGTCACCCACCACGCTGGACACCGCCCGCGCGGCCGAAAAAGGCCCGGTCGGCCGCTTCCTGCTGGCAACCGAACTCGACACGCGCATGCTCGGCATGATCGGGGCCCTGGCGCTGATCTGGATCGTCTTTCACCTCATGTCGGGGGGCCTGTTCCTGACGCCCCGCAATCTGTGGAACCTGTCCGTGCAATCGGCCTCTGTGGCCGTCATGGCCACCGGCATGGTGCTCGTCATCGTCACCCGCAACATCGACCTGTCGGTGGGGTCCGTGCTCGGGGTCACCGGCATGATAATCGGGGTCACCCAGGCCGAAATCCTGCCGCAATATCTGGGCTTCGGGCATCCCGCCATATGGATCATCGCTATCCTGGCGGGCCTTGTCGCGGGCATCGCGATCGGCGCGCTGCACGGCTACCTGATCGCCTATCTCAACGTCCCCGCCTTCATCGTCACGCTGGGTGGTCTGCTGGTCTGGCGTGGGGCTGCCTGGTGGATGACCAGCGGCCGCACCGTGGCGCCCATGGATCCGACCTTCCGCCTGCTGGGCGGCGGACCAGACGGGGCGATCGGCGCCACCTGGAGCTGGATCTTCGGGATCGTCGCCTGCATTGCACTCGTCGTGATGATCTGGAACGGTCGGATGCAGCGCAAGCGGTTCGCATTTCCCGTGCGCCCGCTCTGGGCGGAAGGCTTCCTTGCCGCCGTCGGCTGTGCCGCCATCCTCGGTGCCGTGGCGGTGGCGAATGCATATCCCTGGCCGATCGGCATCGTGCGCCGCTATGCCGAAGCGCAGGCCATCGATCTGCCGGACGAAGGGCTCTTCATCGCCCACGGCATTGCCGTTCCGGTGCTCATCGCGCTGGCAGCCGGCGTTATCATGACCTTCATCACGCGGCGGACGCGGTTCGGCCGCTATGTCTTTGCCATCGGCGGGAATCCAGAGGCAGCGGAACTGGCCGGCATCAACACGCGCTGGGTGGTCATGAAGATCTTCATGATCATGGGCGCACTCGCGGCCATCGGCGCCGTCATCTCGACCGCCCGGCTCAACGCCGCCACGAATGCCCAGGGCACGCTGGACGAACTGCTCGTCATCGCCGCGGCCGTCATCGGCGGCACATCGCTTTCCGGCGGTGTCGGAACCGTGGCGGGCGCCATGATCGGGGCTGTGCTGATGCAATCGCTGGCGACAGGCATGATCCTCATGGGGGTGGACTCTCCGCTTCAGAACATCGTCGTGGGCGCGGTGCTGGTCTTCGCGGTCTTCCTCGACACCCTTTATCGCCGCCGCACGCAATAGGGAGGACGCAAGCCATGGCCACATCCACCCCGCTCGTGGAGATGAAGAACATCTCCATTTCCTTCGGTGGCATTCATGCCGTCGACAACGCGTCGGTCGATCTGTTCCCCGGGGAAGTCGTGGGCCTGCTCGGCCACAACGGCGCCGGCAAGTCGACCCTGATCAAGATCCTGTCCGGCGCCTATCGGCGCGATGCCGGGCAGATTCTCGTCGACGGAAAGGAGGTCGACATCACCAACCCGCGCGATGCCAAGGCGTATGGCATCGAGACGATCTATCAGACGCTGGCGCTCGCCGACAATGTCGACGCCGCGGCCAACCTCTTTCTGGGCCGGGAATTGCGCACGGCCTGGGGCACGCTCGACGACGTCGCGATGGAATCGGAAACCCGAAAGGTGATGGGCAGGCTCAACCCGCGCTTCCAGCGCTTTAAGGAACCCGTGATGAAGCTCTCGGGCGGCCAGCGCCAGTCTGTCGCCATCGCCAGGGCCCTCTACTTCAACGCCCGCATCCTGATCATGGACGAACCGACCGCCGCGCTGGGCCCCCAGGAGACCGCGCATGTCACGGAACTGGTTAAGAGCCTGAAGGGAGAGGGGCTCGGTATCTTCCTGATCAGTCACGACATCCATGATGTCATGCATCTCGCAGACCGCGTCGTCGTCATGAAGAACGGGCAGGTGGTCGGTACGGCGAGCGTCGATGATGTGACGGAAGATGAGATCCTCGGCATGATCATTCTGGGCAAGTGTCCGCCCGGAGCAATTCCGGGCCCGGGAGCGCTCGCACCTGCCGCCGCCTGACCCGGTCAAGAAAAAGGGCGAAGCGCATTGCGCTTCGCCCTCGATAAACCGGAGGTCGCCGGTATTAGATCAGTAGGCGCCCGGGCAGCGGTCGTAGAAGATCTGACCGTTGGGACGACGATACTGGCACTGACCCGGACGGTCGGCAGCCCGACCCACCAAGTAGCCGCCCACAGCGCCGACGAGGCTGCCGACGGCCGCTCCTTCGATCGTGCCGGTGGCAATTGCGCCAACGCCGGCACCAACGCCAGCACCCACCGCAGCAGTGCGCTCGGCGGTCGTACAGCCGGCCAGGACGGCCATCGACGCAGCGGCGACGATAATCATTTTTCTCATTTTAGAGCCTCCATCAAGTTGGGCAGACACCCGTCTTCTATCACGACGTGCCCGCATTACAAAAACCCGTTCGTCAATTCTGTTGCACCGCTGGCGCGATGGTGCGGGCCAGCACATAAACATCCTCGCCGTGGATAGGTTCCATGGCGACCACAAGGCCATCTTCTGCCGTCACGTCCCAGACGATATCGGCGTCCTCCCCGACAAGGTCGGGATCGAAGGCTGCGCAGACACGGAAAACCTCGTCGAATTGGCCCGCGTGTCGGGCCGCCGCCTGCTTGCCGTCGGCCTCACAATCGCCGATGGAGGCATAATATGGCGCTGGCGCGGGAATCTCATGGCATTCCTCCACGCCTCCATTGCATCCAACGATCATCAGCAGGATTGCGGCGGCACTCATGACAAACCTCGTTTGATTTCTGCATTTCAACGGGTTTAGGCGCCTCTTGGTTCCGTAACCGGCCTCGCGGCGTTCACCCGGCGCTTACCAAGGTCGACTAACCTGCACCCATGAACAGCAGATCCGCCATCGAGGCATTCCTTGAAATGCTGGCCGCCGAACGCGGCGCCAGTTCCAATACGCTCGAAGCCTATGGCCGCGATCTCGAGGACGCGGACGCCTTCCTTGAGCGGGGCCTGCACCGCGCGGATGCCGACGCGCTTCGTTCTTATCTGGCCGATCTTGCACGGCGCGGCTTTGCCCCCTCCTCGCAGGCCCGCCGGCTGTCGGCTCTGCGCCAATTCTTTCGTTTTCTCTATGGCGAGGGCCTGCGCGCAGACGATCCCACGGGCACGCTCGAAAGCCCGAGCCGGCGCGCGGCCTTGCCCAAGGTACTGGGCGAAACAGAAACGGCCAGGGTCCTGGAACTGGCGGCCCAGGAGGCAGAAGGCAACGATCCGGCCGCCCTGCGGCTCCTCGCGGTGGTGGAGATTCTCTACGGAACAGGCCTGCGCGTGTCCGAACTTGTTTCCCTTCCCGTATCTGTTGCCCGCACGGCCGAACGCTTTGTGCTGGTCCGCGGCAAGGGTGAACGTGAACGCATGGTCCCGCTGTCGCATAGTGTGAAGGGCGCGCTAGATCGCTGGATGCCCGTGCGACAGGCAATGGGGGACCTGGCGGATGGAAATTGGCTGTTTCCAGCTCATTCGGGCTCTGGCCATGTCGCCCGTCAGGTCGTGGCGCGCGAGTTGAAGGCACTGGCCACCCGCGCGGGGGTTTCCGCGGCCGCGGTGTCGCCGCATGTGATGCGCCACGCCTTCGCCAGCCACCTGCTGCAGAACGGCGCCGACCTGCGTGCCGTGCAGCAACTGCTGGGCCATGCGGACATTTCGACCACCCAGATCTACACTCATGTATTGGAGAAGCGGCTGGTCGAACTGGTGAGCCGGCACCACCCGCTTGCCGATCGGGGTTGAGGCGTTTATGTGAGGCGCGCCTGCGCGGCCCCGCCGCATCCGATGTTGCGTAGCATGTTCCGATACGGGTAGTGCAAGACACATGTACAATTATCTCGACTTCGAAAAACCCGTCGCGGACCTGGAAGGCCAGATCCTCGAACTCAAGAAGCTGGCCGACAGCGGCGAGGCCGTGGATGTCGCCGAGGAGATCGCCCGGCTCGAAAAGCGCGTCGCGGATGCGCTGCGCGACATCTACCGGCAGCTGACGCCCTGGCAGAAGGCGCAGGTCGCCCGGCATCCCGACCGGCCCCATTGCATGGACTATGTCGAATCTCTTTTTTCGGACTTCACGCCTTTGGCGGGCGATCGCTCCTTTGGCGACGACAGCGCCATCGTTGGCGGCTTCGCCCGCTTTCGCGGCGAGCCCGTGGCGATCATCGGCCAGGAAAAGGGCTCCGACACCAAGAGCAGGCTCAAGCACAATTTCGGCATGGCGCGCCCGGAAGGCTACCGCAAGGCGGTGCGCATCATGGAACTGGCCGAGCGTTTCCAGATACCCATGATCACGCTGGTCGACACCGCCGGCGCCTATCCCGGGATCGGCGCCGAGGAGCGCGGGCAGGCCGAGGCCATCGCCCGCTCCACCTCGAAAAGCCTCTCCATGTCAGTGCCGTCCGTCTCGGTGATCATCGGCGAAGGCGGTTCGGGCGGGGCCATTGCCATCGCCACCGCCAACAAGGTCTTCATGCTGGAGCATTCCATCTACTCCGTGATCTCGCCGGAAGGGGCCGCTTCCATCCTGTGGCACGATTCCACCCGCGCCCGGGACGCTGCCACCAACATGCGCATCACCGCTCAGGACCTGCTCGAACTCAAGGTGATCGACGACATCATTGGCGAGCCCATTGGTGGCGCGCATCGCGCTCCCGAAAAGGTGATCGCCGATGCAGGTGACCGGATCGCGGGCGCCTTTGAGGAGCTCGCCGCCTCGGCCACGGATTACCGGGAACACCGGCGCGAGAAATTTCTGGCCATAGGCCGCACTCTCTGACGCGCAGAATCCCCGGAAATCCGCCGAGGCAGGGGCAAAACCTGCGCGACCTCTCGTTGCGTCACAAAAATGCCGTTTCATTTCGGTTGCTTCCGCACCACCCTTGCCGGCAGGGGTTCGTAGGGGAGACTTGCGACATTTTTCATTCCAAGTTAACGGTCTGGTTACCAGACTGGAGGCATAGCCGGGATTTGGCGCCGGAATTCGCCGGCATGGCACAGCGAGTACGACCGGGGACATGAAGTTCACTTTCGCATTTGCAGGTCTTCTTGCGGCGGGGCTCGTCCTCGGCGGATGCAACGCATCGCTGGAAGACATCGCACCCAAGGCCGAAAGGTCGCTTCCGCAGTCGATCGTCAACCAGATGCAGGCTCGGGGAATGAGCAAGACCTCCCCGATCATGGTCCGCATCTTCAAGGAAGAAGATCAGCTGGAAGTCTGGAAGCAGCGCGACAACGGCCGCTTCGACATCATCGCGACCTACGAAATCTGCACGTGGTCAGGCAAGCTCGGTCCGAAATTCACCGAGGGCGACCGTCAGGCGCCGGAAGGCTTCTACACTGTGCGCTCGCACCAGATGAATCCGCGCTCCAGCTATCACCTCGCCTTCAATCTCGGCTTCCCCAACGCCTATGATCGCGCCAACGGACGTACGGGCCAGCACCTGATGGTGCACGGCGCCTGCTCATCGGCCGGCTGCTATTCGATGGAAGACGGTCCGATCGAGCAGATCTACGCCTTTGCTCGCGACGCTTTCCGCGGCGGGCAGACCGAGTTCCAGGTCCAGGCCTTCCCGTTCCGCATGACGGCCGCCAACATGGCGCGTTACCGGGACGATCCGAACTTCGAGTTCTGGAAGATGCTCAAGGAAGGTTACGACCATTTCGAGATCACGCGGGTACCGCCGAAGATCGACGTCTGCGACCGGCGCTACGTGTTCAATTCCTATCCGGAGAATGGCCGCCAGTTCCAGCCGACGGCGGCCTGCCCGCCCATGACGCAGCCCGAAGCGCTCGTGACGGCCTACCGAAACCACCAACGCAGCTTCGACGCGGCCTTCCAGTCGGCCGTGGAAGAGGCCACCAGCACCAAGCCCGCTTCGCCGACCATTGCCGGTCAGAGCGAGGCACGCCAGGTCGCTGAATGGTCGCGCCGCCGGGCCCGGGGCGAAAGCGTCTCGCGCCAGCCGCCGAACATGTCGCAGCCGGCCGCCACCGCGATCGCAGCCGCGCCCGCACAGGCCACACCGGCACCGGTCGCGACCGCGGCAGCCGAAACCACGCCGACGGCCGAGGTTGCCGCCGTGCCCGAGACGGTCCGTCAGGACACCACCATGGCCGGCGCGCCCGTCCCGGCCGAGAACCCGCTGCGTGCCAGCGTGCAGGTGGAGAACGCCGACAAGCGCGGTCGCCTGGGCCGTCTTCTCGGAATGTTCGGCAACTGATCTTGTCGAGGCGCGACCGGGTTCGCGCCTTGTACCTTTGCTGCGCTGCAATATATGTCTGCTGAGAAGGCCTTCGGGCACTGAAACAGGAGACGACGCATGCTTGCCGGCAAGAAAGCCATCGTCACGGGGTCCACCTCCGGCATCGGTCTGGCCATCGCCCAGACTCTTGCCGCCAAGGGAGCTGACGTGGTCCTCAACTCCTTCGGCGACCGCGACGAGGATCGTGCCGCCGCCGACGAGATCGCCGGCACGCATGGCGTGAAGGCCGTCTACGTCAAGGCCGATATGTCGAAGCCGGATGAGTGCCGTGACCTCGTCGCGAAGGCCGGCGCGGCGCTCGGCGGGGTGGACATCCTCGTCAACAATGCCGGCATCCAGCACGTCGCGTCCATCGAGAATTTCCCGCCGGAGCGCTGGGACGCCGTTATCGCGATCAACCTGTCCTCTGCCTTCCACACCATGGCGGCTGCCCTTCCGGCCATGCAACAGGCAGGCTGGGGTCGCATCGTCAACATCGCGTCCGCGCACGGGCTGCGCGCCTCCATCAACAAGTCAGCCTATGTCGCGGCCAAGCATGGCGTCGTCGGACTGACCAAGGTGGCGGCGCTGGAAAACGCGGAAGCCGGCATCACCTGCAACGCCGTTTGCCCCGGTTTCGTGCTCACGCCCCTGGTCGAGAAGCAGATCGAGGATCTGATGGCCGAGAAGAATCTCGACCGCGATACGGTCGTGCGCGATCTGATGCTTTACAAGCAGCCGACCCGCGAATTCGCGACCGCCGATCAGATCGGCGAGACGGTAGCGTTCCTGTGCTCCGACGCGGCCGCCCAGATCACCGGCACGACCCTGTCGGTCGACGGCGGATGGACGGCACAATAGCCGTGGCCGCGCGCAAGCCCATCAATGTCGCGCTTCAGGGTGGCGGCTCGCACGGCGCCTTCACATGGGGTGTGCTAGACCGTCTGCTCGAGGACGACCGGCTGGAGGTCGCGACCATCTCCGGCACCAGCGCCGGCGCCATGAACGCCGTGGCCTTCGCCGATGGATGGGTGACTGGCGGGGCCGAAGGCGCGCGTGCCAAGCTTGCAAGCTTCTGGCGATCGGTCGGCCGCAAGGGCCGCTTCAGCCCCGTGCAGCGCACGCCGTGGGACGTGCTGACCGGCAATTGGTCGATCGAGAACTCGCCCAGCTTCCTCTGGTTCGACGCGATGGCGCGTGCCATTTCGCCTTATGTGGCCAACCCTTTCGATTACAATCCGCTTCGCGACGTGGTCCGCAAGGAGATCGACTTCGAACGGGTGCGACACTGCGAGGGTCCCAAGCTCTTCATATCGGCGACAAACGTCGAAACCGGCCAACCGCGCATCTTCGAGGGCGATGGCATCACCGAGGAGGCGGTCATGGCCTCGGCCTGCCTCCCGCACCTGTTTCAGGCGGTCGAGATAGACGGCGAGCATTTCTGGGATGGCGGCTACGGCGGTAACCCGCCGCTCTATCCATTCTTCTACGCCTCGCCGACCGAAGACCTGCTGCTGATCCAGATCAATCCCGTCATCCGGTCTGGCGTGCCGAAATCGGCGCGCGAGATCCAGAACCGCGTCGACGAGATTACCTTCAATGCCGGCTTGCTGCGCGAATTCCGGGCCATCGCTTTCGTGAAGGAACTGATCGCTGCAGGCCGCATCGATGCCAAGGAATACCGCGACATTCGCATGCACCGCATCGATGCCGACGAAGCCTTGAGCGATCTCTCGCCCTCCTCCAAGCTCAACGCCGAATGGGCCTTTCTCGAATATCTGCGGGATCTCGGACGCTCCGCCGCCGATGACTGGTTGTCGGAGAATTTCGAGGCCGTGGGCAAGGAGACGACGCTCGATCTGCAGGACATGCTCACGCCGGACATGCGCCCAAATGCCAGGGGCAGGCTCGGCCGGAAGGTTCGCGAGTTCCTGGCCACGCACAAGCGCCCGGCTTCCGCGGACAGCTGAATCACGAAGGCGCCGGAGGCGCCTCGCCGGGTCCCGTGATCAGCAAGCTGATGGCCCGGACATACTGTGCGTGCAGTGCCTTCTGCGCTTCGCGCCCGGGTCGACGCATCTTCATGCCGTCAATCGCGTCGAGCAGCATTTCCGCCATTCCTGCGGCAGTCAGACCGATCGCTGCCAGATCGCGACCGCTCCGGCGCAGTTCCGCCTCCACGGCTTCGCGAAACAGGACCAGTATCGCGACGCGACCGGTTTCCACGATGTCTCCGGCCAGGCTATTCTGCATGTCGACCAGTTCCTGGCCGTGCGGCGCCGTCTCGACTTCGTCCAGAAGATCCATGAAGCAGCATGTCGCCTCGCTGAAACGCTGCGCCAGCGGGTCCCGCCGCGCCAGCACCGCGCGCGTCTCCGCCACCATCTGTTCGAGGAATTCCGAAACGAGCGCGCGGTAGATGTCCGTCTTGTTGCGGAACACAACATAAAGGGCGGGTCGCGAAATCTCGGCCGATCGCGCGATGTCGTCCATCGTCGTTCGCTGGAACCCATACGCCAGAAACACCTTCGTCGCGCCGACGAGGATGCGCGCCCGCTTAGGGTCGGACGAGTTTTCGAGGTGGTCGAGGAGGGATATCATGTCGCTGGGTAAAGATGATTGACAAAATGACGGAATTTGTCAATGTGTCACGTCTTGAAAAGAAGGTTCTAGGCGCGAGCGGCTTCGCCGAGACGGCAATTGGCAGGAGTGATCGGTCGCATGAAGTCTTTTGACTGTTCCGAAAGGTAAGCTTCGTGTAGTGGAGCGCGCTTCGGGCGCATGTCAGTAGGTTTGAAGCAGGTTTTCCGAATGCCCATATCGGCGTGCATCCTCCCAAGCCATCCGATCGGCTTCGGAACCTGAACAGCGGAATTTTGAAAATGGCAGGATTTAGGTTCCACAAGGTGGCGGCAATCGCCGTGCTGGTGGCGACGGGGGCTTGGATGCTCACCGGCGAATTTTCGTCCGTCGGTAGCGCGACCCCGGATGCCGCAGCCGAAACGGCGCCTGAGGCGAGGGCGGAACGCCCCCCGCGTCTTGTCGCCGTCGTCGACGCGCCGCGCATCGTCCACGCCCGCACCATCCGTATCTCTGGTCGTACCGAGGCTGACCAGCGGGCTGTCCTGGCATCGCGCGTCGGCGGGATTGTCGAGGACCTGCCGTTGCGCCAGGGCGACCGCGTGGAAGCCGGCGACATCGTCATGCGGCTGGAGACGGAAGGCAAGGAATCCGCCGTTGAAACGGCACGACAGCTTCTCGCCCAGCGCGAGACCGAATTCGCGGCCACTGAACGCCTCGTCAATAGTGGCAACCTGCCCCGGTTGCAGCTCGACAATTCCCGGTCGGCCCTGGCCAGCGCGCGCTCCCAACTCGATGCGGCTGCCGCTGAACTGGCTCGCATCGAGGTTCGCGCGCCCTTTTCGGGCATCATTGATCGCGTGCGCACCGAAATCGGCAGTTCGGTGTCTCAGGGCTCCGAAATCGCCACCCTGTTGAGCCTCGATCCGATCGTCGCGGTGGGCGAAGTCAGCGAACGCGATGTCGCCTATGTGCGTCCCGGCCACCCCGCCTCGATCCGCCTGGTCGACGGTCGCGAGATGACTGGCGAGATTCGTTTCGTGAGCCGTGAGGCCTCCGCCCAGACGCGGACCTTCCGTGTCGAGGTAGCCATTCCCAATCCCGAGGCCACCATCCCTTCCGGCATGACCACGGAGATCACCCTCAGCGCCGAGCCAGTGCAGTCGGTGATGCTGCCGCGTTCCGTCATCACGCTCAGCGCCGATGGCGACCTTGGCGTTCGCGGCGTCGACCAGTCGGAGACCGTGGTGTTCTATCCCATCGATCTTGTCGATGATTCACCAACCGGCCTGTATCTCGCCGGCATTCCCGACGCCGTTCGCATAATCGTGGCGGGCCAGGAGCTTGTCACCGAAGGCGAACGCGTGAATGCGGTGCCCGCGGACGAGGACACCCTGCGCCGGCTGGTGGGCGAGTTCGCCGCCACTGACGCGCGCTGAGGCATATTGCCCATGAATCCGATCAGCCTTGCGATCAACAATGCCCGGTTGACGCTTTCGATACTCGTGTTTCTGGTGATCGCGGGGGCGGCCGCCTATCAGGCCATCCCCAAGGAAGCCGAACCCGATGTCGCGATCCCCATCATCTATGTCAGCCTCGGCTATCAGGGCATCTCGCCGGAGGACTCCGAGCGTATGCTGTTGCGCCCCGTCGAGACGGCGCTGAAGGGCCTTGCTGGCGTGAAGGAAATGCGCTCCTCCGCCTATCAGGGCGGCGGTTTCGTGCTGATCGAGTTCCAGGCCGGCTACGACTTCTCCAACGCCCTCGAGGATGTGCGCGCCAAGGTTAACGACGCCAAGCGGCACCTGCCCAGCGGGGCGGATGAGCCGGGGGTCCACGAAGTCAACATCTCCGAGTTTCCAGTGCTTGTCGTGACCTTGTCGGGCGATCTTCCCGAACGCGTCCTCTCGGCGGCGGCACGCCGCCTGCGCGATGCCATCGAAGAGGTGCCCGGCGTTCTGGAGGGATCGTTGCAGGGTGCGCGTGACGACCTCGTCGAGGTCATCATGGACCCCGTGAAGCTGTCCTCCTACGGTTTGCAGCTCGACCAGATGATCCAGGGCGTCAATGCAGGCAATGCGCTTGTTGCAGCAGGTGCCATGGAGGGCTCGGAGGGGCGGTTCCCGGTCCGTGTGCCCTCGCTGATCGAGACGGTCGAGGACGTTGCCAATCTGCCCATCGTCGCGGCCCCCGACGCCGTGGTGCGCGCCCGCGACCTCGCCACCATCCGCCAGAGTTTCAAGGATGCGGAAACGGTAACCCGCCTCAACGGCCAGCCTGCCATCGCCATCGAGGTCAAGAAGCGGACGGGCGCCAATCTTGTCGAAACCGTCGATGCGGTGACGGCCGTGGCAACCGATTTCCAGAGCCGCCTGCCGGAAGGCACTGTGGTGTCGTTCAGCCAGGACAAGTCGGTAATGGTCCGGACCCTTCTGAGCGATCTCCAGAACCACGTGCTGATCGCCGTCATCCTGGTCTTCATCGTCATCCTCTACGCGCTGTCCGGCCGGTCCTCCATCATCATCGGCCTGGCAATTCCCGCCTCCTTCCTGATGGGCATCCTCGCCCTGTCGGTGGCCGGTTACACCGTCAATATGGTGGTGCTGTTCAGCCTGATCCTCTCGGTGGGCATGCTTGTCGACGACGCCATCATCGTGACCGAATATGCCGAGCGTCGGATGAACGAAGGCATGCATCGGCGCGCTGCGTTCGAACTGGCCGCCCAGCGCATGGCAGGTCCTGTGCTGGCCGCCACGGCCACGCGTATCGCCGCCTTCTCGCCGCTGCTGTTCTGGCCCGGCATCGTCGGCGAATTCATGAAATACCTGCCGATTACGCTGATCGTCACGCTTTCCGCCTCGCTGATCTACGCTCTCTTGTTTGCGCCCACCATCGGCGCGATGTTCGCCAAGGCCCATGTCGAGGACGAGGCCAAGCCGGACGGCCTCTACATGGGCATCGCCAAGCAGGCCGTGACCTACCCCAAGACCGTTCTCTTGCTGGCGCTCGGCCTCCTGGTCGGCGTCCAGTACAGCTATTCCCAATATGGTTCGGGCGTAGAGTTCTTCCCCAACGTCGAGCCGGATTACGGGCTGATGTATGTGTCGGCCCGCGGCAATCTCTCGCTTCAGGAAATGGACCGCGCGACGCGCCAGGCCGAGGAACGATTGCTGGGCTGGCCGGGCATCTCGTCCGTTTACACGCGCGTGGGGCAGACCCGCGGTGGCGGCCAGGACATTGCCGAGGACGTTGTCGGAATAATCCAATACGAATTCGTCGACTGGCGCGAACGCAAGGGCGCCAGCGAGATTCTCGATGATCTGCGCGGCGTGATGGGCGACATTCCCGGTGTGGAAGTCGAGGTGCGCGTGCCCGAAGCTGGCCCGCCCACCGGCCAGGCCATCCAGATCCGGCTGTCGGCGGTGGATCCCACCAATCTCGAGGACCATGCCAGGCTGGTGGCCGCGCGCATCGCCGAAGTTCCCGGAGTGATCGACATAGCCGATGGCCTTCCGCCACCAGGCGTCGACTGGGCGATAAGGGTGGATCGCGCCAAGGCCTCGCAATACGGCATCAGCCCCGGCATGGTCGGCACGGTGGTGCAACTCGTCACCAACGGGCTCAAGCTCTCGGACTATCGTCCTGCCGGCGTCGATGATCCCGTCGACATCCGCCTGCGCTTGCCAGAGGACCGCCGCACGCTGGCGACCCTCGACGAACTTCGCGTCGAGACGAGCCAGGGCGCCGTGCCGATCTCCAACTTCGTCAGCCGGGAGCCGGAGCGGCGCGTCGGAACCCTCAACCGCATCGACGGAGAACGCACCATCGTGGTGTCGGCCAACGTCGCGAGCGGCCAGCAGGTCGCCGCGGTCCAGGCACAGGTCGCCCATGCGGTGGAAGAGCTGGAACTTGGCGGCACGCGTTTCCGTCTCGCCGGCTCGAGCGAGGAGAGCGACGAGGCAAGCGCGTTCCTGGGCGGCGCATTCGGAACGGCGATCTTCCTCATCTTCGTGGTGCTTCTGGCCCAGTTCAACAAGTTCACCAGCGTGTTCCTCATCCTCATGACCGTGGTCATGTCGACCATCGGCGTGTTCCTTGGCCTGCTGATCACGGGACAGCCCTTTGGCATCGTGATGTCCGGCCTCGGCATCATCGCGCTAGCCGGCGTGGTCGTGAACAACAACATCGTGCTGATCGACACCTACGACCGCCTGCGCAGCGAGGGCTGGGACAAGCGCGATGCGGTGCTTCAGACCTGCCGCGAACGTGCGCGCCCTGTGGTGCTGACTGCGGTATCAGCCATTCTCGGCGTGCTGCCCATCGCCCTCGGCCTCGGCCTTGAACTGTTCCACCACGAGGTCACGATCGACGCGCCGTCCACGCAGTGGTGGATGTCGATGTCGAGCGCGATCGTCTGGGGTCTGGCCTTCGCGACGTTGCTGACCCTGGTGGTCACGCCCGCGGCACTGATGGTGTTCACGCGCAAGAACCGCGATCCCAACGAGGAACGTCGCAGCCTCCTGTCGCGGATGTTCCGCCGCCGCAGAGCGGCCGAGGAATCTGCGGGCGAACTGCCCGCGGGCCCGCATCCCAGCCCCGCCGAATGACGGGGCTGGTAACGGCCGTCAGGCCCCGGCGCTAGCTGACCTCGCGCCCGTGCCTGGCGGCCGCTCCAAGGAGCAGCGCGAGCATCGCTGCGTTCAGGAGATGCCACATGAAATGCGTGCCGAACGGCAGCAGCGCGCACAGTTCCTGATCGACGGCGCGGAAGGTTACCGAGACCAGGAAGGTCGCGGCGGCCGCCAGCAGCCAGGGACCCGCCTCGTGCCCGCGCGCCGCGATCCAGCCGCCGAAGACAAACAGCGCAAGGAAGGCCGGTAGATAGCCTGTCGAGCCGTTGCTGAGCGCGTGCAGCCATCCCGGGACGAGCGCCGTCAGCCCGCCCGCCGCCAGGTAGAAGATGACGAAGATGAAGGCCGCCTTCCCGCGCGCGTACCCCAGGAAGCGGCGAATGGCGAAACCGGTATAGGCCAGCGTGAAGACCGCGATTGGGATGACGTCGGCCAGCATGGTGACCCGATTGGCGAAGGTGTGGAAGAGCATGGAGCCCACGCCGATCGCGACCACCCACCAGCACAGCGTGACCACCGGCCAGTCGGCGCCATGACGCCGCGCCTCACGCAATCCCCAGAAGCCGGCCAGCAGAAAGGCCAGATTGGTCGCCGCGTTGATCGGCTCCGACCAGAGTTCCGGGCCGGTGCGTTCGCAATATTGATCGACAAGTTCGAGCATTGGACCGCCTCTCGCAGCGCTGTGGAACGGGTTGGCACTGTCACCGCAACGTGACTTCCTGTTGTGCCCTCCGCCAGCCTAAATTATGAGCATCCTGTCCAGCCGCGTGGGACGCGCGCTGAGACGGTCGGAAACGTTGGATCCATGACGAAACGACGCCTGATGACAAGGCTCTTCGCGGCCGCATTGCTCTTGCTCGCGCCTGCCACCGGTCTGGCCGCAGAGAAGGCCGCTGCGTCGCGCCCACTCGCCGTCGTTGAACTGTTCACGAGCCAGGGCTGCACCTCCTGCCCGCCGGCCGACGCCCTGCTTGCGGAACTGGCGCATTCGGGCGATGTCGTCGCGCTCGCCTATCACGTTGACTATTGGGATTATCTCGGCTGGCAGGACACGCTGGCGACCGCCGACAACACGGCCCGTCAATACGAATACAGCCAGGCTTTCGGCAGCCGGTCGGTCTATACGCCCCAGGCCGTCGTGAACGGAGCGTTGCACGTCAACGGCTCGGACCGCGTCGCCATCGCCGGGGCGATCGATTCGGAAACCAACGCGCTGTCGGTCGAGGTCGAGCTGAGCTACGAGGGCGACACCGTGGTCATCGAGACCGGTGCGGGTGAGGTCCCGGGGGGCGAGGCCCATGTGATGCTCGTCTATTTCAATCCCGCCACCGAGGTCGAGATCACGCGGGGACGCAACAAGGGGCGCTCGTTCACCTTCTGGAATTCCGTCTCGCGCTTCCACAGCGCCGGCGTATGGCACGGTCGTGCGGCGCGGTTCGAAATGCCGATGAGTGAGTTCGTCAAGCATGGCGCCGAGGGGTGCGCCGTCCTGATCCAGGCGACCACACGCGATGGCATGCCGGGCAAGATCCTCGGCGCGGCCATCTTGCGCAAACCCGAAGACGGTGGCTACCGGTAGCTTTAGAACGCAAATGGCCGGCGCTGGAGAAACCAGAACCGGCCAAAATGGAGATGTTGCTGTAGAGCCCGGGATACCCGGAGTTGGTTCGATCCGAACACCGACCCCGTGGGCGGGGGGCTTGGGGATTACGGAGCCGCGCCGGACCGAACCGTCTCAGGCAACACGTGCAAGGTGGGGGCACATTGCGGCCGTAGGGCGGGCAAAAGACGGCTAAAAAGTGGCGAGGCCATCACCAATTCAGACAGATTATTTCCGCGCCGTGAAAGCGGCGCCGCTTGTCGTTCTCGGTCGAATCGCGCGTTCCCCCTGTTGCAATGCCGCCAAATTCTTTCTATATCGGCCGCATCGCTTGCGCTCCCATCGTCTAGCGGTCAGGACGCCGCCCTCTCACGGCGGAAACAGGGGTTCGATTCCCCTTGGGAGTGCCAATCTTTCTTTTCCGTCACATGTTGAGTCTGCCCGGCACCGATTGTCCTCGCACGGAGAATCGTTGGCCGGCTTATGTCGTCTAGACGGCGAAATTGTCCGGATCCGCTGCCCGGCGGGCCGTCATCGCCCGCCCCTCTTCCCCGGCCGGCGAGCGTTGCGACGAACAGCAAGATTTGCGCGTTGTGGCGGCGACAGCGGTGGGGCAAGGCAAGCAAACTCGCCCCGGCCAGGCAAACGCTTCAAGAGAAGCGGTAAGACCACGCCGGGGAGAGGGAGACGCCGTGCTGGAAGGCTCCGCCTGAGCGGCAGGCTCTATGCCAGCCGTATCGTGCGTGCCTCCAGGCCTTTCTTGCCCTCGGCATAGCGCACGATGACCGCCTGCCCCTCATCGAGGGACGAGATGCCGGACGCGTTCAATGCCGAAACATGGACGAATACATCCTTGCCGCCATCTGCGCGACCGATGAATCCGAAGCCTTTTTCGGCATTGTACCACTTCACGGTGCCTTCGGCCTCCGCTTCCTCGCCGGTAGGTGCCTGCGAGCTGTGGTGAGCCTGCGGTCGTGCCGACGCCGCCGGCTCTGACAGCACGTCGGCGATTCGCGTGACGCTGAGCCCTTTGGGCCCAGGCTCGATGACAACCCTCAGACGGGCCCCTTCAGCCACCGTGGCGAGGCCGGCAGCCTCCACCTGGCGGATATGAAGGAACGCCTTGTCGCCTTGGGCAGGCTGGACGAAGCCGAATCCCTTTGACGCATTGAACCAGAGGACATCGGCCTCGACTGGCTCGGATTGCCCGGCATCCGACCTTATCGGGTCGGGCCTGCGGCTGAAGAAGCTCGGCTCCTGGAAGTCGCCGGGGGAATCGTCGCCCCATTCGTCCTTACGGGATCCTCGTCTGTCGCTACGGTGCTTGTTCATTTTCCCAATTCGCTCGCTCGTTTGGCTCTGTTTAGCGGGACGGAGGAATTGCGGCAATGAAATATGATCGCGCGGACTGTGACACAAGCCCGCCGACGGGGCGGCAGGCCCTGCGGCACCCTCGCGGTGATGACCATCACTCTTTGCGCAACCTCAAAGAGCACGCGCCAACGAGAGCGTATGGGTTCTTTCAACGGCCACGGGCCGTGCAAGAAAAAAGGAATAACCCATGAAAAGATCACTCGCCCTCATCGCCCTTGCTGCCGGCCTCGCCCTCTCTGGTGCGGCTCATGCCGTTGAGCACGAGATCAAGATGCTCAATCGCGGCGAACGGCCGATGGTATTCGAGCCCGAGTTCCTTCGCGCGGAGCCTGGCGACACCTTGCGCTTCGTCGCGGTCGATCCCGGTCACAACGCCGAAACCATTCCCGGCATGCTGCCCGAGGGAGCCGAGCCTTTCAAGGGCACCATCAACCAGGAGATCGTCTACACGCTCACCGAGGAGGGCATCTACGGCATAAAGTGCCTGCCGCATTATGGCATGGGCATGGTTATGCTCGTCGTGGTCGGCGAGCCGCTGAACCTCGAGGAGGCGAAAGAAGTCCGTCATCCTGGCCGGGCGCGCAACATCTTCGAGGACCTCCTTACACAGGTCGACTAGCCCACCGGCACAGTGAAGGCGAATGGAGAGGACCGGGGCATCCCGGCCCTCTTCTTTCCTTCTGCCGACCCCCGTGCAACCCTTTCGCTCTGCACGTCGTTCTGGACGCGGGATAAGGAGAGAACGGGGAAAAATGGACCGCCTGAGCAATTTCCTGGCAATGGTCAGCGGCCAGCTTTGGCTTGTTCCTGCTTTCTTCTTCCTGAGCGCCGGGGCCCTTGCCTTCCTGCTGCTGAGCTTCGGCGGCGAATTTGTCTCGCCGGAGGGCGAGATCGGCTGGTGGCTCTATGGCGGCGAGGCTGATACGGCCCGCAATCTTCTGTCTGCACTTCTGTCGGGATTGATGACCATGACGTCGCTGGTGGTCTCGGTCACCTTCGTCATCCTGACGCTTGCCGCCAACCAGCTGGGGCCGCGCCTGATCGCCATCTTCATGGCCGACAAGCAGATCCAGTCCGTCCTCGGCCTGTTTGTCGGCACCATCTTGTACTTGATCCTGGTCCTGCGCAGCATCGGCGATACGCTGGGGCCTGATGGCGTCCCGCATTTCGCGGTCACCACCGGGACGATTCTGACTGTCTTGTGCCTCATGGCGCTGCTTTTCTACATCCACAAGATCGCCCGCTCGATCATCGCCGATAACGTGGTGGAAGTGGTCGCGAGCGAATTGCAGGGCACGATCCACCGCATCATGCCGCCGGGCAACGACATCGAGCCGCCCTTGCAGGAAACGGCGCCGGTCGGGTCTGGTTGGTCGACCTCGCTGGGGAAGGCCGGTTACCTCCAGGTCGTCGACTACGACCGTCTCCTGCACATCGCCTGCGAGCAGGACGCCGTTATCGAGGTCAGGGTGCGGGCGGGGCATCATCTTCTGGGCAGCGGAGACCATCTGGTGATCCATGCCCGGCAGCGCCCCGATGAAGCGCTTCTCGAAACCATGCGCGGGGCTTTCACCATCGGCCGGCAGCGTACCGCTGCGCAGGACCCCGAACACGGCATCCGGCAACTGGTCGAGATCGCCACCCGGGCGCTGTCGCCCGGCACCAATGATCCTTTCACCGCCATTGCCGTCATCGACCGCCTCGGTGCCTGTTTCGAGATCGTGATGACCCGGCCGCAGCAGCGCCGCATCTACCGCGACCAGGACGGCAAGGCCCGCGTCCTGGCCGACCGCGCCTCCCTGTCGGGCATGCTGGAGGCCGCCTTCAACCCCATCCGGCAGGCCGGTGCGGGTCACCCCGCCATTCTCATCCGCATGGTGGAGACCATCGGCGAACTGAAGGCCGCCGCAGCGGGACCGGGAGAGCGGTCAGCTCTCGCGAGCCAGCTCGCCCGGATCGCCGAAACGGCGGCTGGCCAGCCTTTGACCGAGGCCGACACCAGCGATGTGGCCGACGCGCTGCGTGCCTCGGGACATGCCGCGTGAAGCGCGCCCGCAGAACGGTGAAAACGGCACGTCGGCGCCCTTGCGCAACCTCGATCTCGTTCACATCTATTCCGCGACCGGAAGCGTCCGCTTTCGCGTGAGGATTCCCGAAGATGGACTACCTGCTGGTGGCGCTCGGCCTTGTTGGCCTGTTTGCGGGCGGTGAGTTTCTCGTGCGCGGCAGCGTCGCCCTGGCGCGCGGTTTCGCCATTTCCCCGCTTCTCATCGGATTGACGGTGGTCGGCTTCGGGACTTCGACCCCCGAACTGCTCGTCTCCGTCGACGCTGCCTGGCGCGGTCTGCCCGACATCGCGCTGGGCAATGTCATCGGCTCCAACATTGCCAACATACTTCTCATCGTGGGCATCGCCGCCTTGGTCTGGCCGATTGCGATTGCCGGTGCCTCGTTGCGCCGTGACCTGGCCGTGATGCTGGTGGCGGCCTTGGTCCTGCTGCCGTTTTTCATGCTGGAGGAATTGTCGCGCCCGGCAGGTGGGCTTCTGGTCGCATCTCTCGTTCTCTACCTGTTTGCCGCCTACCGCGCCGGACGCAGTGCACCGGAGCCCGAAACCGAGGAGGTCCCTACCCTGTCGACCGGCAAGGCGCTTGGGGTCGTGGCCATCGGCCTCGTTGCCTTGATGGTCGGGGCCCGGTTCCTGGTCGACGGCGCGGTGGCGATCGCGCGCGACTACGCCATATCGGAGGCCTTCATCGGTCTCACCATCGTCGCGGTCGGGACTTCTTTGCCTGAACTGGCGACCTCGCTCATCGCCGCCTTCCGACGCCAGTCCGAAATCGCCATCGGCAATGTCGTCGGCTCCAACATCTTCAACATACTTGGCATACTGGGCGTCACCGCGCTTGTGGCGCCGATCCCGGTCGCCCCGCGCTTTCTCGCCTTCGATTTTCCGGTGATGATCGGTGCGTCCGTCCTTCTGGCCGTGATGCTCATCGCCCGATCCAAAATCGGGCGCTTATCGGGTCTCGCCCTCCTTCTGGGTTACGCGATCTACGTCTACGCCGCCCAGGGCTGAGGCTCAACGCGAGCCGCGATTTGCCCGATGGCGCCGCTGATGGCGTCATGGCATAAGGCGTAATCCTCCCCTCCTTTCGGATTCGCCCTTCCCATGATCTGGACCTATCTCCTCATCCTGTCCGTCGTTCAGGGCGTGACGGAATTCCTGCCCATCTCGTCATCGGCTCATCTCATCCTGGTGCGCGATCTGTTCGTTGCCCTCGGCATGCCCATGTGGGAAGGCAGCCAGGCCGACGAACTGGCCCTCGACATTGCGCTCCATGTCGGCTCGCTCGGGGCGATCCTGCTCTATTTCTGGCGCGACGTGGCCCAGCTTTTCCTCGGGCTCGCCGATGCGGTAAGGCTGAGGGCCAGCGACAATACGCGCCTGCTCCTGCTGCTGATCGTGGCGACGCTGCCGATCATGGTCGTCGGTTTCCTCATGAAGGATGTCGTGACCTACATGCTGCGCTCGGCCGAGATCATCGCCTGGACGACCATCATCTTCGGCGTGCTGCTTTATGTGGCCGACCGCCAGCCGGAACGCGCGGAAGCCATGGAAAAGATGAGTTTCCGTCAGGCGATCGTGGTTGGACTTGCCCAATGTCTGGCGCTCATACCTGGCGTCAGCCGCTCCGGCATCGCCATGACGGCCGGCCGGCTCACCGGCCTCGATCGTCCTCTGTCGGCCCGTTTTGCGCTGCTCCTGTCGCTGCCTACCATCGCTGGCGCGGGCCTGCTGGCCACACTCGATCTCTACCGCGCCGGTGATGCGCGGCTGACTGGAGAGGCCCTGATCGGCGGGTTCTTTGCCTTCGTGGCGGCCTGGATCGCCGTGGCGCTCCTGATGAAATGGCTGCGCCACAATTCCTATACCCCCTTCGTCGCCTACCGGCTCGTGCTGGGCGTCCTGCTCCTGGTGCTGATCTACGTCTTTGGCTGGTCGCCGTCGCCCGTGGCGGTCGCGACCTAGCGCCGACGCGCCTGGCGCCGAGCTTCCAGCGTCAGCGCAAGCAGGGACTGTCTTGCGGTCGCAACCGCAAGACCGGCATTTCGACGGGTTTGCAGCACCGCCGCGTCGAGGCGCGTGACAGCCGCCGCCAGCGCATCTGCCGGCCAGCGGCCGATCGCCGCCTCGAAGGCCCGCCGCCGCGCGAAAAAGATCGGCGGCCGTGCGGACGCGATCACCACCTGAGCCGGCTTGCCGGTCGCGTCCATCTCCGCCTTCAGCGTTTCCAGCATCTGGAAGCGGCGCAGGGCCGCCGACAGCACGACGCCTGCATTGGCACCACCAGCCATGAGCGAGGAGAAGATCGTGTCGAAGGTACCCGCCTCCCCCGCCAGGACCGCATCGAGCATGTCTTCCTGGCTGCGCGCCGATACGTCGCCGATTGCCGCTTCCACATCGGCCAGGCCAATACGATCATTGCCGGCGCTATAGAGCGCCAGCTTGGAAAGTTCGCCGCGCGTGGCCAGCCGGTCCCCGCCGAGTAACGCCCTGAGCGCCTGGCGGGCCTCCGGCTCGATGGTCAGCTTCTCGCGCGCGCACATCTCGTCGATCAGGCCTTCGATGCCCTTTCCCTCATCCGCATAGGATGGCAGAGCCATGGCGCCGCCGGCCTTTTCGACGGCAGCTCGAAGCCCGGTGCCCTTCTTCAGCTCGCCCGCCTCCAGCAGCACCACGGCATCGGCGGGCGTCGTCCTGGCCAGTTCGGCCACCTCTGCGGCCATGCCTGTGCCGGCCCCGATACCGCGCACCCAGATCAGCCGTTTCTCAGAGAACATCGGAATCGAGGCGACCTCCTCCGTCAGGCGGCCTGGCTGTTTCTCGACCTCGCTGCCCTCCAGCCGCGTGACCGCAAAGGGGTCGTCGAGGGGGAGCCCCGTCGATTGGGCGAAAGCGAGCGCCCGCTCCGAGACCAAGCCTCGATCCGGGCCATAAACGAGCACGATCCGCATCGCCGGATCGGGCTTCTTCAGCCAGTTGTCGACTTCGTGTGCCTTCTTTTCCGCCATGCCGCCGCTTAGCACGCTCCGCGCCCGGACGACAGAGCAGGTCTGCTGCCTTGACCCTGCCACCTTGCCGCTTAGTGTGGGGCATCGGGGTGGCCCACCGACCCGAAGGAGTTGACATGCGCCTGATCCGCAAATCGCTTGTTTTCGCTTTTGCCGCCGTGATCATGGCCGCAAGCGTCGGCCTTGGCGCCGGCGTGGTGCAGGCGCATCACGGCTGGGCCTGGACGGAAGATGATATCTCCGAACTCGAGGGCACCATCGTTTCCATCTCGCTCGGCAATCCGCATGCCGCGCTCGACGTCGATGTCGACGGAGAGATCTGGCATGTCGAGCTCGCCCCGCCCCGGGCGACCGCCAGTTCGGGCTTCGTCGAGGGTGTCGCAGATGAAGGCGACACGGTCCAGGCCATCGGTCACCGTTCCCGGACGCCGGAGGAGCGGACCTTCAAGGCCGTTCGCCTCATCATCGGCGGGGAAACCTACGACATTTATCCCCGCCGCCTGCCGGCAGACTGAAGGGGCGAGGCTTGGAGCTGCTGACCGCCATCGAGAGGTTGCCGGCGCTTGAGGCGTTCAGACTTTCCTTCCTCGTCTACCCGCTCGTCAGCGCACTCCACATCATGGGCTTCGCGATGTTGTTTGCATGCGTGTTCCTGATGGATCTGCGCATCATCGGCACGATCCGCGTCCTCGACCGAGAGGTCTTCTTGTCCCTGATGCGTCGCTTCGCCGTCTCGGGGTTCGCGGTCGCGGCCGTCACCGGTTTGCCCATGTTCGCCGTCCAGGCCCGCGAATATGTCTTCAACCCGGCATTCCAGGCCAAGATGGCGTTGCTGGTACTGGCCGGCCTCAACTTGTGGGCGTTCCGGAAAATCGCCGACGGTGACCGGACCGGTCGCCCCTATCCCCGCAGCGCTCGCTTTCTGGCATTCACCTCGATCCTCGTCTGGGTCGGGGTGATCGTGGCCGGCCGCTTCATCGGCTTCATCTGAGGAACCCAGCCGAGACCGCAGTCGTTTTGGAGCTGGAAGGAAGCAAGATGGAAAACCGAGACGAACCCCGTACCTTTTCCGGCAGGGACACCAGCCAGGGCCATATCGTGCTGCGAACGCCGCTGAGGAAAGCGATCTTCATCGCCGGCCTCGTCGGTCTCGTCATCGTGTCGGCAGTGCTTCTGGCCGGGTGCATTCCCACGCCCCCGGCCTGATCGCGTTAATTGACCCGGAGCGGCCCGGCGCTGATCTGGACGGTCCCCACTCTCGTGCCGATGCTGGCCTCGACCGGCGCGTAGAGACCGCTGTCGCCCAGCGGCGCGAAGGTGATGCGGATGGCACCGCTTTCGCGAAGGTGGCGCATGTCCCGGTTATCCGAATTGAAGCCGGCCACCGGCGTGAAGCTGCCGGCGCAGACCGCGCCCTCGCCTTCATGCCGCGGCAGCGGCCCCGTTGAAACCGGGCGCAGCCGGATATCCGCCCTGAGCCACCCGTCGAAGATGCTCAGCCGACGATCGCACACCTCATCTGCCGAGGCAGCGCGCACGAGGGTGGCCGACAGGGGATCCATCACCGACTCCAGATGGTCCGACGTGATCGGCACATAGGTCCGCCGCCTCTGCGGCGCCGGCCTGCGGTGGCTGACGGAAACCGCCGATCCGTTCCGGAAGCGGATGTCGACGCCATCCGGACGACCGCCGGAATTGAATTCCACCTGGAAGTTCCGAGGCACCACCCCACGCCCCGCTATGCGGGCGCTAAGATTTGCGTTGCCACTGGTGCTGCTGAAGATGCGGGCTAGGCCGGCGCTGCTGAGCGACCCCCGCATCTCGAGACCGCCATCCTTGGCGATGGTCGACGTGAAAGTCGCACGCGCCACGGGAATTCCAAGATAGCTGGCGGTATAGTCGGCTGTGTAGGATCGGGTCTCGGCGGCGGCCGGAAGGGCTGAAAGCGAGATCGCGGCACCAAGCGCAGGGACGAGGAAGCGTGCTAGAGACATGACAGGGCTCCGGGATGACAGAGGGGCAGCGCGTCCCTTCACCACCGTGAATCGCTTTGCCGCTAAATTCCGGCGAATTCATGGATGTTGCCGTCACGCGGAAGCGACGACGGATATCCGACGAGCCCATCTGCTTGACGCGTCCGGCCTTTTGTGTCGAAAGGCTTCCGCGAGTAGACCTGACATATGACCGATTTCGAAAAGCCTCCGGCAATTTCGCCCAAGAACCTGCTCGATGCGCTGGGCAGGCGCAACATCGTCTTCGTCGGGCTCATGGGGGCGGGAAAAACCTCCATAGGTCGCCGCGTAGCCGCCCGGCTGGGCATTCCGTTCTTCGACAGCGATCACGAGATCGAGGGCGCGTCACGCATGACGATCCCCGAACTCTTCGAGACCTATGGCGAGACGGAGTTCCGAGCGCTGGAGGAGCGCGTCCTGCATCGCCTCCTGTCCGAAAGCCCGCGCGTCATCTCCACCGGCGGGGGCGCCTTCATGAACCCGGCCATCCGCGGAGAAATCAGCGCGACCAGCCTTTCCGTGTGGCTCGACGCGGATCTCGACGTTCTGATGGAGCGCGTGAAGAAGCGGCAGAATCGTCCTCTCCTGAAGGCTGACGATCCCGTCGCCGTCATGAAAAGACTGATGAAGGAGCGCTATCCCGTTTATGCCTCCGCCGACATCGTGGTGAAGACACGCGATGCCCATCGCGACATCATAGCCGAGGAAGTCCTCCAGTCGCTGGATGCCTTCCTGTGTCACTCGCAAATCTCTTCCGAGGAACATTCCAGATCATGACCGTTTCATCTGCACGGAAGGTGGAGGTCGCCATCGGCGACAGGGGCTATGACATCCTGATCGGCGGCGGCCTGATCGCAAGCGCCGGCTCCCAGATCGCCCTTCGTCTTCCCGGCATACGTGCCGCGATCGTCACCGACGAACACGTGGCAGCCCCGCATCTGAAGGCGCTCGAAGCGAGCCTTGACGCGGCGGGCATCGAGAATTCCGCCATCATCATCCCGCCCGGTGAATCATCCAAGCGTTTCGAACTCCTCGAACGTGTCGTCGACGGCGTGCTGGAGGCCCGGCTGGAGCGCGGCGATGCCGTGATCGCGCTGGGCGGCGGCGTGGTCGGCGATCTGGCCGGCTTTGCCTCGGCCATCGTGCGGCGTGGCATGCACCTCGTGCAGCTTCCCACCTCGTTGCTCGCCCAGGTGGATTCGTCCGTCGGCGGCAAGACGGGCATCAACACCCCGCGGGGCAAGAACCTCGTCGGTGTCTTCAAGCAGCCGGTCCTGGTGTTGGCCGATACCGATGTGCTCGACACATTGCCCAGGCGCGAGTTCGCGGCCGGCTACGCCGAGATCGTGAAATACGGCCTCATCGACCGGCCCGATTTCTTCGGCTGGCTCGAAAGCCATTGGGGTGAGATTTTCGCCGGCGGTGGCGCGCGCGGGGAAGCGATTGCGATATCCTGCCAGGCAAAGGCCGACATCGTCGCGCGCGACGAACTGGAAGCTGGTGACCGCGCGCTCCTCAATCTGGGGCACACATTCGGCCATGCGCTCGAAGCCGCCACCGCCTATGACGGGGCGCGGCTGGTTCATGGCGAAGGGGTGGCCATCGGGCTTGCTCTCGCCCATCGCTTTTCCGCACGGCTGGGCCTAGCGCCGGAAGGCGATACTGCACGTGTCGAAGCGCATCTCGCCACCGTGGGGCTGCCCACGCGACTCCTCGACGTCCCCGGCGGCCTGCCGGGCGCCGATACGCTGATGGATTTCATCGCGCAGGACAAGAAGGTCTCCCGCGGCGCACTGACCTTCATCCTGACCCGCGGCATCGGCCGGTCCTTTATCGCTCGCGACGTTGCGGCCGACGATGTACGTATCTTCCTTGAGGAGAACCTCCGATCATGATCGGCGAAATCTGGATTACCCTGCTTATCATCGCCCTGCTCATCATGGTGTCCTTCCTTTTTTCGGGCACCGAGACGAGCGTTACGGCCGTTTCCAGGGCAAGGCTGCACACGCTCGAGGCCAATGGCGACAAGCGCGCAGGCATCGTCGGCAAGCTGGTGCTGAGGCGCGACCGACTTGTCGGCGCGCTCCTCATTGGCAACAATCTCGTGAACATTCTCGCATCCGCGCTGGCGACCACGGCCATGCTGAATATTTTCGGCGAGGCAGGTGTGGTCTACGCCACGATCGGCATGACCGTGCTCCTGGTGATCTTCGCGGAAATCCTGCCCAAATCCTGGGCCTTGTCGCGGCCGGAGCAGTTTGCGCTCGCCGTCTCCCGCTTCACCCAGCTCATCGTATTGCTCTTCGGCCACCTGTCCTCGCTTGCCAATGTCATCGTGCGCGGCCTTCTCTCGCTCTTCGGGATCAACCTGTCGCGTGACGCGCCGATGCTGTCGGCCCACGAGGAACTGCGTGGCACGGTCGAGGTTTTGCACCGCGAGGGTGGCGTGGTGAAACAGGACCGCGACCGCGTCGGCGGCCTGCTCGACCTGCACGAGCTCGAAGTCTCCGACATCATGATCCACCGCACCAACATGCGCACCATCTGTGCCGACGATTCGCCGGCCGAGATCGTGCGGGAGGTGCTTCAGAGCCCCCACACCCGCATGCCGATCTGGCGCGGGACGATGGACAACATCGTGGGGGTCGTGCACGCCAAGGATCTGTTGCGCGCGCTGCACGAGGTCGAGAACGATTTTTCGCGTGTCGATATCGTCAAGGTGGCGCGCAAGCCGTGGTTCGTGCCTGACACGACCTCGCTCCAGGACCAGCTCAACGCCTTCCTGCGCCGCAAGGCCCATTTCGCGATCGTGGTCGACGAATATGGCGAGGTTGAAGGGCTGGTGACGCTGGAGGATATCATCGAGGAGATCGTCGGCGACATTTCCGACGAACACGATGTCGAGATGCAGGGCGTGAAGCAGGAGGCGGACGGCTCGGTCGTGGTCGACGGCTCCGTCCCGATTCGAGATCTGAACCGCGCGCTGGACTGGCACTTGCCGGACGAGGAGGCGACCACCATCGCCGGTCTGGTGATCCACGAGACGCAGACGATTCCGGAGGAGAAGCAGGCCTTCACCTTCCACGGCATGCGCTTCGTGGTGCTGAAGCGCGACCGCAATCGGATCACCAGCCTGCGCATCAAGCCGGTCGAGGTCGTTCAGTCCAAACGGTGACTGGTCCTACCAGCGCGTCTTTTCGCCGGGGGCGGCAGGTTCGATCGCCAGGGCGTGGACATTGGCCGCCAGTTCCTCGCTCAGAAGTTCGTTGACCATCCGGTGACGGTCCACGCGCCCCATGCCGGAAAAGCGCGGCGAGACGACGCGCACCCGGAAATGGGTCTCTCCCGAGCCGTCGAATGCGGCGTGGTGATCGGAGTCGTGATGGGCGTGTCCGGCATGGAGATGGCTTTCGTCGAGCACTTCCAGACGCTCGGGCTCCAGCGCGGCTGCGATCTTTTCCTCGATGCGGGCTTTGGTGGACAAACCTACCTCCATTGACCATATGTGTGGTCGTTGCGATACGGCGAAGCACCGGCCTAGGGTGAAGGTCTGCTAAAAGTCAATTCTTGTTTCGCACCACGAACACCCCATAATCCCTTCTGATTTGCACGGCATTGGGACCGATGGTCGCCTATTCGAAATATTTCGAGAAGATCCGCATCAAGCGCGACCGCGAGGCCGCGCCGGAAGCTGGCACGCCTGAATGCCAGTGGGACGGCTGCGATCGGCCCGGCACGCATCGCGCCCCGGTTGGACGCATGCGGGAGGGAGAGTATTTTCACTTCTGCATCGACCACGTGCGCCACTACAATAAGAGCTTCAACTATTTCTCCGGCATCGGCGATTCGGACGTCGCCCGCTTTCAGAAGGAGGCCCTCACGGGTCACCGGCCCACCTGGCGCATGGGCGCCAATGGGGGCAGCGTCTATGCCAACGATTTCGCCCGGATGCGCTCGGGCTCCGCCGGCTACTACAACCGGCTGCGCGACCCCTTCGGCGTTTTTGGCGACGAACAGCGTCGCGAGAAGGACAACCTTCCTCGCCAGCGAAAGCTTCGCGCGCTTGAGGCCAAGGCGATGGATACGCTGGGCCTGGGCGAAGCGGCCACTGGCGCGGAGATCAAGGCGCGTTATAAGGAACTCGTGAAGCGCCATCATCCGGATGCGAATGGTGGCAATCGGGAGTCGGAAGATCGGTTCCGGGAAGTCATCCAGGCCTACCGGATGCTGAAGCAGGCGGGTTTGTGTTGATCTGTCGATCTGCTAAAGACGGCCCCCGATATCCCAGAACTTTGACCTGCGGCAGCCGCGGCTTCCGCATGGAGGCATGATGAACAAGGTCGATCGCGACATTGCAAATCTTCCCGACACGACCGTTTCGGTGAAGGAAACCTTCGGCATCGAATCGGACATGGTCGTGCCGGCCTATTCGGTCGCCGATTCCCATGTACCCGACATCGATCCCGACTATCTGTTCGACCGCCAGACCACGATGGCGATCCTCGCGGGCTTTGCGTACAACCGGCGCGTCCTGGTCTCGGGCTATCACGGCACCGGTAAATCGACCCATATCGAGCAGGTCGCCGCGCGCCTGAACTGGCCCTGTGTGCGCATCAACCTCGACAGCCATGTCAGCCGCATAGATCTCGTCGGCAAGGACGCCATTGTCATCAAGGAAGGCATGCAGGTCACCGAGTTTCGTGACGGCATCCTGCCCTGGGCCTACCAGCACAACGTCGCGTTGGTGTTCGACGAATATGATGCCGGGCGCCCGGACGTGATGTTCGTCATCCAGCGCGTGCTGGAATCCTCCGGCCGCCTCACGCTGCTCGACCAGAGCCGCGTCATCCGGCCGCACCCCGCCTTCCGCATCTTCGCGACGGCCAACACGATCGGTCTGGGCGACACCACCGGCCTCTACCACGGCACCCAGCAGATCAACCAGGCGCAGATGGACCGCTGGTCGATCGTCACGACGCTGAACTACCTCCCGCATGACGACGAGGTTGCCATCATCCTGGCCAAGGCCCGTTATCTCAGGGACGAAAAGGGCCGCGACATCGCCAACAAGATGGTGCGGGTGGCCGACATGACCCGTTCGGCCTTCATCAATGGCGACCTGTCGACCGTCATGAGCCCGCGCACCGTGCTCACATGGGCGGAGAATGCCGAGATCTTCAACGATGTCGGCTTTTCCTTCCGCCTGACATTCCTCAACAAATGCGACGAGCTCGAGCGTGCGGTGGTGGCCGAGTTCTACCAGCGCGCCTTTGGCGAGGATTTGCCGGAATCGGCTGCCAACGTCGTGTTGAGCTGAACGGGAACGAATGGCAGGCCCCGGCGACAATTCCAGATCGAAATCGGGCAAGGGCGGCGAGACCGACTCCTTCAAGCGCGCGCTCGCCACATGCATGCGGGCGATCTCCGGCGATAGCCAGTTCGAGGTGACTTTCGCCAAGGACCGCCCTGCGCTGGTCGGTCACACCGCCCGCCTGCCCGACCTTCCGCGCAAGCCGACGGCCGAAGATCTCGCCATCGTCCGCGGACTGGGCGATTCCATGGCGCTGCGCACCGCCTGCCATGACATGCGTCTTCATTCGAAGCTTGCCCCGGATGGCCGCCAGGCCCGCGCCGTTTTCGACGCTGTCGAACAGGCCCGCGTGGAGGCAATCGGCGCCCGCAGCATGGTCGGCGTGGCGGACAATCTCGGCTCCATGCTGGAAGACAAGTTCGTCCGCGCCAATCTCGCCAACGTTGCCGATCAGGCCGACGCGCCGCTCGAGGAAGCACTCGCGCTGATGGTGCGCGAAAAGCTGACCGGCCGCGCCGCGCCCAAGAGCGGCGAGAAGCTCGTCGCGCTGTGGCGTGACTGGATAGAGGACCGCGCCAGTAGCAATCTCGACACGCTTCTCGAGAAACTCGACGATCAGCAGGCCTTCGCCCGCGCGGTGCGGGACATGCTGGTCTCCATGGAGATGGCGGAAGAACTGAGCGAGGACGACGAGAGCGACGAGCAGTCCGACAGCGAGGAACAGCCACCCGAGGGCGAGGAATCGGGCGAGGAAGGTGGCGAGGAGAACACCGGTTCCGACGATGCCCAGGCCGAGGAGATGGAAGCGTCCAGCGAGGAACAGGACGCGGGCGAGACCGAGGCATCGGATGCCAGCGCCGACGAGATGTCGGACGACGATCTCGACGCCGAGACGCCTGGCGAGACCCGCCGCAACGACGATCCCTTCGCAAATGTCTCGCGCGATGTCGACTATCGTGTCTTCACCACCGCGTTCGATGAGACGGTCGGCGCCGAGGAACTCTGCGACGAAGAGGAACTCGATCGCCTGCGCGCCTTTCTGGACAAGCAGCTCTCCAACCTTCAGGGCGTGGTCGGGCGGCTCGCCAACCGGCTCCAGCGTCGCCTGATGGCACAGCAGAACCGCGCCTGGGACTTCGATCTCGAGGAAGGCGTCCTCGATCCCGCACGCCTGCCGCGCCTCGTCATCGACCCCATGCAGCCGCTCTCCTTCAAGCAGGAGCGCGACACCAATTTTCGCGACACGGTCGTCACGCTGGTGCTCGACAATTCGGGCTCGATGCGTGGCCGCCCCATCACAGTGGCTGCCACCTGCGCCGACATCCTCGCCCGCACGCTTGAGCGTTGCGGGGTCTCCGTCGAGATCCTGGGTTTCACGACGCGCGCCTGGAAAGGTGGTCAGTCCCGCGAGAAATGG
The DNA here is from genome assembly GCF_012911015.1 of Chelativorans sp. ZYF759. Taxonomy (GTDB): domain Bacteria; phylum Pseudomonadota; class Alphaproteobacteria; order Rhizobiales; family Rhizobiaceae; genus ZYF759. Next base: position 617,611 of record NZ_WVVV01000001.1, on the reverse strand, counting down.
CTGAAGGATGGCAAGCCCGCCAGTCCCGGTCGTCTCAACGATCTCCGCCACATCATCTACAAATCCGCTGATACGCCCTGGCGGCGCGCCCGGCGCAATCTCGGCCTCATGATGCGCGAGGGGCTGCTGAAGGAGAACATCGACGGCGAAGCCCTGCTGTGGGCCCATCAGCGCCTGCTGGCCCGGCCGGAGCAGCGCCGCATCCTGATGATGATCTCGGACGGTGCCCCGGTGGATGACTCGACTCTCTCGGTCAATCCCGGAAACTATCTGGAACGCCATCTGCGCGCCGTCATCGAACTCATCGAGACCCGTTCGCCCGTCGAACTGCTCGCCATCGGCATCGGTCACGACGTCACCCGCTATTACCGGCGCGCCGTCACGATCGTCGATGCCGAGGAACTGGCGGGCGCGATGACGGAACAGCTGGCCGCCCTTTTCGGTGAACAAAGCGCCCGCGATATGCGGCGAGAGAACCTGCGCGGCGGGATGCGGCGTACAGGATGAGCCGCCGCGCGGCAGCTGTCTCCCGGCTCGCCGCCAGGCTCCTGCTTGTGCTGCTCGCCGTGGCGGGAGGGCTGGCCACATCCTCCCGGGCCGAACCCGCCAGGGACATCGAACTCGCCTTCCTGCCCATTGACCGTTTTCGCCTCGGCTCGGACGAAATGCGCTTCGGGCCGCTCGAATTCGTGGGCGGCTTCGAGATGCGCTCACCGAGATCGAGCTTCGGCCAACTCTCCTCCATGCGCTTCCTGACCCCCGGCAGGGACTTCATCGGCGTGGCCGATCACGGCTATTGGTTTTTCGGCTCGGTCGAGCGAGACGGCGACGGCGTGCCGCTCGGCATGGCGGCGTTTTCCATGCAGCCCATGCTGGGGCCCGACGGCGAACCGTTCGAGGACAAGCACTATGCCGATGCCGAAGGCCTTTCCATTTCCGGCGGCATCGCCACCGCGACCTTCGAGCGCGCGCACCGCGTGGAGGAGTTCCGTCTCGAGCCGGGCGCCATGGGCCCACCGCTCGGCGAAGTGGACTTCCTGATCCCGCCTCATGAGCTGCGCTACAATCACGGCATGGAGGCGGTCGCGCGCGCGCCGGCGGATGGCCCGTTGGAGGGCGCCCGGATCGTCGTCGCCGAGCGCAGTCTCGATGGGGACGGCAACCTGTTTGCGGCAATCCTCGAAGGCCCGCGGCGCGGCGTGTTCTTCATCACGCGCAGCAACGACTATGACGTCACGGACGCCGTCTTCCTGCCGGGAGGCGATCTGCTGCTGCTCGAGCGGCGCTTTTCGCTGCCGGGCGGGGTGGCCATGCGAATGCGCCGCATCGAAGGCGACGCCATCCGCGCCGGGGCGCTGGTCGACGGGCCGGTTCTCTACGAAGCCGACATGACCCATCAGATCGACAATATGGAGTCGATCGACTGGTGGCGCCGCGAGGACGGCGCGCTGGTGCTGGCGCTTCTGTCGGACGACAACCAGTCGATGTTTCAGCGCTCTCTCTATCTGGAGTTCGTGCTTCTGGACGAATGAGGAACGCGAAACGGCGCGGACGAAGCCGCGCCGGTTCAAAGCGATGCACGCCGCGCTGCGAGACCAGCCAGAAGGCGTTGATGGGGGTGGGCTGCTTGCGGTGCCGCCCCCCGTCACCTATGTTCTGCTCGTTCTCAGGGCGGGGTGGAAATCCCCACCGGCGGTATGCGGGACGACCCGCGAGCCCGCGAGCGCCTTACCTTCGGGAAAGGGTCAGCAGACCAGGTGGGAAGCCTGGGCCGACGGTTACAGTCCGGATGGAAGAGAACGCGTGTCCTGCCCGCCACTCCGGCGGCGGATGCTCGTGATCGCCTTGGGTGACGTGTCCGTTGCTGGAAAGGAGATCGCGATGACACACACCCGCTATGCCTTCATCAAGGCCAATTGGCATGCCGATATCGTGGACCGGGCGCTGGACGGTTTTCGGGAACTGATCCCCGCCGAACAGATCGACGTGTTTGACGTGCCTGGTGCCTTCGAGATGCCGCTGCTCGCCCGCGACCTGGCAGCCACCGGTCGCTACGGGGCGGTCGTGGCCGCTGCCTTCGTTGTCGATGGCGGAATATACCGGCATGAATTCGTCGCCCAGGCTGTGGTCGACGGCCTGATGCGCGCCGGGCTGGACACGGGCGTGCCAGTGCTCTCGGTCTCGCTGACTCCGCATCACTACCAGGAAACCGAGCACCACACCCGGATCTATCGCGAGCATTTCATCGAGAAGGGCCGCGAAGCTGCCCGGGCAGCACTCATGATCGGCAAGACTCGTGTGGCGCTGGCCGCCTGATATAAGAGCGCCCCGACCTTGGCCGGGGCGTTCATGTACGAAGAAGCGCCAGATGTATCGGATGCGCGCGCCGCCTGCCATCGCCGTCAGGCTGGCGTTTGGGTGAATTGCGCAGCTAGCGCGCTGCGGGGGACGGCCTCAGGACTGCCAGGAGCGCCCCGTAAGGCGCCAGCATGGCCAGGCCGACCAGCATCTTCACCACGAAGTCGCCCAAGGCCAATGACACCCACAGTGGCGCCTCGGCGCCGAAGAACGGCACGGCGAAGCCGAGCGAGCCATCCTCCATGCCGAGACCGGTATCGAGAACGGCGAAAGCCGACGCGAATGCCAGCGAGAAGAACAGAATGGTGTCGACGATCGAGCCGATGACCGTCGACACGAGAGGAGGCTTCCACCAGGCATCATGGCGCAGCCGGTCGAAAATCTGCGTGTCGAGAAGCTGGGCGACCAGAAAGGCGGAGCCCGAAGCAATGGCGATGCGCGGCGTGGCGAGCCACACCGAAAGCAGCACGGCAAGCGCGAAACCGGCAAAAACGACCTTGCGGGCCGCGGCCTTCCCGAAACGCCTGTTGGTCAGGTCGTTGACGAGGAAAGCGATCGGATAGGTGAATGCACCCCAGGTGAGAAGATCCTGAAGCCCGAAATGGCCGAACGGATACTGGACGAGAATATTGGAGGCGACCACGACAATCGCCATTGCGGCCACGAATGGCCAGATCGTAAACGTGCTGGAGTTCATTTTTTTAACCTGGGTGATGGAACCAGTCGGGCGGGCCATGGCCCGCCGCGCCAAGCGGGGTAGGAGAACAGACGCCTTAGGCGGCTTCCATTTCCGCGAGCTTCTTCTCGACCTGCTTTTTCAGGAGGCGCGCGCGCTGCGAAAGATCGGCTGTGTCGGCCTTCACGAGAAAGGCGTCCAGACCGCCACGGTGTTCGACCGAGCGCAGGGCGGCCGCGGAGATACGCAGACGCACATTCTGGTTCAGCGCTTCGGACTGAAGCGTCACGTTGACGAGATTGGGACGGAACACGCGCCGGGTCTTGTTGTTGGCGTGGCTCACATTGTTGCCGCTCATCACGGCCTTGGCGGTCAGTTCGCAAGCGCGGGACATTGCAATTACCTTCGGTTCATTTTTGGCCACGACCACCTTCCGCACCACATCAAGGTCGCGGCGCGGCTATGGAGGCCAGCCTCATGGAAAATTCGCCGTTCCAATAGGCGCAAAAGCGGTTTGGGTCAAGACCGGCAGGCCTGCCTTGAAATCGGCCGCCTCCCATACGATAAGGGGCAGGGGGCGCAGACAAGTATTTGGGGATAGTGGAGCAGTATGCCCACTCTGTTTCGTTTTATATTTATCCTGGCCCTTCTGGCCGCGATTGCCTATGGCGCAATGTTCGCGCTGGCGACATTCGTCGAGCCGAATTACGGCGAGATGAGCGTGCGCGTCCCGCTGGACTGAAGCGAGACTGCGATCAGAGGATCATCAGCGCCAGCAGGATCGCAACGAAGGCTGCGAAAATCATTATGGACAGCCGGAAATATCCGAACGGACTGTAATTGGGCCCAGGCGGCAGCGGATCGCTACTGTTTTGCTCTCGAAAGTCGCCCATCGCGAGCCGAGCAACGCGTTCAATCTGCGACATCTGCGAATACATGGCGGGGCCTCCCGGACAACTCGTCTGCTCAACGGGTCTGGGTCCGCTCGGGTTCCGCCGAAAAAACCGAAAAAAAATCTTCGCGCGGCGTGGAACCAATTCTCTTTGTGGGGGTTATTGGCATGATACACGGCGGACATAGCCCTCCAATCGCCCCCCAATATGTTCCCGTGTCTCATAGGGAAGGTGCACAAAGTCCCCCACCCCGATCGCACCTTCCACACCTTCAAGCCGGCCTGCGGGCCGGCTTTTTTCTTGTCTGCGTTCATGTCTGAAGAGACAGCTCAGCTAAGCTCGAAATTGGCCGCCGGTATGCGCAGCCGATATTCCACCCTTCCCTCCCCGATCATCAGTTGCGCCTCACCATCGAGCGAAGCAGGAACCACGCGTTCCAGCGCAACGCTGCCGAACTGCTTGGTCGGTTTCGCCTCGGCGGTTACCGGAGCCTTCTCGAGCCACGTCAGCGCCAGCGGCGCTGAACCGTCGCCACCATCCATGATCGTCGCCTTGAGGTCGACGTAGCCATTGGGCTTCGAAAGCGCACCATGGCTCATGGAATTGACGATCAACTCGTGCAGCGCAAGGCCGATATGCAGGGCGGCGTTGGGAGAAAGCTGCGGATCGGCGCCGGACAGCCGGATGCTGTAGGCGGGATCGTCGCAATATCGCGCGGCCTGCCCCTCGACGAGTTCGCCGAGGCGGGCTCCCCGCCAGTTCGAGGACGTCACCAGATCCTGCGACGATGCCAGGGACTGCAGCCGTCCACGAAAACGGTTGAGGAACACGTCGATGCTGCCGGAGTAGCGGCCGGTCTGGTTCGCGATGCTCTGGATGACGGCCAGCAGATTCTTCGATCGATGGCTGACCTCGCGCAGCAAGGTTCGCAATGCCTGCTCGCGTTGCTTGTGGACGGTGGTCTCAACCAGAGTGGTCACGACGCCGAGCACGCGACCGTCCGGGCTGCGATCAGCGTCGAGCCAGACATCATACCACCGACTACCCGCCTCGATCCTCTGGCGCAGTTCGAAGCGGCGAGGCTGCCCATCCTGAAGCACCTGATGTTTCAGCGCCAGCACCCGACTGAGGTCGGCGGCAGCCAGATACTCTGCGTCCGTAAGCCCGGTGATGTCGTCGGTGTCGGTACCCCACGCATCAGGCAAATTGTGTGCCCACGCAACGCGCAAATCCGGGTCCTGATAGACGACGGTGATGCCGGTGTTGCCGAGCGCCCGAATCAGGCTCCGACCCAACTCCGCGGTGGCGGGTTGGCCTCGTTTTGGGTTATCGGGCGCGAACCTGCGTATGGGACTGCTCCAAGGCGGAAAGCTCTCGCATGGCAACATCCGCCACCTGCAGAACTGCGGAAGGCTGGCGAAACCATGCGGGCAACCGGGAATTCATGGCGATACGCCTGTCACCGGGCGCGGCGCATGAACCCCGCGACAAGCGAAATCACAAGCAGCGCCAGGAAGATGAAGAACAGTATCTGCGCAATGCTGGCCGACGCGCCCGCAATGCCGGTGAACCCCAAGGCGCCTGCAATGATGGCGACGACCAGGAAAATCAAGGTCCAGTAGAGCATTTGTCCTGCCTCCGATGTGACTGAATTGTGTAACGTCGCGCCGCCGCATTCGTTCCTGTCGGCAGACACGGAAAAGCCCGCCATGCATTCGCGTGGCGGGCTTTCTTTGTCAAACGTGCAACCGCTCGCTCAGGCAGCCGCCTGGGCCTGCCGATCAAAAAACAGAGCCTGGCTGATCAGAGCCTTGACCATGTCGGGATTGAACGGCTTCGTGACGAGAAAGGCCGGCTCCGGGCGTTCGCCGGTCAGCAGACGCTCTGGAAACGCGGTAATGAAGATGACGGGCACGCTCGCCATCGCCAGAATCTCGTTGACGGCGTCAATGCCCGAACTGCCGTCTGCCAGCTGGATATCAGCCAGCACCATCTTCGGGTTCGAGCTCTTGAAGAGGGCGGTCGCCTCCTGATGCGTGCGCGCGGTACCCACCACGCGGTGCCCGAGGCTCTCGACCATCTGCTCGATATCCATGGCGATCAGGGGCTCGTCCTCGATCACCATGATCTCGGTAGCGACCTGCCGCGATATCTCGTCGCTCGCCTGGTTTAGCAGCTCGCTGAACTCATCTTCGGAAGCGCCGAGGATCTCGGCCGCCTCGGCCTCGTTGAAGCCCTCGACGGCAACGAGCAGAAAGGCCTGACGCGGCTTTGGCGCCAGCGCGGACAGATTGGTAACCACGCGGCTTTCCCAAGCCGACAGCGGCTGTTCATCCGGCACCCGCAGCGCTACGGAAGTGAACAGCTTCGCGAAAATGCTGTAGAGGGCGATCCGGTCGGACGACGCCTTGGGAAAGATGCTGGGATCGGCGATGATCGCCTCCAGCGTGGCGGCCACAAGGGCATCGCCGCTGGTCTGCGAGCCCGATACGGCACGTGAAAACCGCCGCAACAATGGCAAGTGCGGCGCGATCCTTGCGGACAAACTCATGATATGGCGTCTCCCTCGAACAGCCTGAACAAAATAGTAAACTGTCTCCAGCTATCCTCAAACGCGGCCGACTGCAAAAAGTTCCGACATCATGGAACCGAATGCTACAAAGCACGTTTTAGACCGAACGAATGGGGCTGGGCCGCACGCCGGCAAACGCAGACGGCGTAGCGCCGAGCCGAGCAGGCAGAGGGCGAGAGGCCTGCCGATGATAATGATGAACGCCTGGGGGCAGGGAAATAGCATGGCAAATGACGAACCCAAGCAGCGCCAGCGGGGCAACGGCTCGATGAATCTTGGAGCCAATTCCGAAATCGGACGCAAGCTGAAGCAATATTACGATGATCTCGTGACCGAAGAGGTGCCGGATCGATTTGCGGAACTGCTTCGACAGTTAGAGGCTGGCGAGAACGAGAACGGCCAGCAGAAAGATGACGCATGAGTGTCGCGACTGACTTCAAGCGCGACCTTCTCGGCGCTATTCCCAGCCTGCGTGCCTTTGCGGTTTCGCTGTCGCAGAATGCCGATCGCGCCGACGACCTTGTCCAGGAGACGCTGGTCAAGGCCTGGGACAAGCAGTCCTCCTTCCAGCCCGGGACCAATCTGAAGGCCTGGCTCTTCACAATCCTTCGCAACGAATTCTATTCGCAGATGCGCAAGCGCGGTCGCGAGGTTCAAGATAGCGATGGGGCGATCACGGGACGTGTCGCCGTCCATCCGGCTCAACACGGTTCGCTCGACCTCGACGATTTCCGCAAGGCCCTTGAGCGCCTTCCGGAGGATCAGCGCGAGGCGATCATTCTGATCGGCGCCTCGGGCTTCTCCTACGAAGAAGCCGCCAACATATGCGATTGCGCGGTCGGCACGATCAAGAGCCGGGTCAGCCGTGCCCGGTCCCATCTTCAGCAAACGCTGGGCATTTCCGGCGAAGGCGATTTCGGACCCGATTCCATCGCGGCCCAGGTAATGGGATCAAGCGCGGCCTGAGACAGGCCGCGCGATGATCGCTGCACGCACGGCTTCGATAAGTGTCGATCCGACATAGGGCTTGCTGACCACAGCCACGCCCGGAAACATCTCGAAAAGCACTTCGCTTTCGCTGTACCCGGTCGCAAAGACAAAGGGGATGGCCTGGCTGGTCAACTCTCGTGCAAAGTCGAAAGTCGTCTCGCCGCCGAGCCGCACGTCGACAATGGCCAGATTGAACTGGTGCACTCCCAGCTGAGCGCCTGCCAGCTCTCCGAGGTGGCGCATGATGACGACGTCCCTTGCCCCATGCTCGCGGCACAGCTCCTCGACATCCATTGCGATGAGAAATTCGTCCTCAAGGACGAGGACCTTGAGCCCATCGAGAAATTTGTCGGCCAATGGTGTTCTTTCCTGACGCGGTCCCTCAATATGCTACTTCTTCCAATGCGCGTGATCTGTCATTAAACAAAGACATGCCTCGTGCGGGAGCGGGGCATTGGCCCCGTCTTTTGAGGAATAGCCACGTTCGATGGATACCAAGTCTCGTTCGGCGCGAGTCTATCCCTGCCAGAAATGTCCGCTGAAGGATCGCAAGGTTTTTCGTGACCTGACCGGCGACGAACTCAACTTCATTTCTCGATTCAAGAAGGGCGAGTTGAGCGTCGACAAGGGCGGTACGGTTCTTGCCGAGGGAACCCGCAACCCTCACCTCTATACCATCCTCAAGGGATGGGCATTCCGCTACAAATTGCTGACGGATGGCCGCCGTCAGATCGTCAACTTCGCTATGCCGGGAGACCTTGTTGGCCTGCAGGGGACATTGATGGGCGATATGCAGCATTCCGTCGAAGCGCTTTCGCCGATGCTGCTTTGCGTGTTCGAGAGGGAGGAGTTGCTTCGCCTTTATGAAGCCCACCCCGCTCTGGGTTACGACGTCACCTGGATCGCCGCCCGCGAGGAATCCATTCTTGACGAGAATCTGTTGAGCGTCGGCCGCCGCAGCGCGCTTGAACGGCTCGCCTATCTTCTTTCGTTCATAGCGGAGCGGGCGCGCGACGTGGGTCTTTTCAATGGCAGGCCAATGGAGATTCCCATCACTCAGCAGCACCTGGCCGATACGCTGGGACTATCGCTGGTTCATACCAACAAGACAGTGCGCAAGCTCGCCCAAGGCAAGCTCCTGAGGTGGCGCGACGGGGGCTGCGAGATACTCGATCTGGAACGGCTCGAGGATCTGGCCGGTTGGTCGCCAGTCGAATTCCCGCCGCGTCCGTTTATCTGACGGGTGTCACCAGATCTGCGCCAGGCAGGATGTTGCGAACGATCGCAAACACGATCAGCAGGGCGGGAATCGCGATGAAGCCACCGACTGGACCCCACAGCCAGATCCAGAAGGCCAGCGCGACAAGCACCAGGAACGGGTTGAGCGTCAGCGTGCGCCCCAGGACGGCCGGCGTGATCGCCTGTCCTTCGATAAGGTTGACCGAGAGATAGACGAGCGGCGGAATAAGAGCACCGCCCAGCGTGTCGAAAGTGGCAAGCCCGATGGCGAACAAGATCGCCACCATGATTGCCGGCCCCACATACATGATGAAGTTCAAGAGCCCCGCAAGCGCGCCCCACAGGGCCGGAGAAGGCACGCCGGCAGCCCAAAGCGCCAGCGACACGACAACACCCAGACCCGCATTGATGAGAGCTATGGAAAGCAGATAGCGCGACACGAGCCACTCGACGTCGCGGAACACGTGCGCCACGCGCCAGCGCAGCCTGCGGCCGATGCAGAGGCTGAGGACAGCCGCTCGGGTCTGATGACGCGTCGCCACATAGAAATAGAGGCTGGCCATGAAAAGGAGCACCTGCCCGAGGATCGCAGGCGCCAGATACGCCATGTCCTCGACCGGGGAACCTTCCTCCACGGCCACCGTGAACCCCGTATTTCCGGTAATCGAGCGGAGTTCATCTCGCAGCCCGGTAATGGCCGCCATGGGCTGACGAAGCTGGTACAGCTGGAACTGCAATTCTTCCCAGATTTCCGGAGCCTGGCCGATCCAGAAAGCCAAGGGCCCCGACAGAGCCACCGCCAGAGCCAAGACGGCGAAGATGAAGAGGAGGAAGACCAATGCCGAGGATAGCCAGGAAGACATGCCGAGCCGCTCGAGGCGCCCGGCGAGTGGCCCCAGCATGAGGCCGACAACGATGGCCAGACTCACGGGGGCGAGAATATACTTGCCGGCATGAAGGGCGAATGTGAGGCCAAGGAGCCCCAGGAAGATCAGCGATACCTGAGCGGCGCGCGAAAGCCCAACCTCGACACCCGATTTCGGGGGCAAACGTACCACTGGCGGTTTCTTGGAATTCAGCGGTAACATATCATCTGCTGTCTGGAGGGCAGACGACAAACGCCCGGATCGGAATTCGGTTCCGGTGGCAGCCTTCATCTACCCCGTTTGGCGGTGATTCCGGGGAACCAGTCGAGCATCCGGACGTTTCCCTCGACAAATTAAGAAGGAGAAGTTTCATGGCAACGAGTGCGGGCAAGGCAGGGGCACCTCTCAAGAACGAGGCGACGCAGCAGGATCTGGAAGCCGAGATCGCAAAGCTGCGTGAAGAGATGGCGAAGCTCGTAGATCAGATGGCGAAGACGCGGGACACTTCATACTCGGCGGCGCGCCGTGCAGCCACTGAAGGTCTGGAGCAGGCGAAAGCTCAGGGCGAAGCCGCCATGGAGGACATCAAGGCTCAGGCGCGCGACGTCGAAGAGCAGCTGTCGGAAACCGTGCGCGAGAAGCCGATCACGTCCTTGGCCATCGCAGCCGGTGTCGGGTTTCTTTTCGCAGTCCTCATGCGCCGATAGGCCAGCCTCATGCTAGCCTCTCTTATCGCCTCGATGGCGTCAGGCGAAATCATGGATGCCATGCGCCGCGCAAAGGCCGCGGCCATGGCATATCTTCTAGCGGGTGTGATCGCCCTTATCGGCATCGGCTTCCTGATTGCCGCGGGCTTTTCCTGGCTCGCGAGCATCTACGGTACCGTCTACACGGCGCTCGGTTTTGGCGGCGGTTTCATTCTGCTCGCCATCATCATCATCGTGGCGCACAGGATGGGCGAACGAACCCAGAAAGTTGTGGCACAGCAGCGGCGCGCGCATGATTTCAAGGCCATGGCGCAGACCGCCGCAATGATCGTCGTGCCTGCTCTGATCGCCCGTGGTGGGGTCGGCGGAGTCGCCACGCCGCTGCTCGCCCTTCTCGGCTATGGCATCTACCGCGAGAACAGACCCCGCAAGGGCTCCAGGCGCCGCCCCCGTTATCCCGACAGCCCGGGCTAGGCGCGGCCGCATCGCATTGATGCCTCAACATTGGAAAGAAGGAACATTATGGTCAAGCAAGTCAAACCGACGGAAGCGCGACAGGGACGCAGGGGCGCGCCTGTACTCGTCATCCTGATCGTCGGGCTGCTTCTCGCATTGGTCGTCTGGTGGGGTGTCGGCATGTACGGCACAGCCATCGAACCGGCCGCCCAGGACCAGGTCGGTGGCGACCCCATGGAGCAGTCCGGTGAGGAGACCCCGCCGGCAACCCAGCCACCGCCGGAAACCGCGCCTGCTGGCCCAGCGCCTCAGTGACCTGACTAAAGCCGGGGCACGCTATTCAAGCGTGACCCCGGCTGCGCGCATCTTTTCTGTCATGACGCCCAGCGAACCACCCATATCGATGGCGCGGCACCCCTCCATCACCACAGTGACCGCGAAGCCCAGCCTGGCAGCATCCAGCGCCGAGAAGGCCACGCAGAAATCGGTCGCCAGCCCCACCATGACCAGTTTGCGGATCCCCCGCTCAACCAGATAACCGTTGAGGCCGGTCGGCGTCGCGTGATCATTTTCGAAGAAGGCCGAATAGGAATCGATGCTGCGCCGGAATCCTTTGCGGATGATGAGTTCGGCCTTTTCCCATTGGAGCGCAGGATGGAACTCGGCACCCGGCGTGCCCTGCACGCAATGGTCCGGCCAGAGTGTCTGCGTGCCATAGGGCATCTCTACGTTGTCGAACGGGCTTTTGCCGCCATGCTGTGAAGCGAAGCTTGAATGTCCTGCGGGATGCCAGTCCTGTGTCACGACGACATGTTCGTGCTCGCCGACCAGCCGGTTGACGATGGGCAGAATCTCGTCGCCACCCGCGACGGCCAGCGCCCCGCCCGGGCAGAAATCGTTCTGTACATCGATCACGACTAGGGCCGATGCGGCCATGGCGTCTTTCCCTTCTGCTTTTGTCTTGGCGGGCAGGCTTATGTCAAAACTGCGCTTTGACAAGCCCCGGTCGACTGGTATCATTTGCATACGAATGAATTAGTGCATGACGGTCCAAGCTTCGGAGGCTCCCCTGTCGCGCTATGTCCGCCCAGCATCGACCGAGGAGGCGCTTGATCTCCTGGCCACCGGCAACTGGCGCATTCTGGCAGGTGGTACAGATTTTTTTCCTGCTCAAGGCAATCGCCCGATCCGCGACGACATTCTCGACATCAACGGCCTCGAAGAGTTGGTCGACCTTCACCATCGAGATGACCATCTCTTTATCGGCGCGCGCGCTACATGGTCCCAGATCCTGCGCGCCGAGCTGCCGCCGGCATTCGACGCCTTGAAGCTGGCCGCGCGCGAAGTGGGATCGGTCCAGATCCAGAATCGCGGCACGATCGCTGGCAATCTCTGCAACGCATCGCCCGCCGCCGACGGTGTACCCCCGCTCCTGGCCCTTGATGCGGAAGTCGAACTGGCCTCCCTGGCTGGCCGGCGCATTCTGCCTCTCGATGCCTTCCTTCTTGGCAGCCGCCAGACGGCGCGCCAACCCGGCGAGTTGCTTACCGGGCTTCGAATCCCGACAACGAGCACCACTGGCGTTTCACATTTCCTCAAACTGGGGGCGCGCAGCTACCTCATCATCTCAATCGCCATGGTGGCCGTGCGCGTCGCTGTCGGGCAGGATGGGCGGATTGAAGAGGTCGCGGTTGCGGTCGGCGCCTGCTCGGCCGTGGCGCAGCGGCTGCGGCGGCTGGAAACCGCGCTGATCGGCCGCCGCGTGGGCGACGACGCGCTGGCAGCAGTCGCGGACTGGCCGTTCGACGAGTTGACCCCCATCGACGACGTGCGCGCGACTGCTGGCTACCGGCGCAAGGCAGCCGCCGAACTTGTGCGCCGCGCGCTGCGGCAGGCGCACGAGCAGATGGTCCGCGATCCCTCATTGGAAGGGAGAGTGGCGGCATGAACGCGGACCGTCTCTCGCTCAGTTTCGAGCTCAACGGACGCCCGGTCACGACTGAGTCCGCGCCCGCCATCCGCCTGTCGGCGCTATTGCGCGACCAGCTGGGCGCGACCGGCACCAAGGTCGGCTGCGATGCAGGCGATTGCGGCGCCTGCACGGTACTGATCGATGGCGAGGCCGCCTGCGCCTGTCTCGTTCCTGCAGCCGAAGCCGATGGAACGGCGATCCGCACCGTAGAAGGGCTTTCAAACGGAACCCTCTCGGCACTCCAGGCGTCCTTCCTGCGCCACGGAGCCGCGCAGTGCGGCATATGCACGCCAGGCTTTCTCGTCGCGGCATCGGCCTTGCTGGAAGAAAACCCGCAGCCGGATGAACAGGCCGTCAAGGATGCACTCGGAGGAGTGTTGTGTCGCTGCACGGGCTACCGCAAGATCATCGACGCGGTGATGGACGCCAATGCCGCCGTTGCTTTACCCGGCCCGGGCCACAATTCCGGCATCGTCGGCGCTTCGCCGCTGCGGCTGGACGGCGAGCCGAAGGTGCGCGGCACGGAACTGTTCGGCGCCGACGAATGCCCTGAAGCCGCCCTGGGGGTGGTGGCGATACGCTCGCCTTATTGGCATGCGCGGTTCGCCTTTGGCGACCTCGCCCATTTTCTGAAGAATACGCCGGGCTTGGTCGCGGTCTATACGGCACGCGATCTGCCTGGCGAGAACCGCTTCGGCGTCATTCCACCCTTTGCCGACCAGCCCGCGTTGGCGGTCGAGACAGCCCGATTCCGCGGCGAAGCTGTGGCCATTCTGGTAGGCGAGCCGGCAGCACTTGCCGATCTCGAACTTGGTGAATTCCCCATTTCCTGGGAGCCGCTGCCGCATGCGCTGACAATGGAAGAAGCGACGGCCGACGGCTTTCCCGCCATCCATAGCGAACGCGTCGGCAATGTGCTCACCGGCGGCACGGTGCGGCGCGGGGATGCCGAAGCCGCCCTTGCCGCTTCCGCCGCTATCGCGACGGGCAGTTTCGAGACGGCCTATGTCGAGCACGCCTATATCGAGCCAGAAGCCGGCTACGCCTTCATGGATGGCGACACGCTAGTCATCAAGGCCTGCACCCAGGCCCCCATCATGGACCGCGACGATACCGCCACGATCTTGGGCCTCCCGCCGGAGAAGGTCCGCGTCATCCCCACGGCCACGGGCGGCGGCTTCGGCTCCAAGCTCGACCTGTCGGTCCAACCGCTGATTGGCCTGGCCGCGCTGAAGACCGGACGCCCGGCGCGCATGGTCTATACCCGCGCCGAATCCATGGCCTCGACCACCAAACGCCACCCCGCAAGCATGACGGCGACCATCGGCGCCGATGCCGAGGGTCACGTGACCGGCATGGTCTTCGACGGCGACTTCAATACCGGCGCGTATGCAAGCTGGGGTCCGACGGTCGCAACCCGTGTGCCGGTCCATGCCTCCGGCCCCTACTTTACGCCCAATTACCGCGCGTCTGCCCGCGCCATCCACACCAACGGCCCCGTATCGGGCGCCTTTCGGGGTTTTGGCGTGCCGCAGGCCGCCTACATGCAGGAGACGCTCTACGACGAGCTCGCCGACCGGCTCGGCATCGACCGTCTCGAATTCCGCCTGAAGAACGCGCTCCGGAACGGTCAGCCCACCGTCTGCGGCCACGTCATGGAAGAAGGCATCGGCATTTCCGCATGCCTGGAGGAACTGCAGCCGCACTGGACCCGCGCGCTGGCCGACGCCGACCGGCACAACCGGGCGGACAGCGTCGTGCGCCGCGGCATCGGTATCGCTTCCTGCTGGTATGGTTGCGGCAACACCGGCATTCCCAATCCCTCGACCATGAAGCTCGGCATCACGGCGGACGGACGCCTGGTGCTGCATCAGGGTGCCGTCGACATCGGGCAGGGTTCCAACACCGTCATCCCGCAGATCTGCGCCGAGGCGCTGGGCATGCCGCTGGAAACGTTCGAATTCGTCGGCGGCGATACCGCGCTGACGCCCGATGCCGGCAAGACCTCCGGATCGCGCCAGACCTACATCTCGGGCAAGGCCGCCGAGAAATCCGGCCGTGCGCTGCGCGAGACGATCCTGCGCCACGCCAATGTTTCGGACGCTGCCGCGATTTCGCTGGAAGCCGGCGCATTGGTCGTCCGCGAGGGCGAGGCCGTGCGCCGCATCGCGCTTGCCGATATGCCGTCGGATGAGAACGGCTTCGTCTTTTCCGCCATGGAAAGCTACGACCCGCCGACCAGGCCGCTGGACGAAAACGGCCAGGGCCAGCCCTACGCCGTCTATGGCTGGGGCGCGCAGCTTGTCGAACTCGAGGTCGACACGGGGCTCGGCACGGTGAAGCTCCTGCGCATCACGGCCGCCCATGATGTCGGCCGCGCCATCAACCCGATGCTTGCCGAAGGCCAGATCGAGGGCGGCATCGCGCAAGGCATCGGCATGGCACTGATGGAAGAATATGTGCCCGGCCGCACCGAGAATCTGCACGACTACCTGATCCCCACCATCGGCGACGTGCCCGAAATCCGCTCTATCCTGGTCGAGGTGCCCGACCCGGAGGGCCCCTTCGGCGCCAAGGGGCTGGGCGAGCACGTGTTGATCCCGACCGGCCCGGCGATTCTCAACGCCATCCGCCACGCCACCGGCGCCACCATCACCCGCCTGCCCGCCACGCCCGACCGCGTGCTGGCCGCCATCGACAAGACGCGGCTGTCCGGATGAGCGAACTGTCGGAACGTTTCGAGCCTGCCAACGCGCCGGAAAAGACCGCTGGTGAGAAGCTCAGATGCGATGCCTGCCCGGTCATGTGCTACATCGCGGAAGGCCGCACCGGCGCCTGCGACCGCTACGGCAATTTCGGCAACCGCATCGTGCGCTGCGATCCGGTCACCATTCTCGAGCATCAGATCGACGCAGGGCAGCCGGTCGTTGAATTCGAGAAGCGCGAAGGCGTGTGGAACGGCAATCCTGTCACCGAGAAGCGCCGCTTCGTCACCGGCATTGGCGCCGGCACGACCTATCCGGATTTCAAGCCCGCTCCCTTCATCGTCAGCCAGGAAGTCGAGGGCGTCGATCTCGTCACCGTCGTCACCGAGGGCATCTTCTCCTATTGCGGCGTCAAGGTGAAGATCGACACCGACCGGCATCTGGGCCCCGAGACCGCAATGGTGACGGCCGGTGGCGAGCCGGTCGGCCACGTCACGACCGCCGAGTACGGCTCGCAGATGCTGTCGCTCGGCGGCGTGCGTCACCTCACAGGGGGCTCGAAATCGGAAGGCCGCGTCACCTGCGAGACGCTGCTGGCGCTCTGCAACAAGCAGCCCGTCGAGCTTCAGATCGAAGGCGGGTCGACCATCGTCGTCCAGGCCGGCCATGCCCCGATCATCGACGGACGGCAGGAAGAGCGCATGCGGGTCGGCTGCGGGTCGGCCGCCATCGGCATGTTTGCCACCCAGTGGAAGGATCTCGTCAACGAGGTGGTGGTGGTCGACGACCACATCACCGGCGTCGTTTCCGAGCATCAGGCAGGCAAGGTGATCGGATGGGAAGACACCGGCATCAAGATCCTCGGTCGCCGCTCTACGCCCGGCCGCTATTTCAAGGTGTCCGAACCTGGGCTCGGATGGGGCGGCACGACCATCTCCGACCCGCTGCAGATCCTCGGTCCCTGGAACCCGAACAAGGGCGCCCGCCCCGGCATGTCGCTGCTGATGGTGTCGACCACCGGGGAGCAATTCGCCTATTTCGAACTCGACGAAGACCTCAAGCCGGTTGAAAAGCCCTTCCCCGAAAGGCTGCGCAAGTCTGTCGAGCTGATCGAGGACAATTGTGAACCAGCCCTCTGCACCGTACTGTTCATGGCCGGTGCCGGCGGGTCGCTCCGCGCCGGCGTGACCGAAAACCCGGTCAATCTCACCCGCTCCGTGCAGGGGTTGCAGACCTATGTCACCTGCGGCGGCGCACCGGTCTATGTCTGGCCGGGCGGCGGCATCACGCTGATGGTCGACGTCACCAGGCTGCCCGACAATGCCTTTGGCTACGTCCCGACGCCGGCGCTCGTGGCGCCCATCGAGTTCACGCTCAGGCGCGACGATTTCGTCGCACTCGGCGGCTACGCCGATTATGTGCGCACCGTCGCGGACGTTCTGGCAACGGGCGGCGAGTATTTCAACGAAAGGCAGATCGGGCCCGCGCCGATCCGGAATGCCTGGCCGCCGCTGCAGCAGTTGGTCCGGGAACCGGCGCGATGAACGGCCCGCAAGCAGCCCTGCTCGCCGACGGCAGACGCCTGCACCTCAATCACGGACCCATCGACCTCGTTCTGGAAGCGTTCGGCGCTCCGGCGGAAATCGAAGCTGCATATGCGCAGGCATGCGGGCGCTTCGACGCCATCCTGACCGAACTGGTCGAGGAACTGCCTGCGCTGCGTCAACCCTCGACGGATTCGCCGCGCGCGTTCGCGCACATGACGGCCCGACGAATGGAGGGTGCCACTGGGCCTTTTGCCAACGAGTTCTTCGTCACCCCGATGGCCGCCGTGGCCGGCGCGGTCGCCGATGAAACCCTCGCTGCGATGATGGCCGGCCGCACGCTGGAGAAGGCCTATGTCAACAATGGCGGCGACATATCCTTTCACCTCCGGCCCGGTGCGAGCATAGCGGCCGCCATAGCTGGCACAGGGAAGGGCGCCTCGGAACGCTTGGAGATCTTCCACGATGACCCCGTACGCGGCATCGCCACCAGCGGCCGGCACGGGCGCAGCCATTCGCTGGGCATCGCCGATGCGGTCACCGTGCTGGCGCGTACGGCCGCCGGGGCGGATGTCGCGGCAACCCTCATCGCCAACGCGGTCGACCTGCCCGGCCACCCCGCCATCCACCGCCGCCCGGCCCTGGAATTGTCGCCCGATAGCGATCTGGGGAATCGGCTGGTGACGGTTTCGGTCGATCCGCTGGAGCCGGCGGAGATCGACGCGGCGCTCGAATTCGGTGCGCGCCTGGCACGAACCTGCGTCGCCCGCGGCCTGATCGAGGCCGCGATCATCTATCTTGGCGGCCGGGAACGCGTCTGCGGGCGCGACGGGTCGCTTTTGTCGCCAGCATATGCACTGAAGGAACCCATTGATGCCTGAATTTCCCATCCGCAAGATTGCCGTCCTCACCGAGGAAATCCTGCACGACAAGGGCACGCCGCCCGCCACTCCGCGCCGTCGCGGCGCTGCCATGGCAGTGGTGAAGAATCCCTTTGCCGGCAGGTTTCACGCCGACATCCTGCCCGCGATGGAAGACCTCAAGCCGCTCGGCCTGATGCTCTCGGATCGGCTGATCGATGCGCTCGGTGGCGACATTTCGGCGATCGACGGCTACGGCAAGGGCGGCATCGTGGGCACCGATGGTGAACTCGAACATGCCGCGCTCTGGCATGCGCCCGGCGGCTACGGCATGCGCGAACGGCTGGGTGATGCCAAGGCCATCGTGCCGTCTGCCAAGAAAGTCGGTGCCCTGGGCGCGCGGCTTGACGTGCCGATCGGCCACATCAACGCGGCCTATGTGCGCAGCCATTTCGACGCCATGGAGATCGGCCTGTCCGATGCGCCTTATCCCGACGAGATCCTCTTCTGCCTGGTCATGGCGTGCGGCCCGCGTATCCATGCCCGCGTTGCCGGTCTGGCGGCAGACGACGTGAAAGGCGAGGACGGACTCAGGTGAACCAAGCGAGGGGCGCAATGCCGGCCGAACCCAAGCAGACCGCATACCGGCTCGACGAGCAGGTCGGATTCGTGCTGCGCAAGGCCAGCCAGCGCCACATCGCCATCTTCGCGCGCTATATTTCCGACCTCACCCCGCCGCAATTCGCCACGCTGGCGAAACTGCACGAGGTAGGGGCCACTTCCCAGAACCAGCTCGGCGTCCTGATCGCCACCGATGCCGCCACCATCAAGGGCGTCATCGACCGGCTCAAGGCGCGCAATCTGGTGACGCTGGCCAAGGATGACGGCGACAAGCGCCGCCTGGTCGTGTCGCTGACCCCGGAAGGCCGCGATACGGTCGAAAATCTACTGCCGCTCGCCCATGCCATCACCCGCGAAACCCTGTCGCCGCTGACCGGGCGCGAGGCGGAAAAGCTGCTGAAGCTGCTGGCAAAGATGGGTTGAGCCGACACCCAATAGAGCGCCCCCTCCACCACCTTCGGTGGTCCCCCTCCCCCGCTTCGCAGGGGAGGATCAGGGCGCAGATGTCCGCGTCGGCGTAGCTTCCTTACGAGGTAAGCGGGTTGCTAGAGGCCGGCCGCGAGGGCAAATCCTCCCCTGCGAAGCGGGGGAGGGGGACCATGCGAAGCATGGTGGAGGGGGCGCATCGCAAACAGGCCGGCGATAGCTTTCAGTCCCCGGCCACCGCGCCTCGCAGCTCGGCGGTTCCAGCCGCATCGATCCGGCCATCCGCGACCGCGACGCCAAACAGATCCGCCGCCTGCTCCGGCGAGTAGTAACCCAGCCGCACATCCTGCAGCACCCGCTCCGGCGGGCGCTGCAGGGGATCGCCATAGCCGCCGCCGCCCGGTGTTTCGACTGAAACACTGTCGCCGGCGCGCATGGGGACGTCCTGCTCCTTCGACAGATGTTTCGGCACATGCGCCTCGCCATCACGCCAGACGGTCACGGTGTTGACTGCGCCATCCGCGCCGCCCAGCGCCCCCTGCGGCCCATAGCGGCCATGATCCATGACGAAGGAAGCGCGCGCGTCGCCGCGCAGCAGCTCGATCTCATAGGCAAGCCCCATCCCGCCGCGATGGCGGCCGGCCCCGCCCGAGCCTTCGCGCAGCGCGTAGTGGCGATAGAGGATGGGATAGTTCTGTTCCATGATCTCGATCGGCGGCGATTTGGAGATGCCGATGGTTGAGCAGCCATTCGACAGCCCGTCATGATCGGCATTGCCGCCATAGCCGCCGCCCGAAAGCTGGTAGAGCACGAAATCGCGCCCGCGCTCCGGGTCATGCCCGCCAAGACCGAAATTGCCGCTGGACCCGGCCGGCGCGGCCGTCACCTTGTCCGGTATCGCCTGGACGAGCGCGGCAAACACGGCCTCCGCGATGCGCTGCGAGACCTCAGCCGCACAGCCCGAGACGGGACGCGGGTAACGCGCGTCGAGAAAAGTGCCTTCCGGCCGGTGGATGGTCAGCGGCTCGAAGGCCCCGGCACTCATCGGCACGTCGGGGAAGATGTGGCGCATGGCGAGATAGACCGAGGAATAGGTGGTCGCCAGCACGCTGTTCATCGGGCCGATGCAGGGTGGGCTGGAGCCGGCGAAATCGAAGGTCAGCTCATCGCCGCTCTTTTCCACCGTCAGCGCGATGGTAAGCGGCTCATTCACCACCCCGTCGGAATCGACATAGGCCGTCGAGCGGTAGGTGCCGTCGGGGATGGTCGCGATACGGCTCCGCATCTGCTCGGCCGCGCGGCGGCGCAGTTCGGCGATGGCGTCGACAACCGTCTCGTCGCCGTAACGATCCAGCAATTCGAACAGCCGGTCCTGGCCAACCATCAGGGCGGCGGCTTGTGCCTTGATGTCGCCGATGCGCTGGTCGGCGATGCGAATGTTGGAAAAGATGATCGCCTGGATCTGCGGGTCGAGCTCGCCCTTGCGGAAGAGCTTTACCGGCGGCAGCCGTAGCCCTTCCTGCTCGACCGCTGTGGCGGAAGCCGAGAAACCGCCCGGCACCGCGCCCCCGATATCTGGCCAGTGGCCTGTGTTGGACAGCCAGCAGAAGATCGCGCCGTTCCGCCAGACGGGCATGGCGAAGCGGACATCCATCAGATGCGTGCCGCCGAGATAGGGATCGTTGACGATGTAGATGTCGCCCGGCTCCGGCGGCAGGCAGCGCCCGTCGCGGATCATCTCGATGATGGTGCGGGTGGAATAGTGCATCACGCCGACGAAGACCGGCAGCCCGCCGATGCCCTGCGCGATCAGCGAACCGTCCTGGGCCGAATAGATACCGTCGGAGCGATCATTGGCTTCCGCGATGATCGGCGAGAAGGCGGAACGCGAGAAGGCGATATCCATCTCGTCGCAGACCTGGTTCAACCCCGCCTCGATGACCGAAAGGGTGATTGCATCGAGCGTGGTCATCGGCCTGATCCGATCTGGATGATGAGGTTGCCGTCGACGTCGCCGCTCACCCGGTCGCCCGGCTCGACGACCGTGGTAGCGTCCATCTGCTCGATGATGGCCGGGCCGCTGAGATTGGCGTGAAGCGGCATGCGTTCACGGGCATAGACCGGGGTGTCGAGCCATTTGCCGGCAAACCAGACGTTGCGCCGTTCCACCAGCGCCTCGTCCAGCGTGGCCGCGCGGCCATCCGGCTCGATCAGCCGCGCCAGGTCGACCGGCGCCCGGCGCCCGATTACCGAGGTGTTGAGATTGACCAGATTGGCCCGGATCTCCTTCAGATCGACCCGGAATCGGGCGAAATAGGCCGTCTCGAACAGAGCCTGCAACTGCTCGCCCGTTACCTCGAGTGACGGCAGCGGCACGTTGATGAGATGTGTCTGGCCGACAAACTGCATGTCGGCCGAATGCACGCAATCAATCTGCTGCGGCCGGACCGCCTCCTTGTCGATCTGGGCCCGGCCTTCTTCCGCTTGTTCGGTCAGCACTGCCCTGATCGTGGCGCTTTCGACCTCTGTCACCGGACGGTTGATGGTGCGCACAAAATCGTGCCTGAGATCGGCCACCACGCAGCCAAGCGCGTTGGTGATACCGGGCCGCGCCGGGACCAGCACTTTTGGGATCGAAAGTTCGCGCGCCAGGGCCGTGGCGTGCAGCGGCCCGGCGCCGCCAAAGGCAAACAGCGCGAAATCGCGCGGATCATGGCCCTTGGCGAGCGACACCATGCGGATCGCCCCGGCCATCTTCGTGTTGGCGAGCCGCAGGACCGCGCCGGCCGCTTCCGTACCGTCCATGCCGGCCGGCCCGCCGATGCGTTCCGCGAAGACGGTACGCACATCTTCGATGCGGATCGGGTTGTCGACGGCGAGCAGTCGGTTCGGGTTCAGGCGCCCGAGCACCAGATTGGCATCGGTGATGGTCGGCTCGGTGCCGCCGCGTCCATAGGAGATCGGCCCCGGTCTTGCCCCTGCGCTTTCCGGCCCGATGCGGATCAACCCGGCATCATCGAGCCGCGCGATCGAGCCGCCGCCCGCGCCCACTGTCTGCACGTCGACCATCGGCACGTGGATCGGCATCGCATATTCGATCTCGATCTCATTCGAGACGGCAGGCCGCGCGTTGCGGATCAGCGCCACGTCGGTGGAGGTGCCGCCCATATCGTAGGTGATCACATTGGGCATGCCGGCCCGTTCGGCCGTGTAGGCGGCAGCCATCACGCCGGAGGCAGGGCCCGACATCACGGTCTTGGCGGCTTCGCGCGTAACGAAGCGGGCCGAAATCATGCCGCCATTGCCGTTCATCATCAAAAAGTCGCGGAGGTAGCCCTGCGCGTTGAGTTCGTCCGCCAACCGCCGCACGTAACGCTGCAGGATCGGCTGCACGGAGGCATTGACCGCCGCCGTCACGCCGCGCTCGAACTCGCGCGCTTCCGACAACAGCGCATGACCCATCGTTATGTGATCGTTCGGCCACATTTCGCGCGCGATCTCTGCCGCGCGCAACTCATGCGCCGGATTGGCATAGGCATGCAGGAAATGGATGACGAGCGATTCGCAGCCGGCATCGAGCAGTTGTTGGACCGCCGCGCGCATGCCCGCATCGTCGAGCGTCTCGCGCACCCGCCCCGAAGCCTCCATGCGCTCGTTGACTTCCAGCCTGAGATCGCGCGGGATGACCGGCACGAAACGCCCCGTCATCCCGTAGGGCTGGGGCCGCGTGCGGCGCCCGAGTTCGATCACGTCGCGAAACCCGCGCGTGGTGATCATGCCGGTGCGCGCGAGCCGACGTTCCAGCACGGCATTCGTCGTGGTGGTCGTGCCATGCACAATGAGGTCGATGTCCTCAACCGGGGTACCCGATTGGGCCAGTGCCGCAAGGACACCGCCGGATTGGTTGTCGGGCGTCGTGGGCGTCTTGGCGACGGTCACGCGGCCGCCCTCGCCCGTGTCGATCAGGATGAGATCGGTGAAGGTGCCCCCGACGTCGACACCGGCGACCACGTATCCGCGGTTGATCCTCTTTTTCTCGTTCAAGCGCCCCACCCGCAAGATCAACCCAACAGAAGGCAACGTTTTGGAACAGCGCTCTAGTGCCGCTCCTTGACTTGAAATTCATTTGTATACTAATAAATACCCATCGCAAGTGCGACTGCCGCGCTGTCCTTGAAACCTCCCAGAATTATGCGATATGGACACTATGCAGCACCAAGACGCGACAGCACGTGCCGACGCCCCCGAAGAGGCGCGCGAATTTCCGATCCCCCCCGGCGTCTTCGCCGAAACGGTTGTGTGGGTGAAACACTATACCGATTCACTCTTTGCTTTCCGCATCACCCGACCGCAGAGCTTTCGTTTCCGCTCCGGCGAATTCGTGATGATCGGCCTTCCGAATGCGGCCAAGCCCGTGTTCCGCGCCTATTCGATCGCCAGCCCGGCCTGGGACGACGAACTCGAATTCTACTCCATCAAGGTGCCGGATGGTCCGCTGACCCAGCATCTGCAGAAGATCCGGCCCGGCGACACGGTGCTCATGCGCCAGAAGCCGACCGGTACGCTGGTGCTCGACGCGCTGAAGCCGGGCAAGCGTCTCTACATGGTTGCCACGGGCACCGGCATCGCGCCTTTCGCGAGCCTCATCCGCGATCCCGAGACCTATGAGAAGTTCGAAGAGGTCGTCCTCACCAACACCTGTCGCGACGTTGCCGATCTCGCCTATGGCGACGAGCTCGTCGAGGCGCTGACCAATGACCCGCTGATCGGCGAGCTGGTGGCCGGCCGCCTGACCTACTACGCCACGACCACGCGGCAGGACCACCCCCGCATGGGTCGCATCACCAGCCTGATCGAAAGTGGCAAGCTGTTTTCCGATCTCGGCGTCGCCCCTTTCGATCCCGCGACCGATCGCGGCATGATCTGTGGCTCCATGGCGATGCTCAACGACGTCAAGGCGCTGATGGAAAAGGCGGGTCTCGAGGAAGGTTCCAACAGCCGCCCCGCCGACTTCGTTGTCGAACGGGCCTTTGTAGGCTAGCCGAACAGGGCGCGTTCTTTCTCGACCGCGCCCTGCACAAAGCCTGCCACCGCCTGGATATGCCGCAGCGGGCGCATGGATTCGTGATAGACCAGCCAGTAGGCGCGCCGGATCGGCGCCACCGCCTCGACCGGCACCAGGTCGTCGTGAGCCCGGGCGATGAAGGCGTGCAGGATGCCGATGCCAGCGCCTGAGCGCACCGCTTCCACCTGCCCTAATGCCGACGACACGGAAAAGCACGCCGCCCATCCGGGAAGGAACTCGTCCGCATAGTCGAGGCTGGAGGAAATCGCGAGGTCGGGCACATAGCCGACCAGCCGATGCCCGCGCAGTCCTTCCTTGCCCGTCGGCAGGCCGTGCCTCTGGGCATAGGCCCGCGAGGCATAGAGGCCGAGTGTGTAGTCGACCAGCTTGACCGCCACCAGCCGCCCCTCGGTCGGCCGCTCCACCGTAATCGCGATGTCGGCCTCGCGCCGCGACAGCGAGAAGGAACGCGGCACCGGCACGAGCTGGATCGCCAGCTGCGGATGAAGCGCGGTCAGCCCGCCGAGCCGCGAGGCCAGAAAGGCCACGCCAAAACCATCCGGCGCCCCGATACGCACCGTGCCGGATACCGCCTCGCCCTCGTCGGCTATGTCGGCGCGCGCCACGATCAGGTCCGCTTCCATGCGTTCGGCGACCTCCAGCAGCCGCTCTCCTTCAAGCGTCAGCTCCGTGCCCGTGGTCAGTCGACGGAACAGTTTCGTGCCGAGCGCCACTTCAAGCGCGGTTGTCCGGCGCGACACCGTGGCATGGTTGAGTTCCAGGCGCCGTGCCGCGCCCAGTATCTGCCCGGCCCGTGCCACGGCCAGAAATATGCGGAGATCGTCCCAGTTCATCGCTTGCCTGAGTTGCGCAGATTGAAGCTCGACATTGCCTGAGTATTGATTTTTGCACAACAGTTGCGGGCGCCTGCGCGTTGCATCCGGGGCCGCGAAGCAGGACAATAAGGACTGAACACTTTCGCGAGGGAGCGAGACCATGATCGAAGTCGGACATTTCATCGGAGGCAAGCGCGTACCAGGCCAGAGCGGCCGCAGCCAGGACATCATGCAGCCCATGGACGGTTCCGTGCGCGGCCAGGTGGCCCTCGCCTCGAAGGAGGAATTGCGCGCAGCCGTGGAGAACGCCAAGGCCGCCCAGATTGGCTGGGCCGCGACCAACCCGCAGCGCCGCGTGCGCGTGCTGATGAAGTTTCTCGATCTGGTTCATGCCGAGTATGACGAACTGGCCGAAACGCTCGCCCGGGAACATGGCAAGACGATCGCCGACGCCAAGGGCGACATTCAGCGTGGGCTGGAAGTGGTCGAGGTGTGCATCGGCGCCCCGCACCTGATGAAGGGCGAATTCACGGACGGCGCGGGCCCGGGCATCGATGTTTACTCGATGCGTCAGCCCCTCGGCGTTGTGGCCGGCATCACACCCTTCAATTTCCCGGCCATGATTCCATTGTGGAAGATTGCGCCCGCGCTCGCGGCCGGCAATGCCTTCATCCTCAAGCCGTCGGAGCGCGACCCGTCCGTGCCCATGCGTCTGGCCGAACTCTTTATCGAGGCGGGCCTGCCGGCCGGCGTCCTCAACGTCGTCAATGGCGACAAGGAGGTCGTCGACGCCATTCTGGACGACCCCGACATCCACGCCATCGGCTTTGTCGGCTCCACGCCGATCGCCCAGTACATCTATTCCCGCGCCACGGCCAACGGCAAGCGGGCCCAGTGTTTCGGCGGCGCCAAGAACCACATGATCATCATGCCGGATGCGGACATGGACCAGACGGTCGATGCGCTCATCGGCGCCGGCTACGGCTCGGCTGGCGAGCGCTGCATGGCGATCTCGGTCGCCGTGCCGGTGGGCAAGGAGACTGCTGACCGCTTGTTGGAGAAACTGATCCCGCGCGTCGAGAGCCTCAAGGTCGGGCCCTCGACCGATTCTTCCGCCGATTTCGGTCCCGTGGTCACCAAGGATGCGCTCGAGCGCATCAAGTGTTACGTCGATATCGGCGTCAAGGAAGGCGCCAAGCTCGTCGTCGACGGGCGCGACTTCAGCCTCCAGGGCTACGAGAACGGCTACTACATGGGCGGCTGCCTGTTCGACGACGTCAAGCCGGACATGCGCATCTACAAGGAAGAAATCTTCGGGCCGGTACTGTCAGTGGTCCGCGCCACAAATTATGAAGACGCGCTTTCCTTGGCCAATGATCACGAGATGGGTAATGGCGTTGCAATCTTCACCCGCGACGGCGATGCAGCTCGCGATTTCGCCAGCCGCGTCCAGGTCGGCATGGTCGGCATCAACGTGCCGATACCGGTGCCGATCGCCTATTACACCTTCGGCGGCTGGAAAGCGTCCTCCTTCGGCGATCTCAACCAGCACGGCGCCGACGCCTTCCGGTTTTACACCAAGACCAAGACCGTGACCTCGCGTTGGCCGAGCGGGGTTAAAGACGGCGCCGAATTCGTGATCCCCACCATGAACTAGCGTCAAGAACAGGCTGCGCGCTGGCTTGCGCTATCCAGACTGTGTCGAGATTGGCGGGCTTCCGAGCCCGCTTTTTTCGTCTCGAAGCTCCGGTGAAGAAACCGTGATGCAACCTTTCTGCACCTCCAGCCATTTTTCAAGCAACACCGGTCGATGAGACCGCGAGCAACCCGATGGTCGGCAGTTCTGCCATTACAGATGGCACCGATCATGGCCAAGGAGGTGCTGTCATGGCACGTACGGCAATTTTCGCAACCGCAGCGGCAGGCGCGATGATCCTGTCCGCGCTTCCCTTCGCATCTGCTACCGATGTTCAGCAGACGCAGTCTGCGCAGGACCTTCGTTCCATTGAACAGGCGATGCCGCCCGCCCTCAACGCCAATATGCTCGCCATGAACATGTGCGGTGAACGCGAACGCATCGTGGGCGAACTCGAACAGCATTTCCAGGAGAGCGCCACCGCCGTGGGCATGGTCGACGACAACGCGGTTGTCGAGGTCTTTGTCTCGCAGACCGGCACCTGGACGATCATCGCCACGGGTACCGACGGCATGAGCTGTGTGCTGTCTGCCGGAGAGGGATGGGAAAGCACGTCGTTGGTGCTCGGCGTGGACGCGTAATTACGCCACTCCAAGCCGATGCACGGCGTTCTCGGCGCGCCCACGCACATAACTCATGAGATGCCGGGCCTGACGTACAGCGCGACCGACATCCTTGTCCATCACGGCTTCAGCCAAGGCGATATGGCCCGTGAGGGCGTTGCGGATTTCTTCTTGCCCATGAAAGTGAATCCAGAAGCGTCTGGTGTGGGTTTGAAGCGGGATTGCAGCCCTGACGACATGGCAGTTGCGCGAGGCCTCCGCCATTCCCATGTCGAACAGCTTGTCGGCGGCCGCATAGCCCGGGAGATCGCCCGCGTCGCAGGCCTGAATCATCAGTTCTATCGCTGCCGATAGGGTGCGCTTGGCATCGTCTTCGATCTGGTCCGCTGCAGCGCGCGCCAGAACGAGTTCCACGTTGCGGCGGATTTCCATGATCCGCACCCAATCATCACCCTTCAGTGGTGCCACAGCCACGCCAGCCCTTGGGCGAATTTCCAGCAATCCCTCCCAGGCGAGCCGCTGGATGGCTTCGCGCACTGGTGTGCGCCCCACCCCCACCTTGTGCTGCAGTTCAGCTTCGGTTGTCTGGCTGCCGGGCGAAAGTTCTGACATGACGATCATTTGCTCCAGACGTCTGTAGGCAAATTCGGCAGACGTCTTGATTGATCCGAAACAGTCCGTCACCTTCACAATGCCCTCCAGCGCCGACATGTAGCGGGGACAATAGCTTCGTTCAAAATCGATTGTAATAGGATTTCCATGTGTTCTCTCATGCAAATCGCTGTAATTCGTTCGCCATATACATTTGGAATGAAAGTTTTTCTCAAGTCGCTCGGGGCTTTAAGAATATTGCGCGGGGCCACGCGCGCCTTTCTCCATATATGACAGGTTGCAGAAGTTATGACTGATTCGCGCGAGGTCGTCGTCATCGGAGGCGGCATTATTGGTATCGCGGTCGCGGCGGGGCTCGTCGGGGAAGGCAGAAAAGTCACCGTCATCGACCGCACGGGTATCTGCGAAGAGACGAGTTCGGGCAACGCCGCCGCGCTCGCCTTTTCAGACATCCTTCCCTTGGCGCAGAAGGGCATGATGGGACAGGTGCCGCGCTGGCTGGCCGACCCGCTCGGACCGCTGACGATCGCGCCCGCCTATCTCCCGCGGCTTGCCCCTTGGCTGTGGCGCTTCTGGCAAGCCGGTCGACAGGCCAACCATGATGCGAGCGTGACCGCTCAGGCAGCCATGATGCAACTTGCCGAAGTCGAATGGGCCTCCCTCATGCAAACAACGGGCACGAGGTCTTACCTGCGCGAGGATGGGTGCCTCGAACTCTACGAGAGTGAGCCCGAGTGGCGAGCCTCCCTTCCGGGATGGGCGGCCCGTGAGCGATTCGGCATTGAATTCCGCCATGTGCGCGGCAAGGATTTGGCGGAATTGCAGCCGGGCCTGTCGGCGGGCTTCGCCGTTGGCACCTTCGTCCCCGGCTGGAAGACGGTGGCCGATCCTCAGCGGCTCGGCAAGGCGGTCTGGGCGCATGCGGAAGCCGGCGGCGCATCCTTCCTCCGCGGCGAGGTGGCGGATCTCGGACAGGAGAACGGCAGGTCACGGCTTCGGCTCGCCGATGGCCGGGTCATCGGCGCCTCGACGCTGGTGATCGCCGCAGGCGCCTGGTCGCACCGCCTGGCGCGCAATTTTGGCGATCACATCCCGCTGGAGACCGAACGCGGCTACAACACGACCTTGCCTCCGGACGCCTTCGACGTCCGTCGCCAGCTTGTCTTCGCGCGGCACGGCTTCGTCATTACGCCTCTGGAGACGGGGCTTCGCGTCGGTGGCGCGGTCGAGTTCGCCGGGCTCGAACGCCCGCCCAACTATGCGCGATCGAGGGCGATGCTGGAGAAGGCGTCGCGTTTCCTGCCGGGGCTTAAGACACAAGGCGGGCGCGAATGGATGGGCTATCGCCCCTCGCTCCCGGACACGATTCCCGTGATCGGTCGCTCGTCCCGCGCCCCCAATGTGATCTATGCTTTCGGCCACGGCCATCTGGGCCTCACCCAGTCGGCCGCAACCGGGCGTCTGGTACGCGATCTGGTGACCGGGGTGGACCCGGCGATCGATCTTTCGCCTTACAGCCCGGATCGCTTCTGAAGGAATTGCGCATGCGCTACAGCTTCTTCTGCATAGACGGCCATACCTGCGGCAATCCGGTTCGCCTCGTTTCCGGCGGTGGCCCGCAACTCGATGGCGACACCATGATGGAGCGTCGCGCGCACTTCATGGAAACGTTCGACTGGATCCGCACCGGATTGATGTTCGAGCCGCGCGGACATGACATGATGTCCGGCACTATCCTCTATCCACCCACACGCGCGGATTGCGACGTGGGGGTCCTCTATATCGAAACCTCCGGCTGCCTGCCGATGTGCGGGCATGGCACGATCGGCACCGTCACCTTCGCCATCGAGCACGGGCTGGTGCGGCCGAAGACGCAGGGCGTTCTTAATCTCGATACGCCGGCCGGCCTGGTGCGGGCCGAATACCGGCAGGAAGGCGACTATGTGGAGGAGGTGCGACTGACAAATGTCGCCTCCTTCCTGCATGCAACCGACATAGAGGTCGACTGCCCGCCTCTGGGGCAAATCCGCGTCGATATCGCCTATGGCGGTAATTTCTACGCCATTGTGGAGCCGCAGGAGAGTTACCGCGATATGGCGGATTTTTCGGCCGGCGAACTCGTCGCGATGAGCCGAACCCTGCGCGAAAACCTCAACGTCGCGCATGATTTCATCCATCCGGGTGACCCCGGCATCTCCGGCCTGCGCCACATCATGTGGACGGGAGCGCCAAGCGAAGCAGGATCGCATGCTCGTAACGCCGTCTTCTATGGGGAGAAAGCGATCGACCGCTCGCCCTGCGGCACCGGAACCTCGGCCCGAATGGCCCAGCTTCATGCGAAGGGAAAGCTGGAGGTGGGCGAAGACTTTGTTCACGAATCCATCATCGGTTCGCAGTTCCGCGGACGCGTCGAGGCCGAGACCACCGTCGGGGCTACGCCCGCCATTGTGCCTTCGGTTGCCGGCTGGGCGCGCATGACCGGTCTCAACACCATCTTCATCGACGACCGCGACCCCTTTGCCAGGGGCTTCTCGGTCATCTGAGCAGCCCTTGCCCTCGACCGGCAACCGGTTTACCCGAAAGGGCATGGCCAGAACCGATGCCGATACCGAGGAAGATGGACCGGACGATGGCTCGGGCGGCCGTCGCCGCTATCACCACGGCAATCTGCGCGAAGCGCTCGTCGAGGCGACCTGCAAGCTCATCGAGGAAAAAGGCCCGCTCGGCTTTACCATGGTCGAGGCCGCGCGTGCCGCGAAAGTCAGCGCCGCCGCACCCTATCGCCATTTCAAGGGCCGCGAGGATCTGCTGGAGGCGGTCGCTCTGCGCGGCTTCGAATTGTTCGCAAAACGGCTCGAGGAAGCGACGCGCGATGGGGAGAAGGCACCGCTGAAGGCCTTTTCGGCAGCCGGCACCGCCTATCTGGATTTTGCGCGCCAGCATCCCGGCTACTACATGGCCATGTTCGAATCGGGTGTATCCATTGCCGGTGATCCCGATCTGAAGCTTGCGGCCGACCGGGCCATGGGCGTGCTCCGTATCGCTGCCGAGCGCCTGGGTGCTCATCTGCCGCCCGGCAAGCGCCCGCCCGCCGGCATGGTCGCCAACCACATTTGGGCGCTGAGCCACGGCGTGGTGGAACTCTTCACCCGCGGCCGCCCGCGCGCGCCCTACTCTGCCGAGGAAATGCTGGAAAGCGGCACCGCCATCTATCTGCGCGGGCTCGGCCTTATTCCCTGATTTTTTCGATTCTCTTCTTGAAAGCGCCAGCGCGCATCGCCATTATGTAAATGTGATTAACATTCACATAGGAGTACGGGAACGTGGACACTGTGACGGAGTGGCTGGCACGCGGCCGCGACTGGCTGGACGAGCGTGGAAAGGCGGCATGGGTTGTCGCCATGGTACTGGGCTTCATCTTCTTCTGGCCGGTGGGGCTCGCAATTCTCTTCTACATCATATGGAGCAAGCGCATGAGCTGCAGAGGTTGGAAGCGCGGGCGTCGCGACGCCCATGTCGGCAGGACCGGCAACACGGCATTCGACGCCTATCGCGAAGAGACGCTGAAGCGCCTCGAGGAGGAGCGTGACGCCTTTGTCAGCTTCCTCGACGAGCTTCGCTCGGCAAAGGACCGCGCGGAATTCGACCAGTTCATGGCACAGCGCCAGGGACAGGCGGGCTAGGCATCAGTTGCTTCCCGCCCACCCAAACCGCCCGCGACGCACGTCACGGGCGGTTTATTGCGTTTGACATTACCTCGCCGGGCCGATGGGGCCGCCCCTCAACCCTTTCGGATACCCGGCTTGCGGCCCCGCCTGGGCGGCGTCGGCGCGGGAGGAAGCCCCGCCACGAGAAGGACGAGCGCGCCTACTGTCGCCTCCCATATGCGTTGCAGGAAAGGTCTGGCCGGCGGTGGCGGCCCGCTGTCGGCTCTGGTGTCTACATCGGCCAGCAGCGCCTTGGCGGCCTCGTAATCGCGGCCGATCACCATGACGGGAATACCGCCCAACGCCGTCATAAGATGCGGCGCGTTGTTGGCCAGTTCGGTCGGCGCCAGAACGAAGATGCCGTGCGCTTCCAGCATGGAGACGCAAATGCGCGCCTCGACGAGGCTGTAATAGACGGTCAGCGTGACGAGCCTGTCATCCATACCGCCGTCGTAGGGGCGGCGGGCCCCCTGCGCAACAGCGGCGCGGCCGCGATGGCTAATGGACCACCAACTCGCCCGTCACGTTTCGCCATTCGGTGGCCGAGATCAGCCGCCTGTGCGTGTAGGTGACCGAATGCAGCGGTCCGTCGAGCTTTTCCTTCCAGAAATCGATGAACTTGTAGAGGGCAGGAAATCGCGGGGCGAGATCGTAATGCTGCCACACGAAGCTCTGGATAAGGTGGGGATGGTCGGGCATGTGGTAGAGGATTTCGGCCGTCGTCAGGCCGTATCCCTTCAGCATCAGTTCCATTTCACGCGGGTCATGCATGGCCTTGCCTCTTTGCCGGTTGCGCTCCTCCTAACGCAAAAATCTGCACCGAGATTGCCTTGCAGTCCATGAAAAAATCGCTAATAGTCCATTATATTCAGCAACTTAGCAGCAAGCGACCTCGATTGCTGCCAGCCCGCATGGACGTTCCGCCGCACCCAACCATTGGTCTAATGTTGTGGCCCGGTCCGGAATGGTAATAATGCGCCGGAAAATCTGGCGTTCCGCCTGCCGGGGGCGGGTTCCGCGCGCCGAAAGCAATGGTTCGAGGAGGGTTTATGTCCGAGGTTAAGGTCCACAAGGTCAAGGCGGCCTGGAAGAAGAATGCTCTGATCGATGACGATACCTACCAGAAATGGTACCGTGCCAGCGTCAAGGATCCGGAGAAATTCTGGGCGAAACACGGCAAGCGCATCGACTGGTTCAAGCCCTACACCAAGGTCAAGAACACCTCCTTCAAGGGCAAGGTCTCGATCAAGTGGTTTGAGGACGGGCTTACCAACGTCTCCTACAATTGCGTCGACCGGCATCTGAAGAAGCGCGGGGACCAGACGGCGATCATCTGGGAAGGCGACAATCCCTACGACGACAAGAAGATCACCTACAACGAGCTCTACGACCGCGTCTGCCGGCTCGCCAACGTGATGAAGAAGCACGGCGTCAAGAAGGGCGACCGCGTCACCATCTACATGCCGATGATCCCCGAGGCGGCCTATGCGATGCTCGCCTGCGCGCGCATCGGCGCGGTGCATTCCATCGTCTTCGGCGGCTTTTCGCCCGATTCACTCGCCGGCCGCATCGTCGATTGCGAATCGACCTTCGTGATCACCGCGGATGAGGGATTGCGTGGAGGAAAGCCTGTTCCTCTCAAGGAGAACACCGACAAGGCGATCGACATCGCCGCGCGCCAGCATGTCATGGTCAAGCATGTGCTGGTCGTACGTCGCACCGGCGGCAAGGTCGGCTGGGCCCATGGCCGCGACCTCTGGTATCACGACGAGATCCGCGAGGTGGATGCCAAGTGCCCGCCGGAGCCGATGAAGGCAGAGGACCCGCTCTTCATCCTCTACACCTCCGGTTCCACCGGCAAGCCGAAGGGCGTGCTGCACACCACCGGCGGCTATCTCGTCTACGCATCGATGACCCATGAATACGTCTTCGACTACCATGACGGCGACGTCTACTGGTGCACGGCGGATGTCGGCTGGGTGACGGGGCACAGCTACATCGTCTATGGCCCGCTCGCCAACGGTGCCATCACGCTGATGTTCGAAGGCGTGCCCAACTATCCCTCTCCCTCACGCTTCTGGGAGGTGATCGACAAGCACAAGGTCAACATCTTCTATACCGCCCCCACCGCCATCCGCGCGCTGATGGGCGCGGGCGATTCCCATGTCACCAAGACCTCGCGCAAGTCCCTGAAGGTGTTGGGCTCCGTCGGTGAGCCGATCAACCCGGAGGCCTGGCAATGGTATTATGACGTCGTCGGCGAGAAGCGCGTGCCCATCGTCGACACCTGGTGGCAGACGGAAACCGGTGGCATCCTCATCACCCCGTTACCCGGCGCCACCGATCTCAAGCCCGGTTCCGCCACCAGGCCTTTCTTCGGCGTCCAGCCACAGCTGGTCGACAATGACGGCAAGGTGATCGAGGGCGCGGCAGACGGCAATCTGTGCATCGTGGACTCCTGGCCCGGGCAGATGCGCACCGTCTATGGCGACCATGAGCGCTTCGTCCAGACCTATTTCTCCACCTATAAGGGCAAATACTTCACGGGTGACGGCTGCCGCCGCGACGAGGACGGCTATTACTGGATCACCGGCCGGGTGGATGACGTCATCAACGTGTCCGGCCACCGTATGGGTACCGCCGAGGTGGAATCGGCACTGGTTGCCCACGACAAGGTGTCGGAAGCCGCCGTCGTTGGCTACCCGCACGACATCAAGGGCCAGGGCATCTATTGCTACGTCACGCTGATGGATGGCGTGGAAGGCTCGGACGCGCTGCGCAAGGAGCTCGTCACCCATGTACGCAACGAGATCGGCCCGATCGCCACGCCCGACCAGATCCAGTTCGCGCCAGGCCTGCCCAAGACACGCTCGGGCAAGATCATGCGCCGGATCTTGAGAAAGATCGCCGAGGATGATTTCGGCGCGCTGGGCGACACCTCAACACTCGCCGATCCCGCCGTGGTCGACGATCTGGTCGAGAACCGTCAGAACAAGAAGAAATAGGAATTTCGCTGAGGGGACTTGCGCAACCGCGCGAAGCACCCCAATCTCTTGATTGTGTTCAACGAAACGAAAGGAGGTGATCCAATGTCGAGTGGTTTCAACCGTAGCGGGGCCCCGGCGGATCGTCCTTTCGGGAAGCAGTCTTCCTGACAGGCGCGTGAAGCGCGGCAGATAGGGCCTCTATCGCCACGGGCCGCGCCACGGACGGAAATTCACGGAAGGGCTGCTCTCAGGGGCGGCCCTTTTCCTTGTCCGCTTTTTCCATGCGCAGTGCTTCGGGCAGGAAGATCATGTCGAGGAAGTCGTGCAGCCACGCTCGCAGCCGCGCATCCCAGATCATGCGCCCGTTGAGATGCTCGCGACCTGCCTGCGCGTTGGGAAGAACGAAGCGGTGTGCGCCATGCACCACCCAGCGATGCATCATCACCCGCGTCAGCTCGGCATGGAACTGCACCCCCCAGGCCCTGTCCCCATAGCGGAAGGCCTGGTTGGGATAGATGCCGCCCGTGGCCAGCAACGTCGCACCTGCCGGCAGATCGAAACCCTCGCGGTGGAAGTGGTAGACCATGTTGGGCCAGTCCATCACGGACCTGCCCTCGGGCGTCGGCTCGATGGGGTACCAGCCGATCTCGACCTGTCCGTCGTCGCGGCCGAAGACCTTGCCGCCCAGATGATTGACCAGCATCTGCGCGCCGAGACAAATGCCGAGATAGGGTTTGCCCTCCCTCAGCGGCACGGCCAGCCAATCGGTCTCCCGCTTCACGAATTCGTCGGGATCGTTCGCGCTCATGGGCCCGCCGAAGACGACCGCGCCCGCATGATTGGCCAGAGTCTCGGGCAACGGATCGCCGAGTGGCGGCCGGCGGATGTCGAGGTGGAAGCCGCGTTCAACCAGATATTGCCCGACCCGTCCCGGGCTGGACGTCTCCTGATGGAGCACCACCAGTATCTGTGACCGCTCAGTGCGCCTTGGCACCTGAAGCATCACGAGGCGTCCGTTCGCGAAGGAGGCAAGCCACGTCCCTCCCGCACTTTTTGCCGCATCATGATTCGGTCGCGCGAATCGACGCCGACCAGTTCGGCAACCCGCCACACCACATTGTCCTCCAGCTCGTGCGCCTCGCCGTCGGCATAGACCATCTCCCAAAGCAGGCGGATGAGCTCGACCTTGGCCTCTGGCCCGAGATGGCGCAGGAGCACGCTGGTAAAGGCATAAAGGTCGACCGCCTCGCGCTCGGCGGCCTCGCCTTCCGCCAGGACACGGTCGAGTTCGCTCCCCGTCACCGAGTAGGCCTTTGAGACCACCTCGCGCAGACGGTTGCGTTCGCTGGTGTCGCGCACTCCGTCTGCATCGATCACGTGAAACATCAGGGCAGCGGCAGCCACACGCGGATCGTGTATCGTATCCGGTTCACGCTCGACCTTGCCGCCATTGGGAAGGTCCTTCAAGAAGGACAGGAATCGCTCGAACATCCGTGTAGCATATGACCACCAATGCGCCGGGGCCAAGAGGCCGCTTCGATTGGCGACAACTTATTGGGCGCAACCTGCACTCTAGAACAGTCTGAAGCGGCTCGCCTCGCGCTTCATGGGCTCATCGGGGTCGACGCCGGGATCGTCGGGGATCGGCGGCTGGCGCGGCTCCTCGGTGCCTACAGCCTCGTCGTCCGTCGGCTCCGCGTCGACCTGGCCGCCAACTTTCGCTTCAGCCACGACCGGCTTGGACGCTTCGGGAGACGGCGAAGTGGGCTCTTTTCCACCTGTAGAGACTTCGGACGGCGTTTCGACGTCACCGCCTGTTGCCTGTTCCGCGACAGGGCCGTCACCCTTCGGGTCGGGCATCCTCTGTGCGTCTTCCGCGCCGGGCG
This sequence comes from Chelativorans sp. ZYF759, assembly GCF_012911015.1. GTDB lineage: Bacteria > Pseudomonadota > Alphaproteobacteria > Rhizobiales > Rhizobiaceae > ZYF759. The sequence continues at coordinate 581,374 of NZ_WVVV01000001.1, read as the reverse complement.
TCGTTACCGCCGCCGGAGCAGCCTCGACCTCTGCGACTGCGGGGGACATCTGACGGGCGGGCGGGATCACCGCGATCTGCGGAAGTTCGCTTTCGCCCGCTTCCACGATGCGGCCCAGCCTTTCCACCGGCGAGCGCCATTCGAAGGCATCGAGTCGCCCGGTCACGGGAGAGGCTGGGGCCCATCTTTCCGAAACGTACCCATCGGCCACCCACGCGGGATCTCGCGGTGCCCGCACGGCCCGCGCCAGCCACTCCCGGACGCGGCCCTGCTCGCCTGTCTCCGCCTCCTCGACATCGGCAAGAAGAAGAAACGTGCCTTCGCGGGGCTCCTGGCGGAGCGCGGCTTCGATCGATTTGCGCGCCTCGGTGAACTCTCCCGCCTCGAAGGCCGCCCGTGCCACGACCAGAGCGCTTTCCACATGGTTCGGCCGCAGTGCCGCCAGCTTCTTGGCGCGCGCCAGCCGGTCATGTGTCGAATCGCCGGGTCGGGCATGAACATGCGCATCGGCGATCTCGGGGTGCGGCTCCTTCTTCCAGGCTGCCTCGAGGATTTTGGTTCCCCGCTTCAGGTCGCCCAGCTGGAAGAGTGCCTGCGCCGCCGTCACGGTGGCCGGAACGAGATCGGGAGACAGGCGGTTGGCTTCCAGCGCGGCATTCTTGGCGGCCGTGGGATCGGCGTCGAGGGTCTCTCGTGCCTTTGCAGTGAGCAGAACAGCCTTGCGCCGGGCAAGCTGTTCCCGCTCGATCTGACGCGTGGCCTTCTGCCGCTCGACAAGCTGGATCGCGGCGTCCCACTCGCCTGACTCGCTCATCTGTTCCAGCGTCGCATCGGCGGCCCAGGAGAGTTGGGGCGCCTCAGCGACGGCCTGACCGGCGTAGTGCCTTGCCGCTTCGTTCTCGCCCAGACGGCGCGCCTCGAGATAGAGACCGCGCAAGCCTAGGAGCTTCAGTTCAGGATCTTTGAGCATGCCCTCGAACTTGGCGCGGGCGGCGTCGTGATCGCCCTCCAGCAACGAGGCCTGCGCGTCGAGCAGCAGGATCAGCGGCTCTTGGTCGGAACTGAGCAGCTTCAGCGCATCCTTCTTCTTGCGCCGCGCGAGTTCCGAATCGCCCGCGCCGGCCGCAATCATGCCAGTCGACAGTGCCTGATATCCCCTGTCGCGGCGCCGGGCCCGGAAATAGCGCGCCACCACGTGCGGGCTGTTCCAGATACCCTTGACCACCCACCAGGCGATCATCACGGCCGCTACCGTCGCGACCACCATGATCGCCGCCACGAGCAGCGAGACGCGATACTGATATCCTCCGAAGAGGAGGGTGAGTTCGCCCGGTCTGTCGGCCAGCCAGGAAAAGCCGATGGCAAGGGCGAAAACCAGAATCAGGAAGAAGAGCACACGCAACATTGGGTCTTGCTTTCTCCTATCGCGTCCCGCGCCGGGCTGAACTCAGCCTGGACGACGGAAGCGGGAAAATGATCTTGGAAGGGTGAGGGACCTGTGGCCCTTTGCGCGATACCATGCCCTAGGACGCCCTCAGCGCGCCGGTCAACGCCTCGTCCATCAACCCGTCGACTTCGTGGCGCGCGCGCACGCCTTCCATGTAGTCGGCGCCCGCCGATTGGGCAGCTGCCGGAAGCGCCTCGTATTCGGACAGCGCCGTTCCGTATTCGCCCTCGCGCACCGCCGCCTCCAGCCGCGCCACGATTGCCTCGGTGCTGTCGCCCTCGATCGCGCCTATGGGACGCACGGCCACAAGATCGCGCGCGCTCTGCCACAGATTGCCGAGAAAGTCCGCACCCTCGTCACGCGCGCGCCCTGCGGCGACCATCCGGTCGGCGGCGGCAGGTAAATCGGCCAGGATGGCGCTGCGTGTCGGCACGCCAGCTTCCGCAAACGCGCCCAGGCTTGCCACGCTCTCCGCATCCGGCGCCAGCGACGCATATGTTTCGAGTTCGCTCTGGAACCCGTTACCGCGATCGATCGCCATCTTCAGCGCGGATGCCGCGATGACCAGCGCCGCGCGTGGTTCATCCGCCCGCTCGCCCATTTCCGTCCGCACCGCGGCAAGCTCCTGCTCGAGCCCGTCCATGCGCGCGGCCAGTTCATCGTCCTGGCCTGCGCCGGCTTCGATCGCTTCCACCCGTGATTCGAGCGCGGCAAAGCGTTCATCGGCTTCGGCCTGCAGACCATCCGGCGAGCCGTCACCGATGGTGGCAAGCGCAGATTCCACCGCGTCGAGCCGCTCCTGGAGCGGCTGCAGATCGGCCGCCTCGCCACTCCCATCGGGAAGATCGGCCTGAAGCGAAGCGAGTTCGTCGCGCAGCGGGGCGACGCTCGCCTCGACCGCCTCGCCGATGCGGGCGTCGATGTCCTCCGACGTTGCACCCGTTTCGTCGTCCGCCATGGCCTGTCGCAACTCGTCGATCTGCATCCGCAACTCGGCGACCTCGCCACTGCCGCGTGCCGCCGTTCCTACCGGCCACATGCCTGCCCACTGGAGGACCGCGACCAGAAGCAACGCGATCAGCCCGCCCGCGAGGCCGGCGAGAAGTGCCGTTCCCCGGCCTGGCCTTGCAGACGCGGTGCCCCGCGTATCGGAAGGCGGCTTCATGCCTCCTGCACCGCCGGCACCGGAGGGCGGAACCGCAGGACCTGAAGCCTTTCGTTCGGCGCCGGCACCATCCTTGTGGTTCGCCTTGGAGCCGTCGGATGTCGTGCCGGCATCGCTCTGCGCCTTGCTTGCGGCCGAGGGGGAAGCCGCGGACCCGGCTTTGGTGGATTCAGGTCCTCCAGCGGCCGCCTTGGCCTGTGAGACGGAGGGTGACGCCGTCGGCTCGGCCTGCGCCGGGCCGCTGCCTTGCGACTTGGTATCACCGGCGGGCGCGACAGGGTCGGCTTTGGCCTCCCCCGCTCCAGTTGAGGCGGATTTCTCTCCCGTATTGCGGGAGGTGCCGATGGCGCCGTCGTCTGGCTTGGAGGGTGCCGTATCGGCCGAAGGTTTGGCCTCGCCTGGCTTTCGCTCCACGTCCTTGGGATCGAGATCGATGGTCACAGGCTCCTTGCGTGGCTTGGAGTGTTTGGGACCGGGCGACTTGACCATGGCGGAACTCCACTCGAATTCGGATATCGCCTCCTGCTCTAGCACATGGCGACCGTCTGAAAAGGGCGAAGCTCTCAGACCTTCGCCTTAACGAGTGCCAGAAGCGCCGGTTCCGAGGGTTCCGCGGCAACCTCAACGTGACGATTTGCAAGTTGCGCGGCTGCCTTGGCGGAAATGCTGAGAATCATCGTGCCGGCAAACAGATCGCCAAGTTCCGGCCGCGACATGATGCCAGCCAGCAACTCGCCGCCACGCCGGGAATGGATGAGCGCAAGATCGAATGGACGGTCGGCCACCGCCTCGCGAATAGCCGATGACGGATAGCCGACTGCGACCGCGTCATAGACTTCCAGCGGGGTTACATCGATCCCGGCATCCCCGAGCGCGTCTTCCAGCGAGAGGGAGCGCACGCGTCCGCAGGGGTAGAGAAGCCGCGATCCGCGAGGCAAACGGGATATGATGTCCTCTGAAAGACTGGCTGCATCGCCCCTGCTCTCCAGCACCACCTTCAGTCCGGCCAACCGGGCAGCTTCTCCGGTTGCCGGCCCTACCGCATGGCAGGGCAGCTCGCGCATAACCACCAGCAGATCCGGTGAAGCCATCCGCACCGCATTGGCGCTGGTCAGGACGACGCCGTCGAAGGAGGCAGCATTCTTGACGGTACCGGCAAGAGGTTCGATCCGGGTCAGGGGAAGAACGACGGCTTCCAGGCCCATTTCCCTCAACCGTGCCGCCGTCGCCGAAGCGCCCGGTTCGGGGCGCGTCACCATCACGCGCCGAGCCATCTCAGGTCCAGCTGTCGAAGAAAGTCGTACCAGCCCGCGCCCGGACCGTCTCGCCGGCTCGCCCGCCGATCGAGGCCGCATCCGAAATCCCTCCATCGGCTTCGATCTCGTGAACCTCGGCGCCATCCGGCGTCAGGATCATGCCGCTGAAGGCGATCCGGTCCCCCTCGACGCGGGCATGCCCGGCAATGGGTGTCCGGCACGAACCGTCCAGGGCGGCGAGGAACGCCCGCTCGCAGGACAGCGCGGCTTCGGTCTCGCCATGCCCGATCGGAGCGAGCATGTCGCGGACACGCGTGTCGCCTATCCTGCTCTCGATGCAGATCGCCCCCTGGCCCGGGGCGGGCGGAAATCGGTCGACGGGCAGAAGTTCGGTGATCACCTCGGCCATGCCCAGCCGACGCAAGCCGGCATTGGCAAGAAGCGTGGCGCCGACCTGGCCTTCGTTCAACTTGCGCAGCCGCGTTTGCACATTGCCGCGGAACATCACCACTTCGACATCCGGGCGCAGGCGGCGGATGAGCGCCTGACGGCGCAGCGACGATGATCCGACCACGGCGCGCTCCGGCAATTCCTCGAGCTTCGCCGCGGCGCGGCCGATGAAAGCATCGCGGACATCCTCCCGCTCTAGAAAACAGGAGAGTTCCAGTCCTTCCGGCAGCGCCGTGGGCATGTCCTTCGAGGAATGGACGGCGATATCGATCCCGCCGGTGAGCAGCGCCTCCTCGATCTCCTTCGTGAAGAGCCCCTTGCCGCCAACTTCCGACAGCGGACGATCCTGAATACGGTCGCCGCTGGTCGAGATGACGACGATCTCGAAATCATCCTCCTGCAGGCGGTGAGCTGCCATCAGCCGCGCCCGTGTCTCGCGCGCCTGGGCAAGCGCGAGTTCACTTCCGCGGGTGCCGATCTTCAAGACTCGTGTTTGCATGCCATCGGGTCCGTGATAGGTCCGGCTCGGATTTCGGGCCGCTCTGGCCTACCTATAGGCGAACTGCTTTTGCGGCAACATCGGCCGGGATATGTTGGGCGAAACGGCATGAGGAAGGTGCTCGGAATCGAGACGAGCTGCGACGAGACGGCGGCGGCAATCGTCTGTCTCGACGACCTCGGCGCGGGCCACATCCTGTCCAATGTCGTTGCCAGCCAGATTGAGGACCACGCCGCCTATGGCGGAGTCGTGCCCGAAATCGCCGCGCGGGCGCATGTCGAACTGCTCGATGGCGTGATCAATAGGGCAATGGACGACGCGGGTGCGGAGCTTGCCCAGCTGGATGCCATCGCCGTGACCGCGGGACCCGGCCTCATCGGCGGCCTGATCGTGGGCACCATGACCGCAAAGGCGATGGCCGCCGCGTCGGGCAAAAGCCTGATACCGGTCAACCATCTGGAGGGACACGCCCTGACCGCCCGACTGACTGACGGTCTTGCGTTCCCCTATCTGCTGCTGCTGGTCTCCGGTGGTCACACGCAGATTCTGCTCGTTGAGGGCGTCGGCCGCTATCGACGATGGGCGACCACGATCGACGACGCGCTGGGCGAAGCCTTCGACAAGACCGCGAAGCTGCTCGGTCTGCCTTATCCCGGCGGGCCGAATGTCGAGCGCGCGGCTCGCACCGGCGACCCCTCGCGCTTTGCTCTTCCGCGACCGCTCGCCGGCAGCCAGCGCCTCGATTTCTCGTTTTCCGGTCTCAAGACAGCAGTCCGACAGGTCGCGACGTCGCTGGCGCCGCTGAGCGACGCCGATGTCGCGGACATCTGCGCCTCTTTCCAGAGCGCGGTCACCCGCACGCTGAGCGAGCGCGTGGGCCGCAGCCTCGACCGCTTTCTATCAGAGCATCCCGGCATCGCCTTGCCCACACTCGTTGTCGCGGGCGGCGTGGCTGCCAACCAGGCTATACGATCGACCCTCGATGGCCTGTGCCGGGAGCGCGGCGCACGCCTTGTGGCGCCACCGCTCGAACTCTGCACCGACAATGCCGCGATGATCGCCTGGGCCGGCCTCGAACGGCTGAATGCGGGCCTCGTGCCAGCAGAGGCGTTCGCCCTGGCGCCCCGCGCGCGCTGGCCGCTCGATGAGACGGCGGCAGCACGCGTCGGATCGGGCAAACGGGGGGCCAAGGCATGAGCGACAGGATCGCGGTGGTCGGCGGAGGCGCCTGGGGCACGGCATTGGCACTGACATCGGCCAGAGCCGGCCATGAGACGCGTCTGTGGGCGCGCGACGCCGAGACGGTGCGTTCCATTGTCGAACGACAGGAGAACCCACGCTACCTGCCCGGCATCCGCTTCGACGAACAGGTGGAGGCGACCGGCAATCTCGGCCATGCGCTGAGAGGCGTCGACTGTGTGCTGGTCGCGACGCCCGCTCAGAGTCTGCGCCAGATGCTCTTGGCGATGCGCGACCATGTGACATCGACCGTCCCGCTCGTGCTGTGCGCCAAGGGCATTGAACGCGACACAGGGCAGCTGATGTCCGACATTGCCGCGGAAGTCCTGCCAATGAGCCCGGTCGCGGCGCTCTCCGGGCCGAGTTTTGCAGCCGACGTGGCGCGTGGCTTGCCGACGGCCGTCACCGTGGCCGCGCAAAGCGCCGAGCACGCCTCGCAGCTGGCCGAGCTTCTGTCCGCGCCGCATTTCCGGTGCTATTCGTCCGACGACCTGATTGGCGTTGAGATCGGCGGTGCGCTCAAGAATGTCATGGCCATCGCGGCCGGCGCCGCGGCCGGTGCCGGGCTCGGCGCCAGCGCTCAGGCAGCGTTGGTCACGCGCGGTTTCGTGGAGCTGCGCCGCATCGGCGAAGCGCTGGGCGCACGGCCGGAAACCCTGTTCGGCCTGTCGGGACTGGGTGATCTCGTTCTTACCTGCTCGTCGCCGCAATCGCGCAATTTTGCGTATGGCATGGCGCTCGGGCGTGGCGAAAGCCTGGCGAACCGCCCTCTCGCCGAAGGCGTGGCGACAGCCGCGATCGCGGTGAGAATCACCCGCGAACGGGGGATTGAAGCCCCGATCACCGTTGCCGTCGAGGGAATTCTGGCCGGCCGGATAACCATCCATCAGGCCGTGGAGGCGCTCATGTCACGCCCGCTCAAGAGCGAAACGGAATGACGAAAAAACGAGGTAACCGATGATCTTCCTTCTGATCTGCAAGGACAAGCCGGGCCACATCCAGACCCGAGTCGACACACGGCCGGAACATGTCTCCTATCTCAACCGTCTCAATGAGGCGGGCAAACTCAAATTTGCCGGACCCATGCTCGACACAGCGGGCCAGGCAAGCGGCTCGCTCGTGGCGGTCGAAGCTGCGAGCAGGGGTGAGGCCGAGGGCATCGCGACCGATGACCCCTATTCGAAGGCCGGCCTGTTCGAGAGCGTCGTCGTGCAGCAGTGGAACTGGACCTTCAACAACCCGGAGAACGCCTGATGCGCTACTGGCTCTTCAAGTCCGAGCCTTTCAAATGGTCCTGGGAGATGCAGAAGGCCAAGGGCAAGGCGGGCGAGCAATGGGATGGCGTGCGCAACTACCAGGCACGCAACAACATGCGCGAGATGAAACTCGGCGACCAGGGCTTCTTCTACCACTCCAACGAAGGTCTGGAGGTCGTCGGCATCGTCGAAGTCTGCGCGCTGGCCCATCCGGATTCCACGACCGACGATCCCCGCTGGGAATGTGTTGATATTCGAGCGCTCAAGGACATGCCGAAGCCGGTGTCCCTCCCCGACATCAAGGCCAACCCCAAACTCGCCGATATGGTGCTGGTCAACAATTCGCGGCTTTCGGTCCAACCCGTGGCGCCCGAAGAATGGGCCGAGATCTGCCGCATGGGTGGTCTCGACGCCGCGACATGAGCGAGGTGGCGGCAGATGAGGCTGCGCGAACGGCCTTCATCCGCGCCAACACCGCGATCCTGCGGCCGCCCCATGTGCCGGAAATCCCTTTGCACATGGCGGCGGAGGCGCACGAACTGTGGCTGAAGACGGAAGACGAACTCCGGGAGATCGGCCTGCCGCCGCCGTACTGGGCTTTTGCCTGGGCCGGCGGCCAGGGGCTGGCCCGCTTCATCCTCGACCATCCCGAAACTGTGGCCGGCAAGACGGTCCTGGATTTCGCCACCGGCTCGGGACTTGTTGCCATAGCAGCGATGAAATCGGGCGCGCGCCGCGCGCAGGCCTGCGATATCGATCCGTTCTGTGCGGCAGCCACGACCCTCAATGCCGGCTTGAACCAGGTACCGGTGGAAACCATGACCCAGGACCTGATCGGCACCCTGGGCGATTGGGACGTGGTTCTGGCCGGAGACGTGTTTTACGACCGCGACCTGGCTGGTCGGCTGATGCCATGGTTCTCCGCTCTGGCGGCCGGGGGCGCCATCATCCTCGTGGGAGATCCCGGCCGCGCCTATTTGCCGATATCGGGGCTGGAACGGCTGGCCACTTACACGGTGCCGGTGACGCGGGCGCTGGAAGACGCAGAGGTCAAGACGACATCGGTGTGGCGGATCGCGACGCCCTGATGGGATTTTGCCCGGCAGCGCGCTGATCATGGGCCGGCGTGGAAGGGTGCTGCAAAGGGTCCTTGGTCACCCGACGACGCGGATGACCGTTCGCTTCGAAAGGAGCGGCAGGATCATACGCATGGTCCGGGGGTCAACTGCGATACAACCCTCGGTCGGCTGGAGGCCGGGCTTGGCCACGTGCAGGAATATCGCGCTGCCCGCCCCGCGCATACGCCTGCCATAATTCCAATCCAGAACGATCACGTGATCGTAAAGTCGATCATGACGATGCATGTGTTCATGGCTGGCGGGATAGGGCAATTGAACGGGGCGGTTGTAGTTCGGATCCGACGGAGCGTCGCACCATCCATCCTCTGCATGGATGATTCGGAAGCCGAGCGCGGAATTCGGGCGCCGAGCGCGATCGCCGCGCCAGTAGCCCTCCAGCACGCGCATCGCCGCCATGGGCGTCGCCCCATCTCCCTCCCGCTTCATCGCCCGGATGCCGCCGCGCCCGAGCGCGCAAGGAAAGACGCGTCCGCCTATCGACAGAAAACCTTGGCGCGGATTGCCCGGCCGTGCCCGCACGGTGGCCAGCCGACAGGATTGTCCTATATTCTTGGCAAGCATGCATTTCACCCGGCACGCACGGTGCTGGGCACCTCGTTAGATCGTCGTGACCACACGTTCAATTATCGCGATTACATCCATAAGCCGGTTTCGCCCGGTCGGCCATGCAGAACTGGAATGAACCCATGACCTCACGCACCATCCTGATCGTTGATGACGATGCCGAGCTTCGCGAGACTCTTGTCGAGCAACTGTCGCTCTATGAAGAGTTCTCGGTGGTCGAGGAAGACACCGCGTCCAAGGGTATTCAGGCCGTGCGCGGCAATCTGATCGATCTCGTGATCATGGATGTCGGCCTGCCGGACATGGACGGACGCGAAGCTGTCAAGCTTTTGCGCAAGGGCGGCTTCAAGGCCCCCATCATCATGCTGACGGCGCAGGATACGGATTCCGACACGATCCTTGGGCTCGAAGCCGGTGCGAATGACTACGTGACCAAGCCGTTCCGGTTCGCCGTGCTCCTGGCACGCATCCGTGCCCAATTGCGCCAGCACGAGCAAAGTGAAGACGCGACGTTCCTGGTGGGCCCCTATACGTTCAAGCCAAGCCAGAAGCTGCTCACGGATGAGAAGGGTGGCAAGATTCGGCTGACCGAAAAAGAGTCCGCGATCATCAAGTACCTGTACCGCGCCGAAAAGAAGGTCGTGACCCGCGATATCCTGCTGGAAGAGGTCTGGGGCTACAATTCGGGCGTCACAACCCACACTTTGGAGACGCATGTCTACCGTCTGCGCCAGAAAATCGAGCGCGACCCGTCAAATGCCGAAATTCTGGTGACAGAGAGTGGCGGCTACAAGCTCGTCCCTTGACGCAGCCCGGTTGGAATAGAACAAGCGGGAGGGGGCTGCAGAAAACCGGGGACGCCTTATGGCGGTCGACGACGACATTCGTATCCTGTCGGGTGTGAGCCTTTTCTCTGAACTGGCAAATGAACATCTGCGCCTGCTCGCCTTTGGATCCGAGAACGTTTCGTGCCCTTCCGGCACGATACTCTACCGCCAGGGAGATCCGGCGGACGGTGCCTATGTGGTGGTCAAGGGGCGCGTCGTGCTGTTCCGCGAACGCGATGGCGAGAGCGAAGACCTCGCCACGCTCGACGCCGGCACCCTGCTGGGCGAAATGGCACTGATCGCCGACACGCGGCGCATGACGCATGCGCGCGCCGACACGCAGACCGAGCTGTTGCGGGTCAACCGCAAGCTCTTCCGTCGCGTCCTTGAGGAATATCCCGAACTGGCGGCCAAGCTGCACCAGCGCATTTCGCGCGACCTCCAGGACCTTCTTGCCCGCATCACCGCACTGGGGCCGCGCTTCGGCTAGCTTAGTCGATGTCGAAGCGGGCGATCACCGGGACATGATCGGATGGGCGCTCCCAGCCACGGGCCGCGCGCAAGACTTCAACGCCGTTCATGGCGTCGGCCAGCCCCGGCGACGTCCAGACATGGTCGAGGCGACGACCGCGGTCCGAAGCGGCCCAGTCCCTGTTGCGATAGCTCCACCAGGTGAACAGCTTTTCCTCCGGCGGAATGTGGCGGCGCATCAGGTCGACCCAGCCCCCGGCTTTGCGCATCGTTTCCAGACCTTCGGTTTCCACGGGGGTGTGGCTGACCACCTTCAGCAACTGACGGTGCGACCAGACATCTGTCTCGAGGGGCGCGATGTTGAGATCGCCGACCAGTATCGATGCAGCCGCCGGTCCCTCCGTCGCCGGGACACTGTGCATCTCGGCCACGAAATCCAGCTTGTGGCGAAATTTTGGATTGATCTCCGGATCCGGCTCGTCGCCACCCGCCGGGACATAGAAATTATGCACGAGGATCTTGCGACCGCCGGCCTCGACATTGGCCGAGAGGTGGCGGCAGTCGCCCTTGGTGCAGAAATCCCGCTTCTCGACAAGTTCAAGCGGCCGGCGCGAGATCGTCGCCACCCCGTGATAGCCCTTCTGTCCGCTGATCTGGATATGTTCATAGCCCAGCTTTCTCAGCGGCTTGAACGGGAAGACATCGTCAGGACACTTGGTTTCCTGAAGACACAGCACGTCCGGCTGGAACTCCTGAAGAAAGTGCTCGACCAGCGGCATGCGCAGGCGCACGGAGTTGATGTTCCAGGTGGCGACGGTGAAGGGCATGGAGGGATCCGGGCGGTGAATTCTGGCGGGGAACCTGCCAGCCGCCCGCCCACAAGGCAACCGGCCGGCGCCTGGTCGGCACCGGCCGGTTGAAATTCCACAGAAAATGGCTCGACAGAGCGTCTGGTGCTACTGACGCTGCGTGTTGATCTCGTTGATCCGCTGGTAGTTGATCTGGAAGATCGAGGGGTCGAACTGTACGCCCTGCTCGACATTGAAGATCATCACCGTGGTGTCGCGCCCCTGTGCATCGGTGATGGTCCACTGGCGCAGATCGTAGGTCTCGGGATCGAACATCATGGTGATGATGGAATCGCCAAACATTGAATTGTCGGCGATGCGGATCGTCGTCAGATCGTCATCCTGCACCACTTCGCGAACCCGCCCGCCCGATAGGTCGATCCGGTCGCCCAGGATGAGCTGGAGGGGCGTGCTGGACAGCGAATAAAGGTCCGCCGTTCGCAGGCGGCGGTTCTCCATGACGACCGACCGGCCGTCCGCTGTGACGCGGAAATTCGACGGCTCCTCGTAGTCGAAACGCAGCTTGCCCGGCCGTTCGATATAGAACTTGCCGCCCGTCTGCTCCCCGCGCGGTCCGAACTGAACGAATTCACCCATCATGGTGCGCACGCTTGAGAAGTGACTGGCGACCCGCTGCGCGACCTCGGTCGAGGCTGCGGCCGGCGTGGCCAGCACGCCCAGGGGCAGGAACTGCGATCCCGCTGCGAGCACGAGTGCGGCACAGGCCGAGCCGAGCAGGCGGCGGCGGGATATCCCGGCGGAGGAGGAGTTTGTCTTGGTGATCGTCATGTCTCGGTCATCCTGGCTGATGATGGTCATCTAGGCGGCCAGTTTGGCTGAAGTTGGGCCGGTCCTTGGCAGGGGCAGTCGAAAAATGTCCTGCCTGCGAAGTCGTTCCCTGGCCCCTCAAAACGCCTCCTCCTCGGTGGGCACGAGAATCTCGCGCTTGCCGGCGTGGTTGGCGGGGCCCACGATGCCTTCTTGTTCCATGCGTTCGATGATGGAGGCGGCACGGTTGTAGCCGATGCCAAGCCGGCGCTGGATGTAGCTGGTTGACGCCTTGCCGTCGCGCAGCACAACCGAGACAGCCTGATCGTAAGGATCGTCCGAATCCTCGAAATTCCCGCCGCTGCCGCTGCCGCCCCCGGCGGAGCCACCGTCCTCGTCGTCCTCGTCCTCGGTGATGGCGTCGAGATAGTCGGGCACGCCCTGCGTCTTCAGATGCGCGACGACCTGCTCCACCTCCTCGTCGGAAACGAAGGGCCCGTGCACGCGCTGGATGCGGCCGCCGCCCAGCATGAAGAGCATGTCGCCCTGGCCCAGAAGCTGCTCGGCGCCTTGCTCGCCAAGGATCGTGCGGCTGTCGATCTTCGATGTCACCTGGAACGAGATGCGGGTCGGGAAATTGGCCTTGATCGTGCCGGTGATGACGTCGACCGATGGCCGCTGGGTGGCCATGATGACATGGATACCGGCCGCGCGCGCCATCTGCGCGAGCCGCTGGACGGCGCCCTCGATGTCCTTGCCGGCCACCATCATCAGATCGGCCATCTCGTCGATGATGACCACGATATAGGGCATCGGCTCCATCTCGAGATGCTCGGTCTCGTAGATCGCCTCGCCGGTCTCGCGGTCGAAGCCGGTCTGCACGGTACGGGTGATCGGCTCACCCTTCTTCTCGGCCTGGCCGACGCGCTGGTTGTAGCCGTCGATGTTGCGCACGCCGAGCTTGGACATCTTGCGATAGCGGTCCTCCATCTCGCGCACGGTCCATTTCAGCGCCACCACCGCCTTCTTCGGGTCGGTCACGACCGGCGTCAGCAGATGCGGGATGCCGTCATAGACTGAAAGCTCCAGCATCTTGGGGTCGATCATGATCAGGCGACACTCTTCGGGCTTCATTCGATAGAGAATCGACAGGATCATCGTGTTGATGGCCACCGACTTGCCCGAGCCGGTGGTGCCGGCGACCAGCAGGTGCGGCATCTTGGCGATGTCGGCGATCACCGATTCGCCGTTGATCGACTTGCCGAGCGCCAGCGCCAGCTTGGTCTTGGTCGTCTCGAAGTCGCGGCTGGCCAGAAGTTCGCGCAGAAAGACGGTCTCGCGCGAAGAGTTCGGCAGCTCGATGCCGATGGCATTCCGGCCCGGGACGACGGCCACGCGGCAGGCGATCGCGCTCATCGAGCGGGCGATATCATCGGCAAGCCCGATCACGCGCGACGACTTGATGCCTGGCGCCGGTTCCAGCTCGTAGAGTGTGACAACAGGGCCGGGACGAACATGGATGATCTCGCCCTTGACGCCGAAATCCTCCAGCACCCCTTCCAGCAGCCGTGCATTCTGCTCCAGCGCGTCCTTCGACAGGGACGGATCGCGCTTCACGTTCTTGGGCTCGGCCAGGAAATGCAGCGAGGGCATCTCGAAACCTTCCGATCGGATCAGGGAGCCCTGCGCCTCGCGCGCCACCCGAGCGCCGGGTTTCGGTGCCGCAACCGGGTTGTCGACCCGCTTGCTGACCGGCTGGTCGGACATCGGCATATCGGAAAAATCGTCGAACGTGTCCTCGTCGTCCTCCCGCTGGGGCCGACCGAGATGCACCGAGGCATCCTCGAAGCCGGGCTCCATGCGTCCTCGCCGCGCTTCGGCCAGTTCGAGTTCGTCCAGCCCGTCATCGAATGCCTCGCGCTTGATGCGCGGCAGAATCTGCCGATCGCCCATGCGTCTGCGAATGAAGGCGCGTCCCGACAGCCACCAATGCGTGACCGCGCCGAGCAGCGGCGTGCCGCGATCGTCCTCGTCGTCCTCTTCGTCGTCGAACTGCTCCTCGTCGTCGACATCCATCTCTTCGACCGGCTGGCGCTTCGCGCGTTTCGGCTTGGCTTTTGCGGGCTGGGGGCGCGCCAGGACAGCCGCCCCGAACAGGCCGAGCCACAGGGTCGGAACGAGAAGCACGGCGGCAATGGCAAATCCTGCCAGCCCCGATGGGTAGCCGCCCATCAGCCGGGCCGGCAGAGCCAGAACCAGATCGCCGAACACGCCGCCGAGACCGGTTGGCAACGGCCAGGTCGGCGGCGCCTCGACGCAGCCGGCCACGCCGGCAGCGAGTATCGCGGCACCCGCCCACGCCAGCGCACGACGCGGCCGGCGGTCGATCTCGCGCCCCGACAGGAGAAGCAGGCCCCACAGCACGGCCGGAATCAGCGCGAAGACACTCGCCAGTCCCAGGAATTGCATGGCCAGATCTGCCAGCACCGCGCCCGGATAGCCCATGGCATTGGAGACCGGATTGTTCGTGGCATGGCTGAAGCTTGGGTCCGCGACGTTCCAGGTCGCGAGCGAAGCGATGGTGAAACCGACACCCGCAATCAAGGCGAGCCCCAGCAGGCGAGCGCCCAATCGCCGGAGAAAGCGGCTCAGGCCGCTTCTCGAATCATCAAACCCCAACAGCGCGGATGCTCCGAACCCCATGGACCCACCTCGATACCTTGAACACGCCGCCTCCAGCAGCAGGCGGTTTTCGGTAATCTATGCGGCGTTAGGTTAAGGCGGCATTAACCATGCAGGGGGCGAGAGGTCGAAGGTCAGAGGTCGTGAAAGCGGATTTCGGAGACCGAGCCTTCCGCCGACAGCATCGAGAAGGAGGCCCCGATCTGCTCCGAAAGCTGTCGGGCGACCAGCAACCCCAGGCTGCGGACGGAAGCCAGGTCGAAACCGTCCGGCAGCCCTGCCCCATCGTCACTGATCGTCAGCACCACTTCCTCATTGGACTGCTTGCGCAGGTCGACCTTGATGGTTCCCTCTTGTCGTCCCCGAAAGCCGTGCTCGAGCGAATTGGACACCAGCTCGGCCACGATGAGCGCCACCGGCACGGCCCGGTCGGAAGACAGGTAGAGTTCGTCACCTTGCACGATGCACGTGATGTTGCCCTGCTCACCCGCCGCTTCGAGCATATCGCGACATAGATCCTCCAGGAACGCGGCGAAGGGCAGCTGCTGGCCATCGGGATTGTGGAGCTTGCGATGGATCCTGCTGATCAGGGCGAGCCGCGTCGCCGCGGCGTCCAGCGCCTTGATCGCCGCCTCATCCTGCACGGCCCTTCGTTGCATGCGCAGCAGGGACGACACGACGGAAAGATTGTTCGAGATTCGGTGCTGCATCTCCTGGAACATCAGATCCCGGGACGACGCCAGCTGGCGGCTGAATTCGCGCTCCCTGTCGAGGGCGAGCAACCATTTGAACATCAGATGGATGATCGCCACGTCGACAATCGCCACGGCGACGAAGAAACCGAGCGCGAGCGCCGCGGGGCCGTCTATCCCCAATCCGTTGAAGGGAGGAATGAAGAAGAACCAGGATGCCAGCGCCGAGGCCACCACGACGAGCATGCCGGGGCCCAGCCCGCCGATGAAAGTGGTCAGGATCACGGCAGGGAAGAACGTCAGGAACGGAAACCCTGGCGGAAGAATGTCATCGATCAGGTATCTGAGCCCGAAGGCAAAAAGGAAGGAAACGACGGCGATCAGCCAGCGCGATGGCCTGTGGTGAATCTCGACGAGCCCTCTTACCAACCGGCTCATGCCGAACGGGCTGAGATTGCCTTCCACTGGAAACTCCATTCATGCCGGGTCGCCTGCCCGAGCTTCATGAAACGCAGGCAAGTCCAGCAGCATGAAGCGTGTCTGGAGCCTGGATTCCAATGTCACGCGCCCATCACCGGTGCAAGCGTCCGGTCCAAAAAAGAAGGACCCGGCGAACCGGGTCCTTCCAGCTTGTGACGGCAACACCTGCCGCGAGTGAGTCCGGTTCAGCGAACGTTTCCGCCCGTGAACTCGGGATAGGCTTCCACGCCGATTTCGGCGACGTCGAGTCCCGTCATCTCGTCTTCGGGGCTGACGCGCACGCCGATGGTGACCTTCAGGATCATCCACACGATGAACGAGGCGATGAAGGCGAACGCGCCCATGGCCACGATGCCGATGATCTGGACCCCGAAGGAAGCGTCACCATTGGTGACGGGAACCACGAGCGTGCCCCAGATGCCGGCCAGAAGGTGGACCGGGATCGCACCGACCACGTCATCGATCTTCAGCTTGTCGAGCAGCGGGACCGAGAAGACCACGATCGCACCGCCGACGGCGCCGATGATGATGGCCGCGAAAGGTCCAGGCGTCAGCGGCTCTGCCGTGATGGCGACGAGGCCTGCCAGGGCGCCGTTCAGCACCATGGTGATGTCGACCTTGCCATAGACCAGCTGCGTCAGGATGAGCGCGGCGACCACGCCACCGGCCGCTGCCAGGTTGGTGTTGGCGAAGATGCGGCTGATGTCGGAGATGTCGGCGTTTGTACCCATGGCGAGCTGCGAGGCACCGTTGAAGCCGAACCAGCCGAGCCACAGGATGAACACGCCGAGCGTGGCGAGTGCCATGTTGGAACCGGGGATCGGGTGAACCGAACCGTCGGCGCCATATTTGCCGGCGCGCGCGCCGATCACGATGGCACCGGCAAGCGCTGCCCAGCCACCGACGGAGTGCACGATGGTCGAACCGGCGAAGTCGGAGAAGCCCATCGCATCGAGCCAGCCCTCGCCCCAGGTCCACGCGCCCGTGATGGGATAGAGGATACCGGTGAGCACCACGACGAAGATGAAGAAGGGCCACAGCTTCACGCGCTCGGCAACCGTACCCGAGACGATCGACGCCGCGGTCGCGACGAACACCATCTGGAAGAACCAGTCGGAGGCCACCGAATAGTCGCCCTCGTTGGTGGCGCCGGCTTCCGGCCAGCTATAGGGCCAGAACGTGCCGACATAGGAGCCGACATCGACATACATGATCGAATAGCCGAGCGCCCAGTACATGATGCCGGCGATCGAATAGAGGCCGACATTCTTGGTCAGCTGCATGGCGGTGTTCTTGGTGCGCACCATGCCGGCTTCCAGCATGGCGAAGCCCGCCGCCATCCACATGACCAGGATGCCGCCCAGCAGGAACAGTAGGGTGTTGAAGATGAACGCGGTTTCGTCAGCGGATGCAAAAGCCGGTGCGGCCTCTGTCACCTCCTCGGCGACCTCCTCTGCGGCGTCCTGCGCCCAGGCAGGCAGCGCCATGAAGGCGGTCAGCGCGGCGGAGGCCGCAGCCGCCCGCACGCCTGAAATGAGAGTCGGAATTTTCATAGCAATCTCCATTGAAGCTAAGCGCCGCCTAGAGCGCGTCTGCGTCGGTCTCGCCGGTGCGGATGCGCACCGCCTGGTCGAGTCCGTAGACAAAGACCTTGCCGTCGCCGATCTGACCGGTCTTGGCCGCGGTGGAGATCGCCTCCACGGCCTTGTCCGCCAGTTCGTCCGGGACGGCGATTTCGATCTTGATCTTGGGCAGGAAGCTCACTGCGTATTCGGCGCCGCGATAAATCTCCGTATGCCCCTTCTGCCGTCCGTAGCCTTTGACTTCGGTGACGGTCAGCCCCTGGATCCCGACTCCGGTGAGCGCCTCGCGCACCTCGTCGAGCTTGAACGGCTTGATGATTGCCATCACGATTTTCATCAGGTTTCACCCTTCGCTGTTGCGTGTCCCCCGCATGTGCAGGACGTCGCCGACCGCCAGAAGCGGCCGGAGATGACAAGGGTGAATCAAGAGCCGTGCCACATCGGCGCCACGCCCCTCAACAGCTTGTAAACAAAGGGTTCCGGCGCGGAAGCCTGCCATGTGCTTCGCACATGCAGCAACCAGACAGCCTAAGAAATGTGCATTTTTGCGATTTTGCCTACTTCGTAGGCTTCTTGCGCAGCCGCACCAGGCCCTCCTGCGCGGTAGAGGCGACGAGGGTCCCGTCCCGCGAATAGAGCAGTCCCCGCGAAAAGCCGCGCGAGCCGATCGCATTGGGGCTGTCGGCCGTGTAGAGCAGCCAGTCGTCGAGCGGGTGCGTGCGGTGGAACCACATCGCGTGGTCGAGACTCGCCATCTGGATCTGCGGGTCGAATCCCGACCTGCCATGGGGGAAGGTCGAGGTGTCGAGCAGCGTCATGTCGGAGAGATAGGCCAGGATGGCGGCCTGCAGGTGCCGGTCGTCCGGCACTTCGCCCGTCATGCGAACCCAGACGTGCTGGACGGGTTCCAGCTTCTCGCGACTGACGTAATGCGCCAGGTTGACCGGCTTGATTTCGAGCGGGCGTTCGCGCGCCCAGAACTTGCGGATCGCATCGGGAATGTCGAGGCCGCTCGATTCGATCAGCTCGAACTGGGTCTTCAACTCTTCAGGTGGCGGCACATCGAGAGGCATGGGCATCTGATGCTCCATCCCTTCTTCCTCGACATGGAAAGAGCATTCCAGCGAAAAGATGGCGTGGCCGTGCTGGATGGCGGTCACCCGCCGCGTGGTGAAGGAGCCTCCGTCGCGAAGCCGGTCGACCTGGTAGACGATCGGCACGGCGGGATCGCCCGGCAGCATGAAATAGCAGTGGAGCGAATGGACGAAACGCGCGCCTTCGACGGTGCGCTGGGCGGCAACGAGGGCCTGGCTGATGACCTGCCCGCCGAACACGCGCTGCCAGCCGACCTGCGGGCTGCGACCACGAAACAGGTTGTGCTCCAGCCTCTCCAGGTCGAGTATGGACAGAAGCTCCTGCATGGCCGATGTCATTGATGATGTTCCGTGTCGGTTGATGTCGTTGCCAGTGAGGCTGCCGGATTTCCGACAGGTTCGGGTGGCAAGTCAAGGTTTGTGAGATTCTAGCGGAGTGCGGGCGATGACCGGAGTGAGTTCGACCACCAGCGAGAGCGGGAAAGAAGCCTTCGACGTGGTCGTGGTCGGCGCCGGCTATGTCGGCCTTGCGACCGCCGTGTCGATAGCCGCCGCCCGGCCAAGTCTCAGTGTCGTCGTCGTGGACGCCGCGCCGCCGGAGGTCTGGAAGAACGACACGCGCGCCTCGGCTATCGCGGCTGCCGCCGGTCGCATGTTGGAGAGCCTCGGCTGCTGGGAGGAGATCGCGCCGGAGGCGCAGGCGATCACCGAGATGATCGTGACGGATTCCCGGACGGCCGACCCTGTTCGCCCGGTTTTTCTCACCTTTGACGGCGAAGTCGCCCCCGGCGAACCCTTTGCGCACATGGTCCCCAACCGCGCGCTCAATGGCGCGCTGCGCCGTCGCGCGAAGGAACTGGGCATCGAAATTCTGCCTGGAATGACGGCAACCGGGCTGGATATCGATCCCGTCCACGCGCGCCTTCAACTTTCCGACGGCCGGACGTTCGAGGCTCGCCTTGTGATCGCCTGCGACGGCGTCCGCTCCCGCCTGCGCGACATGGCCGGCATCCGGACGGTTGAGTGGCAGTACGGCCAGTCCGGTATCGTCTGCACCATCGCTCATGAGCGCCCTCATAACGGCCGCGCGGAGGAGCATTTCCTGCCGGCCGGCCCCTTCGCCATCCTGCCCTTGACCGGCAACCGATCATCCATCGTCTGGACAGAGCGGACTGAGGACGCCGATCGGCTGGTCAAGGAAGACGCGCTGATCTTCGAACATGAGCTCGAACAGCGTTTCGGCCTCAAGCTCGGCGAGATACGCGTCGAGGGAACGCCGCGTGCCTGGCCGCTCGGGCTGACCCTGGCTCGCGACTTCGTTCGCCCTCGGCTGGCGCTCGCCGGCGACTCGGCCCATGGCATCCATCCCATCGCCGGGCAGGGGCTCAATCTCGGCTTTAAGGATGCAGCAGCCTTGGCTGAGGTCGTGGTCGAGGCCGACCGGCTCGGCACCGATTTCGGCGCGCTCGACATTCTGCAGCGCTACGAGAGCTGGCGGCGTTTCGACACCTTCCAGATGGGGGTGACCACGGACGTGCTGAACCGACTGTTCTCCAACGACATTGCGCCGATCCGCGCCGTGCGTGACATCGGGCTGGGCCTGGTGGACCGCATGCCGGGCCTCAAGAGTTTCTTCATCCGACAGGCCTCGGGCCTTGCCGGGATGGCCGGACCCGCCCCCCGACTTCTTCGGGGCGAAGCGATCTGACCGGCAACGGTGGTCGCTGCCACCTGCAGACCCTATGTTGGGGGCTCGGCGCCTATCGCGCCATCAACACCCGACCGGTACAGGGAGACGACACATGCAGCGACACGCCACAGCAGTCTGGAAAGGCACCATCAAGGAAGGCAGCGGCACGCTGGATTCACAAAGCAGCGTGCTCTCCGCCACCCCCTATTCCGTGAAGGCTCGTTTCGAGGATGAGAGCGGCAAGGCGGGCACCAACCCGGAGGAACTGATCGCAGCCGCCCATGCCGGGTGCTTTGCCATGCAGCTCTCGGCCTTTCTGACCGAAAACGGCACGCCGCCCGACAGCCTGGAGGCAAAGGCGGTGGTCACGCTGGTGCCAGGCACGGGCATCACCGGCAGCGCCATCACGCTGAAGGGCTCCGTTCCCGGCATCGAGGAGGCCAAGTTCATGGAACTGGCCGAAAAGGCAAAGGCCAATTGCCCGGTCTCCAAGGCGCTGGGCGCCATCGATATCTCGCTCGACGCCACCCTGGCCTGACGGCCGGCAAATCGCCCTCGCGCGAAATAATCGCAACGCGCGAGGGTCTCCGGCGCAATGCGCTGTCCGCCAGACGGGCGCATTCGCAACCAAAAAAGCGTCGCTCTGGTTATTCTTCCTCTAGGTGAGATACCGGGAGGAACGACATGTTGCAGATGCGCGAAACACGCAGTCTCAGAAACCCCAGAGCGGGGTCGTCGCTTGTACTCAGCGACATCACAGCCCGCGCCAGCGCGCTCGCGGCCTTCGACAATCACGAACAGATATGGCTCGGACAGGACACGGAGCGTGGGCTGACGGCCATTGTGGCGATCCACGATACCTCGCTCGGCCCGGCACTTGGCGGCACACGGGTCTGGCCGCACCACAGTTTCGACGCCGCCCTGACCGACGCACTGCGTCTTTCGCGCGGCATGACCTTGAAGTCCGCGGTGGCGGGCATGCCCTTTGGTGGCGGCAAGGCGGTGATCATCGCCGATTCGAAGACCGACAAGACCCCAGCGCTCCTCGAGGCCTATGCCGAGATGCTTCTTGCCCTCAACGGTCAGTATTTCACGGGCGAGGATGTCGGCCTGACGCTGGCCGACGCCGATTTCCTGCGCGAACGCACCCCCAACGTCACCGGCACGACCAAAGGCGGCAGCGGCAACCCCTCGCCGGTGACCGCGCAGGGCGTGTTCTTGGGCCTGAAGGCTGCCGTTGCCCACCGGCGCGGCTCCGACCGGCTGGAGGGAATCCGGGTCGCGGTGCAGGGGCTGGGTTCGGTGGGACGCGCCCTTGCCGACAAACTCCACCGGGAGCGCGCGAAGCTGATTGTGGCGGACCTCGACGAAGCGCGGGTCCGAGACGCGGTGAAGTCTCTCGGTGCCACGGCCGCAACCACCGACATGGTCCTGTCTGTAGACGCAGACGTGCTAGCGCCCTGCGCGCTGGGTGGCCTGTTCACCGCGGAAACGATCCCGCACATCCAGGCAGAGATCGTGGCCGGCGCGGCCAACAACCAGCTTGCCCGTCACGAGGATGCCCGGCTACTGATGGAACGCGGCATCCTCTACGCACCGGACTACGTCATCAATGGCGGCGGACTGATCAATGTCGCGGCCGAATTGGCGCCGGGCGGGTACGACCGCGCCGATGCCATGGCACGGGTGGCTCGCATTCCGGAAGTGCTTGCCGACATTTTCCGTCGATCCGACGCCGAACGGCGCCCGACCAACGACATCGCGCAGGAAATAGCCGCCGAGCGACTGTCAGCCAGCCGCCGCTGATCTCCTTTCGAGGGGAGGCGCGTCCGTGACCTGTCCGTCAGAGGCCGGCCGGACGCGCATGCTCCTCGATGAGATCAGCTCCCGCCGATGCCGGAAAGCGCCTGGTCGCCCCAGACGTCCCTGACCCGCTGATCTCGACCGCACGCATTGCGGTAGAAGGAATAGCGCAGCGGGTTCTTGCGATAATAATCCTGATGGTACTCCTCGGCCGGCCAGAAGGTCGGGGCCGCCACGATATCTGTCGCGACTTCCTGCCCCAGGGTGGCCTCGGCCTCGGCCTTGGCGGCGTTCGCCTGCTCCAGTTGCGTCTCGTCCACCGCATAGACGGCCGTGCTGTAGGAAAAACCGCGATCGCAGAACTGGCCGCCGGCATCGAGCGGATCGACCGACCGGAAGAAGGAGTGCAACAGCTGCTCGTAGGTCACACGCGCCGGGTCGTACGCGATCAGGACGGCTTCGCGGTGGCGATAGGCCGTGTGGTTTTCGTAGGTCGGGTTCTCGTTCTCTCCGCCAATATAGCCGGAGGTCGTGGAGAGCACGCCGGGCACCTTGTCGAAATCCGATTCGACACACCAGAAGCAACCGCCGGCGAAGATGGCCTGTGCCGGCTCCTGGGCAAGTGTGGACGTAGCGCCAGCCAGGGTCAGCGACAGGGCGAGGGCAAAAGCGCGTATCATTCTGGATCCTCCGTTCGGAAGCCATTACGCACCCGAACGGCCTCCGGTTCAACGCAACCCGTCAACACGCTTGCGTGACGGCGTCTCCAGACCCGCCATGCACCGGTCTCAGACCCGCCGCTCGACCATCATCTTCTTGATCTCGGCGATCGCCTTGGCCGGGTTCAGGCCCTTGGGGCAGGCCTGGGTGCAGTTCATGATCGTGTGGCAGCGATAGAGCCGGAAAGGATCCTCGAGATTGTCGAGGCGCTCGCCGGTGTTCTCGTCGCGGCTGTCGATCAGCCAGCGATAGGCCTGAAGCAGCACGGCCGGACCCAGATACCGCTCGCCGTTCCACCAATAGGACGGGCAGGACGTCTGGCAGCAGAAGCACAGGATGCACTCGTAAAGCCCGTCCAGCTTGGCGCGGTCCTCGCGGCTCTGCTCCCATTCCTTGGCGGGCTCGGGCGAGACCGTCTGCAGCCAGGGCTGGATCGAGGAGAGCTGGGCGTAGGGCACGGTGAGGTCGGGAACCAGATCCTTGACCACCGGCATGTGCGGCAGCGGATAGACCTTGACCGCACCCGACACCTCGTCGGCACCCTTGGTGCAGGCCAGCGTGTTGGTCCCGTCGATATTCATGGAGCAGGACCCGCAGATGCCTTCGCGGCAGGAGCGGCGGAAGGTCAGCGTCGGGTCGATCTTGTTCTTGATCCAGACCAGCGCGTCGAGGATCATCGGCCCGCAATCGTCGGCATCGACATAATAGGTGTCGACGCGCGGATTTTCCTCGTCATCCGGCGACCAGCGATAGACCTTGTACTCGCGCAGATTGGCCGCGCCCTCGGGCTTCGGCCAGACCTTGCCGTCACGAATCTGCGAGTTCTTGGGAAGTGTGAGCTGAACCATGTTTCCTCGCGATCAGTAGACGCGCTTCTGCGGGGCAATCTTGGCCGGATCGATGCCGCCTTCATTGTGCCCGAGCAGCGGCTCCGTGTGCACGGCGCGGTAGTCGAGCTTGACGTTGCCGGCCTCGTCCACCCAGGAGAGCGTGTGCTTGCGCCAGTTGGCGTCGTCGCGCTCGGAGAAGTCCTCGCGCGCATGCGCCCCGCGGCTCTCCTTGCGGGCCTCGGCCGCATAGACGGTGGTGATGGCATTGGCCATCAGATTTTCCAGTTCCAGCGTCTCGACCAGATCCGAATTCCAGATCAGCGACCGGTCATGGACCTTGATGTCGCTCAGGCCGCTCCAGATTTCGGAAATCCGCTTGCAGCCTTCCGCCAGCGTCTCCTGCGTACGGAAAACGGCCGCCTCCTCCTGCATCGCCTTCTGCATCCTGTCGCGCAGCTGCGCGGTCGGCGTGCCTCCATTGGCATGCCGCAGGCGGTCGAAGCGGTCCATGATGCGCTCGCACGCCATCTCGTTGACCGGCGGGACCTTGGAATCCCGATCCACCACCTGGCCTGCCTTGATGGCCGCGGCGCGCCCGAAGACGACCAGATCGATAAGCGAGTTTGAGCCGAGGCGATTGGCGCCATGCACGGAGGCGCAGGCCGCCTCGCCCACCGCCATCAGACCGGGCGTCACGCGATCCGGATCATCGGCCGTCGGTGCCAGCACCTCGCCCCAATAATTGGTCGGAATGCCGCCCATGTTGTAGTGCACGGTGGGCAGCACCGGGATCGGCTCGCGGGTCACGTCGACACCGGCGAAGATCTTGGCCGATTCGGCGATACCGGGAAGCCGCTCGTGGATCACGGCCGGGTCGAGATGGTCCAGATGAAGGAAGATGTGGTCCTTCTCCTTGCCGACGCCGCGTCCTTCGCGAATTTCCATGGTCATGCAGCGCGAGACGACGTCGCGTGAGGCCAGGTCCTTGGCCGAGGGCGCGTAGCGCTCCATGAAGCGCTCGCCTTCGGAATTGACCAGATAGCCGCCCTCGCCGCGCACGCCTTCGGTAATCAGACAGCCGGCGCCATAGATGCCGGTCGGGTGGAACTGAACGAACTCCATGTCCTGGAGCGGCAGGCCGGCCCGGGCGATCATGCCATTGCCGTCGCCGGTGCAGGTATGGGCGGAGGTGCAGGAGAAATAGGCGCGGCCGTAACCGCCGGTCGCAAGAACCACCATCTTGGCTGCGAAACGGTGCATCGTGCCGTCGTCGAGGTTCCAGGCCACCACGCCGGTGCACACGCCGTCATCGCTCATGATCAGGTCGAGCGCGAAATATTCGACGAAGAACTGTGCGTTGTTGCGGACCGACTGGCCGTAGAGCGTATGCAGGATCGCGTGGCCGGTACGGTCGGCTGCCGCACAGGTGCGCTGGACGGGCGGCCCCGCGCCGAAATTCTGCATGTGGCCGCCGAAGGGCCGCTGGTAGATCTTGCCGTCCTCGGTACGGCTGAAAGGCACACCGTAATGTTCGAGCTCGTAGACGGCGGCCGGGGCTTCGCGCGCGAGATATTCCATCGCGTCGACGTCGCCCAGCCAGTCCGACCCCTTGACGGTGTCGTACATGTGCCATTGCCAGCTGTCCGGGCCCATATTCTGCAGCGAGGCTGCGATGCCGCCCTGCGCGGCGACCGTATGGGAGCGGGTCGGGAAGACCTTGGTGATGCAGGCCGTCTTCAGACCCTGCTCGGCCATGCCGAGCGTGGCGCGCAGTCCCGCGCCGCCGGCGCCCACGACCACCACGTCATAGGAATGGTCGACCGTGCGATATGCCTTGCCATTGATACCCGGAGCAGCTCCGTTTGTGCCGTTTTCAGCCACGACTTAGCCTCCGAACGAGATTTTGAGCAGGGCAAAGGCCGAAACCAGTCCCGCCACGAGTGGGAAAAAGATGTTGAGCATGATCAGGATGGTGCGCAACGGTTCGGAATGAACGTAGTCCTCGATGACGACCTGCATGCCGAGCTTCATGTGGTAGAGCATCGAGGCGAGCGCGAGCAGCATCACGATGGTCACGAAGGGATTGGCGAGCGTGGCCACCACCTGGGCATGGGACGCGCCGTTGAGAGCGACCATCAGCCCGACGAAGAACAGGACGAGCGGCACGTTGGCGACGGCTGTCAGGCGCTGGCGCCAGAAGTGCTCCGTGCCTTCCCTGGCTGAGCCCAGGCCGCGAACAACGGCGAGCGGGGTACGAAAACGGGCCATCTTCAAGCTCCCCTGACCATGTAGCCGACCACCCAGATCAGCACGGTCAGGGCGACCGAGATGAAGGGCATGGCGATCGCGATGCGCGTCGAAGACGACTTCTCGAGACCGAGTCCGGTGTCCCATACGAGATGGCGAATGCCGCCGATCATGTGGTGCATCAGAACCCAGGTGTAGCCGAAGAGCACCAGCCGCCCGATGAGCGACCCGAGCACCCAGTTGACCGTCTCGAAATGACTGGGCGATGTGGCCGCGGCAATCAGCCACCAGACGATGATGAGCGTACCGAAATAGAGTGCGCTGCCGGTAATGCGATGCAGGATCGACATCGCCATGGTTGGTATGAAGCGATAGATCTGCAAATGCGGAGACAGCGGTCTTGCATGCGATGCTGTGGGTCTGGACATGTCTTCCCCGGTTGGCTGGCCGTGGCGAAACGGCAAGAAGCGCCGCGGAGATCGCCGCGCGCTGGCTGACGGGGTTTTAGTGCGCATTTTGCATTGCGTCAAAGCCGGAAAATGACGCAGCCGAAAGTGCTTGCAGCAAGTTCCGGACTTCAACCGATTGAAGCGTTTGGCGGTCAGCGCCGGCAGGTCATCGGCGTGGCCCCCGCTCGCATCCAGAGCGCCTCGCGCTCGTTGATCACCAGTGCATGACCATCGGCGCCGTAGCGGCTGCTTTGCCCCGGAGGCGAAGCCGAAAGACGCACCGTTGTCGCGCTGGAATCGGTCGCAACGAGGCTGGCACCATCGCCGGTGAGCCTGAGCCTCTCGCCACCCCCGCAGTCGAAACTGAGGTCGATGGCTCTCGGTTGGGAAGGCGTCTCCGATGGAATCCCATTGGCAACACATCCGGAAGCGAGCGTGGCGACCAGCGGCAGTGCAAGGATCAGCCGGGCTGACAGTCGGGTGGAGAGGAGCGGAATCATGGCGGGGAGAGCTACGCGGACGGGAGCAATCGATCAACCCTCGGCCCATCAGTTTGGATTTCAGGCGGAAATTGTTTCGCCGGCACAGGAATGTGAGCGGCATGGCGCCGCTCACTGCCCCACATCGAACCGGATCACATGGCTGGTCCAGTCGGCCGGGGCCGCAATCTGCTCGTAGAGCTTGCGGCCGTCCTCCGGCTGCCGGGGGGCATTGAGCACCAGCCTTGCCCAGCCGCGCGATTCGGCCTCGTCCGACAGAAGGTCGATCAGAGCCCGGGCGATCCCCTGGCCGCGATGCTCATGGTGCACGAAAAGGTGATCCACGACGCCGGACCGAAGTCCCGAAACCGGATCGGGCAAGTCGTGGAAGATCGCAAAGCCAACCAGCTTGCCGTCGAGGCGGGCTCCCAGCACGTTGACCGTTGCGTCCTGCAGGATCGTCTCGGCGTAGAAATCGTCGGGCCGGCGCGGTGCGCCGCGCTTCAATGCCTGGACGTAATCCGCCAGTAGCGGCGCAAATTCGTGAGCCTGAGCGAGGCCGAGAAGCGAGATATCGATGCTGTGCGGGTTCGACTGATCGGACATGTTGGAAGTGGAGAACCCAATTAACCATGTTTGTCAATTGCCACTCAAACCCGCCTCATAAGAGGCCTGCACCCCGTGACAAAGGTTAAGAAAGCGTTAACTTTCTCCATTCGATGCGCGCCTGCACGGAGGAATGCCCAGGATGATCGGAAAGCTGCCCGCCTTGAGCTTGGCCATTGCCGCCGCGCTCGCCATGGCTGCGCCCGCATCTGCCGGCGTCATCGAGCCTGGTGGAGAGCGCGTATTTGCCGACAGTTACGGCAACCTCATCATCCATAGCCGCGCGGGCTACAAGCGCATTGTGGTCGGTGCGGGCCACCGCGTCCCGCCGCAGGCCGCCGAGGCCGGGCCTCGTATCGTCTATCTGGACGAGCAGCCTTACCGCGTCCGCCACGTCTATCGCTGCTTCCGCGAGCCTGCCATCGTGCACGGTCGCAGCTACATGTACGGCCTCCCGGAGGGGGCTGTGCCCGTCATCGCGGGACCGTGCAGGTGAGCCGCAATGGCCCTCATTTGGTCACACTCATTAAGGCATTGGTAAGGAAAAGGACGACGCCATGAGCAATGCCTCTTCCGCCCGCCAGCTCAGGGAACACATCTCTTCGCTGAGCACCATGACGCGCTTTGTGTTGGCGACGCTCGCGCTTGCCAGCGGCGTCTATACCTATCTCGGCGTCCGCTCGCTGCTTGACGGCGATGCTGGTCTCGTCTTCTTCGCCGCCATCGTCTATTCGGCCGCGGTATCCGTGGGTATCTACGGATTCTGGACCTACATGATCCGGTTCCTGCCGGAGATGCGCGATGCCATGGCTCGCGTCTCGCTCTTCGTGGTCATGGCGATCGGGTCGTTGATGATCGTGGCGATGTCGTCCTGGCTGAATGCCGCCGCACTGGCCGGTTCGGCCGCGATCGAACAGCATCTGGCCAGCACGCAGGAAGGCTATACAGCTGATCTCGACCAGGCCCATTCCAACGCCCTTGCCGCCCTGTCGCTTCTGCCCGACATCCAGCGCGCTTCCGAGCGCTTCGCTCGGCTGGCCGAAGAGGAGCGCAACTCCGGCGCGCTGACCGGCTCGTCCGGCGCCGGTTCGGTGGTGCAGCTCCTGAGCCAGATGTCGGCGCAGATGCGCGAGCTGGAGGCCACGATCCAGGGCAACCGCGAAACCGTTCGCAGCCTGTTCGAGGAAGGCCAGGCGCATCTGGCCACCATGCGCGGCCTGGTGTCAGGCTCCGGGCCAGTGGCGCCGCGCGCCGACTCCTTCGGCGAGGAGGCGGTGGCCTTGTCGGGCGTCATTGCCTCGCTGGAGCAGACCTCGATCGCGCCTTCCGTCGCCCGCGCCGCGCAGGATCTTTCCGCCGGCTTCATCGCCCCGGTCGCCGATGGACGCAGCGCCGATCTGATGGGCCGCCAGGACCAGGTGATGGCAACCATTCGCAATTCCGTGGCAGCACAGTCGACGGCGCTGTCGGAGGCAGCGGCGGAGATCATGGCTCAGCCACGCGTGGGCGAAAGGCGATACGTGCCGCTCTCGGCTGCTGAAGCGGTGCTTTTATATGCCTCGAGCTTTCTGCCGAGCTGGGCCGGCGCCATCTCGATCGACCTCCTCCCTGGCGTGCTGGTCGCCATCATGGCCGTGGTCCACGCCACCATTCGCCGCAACGAGGAAGGCCTGCACGAGGCGGAGCGGATGACGGCGGCCGACCTGCTGCGCTCCTGGGAACTGCACGAGGCGATCGCTGCGCGTCGACAGGCGCCCGCGCCCACCGAGGCTGCGGCCCCGGCCCAGCCCGACACCGAGACACGGCCCGTTCCAGCGCATGCTGCGCCCAACCCGATGCCCGGCCATTCGACGGCGGAAAACGTCACCCCGCTGTCGCTGGGCGAAAGGAAGAGGCTCGACCCATGAGCAAGATCCCCGATCCGCATCCAGAAGAGCCGCCGCGCCGCAACGCTCTTCTGTCCTATTTCGAGCGCTTCGACGATGGCGAACTCATGCGCTGGTCGTTCCGTGGGCTTCTGGTCGGGGCGATCGCCGTGCTTGCCATCGACCTTTACGAGATGGTCGACCGCAATGGCGGGATTTGGCCGAGCGGAACCGGCGCCACGGAGGCTGTCACGGCTCCCGTCCTCCCGCCGGCGGTCGAGACGGGGTCGAGCGGTTTGCCTTCGGCGGACCCGCGCGAGCACCTGACGACGGATGACGGATTGCTGCGTGGACAGATACGGTTCGAACTCCTGCCTGGCGGCATTCTTCTCGCCGAAGGCAGTATCGAACAGGGCGCCGCCGCCCGCTTCCGCGCGGAAGTCGAGGCGCGCGGCGAATATGTTTCGACGGTTCGTCTCAATTCGCCCGGTGGGTCGCTCGAGGACGCGATGGCCATGGCGCGCCTGGTGCGCGAACGTGAATACAGGACGGAGGTTCTGGACGGCGCGCTGTGCGCATCTTCCTGCCCCCTCGTCTTCGCTGGAGGGGTAACGCGTGCGGCGGGCGAAAAGGCGGCGATCGGGCTGCACCAGTTCTACGCACCCTCCGGCAGTTCCACCGCACCCGCTCAGGCCATGTCCGATGCCCAGATCACGACCGCGCGCATTTCACGGCATCTGGGCGATATGGGTGTGGATGCGGCGGTCTGGCTGCATGCCCTCGATACGCCGCCTCGGCAGCTCTACTATCTGACACGCGAGGAAATGGCCCGCTACAGGCTGGTCACGTCCGCGCCTTCGATCGCCAGTCGTTGACGAAAGTCAGCTGACAACGCGTAGAGGGACCGGCCCGTCTGCGCGGACCGATGCCAGCCTCACGCAGTTGCGGCCAGCGCGCTTTGCCTCATAGAGGGCTGCATCCGCGCGTTCCATCAGCGCCGACGGCGTTTCGGGCCCATCGAGAGTGGCCACCCCGAAGCTCGCACTGAAGCGCTGTCCTTCCGGGAAGCCGTCGACCTGGGTTTCCCCGAACGCCGCACGCACGCTTTCGGCGAACAGCTGCGCTGTCGCCGCGTTGCAATGCGACAGCGCGACCGCATACTCCTCACCGCCGACGCGGCCGATGACGTGCAGCCCGGCGGAGGCCTCGCGCAAAATGTCGGCAAACGTTTCGATCACACGATCCCCGGCAGCGTGGCCGAACGTGTCGTTGATGGATTTGAAGCGGTCGAGATCAATGAACACCAGCGAGAGCGGGGGACCGCTGGACCCGCGCTTGGCCAGCATTTCGGCAAGCTTCTCCTCGAACCCGCGCCGGTTGAGCAACCCCGACAGGGGATCGGTAACGGAACGCCAGGTCACATCGCGTAGCAGGTCGCTGACCAGAAGCGCCATGAGGGTTAGCGCCGTCGCGAGCACGAAGACCGTGCCCATCGATTGCGAGAACATGGCATAGGCCGTGGCGATGTAATCCTGCGGCCTCGCGCCCGGGCCGCCCAGAAGGATGGACGCGAAGGGCTTGGAAAAATAGTGCAGCGACGTCATTCCCAGGAAGGACGCCAGCGCCAGGTCGATGAGTTTGCGACTCCGGCCCGACAGCACGATCCAGGCACCCGCCGCCTGCATGGCGAAGAAGGGCGTCTGGTAGAGAAAGTTCCGCACCATGGAGTCCCGCGGCATACCCGCCGTAACCGCAAAGACGCCCACGCTCAGCACGAACGCGATGCCTAGGAACAGGAGGGGAGGGCGAACCTTGTAGCGGCTTGCAATGCCTATGTTGAGCAGCGCCAGCGCCACGACCATCGAAGACGATGACAGTATGCTCACCGGGGTGGCATCGACGAGGAACGGAATTATGAACTCGCCGACGATATAGGCGACGCCGAAGCCATAAGCGCCAGCGAACCAGCGCGCCGATACCAGCCGACGGTCGTAAAGCGCGAGCACAAGGAAAAAGGCGGTCAGAAGACCGCCAACCATGAGATTGACGAACAGGATTACACTGGCGCCACTCATCTGCGTCCCCCGACCTCGTCAAGAAACCTAGGCGTAACCTCCGAAGAAGTGGTTAATCGCCCGGTTGCGCGGCGGCCGACGAACCATCGCGCATCAAGGGTCGGCGACCTGTTTTGTTGTCGGCGGCGACGGCGCCGTCATCCGTGTGGGTGCACACCACGACGCGGTCGCGCCCTTCCTCCTTGGCCCGATACAATGCTCTGTCCGCCCGCTTCAACAGATCCTCCCAATCCTCCCCCGGCTGCAGAACCGCGACACCGAAACTGGCCGTCAGTGTATGGCCGACAGGCAGGCCAGGGATGACCAGTCCAGCGAAATTTGTTCGAAGCCCCTCCGCAAAGAGCCGCGCCATGCGGATATCGGCGCCGCGCAGCAGGATTGCGAATTCCTCGCCTCCCATTCGCCCTGCGACGTGCTCGCCGCCCATCACCTGGCGCAGACAGTTGGAGAAGCTGACGATCGCACTGTCACCGACTGCATGGCCAAAACGATCGTTCACCTCCTTGAAGCGGTCGAGATCCGCGACGACGAGCGCAAGCGGCATGGCTTTCGCGCGCGCGTCGTTGAGGGCCTCTTCCAGCCGCTTGTTGAAGCCGCGACGGTTGAGCAGCCCGGACAATGGATCCGTGAAGGATTCTGTCCGCAGTTCCTCCTGCAGGTCGACCGCGATGGCCGCCACGATCACCACGGCGAAGATGAGCAGGAAGAAGGCGATCGAGAACGTCAATGTGGCCCAATAGAGCGTGGCGAAAAAGTTGGCGTCGGCAATCTCGTCTGCCTCGTAGAGCACCGCCAACACGGTGCGCAGGAAAAACTGGACGCCCCAGGCCGCAAAGAACCAGAAAAGGAAGCGATCGACCGGCTTTCGACTGCCTGTCTTCGCGAGCTCCGCAACCAGGAGCAGGACGAGAAAGCCGCCGCCAAAATTGATGGTCACGACGCGTGCGACCGTCAGGGGCTCGATCAGGAGGTACCATAGATAGACGGCAAGCGTCGCACCGACGATCGCGAGGATCCTGACGAGCGGCGGCTTCCTCTCGACGCGACCGAGAACGCCCAGAACCAGTGTCGCGGTCCCGAACATTAGCAGGCTATTGGCCAGCAGGCGTAGCGCCGGACCGCCCGACTGGACGGCGAGGAACTGCAGCGCGAACCCGGCCGCCAGAAAGGCAAAGGCTGCGCTCAGGACCGCGATATAGCTGCGCTGGCGTTGGTTGTTCCAGAACACCAGCAGCGCCGTCGCGAGGATCGCGCAGACCGCCGGATTAATGAGTGCAATGATGGTGATGGTGTCGGTGGCCAAACCAAGTCCGCCTTTGGGATAGGCGGCTAGACTACCGGCCAAGCGCAAAAAAGGGGTTAAGGGAGCCGGGCAATGCCGGCCCCCGAAACGGGCAGGGCAGCTTCAGCGCCAGTCGCGGATGTCGACGAACTTGCCTGCTATCGCAGCTGCCGCCGCCATGGCCGGCGAAACCAGATGCGTGCGACCCTTGAAGCCCTGCCGGCCCTCGAAATTGCGGTTCGAGGTCGAAGCGCAGCGCTCGCCGGGCTTCAGCCGATCGTCGTTCATCGCCAGACACATCGAGCAGCCCGGCTCGCGCCAGTCGAAACCGGCCTCGATGAAGATCTTGTCGAGACCTTCTGCTTCGGCCTGTTCCTTTACCAGGCCCGAGCCAGGCACGATCATGGCGCTCACCCGCTCTGCGACCTTGCGACCCTTCGCCACCTCGGCAGCGGCCCGCAGATCCTCGATACGGCCATTTGTACAGGAGCCGATGAAAACCCGGTCGAGCTCGATGTCGGTGATCTTCGTTCCGGGGGTCAGGCCCATATATTCGAGCGCCCGCCTCTTCGACGCGCGCTTGTTCTCTTCCGGGATCAATTCGGGATCCGGAACGACGCCTGTGACCGCGATCACGTCCTCGGGCGATGATCCCCAGGAAACGATGGGCGGCAGATTGGCCGCGTCGAGCACCACGGTGCGGTCGAAGTGCGCGCCCTCGTCGGTCTTCAGCGTCCGCCAGTATTCGAGTGCCATGTCCCAGGCCTTGCCCTTGGGCGCGCGTGGCTTGTCCTTGACGTAGGCGAAAGTCACCTCGTCGGGCGCGATCAGTCCGGCGCGGGCCCCGCCTTCGATGGTCATGTTGCAGACCGTCATGCGGCCTTCCATGGAGAGCGACCGGATCGCCTCGCCGGCAAACTCGATGACATGGCCGGTGCCGCCGGCGGTTCCGATTTCCCCGATGATGGCGAGGATGATGTCCTTGGCGGTGACGCCTGGCGGAAGTTGGCCGTCGACACGCACCAGCATGTTTTTGGCCTTGCGCTGGATCAGCGTCTGGGTCGCCAGCACGTGCTCGACCTCGGAAGTGCCGATGCCGTGGGCCAGCGCGCCAAAGGCGCCATGGGTCGATGTGTGGCTGTCGCCACACACGATCGTCATGCCAGGCAGGGTGAAGCCCTGCTCAGGACCGATGATGTGGACGATGCCCTGGCGGCGATCCTTTTCGGAATAATATTCGACGCCGAAATCGGCGGCGTTTTTCGCCAGCGCCTCGACCTGGATGCGACTTTCCTCGTTCTTGATGCCGAGAGCTCGATCCGGCGAGGTCGGCACGTTGTGATCGACCACGGCGAGGGTCTTCTCCGGCTGGCGAACCTGACGGCCCGCCATGCGCAGTCCCTCGAAGGCCTGTGGGCTGGTAACCTCATGCACGAGGTGGCGATCGATGTAGAGAAGGCACGTGCCGTCGTCCTGACGGTCGACCACATGCTCGTCGAAAATCTTGTCGTAAAGGGTGCGCGGTGCGCTCATGGTTCTGTTCCCGAACTGGTACTTGGAGTTGGCTGTGCCGGGCTCACGCCGCCGGCCGGCGCCTACATCAGCCGAGTCGGCTGGTCGGCGCGCCCACGAGCCGCGCGAAGAAGCGGCCGGGCAGCCGCTTGCGGTCCTGCAGCACGAATGCTTGTTGCGCGTCCATGAGCGTCATATCGTTCATCCGCGCTCAATATCAATCTTTCACGCGCCGGGCAACGCGCTCTCACTCGCGCTCTCGATCCTTGCGCTCGTCTTCTGCGCGCTTGGGCGCCTCGATACCGCTCATCAATCCTAACACGACGAGCGCCAGAAAGCTTGAGAAGATGGCGACTTGCCAGAGTCCGAGGCCGCCGGCCAGGCCGATTGCCCCGGCGAGCCAGAGCCCTGCACCGGTGGTTAGTCCCTTGACGCGGCCGCGCGCGAAGATGATCGAGCCGGCAGCGAGGAAGGCGACGCCCGCCGTGATGGCCTCGATGATGCGCGTGGGATCGAGGCGGGCCGAATCCTCGTCGAATTGGGGGCTGTGCAATATCTCGATGCCGAGCACGGCAAAGGAGGCCGACGCGAGCGACACCAACATATGCGTCCGCAGCCCGGCAGGGTGATGGCGCCATTCCCGCTCAAAGCCAATGGCGGCTCCGAGCACCGCCGCAAGCAACAGTCTGGCCGCGATCACGGGGAAGGGCAGCCAGGTCGTGTGAGAAAAGTCTGCGATGACGTCGTTCACGAAGCAGATTCCGGTGAAACTTTCGTGATTACGCGAATCTGCCTCGGAGGTTCCCGCCTCTACAGAATTTCGAACACGAAGGCCGAATTCATCGCTTGCGGCTCGGCCAGCACGAAAGGACGGAAAGGCCCGCTTTCCTCGACGAGACGCCAGCGGCCATCGCGCACAAGTGCGTCCATTTTGGCTGGAAACGCGTCGCCCTCCAGCAATTTGTCGCGGACCGTGAAAATGGCATGGCCGCCAGGCCGGGTAATGCGCACCAGTTCGTCCAGGCTCGAGGCGGGCGCGTGTCCGAGCGTGAAGACGCCCGTCGACAGGAAGCAAGCGAAATGGTTGTCCGGCCAGGGCAGCACTTGCCCGAGCTCCCCCTGCCGCAGATCGGAATAGCAGCCCCGCGACGCGGCGATGTCGAGCATTTCCTGCGACAGGTCCAGCCCGGCGAGGTCACCATATCCGAGCGAAGCGAGAAGCGGGCCGCTCAGTCCGGTCCCACAGCCGGCATCGAGAAGGATGCCGGCGTCTTTGGGCACATGCCGTGCCACCCAGGCCGTTATTGCGAAAGGCAGGCAGTAGCCGAGTTCGATGGTCTCGCGGTCATAGGCGGCCGCCCAATCCGCATAGCCGTCGGCAAGCTCCTCGGGATTGGTCGCGGCATAGACGCGATCGAGCGCACGCTGCTGCTCGTTCTGGCTCATGACTCTCTCCTTGATTCTTGCCCCGGCGGGACCGGCTCACGCCCAGAATGACGGAACAGTCTCTTCCAGCCGGGGGCCGAGCCTCAACGGCGCGATCTTCTCGGTCAGCCCGGTGCGGTCGGAAATGTCCAGGCCCAGCCCGCAGATGGTGGCAGGGCCGCTGGCCGCCTCGAAACGGTTTCTCGGCACCTTGGAAAGGAAGCGGTTGAGCGGTTCTTCCTTGTCCATACCGAGCGACGAATTGTAGTCCCCGCACATCCCGGCATCGGAAATGTAGCCGGTGCCTCCGTCGAGGATCTGATGGTCGGCGGTCGGCTGATGGGTATGGGTGCCGATGACCGCGCTGACTCGCCCGTCGACGAAATGGCCGAAGCACATCTTCTCCGAAGTCGCCTCGGCGTGGAAATCGACGATGGCAGCATCGACCGCGTCGCCCATGGGACTGTCGGTCAGCATTTTCTCCGCCGCTGCGAAGGGGTCGTCCAGGTCGGGATGCATGAAGACCCGACCCATGATGTTGGAAACGAGAATGCGCGCACCGTTCCTGGCCTGGTAAACACCGATGCCGTGGCCCGGCGTGCCGGCAGGAAAGTTGAGCGGCCGCAGGAAGCGGTCTTCCCTCGAAGCGAATACGAGCGCCTCGCGCTGGTCCCAGACATGGTTGCCGGTGGTCACCACGTCGGCCCCGGCATCGAGCGTGTTCTGATAGATCTCCTGGGTGATGCCGAAGCCCCCGGCCGCGTTCTCGCCATTGACGATGACGAAGTCCAGCCCAAGATCGGAGATGAGCGCAGGCAGACGCTCCCAGACCGCCGTGCGGCCGGTGCGGCCCACCATGTCACCCAGAAAGAGAACTCTCATGCGCCTGCTTTAACCCTTCGCCCCGAAGCGCCGCAAGCCGGTTTCGGTGAGCAGGCCCGGCAGCGGGATGTCGTGCGCCTCGACGGGAACATGCGCGACCTCCTGGCAGTCGAAGGCGATGCCGAGGAGGCGCGGGTGCAGGCCCCTGGCGTGAAGGCGGGCGATGGCGCGGTCATAATACCCGCCACCATAGCCGATCCGCTGCCCCTCACCATCGAAGGCCGCCAGCGGCACGAGCATGATCGTGGGATCGAGCACTGCGGCCTCCTCGCCGGGCCCGACGGTGCCAAATCCCATGTCGACCATCTCGGCGCCGCGCACCAGTTCGCGAAAGACAATGGTTTCCTTGTCGAGGATGGCTGGCAGGCAGAGTCTGGCGCCCCTTTCCCGCAGAGCATACATCAGCGGCCTGGCGTCGACCTCCGAGCGCATCGGCCAGAAGCCGGAAACGATGTCGCCGGGATCGCAATCCATCGCCGCGCCGACTTCGGCGATCCGCAGGGATGCCTCGACGCGGTACTGAGGATCAAGACCGTCGCGTCTTGCAAGCGCGTCGTCGCGCAAGCGCTTCTTGTCGTCTGTGACGGGGTGGCTCATCGGCGGCTCCATTTTGGAACGGCGCCAGGCATGCCCTATGCGGGGCGCCGCTTCAAGCGGGGAAGCGCAAGCCGGACGGGAAGGAACGATCCACGACGACCGATGGAGAGATTGATCCTGGGTGCCTACAAAGTAGGTGGGCGCCGTGTGAAAGGACCCACGGGTCCTCCCAGGGACAGCTCCCTATGGATCAATAAGGCCCCAGGGAAGTGTTACTCCTGTCGTGAAGCGCAGATCGCAGGAACGAATATAGTCCCGACAGCGTCGCCCCGCCAGTGGCATTGCGCCTTGCCATGCAGGAATGGCCTCCTTAGTTTCGGCACCAATCGACGACACCTCCCAAGGGATTGACCGAATGCGCTTCGAAGGAACGGCGACCTACGTCGCCGACAAGGACCTGATGGTGGCCGTCAACGCGGCGATCGCGCTGGAACGCCCATTGCTGGTCAAGGGCGAACCGGGTACCGGAAAGACAGAACTCGCGCGCCAGGTCGCGTCCGCACTGGGGCTCGATCTGATCGAATGGCACGTCAAGTCGACCACACGGGCCCAGCAGGGGCTCTACGAATATGACGCAGTGACCCGCCTGCGCGACAGCCAGCTCGGCGACGAGCGCTTCAACGACATCAAGAACTACATCAAGCGCGGCAAGCTGTGGGAATCCTTCTCGGCCGGCAGGAAGACGGTTCTCCTGATCGACGAGATCGACAAGGCCGACATCGAGTTCCCCAACGATCTCCTGCAGGAACTCGATCGCATGGAGTTTTTCGTCTATGAGACCGGCGAGACGATCCGCGCCGAACAGCGCCCGGTCGTCATCATCACCTCCAACAACGAGAAGGAACTGCCGGACGCCTTCCTGCGCCGCTGCTTCTTCCACTATATCCGCTTTCCCGACATCGAGACGCTGCAGGCCATTGTCGACGTGCACTATCCCGGCATCAAGCAGAACCTCGTGCGCGCCGCACTCACCCAGTTCTATGAAATCCGCGACGTGCCGGGGCTGAAGAAGAAGCCCTCGACATCCGAAGCGCTCGACTGGATCAGGCTGCTGGTGGCCGAGGACGTTGCGCCCGAGGACCTCCGTGCCGACCCGAAGAACGCGCTGCCCAAGCTTCACGGCGCGCTTCTGAAGAACGAGCAGGACGTGCATCTGTTCGAGCGGCTGGCCTTCATGGCGCGGCGCCAGGGATAAGGCAGTGAGCGCAATGGCCGGGATCACGATCCGTGCGCTTGAAAAGGCCGACCACGCCGAATGGCGACGGCTGTGGACGGCCTATCTGGATTTCTACGAGAGTTGCGTTTCCGAAGAGGTTTACGCGACGACCTGGGCACGGCTCTTCGACAGCGGCCATTTCGAACCGAAGGGCATGATCGCCCTGGTCGACGGAAAACCGGTCGGTCTGGTTCACTACATCATGCACCGGACCTGCTGGGCGGTTGGCGACAATTGCTATCTGCAGGACCTCTATGCCGATCCCGAGGTCCGTGGCACGGGCATCGGGCGCGCATTGATCGAGGCCGTCTATGCCGAGGCAGACGCCGCAGGTGCAGCCAATGTCTACTGGATGACACAGGACTTCAATGATACCGCGCGACGGCTTTATGATCGGGTCGCGAGATTGACCCCGTTCATCAAGTACCAGCGGAACTGATACGCATGTTCCTCCCCTTCTTCCTCGAGCTGAAAGCAGCCAAGGTTCCGGTTTCGCTGCGGGAATACCTGTCGCTGCTGGAAGGCATGGAAGCCGGGCTCGTCACCTACGACGTGGAAGGCTTCTATTATCTGGCCCGAGCCTTGTTGGTGAAGGACGAGCGCCACATTGACCGGTTCGACCAGGTTTTTTCGCACGTCTTCAAGGGCCTGGAGGCCGTCTCCGGCGAAGGGGCCGTCGATGTCGCGAACCTGCCTGAAGAATGGCTGCGCCGACTGACCGAAAAGCACCTGAGTGACGAGGAAAAGAAGCTGGTCGAGTCGCTTGGCGGCTTCGAGAAACTGATCGAGACGCTGAAGAAGCGGCTGGAGGAACAGAAGGGCCGCCACCAGGGTGGATCCAAATGGATTGGCACCGCCGGCACCTCGCCCTTCGGCGCCTATGGCTACAATCCCGAGGGCGTGCGCATCGGGCAAGCCGAGAGCCGTCACCGGCGTGCGGTCAAGGTCTGGGACAAGCGCGAGTTCAGGAACTTCGACGATTCGGTCGAGATCGGAACGCGCAACATCAAGGTGGCGCTCAAGCGGCTGCGGCGCTGGGTGCGCGAGGGCGCGGAGGAGGAGTTCGACCTGCCCGAGACCATCCGCTCGACCGCCGAGCACGGCTATCTCGACGTCAGGACGCGGCCGGAACGCCGCAACTCGGTCAAGCTGCTGATGTTTTTCGATGTCGGCGGCTCGATGGACGACCACATCCGCGTGGTCGAGGAACTGTTCTCGGCCGCGCGCATGGAATTCCGGCAGATGGAGTATTTCTACTTCCATAACTGCCTCTACGAGGGTGTGTGGAAAGACAACCGGCGCCGTCATGCCGAGGTCATCCCGACCCTCGATGTGCTTCACAAATACGGGTCGGACTACAAGGCGGTCTTCGTCGGCGACGCCTCGATGAGCCCTTACGAGATCGCCTATGCGGGCGGTTCGGTCGAGCACTGGAACAAGGAACCGGGAGCGGCCTGGATAGAGCGCGCCACGCGGCAATGGCCGAATGCGGTGTGGATCAATCCGGTTCCGCAGAAGCAATGGGGCTACACCCATTCGATCCAGATGATCCGCGACCTTTTTTCCGACCGCATGTATCCGTTGACGCTGTCGGGCCTCGACGCGGCGACGCGGGAACTATCACGCAAGCATTGAAGCCTCAGCGGCCCGGAAACCCTGGCACGGCGAGTGGGTTGGCTTCGAGGGCCGCACGGTCCGGCGTATCGATGGACGGCTTCCCGACAAAGGCGGAAAACAGCCGCTCCACGTGGTCGCGGTCGAGATCCATGCCGATCAGCACAAGCCGCGCACCCCGCGGTCCGACTGGCCAGGAAGGCAGACGAGCAGGCGGATGGATGAAGCGGCCGACGCCGTGGATGACCAACGGCCGCTCGGGATCCTCTGCCAGTTCCACCACCCCCTTCATGCGCAAGAGGCTGTCGCCATGGGTGGACCGCACGAGATCCAGAAACATCTCGATGGTGGATAACGTCAGCGCCTTGTCATGGACGAGCGAGAAGGACGTGATGCGGTCATCATGGTGGTGATGATGGTGCCCGTGGTCGTCATGGTGATGCCCGTGATCATGATGGTCATGGTTATCCTCTTCGCCCAGCCATGCCGCGAGGCGGGCCTGACGGGGTGCCGGATCGTGCAGCCCCGCCTCGACCAGCTCTCGAACCGCGGCATCGGCAGCCATGACCGTTTCGGCGCGCGGATTGAGTGTTTTCAGCCGTGCAAGCAGTTCACCGCTCGCCGGCGCGATGTCGGATTTTGTCAGCACGATGCGGTCCGCGACGGCCACCTGGCGCACGGCCTCCTCGTGGCCCGTCAAGGCAGTCTCTCCATTCAGCGCGTCGACGGTGGCCACCACACCCGACAGACGCAGGGCGGCAGCCAGCGCAGGGTGGCCGAGGATCGACTGCAGCACCGGCACGGGGTCTGCCAGTCCGGTGGTCTCGATGATGATCCGCTTGAGCGGCGGGATTCGGCCGGTCTGCATGCGGTCGATCAGGTCAGCCAGCGTGTCGACGAGTTCGCCGCGCACCGTGCAGCACAGGCAGCCATCGGAGAGTTCGATCACGCCGTCCACCGCCTGCTCGACCAGCAGATGGTCGATCCCCACCTCGCCGAATTCGTTGACGATGACGGCAGTTCCCTCCATTCCGGGAGCCTTCAGGAGGCGGTTGAGCAGGGTGGTCTTGCCGGAGCCAAGAAAGCCGGTCAGAACCGCGACGGCGACGGGTTCGAAATACTGCACGGTTTCAGCCTCCCTCGGCATCCGCCCGCGACTCGGAGCGGCGGTCGGGCCGCGCCAACGGGATCGGGGGGACCGGCTCGCCGGCGCCTGGACGCACGGCCTGCTGTTCGGAATCACCGCTCGCTTCCCCGACAGAGGCGCTCACTGCCTCGGTAGCGGCTTCCATCGCGCCGCCTTCCGGCCGGAATTTCGGCAAGGGTACGTTGGCGAAGCGGCGCATGACGGGGCCTTCCGTTCCGCCGAGACTGATCTCGACTGCCTCGCGATCGCGCGTCAGTTCGGCGATGTGCGAGGAGAGATAGACCGGACGCCCTTCCTCGCCGCGACGTTCCATCCGCTTCTTGTGGGCCTCCTCGGTGCACACGATGGGACGCATGTTGGGGGCCGCCTCCGGCACCGGGCCATCGGGCGCGAGATTCCAGATCAGCGGCGCCTCGGACGCATCGATGCCGAAGCCGCGTGCAAGTAGGTCGGCCGCCGTATCGGCGCGCTCGTCGGGGGAGAAGGCACCGAGCACCACCGCAAGCATGGTCCGCTCGCCGCGCGTCGCCGTTGCCGTCAGATTGAACCCGGAAGGGCAAGTATAACCCGTCTTCATGCCGTCGGCGCCCACGAAGCGGGCGATGAGATCGTTGTGGTTGGGCATGATGTTGGCGCCTTGGCTAAGCGCCTCCATGGAGAAAAAATGCGCGTGTTCGGGAAAATCGCGCCGGATCGCCATGGCCAGCAAAGCCTGATCGCGCGCGGTTGTGTATTGGCGGTCGGAGTGTAACCCGTGGGCATTGGCATATTGCGTCCCGGTCATGCCGAGACGCCGTGCTTCGGCGTTCATCCGGGCTGCAAAAGCTTCTTCGGACCCCCCGATATTCTCGGCGATCGCGGTTGCCACGTCATTTGCCGAGCGCACCATGAGGATGCGGATCGCGGTGTCGACGCGCAGAAGCGCGCCCGGCGGGTAACCCATCTTGGACGGAGGTTCCTGGGCAGCGCGCGCCGTCATCTCGATTGGTGAATCGAAGTCAATCTCGCCGGCCTCGATCGCCCGGAACACGACATAGGTGGTCATCAGCTTGGTCAGGGACGCCGGGAACCAGGGCCGCATGGCGTCTTCCTGCGCCAGTACACGCCCATCTTTCAGATCGACCAGGATGGTGGGAGCCGCTGCCGTGGGCCCCGCAGCGAGAAGCGCGGCTGCTATCAGGGCCGATCGAATGCCGAACAGGATCTTCGCCAGTGCCATCCAAATCACCTCTTGCCGTCATGGTGCGGGCGTCGTTAATCTCGCAGGACCGAATGGTGGTCAGCGTCGCCCGACGCCGGTCGCCTAGTTATCCCATGTGACGCCATCATGGCAAAGAGCGTGCGATCACGCTCGCGTAAGACGGCCGTCCGCAAGCTGGAATCCCCAATGCCGATTTTGAACCGTGCCGCCGAACTGCAGGATGAAGTCGCCGAGTGGCGCCAGCACATCCATCGCCATCCCGAACTCGGCTACCAGGAGCACGAGACTTCGGCATTTGTGGCGGAAAAGCTGCGCGCGTTCGGTTGCGACGATGTGGTCACCGGAATGGGCAGAACAGGTGTGGTCGGCATCATCCGCGGCTCGCGCGGCGTCGGTCCGACGATCGGCCTTCGCGCCGACATGGACGCGCTGCCGATCACCGAACTCTCGGGCAAGCCCTATGCATCGTCGGTGCCCGGCAAGATGCATGCCTGCGGGCATGATGGCCACACGGCCATGCTGCTCGGCGCTGCGAAATATCTGGCCGAGACGCGCAACTTCGCCGGCTCCGTCGCAGTCATCTTCCAGCCGGCGGAGGAAGGCGGCGGCGGCGGACTGGCCATGGTCCAGGACGGGCTGATGGAGCGCTTTGGCATCCAGAGCGTCTTTGGCATGCACAATCTGCCAGGCAGGCCCGTGGGCCATTTTGCCTTGCGCCCCGGCGCCATTATGGCCGCGACCGCCGAGTTCAAGGTCAAGGTGACCGGCAGGGGCGGCCACGCGGCCATGCCCCATGAGACCGTCGATCCGATCGTGGCCGCCAGTCAGATGGTCGCCGCCCTCCAGACCATCACCTCGCGCAATCTGGATCCCGTCGCCTCGCTCGTCATCTCGGTGACCAAGTTCAATGCCGGCCATGCCTATAACGTGATCCCCGATACGGCCGAATTCGCGGGCACGATCCGCTCGCTGGATGATGCGGTCGGTGCCAAGGCGCGCGAACGCCTGACGGCGATTTGCCAGGGCATTGCGGCTGCGGCCGGCGCCATGGTGGAGGTGGAAATCGACGTGAACTATCCCGTCACCTTCAATCACGAGGCCGAAGCAGCCCTTGCGCTGTCGGTCGCCGCGGCCATTTCGGGCGCCGACGCCGCAGATGGCGATCTTCCACCCATGATGGGCGGCGAGGATTTTTCCTACATGCTGCAGAAGCGGCCGGGGGCGATGATCTTCCTCGGCAATGGCAATACGGCGTCCCTTCACAACCCCGCCTACGACTTCAACGACGAGATCATCCCGACGGGCATTTCATATTGGGTCAAGCTCGCCGAAACCACGCTTGCCGCCTGAGCGGCTGGCGAGCTATTGGCGAAGCTAGGCGAAGCGTTTATGTACATGCCGCTCCGTTCAATGACTGGCCGGAGCCAGGCCATGGCCGATCGGCCCCGTAGCTCAGTAGGATAGAGCACAGGATTCCTAATCCTGGGGTCGCAGGTTCGAATCCTGCCGGGGTCGCCAACATACTCACCGCTGCGTTCGTCCGGCGGTCTTCACCCGCGGAGGAGCGACATGGATGAGGCGGCGAGCAATCTCTTCCGGTTTCTGGAAGAACTGGGCATCGAAACGACCACGGTTACCCATCCGCCGCTCTACACCGTCGAGCAATCCCAGGCATTGCGCGGGCAGATATCCGGTGCACACACGAAGAACCTGTTTCTGCGCGACCGCAAGGATGCCCACTTCCTTGTAACCGTCGAGGAACGCGCGGAAATCGATCTCAAGCGCATTCATACGCTGATCGGTGCGTCGGGCCGCGTTTCTTTCGGCAAGCCCGAGATGTTGATGGAATATCTCGGTGTCGTGCCGGGCGCCGTCACGGCCTTCGGTCTCCTCAACGACAGGCAGGGCAAGGTGCGCTTCGTTCTCGACGCTGCGTTGGCCGAAGCCGATACGGTCAACGCGCATCCCCTGACCAACGAGGCAACGACCTCGATTGCCAGCGCCGACCTCTTGCGCTTCGTCAAGGCGACCGGGCATGAACCCCTTATCTTGAACATTTCGTCGTGATAGCCACTTGAGCGACATGAACGGGCGGTCGCCGCAGCGCGAGCTTCG
This sequence comes from Chelativorans sp. ZYF759, assembly GCF_012911015.1. Lineage (GTDB taxonomy): Bacteria > Pseudomonadota > Alphaproteobacteria > Rhizobiales > Rhizobiaceae > ZYF759. Next base: position 537,159 of record NZ_WVVV01000001.1, on the reverse strand, counting down.
CTGAATGGCATGTTTTTGAGACGAGGAAAGCGATGAGTGACATCCAGAACCCCTTCGGCGGCGCAGGCGGAGGATACGCGCAGGCGGTCAATTTCGGTTCCCCCGACCAACCGGCCGGCGAGAGCGCGGACCTCATCAAGGACACCAGCACGGCGGGATTCCCGACTGACGTCATCCAGGAATCGCGGAAACAGCCGGTGTTGGTCGACTTCTGGGCACCATGGTGCGGTCCGTGCAAGCAGCTCACCCCCATTATCGAGGGCGCGGTCCGCGCGGCCGGCGGCAAGGTCAAGCTGGTTAAGATGAACATCGACGACCATCCGACGATCCCCGGTCAGTTGGGCATCCAGTCCATTCCCGCCGTGATCGCCTTCGTGGACGGCAAGCCGGTCGATGGCTTCATGGGCGCGCAGCCGGAATCGAAGATCAACGAATTCATCGAAAAGCTGACCAGCGACGACCGCGAAGCGCAGATCGAGGCCGCGCTGGAGATGGCCGCCCAGGCGCGCGAGGCGGGCGACCCGCAACAGGCGGCCCAGATATACGCCGCCATCGTGCAGCAGGACGCCAGGAATGCCCCGGCCCTGGGAGGGCTGGCCGACATCCTCTTCGAGGCCGGGCAGGCCGACCAGGCCCGCGAGGTGCTCGGGCGCGTGCCGGAAGAAGGCAGGACCAACCCCGCCGTCGTGGCGGTGGAGGCCAAGATGGCGCTCGCCGAACAGGTTGCCGCGTTGGGCGATCCCGCGGAATTGCAACGCCGTCTCGACGCCGATCCGAAAGACCACCAGGCTCGCTTCGATCTCGCCATGATCCAGAATGCCCGCGGCGAGCGCGAAGCCGCCGCCGACAACCTTCTCGCGATCGTGAAGACGGACCGGGAATGGAAGGACGATGGCGCGCGCGCCCAGCTTCTGCAGTTCTTCGAGGCCTGGGGACCGACCGATGAGGCCACCCTGGCGGCCCGGAGAAGGCTGTCCTCGCTTCTGTTCTCGTGAGACAAGCCGCGCCTGCCTATTGAGTTTCGCGTTCCGTGCGCCAGATTCTGGCGTTGATCGGGTCGATGGAGCAGTCAGAAAATGGTACAGGCGGGCAACGTTTCCTATCGGAAGGTCTCCGACCTGCCCGAGACCGCGCCGATCTTCCCCCTGACCGGCGCTCTGCTGTTGCCGGGCGGGCGGATGCCGCTCAACATTTTCGAGCCGCGCTATCTCTCGATGACGGACGATGCCTTTAACGGCAAGCGGCTGATCGGCATGGTGCAGCCGAGGCTCGACGGGGCCAAGCGCGAGGATGGGGAGCCCGAATTATGCGCCGTCGGCTGTCTCGGCCGGCTGACCTCCTTCACGGAGACGGGCGATGGGCGCTATCTGGTTGTCCTGCAGGGCGTCTGCCGATTTCGCATCGACGAGGAAATCGCGGGGCGCAGCGGCTATCGCCAGTGCCGCATCCGGCCTTTCGCCGCTGATCTCGACGAGGCTGCGGGAGCAGAGGAAGTTGACCGTCCGGCCCTTCTCAAGACTTTCCGTACCTATCTGAAGGCTAACGATCTGGATGCCGACTGGGAAAGCGTCAGCCGGGCCGAGAATGCGACTCTCGTCAACGCCTTGTCCATGATGGCGCCCTACGGCGCGGCCGAAAAGCAGGCGTTGCTCGAAGCCCCGGACCTCAAAACCCGAGCCGAGACGCTGATCGCCATTACGGAGATTTCCCTGGCACGCGAGCATGATGACGAGGGCACGAGCCTGCAATAGGCCGGCAAGCGAGGAGGACGGTATGGCCAGACACACCAATGGCGGCGACATCGACATACGCATGCTGGAACTGCTCGCCTGTCCGCTGACCAAGGGGCCCCTGCGCTACGACCGCGACAAGGCGGAACTCGTCTCGCGGCTGGCCAAACTCGCCTACCCGGTTCGCGACGGCATTCCAATCATGCTGCCGTCCGAAGCGCGTGACCTCGACGATCAGGAAGCCGCACGCTGAAGCCTTCGCCCAGGGGCTCGTAAGCCCCCTTGAAAAGCTCTATATCGCGGTCCAAAGGATACAGAATGGCCCGCATCTACCAGACCAGAGCCTGGCACGACCAGCTCTCGCCATCGCTGTCGGAATTCGAACTTCTGGCGTTGGAAATCTACGCTCATCTGCCGGAGGAATTCCGCAAGCTGACTGGCGAGATCGTCATTCAGGTGGCGGAATTCCCGACCGACGAGATCATGGATGATCTGGCGCTGGAAACGCCCTTCGACCTCCTGGGCCTTTTCGAGGGCCGTGGCATCGCCGAGCGCTGGAACCCCCAGACCGGCGAAGGACCGAACCGCGTCACCCTCTATCGTCGCGCCATTCTCGACTATTGGGCCGAGAACGAGGAGACGCTGGGCGACATCGTCGCCCATGTGCTGATCCACGAGATAGGCCATCATTTCGGGCTCTCCGACGACGACATGGAGCGCATCGAGGCCGGGGCGGAGTGAGGCGGCGCGATGGTTGATCACATCGCCGATCTCCAATCTCGCCTGATGGACGCATGGAGCCTGGAGAGTTCGAGCCTGTGGCGTGCAGACATCCCAGCCCGCGGCCAATGCAACCCGACCGCCCTGGTGGTTCACGATCTCTTGGGCGGAGAATTGTTGAAGACCACCACACTCCAGGGATTTCACTTCTACAACCGCATTGAGGGTCGGCGGCTCGACTTCACCGCGTCGCAGTTCTCTGGCCCACCTGACTATCAAGACCTGCCCGCCACGCGCGACGAGATCATGGCCGGCACGTCGAACGCGCAGTATGAAGCACTGCGCGCGCGGCTCGGGATGAAACAAGACCAAGGCTGACCGGAAACCGTTCAATCCGGGTTGTGGTCGGCTTTGGCCAGCAACTTATCTGCCTGCTCGAGATGCAGCCTTTCCACCATCCGTCCGTCGAGCGAGATGACGCCCTTGCCGGCGTTTTCCGCCAGGCCGAATGCCGCGACGATGCGCGTCGCCTCGGCGATTTCCTCGACCGATGGCGAGAAGGCGGCAAGCGCGACCTCGATCTGCGCCGGGTGGATCAGCGTCTTGCCGTCGAAGCCCAGTTCCGCCCCCTGACGGCATTCGGTGGCAAAGGCGTCGAGATCGCGAAAATCGTTCGACACCCCGTCGAGCACGTCGAGACCGCCCGCCCTCGCCGCCAGCACCATCTGCAGAAGCCACGGCATCAGATTGGCGCGCCCTGGCCCAGGCTTCAGCCCCGTTTCTTTCACCAAGTCATTGGTTCCGGCAACCAGACAGCCGAGCCGCGAAAACGGACGGCGCGCACCGGCTGCGAGCGCTGGCAGCTCAATCATGCCGCGGGGCGTTTCTACCATCGCCCACAGCGCAAGCTTCTCCGGCGCGTCGGTCTGCTCCAGGGCCTCCTCGGCCATCAGAATGTCGACCGGGCCTTCGACCTTGGGCAGCAGGATCGCATCGGGCATCGCGCCGCGCGCGGCCAGGAAATCCTCGGTGCCCCATTCGCCAGAGAGCTGGTTGATGCGAACGATCCATTCGCGGCCCGAACGGTCGACTTCCGACATGAAGGCGCGCATGCGCTCGCGCGCTTCCTGCTTCGCGCCGGGCGCGACGGCATCCTCCAGGTCGATGATCACCGCATCGCAGGCAAGCGTTGCGGCCTTGGCGAGCGCCTTCTCGTTGCTGGCGGGAACATAGAGCACGGCGCGGCGGGGTCGGTTCGTCTTCATTTCGCCTTCTTGGCCGAGCCTTGAAGGCCGCGCAAGCCATACCCTGTCTTGCCAAGCCAAGATGAAGCTGGTTGTGTCCGCCCGCATCACGGAGCCTTCTATGCACAAAGCCGACATCGTCATCATCGGCGGCGCCATCATGGGCGCCTCCCTGGCCTGGTTTCTGCGCGAAGAGGGGTTTTCGGGCTCCATCGCGCTCATCGAGCGGGATCCCGCCTTTGCGCATGCTGCGACCACCCTTTCCTGCGCCTCGATCCGCCAGCAGTTCTCCATCCCCGAGAACATCCGGCTGTCGCGCTTCACCCTTGGCTTCTTCCGCGAACTCAAGGAGCGCTTCGGCCAGGATGCCGACATCGCCTTCAACGAAAAGGGCTATCTGATCCTGGCCAGCGACGAAGGCTTGCCGGTCCTCCAGGCCAATAACGCAATTCAGCGGGCCGAAGGCGCGGATGTGGTCATCGAGGATGCCGACACTCTGGCGCAGAGATTCTCCTGGCTGTCGCCGGAAGGCATCGCCGGAGGGGCGCTGGGGCGTTCGGGTGAGGGCTGGTTCGATGCCCATGCGCTGCTTGGGCTCATTCGCAAGGGACTGCGGCAACGGGACATTCACTTCGTACACGATGAGGTAACGGGCATCGCGCGGCAAGGCAGCCGGGCCGAGAGCGTGCAACTGGCCTCCGGCAGCGCCATCGCGGCCGGCACCATCGTCAACGCAGCAGGTCCCAATGCCGGGAAGGTCGCCGCGATGGCAGGGCTGAGCCTGCCGGTGGAGCCCCGGAAGCGCTCGGTCTTCGTGTTCGAGGCCAGGGATCATTTCGAGGACATGCCGCTGCTGGTCGATCCGAGCGGCATTTATGTGCGCCCGGAGGGGAGAACCTACATCACCGGCGGTGCCGAACCCCACGAGACAGACGGCCCCGCCGATCCGACGGATTTTGCGCCGGACTGGCACCTTTTCGAGGATATCATCTGGCCGGTTCTCGCCACGCGCGTTCCATCCTTCGAGGCGCTTAAACAGACCTCCGCCTGGGCCGGCCACTACGATTACAACACGCTCGACCAGAACGCGGTGATCGGTCCGCATCCGGAAATGGGCAACTTCCTCTTTGCCAACGGCTTTTCAGGCCACGGCCTGCAGCAGGCACCGGCCGTCGGCAAGGCGCTCGGCGAACTGATCGTCCATGGCAGCTACCGAACCGTCGATTGTTCGCCATTCGGCTATGAACGGATCGCGCTGAACAAGCCCTTTCGCGAGCTGAACGTGATCTAAAGCCGTGATCGTGACCTGCTGGGGCGGGCCCGTTGATATTCTGGCAGCAAGCACCTATCTGATCGCTTCGGCATGGGAAGCGCCGGCCGCTCGCGGGCACTGAGCCTTGGTGAAGCTTCCCGGATTTCTCGTTTCCCCCTGAATGCGAGGGCCGAAACGGCAATGCGGGCGCCCGTTCTATCAGTCTCTTCGCGTAAATCAGGAGCGAGACGATGACCATTGCGGTTTCATCCGACTACAAGACACATGCCAAACGGCTGCGCGACGCGCTGGCCGCCGAGGGGGTTGACGTCAGCCATTCCCGTGCGCTCGAACTCGTGGCCCGCCAGAACGGGGCGCGCGACTGGAACACGCTTGTCGCAACGACACAGGCGCCTGCGGGCAAGCGCGGTCCAGCACCCTTTGCGGTCGGTGAACCGGTCGTTGGCACATTCAACGGCAATCCGGTCCAAGGCCGTGTTCATGCACTTTCGGAGACCATCAAGCCGGATCTGTGGCGCATCACGGTGGCATTCGATCCGCCCGTGGACGTGGTGACATCCACGCTGTTTTCCTCGCCGCGCCGGCGCATCGAGATGGTGGTGGGCGCCGACGGCCGCTCGCGCCGCCTTACCGGCACCGAGACCGGCGTCATGGCGATACGGCGCGCGTGAATGGGCCGACCGGCCAAGATTGAAGGTAAAGGGCGGCTTTCGGGTCGCCCTTTTTCCAGATGGAGTCAGTCCTCCGCCAGAATACCGGCCTCGCGAGCGGCCTCGATCAACTCGGCGCGTGCATTGGCTGCGGTGCGATGACCGTCCAGCGCCTTGAGGCAGGTCTCGTAGGCATCGCGGTGGCGCGGGCCGCGCTCACCCGGCCAGTCGACATGGGCCAGCCGCTCGACCGCCTCTTCCACCGAAGCAATCGCGACCTTCTCTCCGCCGAACTGCAGTTCCACCGGGGCGTCGAAGCTCTTTAGCTGTCCGTCTTTTGCCATGGGGATCAACGGACCGCTGTCCTTCCGGTTCCGTGCGCACTTCCAGCTGGCCGCAAAGGATGGGCACCACCCACTTTGAATCCCGCGCTCCTTCGTATAAAGCCTTCAGCGGTCAGACAGACAATCCAGCGGGCAAAGATCATGGAAAAATTCACCACCCTCACCGGCGTCGCCGCTCCCATGCCGATCGTCAATGTCGATACCGACATGATCATCCCCAAGGACTATCTGAAGACGATCAAGCGTACGGGCCTGGGCACCGGGCTCTTCGCCGAGATGCGCTACAATGAGGACGGGACGGAGAATCCGGATTTCGTGCTCAACCAGCCGGCCTACCGCAACGCCAAGATCCTGGTAGCGGGCGACAATTTCGGCTGCGGCTCAAGCCGCGAGCACGCGCCCTGGGCTCTGATGGATTTCGGGATCCGCTGCGTGATCTCCACCTCGTTCGCCGACATTTTCTACAACAACTGCTTCAAGAACGGCATTCTGCCCATCGTCGTGACCGAGGAAGACCTCGACAAGCTGATGGACGATGCGGAGCGCGGCGCAAATGCGACGCTGACCGTTGATCTCGAGGCCAAGGAGATTCGGGGCCCCGATGGCGGCGTCGTTCAATTCGACCTTGATGATTTCAAGCGTCACTGCATGCTCAACGGTCTCGACGACATCGCGCTGACTCTTGAAAAGGGCCCCTCCATCGACGGATTCGAGAAGAGTTACGCCGAAACCCGCCCCTGGGCCTGAGGTCGCGATGCGTCCCTTTGTCCCCAAACGTTTTGAGCAGGCGGCTTTCGGCTTCCTGCTCACATGCTTCATGACCTTTGTCGTGGCCGGGATCTCGACGCTTCTTGCGGTCGGCATCAGCACGCCGGGCTTTATCGGCCTCTGGTTTGTTGCCTGGATGTCGTCCTGGGCCGTGGCCTTCCCCGCGATTCTGTTCATCGGCCCCATGGTCCGGCGCATTCTCAAGCGCATCGTGATCGAACACTAGGCCGCAACTGGCCCATTCGTGTGGCGGCACGGAGCAGATAGCGTGGCGCGTCTTTCCTGGAGCTTGCCTTGAATCGCCGCCTCATCTCGACCGGATCGCCTTTCGAAAAGCAGGCCGGATACAGCCGCGCCGTCGTCCAGGGCGAGTGGTGCTTCGTCTCCGGCACGACCGGCTACGACTATGCGACCATGGAGATGCCGGAGAGCATCGAGGATCAGACGCGCAACTGTCTCGCCACCATCGATGCAGCCCTCCGCGAGGCCGGTTTCGAGATGGCCGACGTGGTGCGCGCGCGATACCACGTCACCGATGCCGCCTATGTCGATCTTGTCTTTCCCGTGCTCGGAGAGGTGTTCGGTGAAATTCGGCCCGCCGCCACGATGACCGTGTGCGGGCTCAACAGGCCGGAGATGAAGGTCGAGATCGAGGTCACGGCGCTGCGGCGCGACCGGGCGCAATAACCGCGCCCATTGCGCGCGGTCTCCTCTTCGCCTCCAATGGGTACATCTGAACCGGGGAGGATTAGATGAATCTTCATTCCATGCTGAAGGCCCGCGCCGCCGAGGGAAAGCCCGTGCGTGCCGGGTTGATCGGCGCCGGCAAGTTCGGCTCGATGTTCCTGTCGCAGGTGCCCTCGACGCCAGGTCTGGAGGTGAGCACCATCGCCGACCTCTCGCCGACGCGCGCGCAAGCCGCCTGCCGGGCTGTCGGCTGGGAGGAAGACAGGATAGCGGCAACGAGATTCGTCGAGGACGGCCGCCATCTCGCCGCCGCCGATGATGTCGATGTCGTCATCGACTCGACCGGCTCTCCCGCCGCCGGCATTGCCCACGCAATGGCCGCGATCGAACATGGCAAGCATGTGGTCATGGTCAATGTGGAAGCCGACGTGCTGGCGGGTCCGGCTCTGGCGCAACGCGCGCGCGCGGCGGGCGTGGTCTATTCCATGGCCTATGGCGATCAGCCCGCGCTCGTTGCCGAAATGGTCGACTGGGCACGCGCGACCGGCTTTCGCGTCCAAGCCGCGGGCAAGGGAACGAAATACCTGCCCAGCTACCATCAGGTTGCGCCGGACAACGTCTGGAGCCACTACGGCCTGTCGCCGGAAGCCGCTCATGCCGCCGGTATGAATCCGCAGATGTTCAATTCCTTCCTCGACGGCACGAAATCGGCCATCGAAATGGCCGCGATTGCCAATGCGTGCGACCTCGACGTGCCGGCGGACGGCCTCGCCTTCCCGCCCTGCGGCGTGGACGACCTTGCCCATGTGCTTCGCCCGCGCGAGATCGGCGGCATCATGGAGGGGGCCGCCATGGTGGAGGTGGTGTCGTCGCTGGAACGCGATGGGCGACCGGTCTTCCGTGACCTGCGCTGGGGGGTTTACGTCGTGCTGGAGGCGCCGAACGACTATGCCGCGGCCTGCTTCCGCCAATACGGCCTGCCGGTCGATTCCACCGGGCGCTATGCTTCGATGTACAAGCCGTTTCACCTGATCGGGCTGGAACTCGGCATCTCGGTGCTGTCCGCCGCCCTGCGCGGCGAGCCGACCGGCCAGAGCCGCGTCTTCCGCGGCGACGCGGTGGCCGTCGCCAAGCGCGACCTTGTGCCGGGCGACGTGCTCGACGGCGAGGGCGGCTATACCGTGTGGGGCAAGCTCCTGCCAGCCAGGATTTCACTGGAGAAGCAGGCCCTGCCGATCGGTCTGGCGCATGGTCTCAAGGTGATTCACCCGGTCGAGGCGGGCGAGGTGGTGACGCAGCATCACGTCGAGCAATCGCTCGACGGGCAAGTCATGAAACTGCGCCGCGAGACGGAAGCGCTGGCAGGCTGACGGCGGTCACCTGCAGCACCCGAGCGCTGCGCCAGGCCTCGCCTTGGAGGCGATGAAGGGTCGACGCTTGCGCCCGCCGCGCTTCGCGGCTAGCAAGGCCCAAATTCTGCATTCGGAGAGGGCGACAAAGATGGCATCGCGCAAATTGCTTCTTCTTCCCGGTGACGGCATCGGGCCGGAAGCCATGGCCGAGGTGAAGAAGCTCATCGAGCTGATGAACGCCGAGATGGCGGCTGGCTTCGAGACCGAGGAAGGCCTCGTGGGCGGGTCAGCCTATGACTCGCATGGCCAGTCGATCTCCGACACCGACATGGAAAAGGCGATGGCTGCGGACGCGACCCTTTTCGGCGCCGTCGGCGGACCGAAATGGGATGCGGTACCCTATGAGGTGCGCCCCGAGGCCGGCCTGTTGCGCCTGCGCAAGGACATGCAGCTTTTCGCCAACCTGCGCCCCGCAATCTGCTACCCGGCCCTGGCCGAATCCTCCTCCCTGAAAAAGGAAGTGGTCGAGGGCCTCGACATCCTCATCGTGCGCGAACTGACCGGCGGCGTCTATTTCGGCGAGCCGAAGACCATCACCGACCTGGGCAACGGCCAGAAGCGGGCGATCGACACGCAGGTCTATGACACGTTCGAGATCGAGCGCATCGCGGGCGTGGCCTTCGAACTGGCGCGCACGCGCGGCAACAAGGTCTGCTCGATGGAAAAGCGCAACGTCATGAAGTCGGGCGTGCTCTGGAACGAGGTGGTGACCGCCACCCACAAGGCCAAATATTCCGACGTCGAGCTCTCCCACATGCTGGCCGATGCGGGCGGCATGCAGCTGGTGCGGTGGCCCAAGCAGTTCGACGTCATCGTCACCGACAATCTGTTCGGCGACATGCTGTCGGATGTCGCGGCCATGCTGACGGGCTCGCTCGGCATGCTTCCCTCCGCCTCGCTCGGCGCACCGGATGCCAGGAGCGGCGCCCGCAAGGCGCTCTACGAGCCGGTGCATGGTTCGGCACCCGACATCGCCGGCCAGGGGATCGCCAATCCGATCGCCATGATCGCCTCCTTCGCCATGTGCCTGCGCTATTCCTTCAACATGGTCGATGCCGCTGACCGCCTGGAAGCTGCGATCTCGGCCGTACTCGATGACGGGCTTCGGACCCGCGACATCATGTCGGCAGGCATGACGGAGGTCGGCACCTCGCAGATGGGCGACGCCGTCGCAGCGAAGTTCAGGGCCGGGCTCTAGGCCATGATGCCGTTCCCCGGAGGCATCGATTCACTTGCTAACGGGACGCTGATCATTTCGGTCGGCGCGGCCTGCCTCTATCTGGTGCTGCGCGGCACCGAACCCGTCTGGCGCCGGACGCTGCTGAAGGCGGGCTCAACCGCGTTGCTCGCGCTCCTGGCGCTGATCACCGGCGGTCCGGCACTGCTCGTCGCCGCGCTGCTGCTGTGCGCTGTAGGCGATGCTTTGCTGGCCCAGGAGGGAGAACATTTCTTCCTGGGGGGGCTCGTGGCCTTTCTTCTCGGCCACGTCGTCTACATCACGCTTTTCCTGGCGGTGGCTGCGGGACTTGGAACCGGACTGGGCACATTGCTGGCCGAACCCTGGCGCGCGCTTCTCGTTCTGGCGGCACTGGTTGCCACAGGGGCGCTCGCCATGCGGCTCCTGCCGGTGATCGGCGAGGAATTGCGCCTGCCCGTCGCCACCTATGCGGTCGCAATATTCGCGATGCTGACGGCCGCGGCGACCCTGCCGCTGTCAATGGTGGTCGCCGGGGCGGCGCTCTTCTTCGTCTCGGACGCGATTCTCGCTGCCGAGCGCTACCTTCTGGATAAGGGATCGCTGCCGCAATTGATCGCCGGGCCGGCTGTGTGGGTGCTCTATTATCTTGGCCAGATGGCGATCGTCCTCGGCTTCGTGCTCTGACGGGCTTCAGACCGGGGGCTCCCATCCCGGCTCGGCCAGTTCGAAGGCCGAAAAGTCGAAGCCCGGCGCCACCGTGCAGCCGACCAGCGTCCACTCGCCGGTCGTGACCGCCGCCTGCCACCAGCCGGCCGGCACGACCGCCTGCGGCCGCTCGCCCGCGGCGAGATCGCTGCCCAGGCTCTGCCAGGTCACCTCGCCCTCGCCCGACCACATCCCGAGTTCCAGCGGCGCGCCGGCATAGTGGTGCCATACCTCCGCTGCATCCATCACCCGGTGCCAGTGCGAGCTTTCGCCAGCCTTGAGGAGGAAATAGATCGCGGTGGAATGCCCGCGTTCTCCGCCGCGGTTGTCGCGATACGTCTCGACGAACCAGCCGCCTTCCGGGTGCGGCTGCAGGTTCAGTTCCCTGATGATCTCGTCGGCTGTCAACGCCATGCCCATATCTCAGAAATTATCCTTGCGGCGGCGGATCTCGGCGAAGACCTCTTCTTCGGAGGCATCCTGCATGCCGAGGGTGGCGCGCACGCCTGCCGCATTCCAGCGCAGGAACGGGTTGGTGGCCAGTTCATCGGCGATCGTCGTGGGGAGCGTGGCCTTCCCCTCCTCGCGTATGGCTTCGATACGGCCGGCCCGCGCCTTCAGCTCTTCATTGTCCGGTTCCACTGTCACCGCGAAACGGGCATTGGAAAGCGTGTATTCGTGCCCGCAATAGACCACTGTCTCGGGCGGCAGGGCAGCCAGCTTCTTCATGGAGCGGAGCATCACTGCCGGCCCCTCCTCGAAGAGACGCCCGCAGCCCAGCGCGAAGAGCGTATCGCCCGCAAAGGCCAGCTTTTCCTGGGGGATGTGATAGCTGACGTGACCTGAAGTGTGGCCCGGCGTTTCGATGACCTCGACGGTGCGCCCGGCGAATTCGATCGTGTCACCTTCGGAAACGCTGCGGTCCAGCCCCGGTATCTTGGCCGCCTCCGCGCGTGGACCGACGATCGTCAGCCCATAACGTTCCTTCAGCGCCAGATTGGCGGCCACATGGTCGGGATGATGGTGAGTGACGAGGAGAAGGGTCGGCGACCATCCTGTGCGTTCGAGAACCGCTCGGATGGCGTTTTCCTCGGGTGCGTCAACGATGGCCGTCTCACCGCTTTCGGTGTCGTGCAGGATGACGCCGAAATTGTCGCTTCGGCACATGAATTGCTCGACCTTCAGACTCATGTCCTGGTTACCTCCGTTTTGAGGGCGGACGATAGGGCGCACGCACCCGCTTGTCATCCCGTCGCTTTTCTTGCGATGGGATCGAGGCAGGGCTAATGCTGTCGGCCATGAAGAACGACATCGTCGATCTGAAGTCTTTCTACGCCTCGACACTGGGGCGGCTGGCCGACCGTTCCATCGCCATGGCACTCGCTTCCGTCTGGGCCGAGATGCCCGAGGAAAGGCTCATCGGCCTGGGATTCACCCTGCCTTGGCTCGACCGCTTCGCTGCCGATGCCGAGCGTTCGCTCGCGTTCATGCCTGCAGGACAGGGTGCGACGCGGTGGCCTCTCAAGGGGCCGTCTTCCGCCGCTCTCGTCTTCGAGGAGGAACTGCCTCTCGTCGATGCATCTATCGACCGCGTGCTCCTGGTTCACGCGCTCGAACATGCGGAGAACCCGCGCGAGATGCTGATGGAACTGTGGCGGGTTCTGGCCCCCGGCGGCCGGCTGGTCATCGTGGTGCCCAACCGGCGGGGCATGTGGGCTCGCTTCGAGCACACGCCTTTTGGCACCGGTCGGCCTTTTTCCCGTGGCCAGATCACCGCACTGTTGCGCGAGACCAACTTCACCCCCGGCGCCTGGACGGACGCGCTGCATTTTCCGCCGTCCGAGACAGGCTGGATCATGAAGCTTCACGCCCTCCTTGAGCGCACCGGTCGCCGTTTCTGGCCCATCTTCGCCGGCGTGATCGTCGTGGAAGCGCAAAAACGCCTCTATCAGGGGCTGCCCGTGGCCGCACGCGCCTCGCGTCGCGTGTTCGTGCCGGTGCTCGCACCGCAGGGGGCGACGACCCGAAACGCCGGGAACCTCAGCCCAGGAGCGAGCACACGCGCGAACGGATCTCGGGAAGCGTGAAGGGCTTGTCGACCACGCCTCGAACGATGCCAGAAAGCTCGGCTGCGCGTTCGCGCTGTTCGGCATAGCCGGTCATCAGCAGGATCGGGGTGGCGGGGCTGATATCCGCGACCCGTCCTGCCATCTCGATACCGTCCATGACCGGCATGCGGATGTCGGACAGAATGAGGTCATAGGGGGAGGCGGCATTGGACACGCGCTCCAGACCTTCGTCTCCGTCCGTCGCCACATCGACCGCATGGCCATCGGCGCTCAGCGCGCGTTGCGTGAACAGGCGCACCGAATCATCGTCTTCGACAACGAGAATCCTCGCCATTACACGTCTCCCTTGACCACGCCGACAAATGGCAGCTCTCGAAAGGCATGGGCCACGTCCATGCCATATCCAACGACGAAATAATCCGGGCACTCGAAGCCGACGAAATCGGCATCGATGGCACTGTCGCTCTGGCGCCGCATGCGCTTGTCGAGCAACACCGCGATCGACACGCTCTTGGCGCCGCGCGACAGCATGAGGTCTCGGGTAAAGGTCAATGTCTTTCCCGATTCCAGGATGTCGTCGATCAGGAGCACGTCGCGCCCTTTCACGTCATTGTCGATGTCGCGAAGAACCTTGACCTCGCCGCTCGTCGTTCCCGCCCCATAGCTGGAAATGAAGATGAACTCGACCTCCGGCGACAGCCCGCCATCATGCATGGCCCGGATCAGGTCCGCGGCGAAGATGAAGGAGCCCTTGAGCACGGAGATGACGAGAAGGTCGTCATATTCGCGCTCGCTGATTTCCTTGGCGAGTTCGAGATTGCGCCGGGCGATCGCCGACGCACTGAAGAGAACTTCGATTTCCTTGCCTCTGACGACGGGCATCGGCTCATTCCTCGCGGAAGGTTACGGTGACGGACTTCACCCCGTTGCTAGGCGCCTCCACCCGGCTGGAAAAGGCGATGCTCTGGCCCGGCGCCAGAAGCGTGCCGTTTGTCCCCAGAAAATGCCGGCTCGTCAAACCCCCGCTGTCGGTAATCGCGATGGCGATGGGGGGAACGGAACGTCGCTCCACGCCGCGATTCGTCGTGGCCCCTTCCACGATCAGCACCGCGCGAGCGCCCCGCGCCTCGACCCTGTGCGTGGCCTTCTCGATGATGAGCGGTTGTTTCGGGGTGCCCGTCACGATCGGTCCGACCCTGTCGATAAGCGTATGGCCGCCAGATATCCAGAAGGCGACAGCCACCAACATCAACCCCGCGCCCCAGAAGACAGGTCCACCGCGTGCCGCGCGCCCGACACGACCGCCGACGCTGCGCAGCATGGTCATGCCGCGCGGAACGGCTGCAGAGGGCGGCGACATCTCAGGGTTGCGGCCGCCCGTCGGCGTAAAGGTCTCGTATTCCGCCTCCACGATTGCGGACGGCTTCGGCCAGAAGGGCGGCGTTGCGATGACCGTCATGATCTCGCCGGAAACGGAGCGTCGATTGTCCTCAGCGGCCATTCTGGTGCATATCCTTGGCAAGCGCGATTCGGCGCGGGCACATGCGCCATCCGAATGCGCGCGAGGATGCACCAGCCATCTTAACCGCTGGTTAACCATGCCGGACCAAGGTCGGCACGCCGGCAACCGCGCCAGAGCAGGTCTCCCGTTGATTCGCTTCGAAAATGTCGGGCTGAGATACGGGATGGGGCCGGAGATCCTGCGGGACATCTCCTTCCACATCCCGGAGCGCTCCTTCCAGTTCCTGACCGGGCCCTCCGGTGCGGGCAAGACGACGCTGTTGCGCCTGCTGTTTCTCTCCTTGCGCCCAACGCGTGGGCTGATCACCGTCTTCGGCAAGGACCGCGCGCGCGTCACCCGGCGCGAACTGCCGCTTTTGCGCCGTCGCATCGGCGTGGTCTTTCAGGATTTCCGCCTTCTCGACCATATGACGACCTATGAAAACGTGGCGCTGCCCTTGCGGGTGCGCGGGCGCGACGAGGCGAATTATCGCGGTGATGTCGTCGATCTCCTCAAATGGGTTGGGCTGGGCGAACGCATGCACGTTCTGCCGCCTGTGCTTTCGGGCGGCGAGAAACAGCGCGCGGCGATCGCCCGCGCCCTGATCGAGCAGCCGGAGATTCTCCTCGCCGACGAACCGACCGGCAATGTCGATCCGCCGCTCGCGCGCCGGCTGCTGCGCCTTTTTATCGAACTGAACCGGCTGGGCACCGCCGTCGTCATCGCCACCCACGATCTGACGCTCATGGACCAGGTCGATGCCAGACGTATGGTGCTGGCGGAGGGGAGGCTCGATATCCATGACTGAGGCCGCCCCTGTCCAGCGGACCGGTCCGAAAGCCGCGATGGACGGCAGCCGGCGCGTGCGCAGGTCCGCGCCGATTGTGCCTCCTCAAAGCATCGCGGGGCGCGCCCTCATCCTGGTCATTGCGATCATGACATTCCTGTCGTGCCTGACGCTGGGCGCCGTGACACTCGTGCGCGACACCGCCACTGCCTGGCAGACGGAGATCGCGCGCGAGGCGACAGTCCAGGTGAAACCCGCCGAGGGGCTCGACATGGAAGCTGCGCTGGAAGACGCACGTTCGGTCTCCGCGAGTTTCGCCGGCGTGCGGCAGGCCTCCATTGTCGACCGCGCGGCCACGCAGCGCCTGCTCGAACCCTGGCTCGGACCGGATCTCGACATCGACGAACTGCCGGTCCCGCGCCTCATCGTCGTAACCATCGACACCTCTTCGCCGCCGGACTTCGTCGCCATGCGCCAGGCGCTGGTCGAGACCGTTCCGACCGCGATCCTGGACGACCACCGTACCTGGGTGGACCGGCTGGTCGCGATGGCGCGCACAACCGTCACCTTTGGCCTCGCGGCCCTCCTGCTGATGCTGACGGCGACCGTTCTGACCGTCATCTTTGCCACGCGCGGCGCCATGGCGGGCAACGGCCACATCATCGAGGTGCTGCATTTCGTGGGCGCCGAGGCACGTTTCATCGCGGCCCAGTTCAGGCGGCATTTTCTCGTCACCGGCATGCAGGGCGCAGCCGCCGGCGGGGCATTGGCCATTCTGGTCTTCATCCTGTTTTCATGGTGGGCCTCTCGCAATCTCGCGACGCCGGAGGCCGATCAGGCGACCGCCCTTTTTGGTTCCTTTGCGATAGGGGCCGCCGGCTATCTCGGGGTCGGCCTCGTCGTGCTTCTGGTGGCGGGACTGACCGCCATCACCTCCCATTTCACCGTGGTCACCTTCCTCGGCGACCTTGAAGCACGCCATACGGATGGAGGGTGAGCGCAAAGCTCCTATTCATTGCCGCAATTCAGGTCTATCAGCGACAGCATGAAGGGACAGGACACGCACGGACCTGACATGGCCGGCGCGGCGACGTTGGACGCCGCTCGTCCCGGCCGTGCAACCGTCATCCTGCGCCTCATATTTTTCTTCACGTCCTTCTGCGTTGTCATGCTGGGGGCCGGATTTCTGCTGTTCGCGACCCATGTGGGCAATCTGGAAACGCCGGCCGACCCAAGCCCTGCGGACGCGATCATCGTGCTGACCGGCGGCAGCGCCCGCGTAGAGACAGGCGTGGAATTGCTGAAGGCCGGCAAGGGACAGCGGCTGCTCATCAGTGGCGTCAACCCGATGGCGCGCGTAGAAGATTTACGCCGCGCGACGGGCGGAGACCGCGAGTTGTTCGCCTGCTGCGTCGACATTGATCATGCCGCGCTCGACACGATCGGCAATGCCGAGGAAAGCGCCCGCTGGGTCACGGAGCACGCCTTCGCCAGCGTCATACTGGTCACCAACAACTATCACATGCCGCGCAGCCTCATGGAGATGCGACGCTATTTGGGTGAGCTCAACCTCCAGCCCTATCCGGTCGTTACCGGAAGGCTGAACGGTGCCGAATGGCTGCGCCAGCCGACCGCATTGCGGGTGCTGTTCACCGAATACCTCAAGCTCATCGGATCCTTCGCGCGCGGCTTTGTCAGCGCAGGAGCGATTCGCGCGCACCTCGCCACGATCTCCGACGCGATGCCGGAATAGGGCCCCTTGAAGATCAGCCTTGTCTTTCGGCGATATAGCTGTATCGAACCATCCGCCGGCGATCATTCTCCCGCTTGAAGACGGAAAACGCATGCTCTCGATACGCTCCCTTCTCTTCAACATCGCGTTCTATCTCAACACCATCGTTCAGATGATCGTCTTCACGCCGGTCTACTTCCTGTCACCGCGCAAGAAGGCCTGGTGGGTCGCGAAGAACTGGGGCCGCTCCAATCTCTGGCTGCAGAAAGTCATCGCGGGCACGGAAAGCCGCATAGAAGGGCTGGAGAACCTGCCCAAGGGCTCCTTCATCCTGGCGCCCAAGCACCAGTCATTGTGGGACACGCTCGCCTTCTATCCCTATCTCGACGATCCCGTTTACATCCTCAAGCGCGAACTGACCTGGATTCCGCTCTTCGGCTGGTATCTGATGAAGATGCGCATGATCGCCATTGATCGGGCCAGCCGTTCGAAGGCCCTGAAGCAGGCGATGGCGATCGGGCGCGAACGGATGGCGGAAGGCCGCCAGCTCATCATCTATCCCGAAGGCACGCGGCGCCCCCCCGGCGCGGAGCCGGCCTACAAATGGGGCATCGCAGAACTCTATGCCGGGTTGAACGTGCCTGTCGTCCCCGTTGTCCATGTCGCCGGCCTCTACTGGCCGCGGCGGAAGTTCTTTCGTTATCCCGGCACCATTCACGCCCGCTTCCTCAAGCCCATCGAGGCAGGACTGTCCAAGGACGCATTTCACGCCCGCCTGGTGGCGGAAATGGAGGCTGCGACCGACCAGCTGCTCATCGAGGCGGCCACGGGCCCAAACCCGCCGCCACTGCCCGAGACCGCCCGCAAGCGGCTGGCCGAGCTGGGTGTCAGCCTCCCGCGGGAGACCGTTGCGGCGCAATAAGCGCCGCGACCCGCTCCAGCCAGTGATCGCGGATGCGCATCGCCTCGAGATGGGCGACCGTGTTGATCACATACTCCTCGTTGGGGCCCGAGCGCCCTACCGCACCGGCGATCCGCATCGCGGCTTCCTCGGCGCTGAGATGCCCGGCATACTGATGGTGCTCCCGGTCGACCACGTAGCCCACCGCCGCGACATCTGCTCCCGATCGCAGGCGAACCGTGAGCTGCCTCTCTTCGTAGACATTGGTCACGAGCTCGCGTTCGCGCAGATAGGCCATGACCTCCTGCTTCAGGTCCCCCGGCACCCGGAAGGCCAGCCCGACGCAGGATCCGCCCTTGTCGAGGCCCAGCACCAGCCCGGGTTTCTCCACGCTGCCGCGGTGAACATGCGACGTCACGCAGAGCGCCCGGCGATACCCGAAAAGCCGCGCTCTCTGGGTCTCGACATGAGCGAAGCCCGGCCGCCACATCAACGACCCGTAGCCAAACACCCAAAAATCGCCCATATGCCCACCAGAGTGATTTGCGCCGGGTGAGGACGCCCGGCAGAGCACGAACGGTTAGCGAGCCCGCCACCATGGCGTCAAGCGACTCACAGAAGCCCCGTCGATTCGGCCATCGCATGATTTGGCTGGCGCTGGCGATCGCCGTCATGATCGCGGCCTATGTCGCCGGCTGGCACTACGTCGCCGAGCGCGTGCAGGCGGAAGTGACGGGCACCATCGCCGACGTCAACCGAGGCGGCCGGCGCGCCAATTGCGAGCAGCAAGAGATTCGCGGCTTTCCCTTCCGCATGGGAGTGTTCTGTCGATCGATCCTCTACGAGGATGCCCGGGCCGGCATCGGCTTCCAGGCACGCGGTTTTCGCTCGGCCGCCCAGGTCTATGCACCGCAACGCATCGTGGCGGAGCTCGACGGACCAGCCCTCGTGGAGTTCCCCGGCATCAATGCTCTCGATGTGAACTGGTCGAGCCTGCGCGCCAGCGCGCGCCTGGCGGAGCCGATCCCGGACCTGCTGTCCGTCGAGGTGCTGGACCTGCGCGCCGATCTCGATTCCGATCCGACCGAGAGCGCGGCACTGGTCGCGATGGACAGCGCGGAATTCCACATGCGGCCGAACGGCCCGGACCTTGATCTGGCCGTCCGGTTCGCAGGTCTGCGCACCGATCCTTCGGCAACGGGAGGCAACAGGCTTCCACCCATGCGCGGTCTGGCGGATCTGGCGATAGACGGCGCAGCCGGCGGCCTGCCGTCCGTGATGAATGGCTTGCGCGGAGTGTCGGGCACACTGCGGACGCTGACTGTGACGCTCGCCGACGACGGAGGCGCCCGCCTTTCCGGGCCCTTCGAAATCGGCGCGGACGGTCTGATCGATGCCAGGCTCGATATCACCGTGCAGAACCCCGCCGCCCTGGCCGCCACCTTGAGAGAGGTCTTTCCGGATTTCGCCAGCCAGATCCAGGCCGCCTTTACCGGCCTTGCCGCGATGGGCGACGAACCAACCCTGCCACTGGTCATCACGCGGGGCAACGCCCGACTGGGTTTCCTGGCCCTTGGCGAAATCCCGCCCCTCGAATAGGGCGTGCAGGACCAACAGACGGCCCGGCAGAAGCCGAACCGTCCGGTTGAGCCTGTGGGATCAGAACCCGAAATACTTGGACGCCGCGTACATCACGAGGATGATCACGGCGATGGATGCCCACCCGGTCAGGTAGGTCCATTTGCTTTCTTGTTTGTCCATCTGTGGTGCTCCCTGGACAAGGCGTGGGACACGCGCAGCCAGCCGCCACGGATGGTCGGGCGGCACAGCTTTGCGTCCGGTAAGGGAGCGGGACAGGCCCGCCCCGGTCACGAGGGAAGCGGATGGGGCGGCGCCCTGGGTGCCGCCGGGTTGGTCGCCGGGCGCCAGGGCCGCGACGGGACCGCATGTGCGACGGGCAGAGGGACGCCGATTGGGGAAGAAAGATGGACGATCGCCGACGTTTCGAGCCAGGCCCAAGGCGGACCGGCTGTGGCACCGTCATCCTCCCGGGAGCGCTGTTCCAGCGACTCGCGCGGCAGCACCAAGAGACCCTGGTCGCCGCTCTCGACAAGGACCAGAAGGTCAGCCGGCAGGGCGCGGGCGTGGGTGGGGCCCGCGTGCAGCCATGCCGACAGGACAAGAATGAGCGACAGCAAGGCCGCAAGCGGCCTCGATGGTCGAGCATTTGTCGAAAAGCGCATCATCCTGGACGTCGCCACGCAATAGGGAGCGCCATCAGCCGGCTTTCTGAGGCGGCAGAGAGGCAGCTGTCAAATGGCATGCCGCGCCCGCCGATACAAGCGGACGCGGCCAGATGCATCAATAGGCGGAGTCGCGCTTCTCCAGCTCGGCGATAAGCGCCGCTCGAACCTCGTCGGGATCCTTGCCGGCCCCACGCACCGCCTCGGCCCACCGTTCTTCGAGTTCCGCGGCAGCATCCCGCCAGGCCTGGACGTCATCTTCGCTGGGCACGATGACCTCGTGCCCCTCGCGTCCAGCGATCTGCGCGCGGCTCTCGTCTTCGGCGTCTTGCCAGCCGCCCGCCACGCGTTCCACCCAGTCGTTGGAGCAATGCGCGTCGATCACCGCCTTCTGGGCCTCTGACAGCCGGTCGTAGCTGTCGCGATTCATGGCCCAGACGAAGGTCGTGGCATAAAGCGGAATCTCCAGATGGTAGTGCACGGCATTGTCCAGACCAAAGACGAGGACCGAGTGCCAGGGGAAGGTCAGAGCATCCGCGATGCCGCGTTCGAGCGCGTCACGCGCCTCTGGAGCGGACACCTGGAACACCTGTCCGCCCAGGGCGCTCACGAAAGCCGCCATCGTGGCGTTGGCAGGACGGACGTTCATGCCGCGGACATCGTCCGGATGTCGGATCGGCACCTTCGAGTGGAACGTGCCGGGCGGATGGTGATGAGCGAGGCAGAGCCGCGTGTCCGCCATCTCCTCCTCGGCGTAGGCGCGGTACCAGGCATCGAGCGCGACCGAGCCGCCCCGCGCGTTTGCCACCATGAAGGGCTGCTCACCCGTGGCAATGATGGGGAACCGGCCGGGATGATAGCCCGCATTGACCAGCGCGAAATCTGCGATCCCGTCGCGGGCCATGTCATAGTGGTCGCCGGCCTGTCCGAGCTGCTGGCCTGGATAGATCTCCACCGTGATCGAGCCACCAGACGCCTCGTGGATGGCTTCCGCCCACGGCACGATGCCGCCGACATGCAAGGGATGCATGGGCGGCGTGAAGTGTGAGAACCGCAGGGTAACGGGCTCGTCCTCCGCGAACGCGTTAGCCGGCGACATGGCAGCGATGACGAGCGCAAGCGCGCTCGCTCCGATTGTCTTCCTGATCAAGTTCCCCTCCCGATTGAAATTCGCCAACAAAATCCTACACTTGGCAAAACAAGTGTAGGACGGGCGCCGCGACGTGGCAACGCCACGCTGCCATTGGCACAATCGAACGGGGGAAGCGCTACTTCTTCACGACGTGACGACCGAAGTCCGGCGCGTCGATCTCTTGGCCTGCCTCAATGATGGAGCGGCGCACTTCACGTGTGCGGGTGAAGAGATCGAAGAGCTTTTCGCCGTCGCCCCAGCGAATGGCCCTCTGCAAGGCAGAAAGGTCTTCGGAGAAGCGGGACAGCATCTCGAGTATCGCATCCTTGTTGTGCAGGCACACGTCGCGCCACATGGTGGGGTCGGAAGCCGCCAGACGGGTGAAGTCGCGAAAACCCGATGCCGAGTACTTGATCACTTCGGACTTGGTCACCGCCTCGAGATCGTCGGCCGTCCCGACGATGTTGTAGGCGATGATGTGCGGCAGGTGGGACACGATGGCCAGCACCATGTCGTGGTGCGCGGGGTCCATGATGTCCACCTTCGACCCGCAAGCGCGCCAGAATTCTGACAGCGCCTCGAGTTTACCCGTATCGGTATCCGGCAGCGGGGTGAGGATGCACCAGCGGCCCTGGAACAGCTCGGCGAAGCCGGCATCTGGGCCCGAGTGCTCGGTACCCGCGATCGGGTGGCCCGGTATGAAATGGATGTCGGCCGGCAGATGCGGCTCCATTTGGGCAATCACCGACGATTTGGTGGACCCGACATCGGAGAGGATGGCGCCGGGTTTCAGACTGCCGGCGATCTGCTGGGCCACGGCGCCGGACGAACCGACAGGCACGGAGATCACCACCAGATCGGCGTCGCGGACGGCGTCGCCGGGGTCTTCGAAATAACTGTCGCCAAGGCCCAGTTGCCGCGCCCGTTCGAGCGTCGTGCGGCTTCGGGTAGAGATCGCGACATGCTCGGCCAGGCCATTCTGTCTGATGGCATGGGCGAGCGACGAACCGATCAGGCCGATGCCGACCAGCGCGATGCGCTTGAAATGAACCGACATGCTCAGGCCTTCAGGAAATCCGAAAGGGCGGCCACGACGCCGCGATTCGCCTCCTCGGAGCCGATGGTCATGCGCAGGGCATTGGGAAACCCGTAGCCGGCGACACGGCGCAGGACGTAGCCGGCCTGCTGCAGATGGCGGTCGGCGGCGTCGGCGGCGCGCGCCGGATCGCCGTCGGGGAAATGGATCAGAAGGAAGTTCCCGACGCTTGGCGTGACGGTGAGGCCAAGCTTCGTGAATTCCCCGGTCAGCCAGGGCAGCCACTGCTCGTTGTGCGCCACCGCCTTGTCGACATGCCCGCGGTCGCGAATAGCCGCGGCACCTGCCGCGATCGCCATGGAATTCACGTTGAAGGGACCACGCACGCGGTCGAGGACGTCGATGACGTGAGCCGGTGCATAGATCCAGCCGATGCGCAGCGCCGCAAGCCCGTGTATCTTCGAGAAGGTTCGCGTCATCACGACATTCTGGGCCTGCGAGACGAGTTCGATGCCCGATTCATAGTCGTTGCGACGCACATATTCGGCATAGGCGGCATCGATGACCAGAAGCACGTTCGCCGGCAGGCCAGCCTGAAGGCGGCGCACCTCGCCGAACGGCAGATAGGTACCGGTCGGATTGTTCGGGTTGGCGAGGAAGACGATGCGGGTGCGATCGGTAACCGCTGCGAGAATGGCATCGACGTCGGCGTGAAGGTCCGTTTCCTTGACCACGACAGGCTTGCCTCCGGCAGCCAGCGTCTGGATGCGGTAGACGAGGAACCCGTGCTCGGTGAAGATCGCCTCGTCGCCCGGCTGCAGATAGGTATGCGCGAGCAGGCCGAGAAGCTCGTCCGAACCGTTCGAGCAGAGGATGTTGGAGGGATTCAGGCCGTGCACCTCGGCGATCGCCGCACGCAGGGCATTGGAAGCCCCATCGGGATAGAACTCCATGTGGTCCAGCTCGTTGCGAGCGGCTTCGATGGCTGCCGGCGAAGCGCCAAGGGGACTCTCGTTGGAGGAAAGCTTCACGCTCTTGCGGCCAGGCTCGCCATGACCGCCCGGAACATAGGCCGCGATCTCCATCACACCGGGACGCGGGGCAGGACGGAGCAGCTCGTTCATGGCGAAATTCCTGTCGAGATGGGGTTCGGCGAAGGGCGAAATGCTCTAGCATCCTTGGCCGTTGACGCAAAGTGGGTCGCGGCGTAAAAGCGGGCTTCACCCGTGGTGATTTGGCCGGTCGGCTTGCAGCCACGTTAAACAAGTCGCTAAAGGACCGATTGATGTCCGGGACCGGCGTTGCGCTGAGCAAGCCGGTCTTTTGTCTTTTCGGACCCGATCGGCCCGTTGGAGTAGGTCGATGGCGGTCAAGACGGCCCCGCAATCACATGAGCAGGCGAGCGATCCATCGAGCCTTGTCATTCGCTTCGGACCGGACGAACCGCTGAAGCTCGAGGCAGGCATCGATCTGGCCCCCTTCCAGATCGCATACCAGACCTATGGCGAACTCAACGATGCCCACTCCAATGCCGTCCTCGTCTGCCATGCGCTGACGGGCGACCAGCACGTCGCCAATACGCATCCTGTGACCGGCAAGCCGGGCTGGTGGGACGCCCTCATCGGGCCGGGCAAGATCGTCGACACGAACCGCTTTTTTGTCATCTGCACGAACGTCGTTGGCGGGTGCCTGGGATCTACCGGCCCCGCTTCGACCAACCCGTCGACCGGTCGCCCGTACGGTCTGGATCTCCCGGTCATCACCATCCGCGACATGGTGCGTGCGCAAGCCATGGTGATCGACCATCTGGGCATCGACCGCCTTTTTTGCGTGATCGGCGGCTCGATGGGCGGCATGCAGGTACTGGAATGGGCCGCTAGCTACCCCGAGCGGGTCTTTTCGGCTCTGCCGATCGCCACAGGGGCGCGCCACACCTCGCAGAACATCGCTTTTCACGAAGTGGGTAGGCAAGCTGTCATGGCCGATCCCGAGTGGTGCGCAGGACGTTATCTCGAAGCAGGCAAGCGCCCCGAAAAAGGGCTGGCCGTCGCGCGCATGGCCGCCCACATAACCTATCTTTCCGAGGCTGCGCTGCACCGCAAGTTCGGCCGCAACCTGCAGGATCGCGAGCGCCTGACCTTCGGCTTCGACGCCGATTTTCAGATCGAGAGCTACCTGCGCCACCAGGGCATGACATTCGTCGACCGTTTTGACGCCAACTCCTACCTCTACATGACGCGGGCAATGGATTATTTCGACCTCGCTGCCGATCATGGCGGGCGACTGGCCGAGGCTTTCCGGGGCACGACCACGCGTTTCTGCCTGATTTCGTTCACTTCGGACTGGCTCTTCCCGACAGAAGAGAGCCGGCGGGTCGTCCACGCGCTGAACGCAGCCGGTGCGTCCGTTTCCTTCGTCGAGATTGAGACCGACAAGGGGCACGATGCGTTCCTGCTCGACGAACCGGAGTTCCATGGTGCGGTGCGCGGCTTCATCACAGCGGCGGCGCGTGACCGAGGGATACTGGAAGCATGAACGGCACCGGCTCACGCGTCGATTTCCAGCTTATTGCCGACATGATCGCGCCCCGCGCCCGCGTGCTGGACGTTGGCTGCGGAGAAGGCGAACTGCTCGAATTGCTGCGGGATGACCGTCAGGTCGACGGTCGCGGCATCGAGATCTCGCAGGAAGGCGTCAATCGCTGCGTGGCACGCGGCCTCTCCGTCATCCAGGGCGATGCGGACCACGATCTGCGTTACTATCCGGATCGTGGCTTTGACTACGTGATCCTGTCGCAGACGATCCAGGCGACGCGCAATCCGAAGACGGTTCTCGAGGAGTTGCTTCGAATCGGCGACAAGGTGGTCGTGTCATTCCCCAATTTCGGTCATGCGCGCCTGCGTCTTTCGCTGTTGTTTCGCGGCCGGATGCCCGTGACCCGTGATCTGCCATATTCCTGGTACGACACCCCCAACATCCATTTCTGCACCATCCGCGACTTCATGCTGCTCTGCGACGAAGTCGGCGCGACCGTCGAGAAGGCGATTGCGCTCGACGGTACCGGACATGAGATCGCGCTCTCGATGCCCTGGTGGTTCTGGAATCTCTTCGGACAGCAGGCGGTCTTCCTGCTGCGAAGATAGCGGGGCATGCGCCGAGCGCGCTGAAGGACTCAGCCGTCTGATCGCTTCGGCATCTCCAGGATGTGCGGATAGAGATCGCGACCGAAGATCGCATGGACCCGGCGCAATTCGGCCACCGGGTCATCATGCTCGTCGATGCGAACATCCCAAAGCGGGTATTCCTCGCCGTCGACAACAAAGATCGTGGCCGAGCGTTCCCTCTTCTTGTCGCCGCCTGCAACATAGCCGGCCGCCAGCGCGTCGACGAGGCGGTCGGCAAGCCGGAGTTCAGACGTGGCAAGCAGCGTTTCTTCGAGCGCGTCCAGCACGTGTTCACCCTCGAGCCGGTTGCCGAGAACGCAATAGCCTTTGCCGGGGCGATGGCCCGCCCAGGACAGGCACTCCGTGCCCGTATGCGCGGCGACACCCCCCATGCGGTCGATCACGGCGAACTGCCGCCTCTCGATTTCAGGGTCGTCCTGCTTGAGCCTGTCGACCACCTGGCGGGCGTCAAGACCGTCGCGGAGTTCCGCGATCCCATCGATACCGAGATAGGGATTGACGAGCGCCTGCGTTGCGACGGCGCCAGTCCGCGGCCAGGCATGGGTCAGGAATTTGCCCACGGCCGGCATCGCCGTCATCGCGCCGACGCCAAACTGGCCCGTCCGCTCGCATTTGGCCACGATGGAGAATGTCATTCCCTGTCCTTTCGAATGGCAGCCTTTCCAAGCTGCCGCTTGTGCTGTCGAAACGCCCGGCCCTATAAGCAGGCCAGCATGAAACGCATGACCTTATCTTCCGATCCCTCTGTCACAGGCGGCAAGGCCGCATCCCGGTGCTGATCCTGGGTCGCTACGCGCTTGCCCTGGCCATCGGCGCGCTCGGTGGATGGGTGTTCATTCTGCTTGAAATTCCGTTGGCGTGGATGTTGGGGGCGATGACCTTCACCATGGTGTGCGCTATTATGGGCGCGCCGGTCGCGGGGCCCGAACCGCTGCGCGGGCCGACCGTCTCGATCCTCGGCGTGCTGCTGGGCTCCGGCTTCACCCCCGACGTCATCGCCGACGCGCAGACCTGGCCGCTGACGCTGGCCGGCCTCCTCCTTTTCGTGGCGATCGCCGGCGGCGCCGCGGTAGTCTTCCTGATCAGGGTCGGCGGCTTCGACCGCACGACGGCCTATTTCTCCGCCATGCCGGGCGGCCTCTCGGAGATGCTCCTGACCGGCACCGCCATGGGCGGCGACGGCCGCAGGATCGGCCTCAGCCACGCCGCGCGCATCTTCTTCGTGGTGCTCTCCATCCCGCCGCTGCTGGCGCTGTTCGGTTATCCCGTCGACACCGTCTCGGTGGGCAGCGACGTGCCCGGCATCGCCGAGACCTCGCTGACAAGCTGGGTCTGGCTGATCGGCTGCGCGGCCGGCGGCATTCTCATCGGCAAGGTGCTCCGCCTGCCCGCCGCGCCCTTTCTCGGGCCCATGGTGGCCAGCGCGCTGATCCACGCCACGGGTCTCAGCGATTTCGAGACCCCGGCCGAGCTCATCGTCCTGGCCCAGCTCATCCTGGGCACCATCGTGGGATGCCGCTTCGCCGGCGGGACCGTGCGCGAGGTCGGCCACATCCTGCTGCTGTCGATCGGCGCCACGATCATCATCCTGGCGCTGACGCTGGTCTTCGCCCTGACCCTGGCGGCCATCAGCCCGCATAGTTTTCC
The DNA here is from genome assembly GCF_012911015.1 of Chelativorans sp. ZYF759. Lineage (GTDB taxonomy): Bacteria > Pseudomonadota > Alphaproteobacteria > Rhizobiales > Rhizobiaceae > ZYF759. The sequence goes on along the minus strand of NZ_WVVV01000001.1, from coordinate 510,195 downwards.
CGCCATCCTGCTCGCCTATTCGCCGGGCGGCCTGGTCGAGATGAACCTGGTGGCGCTGGCACTGAACATCGAGATTTCCTTCGTGGCCGTCCACCACATCGTGCGCGTGGTGGCGGTGATGTTCTTCGCGCCCGCGCTGTTTGCCTGGTACCGCCGGCGCGAATCGGGTGGCTGACCGCCCCGCGATTGCGGCATTGCCCCGATCTGGACTATGTAGGGGCCAACGGCGGGCGACCGCCGAAGCGGGAGTGAAGATGATGCTCGACAGGGTCGCGGACGCAAACGACGTCGCCGCAATGATGAACGCGATGGGCGCGCAGGCGCGCGCCGCAGCCCGCACGCTCGCCATCACCCCGCCGGAGACCAAGACAAGAGCGCTTGGCGCCATGGCGCGCGCGCTGCGTGGCTCTACCGGCGATATCATCGCCGCCAACGAAAAGGACATGGAAGCGGGACGAAGGGCCGGGCTCTCCGACGCGATGCTCGACCGGCTCAAGCTGACGGGCGAGCGCATCGAGGCGATCGCCGCGGGCGTGGAGACCATCGCCGCGCTGGACGATCCGGTCGGCGCGGTGATCGCCGCCTGGGACCGGCCGAACGGCCTGAAGATCGAGCGCGTGCGCACGCCGCTGGGCGTCATCGGCGTGATCTATGAAAGCCGCCCCAACGTGACGGCCGATGCGGGCGCGCTGTGCCTGAAGGCCGGCAATGCCGTGATCCTGCGCGGCGGATCGGATTCGGCGCATTCATCGGCCGCCATCCATGCCTGCCTGGCGCGCGGGCTGGAGGAGGCCGGGCTTCCCGCCGAGGCGATCCAGTATGTGCCGACGACCGACCGGGCGGCCGTGGGCGAAATGCTGAAGGGGCTGGCCGGCAATCTGGACGTGATCGTGCCGCGCGGCGGGCGCGGCCTGGTGGAGCGCGTGCAGACCGAGGCCCGCGTGCCGGTCTTTGCCCATCTGGAAGGCCTGTGCCATCTCTATGTCGATGCCTCCGCCGAGCTCGACATGGCGGTGAAGATCGCGGTCAACGCCAAGATGCGGCGCACCGGCATCTGCGGCGCGACCGAAACGCTGCTCGTCGACCGCGCGGCCGCCGCCACGCATCTGGTGCCGATCCTGTCGGCGCTGGCCAAGGCCGGCTGCGAGATCAGGGGCGATGCCGACATCGTTGCCGCCTTTCCCGCCGCCAGGCCGGCTGCCGAAGAGGACTGGTCGACGGAATATCTGGACGCCATCCTCTCGGTCCGCCTCGTCGACGGCGTCGGCGGCGCGATCGACCACATCGCCCGCTATTCCTCGAGCCACACCGAGGCGATCGTGGCCGAGGACGAGATGGCCGTCGCCCGCTTCTTCAACGAGGTCGATTCCGCCATCCTCCTGCACAATGCCTCGACGCAGTTCGCCGATGGCGGCGAGTTCGGCATGGGTGCCGAGATCGGCATCGCGACGGGCCGCATGCACGCCCGCGGTCCGGTGGGCGTGGAACAGCTGACCTCCTTCAAGTACCGGGTCCACGGCACGGGCCAGACGCGACCTTGAGAGGCGACGAAACCGCCGCGGATCTGCCGCCCCAGCCCTACCTGCGCATGCCGCATGTCGAGAAGGGCATGGCGGTGGGCCTGTTCGGGGGGTCGTTCAACCCGCCCCACGAGGCGCATCGGCTGATTGCCGAGACGGCGCTGAAGCGGCTGGGACTCGACCGGCTGTGGTGGATGGTGACGCCGGGCAACCCGCTGAAGCGGCGATCGGAGGCCTCGCTGGCCAGACGCGTGGAGATGAGCGTGGCGCTCGCCCGCCATCCGCGCATCGACGTGACCGCCTTCGAACACCGCCATGCCGTGCGCTACACGGCCGACACGATAGAGATCATCCTGGCGCGCAATCCCGGCGTGCGTTTCGTCTGGATCATGGGGGCCGACGGCCTGGCCGACTTCCACCGCTGGCAGCGCTGGCGCCAGATTGCCGAGACCGTGCCGATCGCCGTGCTCGATCGCCCGGGCGCCAGCATGGCGGCCCTGAACGCGCCGATGGCGCGCAGCTATGAGCGCTTCCGTCTGGACGAGAGCGACGCGAAGCTCCTGCCCTCCCTGCGCCCGCCCGCCTGGACCTTCATCCACGGCCCACGGTCGACCCAATCGTCGACCCGGTTGCGCGGCGGGTAGTTCGGGCTAGCCTGGCGCGCGCCTCTCCGTCTCGGCTGGGTTACGGCGGGCCTCACCCCACATCGGGGAGGAAATGACAGTGCCCCCTCACCCCGCCTCCATCCGGCCCTCCTGACGCAGGCGGGTGGTGAAGGCGTGGGCGGGGTGGTGGATGTCGTAGTCGAGTTCCGAGAGGCGGTGGTGCTCCTCGCCGAGTTGCTCGAGCAGGTCCTGGACGCGCAGCAAGGAGGCCGGGTCTTCCCGCGGCGACGATCGCAACTCCTTCCGGACGGCCGCGCCCAGCATGGCGAGATGATTGCCCACGCGATGGTTCAATTCCAGGAGCAGCGCGTCCTTCTCCCGCGTCGCGCGCTCCACCGCGATGCGCAGCTCGCGCTGCTGGCGCTGGGGGGACGGCAGGAGGGCGATTTTCGGCAGCGCCATCGAGAGCGCGATGGCGGTGGCAACCGACACGATCGCGGTCACGACGTGGATCGAGGCCCGCCATTCCAAGAGGGCCGAATTGTTCAGCGCGCCGGCGAAATGGATCAGATGGGTGGCACCGCAGGCGAAGATGAAGAGGACGAAGGCGATCCACAGAGCGGGATAGGGCAGATCCTCGCTGCGGTTGCGGAAGACCCACAGCATCGCCACCGGAATCGAGAAATAGGCGAGCGCGATCAGGAGGTCCGAGCCGACGATGAGACTGAACAGCCCCTCATTCGTGGTGCAGAGACTGATGAGATAGTCCAGCATGTCGTTCCTCCGCCGGCGCCGACTTCAAGCGGCTTGCCCGGCCCCTGGAATGTGCACCAGAATCGGGGCGAAAGAAACGGCAATGGCGGCGCGGAGGCCGGGCAATGCGCCGATATCCGCCGAAAAATGGAGCATCGCGCAAGCGAAGGGACGGTGCCGGGCACCGCCCCTTGCCTTCGCGATGGGTCCCGGCCTCAGGCGGCGCGCCGCTCGTGCCGACCCTCGGCGATCTCCTCGGCGACCTTCGCGCAGAAGGCGTCGAGATCGTCCGGCTTGCGGCTGGTGACCAGACCCTGGTCGGTGACGACCTCGCTGTCTTCCCAGTTGGCGCCGGCATTGACGAGGTCGGTCCTGATGGATTTGTAGGAGGTGACGTTGCGGCCCTTCACGATGCCGGCTTCCACCAGCAGCCACGGACCGTGGCAGATGGCGCCGATCACCTTCTTGTCGGTCCAGAAGGATTTTACGAAATCGACGGCCTTGGGCTCCACGCGCAGAAGGTCGGGATTGATCTGGCCGCCCGGCAGGACGAGCGCGTCGTAATCGCTGGCGCCGACCTGGTCGAGCGTGCGGTCGACCTTGACGGTATTGCCCCAGTCCTTCTCGTCCCAGCCGCGGATTTCGCCGGCCTCGAGCGAGACGACGTCGACCTCGGCACCGGCCTCGGCGAGCTTCTTCAGCGGCACTTCGAGCTCGGACTGCTCGAAGCCATGGGTGGCGAGAATGGCGATCTTCTTTCCGGAAATATCGGTCATGTCAGGAAACTCCGTTGACGGTTGTTCCGCCTAACGGACGAGACGACGGCGCGTTCCGAAATGTGAAATCGGGGGTTCAGGCCGTACGCCGCAGGCCCAGTTCCGCCGCTTCCATCGGACCCGGGCGACCCAGCAGATAACCTTGCGCCTCGTCGCAGCCCTCGGCGACGAGAATGGCGAACTGCTCCTCGGTCTCCACGCCCTCGGCCAGCACGGGTGTTTTCAGGCTCTTGCCCAGCGCCAGGACCGCGCGGATGATGGCGCGCGCCTCGCCGCACTCGCCGATTTCGCCCATGAAGGAGCGGTCGAGCTTGATGCGGTCGAAGGGGAAGGAACGCAGCGTGGCAAGCGAGGAATAGCCGGTGCCGAAATCGTCGATGGCGATGGTGATGCCGAGCGAGCGCAGGCGGCGCAGGATGTCGATGGCGCGCATCTCGTCGCGGATGATCGAGGATTCGGTGATCTCGAGCTCGAGGCGGGCGGGCGACAGGCCGGACTCGATCAGGATTGCGTGAACCTTGTTCGGCAGGTCGCGATCGGCAAGCTGGACGGCGGACAGGTTGACGGCGATCTTCTCGCCGCCCGCCCAGCTGGCCGCCTCGCGGCTGGCTTCGCGCAGGACCCATTCGCCGATCTCCACGATCTGGCCGGTTTCCTCGGCAAGCGGGATGAAATCGGCCGGCGGAATGAGCCCGAAGCGCGGATGGCGCCATCTCAAAAGGACCTCGTAGCCCACGACGGCGCCACGAACAGCGACGCTGGTCTGGACCTGATAATGCAGGAGCAGCTCGCCGCGCGGGATGGCCAGCCGGAGGTCGGCGGCCAGGTCGCGCCGCCGGCGGGCGACCTCGTCCATGCCCGCCTCGAAATAGCAGACGGCGCGCACGGGGTCCGTCTTTGCCCGGTACATGGCCAGGTCGGCATTGCCCACCAGCCGGTCGGGATTGGTGCCGTCGTCGGGATAGATGGAGATGCCGATGCTGGCGCCGGGCGCCAGCGTGTAGCCGTCCAGCTCGACGGGGGCAAAAAGGGCCGCCTCCAGGCGGGACACGAATTCCTCGAGCTCGCGGCGTTCGGCAAACGGCTTCAGCGCGGCGAATTCGTCGCCGCCGATGCGGGCCACGAAGCCGTCCTCATCCATCAGCCCCGCGAGCGTGCGGCCGATCTGGCGCAGCACCGCGTCGCCGACCTCGTGGCCGCGGGCATCGTTGATCTCCTTGAACTTGTCGAGATCGATCCCGATGATGGCGAGCGGGCGCCGCGCCAGGCGCGCATGCTCGATGTCGCGCAGGATCCGGTCGGAGAAGCTGGCGCGGTTGGGCAGGCCGGTCAGCGTGTCGCTGAGCGCCATGTGCCGGAGCCGCACCACATGCGCCTGCGAGACGCTGGAATCGATCAGGAAGCTGGTGACCCCGGTGCCCACGATGAGCAGCGCGACACCGGCGACGGCAACCGCCATGGCGGTGCCCACCGACGGATCCGCCAGCGTCGCGCCGGTGACGAAAGGCGTGATCGAGACGGCGGTCATGCCGGTGAAGTGCAACGAGACAGTCGCCAGGGCCAGAAAGGCCAGGCTGACCAGGGAATGCGCGCGGCCGAGCGAGACCAGCGCGGCGATGGCGAGCACCACGCAGAGCACCAGAGAGGCGGCGACATAGTTCATGTCCCACGTCACCAGCCCGTCGACGCGGTAGGCCAGCATGCCGGTGTAGTGCATGGCCGGGATGGCAAGGCCGAGCACCACGCCGCCCAGCCCGACAACGAGCAGGTGCCGGGCGAGCGCCAGCGTGAAGGCGAGCGCCGCGCCGACGATGACGATGACCAGCGACAGGAAGGTGAGGATCGGGTCGAAAACGACCGGGGCGGGGCTGTCATAGGCGAGAATGGCGATGAAATGCGTGCACCAGACCGCGGAACCAGCGGCCACCGCCGCCAGGAAGGTCCAGCCCGCCTGCTGGGCCCCGCGCCGTGAGCGCGCGCGGCGCAGGAGTTCGATCGTCACGAAGCCGCCCGCGACGCAGACGAATGCGGCCAGCAGCACGATCATCGGATCATGCGCATACGCAATGCAACTCACCACCTGCATCATGAGATTATGCCCCCCGGTCCCCGCAATCGTTTCTTGTTTTGGCGCAGAATACCCGCGAGGCGAGATTCCCGTTTACCCGGCGGAACATAGGCAGGCCGGATTTCATTTGAGTTAACCGCGCATTGTAGGGCCCGCCCGTCTTGAAACGACCATGCGACTCTGCCTATCTTCGGTGTCGCGGCTTGAGCCGCTCGCCTGTTCTTGAAGGAAAGGAACCACGCTGAGAACAGCATTGCAGAAGAAGGCCGATATGCCTTCGCCGGCCGGGATAAGCTCGGAAGCGTCCCGCGCCCTCGAAACCGTCCTTGCCAGTCTGGACGACTCCAAGGCCGAAAACATCGTCTCCATCGACATTCAGGGCAGATCGAGCCTGGGCGACCACATGGTGGTGGCGTCGGGCCGTTCGCATCGTCATGTCGCGGCCGTCGCCGACCATCTGATCAAGGCGATCAAGGATGCCGGCCTCGGCATGCCGCGCGTGGAAGGCCTGTCGAATGCCGACTGGGTGCTGATCGATTCGGGCGACATCATCGTCCATGTCTTCCGGCCCGAGGTCAGGGAGTTCTACAACATCGAGAAGATGTGGCAGATGCCCGATCTCGATGACGAGACCCTGCACTGAGACCGAGGGCTGAAGCCCGGCACGTGCGATGAAGGTATCGATCTTTGCCGTGGGCCGGATGAAGTCCGGCCCCGAGAAGGAATTGGCCGACCGCTACGCCGAGCGCTTCGCGCGTGCAGGCCCCGCGCTCGGCCTCGATTTCGCGGGCATGGCCGAAATTCCCGAAAGCCGGCGCCAGAGCGCGGCGGAACGGTGCCGGGAAGAAGGCGCCGCGGCGCTGGGCCAGCTGGCCGACAAGAAGCTCATCCTGCTCGACGAAGGCGGCCGCAACCTCGGCTCGGAAGCGCTGGCCCGGATGATCGGCCGCTGGCGCGACGACGGGGTGCGCGAGATCCAGTTTGCAATCGGCGGCCCGGACGGGCACGATCCCGAATTGAAGCGGAAGGCGGAACTGGTGCTGTCCTTCGGGGCGGCGACCTGGCCGCACCAGATCGTGCGCATGCTCCTTGCCGAGCAGCTCTACAGGGCGGCGACCATCCTGTCGGGACATCCCTATCACAGGGGCGGGCAGGGCTGAGGCCGGAGCGCCGCAAAAGACGGGGCGGGCGCCTCATGGTTGATGATTGCTTAACGGGTGGCGGCTAGGCTTGCCTCTTCGCCGGCTCGTTCGGCCCGAAAACACGTTTGTGCGACAGAAAACCGATGCATCTTCTCCGCAGCGCGAGATCGTCGAAGGCCCGGGCCGGACTGGCCGCGCTGGCGCTGTGCCTGTCGCTCGCCGCCGGGCAGGCGGCTCTGGCCAGCGACGCGGACGAGCTCGAAGCACGGCGCAGCCAGACTTTGGACGAGCGCGCGCAGATCGTCGACCGGATCGCTCTGTCGGAGGAGCGCATCGGCGAATTGTCGGCCGAGATCGAGGCGCTGCAGAAGGATCACGAGACGCTGACGGCAGCGCTGCTGCGCACGGCCGATGCCGAACGGCGTCTGTCGGCGGAGATCGAGCAGCGCGCCGAGCGTCTCGAGGAACTCGGCGCACAGCGCGATTACGTACGCGGATCCCTCCTGGCGCGCCGCGAGGTGCTGGCCGAGGTGCTGGGGGCGCTACAACGGATGGGCCGCAACCCGCCGCCCGCCATATTGGTCCGTCCCGACGATGCCCTGTCTTCGGTGCGCAGCGCCATCCTGCTCGGCGCGGTGGTGCCGGAACTTAGGGCCGAGACCGAGGTGCTGATCGCCGATCTGAACGAATTGTCGCGGCTGGCAAGCTCCATGGAGACGGAGCGCACGCGTCTGGTCGTCGCGATGACCAGCCAGATCGAGGAACGCCAGCGCATGAACCTGCTCGCCGAGGAGAAGCGCCGGCTGCAGATGCGCTCCGAGGCGCAACTGGCGCGCGAACAGGAGCGGGCCAGCGAACTGGCGTCGGAGGCCGGCAGTCTCGAAGAATTGATCGCCTCGCTGGAGAGCGAAATCACGTCGGTGCGCGAAGCTGAAAGCGCGGCCGCGGCAAGGGCGGAAGCCGAAAGACTGGCCGAGGCCGAGCGTCTCGCCGCCGAGCTCGGGACGGCGCCGGCCGCGGCGCCGGAGGACGAACCCGAGATGGCGGCGGCCTCGCAATTCGCCGCAATCCCTTTCGCAGCGCTGTCCGGCCAGGTGCCGCTGCCCGTGCACGGCCAGATCGTGGCACGTTTCGGCCAGGACGACGACGTCGGCGGCCGGCTCGGCGGAGACATTGTAAAAACACATTCCGGGGCAATCGTCACTGCTCCGTCGGATGCCTCGGTGCTCTATGCGGGACCCTTTCGTTCCTATGGTCAACTCTTGATCCTGAATGCCGGCGGTGGTTATCATCTGGTTCTGGCTGGCATGAGTAGAATCAGCGTCAGGCTTGGGCAGAGCGTTGTGGCTGGGGAGCCCATCGGCGCGATGGGGGAAGCCAGGGTCGCAAGCATCGCGACTTCGGGCGATGAAGAATCCGGTCCGGAACTCTACGTCGAGTTCCGCAAGGAGGGAAAACCCGTCGATCCGGCTCCCTGGTGGGCGGACCGCAATTCTGTAAGGGCAGGAAATGATACGTAAGGCATCTCTACTTATCGCCGGCGCACTGATGGGCGCGTCCGCCATGAGCCTCGTTCATGGCTCCGTGGGCACGGCCGCGAACGCCGCCAGCTCCGACACCTACAGGCAGCTCGCCATTTTCGGCGACATTTTCGAACGCGTGCGGGCGCAGTACGTCACCCCACCCGAGGACGCCAAGCTGATCGAGAGCGCGATCAACGGCATGTTGACGTCGCTCGATCCCCATTCCTCCTATCTCAATCCCGATGCCGCCCAGGACATGCGCGTGCAGACCCGGGGCGAGTTCGGTGGCCTCGGCATCGAGGTCACGATGGAAGACGACCTGGTGCGCGTGATCTCCCCGATCGAGGACACGCCAGCGGCACGGGCCGGTGTCATCGCGGGCGACTTCATCGCCGAGATCGATGGCGAGGAAGTGCGCGGCATGACGCTCTCTGACGCGGTCGACATGATGCGCGGCGAGGTCAATACCCCGATCGAGCTCACCATCATCCGCGAAGGCGCGGAGGAGCCGATCAAGCTGACCATCGTGCGCGACGTCATCAAGGTTCGGGCCGTCCGGTTCAGCCTCGAAGACGATATCGGCTACATCAAGATCAACTCCTTCACCGAGCGCACGACCGACGACCTCAAGGCCGCCATCGAGCAGATGAGGAAAGAGGCCGGCGACACCGATATCGAGGGCTATGTGCTGGATCTCAGGCTTAACCCGGGTGGCCTGCTCGACCAGGCGGTCAATGTCGCCGATGCCTTCCTGGATCGCGGCGAGATCGTTTCGACGCGGGGCCGTGACCCGCGCAACGTGACGCGGTTCGATTCGCGCCCGGGCGATTTGATCGACGGAAAGCCCATCGTCGTCCTGATCAATGGCGGCTCGGCGAGTGCCTCCGAGATCGTGGCCGGCGCGTTGCAGGACCATCGTCGGGCGACCGTCGTGGGCACCAAGTCCTTCGGCAAGGGCTCGGTCCAGACGATCATCCCGCTGGCCGAGAACGGCGCACTTCGCCTGACGACGGCGCTCTACTACACGCCGGCCGGCACCTCGATCCAGGCTCGCGGCATCCTGCCCGACATCCGTGTCGAACAGCCGGTGCCGGAGGAACTGCTCGGCCGGGCGGTCAGTCGCGGCGAATCCGAACTCCGTGGCCATATCGTCGGCGCGGAAGAGGACGAGAACGGCTCCGGCTCGTCGGCCTACGTACCGCCGGACAAGGAGGACGACCTCCAGCTCAATTACGCGCTGGATCTCCTGCGCGGCCTGGAGAGCAATCCGGCCTTCCCGCCGAGCCCCGACAGGGCGTTGCTGAACCAGCAGTAGCGTAATCGCGTAACTTCGGCCGGGTGACACGACCCGGCCGCCAGGAACCTTCACGCCGGCGACCGGATGCAGACATCCGGTGGCCGGTTTCGATTCTGGGGCGACCGAACGGTCGGCCCGACCTGTCGGATGGGGACGTGAGCACGGGGACCGAAGGCGAAAGGGATATCAATCGCCCGCTTGGGCAGTCCGGTCGTCCCGCAAGGCGCCCGAAGAGGCTGCGCTCACGCGGCAAGCTTGCGGCCGGGATTCTGGTCCTCGGCATCGGGGCGGCGGCGGCAGCGATCGCATGGCGGGATCAACCGTTCCGCGCGCCCCCACCGGTCGCGACATCATCTCCCCAGACCGCCGAGACGGATAAGGTTCCGGAACCAAGCGCCCCTCGCGCGGGGCCAGTTGACGGACCATCCGTGCTTCGGGTCGAGCCGCCGCGCGTGGAGGGCTCGCCAAGCGTCGTCGTGATTCGCGATCCGAGCGCACTCACCCAGGATTTCCGTACCGCGCACATGCCGGACAGGGCGCTGGTCGAAGACAGCGAGTACGGGCCGCTTCCGATGCGCGCCGCCGATGGCAGGCGTCCCTTCGATGTCTATTCACGGCCCTGGTCGGGCGCACGCGGCGCACGCATCGCCATCGTGATCGGCGGACTCGGCCTGTCGCAGACCGGAACGCAGAGCGCCATCGAGACCCTGCCGGGAGAAGTGACGCTGGCTTTTGCGCCGCACGGCAACAGCCTCGACCGCTGGATGCAGGCCGCTCGGCGCGGGGGGCACGAGATCATTCTGCAGATCCCGCTCGAACCCTTCGATTACCCGCAGGTCGATCCGGGCCGCGATACGCTGACCGTATCGGCCGATCCGGCGGAGAACACCGACCGCCTGCTGCGCACGCTGGCCCGCATCACCAACTATGTCGGGGTGATGAACTATATGGGCGCCCGCTTCACCTCCGACGAAGCGGCGATGTCGCCGTTGATGGCGGAACTCGGACGCAGGGGACTCATGTTCGTCGATGACGGCACGTCCGCGCGCAGTCTCGGCGATCGGCTGGCGCCGGCAAACGGCGCGCCCTTCGCCGCGGCGCACGCCACGCTCGACACCCGACGCGACCGCGCGGCCATATTGGAGCGACTGGACGATCTCGAGCGCACGGCACGCGCCCAGGGTTTTGCGATCGGCACCGGCTCCGCGTTCGACACCACTGTGGAGACGGTGGCGGCCTGGGTGACGGAAGCGCGCCGACGTGGCATCGAGATCGTGCCCATATCCGCCCTCGCCAACGATCCCGGACGATGAACATGCCCAAGACCGACCCCGCTCTCCTTCCCTACCGCCGCTGTGTCGGCATCATGGTGCTGAACGCGGCGGGGCTCGTATGGGCCGGCCGTCGGATAGCCGCAACCGACAGCGAGATGGCCGGGACCGACAAGCTCTGGCAGATGCCGCAGGGCGGGATCGACGAAGGCGAGGACCCGCTGCCCGCCGCGCTGCGCGAACTCCACGAGGAAACCGGGATCACAACGGTTTCGCTTCTGGCGGAAGCACCGGACTGGATCCATTACGACCTGCCCGACCATCTGGTGGGGATCGCCTTCAAGGGCCGCTACCGCGGCCAGAAACAGCGCTGGTTCGCGTTCCGCTTCGAGGGCGACGAAAGCGAAATCGCCATCAACCCGCCGCCCGGCGGGCACGAGGCGGAGTTCGACGCCTGGGCCTGGAAGAAGATGGACAAGCTTCCCGATCTCATCGTGCCCTTCAAGCGCAAGGTCTATGAAGAGGTCGTCGCGGCCTTCAGGCATCTGGCCGGCTGATCAGACAGGCTCCACGACGCCGCAGGCGATGCGGTCACCGGCATTGCCATGGGGATGGGTGGCGTAATCATCCGCCTCGGCATGGAGGATGACGGCCGTGCCCTCACCGCCCAGGAGCCCGTTGTCGGCGTTCTCATCGAGCGACATGCGCTCCGTGAAGAATTCGACCCGCAGGATGCCGTCCTGGCCGACATGGACGTTGGGCAGGTCGCCGGCATGCGGACCGTCGGCACTGTGGATGCCATGCCCCTCCCCGCCGGCCGTGAAATGTCCGCCGGCGCTCTCGAACCCGTCTTCGGGATCGCAGACGCCCCTTTCATGAATGTGGAAGCCGCGCGGACCGGGCGGAAGATCCGTCATCTCCACGAAGATGTGCAGGATGCCCGAGACGCTCTGCCGAAAGGTCACCGTGCCGATCCCGTTGCCGTCGCCATCGACCATGGGGGCGGAGGCTCCCGCATCGGCAGATTCGGCCTGCGACAGGGCGGGTCCGGTCAGGAGCGCAAGGACCGAGGCGGCGAGGACGAGGCGTTTCATGTCGGATCTCCCTGGATTGACGTCATGAAACGCCAACCCCCGATGCGGGAAATTGTTCATCCGGCAGGGCGGTGGGCGGCAGCGCCCAACGAAAAAGGCCGGCGGGAGCCGGCCTTGGATCGATTGATCGAGACTGTGATTCCAGCGGGTCAGGCGCCGGTCGCGATGACGCCTTCCATCGTGGTCAGCTGGGCCAGGTAGGCCTCCGCCTTGGTACGGGCATCGTCATCCTTCGCATCGCCCACATCCTCGCGCGCCGCCTCGATGCGGCGGGCAAGATCCTGGCGATCGATGTCGGCGACCGGAATGGCCGATTCGGCCAGCAAGGTGCAGCCATCGGGCAGGATGTCGACGAAGCCGCCGAACACCACATATTTCTGCTCGCCGCCGGAGAACGGCTTCACGACGACGACGCCCGGCTTGATGGTCGACATGACCGGTGCATGGTTGGCCATGACCGTCATCTCGCCATCCGTGCCCGGAATGACGACCGATTCGACGTCCTCGGAGATGAGCAGCCGCTCAGGCGAGACCAGTTCGAACTTGTAGGGTTCTGCCATGCTTTATCGGCGCGTCTCGGGCGGGAACGGCAGGATTTTCGATTCCGCCGTCCGGGTGCCCGTCTTCGCCACTCCCATCCGCTGTTGGCTCAGGCCGCTTCCGCAGCCAGCTTCTTGCCCTTCTCGACGGCTTCCTCGATGGAGCCGACCATGTAGAAGGCGGCTTCCGGCAGGTGGTCGTACTCACCGGCGACCAGGCCCTTGAAGCCCTTGATCGTGTCGGCGAGGTCGACCAGCTTGCCCGGTGCGCCGGTGAACACTTCGGCCACGAAGAAGGGCTGTGACAGGAAGCGCTCGATCTTGCGCGCGCGGGCGACGACCAGCTTGTCCTCTTCCGACAGCTCGTCCATGCCCAGGATCGCGATGATGTCCTGAAGCGACTTGTAGCGCTGCAGCGTCTGCTGCACCGAACGCGCGACCTCGTAGTGCTCTTCGCCCACGATCTGCGGGTCGAGCATGCGCGAGGTGGAATCCAGCGGATCGACGGCCGGGTAGATGCCCTTCTCGGCGATCGAGCGGTTGAGCGTCGTCGTCGCGTCGAGGTGGGCGAACGACGTGGCCGGTGCCGGGTCGGTCAGATCGTCGGCCGGCACGTAGATGGCCTGAACCGAGGTGATCGAGCCCTTGGTGGTGGTGGTGATGCGCTCCTGGAGGGCGCCCATGTCCGTGGCCAGCGTGGGCTGGTAACCCACGGCCGAGGGAATGCGGCCGAGCAGCGCCGACACTTCCGAGCCCGCCTGGGTGAAGCGGAAAATGTTGTCCACGAAGAACAGCACGTCCTGGCCCTGGTCGCGGAAATACTCCGCCACGGTGAGGCCCGTCAGGCCGACGCGCGCGCGCGCGCCGGGCGGCTCGTTCATCTGGCCGTAGACGAGGGCAGCCTTGGAACCTTCGCCGCCGCCCTTCTTGTTCACGCCGGACTCGATGAACTCGTGATAGAGATCGTTGCCCTCGCGCGTGCGCTCGCCCACGCCGGCAAACACCGAGTAGCCGCCATGCGCCTTGGCGATGTTGTTGATCAGTTCCTGGATGAGCACCGTCTTGCCGACGCCGGCGCCGCCGAACAGGCCGATCTTGCCGCCCTTGGCGTAAGGCGCCAGCAGGTCGATGACCTTGATGCCGGTGACGAGGATCGCCGAATCCGTCGACTGATCGACATATTCGGGCGCCGGCGCATGGATCGGGCGGAACTCGGTCGCGCCGAGCTCGCCCTCTTCGTCGATGGCCTCGCCGATGACATTGATGATGCGGCCGAGCATCTGCGGGCCGACCGGCACCGAGATCGGCGCTCCCGTATCGCTGACCGGCTGGCCGCGGACGAGACCTTCGGTGGAGTCCATCGCGATGGTGCGAACGGTGTTCTCGCCGAGATGCTGCGCGACTTCCAGGACCAGGCGCTGGCCCTGGTTGCTCGTCTCGAGCGCGTTCAGGATCGGCGGCAGCACGTCCTCGAAGGACACGTCCACGACGGCGCCGATGACCTGGCGGATCTTGCCGGTGGCGCCGGCCGAAGCGGTCGTCTTGGCAACGGGGGCAACGGCTGCGGCCGGAGCCTTCTTGGCGGCCGGCTTCTTGGCCGCGGCCGGAGCCTTGGGGGTAGCTGCTTTAGCCATCGTTTCTAGCCTCTTTCCTTGTTCGTCGGACGCACCGCCTGAAGCGGCGTCCTAGAGCGCCTCGGCGCCCGAAATGATCTCGATCAGTTCCTTGGTGATCTGCGCCTGGCGCTGGCGGTTGTAGGTGATCGACAGCTTGCTGATCATGTCGCCCGCATTGCGCGTCGCATTGTCCATGGCGCTCATCTTCGCGCCCATCTCGCCGGCCGCGTTTTCGAGCAGCGCCGTGAAGATCTGCACCGCGATGTTGCGCGGGATCAGATCCCCGAGGATCTCGCCTGCATCCGGCTCGTATTCGTAGACCGCGTTGGCAGCCTTCTCGTCGCCCGTCTCCGCCGCCGCTGGCGCGAGCGCCGGTATGAGCTGCTGGGCGGTCGGGATCTGGCTGATGACCGACTTGAAGCGCGAGTAGAACAGCGTGCAGACGTCGAACTCGCCCTTTTCGAACAGGCCGATCACCTTGCGGGCGACCTCGTCGGCATTGGCGAAACCGATCTGCTTGACCTCGCGGAAGTCGACGCGCTCGATGATCTTGTCGGCGAAGTCGCGACGCAGGATGTCGTAGCCCTTCTTCCCGACGGTGATGATCTTGACCGTCTTGCCGTCCGCGATGAGCCGGCGGGCATGCTCGCGGGCAAGCCGCGAGATCTGCGAGTTGAAGCCGCCGCAAAGGCCGCGCTCGGCGGTGGCCACGACGAGGAGATGCACCTCGTCCTTGCCGGTACCCGTCATCAGCGCAGGCGCGTCGGACGTCTCGACGGCGGCCGTGATGTTGGCGAGCACGCGGGCCATGCGCTCCGAATAGGGCCGCGCGGCCTCGGCCGCCTCCTGAGCGCGCCGCAGCTTCGCCGCGGCGACCATCTGCATCGCCTTGGTGATCTTCTGCGTCGCCTTGACCGAAGCGATGCGGTTGCGAAGGTCCTTTAGTGAAGCCATGCGGCTAACCTATCCCCTTGTCGTCCCGCCTCAGGCGAAGCTCTTGGCGAAGGAATCGATCTCGGCGACGAGCTGTGCCCGCAGGTCGTCCGACAGCGCCTTTTCCTTGCGGATGCCGGCCAGCACCTTCTTCTGCGCACGCAGATGGCTGAGCAGGCCGTCCTCGAACCTGCGCACCTGGTCGAGCGGCAGCTTGTCGAGATAGCCCTGCGTGCCGGCAAAGATCACGGCCACCTGCTCCTCGGTCAGCAGCGGCGAGAACTGCGGCTGCTTCAGAAGCTCCGTCAGGCGCGCGCCGCGGTTGAGCAGACGCTGCGTGGCGGCATCGAGGTCGGAACCGAACTGGGCGAAGGCGGCCATCTCGCGATACTGGGCGAGCTCGCCCTTGATCGAACCGGCAACCTGTTTCATCGCCTTGATCTGGGCCGAAGAGCCCACACGCGAAACCGACAGGCCCACGTTCACAGCCGGACGGATGCCCTGGAAGAACAGGTTCGTCTCCAGGAAGATCTGGCCGTCGGTGATCGAGATCACGTTGGTCGGGATGTAGGCCGACACGTCGTTGGCCTGGGTCTCGATGATCGGCAGCGCGGTCAGCGAACCCGAGCCGTTGTCCTCGTTCAGCTTCGCCGCGCGCTCGAGCAGGCGGGAGTGAAGGTAGAACACGTCGCCGGGATAGGCCTCGCGGCCGGGCGGACGACGCAGGAGCAGCGACATCTGGCGGTAGGCAACGGCCTGCTTGGACAGATCGTCGAAGGCGATCACGGCATGCATGGCGTTGTCGCGGAAATACTCGCCCATCGCGCAGCCGGTAAAGGGCGCGAGGAACTGCATCGGCGCCGGATCGGAGGCGGTTGCCGCGACGACGATCGAATATTCGAGCGCACCGCGCTCTTCCAGCACCTTCACGAACTGGGCGACGGTCGAGCGCTTCTGGCCGACGGCCACATAGACGCAGTAGAGCTTCTGGCTCTCGTCATCGCCCTGATTGAGCGATTTCTGGTTCAGGAAGGTGTCGAGAACGATGGCGGTCTTGCCGGTCTGGCGGTCACCGATGATGAGCTCGCGCTGGCCGCGGCCGATCGGGATGAGCGCGTCGATGGCCTTGAGGCCGGTCGACATCGGCTCGTGCACCGACTTGCGGGGGATGATGCCGGGCGCCTTGACGTCGACGCGGCGGCGCTCGGTCGCCTCGATCGGGCCCTTGCCGTCGATCGGGTTGCCGAGAGCGTCGACCACACGGCCCAGCAGGCCCTTGCCGACGGGCGTGTCGACGATATCGCCGGTACGCTTGACGGTATCGCCTTCCTTGATGTCACGGTCGGAACCGAAGATCACGACGCCGACATTGTCGGCTTCGAGGTTCAGCGCCATGCCCTTGATGCCGCCGGGGAATTCCACCAGCTCACCGGCCTGGACGTTGTCGAGACCGTAGACGCGGGCAATGCCGTCGCCGACGGACAGAACCTGTCCGACTTCCGAGACTTCGGCTTCCCTGCCGAAATTCTTGATCTGGTCCTTGAGGATTGCGGAAATTTCCGCGGCGCGGATGTCCATCAGCCGACCTCTTTCAGTGCGAGCTTGAGCGAATTGAGTTTAGTCTTGAGCGACGTGTCGATCTGGCGCGAACCGATGCGCACGACCAGGCCGCCGAGAATGGAAGGGTCAACCGTGAGGTTGAGAACGACGTCCTTGCCGGCTACGGCCTTCAGCGTCTGCCTGAGTTCGGCCTGCTGAGCGGCATCGAGCGTATGTGCCGTGATCACGTCCGCGGCGACCTCGCCGCGCGCTTCGGCCGCCAGACGGCGGAAACCTGCGATCATGCCCGGCAGGGCAAACAGGCGACGGTTGCGGGCGACGACGCGCAGGAAATTGCCGACCAGCCCCTTGAAGCCCGCCCTGTCGGCAATCGCCGAGATGGCGCGGAGCTGATCGTCGGCCGAAAAGACGGGACTCACGACCAGACGGCGCAGATCCGCGCTGTCCGCGAGCATCGCTTCCACACGAGCCAATTCCTTCTCAACCTCGTCGAGATTGCCGGCCTCGGAGGCCAGATCGAAGAGTGAACCGGCATAACGCGAAGCCATGCCTGAAATGAGCGAGCCAGTCTGTGCCACGGACCGTCTTTGTTTCTAGAGTTTCACCAGACGGGATGCCGGGCTGGCGAATTCGGTGAGTACCGCCTAAACCCTTGACCCAATTGAAGTCTTTCCCCCGGCAAGCAGAACAAGCGTTGCCCCTCGGTCGAAAGCCGCTTGCCGTCTAGCACAGGCTTCCCGGACTCGCAACACGGGCGGGGCCGGGCATTTCCGTCTGATTTGTCGCAGGTGGAGCTTCAGGCGACGAAGCCGAGCGCGAATGCGAGCGGCAAGGCGGCCAGCACCAGCTCGAGAAGCAGCGATACCCAGTTGAATGGCGTGCTGCCGCGGTCCGAGAGGATGGACACGAGCCGGCCGAAGGCGGTGAAGGCCCAGGACAGGCCGAGAGCCAGATAAAGCAGTGGCTGGGCGAGCAGGAGGCACGACATGCCGAGCCCGAGATAGAAGCCGGCCATCGTCGCGCGGGCCTCGCCGACCGCTTCCGGATGGGCCTCGGCGGGGCGCAGGCGCAGGATGCGCAGGCTGATGCCCGGCGCGAAGAACATCAGAAGTCCGAACAGCAGGGTAACGAGCGCCGCCCACCATGCCATCCATTCGCCCTGGCTGAAGGGCCAGGGAAAGGCGAGTTCCATTTGCGTTCTCCAACCGAATCGGTAGCGCAGGATAGACCGGGACGCAGGTGGCGGGAATGGGGTCGACGGTCTGGCCCGCGCTGCATGTGGCACCAACTAAAACGGTGCAGGTCCCCCTTCATCGCCGCGTTTGTCTTCATGCACCATCAAGGCGGCGGCAATCGTCGCCAGCGCACAGAGCAGGGCGGTGAAGAAGAAGACATAGCTGCTGCTGAAAGGGTAAAGATACGCGCCCACCAGAATGGCCAGCGCTGCGAACAGTCCCGCTGAGGCATAATAGACGCCCGTCGCGCTTGACAGAAATTCAGGCGCCATGTTCTGCCGCATATAGGAAGCGACCCCGGTCTGGGCGAGACCGAGAGTGGCTCCTTGCAGGAACTGCACAACAAGTGTCGGCGCAAGGTCGGCCGACAATCCGAAAACACCCCAGCGCAGCATGCCAGCGACGCAGGCAATGAGGATGATCTTTCCTGGCGAAAGGCGCGCCGTGATGCGTTTGCCGAAGACAAAGGCGACGATCTCCACACCGACGCCTATGCTCCAGAAAATGCCGATGGCCGAGGTCGAATGCCCTGCCTCCAGCCAGCGGAAAGTGCTGAATGCGTAGAAGACCCCATGGCATGCCTGCGAAATCGCAGCACTTCCAAGCAGCAAGAGGAAGCCGCGATTGCGCAGCGCACGCAGGATTGCCCTGGTCGTGATCGCAGGCTGGGCAAGTCGCGCACGCGCCGGCAGGCCGTTCGATGTAACGATCTGCGCCAGCAGGATCACCAGGAGCAGATAGAGGATCACCCTCGTGTCGAACCAGTCGACGAGGAACCCGCAAAGGAGCGTCGTGGCGACAACGGATGCCGAGCCCCAGGCGCGCACCTGCCCGAAATCCAGCCTGTAGGCCGTGAGGTTCGCAATCAGGATCGATTCGGCCAGCGGCACGAGCGGCGAAGTGAGCGTCCGATAGATGAGGAAAACCAAGGCGACCAGGAACACGCCGCTCGCGGTCGTCAATGCAAGCATCGCGAATGCCGCGCAGATGACAAGCGTGACGAGGATCGCCTTGTTCAGGCGTGTACGGTCGGCGAAAGTGCCGACCAGTGGATTGACGACGACGGCAATGATCGCCGCCGCTGCCATGCAGGTTCCGATGGTCGTCTCGCTCAGCCCCTGGGCCTTCAGCCAGAGGGGCATGAAGGTGATCCCGACAGCGATCTGCGCATAGAGCGCAACATAGAACGCGTAGAATGCCATGCCCGCTCTTCCCGCCAGCCGCCTGCTGCCGCGGGAGTTCAACCATTTGAAGCAGGATTGGAAGGGGCTCAGGCTCGAAGCGGTTGTTCCAGAAGACAATGGCGAACGACCGCCATGCAGTCGCAAGCCGCCATTGCACGTCAACGCCTCGCCCTACAGAAAACTCTGCGGGTCGATATCGATCTGCACCCGGATCGAGCCGCGCGGCCTGGGCCCGGCCTCGATCATGGCGCGGATATAGCCCTGCATGTCGGCGCGCCGCTCGCCGTGGACGAGCAGGCGGAAGCGGTGGCGGCCGGCGATCAGGGCAAGTGGCGCTTCGGCCGGGCCGAGCACCTCGATCTCGGCGCTCGCCGGCGCGGAACGCCGCAGCGCCCGGGCGTGGCTTTCAGCCTCCGCGCGCGAGCCGGCGCTGACCACGATCGCCGCCAACCGGCCGAAGGGCGGCAGGTGCGCGCGCTCGCGCTCGGCGATCTCGCGGTCGTAGAAGGCTTCCGAATCTCCCGAGACGAGCGCCTTCATGACCGGATGGTCTGGCTGGTAGGTCTGGATCAGGCCGGTGCTCTTGCGTCCGAAGCGACCCGCACGGCCGGTAACCTGGGAGAGAAGCTGGTATGTGCGCTCGGCGGCGCGGGGGTCGCCATTGGCCAGCCCCAGATCCGCGTCGATGACGCCCACGAGGCTCATCTTGGGAAAATTGTGCCCCTTGGCCACGAGCTGGGTACCGATGACGATGTCGGCCTCGCCCCTGGCGATGGCTTCCAGTTCGAGGCGCAGGCGCTTGACGCCGCCCAGCATGTCGGAGGAGAGCACGATGGTTCGGGCATCCGGGAAGTGGCCATCGATCTCTTCGGCGATGCGCTCGATGCCGGGGCCGCAGGCCACCAGGTGGTCGAGTGCGCCGCAGGAGGGGCAGGCCTCGGGCTTGGGCTCGTGATGACCGCAATGGTGGCACACGAGCTGGCCGCGAAACCGGTGCTCGACCAGCCATGCCGAACAGGACGGGCACTGGAAGCGATGGCCGCAGACGCGGCAGAGCGTCAGCGGCGCGTAGCCGCGGCGGTTGAGAAAGAACAGCGCCTGTTCGCCGCGCTCAAGCGTGCGCGCCGTGGCTTCGAGCAGCACGGGCGAGACGAAGCTGCCCCTTGCCGGGGGCGCCTTGCGCATGTCGACGGCGCGAATCTCCGGCATCACGGCATCGGCGAAGCGGGCGGGCAGCACGAGGCGTTCGTAGCGGCCCTGCTCGGCATTCACGCGGCTTTCGACCGAGGGCGTGGCGGACGCCAGCACCACCGGGAAGGAACCGATATGGCCGCGCACCACCGCCATGTCGCGGGCATTGTAGAAGACGCGGTCCTCCTGCTTGTAGGCGGGGTCGTGCTCCTCGTCGACGACGATCAGGCCGAGGTCGCGAAACGGCAGGAACAGCGCCGAGCGGGCACCCGCCACGACACGCACCTGGCCTTCGGCGACCTGCCGCCAGACGCGCTCCCGGGTCCTGGGCGCAAGGTCGGAATGCCAGGCGGCCGGCGGCGCGCCGAACCGGTCATGGAAGCGATCGAGAAAGGCCGAGGTCAGCGCGATCTCGGGCACCAGCACCAGCACCTGCCGGCCCTTTTCCAAGGCTGTGGCGATGGCCTCGAAATAGACCTCCGTCTTGCCCGAGCCGGTGACGCCGTCGATCAGCGACACCGAGAAGGCATCGGCGGCCGCGCGCTGGCGCAAGACATCGGCGGCTCCCGCCTGGTCGGGCGAGAGTTCGGGTGCCGCATAGGAAGGATCGGGCGCGGCGACGACGGGCGGCGGGGGGATGTCGACGGGCTCGAACATGCCTTGCGCCTTCAGGCCGTCGATGACCGTCAGCGAGGTGCCGGCCGCATGCGCGAGCCCCGATCGCGTCCAGGCGAGCCCGTTACCGGCCAGTTCCATGACGCGCCGGCGCGCATCGGTCATCCGGTCCGGTTCGCCGGGCAGGAGGCGCAGGCCGGCCAGCGGCGGCTCCGGGTCGAAGGCGGCGGGAACGCGCAACACCATGCGCGCCACCATGCCGGGCGGCGACAGCGTGTAGGCCGCCACCCAGTCGACGAAACGGCGCATGTCCGCGTCGACCGGCGGGCAGTCGAACAGCTGGGAGATGGGTCGCAGCTTCTTCGGGTTGACGCCTTCGCCCGGCCCGTCCCAGACGATGCCCGCGACCTCGCGCGGCCCCAGCGGCACGCGCACGATCGAGCCCGGCCGAACCGCCATGCCCGCGGGCACGGCGTAGGAATAGGGGCGCTCGGCCGGCATCGGCACAAGCACGGGCACGGTATCGGGCATGTCCGAATCTGTCGTCATCGGGCGTGACCTTGCCCCGTACTTGGGCTAGAGCAAAGCCCGACGCACGGGCCGGGCGCCGGCTCCTTTGCAATCTTTCGGGAGATATCCATGAAATTCTTCGTCGACACCGCCGATGTGGCGGAGATTCGCGAGCTGAACGATCTCGGCCTTCTGGACGGGGTGACCACCAACCCCTCGCTGATCCTCAAATCCGGCGGCAACATCGCCGACGTCACCAGGGAAATCTGCGACATCGTCGACGGGCCGGTCTCGGCCGAGGTCGTCGCCACCGATTTCGAGGGCATGATGCGCGAGGCCACCAGCCTCGCCAAGATCGCCGAGAATGTCTGCATCAAGGTTCCGCTTACCTTTGACGGGCTGAAGGCCTGCAGCGCGATTCGCGGCGACCTCGACCGCCAGACCAATGTGACGCTCTGCTTCTCAGCCAACCAGGCGCTGCTTGCCGCCAAGGCCGGCGCCAGCTTCATCTCGCCCTTCATCGGCCGTCTCGACGACATGGGCTTCGACGGTATGGAAGTGATCGCCGAGATCCGCCAGATCTACGACAATTACGATTTCGACACCGAGATCCTGGCTGCCTCGATCCGCAGCGCCGACCACGTCAAGCGCTGCGCGCTGATCGGCGCCGACGTGGCGACCGTGCCGCCGGCGACGCTCAAGGCGCTGGTCAAGCACCCGCTGACCGACAAGGGGCTGGAAGCATTTCTGGCCGACTGGGCCAAGACCGGCCAGAAGATCGTCTGAACCGGCTGAACCCTCAGGAGCCGGGCGCGCGGCGGGCGAGATCGGACGCGATGGCCATGCGGACCATTTCGGCCGCCTCGCGCGCACCGCGGTCTTCCGCCTCGCGGCGGGCCCGCAGAGCGGCAAATTCCTGCCGCGACAGGTCGTAGGCCGCCATGGCGCTGCGCGTGCCGGCAGCCAGGGGGCGGCCCGTCCGGGCATCGACCAGACGATAGGCGACCGTTACCGTGACCGTCCGCGAGGTCGGCTCGTCATCGAGACGCCGGGTGATGCGCGCCGCCGCCCGATCCGATGCGGACGCCGTCAGATCGACCCTGTAGCGGGGGCTGTCGGTTCGCCCCTGCCCCCCCGTCAGGAGGAAGATCAGGTGATTGCGCGCTTCGAGCGCGATGCGGTCATTGACGGGCGCGACCTCGACGGCGGCGAGCTCGGCCGCCACGCCCGTCGCCGGCGCCCCGGAGGCGGAACCGCCATTCGTTCCATAGAGGGGCTGCACCGTGCAGCCGGAGGCGAGGATCGCGAGCGCCGCCAGTCCGGCCAAGACGCTGCGGGTGCGAAATGCTCGATCAGGCAACGACATTGACGATCCTCTGCGGCACCACGATCACCTTGCGGGGCGGCTTTCCATCCAGCGCCTTCTGGACGAAATCGAGCGCCAGCGCCGCTTGTTCGACGGCAGATTGATCCGCCTCGCGGGCGATTGTCAAATCGCCCCGTTTCTTGCCGTTGATCTGCACGGGCAGCACGATCTGGTCGTCGACGACGAGTGCGGGATCGAATTCGGGCCAGGCGTGATTCGCCACCATGCCCTCGCCGCCGATCGCCTGCCAGCATTCCTCGGCCAGATGCGGCATCATGGGCGAGATCATCGCCACCAGCATCTCGACGGCCTCGCGCAGCGCGCCGGTCAGCGCGGCATCGGACCCGTCGGCCCTGGCGAGATGCGGCGAGAGCATGTTGACGAGCTCGTAGATGCGCGCCACCGCCTTGTTGAAGCCCAGCCGCTCGATGTCCTCGCCGACCGCCTTGACCGTCTTGTGGGCCGCGCGCGAGACCTCGCCCGCCGCGCCATCGGCGCCCGTGACAGGCGCGGCGTCCGCCAGTTTCGGCCCGGCTTCGGACACAAGGCGCCACAGGCGCTGCACGAAACGGTGCGCGCCCTCGACACCAGCCTCCGTCCAGATGACGTCGCGCTCGGGCGGTGAGTCCGACAGCATGAACCAGCGGGCGGTATCCGCGCCGTAGCTCTCGATGATGTCGTCGGGGTCGACCACGTTCTTTTTCGACTTCGACATCTTCTCGATGGCGCCGATGCGGACTTCCTCGCCGCTCGCCATGAGGACGGCCCTGCGCCCCTCCGGTCCTTCCTCGACCTTGACCTCCGCCGGCGTGTGCCAGCCGGCTGCGCCCTTGTAGGTCTCGTGCACGACCATGCCTTGCGTGAACAGGCCCTCGAAGGGCTCCTCAACCGCGTTGAGATGACCGGTCGCCTTCATGGCGCGGGCGAAGAAGCGCGAATAGAGGAGATGAAGGATCGCGTGCTCGATGCCGCCAATATACTGGTTGACCGGCAGCCACCCCTTCGGCCCGTCGACAACGTCCAGCGTGGTCGGCCGCTCTTCGTTCCACGGATCGGTGAAACGGGCGAAGTACCACGACGAATCGACGAACGTGTCCATCGTATCTGTGTCGCGGCGCGCGGCATTGCCGCATTTGGGGCACGGCACCTGCTTCCAGGACGGGTGGTGGTCGAGCGGGTTGCCGGGCTTGTCGAAGGAGACTTCGGCCGGCAGTTCGACCGGCAACTGGTCCTCGGGCACCGGTACGGCGCCGCAGCTGTCGCAATGGATGACCGGGATCGGGCAGCCCCAGTAGCGCTGGCGCGAGATCAGCCAGTCGCGCAGCCGGAACTGGACCTTTCGCGCGGCCTGCGGCCGGCCACTGAGCGTCACGCTCTCGAGCCGGCTGGCCACTTCCTCGAAGGCCTGCTTCGGCTTCATGCCGTCGAGGAAGCGCGAATTGATCATCACGCCGTCGTCGACATAAGCCTCCTCGGTGATCTGGAAGCTCGCCGCGTCTTGATCCTCCGGCATCACCACCGGGACGACCGGCAGGCCGTATTTATTGGCGAAGTCGAGATCGCGCTGATCGCCGGACGGGCAGCCGAAAATGGCGCCGGTGCCGTATTCCATCAACACGAAATTGGCCACATAGACCGGCAACGTCCAGCTCTCGTCGAAGGGATGAACGACGCGGATGCCGGTATCGAAACCCTTCTTCTCGGCCGTTTCCAGCGTTGCGGCCGACGTGCCGGAGCGCCGGATTTCGGCCGCGAAGGCCGCGAGCGCGGGATTGTTCTCGGCAGCTTTCCTGGCCAGCGGGTGATCGGCCGCGATCGCCATGAAGGAGGCGCCGAACAGCGTGTCGGGCCTTGTCGTGTAGACTTCGAGTTCGCTTTCGCCCTCGGGCGCGGTGTCGGCGACCAGCTTCCAGCGGATCGACAGGCCTTCCGACCGCCCGATCCAGTTGGCCTGCATCAGCTTGACCTTGTCCGGCCAGCGCTCCAGCGTGTCGAGCCCGTCGAGCAGATCCTGCGACATGGAGGTGATCTTGAAGAACCATTGGGTCAGGTCGCGCTGCTCGACCTCAGCGCCCGAGCGCCAGCCCTTGCCGTCGATCACCTGCTCGTTGGCGAGCACCGTCATGTCGACAGGGTCCCAATTGACCTTCGCGTTGCGCCGCTCGACCAGGCCGCCCTTCCAGAAATCCAGGAACAGCCTCTGCTGGTGGCGGTAGTAGGACGGGTCGCAGGTCGCGAATTCGCGCGCCCAGTCGAGCGACAGCCCCATCGTCTTGAGCTGGCCCTTCATGGTGGCGATGTTGGAATAGGTCCAGTCGCGCGGATTGACTTTGTTGTCGCGCGCCGCGTTTTCGGCCGGCAGGCCGAAGGCGTCCCATCCCATCGGATGCAGAACGTTGAAGCCCTTGGCCCGCTTGTAGCGCGCCACCACGTCGCCCATCGTGTAGTTGCGCACATGGCCCATATGGATGCGCCCCGACGGATAGGGAAACATCTCCAGCACGTAATATTTGGGCCGCGGGTCGGAATTGTCGGTCGCAAACAGCGCCGCCTCGTCCCAGGCCTTCTGCCATTTCGGTTCGGATGCGCGCGGATTGTAGCGTTCGGTTGCCATGCCGTCGGTTTCCCTTAAACAGGGGCGGAAAGGGTCCGGGCGGACCTTCACCACGCTTTGCCGGGGGCGTCAACACTCCCGGCCGGCAAGAAGGAGTTCTCGATGCAGGATGCGGTGACACGCCTTCACGAGGTTCGCAGCAGGATCGCCAAGGCGGAAAGCCAGGCAGGGCGCGAGGCGGGAGCGGTCGCGCTGGTCGCCGTTTCCAAGACCTTCGAGGCCGATGCCATACGCCCCGTGATCGAGGCCGGACAGCGCGTCTTCGGCGAAAACAGGGTCCAGGAAGCGCAGGGCAAATGGCCGGCGTTGAAGGAGGAATTCCGTGAGATCGAGCTGCATCTCATCGGCCCGCTGCAATCCAACAAGGCCAAGGAGGCGGTCGCGCTCTTCGACGTCATCGAGACGGTCGACCGCGAGAAGATCGCCAAAGAACTTGCCAAGGAGATGAAGAAACAGGGCCGGACGCCGCGTCTCTATGTCCAGGTAAATACCGGGCTGGAAGAGCAGAAGGCCGGCATCGATCCCAGGGAGACGGTCGGCTTCGTCGAGCGCTGCCGCACCGAACACGGACTCCGGATCGAAGGCCTGATGTGCATCCCGCCGTTCGACGAAAATCCCGGGCCGCATTTCGCGCTTCTCGAAAAGCTCGCCCGGGAAGCAGGCGTCGCAAAGCTCTCGATGGGAATGTCGGGCGACTACGAGACCGCCATCGCCTTCGGGGCGACGTCGGTACGGGTCGGCTCAGCCATATTCGGCGAAAGGTGATGCCGATTCCGGCCGCGCGGCGGACATCTCCAGCCGGCGCGGGTCGGTCAGGTCGAGCGGCAGGTGAGTGGCGGCCACGATGATGCCGCCATCTTCCAGATGCTGCTGCATGAGGTCCTCGAAGCCCTTTTCCGACGCCTTGTCGAGGCCGGCCGTCGGCTCGTCAACCAGCCAGACGGGCCGATAGCTGGTGAGCATGCGCGCGATGGCCACCCGGCGCTTCTGGCCGGTGGACAGATAGCCGAAGGGCAGGTGCCCGATGTCGGGCAAGCCCACCATGTCCAGCGCCTCGTCGATTTCCAGATGCGGATATCCCATGAAGTCGCGCCAGAAACCGAGATTCTCGGTGACCGTGAGCGCCGTCTTCATCGCATTGGTGTGGCCCAGATAATGGCAGGCGGAGGCGACGGTGGGCCATTCCTCGCCGCCGCCTTCGAGTATGGCGGAGCCGCCGGCCGGCGGCAGGAGACCGGCGACGATGCGCAGCATGGTGGATTTGCCGGAGCCGTTCGGGCCCGTGACCACCAGCGCCTCGCCTGAAGCGAGCGCAAAGGAGATGTCGGCGAAGACGATTTCGCCGCCTCGTTCACCCGCCAGCTTCTCGGCAACAAGCCGCATTCCTGCCTCGCAATCCGCCATACCCGCGAATGCGGGCAAATTCGCCTTCCGTCGGGCTTTTATCCTCTTACGAAATTCACTATAGAACCCGCAACCACGCCAGCGGTCGGCGTGTCAGCCTTTTGCGCCGAGCTTGCGCTGCCAAACACAGCGCGGGGAACGGACAGCGGAAATGATCGCACCCGCACCTTTGCGCTATTCATGCACACTGGCGTCCGGTCCCCTCGGCAACCGACAGTTAGCTAGGGATCGCCAGTGTCAAATTCGCTCGACAGCTTCAAATGCCGCAAGATCCTTTCCGTCAACGGAAAGGATCACGTCTATTTCGACCTCAAGGAGGCGGAGAAGAACGGGCTTGCCGGTGTGACCCGCCTGCCCTTCTCGATGAAGGTGCTGCTCGAGAACCTGCTGCGCAACGAGGACGGCCGCTCCGTCACCAAGGAATCGATCGAGGCCGTCGCGAAGTGGCTGGACGACAAGGGCACCGCCGGCGTCGAGATCGCCTATCGCCCGGCCCGCGTCCTGATGCAGGATTTCACCGGCGTTCCCGCGGTGGTCGATCTGGCGGCGATGCGCGATGCGATGGCATCGCTCGGCGGCGACCCGGAAAAGATCAACCCGCTGGTGCCGGTCGACCTCGTCATCGACCATTCGGTGATCGTCGACGAGTTCGGCACGCCGCTCGCCTTCGCCCGCAATGTGGAACTGGAATACCAGCGCAACCAGGAGCGCTACAAATTCCTGAAATGGGGCCAGCAGGCGTTCCGCAACTTCCGCGTCGTGCCGCCCGGCACCGGCATCTGCCACCAGGTGAACCTCGAATATCTGGGCCAGGTCGTGTGGACCAATGACGAGACCGGCGAGACGGTCGCCTATCCCGACACCTGCGTAGGCACCGACAGCCACACCACCATGATCAACGGCCTCGGCGTGCTCGGCTGGGGCGTGGGCGGCATCGAGGCAGAGGCCGCCATGCTCGGCCAGCCCGTGTCGATGCTCCTGCCCGAGGTGATCGGCTTCCGCCTGACCGGCAGGCTGAAGGAAGGCGTGACCGCGACCGATCTGGTGCTGACCGTCACCCAGATGCTGCGCAAGAAGGGCGTGGTCGGCAAGTTCGTCGAATTCTTCGGCGAGGGCCTCGCCAACATGACGCTGGCCGACCGGGCCACCATCGGCAACATGGCACCCGAATATGGCGCCACCTGCGGCTTCTTCCCGGTCGACGGCGAAACCGTGCGCTACATGGAGAATTCCGGCCGCGACACCGATCGTCTGGCGCTGGTCGAGGCCTATTGCAAGGCGCAGGGCATGTGGCGCGAGAACGGCATGGAAGACCCCGTCTTCACCGACACGCTGGAGCTCGACCTGGGCGACGTCGTGCCTTCCATGGCCGGACCGAAGCGGCCTGAAGGCCGCGTGGCGCTGGGCGACATCGCGGCGGGTTTCGAGGCTGCGATGGCCAGCGAATACAAGAAGACCGGCGATCTGGAGAAGCGTTACCCGGTCAAGGACACCGACCACGATCTCGGCCACGGCGACGTGGCGATCGCGGCGATCACCTCGTGCACCAACACCTCCAACCCGAGCGTGCTGATCGGCGCCGGACTGCTGGCCCGCAACGCCAACCGGCTGGGCCTCAAGCAGAAGCCGTGGGTCAAGACCTCGCTCGCGCCCGGCAGCCAGGTGGTGGCCGAATATCTCGAGAAGGCCGGCCTGCAGAAGGAGCTCGACCAGCTCGGCTTCAACCTGGTCGGCTTCGGCTGCACCACCTGCATCGGCAATTCCGGCCCGCTGCCGCTGCCGATCTCCGAGACGATCAACGACAAGGGCCTGATCGCCGCCTCCGTCCTGTCGGGCAACCGCAATTTCGAGGGCCGCGTGTCGCCCGACGTGCAGGCGAACTATCTCGCCTCGCCGCCGCTGGTCGTCGCCTACGCGCTGGCCGGCTCGGTCAAGATCGACCTGACCACCGAGCCGCTCGGCGAGGATCGCGACGGCAACCCGGTCTATCTCAAGGACATCTGGCCGACTTCGCTGGAGATCAACGAGTTCATCGAGAAGCACGTGACCCGCGAGCTCTTCGCCTCGCGCTATGCCGACGTGTTCAAGGGCGACGAGAACTGGCAGAAGGTGCAGGCACCTGCCGGCCAGACCTATGCCTGGGACGACCACTCCACCTATGTGCAGAACCCGCCCTATTTCTCCGGCATGGACAAGACGCCGCGGGCGGCAGGCGACATCAAGGGTGCGCGCATCCTGGGCCTGTTCGGCGACAAGATCACCACCGACCACATCTCGCCCGCCGGCTCCATCAAGGCGGCATCGCCCGCCGGCAAGTACCTCATGGACAACGGCGTCGAGGTGGTGGACTTCAACCAGTACGGCACGCGGCGCGGCAATCACGAGGTGATGATGCGCGGCACCTTCGCCAATATCCGCATCCGCAACCACATGCTGGGCGAGAATGGGCGCGAGGGCGGCTACACGATCCACTATCCGTCCAAGGACGAGCTGTCGATCTATGACGCAGCCATGCGCTACAAGGAGGAGGGCGTGCCGCTGGTCGTCTTCGCCGGCGTCGAATACGGCAACGGCTCCTCGCGCGACTGGGCGGCCAAGGGCACGAACCTTCTGGGCGTGCGGGCGGTCATCGCCCAGAGCTTCGAGCGCATCCACCGCTCGAACCTCGTCGGCATGGGCGTCATCCCCTTCGTCATGGAAGAGGGCGTCTCCTGGGCCTCGCTCAACCTCAAGGGCGACGAGACGGTGAGCATCGAGGGCCTCGATGCGATCAAGCCGCGCGCCATGATGACGGCGAAGATCACCTATTCGGACGGCACCACCAAGGACATCACTGTGCACTGCCGGATCGATACGCTGGACGAGCTGGACTATTTCCGCAATGGCGGGATCCTGCACTACGTGCTGCGCGACCTGGTGGCCTGATCGGCCGCGCACCGCAAGACGCGAGGCCCGGGCAATGCCCGGGCCTTTTTCGTTTCAGGCTGACCGGCTGCCGCCTAGCCCTTGTCGAGCGACGCGCTGAAATCGGCGCTGCGCGCCAGCCTCGCGGACATGGCCACGATGCACAGCAGCACCGCCAGCACGGCGAAGATCGGCGCGAAGCCGAAATGTTCTCCCACGAAGCCGATCAGCGAAGGAGCCACGAGAATGCCGGAATAGCCCATGGTGGTGACGATGCCGATGCCCGTCCCGGCGACCATGCCGGGCTGGTTGCCGGCTGCCGAAAAGGCGATCGGCACCATGTTGGCGATGCCAAGGCCGGCAACCGCCATCGCCAGGATCGCAATGGCGGGACCGGGCGCGAAACCGGCGCCGGCCATGCCAAGTGCTGCCACGAGGCTCGAGACACGCAGCGTGGCGACAGCGCCGAACCGCCCGCGAATGCCGTCGCCCACGAAGCGCATCACCGCCATGGTGGCCGAGAAGGCGGCGAAGCCGAGCCCGGCCACGGCGATGTCGGCGCCCAGCTCCTGCTTGAGATACAGCGCCCCCCAGTCGAGCACCGTGCCTTCGGGAATCATGGAAAGAAGCGCGATGACGCCGATCAGGTAGATCAGCGGATTGGAAGGAAGGCGCAGCTTCTGGCGCCCGGTCTCCACCGGTCTGTCGCCTTCGACGACATGGCGTGCCGCAAGGGCCACCACGACGAATGCCACGAGGCTGGCCGCGCCGGCATGAGCCAGATTTCCGAATTGCTGGATCACCAGCCCGCCGCTGGCCGCGCCCGCAAAGCCGCCGAGGCTCCAGAAGCCGTGCGAGGACGACATGATGGGCCGGCCGAGCTGGCGTTCGGCGGAGACGGCATTGGCGTTCATCGCCACGTCCATGCCCCCCACCACCGCGCCGAACAGGAACAGCGCCGGCACGGCGACTGCCACATGCGGCAGGAGCGCGACCAGCAGCAACCCGGGCGTGGCGGCGAAGGCAAGCGCCAACAGCACCGGCCGCGACCCGATTCGCCCTATGAGGAACCCGCACCATGGCATGGCGACGAGCGCCCCCAGACCAAGGACCAGGATGAGAAGCCCCAGCGTCGTCTCGCCGATGGCAAGCCGCGACATGAGGGAGGGAATCTGCAGCGCCCAGCCGCCGAGCAGGAAACCGTTGACGAAAAAGGCCGCCGCCACGGCCCAACGGCCGCGCCGCACGGCAATCGAACGATCCAGATGGGTCATGGAGAGCATGTCCGCAGAGAGGAGCAGGCACATCGGCCGCGACGGCCCAGAAAGTCAAGCGTTGGCACGACACGGGTTACGAAGACTTAACCTTTGACGCATGACGGCCACAATCACCCGTCAGACATGAGCCTGCAGGCGGGAGTCGGGTCCGCCTGATCGGTTGAACGAGCGCGACCGGCACGCGCCACACCGATGGGGATAAGACACCAAGTACCGAAATGCCGTGTTGGAGTGTCCGACATGACCGAATTTTTCCGGAAGGCATCGCGCACGCCCGCCTATCCTTCCACACAGATGCCTCGCTTTTCGCCGTTGCGCATGATCCGCCGCCACCCTGTCCGCAGCGCCAGCATCGCCGGCGCCGCCCTGCTGGGTGCCGCTCTGGTGACGCTGGCCCTGCCGCCCCAGACCCCGGCTGAAATCGCGCTTTCCCAGGAGGTTGAGGAAATCGTGGCCGTCGAGGCCGTGGACGCGGAGCTGCCCGCACAGGAGGTGGTCGAATCCGAGGTCGCCGCTCTTGCCAGTGCGCCCCGGCCCACGGTGGAGAAGGCAACCCGCATCGCGTTGCTGGAGCCCACCGACACGGCCCCAGGCCTGCCCGACGAGGCGCGGTGGTCGTCGGCCGGCACGATGCAGCCCTCGCGCACCGCCGCGCGTGAACTGGCCGAGCTTCTGGGCGAGCAGCACGAGCGCGCAACCGATGTCGATGCCTTTGCCCAGGCCTTCGATCTGGAGCCCGACCGCAACGCGACGACGGCCGCGATCGATGCGATGGATGCCGGCGACGCTCGACGCGGCGACGTCGTGGCGATTGCCGAGAGCGACATCGAGGTCGCGGCGCTCGAAAGCCGGCTTGCTAACGAGAACCGCGACGTCTTCGCGCTTGCCGACGGCGACGCCGCTGCATCGGGTCCGATCGGCCAGGGCACCGTGACGAGCCATGTGAACATGCGTGCTGCCCCCGAGAACGATGCCCAGATCCTGAAGGTCCTGCCGCAGAGCGCCTCGGTTTCGATCGTCGACGACTGCCCCAACTGGTGCGAGGTCGAACATGAGGGCGTGCGCGGCTTTGTCTATGGCAGCTTCGTGGACCGCCAGGCGCCTTCTGCGGTCTCGTCGGCAGAAGGCCTGCAATAAGGCGCGCGGCAAATCGCGCCGCCACCGCCTTCACAACCCGTCGGGGACGGGCTAGACCGCTCGCATCCAGGCCGCGCCCTTCTCGCGCGGCCGCGAGGGGCATCGATGACCATCCGCGCCGCGCCGACAGGCCATGATCCGCGCAGTACCGGCGCCGCCGAAACGCCGGCGGGCTGATCCACATGCGCGCGCTTTTTCTCCGTGATGTGAGGCTGGGCATCCGTGCCGGCGGCGGCGCGCTGGTGGGCGTGCTGTTTTTCCTGGCCGTCATTGCCGTCGTGCCATTCGGGGTCGGACCCGACCTCAACCTGCTCGCCCGTATCGGACCGGCCATCCTCTGGATCGGCGCGTTGCTCGCCGGCCTGCTCGGCCTCGATCGCCTGTTCCAGGCCGATCGGGAGGACGGGTCGCTCGACCTCCTGATCCTTGCCGGTGACCGTCACATGCTGGCCTTCACCGTCTTCATCAAATGCCTGGCCCACTGGACCGCAGCCATCCTGCCTCTCGTCATTGCGGCGCCGGTACTGGGCGTGTTCATGAACATGGACCCTGCGGGCATCGGCGCGGCCACTCTGACCCTGGCGGTGGGCACGCCGGCACTGGCCTTCATCGGCGCGGTGGGCGCGGCAGTGGCCGTCTCGCTGCCGCGCGGCGGTCTCCTGGTTTCGGTCTTGGTCCTGCCACTGGCCATCCCCGTGCTGATCTTCGGCGTCGCGGCCAGCTACGGCGCAACCACGGACCCGCAGCCCTTCTGGCCGCCTTTCCTTATTCTTGCCGCTCTGAGCCTGTTTTTCGCGGTGATCGGCCCCCTCGCCGCCAGCCTGGCGCTCAAGGCCAATGCAGACTGAAACCGGCCACGGGACCGCGACACATCGCCCCCGGGTCACGCCGGATTGATTGCCGTCAATTGCATGGCCGTTGCGGCCGGTTTATTGAGGACGCCATGAGCGATACCGCCACCCCGATCCGCAGCTGGATGGACGTAGCCAACCCTACCCGCTTTCTTTCGATTGCAGGGTGGCTGATCCCGTGGGTGGGGGCAATCGCCGCACTCGTGCTGGCGGTGGGACTGTATATGAGCTTCACCGCGCCGCAGGACTACCAGCAGGGCGAGACCGTGCGCATCATGTATGTGCATGTGCCCTTTGCCTGGCTGTCCATGCTCTGCTACTCGCTGATGGCGGCGTCCGCGCTGGGAACACTGGTCTGGCGGCATCCGCTGGCCGACGTCTCGCTCAAGGCGGCGGCGCCGCTGGGAGCGGCATTCACCTTCATCGCTCTCGTCACCGGTTCGATCTGGGGCAAGCCCATGTGGGGCACCTGGTGGGTCTGGGATGCGCGTCTCACCTCCGTCTTCGTGCTGTTCCTGCTCTATCTCGGCATCATCGCCCTGACGCGGGCGCTGGACGACCCGTCCCGATCGGCCAAGGCTGCCGCGATCGTCACGCTTGTAGGCTTCGTCAACATCCCCATCATCCGCTTCTCCGTCGACTGGTGGAACACGCTGCACCAGCCGGCTTCCGTGATCAGGATGGACGGCCCGGCAATTCATCCGACCATGCTGTGGCCGCTGCTGGTCATGGCGCTGGGCTTTTCCCTCCTCTTCGTGGCCTTCCATCTGGTGGCCATGCGCAACGAGATCTGGGCACGGCGCGTGGCCGCGATGCGGCGACTGGCAGCGCGCGGCGCCGACCGTGCGCCGAGGGGCCCCGCATGACGCATGAGGCCTATGTCTTCGCCGCCTATGCGGCCACCTTCCTGGTGCTGGCAGGCATTGCCGGCTGGCTGATGCTCGACCATCGTTTCCGGCGACGCGAACTGGCGGAATTGGAGGCGCGCGGAATCAGGCGGCGCTCGGACCGCAAGGAAACGCCGTGAGCACCGAGACCGAAACTCCGGCGCCGCGGCGGCGCCTGTGGCCGGCACTTCTGCCCCTGATGGTGTTCATGGCGCTGGCGGGCCTTTTCCTGCTGCAGCTCCTGTCGGGTCGCGACGCCTCCGTGGTGCCCTCGGCGCTGATCGGGGCCGAGGCGCCGGCAACCAATCTGCCGCCCCTCGATAACTCGCCACTGCCGGGCATCGACTCGGCCAGCTTCGAAGGGCAGGTGACGCTGGTCAATGTCTGGGCCTCCTGGTGCGTGCCGTGCAGGCAGGAACACCCCTATTTGATGGCGCTGGCCGAGGATGGTCGCGTGACCATCGCCGGCATCAACTACAAGGACCGGCCGGAGAATGCGCGCCGCTTCCTGGGCGAGCTCGGCAACCCGTTCGATGCGATCGGGGTCGATGGCTCGGGACGCACCGCGATCGACTGGGGTGTCTATGGCGTGCCGGAGACCTTCCTAGTGGGGCGCGACGGCACGATCGTCTACAAGCATGTCGGACCCTTCACCGCCGCCTCCTTCCGCGAGGAACTGGTGCCGGCGATCGAGGCGGCACTGGCGGCTGAATGAGCGCATTCCCGAAGGACCATTTCGAATCCCAGGCGAGGGCATGCGACCGGCTCGGCTCGCCCTTCACGGCCCGCATATGCCGGCTGCTAGCCGACCTGCTCGACGAGGCCACCGCTACGGGCCAAAAGGCCCTGAACTGGCAAGGCGATCCTGGCGCCGACGCGCTCGCCCTGCGGCTGTGCGGCGCCCTGCATGCGCTGGTGCTTTCCGGGGCTGACGACGAACTTGCGGCACAATATCCGCCAAACCGGACGGAGGAGGGCGTCTTGCGCGAGGCGGTCCAGGCCGCGCTCCGCCGCCACGACGCCTTCATTTGCGGCTTCATCGACTCCCCGCCGCAGACCAACGAGATCGCGCGATCGGCGATGCTGTTGCCGGGCCTGCTGCTGGTCGCGCGCGAAACGGGCATGGGGCTCGCCCTCGGCGAGATCGGCGCCAGCGCGGGCCTCAACCTCAATCTCGACCGGTTCGACTACGGCTATGAAAACGAAAGCTGGGGCGCGGCGACCTCGCCGGTCAAGCTGTCGCCGCAGGTGGAAGGCGCGCCGCCGCCTCTCGACGGGCGGCTGGCCATCGTCGCCCGTGCAGGCTGCGACCGCATGCCGGTCGACATCGCCGATCCCGGCCAGCGGCTTCGCCTGAAGGCCTATCTCTGGCCGGATCAGCCCCATCGCATGGACCGGCTGGAGGCGGCCAT
Organism: Chelativorans sp. ZYF759; assembly: GCF_012911015.1. GTDB lineage: Bacteria > Pseudomonadota > Alphaproteobacteria > Rhizobiales > Rhizobiaceae > ZYF759. Next base: position 474,911 of record NZ_WVVV01000001.1, on the reverse strand, counting down.
GAAGGTTGCCGAGCAGCATCCCTTCCGGTTGACCGGTGAGGATGCGGCGGATTTCGTCGAGCGGGAACTGGCGGCGCGACCGGATGGCGCCGCCTATGTGCTGATGCACTCGATCATGTGGCAATACATGCCGGAGACGACCAAGGCGCGCATCGAGACCGCGCTCGAACAGGCTGGCGCAAGAGCCACGGACGCCGCGCCCCTGGCGCATCTGCGCATGGAGCCCACGCCGGGGGAAAGCGGTCATGCGGTCTTGTCGCTGACCCTCTGGCCAGGCGGCGCCACCCGGCGTCTGGCCAGGGTGGATTTCCACGGGCGCTGGATCGCCTGGGAAGGCTGAGGCCTACCACATCGACTTGGCGTAGGCCTGGTCGAGCCCGTCATCCAGCTGCCGGGCCGATTCCGAAAGCGCCACCTGATCGCGCAGGATCTGGCCCAGCGTCGGCAGGGTCTCGCGCGCAGGCCAGCTTTCCGGCGCCCACAGCTTGGAGCGCATGAAGGCCTTCGCGCAGTGCATGTAGCAGGCCTTGATCTCGACCACCAGGACGGTAGCGGGCACGCGGCCTTCGATGGCGAATGTCTCGCGCAGGGCCATATCGGCGGTGATGCGCCCGAGCCCGTTGACGCGCAGGGTCTCGTTCATCCCGGGGATGACGAACAGAAGGCCGACAGCAGGATTTTCGATCACGTTCTCGAACGTATCGAGTCGGTTGTTCCCGGGGCGGTCGGGGATGGCGATGGTGGTGTCGTCGAGGATCGCGACGAAACCGGGCCTGTCACCCTTCGGCGTCACGTCACCATTGCCGGCCATGTCCGACGAGCCGATCAGCACGAACGGGCTGCGCGCGATGAAGGCCTTTGAATGATGGTCGAGCGCCGGCAGCGCCTTCTTGATCGCCAGGACATGCGCGGCGCCATAATGGGCGCGGAGTTCCTCGCGGCTGGTGATGAAATCCATTTCTCTCCCCTACTCCGCCGGCTGCTTTTCCTCACCCAGCGCGTGACGCATGATGAGCGGCATCTGCGCCATCGTAAAGGCGATCGTGATGGGCATCGTGCCCCACACCTTGAAGGCGACCCAGAAATCGGTCGAGAAGCCGCGCCACACGACTTCGTTCAGGACGGCGAGGAAGAAGAAGAACCAGCCCCAGCGCAAGGTCAGCTTGCGCCAGCCCTCGGCGTCGAGCTTGAAGGCGCTGTCGAAGACATAGCCGAGCAGCGGCTTGCCGAAGAACAGGCCGCCCAGCAGCACGGCGCCGAACAGCGAATTGACGATGGTCGGCTTCATCTTGATGAAGATCTCGTCCTGGAGATAGAGCGTCAGCGCGCCGAACACGAAGACGACGATGCCGGAGACGAGCGGCATGATCGGCAGGCTGCGCACGAGCAGCCAGGAGACTGACAAGGATATCGCCATGGCGACCATGAACAGGGCAGTGGCGATGAAAAGCGGGCCGCCGAGCTCACCCAGCGCGGGGAAGCGCTCGGCCAGCCATTCGCCCCGCGCATTGGCGAAGAAGAAGACCATCAGCGGTCCCAGTTCCAGCGCCAGCTTCAGCACCGGATGGATTTCTTCCTTCTTCTTCGGATCGCTCGGGTCGCGCTCGAGGATACGTTCGCTCATTCCGATACTCCCGCGATCGCCTTTGCGAAGTCGCTTGCCGAAAAGGGTTCCAGATCGTCGACCTGTTCGCCGACGCCGATGAAATAGACGGGCAGCTTGTGCTTGGCCGCGATCGCCACGAGAATGCCGCCGCGCGCCGTGCCGTCAAGCTTGGTCATGACCAGCCCGTTGACGCCTGCAACATTCTTGAAGATTTCGACCTGATTAAGGGCATTCTGGCCGGTCGTCGCATCGACCGTCTGCAACACCGTGTGCGGCGCCTCCGGATCGAGCTTGCGCAGCACCCGCACGATCTTCTCGAGTTCCGCCATCAGCTCGGTCTTGTTCTGCAGCCGGCCGGCCGTGTCGATGATGAGCACGTCGGACCCGGAAGCCCGCGCCTTTTCGAAGGCCTCGTAGGCGAGCCCCGCGGCATCGGCGCCATGTTTCGTAGAAATCACCACCGAATTGGTGCGGTCGCCCCAGATTCTCAGCTGCTCGATCGCCGCGGCCCGGAAAGTGTCGCCGGCGGCCAGCATGACGGAGAGACCACCGGCCGTCAGCTTGGCGGCCAGCTTGCCGATGGTCGTGGTCTTGCCGGTGCCGTTGACGCCAACGACGAGAATCACGTGTGGCTTGTGGGAAAGATCGAGTTCGAGCGGCAGTGCGACGGGCGCCAACACCTTCTCGATCTCGGCAGACATGATGGCCCGCACTTCCACATCCGACACGTCCTTGCCGTAGCGGCCGACCGAAAGCGCGTCGGTGACGCGCATTGCGGTGTCGATGCCGAGATCGGCGCGGATGAGCACGTCTTCCAGATCCTGGAGCGTATCCTCGTCGAGCTTGCGCTTGTTGAAGACGCCCGCGATCTGGTCGCCCAGCTCGCGCGAGGACCGCGACAGACCTTCGCGCAGCCGCTGGAACCATGGCTTTCTCGCTTCGGGTGCCGAGGCCGACAGGGGCGCTTCGGGCACCGCGCGCTCGACGTCCCGCGCGATCCGCACCCTTCCGGCATCGGACGGGCGCGGCGGCTCGGGCAGCGGCGAGGGTTCGGGCGCGATCTCCTCGCGCAGGGGGTCGGCATGGATGGGCTCGACCTGGCGGATCGGCGGCGCGATCTCGGCGGCGGGCGCGGTTTCGGCCGGGGGAGGGACGACCGCCGGTTCCGAGGCTTCTTCGGGCTGGGGAGTTGCCACCTCGGGAGAGGCAGCCTCGACCGGGGAAGGCGTCTCCTCCGTCGCGGGCGGTACGGATGGCTGCGGCCTGGCCGGCTCCTCGACGGGAACTGGCGGTTCCGCTTGCGGCGGCAAAGGTTCGGCGGGCGTCTCGACGATCGGCGGGGCTTCGGAAACGGGCGCTGGCGAATGCGTCGGCTCGGCATCGGCGCGGTCGGTGACCAGGAAGGAGGGCACCGGCCCTTCGACGGGCTTTTCCGCCTCGGATACGGCTCTTGCTTCTTCGGGCGGTGGCGCCGGCGGGACGGGCGCCGCAGGCGCTGGCGCGGCTTCCAAGCTCTCGGTGGGCCCTGCCTCTTCGGCGGGCGTCGGCTCGGCTTCCTTCTTGCCGAAGGAAAATACTTTCTTGATGAAACCGAAAGCCATCAGGCCGCCTCTGCTTCCACTGCGGCTGCGATCAGCCTCTCGCCGTCATGCCCGGCAATCGTCGCCTCAACGATCTCGCCGGGGCTCCCGTGGTCGATCGAACACAAGGTGAAACCTTCCGTCCGGCCCAGACCCTCGCGCTCGATGAGGATGCGCTGCCGCGTCCCGCCGAGTGACGAAAGATGACGTGCATAGGCATCCCCAGCCGCCTGCCGCAACATGGCGGCACGTTCCTTTACCAGCCTGCGCGGCAGTTGCGGCATGCGGGCCGCCGGCGTTCCCTCGCGCGGCGAGAACGGGAAGACGTGCAGATGGGTGAGTCCGCATTGCTCGACGATCGCGAGCGAATTGGCGAACATCGCGTCGGTCTCGGTCGGGAAGCCGGCGATGATATCGGCCCCGAAGACGATATCGGGGCGCACGGCCCGGATGTCGGCGCAGAAACGGATGGAATCGTCGCGGCCGTGGCGCCGCTTCATGCGCTTGAGGATCATGTCGTCGCCATGCTGCAGCGACAGGTGCAGATGCGGCATCAGCCGCGTCTCCGAGGCTATGGCCTCCAGCAGTTCCGCATCCGCTTCGATGGAATCGATCGAGGAAAGCCGCAGCCGCGCCAGATCGGGTATCTGTCTCAGGATGGTCGCCACGAGCCGGCCGAGGCGCGGCTTGCCGGGCAGGTCTGCGCCATAGCTCGTCATGTCGACGCCGGTCAGCACCACTTCGGCGTAGCCATTGTCGACCAGCCGCCTGACCTGGTCGACGACCGCGCCCATCGGAACGGAGCGCGAGTTTCCGCGCCCGAACGGGATGATGCAGAAGGTGCAGCGGTGGTCGCAGCCGTTCTGGACCTGCACGAAGGCACGGGCCCGGCCCTCGATGGCATCGACCATGTGGCCCGCGGTCTCGGTGACCGACATGATGTCGTTGACGCGGGCCTTTTCGAAGTGATTGACGCCAAAATCCGGCAGCGCCCGATAATTATGGGCCTTCAGCTTTTCTTCATTGCCGAGAACGAGATCGACCTCCTCCATCTCGGTGAAGGTGGCGGCCTCCGTCTGGGCCGCGCAGCCGGTGACGATGATCCGCGCGGCCGGGTTGTCGCGGCGCGCCTTGCGGATCGTCTGGCGGGCCTGGCGCACGGCCTCGGCAGTCACCGCGCAGGTGTTGACCACGATGGCGCCGCCCGCCAGTTCGCCGAGCCCGGCCTTTTCCGCCTCGCCGCGCATGACTTCGGATTCATAGGCGTTGAGCCGGCAACCGAAAGTGACGATCTCGACCGCCATCAGGCCACGTCCTGGACGTCGCGCTGCCAGGCACCGGTCGACGGATCGAGCGTGCCGGAGAATTCCCACTCGGCGGGGCCGGTCATGATGACGTGGTTGTCCTCGCGCCACGAGATCTGCAGATCGCCGCCCGGGACGGTGACCGTCACGTTCCGGCCCGTGCGTCCGGTGCGGGCGGCCGAGACCGCCGCGGCGCAGGCGGCCGTGCCGCAGGCACGCGTCAAGCCCGCCCCCCGCTCCCAGGTGCGCAAAGCGAGCGCCGTCGGTGCGGTCACGCGGGCGATCGAGATATTGGCGCGTTCGGGAAAGATGGGATGGTTTTCCAGCATCGGGCCGAACCGTTCCAGATCGTAGGACCAGACGTCCCGATCAACCCAGAAGATCGCATGGGGGTTGCCCATCGAAACGACCGAGGGCGAATGCAGCACGGGCGCCTCGATCGGACCGACCTGCAGTTCGATCATCCGCGTATCCGCGAATTCCTCGGCAAGCGGGATGTCCTGCCATGCGAGGCGGGGCACGCCCATGTCGACGGAGATCGAGCCGTCATCATGTTCCTCCGCGGCAAGAATGCCGGCAATCGTCTCGAACGTGAAAACGCGCTGTCCCGTCTCCGCGGCGAGTGCCTGCACCACGCAGCGCATGCCGTTGCCGCATGCCTGGGCGGCAGAGCCGTCGGCATTCAGGATGCGGACGTAACTGGCAGTGCCGGCGGAACGGGGATCATGGACCGCCATGATTTGATCGAACCTCGTCGCGCCGTCGCCTGCGAGAGCAAGCGCGGCCTGCGCGGTCACCTCATCGGTGCGACCACGCATGTCGACAACCAGTATCTGGTTGCCGAGCCCGTTCATCCTGGCAAAGGGGGCGCTGGCCGTCATGATCTCCAGATCCAAGGAACTTCGGGCCTATATGGCCCATCAGGCCTTGTTTTGCCAGACGCCAACCCTGATTCACGCGACCGCGTAGACGCCGAGAAGCATGAGAAGGAACAATACGAGCACCACGCCGATCAGTATCTTGGCGCCTGTGAGCGCGACGCCGGAGATCGCGTTAAGGCCGAGAAGGCCAGCGACAGCGGCGATGACGAGCAGAATTAGAATCCAGTCTAACATGACGACCCCTCGTGATATGTGATCTACATGGAACGGAACGTTTTGACCGCCTGCGAGTTCCGTCGATAGGCGGCACAGGATCGGCCGCAACCAATAATTAACCATGGGGTGGTTGGATTTACCCAAACTTCGCCACTATTCTGGTGATGCAGGGGACATGCAACTGAACCAGCGAAGCCCAGGCTTCGCCGGAGGTGATAATGAATTTTACCAGAATTGGCATACTGACCGCGGCCGTGGCCGCCCTAACGCTCGCCGGCTGTACCAGTGAGCGGTTCTCCGGGGTCAATACGCGCGCGCCGGCTCCCGCACCTGCGCCCCTCATGGCAGCCCCCACAGGCCAGGTCCAGACAGGCCAGTTGCCGCCACCAGGGCAGCCCGGCATGTCGGATGCCTCTCAGTTCCCTGCTCCGCCCGGACAGGAAGACGATTTTGGCAATGGCGAATTCGCCGACACGGAGGGCCGCCCAGACGGCGGCGACCCGCAGATGGCGTCCCTGCCGCCGCAGGGCGCGCAGGAAATCTCCGCTGGCAGTGTCGCGGGCGTCTGGAACGCCTCGGTCGGTGGACAGAGCTGCCGGATCGCCACGCCCCAGACCCGGTTCGGCGAAGGTTTCCGTGCCGGTCCGCTGCGGTGCCCGGCGCCGCTTGACCAGGTGAAATCGTGGAACGTCTCGGGCTCCCAGCTGACGCTCTACGACGAGAGCGGTTCGGCGCTTGCCCGTCTCTTCTCGTCGAGCGGGCGGTTCGAGGGCCAGACCTCGAGCGGCCAGTCGGTTTCCCTGGTCCGCTGACGCCAGGTGGCTCCGGCGCGGGACAAGAACGAGCCGGCCGCCGCCGCGGCCTCGCTCGCGGGCACGCCCGAATTCCGTTCCGTCCGGCAAAGATACGAGCATCTTACCGGCAGTGAGGCACTGCGCCTCGATGCCCTGCAGCTCCGTGTGGCGGAGAAGCTGGATCGCCTGATTTCCGAACTCCGCGCCAAACGTCTCGCGGCGAAGTCGAGTGCGCTGGGCTGGCTGTTCGGCAAACGCAGGGAGACCAGGGATCCCGTCCGCGGCCTCTACATTCATGGCGGGGTCGGGCGCGGCAAGACCATGCTCATGGACATGTTCTTCGAACTGGTGCCTGTGCGACGGAAGAGGCGCGTTCACTTCAACGACTTCATGGCGGACGTTCACGACCGCATTCAGCGTCAGCGCGAAGCCCTCAATCGGGGAGAGACGAAGGAAAAGGACCCGATTCCGCCGATCGCCCGCACACTGGCGGACGAGGCCTGGGTCCTCTGTTTCGACGAATTCGCGGTGTCCGACATCGCCGATGCGATGATCCTGTCGCGCCTGTTCTCGGCTCTGTTCCAACACGGCGTGGTCGTGGTGGCGACCTCGAACGTCGCCCCTGACGACCTCTACAAGGACGGGCTGAATCGGGGCCTTTTCGAACCCTTTATCGGTATCCTGAAACGACATTGCGACGTCTTCGCCCTGGATGGCGATACCGACTACCGCCAGCTCAAGCTGTCCGAACTGCCGGTCTATGTGACGCCACTGGGCGAGGAGGCACGCCAATCGATGGACGCTGCCTGGCAGACCGCGGTCTCGGGTCACGACGAGGGGCCGCGTACGATCGCGGTAAAGGGTCGGCAGGTCCGCATTCCCCAGGCGAATGGAAAGGCGGCCCGGTTCACCTTCGACGACCTGTGCGCCCAGCCGCTCGCCGCGCGCGACTATCTCGCCATTGCCGAGGCATTCGACACGGTCTTCATCGACGACATCCCTGTGCTTCGTCCCGACCAGCGCAACGAGGCCAAGCGGCTGATCCTGCTTATCGACACGCTTTACGACAAGCACATACGGCTTTTCGCGAGCGCGGCCGCCGAGCCGGCGGGCCTGTATCCCGAAGGGACGGGCCGGGAACGTTTCGAATTCGAACGCACCGCCTCGCGACTGGCAGAAATGCGCAGCAGCGAGTGGGGACGGCCTGATTGATGAACGTGTGAAGCGCCTGACGGTAACGAAATATCAACCAAACGAGCCGCAAATCGCCCAGAAACTCTTACGTTTACGTAAGTTAATTGTCATCTAAACGTTTGAATTTGCGGCACTCTCAAGAATCGGTTGAATTTTCGGCGGGGTGAGACTATGCGTGCCCCGACTTCCAAGGACCCGGCGCGCCCGGACCCAGCCGTTTTTTCGCATGGCCGTACCGGCCGTCGCGACCTAGAAAAGGGGACATCCACCGACATGGCTCGCAACAAGATTGCCCTCATTGGCTCCGGCATGATCGGAGGCACCCTTGCTCATCTCGCCGGTCTGAAGGAGCTGGGCGACGTCGTCATGTTCGACATCGCCGAAGGCATGCCGCAGGGCAAGGCGCTCGATATCGCCCAATCCTCCCCCGTCGAGGGTTTTGATGCCCGCATTGCAGGCACCAATGAATATTCGGCCATCGAGGGCGCCGATGTCTGCATCGTGACCGCCGGCGTGCCGCGCAAGCCCGGCATGAGCCGCGACGACCTCCTCGGCATCAATCTCAAGGTGATGGAGCAGGTCGGCGCCGGCATCCGCAAATACGCGCCGAATGCCTTCGTCATCTGCATCACCAACCCGCTCGACGCCATGGTGTGGGCGCTGCAGAAATTCTCGGGCCTGCCCAAGAACATGGTGGTCGGCATGGCCGGCGTGCTGGATTCGTCGCGCTTCCGCTACTTCCTGGCCGAGGAGTTCAAGGTTTCCGTCGAAGACGTGACGGCCTTCGTGCTGGGCGGCCACGGCGACACCATGGTGCCGCTGACGCGCTATTCCACCGTTGCCGGCATCCCTCTGCCCGATCTCATCAAGATGGGCTGGACCTCCAAGGAGAAGCTCGACCAGATCGTCCAGCGCACGCGTGACGGCGGTGCCGAGATCGTCGGGCTCCTGAAGACGGGATCGGCCTATTATGCGCCGGCAGCTTCCGCGATCGAGATGGCGGACGCCTATCTCAAGGACAAGAAGCGCGTGCTGCCCTGCGCGGCGCACCTGTCGGGCCAGTACGGGGTCAAGGACATGTATGTCGGCGTGCCGACAGTGATCGGCGCCGGCGGCGTCGAGCGCGTGATCGAGATCGACCTCAACCGGTCCGAGCAGAAGATGTTCGACAAGTCCGTTGATTCGGTGAAGGGCCTCTGCGAGGCGTGCATCGGCATCGCCCCCCAGCTCGACAAGTAGGATACGCCAACCGATGAATATTCACGAATATCAGGCCAAGCAGCTCCTCAAGGGTTTTGGCGCACCGGTCGCCGAGGGCGTCGCGATCATGAGCGTGGACGAGGCCGAAGGTGCGGCGAAGTCGCTTCCCGGCCCGCTCTATGTGGTCAAGAGCCAGATTCACGCCGGCGGGCGCGGCAAGGGCAAGTTCAAGGAACTCGGCCCCGATGCCAAGGGCGGCGTCAGGCTGGCCAAGTCCGTCGAGGAAGCGGTCGCCCATTCGCGCGACATGCTGGGCAACACGCTGGTCACCAAGCAGACCGGCGATGCCGGCAAGCAGGTCAACCGCCTCTATATCGAGGACGGCGCCGATATTGACCGCGAGCTCTATCTGTCGATCCTGGTCGACCGCACCGTGGGCCAGGTGGCCTTCGTGGTCTCCACCGAAGGCGGCATGGACATCGAGGCCGTGGCCGAGGAAACGCCCGAGAAGATCATCACCGTGGCGATCGACCCCGATGCGGGCGTGACGGCCGACGACGTGGCCAAGCTCAACGCCGCGCTGAAGCTCGACGGCGACGCGGCCGAGGACGGCAAGACGCTGTTCCCCGCGCTCTACAAGGCCTTTGTCGAGAAGGACATGAGCCTGCTGGAAGTGAACCCGCTGATCGTGATGGAAAACGGGCGCCTGCGCGTGCTCGACGCCAAGGTTTCCTTCGACGGCAATGCGCTGTTTCGCCATGACGACATCAAGGCCCTGCGCGACGAGACCGAGGAAGACGCCAAGGAGATCGAGGCCTCGAAGTGGGATCTCGCCTATGTGGCGCTCGACGGCAATATCGGCTGCATGGTGAACGGTGCCGGACTGGCGATGGCCACGATGGACATCATCAAGCTCTACGGCAAGGAGCCGGCCAATTTCTGCGACGTCGGCGGCGGCGCCTCCAAGGAGAAGGTCGCGGCGGCGTTCAAGATCATCACGGCCGACCCGCGTGTCGAAGGCATCCTGGTCAACATCTTCGGCGGCATCATGAAATGCGATGTCATTGCCGAAGGCGTCGTGGCGGCCGTCAAGGAAGTGGGCCTCAAGGTTCCGCTGGTCGTGCGTCTAGAAGGCACCAATGTCGAGCTCGGCAAGAAGATCCTCAACGAGTCCGGACTGGCGATCACCGCCGCCGACGATCTCGATGACGCGGCCAAGAAGATCGTCGCGGCGATCGAAGGCTAACGGAACCTGAAGGGTCAGAATTAATGTCCATCCTTATCGACAAGAACACCAAGGTTCTGGTTCAGGGCCTGACCGGCAAGACCGGCACCTTCCACACCGAACAGGCGCTCGCCTATCACGGCACCCAGATGGTCGGCGGAATCCACCCCAAGAAGGGCGGCGAGAACTGGTCCGGCGCCAAGGGTGAGACCCTGCCGATCTTCTCCTCCGTGGCCGAAGGCAGGGAGCGCACCGGTGCAACCGCTTCGGTGGTCTACGTGCCGCCGGCAGGGGCCGCCGACGCCATCATCGAGGCCATCGAGGCCGAGATGGAGCTGATCGTCTGCATCACCGAGGGCATCCCGGTCATGGACATGGTCAAGGTCAAGGCGAGGCTCGACAAGTCGAAGTCGCGCCTGATCGGGCCGAACTGCCCGGGCCTGGTCACGCCCGACGAATGCAAGATCGGCATCATGCCGGGCTCGATCTTCCGCAAGGGATCGGTCGGCGTTGTCTCGCGTTCGGGCACGTTGACCTACGAGGCGGTCTTCCAGACCTCCAACGAGGGTCTCGGCCAGACGACGGCCGTCGGCATCGGCGGCGACCCGGTCAAGGGCACCGAGTTCATCGACATCCTCGAGATGTTCCTGGCCGACGACGCGACCGAATCGATCATCATGATCGGCGAGATCGGCGGCTCGGCCGAGGAAGACGCCGCGCAGTTCATCAAGGACGAGGCCAAGAAGGGCCGTGCGAAGCCGATGGCCGGCTTCATCGCGGGCCGCACCGCACCGCCCGGACGCACGATGGGCCATGCGGGTGCCGTGATTTCCGGAGGCAAGGGCGGCGCCGAGGACAAGATCGCGGCCATGGAATCGGCCGGCATCAAGGTCTCGCCCTCGCCGGCACGGCTGGGAAAGACGCTGGTCGAAGCCATAAAGGGCTGACCACGGGCCGATTTCGCCGTCTCTGCCATTTGAGCGGCGCAATCGGTGGCAAAAAGGGGCGCCTTAAACGCCCCGCAAGGGGAACAAGGTGGCGGGAGGCCGATCGGGCCGTACCCGCCACATGCGCAGGAGACGGGGCGGAAGCTCCGACAAGGACATGGCACGACAAGACCAGGCCAACGATCAGTTTTCCCTGACCTCTTTCCTCTATGGCGGCAATGCCGACTATATCGAGGAACTCTATGCCCAGTGGCAGGAGCAGCCCGACAGCGTCGACGACGAGTGGCGAGGCTTCTTTTCCAGCCTGAAGGACGACGCTGCCGACGTCGCCCGCAATGCGCAGGGCGCGACCTGGCAGAAGCCAGGCTGGCCACCGGCAGCCAATGGCGAACTCGTCTCCGCGCTCGATGGCGACTGGAGCCAGGTCGAAAAGCACATCGCGACCAAGGTGAAGGAAAAGGCCGGCGCGAATGGTCTTGCCCTTTCCGGGGAAGATGTCCTGCGCGCCACGCGCGATTCGGTCCGTGCCATCATGATGATCCGCGCCTATCGCATGCGCGGCCATCTGCACGCCGATCTCGATCCGCTCGGCATGGCCGAGGAGAAGGAAGACTATGACGAGCTTTCGCCCGAGGCCTACGGCTTCACGGAAGCCGACTATGACCGCCCGATCTTCATCGACCACGTGCTGGGTCTGGAATTCGCCACCGTTCGCGAGATGCTCGACATCCTGCGCCGGACCTACTGCTCCACGCTCGGCGTCGAGTTCATGCACATCTCCAACCCGGACGAGAAGGGCTGGATTCAGGAGCGCATCGAGGGTCCGGACAAGGCCATCGAATTTTCGCCGCGCGGAAAGATCGCCATCCTCCAGAAGCTGATCGAGGCCGAGGGTTTCGAACAGTTCATCGACGTAAAGTACAAGGGCACCAAGCGCTTCGGTCTCGACGGCGGCGAAGCGCTGATCCCCGCGCTGGAACAGATCATCAAGCGCGGCGGCGCCATGGGGCTGAAGGAGATCGTGCTCGGCATGGCCCATCGCGGCCGCCTCAACGTTCTGTCCCAGGTCATGGCCAAGCCGCACCGTGCCATTTTCCACGAATTCAAGGGCGGCTCCTTCACGCCCGACGACGTGGAAGGCTCTGGCGACGTGAAGTACCATCTGGGCGCCTCCTCGGACCGCGAGTTCGACGGCAACAACGTCCATCTTTCGCTGACGGCCAACCCGTCGCATCTGGAGATCGTCAACCCGGTTGTGATGGGCAAGGCCCGCGCCAAGCAGGACCAGATCTTCGGCCGCAAGCGCGAGGAGGTCGTGCCGATCGAGGAGCGTGCCAAGGTTCTGCCGCTGCTGCTGCACGGCGATGCGGCTTTCGCCGGCCAGGGTGTCGTGGCGGAGTGCTTCGGCCTCTCCGGGCTGCGCGGCCACCGCGTGGCGGGTTCCGTGCACTTCATCATCAACAACCAGATCGGCTTCACCACCAATCCGCGCTTTTCGCGCTCCTCACCCTATCCGTCCGACGTGGCGAAGATGATCGAGGCACCGATCTTCCACGTCAATGGCGACGATCCGGAAGCCGTGGTCTACGCCGCGAAGGTGGCGATCGAGTTCCGGATGAAGTTCCAGAAGCCGGTCGTCATCGACATGTTCTGCTACCGGCGCTTCGGCCACAACGAGGGCGACGAGCCTGCGTTCACCCAGCCGGTCATGTACCGCAACATCCGTTCTCATCAGACGACGGTGCAGATCTACTCCAGGAAGCTGATCGAGGAGGGTCTGCTGACCGAGGACGAAGTCGACCAGATGAAGGCCGATTGGCGTGCTCATCTGGAAGGCGAGTTCGAGGCGGGCCAGAACTACCGTCCCAACAAGGCCGACTGGCTGGATGGCGCCTGGACGGGACTGCGCACGGCCGACAATCAGGACGAACAGCGCCGCGGCAAGACCGCCGTTCCGGTGAAGTCGCTCAAGGAGCTCGGCAAGAAGCTGACCGACGTGCCGGAGGATTTCGAAGTCCACCGGACGATCCAACGCTTTCTCGACAACCGCAAGAAGGCGATCGAGACCGGAGAAGGTATCGACTGGGCGACCGGCGAGGCACTGGCATTCGCCTCGATCCTCATGGACGGCAACCCGATCCGTCTGTCGGGCCAGGATTCCGAGCGCGGCACCTTTTCCCAGCGCCACTCGGTCCTCTACGACCAGCGTGACGAGAGCCGTTTCATCTCGCTCAACAATCTAGGACCTCAGCAGGGCCACTACGAAGTCATCAACTCGATGCTCTCGGAAGAGGCGGTGCTGGGCTTCGAATACGGGTTCAGCCTCGCCGAACCCCGCGCACTGACCCTCTGGGAAGCGCAGTTCGGCGACTTCGCCAATGGCGCCCAGGTGCTGTTCGACCAGTTCATCTCGTCGGGCGAGCGCAAGTGGCTGCGCATGTCGGGTCTCGTGTGCCTTCTGCCGCATGGCTATGAGGGGCAGGGTCCGGAGCATTCCTCTGCCCGTCTCGAGCGTTTCTTGCAGATGTGCGCGGAAGACAACATGCAGGTTGCCAACGTTTCGACGCCGGCCAACTACTTCCACATCCTGCGCCGGCAGTTGAAGCGCGATTTCCGCAAGCCGCTCATCCTGATGACGCCGAAGTCGCTGCTGCGCCACAAGCGCGCGGTCTCGACCCTGGCCGAGATGTCGGGCGAGAGCTCTTTCCACCGCCTGCTCTGGGACGACGCCGAATACCTGAAGGACCAGCCCATCAAGCTGGTGAAGGATTCCAAGATCCGTCGCGTCGTCTTGTGTTCGGGCAAGGTCTACTACGACCTCTACGAGGAGCGCGAGAAGCGGGGCGTCAACGACGTCTACCTGCTGCGCGTCGAGCAGCTCTATCCCTTCCCGGCCAAGGCGCTGATCAACGAGCTTTCGCGCTTCCGCAACGCCGAGATGGTGTGGTGCCAGGAAGAGCCCAAGAACATGGGTTCCTGGAGCTTCATCGAGCCCTATCTTGAATGGGTGCTGGCGCATATCGAGGCCAAGCACAAGCGCGCCCGCTATGCCGGGCGCCCGGCCGCGGCATCGCCCGCGACGGGCCTCATGTCCAAGCACCTGGTGCAGCTCGAGGCCTTCCTCGAGGACGCGCTGGGCGAGAACTGATCAACCGACGGCGAATTCAGGCAACGGAACAAATCACATGGCTACCGAAATCCGCGTCCCCACCCTTGGCGAATCCGTCTCCGAGGCGACTGTCGGCAAATGGTTCAAGAAGGCGGGCGAGGCCATCAAGGCCGACGAACCGATCGTCGAACTCGAGACCGACAAGGTGACCGTCGAGGTTCCCGCGCCTGCAGCCGGCACGCTGGCCGAGATCACGGTGCAGGAAGGCGAAACCGTCGAGGTCGGCGCGCTTCTCGGATCGATCTCCGCGGGCGATGCGCCCGCCAAGAAGGAAGACAAGCCCGCCAAGGAAGAGAAGAAGGCCGAGGCCGCCCCGGCCAAATCCGATGGCGCATCGAAGTCGGGCGACATGCCGCCCGCGCCTTCTGCCGCCAAGATGATGGCCGAGAAGGACGTGTCGGCCGATCAGGTCGAGGGCTCCGGCAAGCGCGGCCAGATCCTCAAGGAAGACGTGATGGGTGCCATCGCCAAGGGCACCTCCGCGCCCGCTGCCGAGGCGCCCAAGGCTGCGCGCGCACCCTCGCCCGCCGAAGACGGCGAGCGCGAGGAGAGGGTCAAGATGACCCGCCTGCGCCAGACGATCGCGCGGCGCCTGAAGGACGCGCAGGCGACCGCCGCCATGCTGACCACCTTCAACGAGGTGGACATGCAGCCGGTCATGGAAATGCGCAAGAAGTACAAGGATCTCTTCGAGAAGAAGCACGGCGTGAAGCTCGGCTTCATGGGCTTCTTCACCAAGGCCGTCTGCCAGGCGCTGAAGGAAATCCCGGCCGTCAACGCTGAGATCGACGGCACCGACATCATCTACAAGAACTACGCCCATATCGGCGTCGCCGTCGGCACCGACAAGGGCCTCGTCGTGCCGGTGGTGCGCGATGCCGACCAGATGACCATCGCCGAAATCGAGGCGGAGATCGGCCGGCTCGGTCTGGCCGCACGCGACGGCAAGCTGTCGATGGCCGACATGCAGGGCGGCACCTTCACCATCTCGAATGGCGGCGTCTACGGTTCGCTGATGTCGACACCGATCCTGAACGCCCCGCAGTCCGGCATTCTGGGCATGCACAAGATCCAGGAGCGGCCTGTCGTGGTCGGCGGTCAGATCGTCATCCGTCCGATGATGTATCTGGCGCTTTCCTACGACCACCGCATCGTCGACGGCAAGGAAGCCGTCACCTTCCTGGTGCGCGTCAAGGAAGTGCTGGAAGATCCCGAGCGGCTGGTTCTCGATCTTTGATCGAGAGGGCCGGTCGCATCGTCGAGCCGAGAGGATAGCGTGTCCCGTCCGACCGATGCCCGCAAACGGCAGGCCACACCCACGCGGCGGCGCCTCGCCCGGGGCCTTGTCATGACGGCCTGCGCGCTGATGCCGCTGGCCGCCGTGGCGCAGGACGCCGAATGCCTGCAGTCGGATGCACTTTATGCCGATCTCGACCGAACCGCCGTCATCTCCTTCGACGCCGGCTATGCGGCTTCGCCCGGTGTCAGCAACCGGTTCGACATGCTGATCGGCGATATCGCGCTGGAGGGCATCGTGATCTGGAGCACAGGCGTGGAACGGCCCCAGGCGATCCTGCTGCACGACTGTCCGCAGGGCGACGCCACCGCCACCGAACTCGACGCCTGCACACTGTGGCAGGGAATCGTCTATGCCGTCGATGCCGAAGGCGAGATCGGATTCCTCCCTGGCGCCAGCGAGCTGGCAGCGGAGCGGCTGCTCTTTCCCGGGCTGCCCTGGCAATTGTCATTCACCGAAGCCTTCGAAGCCGGCGAGATCGCCGATCTGCCCTTCGAGGTGTTCGAACGGACGGGCTGCGCCAGCTGACCCGCCATCATCGAAAGGAACTCGAACATGAGCTATGATGTCGTCGTGATCGGTGCGGGGCCGGGCGGATATGTCTGCGCCATCAAGGCCGCGCAGCTCGGCCTGAAGACCGCCCTGGTGGAGAAGCGGGCAACGCCCGGCGGCACCTGCATCAATATCGGCTGCATTCCCTCCAAGGCACTGCTGTACGCCTCCGAGATGTTCATGGAGGCGGGTCATAATTTCGCGGCTCTGGGCATCGAGGTCGGCGCGCCCAAGCTCGACCTCAAGGCGATGCTCGCCCATAAGGACACGACCGTCGACGCCAACGTGAAGGGGCTGCAGTTCCTCATCAAGAAGAACAAGATCGACTGGATCGAAGGCACCGGCACGGTGCACGGCGCCGGCAAGCTGTCGGTCAAGGACAAGGACGGCGAGAGCCGCGACATCGAGGCGAAGAACATAGTCATCGCCACCGGCTCGGATGTCGCGGGCATACCCGGCGTCGACGTCAAGTTCGACGAGAAGGTGATCGTGACCTCGACCGGCGCGCTCGACCTCGACAAGGTCCCCGGTCATCTGGTGGTCGTCGGTGGCGGCGTGATCGGCCTCGAGCTCGGCTCGGTCTGGGCCCGCCTCGGCGCCAAGGTGACCGTGGTCGAATATCTGGACACGATCCTGGGCGGCATGGATGGCGATGTCGCCAAGCAGTTCCAGCGCATTCTCGGCAAGCAGGGCCTGGAGTTCAAGCTGGGCGCCAAGGTGACGGGCGTCGAAAAGGCGAAGTCCGGCGCCAAGGTGACCTTCGAACCCGTCAAGGGCGGCGAGGCGGAGACGATCGACGCCGACGTCGTGCTTGTTGCCACCGGGCGCAAGCCGTTCATCGAGAGCCTCGGCCTCGACAAGGCGGGCGTGGTGCTCGACGAGCGCGGCCGCGTGCGCACCGACAACCACTACCGCACCTCGATCCCCGGCATCTATGCGATCGGCGACGTGATCGCCGGTCCCATGCTGGCGCACAAGGCCGAGGACGAGGGCGTCGCGGTGGCCGAGATCATCGCCGGCCAGCAGGGCCACGTGAATTACGGCGTCATTCCCAGCGTCGTCTACACGAGCCCGGAAGTGGCCTCGGTCGGCAAGACCGAAGAAGAGCTCAAGGCCGAAGGCATCGAATACGCGGCCGGCAAGTTTCCCTTCTCGGCCAATGGCCGCGCCCGCGCGATGCTTCAGACCGATGGTTTCGTGAAGGTGCTCGCCGACAAGAAGACCGACCGGGTGCTGGGCGTCCACATCGTCGGCTTCGGCGCCGGCGAAATGATTCACGAGGCGGCCGTTCTGATGGAGTTCGGCGGTTCGTCCGAGGATCTGGCGCGGACCTGCCACGCGCATCCGACACTGTCGGAAACGGTCAAGGAAGCCGCGCTGGCGACCTTCTTCAAGCCGCTGCACATGTAGGAATCGAAAGGCGCGGGCTCAGGCGAGCCCGCGCTTTTCCATCATCGCCTCGGGGCTCGGCAAGCGCCCGCGAAAGGCGATGTAAAGCTCTTCGGGATCCCGCGATCCCCCGGCCGAATAGATGTGGCGGCGCAGCTTCTCCGCCAGTTGCGCATCGAAATGATCGCCGGTCTCCTCGAAGGCCGCAAAAGCATCGGCATCCAGCACTTCCGACCACATGTAGGAATAGTAGCCGGCTGAATATCCCTCGCCGGAAAAGACGTGCAGGAAGTGCGGCGTGGCGTGGCGCATGGCGATCGCTGCCGGCATGCCCAGCCTTTCCAGCGTCTCCGCTTCGAAGGCCAGCGGATCGGCGGGCGGCTCGGCGGCCGCGTGATAGGCCATGTCCACCAGCGCCGACGCGGCAAATTCCACCGTGGCGAAGCCGGCATCCGAATTGCGCGCGGCCAGCATCTTGTCGAGCAGAGCCTGCGGCATCGGCTCGCCGGTGCGATGATGAACCGCATGCGTGCGGATGATGTCGGGCACGGTCAGCCAGTGCTCGTAGAGCTGCGAGGGGAGTTCAACGAAGTCCCGCGCGACGGACGTGCCCGAGATCGACGGCCAGGTGACGTCCGACAGCATGCCGTGCAGCGCATGGCCGAATTCGTGGAACAGGGTACGTGCCTCGTCCATGGAGAGTAGGGCGGCTTGCCCTTTGGCGGGCTTGGCGAAGTTCATGACGTTGACGATGATCGGGGACTGCCCGTCGCCCAGACGGTGGCCCGACTGCAGTCCGGTCATCCAGGCGCCGGAGCGCTTGGTCGGCCGGTTGAAATAGTCGGCCAGGAACATGGCGCGGTGACTGCCATCGGCGTTGCGCACTTCGAAGACGCGGACGTCCTCATGCCAGGCCGGAATTCCACTCTTCTCTTCGAAGCTCAATCCGAAGAGACGGCCTGCCACATCGAAGCTGGCCGCGATGACGTTGTCGAGCTTCAGATATGGCTTCAGCTGGCCTTCGTCGAAATCATGCTTCCGGAGCCGGAGCTTTTCGGCGAAATGGCGCCAGTCCCAGGCTTCGATCTGGCGGTTGTGGCCGTCTCCGGCGGCGATGGAACGCATTTCGGCAGCGTCGGCTTCGGCCCGGGCAACGGCTTTCTCCCAAACCGGCTCGAGCAGGCCCATCACGGCATCGGGGGTCTTGGCCATCGTGTCTTCGAGCTTGAGATCCGCATAGGTGTCGTAGCCCAGCAGCCGCGCCTTCTCGGCGCGGAGCTTCAGCGTTCTCGCCACGATCTCGGCATTGTCGCTTTCTCCCCCCATGCGGCCGCGGCCGGTGAAGCCCCGAAAAGCCTGCTCGCGCAGGTCCGACCGGGTCGAGAACGCCATGAAAGGCTCATAGATCGAGCGTGACAGCGTGATCGCGAAACGCCCCTCCTGACCGCGCGAGGCAGCTGCCTCGGCCATCGAATCGCGCACGAATTCCGGCAGACCATCAAGATCGGCTTCGTCGATGAAGACGGCCCAGTTCTTTTCATCGGCAAGCACGTTCTGGCCAAACTGCGTGCCCAGCCCCGCCAGTTCCTCGTTGATCGCGGCCAGCCGATTCTTGGCCTCCGCACCGAGCCTTGCGCCGGCCTTCACGAAGCGCTTCCAGGTCTTCTCCAGCACGCGGTCGGTCTCGGCATCGAGGCCGAGGGCCTCGCGATTGTCGTAGAGCGCATCGATGCGCGCAAACAGCGCCTCGTTCATGTGGATGGCGGAGAAGTGACGGGCCATCAGCGGCGAGAGCTTGCGCTCGAGCGCCTGGATCGTGTCGCTCGTATGCGCGCCTGCCCGAACCCAGAAGATGGCGGAGGCGCGGCCCAGCGGCTTGCCCGCCAGTTCGAGTGCGGCCAGCGTGTTGTCGATGTCCGGGGCCGCGGGATTTTGCGCGATCCGATCGATCTCTTCTGCGTGAGCCTCCAGCGCGGCCTCGATGGTCGCGGCGAAATCATCTTCCGAAAGCTGCTCGAAGGCCGGCAAGCCATGCGGTCCGCCCCAGCTCGTCAACGGGTTCGCGTCAAAATCGACTTCGGAATGGTTGGTCATGTGGGTTCTTTCGCTCAAGGGAGGAGGCGGACTACCGGCCTCAGTTAGGCAAGAGGGGCGGCGGGATCAACGGGACGAGGGCAGCATTGACATCCGTCGCGCATAAGCTAAGTAGAGCTTATATTAAGTGGTCCTTATCAAATGGCTTACCGCCCCGACGACGAAGCCCTCGGCTTTCTGATCACCGACGCCGCGCGTCTGTTGCGTGCTGAGTTCGATCGCGTCATCGCGGCCGAGAGTCTCGGCATCACGCCGGGCGAAGCGCGTGCACTCTCCCACGTGGCACGCGCGTGGCCGGTGCGCCAGGCGGTCCTTGCCGAGCGCATGGGAGTCGAGGCGATGACGCTGTCCTCCTATCTCGATCGCCTCGAGGAGCAAGGCCTGGTCGTGCGCGAGCCGGACCCGACAGATCGCCGGGCCAAGCTCGTGACCATGACGGAGGCAGCCGACGAGGTGCTTCTGCGCATCAGGTCTGTCGGCGAGGCCGTGCGCAAGGAGGTCGAAGCCGACATTCCGCCAGCTGACTGGGCCAATTTCCTGACCACGCTCAAACGATTGAGAGCCAATCTCTGGGAGAAGCGCCAGGAGACGACGCGCGCGAGGTCGGCAGCATGAACCTGCGCCAATCCGCGCCGCGCCTGGCCTCCCCCGTCATGAGCGAGCGTCGCGTCGCCGCCGTGGGCGCCATTCTGACCATGGTCGGCCCCGTGTCGATGATGCTCTTCACCCCGGCCATGCCCGAAATGGTGCGCGCCTTCGCCACGACCGAAGCGATGGTCAAGCTGACCCTGTCCTTCTACTTCGCGGGTTTTGCCATCTCGCAGCTGGTCTGCGGACCCCTTTCCGACGGGTTCGGGCGCAAGCCGGCCGTCTACGGCTTCATGGGCATCTACCTGGTGGCTACGCTGCTCGGTCTGTTCGCGCCGACCATCGAGGGCGTGATCGCGGCACGCTTCCTGCAGGGCGTGGGCGCGGGTGTCGGCCTGGCCATGGCGCGGGCCATCGTGCGCGATCTCTACACGACCGAAAAGGCCGTCCGCATCATGAACCTCATCATCATGATGCTGAGCCTGGGTCCCTCGCTCTCGCCCGTGCTGGGCGGTGTGGTGATGGAACTGGCGGGTTGGCAGGCCATCTTCCTGCTGATGCTGGCCATGGCCGTCATCATCCTGCTGGTGACACGTTTCGCGATGGTGGAGACCGTCGGGCGCGATCTGTCGCGGATCCGGCCGAAGGCGCTGATCTCTTCGTACCGGATGCTGTTGGGCGATCTCTACTTCATGTCCGCCAGCATGATTCCGGCCTTCTCCATCGGCGCTATCTACGCGCTGGCCACGATCCTGCCCTTCATCCTGATGAACCGGCTCGGCCTGTCTCCGGTCACCTTCGGCTTCACCATGCTGTTCCAGTCGATGTCGTTCCTAGCCGGCAATCTGATGATGCGCTTTGCCATGTCGCGTTTTCATTCGCACCGGCTGATCCCGGTCGGCCTGGCTGTCGTGCTGGCGTCGCTCTTCCTGATGCCGCTGCCCTTCTTCCTTCAGGAAGAGCCGAGCGTTCTGTCGATCATGGGCCCCGTGGCGATCTATTGCGTCGGCGTGGCGTTCTTCCTGCCCACGCTTTCGACGGCCGCGCTCGGGCCGTTCCCGACCATGGCCGGGGCTGCGGCCTCGCTCGGCGGCTTCCTGCAAATGGTCACCGGTCTCCTGGGCGGGCTGATCGCCGGGCTGATGGGCGATCCTCTGCTGGCATATGCCACCATCATCCCGCTGATGGGGCTGGCGACGATAGCGTCATGGGTGATCTGGCGACGCCTGCCCGAACCGGCAGCCGTCCGCCTCACGGCCCGCCAGGCCGATGATCTGCCGCCGGTGCCCTGACCGCCGCTAGTGCCGGAAATGGCGCGTCCCGGTGAAGACCATGGCGATGCCATGTTCGTCGGCAGCCGCGATCACCTCCTCGTCGCGCATCGAACCGCCAGGTTGGATCACAGCCGTCGCCCCGGCTTCGATCGCTGACAGCAGGCCATCGGCGAACGGAAAGAACGCATCGGACGCCACGACCGAGCCCCTGGTGAGCGGTTCGCGCGTCGCGCTGGCGAGCGCGGCATCCTCGGCCTTGCGTGCCGCGATGCGCGCGGAATCCACGCGGCTCATCTGCCCGGCGCCGACACCGACCGTAGCGCCTTCGCGCGCATAGACGATGGCGTTGGACTTGACGTGCTTGGCCACGCGGAACGCAAAGGTGAGATCCGCCATCTCCGCCTCGCTCGGCGCACGCCTGGTCACCACCTTGAGATCGAGATCCTCCACCACCGCGCAGTCGCGGTCCTGCACCAGCAATCCACCGGCGACCGACTTGACCAGCGCGCCGCCCGACCGGGGATCGGCAAGACCCTCGGTGACGAGCAGGCGGAGGTTCTTCTTGCCCGCGACGATCTCGACCGCTTCCCGCGTGGCCCCGGGCGCGATGATGATCTCCGTGAACAGTTCGACGATCTCGCGGGCCGCCTCGGCGTCGAGCGGCCGGTTGAGGGCGATGATGCCGCCAAAGGCCGACACCGGATCACAGGCGAGCGCCTTGCGATAGGCCTCGACGAGCGTGGAGGCTTCGGCCACGCCGCAAGGATTGGCGTGCTTGATGATCGCCACCGCAGCGGTGCGGGAAGGATCGAATTCCGAAACCAGCTCGAAGGCCGCATCCGTGTCATTGATGTTGTTATAGGAAAGTTGTTTGCCTTGAAGCTGCCTGGCCGTCGCGACACCCTCGCGCGCCTCGCCCGTGAGGTAGAAGCCCGCGCGCTGATGGGGGTTCTCGCCATAGCGCAGGCTCTCCCGCAATTCGCCGGCGAAGCTGCGCCACTGCGGGGACTCGATGCCGAGATGGCCGGCGAACCAGGCCGATATCGCGGCATCGTAAGCCGCCGTGCGGGCATAGGCCTTGGCGGCAAGCTGCTGGCGCATGGCATAAGGCAGGGCGCCCTGATGCGCCGCCAGCGCCTCGAGGATCGCACCGTAATCCGCCGGATCGACCACCACGCCGACATAGGCGTGGTTCTTCGCCGCCGCGCGGATCATGGCCGGGCCCCCGATGTCGATATTCTCGACGGTGGTCGCGTAATCGCGACCGGCGGCACGCACTTCCTCGAACGGATAGAGATTGATGACCGCGAGATCGATGGCCCCGATGCCATGTGCGGCCATCGCGTCCCGGTGTTCGGCATCCTCGCGGATGGCCAGCAGCCCGCCATGGACCGCCGGGTGCAGCGTCTTGACGCGCCCGTCCATGATCTCGGGAAAGCCGGTCAGGTCAGACACGTCGCGCACCTCAAGCCCGGCCTCCGCGATGGCGCGGGCCGTTCCCCCGGTCGAGACCAGCTCCACGCCAGCGCCGGCGAGGCCCTGCGCCAGCTCGATCAACCCCGATTTGTCCGAGACGGAAAGCAGCGCGCGGCGCACTTCCACACGATCTGGAACGGCATGGTTCTTGGAGGCGATGGCCATAGGGGTCTCCGGGAGATTTCCGCGCGCGGGGGATTGGGCCGCGCACTAGCACAGACGGTGGGGCTTGGGAACGCGGGATGACCCATGGGGATGTGGCGCGAAGGTCAGCGGCGGTCGCTGCTGCGCACGAGCCGCCATTCGACCTCCTGGAGCTCTACCGGATCGAAGCTCAGCACGATCTGGCAGGAACGCTTTGGCCCGCCCAGCCCGGCGAAAAAGATCGATTCCTCGACCTCCGCCGCCACATCCCGGCATTCGAAGGTCCAGGCCTCGCCGTCACGCGCGGCCATGACGAGCTTTTCTGCGCGGTCGCGGAAGATGCCGATATCGGGATGGATGTGGAACCTGAGATCCACCCGCAAGCCTGACCTGACCGGGCCGCCGCCCGGCCGCAGGAAACGGTCGGCGCCCTGCAGGACCGAACCGTCGCCGCCAAGCGATAATTCGCGTTCGTGGATCAACCCGAAACGGGAAACGTAGCCGTCATGGCTGGCCAAGAAACCCTGCGATTGTCGCGTGTCGGTACGTTCGCATTTCACCTGAGACGGTCCGGCCACGATCGGCGAGCCGATGATGCGCGACAATCGCGCCGAAACCTGGAATCGGGCCGAGGACGAATCGTTGATGGTCGCCGTCGAATGGCCGGCGGTGGCGCGTGCGAGCGGGCGGTAGTCGTCGGCCCCGCGCTTGTCGAGGCCGCAATTCACGATGAACTGATGGCGGCCGGAGGACATCTCGAAGGAGAGGCAGCCCGCCTGCGCGTCGTGCGAGACCTCGCGCGGCGGCGCGGTGCCGGTATCGGCCACGATGATGGTCTTGGCCATCGTCATGCGCTCGTAGCCGGAATAGGGCGCATGGAGCAGCGGTTCGCCGGCGGTGTCGTCGTGGTGGAGAATGGCCGCCACCCGGTCGTGGATGGTCGGGCCCATGCCGTTGAAACGGGCGAGCGTTCCCTCGCTGTGGCGAAAGAAACGAAGCGCGGGAAGCATGCGCTCCACCGCGCCGATGAGCGCCTCAGGCGGGTTCTCGGCCTGGTTCGAATAGGTGTAGCGCAACGGCACGAGATCGGCGAGCAGTTCCATCAGGGTGCCGGGATTGCGCGAGATATGGCCGCCATCGGGCAATATCTGGCGGTCGAGCTCGGCCGCCAGATTGCGCGTCGCCCCCTTGAGCGTGGTCTGGGCGACGGGCAGGGAGAGGGCTGCAAAGCATAGAGCTATCCTGGCCCTCAGCCGGGCCTCGCCATCCGGCATTTCCGGCGCCATGGTCCTCAGATAGCGGATCTGCAGCGCCAGCGACTTGAGAAAGGCGCGATAGAAGGAATAGTCGGCGCCCTGCAGAACGACGGCTGAATGTTGCAGCCAGGAGATGATGCGCCGCGCCGTGACATCCGGGTCCCAGGCGAGGCCCGAAATGCGCCGCCCGTTCACGTTCATCCAGTCGGCGACGAGGGCCCGCGCATTGGCCGCCGCGAGTTCGGTGCCGGAGGCCCGCATGTGACGCAGCCAGCGAAAGCCGTGCAGCGCTGCCTGCCACTTGACGTTAGGCGTCTCGAACAGGAAGGGCGAATGGCCGCCCGTGTCGACGACATGGCCCTCGAGCGGGTAGCGCGCGTGATAGATCTCGATGGCGATCTGCGCATCCGCAAGCCGCAGATCGGGCGGCGCGATCAGGACGCGGTCGGGCGTGCGTCCACTGAAGCGCCAGCGATAGATCGGGCCTGCGCGCAGGCGTCGACGCATCCGTCGCCACAGCTCGGTGGCGACCAATGCCGATTTATTGCCGATATCCGTCCCGATCAGCGCCAAGCCGACTTCCCTCCGCACCGTCCCGAGCGATGCCGTCCCTGTTCACAGAGTCTAGACGATTCAAGAGGTTGTGCGAAGGCGCAAACTGCGACTCATGCCCGGCGCCGGAAGCGGGCGGCAAAAAAACCATCCATGCCCGACAGGCGGGGATCGTCCAGCGCAAGCCCTGCGGGTGTGGTGCGCAGGTGGCCCTCCGGGCTTATGAAAGGCTCCAGCTCGGGCAGTTCACCGGCCGAAAGCGGCGCCGGCAAGCAGTCTTCGACCTCAGCGATCAACCGCCTTGCGACTGTCTCGCCCTCAAGAGGATCGAGCGAGCAGTTGGAGAAGACCATCAGGCCACCTGGCCGCACCAGGCGCATGGCGAAAACGGCCATCCGGTACTGCAGCTCGGCGAGCTTGACGATGTCTTCCGGCGTCTTGGTCCACGCCACGTCGGGATGGCGCCGGATCGTTCCGGTAGAGGAGCAGGGTGCATCGAGCAACACCGCGTCGAAGGCTTCGGCGGGATCCATGTCGAAAAGATCGGTGATCCTGATCTCGACATCCACGCCGATCCTCTGGAGATTGGTCTCGAGGCGGCGCGCGCGCGAGGCGGATTTCTCCACCGCAATGACCCTTGCACCCGCGACGGCGAGCTGCGCGGTCTTTCCCCCCGGCGCGGCACAGAGATCCGCGACGCGGAGCCCCGCGATATCGCCGAACAGTCGTGCCGGCAGGCTGGCGGCCACGTCCTGGACCCACCAGGCGCCTTCATCATAACCGGGAAGAGCTGGAACCGGCGCCGCCAGGCGCGCCACCCGTACGGACCCGGTCGGAAGTACTACCCCGCCAAGCTTTTCGGCCCAGCCGGCCGCGTCGGCGCGCACGGTGAAGTCGATCGCTGGCTCGTGGCGGTGCGCCGCCAGGATGGCTATGGTCTCGGCTTCGCCATAGGTCTCTTCCAGCCGCGCGATCAGCCAGTCGGGTGCGTCCCGGCTCGCCGCCAACGCCGCCGGCAGGGCGCGTTCCTTGCGCCGCACGATTTCACGCAGCACGCCATTCACGAGACCCGCGAAGCGCGCCGTGCGGGGATCCGCATGGGCGTGGCTCACGGCAAGATCCACCGCCGCGCTGTCGGGCACGTCGAGAAAGAGTATCTGCGCCGCCCCGACATGGAGGAGATGGCCGAGCGACTGCGCCCCGGCCGGCAGCGGCCGCTGGAGCCGGGCAGAGATCAGGGCCTCGATCGTGCGACGGTGACGCAGGGCGGAATTGAGGATCGCCCGCACCAGAAGCCGATCGCGATCATCGAGAGCGAGATAGCTGGGGTTGCCGCCCTGCGCGTCGGTCAGGCCATCGAGCGGCGCATGTTTGTCGACGACGGCGGCAAGAAGCTTCGCTGCCGCCATCCGGGCGGGAAGTCCAGCCTTCTCCTCGCCGAGGGCCGCCCCGTGGCGATCGGCAGGCGGACGCGATCGTGCGGGCTTGCCCTGGCGGGCGGGCCTCACGACCAGGGTCCCCTCGAGCTTGACGCGCTACCCCAGGGACCGGCGGAAGACCCGGCCCCGCGCGCGGTGGCACCCGCCATGCCCTCGAGCGCGGCGATCCGGTTCTCGGTGTTCGGGTGGGTCGAGAACAGACCGTCCATGCGCTCGCCCGACAGAGGGTTGATGATGAACATGTGCGCCGTGGCCGGGTTGTCCTCGGCACGGGCGTTGCGGATACGACCTGCGGAGCTGGCGATCTTGCGCAGGGCCGAAGCAAGCCACAGCGGATTGCCGCAGATCTCGGCGCCGCGCCGGTCGGCCGAATATTCGCGGGTGCGGCTGATTGCCATCTGCACGAGCATCGCGGCGAAGGGGGCGACAATCATCGCGACCAGCACGCCGATCATGCCCAGGGGATTGTTGTTGTTGCCGCCGCGG
The DNA here is from genome assembly GCF_012911015.1 of Chelativorans sp. ZYF759. Lineage (GTDB taxonomy): Bacteria > Pseudomonadota > Alphaproteobacteria > Rhizobiales > Rhizobiaceae > ZYF759. The sequence goes on along the minus strand of NZ_WVVV01000001.1, from coordinate 448,248 downwards.
AAGAACAGCGCGAAATTGCCGAGCATGGCGATGGCGCCCGCGAGCGTCGCGGTAATGGTCATGATCAGCGTATCGCGGTTCTGCACATGGGCCAGTTCATGGGCCATGACGGCGGCGACTTCTTCCGGGGTCAGGCTGCGCAACAGGCCCGTGGTCGCCGCCACCGCGGCGTTCTGCGGGTTGCGCCCGGTCGCGAAGGCGTTGGGCTGCGCCTCTTCAATGATGTAGACCTTGGGCATGGGCAGTTGTGCGCGGGCCGCCAGATCGCGCACCATGCGGTAGAATTCGGGCGCGGAACGTTCATCGACTTCACGCGCGTTGTGCATGCGCAGCACCATCTTGTCGGAATTCCAATAGCTGAACAGGTTCATGCCGGCCGCGATCACCAGCGCGATAAGCATGCCGCTCTCGCCGCCGATGAGGTAGCCCACGCCCATGAAGAGCGCGGTCATGAAGGCAAGCAGCATTGCGGTGCGGACGAGGTTCATGGTGGTTCTTTCCGGTTCGGCTCAGGGGTTCGCACCCTGCTTGATCGTTCTATATGATGGGCACCAGCCCTTGCGGTTTCAATATCTCCAGGCGGCTCCCGGCGGCCATGGATAAGTGAGGAAAGATGAACGAACCCACAGCGAAGAAGGAACTTGCCCCCGCTGCCCGCAGAGCGCTTGCCGAAGCCGAGGCGCGACGCGCGCAAGCCGAAAGCACGGGGGAGCAGAAACCGCCGGAAATCGGGGGCAGGAACGGGCCCGATCCGGCGCGATTCGGGGATTGGGAAGTCAAAGGCATCGCGACCGACTTCTGAAGCTCGCCGTGACGCCGCCAAGGTGATCGCCCGCGCCCGGTACGGCGTGTGGTTACTTTGTCTTAAGCAAAGCGAAGTCGCCGTGGTTAAGATTCAAGGTTAAGCAGGACTTAACTTTTTTGATCCATTCTGCACGAGGGTTGTCCGGCGGTTCGGACATGAAAGGCCACACGCCTGTCTCGAAGGAATGGGTCATGCACAGCAATTTCATACCGGCACTTGCGGGTGCCGTACTTCTCTCGGTGGCCGCGATGCCGGCCAACGCGGCCGATATCATCTACGATCCGCCGGTCTACAAATACGAGCCCCCGGTACCGGTGCCGGTCAGCCATGGTGGTTGGTACCTGCGCGGCTATGTCGGACTGACGAACCAGCGCTATCGCGGGCTCGATTCGAACTCCATACAGGACGTCGTCAATTTTCCTGGCTCCGACTTCACCTGGGTCGATCGTGGCCGGTTCGGTTCTTCGGGTCTTATCGGCGGTGGTGTCGGTTACGAGATCAACCAGTGGTTGCGCGGCGACGTGACGGTCGAGTACCGGCACGATTCGCGCTTTTCGGCGCTCGACCGCTGGAACCGGGGTGGCGATCCGGCCGATCCGGTGACCAATCACTACACGGCCCGCAAGTCGGAGCTGCTGTTCCTGGCGAATGCCTATGCCGATCTCGGCACCTATTATGGCATGACGCCCTATGTCGGCGCCGGTATCGGTACCAGCCGCAACACGATCTCGGGCTTTCGCGACTATGCCCCGAACGACGACATCGTGAATACGGCGGCCAACCATTCTCAGTGGCAGCTCGCCTGGGCGTTGCATGCAGGCCTTGGCGTGGACCTGACCGACCAGGCCACGCTCGACATCGGCTACAGCTTCACCCATCTGGGCAATGGCAGAACCGGCGCGGTCACGCCGGCGGATCCGGACTTCCCGAACGATCCCTTCGTCTTCCGGAACCTCTACTCGCACGACATCAAGGTCGGCCTGCGCTACCGGTTCAACTGATCTTCTTTCGAGATTGACGCGCGAGCAGGAAGCCCGGCCCCAGGCCGGGCTTTTTTCTTGGCCCTCCAGACCTTGATGGGAGAGAAACCGTTAGGCTTAACGAGCACTTAACCACTATGGTTAACAATGGCTTCGAAAGGGCGGCGAGAGTGTCGTTGCCTGCTGCGGAGCTCGAAACATGAAATCCAACATCGCAATCGCGGCGACGGCCGCCTTTCTGGCCACGGCTTTCCCCGCCCTGTCGGCTGACTTCAACTACGATCCCCCCATCTTCGTGGAGAAGATGCCGGACTACGTTCCCGTCGAGGTCGGCACCGGCTGGTACCTGCGCGGCGACGTAACCTACAATCTGAGCCGCCCAACCTATCAGGTTGCTCCCGGAACGGGTCACAATCGTTTCGGCGGCGGTCTGGGCTTCGGTTATCAGTTCACCGACTTCCTGCGTCTCGATACCACCATCAATTATGCCGGATATGACCGCTACAGAAATGCCGGCCTCTCGGGCGATCACGCGCTATGGACCGGCATGGCAAATGCCTATGTCGATCTCGGCACCGTGGTGGGAATCACGCCCTATGTGGGTGCCGGCGTGGGCGTGGCGCACGCGCGCACCCGCTTTGACGCAGGCATCAACGGCGAGCCGGGCTTCGGCTACAACCAGACCGGTCTTGCCTACACGCTGAATGCCGGCGTCGCCTACCGCATGACGGATAACGCCTCGCTTGACCTTGGCTACCAATATCTGAGCGCGCCCAATCTGCGCCGCTTCGACTACGCGGCAGGCCAGGAACGCCGCGGTATCGCGCATCACCAGATCCGCGCGGGCCTGCGTTACGAACTCTGGTAGGCATCCCTTCGAGCATCGCTTTTAAGGGCGGGGCTTCGGCCTCGCCCTTTTTGTATCACCCCAGCTGCTCGCCCAACGTGCCCGCTTGCGCGCCGCGACAAGTTGGGATATCGCCGTCCGTGGGACACCCCTCCCCAACGAGGGGCTTACTATCTGGAAGGATAGACCACGATGACGACTCTCCCCATGCCGGCAATGCGCCCGGCCGATCCCCGCTTTTCATCTGGACCTTGCGTCAAGCGCCCCGGCTGGTCGCTCGAAGCGCTCGGCGATGCCTCTCTCGGTCGCTCGCACCGGGCCAAGCCCGGCAAGGCGAAACTTGCCGAGGCGATCGAGCTTACACGCAAGGTCCTCCAAGTACCCGACACCCACCGAATTGGTATCGTCCCGGCCTCCGACACCGGCGCGGTCGAAATGGCCATGTGGTCCATGCTTGGCGCGCGCGGCGTCGACATGCTGGCCTGGGAATCGTTCGGTGCCGGCTGGGTGACCGACGTTCTCAAGCAGCTGAAGCTGACCGACGTGCGGCGCATCGAGGCTGACTACGGCGAATTGCCGGATCTGGCCCAGGTCGACTGCGACCGCGACGTGGTGTTCACCTGGAATGGCACCACTTCGGGCGTGCGCGTGCCGAATGCCGATTTCATCGCCGCCGACCGGGCCGGCCTGACCATCTGCGACGCCACCTCGGCCGCCTTTGCCCAGCGTCTCGATTTCGACAAGCTGGATGTCGTGACCTTTTCCTGGCAGAAAGTGCTGGGTGGCGAGGCCGCACACGGCATGATCATCCTGTCGCCGCGCGCCGTGGAACGGCTCGAAAACCATGTGCCTGGTTGGCCCCTGCCGAAAATCTTTCGGATGACCAAGGGCGGCAAGCTGATCGAGGGCATCTTTTCCGGCGAAACGATCAACACGCCGTCCATGCTCGCGGTCGAGGACTATCTCGATGCGCTTCGCTGGGCCGACTCCATTGGCGGCCTGGACGCGTTGATCGCACGCGCGGACGCCAATTTCGCGGTGATTGACGAATTCGTCGCCAACAGCCCCTGGCTGGGGCATCTCGCCAGGGCGCCGGAGACCCGTTCGAACACGTCGGTGTGCCTTTCCTTCGTCGATCCGGATATTGCGGCTCTCGATGCCGAGGCCCAGGCCGCCTTTGCAAAGGGGCTGGTCTCGCTGCTCGACAAGGAGGGCGTCGCGCTCGACATCGGGGCCTATCGCGACGCGCCCCCCGGTCTTCGCATCTGGACAGGCGGGACGGTCGATACGTCCGATCTGGCAGCGCTGATGCCCTGGCTGGATTGGGCTTTCGCCACCCGTAAGGCGGCGCTGCAGCAAGCCGCCTGACGATTTCCGCGACCCCGGCCGGCCACTTCCGGTCGGGTTCGGTCCGGACCCGAATCGAACCATCCAATCTCACATTCAATCGAGGGATCACCATGCCCCGCGTACTCGTTTCCGACAAGCTTTCGCCCACCGCCGTCCAGATTTTCAAGGATCGTGGCGTCGAGGTCGATTATCTGCCCGAACTCGGCAAGGACAAGGAGGCTCTCCTGGCCGCCATCGGCCAGTATGACGGTCTTGCCATCCGCTCGGCGACCAAGGTCACCGAGAAGCTGATTGCCGCCGCCGACAATCTCAAGGTCGTCGGTCGCGCCGGTATCGGCGTCGACAATGTCGACATTCCGGCCGCCTCGCGCCGCGGTATCATCGTGATGAACACGCCCTTCGGCAATTCGATCACGACCGCCGAACATGCGGTGGCTCTGATGTTTGCGGTTGCGCGCCAGATCCCGGAGGCCAACGCCTCTACCCATGCCGGAAAATGGGAGAAGAACCGCTTCATGGGCGTCGAGATCACCGGCAAGACGCTCGGGGTGATCGGTTGCGGCAATATCGGATCGATCGTTGCCATGCGCGGCGTCGGCCTCAAGATGCATGTCGTGGCCTTCGATCCTTTCCTCTCGGAAGCGCGCGCCTCTGAGTTGGGCGTCGAGAAAGTCGAGCTGGAGGAACTCTTCGCCCGCGCGGATTTCATCTCTCTCCACACGCCGCTGACCGACCGCACGCGCAACATCATCAGTGCCGAAGCGATCGCCACCATGAAGGACGGCGTGCGCATCATCAATTGCGCGCGGGGCGGGCTGATTGACGAGAAGGCACTGGTTGCGGGGCTGAAGTCCGGCAAGGTGGCCGGTGCTGGCATCGACGTCTTCGAGGTGGAGCCGGCGACCGAGAACGAACTCTTCGACATGCCCAACGTGGTTTGCACGCCGCATCTGGGCGCTTCGACCTCCGAGGCGCAGGAGAACGTCGCCATTCAGATCGCCGAACAGATGTCGGATTATCTGGTGAAAGGCGCGGTCAGCAACGCCATCAACATGCCGTCCATCACGGCGGAAGAAGCGCCCCGTCTCAAGCCCTTCATCAAGCTGGCCGAAGTTCTCGGCACCTTTGTGGGCCAGGTCACCGAAGAAGCCATGCAGGAGGTCGAGATCCTCTTCGACGGCGCGACGGCGGCCATGAATACGCGCGCGCTGGTTAGCGCCACGCTTGCCGGGCTGATCCGGCCTCAGGTGGCGGATGTCAACATGGTGTCGGCCCCGATCATGGCCAAGGAACGCGGCATCATCCTCTCGGAGGTCAAGCGGGACAAGTCCGGCGTCTTCGACGGGTATATCCGGCTGACGGTGAAGACTGCCAACCGCACCCGGACGATTGCAGGCACCTGCTTTTCGGACGGCAAACCGCGCTTCATCCAGATCAAGGGCATCAATCTGGATGCGGAAGTGGGTGAGCACATGCTTTACACCACCAATCCCGATGCGCCCGGCATCATCGGCCTGCTCGGCAGCATCTGCGGCAAGAACGACGTCAACATCGCGAATTTCCAGCTTGGCCGCAATCGGCCCGGCGGCGATGCGATTGCCTTGCTGTATCTCGATGCGCCGTTCCCCCCCGATGTGCTCGAGGAGCTGCGTGCCAATCCGAAGATCGACTCGGCCAAGCCGCTGCGTTTCGACATCGGGAACTGAGGACCGATTTCGCTAGCTGCAGAACACGATGCGGCCGGTCAGTTCGCTGACCGGCCGTTTTCGTTCGTATCCAGGTAAAGCCGCGATCAGGCAGCCGTGCGCGCGTTCGAGATCACCGTCACGATGCCGTCGACCACCTTCTTCACGGTCGCCTCATCGTCGGCTTCGGCCATCACACGGATCAGCGGCTCCGTGCCGGACGGACGGATGACCAGTCGTCCCGAGTGGCCAAGCATGGATTTGGCATCCTCTATCGCCTGCTTGACGTGCTGGTCTTCCAGCGGGGAGGGGCCCGTGAACTTCACGTTGCGCAGCAGCTGGGGCACGGCTTCGAAGCAGCTCAAGACCTCGCTTGCCGGGCGGTTGGCGCGCTTGATGCAGGCGAGTACCTGCAGCGCCGAGACCAGGCCGTCGCCCGTGGTCGAGTAGTCCGACAGGACGACATGGCCCGACTGCTCGCCGCCGACATTGAGCCCGTGGGCGCGCATGTGCTCCACCACGTATCGGTCGCCGACCTTGGTGCGATGAAGCTCCAGGCCCAGCCCCTTGATGAAGCGTTCCAGCCCGAGATTGGACATCACGGTGGCCACGATGCCGTCTCCGGCAAGGCGGCCGGCGCGATGCCAGGCTTCGCCGATCACCGCCATCACCTGGTCGCCGTCGATCGTACGGCCCTTTTCATCGACCAGCACCACGCGATCGGCGTCGCCATCGAGCGCGATGCCGATGTCGGCGCGCACCTCCAGCACCTTGCGCTTGAGGGCGTCGACATTGGTCGATCCGCAGCCATCGTTGATGTTGAGGCCGTTGGGTTCGTCGCCGATGGTGATGACCTCGGCGCCAAGCTCCCATAGGGCGGCCGGCGCGACCTTGTAGGCGGCGCCATTGGCGCAATCGATCACAATGCGCAGGCCGGAGAATGACAGGGCGCGCGGCAAGGTGCGCTTGGCGAATTCGATGTAGCGGTCATGCACGCCATCAACACGCTTGGCGCGCCCGAGCGAGGACGAATCCGCCAGCTTGATGTCCACCCCGCCATCGATGATGGCCTCGATGCGCCGCTCGATCTGATCCGAAAGCTTGTAGCCATCAGGACCGAAGAGCTTGATTCCATTATCGTAAAACGGGTTATGCGAGGCCGAGATCATGACGCCGATATCGGCCCGCAACGAGCGCACGAGCATGGCCACGGCCGGCGTGGGGATCGGCCCCAGCAGGAACACGTCCATGCCCGAGGCGCAGAACCCGGCCACCATCGCATTTTCGATCATATAGCCCGAAAGCCGCGTATCCTTGCCGAGAACGACCCGGTGGCGGTGGCTGCCACGCTGAAAGGACATGCCGGCGGCCATGCCGACCTTCATGGCGATGTCGGCGGTCATCGGGAAAGCGTTGGCTTGGCCCCGAATGCCATCGGTGCCGAAATAGCGTCGTGTCATGTCATCATCCCCAAGGCGGGCGGGCGGTGTCTGTCCGCATCCTCTGTCGCTCATGAACCCGAGTATTAGACTCAAATACCGGCAAAAAGCCGTTACAGCCGGTCTCCGGCGGGCTCACGGTTTGGATTATGGTTTACAGAAGCTTCTTCCCGCTTGCCAGCGCAGCGTCAGCCGCGTTGTAGCCGGCGACAGAGCTCATCGAGCTGCTCCAGCGATTTATAGGCAATCCTGATCTCGCCGCCGCGGCTCTTGTGGTTGATTGCCACGTGGACGCCGGTCGCATCGGACAGCATCTTCTCGAGCGCCAGCGTATCGGCATCCTTGTCGGGTCGCGGCGAGGCAGCGCCGCCGCTTCGCTCACCGGTATCCGGCTGCTGAGCCAGGGCCTCGGCCTGTCGCACCGAAAGACTGCCGTCAACGATCCGCTGGGCAAGCGACGTGGGATCCTTGGCGGTGACCAGCGCGCGGGCATGGCCGGCCGAGAGCGCGCCGTCGACAAGCATGTCCTTGATGCCGTCCGGAAGCTTCAACAGCCGAAGCGTATTGGCCACATGGCTACGGCTCTTGCCGATAACTTGGCCGAGATCGGATTGCGTATAGCTGTGCTCGTCGATGAGCTGCTGATAGCCAGCGGCTTCCTCGATCGGATTGAGGTCCGCGCGCTGGACATTCTCCACGATTGCAAGCTCAAGAGCGACCCGATCGCTGACGTCGCGGATGATGACCGGGACTTCCGCCAGACCGGCGCGTTGGGCCGCACGCCAGCGCCGCTCACCGGCGATGATCTCATGCCGGCCATCGCCCTTGCTGGACGGGCGAACCACCACGGGTTGGACGATACCGTGCTCTCGGATCGATTGGGTGAGATCGGTCAGATCTTCTTCGGCGAAGGCGCGGCGGGGATTGCGCGGATTGGGATCGATCAGCTCCACGGGAAGACGACCGTCGGCACCGACTGCCGGCTCTTTGGCCTGCTCGACGGGCTTGTCCATTTCACCGATCAACGCGGCCAAACCGCGCCCCAGACGCTTGCGGGATGGATCCTGGTTCATACTCACTCCTTGTACGGCGCCGATCTGGCGAATCAGGCCGCGCGCAGCCGACGCTCGCGCCGAATCACTTCAGAGGCAAGCTGGAGGTAGGCCTGGCTGCCGCTGCATTTTAGATCATAGAGAATCGCCGGCTTGCCGTAGGAAGGCGCCTCCGAAACACGGACGTTGCGGGGGATGACGGTCTCGTAGACCGCCTCGCCCATATGGGCGCGAACATCCTCCACGACCTGGTTGGCCAGATTGTTGCGGCCGTCGAACATCGTCAGCACGATACCCTGGATGGTCAGCTCGGGATTGATCGTTGCCCGTATCTGCTCGACCGTCTGGAGAAGCTGGCTGAGACCTTCGAGCGCGAAGAACTCGCACTGAAGCGGCACCAGGACCGAATCCGCCGCGGCCATGGCATTGAGGGTGAGCAGGTTGAGCGATGGCGGGCAATCGATCAGAACATATCCATATTGGGCGCCCTCGTCACCGCCCAGCGACTTGCGCAGCCGCAGCACGCGATCCGGCGCGGAGGCAATCTCCATCTCGAGACCGAGGAGATCGAGCGTGGAAGGGACGATGGACAGGCCCGGAACGGCAGTCTTGACGGCTGCAGCCTCCAGGCCGGCCGCGCCGGTCAGAAGGTCGTAGGAGGATGTCTCGCGCGCGTGACGGTCGATACCCAGGCCGGTGCTCGCATTGCCCTGCGGGTCAAGATCGATGATCAGGACTTTTTCGCCGATCGCCGCGAGCGCGGTCGCAAGATTGATGGCGGTGGTGGTCTTGCCGACGCCGCCCTTCTGGTTGGCAACGGTGATGATCCGGGGCGCGCCTGTCATGTCGGGTACTCTTCGGAGTGTTTCCTGCATCGCATCAGCCTGGTTGTTCACCTGGGTCGCAGCTCGAAAATTTCCAGAATCCGCGAATCCCGATCGACTGCACTTTGATGTTCTATCAGCTGAAATGCCCACGCGTCACGGCTTTTGGCAAGTTCTCCAACGAAGTCTCTGCCTTTGTGAAAGAGACCGACAGCGCCTTGATCAAGCCAGGGCCGGGAGAGCCCGAGAAGCGCGGTCAGGGCGGTCAGGGCGCGGGCGGTGACGATTTCGGGCCCATGGACGTGGGCTGGCGCCTCCTCGATGCGCATACGGTGGACCGCGACCGGCAGATCGAGTTCCGCGGCAGTAGTGGTGAGAAAAGCCGCCTTTTTCGAGTTGCTTTCGACGAGGTCGACATGGGCATGGGCTTGGTCGGCCAGAAGGATGGCAATTACGAGTCCTGGCAGTCCGCCCCCTGAGCCCAAATCAAGCCAGCGCCTCGCGTCCGGCTTGATGGCGACGAGCTGTGCACTGTCGAGTATATGCCGGTTCCAGAGATCCTCGATCGTGGAGGGTGCGATCAGGTTCGACGAGCGCGTCCATCGCTCCAGCAACTCGCCGTAGCGGATGAGTCTGGATTCTGTTTCACGTGAAACGGGGCCGACCAGCGCGTGAAGCCCCGTCATGTCCGATTTCACACGGCACCTCGCTGAGAAAGCGAGCCAGCGTTCTGAATGCGCGCGATAATGATCGCCAACGCCGCCGGGGTCATCCCGTCTATGCGCTGCGCCACCGCGATCGACGCGGGCCGAACCCGCCGGAGCTTATCCGTCAACTCGCGCGAGAGCCCGGGAATACCCTCATATTCGAAATCTGACGGGATTGAGAGCTGTGCTTCCTTTCGCAGCACTGCAATATCCGAAGCTTGCCGATCCATATAGACCGCGTAGCGTGCCTCCGTCTCGAGCAATTCGGCGGTCCGTCCGCCGATTCGTGAAAACTCGGGCCAGATTCCCGCAAGTCGTGCCACATCCATTGCCGGGTCAGACAAAAGCTGGAACGCCGTGCGGCGATTGCCGTCCATCGCGAGCATGATGCCGTGACGCGCGGCCTGGCTGGGTGTCAACGAGTATTCTTCGGCCAGAACGCGGGCTTCCTGGAGTTGATCGGCCAGTCGGGTGAATGCCGCGCATCTTACGGCGGACGCAAGGCCCCACTCCGCAGCTTTCGGGGTTAGCCGAAGGTCCGCATTATCCGCGCGCAACGACAGCCGGAACTCGGCCCTTGATGTGAACATCCGATAAGGCTCGGCAACGCCACGGGTGGTGAGGTCGTCGATCATCACGCCGATATAGGCATCGGCGCGCCCGAGCACGACCGCATCCATACCGGCGGCACGGCGGCCGGCATTCAATCCCGCCATCAGGCCCTGCGCAGCAGCCTCCTCATAGCCCGTGGTCCCGTTGATCTGGCCGGCCAGGAACAGGCCCTGCAGCCGCTTGACCTCCAGTCCCTGCGTCAGCTCGCGCGGATCGACATGATCATATTCGATCGCATAGCCCGGCTGGAGGATGCGCGCCCGCTCCAGCCCGGGCATGGTGGCGATGAATGCGGCCTGGACATCTTCAGGAAGCGACGTGGATATGCCATTGGGATAAACAGTATCGTCATCCAGCCCCTCCGGTTCGAGAAAGATCTGATGGCTGTCACGATCCTTGAACCTGACGATCTTGTCCTCGATCGACGGACAGTAACGTGGGCCTATGCCCTCTATGGCGCCGGAATACATGGCGGAGCGGCCGAGATTTTCTTCGATCACCGCATGTGTGGCCGCGGTGGTGCGGGTAATACCGCACTGGATCTGCGGGTTGGTGATGCGATCCGTCAGGAGGGAGAAGGGGCTCGGGTCCTCGTCGGCGGACTGCATCTCGAGCGACGCCCAATTGATGGACCTGCCGTCCAGCCGTGGCGGCGTGCCGGTCTTCAGTCGCCCCATTTCGAGTCCGAGGCTGGCGAGCGTCCTCGACAGACCTGTACTCGCGGGTTCGTTCATCCGGCCCGCGACGATCGTGCGATCGCCGATGTGAATGAGACCCCGGAGAAACGTACCGGTGGTCAGCACGACGGCCCCGCACGAAAGTTCTCGTCCATCGGCAAGAAGAACGCCCGCGATCGATCCCCCAACCACCCGCAGATCTGACACCTCGCCTTCGAGGATAGCCAGCCCCTTTTGGGCGGAAAGTGCATCCTGCATGGCCTTCTTGTAGAGCTTTCGATCGGCCTGCGTACGGGGACCGCGCACTGCCGGTCCTTTCCGGCGATTGAGGAGCCGGAACTGGATGCCAGCGGCGTCCGCCACGCGGCCCATCAGGCCGTCGAGGGCGTCGATCTCGCGAACGAGATGGCCCTTGCCGAGCCCGCCAATGGCGGGATTACACGACATGGCCCCGATGGTCTCGACGGAAAGCGTGATCAGGGCGGTGCGGGCGCCCATGCGCGCAGCAGCGGAGGCGGCTTCGCAACCCGCATGTCCGCCTCCGATGACTATGACGTCGTAGCTGTAAGGCATTTCTCTTTGTCTCATGGTTTCACGTGAAACCGGTCTGGCGACTTCTCCTACACTGATCCATGTTTCACGTGAATCATTTTCCGATGCAGAAGCTCGAGAAGATCGAGCTCAGGACGTCCTCCACATCGATCGCGCCCGTGATCCGCCCCAGCGCGTCCGCAGCGTGCCGCAGTTCCTCGGCGACCAGTTCCGTCTGATCTGATTCGAGTCTCAACGCGCGTTCCAGTGCGCCGGCACAGCGGTTGAGCAGATCGACATGTCTCTGGCGGGTAGGAACGGCACGGTCGCCGACATCCATCGTCAGGGCAGCCCTTTTGCTGATCTCCTCCACCAGGGCTTCAATACCTCGCCCGTTAACCACGGAAATCGCGTGGTCGAACGCGCTGCCGCCTATCTGCGGGCGGGCATCGATCTTTGTGCGTACCGAGATGGCAGGCGCCGCGGAGGTCACCTCGGGCATCGGTGTCAGCCCGTCGCTGAGCAGAAGGAGCAGATCGGCCTGGCCCGCGCGCTCTCTTGCCTTGGCCACACCGAGTTGTTCGACTGCGTCTTCGCTGTGCCGGATACCGGCCGTGTCGCTCAGATGGACACGATAGCCGCCCAGATCCAGCGTAACCTGAATGACATCGCGGGTCGTGCCCGGTATGTCGGTGACGATCGCCGCCTCCCGTCCTGCCAGCTTGTTGAGCAGAGAAGACTTGCCCGCGTTCGGCGCCCCAAGAATCACGACGCGATACCCGTCACGGATCATTTCCGCCGCCCGAAAGCCGGAGATATGCCGGCGAATATCCTGCAGCATCGCCGAAATCCGTGGCCCAGCCTGGTCAGCGACGCTGCCCGGAACATCCGATTCGTCCGAGAAGTCGAGGTCGGCCTCGAGCATGGCGCGGGCTTCGATCAATTGGCGGCGCCATTGCGAGTAGAGGCCCTCGAGCACGCCGCCGCTGGTGGCCGCGGCAAGCCGTCTTTCGGTTTCCGTTTCCGCCTCGATAAGATCGGCAAGGCCTTCCGCACGCGTGAGATCGAGCTTCCCGTGGAGGAACGCGCGTCGGGTGAACTCGCCCGCCTCCGCCGGCCTCAGGCCGTGCATGTCAACCAGGGTTTTGAGAATAGCGGCGACGACGGCGCGTCCGCCGTGGACGTGAACTTCGCCACAATCCTCACCGGTAAAGCTCAACGGGCCGGGGAAGCAGACAACGAGGCCACGGTCCAGAAAATCACCGTCGGGAGCGGTCAGGGTTCTCAGGGCGAGCTGCCGCGGGGGCGGCAGCGATCCCGCCAGCGCTTTCAAGGCGGCCTCGGTCCCCGGACCCGACAGGCGGATTACCGCCACGCCCGAAGGGAGGCTGCCGCTGGAAAGCGCAAAGATGGTGTCGCGAGACGTCATGGCTGTTGGGCCCTCGGTGAGCCCGACATCGTTTCACATCCGAATCGAGGCGAATTCATTACGCCTGCGAATCGGAAGGCTCAGGCCTATGTGTTCATCGAATCGAAGAAGTCTGAATTGGTCTTCGTCTGACGCAGCTTGTCGATGAGGAATTCGATCGCGTCCGTGGTGCCCATGGGGGCCAGGATGCGCCGCAGAACGAAAATCTTCTGGAGATCCTGGCGCTGAACCAGCAGGTCTTCCTTGCGGGTGCCCGATTTCAGGATGTCCATCGAAGGGAAGATGCGCTTGTCGGCCACCTTGCGGTCGAGCACGATCTCGGAATTGCCCGTACCCTTGAACTCCTCGAAGATGACCTCGTCCATGCGGCTGCCTGTGTCGATCAGCGCGGTTGCGATGATGGTCAGCGAACCGCCTTCCTCGATGTTGCGGGCCGCACCGAAGAAGCGCTTGGGCCGCTGCAGCGCGTTGGCGTCGACACCACCGGTGAGCACCTTGCCCGAGGACGGCACGACCGTGTTGTAGGCGCGCCCGAGACGGGTGATGGAATCGAGCAGTATCACCACGTCGCGTCCATGCTCGACCAGGCGCTTGGCCTTCTCGATAACCATCTCGGCAACCTGCACGTGGCGCACGGCCGGTTCGTCGAAGGTCGAGGACACAACCTCGCCCTTCACCGAGCGCTGCATGTCGGTGACCTCTTCCGGCCGCTCGTCGATAAGGAGCACGATCAGATAGGCTTCCGGGTGATTCGTCGCGACAGAATGAGCGATGTTCTGCAGTAGAACGGTCTTACCGGTGCGGGGCGGCGCCACGATCAACCCGCGCTGTCCCTTGCCCAGGGGCGCGACGAGGTCGATGACACGTGCCGAAAGGTCCTTGCCGGTCGGGTTTTCCGTCTCCATCTTGAGCCGCGAGTCTGGATAGAGCGGCGTCAGATTGTCGAAATGGATCTTGTGCCGGATCTTGTCCGGATCGTCGAAATTGATCGTGTTGACCTTCAGAAGGGCAAAATAGCGCTCGCCATCCTTGGGGCTGCGGATCGGCCCTTCGACGGTATCGCCGGTCTTCAGCGAGAATCGGCGTATCTGCGAGGGCGAGATGTAGATGTCGTCCGGCCCCGGCAGATAATTGGCGCTCGCCGAGCGAAGGAAGCCGAACCCGTCCTGCAAGACTTCGACCACGCCTTCCCCGATGATCTCGATGTCCTGCATCGAGAGTTTCTTGAGGATGGCGAACATGAGCTCCTGCTTGCGCATGATGCTCGCATTCTCGACCTCGAGCGATTCGGCGAATCCGATCAAGTCGGTCGGACTCTTGCTCTTGAGGTCCTGGAGTTTCATTTCCTGCATGGTCTGCCCTCGGGGCGCGTGATTGGTATGTGAAGGATCGGCGGTGGCGGGCGCTGTCGGCTGCGGCCAGGAAGGAAAGCGTCACCGGTCGGGAAGGGAAAGACGCCTTTTAGCGTCAGGTTCGGCGCAGCGCAAGATGATTTGGCGCGCCAGCTGCTCACCAGGGTTTGATCACCACCAGGATCACGATGACGACCATGAGAACCGCCGGAAGCTCGTTGAGCACGCGCCAGTGCCGTGACGACCGCGTCTCGCGATCCTCGGCGAACCGTCGAACCGCCCCTGCGAAATAGCCATGCATGCCCGACAGCACAAGGACTGCGGCGATCTTGGCATGCAGCCAGCCGCCCATGAAGCCGAAACCCGACCAGGCCAGCCAGAGCCCGAAATACCAGGTCGAGAGCATGGCCGGTGTCATGATGGCCCGCAAAAGCCGCCTTTCCATGATCTTGAACGTCTCGCCCTGGGGTGATCCCGGACCGGCCTCCGAATGATAGACGAAGAGCCGCGGCAGATAGAGCATCGCGGCCATCCATGCGATCACCGAGACGATGTGCATCACCTTGGCCCACAGGTAGAAGCCATCGGGCAGGATGGCGAACACCACGGCAGCCAAAACAGCGAAAGCGGCCAGGATCGCGATGCGCATTGTCGGTCTCACCTTCTCGCGGATAACGGCCTGACGCGCTAGCCGCGTCCCGAGGCGTTGCGGACGCGCGCGATCATCGCCTCCACATGGGCGATCGGCGCCTGAGGCGTAATGCCGTGACCGAGATTGAAGATCAAGGGACCATCGCCGAGACCTTCCAGAATCCGGTCGATACCTTCCTCAAGCGCCCTGCCGCCGGCAACCAGCCGCAATGGATCGAGATTGCCCTGCACCGCACCCTGGGCCTGGAGCTTGCGCGCCTGGCTCAGCGGAACCGACCAGTCGAGCCCGAGGGCGGTAACCCCGGTCTTCGCGCGATAGCTGTCGTAGAGGCTTCCCGCCCCCTTGGGAAAGCCGATGATCGGCGTGTCGGGATGCACCGCTCGCACGCGTTCGACAATTTTGCGCACCGGCTCGATGCAGCAAGTTTCAAAAGCCGCTTCATCGAGCACGCCGGACCAAGAGTCGAAAATCTGGACCGCATCCGCGCCGGCATCGATCTGGCGGATCAGATACTCGGCAGATTGTTCGGCCACCAGATCGAGGAGCCGGGTCATCTCCGCGGGCTGGCGAAAGGTCGCAAGCCGCGCCGGTGCCTGATCGGGCGTTCCGTGACCCGCTATCATGTAGGTTGCGACGGTCCACGGAGCACCGCAGAAGCCGAGTAGCGTGGTTTCCGCCGGCAGTTCGGCACGCAGCCGCCTGACGGTCTCGTAAACGGGCTCCAGATGTTCGTGGAAACCTTCACCGTCGAGCCGGTCGACCTGCGAAAGGTCGATTGGCTCCATGATCGGGCCCCGCCCCTCGTGGAATTCCAGCTTGCGCCCCAGCGCATGGGGTACGACCAGTATGTCGGAAAAGAGAATCGACGCGTCAAAGCCGAAACGTCGGATGGGCTGTAGCGTCACCTCCACCGCAAAATCGGGATTGTAGCAAAGGTCGAGAAAGCTCCCTGCCGTCTTCCGCATCTCGCGATACTCGGGAAGATAACGCCCCGCCTGGCGCATCAGCCATATCGGAGGAGGGGTTCGCTTGGCGCCCCTGAGCACATCGAGCATGATCCGTTCCGGGGCCATCCCTCACCTCTATCCCGTTCTTAAATACTAAAAGAGAGCCTATTGAATCTTATTCTGATTCTATGAGTCTGTTGGAATCGATGGTTGCCCTTTCTCCCCAACAGCGCCTGACATTCGGGCCAACATATTGCTTGAGACCTGCTGTGCAAAGGAAAAGCTGAATTGCGGGGATTAAGCCAAAAAACATTTATGAATCAGAGTTCTGGAGAACACATCATTTCCCGCCGCAAACCCGGGCGGTGGCGTCAACCACCCCAGACCCCACAATTCTTCACAGGGCACAATCCATCTCCCCGCAGCGCGAATTGTGGACGAATCGCCATCTGATACATTGGCTTGCGAATGGCGCTTACCCGAAGGCCGAGTTATCCACCGTCACCCACACCCCCCGGGATTATCGTGTGAACAGCCCAAGCTTCTTCCATCTGCATCTTATTTCGGACGCGACGGGCGAGACCCTATTGGCGGCCGGGCGTGCGGCCGCGGCCCAGTACAAGGACGCACGGGCCATCGAACACATCTACCCGCTCATCCGTACCGAACGGCAATTGATGAAGGTATTCGAGGATATCGAGGAGGCTCCGGGCATCGTTCTCTACACGATCGTGGACCAGGACCTTGCCCAGAAGATCGATGAACGCTGCGCCGCCCTTGGCCTGCCCTATGTGTCGGTGATCGAGCCGGTGCTTGCCGTCTTCCAGTCCTATCTGGGCACACCGGCGGGCCGCCGTGTCGGGGCCCAGCACGCACTCGACGCGGAGTATTTCCGGCGCATCGAGGCGCTGAATTTCACGATGGAGCACGATGACGGGCAACTCGCCGACGACGCCGACCAGGCCGACATCGTGCTTATCGGCATCTCCAGAACCTCGAAGACGCCGACGAGCATCTATCTGGCCAATCGCGGCATAAAGACCGCCAACATCCCGCTCGTGCTGGACGTGCCCTTGCCCGAAGCACTGCTTTCGGCGAAGAAGCCGCTGATCGTGTGCCTGGTCGCTTCGGCGGAGCGCATCTCCCAGGTGCGTGAGAACAGGGTACTCGGCGCGGGCTATGACGGGGGTTCCTATGTCGATCGCGCGACGATCCTTCAGGAGCTCACCTATGCGCGAACCTTGTGCAAGCGGCACGGCTGGCCCACCATCGATGTGAGTCGCCGCTCGATCGAAGAGACGGCGGCAGCGATCCTCGCCCTGCGCGGCAAGAAATTCTGACAAGAGACCAAGACAGAGACAGCCAGATGCCGGAAACGTTCATACTCGCTTCGACCAGTCCGTTTCGACGCGACATGCTCGAAAGTGCCGGACTCCAGTTCGCGACAGCGAAACCCGAGATCGATGAACGCGCAGTCGAGGCTGGTATCGAGGGCAGCGGTCTGGCGCTGGAGGATATTGCGACGATCCTGGCGGAGGCGAAGGCGATCGAGGTGTCCGAACGTCATCCGGGCCGGCTCGTCATTGGCTGCGACCAGACGCTTTCGCTGGATGGCGAGGTACTTCACAAGCCTGAGGACATGGAAGCGGCGCGCAGGCGACTTCTGGCGCTATCTGGCAAGACGCACGAACTTCACAGCGCCGTGGTCGCGGCGCGCGACGGCGCAGCTGTCTGGCGCCATGTTTCGACCGCCCGCATGACGGTGAGAAAGCTCGATCCCGCCTTCGTGGGCCGGCATCTTGCGAAAGTGGGCGCGAGGGCGCTTTCATCGGTCGGCGCCTATCAGGTGGAGGGAGAAGGCGTTCAGCTGTTCGACCGCATCGAAGGCAGTCATTTCACCATCGTGGGTTTGCCGCTGCTGCCGCTGCTGGCCTTCCTGCGCCAGGAAGGCGTGATTGATGGCTGATTCGGGACCGAGAGCCTTCGTCGTGGGCCATCCTATCGCCCATTCCCGCTCGCCGCTGATCCACGGCCACTGGCTGAAGCAATACGGTATCGCTGGCAGCTATGAGCGCATCGATGTGGCGCCCGACGCCTTCTCAAGCTTCCTGGCCAGTCTCGCCGACAACGGATTTGCGGGCGGCAATGTCACGCTGCCTCACAAGGAGGCGGCTTTCGCGGCGATCCGGAACCGCGACGCGGCCGCCGAGGCGATCGGGGCCGTCAACATGGTCTGGATCGCAAATGGCGAACTCCTTGCCACGAATACAGACGCCTATGGATTTGCTGCCAATCTCGATGACCAGGCCGCCGGCTGGCGTGCGGGAAAACAGGCCTGCGTGCTGGGAGCCGGCGGCGGCGCCCGCGCGATCCTGCATGCCTTGATCGACGCCGGCTACGGCCGGATAGCGCTGGTCAACCGAACGCTTGCGCGGGCTGAAACTCTGGCCCAGCGCTTCGGTTCCGCCATCCAGCCCGCGACGTGGGACCGTCTGGAAGAATGCCTGGAAGGCACCGATCTCCTGGTAAACACCACCTCTCTCGGCATGGGGGCAAGCGCGTTTCCGGAGATCCAATTCGACCTGCTTGACCGGAATGCCGTGGTTGCCGACATCGTCTACGCCCCGCTCAGGACACCGCTTCTGCGCGCCGCCGCGCAACGGGGCTTTGCCACCGTGGACGGGCTGGGGATGCTGCTGCACCAGGCCGTTCCCACGTTTGAACGCCTGTTCGGCGTCCGGCCGAGCGTCACCGCCGAACTTCGCCGGATCATCGTCGACGATCTCGGAGCGGCGGCATGATCATTCTGGGTCTGACCGGGTCGATCGGCATGGGCAAGAGCACCACCGCGGCCATGTTCAGCGAGGAGGGTGTTCCGGTTCACGATTCCGATGAGGCGGTGCACCGGATCTATGCAGGGCCGGCAGCGCCGCTGATCGAGGCCGCCTTTCCCGGCACCCTTGTCGATGGCGCGGTGGACCGGCCTCTCCTCGCTCAGAAGGTTCTCGGCCATCCCGAGAAACTGCGGCGGCTCGAAGCCATCATCCATCCGCTGGTGCGCGAGGATGCCGACGCATTCCTGGACGCGGCGCGCAAAAGGGGCGAGCAGATCGTGCTCCTCGACATCCCGCTTCTGTTCGAGACGGGCGGCACCGACCGCGTCGACCGCATCGTCGTCGTGACGGCGCCGGCCGATGTTCAGCGCGAACGCGTGCTGGCGCGGCCGGGCATGACGGCGGAAAAGTTCGAGGCGATCCTGGCGCGCCAGGTTCCGGATGCGCAAAAGCGCGCACGGGCGGATTTTCTCGTCGACACGAGTCTCGGAATCGAGGCCGCGCGAAAGCGTGTCCGGGAGATCCTGGCCGAATTGCGCGGGGGATCGGCCCACTGACCCCTTGAGCCGACCAGGCCGAAAGGGACAGGATGGCCGCCGCAGGAGGCGATTCGATGCGCGAGATCATTTTCGATACCGAGACCACGGGCCTGGATAACGGCCGCGATCGGATCATCGAGTTCGGCGGCGTGGAACTGGTGAACCGGTTTCCCACCGGGCGCACCTTCCACGCCTATTTCAATCCGCAGGGCTACCCTGTTCATCCCGAAGCTCTGGCGGTTCACGGACTGAGCGACGCGTTCCTGGCCGACAAACCCGCCTTCGCCGACACGGTGGCGCAGCTTATGGCTTTTCTCGACGACGCGGTGCTCGTCGCCCACAACGCCACCTTCGACATGGGCTTCATGAATGCCGAGTTGAAGCGCATCGGCCTGCCCTTGATCGCGGCGGATCGCGTTGTGGACACGCTGGCCATCGCCAAACGCAAGCATCCCATGGGCCCCAATTCCCTCGACGCGCTGTGCCGGCGCTATGGCATCGACAATTCGCGGCGCACCAAGCACGGCGCATTGCTGGATTCCGAACTGCTCGCGGAAGTCTATATCGAGCTGATCGGCGGGAAGCAGGCCGCGCTGGTTCTCGACGTGCAGGACATGGATGCGGGAGATCGCGACCACGAGGTCGTCATGGTCCACGCGGACTACAGGCGCACGCGTCCGCTGCAGCCACGCGTGAGCGAGGCGGAACTGGCGGCGCATGCCGCCCTTGTGGCAAAGCTCGGGGAAAAGGCGCTCTGGCGCGAAATAGAGGCCCGGTCCGTCGTCGAACCGGGCCTGTAGGCCGAAGCCCGAATCAGCTGGTCTGGACCTGCGGGCCGCTCTTCGCCTTGGCCTGTTCCTGCGCCATGCGCTGCTGGAACATCTGGGCAAAATCGATCGGATCGATCATCAGCGGCGGGAAGCCGCCCTGGCGTGTGGCCTCTCCGACGATCTGGCGCGCGAAGGGGAAGAGCAGGCGCGGGCACTCGATGAAGAGGATCGGGAGCATGTGCTCCTGCGGGAAGCCGTCGATCCGGAACACACCGCCATAGACGAGCTCGACATTGAACAGCACCGTGCCGTCGACTTCCGCCTTGGCGTTAAGCGCCAGCGTGACGTCGTATTCCTTGTCCACCATGGGGTTGGCGTTGACGTTCACGTTGATGTTGATGTTTGGCGACTTGTCCCGGGTCTTGAGTGAATTCGGTGCGCCGGGATTCTCGAAGGAGAGATCCTTGACATACTGCGCGAGCACGTTGAGCGTCGGCTGGGCCTGGTTGGGCTGACCGCCATTGGGTGCTGCTGCATTGGGGGCGTTGCTGTCGGTTGGTTCCTTGGCCATCAGGCGATTTCCTCGTTCCGTGTGGCCGTTCGGCCCTGTTCGATCGGGGCGTTGGCTATCATGGTGGGCCGGGCATGACAAGCTTGGCCACGCGTGCTGGGCTCAGTCGTTCCTGCCGATCCAGGGGGAGTTGGGATCCTTGCGGCTGGTGGAATAGTCGTCCTCGTCAAGATCGATCGTCGGCCCTGTTTTGGGTCCCGGCCCCTGACCGGGATGACGCGCGCCCACCGTCTGGACGACGATGCGCTCGCGCACGAAACGCCAGCCGATGTCGCGGATCGCGGGGACGAAGAGCAGGAAACCGCAGGTGTCGGTCACGAAACCCGGCGTAAGCAGCAAAATGCCGGCGATCATGATCATCACGCCATGCACCAGTTCGCGGCCCGGGATCTGGTCCGCCTCGAGCGTCCGGCGGATACGCTCCAGCACGCCGAAGCCCTGGACACGCAGGAGAATTGCCCCGGCCACGGCAGTGACCACCACCAGACCCAACGTGGCAAGCACGCCGATCTGGCTGCCCACCATGACGAAGACGGCGATCTCGGCCATGGGTACGGCCAGGAGCAGGAAGGGAATGAAAGTGAATCTCACGCTGGATTGACCATATGGAAAGGGGAGTGGGACCAAAGTTCGGCCGGTTGATCCTTGACATAGGAATTATCCGGCTTGATTTGAATGATGAGTGGATGCGTTCTATATGCGTCCCGAGCGTAAATGGCGCATCTCCCGTTCCGCAGCCTCCGAATGTCTTTGTCGGCGGGCGCGATGAATGACCTGTTGGCGGACGATATGGAATTTTTCGATCTTGGCACAATCTTCTTTCTGGTAGCGGCGGTGGTGATCTTTTACCAGCTGCGCAACGTGCTGGGCCGCCGCACGGGTCACGAACGTCCGCCGTTCGATCCCTATACGGCCGGGCGCACCGGCGAGAAGGAAGCGGCGAGCGAAGCCGCCAGTGACAATGTCGTGCCGCTGCCCAAGCGCCGCGATGCCGGACCCCTGCCCCAGGACTATTCGGCAATCGATTCCTTTGCGCCGGCCGGTGGCGAGTTGAATGCCGGACTTCGCGCGATTCAGGACGCCGACCCGTCCTTCGAACCGCGTGGTTTCGTCGAGGGCGCGAAGATGGCTTACGAGATGATCGTCATGGCCTATGCCGATGGCGATCGCGAGACCTTGCGCAACCTGCTCTCCAAGGACGTTTATGAGGGGTTCGTCGCCGCGATCGATGATCGCGAGAAGCAGCATGAGAAGATCGAATCTTCCTTCATCGGCATCGACAAGATCGACCTCATCGGCGCGGAGATGAAGGGTTCCGAGGCACATCTGACGCTGCGCATCGTCAGCGAGCTCATTTCCGCCACGCGCAATTCGGCCGGCGAGGTGATCGACGGCGATCCCGAGACCGTGGCCGAGGTCAAGGACGTGTGGACTTTCGCGCGCGACACCCGCTCCAGCGATCCGAACTGGAAGCTGGTGGCGACCGAAGCCGAGGACTGAGCCGGCCGCCGCCGGCGGGATGCCGGACCGATGGCGCTTTCCCCACTTCTCGAGCCCTCCACTTTTGCCTCCCTGCCGGGTTGGGCGCAGGACGACCATGGATCCGCGCTTGTCGCTTTGCGGCGGTCGGCCGAAGAGGCGCGGCACCGGATATACAGATCAGGCGCCCTCGGGGTCGATTTTCCGGCACTGGCAGGCACGCTCAAGGCAGCCTCGCAATTCCACGAAACTGAAGCCCGCCGCTTCTTCGAGACATGTTTCGTGCCCCACCGCATCAGGCCGGAGACCGGCGCCCGCGGATTCGTGACCGGCTATTACGAACCTGTAGTCGAAGCCACGCGCAGGCCGACGGCCCGTTTCCGCGTGCCGCTTTATCGTCAGCCTCACGATCTGGTGAAGGTCGGCGACGAGAATCGGCCCGCTGGAATGGATGTGAACCTGGCGTTCGCGCTGGCCGGCCCCGGTGGTCTCCGGGAATATGCCGATCGTGGGGCGATTGAAGGTGGGCTTCTCGAAGGCCGGGGTCTGGAACTGGCCTGGCTGGCTGACCCGGTGGATGCGTTCTTCATTCATGTCCAGGGATGCGCCCGCCTCCTCTTCGAGGATGGCACCGAGATGCGCGTCACCTACGCCGCGAAGTCCGGGCATCCCTTCACGGGGCCGGGCCGGGTGCTGGCCGATCTCGGCGAGATTCCCCGCGAGGCGGTGACCATGCAGTCGATCCGCGCCTGGTTCAGGCAAAACCCCGGTCGCGTCGACGAGATTCTTCACCGGAACCGCTCCTTCATCTTCTTCCGAGAGGCGCCGGTAGCGGATCCGGATCTTGGACCGATCGCCGCTGCCAAGGTACCCCTGCAACCGGGGCGCTCGCTGGCCGTCGACCGGCTGCTGCACACATTCGGCAGCCCGATTTTCGTCGCGGCCTCAGGCTTGGACCATGAGGACCGGCCCTTCGAGCGGCTGATGATCGCTCAGGACACCGGATCGGCGATCGTCGGGCCGGCCCGCGGCGACATCTTCTTCGGCTCGGGCGATGCGGCCGGAGACGTGGCCGGCAAGGTGAAGCACCCGGCCGATTTCTTTCTCCTGGTCCCGAAGACGCTGATGGCGGGGAGCGGGTGATGAGCAAGGATCGCGGCCGCGCCCTCAATCTCGACGACCGCATCCTGTGGAGCAAGGTGGCGGGCTCCGTCAAGCCGCTGCCCGGCCGGACGCTGCCGACCATGTCGGCCCATTTTTCCCAGGAGGAGGAAGCAGCCGAACAGGCCCCGAAACGCCAGACCGCGCCCGCCACTGTGCCGGCACCGCCCAAGCCGGCCGCCACCCCCCACCCCGCCGGGCTCGATCGCGTCACGCGGCGCAAGCTTGCCAAGGGCAGGGTTCCGATCGACGGCAAGGTCGATCTGCACGGCCTGACCCAGCGCGAGGCGCACGGGCTTCTGCTTTCCTTCCTCAGCCAGGCGCGCGCCGCCGGCAGGCGGCATGTCCTGATCGTCACTGGCAAGGGCGCCTCGATGGGCAGCGAGGGCATCTTGCGGCGCGCGGTTCCACAATGGTTCGCAACCGCTGCCTTTCGCGGACTGGTGTCCGGCTACGAGGATGCGAGCCGGGGCCATGGCGGCAGCGGCGCACTCTACGTTCGCCTGCGGCGCATTCGGGAGGCCGAATGACACCCTTCGGCGCAAGGCTGCGCGAGATGCGGCGGGCACGGGGCGTCTCGCAGAAGGAGATGGCCGAGGCGATCGGGGTCAGCGCGGCCTATCTGTCGGCTCTCGAGCACGGCCGCCGCGGCGCGCCAAGCTGGGCAACGGTGCAGGCGGTCATCGGCTATTTCAACGTCATCTGGGACGAGGCGGAAGAGCTGCAGAGGATGGCGGCCGCGTCCCATCCCCGCGTCGTCATCGATACGGCGGGATTGTCGCCACACGCTACCGAACTCGCCAATCTGCTCGCCGTCCACATTGGTCGTCTGGGCCAGGACGAGATCACGGTGCTTCTGGGACGGTTGCGGGAGATGAGCGACACGGCCGCCTGAGGGCGTTTTGTTGCCCGCAGCACCGAGCTGCTTGTCGGCTTCCTTCGGGCTTTCCAGGCGCCCCCTCCACCATGCGACGCACGGTGGAGGGGGCGCCAACTTCGCGTGGCGCCGAGACAGGTGAGGGGTTGCCGCCTCCGAAGCAGCCAATGGCTTCCCCTACAGAATAAACCGCGACAGATCCGTGTTCTTGGCCAGGTCGCCGACATTGCGGTCGACGAATTCGGCGTCGATCTTGAGTGTCTCTCCGCCCTTGTCGGGAGCGTTGAAGGAGATGTCGTCCAGCACGCGCTCCATGACGGTCTGCAGGCGCCTGGCACCGATATTCTCGACGGTGGAATTGAGGTCCACCGCGATGCCGGCCAGCCGGTCGATGGCGTCGTCGGTGAATTCCAGCGTCACGCCCTCGGTCTCCATCAGAGCGATATATTGCTTGATGAGGCTGGCCTCGGTCTCCGTCAGGATGCGGCGGAAATCCTCCTTGTCGAGCGCCCGAAGCTCGACCCGTATCGGCAGGCGGCCCTGGAGTTCGGGCAGGAGATCCGACGGCTTCGAGACGTGGAAGGCGCCGGACGCGATGAAGAGGATGTGATCGGTCTTGATCGGCCCGTATTTGGTCGCGACCGTGGTGCCCTCCACCAGCGGCAGGAGGTCGCGCTGCACGCCCTCGCGGCTGACCCCGGCGCCCATGCCCCCGTCGCGCGCCGCGATCTTGTCGATCTCGTCGAGGAAGACGATGCCGTCATTCTCGGTCGAGGACAGCGCGCGCCGCGTGACCTCGTCCTGGTCGAGCAGCTTGTCGGATTCGTCGTCGATCAGGTGCTTGTAGGACTCCTTGACCGTCGTCTTGATGGTCTTCGACTTCTGGCCACCCATCGCCTTGGACAGCATCTCGTTGATGTTGAGCACGCCGATATTGGCGCCTGGCATGCCCGGAATCTCGAAGCCCGGCATGCCGGACCCCGAATCGGTGATCTCGACCTCGATCTCCTTGTCGTCCATCTCCCCGCTGCGCAGCTTCTTGCGGAAGGAATCGCGCGTGGCGGGGCTGGCCGTCTTGCCGACAAGGGCTTCAAGCACGCGCTCCTCGGCATTGATGTGGGCGCGGGCCTTCACGTCCTCGCGCATGGCCTCGCGGGTCAGCCCGATGGCGACCTCGACCAGATCGCGGATGATCTGCTCGACGTCGCGGCCCACATAGCCGACTTCGGTGAATTTGGTGGCCTCGACCTTGATGAAGGGCGCGCCGGCGAGCCTGGCCAGGCGGCGCGAGATCTCGGTCTTGCCGACGCCGGTGGGTCCGATCATCAGGATGTTCTTCGGCATCACCTCCTCGCGCATCTGGCCGGTGAGCTGCTGGCGGCGCCAGCGGTTGCGCAGCGCGATGGCCACGGCGCGCTTGGCGTCCTTCTGGCCGATGATGTAGCGGTCGAGCTCGGAAACGATCTCGCGGGGAAAGAAGGTGGTCATGGTCGGGATAAAACTCGTGCCTTGAGGGGAGGGAGGCGGTTGAGAACCGATGTGGGAAGGGTGTGCCCGACGATCAAGCTTCGGATGCGTTGCCAGCCGGCGCCGAACAGGATGATCAGCACGCCGACCACCACCAGAAGCAGGGCGAAGGGCGGGACGCCGGTCGTCTCGGTGGCGGTGTCGAACAGGAAATAGATGCCGAGCGACCCGAAATAGGCAAGCGTCGGCACCAGGAGCGAGCGCCTGTCGATCGCAAGCGCCACATAGACAAAACCCAGGATCAGCAGCGTCAGCATCACGATCGCGTCGCTGCCTGGCTCGACGCTGCCGAAGAAGGCATCCTGGCCGGTCGCCATGATGAACAGCGGATGCACCAGCATCGGCGCGGAAACGACGTGCAGCCAGAAAGCGCAGTCGGACCACACCGTGCGCCGCTCGCGGTCGTGAAGATCGAGCGCGACGGCGGTGGCGAAGACGATGAGGCCGCAGATCAGCGGCATGTAGAGCGCGGCGCGCAGCAGTTCCGGCATGTCTTCCACCGCCGGCGGCGTCACTGTGCCGGCGGTCACGCCGTCGTAGAGGAAAATCGCCGTCTGGAGAAAGGCGAGCAGGGTGAGCGCAACGGCGATGACCCCGGCCAGGACCGGCACCCTGAAGCGCCAGAGATGGATCGCCGCCGCCACGACCGTTCCCCCCAGGACGAGATAGCCCGCCGGCGCCACGATGCCGCGCAACGCCAGAAGCTGCCAGAACGAGTCGGGCGGTCGGATCGTGTAGTAGCGGTCCGACAGTTGGGCCAGCGCCCCCAGCGCCGCCGCCGCGAAGATCAGCGCAAGCACCGTCGACGCCAGTTTCATGCGGTGCTGGCGGGTCACGAATTCGGCCACCAGCCAGGCGAAGGCGGCGACCAGGACGGCGATCCACATTGTCTCGCCCGCGATCAGCGTCGAGAGCGCGAAGGTGAAGCCGGCCGTCAGGAGAACCACGCCCACGGTCACGAAAAGGTCGTTGCCGCCGCCGATCAGCCGCAAATTCTCGTCGGGCGTGTCTGTGTCGGTGTTGGTGATGGCAGCGCCGGTTTCCAGCGAAACCAGCCGGTCGCGCTGCTCCGTCGAGATGATGCCCGCGGCGACGGCCCTGTCGATCGTTTCGGGACTGATCATCCGATCGCCGTCCTCTCCTGTCTCCCCGGGGGCAAAGGCACCATCAGGCGTCCGCGCTCCCATGAGAAGCCGCGTCCGGGGCAAAGCGCATCAACAGCACGTCGCCTGTCTTGCCTTCGAGTTCGCGTATCGGCCGAAAGCCGGCCTTTTGATAGGCCCGGACGGCGCGGCCATTGGCCGGGTCGGGGTCGATGATGATGGTTTGAAAACCCTCTTCGCGCAGCATGGAGACGAAGGATTTCAGCGCAGCCGAACCGAGACCCTTCGACAGGTCCCCGGCGTCGCCGATGGAAAGATCGACGCCGATCGCATCGGATGGCAGTTCCATCAGCCAGGGATTGTCCTTCACCCAGATCTCGTTCTGGTGATGGCCGATGAACCAGTACTGGATGTAGCCGGCGGGCTTTCCGTCGACGAGGAAGAGGAAGGGACGCGTGGTGTCGCGGCCTTCCACCATGTCGCGGATGTGGCCGAGCTCGGTCTGGGGCTCGCCCCACCATTCGCGCCAGTGGGGCCTTTCCATCCACCGCCCCAGCAGGTCGAGATCGGAAGCCTCGACCGGCCGGAAGGAGATGGCGGGTGCCTTACTCGGCATCGAGTGATTCGAGCGTGACGTTGGGATTGGTGTAGACGCAGATCTCGGCGGCGATCTTCATGGCGCGGCGCGCCACCTCCTCGGCATCCATGTCCGTCTCGGCCAGCGCGCGCGCGGCGGCGAGCGCGTAATTGCCGCCGGAACCGATGGCCATCACGCCATGCTCGGGCTCAAGCACGTCGCCGGTGCCGGTGAGTGCCAGCGTCACCCGTTTGTCGGCGACCAGCATCATCGCTTCCAGGCGGCGCAGGTAGCGGTCGGTGCGCCAGTCCTTGGCGAGTTCCACGCAGGCCCGCATCAGCTGGTCGGGATATTGTTCGAGCCGTGCTTCCAGCCGCTCCAGAAGAGTGAAGGCATCGGCCGTGGCGCCCGCGAAACCGGCGATGACGTTGTCCTTGCCGATGAGCCGCACCTTGCGGGCATTACCCTTCATGACGGTCTGGCCCAGGCTCACCTGGCCATCGCCGGCCATCACCACCTTGCCACCCTTGCGCACGGTGACGATGGTCGTGCCGTGCATGATCAATTCATCAGACATATCAACTCCGATACTGTCTGCGGCGGACCCGCGAGAACCGAGGCGCCCGACGCGTGAGGGCATATGTATGCGCGACCGCCATGAATGCAAACCGGTTCACCAAGGCGTATCCCCTTCGCTGGCATTCGCCGCATCATGCTGTTATGAGGCGCGGTCACGAATTCAGGCGAAGGAATGCGGTCATGGCCGGCAAGGGTTCCGGGGCTTCCGGGCGCAAGGCGAGCGTCGCGCGCAAGACGAACGAGACCGAGATCAGCCTCGCCGTCGATCTCGACGGCAAGGGCAAGGCCGAGATGTCGACCGGGATCGGCTTCTTCGACCACATGCTCGACCAGCTGGCGCGCCATTCGCTGATCGACATGAAGATCAAGGCCAAGGGCGACCTGCACATCGACGACCACCACACGGTGGAGGATGTCGGCATCGCGCTCGGTAGGGCGCTGGGCGAGGCCCTGGGCGATCGCGCCGGCATCGTGCGCTACGCCTCGCTGGACCTTGCCATGGACGAGGCGCTGACACGCGCCGCGATCGACGTCTCGGGCCGGCCTTTCCTGGTCTGGCAGGTGGAATTCCCGTCTTCCCGGATCGGCGGCTTCGACACGGAGCTGGTGCGCGAATTTTTCCAGGCGCTGGCCCAGAATGCCGGCATCACGCTCCATGTGAGCAATCTCTATGGCGCCAATTCACACCACATCGCGGAGACCTGCTTCAAGGCCGTGGCCCGGGTTCTGGGCGCGGCGATCGCACTCGATCCGCGCCAGGAGGGCGCCGTGCCCTCGACCAAGGGTTCGTTGAAGGGATAGGGCGGGCGATGGCCAGCTATGTCGTGATGGAACCGCCGGCGGGCGATGCCAGAGGCAGGGATGCCGTGCTGGTGCGCGACGGCTTCCACTTCCTCGCCTTCGTGTTTCCGTTCATCTGGCTGTTTTTCCACCGCCTGTGGCTGGAAGGCCTGGCGGTTCTCCTGCTGGCGATGCTGATCGGCATCGCCTCCTCGACGCTGTTTGCCAGCAATGCGGGGGCATTCCTGTCGATTCTCGTTTCGATCTATGTGGGGCTGGAGGGCAGCGCCATGCGGCTGGCCGCCATGCGCCGTCGCGGCTGGCGCGAATGGGGCGTGCTTGAAGCCGACAATCCGGCCGACGCTGAACTGCGCTACATGGCGGCTGTTGCGGAAGCTGAGAACGACACTCCGCCGCCACCACTCAAGCCATGGGGCGGATCGCCGTCACCGCGTCCCGAAAGCGGGTCGGACACGACCGCGCTCGGCATGCTGGGCTATTCGGGAGGGCGCTGACGATGCGGGTCGCCATCATCGATTACGGATCGGGCAATCTGCGCTCGGCGGTCAAGGCTTTCGAGCGCGCCGCGCGCGACCACGCCATCGCAGCCGAAATTCTCCTGACCGACAGGGCGGAGGAGGTGGCCGGCGCCGACCGCATCGTGCTGCCGGGTGTGGGGGCTTTTGCCGACTGCCGTGCGGGATTGAATGTCGTACCGGGCATGGTCGAAGCGCTTGAGGACACGGTGCGGAGCAAGGGCCGGCCGTTTCTGGGCATCTGCGTCGGCATGCAGCTGCTGGCCAGCCGCGGGCTCGAAAAGGTCGTGACCGAGGGTCTGGGCTGGATCCCCGGCGACGTGCGCGAGATGACACCGTCCGACCCCACCCTCAAGATCCCGCAGATCGGCTGGAACACGATTCACGTGAAACACTCGCACAAACTGCTTGAAGGGATCGAGACGGGAGAGGGCGGGTTGCACGCCTATTTCGTCCACTCCTACCAGCTGGATGCCGAGCAGGACGCGGAGGTGATCGCGGTCACCGATTATGGCGGGCCGGTCACGGCCATCGTTGCCCGGGACAATGTGGCGGGAACCCAGTTCCATCCCGAAAAGAGCCAGGCGCTCGGCCTGGCCCTGATCGCGAATTTTCTCAAGTGGAAGCCGTGAGGAGAGCGTCGTGAGCAAGAAGGGCTACTGGATGGGCATGGTCGAGGTGACCGATCCAGACAACTACCCGAAATACATCGCGGCCAATGCGGCGGCCTTCGAGAAATACGGCGCCAAGTTCCTTGTGCGCGGCGGGCAGCGCGAGATCTTCGAGGGCCCGGCGGCCTCTCGCCTCGTGGTCATCGAGTTCGACAGCTATCAGACCGCGCTCGACTGCTACCACTCGCCCGAATATCAGGCGGCGCTTAAGCTGCGGCAGCAATATTCGAATGCCCATTTCGCCATCGTGGAAGGCGTGTGAACCCGTGATCCTTTTTCCTGCCATCGACCTCAAGGACGGCCAGTGCGTTCGCCTCAAGCTGGGCGAGATGGACAGCGCCACCGTCTATAATGCCGACCCGGCCGCGCAGGCCAAGAGTTTTGAGGACCAGGGCTTCGAGTGGCTGCATGTGGTGGATCTGAACGGCGCCTTTGCCGGCCATTCGGTCAACGGCGAAGCGGTCGAGGCGATCCTGAAGGCGACGAAGAACCCGGTCCAGCTCGGCGGCGGCATCCGCTCGCTGGAGCATATCGAGGACTGGCTCGACAAGGGATTGGCCCGCGTCATCCTCGGCACGGTTGCCGTGCGCGATCCGGAACTGGTGAAGGAAGCCTGCAAGCGGTTTCCCGGCAAGATCGCCGTCGGCATCGACGCGCGGGGCGGCAAGGTGGCGGTCGAGGGCTGGGCCGAGGCCTCCGAACTCGGCGCGATCGAACTGGCACAGCGTTTCGAGGGCGCTGGCGTTGCCGCCATCATCTACACCGACATTGACCGCGACGGTGTGCTGACGGGCATCAACTGGGAAGCCACCATCGACCTGGCGGACGGGGTCTCGATCCCCGTCATTGCGTCGGGCGGCCTGGCGTCGATGGCCGACATCCTGCGCATGACCATGCCCGACGCCGCCAAGCTTGAGGGCGCCATCTCGGGCCGCGCGCTCTATGACGGGCGGATCGACCCGGACGAGGCGCTTGCGGTTTTGCGGGCAGCAGAAGGCCAGTGACGCCGCGCGGCTGAGACGGTACTTCTTTCACACGGCAGATAGGCAGAAAAGGGGGGACTGCAGCAATGGCCGCCACCCAGAAGGCACAGCTGGAAGCGCTGACGGCTAAAGAGTTCGAGAGACTTTACATGCTGCTTCAGCCGATCGATGCCAATGCCGCGATGGAGAAGGATGTAGACCATACGTCGATCAAGGACGTCGTCGGTCACCGCGCCCACTGGATCGAGCTTTTCCTGGGCTGGTATGCGGACGGCATGGCAGGCAAGGAAGTCGCATTTCCCGCGCCGGGCTACAAATGGAACGAGCTCAAGCGCTACAATACCGATCTTGGGAAACGCCAGGCGGATCTGGACTGGCCAGCGGCATTGGCGATGCTGCGGGACCAGCACCTCCGACTGGTCGATTGGATGAGCGACCGCAGCCAGGAAGAGCTTTATGGCGGTCCGATGAAAGGCGCCAAAAATGACTGGACGCCGGGACGCTGGGCAGAGGCCGCCGGCCCGAGCCACTATCGGTCGGCGAGCAAATATGTCCGTTCGCGTCTGAAGGCACGGGAGTGAGGACCGCGCGCAATACGGGAAGCTTTGCCGTTCTCCCGCTTCCTGCTATGGACGCGCCGCGATACTGATGGGAAGGCGCGATCAGATGGACAAGAACGGATGACCCTCAAAGCCCGTGTCATTCCCTGCCTGGACGTCAAGGACGGCCGCGTCGTCAAGGGCGTCAATTTCGTCGATCTGGTGGACGCCGGCGATCCGGTCGAGGCGGCCAAGGCCTATGACGCCGCCGGCGCCGACGAGCTCTGCTTCCTGGACATCACGGCAAGCTCGGACAATCGCGAGACGATCTTCGACGTCGTTGCCCGCACGGCGGAACAGTGCTTCATGCCGCTGACGGTCGGCGGCGGCGTACGGCAGGTGGCTGATATCCGCAAACTGCTTCTGGCGGGCGCCGACAAGGTGTCGATCAACACGGCGGCCGTCGCCAATCCCGATTTCGTGGCCGAGGCCGCCGACAAGTTCGGCAACCAGTGCATCGTGGTCGCCATCGACGCCAAGCGCGTCTCGCAGCCGGGCGAGGCCGATCGCTGGGAGATCTTCACCCATGGCGGTCGCATGCCGACCGGCATCGAGGCGGTGGCGTTCGCACGGAAGGTGGTGGATTTGGGGGCGGGCGAGATTCTGCTCACGTCCATGGACCGCGACGGGACCAAGGTCGGCTATGACATCGCGCTGACCCGGGCGGTGGCCGACGCGGTGCGCGCGCCGGTGATCGCGTCCGGCGGCGTCGGCAATCTGGACCATTTGGTCGAGGGCATCCGCGATGGCCATGCAACGGCCGTGCTGGCGGCATCGATCTTCCATTTCGGCACCTATTCGATTGGCGAAGCCAAGCGCCACATGGCGCAGGCTGGCCTTTCGATGCGACTCGACGGCATTGACGGGGCAGAAGCATGACCCAGTTCTCCCTACACGATCTGGAGCGCATCGTGGCCGGCAGGGCTGCGTCGGGAGACGCAAGTTCCTGGACGGCGAAGCTGTTCGCGGCCGGCCCGGAAAAGGCCGCCAAGAAGCTGGGCGAGGAGGCCGTTGAGACGGTGATCGCGGCGGTCGGAAAGGATCGCAAGGCGCTCGTTTCCGAAAGCGCCGATCTGATCTATCATTGGCTGGTCGTGCTGGCGCTGGCCAAGGTGCCATTGGACGAGGTGCTGGCCGAACTCGAGCGGCGCACGGCTCAGTCGGGCGTGGCCGAGAAGGCGTCTCGCGGGGAGGGCAAGGATTGAGCGTATCGCGGCAGCCCGCGGAGGAATGGTCGATGGATCAGCTCGTCCCCACCGAGAAATATTCACCCTATCGCATCTTTTCCGCGGAGCAGTGGGCCAAGTTCCGCGCCGACACGCCGCTGACCCTGACCGAAGACGAGGTGCGGCGGCTGCGTTCGCTGAACGACCCCATCGATCTCGACGAGGTGCGGCGCATCTATCTGTCGGTCTCGCGTCTGCTTTCGGCCCATGTCGAGGCCACGCAGCTGCTCTTCGAGCAGCGAAAGGTCTTCTTCAATTCGGACGATGCCGTAAAGAGCCCCTTCGTGATCGGCGTGGCGGGCTCGGTTGCGGTCGGCAAGTCGACAACGGCCCGCGTCCTGCAGGAACTGCTCGCGCGCTGGCCCTCCAGCCCGAAGGTCGATCTGGTAACGACCGACGGGTTCCTCCTGCCCAACGAGGTGCTGCGGCGCGAAAACCTGATGGATCGCAAGGGTTTTCCCGAAAGCTACGACGTCGGCCAGTTGCTGCGTTTCCTCTCGGCCATCAAATCGGGCCAGCCCAACGTGCCCGCGCCGCTCTATTCGCACATGACCTATGACGTGCGCCCGGGCGAATATGTGACCATCGACCGGCCGGACATCCTCATCTTCGAGGGCATCAACGTGCTTCAGACGCGCGAATTGCCCAAGGATGGCAAGGCGGTGCCGGTCGTCTCGGATTTCTTCGACTTCTCGGTCTATATCGATGCCCAGGAAGAGCTGATCCGGGCCTGGTACATCGACCGGTTCATGCGGCTGCGCGAAACGGCCTTCAAGGACCCGAAATCCTTCTTTCATCGCTACTCGGAGCTGTCGGAGGATTCCGCGCGCGCGATCGCCGAAGGCCTGTGGCACAACATCAACCTCAAGAACCTGCGCGAAAACATCCTGCCGACCCGTCCCCGTGCCGACCTGATCCTGCGCAAGGGCGCGGACCATCTGGTGGAGACGGTGGCGCTGAGGAAGCTCTAGGAGCGGCGCTGCGTCGGCCTACCCGGCCATTCCGCTTTTACGGCAGCTTTACGTTCCGTCTATATCGTCCTCCGACCTAGGTCGGACCGATGACGAGATGAGCATTTCTGTACCCGTTAGCGCGGCTGGGCCACGACCAGCCGCCGCAGAGATTCGGCTGGTCGGCGCGGCCTGGCTGGCGGTGCTCGCCATTTCCCTCTGGTGGCAGCAGCGTTGGGGCACGATCCCCGATACGAGCTGGCTCATCCATGTGGGCGTGCGCATGCTCGAGGGCGAGCGGCTCTATGTTGACGTGATCGAGACCAACCCGCCCTTCAGCGTCTGGCTCTATCTTCCGTTCGTGTGGTTGGCGAGACAGGTGGGCTTTTCGCCTGAGAGCGCCGTCCACGGCCTTACTCTCGCGGCGGTCCTTGCAGGTTTGTTCGGCGCCGGCCTCGTCGCGCGGCGCGGAGGCTACCTGGCGAACCCCTGGCTGGTCAGGCTTTCGCCCCTGATGCTGGCGCTGCTCGTTCTCTTTCCTGGCAATGCCTTCAGCGAGCGTGACCACATTGCCGTCGCGCTCTTCCTGCCGTTTCTCGTCTTGACGGCCTGGCGTGCCGAGGAGGGGGCCAGAGGCCGCCCCGGACTTGCCCTGTCGGCGGCGGTGGGCGTGGCGGGCAGCGTTCTGGTGTTGGTGAAGCCCCATTACGGCCTGGTCGTGGCCGCGCTGGCGGTGCTTCTGTGGGCCCGTATCGGTGTTCGGCAGCTGTTGAGGCTGGTCGAGTTCTGGGTCCTCGGGGTGATTTTTGTCGGCTATCTGGCCGCCATCGTGGCCTTTCACCCCGAATTCGTCCTCGACCTCTATCCGCTGCTGGTCGATACCTATCTCCAGGTCAGCAGCCACGACCGTGTGCTGCGGTTCCTGCCTATCTGCCTCCTGCCGCTGGTGCTCGTCTGGCGCATGGGCGCAGGGCGCCCGCCATCCCCTTTGGTGGTGGCTGCGTTGTCGGCATCCTTGGCCAGCCTCGCGGTGGCCGCCATCCAGGCGAAGGGCTGGCCATATCATTTCTTCGCGAGCCTGTTCTTCGCCTTCATGGCTGCTGGCGTGGCGCTCGCCGAACGGCTGGCGCGCGGGCCGGGGCTCGGTGATCGAAAGGAACGCGCGTGGGCGGTGCTGGCCGGGGCCGTGATGCTGGCCTGTTTCCTGCCCTTCACCACGTCGCAGAAACCAGATTCGGCAACGCTGGCTTCCGTGCGGGCCACCTACGACGCGCCCTCGGTGGCCGTGGTGGCCAGCGACATCGCCATCGGTCACCCCTTCACCCCCATGGTGAACGGGCGCTGGATTTCGCCGCATCATGGTGACTGGCTCGGCGGTTACGCATTGTTGCTGCGCGAGCGTGCACGGGCGGCTGAGGACGCTGCCCGTTTCGAGCATTACGACATGATGCTGCACGACTTCATGGCGGCAAAAGCCGAGGAGATCGACCGCGAGGTGCCCGACATAATCCTGGTCCAGAAGTCCAATCCCGTTTGGACGGATTACCTTCGAAGCGCGTTCGATTTCGAGTCCATATTCGGCAACTACCAGCTCCTGGCGGAAGACGACACCGTGGAGGTCTACAGAAGAAGGCCGTAACCCGATCATGCGCCGGTCGCTAGACCGTCACCCGCCTGAGCGTCAGATTGATGCGCCCGCCATTCTTCAGGAGACCCGACGTACCCGCATGGATGCGGTCGACGCCGTGGAAGCGCAGGCGGCCGGGACCTTCGAGCAGCATCACGTCGCCGCTTTCCAGCCGGAACGACATGGTCGGGCCGCCACGCGAGGTCCCGCCGACGCGGAAGAGGCACGCGTCGCCCAGCGAGACCGACAGCACGGGGGCTACCAGATTGGCCTCGTCGCGGTCCTGATGCAGCCCCATGCGGGCCGAAATCTCGTAGAAATTGACCAGGCATGCCTCGGGTGGCTGCGGCCAGCCGGAAAGCTCTTCCCAAAGGGACAGCAGAGGAGCGGGGATCGGCGGCCAGGGCCTTCCGGTCACGGGGTGGGTGTCCTGGTAGCGATAGCCGCGTTCCTTGTCGGTGACCCAGCCGAGCGCGCCGCAATTGGTCATACGCACGCTCATCTCCTTGCCGGTGCGGGGCATGGCGGGCACATAGAGCGGGGCTTCGGCCACGATGCCGCGGATTTCGGCGAGCAGCGCCTCCTGGGCCGCGGGGTCGAAATGGCCCGGCAGATGCCGCACGCCTTCGGGGAGTTCCTTCATGCCGCCTTCCTACTCCGAGCCGACCTTGCCGCGCATCTTCTTGATCTGCGACCGGCCGGATTTCGCCTTCAGCCGCCGTTCCACGGCGCCTTTCGAGGGCCGCGTCTTCTTGCGGGGTTTGGGCGGTGGCTCTGCTGCCCGCACGAGCAGCTCGACGAGGCGTTCGCGCGCATCGGCACGGTTCATCTCCTGGGTGCGGAAGCGGCCCGCTTCGATGAGGATCTCGCCCTCCTTGGTGGCCCTCTGCCCGGCCAGCTTCAGCGCCCGTTCGCGGGTGCGCGCGCTGAGACCGGCCGCATTGAGCACGTCGATACGCAGCTGGACGGCGGTGGCCACCTTGTTGACGTTCTGCCCGCCGGGCCCCGACGAACGGATAAACTGCTCCTCGAGCTCGGATTCGAGGATGAATTCATTGCCCCTGATGTCCAGCTTCGCGCCGTCGCTCACAGATCGCTCCTGTTAGGAATCGGCCAGTTGTGCCTGTCCGTCACAGCTATGTCGAGACTGGCCGCGGACAAGAGCAAATGCCGGCCTCGAGACGTGCGTCAAGAATCGGGTGGTCGCGGGGCGGGTGGCGGGCGATAGTGGGGGATGATCGAAAGGTGCGAGGCAGTCCCATGAATGCTCCCACAGCCATCCTGCAGAAGGACGTGACGCCGCTCGGCGCGGATTACGAGATCGTGCGCAGCGTCATCGAGCGCATCAGCCTCGACTATCGCGACCAGCCGACCCTGGAGGAACTGGCGCAGGAGGTCGGCACCTCGCCGACGCTTCTGCAGAAGACGTTCACCCGCTGGGCGGGGCTGTCGCCCAAGGCTTTCCTGCAGGCGATCACGCTCGACAATGCGCGCCGCCTCCTCGATGACGGCATGCCGCTTCTCGATGCCGCCTTCGAGCTCGGCATGTCGGGTCCCGGTCGGCTGCACGACCTCTTCGTCACCCACGAGGCGATGTCGCCGGGAGACTACAAGAGCCGCGGCAAGGGCCTGACGATCCGCTACGGCTGGCACAGGTCGCCTTTCGGACAGGCGCTGATCATGGCCACCGACCGGGGCCTGGCAGGGCTCGCCTTCGCCGATACGGGCGAGGAAGCCGTGGCCCTGGCCGATATGGCGGGACGCTGGCCGAACGCGCATTACGTCGAGGACCCGATCGCCACCCATCCTTACGCGCAGCGGATCTTCGATCCCGCGCGTTGGCGTCCGGAAGAGCCCTTGCGCGTCGTCATGATCGGCTCCGATTTCCAGATCCGCGTGTGGGAGGCCTTGCTGAAAATCCCGCTCGGGCGGGCGCGCAGCTATTCCAGGCTTGCCGCCGAAATCGGTCGGCCCCAGGCGAGCCGCGCGGTGGGTGCCGCCATCGGCGCCAATCCGCTCTCCTTCGTGGTGCCCTGCCATCGCGCGCTCGGCAAATCGGGCGCGCTCACGGGCTATCATTGGGGTCTGACGCGCAAGCGCGCGATGCTCGGCTGGGAGGCTGGCCAGCTTGGCGCCGGAGATGCGGCCTGATGCCGCTTGGAGCCGGCCCCCAAATCCGCTAGCTTCCGGGAAATTTCCCGGGAGACCATCGTGATCACCGTCATCGGTTCCATCAATCTCGACCTGATCGCGAATGTCGCCAGGCTGCCGGAGCCCGGCGAAACCGTGGCCGGCTCGACCTTTTCCAGTGCGCCCGGCGGCAAGGGCGCCAACCAGGCGCTGGCCGCTTCCCGCGCCGGCGGCGATGTGCGCATGATCGGCGCCGTCGGCCAGGACAGTTTCGCCGACCAGGCCCTGAACCTGCTGCGCCAGGCGGGCATCGACCTCGCGAGCGTGCGCGATTCGCACGCCACGACAGGG
This sequence comes from Chelativorans sp. ZYF759, assembly GCF_012911015.1. GTDB lineage: Bacteria > Pseudomonadota > Alphaproteobacteria > Rhizobiales > Rhizobiaceae > ZYF759. Next base: position 410,489 of record NZ_WVVV01000001.1, on the reverse strand, counting down.
ACGGCGCTCATTCTCGTCGCCGCCAGCGGCGAGAATGTCATCGCGGTGATCCCGGGCGCGAATGCCACCGTCCTGCCCGGCGACGTCGCCGCTGCCGACCTCCAGCCCGGCGAACATGTGCTTCTCCAGCACGAGATACCCGCCAAGACCGTGCGCGCCGCGCTTGCCGCCGCCCGTGAGCGTGGGGCGGTCAGCCTGCTCAACACGGCGCCCTTCCTGCCCGAGAGCGCGGACACGCTCGGTCTGGCCGATTACGTGATCGCCAACGAGACCGAATTCGACCTCTATGCCGAGGCGCTTGCGCTTGAAGGGGCCAGCCGCGGCGACAAGATGCTGGCCTTCGCGAAGCGCTTCACCAGCACGCTGATCGTGACGCTGGGCAAGGATGGCGCGATCGCCACCGTCGATGGCGAGTTACTGCGCGTGTCGGCACCGGAGATCACACCGGTCGACACCGTCGGCGCCGGCGACACATTTTGCGGATATCTCGCCGCCGCACTGGATTCGGGGCTCGAACTGGAGGAGGCGATGTGCCGGGCGACGGTGGCGGGGTCGCTTGCCTGCCTCAAATCCGGTGCCCAGCCTTCCATCCCCCACGCGACCGAGGTCGACGAGGCGATGGCCGGATGAGGAGCCTGTCGCTTTCCCGGATCTGGCTGGGGGCGATCGGCGCGCTGTGCGGTGCCGCCGGCGTTGCCTTCTCGGCGGTCGCCGCCCATGCGGGCGGCGATGGGCTGGCAACGGCCGCGCAGTTCCTGCTGTTTCACGCGCCGCTTTTCGTGGCGCTGTCGCTGACCCGATCGCCGGGCGGCGTCAATCTGGCGGGCTGGGGCCTGCTGGTCGGGCTGGTCCTCTTCTCGGGCGACCTGCTGGCCCGCCACTATATGGGCGACCGTCTCTTTCCCATGGCGGCGCCGATTGGCGGCTTCCTGATGATCGCAGGCTGGGTTGGCCTTGCCGTCATGCTGCTTCTCGCGCGCGCAAATGCGCCACCGGCCCTGAACGACTAGAGCCGCGCGAGCCTTTCGGTCAAAAGCGCGAAGAAACCGTCGGCATCGATGTCGCGCATCACGAGCGCATTTTTCGGACGTTCGGTGACACCCCACCAGTCGACCACGGTTGAACCGAGCGTCAGTTCCGAAGCCGTTTCGATCTCGACGTTGCAGTGGCGTCCCGAAAAAAGCTCCGGCTTCAGGAGCCAGGCGATGACGCAAGGGTCGTGCAGCGGGCCGCCATCGGAACCGTATTTTTCCTCGTCGAACCGCTCGAAGAAGTCGAGCAGTTCGGCCGCCGCCGTCCCGACGCGGGTTCCCATGGCACGGAAAGTCTCGACGCGCGCCCGCGTCGTCAACGCCTTGTGGGTCACGTCGAGCGGCATCATGACGATCGGGATGCCGGCGGAAAACACCGTCGCGGCCGCGTGCGGATCGACATAGATGTTGAACTCGGCCGAGGGGGTCACGTTGCCCTGTTCGAAATAGCCGCCGCCCATCAGCACGATCTCTCGGATGCGACCGCCGATGCGCGGCTCGCGCACCAGCGCCAGCGCGATGTTGGTGAGCGGGCCGATCGGGCAGAGCGTGACAGCGCCTTCCGGTTCGTTCATCACCGTTTCGACGATGAAATCGACCGCGTTCATGTCCTGAAGCGGCATCACGGGATCTGGCAGCACCGGACCGTCGAGACCGGTCTTGCCATGCACATGCTCGGCGGTGACGAGGGGCCTGACCAGCGGGCGGGACGCACCGGCAAAGACCTTCACCTCCGGCCGACCGGCCAGTTCGCAGACGATACGGGCGTTCTTCTGCGTCAGCGCCAGTGGGACGTTGCCGGCAACCGCCGTGATCCCGACCACATCGAGCTCGGGGCTGGCAAGCGCCAGCAGGATGGCCAGCGCGTCGTCCTGGCCCGGATCGGTGTCGATGATGATCTTGCGGGGTTGGCTCATGCGGCTGCGGATTCCCAATTCTTGATTTAACCGTTTGGGCAGACCATATCAGGGCCACGGGCGTGAACGCCACACGGGTTCTCGCCTATCCACGTCGCTCCCAGGAGGACATGAATGACGCGCATGACGCCGTTTTCGAACCCGCTGCTGCTTGGGTTCGACACCATGGAAAAGACGCTTGAGCGCGTCGCGAAGGCTGGAGACAGCTACCCGCCCTACAATATCGAGAGGCTGGCCGGCGCCGGAGAAACCTCCGACCGGCTGCGCATCACCCTGGCGGTGGCCGGATTCACCGAGGCCGATCTCGACGTTTCGGTCGAAGAGAACCAGCTTGTCGTGCGCGGCCGCCAAGCCGAGGAAAGCGAACGCCATTTCCTGCATCGTGGCATCGCCGCCAGGCAGTTCCAGCGCATCTTCGTGCTGGCCGACGGCATGCGCGTGACGGCGGCGGATCTGAAGAACGGCCTGCTTTCCATTGACCTGGATCGGCCCAAGCCGGAACGGTTGGTAAAGAAAATCAACATTTCCGCGCGAGACTGAGTCAGGACCGATTCGCAAGCCGACGCAACTAAATGGCACCGATGGGGGTTGGTCCAAGGACGGCCCGCCATCTCAGGAGGCTGAAATGAACGAACACGAAAAGCAAAGCGTGACCCAGGCAGACCTTGCCCATATCGGGGAAGGCGTCGTTGCCTATCTGCGCGAGATCGACAGTGACGAATTGCTGGTCAAGTTCCCCGGCATGCCGGAGATTGCGACAGGCACGCGGCTCTGGGCGGTTTTTGCCGCCGATGGACGCCCCATCCTTCTGACCGACGAGCGCTCCAGCGCGATCGCGGGCGCTCTTGAGCAACAGCTGACCCCCGTCAGCCTGCACTAGGCGTCACAGGCCGTCACGCCGCCCCTCAGGCGGCGTGAGAGGCCGGCGTTTCCGAAAGGAAGGAATGAATCGCGGCGGCGTCGCTCGTGCCGCGAATCTTGGAGACGGCCTCGCCGTCACGCAGCACTCTCGCAATGCGCGACAGGGCCTTGAGATGGTCGGCCCCCGCGCCTTCGGGTGCCAACAGCAGAAACACCAGATCGACTGGCTGGTCATCCAGCGCCTCGAAATCGACGGGATGGTCGAGGCGCGCGAAGACACCACGAATGCGGTCGACGCCCGACAGCTTGCCGTGGGGGATCGCGATGCCGTTGCCGACGCCGGTCGATCCCAGCCGCTCGCGCTGGAGAATCGTATCGAAGATCTCGCGTTCGGGCAGACCGGTGACGGAAGCCGCCTTCTCGGCGAGCAGTTGCAGGAGCTGCTTCTTCGAGTTTGCCTTCAAGGCCGGCATGATCGCCTGCACCTCGATCAGGTCGCTCAAATCCATAGCGGAATCCCTTCCAAACCTTGTCTGCCTGACATGGCGCCTTGCGGCTCCGCTGCCGGGATCAGGATGCCTGACGATCGCCGCCGATCGAGGACGGATCGATCCATCCGATATTTCCGTCCGCGCGGCGATAAACGATGTTGACGTGGGCATTGCCCGCATTGCGGAAGACCAACACCGGATTGTCCCGCATGTCGAGTTCGATCACGGCATTTGCCACCGACATGGTGCGCAACGACATGGTCGTCTCCGCCACCACGGCCGGCGCGTAGTCCTCCGGAACGTCTTCCTCGTCATCGGCCAGGGCGGCCATGACGCGATAATCCAGCGTTTCCGAAGCGCCGCCGAGATTTTCCATCGGATCGGGGCCGTTGTCGTGCGACTTCAGCCGGCGCTTGTAGCGGCGCAGGCGTTTCTCGATCCGCTCCGCGGCCGCCTCGAAGGACGCCTGGGGTTCCTGCGCCTGGCCGGTCGCCTGCAGCACGATGCCCGTATCGAGCCGCACGAGACAATCTGCCGAAAACCGCGATCCGGACTTCTCCACGGTGACGTGGCCCGAGAACCCGCCATCGAAATATTTATCGACGGCTCCTTTGATTCGGTCATCGATGCGTTCACGGAACGCCTCTCCGATTTCCATCTGCTTGCCGGATATGCGCAGGGTCATGACGAAAAACGCCTCGATCTGACTTGGACTGAGTTTTGATGTGGTGAGTTTATACCTGTCGCCATCGGGCACAAGGACTCCTGGCCAGGCTGTGGATCAAGCGGTGGACCGCCGGAATGGCCGCCAGGCAGACCGAGGAGGAAACACGCCCGGAATGGCTTGGTTCCGTATTCGGTCTGTTGCGGGCGGGCTTCTAGTCCGTCCCATGGCGAATGTCAACGCGGGCCGCCGCGCGCCCAGGGCCGCCATCAGCCTGCGGCCTCGGCCATGGCCCTCTTTTCGCGCCGTCTCTGCACCGAGGACGGGATGTGCATCGCCTCGCGATACTTTGCGACCGTGCGCCTGGCGATCTCCACGCCGCGCTCCTTCAGGAGGTCGACGATCGTGTCGTCCGACAGCACGCCATCGGGATTCTCGGCCTTGATCATGTCGCGGATCTGGAGCCTGACCGATTCCGAGGAATGGGCCTCGCCGCCCGCGGCCGCGGGGATGGAGCCGGAGAAGAAATAGCGCAGCTCGAACACGCCGCGCGGGGTCATCATGTATTTGTTGGCCGAGACACGGCTGACGGTGGATTCGTGCATGCCCACGGCCTCGGCGACCATGCGCAGGTTGAGCGGCTTCAGATGCCGGGCGCCGTGGCACAGGAAGGCGTCCTGCCGGCGCACGATCTCGACGGCTACCTTGATGATGGACCGCGCGCGCTGGTCGAGGCTGCGGGTCAGCCAGTTGGCGCTCTGCAGGCATTCGGTCAGGAATTCCCGGTCGGACGGATTGCGTGCCTGGCGCACGATGCGGGCATGGTAGGTCTGGTCGACAAGGACTTTGGGCAGCGTGGCGGGGTTGAGTTCGACGGCCCAACCCCCGTCCGACGCCGCGGTGACGATGATGTCGGGGACGATCGGCTCAGCCGCGCCGACGGAGAAGAGAAGGCCCGGCCGCGGATCGAGCGCGCGGATTTCCGCCAGCATGGCGACGAGATCGTCCTGGTCGACGCCGCAGATTTGCCTGAGCTGGACGAAATCGCGCCGCGCCAGCAATTCGAGATTGTCGACCATGGCCGCCATGGCGGGATCGAGCCGGTCGCGCGCCTTCAATTGCAGGGCCAGGCATTCGGCGAGATCGCGCGCGAAGAGGCCGGGCGGGTCGAATGCCTGGCACGCCGAGAGCACGAGGGCGACGTCGGGTTCCCCGACACTCAGGCGCCGGGCGATTTCGCAAAGGTCTGCCCGCATGTAGCCCGATTCGTCGACCGCGTCGGCGAGTTCGGCCGCCACGAGGCGGTCGGCGGGGTCTCTCAAGGTCATGGCGATCTGTTCGCCGATGTGATCGCGCAATGTCGGCCGTACGGCAACAAATTCCTCGAGATTGTAGCCTTCGCTTGAACCGCCTGAATTCTGGGCTGGCCCGGAACGCCATTGTTGCGCCAGATCGCCGCCGATGCCGTCGGTCCGGCCGGGATCGTCGGGGTACAGGTTCTCGAGCGAGGAATCGAGTTTCTCCGACATTTCCTTGCTGCCATCGAGCGACGGCGAGAACCAGTCGGCCTCCGCGCCCGGCGCAGCCGTCGCCGCAGGCGGTGGAGGATCGGCGGCAGGGCTGTCGCCTTCCTCGGCCCGCTCGAGAAACGGGTTGCGCTCGATCTCGCTTTCGACAAAACGCTCCAGCTCCATATGCGGCAGCTGCAGGAGCCTGATCGATTGCAGCAATTGCGGCGTCATGACGAGCGACTGCGTCTGTCGCAATTGCAGCTTCGGCCCAATCGCCATGATGCTCCCCACGCGGACTCGTTACACGGCAGCAAAGGTCGTGCCGTCAGTCTTCCCACAGGGATGAAACTGGCCCGGGAATTGCTTGTCAAGCCAATTGCGGTTCGCGCCGGCCCAAACCCGCCTGAAAACCGTCAGGCGATGCGCGCCGCATGCCACATCTGATAGGAATGGCGCACGAAAGCGAGCGTTTGCTCCGCGTCGGCCGGGCGGCCGAACAGGTAGCCCTGTCCGGACTGGCAGCCGAAACGCACCAGCTTGCTGGCCTGTTCCTCTTCCTCGATCCCCTCGGCCACCACGTCCATGCCGAGCCCCTCGCACATGGCGAGAATGGCCCGGATGATGTGTTCGGAGGGCCGGTCGGTAAGAATGCACGACACGAAGGCGCGGTCGATCTTCAGCTTGTCGAAATGAAACTCGCGCAGCCGACCGAGGGAAGACTGGCCGGTGCCGAAATCGTCCAGGGCGACCCGGATGCCGTTGGCGCGCAGGTGGTTCATGATCTTTTCGGCCGAGGCGGGGTCGCTCATCAGGCCGGTTTCGGTGATCTCGACTTCCAGCCGACGCGGGTCGAGACCGGTCATTTCCAATGTCGAGAGGATCTGCGAGCCGGTGTTCTGATCGACAAGCTGCGAAGGCGAGAGGTTGAACGAAAGAAACAGCTCGTCGGGCCAGGTGCGTGCCGCCTCCGCGGCCTTGCGCAGCAGGAGCTGCGAGAGCTGGCCTATGATGCCGCGATCCTCGGCGATCGGGATGAACACCGCCGGCGAGATGGCGCCGAGATCGGGATCCGTCCAGCGCGCCAGGGCCTCGAAACCGATCAGCCTGCGCGTTTCGAGATCGACGATGGGCTGAAAGAAGGGCTCGACTTCGCTGGCGGCCACGGCACGCCGCAGCGCCTGTTCGATGCGGGTGACGCGTTTGGCGGCCTCCTCCATCTCGCTCGTGTAGACGATGACGACGCCACGTCCGGAATGCTTGGCGTGGTAGAGGGCCGATTCCGCCTTGGAGAGGAGGACTTCGGTCGTATCGTCGCCGGCGCCATAGAGCGAGCAGCCGACCGAGGCCGACAGGCGCGCCATGCGCTCGCCCACGTCATAGGGCGCCGACAGGACCTCGATCAGCATGCGCGCCCGCTCGAAAGCGCTGTCCTCGCTGAACGTCAAGGGCAGCAGCACCGCGAACTCGTCGGCCCCGATGCGGGCGACGGTCGCATTGTTGTCGACGGCCGCCTTCAGGCGGCTCGCCACCTGCTGGAGGATGTCGTCCCCCGCCTTGCGGCCGAAAAGATCGTTGATGGGTTTGAAACCGTCCAGGTCGACGATGCAGACGGTGAATGGCGCCGGGTCCTCGGCCCGATCCTGGATGAGGCGGTCGACCTTGTCGAAGAAGCGCTTGATGTTGCCCAGCCCGGTCAGCGCATCCGTATAGGAAAGATCGGTTCCGTCCTGGCTGGCGATGTGAGCGAATTGTCCCGGCATGAAGCCCTCGGATATGGAAAGGCAATCTCAAAATCTAAAAAGAATGGCTGCGACCATAGGGCTCAACGGTTTAAGGATTGGTGACCCCACCGGCAAAAATGCCCTTGGCGCCAGGAGGCGCGGCTACTTCACGGCGAAGACGAGGAGGGCGGATTCATCCGCCGCGCCGGACAGGGGGGCGAGCCAGTCGGGAACCCGGCCGGCCGCGAGCCCGGCGAGGAGGCCGTCGGGCGAACGGTCTGCGAGGAACGCCGTCTCGGTGTTGCCCGGGCAAATGGCGACATAGTCCACACCGTGCGCGCCCAGCAGGCCACGTGCCGTTTCGGCCGGCGCCATCTGCGCCGCGAGCGCGAAGAGATTGCCGGCCTGGTTGCGGTGATAGGGACCGGCAAAGACCCGATGATCCGTATTGGCGAGAATGGCTGCGCCGAGATTGGAAACGGCGAGCACCGTGCCGGCGGAAAGGGCGGCTAGTGCTGCGTGGTCTGCCCGGGCGTAGCAGGAAGACACCGTCTCGTCTGCGGCCGGAGGTTGCGCCGAGAAGGCCGTGCCGGCGAGCCCGCCGGCCAGCGCCCATGCCGCGTTGGTCGCTGCGAGCCATCCACCGACAAGGGCCAGCGATGCCAGGCCGCCGCCGCGGACCGCCGCCCAGGCGCGAAGCTGGCCGAGGCCGACCGCCAGGGCGATCACCGCGAGCGGGATCGCGAAGGTCGAGCCCCGAACCTGCCAGGCGCTGACCAGAAAGGCGACGGCGATCATGGCGGCGACGACAGTTAGGCCGGCCGGCCGGCGATCGCGTAGAAGGATGAGAAGGGCGACCGCGAGGCCGAGCAACGGGGTGACGTAATAGCTCAACACGATGAAGGGCTTGGCGGACAGGAGCGTGAACAGTGGCTGCGCCTCTGTCACGTGATCGAGCCACAGTTCACGCATTCGCGGGTCGAGATCGGCATAGGGGCTGCCCAGACATTGCGGAAAGGCGAGGGCGACGACGCCGATGGTGAGAAGGCCGATCGCAGCCAGCCCGGCCACACGCCCGGCGGGCCTCTCCCGCAGGGCGGGAATGGCAGCGATTGCGGCAAGCCCGAGGCCCCCGGTGGCCGCGACGGCGAGCTGGAACACCGACAGCGCGTCGCAGCTCGCCCGGGACCACGCGCCGGGATGGACAAGGCCCAAAAAGGCAAGCCCGGTCATCACGAAAAAGGCGAAGCCGAATCCCTGGGCAAGCGGTGCCCGGCGAGACCCGTAGACGAGAAACAGGATCGCGGCTGCCGCACCCGCGACCGCGACATAGGGCGCGGTCTCCATGCCGATGGCGATCGACAGGGCCGCGAAGGCGCCCGCGGCGAGCCCGTTGGCCACTTCCCCGTCACCCGCTGCAAGCCGGTTCAGCATGGCAAGCACGAGCACCAGCTGGATGTTGTGATGGTCGATCGCACCCGGCTCGAACTCGCCCGTGAAATAGAGGGCGGCGGCACCCAGGACGATGGCCGGCAGGATGGCGGCTTCGCTGCCGAGGCGGCGAACGGTATCCACGATCAGGAAGAGCGCGGCCGCGTATAGCAGCGCCGGCCAGGCCGTGAGCGCAAAAGCCTCCGCGCCGGCCGCAGGCAGCCCCACACCCCCCGCCGCCATGATGAGAAGCGCGATCGGCAGGTCGACGAGACGCGACCAGTGCAGGGGAAATCCGCCTTCCAGGCCCATGCGGTATTGCTGGAGGTCGAACCAGCCTTGCCCGTCCATCAGGGCACGGATCTGGACCAGGCGCAGCAGGCTGTCATTGTCGCCGCCATTGTCCTCGAGACCCGGGAAACCGGTCACGGCATGAAAAGCCACCACGGCCGCAGCCACGAGCACTGCGATCGCGAGATCGATGGTCCGGGTTCCGGGGCCAGCCGGCAAAGGGGCGGCCGGCGCGTGGGCGCGTGACAAGGATGCGGTCCCCGCAAAGAAATAATGATCCGCGAAACCTAGCCTTAACCCGTTCAACAAATAGTAAAGCGCGAAGTTGAAGGAAGTCGCGACCGCTGGCCGGGCCGACCGAGGAGGCCGAATGAGAACCCTTGCTGCGCGCGAACCCGCGATCGCCGTCCTGATCCCCTGCTACAATGAAGAACAGACGATCGGTGACGTCGTGGCTCGATTTCGCGCCGCGCTCCCCGGCGCCGTCATCCATGTCTACGACAACAATTCCAGCGACCTGACGGCGCTGGCCGCCCGCGCGGCCGGCGCGATCGTCCATCGCGAACGGCGCCAGGGCAAGGGCAATGTGGTGCGGCGCATGTTTGCCGACATTGACGCCGACATCTATCTCATGGCCGATGGCGACGGGACCTATGCGCCCGAGGACGGCCCGCTTCTGGTAAACACCCTCCTGACCGAGCGCGCCGACATGGTGGTCGGCACGCGGCGCGGGGTGACCGACGACGCGGGACGGCGCGGGCATGCTTTCGGCAACCGCCTGTTCAACGGTCTCTACCAGTTTCTATTCGGCAGCGACTTCTCCGACATCTTTTCCGGCTACCGCGCTTTCACGCGGCGCTACGTGAAGAGTTTTCCCGCCGTCTCGCAGGGCTTCGAGATCGAGACGGAAATGTCGGTTCATGCCTCGATGCTGAAACTGCCGGTGACCGAGATTGCGCTCGATTACGGCCGCCGGCCGGAAGGCTCGGAATCGAAACTCTCCACCTTTCGCGACGGGGCGCGCATCCTCTGGATGTTCGCCATGCTGATGAAGGAGACCCGCCCGGCCCGCTTTTTCGGCACGCTGGCGGCGGTCTTCTTTCTCGCCGGCATCGGTTTCATGGTCCCGGTCCTGTGGGAATACCTGCTGACGGGCCTGGTGCCGCGCATGCCGACCTGGGTCCTCGGCATCGGCATGATGGTGCTGGGAACCACGATGCTGGTCGCGGGCCTGGTGCTGGATTCGGTGGCCCGGGGACGCGCCGAGATGAAGCGCATGCATTATCTGTCCTACCCCGCCCGCGGCGACTGGGCGGCGGAGACGGAAATCCGCGCCCCGGTTCGGGCCGGCCGAGCCGCGTGAGACGCATCGCCAGTTTCGGTTTCGTGGGCGCGATCGGCTTTGCGGTTGATGCCGGTGTGCTGGCCCTGATCCTCGCGCTCCTGCCGGCCGACCCCTTCCTGGCAAGGCTCGGCTCCATGGCCGTGGCGCTTGCCGCGACATGGCTTCTCAACCGGACCCTCACCTTCGGCGCCAGCCACCGCCCGGCCGTGGTCGAAGGTGCGCGGTATGGTGGCATCGGCGCGGCGAGCGGGCTGGTCAATTACCTGGTCTATTCGGCCGTTCTCGTTGTCCTGCCCGGTTTCCACCCGCTGCTGGCGCTCGCGATCGGCTCGGCGGCAGCGATGGTCTTCTCCTATCTCGGCTATTCGCGCCTCGTCTTCGACCGGGGCCCTGGCCCGACTGTCGACTGAACTGGCATCTCGACGCCGTCGGCTGGATCGGCTACCTCGCTTATCCTCAAATTGCCGGGATCGGAGCTCTTGCCCATGGCCCTCGACGTCGCCATCCAGATGGATCACATCTCCACCGTCTCCATCGCCGGGGACACCACCTTCGCGCTGGCGCTGGAAGCGCAGCGCCGCGGCCACCGGCTGTTCCACTACACGCCCGACCGCCTGTCGATGCGCAACGCCACCGTGCGTGCCGCGCTCGAAGCGCTGGAGGTGCGCGACGTCAAGGGCGATCATTTCACGCTGGGCGCGCCTGAAACCGTCGACCTCGAGCAGATGGACGTGGTGCTCCTGCGCCAGGATCCGCCCTTCGACATGAACTACATCACCACCACGCACATACTGGAGCGCATCCACCCGCGCACGCTGGTGGTCAACGATCCGGCCTGGGTGCGAAACAGCCCCGAAAAGACCTTCGTCACAGAATTTCCCGAACTGATGCCCGAGACGCTGATCACCCGCGATCCGGCCGAGGTGGATGCCTTCCGCAAGGAATATGGCGACATCATCGTCAAGCCGCTCTACGGCAATGGCGGCGCGGGCATCTTCCATCTGGCCGAGGCCGACCGCAACCTTGCCTCGCTGCTGGAACTCTTCCTGCAGATGTTCCGCGAGCCCTTTATCGTGCAGCGTTATCTCAAGGACGTGCGCAAGGGCGACAAGCGCATCATCCTGATCGAGGGCGAACCGGTGGGCGCCATCAACCGCGTGCCGGCCGAGCACGATTCGCGCTCCAACATGCATGTCGGCGGGCGCGCCGAACATGCCGATCTGACGGAGCGCGAACGCGAGATCTGCGCGACGATCGGGCCGGCCCTGCGCGAACGCGGCTTCACGCTCGTCGGCATCGACGTGATCGGCGACTATCTGACGGAGATCAACGTGACGTCGCCGACCGGCGTGCGCGAGGTGAAGCGGTTCGGGGGAGCGGATATCGCTTCCCTGTTCTGGGATGCGGTGGCGAACAGGCGGGGCTGATCCGGCGCGCTTGCCTCTGTTCCCTGATTGTTCTTTACCATGCGTTAACTTTATGCTTCATTGACCGCAAGGCTTCTTCAGCCGGACGGCGATCGGCGGCGGCGCGCGCGCGGCCTCGATCATGCGGAGGCAGGTCATGGTTGCGCATGTCACCACCATTGCATTCGAGGGCATCGAGGCGGTGCCGGTCGATGTCCAGGTCATGGTCGCGCCCGGCAAGGTGGGCATGCAGATCGTCGGCCTCGGCGACAAGGCGGTGGCCGAAAGCCGCGAGCGCGTGCAGGCGGCCCTCCACGCCTCCGGCCTTTCCATGCCGGCCAAGAAGGTGACGGTGAACCTGGCGCCGGCCGACCTCCCCAAGGAAGGATCGCATTACGACCTGCCGATCGCGCTGGGCCTGATGGCGGCGCTCGGCGCCGTTCCGTCGGACGCGCTGTCGGGCTTTGTCGTGCTGGGCGAACTCTCGCTCGACGGCACGATCGCGCCGGTCGCCGGGGTGTTGCCGGCCGCCATTGGCGCCAATGCCATGGACAAGGGTCTCATCTGCCCGCATGGCTGCGGCTCCGAGGCCGCCTGGGCGGATGCGGAGATGCAGATACTCGCGCCCCGCAGCCTCATCGCGATGGCCAATCATTTCCGCGGCACGCAGGTCCTGTCGCGGCCCGAGCCGATGGTGCAGCCCGCGCCCGAGGGCTTGCCGGATCTCGTCGACATCAAGGGCCAGGAAACGGCCAAGCGGGCGCTCGAGGTCGCGGCCGCCGGCGGGCATCACATGCTGATGGTGGGCCCCCCGGGCTCGGGCAAGTCTATGCTCGCCCAGCGTCTGCCCTCGATCCTGCCCTCGCTCGGCCCGCGCGAGCTGCTGGAGGTGTCGATGATCGGCTCGATCGCCGGTACGCTCGGCGGGGGCAGGCTGTCGGATCGAAGGCCGTTTCGCGCCCCGCATCATTCGGCCTCCATGGCGGCCATGGTCGGCGGCGGGCTGCGCGCCCGGCCGGGCGAGGTCTCGCTGGCGCATAATGGCGTTCTGTTTCTCGACGAGTTGCCGGAATTCTCGCCCCAGGTGCTCGATTCGCTGCGCCAGCCCATCGAGAACGGCGAGAGCATGATCGCGCGCGCCAATCACCGCGTGACCTATCCCGCGCGTTTCCAGCTCGTGGCGGCGATGAATCCCTGCCGTTGTGGCATGGCCGGCGAACCCGGCCATCGCTGCGCGCGCGGACCGCGCTGCCAGAGCGACTACCAGGCCCGCATTTCCGGCCCGTTGCTCGACCGCATCGATCTGAGGGTCGAGGTGGCGGCCGTCAGCGCCGGCGATCTCATCCGCCCCGGCCGGGCCGAGAGAAGCGCCTCCGTGGCCGAGCGGGTGGCCAGGGCCCGCGCCATCCAGAGCGAGCGCTACGCCGCGCTCGGCCTGGGCGGTGCGGTCACCAATGTTCGCTGCCCGACGGGAATGGTGGAGGAGGTGGCCCGCACCGACGCCGCCGGCCAGTCGCTGCTTTCGGATGCGAGCGAGAAGCTGGGATTCTCCGCACGGGCCTATCACCGTGTCCTCAAGGTGGCGCGAACGCTGGCGGATCTCGACGGCGCGGATGCGGTGGGACGCATTCATCTGGCCGAGGCGATCTCCTACCGCCTGGCCGGCGAAAGACTGGCCCAGGCGGCGTGATCTTGCGGCTTCGCCGGCGTGCAGCCCCGCGTTTTCAGCGCAGGGCGCTGACCAGGGGGGCTTCGTCGTCGCGCAGGCTCATCCAACGCCCGGTATGCGCGCTCGACTGGCGTTTGAGGAAGCGATATTCGGTCTCGCTCCAGAGCTTGACCTCGTCGACCAGATTGTCGAGCACGAGATCGCCGCGGTCGGTCCGCACGGTCAGTATCGCATGACCTTCGTCATTGGGCAGCCGGACGACCGTGATCAGGAGGTTGGACAAGGAAATGCCGGCACGCTCTAGCGTGCGGCGCTTTTCGAGCGCGTGGTCCTCGCAATCGCCATAGCCGTGATCGGGATAGGACCAGTATTCGGGCTGGCCGTAATTGTCCTGGTCGCTCATCGCCGTCACCGCCTCGTTGACGGTGAGATTGACCTGTTCGATCTGTTCGAGAAGCGCGTCGGTCAGGACCAGCGGACCGTTATCCTCCGGCCGGATGGCGCATTCATCCGGCTTGCGCTTGCAGAATTCGTAATGCCCGATGGGCTGCGACGTCAGTCCGCCGACCATCATGAATTGTTCCGGACCGGCATGCCCCTCCGACATGCCAAGGCCGATCATCAGCCCGACGGCGCCAATGACGCCCCCGAGGCCTTTCAACCCTGCCATTATCCCGCCCACCCCGTTCGTGGTGCTGTTTATTAACATAAGGTAAAGGGTGATTTGCCCGGGGTGTCAATTGACACAGTCCACGCTGACGCAAGCGTGACCAACCTGTTGCCGCAAATCCACACACGCTTGGCCGCCAAAGCATCGCGCCCACCCGAAGCAAGGTCGCAATGAAGTCTTGGCGTGACGCCATCAGACATGCGCGAATGTCGCGAAAGAGCTGAAGTTGGATCGGGGCCTTGCGCCGGGTGCGGTTTTTTTGCAACCATAAGGCCGAATGCTTCGAGAACGAACGGCTCGATAGTCCCTCGAGGACAAAACAAGGGCCGAAGGGGAACGATATCTAGCATGACAAACGTCAGCGCCGCTGCCGACGATTACGGCTTTGTTCGGTTCGCCAATGTGCAGAAGAGCTATGATGGCGAGATTCTCGTCGTCAAGGATCTGAACCTGGACATCGCCAAGGGCGAGTTCCTGACCATGCTGGGGCCTTCCGGTTCCGGCAAGACGACCTGCCTGATGATGCTCGCCGGTTTCGAATCCGCCACCTATGGCGAGATACGCCTCAAGAACGAGCGCATCGACAACGTGCCGCCGCACAAGCGCGGCATCGGGATGGTGTTCCAGAACTACGCGCTGTTCCCGCACATGACGGTGGCCGAAAACCTCGCCTTCCCGCTGCGGGTGCGCAAGATGGGAAAGGCCGAGATCGAGGACAGGGTCAAGCGCGCGCTGGAAATGGTCGAACTGCCCGCGATGGCGGGCCGCATGCCGGCCCAGCTTTCCGGCGGCCAGCAGCAGCGGGTCGCGGTGGCGCGCGCACTGGTCTTCGAGCCCGACCTTGTGCTCATGGACGAGCCGCTCGGCGCCCTCGACAAGAATCTGCGCGAGCAGATGCAGTATGAAATCAAGCACATCCACGAGAGCCTGGGCGTCACCGTCGTTTACGTCACGCACGACCAGTCCGAGGCTCTGACCATGTCCAACCGGATCGCCGTCTTCAACGATGGGGTGATCCAGCAGTTGGCGCCGCCCGCCGACCTCTACGAGCGGCCGGACAACGCCTTCGTGGCGGCCTTTATCGGCGAGAACAACAAGCTCAAGGGCAAGGTCGAGCAGATGGACGGACAAAGCTGCACCGTCCGGCTTGAAGACGGCTCGAGCGTGGTCGCGCTGCCGGTGAATGTCGGCGGCAAGGGCGAGCCGACCACGCTGTCGCTGCGACCAGAGCGTGTCGTGGTGGCGCCGGCCGAAGGCAGCCTTCCCAACGCCTTCGAGGCCAGGGTGGAAGAGCTCATCTATCTGGGCGACCACATCCGCACGCGGGTCAGCGTTTGCGGCACCGATGAGTTCATCGTGAAGATTCCAAATGCCCAGAGCCATGCCCGCATCTCGCGCGGCGAGATGGTGCGGATCGGTTGGGCAATGGAGGACTGCCGTGCGCTGGACGCCTGAGGCGTCGGCATCGGCAACAAGGAAAGGCCGCGCCCGAATGCGCGGCCCTCGAACGAGAGGAACGGGGCAGCCCGCGACGGACGGCCCCAAGCGTCAAAAGGAGTAGGACATATGAGCAAGCTGAAGACCACCATCATAGGTGCCGGCGCCATAGCCGTCAGCGCGCTTGCGCTGAATGCCTATGCGCAGGACCCGATCAGCCTGACGGTCGTGTCGTGGGGCGGCGCCTATACGGCCAGCCAGAACCGCGCCTATCACGAGCCCTACATGGAGGAGAACCCGCACGTCACCATCATCAACGACGATGGTTCGGCCAATGCGCTCGCCGGGCTTCGCGCCCAGCACCAGGCCGGCAACGTGACCTGGGATCTCGTCGACATGCTGCCTTCCGACGCGCAGCTGGCCTGCGACGAAGGCATCGTGATTCCGATCGACCATGACGAGATGCTGGCCGCGGCCCCCGATGGCACGCCGGCCTCGGAAGACTTCCTGCCCGGTTCGCTCGGCGAGTGCTTCATCCCGCAGATCGTCTACTCGACCGTGCTGACCTTCCGCCCCGACGCGTTCGACGGCGACCAGCCGGAATCGATCGCGGATCTGTTCGATGTCGAGAACTTCCCCGGCCGTCGCGCCCTGCAGGACCGCCCCGGCACCAATCTCGAATGGGCGCTCTATGCCGACGGCGTTCCGGTCGACGAGATCTACGACGTGCTGCGCACGCCCGAGGGTGTCGACCGCGCCTTCGCCAAGCTCGACACGATCAAGGAACACATCGTGTTCTGGACCGAGGGTGCACAGGCCCCGCAGCTTCTCGCCGATGGCGAGGTCGCCTTCGCCACGGGCTATAACGGCCGCATGTTCGACGCCATCGAGGTCGAGGGCATGAATGCCGAAATCATCTGGGACGGCCAGGTTGTCGAATGGGACGGCTGGGTGATCCCGGACGGTCCCAATGTCGATAAGGTGCTGGAATATGTCTCCTGGGCGACCGACACCCAGCGTCTGGCCGATCAGGCGAAGTTCATCTCCTACGGTCCGGCACGCGCTTCCTCCGCGCCGCTGGTGGGCGAGCATGCCGATCTGGGCATCGACATGAACGCGCACATGCCGACCAATCCGGACAACTACTTCGCGCCGATCGTTCTCGATAACGATTTCTGGACCGACTATGGCGACGAACTGCGCGAGCGCTTCGCCAACTGGATGCTCCAGTAGTCACGACGCATCAATCGCGCGGCGGGGAGCGTTTCTCCGCCGCGCGAGCCGGCAAGCAGGGGACTCCAGGGATGGCACAGGCCGACGCGGCTTCACTGGGAGGCGCACCGATCACCGCCATGGTGACGGCGGACGGCGTACCGCTGAAGAAGAGCCTGGCGAAGGCCGAACGCAGGCGCAAGATCACTGCCTTCCTGCTCGTGGCCCCGCTGCTGGCCTTCATCATCTTCACCTTCGTCATCCCGATCGGCTCGATGCTGTTCCGCAGTGTCGACAACCCCATCATCGTGCAGGTCCTGCCACGCACGGTGGATGCGCTCCAGGAGTGGGACGGCCAGGACATCCCCCCCGAGTCGGCTTTCGCCGCCATGGCCGAGGACCTTGTCGAGGCACAGGCCAACAGGACGGTCGGACGGGTTGCCGTACGCCTGAACTACGAGATGAGCGGTGCGCGCAGCCTCCTGACGGCCACCGCACGTCGTGCCGACGATCTGGCAGCACCCTTCCAGGAATCGCTCGTCGACGCGAACCCGCGTTGGGGGGATACCGAAATCTGGGCCGCGATCCAGCGCGAGGGGCGTCGCTTCACGCCGGCCTATTTCGTCTCCGCCATCGACATGCGCTATGCCTCCGACGGGTCGATCGAACGGCAGCCCGAGAACCAGCGCATCTATGTGACGCTCTTTATTCGCACCTTGATGCTCAGCGTTGCGATCACGTTGACCACGCTGCTGCTCGGTTATCCTATCGCCTATCTGCTGGCGACGCTGCCGCTGCGCTATTCCAACCTGCTTATGATCTGCGTGCTGCTTCCTTTCTGGACGTCGCTTCTGGTGCGCACGACGGCCTGGATCGTCCTCCTGCAGCAGCAGGGTGTCCTCAACGACATCCTGGTTGCGCTTGGCATCATCGGTGACAATGGCCGTATCATGATGGTCTACAATGCCGCCGGCACCATCATCGCCATGACGCATATCCTGCTGCCCTTCATGGTCCTGCCGCTCTACAGCGTGATGAAGGGCATTCCACCCTCCTATGTGCGCGCGGCGCGGTCGCTCGGCGCCAATCCGTGGACCGCGTTCTGGAAGGTTTACGTGCCCCAGACCATGCCCGGCGTCGGTGCTGGCGCGGTGCTCGTCTTCATCATCTCGATCGGCTACTACATCACCCCGGCGCTGGTCGGCGGTCAGTCGGGCCAGATGATCTCCAACCTGATCGCCTTCCACATGCAGAATTCGCTGAATTGGGGCCTGGCTGCGGCGCTCGGCACGATCCTGCTGGCCGGCGTGCTGATCCTCTATTGGGTCTATAACCGCATCGTCGGCGTCGACAACGTGAAGCTGGGCTGAGGGAGAAAGACCGATGGCCGTCCCCTCCTATGCCGGACCGCTGGAGCGAACCTGGTACTACGCCTTCCGGGTGATCTGCGGGCTGATCTTCTTCTTCCTGATCGCGCCGATCCTGGTGATCATACCCCTGTCCTTCAACGTCCAGCCCTATTTCACCTATACGCGGGAGATGCTGACCTTCGATCCGGCCGGCTATTCGCTGCGCTGGTACGAGGATTTCTTCTCGAGCCGGCAATGGATGATGTCGATCCGCAACTCGGTCATCATCGGCATTCTGGCGACCCTGGTGGCCACCGTGCTGGGCACGATCGCGGCGCTTGGCCTGTCGCGCAAGGAAATGCCCTTCCGCGGCCTCATCATGGGTATCCTGATCTCGCCCATGATCGTGCCGCTGATCATTTCGGCGGCCGGCATGTTCTTTTTCTATTCCAGCGTCGGCCTGGCATCGACCTTTCCGGGCGTCATCCTGGCCCACGCCGCGCTCGGCATTCCCTTCGTCATCATCACGGTGACCGCCACGCTGGTCGGCTTCGATCATTCGCTGACCCGGGCGGCAGCCAGCCTCGGCGCCGACCCGACCACGACGTTCCGGCGGGTGACCTTTCCGCTGATCATGCCGGGTGTCATTTCCGGCGCCCTCTTTGCCTTCATCACCTCTTTCGACGAGGTCGTCATCGTCCTGTTCGTGGCCGGCGTGGAGCAGCGCACCATCCCGCGCGAGATGTGGTCGGGCATCCGCGAGCAGATCAGTCCCACGATCCTCGCGGTGGCAACGATCCTGGTCATGATCTCGATCGCGCTCCTGACCACCATCGAGCTCCTGCGCCGCCGTTCCGAAAGGCTGCGGGGCATCAGGCCGAGCTGACGGGCCAGGCGGGAATCGGCCGAACGCGAGCAGGGGAGGTTTTTATGGACGGCTTCTGGCGCTTCTGGGATCAGATGGGTCCCTGGCAGAGGATCGGCCTCTGCTTCGTGGCCGCCATCATCATATTGATGTTCGTGCGGATGCTGTTCTAGCCCGCTCCTGCATCGCCTCTGGACGGCGCCCACCGAGGAAAAGGGCATGTTCAAGACCACTTCATTGTTGCTGATCGCGCTCCTCGCCCTGTCGGCGTGCCAAACCCGACCCAACTGCGTGGTGACGCCGAACGATCTCGTCGAGTGCGACTAGACAAGGCCTGCCTCCGCCGGGCAGCTTCGCAGTCGGCTGACTGGTGGACGCCTTCCCGGCCGGCCACGGGAAGCGCCGATTTCATTGCGGGATTGCAAGTTGCGCGCGGAAAGGCAAGAAGAGGGCCGCAGACTGGGAAGAAAGACGGCGGATATGACAACGACCCGCATCGACCGACGTTTCGAGAAGCTCAAGCACGAGGGCCGCGCCGCTCTGGTCACTTACATGATGGCCGGCGATCCGGACTATCGGACGGCGCTGTCGATCATGAAGGCGCTGCCCGCAGCCGGCGCCGACGTGATCGAGCTCGGCCTTCCCTTCTCCGACCCGATGGCCGACGGGCCGGCGATCCAGGCCGCGGGGCTGCGCGCGCTCCGGGCGGGCCAGACGCTGCAGCGTACGCTCGACATGGCGGCCGAATTCCGGCTCGAGGACGACGAAACGCCGATCATCATGATGGGCTACTATAATCCGATCTATATCTACGGCGTGGACCGCTTCCTGGAGGCGGCGCGCAAGGCCGGGATCGACGGCTTGATCGTGGTCGACCTGCCGCCCGAGACGGACAGCGAATTGTGCGTGCCGGCGCTGAATGCCGGGTTGAACTTCATCCGCCTGGCCACGCCCACCACGGATGACCGTCGCCTCCCGCGTGTGCTCGAGAACACGTCGGGCTTTGTATATTACGTCTCGATGACTGGCATCACCGGCTCCGCGCTGACCGACACCACCCGCGTGGGAGAAGCGGTCAGGCGCATCAAGGGCCATACGGATCTGCCCGTCTGCGTCGGCTTCGGGGTCAAGACGGCCCAACAGGCGGCCGCGATCGCGGAAGCCGCGGACGGGGTGGTCGTCGGCACGGCCATCGTCACCGCGATCGCCGACTGCCTTGACGCCGAGGGCCGTCCCACCTCCGACCCGGCAGCCGCCGTCGCCCGTCTCGTCGGCGATCTGGCAGCCGGCACGCGCAGCGCGCGGCTTGCAGCCACCGCCTGAGCGCCCCATCTCTCTTCTTTGCCCCGACCAGCTGAAAGGCAGGCAGGATGAACTGGATCACCAATTTTGTCCGTCCCAAGATCAACTCCATGCTTGGACGGCGCGACATGCCCGAAAATCTCTGGATCAAGTGTCCGGAAACCGGCGAGATGGTCTTTCACAAGGACCTGGAGAAGAACCATTACGTGATCCCCTCCTCGGGGCATCACATGCGTATTTCGGCCAAGGAACGGCTGAAACGCTTCTTCGACGATGAACAGTTCGAACTGCTCGAGAACCCCAAGGTCGTTGCCGATCCGCTGAAATTCCGCGACGAGCGGCGCTACACCGACCGTCTGCGCGACGCCAAGACCAAGACCGGTCTCGAAGACGCGATCCTCAACGCCACCGGCGAGATCGAGGGCCTGCCGATCGTCGCCACGGTCCAGGATTTCGCCTTCATGGGCGGGTCGCTTGGCATGGCGGCCGGCGAGGCGATCATCAAGGGGTTCGAGGCCGCGCTCGATCAGAAGCGTCCGCTGGTGCTGTTCGCGGCCTCGGGCGGCGCGCGCATGCAGGAGGGCATCCTGTCCCTGATGCAGCTTGCACGCACCACCGTGGCGGTGGACCGGTTGAAGGAGGCTGGGCTGCCTTATGTCGTCGTCCTGACCAATCCCACGACCGGGGGCGTGACCGCCTCCTACGCCATGCTGGGCGACGTGCACATCGCCGAGCCCGGGGCACTGATCGGTTTTGCCGGGCCCCGCGTCATCGAACAGACGATCCGCGAGAAGCTGCCGGAGGGTTTCCAGCGCGCCGAGTATCTGATGGAGCACGGCATGGTCGACATGGTCGTGTCGCGGCTGGAGATGAAGGCAACGGTGGCCCGTCTCCTGAGGCTCCTGCTCAAGCGGCCTGCCCTGTCGGTCCCGGAGACCGCTCCTGAGGCGCTGCCGCTTTTGCCCGAGGCGAGCGAGACCGAACGCCAGGAAGGCTGACCCTGTCTGCAAATGATACCGGCGGAGCGCGCGGTCCCGCGCCGCGCCGACCGGCATACCGAAAGCTCAATCGATGGTCACGCTGACGACCGACCAACTCATCGAGCGGTTGCTTACCCTTCATCCCAAGGGCTTCGACCTGTCGCTCGACCGAATCGCGCGGCTTCTGGCACGTCTTGACGATCCGCAGAAGCGGCTGCCGCCCGTCATCCACATAGCCGGCACCAATGGCAAGGGCTCCTCGGCGGCGTTCGCGCGCGCGCTTCTGGAAGCGGCTGGGCGCAGCGTGCACGTCCACACCTCGCCGCATCTGGTTCGCTGGCACGAGCGCTACCGCATCGGCACGCCCGATGGCGGTCAGCTGGTCGAGGATGCCGTACTGGCCGAAGCGATCTCCCGGGTGGCGGAGGCCAACCAGGGCCAGATGATCACCCTGTTCGAGATATTGACCGCGGTCACCTTCATCCTGTTTTCCGAACATCCCGCGGATGTCGCAATCCTTGAGGTCGGGCTGGGAGGGCGTTTCGACGCCACCAACGTCATCGAGAGCCCTGCGGTCAGCCTCATCACCAGCGTTTCTCTGGATCACGAAGCCTTTCTCGGCGACCGCGTGGAACTGATCGCAGCCGAGAAGGCCGGCATCATCAAGCCCGGCCGCCCGGTGGTGATCGGTCAGCAGGAGCACGACGCCGCGCGCGAGGTGCTGGTCGATACGGCCGAGCGCCTTGGTTGTCCGATGCTCGTCTACGGCCAGGACTTCCTCGCCTATGAGGAGAATGGCCGCATGGTCTACCAGGATTCCGACGGCCTCATGGACCTGACCCTGCCGCGCCTGAAGGGACGTCACCAGCTCGCCAACGCCGCGGCCGCCATCGCAGCGGTAAAGTTCGCCGGCTTCAATGCGAGCATGGCCTTCTGCGACGTGGCGATGGAAAGGGTCAGCTGGCCGGGGCGCCTGCAACGGCTGACCGAGGGCGAATTGAAGGACTGCGCCCCCGAGGGCGCCGAGCTCTGGGTCGATGGCGGGCACAATCCCGGCGCCGGCGCCGCCATCACCGAGGCGCTGGCAGAAATGGAAGAGCGCGATCCCCGGCCGCTTTACGTCGTGGCCGGCATGATCGCGACCAAGGATCAGACGGGCTATTTCCGCAATTTCGCCGGCATGGCCAAGCGCATCTTCACCGTTCCCGTCGAACAGAGCGAAGCGGGCGTGCCGAACGACGAACTGGCCGCGCGCGCCATGGAGGCAGGCGTGGCCGCCGAGCCGATCAGCTCGGTCAGGAACGCCTTGCTGCTGCTGAGGGAGAGCGGGGATCCGTCGGCGCCGCCGCCGCGCATCCTGATCTGCGGATCGCTCTATCTGGTGGGTGCCGTCCTCGCGGAGAACGGCACCCTGCCGCGATAGGAGTTGTCAGACCGCGGCGCCGATCCAGGAGGACAGCGCCGTCTTTGGGGCCGCGCCGACCTTCATGTCGGCCACTTCGCCGCCCTTGAAGATCATCAGCGTGGGAATCGAGCGCACGCCGTATTTGGCGGCCAGCTCGGGGTTCTCGTCGATGTTGATCTTGGCGATCTTCACCTTGCCGTTGAGCTCTGTCGCGATTTCTTCCAGCGCCGGCGCGATCATCTTGCAGGGGCCGCACCACTCCGCCCAGAAATCCACGACCACCGGCTCGCCGGCCTCGAGCACGTCGGACTGGAAATTGCTGTTGTCGATCTTCACGGTGGTCATGTGACATTCTCCTTGCAGCATCTGCGTCGGTGGGCATGTGGGATGGTCGCCACTTATCTTCAAGCCGGGTTTTGTCACGCTCTCGCGAGCCCGGCAAGGGCTGCGTCCATTGCCCCGCCGGGCAGCGGGATGAGACGGGGCGCGGCGGTGTAAAGCAAGCCCGCTTCGACGGTCCGGCCGGGATAGACCGGCTGGAGAAGCGCGCGATAGAGCGCCAGCTGGGCGACATGAGTCGGCGGCACCTCGGCCAAATCGGCGGGGGCCGGCCGGTTCGTCTTGTAGTCAATCAGCAGGATCCTGTGGGGGGAAACCAGGAGACGGTCGATCTTGCCCGAAATGGCACGCCTTTGGCCGGCGATCTCGACCTCGCCCATCACCGAGACCTCGGCCCGCGACCCGGGCGCGAACAAACCCGCGAATGCGGCCGTTGCCAATATGGCCTCGACCTCCAGCCAGACCGCCTCGGCCTGGGCCTCGTCGATGCCGGCCCCGGCACCGCGCAGATAGGCAAGCGCGATCTCGGCGCGCCGCGCCGGCGCGATGTCGGGCAGGCGCTGCAGGAGGCGGTGGACCGCGGTGCCGCGCAACAGAGAAGGATGGCCGCCTTCCTGCGCGTCGAACACCGGCGACCCGGCGGGACCAGCCTCGCCCGTGGGCGGGTCGATCGCGGCCCCCACGCCGGACGGGGCCAGCGGGCGCGGCAGCGCGGGCGCCGGCGCGAGCTTGCCCTTGAGGGCAGCCGGCATTGGAGAAGGCGGCCGGGCGGCCTCACGCGCCTCTGCCGGGGAAACCGGTGCATCGCCCGAGACGCGATAGCGGTGCACCGTGGCACCGGTGGCCGGATCCTCGACATCGCGGCAATGATGCGAGGCTTTCAGGGCGCGCGACACGATGGCGTGCCAGCTCATTTCCGATGGCTCGCGCTTGCCGTGATAGCCGCACAGGACCAGCCGATCTTCGGCCCGCGTCATGCCGACATAGAGAAGCCGGCGATATTCCTCCTCGGCCTTCTGGCGCAGCTCCTGCCCGATCGCACGCGAGACCGCATTGGCGGTGTCGCCGGAGGCGCGCCACAGAAAGCCGGTCGACTTCCGGGCGGCGTCGCGCGGCTGGAAGGGGACAAGCCGCGGCAGATGGCTGTCGTGGAAGGGGGCGCTGCCGCTGTCGACAAGAAAGACGATGGGCGCCTCCAGTCCCTTGGCCGCATGGGTGGTCATGATGCGCACTTCGCCGCGGGCCTGGTCCATCTCGCGCTTGATGTCGGGGCTGCCGCTCTCAAGCAGGCCGAGCAGGGCCTCCAGGCCCACGATGCCGGCCTGTTCACTGGCCAGGCAGAAGGTCAGGAACTCGTCGACGACGTCCCCGGCCTCGATGCCCAGCCGGGCGATCATGCGCGCCCGCACGCCATCGCGGCCAAGGATGCGGGCATAGAACGCAAAGGGCGATACGAAACCGGCTTCATTGCCCCACCCTCTCAGCCGCTCGGCTACCTCGCCTAGCCTCGGATCGGTCCCGGCGGCCTCGACCAGCCGCGCAAGCAGCGACTGACCGCCGGGTCGCGCGGCGGCAAGGGCAAAGAGTTCGTCTTCGGAGAGGCCGAAGACCGGGCTCTTGAGCAGCGCCGCAAGCGAGAGATCGTCGTCCGGCTGGAGCACGATGCGACCGATCGCCATGAGGTCCTGCACGGCGATGTGGTCGGCAAGCGACAGCCGGTCGGCGCCGGCCACCGGCACGTGGAGCTGCTTGAGCTCGCGTGACAGGGCGTGGACAAAACTGTCGCGCTTGCGCACCAGAACGAGCACGTCGCCGGCGCCGATCGGCCGGCCCTGCCCCTCGATCCGTTCGTGGCTGTCGAGCCAGCTCTTGATCGTGCGTGCGATGCGGCCGGCAAGAAGCGCGGCCGGCGCGGACGTCTGGTCGATGGGCCGGGTCCAGTCGTCCGGTTCCTCGACGGACTGCGCCGCGAGCGAGGGCCAGAGTTCGACATGGCCGGGCGCGCTCTGTCGCACCGCCTTGTGTTGCAGGGGCTCGGGATCGCGCGTCAGTCCCTGGCGCACGTCCTCGGCTTCGAAAGTGAGATCGACCGCCGTCAGCACATCCTCCACCGAGCGGAAGGAATGCAGGAGCCGCACTTTCTCGAAGCGCGCGCCGGAGGCCCGAACCTGCCGCAAGAAATCCTGTCCGCTCAGCGCGAAGGACTCGGGATCGGCGCCCTGGAAGGAATAGATGGACTGCTTTTCGTCGCCCACGGCAAAGACGGTTCGGGCCTTGCTCTCGCGGGCTGATTTGCCGGCAAAGAAATCGGCGGCCAGGGCATTGACCACCGCCCATTGATCGGGGCTCGTGTCCTGCGCCTCGTCCAGCAGGATATGGTCGATACCCTTGTCGAGCTTGTACTGGACCCAGGCACTGGCATCCCGCCGGGCCAGAAGATTGACCGTGCGCACGATAAGGTCGTTGAAGTCGAGGCAGCCGCGCGCGCTTTTCAGCCGTTCGTAGATCGCGATGAGCCGCTCCGCCAGGACGAGCGCCGCATGGGTGGATTGCAGCATGCGCCACAGCGCCAGCCGGTCCATGGCCTCGGCGACGCGGAGCGCGCATCGGTCGAACGCATCGGCAAGGCCGGGATGGATATCCGCAACGCCCTTGGCGGCAATGCTGCGCGCGGAGCGGGGCTGCCATTGCCCCTCCTTGCGGGTCAGGAAGGCCGCACACAGGATCTTGAGCTGGTCTTCGGCATTTTCGGTCTCGAAACCTGAAAGAACTTTGCCGGCAAAGTCAGAAGCCTTCTGCTTGCCTGCGGCAGCTGCCGCCTCGCCGATGCCGCGCACGGTTTGAAGGTCGAAGAAGGAGTCGGGCCATGCGGTGGCGAGGATGGTTTCGGCCGATTCGTCCCGGCCCAGGCCGAATTCGGCGAAGAGTTTCGCCCGTCCTTCGTCGCTCGTCCCGATCTCGTTGATGAAACGGGCCAGTGCGTCGCGGCGCGAAACGACCTCCGACAGCAGCGATTCCAGCCCGCTTTCGCCGCCCAGCCTCAGCACGGTCGCAAAGGCTTCGGCCAGACCGGGCTGGTCGGGCTCGCGCGTGCCGGCGATCATCTCGCGCCGCGCCTCGGCCAGAAGCACGGCCTCCATCTGCGGGTCGAGCATCTCGAAATGCCCGGCGATATTGGCCTCTAGCGGAAACTGATGCAGCACCGCCTCGCAGAATGCGTGGATGGTCTGGATCTTGAGCCCGCCTGGCGTCTCCAGCGCCCGCGCGAACAGCCTGCGGGCGTCGCGAAGCATGGCCGGCGTCGGCGTGCGCTCGCCCAGATCGCGGATCTTTGCCTCAAGCGCGGCATCGTCGAGCCGGGTCCATTCGGCCAGCGTGTCGAACACGCGGCGCGACATGTTGGCCGCCGCGGCGCGGGTGTAGGTCAGGCACAGGATGCGCGAGGGATCGCTGCCCGACAGCAGCAGCCGGATGACGCGCTGCGACAGGACATGTGTCTTGCCGGAGCCCGCATTGGCCGATACCCAGGCAGACAGGTCGGGATCGGAAGCCAGCCGCTGCCGCTCGATCGTCTCGGTTGGGATGACCAGGCCGCCGCGGCTCATTCGCTGCCTCCCGGTTCGCCGTCCACACCGGCCGACCATTCGCGCGTGCGCGCCAGATGATCGTAGTCGCCGCTCATTTCCTCGGCGCGGAAGGGAAGCGCGCGCGACAGATAGCCGTTCCCGGGCGAAGCGTAATGCGAAAGGAGTTTTTCCAGGCGCCCCCAGGCCTCGTCGGACAACTCGACGGCGGACCTGTCCTGCCGGTTGAAGGAGAGGATCGATTCCTCTTCGACCTGACCGTTGGGCCGCAGCCGCACATAGGCGAGTTCGGCGGGCTGGAGCTTGCCCAGGCCCTCGAAGGCGCCCCGCATCAGCAACGCGCCCTCCAGCGCCAGCTGGGGGGCCAGAAGCGTATGGGCCTGGCCCTTGGAAGGTGTCGCGCCGGTCTTGAAGTCCAGAATGTCGGCCATGCCGGCCGGGCGCAGGTCGATGCGGTCGGCGCGCCCCCGCAGCGTCCCGCCGGTCAGGCCCACCTCCGTGTGTCTGGCGGCAAGTTCGGCATGGCGCGACAGGATCCCATGCGGGCGCCCCCGCTCCCATTCGACGAGCCGGGGCGCCATGTCGACGAAGCGCGGCCACCACACGGCGTCGATGTCCGGCGGCAGGGCCAGCGCGTCGAAATGCCGGCGGGCGATCTCGAGCAGCCGTTCCGCCGCATCGCTTGCGGCGGGATCGGCGATCTCGGTCGAGAAGGCGTGGATGATGTCGTGGAACAGCGTCCCGCGTTCGGCCGCGCCCGGATCGCGCAGCAGCGGGTCGAGCGGCTGTAGACCCAGGATACGTCTGGCATAGACGGCATAGGGGTCGCGCCTGAGCGTCTCGATCTCGGTGACGGAGAAATCCTTCGGCCGGGCTTCGACGGGCGGCTTCGGTTCGGGGCGGGGTACATAATCCTCGTCCGGCAGCACGTCGAGTTCGCGCGCCCAGGCCAGGAGGTCGCTCCCGCGCCTTTTCATGGCCTCGGTCTCAGCGCCTTCGGCGGCAGCCAGCAGGCGCTGCAGCCAGCGCGAGGCGACGGCCGGCGCATCGCCGGATCGCGCCGCGCGCGTCAGCACGACCTGTCCCGTGCCCATCGCCATCTGGAAATCATGCGCGGCCTGGCCGATGCGCCGTTCCGGCGGTTCGAGACGGAGGCCTGCCTTCATCAGCCGCGACATGAAGCGGTCGGATTCGGCCCGCCGCGGCCAGCTGCCTTCGTTGAGCCCGCCCAGCACCAGCGTGTCGACGGATTGCAGGCGGGCTTCGAGCGCACCCCAGATGAAGACTCGTCCATCCCCGCCCGGCGCCGGCTTGACCGACCCGCCGGCCACGATCGCCGAGAGAATCTGCGGCCATTCGCGGGGGTGAAAGGCAAGGCCGGTGCCGGTCGCGATCAGCTCCCGCAGCAGGCCGGCGAACTGCGTGCCGGCTTCGCCCTCGTAATATTCGGCGACCGATCCGTCCTCGCCGCGCGCCAGTGCCTCGAGCACCAGTACGGTGGCGCGGGTGGCCTCCGCGACGCCTGCCGACGCCTGACCGCGAAGCGCCACGAGCGGCGCGATGGCTTCGCGCAGGGCGGCGAGAACCCGCCGCGCCTCCGCCAGCCTCTCGGCATCCAGCCGCGAACGCCAGAAGGGTTTGCGCCCCCCGTCGATGACCGCCAGCCGCCGGTCGAATTCTTGCGCCAGCTCGGCGATGTCCGGCCGTCCCGTGCCGCCGCGCAACGCCACGAGCTCGATGGTCTCGGCCGCGCGCCTCACCAGGGGGCGGGGAAGGCCCAGCTTCAGCAACGGGTGGCCGAGCAGCGAATGCAGCGTGAGCGGATCGCCTGGAGACAGGATCGCTTGAAGCGCGAAGCCGGCCAGCATGACCGGCGGCGTGGTGGCGAGCGGGATGCCGCCCGAATCGTCGGCCCGGATGCCGAACCGTTCCAGTTCGGCCGAAACCCGTCGGGCGAGCGCGCGATCGCTGGTCACGAGGGCCGCCGTGCGGCCGGCCTCATTGACCGCAAGCCGAAGCGCCATGGCGATCGCCAGCGCCTCTTCGCGTTCGTTGCCGGCCTCCACCAGGCTGATGCCCTCGAAGGCGCCGGCCGCGAGCGCGGTCTCGCGTGCCGCGCGGGTCAGCGGCCAGTTGTCGGTGGTTTCGGCGGGACGCAGCGCCTCCGAGACGAGGCGCGCACGTGCTGCCAGCGCCGGCGGCGCCTCCCCGATGGGCCGGACGTCGCCACGGTCGATGCCCAGCCGCTCCACAAGCCGCTTCAACGCGGTCTGCGGGTGGCCGAAGGAAGACGGCGAGACGTCGATGCGACCGATCGCCTGCCAGCTTTCCTCGTCGATGGCCGCATCGAGGCCCGGCAGCACGACCGCGCCTTGCGGCAGGCGGGCGATCACCGACAGAAGCTCTGCCGTGGCCGGGATGGTGCCGGTCGAACCCGCCGCGATGACCGGCCCGGCCGGCGGCGCGGCCTTGAGCCGCGCGGCTTCGGCGCGCAGCGTCCGATCACGGTGGGCGGCCGGGTTGGAAAGGCCGCTTTCGGAAAGATATTGTGGCCAGCCGCGGCGCACGATCTCCAGGAATTCGAGCGTCACCTGCCACCAGCCTGCCAGTTCGGCCGGCACGAGCTTCGACAGCGCGTTCCAGTCGGCGCCCTCGGTCTCCACCTCGTCGATGAGGTCGGCCAGGTCGCGCGACAGCCAGATCGCGTCGGCGGCAGAGGCCGGCACGACGATCTCTTCCTCCATGAGGTTCGCCACATGGGCCGGCAGGCGCCGCTTCCAGGCCTGGACGAGCGGCGCCAGCAGCAGGACGCGCTCCAGCCGCGCGATGGCAGGTGCAATGTCGAGCCCCTCGCTGCTCTCGTCGGCGAAGATGTCGGCATCCTCGTCGACCTCGCCGAGGGGGCGGATGGTCGGCAGGATGGCGGCGCGGCCACCGAGCAGGTCGACAAAGACGCTGCGCAACTCGCGCGCGGCACGCCGGGTCGGCAGATAGATCGTCACGTCAGCGAGCGCCAGGGGATCGTCGTCCGGCACGAAGCCCGGCACGAGACTGCCGGACAGCAGCGCTTTAGCCAGCGCCGGCAGGAATTCGACACCCGTGGCAATGTTGAGAATTCGCGGGTCGGCCTGCCTCATCGGCCGAGCCGGGAGAGTTCGGCTTCGGCTTCGCCGATGGCTTCCGGTGTGCCGACGGTGAACCAGTGACCGCGCATGGGCAGGCCATAGAGGCGGCCGGCCGCGATTGCCCGGTCGAAATAGAGGTTCAGCCCATGCGGTTCGGCGGCGGCGCCGTCGAAGATGCGCGGGTGCAGCATGGCCGCGCCCGCATAGACGAGGCCTTGCGTCCGGTCGACCGCCCGCGACAGGCGCCCGGCGGCGTCCTGCGTGAAATCGGCCTTGCCATTGTGGCCGATCGCGGTGTCGAGCGGCGACAGCATCAGGAGAATATCCATGGCGCCTTCGTCCCAGGCAAGGGCAAGGCGCCGCAATTCGGGATCCGCCCCGTCGATCCAGAAACTGTCGGCATTGAGGAGCAGGAAGGGTTTTTCGCCCAGTTGGGGCAGCGCCTTGACCACGCCGCCGGCCGAATCGAGCAGCCTGTCGCGCTCGTCGGAGATGGTCACGAAATCGCCCCGGCCAGCCAGATGGTCGATCATCCGGTCGGCGAAATGATGCACGTTGACGACGACCGTCTCCACTCCGGCCGCCTGCAGGGCGTCGAGCGCGCGGTCGATCATCGGGTGGCCGCCGACCTTCACCAGCGGCTTGGGCATCGTGTCGGTGATGGGGCGCATGCGCGTGCCGAGCCCTGCGGCCAGGACGATCGCACGGGCGGGCACCGCGCCGCTCATCATTCAGCCTCGACCGGCACGCCGAGTCGGGCATAAAGCTCGGCGATCGGGGCCAGGGCCGGATGGGCAAGCGAGCGCGAGAGATATCCGTGAAGCCGTGGCAGGTGACGGATGTAGCCCGGCTTTCCGTCGCGCTCCTTCAGACGCACGAAGATGCCCAGGATCTTGGTGGCCCGCTGGGCAGCCATGATCGCATAGTCGCGTCGAAAGGCCTCCGCGTCGAATTCGCCCTGCGCCTGCCGCGCGCTGACATAG
Organism: Chelativorans sp. ZYF759; assembly: GCF_012911015.1. Lineage (GTDB taxonomy): Bacteria > Pseudomonadota > Alphaproteobacteria > Rhizobiales > Rhizobiaceae > ZYF759. The sequence goes on along the minus strand of NZ_WVVV01000001.1, from coordinate 379,900 downwards.
CTCTGCACGATGTTTGCTTCGAGATCGGGCGACAAGTCCACGCGTGCGTCCTGGGCGAGCGAGGCGACGTCATAGGCCGACGGTCCGATGAGCGCGTCCTGGAAGTCGATGAGGCCGATCCTGCCGGTGCCGGTTCGCTCGCCGCGCCAGATCAGGTTGGGCGAATGGTGGTCGCGCAGGACGAGGCTCTTCTCCCCGGTGTCGAGGAGGTCGAAGACGCTGCCCCAGGCCTCCCCGAAGGCCGCACGTTCGGCCTCGTCGGCGGGTCGCCCGCGTGCGAAGGGGAGATACCAGTCGATCAGGAGCTCGGTTTCGATATGGAGGGCCGGGCGGTCGAAGGGCGGGATGGCGTGGACGATGCCGGGCTCGGCCTCGGCGCTGGCTGGCCAGCTCTCGGCATGCATGGCAGCGAGCACTTCCGCCGCTGCCTGGTAGCGTTCGACGATCGGCTGTCCGTCGGCATCCAGAACCCCGTGGCTGCCCAGATGTTCGATCAGCAGGAAGCCGTCATCGAGATCGGCGGCGTCGATCTCCGGCGCGCAGAAGCCGTGCGCGCGCAGGAGCCGGTCGATGGCGACGAAGGGAGTCACCGATTCGGCCAGATAGGCGATGCGGCTGTAGGGCTTGCCGTCGCGGATGGGCGGGCCGTCTGGCTGGCGCGGGGCGTTCATGAGGATGCGTACAGGCCTGCCCGGCAGCTGCACGGTCTCGTAGGCCCGCGCCGAGGCGTCGCCCGTCAGATGGCTGCGGCGCGCGGCAGGCCACCCCGCCTGGTCCAGGAAGGCCCTTGCGGCCAGTGAGCGGGCCAGCCGCGTCATGGGCTCGGGCTGGCCGGAGATCTCGAAGTCGCGGGCGTCGCCTTCGCCCGTGATCGCGACAGTCAGCGACGGTTCGCCGAGCGCGCCGTCGGCCCTTTCGGCCCATTCCACCAGCACGATGCTCGAAGACAGCGCCTCGCCTATGCCCAGTTCGTCGATCTCCTCGGGCGCGGCGATCCGATAGAGATCGACGTGAAGCAGCGGATGCCGCGTCTCGTAGGGCTGGACGATGGTGAAGGTGGGGCTTGGCACCTCGTGTCCCTCGTCATCCGCCAGATTGCGGATGATGGCCCGCGCAAGCGTTGATTTGCCGGCGCCGAGATCGCCTTCGAGAAACACGAGATCGCCCGGCCGCAGCATGGCGGCGAGGTCTTCGCCCAGAAGGACGGTGGCCTTTTCGTCGGCGCCATGAAGGCGGATCGGCACGACCTCGTCCAAGGTCTCTACTCCGCGGCCTGGCGCAGGCCCTCCGGCGCGACCGGGAAGCGGCAGGTGACCGTGGTGCCGCGGCTCTTGTCGGTCTCGATGCGCACGCTGCCGCCATGGAGTTCGACGAAGCTCTTCACGATGGAAAGCCCGAGGCCCGCCCCGCGCTTGCGCCCGCCATTGGTGCGCGGCTCGAACCGGCGGAAGATCGTTTCCAGCACTTCGGGCGACATGCCGGGCCCGTCATCATGGACGGCGAACTCGATCGCATTGCCCTCGCCGCGGCAGGTCAGCCGGATGGTGCTGTTCTCCGGCGCGTAATTGGCGGCGTTGGACAGGAGGTTGAACAGGATCTGGCGGATGCGGTGGCCGTCCGCCTGGAACATGTCCGGCGCGCCGTCGATGTCGAGGTCCAGATCGACGCGGATCTCCCGCAGGCGGTCGCCGATCAGTTCCGCCGCCGAATTCACCGTTTCGGCGATCCGCACCTCCGCGATCTCGAGCTGCATGATGCCGGCATCGACCGTGGCGAGATCGAGAATGTCGTTGACGATGGTCAGAAGCACCGATGAGGACGAGCCGATATGCTCGACATACTCATGCTGGCGGTCGTTCAGCGGTCCGGTTTCCGGCATCGCCAACAGTTCGGTGAACCCGATGATGTTGGTCAGCGGCGAGCGCAGTTCGTAGGAGACATGCTGGACGAAATCGTTCTTGAGCTGGTCGGCGCGCTCCAGCGCCTCGTTCTTGTCCTTCAGCGCGCGTTCCACATTCACGCTGTCGGTCATGTCGACGAAGGTGGTCATCACCTGCCCGTTGGGCAGCGGGATGATCGCGAAACGCAGCACGGTGCCGTCGGCGAGCTCGGTCTGCCCGTGACTGTTGCGTCGCTCGTCGTCGAAGCCCGTGACGGACGCGACAAGCTCGTTCCACGGGCTGTTCTCCGTCACCACGTCGCAGGCCGCGCGGATGACCGAGATGTGGGTGCCGGTCTCCGCCACGCCGGGCGGCAGGCGCCAGAGCGACGAGAAGGCCGGATTGACCAGTCGCAGCCTGCCATCCGGACCGAAGACCGCGACGCCCTCGGCCAGATTGTCGAGCGTCTCGCCCTGCACCCGGACGGCCGTGTTGTAGCGGCTTTCGAGGTCGATCTTCTCGGTCAGGTTCTCGAACACCCAGGTGACGCCGCCCTTGGGCTGCGGATTGGCGACCACGCGCAGCGTGCGCCCGTCTGGCAGATGCCACCAATGCTCCTGCGGATCGACCGCGCGATAGGCGTAGAGCAAGTTTTCTTTCCAGCGACGCCACTCCGGCTGCTCGGCCAGCATGCCGTCGCTGCGCAGCCGATCGAGCAACAGCGCATGGTCGGGTGCGCTTTCGAGGAAGACGGTGTCGAGGTTCCAGAGCTTCTGGAAGGCCTGGTTGAAGAAGCGCAGCTTCTGGCGGTCATCGAAGATGGCGACGGCGGTGTTGAGCTGGTCGAGCGTGTCGGCATGGTTGCGCAAGGTGCGCTCATATTCGGCCGAGACGTTCTCGATCTCCGTGACGTCGCTGGCCAGCCCCGCCGAACCTGACGGGCTGGCGACGTCGGTGATGGCGAAGACCTTGCGATCACCGGCCACCACGGTCGAGACACGGCGCGAGAAGACGGCTTCGGACAAATGATGCGTCGCGATGGCCTGGCGCGCGGCGGTGCCGAGAAACTGGCGGTCTTCGTCGATCGCCGCCTCGGGGGCATCGGCTTCGACTGCTGTGGCATAGGCAGGGTTGACCCAGGCCAGGCGCCCGTCAGGTCCCCTGACCCAGACCGGCATGTCCACTGCGCGGGCAAGCGCGAGCAGGCTCTCATGTTCTGCGGCGATCCGCTGATGCTCGTGGCGCAGTTCGGCATGCTCGCGCTGCGCCTCCGACAGCGAGACGAGCCGGACCGCGAGATGAGTCGAACCGCTGCGGCCCTGGGCCTCGAGCAGCACGCCCTTCTGGGTCTCGACCACGATTTCGAAGGCGGTGCCCTTCTCGCGCAGGGCCTCGATGGCGTGTTCGAGCTGGGCGGCCGCGCGCGGCGTCAGCCAGCGGCCATAGGCGAGAAAGGTCGCCCGGTCCTCCGGCGCCCCGGTCGAGGCCGACAGCGTGCCGACAAGCTCGGGTTTGCGCAGTTCGTCCGACCAGACGATGAAACGCTGGTCGCGCAGGTTGAGCAGCGCCTCGGAGCGCCGCAAGGCCGTCGACAGGTCGCCGACACGCGCGCGCAGCTCGACATTCTCGGCCGCCGTGCGACCGCGTTCGCGGATGAGCCAGAGCGCGGAGAACATCGCGGCGCCCGTGACGCCCAGGAACACGGCCAGCTGGATGACCTCGAACACGCCCATGGAAAGGCCCCAGGCGCCGATCGAGATCGCTGGCTCGGCCGCTTTGGCGACGGTCGGCAGCCAGCCGGTCAGTGCGGTCCCGGCAAGACCGGCCACCCAGACGGCACGAAGCCGCGACCGCGACATGAGCGAACGCTTCGCGCTGCCATGCTGTCGTGTATTTCGGTCCTGGTCGGAATCATCCGCCATGGCGCGCGCCCGGCATTTTCGTGTCCCTCTCCGCCGCAAGATGGTCGGCCAGCCATCGTGTCCCCGGCTGGCCCGTCCGACGATTCTGGCGAATCACGTAACTGTACCTTGTCGCGGAATCGCCGCAAAGTTGCCATGCCAAAAAGAAACCGGGCGCCGCATGGCGCCCGGTCCAAAAAGGCCGACGGATCGCGAAACGGCGATCAGTAGCGGTAATGTTCCGGCTTGAACGGGCCCTGCGGGCTGACACCGATATAGGAAGCCTGTTCGTCGCTCATTCGGGTGAGCGTGGCGCCGAGCTTGTCGAGATGGAGCCGCGCGACCTTCTCGTCGAGATGCTTGGGCAGCACGTAGACCTTGTTCTCGTATTGCTCGCCCTTCGTCCAGAGTTCGATCTGCGCCAGCACCTGGTTGGTGAAGGAAGCGGACATGACGAAGCTCGGGTGGCCGGTCGCGTTGCCGAGATTGAGCAGGCGGCCTTCCGACAGAAGGATCATGCGCTTGCCGTCGGGGAACGAGATCATGTCCACCTGCGGCTTGATGTTGGTCCATTTCAGGTTCTTGAGCGCGCCTACCTGAATCTCGTTGTCGAAATGGCCGATATTTCCGACGATCGCCATGTCCTTCATGGACCGCATGTGATCGAGGGTGATGACATCCTTGTTGCCCGTTGTGGTGATGAAGATGTCGGCGTTCGGGGCCGCATCCTCGAGCGTGACGACCTCATAGCCGTCCATCGCCGCCTGCAGCGCGCAAATCGGATCGACCTCCGTCACCTTGACGCGGGCGCCGGCGCCCTGCAGCGAGGCCGCCGATCCCTTGCCCACGTCGCCATAACCGCACACCACGGCGACCTTGCCGGCCATCATGGTGTCGGTGGCGCGGCGGATGCCGTCGACCAGCGATTCCTTGCAGCCGTACTTGTTGTCGAATTTCGACTTGGTGACCGAGTCGTTGACGTTGATGGCGGGGAAGGGCAGCTGTCCCTTCTTCTGCAGCTGGTAGAGACGGTTGACGCCCGTGGTGGTCTCTTCCGTCACGCCCTTGATGGCGTCGCGCTGCTTGGTGAAGAAGCCGGGCGTCTCGGCCATGCGCTTCTTGATCTGCTTGAAGAGGATTTCCTCTTCCTCGTTGCCGGGGTTCTTCAGCACGTCCTCGCCGGCTTCGGCGCGGGCGCCAAGCAGGATGTACATGGTGGCGTCGCCGCCATCGTCGAGGATCATGTTGGACGGCTGACCGTCCGGCCACTGGAAGATCTTGTCGGTGTATGTCCAGTAGTCGTCGAGCGTCTCGCCCTTGACGGCGAACACCGGCACGCCGGTGGCGGCGATCGCGGCGGCTGCGTGGTCCTGGGTGGAGAAGATGTTGCAGGAGGCCCAGCGGACCTCGGCGCCCAGCGCCGTCAGCGTCTCGATGAGGACCGCCGTCTGGATCGTCATGTGCAGCGAGCCGGTGATGCGCGCGCCCTTGAGCGGCTTCGATGTCCCGAACTCCTCGCGCGAGGCCATCAGGCCGGGCATTTCGGTTTCGGCGATATCGATTTCCTTGCGCCCGTAATCGGCAAGCGCGATATCCGCGACGACATAATCCTTATCGGACATGAACAGCTCCATTCTCGTGGGTCGTGGTGATGCGGCGGCAATCGCGCGAGCGCGCCATCCGCTGTAAATTCGAGCCGGTTCCTACCAGATCGAACCGCTATGGGCAATAACACATAAAGAAATGCTTATCCCTGCATGTGGCGGGAGACCCTTCAGTCCGCCTCGCCGAAGCGGTCCGCGACCATCTTCTCGAGCTCGGTGACGAGCTGCTCCGCCTGCGCCCCGCGCACTTCGACCCGGATGGTGCAGCCGGGGCTGGCAGCCAGCATCATCAGTCCCATGATCGAGGTGCCGCCGACGGATATGCCGTCCTTGCTGACGGTCACGTCGGCCTGGTAGGCGCCGACGAGCTGCACGAAACGAGCCGAAGCGCGGGCGTGCAGCCCGCGCTTGTTGATGATTTCGAGATCCTTGATGATGGTGGGGCCGCGCGGGGCCTCGGCGCTCATTTCCCGGACAGAACCTGGCTTGCGACGTTGATGTATTTGCGACCGGCGGCTTGGGCTTCGGTAAGCGCCATGTTCATGTTGTCGCCCTGGCGTACGCTGGTCAGCTTGATGAGCATGGGCAGGTTCATGCCGGCGATCACCTCGACGCGCCCCGCCTCCATGACCGAAATCGCCAGGTTAGAGGGGGTGCCGCCGAACATGTCCGTGAGCACGATGACGCCCGCGCCGCCATCCGCACGGGCCACGGCCTCCACGATGTCCTGCCGGCGCTGCTCCATGTCGTCCTCCGGGCCGATGGAGACGGTCTCGAAACCTTCCTGCCGCCCGACGACATGTTCGACCGCGCTGCGGAACTCTTCGGCAAGACGGCCATGCGTCACCAGCACGATGCCGATCATGAATGCCGTCCCGAAAGGCTGGAGGGCCATGAGCTCAAGGGCCTGAAGCAAGGTACCGAGCCGGTGATAATCAAGCAGCCACTCCGCCGAAGCCCAACAAAACGGGCAACACCAATCCGGCCAGCCTTCCGGCCGGCTGGCAACAGGGCGCTATCTTGGCTAGGCGGCTTTGGATGACAAGCCCAAATCGAACGTGATTGGCCTCGATTTGTCGATTCTTGACCCGAATGGGCTCAGATGCCGTCGTGATTCCCCACCCACGCCAGAATCGCCCGCGCCGCGCCCGCCGAATCGCGTTCCGCAAGCTCGAGGCACGCTATGTCGACGCCCTCGATCGTCCGGATCTTGTCGCGACGATGACGCGGGGCTTCGTCGGCGGGCACGAGTTCCACCATCAGGTCGACCACGGCCGCCGGCTCATGGTCTATCCGCGCGACGCCGAAGCCACGCATCTCGGCCAAGCCGGCAATGGGGGCGGGGGCGGTCATGACGAGACCGCCGGCATGAGCGGACAGAAAGATCTGATCGTCGGCGACCAGACAGGAGAAACGTCCCGATGCGCGGCCCCGCTCCAGCAGTTCGAGGGCCAGCGAACTCTTGCCGGAACCGGATGCGCCGGTGACGATGACGCCCGCGCCCGCCACGACGAGGCCGGTCGCATGCATGTTGACGCTGCCCGGCGTCGCCATCCCTATTTCTCCGCCGGCAGAGTGACCACGAAACGAGCGCCGTTAACGTCGCCAGGCTTGGCGCCGGCGATGTTTTCCGCCGTCAGCGTGCCGCCATGGGCCTCGATGATCTGGCGGCTGATGGACAGGCCCAGCCCGGAATTCTGTCCAAAGGCCTCGCCCGAGGGTCGGTCGGTGTAGAAACGTTCGAAGATGCGGTCGATGTTCTCGATCCGGATACCCGGCCCGTTGTCGTCGACGCTGAGGATCACCCGGTTGGTGGAGCGCGACAGGGTGAGGACGATGCGGCCGCCCTTGTCCGGTACGAAGGAGCGCGCATTCTCGATCAGATTGGTGATGACCTGTCCGAGCCGCAGATCGTGGCCCTGGACCATGAAGCCGCGACCCGCCGCACGGTTTTCGTCGACCTTGAACTCGACCTTGGCCGGCTTGTGATGGTGCCCGACATCGTTCGACATCGCGGCGATCTCGAAGACGAGCTTCTTCAGGTCCACGAGTTCCGCGTCCTCGCGCACCAGCTCGGCGTCCAGACGGGAGGCGTCGGAGATGTCGGTGATCAGCCGGTCGAGCCGCCGCACGTCGTGCTGGATGACCTCCAGCAGCCGTTTGCGCGATTCCTCGTTTCGGGCGAGCGGCAGCGTTTCCACCGCGCTGCGCAGCGAGGTCAGCGGGTTCTTCAACTCGTGGCTGACATCGGCTGCGAAGCTTTCGATTGCCTCGATCCGCGCGTAGAGCGCGTTGGTCATTTCGCGGAGCGCGACCGAGAGATTGCCGATCTCGTCCTGTCGATCGGAGAAATCGGGGATTTCCTCGCGATTCTTGACCGACCGGCGCACACGGACAGCCGCCGCCGACAGCCGGCGCAGCGGATTGGCAATGGTCGAGGCGAGAAGCAGCGAGAGGATCGCCGTGACCACCGCCGCGACGGCGAAGACGCGGAAGATGGCGTAGCGCTCGGCCTTCACGATGGCATCGATGTCACCGCCCTGGGTCGACAGCATCAGGGCGCCCAGCACCGCGCGGTAACGCTGCACGGGCACGGCCACCGAGACGATCAGCTCACCCTGCTCGGATATGCGCACCACGGTGGACGGGCTTCCGCCGAGCGCCGAGGCGACTTCGGGAAAACCGGTGCCGGTGCCCCCGGCCGGCTCCCGGTAGACGGGCAGGTCGGTGCGCCGGAAGAGCCCGGTGATGAACTTCTCGGCCCGTTCGAGAACGCCCGGCTCACGCTCCTCCACCGGAGGCAGGTCGTAGCGCAGTATCTGGCCGCGCGAATAGAGATGGCGGGAATCGAGGATCAGATTGTAGTCGTTGTCGTAGATGCGGGCGCGGATGCGGGTCGGCGAGATGAGCCGCCGCAGGACCGGGGCGACGCGTTCCGGATTGATGGGGAATTCGAGGCTTTCGAGCGGACGCGCCGAAGGAGGCAGGCTCTGTCCGGCCTGGAGCTCAAGCAGCCGCTCGGGATCGATGGTGATGGAATCGGTCTCGACCGTGGCCGAGGCCGCGATTGCCCCGGCGATGATCTCACCCTGCGTCATCAGGCTCTCGACGCGGGCGTCGATCAGCCCGTCGCGGAACTGGTTGATGTAGAGAATGCCGGAGACCATCACCACGAGCGCGGCGAGGTTGAGGAAGAGGATGCGCTTGGTGAGGCTGGAAAAGACGTAATTGCCGAGCAGGTGGCGCATCGGCACGCCGACGCGGCCACGCAAGGATGCGCGCCGTGCTGGCCTCGCGGACATCTCCGCGGCCGGCTTTTCGGTCTCTGCCACCATAGCCTCGTCTCTCGTCGGCCCTCGGCGTCACCCGGGCTGGTGGTCTACACCTCGCGGAAGCGGTAGCCCACCCCGTACAGCGTTTCGATCATGTCGAAACTGTCGTCCACGGCCTTGAACTTCTTTCTCAGCCTCTTGATGTGGCTGTCAATCGTCCGGTCGTCGACATAGACCTGCTCATCATAGGCCGAATCCATCAGCGAGTCGCGGCTTTTGACCACGCCGGGCCGCTGGGCTAGCGAATGCAGGATCAGGAACTCGGTGACGGTCAGCGTCACCGGCTCGCCCTTCCAGGTGCAGGTGTGACGTTCCTGGTCCATGACCAGTTGCCCGCGCTCAAGCGATCGCGCCTGCTGTCCGGCCGGCTTCATCGCGCCCGCTTCCTTGGCGCCGGCGCGCCGAAGAACGGCCTTCACGCGCTCGACGAGCAGACGCTGGGAGAACGGTTTCTTGATGAAATCGTCGGCACCCATCTTGAGCCCGAACAACTCGTCGATCTCGTCATCCTTGGAAGTCAGGAAGATGACCGGCAGATCGGTCTTCTGGCGCAGCCGCCGCAACAGCTCCATGCCGTCCATGCGGGGCATCTTGATGTCCAGGATGGCGAGGTTGGGGGCGCGGCTCGCAAGCCCTTCTAGGGCGGACGCGCCATCCGTATAGGTCTCCACCCGGTAGCCTTCGGATTCGAGGGCGATGGACACCGAGGTGAGAATGTTACGGTCGTCGTCGACGAGCGCGATTGTTGCCATATCCTGTTGCTCCCTCATGAGCCGGGGTCCCTTCCTGCTGCAGGCGGGGCCTTTTGCCGGACAAATTAGGTACAAAATGTGGCACGCACCCCTCCGGCGCAAGGGGTGCAAGCGCTCTGTCCGCCCGCTGAGTGGCATATGGGGAGCTTCCCGCCGATCACGAGGGGGCGGAAACGAATAAGGCCCCGGCAGGCCAATATAAACGATTGAAACGGGAGAGTATTTCTTTAAATCGATTAATGATTTGATATTGCTGGGCTTTTCTGTTTTGCACCAAGCCATTCCCGCCATGCGGTTGTCGAGGGAGGCAATCCTCGGATGGTTGCGGGTTCGACAAATCAGATCATGTAGACCGGTGGCGACGAAATGAGCGAAATAGGTGTTAGAAATCCCGCCCGGGGCATCGAGACCGTGGGTCTCGCGACGTCCGGGACGGTTCACTACAATCTTGGCGAGGCCGAACTCTACGAACAGGCCATCGCGCGCGGCGAGGCAATGCTGACCGCCGACGGCGCGCTCGTCGCCGAGACCGGCCAGCACACCGGCCGCTCCGCCAAGGACAAGTTCGTGGTGCGCGACGCCACGCGCGAGGACGAGATCTGGTGGGACAACAACAAGCCCATGTCGCCCGCGCATTTCCAGACGCTCTATGATGATTTTATCGCGCATGCGGCGGATCTCGACCTCTTCGTGCAGGATCTAATCGGCGGCGCGGACGAGCGGCTGAAACTGCCCTCGCGCATCATCACGGAATATGCCTGGCATTCGCTCTTCATCCGCAATTTGCTCATCCGGCCCGAGCGCGAGACGCTCGGCTCCTTCGACCCCAGGATGACGATCATCGACCTGCCTTCCTTCCGGGCGGATCCCGAACGCCACGGCTGCCGCACCGAAACGGTTATCGCGGTCGATTTCGAGCGCATGCTGGTCCTGATCGGCGGTACCTCCTATGCGGGCGAAATGAAGAAGTCCGTCTTCACGGCATTGAACTATCTCCTGCCGCCCAAGGGCGTCATGCCCATGCACTGCTCCGCCAATGTCGGCGATGCGGACGACGTGGCGATCTTCTTCGGCCTCTCGGGCACCGGCAAGACCACGCTGTCGGCCGACCCGACCCGCATCCTGCTGGGCGATGACGAGCATGGCTGGGGCGAGGACGGCGTGTTCAATTTCGAGGGCGGCTGCTACGCCAAGACCATCCGCCTCTCCGAGGAAGCCGAGCCGGAGATCTACGCGACCACGAAACGTTTCGGCACTGTGCTGGAAAACGTCATCCTCGACGATCAGCGCCGCCCCGATTTCGACGACGGACGGCTCACCGAGAACACGCGCTGCGCCTATCCGCTGCACTTCATTCCCAATTCGAGCGACACGGGCATCGCGGGCCAGCCCAAAAACATCATCATGCTGACCGCGGACGCCTTCGGCGTCATGCCGCCCATCGCCAGGCTGACCCCGGCCCAGGCCATGTATCACTTCCTGTCGGGGTACACGGCCAAGGTGGCGGGCACGGAAAAGGGAGTGACGGAGCCCGAGGCGACGTTCTCGACCTGTTTCGGCGCGCCCTTCATGCCGCGTCACCCCTCCGTCTACGGCAATCTGCTGCGCGACCTGATCGCCCGCCACGAGGTCGATTGCTGGCTGGTCAACACGGGCTGGACCGGCGGCGCCTACGGGGTGGGCAACCGCATGCCGATCGCCGCCACGCGGGGGCTCCTGTCGGCCGCGCTGGACGGCTCGCTGCGCGAGGTCGAGTTCAGGACCGACCCGCATTTCGGCTTCGCGGTGCCGGTGGCGGTGCCGGGCGTCGAAGTGTCCATCCTGGACCCGCGGGGCACCTGGGCCGATACGGCCGCCTATGACCGCCAGGCCGCAAAGCTGGTCGGCATGTTCATCGACAATTTCGCGAAATTCGAAGAGCACGTGGACCACAACGTGCTGAACGCCGCGCCCCGGATGAACCAGGCGGCCGAGTAGCCGCCGCCCGGGCGGCTCAGCCCGCCTTCGCGGTCGCCAGCGCGCGGCCGAAGGCGGTCGCGAAGCTCTCGCGATCGTCGGGATTGAGGAAGGCGCCGATCGCCACGCGGCGTCCCTCGCCCTCCACTGCCATGTCCGTTATGCCGATCTCCTCGTGCCGGGCCACCGCGAAGCGGGTCCAGAACGGGTTGAACCGGTGTGCTTCCAGCCGTCCGGAGGGGGCGTATTTGCGGATGTCGAGCCGGGTGCGCGAGACCTCAACCTCCTCGCGCACGCGGCCGGAACGGTAGTTCCAGCGGAAGGCGAGATAGATCAGCAGCACGTCGAGGCCGAGAAAGCCGAAGACCGGCCACGCCCCCATGGCCAGAAATGCCGAGCCCAGCGTCAGCCAGGCCATGACGAACACCCCCATGAGGATGTAGAAACCCGTTCGCCCCAGCGAACGGTGCGGCGTCAGGAGAGCCTTGAAAAGCGGCTCGTCGGCGGCTTTCGTCTGGTCCATTGAACGGATTATAGAGACGACATGGAAAAGCCCAAGGGGAAAAAAGCCGCAGTCGGCGGCAAGGGGAAGCGGCTGCCGCGCTCGGCCTACAGCCGCGCGGAAATCGAGGAGATATTCCGGCGATTCGCGGTCCAACGCCCCGAGCCGAAGGGCGAACTCGAGCATGTGAACCCCTTCACGCTGCTGGTCGCCGTCGCGCTGTCGGCCCAGGCGACGGATATCGGCGTCAACCGCGCCACCGGGCCGCTCTTCAGGATCGCCGACACGCCCGACAGGATGCTGGCACTGGGCGAGGAAAGGCTCGGCGAATATATCCGCACCATCGGGCTGTGGCGCAACAAGGCCAAGAACGTGATCGCGCTGTCCCGCGCGATCATCGAGGAGCATGGCGGCGAGGTGCCCGCCGACCGCGATGCCCTGACCCGGCTGCCAGGCGTCGGGCGCAAGACGGCCAACGTCGTCCTCAACATGGCGTTCGGCCAGCCGACCATGGCCGTCGATACGCATATCTTCCGCATCGGCAACAGGCTGAAGCTGGCGCCCGGCAAGACCCCGGACCAGGTCGAGGACATGCTGGTGCGCATCATCCCCGAGCATTACCTGCGCCACGCCCATCACTGGCTGATCCTGCACGGCCGCTATGTGTGCAAGGCGCGCAAACCCGATTGCGCGGCCTGCGTCATCGCCGACATCTGCAAGGCGCCGGAAAAATGGGCCGACGTGCCGGCGCCGCTGGTGCCCATCGAGCCGCTGGAAGCCGCCGGTTGACCGACGCGCACCCGCGCCGCACATTCCCCGTCAAGAAAACCGAGAAACAGGAAACGCCGCCATGACCGACACATTCAGGGCCATCCTCGTCTCCCGCGACGACGACAAGAAACAGTCCGTCGACTTCGTCGACATGCGCGAAGACGAGTTGATGGAGGGCGACGTCACCGTCGCGGTCGAGGCGACCACGGTAAATTACAAGGACGGACTGGCGATCACCGGCATGGCCCCGGTCGTGCGCCGCTGGCCGATGGTGCCGGGGATCGACCTGGCCGGCACGGTCGTCTCCTCCGACCACCCCGACTGGCAGAACGGGGACAGGGTGATCCTCAATGGCTGGGGCGTTGGCGAGACGCATTACGGCGCCTATGCCGGGCGGGCGCGACTCAAGGGAGACTGGCTGGTACGGCTGCCCTCCTCGTTGTCGGCGCGCGACGCCATGGCGGTCGGCACCGCCGGCTACACGGCGATGCTGTGTGTCATGGCGCTGGAACGCCACGGTATCGAGCCGGCACGCGGACCGGTGATCGTGACCGGTGCCGCCGGCGGCGTCGGTTCGGTGGCCATCTCGCTGCTCTCGCGGCTTGGCTACCACGTCATCGCCTCGACCGGCCGGACCGCCGAAGCGGACTATCTGAGGGATCTCGGCGCCGCCGAAATCCTCGACAGGGCCGAGCTTTCGTCGCCTGCCAAGCCGATCGGCAAGGAGCGCTGGGCAGGCGGCGTCGATGCCGTCGGCAGCCACACGCTCGCCAATGTCCTGTCCATGACCTCCTATGGGGGCGCGGTGGCCGCCTGCGGCCTGGCCGGTGGCATGGATCTGCCGACCAGCGTCGCCCCCTTCATCCTGCGCGGCGTCTGCCTGCTGGGCATCGATTCGGTGATGGCGCCGCGCGCGCTTCGCGAGGAAGCCTGGCGCCGGCTCGCGGGCGAACTCGATCACGACAAGCTCGCCACCCTGTCGACCACCATCGGCTTCGAGGACATTCCCGCCGCCGCGCGCGACATCGTCGAGGGAAAGATCCGCGGTCGCGTCGTCGTCGAGATGTGAAGCGCAGGATTGCTCGCATTTTAGCGATCGATCACAATCTTCGCTAAGCCCGGTCCTGCTAGTGTCTGTCCATGAGGATGGAAAAGGCGGGCATGACCGGGACGACCGAAGGGTCTGACAGGCAGAAGGAGCCGACGGCAGGCCGCGCGCGGATCGTGCCGCCGCCGCTCGTTCCCGAATTCACCGCTCCCCGCGGGCATCTGCGCGCCTTTGCGCTGGGGTCGATGGCGATCGGCGCGCTGTCGATCATGGCCAGTGGCCCACCGATCGTCTCCGCGGCGCTCATCCTGGCGGCCTTCGCGGCACTCATGCCGCTCCTGCGGGCCCCTCCGTCGACGGTCCCGGTCACAACGGCTCGGCCGCGACGGCCGGTCCAGCCCGAGAGCCGTGCCGAGGTCCCGGCGGAGCCCGAGCCCCTGCACGACCTCCTCGACGCGCTCGGCGACATCATCGTGCATCGCGACGATGCCGGCCGCATAACCTATGCCAATCGCGTGCTGACGGAACTGCTTGGCAGGCCGGAATCCGAACTGGTCGGTCGTCATCTGTCGGAACTCGGCATCGAAGTCGCCACCCACGCCGAGTCGGCACCGGTCTCGGGCGAATGCCTCAGCGCAATGGACGTCGCCATCCCCGACGGCGCCGGGCGACGATGGTTCGCCTGGACGGAGCTGACGCGGCGCGATTCCCTGACCGGCGAGATCTCCCACCGGGCGATCGCGCGCGACATCACGGCCCGGAAGCAGTCCGAAAGGGAACTGATCGCCGCGCGCAAGCGCGCCGAACAGGCCAGCAAGGCGAAGTCGCGTTTCCTGGCGACCGTCAGCCATGAGATAAGAACGCCGATGAACGGCATTGCAGGCATGGCCAAGCTGCTTGCCGACACGCCCCTGGAAGCCGAGCAGCGCACTTATCTGAGCGCGGTGGAGACCTCCGCCAGCGCCCTCCTGGCGCTCATCGAGGATCTGCTCGACTATTCCAAGATCGAAGCGGGCCGCTTCGAACTCGTGCCGGAAGAGGTGGATCCGCGTGAGCTGGTAGAGCGCTTGGTCGAGCTGATGGCCGCCAAGGCCTATGCCAAGGGCATTTCCATCGGGTGCCACATCGCGCTCGACGTACCGCGACGCATTTCGGTCGACCCCGGCCGGCTGCGCCAGATCCTGCTCAATCTGGTCGGAAACGCGGTCAAGTTCACCGATGAGGGCGGCGTTCTCCTTGCCGTCACCGTGGTCGAGGCATCCGGCAAGACGTCTCTGCGCTTTGCCGTTGCCGACACCGGCCCCGGCCTCGACCCCAGGGTCGAGGCGCGCATCTTCGAGGAATTCGAGCAGGCGGATGCGAGCACGACGCGGCATCACGGCGGCGCGGGTCTCGGCCTCGCCATCTCGCGCCGGATCGCTTTTGCCATGAAGGGCCGCATCGAAGTTGCCTCCCGGCCCGGGGAGGGCGCGATCTTCACCTTTGACATGCCGGTTTCCCGTCCCCGCGGTCAGCACATGGCCTTCGGCAAGGCGCTGATGGGCCAGCGCGTGCTCATCCTGTCGCCCGCGCGCATGGAGACACAGGCGCTCGCCATGACGCTTGGCGACCACGGCGCGGCGGTCTGCGTGGCCGCCTGCCTTGCCGAAGCGCTCTCGCTGACGGACGGCGCCGAGGCGATTGCGCCCTTCGACGCGATACTCGTGGATGGCGGCCAGGCGGCGCGCGATGGCGACGTGCTGTCACAGCTGTGCAAGGGGGGCATCCGGGCCGCGCAGGCGACGATCCTGATCGAGCCGTCCCAAAGGGGCCAGCTGGCGCGGTTCCGCGCCTTCGGCTTTTCCACATTCCTGGCACGACCCGTGAGAAGCGACTCGCTGCTGCGCATCATGCTCACGCCGGACGCGATGGAGGCTCCCGCCGTGCTTGCGACCGAACCCGGCGTGACGGCCGCCGTGCATCAGCTGAGCGTGCTGCTGGCCGAAGACAACGACATCAACGCACTGCTGGTTCGACGGGCCCTGGAGAAATCGGGTCACCGCGTCGAACTCGTCCCCAATGGCCGGGCCGCCGTCGATCGCGTGACCCGGCCCGGCGCGCTGCGCTACGATGTCGTGCTGATGGACCTGCACATGCCCGTGCTGGACGGGCTGGACGCCATCCAGATGATTCGCCGCCACGAAGAGGCCAAGGGCCTGTCGCCCGTGAGCATCGTGGTCCTGACCGCGGACGGCCAGCAATCGACGCATCGCATGGTGGTCGCGCATGGTGCCGACGGTTTCCTGACCAAACCCCTCGATCCGGCAGAGCTGGTCGCCACCGTGGAACGCCACGCCATCGAGCCCCGTCGAAGCACGCAGCCCGCGCTTCCGGCAATTCGTGACAGTCTCGCGACGTCATAGTAGTGTTGCAGCTGGCGCGTATGACCGTGGCATATGGCGCGAAGGGGAGATTCCACGTGCGCGACATTCTCAAGCGATTCCTTCCGCCGGCCGGCCGGCCCTCGGCCTCGGTCGCCATCGTCGGTGATGCGCCCCTCGGGCGGATCGGCTCGCTTGAGGTCAGGCTGGCGCGCGATTCCGCGGAAATCGCCCTTGCTCAGGAACTTCGCTTTCGTGTCTTCTGCGAGGAGATGGGCGCCTGCCGCCAGCGCGCCGCCGAGATGGACGAGCGCGACGCCGACCGTTTCGACGAGGTCTGCGACCATCTGCTGGTCACCGATCTCCATGCGGGCGGCGAGGTTGTCGGTACCTACCGGCTGCTGCGGCAGGAAGCCGCCGGTCAGGCCGGCGGGTTCTATTCCAGCGACGAATTCGAGCTCGAAGGGCTGGTGGCCCGGCACCCAACGATGCGTTTCCTGGAACTCGGGCGATCCTGCGTCCTGCCGCGATACCGCTCCAAGCGGACCATCGAATTGCTGTGGCAGGGCATCTGGGCCTATGTCTGCCGCCACCGCGTCTCCGTCATGACGGGCTGCGCCTCCTTTCCCGGCACGGTCCCGGCGATCCATGCGCAGGCCCTCTCCTTCCTGGCGCATAATTGCCGCCCGCAACCGGAATGGGACGTGCGCGCCGTCGAAAGCCGCTACCAGACCATGGATCTCATGCCTTCCGAGGCGCTCGATACCCGCGCGGCGCTCGCCTCGATGCCGCCGCTCATCAAGGGTTATCTGCGGCTGGGCGCACGGGTGGGGGATGGCTGTGTCATCGATCATGATTTCGGGACGACCGATGTCTTCATCATCCTCCCGGTGAGCGCGATTGCCGAGCGCTACATCAATCATTACGGCGCCGAGGCGCAGCGATTCGCCGCCTGATCCATCGGCTCGCCGCCGCCGCCAAGGTCGCGTGATGACGCAACGGCAGCCCCGGAATGTTGCTCATTTACCATAGAGCATCGGCGAATTGCGCGTGCGAAAGACTTGCTTCGTCTTTCGCCTTGGCAACAATCGAAACCGCAGAATAAGAAAAAATGGCGAAAATCGGGCCGAATCGGGCCCGATCCGTGCAAATCAGGGGGCACCGACTTTGAGAATGGGTTTGAGATCAATTGCCATTGGCCTGGCCGCCATTCTGTCGATGGCCCTGGCGGGCTGCACGACGAGCGGCACCGGCACCATCATGTCGACGAATTATGCCGCCGTTACCGACGCTGGCTACCAGCTGCCGGCGGTCTCGCTGCAGCAGCTGCCGAGCCAGTTCCGCCGCCAGATCGTCGACTACGAGACGCGCGAGCGTCCCGGCACGATCGTCATCGATACATCGGCGAAGTTTCTCTACCTTGTGCAGGAAGACGGCAAGGCGATGCGCTACGGCATCGGCGTCGGGCGTGAGGGTTTCGAGTGGAAGGGAACCAACCGCGTTTCGCGCAAGGCGGAGTGGCCGGGCTGGACCCCGCCCCCGGCCATGCGCGCCCGCGAGCGCGCCAAGGGCAACATCCTGCCCGCTCACATGGAAGGCGGACCGGCGAACCCGCTCGGCGCGCGCGCGCTCTATATCGGTTCCACGATCTACCGGATCCACGGCACGCCCGAGGTGCATTCGATCGGCCAGGCCATGTCTTCGGGCTGCATCCGGCTGATCAATCAGGATATCATCGACCTCTACAACCGCGTCGACGTCGGCGCGCGGGTGGTCGTGATGTAGGTGAACCGTCCAGGCAACACGGACGTTCGAACCAAAAAAACCGGGCCAACAGGCCCGGTTTTTTCGTTCAGGCTGCAAGCAGCCTGCGGTCAGACCATCTGCTCGACCTGCTGCACTTCCGGTACGAAGTGGCGCAGGAGGTTCTGGATGCCGTGCTTCAGCGTGGCGGTCGATGACGGGCAGCCCGCGCAGGCACCCTTCATGTGCAAAAAGACGGTGCCGTTCTCATAACCGCGGAAGGTGATGTCGCCACCATCCTGGGCGACCGCCGGGCGGACCCGGGTGTCGAGCAGTTCCTTGATGGTGAGCACGATCTCCTCGTCCTCCTTGTCGTAGAACTCTTCGCCCAGCGCATCGGCTTCGCGCGTGTCGTGGCCGGCCAGGATCGGCTGGCCGGACATGAAATGCTCCATGATCGCGCCGAGGATCGCCGGCTTCAGGTGCTGCCAATCCGGGCCGTCCTTGGTGACGGTGACGAAATCGTAGCCGAAGAAGACCCCGGTCACGCCGGGAACCTCGAACAGGCGTCCGGCGAGCGGCGAGGCCGCGGCCGCGCCTTCGGCATCACGGAAATCGGCGGTCCCGTCCTCCAGCACCACCTTGCCGGGAAGAAACTTGAGGGTCGCCGGGTTCGGCGTCGCCTCTGTCTGGATGAACATGTCCGTAACTCCGCTTCGTTCTTTGGAACAATTCTAAAATAGACCCGGAGCGGCGGCTTTTCAAGCGGCCGCGCGGGCCTATTGCCTCACGTGAGGCTTTCGATGTCCTCGTCGCTGACCGAATGCGGCACGACGGTCACCGGGATGGGGAAGGCCGCGCCCTTGCCGGCGATCGACGAGACCAGCGGGCCCGGCCCTTCCTTGGCGTTGCCGGCGGCCAGCACCAGGATGGCGATGTCCTGGTCTTCCTCGATCAGCTTGTGGATCTCGTCCGCCGGCTTGCCCTCGCGGGCGACCAGTTCGGGCTCGATGCCGACATCCTCGCGGATACGGGCCGCGTGGGTGTTGAGGGCCGATGTCGCCGTGGCATGCGCCTCCTCGCGCATGATCTGCTCGACCCCCAGCCAGTGCTGATGCTCGTCCGGCTCGATCACGAAGAGGAGGATGACCCCGCCAGAAGTGGATTTCGCGCGCCGCGATGCATAGGCGATGGCCCGTTCGCATTCGGGCGTCTCGTCGACGACCGCCAGAAACTTGCGGCGATGACCGGCTTCCCGGCTCAATCGTCTGGATACCAATGCTCTCTCCTGGATCGAACCGGCTCGCCGCCGGCGGCACAATCTGCCACTGCCGGGGGCAAGGGGCAAGCGACAAGGGTAGCCTCGGAGGATCGAAGCAGTCGCAATGCCGTCGTCGTGGCACCTTCGCCTGCTGCAACCCCTTGCTACGCCGAGAGGGCCAGGGCGGCAGGTGCCTGACGGAGCCGTTTGGCCTTGAACATCATGTCGTCGGCGCGGTCGAGGCCGTCGACGAGCCGCACTCTGCCCGGCCGCCATTCGGTGAGCCCGATGCTGGCGGAGAGGGCAATCTGGTGCCCGTTCCACGTGAGCGGCGTCCGGTTGATCCGACGCGCCAGCCTGTCCGCCAATTGCTGGGCCTCGGCGCCTCCCAGGCGGGGCAGAAGCACGCAGAACTCGTCGCCGCCGATCCGGGCGGCGAACTGGTCGTCCTCGAGGAAGTCGTGGATGGTGTTGGCCACATGCGCCAGCGCCGCGTCGCCGGCGGCGTGGCCATAGCCGTCATTGATCGACTTGAACCTGTCCATGTCGATCATCATCAGCACGACCGGGGCGCCGGAGCGCTGGGACCTTCTTTCAAGCTTCAGCATCCTTTCGCGCAGGCCGCGCCGGTTGGCCAATCCGGTTAACTCGTCGGTCTTCGCCAGGGCGACGAGGCTGGCGCGATACCGGTCCGCAGCCATCAGCAGGAAGCCGATGTTCCAGACGCTTCCGCCGACAATGGCGCACAGGAGGAACAAGGCCGCGAAGCCGTAATAGGTCTCGTCGCCGAGCGCCCCGGTGAGACGCATAAGGTTGCTCGCTCCCTCGCCGGTCTGGCCGATGACCACCACGAGTGCCGCCGCCGTTGCCACACCGACCCCGGCCGAGAGCGACCCGCCCCGCAACAGGGTCGCGATCGCCAGCAAGACCGGCACCGACTGGCTGACAGCGGCAATGAGATTGACGGCTTCCTGGCTGGTACCGAGGCCGAGGAGCGCGGCCATGGTGGCGGCCATGATGGCGAGGACATGCAAGCCCCGGAAGGAATTGCCGTAGAAGACGCGCAGGCCCTGCCAGATCATCGCAAAACTGCCCGCCACCAGCGTCAGGCCGAAGAACGCGAGGATGGGGTGCCCGTCGCCCAGGAAGAGCAGCGGTCCGCTGGCGCAGGTCATCAGCAGGGCCGCGAGCCAGTGGCGAGCGGCCGTCAGCGAATGGTAGGTCAGGGCAATCACCGCCCAGACGAGCGCAAAGCTTGCCGAATTGATGAGGATGATCACGTAAAGGGTGATGAAATCGAGCGGCATCGGCATTCCGGCACAATGAGGATCGGCCGTCCCACCGGGAGGCGGCCGCACGTGCTCCAGTAGCAAGCCTATGCCATCAGGAAATTAACAGAATCGGGGGCATTTTAGGCTTCGGCCGGGCAGGCGAGAGGCGATCCGATGTCGTTTCGCTTCGCCGCGCCTGTTTCCCAAGGCGCGCCCGGCCTTTCCTAACCCGCCAGAAACCCGACGATCTCGCGAACCTGCTTCATCGTCGCCTCCGCCAGCGCGCCGGCTCTTTCGCCGCCGTCCCGCAGGACCTGGTCGACATAGGCGCGGTCCTCGGAGATGCGGCGCATCTCGGCGGAGACCGGCGCGAGCTTTTCGACCGCGAGATCGGCGAGTGCCGGCTTGAAGACCGAGAATTGCTGGCCGCCGAATTCGGCGATCACCTGCTCGGAAGTCAGATCGGCGAGCGCGGCATAGATGCCGACCAGATTGGCGGCTTCCGGGCGCGCCTTCAGTCCGTCCATCTCGGAGGGCAACGGCTCCGGATCGGTCTTGGCCTTGCGGATCTTCTTGGCGATGGCGTCGCCGTCGTCGGTGAGATTGATGCGCGACAGGTCGGAAGGGTCGGATTTCGACATCTTCTTGGTGCCGTCGCGCAGGCTCATGACGCGCGTCGCAGGCCCCTCGATCAGCGGCTCGGTGAGCGGGAAGAAGCCGTTGACGGTCTCCTCGCCCATCTGGATCGGCTCGCCCACGCCCAGCGTCTCGATTCGGGACGCGAAATCGTGGTTGAACTTGGCGGCGATGTCGCGGGTCAGCTCCAGATGCTGCTTCTGGTCCTCGCCGACCGGCACATGGGTGGCGCGATAGACCAGGATGTCGGCGGCCATCAGGCTCGGATAGGCAAGCAGGCCGAGCGAGGCGTTCTCGCGGTCCTTGCCGGCCTTGTCCTTGAACTGCGTCATGCGGTTCATCCAGCCGATGCGGGCCACGCAGTTGAAGATCCAGGCAAGCTCGGCATGCTGCGGCACGCGGCTCTGGTTGAAGACGATGTGTTTTGCCGGGTCGATGCCGGAGGCAAGGAAGGCGGCCGTGATCGAGCGTGTCTGCTCGGCAAGGTCTTCATGCACAAGCTGCGCGGTGATCGAATGCAGGTCGACGACGCAGTAGATGCATTCATGGCTTTCCTGCAGGGCCACGAACTTGCGCAGCGCCCCCAGATAGTTGCCGAGATGCAGATTGCCGGTGGGCTGGACGCCCGAGAAGACGAGAGGCTTTATGGAGGACATCGGGAGACCCGTTGGCTTGTGGAGGGCGGGGGTTAGCGCAGGCTGATAGCGTCCGGCGCCTATTCGTTCAAGGTGGGTGCTATGGGCTTCGACTTGCGCAGGCTCCGCCTCAGGGTCGCAAGATCCGCGCCGCCCAGTGCAAAGGCCAGCGCGAAATAAACCATCGCACCGCCCACGCAGAGGGCCAGCAGTGCGGTCGCCTGCGCAAGAAGCCCGGAATCGGGCTGGATCCAGGGCGACAGCCATGCCAGCGCCAGCCAGAGCGCCGCGCCCATGAGAAGGGCAGCCGCCACCA
The DNA here is from genome assembly GCF_012911015.1 of Chelativorans sp. ZYF759. Taxonomy (GTDB): domain Bacteria; phylum Pseudomonadota; class Alphaproteobacteria; order Rhizobiales; family Rhizobiaceae; genus ZYF759. The sequence goes on along the minus strand of NZ_WVVV01000001.1, from coordinate 357,932 downwards.
GGCGCGGCAACCGGCGCGTGATGACGGCATCCCACCGCCAGTGGCCGCGACGCGCCAGCGTGCCGAAGAGAAGGGCGACATTGATCCAGGCGGCCACCACCGACGCCACGGCGATGCCGGGCGCACCCAGCCGCGGCAGGAGGAAGAGGGCCAGCGTGATGTTGGTGCCGGCCGATACGCCGGCAAAGATCATGGGCGTCCGCGTGTCCTCGCGCGCGAAGAAGCCGGGCCTCAGCGCCTGGATGAGCACGAAGGCCGGCAATCCCAGCCCGAATATGGCAAGGATCGCTGCCACGGTCGGCGTCGCGTTCATGGCCGCGAACTGCCCGCGCTCGTAAAGCACGCGAATGATCGGCTCGGCGATGACGAGCAGCGCGACCGCCGCCGGCAGGGTGAGGAAGAGGGCGAATTCGACCGACCGGTTCTGCAGGTTGGACGCCTCGTCGTCGTCGCCTGCCTTGAGTGCGCGGGCGAGTTCGGGCAACAGCACGATCGCCACCGCGATGCCGACCACGCCGAGCGGCAGCTGGTAGACGCGATCGGCCATGGCCAGCGAGGACACGGCGGCCGCCTCCATCGAGGCGATGGCCGTGCCCACCAGCGTGTTGATCTGGGTGATGCCCCCCGTGACGGCCGCCGGCAGCGCCAGCCATAGCAGGCGTTTCACGTTCGGCGTCAGTTTCGGCACCCGCAGACCGATACGCATGCCGGCGTGACGCACGGCAAGCCAGAGAATGCCGAGCTGGGTCAGGCCGGAGGCGAGCACCCCCCAGGCCAGCGCATAGCCCACTTCCCGCCCGTCATGGCCTTGCCGCCAGGCATAAAGGAGCACGCCCACCAGAATGATGTTGAGGAAGATCGGCGCGATGGCGGCCGCGAAAAACCGCCGGAGCGAATTCAGCATGCCGGCCATCATCGCCGCCAGCGACATGCACATCAGATAGGGGAACATGATCAGGGCGAGGCCGACGGTGAGCTCGAACTTCTCCGGGTCGGCACGAAAGCCTGGCGCTATGATCGTCGAGACCAGAAGCGGCATCGAGAGCTGCATCAGCACGGTCAGCACGATCAGGATGGAGAAAAGGACGCCGAAGACCTCTTCCGAAAAGCGTCGTGCACCCTCCATCCCGTTGGCTTCGACCTCCTTGGCGAAAAGAGGCACGAAGGCCGCGTTGAAGGCGCCCTCCGCGAAGATCCTGCGGAACGTGTTGGGGAACTGGAATGCCGCGTAGAAGGCGTCGGCGACCGGTCCGGTGCCGAGTGCCGCCGCCATCATCATCTCGCGCACGAAACCGAGAAGGCGGCTCAACAACGTGCCCGAACCGACCGTGGCGAATTTGCCGACGAGGCTCATTCGGCGGCCTTGCGGGTGAGGGACGCGCCTCCGTCCAGAACGCCGACCAGGCGATCGCGGATCGCAAGGAGACGCGCCGGGTTCTCGAGCTTCTGGCCGGTCAGGTCGGTGACGTAGAACGTGTCGATGACCTTTTCGCCAAAGGTGGTGATGTGCGCCGAGGTGATGTCCAGCGACAGGTCGGAGATCGCCCCGGTGATTTCCGACAGCAGTCCGGTCCGGTCCAGACCTTCCAGCTCGATCACCGAGAAGCGGTTCGACAGCGTGTTGCGGATCTCCACCCGTGGCTCCACGCGGAAGGCCTTGGCCGCCCGCCTTGGCTTGGTGCGCTTGGCGAGAAGCTCCGGCAGGCGGCTCTTGCCCGACAGCATGTCCTCGATCAGCGCGCCGACGCGGCGGCCCCTGCGTTCCTCGTCCTCGTCGCGGTCGAACTCGCGGCCGATGAGGATGGTGTCGAGGGCCCGGCCATCGGCTGTCGTGAAGATCTGCGCGTCGACGATGTTGGCACCGGCCGCCGCACAGGCGCCGGCAATCACGGAGAGCAGGCGCGGGTGGTCGGGCGAAAGCACCGTGATCTCGGTCACGCCTTCGAAGACATGGGTCTTGATCATCGTCGCCAGCCGCCGGCCATCCGCATCGACCTGGCGGATGAAATCGGCATGCCGGCGCTGGTCCGCCAGATCGACCGTCAGCAGGTAGTTGTCGTAATGCAGCCCGACGACACGGTCGCGCTCGGCTTCCGGCCAGTCTTCCAGCGCGGCGGCGAGTTCCTGCCGGGACAGGGCCGCGCGCCGCGAGCGCGACACTTCGGAAAAGCCGCCGGTCAAGAGCAGCTCGGTCTCGTAATAGAGCGTGCGCAGAAGCTGGCCTTTCCAGCCGTTCCACACGCCAGGGCCGACGCCCCGGATGTCGCACACGGTGAGCACCAGAAGCAGCTTCAGCCGCTCGACGGACTGCACGATCTCGGCGAAATCCTCGATCGTCTTGCGGTCGTTGAGGTCCCGCGTCTGCGCCGTCATCGACATGGTCAGGTGCTGCTCGACGAGCCAGGCGATCGTCTCGGTCTCCGCCGCGCTGAAGCCCATATGCGGGCAGAGGCGGCGGGCGATGCGCGCACCGGCGACCGAGTGGTCCTCCGGCCTGCCCTTGGCGATGTCGTGCAGAAGCACGGCCACGTAGAGCACCTCGCGATGCGCTTTCAGGCTCGGGATGAGGGAGTGGGCGAGCGGATGCGGCTCGGCGGCGTTGCCCTGTTCGATCTGCGACAGGACCCCGATGCAGCGCAGGAGATGCTCGTCGACCGTGTAGTGGTGGTACATGGAGAACTGCATCATCGCCACGATCCGGTTGAAGTCGGGGATGAGCTTGCCGAGCACGCCGGCCCCGTTCATGCGGCGCAGGTTCAGCTCCGGATTGCGGTCGGAGGTCAGGATGTCGAGGAAAAGGCGGTTGGCTTCCTCGTTGCGGCGCAGGTCGCGGTCGATCAGCTTCAGCGACCGCGTGACGAGCTTCAGCACTTCGGGATGGTATTCCAGCCCGTGCCGGTCGGCCAGCCAGAACAGCCTGAGCAGATTGACCGGATCGCGCGCGAAGACCTCTTCGTCGATGGCATTGATGCGGTGGTTGTCGGTCACGAAATCGCCCGAACCGGCGATCTTGCGGCGTCGCCGCGAGAAGGAGAGGAAGATGCGGTTGAAGCCGGGAACGTCCTTGGCCTGCTCTTCCTCCAGGGCGGCGCAGAAGATGCGGGTGAGGTCCCCCACCGTCTTGGCGGTGAGGAAATAGTGTTTCATGAACCGTTCGACGGCCGAGAGGCCGGGATGGCGCGTATAGCCGAGACGCTCCGCGATCTCGCGCTGGATGTCGAAATGCAGCCGTTCCTCGGGGCGGCCGGTGAGGAAATGCATGTGGCAGCGCACGGCCCAGAGGAAGTCCTCCGCCTTGCGGAACTGCAGATATTCGCGCCGCGTGAAGACCCCCTTGTCGACCAGTTCCTCGCCGCTGCGCACCCGGTAGTGATATTTGCCGATCCAGAACAGGGTGTGGAGGTCGCGCAGGCCGCCTTTGCCGTCCTTCACATTGGGTTCGACCAGATAGCGGCTTTCGCCCGACTTGGCGTGGCGCTCGTCGCGCTCGGTGAGTTTGGCCTGCACATATTCGGCCGCCGTGTCGCGCACGACCTTCTGGTCGAAGCGCTCGACCAGTTCCTCGAACAGCGCCTTGTCGCCCCAGATGAAGCGGGCTTCCAGGATCGATGTGCGGATGGTCATGTCGCTGCGCGACAGGCGCACGCATTCGTCGATGTTGCGGGTCGCGTGGCCGACCTTCAGGCCGAGGTCCCAGAGCATGTAGAGCATGTATTCGATGACCTGCTCGCCCCAGGGCGTCTGCTTGTAGGGGAGAACGAACAGAAGATCGATGTCGGAGCCGGGCGCCAGCGTGCCGCGCCCGTAGCCGCCGACGGCCACCACCGCCATGCGCTCGGAGGAGGAGGGGTTCGTCGAAGGATAGATATGGGTGACGACGAAGTCGTAGAGCGCCCGGATCAGCTCGTCCATGTGGTGGGACAGCCTGACCGCGCAGGCGGTGCCGCCGCCATCCTCCATCAGCAGCGCCTCGGCGCGCCGGTGGCCCTGCGCGAGTTCTTCCTTGAAGCGCTTGAGAGCGGCCGTCCGCAATGTGTCGAGCGACGTCGACTTTTTGGCAAGCGCCGACAATCCGCCGCGCAGGGCGTCGGCGTCGATCATCTCGTCGAGCTTGAGCGGAATCCTGGCCATGTCCTGCCGGTGCACGATTTCGGCGCGGTCTATAGCGCGATTTGCCGGCCCTGCCTACGGGGCCGTGATGGGACGAGGACGGACAGCCGGTCCGGCGCGGCCGGGTCCCCGGTTGGCACGTGTCACTTGCCCGCCAGGGCCTTGAGCCGGTAGAGCGCCTCCAGCGCATCGCGCGGGGTCATCTCGTCGGGCAGGATGGCGGCCAGCGCCTCGGCCACGGCGTCGCGGCGGGCGGGCGGAGGCGTCTCCCGGCGGGCGGCGGCCGAGAAGAGCGGCAGGTCGTCGACGATGCGGGCCGACTTGCCGCTTGCCTCGCCTTCCTCCAGCATGTGCAGAACCTCGCGGGCCCGCTCCACGACCGCCTCGGGAAGGCCGGCGAGCCGCGCCACCTGCACGCCATAGGAACGGTCCGCGGCGCCGCGCGCGACCTCGTGCAGGAAGATCACGTCCCCTTCCCATTCCTTCACCCGCATGGTGACGTTGGACAGCCGCGAGAGCCGCTCGGCAAGCGCGGTCATTTCGTGGAAATGGGTCGCAAACAGCGTGCGGCAGCGGTTTGCCTCATGCAGATGCTCGAGCGCCGCCCAGGCGATGGACAGGCCGTCATATGTCGCGGTGCCGCGGCCGATCTCGTCGAGAATGACCAGCGAGCGCTCGCTGGCCTGATTGAGGATGACCGCTGTCTCCACCATCTCGACCATGAAGGTCGAGCGGCCACGGGCGAGATCGTCGGAGGCGCCGACACGCGAGAAGAGGCGGTCGACTACGCCGATCCGGGCGGCACGCGCCGGCACGAAGGAGCCCGCCTGGGCGAGAATCGCGATCAGCGCGTTCTGGCGCAGGAAGGTCGACTTGCCGCCCATGTTCGGGCCGGTCAGAAGCCAGATCGCGCCGTGGGCGGCGGAATCCGGCGGCGAGAGGTCGCAATCATTGGCCACGAACGGGTCGCCGAGCTGGCGCCGGAGCGCCTCCTCGACGACGGGATGCCGGCCGGCCTCGACCTGGAAGGCCAGGCTGTCGTCGACGACGGGCCGCGACCAGTCGTGCGCCCCGGCAAGCGTGGCGAGCGCGGCCGACACGTCGAGGATGGCCAGCGCCCGGGCGCCGGCGCGAATGGCCTCGGCCTCGCCGACGGCCTCCTCGACCAGCGCGGCGAATATGCGCTGCTCGATGGCCAGCGCGCGGTCGGCGGCGCTGGCGATCTTCGATTCCAGCTCCGCCAGCTCGGTGGTGGTGAAACGCATGGCGTTGGCCATGGACTGGCGGTGGATGAAGCGCGACTTCGCCTCGTCGCTGCCGGTCATGATCTCGCGGTGGTTGGCGGTGACCTCGATATAGTAGCCGAGCACGTTGTTGTGGCGGATCTTGAGCGAGCGGATACCGGTCTCTTCCGCCAGCGCGCGCTCCATCTCCGCGATCACGCGGCGCGCCTGGTCGCGCAGTGCGCGTGCCTCGTCCAGCGCGCCGTCATGGCCCGTCCGCACGAAGCCGCCGTCGCGCGCGAGCAGCGGCAATTCGTCGGCAAGCGCCAGCGACAGGTGGTCGGAGAGCTGCGCGGGCAGCGCGGCAAGCGTGGCGCGCGCATTCTCGAGTTCGGCCGGCAGTTCGGCGCCGGCGAGCAGGCCCGCGATCTCGCGGCCCTGGGCCAGCCCTGTCCGGAGCGCCCCGAGATCGCGTGGGCCGCCGCGCCGGAGCGCCAGACGCGACAGCGCCCGCACCATGTCCGGCACGGCCTTGAGCGCCTCGCGCAGTCTCTCGCGCAGGTGCCGGTCCTCGCAGAACAGCGAAACCGAATCGAGCCGTGCGGCGATGGCTGGCGGATCGGTCAGCGGCGAGGTCAGCCGCTCCCCCAGAAGCCGGGCCCCCGGTCCGGTCACGGTCCGGTCCACACAGGAAAAGAGCGAGCCCTCGCGCGATCCCGAAAGTGTCCGCATGATCTCGAGATTCGCGCGGGTCGCGGCGTCGATGAACAGGCTCTTGCCGGCATCCTCCAGCGCCGGGCGCTGCAGGGGAGGTCGCTGGTCCTTCTGGGTCTTCTCCACATAGGCCACCGCGCCTGCGATGGCCGACAGCTGCGGACGCGAGAAGGTTCCGAAACCGTCGACGGTCGCCACATCGAAAAACCGCGCGATCCGGCTCTCGGCGGAAGCCGAATCGAACAGCGCGGCCGGCTGCGGGCTGGCGATCCGCCCCAGCGCGTCCATGACCGGGCGCAGGTCGGGGTCCTGGAAGGCCGTCTCGGGAAGGATCAGCTCGCGCGGGTCGACGCGCAATATGTCGGAGACCATGCGCTCGGGCACGGTCTCCGCGACGAAGAAGGCGCCCGTCGAGATATCGATCCAGGCCAGCGCATACTGCGCTTCGCCGGCCTGGCGCGCGCGGCCCAATGCCATGAGGTAGTTGGTCTCGGCAGGCGAAAGCAGCTTGTCTTCGGTGATGGTGCCGGGCGTGACGAGCCGCACGACGTCGCGTTTGACCACCGATTTGGAGCCGCGCTTCTTCGCCTCGGCCGGGTCCTCCACCTGTTCACAGACCGCCACCCGGTGGCCGAGCGCGATCAGCCTCTGGAGATAGTCGTCGGCTGCATGCACGGGAACGCCGCACATCGGAATGTCCTGGCCCTGGTGCTTGCCGCGCTTGGTGAGCGCGATGCCCAGGGCGCGGCTGGCGACTTCCGCGTCGTGGAAGAACAGTTCGTAAAAATCCCCCATCCGGTAGAACAGCAGCGAATCGGGATTGACCGCCTTGATCTCGATGAACTGCTCCATCATCGGCGTCGCGCCCTCGGCCGAGGGCAGCGCTGGCGCGCCGTCGCCCGCTTGCATGGCCCGGCTGTCGCTGATGGGTGTTTCGCGGTTCATGGTCGAGACGGGAATCCTTTGCAGTTTCTTGCAAACCGGCTTGGCGTTTTACGACGGCCAAGTGTAGCCTTATCCGCATTCGGCGCGCAAAACTCCACAGGAAGTGGGTCGCCGCGAAAAGGCCGCGCCAGGGGTAAGGAAACGTTGATGCTCGACAAGAAGAAGAACGCGCCGGAGCGCTCCGGTCCCTCGGTCAGCCAGCAAGAGGCGCTGGATTTCCACGCATCGGGGCGGCCGGGCAAGCTGGAAATCACGCCGACCAAGCCGATGGCGACCCAGCGCGACCTTTCGCTGGCCTATTCGCCGGGCGTGGCCGTGCCGGTCCTGGCGATCGCCGAGGATCCTGCCCGGGCCTTCGACTATACGACCCGCGGCAACATGGTGGCCGTCATCTCCAACGGCACGGCGATTCTGGGTCTGGGCAATCTGGGCGCGCTCGCCTCCAAGCCGGTGATGGAGGGCAAGGCGGTGCTGTTCAAGCGGTTCGCCGACGTGGATTCCATCGATCTGGAAGTCGATACCGCCGACATCGACGAATTCGTCAATTGCGTGCGGTTTCTGGGCCCGTCCTTCGGCGGCATCAATCTGGAGGACATCAAGGCGCCCGACTGTTTCATCATCGAGCAGCGCCTGCGGGAAATCATGGACATTCCCGTCTTCCATGACGATCAGCACGGAACAGCCATCATCGCCGTGGCCGGCCTCATCAACGCGCTCTACCTGACGGGCCGCGACATGAAGTCGGCCAAACTCGTCTGCAACGGCGCGGGCGCCGCCGGCATCGCCTGCATCGAACTCGTCAAGGCGATGGGATTCTCGCCCGAAAACGTCATCCTCTGCGACACCAAGGGCGTGGTCTACCAGGGCCGCGAGGAGGGGATGAACCAATGGAAGTCGGCCCATGCCGTCAAGACCGACGCGCGCTCGCTCGCAGACGCCATGGACGGTGCCGACATCTTCTTCGGCGTCTCGGCCAAGGGCGCGCTGACGCCGAAGATGGTCAAGACAATGGCCAAGGACCCGATCATCTTCGCCATGGCCAATCCCGACCCGGAAATCACGCCGGAGGAGGTCGCCGAAATCCGCGACGACGCGATCATGGCCACGGGCCGGTCGGACTATCCCAATCAGGTCAACAACGTGCTCGGCTTCCCCTACATCTTCCGCGGCGCGCTGGATGTCCGGGCCACCACCATCAACGAGGACATGAAGATCGCGGCCGCCAATGCGCTGGCCGAGCTTGCCCGCCAGGACGTGCCGGATGACGTAGCCGCCGCCTATCAGGGCCACCGCCCGCGTTTCGGCCCCAACTACATCATCCCCGTGCCCTTCGATCCGCGGCTCATTTCCGCCGTGCCGCTGGCGGTAGCACGCGCGGCGATGGATTCGGGCGTGGCGCGCAAGCCGATTCTGGACCTGGAGAAATACAGCCAGGAACTCTCGGCCCGCCGCGACCCTATCGCCTCCACCTTGCAGCGCATCTACGAGCGCGTGCGCCGCCAGCCCAAGCGCGTCGTCTTCGCCGAGGGCGAGGAGGAGCAGGTGATGCGCGCCGCCGCCTCCTACGTGAACCAGAAGCTCGGCACCGCGATCCTGCTCGGCCGCGAGGAACAGATCCGGGAGACGGCCCGCAATGCCGGTGTCGATCTCTCCAAGCCCAATATCGAGATCATCAATGCCAGGCTGTCGCGGCGTAATGGCATCTATGCCGACCATCTCTACGAGCGCATGCAGCGCAAGGGGTTCCTCTTCCGCGACTGCCAGCGTCTGATCAACAACGACCGCAACCATTTCGCCGCCTGCATGGTGGCGCTGGGAGATGCCGATGCGGTGGTGACGGGTGTGACGCGCAACTATTCGACGGTTCTCGAAGATGTGCGGCGCGTGATCGATGCCCGACCCGGACACCGCGTGATCGGCGCTTCCGTCGCGCTGTGCCGCGGGCGAACCGTCATCGTGGCCGATACCGCCGTTCACGACATGCCCGATGCGGAGGAACTTGCCGACATCGCGGAGGAGGCGGCCGGCTTCGCGCGGCGCATGGGTTATGAGCCCCGCGTGGCCATGCTCGCCTATTCCACCTTCGGCCATCCGGCGGGCGAGCGCTCGGCCAAGGTTCAGGAGGCGGTCCGCATCCTCGACAAGCGCCGGGTCGACTTCGAATATGATGGCGAGATGGCAGCCGACGTGGCGCTCAATGCGCGGCTCATGCAGCAATATCCGTTCTGCCGCCTGTCGGCACCGGCCAACGTGCTGGTGATGCCGGCATTCCACTCGGCCTCGATCGCCACCAAGATGCTGCAGGAACTCGGCGGCTCGATGGTGATCGGACCGCTGCTGGTGGGGCTGAACAAGCCGGTGCAGATCGTCTCGCTCAACGCCAAGGATTCCGACATCGTCAACATGGCGGCGATCGCGGCCTACAGCGCGGGCGCCTGAACCAACTGGCACGAGAGTGCGCCCATTTCGGTGGTTGCAGCGCTTGAAGGCGCTGCGCCCTGTGCGCCGGCGCATTGTATGATACTTGACTCCGACAAGAATCCAAAAAGAAGTTGCGTCTTCGCTTCCATCAACCATGATGGTTCCTGCAAGTCGCGCGGCTCTGGCATTGGCCAATTCGGAGGGACCATGAAACGCACCGCTGCAATCATTCTTTTGCTGTCTGCCCTGACCACGTCGGTTGCCGCCCAAGGCCGCTGCGCGGCCGAAGAAAACCTGCGCTCGGCCAATGGGAACACTACTTCCTCGATAGCTTTCTTCAACCAGACGCGATCACCGGTGAACGTTCTTTGGATCAACTATGAAGGGCAACGTCAGTTTTATGCGGAGATCCAGCCGGGGGGCACGTGGAGTACCCAGACATACGTGACCCATCCCTGGGTGATCGAGCATGAGAGCGGAGGTTGCCTCGGGCTCTATTTTCCGGAAATGAGCCCCCGCGACATCGTGATCCGCTGACGGCAGTCAACGTGCGAGAACGCCTGCCCAAGCCGAGTCGGGTGCGGCGTCTGGCCGGAAGTATGCGGGCAGGTCTTCAATCCGCCGGCTGAAGCTGGCATGGTCGGCCATGCCCATCGTGTCGCCGATTCTCGCCAATCCACTCGTTGACGGACGCCAGTCCGAAAGGGCGATGCGCGTGCGCCGCGGCGTCCAGCGCCTGCTCATCGAGATGGGGGCCTCCGTCGTGCCGGAGCTTTCGCTCGCCAGCGGCCGGCGGGCGGACCTCGTCGCGCTGACCCGGAAAGGCGACATCTGGATCATCGAAATCAAATCGTCGATCGAGGATTTCCGCGTCGACCGTAAATGGCCGGAATACCGGCTGCATTCGGACCGGTTTTTCTTTGCCACCCATCCGGATGTCCCGGCCGACATATTCCCCGAGGAATGCGGCTTCATCCTGTCGGACGGCTATGGGGCGGAGATGCTGCGCGAGGCGCCGGAGCATCGTCTGGCGGCCGCGACGCGCAAGGCGCTGACGCTCAGGATCGCGCGTGCGGCGGCCAACCGGTTGACCATGGCGGAACTTGCAGGCGCGGCGTTGCCTGGCGCGGAGGTCGATGAATACTGATCAGCGCGGCGCGCGCTTGGCCAGGATGCGCTGCAGCGTGCGCCTGTGCATGTTGAGGCGCCGCGCCGTTTCCGACACGTTCCGGTCGCACATTTCGTAGACTCGCTGGATATGCTCCCAGCGCACGCGGTCCGCCGACATCGGGTTTTCCGGCGGCGGCGCGAGTTCGCCCGGCATGCGGGTCAGCGCGGCATGGATCTCGTCGGCATCGGCGGGCTTCGACAGATAGTCGATGGCGCCGAGCTTCACCGCCGTCACCGCGGTGGCGATGTTGCCGTAGCCGGTCAGTATGATGACGCGCGAATCCTCACGCTTCTCGCGAATGGCCGCCACCACGTCGAGCCCGTTGCCATCGGACAGCCGCATGTCGATCACGGCATAGGCGGGCGGCGCGGCACGGGCGACCGCCACGGCCTCCTCGACGGTTTCCGCGGTCGTCACCGCGTAGCCGCGGCCTTCCATGGCCCGGGCAAGCCGGGTGAGGAAGGGACGGTCATCCTCGACGATGAGCAGCGAGAAATCCTCGACCGAAGCGCTGGACATGACGGAGCTTTCCATTTGCCTGTTCTTCTTTCCTGTTCTCTAGGGCAGATCGAGACGGTTTGCCAATTCGCTCAATAGGCCGACCGTGCGACCTCGACGGGCCCGAGGAAGCTTTCGCGGGGCCATCGGACGGTGACGATCGCGCCGGCCCCGGGCGCTCCCGCATTGCCGAAGGTGATGCTTGCGCCGGAACGCTCCAGCAGGGTCTTGGCGATGAAGAGGCCAAGACCCAATCCGCCGCGTGCCGTCCCGAGGGGCCTGCGTGTCATATAGGGCTCTCCGATCCGATCCAAAATCTCCGCCGAGAAGCCGGCGCCGTCATCCATGACCTTGAGCACCACTTCCCGTTCGTTCCACTGCCAGCGCACGGTGACCGTCTCGCGCGCGAAGTCCACGGCGTTTTCTACGAGATTTCCGAGCCCGTAGATGACTCCCGCATTGCGGCGGCCGACCGGTTCCGGCCCCTCGCAGGCGCCGGGCTCGAGCAGGGTCGTCACGCCGAAATCACGGTGCGGCGCGATCACCTCCTCGATCAGCGAGGTCATGGGCAGCCGGGCCATGTGCGCCTCGCCTTCCGAGGAGAGGCTGGTGAGCTGTTTCAGGATCGCGCGGCAGCGCTCGCTCTGGGTCCGCAGCAGCGTGACGTCCTCGCGAAAGCGGGGGTCGTCGCCGAGCGCCCGTTCCATCTCGCGCGCCACGACGGAGATCGTGGCGAGCGGTGTGCCCAGCTCGTGCGCGGCCGCCGCGGCCAGCCCGTCGAGGGCCGACAGATGCTGCTCGCGCTGCAGCACGAGCTCGGTTGCCGACAGGGCGGTCTCGAGCAGGCGCGCCTCCTCGGCGACGCGGTAGGCATAGATGCCGGTAAAGGCCAGCGCCGAGACGATCGCCATCCACATGCCCGCGATGTAGATCACCGGCATCGAGAGCTGGGTCCCGGGAAACCACGGCAGCGGCAGGTGGAAGAAGGCGAGAATGCTGGCCATGGACACCACGATGAAACCAATGAGCAGGGTCAGCCGCAGCGGCAGCGAGGTCGCCGAGATGACGACGGGCACGGTCATCAGCAGCGAAAACGGGTTTGTCAGCCCGCCGGTCATGAAAAGCAGGCCCCCCAGCTGCAGTGCATCGAAGGTGAGGATGCCGAGCGCCGATAGCGGCGGCAGGCGATGTGTCGACGGATAGCGGAACGACAGAAACAGGTTGAGCACCGCCGACAGCGCGATCAGCGCGAAGCACAGTGCCACCGGCACGGGAAATTCCAGCACGAAGGCCACGACCAGCACCGCGGCGCTCTGGCCGGCGATGGCCAGCCACCTCAGCCAGATCAGGGTGTTGAGCCGCAGCCGGTGTATCTGCCTGAATTCGGGGGCGGCCAGTTCGTCGCTCATGGCGCCTATATGCGCCGCGGGGAGCGGTTCGCCAAGCCCTATCGCCCGCGCGGCTTGGCCCGGCTGGTGGGAGCCGCCTCGGCGGGGTTTTCCGGCCAGACATGCTTGGGGTAGCGCCCGCGCATGTCGGCCCGCACCTCGGCCCAGGAACCTCTCCAGAAACCCGGCAGATCGCGTGTGGTCTGGATCGGCCGATGGGCGGGCGACAGCAGCTCCACGAGCAGCGGCACCTTGCCGCCCGCAATGGCGGGATGGCGCGTGAGCCCGAAGAGTTCCTGCACGCGGGCCGACAGCACGACGTCCTTCTCGCGATAGTCGAGCGCGGCCGTGTTGCCCGTCGGCAGCGTGAAGCGTGCGGGTGCCAGCCGGTCGATCTCGCGCTGGAGATCGAAGGGGACCCGCGACAGGAGGGCGTTCCTGAGGCGGTCGCCGGAGATCGCCGATAGCGACGGTTCGCCGGGCAGATAGGGGGCGAGCCAGTCCTCCAGATCGGCAATCAGGGCCTCGTCCGCCATGTCCGGCCAGGGCTCGCCGAGTGTGGCATGCAACCAGGAAAGCCGCTCCCGCAGCGTTGACGCTGCCTCGCCCCAGGCCAGGATCCCTGGCCCATGCCGGCGAATGGCCTCCAGCACGGCGGTATCGGCGTCCTCGCCTCTTGGGGCCGGCAACTGGCGCGTCTCCAGCACGATGGCGCCGAGGCGCACGGTCTCCGCCACGCGGACCGCGCGCCGGGCGGGATCAAAGACGGTCTCGCGAAGGGTTTCGAAGCGCTCACCGAGTGCCTGGCGGATATCGTCTTCGGAGATGGCGGCCGCCGCCGCGATGCGGGCGTTCGAAGCCTTGCCCTGCAGATCGGCGACCACCAGGAAGGGGCTTGCCGCCAGGCGATGGCCGGCATCGATGACGCCGCCACGCCCATTGGCGAGCACGAAACGGCCATGCTCGCCGCGTGCCCGGGCGACACGGTCGGGATAGGCATGCAGAAGCAGCGATCCGGCGCCCGCCCGCACGCTGCCCGCGCCGCCACCCGCCGATCGCGCCAGACGTTCGGCAAGCCGGCGCGCGGCGTCCGCGCGGGTGCCCTTTTCACGGCGGAAGCGGTCGAGGCGATGGTCGAGATCGATGTCGTTGCCGCCGAGACCGCGTTCGCCCAGAAGGACGGCGAGTTCGGCCGCTTCCCGTGCATGGCCGGACTGGGTGGCTTGCGCCAGCATATGCGCGAGGCGAACCGGCAGGGCGAGCGCCCGCATCTTTTCGCCGGTTTTCGTGATGCGGCCTTCGGCATCGAGGGCGCCCAGTTCCACCAGCAACGCCCGCGCCTCGGCGAGCGCGGGCGCCGGCGGTTGGTCGAGAAAGGCGAGGCCGGCCGGATCGGAGACGCCGAAGGCAGCGCAGGAAAGCACCAGCTCGCAAAGATCGGCCTGAAGGATCTCCGGCGGCGCGAAGGCCGGCAGGGCGGCCGTCTGTTCGGCACGCCAGAGCCTGAGCGCGATGCCGGGCTCGGTTCGCCCGGCACGGCCGGCCCGCTGGTCGACCGAGGCGCGAGAAGCGCGCACCGTTTCAAGCCGCGTCAGGCCGCTGGCCGGCTCGTAGACCGGCTGTCGGGAAAGGCCGCAATCGATGACGATGCGCACCCCGTCGATGGTGACGGAGGTTTCCGCGATCGCCGTCGACAGCACCAGCTTGCGCCGGCCAAAGGGTGCAGGTCGGATCGCCGCGTCCTGCGCCCTTCCGTCCAGGCCGCCGTGAAGCGGGATGATGTCGCAATCGCCCGGCAGCCGGCCCTCGAGCAGGCTCGCCGTGCGTTCGATCTCGCGTAGCCCCGGCAGGAAGGCCAGCGCGCTTCCGCCCTCCTCGCGCAGGATCGCCGCTGCGGCGTCGGCGACGGACTGCTCGGTCTTCGTTCCGGGCGCCTGTTCACGGTAGCGGATGTCGACCGGGAAAGCGCGGCCCCGGCTCTCGATCACGGGGGCGTCGCCGAGCAGCCGGGCGACACGCGCGCCGTCGAGTGTCGCCGACATCACCAGGATGCGCAGGTCCGGCCTGAGCGCCGACTGGATGTCGAGCGCCAGCGCGAGGCCAAAATCGGCATCGAGCGAGCGTTCGTGGAATTCGTCGAACAGCACGGCTGAAACGCCGGAAAGCTCGGGATCGTCGAGGATCATGCGGACGAGCAGTCCTTCGGTCACGACAAGGATGCTTGTGTCGGCACCGAAACGGCGCTCCATGCGCATGGCATGGCCGACGGTCTTTCCAACCTCTTCGCCGATCATGGACGCCATGCGCCTCGAGGCGCCCCGGGCGGCGAGCCGGCGCGGTTCGAGGACCAGGATGCGGCCGCCCTTCGCCCACGCCTCTTCGGCGAGGACCAGCGGGACGAGCGTCGTCTTGCCGGCGCCGGGCGGCGCGACCAATACGGCATTCGAGCCACGAGCAAGCGCTTCGCGCAGGGCGGGCAGAGCCTCGGCAACGGGCAGGGCGGAAAGTTCGGTATCCAGGCGCATCCGCCTCAGTTGCCGTCCCCACCGGCGATCGTCAACTCCACCCGGTCGGCGGCGAACTGCGTACGCGAGAATTGCACCGGCCTTCCGTCGGCGTCGACATTGACGGCAACGGTATCGATCACGATGGCGCCGGGCGACAGTTTCAGCCGGTCGAGCACGCGCGCATCGGCGTGGGTGGCGGTCACGCTGGTGCGCTCACGCAGATAGTCGGTGACGCCGAGACGCCGAAAGGCCTCGGTGATCGAGCCTGTTTGTTCGAGCAGGTTTGGCATCTCCGCGAAACGGGCGGCGTCGAACCAGTGCACAGCGCTCGCCACCGGCCAGCCATCCGCCTCGCTGACGGTCTCCAGCCTCACCACCCTGGCGCCTTCATCCAGACCCAGAGCGGCAGCAACCTCGTCTTGCGCGGGCTCGATCGTCGTCGCGGTGGGTGTCACGCGCGCCGAGCGCGTCTGGCTGCCCAGACCGGTCGAAAACCGGGTGCGGCGGGCGATGGGATAGGCGAGCCTCCGGCGCTTGGCGACGGTCGTGCCGCGACCCTGGCGAGTGCTGACCACGCCCTCCACGGAGAGGGCCGCGATTGCGGCGCGGATCGTGTGCCGGTTGACGCCGAACCGTTCAGAAAGCCTGTTTTCAGGCGGCAGGCGCTCGCCCTCAGCCGGCCGGCCAATCGCGATTTCCTGGCGCAGTCGGTCGGCGATCTGGCGCCAGATGGCGATGCCTGAGCGGCGGTCGAGAGGTTCGGAGGGAGGATCCGCGCGTGTCATTCCGCTGTCATGGACAAGAGGTAGCAAGGACGATAAGATGAGCAGTTGTATAGACCAATAGACAAGTATGCAAGGCCGATTGGATGGATCCTGAAAACACGGCTGTAGATGTGCTCGAAAGGCGAAAGCGCATGGCCGTCCTGGCGGGAGCCGCTGGCGATGAATTGCGCCGTCTCTGGCGAGGGGCATGCGTCGCCGTCGAGGCCATCCCGGTTCGCGGTCCCGAAACGGGGCTCGCGACGGTGCGCGGGCGCATCGGTGGCGGCGGCAGCCCTTTCAATGTCGGCGAGGTGACGGTGACGCGGGCGACGGTGCGGCTCCCCGACGGCCGGATCGGGCACGCCTATGCGATCGGGCGCGATCACGAGAAGGCGCGTATCAGTGCCACCATCGACGCGCTCTGCCACGATCCTGTCTGGGCTTCGCGGCTCGAGGCCGCGGTGGTCGCGCCCCTTGCTGCTGCTCAGCAAGCCGCCGACACGCGCAAGCGGGAAGAAACGGCGGCGACCAAAGTCGATTTCTTCACCATGGTGCGGGGCGAGGACTGATGCAGAACATTGCCACGATCCAGGGCGGATTCGCCGACGGCGCGCTGGATGCCCAGCGCGTGTTCCGCGCCGTCATGGATGCCATGGCCCGGCCGGGGACCGTGCAGGCGATCCCGCCATGCGCCACGCCGCCCGCCCCGCTTGGCCCCGTTGCGGGCGCCGTCGCGCTTGCGCTTCTCGATGCCGACACGCCCGTCTGGCTGGACCAGCCGCTCGCGGCCGAAGCGGCGGTCCGGGAATGGCTGGGTTTCCAGACCGCTGCGCCGATCGTCGAAATCCTGTCGGAGGCGCATTTCGCGCTGATCGCCGCTCCGGCCTCGATGCCGAGCCTCGAGAATTTCGCCCAGGGCACGCAGAACTATCCCGATCGCTCCACGACGCTGATCCTCCAGGTGGAAGGATTCGAGACGGGCGGAGGGCTCATGCTGGAAGGACCGGGCATCGAGACCACGCAGGCCTTCGCGCCACAGCCGCTGCCCCGCCATTTCATCGAGCAGTGGCGCCAGAACAATGCGCGCTTCCCGCGCGGAGTCGACCTCGTGCTGGCGGGGCCGGCCAGCGTCGCGGCCCTGCCGCGCACCACGCGCATCATCCTTGAGGAGGGCTGAGCCATGTATGTAGCGGTGAAAGGCGGCGAGGCCGCCATCCGCAACGCCCACCGGCTGCTCGACGATCGCCGTCGGGGCGACAGGTCGGTGCCGGCACTGACGCTCGACCAGATCGTCGCTCAGCTGGCGCTGGCCGTCGACCGGGTGATGGCGGAAGGCTCCCTCTACGACCCCGAACTCGCGGCGCTTGCGGTGAAGCAGGCGCGCGGCGACATGATCGAGGCGATCTTCCTCGTCCGTGCCTACCGCACCACGCTGCCGCGTTTTGGCTACACCAATCCGGTCGACACCGCCGCGATGCGGATCGAGCGGCGTGTCTCGGCCACCTACAAGGATCTGCCGGGCGGGCAGTTGCTGGGCCCAACCTTCGATTACACCCACCGCCTGCTGGATCCGGAACTGGCCGGCGACGCCGAAGGCCGATCGCCCGAGCGCCGCGAGGCGCCGGAAGAGCAGATGCCGCGCGTCTCCGATATCCTGGCGGCCGAAGGCCTCATCGAGGAGGATGGCAACCTGGCCGAAGGCCGGCGCACCGGCGACATCACGCGTGAACCGCTGGAATTCCCCCTCGAGCGGGATTCGCGCCTGCAGGCACTGGCCCGGGGCGACGAGGGCTTCCTGCTGGCGCTCGCCTATTCGACCCAGCGCGGCTACGCACGCTCGCATCCCTTCGTGGGCGAGATACGCATCGGCGAAGTGGAGCTCGAGCTGGAAGTGGCCGAACTGGATTTTCCCGTGCCGCTCGGCCGCATCCGCGTCACCGAATGCCAGATGGTCAACCAGTTCAAGGGATCGGCCAAAGCACCGCCGCAATTCACGCGCGGCTACGGGCTGGTCTTCGGCCAGTCGGAGCGCAAGGCAATGGCGATGTCGCTCTGCGACCGGGCGTTGCGCGCCGGCGAGCTGGGCGAGGATCTGACGGCACCCGCGCAGGACGAGGAATTCGTCATCTCCCATTCCGACAATGTCCAGGCGACCGGCTTCGTGGAGCATTTGAAGCTGCCGCATTACGTGGACTTCCAGGCCGAGCTCGACCTGGTCCGCCGGATGCGCCGCGAGGCCGAGAAGCGACCGTCGGACCGCCCGAGCCGGGAGGCGGCGGAATGATCGAAGGCCTTTCCCACATGACCTTCATCGTGCGCGACCTGGACCGGATGAGCGCCATTCTCACCGGGGTGCTGGGTGCGCAGGAGGTCTATTCGAGCGAAGACGAAGCCTTTTCGCTGAGCCGGGAAAAATTCTTCCTGGCGGCCGATGTGTGGATCGCGATCATGGAAGGCGAGCCGCTTCCCACACGCAGCTACAACCACGTGGCCTTCAAGATCGACGAGGCCGATGTCGAGGAATACCGACAGCGCATTATCTCGCTCGGCCTCGACATGAAGCCGCCCCGGCCGCGCGTGGAGGGCGAAGGATTGTCGCTCTATTTCTACGACGACGACAATCACATGTTCGAACTGCACACGGGGACCCTGTCGGAACGCCTCGCCCGCTACGCGCAGGCAAGGGAGGCGGCGGCATGAACGCGCATCCGACGACCTACAATTTCGCCTATCTCGACGAGCAGACGAAGCGGATGATTCGGCGGGCCATCCTGAAGGCGATCGCCATACCGGGCTACCAGGTCCCATTTGCCAGCCGCGAAATGCCGATGCCTTATGGCTGGGGCACGGGCGGCGTGCAGGTCACGGCATCCATCATCGGTCCCGATGACGTTCTGAAGGTGATCGACCAGGGTGCCGACGACACGACCAATGCGGTCTCCATCCGCGCCTTCTTCGAGAAAGTGGCCCGCGTGGCCGTGACGACCCGCACGGCGGATGCCACGATCATCCAGACCCGCCACCGCATTCCCGAAAAGCCGCTTGGGGCCGGCCAGGTGCTCGTCTATCAGGTGCCGATCCCCGAGCCGCTGCGTTTCCTGGAGCCACGCGAGACCGAGACCCGCACCATGCACGCGCTGGAGGAATACGGCCTCATGCATGTGAAGCTCTACGAGGACATTGCCCGCCACGGCCGTATCGCGACCTCCTATGCCTATCCGGTCAAGGTCGAGGGCCGCTATGTGATGGACCCCTCGCCGACGCCGAAATTCGACAATCCCAAGATGCATATGTCGCCCGCGCTGCAGCTCTTCGGGGCTGGCCGCGAGAAGCGCATCTACGCCGTGCCGCCCTTTACCCGGGTGAAAAGCCTCGACTTCGAGGATCATCCCTTCGAGATCCAGACATTCGACCAGCCCTGCGCGCTGTGCGGGTCGAAGGGCGTCTATCTGGACGAGGTCGTCCTCGATGATCGCGGCGGGCGCATGTTCGTGTGTTCCGACACGGATCATTGCGAGGAGACCCGCGCCGCCGCGGAGGAGAGCCGATGAGCGCCGACACGCCGCTGCTGAAGGTCCGTTCCGTCTCCAGGTCCTACGGCCAGCGTATCGGCTGCGCCGACGTGTCGTTCGACCTCTGGCCCGGCGAAGTGTTGGCGGTGGTGGGAGAATCGGGTTCCGGCAAGACCACGCTTCTGAACTGCCTGTCGACGCGCCTCATGCCGTCTTCGGGCAGTGTGGTCTACCGCATGCGCGACGGCGAGTGGCGGGACATCTACCGCATGAGCGAGGCCGAGAGGCGGGTGCTGATGCGCACCGACTGGGGCTTTGTGCACCAGAACCCCGCGGATGGCCTGCGCATGACGGTCTCGGCCGGCGCCAATGTCGGTGAGCGGCTCATGGCGCTCGGTCATCGGCACTATGGCGACATCCGCGCCAGCGCCGTGGACTGGCTGGAGCGGGTGGAGATCGCGCCTGACCGCGTCGACGACCAGCCGCGCGCCTTCTCCGGCGGCATGCGCCAGCGCCTGCAGATCGCGCGCAACCTCGTCACCGATCCCCGTCTCGTCTTCATGGACGAGCCGACCGGCGGTCTCGACGTCTCCGTGCAGGCGCGCCTGCTCGACCTGTTGCGCGGGCTTGTGCGCGACCTGGGGCTGGCGGCGATTGTCGTCACCCACGATCTCGCCGTGGCGCGGCTCCTGTCGGACCGCATGATCGTCATGAAGGATGGCCGCATGGTCGAGCATGGCCTGACCGACCGCGTTCTCGACGATCCGCATGCGCCTTACACCCAGCTTCTGGTCTCCTCGATTCTGCAGGTCTGACGATGCCGACCCCCCTCGTCCTCTCCGACGTCTCGAAGACCTTCACCATGCATCTGCGCGGCGGTATCCGCCTGGGGGTGGTGGAGAACGTCTCGTTTTCGGCGGCAGCCGGCGAATGCGCGGTGCTGGGCGGACCCTCCGGCGCGGGCAAAAGCTCGATCCTGAAGATGATCTACGGCAACTACGCCGCCGATTCCGGACAGATCATCGTTTCCCATGGCGAGCGTCTCATCGACATCGTGTCCGCCGATCCCCGCATGGTGCTGGAAGTCCGCCGCGAAACGGTCGGCTATGTCAGCCAGTTCCTGCGCGCGGTTCCGCGCGTTCCGGCACTCGACGTGGTGGCGGAGCCGCTCATTGCCCGCGGCGTGGACCAGCAGGCCGCGCGCGAGCGGGCCGCAGGGCTGCTGGAGCGTCTCAACCTTCCCGAACGCCTCTGGCAGCTTCCGCCGGCGACCTTTTCGGGGGGCGAACAGCAGCGCGTGAACGTGGCGCGCGGTTTCATCACCGAGCATCCGGTGCTGTTGCTGGACGAGCCGACGGCCTCGCTGGATGCGGCCAACCGCCAGGTGGTGGCCGAACTGATCGCGGAGAAGAAAAAGGCCGGCGCGGCGTTGCTCGGCATCTTCCACGATGGCGAGATGCGGGAGGCCGTCGCCGACCGGATCGTCGACGTGACCGCCTTCGCCCCGCGGGCGAGCGCGGCATGACGCGACTTTCCGAAGCGCCGCTGGTCCACCCGAGCGCCGAGGTGTCGGGCTCGACGCTCGGCCGCTACACCGAGATCGCCGAGCGCTGCCGCGTCCACGAAACGCAACTCGGCGACTATGCCTACATGATGCAGGATTGCGGCGTGTGGTGCGCCGAGATCGGCAAATTCGCCAACATCGCCGCCGCCGTGCGCATCAATGCCACCAACCATCCCACCTGGCGGGCGACACAACACCACTTCACCTATCGCGCTGCCGACTATTGGGCGGACGCGGCCAACGAGGAGGAATTCTTCGACTGGCGGCGCTCCAACCGGGTGCGCATAGGTCACGACACCTGGCTCGGTCACGGATCGACGATCCTGCCGGGCGTGACCATCGGCAACGGCGCGGTGGTGGGGGCAGGCGCAGTGGTCACGAAGGACGTCGCGCCCTACGAAATCGTCGGCGGTGTTCCCGCAAGGCCGATCCGGCGCCGCGTCGAGCCGCCCGTGGCGGAGCGCCTTCAGGCACTGTCCTGGTGGGACTGGGATCATCTGCGCCTGCGCGGCGCGCTCGACGACTTCCGGACCCTGACCATCGACGCTTTTCTGGAAAAGCACGGCGGCTGAGCACATTGCCCACTGCCTGCGCAGTCGCCGAGGCTGCGGCTGTGAATTGTCATCGAACTGTCCGAAATGCTTCAACGCCTTGTCGCAAGAGGTCGCTAGGGCTTTACGCGTCGGGTGGCTCTTCCGCCTTGCCCGAACGATTTTGTCCTCACGACCTCAAGCGTTGGAGCCACACATGCTCAAGAGACTTGTTTCCGGTACGGCCGCCCTGGCCATCGCCGTTTCCGCCTTCGCAGCCACGGCTCAGGCGGACTGGCGCGACGATCTTCCCGTCTTTCGCATCGGCCTTCTCGGCGGCGAGAACGAGTCGGACCGCCTGCGCAACAACGAGTGCTGGAGGGAGACGCTCGAAGAAGCCCTCGGCATTCCCGTCGAGATGTACCCCGCGCCCGACTATGCCGGCGTGATCCAGGGTCTCGTTGCCGGCCAGCTGGAATATGGCGCGCTCGGGGCCTCCGCATACGCGGCCATCTATCTGCAGGATCCGGAGGCCGTCGAGCCGGTCTTCGTGTCGGCCGAGGCCGATGGGTCGCTGGGCTACATCGCGGCCATGTATACCCGCGCCGACACCGACATCCACTCGCTCGAAGACATGGAAGGCCACTCGCTGGCCTGGGCCGATCCCAACTCCACCTCGGGCTATCTCGTGCCGCGTGCACAGCTTCAGGCCGCCGGCATCGATCCCGATACCTATTTTAGCCGCACCGGCTTCGGCGGTGGCCATGAGCAGGCGGTTATCGCAGTACTGGAAGGTCAGTATGACGCCGGCGTTACCTGGACTTCCGGTCAGGGCGAGCCTTCGGAAGGCTACAGCCGCGGCAACCTGCGCCGCATGGTCGACAACGGCCTCCTCGACATGAACGACATCCGGGTGATCTGGGAATCCGAGCTTATCCCGAATGGTCCGGTCGTCATCGCCAAGAGCCTGCCGCAGGAGGTCAAGGATATCGTCACCGGGCTGCTCGCCAATCAGCTGGAGAACGACCCCGAATGCTATCGCTCGATCTCCTTCGGCGAGGGTCAGGGCTGGGTCGCGGTGGACCACGATTTCTTCGCTGGCATTGTCGCCATGCGGGAGGCGGAAGTCGCCGGCTCGCGCTGACCAGTTCTGAAGGGGCCGTGCCATGCACGGCCCCTTTTCGCATGGCACACAAAAAGAACACCGGGGAAGCGCCACAGGCCCGTCAACGAGCCGCAACGGCCGAGCGCGATCGGAGATCACAATGCTGCAATTCGAAAACCTGACCAAGTCCTTCGGCGCCAAATCCGCCGTGGCGGACGTCACTCTCGAAATTCCCGACGGCCAGATGGTCGGCGTCATCGGGCGCTCGGGCGCCGGCAAATCGACGCTCCTGCGCATGGTCAACCGGCTGAACGATCCGACCTCCGGCAAGATGCTGCATGAGGGCCGCGACATCTCCGCGCTCAAGGGCAAGGACCTGCTCGAATGGCGCTCGCGCTGCGCGATGGTGTTCCAGCAGTTCAACCTGGTCGGCCGCCTCGATGTCATCACCAATGTGATGACCGGCCGGCTCTACCATCACAACATCTTCACCTCGATGTTCTCGATCTTCTCGGCAGCCGAGCGCGCCTTCGCGATCCGGGCGCTCGACCGTCTCGGCATGGCGCCGACCGCGCTGCAGAAGGCCGAGACGCTTTCGGGCGGGCAGATGCAGCGTGTCGCCATCGCGCGCGCGCTGATGCAGGAGCCGAAGATCATGCTCGCCGACGAGCCGATCGCATCGCTCGATCCCATGAACGCCCGCCTCGTCATGGATGCCCTTCGCCGCATCAACCAGGAAGACGGAATCACCGTTCTCTGCAATCTCCACACGCTCGACACGGCGCGCTCCTATTGCGATCGCATCATCGGCATGCTGGACGGCAAGGTGGTATTCGACGGGACCCCGCCGCAGCTGACGGACGCCAAGGCGCGCGAGATCTATGGCGCGGAAGCCGACGAGGCCTTTTCGGAAGGCGTCACCTCGACCGCCCTGAAGGGCACCGAGAGCAAGCGCGCCAATCTGCGCCTCGCCGCCGAATAGCAGGTCGCAAACCATGTCGGTCACAACTCTTGGCGGCGGCGACCCCGTCGCCGATTTCGAGCAGCATCGCAAGGATCTGCGACGCCAGAAGCTCATCATGAACCTGCTGTTTGCGGGCGGGTTCCTCCTCCTGCTCGCTTTCTCGATCAACGTGTCGCGCTTCTTTCCCGACCGGCTTGCCGCCGGGCTCCCGCGCATCTTCGAGTATTTCGGGACGATCCTGCCCAGCCTGCAGTGGGACGTGCTTTTCGAGGGCCGAAACGAGGCGGGCCGCGCGCCCGCTGGCTCGCTGCTTTACTGGTACTCCGACATCGGGAAATATGTCCGGCTTCTGTTCGAGACCGTCCTGATGGCGCTGACGGGGACGATCATCGGCGCCGCCATCGCGTTTCTCCTGTCCTTCCCCGCAGCCCGCAACCTGGCCCCGAACGGCGCGGTCTACTGGATCACGCGCCGGGTCATGGAGTTCTTCCGCGGCGTGCCGGAAATCCTCTATGCGCTGGTCTTCGTCTTCATGGTGGGTATCGGGCCGCTGGCCGGCGTGCTGGCCATCGCGATCCATACCGCAGGCGCGCTCGGCAAGATGTTCGCCGAGGTCAACGAGAACGCCTCGGGGCGCCCCGTCCAGGGCATCAGGGGGGTCGGCGGCAACTGGTTCGAGGAAATGCGCTACGGCGTCATGCCCCAGGTGATGCCCAACTTCATCAGCTACACGCTCTTGCGTTTCGAGATCAACGTGCGGGCATCCGCGGTGGTCGGCTTCGTCGGGGCCGGCGGCATCGGCCAGGAACTCTACCACGTCATCTCCTTCTATTCCGATGATCGCGTGCTCGCCGTGCTGATCCTAGTCGTGCTCATGGTCACGGTGGTCGATCTGATCTCCGAGCGCATGCGCACCTTCTTCATCGGCAAGGAGGCCTTCGCCCGATGACGACGCCATCCTTTGCATCCTTCTCGCAGGCGGAAATTGACGCGGTGCGCCGCGATCATTCCTCCGCCTTTCCCACCCTGCGCTCCGACGTCGTCTTCTGGGGCATCTGGGCTGCGGTGATCGCCTATGTCGTCGGCTCGCTGTGGTTCTTCGAGGTCTACAAGCTCTTCTCGGCTTCCGACCGCGCCTGGCGCCTGCTGTCGTCCTTCTTCGTCTGGCGTGACATGGACGAATGGATGTACGGCCAGATCTATGTCGGCATCGGCCAGACCATCGGCATGGCCTTCCTGGGCACCTTCCTGGGCAGCTGTGCGGCGCTTGGCATCGGTTTCCTGGGCGCGCGCAACACGATGCCCTTCGGCTTCCTGCGTCAGGTCGTACGGCGCGTGCTCGACGTCTTCCGCGGTGTCGACCAGCTGGTCTGGGGCCTCGTCTTCGTGCGCGCCGTGGGTCTCGGCCCGCTGGCCGGCGTGCTGGCCATCTTCATCTCGGACATGGGCACGCTGTCCAAGCTCTATGCCGAGGCGATCGAAAACATCGACCGCAAGCAGGTGGAGGGCGTTCGCTCCACCGGGGCCGGGCCGCTCAAGACGATCCGCTACGGCTATCTGCCGCAGGTCATGCCGGTCTTCATCTCGCAGTCCCTCTATTTCTTCGAGAGTTCGACCCGCAGTGCCACCATCCTCGGAATCGTGGGCGCGGGCGGCATCGGCATGATCATCATCGAGCGTTTCCGTGCCGGTCTCTACGACCAGGTGGCTTTCGTCGTGCTCAACGTGCTGATCGTCATCGCCATCATCGACTGGGCCTCGCGCCTCATCCGCGCGCGCTACATCGGCCAGGCGGCACATTGAAAGGCGACGGGCCTTGCCATCGGCCCGTCTTTCTTCATTCTGTCATGAAAATCACCTAGGTCGGAGCATCGTCCGGACGTCTTGAGCGCGCGCCGGCCGCCGATCCAACAGGCCAGAACATGCGTTATGCCGTCTATTTTACGCCCGCGCGGGATGCGCCGCTGGGCCGAATCGCCGCCGAGTGGCTCGGCCGCGATGCCTATGGCGGGACCGTGCGGCCGCAAGGCGCCGTGGGCGGGTTGTCGGCAGCCGAGATCGCCTTCCATACGGCCTCGGCGCGCCGCTACGGCTTTCACGCCACGCTCAAGGCGCCATTTCGCCTTGCGGCCGACCAGTCCGAAGAACAGTTGCTGTCGGCTCTGGACGCTTTCTGCGAGGCGCGCGAGCCGGTATTCATACCCCGCATGACCCTGGCCCGGATGTCGGGCTTCTTTGCCCTCGTTCCAGGCGAGCCCGTGCCTGCGCTCGATGCGCTGGCCTCGGATGTCGTCAAGAGCTTCGAGCCGTTCCGCGCACCGCTGACCGAAGCCGAACTCGCACGGCGAAACCCCGAAGCCCTTTCTCCCGGGCAATTGCGGAACCTGCACGGGTGGGGCTATCCTTACGTGTTCGACGAGTTTCGCTTCCACATGACCCTGTCGGGACGCGTGACCCCGACCGACTCTCCGCGTGTGTCGCGCGCCATCGAACACACATTCGGCGCTTTTTTGGATACGCCGCTGTCCATCGACACGCTGGCACTTTTTGTCGAGCCGGAAGCCGGCGCGCCGTTCCTGGTTCACACCGCCCGCACCATCGGCCCCACGCATCAAAGAAAGTCCGCCTGATTCCATGACCACCGAACTGACGCTCCGAAACGCCCGCATCGTGTTGCCTGACGAAGTCGTCCAGGGCGCCGTCGCGATCCGCGACGGCGTGATCGCTGACATCTGGTCGGGGTCTTCGCGCGTCGGCGAGGACATGGAGGGCGATTTTGTCGTTCCGGGGCTCGTGGAACTGCACACCGACCATCTCGAAGGCCACTACTCCCCGCGCCCCAAAGTACGCTGGAACCCCATCGCCTCTGTCCTCGCACATGACGCGCAGGTGGCGACGGCCGGAATCACGACCGTCTTCGACGCGTTGCGCATCGGCCTCGACGAGGATGGCGAGATGCGACCCGACGACATGCGCCGGCTGGGCGATGCCATCCGCGACGGGGTGGAAGCCGACCGGCTGCGCGCTGATCATTTCATCCACCTGCGCTGCGAGGTTTCTGCAGCCGACTGTCTCGAATGCTTCGCGATGTTCGATGGCGACGACCGCGTGAAACTTGCGTCCCTGATGGACCACGCGCCCGGCCAGCGGCAGTTTGCCCGGCTGGAGGCCTACCAGATCTACTACATGGGCAAGCTGAAGATGTCTGAAGAGGAGTTCCGCGCCTTCTGCGAGAAGCGGGTCGCTGATTCTCAGAAGAATTCCATCCCCAACCGCGAGGCAATCGCGGCGGCCTGCGCCGAGCGGGGGATCATCCTCGCCAGCCACGACGACGCGACGCTGGATCATGTCGAAGAGGCCAGGCAGCAGGGCGTGCGGGTTGCCGAGTTTCCGACGACCACCATGGCTGCCCGTGCCTCGAAGGAAGCCGGCATGGCTGTCCTCATGGGCGCGCCGAACCTTGTGCGCGGCGGCTCCCATTCGGGCAACGTGTCGGCCCGCGATCTGGCGGAAGCCGGCACGCTCGACATCCTGTCCTCCGACTATATTCCCTTCAGCCTCATCCAATCGGCCTTTCATCTCGGCGAGGTCGTCGAGGGTATCTCTCTGCCTCAGGCGGTGGCCATGGTTTCCAGGAACCCCGCCGCGGCCGTCGGGCTGTCCGATCGAGGCGCGATCGAGACCGGCAAGCGGGCGGATCTGGTGCGGGTCCGCCTCGACCATCACGTCCCCGTCGTCCGCTCCGTCTGGCGCGAGGGGCGCCGCGTCGCATGATGGTCTCGGCCCTGATCGAGCGCGAACAGGCCGCACAGCCTTTCCCGTTGCGCTCCGGCTGCTTCGTGGCGGTGGTGGGGCCGTCGGGTGCCGGAAAGGATACACTGCTCGATTTCGCGCGCGCAGAGCTGCTCAACGAACGCGAAATCCATTTCGTGCGCCGCGTCGTGACGCGCTCGGCCGCCGCCGGCGGCGAAAACCACGACACACTCGGCCAAGCCGAGTTCGACAAGGCGAGCAAGGAGGGAGCCTTCGCGGTCAGCTGGCACGCCCATGGCCTGAGTTACGGGCTGCCCGCTGAAATCGACAGGCACATGGCAGCCGGCATGGCGGTGGTGGGCAATCTGTCGCGGGCCGCGCTGCCGCAACTGCGGGAACGCTATGCGAACGTATCGGTCGTCCTGGTGACGGCCGAGCCCGAAATCCTCGCCGACCGGCTGGCCGCCCGCGGCAGGGAAACGCGCGCACAGATCCTGGACCGATTGTCACGCCTGTCCGGCGAGGCCGGGCGGGTACCGGGCGCCATCGAGATTGCCAACAATGCGAAACCCGACGAGGCGGGAAGGCAACTCGTCGGGCTCATTCGCAAGGCGCTGGCTGGCGCTGCCGTCTCGGATATCGTCTGAAGCCTATTTCTGCTCGTCCGCGGAAACGGAATTGAGCAGGGCGTATTTCTCTTCGCCGAGCGATTCCATGAGGTCCAGCTGGGTTTCGAGGAAGTCGATATGCCCCTCTTCGTCGGCAAGCAGTTCCTCGAACAGCTTCATGGTGACGTAGTCACCGAGTTCCTGACAGATTTCCCGCGATTTCTTGTAGGCATTGCGCGCGTCGTGTTCGCCGGCCAGATCGGCTTCCAGAACTTCCTTCAGGTTCTGACCGATGCGCAGCGCGCCGACCTTCTGGAGGTTCGGATGACCTTCGAGAAAGATGATGCGCTCGACGAGTTTGTCGGCATGGTGCATCTCCTCGATGGATTCCTCGCGCTCCTTCTTGGCGAGCTTGCCGTAGCCCCAGTCCTCAAGCAGGCGGTAGTGCAACCAGTACTGGTTCACCGCACCCAGTTCGAGAAAGAGCGCCTCGTTAAGCCGCTCGATGATTTTCGGATCGCCCTTCATTCAATGTTCTCCCATCATGCGTACGCAACCCGCGCACTCGGTCGAGGAATGTAACGACATCCCCTTCGGAATGGTTCATCCGGAGGTGATAATCCTCGGTTACGCGGATGATAGTCTCGACCACGTTGGGAAAACAACCGCAACATCGACCACGCTTGCGCATGGCATGATAGACCTTTGCGGGAACGATGAGCTGCCAGGGGTCGGCCGACAGGAGATCGAGGATCGTCGCCTCGATTTCCTTCTCCGTAATCAGATTGCAATGGCAGACCAGCATGGCTCGCTCTTGCCCCGCCGAACGCGACGGGTCCTGGACTCGTTACGCATATGGTGTTTCGGCCGCAGATGGCAAAGGGCGCGTGCCGGTCGCGACTGAAACAGGTACCAGTGACATACATCAAGCGCATGATGCGGCGTCCGTCAATTAAAAACATGACTGGGCCGGTAGAGAATTGTCGCGCGGACTTTCAGCCGCGCTGCATGACGAGGTCGTCCCGGTGGATCATCGCCGCGCGAGGCTGGTAGCCGAGTACGGCCGCCAGGTTGGCGGAACGCAGCCCGGCGATGCGGGCCGCATCGGCATGATCATAGGCGATCAGGCCGCGGCCGATCTCCCTGCCCTCGGTGTCGAGAATGGCAACCGTGTCACCTCGCGAAAATGCACCCGATACGCTGGTGACGCCTGCGGGCAGCAGCGACTTGCCCGATTGCAGCGCAAGCGCCGCGCCCTCGTCCACGACGAGCTGCCCTGCCGGCTCGAGCTGCCCGGCGATCCAGCTCTTGTAGCCGCGCACGGGCGTATCTGACGGCTGGAAGAAGGTGGCGCGCGCGCCACGGTCGACCGCGGCCAGCGGATTGGGTCGTGTCCCCGAGGCAATGAGCATCGCGGTCCCTGCCTGGGTTGCGATCTTGCCGGCGTCGAGCTTTGTGCGCATGCCGCCGCGCGACAGCTCCGACGCCGCCGCACCAGCCATTGCTTCTATTTCCGGCGTGATGCGTTCGACGACCGGCAGGAAACGGGCGTCTGGATTCCCGGCCGGCGGCTGGTCGTAGAGGCCGTCGATATCGGAGAGCAGGACCAGAAGGTCGGCATTCATCATGGTGGCGACGCGCGCGGCGAGCCGATCATTGTCGCCATAGCGGATTTCGCTCGTCGCGACGGTGTCGTTCTCGTTGATGATCGGCACCGCGCCAAGCTTCAGCAGCGTTGAGATGGTGGCCCGCGCATTCAGATAGCGGCGCCGCTCCTCGGTATCTCCAAGCGTCACCAGCACCTGGCCGGCCTTGAGACCCTTGCGTGCAAGCTCTTCGGACCACGCGCCGGCAAGCGCGATCTGCCCGGCTGCCGCCGCCGCCTGGCTTTCCTCCAGCTTCAGGGCGCGGCGTCCGAGACCCAGCACGTTGCGGCCGAGCGCGATCGCGCCCGACGAGACGACGAGAACCTCCGCGCCCGCCGCGCGCAGCCCAGCCACGTCGGCGCAGAGCGAGGCCAGCCAGTCGCGCTTCAGCCCACTCTCGCGGTCGACGAGGAGGGCCGAGCCGATTTTCACCGTGATGCGGCGATGCGAAGAAAGGGGCAGGAACGACATCGGATCAGCCTTCCGGCTGCCATCTCTGATCGGACTCGGCGGGGCCGGCCTCAGTCTGGCGGGCGGCCGCGATCTTGTCCATCAGGCCGCGCTGCACGGCCTCGACGCCCTCTCCGGTCGCTGCTGACAAGGCGAGCACCTGTTGGCCGCATTCGGCCTGAAGCGCCGCCATTTTTTCGGCCCGCTCCTCCGCGTTGAGGATGTCGATCTGGCTCAGCGCCACGATCTCCGGCTTTTCGGCCAGTCCGTGGGCGTAGGAGACAAGCTCGTTGCGCACGGTGCGGTAGGCGACCGCCGGATCGTCTTCGCGCGCCGAGACGAGGTGAAGCAGAACCCTCGTCCGCTCGACATGGCCCAGAAACCGGTCGCCGATGCCCGCGCCCTGGTGCGCTCCCTCGATCAGGCCCGGAATGTCGGCGATGACGAATTCGCGCGCGTCGATGCGCGCGACGCCCAGATTGGGGTGCAGCGTGGTGAAGGGGTAGTCGGCGATCTTCGGCTTGGCCGCCGTCACCGTGGCAAGGAAGGTCGACTTGCCGGCATTGGGCAGTCCCACGAGCCCGGCATCGGCGATCAGCTTCAGGCGCAGCCAGATCCAGCGCTCATGCCCCGGGAGGCCCGGATTGGCGCGGCGCGGCGCGCGGTTGGTGGACGACTTGAAATGCTGGTTGCCGAATCCGCCATTGCCGCCGGCCGCCAGCCGGAAACGCTGTCCGACCTCCGTCAGGTCGCAGATCAGCGTCTCGTTGTCGTCTTCGAAGATCTGCGTACCCACCGGCACCTTGAGCTGCGCGTCGGCGCCCTTGGCGCCGGTCTGGTTGCGGCCCATGCCGTGGCGGCCGGTGTCGGCCTTGAAATGCTGGCGGTAGCGGTAGTCGATGAGCGTGTTGAGGCCGTCGACGGCTTCGACCCAAACGTCGCCGCCGCGACCGCCATCGCCGCCGTCGGGTCCGCCGAATTCGACGAACTTCTCGCGCCGGAACGACACGGAGCCTGCGCCTCCGTCGCCTGAGCGGATATAGACCTTGGCCTGATCGAGGAACTTCATCGGATTGACAGCTTCGTCGTCTATCTGGTCTTGACCTTCGTCATGAAGGCCGCGCGAGCGATACAGGATCGGCGTGCAGACCGCAATCGGCAGGGGCAGCCCATGAAATGCGTCACCTATAACATCCAGTACGGCATCGGACTCGACGGGCGCTACGACATTACCCGCATTGTCGAGCGCGTGCGGGGCGCCGATGTCATCGCCTTGCAGGAGGTCAGCCGCAACAACCCGCAGAATGGCGGGCGCGACATGGTGGCAGAGATCCGCGACCTGCTGCCCGACTATTTCGCCGTCTTCGGGCCGAATTTCGACATCGACATGGGCTCCCATCTCAAGGATGGCAGGGCAGTCGATGTGTTTTTCCAGTTTGGCAACATGGTTCTTTCGCGCACGCCCATTGCCACCTCGCGCAACCTGCTCCTGCCGAGACGGCGTTCCTTCGGGACGCTCAACCTGCAGCGCGGCGCGCTCGAGGCGGTGATCGACACCCCCCTGCTGGGCCCCGTGCGGTTCTATTCGGTTCATCTCGACCACCGCGTGCCGGAGGAGCGCCAGCGCCAGGCGCGCTTCCTGATGGACCGCGCGACGGGTTATGGGATGGAGGGCGGAGCGGTGACGGGCGCTTCCGAAAACGGCTTTCCCGAGCCGCCCTGCCCGGAGGCCTACGTGCTGATGGGCGACTTCAACATGCTGCAGGACAGCCGCGAATATGCCGAGATTGCCGGCCGGCCCGATCCCGAATTCGGTTCTGCCCGGATCGCCGACCTCGCCGTCGATGCCGCCCTTGCCGTCACCGAACGCGCCGGAACCCGTCCAGACATCACCTGGATCGAGCCCAAGGCCCCCGAGGACCGCGCATTGTGGAAGCGGATCGATTACGGCTTCGTCTGGCCGGGCATCGCCGACAAGCTCACATCGTCGTGGGTCGACCTTGACGCGGATGGATCCGACCACAAGCCGGTCTGGTTCGAATTCGGGTGAGACGGGCCACCGGCCGGGTTGCGCGTCAACACTCGGGCATGCGCCGTGAGGGCGGATGGCGTATGGCACTGCTCAGCGCAGGCAGACAAGAAGTTCGGTCATTCCGTGTGATCTCCGGTATCGTTGCGGCGGGGTGAACGTGCGGGACATGCGCTGACCCTAGCCGCTCGCCCCCAGCTTACCGACATCACAACAGAGGCCTCTACGTTGACATCGTAGGGCACGCCGGTTCTTGGCATTACCATACAAGCGGTCAGGCGGCTGCCATTCAACAACCTGTGCGCGGCGGTGAAAAGTCGAAGACCTTTCTACCAGAGATGAGAGCCCGGCGTTAACCATCCGATCGCTCAGCAAATTTGCCGGGCTCAGATCCGCTTCGGATCCTGCCATGGTTCTGGCGGCTTCGGGATCAGCTCGGAGCCAAGTCGGCCTCCGACGGTGCTACCAACACCGGCGAAGGCCTGACCCGCCACCTTCTTGAGAAAGGCCTTGGGCTATGAACACCGTTACCCGCAATTCCGAACCCAGTGAAGGCACCGCCTTCGAGATCCCCCAGCTTGATGCTGGGACGCAGCCGGACTGCGCCCCGGCATCCGCCGTTCGCGCCGGCGAGTCCGAGACCGAAGCCGCCCGCGTGGCCATTGCCCGGGAGGCCGCATCAACTCCTCGCGCTTCGTTAGCCGCTCGCTGGTCTGGCCTTGCTGGCATCGCGTCGACCGCAGCGCGTCGCCGCTTGATCGTCTCCACGATCCGGGACATTCTCGACACCACCGAGGCGCGGGCGGCCCGGGCCGAGGAACGGGCGCGGCAGGCCGAAGAGCTGCTGGTCTTGCATGAGCGCCATTGCATCTGCCACGCAGGTAAAGTCGCCGAGGCAATTGCCGCGGAGCCGGTGGAGGCAAATGCCTCGGCGGCGTCAGGCCATTGTGGCCAGGTGAGCGCCACCGATGCGAAGGCCGAGGCCGACCTCGGTGGTGCTGCCCGGCCATCGGCTTTGGCGGCCTGACGCAGGCAGCGCACCAGCACATCCAGCACATCAATCGAGATCGCCGGGCAAACTCTGTCCGGACTGTGACTGGCGTCCGCAAGCGCGGATCGCCGATCGTCATTTCTGTTCGGTCTCGTCACCTTCCTAGGAGTTCAATATGGATACTTTTCGACCCTCCTGTCGCATTGCCACACGCGACCATGCCGCCAACTGTGTCGACGGCCGTGACGGCGACCGCTCCGGTGCCGCTTCCCCTGGTTCGGGGCATGCCGATCTCGATCGGCTGCTGCCCGTGTTCCACCGACTGGTCGACGACACGGTCTCGCAGGTGCTCGCCTGCCCGGCAAAACCCGATCCTGCATTCGAGGGTTTTGAAGAGCTGCTGGCGCCGATCCGCTCGGCCACGACGCTCGAAGGGAGCCTGCTTGAGCGCGGCATTAAGGCGATCTGCGCGTGCCGGAACGACCTCACCGTCGTGCCACTCGAAACCCCGCTGCCCGTGCTGCCGGAGGCCAAGGCCTTCCTGCGGCGGAACGACTGGTCGAAGGCCTCGGCATTGCGGCTCAACTCGGAGGTCCATACGCGCGAGTTCTATCGCCCCGACCTTCTGGTGGTCGACGCCCATCAGCACCGGGCACTGATCCTCGATATCAAGCGCAGTGTCCTGTCCCACAAGCCGAAGGTGCTGCTTGAACTGCGGACCAGGATGATGGCTGCAGCCCTTGTTGCCCGCGACTGGCTTGAGCGCGAGTGCGATGCACCCGCCGTCGAGCGCGTCGAGATCGCTATCGTGGATGGCTCGGGCGAACCAGCCGATCATGCCAAGGCTATCTTTGCGCTCACCAATCTCGATAGCCTGCTGGGTATCGAAGGGGCGTTTGAGGCCATCGTCGTGCTGCGCCGCCTTTACGGTGCACGTATCCGCGAGTTCATGCTGGAGCGCTGCAGGGCTGTGGTCGGGGCAATGGCATGCGGTGCAGATCGGGCTGCAGTTCCGATGCCCGGAAACCAGTCCCTGTCGCCACCTCGTACGGAGATGGGCGATGTGGATAGCGACTGGGACAAACGGGACAGGCGCAATGGGATTGACAAGGGCCCGGCCACGAGACCGCACACCGCTGTTCCATTTAAGTGGGACGGCCGCGTCAGTGTTGGCATCGCCGCATTTGGAGGTCGGCCATGAACGGGCAAGATGAGCGCGCTAAAAGGCCGGCGCCCCCGCATGTGACCCGGTTCGCGACTGAGCTGGAAAGAAAGGCAACGAGAGTACTTCGCCCGCTCTGGGTCTTTGAGGGAGGCAAGGCATGAGCAGCCGCATTGCAAACTTCCTCCTGAAACGGCTGCGGCGGGAAGCCGCCCGCGACGCGCTTGACCTCGCGATCTCCAAGCGCTGGCTGGCGGAAGAAGGAGAGAAGGACCGGGAAGATGAGGACCGTCCCCGCCAGGTGAGGGTTGGGCACTATTTTGTCGAGGATGACGAGCTGGGTCCGGATCGCTCCTCGGGCCGCAAGCTGTTGTTTGGCGCGAAGCTCGAAGGGTTTGGTCGCGCCGAGATCGCGCGATTCATGAAGCGCGAGGGCATCACGCTCGACATCAAGGCCGAGAACGAGGACCTCGCTGCCGCGAAGGTCGGCGCGGCCACCAATGCCGTGAGGCGGACCAAGGCTTCCCCCGGCCGCGATGCTGCCGCCCATGATGCGGACCCCAGACTCGTCGTGGATGTGGTGCGCGCGATCCGGGCCTCCGCAGCGCCGCCACCCGTCGACGAGATCGCGGTGGTCCTGCTTCTGGCCGAGGGCATCGCACGCAGCGGCCTGAGCCATGATCAGGTGCTCTCCATCCTGAGCGAGCGCCAGCCTGTCGTCAGCATCCTGTGTCCGGTGCGCGGGTTCGAGAGCCGGTTCAACATCATGCTGAAGAATGGTGGGCTCTTGCCTCGACCTCTGGCGATCGGGTCCGGCCCCGAGATGCGCGGACTGCACGTCTCGTTCGGAACTGCCGAGAACGCCACGAAATTGGTGCTCTTCCCGGGCCGTCAGTTCGATGCCGACGACCCGTCTCGTATGGACGCTCGGGTGGGGCAGGCCGCGGCAAGCGGCTATCCACTCTTGGGCGTGGCCGAGAAGGCGGAGCGTATTCCTACAGCCCTCAGGGTGTCGGCCAGCCTCGATCTCGAATGCGGGCCGATCTCCACTGATCTGATCGCCCGCGTGATGCAGGAGGTGCTCGGCCCTCTGCCGCGTGACGTATCGCTTGATCAGCTTGAGGCCGACTGTGCGTATCTCTCCCTCTTCGATCTGCCGCTCGCCATCCGGTCGGGCATCAGCCACGCCCGAGCCGTCGAGGTGTTGGTCCATCTCGGTGCGGCACGGCGCAGGGAACATGACGAGGATGACAGCTCCAGCCGCGACAAGAGTGGATGGGGATCAGGATCCAGCTCCGGTTCCGGTAAGTCGCCCTTCCGCAACCAGAAGGTTCAAGGCTCAGGCAGCGACATCATCAGGCCGGTCTCGTCCGACACCATAGCCCGCGATCCCTTCGTGCCGATGGTCGAACGCCTGCATGGATATGGGACGGCGTCCAGCTGGGCTATGGCGCTCAAGGAGGATCTGGAACTCTGGCAGGCCGGGCAGCTAGACTGGTCGGCCTTGAGCGCAAAACTGCTTTTGTCCGGGCCGCCCGGCACGGGCAAGACCAGCTTTGCCAAGGCGCTCTGCAACACGCTCCAAGTGCCGCTGATTGCGACCTCGGTCTCGACCTGGCTGGAGGCCTCCTATCTTGGCGACGTCGTTCGCCGGATGAAGGCTGCCTTCGATGAGGCGGGTGAGCATGCCCCATGCATTCTCTTCATCGACGAGATCGACGGGATTGGCCGAAGAGGGCAGGGCAAGGAGTATGATGATTACTGGAACACCATCGTCAACAAGGCGCTGGAGCTTCTCGATGGTGCGGTCCGCTCCTCCGGCATCGTCATCGTCGGGGCAACCAACCATCCCGAAGTCATCGATCCGGCATTGCTGAGGTCGGGACGGCTTGAGACCCACATCCGCATCCCGCCGCCCGATATCGACGCGCTCGCAGGCATCCTGCGCCATCACTTGGCAAATGATTTCGCCAGCGTGATCGCAACGCGGCCGCCGGATGCCCAGCGCTCGGCCGTCCGGAACGGATTCCCGCCCGCATCGGCTACTGACCGTCCTGCTGCTCTGCCATCTGACAATCACGACAATGTTCACCGCGATGCCACCGGAGATGCCGGTCCGCGCAAAAAATCCCCAAGAGGAGCATGAACATGGTGCTGCGATTCACAGTCGGCCGTCCCGCCCAGAGTGAAGAACTCGACGCCGAACTGAAGCGGCTGTGCAGGCTCGTCTCGGACCTCGCCAGGATCGAGCGCGGCGTGCCGGTCGAGGATCTCGAGCGCCCTGTCGCGCTGCTGGACAGCTGGGTGCAGGGCATCAGGCCTGCTCCCTGCCTGATGGGCCTTACAACCGACCATCCGACCCTGCCGGGCGAGGGCAGGTCGATCGTGACCTCGGATCTTCTGCTGATGTCCGATGACGGTCACTGGGCCCGTACGCGGTCGAACTGGTATCGCCTTGGCCGTCCGGCCGGACGGGGGAGGGACGACGCATGAGCGTGACGAGAGAAGGCAGGCAGGACATCATGCCGCCAGGGACCGATCATTTGCCTTCCCGGCAGCACGACCCGGCACTTGATCTCCTGCGGCCGCTGGCCCGCCAGGCTGTCGGCATGAGCGGGGCCGATGTTGAGCGCCTGGTGCGCGAGGCAAGGGGAAGGGCGCGCCGGGCCGGGCGGGACCTCACCTGGCAGGACATCGAGGAACTGCTGTCGGCCGGTCGACCAAAGCTTTCCGACGATCTGCGCTGGCAGCTTGCCGTTCATGAATGCGGTCATGTGCTTGTGCACCTGGCACTGGGACGGCGAGGCGCGGTGGAGATAATCACGTTGGAGGACCGCGGCGGCGGCTTCGTGCGTTTCAGCGGCAATGATGATGTCGTGCTGTCGGAACGCCAGGCCATGGAGGACCTCGCCACGCTGCTTGCCGGACGCAGGGCCGAGATCGTCTTTTTCGGCGAGGCCCTGTCGGGATCGGGCGGCGCGCCTGACAGCGATCTCGCACGTGCGACCGCCCTTGCGATCTCGCTCGAAACCTCGCTCGGTTTTGGCCGCGCGCAGCCGCTGATCTTCCGCCCGGTATCCGATCCATCTTCGCAGCTCTCCTACGATCGGGACCTGGCCGACCGGGTCTACGCCCGGCTTGAGGAAGCCGATGCCATTGCCAGGATCATCATCGAGGACCACACCGCAGCGCTCACCGAGCTTGCGATGGAGGTCGCCCGGCAGCGCACGCTGGAAGGCAGGGAACTGAGCAAGGTCCTCGACCGGTTCAGGCAGCGGCTGCAGGGCTGGTCGCCGTGAGCGCGGCTCGGAACGGGGCGGGAGATATGGCATCTCAACCTGAAACACCATGCGGACACATTGATCCAAATCGAGATGATTTGCGGTAACGGGATTCCGATCTCGGTGCTGCCGTTGCAGCTCTTGAGATCGCCGATTCATAAAACGGTGTTCGCCGCCGCCATGTCGAAATGACGTGCGGGCACGGGGATTCAAATCAGGATAATTTGCGGTGTTCCGATTCAGGCATCGAGATTGGCGATTCAGATGCCGTGGCAAACGATTCCGATCCCGGGACATCGATTCAGGATCAGAGCCCAGCGATTCAGATGACGGAGCTGGCGATTCTGAAAGCTCGGCAGCTGATTCCGTTTGGTGGAATGGCGTTGCAGATGATGGCGTCGGCGATTCCCGGATCGAGATACCCGATTCAGATGGCGTGAAAAGCGAGACCATGTGCAAACCGCGTTTGCGGTCTGGCAATCTTTGCCCGCCCATGGTGGCGAGAAGCCGGGGAAGGGGGATCGATGACCGACGAGACGAATGAAGAGCGCCGCCGGAGAAGGCTGGAGAAGCAGCGGTTGCGCCAGGAGGCGCTGCGGGAGAAGAAGAAGAAAGAAAGGACGCCTGGACGGGACGACTTCGCCCGCGAGCTTCTGCACTTCGCGATCACGGAGAACTTGAATCATGGGCGCGAGCAGGAGCTGAACAATCTCATCGAGAACCTTATCACCCGGCTGGTCGCGCGCGGCTTCAAACGCAGCGAATGCGAACGTGTCATCGTCGAGATCATGGATCGCTATGAGGCAGGCTGGCGGTTCCAGCGCAAGATCTGGACAAAGCCGCCGGGCGATACCGAGGAGGCCGACTGAGCGAGCATCGGCGTCCGCCTCTCAAGATGGCGGGTGCGTCGGCCGAGCAAAGCCTTCGGTTCCTCTCGCCTTGGCGTGGCCGTCAGGATGCCGGGCATCGACTGCTCAGCCCGATGGATGCGGAGCCTCTGGCCCGCTACCCCGGTGCCCGAATCAAACGCCGTTTGCATCTCCTGTCTGGTATTCCCCCCATTACTCCATGAAACGCCGTTTGCGGGGCGGAGCGATTCAAAGCTCTGTAAAAGCGTTGCAGCTCAATCGGGGAAAGCCGGGGATCCGACGCCCGGCGGTCGCGCGGCGTCGGGGCTGCGCGAAGACTTCGCCCCGCTCTGAATCCTGCGCTCGCCATTGATAATGATGGCTACATGAATAAGTCTGTTCAGCTGCGCCGCCACATCAGAGAGTTACCGGCCCCAGCTGACGATGGACATGATTGCCCGCCTACAGGGATTGCCGGATGGATGACGCCTCGAAGGATCGCCGATGGAATGCTCTCGGCAGATTGCCTATGCATTTCCGACCAGAATGGCGCAGGCTCTGGGCCTTTCGATCATGCGAGCATATACCGGCGCTGCTATCGATTTCAACAAAGCGCTTGCCGCTCCAAGCCCCGGACCGAGGCATTTCGAGTTCAAAAAGCTAAATCTCATACATCGCCAGGGAGAAGATCCCCGAACGCAACCGGGACTGTGAGAGCGGCACAGGTAGCCTAAAGCAGAGCTCTGCCGTTTAGCGGGCAGTATCCAGCTTAAAGGAATGCAGCCAGGTTCGGCTGCATTCCGAAATCCCTTTAGCGTGACCGGTCTTATGGTCTCAAACAGATCAGCCGGGACAAGTCGGCCACGCTCGCTTGCAGCAGCTTCCTGTCTCCACGTGTTTCCACGTTGAGGCGCAACAGCGGCTCCGTGTTCGACGCCCGCAGATTGAAGCGCCAGTCGCCGAAATCCATGCTCAACCCGTCGATCATTTCCACCTTCGGATCGTGCTTGATGAAATGATCCGCGATGCGGTCCCGTACCGCGTTGGCGTCGGCGACCGTGAAATTGATCTCGCCCGAGCAGGGGAACGCCGTAATCCGGTCTTCGACAAGATCGGCGAGCGATGCGCCTGACGCAGAAAGCTCGGCAACCACGGCCAGCCAGGCCAGCATGCCCGAATCGCAATAGCTGAAATCACGAAAATAATGATGCGCGCTCATCTCCCCGCCATAAAGGGCATTCTCCTCGCGCATCATCTGCTTGAAGAAGGCGTGGCCGGTGGGGCAGGCCTTCGCCACGCCGCCGGCCTGCTCGACCATGTCAATGGTGTTCCAGGTGAGCCGTGGATCGTAGAGGATGGTCGCGCCGGGCGCGTCGCGCAGCATGGCCCGCGCGATCAAGCCCACAAGGTAGTAGCCCTCGATGAAGCGGCCCTTGTGATCGTAGAGAAAGCAGCGGTCGAAATCGCCGTCCCAGGCGATACCGAGATCCGCGCCATTCGCCACCACGGCCTCGCTGGCACGCGAACGCTTTTCTGGCAGCAGGGGATTGGGGATCCCGTTGGGCAATGCCGGATCAGGGAGATGGTCGATCTTGATGAACTCGAAGGGAAGGTGGTCTTCGAGGAGGTCGATGATCGGGCCGGCGCAGCCATTGCCGGCATGGCAGACGATCTTCATGGGTTTCAGCTGCAGGCCGGCGACCTTTTCCAGGAGCCGTTGGATGTAGGGCTCGCGCGCCAGCTGCGGCGCAAGCCGGCCACGCTTTCCGTAGTCCGCGACCCGCGGCAGCGGGTGATCCGCCATCACCAGCTCTTCGATCGCGTTCAGCGCGTTTTCGCGCGTGGCGGCCGCGGCGCCTTCGAGAACCATCTTGAAGCCGTTATAGCTATCCGGATTGTGGCTTGCGGTGACCATGAGGCCAGCACCAGCACCACTGGCGGCGGTGTGGAAATAGACCTCCTCCGTGCCGCACATGCCGACGGGGAGGACGTCGACGCCGCCATCGAGCAGCCCCTGCGCCAAAGCGCCGGCAAGCCCGGCACTGTCCTGCCGCATGTCATGGCCGACGACGACCGAATCCGGCTGGCGCAGCGCAGCCACGGCGAGACCGAGCCGATAGGCGAAGGCCGCGTTGATCTGCGTCGGCAATTCGCCGCGAATGTCATATGCCTTGAAGGGAGAGCTCATTGCCTTTCACGTACCCAGACGGCCGTAGCGGTCTTCCAGGCGCACGATGTCATCCTCGCCCAGGTATGACCCCGACTGCACCTCGATCATTTCCAGGTCGATCTTGCCGGGGTTCTCCAGCGCATGGACCGCGCCGAGCGGGATGTAGGTCGACTGGTTCTCCGACAGCATGATGATCTCGTCGTCGCGATGGACCTTGGCCGTGCCGCGCACCACGACCCAGTGCTCTGCGCGATGGTGGTGCATCTGGACCGACAGCTTGGCGCCCGGCTTGACGGTGATGCGCTTGACCTGGTGGCGGTCGCCGAAATCGATCGAATCGTAATGACCCCAGGGACGGTAGACCTGGCGGTGGTTGAGGTGCTCGCCCCGACCGTCCCGCTTGATGCGGTCCACCACCTGCTTGACGTCCTGCACCGCGTCGCGATGCGCCACCAGCACGGCGTCCTTGGTCTCGATGACGACCAGATCCTCGACGCCCAGAAGGGCGACCAGCTTGTGGTCGGAATGCACCAGATTGCGCTGGCTGGAGACGGCGATGACGTCGCCGCGCAGCGCATTGTCCTCCGCGTCGCGCGGCCAGACCTCCCACAGCGCCGACCAGGAACCGATGTCGCTCCAGCCGGCATCGAAGGGGATCATGGCGGCCGCCTCGGTCTTTTCCATCACGGCGTAGTCAATCGATTCGGAGGGACAGGCCTTGAAGGCCTTGGCGTCGACGCGCACGAATTCGAGGTCGGCGCGGGTGGCCGCCATCGCCGCGCGGCAGGCTTCCAGGATGTCAGGCCGGAATCGCTCAAGCTCCTGGAGATAGCGGCTGGCGCGGAACATGAACATGCCGCTGTTCCAGAAATGCTCGCCGCCAGCCAGATAGCGCTCGGCGGTCTCAGCATCGGGCTTCTCCTCGAAGCTGGCGACGGCAAAGCCTTCGCCGCCCTTTATGGCATCGCCGCGCCTGATGTAGCCATAGCCTGTCTCGGCGCGGTCGGGCACGATGCCGAAGGTGACCAGATGGCCGGCTTCAGCGAGCGAGGTGGCTGCCTGAACGGCGGCGTGAAAACGCGGCGTGTCCTTGACGAGGTGGTCGGCCGCCAGCACCAGCAACACGGGATCGTCCCCAGCCTGGGTGGCGAACAGCGCAGCCAGCGCGATGGCTGGCGCCGTATTGCGTCCGATGGGCTCCAGGAGGATGCTCGCCTCTTCCTGCCCCATCTGGCGCAACTGCTCGGCGACGATGAAGCGGTGCTCCTCGTTGCACAGCAACAGTGGCGCCCGCGCATCCATGCCTTCGAGCCGCGCGACGGTTTCCTGCAACATGGTGCGCTCGCCGGTGAGGGGCAGAAACTGCTTGGGATAGAGCTGGCGCGACAGCGGCCACAGTCTGGTGCCGGACCCGCCGGCCATGATCACGGGCAAAAACATGATGCTCCTTCTCCCAGTTCCGAAAAAATCCGATCTGGCGCCGAACGGCGGAAGACGCGCGTTTCACCTATATTCGACATGCCGTCCCTGACCAGCCCTTTCTTTGAGTATCGAGGCGGGCCTGATGTGGTCGGCCTCCCCCTCACGGACGCTGCCGCTGGTTTCCCAGGGCGATGTCCAGAAAGGCGCGAACGAGCTTGCTGCCGGCCCGCTCCTTCAGGCAGATCATGGCCTCGTCCATCAGCATGACCGGGCCTTCGATGGCGATCGCGACAAGCCGGGGGTCGTCGCCGAACTCCGCCCGCGACACGAAACCGATACCGGCACCGGAGGCCACGATCTCGCGCACGGCCTCCCGGCCCTCCGCGACGATGGAGGGTGGCAGGCTGACGCCCGCCAGCGCGGCGCCTTCTTCGAGCTTGTTGCGCGTCTTGGAGCCCTTCTCGCGCAGGACCAACCGAAAATCGAGCAGTTCGGAAAAGCTCAGGCTGCTGCGCGTGGCCGCCGGATGCTTCTTCGCCGCGAATGCGATGATGGGGGTGGAGTTGAGTTCCACCACCTCGAAATCCCGGCCCTCCGGAACCTCGCCGAGCACGCCTATGTCGGCGTCGTAGCTGCGCAGATTGGCGACGACGCTCTCCGTGTTGCCGGCGCTGATGGTTACCCTGACGCCTGGATATCTTTCGCGGAAGGCTGCCAGCACGCCGAGCAGGTGGTGGGCGGCGTCGGCCACGACCCGCAGATGTCCCGATCGCAGGGCAAGCGATTCCGAAAGCAATTCGAGGGCCTGCTGCTCCGTGTCGAAAAGCCGCCGGGTGACCTCGAGCAGGCGCTCGCCCATGTTCGTGAGGCGGATCTGGCGCCGCTGACGATCGAACAGCAGGACGTCGTATTCCTCCTCCAGCCGGCGCACCTGGTCGGAGATGGCGGGCTGCGTGACGCGAAGCCGCTCGGCGGCGCGCGAGAAACCTCCACAGATGGCGACGTGGTGAAAGGCCCGAAGTTGAACATAGCGCATGAGGATAACCTATCGATTCAATCTATAGGATAATCCGAAATAACGATTTTTCATATGGCCAGACATGGCCGACTATGACCTTACGAAAGGGCACCTCGCCATGCAGCAATCCGCGCCCACCACCGATATTTTCGCGCCGCCCGCCATGGGGGAGCCCTACCTCCTGACGCCAGGCCCGCTGACCACGGCGCTGTCAGTCAAGCAGGCCATGCTGCGCGACTGGGGCTCCTGGGACGGAGACTTCCGTGCCATGACCGCCGAACTGCGCCGCCGCCTGCTCGAATTGGCCGGCGCCACGGCAGGTGAATATGAGTGCGTGCCGATGCAGGGCAGCGGCACCTTCGCGGTCGAAGCCATGCTCGGAACCTTCGTGCCGAAAGACGGCAAGGTGCTGGTGCTCGCCAATGGCGCCTATGGCCAGCGGGCCGCCCAGACGCTCAGCTATCTCGGCCGCGCGCATGTCGTGCTCGACAAGGGCGACTACCTGCCGCCGCGCGGCGCCGAAATCGGCGAGCTTCTCGATGCCGATCCCGACATCACCCATGTCGTGGCTATTCACTGCGAGACGAGTTCGGGCATTCTCAATCCGGTGGCCGAGATTTCCGAGACCGTCTACGGCCGGGGGCGAAAGCTGCTGATCGATTCCATGAGTGCGTTCGGCGCGATCCCACTGGATGTCAGCGAAATCCGCTGCGAGGCCATCGTGTCCTCGGCCAACAAATGCATCGAGGGCGTGCCAGGCTTCGGCTTCGTCATCGCGCGGCGCAGCGAACTGGAGGCCGCGAAGGGGCGGTGTCATTCCCTCAGCCTCGATGTGTTTGCCCAATGGGAAAACATGGAGAAGACCGGCCAGTGGCGGTTTACCCCTCCCACCCATGCGATTGCCGCCTTCATGGAGGCGCTGCGGCTTCATGCGGCGGAAGGCGGCGTGGCCGGTCGCGGTGCGCGCTACGCGAAAAACCGCGACGTGCTGGTGGAGGGCATGCGCGCTCTCGGCTTCGAGACGCTGCTGTCGGATCGCTGGCTGTCGCCGATCATCGTGACGTTCTTCAGCCCGGCTCATCCTCGTTTTGAGTTCCAGGCGTTTTACGCCGCGATGAAGAAGCGCGGCTTCATCATCTATCCCGGCAAGCTGACGGTGGTCGACAGCTTCCGTGTGGGCTGCATCGGCCACATGGACGAGCATGTGATGCGTCGCGTCGTCGAGGCGGCGGGACAATCGCTCAAGGAAATGGGCGTCGACACGGCCGCGCCGCCGGCCGATGCGATGCAAGAGCGCGCAAGGCTGGCCGCCTGATGCGAGACCA
The DNA here is from genome assembly GCF_012911015.1 of Chelativorans sp. ZYF759. Lineage (GTDB taxonomy): Bacteria > Pseudomonadota > Alphaproteobacteria > Rhizobiales > Rhizobiaceae > ZYF759. The sequence continues at coordinate 313,813 of NZ_WVVV01000001.1, read as the reverse complement.
AGGAGTGGCATGAACAGGATTTCGACCGTCGACGTGAATGTGAACGGGCGCGACTATCGCTGGCCGAGCGTGCCGGCGGTGGCGATCTGCCTCGACGGCTGCGAGCCGGCCTATCTCGACGAGGCCATCAAGGCCGGCCTGATGCCGACACTCGAGCGCATCCTGGCCAAGGGCACGGCGCGAACAGCCCACAGCGTCATTCCGAGCTTCACCAACCCCAACAACCTGTCGATCGCGACCGGCCGCCCGCCTTCCGTGCACGGCATCTGCGGCAACTATCTCTACGAGCCGGAGACCGGGCGCGAGGTGATGATGAACGATGCGCGCTTCCTGCGCGCGCCGACCATCTTCCAGGCTTTTCACGATGCCGGCGCCAGGGTGGCCGTGGTCACCGCCAAGGACAAGCTGCGCGCGCTGCTTGGCCACGGGCTGGATTTTTCGCAGGGCAGGGCGATCGGCTTCTCCTCCGAGAAATCGGACCAGACGACGCTGGCGGAAAACGGCATCGACGACGCTTCCGCCTGGCTTGGCCGTCCCGTGCCGGAGGTCTATTCCGCCGAACTTTCGGAGTTCGTCTTTGCCGCCGGCGTCAAGCTCCTGAAGGAGTTTCGGCCGGACGTCATGTATCTCACGACGACCGATTACATCCAGCACAAGCACGCGCCGGGCGATCCGGTCGCCAACGCCTTCCATGCCATGTTCGACCGCCATCTGGCCGAGCTCGACGCGCTGGGGGCTGCCATCGTGATCACCGCCGACCACGGCATGAAGCCCAAGCACAAGGCGGACGGAACGCCCGACGTCCTCTATCTGCAGGACCTGCTCGACGACTGGCTGGGCCAGGCGGCGGCCCGCGTGATCCTGCCGATCACAGATCCCTATGTTGTCCATCACGGTGCGCTCGGCTCGTTTGCCACCGCCTATCTGCCGGCGACGGCGGACAGGCAGAACGTGATCCGACGGCTGCAGGAGGTCGAAGGCGTCGACGTCGCGCTGACCCGCGAGGAAGCCTGCGCCCGCTTCGAACTGCCGGCCGACCGGATCGGCGACATCGTGCTGACGTCCACGGTCAACAAGACACTCGGCACGAGCGCCGACCGGCACGATCTCGCCGCGCTCAAGGAACCGTTGCGCTCGCATGGCGGGCTAACCGAACAGACGGTGCCGTTCATCGTCAACCGCGCCATGCCGGACCTGCCCGACGCGCCCGTACTGCGAAATTTCGACGCCTTCTTCTATGCTACCATGGCCGCGGCGAAGGGATAGTCCAATGGGCAAGCGGGAAAACGACCTGACCGTCCGCCACGAGCCGATGCGCATCGCCGGGCGCATGGTCGAGGCCGACGGGCTCATCGAGGTCCGTTATCCCTGGAACGAGGCGGTGGTTGGCACCGTGCCGGCCGGTGCGGCCCGCCACGCCCGCGAGGCCTTCGCGATCGCGGCCGCCTACGAGCCCAAACTCACACGCTACGAGCGCCAGCGCATCCTGCTGAAGACGGCCGAACTGCTGGATGCCCGAAAGGATGTGCTCTCCGATCTCATCTCGCTAGAACTGGGCATTTCCAAGCTGGATTCGCTCTACGAGGTCGGGCGCGCCTTCGACGTCTTCACGCTGGCCGGCCAGCTTTGCCTCCATGACGATGGCGAGATATTCTCGTGCGACCTCACGCCTCACGGCAAGGCACGCAAGATCTTCACCCTTCGCGAACCGCTCACCGTGATTTCCGCGATCACGCCCTTCAACCACCCTCTCAATATGGTGGCGCACAAGGTGGCGCCGGCGATCGCGACCAACAATTGCATCGTCGTCAAGCCGACCGAACTGACACCGATGACCGCCCTGGTGCTGGCCGACATTCTTTACGAGGCCGGCCTGCCGCCCGAAATGCTGTCGGTCGTGACCGGCTGGCCGGGCGACATCGGCGAGGAGATGATCGTCAACGAACATGTCGACCTGATCACCTTCACCGGTGGGGTATCGGTGGGCAAGCTGATTGCCTCGAAGGCCGGCTATCGGCGCCAGGTGCTGGAACTCGGCGGCAACGACCCGCTGATCGTGCTGGACGATCTGTCGGACGACGATCTGGCCCGCGCGGCCGATCTCGCGGTGGCCGGCGCGACGAAGAATTCCGGCCAGCGCTGCACGGCGGTCAAACGTATCCTGGTCCAGGAGAAGGTCGCCGACCGTTTCGTGCCGCTGGTGCTGGAGCGCGCCAGGAAGCTGCGCTTCGGCGACCCGATGGGCGAGGGGATCGAGCTCGGAACGGTGGTCAGCGAGAAAGCGGCCGCGCTGTTCGAGGGACGGGTCGAACGTGCCGCGGAGGCGGGCGCCGAGGTGCTGTACAACCCGGGCCGGCGCGGAGCGCTCCTGCCGCCCATCGTCATCGACCGCGTGCCGCATGAGAGCGATCTGGTGATGGAGGAGACGTTCGGCCCGGTGATCCCGATCCTGCGCGTGGCAGGCGACGACGCGGCCATGATCCGGCTCTCCAATTCCACCGCCTTCGGCCTGTCGTCGGGCGTGTGCACCAACGATTTCCGCCGCATGCAGAAATACATATCCGGCCTCAAGGTCGGCACTGTGAACATCTGGGAAGTGCCGGGCTACCGGATCGAGATGTCGCCCTTCGGCGGCATCAAGGATTCCGGCAATGGCTACAAGGAAGGCGTCATCGAGGCGATGAAGAGCTACACCAATGTCAAGACCTTCTCGCTGCCCTGGAGCTGACAGGGCCCCTGGCCCCTTCAGCCTGCCGCCGGCGCAGGCGTCGGGACGCGTGCACGCTTGCTCCGAGCCCGTAGTTCCTTCACAAGCGGCCCGTCCTTTGCCGGCTTTCATTCGAGCGCGCCTTGTCCCTCTTCGCCCTGTCGATCGTACTCTTCGCCGCCGTGCTCCACGCAAGCTGGAACGCGATGGTCAAGGCGGGCGGCGACCGGGCACTGATCCTGGCAGGAGTCGCGTTGTCGCACGCGCTGGCGGGCGTGGTGCTCATTCTCCTGTCGGACACGCCCTCGCGCGAGAGCTGGCCGGCGCTGGCAGCTTCCACGCTGGTCCACTACGCCTATTATGCGCTGCTGTTCCAGGCCTACCGGCTCGGCGATCTGAGCCAGGTCTATCCGATCTCGCGCGGTCTCGCGCCGATGCTCGTGGCCATCGGCGCCCTGCTCCTGATCGGCGAGACCCTGCCGCCGCTGGCCTGGGCGGGCCTGGTGGCGGTGTCGCTGGGCATATGGCTGTTGTCGCTTCGCACGCGCGGCGTCGAGGTCGACCGGCGCGCGATCTTCGTGGCGGTCTTTCTGGGCCTGGCCATCGCGACCTATTCGGTGGCCGACGGCATCGGCGTGAGGCTGGCCGGCAGCCCGACCGGTTATATGGGATGGCTGTTCCTGCTGGAGGCCCCGGTGGTGTTCGCGGTTCTGGGCCCACGCATCCTGCGCCGGGGAAGCCTCGACCCGCGCACCTTCGCCCTAGGGATGGTGGGGGGCGTCTTCGCCGTCACGGCCTATGGGCTGGTACTCTACGCCAAGACGATCGCCCCCATCGGCGTGGTTTCGGCGGTACGGGAATCGAGCGTCGTCATTGCAGCTTTGATCGGCGTGCTGCTGCTGGGCGAGCGGCCCTGGAAGAAGCGCATGGTTGCCGCCGGGATCGTCGCGGCGGGCGTGGTGGCACTGGCCGCTGCCTGACCGCCGACCTGGCTGTGGATCGGGCATCGGCCCGTCCAGTCTCACAGAATAAAATCAAGAAAATTCAGCGCTCTGGCAACAAGCCGGGACCATCTATCTGCAACTTTGCAACTGTCACGATCCTGATATCTGGCTGTGCAAAGTGTCAGATGGTTCCGGGGGAGCGACGACTGGAAGGAGCGGCAATAAGGCGAGGGTATCCGCCGGACCGTTTCAACGAGAAGATGCCCGAGGGAACCACAGAAACGGGAGAATCACGACATGAAAACTGGATTGAAACTGGGCGTGGCCGCAGCCGCGCTCGCCCTCGCCATGGGCGTGGCCGGCGCGCAATCACGCACCCCGCTCACCGTCTATACCGCACTTGAGAACGATCAGCTCGGCCCCTTCAAGGAGGCCATCGAAGCGGCCGTGCCCGAAGTCGAGATCGTGTGGGTGCGCGATTCCACCGGCGTCATCACCGCCCGCTTCCTGGCCGAGGCCGAGAATCCGCAGGCCGACATGGTCATGGGCCTCGCCGTATCGAGCCTGATGATGTTTGACGAGCGCGGGCTTCTCGAAAGCTACGCGGCATCGGGCGCGGACGCCCTGAAAGAGCAGTTCCGCGACAATCGCGACCAGCCGACCTGGTACGGCATGGACGCCTATGTCGGCGTGATCTGCTACAATACCGCGGAAGGCGGCGCCGCCGGCATCGAGACGCCGACTTCCTGGCAGGACCTGCTTGCCCCCGAATTCGAGGGCAAGATCGTCATGCCGCATCCCGCTTCCTCGGGCACCGGCTATCTGACCGTCGCCGCCTGGCTGCAGATGATGGGCGAGGAAGACGGCTGGGCTTTCATGGACTCGCTTCATGAGAACATGGCCGCCTATCTGCATTCCGGTTCCGCACCGTGCGTGCAGGCGGCGCGCGGCGAGCGCGTCGCGGGCATCGCGCTCGACATGCGCGGCGTCCAGGAACAGGCCCAGGGCGCACCGCTCGAGGTCGTCGTCCCCGCCGAAGGCGTCGGCTGGGAAATGGAGGCGTCCGCCATCGTGGCTGGCACCGAGCATGCGGAACTCGCGCAGAAGGTGATGGACTGGTCGGTCACGCGCGAGGCCAACGACCTCTACCAGCTGACCTACGCCATTGTCGCCCATCCCGATGCCAACAACCTTCCCGAGGGCTATCCGGACGGCGTGGAAGAGGCGCTGATCGACAATGATTTCGGCTGGATGGCCTCCAATCGCGAGCGCATCCTGGCCGAATGGTCGAGCCGCTACGAGGCGAAGGCCGCGCCGCGCAACTGATGCGGCCCTGATCTTCGACAACGTGCCGGCCACGCGATGGCGATTGCCTCGCCGGCCGGCACGCCCCATTCTCGGCGATACAACATGACGGGCGGCCGGATGACACCAATGACGACCCCCCGAAAGGCGGACCAGGCCTTTCTGCGCATCGAAGACGTGACCAAGCGCTTCGGCCACTTCACCGCGCTCGATCGCATCTCGCTTCAGGTGAGCCCGGGCGAATTCGTCTGCTTCCTAGGGCCCTCGGGCTGCGGCAAGACCACGCTTCTGAGGGCGATCGCCGGTCTGGATCTGCAGGACGATGGCCGCATCGTGATGGACGGAAGAGACGTCTCGCGCGCGCCGCCGGCAGCGCGCGATTTCGGTATTGTGTTCCAGTCCTACGCGCTTTTTCCCAATCTCACCGTGGCGGCGAATGTCGGCTACGGTCTCGTCAACCGGCGCTGGCCGAGGCGCAAGGTTGAGGCGAGGGTCGCCGAGCTTCTCGATCTGGTCGGCCTTCCCGAGCAGGGCACGAAATATCCCGTCCAGCTGTCGGGCGGACAGCAGCAGCGCGTCGCGCTGGCCCGCGCGCTTGCCACCTCGCCGCGTCTTCTGCTGCTCGATGAACCGCTGTCGGCGCTCGACGCGCGGGTAAGGCTGCGCCTGCGCGAACAGATCCGCGCGCTGCAGCGCCGCCTGGGCGTGACCACCATCATGGTGACCCACGATCAGGAAGAGGCCCTGACCATGGCCGACCGTATCGTCGTCATGAACCAGGGCGTCATCGAACAGGTCGGATCGCCGACGGAAATATACGCCCGGCCCGCAACGGCCTTCGTGGCCGATTTCGTCGGCAAGATGAGCTTCTTCGAAGGACGGCTGAGCGGCCCCGGGCGACTGTCGGTGGCGGGGATCGAACTCGGTTGCCTGGATGATCGTGGGCTTGCCACAGGGTCCTCGGTCACTGTCGGTTTGCGGCCCGAGGAGGTTCGGGTGCGCGGCGTCGAGGCCGGACAGCCCAATGCCGTAGCGGTGCGCGTGGCCGATCTGGAATATCTCGGCGCCTTCTGCCGCGCGCGTCTGCTGACGCGCGAAGGCAACGTGCCTATCCTGGCCGATTTCTCCGCCAATCTGATGCGCGACATGGAGGTGGCGCTGGGCAAGGAGCTCCTGGTTGCCCTGCCGCCTGCCTCCCTGCACGTCTTCGCCACGCCGATCGATGCCTTGTCGGATGAGGAGGCAGCCTGATGAGCGTCGTCGCGGACCGCGAGCGGCACGTGTCAGCGGCTGTGCCCGGCCGGCTGCTCGGCTGGTCGCGCGAGGATTTCGTCGCGGGTCTGCTGGTGGCGCTGCTGTGCGCCTTCCTGCTGATGTCGATCGCCCTGCCGCTCTGGGCGCTGCTGTCCAAGAGCTTCCTCAACGCGCGCGGCGAGTTCGTGGGCCTCGCCAACTACGCCGCCTATTTCGCCAACCCGATCCTGGTCGACTCTCTCTTCAACAGCCTCTTCATCGCCGCCCTGTCGACGGTGATCGTCATTCCCATGGCCTTCACCTATGCCTATGCGCTGACGCGCAGCTGCATGCCGGCCAAGCCCTTCTTCTACGCGCTGGCGCTGCTGCCGCTGTTTGCGCCCTCGCTGATGTCGGCGCTGTCCTTGGTCTATATCTTCGGCAATCAGGGGTTCCTGCGCGCGCTCCTGTTCGGCAACACGATTTACGGTCCGATCGGCATCGTGATCGCCCAGGTGACCTACACCTTCCCGCATGCGGTGCTGATCCTCGTCACCGCGCTGGGGCTGTCGGATGGACGGCTCTACGAGGTGGCGGATGCGCTGGGGACATCGAAGCGGCGCGTCTTCTGGACGGTCACGCTGCCGGGTGCCCAATACGGGCTGATCAGCGCGTCCTTTGTCGTCTTCACCCTGGTGATCACGGATTTCGGCATCCCCAAGGTGATCGGCGGCCAGTACAACGTGCTCGCCACCGACGTCTACCGCGCCGTCGTCGGCCAGCAGAATTTCGAGATGGGGGCGGTTGTCGGCATGATCCTGCTGGTGCCGGCGGTGCTGGCCTTTCTCGTCGACCGCGTCGTCAACCGGCGCCAAGTGGCGCTGCTGTCGGCCCGGGCCGTGCCCTACCAGCCCTCCCCCAGGACGAGCCGCGACGCTGGATTCGTCGCCTACTGCGTGATCGTCGGGTTCCTTGTGGCTGCCGCACTAGGTGTGGCGGTTTGGGCCTCCTTCATCCAGTACTGGCCCTACAATCTGACGCTGACCACGGCCAACTACAATTTCCCGCGCTTCGAGCCGGCCGGCTGGAGCCCCTACTTCACCTCCGTGAAAATGGCCCTGCTGGCCTCGATCATAGGCACCGCGGTCATCTTTACCGGCGCCTATCTGATCGAGAAGACCAAGGCCTTCCCGCTGGCCCGCGGCCTTGCTCATTTCCTGGCCATGCTGCCGGTGGCGGTGCCGGGCCTCGTCCTGGGCCTTGGTTACGTCTTCTTCTTCAACGCGCCGTGGAACCCGCTCAACGTCTTCTACGCGACGCTGACGATCCTGGTGGTCAACACGATCACCCACTTCTTCACCGTCTCGCACATCACAGCACTGACCGCGCTGAAGCAGATCGACAAGGAATTCGAAGCGGTATCGGCCTCGCTCAAGGTGCCGTTCTGGAACACGTATCGAAGGGTGACGGTGCCGATCTGCCTGCCGGCGATCCTCGACATCGCGGTCTATCTCTTCATCAACGCCATGACGACCGTCTCGGCCGTGATCTTCCTCTATGGCGCGCACACCAAGCTCGCCTCCATCTCCATCGTGCACATGGACGAGTCCGGTTTCATTGCCGGCGCGGCGGCGATGGCAACCATGATCGTGATGACGGCGATCGGCGTGAAGGTGTTGCACATCCTGCTCGACCGGTTCCTTCTCGGCCGCTTCCAGGCGTGGCGGAAACGATGACCCACGCGATTGCCCAGTCGGAAGGCGACGTCAACACTTCCAGCCTGCGCGCCGACTGGTCGGTGCGCGCGCTGGACGACAAGACCCGCGCGGTCCTTGCCGAGGATGCAGCCCACTTCCTCCACCAGTCGGTTTCCACACCCTGCCTGAACGCCATTTCGAAGGCTGAAGGAATCTGGATCGAGGATACCGGCGGCCGCCGATACATGGATTTCCATGGCAACAATGTTCATCACATCGGCTATGGGCACCGGCGCCTGAAGGACGCCATCACGGCGCAGATGGAAGCTTTGCCTTTCGCCCCGCGCCGCTATGCGAATGAACCGGCGACCGCGCTCGCGGCCAAGCTCGCCGCGATCACGCCGGGCGACCTGTCGAAAGTGCTGTTCACGACCGGGGGGTCGGATGCCGTGGAGGTCGCCATCAAGATCGCCCGTATGGCGACCGGCCGCTTCAAGGTGCTGTCCTTCTGGGATGCCTTCCACGGCGCGGGGCTCGGGGCCGGCTCGCTGTCGGGCGAGGCGCTGTTCCGGTCGGGACCGGCCGCCGCCCACATGCCGGGATCGAGCCATGTGGCGCCGTTTGCATGCTACCGCTGCCCATATGGTCACAAGACCGGCGAAGACGGGCGGCCCGATCTCGATGCCTGCAAGCTCGCCTGCGCGGGGATGGTCGACTACGTGCTCGAACGCGAGGGCGATGTGGCGGCCATCATCGCCGAGCCTGTGCGTGCGGTACCCTATCTGCCGCCGCCGGGGTTCTGGAAAGCGGTGCGCGAAGCCTGTGACCGTCGCGGCGTGCTGCTGATCTTCGACGAAATTCCAACCGGTCTCGGCAAGACGGGGTCGATGTTCGCCTGCGAGCAGGAAGGGGTGGTCCCCGACATGCTCGTTCTCGGCAAGGCGCTGGGCGGCGGCATCCTGCCGATCGCCGCCGTCGTGGCGCGGCCGGAACTCGATGTCGGCGGCAACTGGGCCTTTGGCCACTACACGCATGAAAAGAACCCGGTCACCGCGCGCGCCGCGCTGACGACGATCGAGATCATCGAAGACGAAGGGCTGGTCGAGAATGCAAGGATCGTCGGCGAAGGTGCGCTCGAGCGGCTCACCGAAATCAAGGCCCGGCAGCCGGCGATCGGCGACATACGCGGTCGTGGCCTGCTGATCGGAATCGAATTGGTGGAGGACCGCACGACACGCCGCGCCGACGCGGCGCTCGCCGAACGCGTGCTCTATCGCGCGTTGGACCGCGGACTGTCCTTCAAGACGACGATGGGAAACGTCCTCACGCTGACCCCGCCGCTGACGGTCACGCCAGATCAGATGCTGCAGGCTCTCGATATTCTGGAGCAGGCCATCGCGGCCGGCTGACAGGCTCCGCAAGGCCAGCGAACGCTCCTCGACGACCTTCCCAATGTCGTTCGGTCGACCGGAATTTTTGACCAGATCGGCCAGCCGCTCTTGCATGCCGTACGCCAAGACCGGCATAGAAGCGCTTTCGAAAGGCTGGGCTTTCTGCTGTCTGCGGCCGTTGGACGCCGCCAGATGCAGGACGAGCCCGGCCTCCATCTGGCGACGACTTTCCACATGGGACCTGCCTGTTGACCCAAATTCCTGCCTATGACCGCAGCCGGCTGCGCCCGCGCTGGCTCCATATCGGGTTCGGCGCTTTCGCGCGTGCCCATATTCTGATGGTCCTTCACAGGACCCTGGCGGCGCTGCCCGATGGCGAGCGCGACTGGGGCGTGACCGTCGCGAGGTTGAATTCGGGACGCTCCGCGCTTGACGCGCTGGAGGAGGCGGACTGCCTCTACCATGTCGCGGAGACCGACGATTCGGGTGTCGAGCTCCATGCTGTCGGACCGGTGCTTGGGACGCTGCATCCGGCCCGCGACGGGATCGGCGCCATTCCCGACCATATCGCACGTCCCGAACTCGACCTCGTCACCCTGACGATCACCGAGAAGGGCTACAGCCTTAAGGATGGCGGGCTGAATCGTGAAGACGCCGCGATCAAGGCCGATCTTGCCAATCCCGGCGAGCCGCGCAGCGCCATCGGCGTGCTCGTCGAAGGTCTGGCCCGCCGCAAGAAGGCGGGACATGGCGCACTGACGGTTCTTTCCTGTGACAATCTGATGGAGAACGGGCATCTGACGCGCGCCGCCGTGACGGATTTCGCGCGTCTGCGCGATCCCGACCTGGCGGACTGGATCGAGGCGAATATCGGCTTCCCCTCATCCATGGTGGACCGGATCGTGCCCGCCATGACCGAGGCCGATCACGAGCGCCTGGCCGCGCGTCTCGGCCGCCGGGACGACAACGGAATCGTCTGCGAACCCTTCCTGCAATGGGTGATCGAGGATCGTTTTGCCGCCGCCCGCCCGCCGCTCGAACTCGGTGGCGCGCAGTGGACTGACGAGATCCAGCCCTGGGAGGCCATGAAGCTGCGCATGCTGAACGGCAGCCACTCTTTCCTCGCGCTGCTCGGCGGCGTGTCGGGCCACGCGACCATCGACGCCTGCATGGGCGATGCCGTCTTTGCCAAGGCCGTCGAGCGGCTGATGCTGGAAGAGGCCGCGCCCACCTTGCCGCCGCTCCCCGGCGCCGACATCCCGGGCTATGCCCGCCAGCTGCTCGCCCGCTTCTCCAATTCGCAGCTCAAGCACCGCACGGCACAGATCGCCAGCGACACCAGCCAGAAGCTGCCGCAGCGTTTCGTGACATCGATCGCCTGGCATCTCGACAGAGGCAGTCCCTGGCCGTTTTCCGCGCTGGTGCTGGCCGGCTGGATGCGCTGGATCGACGGGGTGGACGAGGCCGGCAACGAGCTGCCGATCAACGATCCACTGGCCGACCGGCTGCGCGCCATCGCGGCAGGCACCGAAGGCCAGGCCCGTGTGGAGGCCATGCTCGACCTGCGCGAGGTCTTCCCCCAATCCCTGGCATCGCGGCCGGAATTCCGTGCCGGCATTGAAGCGGCCTACGAGGCCATCCGTGCGCATGGCGCACGCGCGGCGGTCGCGCGGACCCTGAGCGAGGATACAGCATGATGAGCCGCTTTCTCGGAACCGACTTCCTTCTCGATACCAAGACCGCGCGGCGGCTCTTCCACGAGATCGCCCAGCCGCTGCCGATCGTCGACTTCCACAACCACCTGCCGCCCGCCGAGATCGCCGGCAACCACCAGTGGACCAATCTGGGCGAGGCGTGGCTTGCCCACGATCACTACAAATGGCGGCTGATGCGCTGGGCGGGCGTGCCGGAGAGCCACGTCACCGGTGCTGCCTCCTTCCGCGAAAAATACGATGCCTATGCGGCGATCATGCCGCGGCTTGTTGGCAATCCGGTCCATCATTGGAGCCACCTCGAACTGTGGCGCTATTTCGGGCTCGAGGGCACGGTGCTGTCGTCCGCGACGGCCGAGCGCTGCTGGGATGCCGCCGGCGAGCGCCTGGCCCAGCCGGAGTTCGGCGCCCGCGGCCTCTTGGAACGCATGAAGGTGGAACTCGTCGGCACCACCGACGATCCGCTCGACACGCTCGAGCATCATGCCGCCTTTGCCGGGACCCGTTCATCGATCCGCATGGTGCCGACCTTCCGCCCCGACCGGGCGCTGGCGCTCGAACAGGCGGGCTTCGCGGGCTATGTCGATGCGCTGGCCGAGGCCGCCGGGGTGTCGATCGATGGTTTCGACGACCTTGTCGGTGCGCTTGGCAAACGCCTCGACCATTTCGTCGCTCATGGCTGCCGCGCTTCCGATCACGGCATCAACACGCTGGATGTGCCCGATGGCGACGGCCTGCCGGATCTCGACCGCATCCTGCGCGAAGCACGCCAGGGCAAGCAGCCTACGCAAGGCGATGCGGCGGCCTTCCGCTTCGCGCTGATGACGGAACTGGGCGCGGCCTATGCGCGGCGCGATCTCGTCATGCAGCTGCATATCGGCCCCTTGCGCAGCACGCGCACGCGGCTCAGGGAAGCCGTCGGCGCCGACTCGGGCGGCGATTCCATGCGCGACCGGCCGATCGCCGAGGCGCTCAACGCGCTGCTCGACCGGATGGACCGCGACGACGCGCTGCCGAGCACCATCCTCTACACCCTGGATCCGACCAAGAACGCGGTTCTCGTGACCACAGCCGGCAACTTCCAGGACGGCTCGGTACCGGGCAAGGTGCAGGCCGGCACGGCCTGGTGGTTCAACGACCAGCTCGACGGCATGCGAGACCAGATGACCCAGCTCGCCCAGATGGGGCTGATCTCCACCTTCACCGGCATGCTGACGGACAGCCGATCCTTCCTCTCCTTCCCGCGCCACGAATATTTCCGCCGGCTTCTGTGCGGGATGGTGGGCCGCTGGGTGGAGGAGGGACACATGCCTGACGACGAAGCCGCGCTCGACACCCTCGTCACCGACATCTGCTACGCAAACGCGAGAAGGTGGTTCCTCGACAAGGCTTGAGTTTCGCCGACCGTCAGGCGCGTTGCTGGATGTCGCGTGCGCCGGTCATCCCGACCGCCGCATCCTCGTCATCGGGCCGATTGAGCATCTCGCGAAAAGCGCTGGCCGCAGGGGACAGTTTCTGTCCGCGCCTTGTGTAGAGGTAGAAGGCGCGGGAAAGGGACGGTTCGTGTGCTTCCACGAAGGCCACGCCGAACTGGACCGCGAAATGCCGCGCGTAACGCGGCGCCGCCGTGACGCCGATGCCCTTGCCCACCAGCGCCAGGGCGGTGCTGAGATAGCGTACATGGGTCTTGCGCGGCAGGCTGTTTGCATATTCCGCCCATGCGGTGCGCTCGAGATGCAGGCTGAAATCATCGGAATACTGAATCCAGTTCTCCCCGCGCAGTGCCGACCATTTCAATCGCGCATTGCCGGCAAGCTTTGAGCCGGCCGCACACACGATCTGAATCGGCTCGTCCCAGAGTTTTTCGGCGTGGACCCCTGGCGGTGTCGGCCGCATCGGCCCGATGCCCAATTCCGCTTCGTTCTGAAGCACCGCCGTGACGATACGATCGCCGGTGGTATCGGTCACGTTGAGCACGACATCCCGGTGCAGTTCGCGATAGCGCACGACGAGCGGGGGCAGCCATGAGCAGGCCAGCATCTGCGGTACCGCGAGTTGAAGCTTGCCCCGGCTGAGCATGCGAAGGCTGGTCGCGCCTTCCTCGATCTGGCGCAGGTCATCCATGATGCGTTCGGTGACGGGGAGCATGTGCTCCCCGATCTCCGTCAGCTGGGCAGCGCGCTGGTAGCGGTTGAACAGCACCATGCCCAGCTCCTTCTCCAACTGGCGCACCAGCATGCTGACGGCGGATTGGGTGAGGTTCATCCGGCGGGCGGCGGCGGTGAAGCTGCGGGTCTGGGCGACCTCGTGGAAGGCCCGAAGCTGCCGAAGGGTAAGGTTCATCAGATAACCTTATATTAGAGGTAAAATAATTCGTTGGTATGATGCGGGAACTGCTCGCAGAATGCCACCCTGCAGCGGGGCAGGGGAGCCAGTTAGTTTGCGGGTAGCAGTCATCGGAACCGGAGTGGTCGGCACCTGCAGTGCCGCATGGCTGCAACGAGACGGACACGAGATCGTCTTTATCGACCCCCTGGAAGCCGGGGAGGCCTGTTCCTTCGGCAATGCCGGATCACTGTCGCCGAGCGCCTGCCTGCCGGTGGGCATGCCGGGCATGTGGAAGAAGGTGCCGCGCTGGCTGCTCGATCCCGACGGCCCGCTCGTCGTCCGCGGCCACTACCTCTTCCAGTCGCTGCCCTGGCTGCTGCGCTTCCTGCGCCATATGAGGCGGGCGGAGGTGGAACGGATCGCGGCCGCCATGCGCGGCCTGCTGGCGCCCGTCTTCGATTGCTACGAGCCGCTCCTGCAGCGTTCGGGCGGCATGGGGCTTATTCGCCGCACCGGATGCCTGTATGTCTATTCGTCGCGCGAGGCGGCAAGCCAGTGGCAATACGGAACGGATCTGCGCCGCAGCCTCGGCGTCGACATGCGCGACATCGGCCCCGACGAGCTTGCCGAACTCGAGCCCGACCTGAAGGGACAGTTCCGTTTCGGCCAGTTCGCACCCGACAATGGCTCGACGCTGGATCCGTCCGCGCTCGTCAAATCCATCCACGCGCAGGCGCTGCGGGACGGCGCCACACATCTGCAGGAAAAGGTAGTGGATTTCGATCTTGTCGATGGCGCCGTGCGGAACGTGCGGCTGGAGAATGGCGAGGAGATCGAAGTCGATGCCGTCATCCTGGCGGCCGGTGCCTGGTCGGCGAAGCTGGCGCGCCAGCTGGGCAACAAGGTGCCTCTGGAGAGTCAGCGCGGGTACCATGTCACGCTGCCGACGCCCGGGGTCCAGCTGTCGCGCACCGTGATGGCGGTCGAGACCAACATCATGATCAATCCGATGGCCATGGGACTTCGACTGGCGGGCACGGTGGAGTTCGCCGGTCTCGACGCGCCGCCGAATTACCGCCGCGCCGATGCGCTGCTTTCCCAGGGCAAGAGGATATTCCCCGGCCTCGACGGCCGCGACCATTCCCACTGGATGGGCCACAGGCCGTGTCTGCCCGACAGCATGCCCGTGATCGGGCGTGCGGCCAAGGCCGACAATGCGTGGATGGGTTTCGGGCACGGTCATGTCGGCATGTGCGCGGGCGCGGCGACCGGTCGCGAGCTGGCCAATCTGGTCGCCGGCAGGGCGACCGAGGTGGACCTGTCGCCCTTTCGGCCCGACCGTTTCGCCACGATGTAGCGAGGAACGAGCGCCGAAAGGAGTCGAGCAGGAAGATATCTCGCAATTCGCATAATCTTCGACAACGGGAACAAAAAAAGGAGTGAAACCAATGGGAAAATTCAGCAAGTTTCTGACCGTCGCGACGCTGGCCGCGGCCGTATCCGTCGCGGGCATGGCGACAGGCGTGGCCATTGCGCAGGACTACCCCGACAAGCCCGTGACGATCGTCGTCCCGTTCCCGCCGGGCGGCTCGACGGATCTGCTCGCCCGCCAGATCGCCGACAAGATCTCCGGGCCCCTGGGACAGCCGGTGGTGGTTGAAAACCGCGGCGGCGCGGGCGGGACCGTTGGCGCCAACTATGTCGCGCAATCGACGCCCGACGGCTACACCCTCCTGATGGGCGTGACGGGTTCGAACGCCATCAGCGGCATTCTGCGCGACGATCTCCCCTACGACGCGGCCACCGATTTCGCGCCCGTCAGTATCGTGGTCAGTTCGCCTCTGGTCCTCGCCGTCAACGCCGACAGCGATCTGGAGACGGTGGAGGACGTCGTTGCCTTTGCCGAGGCCAATCCCGGCGCCTTCACGCATGGTTCTCCGGGCGTCGGCACCTCAATGCACATGACAGGCGAGATGTTCGCGCTGGAATCGGGGACATCGCTCCTGCACATTCCCTATCAGGGCAGCGCGGCGGCCCTGCAGGATCTGCTGGGCGGCAACCTCGTCGCGATGTTCGGTGATATTCTCGTTCTTTCCGAGCATTTCGAGAGCGGCGCGCTGCGTCCGATCGCGGTCACGTCGCTGGAGCGTCACTTCATGCTGCCCGACGTCCCCACCATCGCCGAAAGCGGGCTTGACGGGTTCGAGGCCGTGTCCTGGCAGGGGGTGTTCGCACCGACCGGCACGCCACAGGAAATCCTGGATCGACTGTACGCGGAAATCTCGACGGCCATGGAAGCCGAGGAGATGCAGGCATTCTTCGAGGATCGCGGCTTCCTGGTGGAGGGCCGCTCCCCGTCGGATTCGCAGGCCTTCGTGGTGGATCAGATCGAGATGTGGTCCGGCGTCGTTGACGCCGCTGGCATCGTCGTAGAGTAGTCGCTGAACCATCATGGGGCGTGGTCCGGCTCGAACCGCGCCCCAGGGTCCGAGGGCCGCGTACCCGGTGGCAGCATGATGTCGAAAAAGCTCCAGCTCGAGTTTCTTGCCGCGGCGGTGCTCATGGTCTTCGGGGCCATGGTCGCGATGATCGCCGCGGGCTATCCCCAGGGCACGCTTCTGCGGCCGGGATCCGGCCTCGTTCCGCTGGCCCTCGGCTGCCTGATCGTATTTCTGGGCGTCGCCATCATGGTCGAGGCACGCCTGGGGAGGCGCAAGGCGGAAGAAGCTGAGGACACCGACGAAGTGCCGGGCCTTCGGCAGGTGATCGCCGTTGGCGCGGTATCGATCGGCATGATCGCCTTTGCCCTTCTCGTCGAGCGGGCAGGCTTCATTCCCGCAACCATCGTCCTGATCATGCTGAGCGGGCTGGGCGAGGCCCGCATCCGCTGGCTGTCACTTTTTGCGCTGGCCATTGCCATGTCGGCGGCCGGCGTGGCGATCTTCATCTGGGGCTTCAACCTGCCTCTTGCAGCCTTTGGGGCCATCCGGTGACCGACTTCCTCGCCAATCTCGCACTCGGCGTCGACCGGGCTTTCAGCCCCGACGCTCTGCTGTTCTGTTTCATCGGCGTTTCCGTCGGAACGTTGATCGGCGTGCTGCCGGGGCTGGGGCCCCTCGCAGCGATATCGCTGGCCCTGCCGCTGACCTATTATCTCGATCCCACCGTCGCCCTCATCATGCTGGCCGGCATATTCTACGGCACCCAGTATGGCGGCTCGACCGCCTCCATCCTGCTCAATCTGCCAGGTTCGGCAACGGCCGCCGTGACCTGCCTCGACGGCTATCCGATGGCGCAGCAAGGACAGGCGCAACTCGCGCTGTTCATCACGGCGATCAATTCCTTCGTGGGGGCATCATTCGCCATTCTGCTCGTCATGGGCTTTGCGCCGGTCATCGCCCAGTTCGCGCTGCGCTTCAGCGCCGCGGAGTATTTCTCGGTGATGCTGCTCGGCCTCATCGCGGCATCGACGCTTTCGCTGGGCTCGCCCGTGAAGGGGCTGGCGATGGTCATAGTCGGTCTCGCGCTCGGCCTAGTGGGCACGGATGTCAACACCGGAATGTTTCGCTACACTTTCGGCTTCTTCGAGCTGGCCGATGGGCTGAGCCTCGTTGCCGTTGCGATGGGGCTGTTCGGTGTCGCCGAGATCCTGTCGAATATCGGCAAGCCCGTCGGCAAGGCTGTCGATGTCGGCCGGATCAACCTCAAGTCGATGCTGCCGACCAGGGCGCAATGGCGCCAGCTCGCGATGCCGACGGCGCGTGGGTCGGTCGTCGGCTCGTTCGTCGGCGCCCTGCCTGGGACGGGCCCGGGCATCGCCGCCTTCATGGCCTATGCGCTCGAGAAGAAGCTCGCGCGCGATCCTTCGCGTTTCGGCAAGGGTGCGATCGAGGGCATATCGGCGCCGGAAGCCGCCAACAATGCCGCCGTACAGGCCGCCTTCATTCCCACCCTCAGCCTCGGCATACCGGGCGACGCCGTCGTGGCACTCCTCCTGGGCGCCATGCTGATCCACGGCATCACGCCCGGCCCCAATCTGATCACCAGCCAGCCCGATCTGTTCTGGGGCCTGATCATCAGCTTCTGGGTCGGCAATGTGATGCTCCTGTTCCTCAACATCCCGCTGATCGGATTGTGGGTCAGGCTTCTTCAGATTCCCTATCACCTGCTCTATCCCGCGGTGCTGCTCTTGATCTGCATCGGCGTCTACAGCTCCAACAACAATGTCTTCGACATCTACATCGTGCTGATCTTCGGGGTAGTCGGGTTCCTGATGCGCAAGTTTCACTATCCGGCCGCCCCGCTGCTGCTGGGCTTCATCCTGGGGCCGTTGCTGGAGGAGCATTTCCGGCGCGCCTTGCTCCTGTCGCAGGGCAACCCGCTGGTCTTCTTCGAGCGGCCGATCAGCGCCGTCTTTCTCGTGGTCTGCATGGTGTTTCTGGCGAGCGCCTTCCTGCCGAGAATCAAGCTCTTCAGGAAACAGCCACAGTAGATCTCACGATTGCTGGCCGATGCCGGGGGCTGCTGCCTTCGAGGATCAGGGGCTTGCCGTGTCCTTGGCGGCCGCCACCGCGATCTCCGCTTCCGGCCGCGCAACCGGCCCGAAGCGGGAAAGCCTGCCTCCCGAAAGTGGTTCGAGACGTCCGTTGCGCGGCTACAGCCGGCCGGGCAGGAGAAGAACGATGGCCGGGAAGGCGATGAGGATGGCGAGTCTGATGACGTCGGCCACACAGAAGGGCAGGACGCCGATCATGATGTGCTTGAGGTCGAGATCGCGCGCCGCGCTTTTGACCATGAAGAGGTTCATGCCCACCGGTGGCGTGATCAGCCCCAACTCGACCGTGACCACCGCGATGATGCCGAACCAGACCGGATCGAAGCCCGCCGCCATGATGACGGGGAAGAAGATCGGGACGGTCAGGAGGATCATGGCCAGGCTCTCCATGAAGAAGCCCATGACCACGTAGAAGAGCAGGATGATCGCGAGGACCTGCCAGGGCTCCAGCCCGGTCTCGCGGATGAAGGCGACGAGCGAGAAGGACACCTGCGAGACGGAAAGCACGAAGCCGAACACCTTGGCCCCGATCAGGATCAGGAAGATGATCGCGGTCGTCTCGACCGTCATGCGCAGCGCGCGGATGAAGCCGTGGAAGTCGAGGCCCTTCCACAGCGAATAGACGAGCGCGAAGAAGGCGCCGACGCCACCGGCCTCCGTGGGCGTGAAGAAGCCGCCATAAAGCCCGCCCATGACGAGGCCGAACAGACCCATGGCGGGCAGGAAGCGCTTCAGCGCCTGGCCGATCGGTTCTTGCGGCTCCTTGGCGCCGACAAGCGGCTCGCCGCGCCAGTAGCGCGCCATCACCAGGATGGTGAGCATGTAGAGCCCGTAGGCAAGCAGTCCCGGCAGGATGCCCGCCAGGAACATCTCGCCAACCGACTGCTCGGTGATCAGGGCGTAGAGCAACAGGGCGATCGAAGGCGGGATCATGATGCCGAGCGTTCCGCCTGCGGCCAGCGATCCGGCCGCCAGCCGCTTGTCGTAGCGCTGGGCCATCATTTCGGGATAGGCCACGCGCGTCATCGTGGTGGCGGTTGCGAGCGACGAGCCGGAAACGGTCGAAAACGCCGCACTGGCCGTCACGCCGGCCGCAGCGAGCCCGCCGTTCCAGCCGCGCGACAGGCGCCGCGAGGCAAGGAACAGGTCGCGCGCCATGCCCGATTCAGAGATGAGATTGCCCATCAGGATAAATAGCGGCACGAGCGTGAAGGAATAGGTCGTGGCGGTCTCGTAGGCCGCGCTTTCCAGCACCGCGAGTGCCGGTTGCACGCCGACAATGGCGGAGAAGCCGATGAAGCCGGCAAGGATCATCGCCAGGCCGATGGGGCAGCCGAGCAGGACGGCGACGAGCAGGCCGCCCGTCGTCAGAAGGCCTATGGTCAAGGGATCCACTAGGCATTCTCCGTGCTGGGGGGCGTGGGCCTGATGAACTCGCAGATCGCCACAATGGACAGGCCGATGCACTGTGCGGTGGCGATCGCGTAGATGAAATAGAGGGGGATGCGCAGATCCTGCGTGGTGTAGCCGCGCGCGGCCGCCGTGACGGTCTGCTGCCAGAACAGGTAGACGAGAAGCACGGCGAGGATCGCGAACAGGATGCTCCAGATCCGCTCAAGCAGCTTCTGCAGCCAGCGCGGCAGGAAACCCACGAAGGTGTCGACCCTGATCATGCCGGCGCCGAGCGAGGCGGGCAGCGCCGCGAATACGGTGATGAGAAGCAGATAGGCCGACATCTCGATGGCGCCGGCCACGAGAAGGTTGACGCGTCCCGAGGTCAGGTCGAACAGCGCGCGGGCACCGACACTGCTGGCCACGACCGCAAAAAGCGCTGCCAGCGCGGCGATGGCCAGCCAGCGGCTGATCGTGACGACGAAGCCACGCACGCGCTCGAGCACGCCCAGTGCGGAAACAGAAAGGGTCATTCGTGACGGTCCACATATGCCGGTTCGGCCGGCGGCGTTGATCCGGAGCCGCGCGGTTGGGCGGCTCCGGCTGGCGCGTTAGCGTCGCGTGGCGACTAAAGCAGCTCCGCCTCGCACTCGGCGACGTGGCCCTTGAACTGCTCATAGACCTCGCGGCCCGGCAGGCCAGCGGCCTCGAGTTCCTCGAGATAGATCTCGCGCGCCCGTTCGGCCGCCGCTTCCCATTCGCCGCGCTCGGCCTCGGGGATTTCGTGAACGGTCGAGGTCTCGCGGATCTCGGCGAGCGCGATCTCGTCCGCGGCGTCGTAGCCACGGCCAGCCGTGAGCGCCCATTCCATGCCGGAATTGGCATCGACCGCTGCCTTGGCTTCTTCGGAAAGGCCTTCGTAAAGCGACTTGTTCATCGCGGTGACGAAAGCCAGCGAATAGAAGCCAAAATTGGTGTGATTGTCGGTCACCTCGTTGGCGCGGAAGCTCTTGGTTGCTTCCCAGGTCAGCATGTAGCCGTCGATCACGCCACGCTGGACGCTCTCATAGATCTGCGGGGCGGGCATGCCGACCGGCTCGGCGCCGAGTTCCTGAAGCAGCGTGCCGATGACGGTGGTCGGGCGGCGCAGCTTCAGGCCCTGCAGGTCGGAGATCTGCTGCACGGCGCGGCCGCTGGTGTGCAGCTGGCCGGGTCCGTGCGTGTGGACGAACAGGACATGGGTGTCCTCGTATTCGGCGTCCAGGACGCCGGAATCGTAGAGCTTCTGGAAGCCGCAGGAGCCGACTTCCGCGGTCTCGAACAGGCCCGGCAGCTCGACGATGTGGCTGAGGGGGAAGCGGTTGGCGGTGTAGCCCTGGACGGTCCAGGCGATGTCGGTGATGCGGTTGCGGGCATTGTCATAGCCGGTCACGGCGCTGCCCAGCGTTTCGGCCGGGAAGACGGTGACCGCCACCGCGCCGTCGGATGCCTCCGAGACCGCTTCGCCCCAGGCGAGGAAGAGGTCGTCATGCTGCCAGCTGGCGGCCGGCATGAAGTGGGAATAGCGCAGGTTCACGTCCGCAGCGGCAGCCGCTCCGGCCATCATGGTCAGGCAGGTGGCCGCGAGCAAAATCTTCTTCATAGGTCAGTTCCCCTTATTGGCTGGCGAAGATGCTGGCCTGTGCGATTATCGCACAGATGGTTTTTATTAGACCAGACCGTATTTTTGACCCATATCAATGTCAAGCCGCCTGATGACGCGGGAACGCTCGTGCGCTGCATCTGCAGAAGTTCGGCGCGAGATGCCGCCGGGGCTCAGAGCAGACCGCTGACGGCAGCCCCGCATTCGCTCAGCGTCCCCACCACCTCGTCGCGAAATCCGGCCTCTGCGAAACGCCCGCTCTGCCCGGAGATGCCGAGCGCCGCGGCTTCGGGCCCCTGGGGGCCGATCGGCACCGCGATGGCCGCGATGCCCGGCTCGAATTCGCCGTCCACGAAAGCGTGGCCCCGTTCGAAGGTCAACGCGATGTCGCGGCGGATCGCCTCGCGGTCCTCGACCGTCGCGGAGGTGAAACGCCGAAGGGGCGCGTTGTCGATGATGTCCTGGGTCAGTTCCGGCCCCACATGCGAGACCAGCGCCCGGCCGATGGCGGTCTGGAGGAGCGGAACGCGGCTGCCGACGGTCAGTCCGATGCTGACCTTGGCCTTGTCGCTGCCGGCATGGGCGACGTAGACGCCCTCATATCCGTCGATCATGGCCATGGAGATCGGCTCGCCGATGCGCATCGAAAACGCCCGCAGGATCGGTTCGATGGCCTTGCCGAACTGCCGGCCCTGCAGGAAGCCGCCGGCCAGCACCAGGATGCGGGGGGTGAGGCTGAAGACGCGGTCGCTCTGCTTCACATAACCCAGATGGACCAGGGTCAGGACGAGCCGACGGGCCGTGGCGCGCTCGAGCCCGGCGATCCGCGCGATCTGCGGCAAGGTGAGGTGCGTGTTGGCGGCGTCGAACGCCTTCAGCACGGTCATCCCCTTGGCGAAGGTCAGGGAAATGTCGCGATCGGCGATCGCCGCCGCCGGTGGCGTTATCGGATTGTTCTCGTTCAAGCGCGGCCCTCCCACGGCATGGTCTTAGCGCGCCTAGCATTCCTTTACCCGACTTGACAGCGGCTTTCGGCGCCAAATATAGTGGCCGTCAAAATATACACGAAACGTGCGATAATCGCACAAACATCCAAGGGATGTGCCCGCGACGTCAGCGGGCCGCAATGGGGGACCCGACGAATGGCCGAGGCCATCGCCATCATCTTCGAAAGCGCGGAAGGCGTCAGACATGAGGTCGCCGCCCGGTTGGGCGCAAGCCTGATGGAGGCCGCGCTCATGAACAACGTGCCCGGCATCGAGGCCGAGTGCGGCGGTTCCTGCATCTGTGCCACCTGCCATGTCTATTGCGACCAGGTGGCCGACATCGTGGGTGCCCCGAGCGACGAGGAAGACGACATGCTCGACCTTGCCGCAGCGGATCGCCGCGCCGCCAGCCGCCTGTCCTGCCAGATCAAGGTGACGTCCGCGCTGGCTGGTGCAATTATCCAGCTTCCCGCGCGCCAGTACTGATCCCGTTATATCCGTCGGGCACCCTGCCCGCCGCATCCAGATAGCCGAGTGCAATCCAGAGGAGACTCCCGCCATGATGAGCCAGGAACAGAACGACCGGTTGACACGCGTCGGACCGGGAACGGGAGCGGGAGCCGTGCTGCGGCGCTACTGGCAGCCGGCCGCGCTCAGCGAGGAGCTGATGTCGGCCCGTCCGGTCGTCCCGGTCCGCCTGCTCGGCGAGGATCTCGTGCTGTTTCGCGACAACAAGGGGGATCTCGGCCTCATCGGGCGCCACTGTCCGCACCGCGGCGCCGATCTCTGCTATGGCCGGCGCGAGGATAACGGCCTGCGCTGTCCCTTCCACGGCTGGCATTTCGACCGCAACGGCCAATGCGTCGAGCAGCCGGGCGAGCCCGAAGGCAGCCAGATGTACAAGAACATCAAAACGGTCTCCTATCCGGTGGTCGAACGCAACGGCATCGTCTTCGCCTATATGGGCCCGGGCGACCCGCCGCCCTTCCCGGCGCTCGACTGCTTTGCCGCGCCCGACACCCATGTCTTCGCCTTCAAGGGTCTGTGGGAGTGCAACTGGCTGCAGGCGATGGAAGTCGGCATCGATCCCGCCCACGCCTCCTTCCTGCACCGCTTCCTCCAGGACGAGGACCCGAACGAGGGCTACGGCAAGCAGTTCCGCGACAAGGCGGCCAACACCGAGATTCCGATGACCCAGCTCCTGCGCGAATATCCGCGCCCTGAGATCAAGGTCGAGGAGGCTGAGCACGGCCTGCGCATCATCTCGCTGCGCCATCTGGACGATGGGCGCAGCCATGTGCGCGTCACCAACCAGCTCTTCCCGGAAGCCATCGTCATCCCGATGTCCAACGAGATGACCATCACCCAGTGGCACGTGCCGATCGATGACGAGAACTGCTACTGGTATTCGATGTTCACCAGTTTCGGAAAGCCGGTCGACAAGACCGTCATGCGCGAGCAGCGTCTCAAGGAGCACCGCCTGCCCGATTACGCGCCGCTGAAGAACAAGCGCAACAATTACGGCTTCAATCCGGAAGAGCAGGAAAGCCTGACCTATACCGGCATGGGTCTCGACATCAACGTGCACGACCAGTGGGCGGTGGAGTCGATGGGTCCGATCCAGGATCGCACCGACGAGCATCTGGGCCGCACCGACGTAGCGATTAGCAAGTATCGCCGCATGCTCCTGGCCGCGATCAAGAACATCGAGGATGGTGGCGAGGAAGACCTGCCGATGCGCCGCGCGGGCGTCGACACCGGTGCCATTCGCGGACCCGTCTCCATCGACGCGATCGGCCCGACGGACGAATGGGAATCGGTCTGGAAGGATGCCGACGCCGAAAGACGTTCCTCCTGCCAGTGGAATGCTGCAATCTGACCGCAGCCGGGCGGCAGGTCTGGATGGGGCGGCCCCAACGGGTCGCCCGCGGCTTCATCGGGGAACGATTTCGACATGGAACGATCGCTGCGCAACGGGTTGGTGGGCGAAAAGGGCCTGCTTGACGACCAAGCTTTCTCGCTGGCCGAGGAGGTCATCAGAAAGGCCGAGGAACAGGGCCTCGAGACCATCCGGCTGTCCTTCGCAGACCAGCACGGCGTGTTGCGCGGCAAGACGGTTGTCGTCTCGCAACTGGCCTCCGCCTTCCGCAGCGGCCTGGCGATGACATCGACGCTGTTGCTGAAGGACACGTCGCACCGGACGGTCTTTTCCGTCTGGGGCGACGACATCGGCTTCGGCGAAGGCGTGCTGACGGGGGCCGGCGACGTCATGATCGTGCCCGACCCCTCTACCTTCAAGGTGCTTCCCTGGTCGCCGCATTCCGGCTGGTTCCTGTGCGACGTTCATGCCCGCGACGGCTCGAAGATACCCTTCTGCTCGCGCAGCATCTTGCGCGATGCCATCGGCAAGCTCGATGCGGCCGGGATGAATCTCGTCTGCGGGCTGGAGGTCGAGTTCTACATGCTGAAGCTCGACGAGCCGCGCCTCGCCCATGCCGACGGCGGCATGCCCGCCGAGCCCCCGCGCACCAGCCTGATCGCGCATGGCTATCAGTACCTGACCGAAGCCCGCTACGACGCGCTGGAAGACGTGATGGACGAACTGCGCCGTGCCAGCCAGGCGCTGGGGTTGCCCGTGCGCTCGATGGAGGCGGAATTCGGGCCCAGCCAGTGCGAGTTCACCTTCGATCCCGATGGACCTCTGGCACATGCGGACGCGATGATGCTGTTCCGCTCCATGGTCAAGCAGATGGCGGCACGCCGCGGCCTGCACGCCACCTTCATGTGCCGGCCCAAGCTCGACAACGTCGTGCCGAGCGGCTGGCACCTGCACCAGTCCCTGGTCGACGCCAGGGATGGCCGCAACCTGTTCATTCCGGCCGAGGACGGGTCCCTTTCGCCCCAGGCAAGCGGCTGGATAGCGGGCCTGCTCGAGCACGCGGCCGCCAGCTGCCTGCTGACCACGCCGACGGTCAACGGCTACAAGCGCTACCAGCCCTTCCAGCTGGCGCCGGACAGAATCCAGTGGGGCAATGACAACAAGGGCGCCATGATCCGCGCCCTGATGGCGCCCGGCGACAAAGCCAGCCGCATCGAGAACCGGGTCGCCGAGCCGACAGCCAACCCCTATCTCTATTTCGCGTCCCAGATCCTCGGCGGCCTCGACGGCATTTCGCGCGGCCTCAAGGCACCGCCTCCCATCGAAAACCCCTACGCCAACGATTCCATCAAGCTGCCGCAGAGCCTGGTGGCGGCGATCGAACGTTTTGAGGCGAGCAGCTTTTATCGCGAGGCGCTCGGCGACGTCTTCGTGAACTACCTCACGCACATCAAGCGCGCGGAATGGGACCGTTACCTGATGACGGTCTCGGAGTGGGAGCAGCGCGAATATTTCTCGCTTTTCTGAGCGGACGGGAGCCAGCGGTCGATGGAACGTACGATAATCGTCGGTGGCGGGCATGGCGGTGCCCAGGCGGCCGTCAGCCTGCGCCAGGAAGGGTATGAGGGCGAGATCGTTCTCGTCAGCGACGAGGCGCATCTGCCCTATCACAAGCCGCCGCTGTCCAAGACCTTCCTCAAGGCCGGTGGTGCGGCCCAGCTCCTGCGCCCCGAGAGCTTCTACACCGACAACGCCGTGGAGCTGAAACTCGAGACCCGGGTGGCCGAGATCGACCGGCGGGCCGGCCTCGTGCGGTGCGACGACGGTGCCGCGATCGAATTTTCCTCGCTGATCCTGGCGACGGGTGCGAGCGCGCGCCGGCCGCCGATTGCGGGCGCGGACCTCGAAAACGTCTTCGTGCTCCGCAATATGTCCGATGCCGAGCGCATGCGCGCGGAGGCCGATGATGCGTCGGAGATCGTCATCATCGGCGGCGGCTTCATCGGGCTCGAACTCGCGCACACGCTGGTCGGGCTCGGCAAGCAGGTGAAGGTCGTGGAGATGGGGCAGCGGCTGCTCGCCCGCTCGGTGGCACCCGTCATTTCCGCCTATGTGCTGGACCGGTTGTTTGCCGCCGACATTGATGTCAGGCTCGGCGCGGAGGTGCGCGGGCTGGAACAGGCCGGCGCGCGCGCCGCAGCGGTGACGCTCGCCGGGGGAGAGCGGCTGGGCGCCGACATGGTCGTGCTGGGAACCGGCGCGGTACCCAGCACCGGGCTGGCGGAGGCGGCAGGACTCGCGGTCGACAATGGCATCGTCGTGGACCATGCGATGCGCACCGCCGATCCGCGCATCTTCGCGCTCGGCGACGTGGCGAGTTTCACCCACTGGCAGTGGCAGAAGCCCGCCCGGCTGGAATGCGTGCAGAACGCCAACGACCAGGCACGGCACGCGGCAAAGGCGATCACCGGCAAGGAAACCGACTATCGCGACGTCTCCTGGTTCTGGTCGGACCAGGGCAGCACCAAGCTGCAGATGGCGGGGCTGTCGATGGCGTCGGACAGGACAATCCTGTCCGGCTCGCCGGAGAACGACGATCTTGCGGTCTACCATTTCGACAGGGACAGGCTGGTCTGCGTCGAAACAGTCAACCGGCCGGGTGAACACATGCTGGCCCGCCGGTTGCTGGCGGCCGGAATCACGCCCTCCGAAGCCGACATAGCCGACGGCAAGGATGCCCTGAAGGCCCTGCTCGGCGGCCCGGCGCAAGGGCGGAGCGCCTAGACGCCCGTCAGGCGCCGTTCGGCTGCCACATCTGCAAGGCCTGGCGACGGCTCCGCGTCGTGGACGCCGCTAGTCGGCCGGGTGGAACTCCACCCCAGCCAGAACGCAGCCACCGTCTTCCTGGGTGTCGGGGATGATGAACCCGGCTCCCCGCGGTTCGATCGCGCAGCGCATCGGGAAACTCGCCGTTCCGAGATCGCCATCAGCCTCGCTGAAGACGATTTCGCCATTGGAGAGTTCGTATTCTCCGCTAACCGTTGCGCCGCTGCGTCCCGTGCGACTGAGCTGGAAGCCGCCCTCCTCGTCGAAACGCGCCTCGATCCGGGCACCCGGCACGGCGCGCGCCAGCCCCATGTAGAGACCCGGGCGCAGCCCCGAAACCGAGGCGGAAACTGTCTGGCTGGTCTGGGACTGCAGGTTTTCCAGACGGGTTTCGGTCTCGGCGATCTGCTGGCCGCGCTCGGCGAGCGTCTGCGCCAGTTCGGACACCTGGCTCTGCAGGCGCTGCCTCTGTTCCTCGGCCTGCTGAATCTCGGTCGAAAGGGCGGAGCGGTGCTCCTGCTGCTGGTCGATCGATCGTTCCAGGGCGGTCTGGCGCTCTTCGAGTTCTGCGGCTTCGGCGCGGCCTTCCGAAAGCGTGGCGGCAAGGGCCGCCTCTTCCTCGCGGGCAACCTGAAGCCGGCTCTCGACATCGGAGAGCAGGGCAGACTGTTCCGAGGCCTGATTGCTGAGTTCCGACAGCGTCTCGAGAAGCTCGGCTTCGGAGGCGCGGGATTCTTCGAGCCGCGCGCCGACGCGAACGAGTTCTTCCGTCGATTCGGCCAGCTCTTCGCCACGCTGCTCGGCAGCCTGGCGAGCAGCCTTCATGTTGGCTTCGACTTCGTCGAAGGTCGCTCGTGCGGTTGCCAGGTCTTCTTCGGCGGCGCTCAGCGAGGCCTGCAGTTCTTCAAGCTCCGCTTCGCGCGTCGTCGCCTCCCCTTGGGCCTGGTCCCGGCGTGCCTCCAGCTCCGCCAGTTCGGCCTGCGCCACCTCGATCGCCTCGACCAACTCGGCATGGGCGCGGTTGGCTTCCCGATGGGCGGCGAATTGCGAGGCGATCTGGTCGCGATCGGCCTCGAGTTCGACCACGCGCGATTCCAGCGCGCTTCGATCGCCCGAAGCGTTGAACCAGTAGAGGATGAAGATGAGCCAGCCCAGCGCCGCCAGGACGGCGAGCGCGAGGGGGACGGGGCGGCGGAGTTCGGTTTGGAGCGAGGTCAGCATGTAGAAGGCACATAGGACTCGCTGGCGATCCGTAAAGCCCGCAATGACGACCCAGGCGCGTTTGTCCCGATCCGCCCGCCTTCAGCGTGCGGAATCGGTCTCGAAACTGTCGCCGTTCGAAAGAAGCGCCGAGCCGATGCGCACCGGTCTTCCTTCTGTCGCAGGCAGGGCGATGCGCAGTGTCTCGAAGGGAAAGGCCAGACGACTCTCATGTGCGAGCCGCAGGCCGATTTCTTTCGCTCCAGTGCCGAGCACGACACGCGTCAGGCAATGATTGCCATCAAGCGCATCGGCATTGTCGCCGGCATCGTCATAAACCGTCGATACATGTTCTTCGCCATCGCGCGCAGGAAAGACGGCCAGTATTCTTGACGTCTCGGCGCCAGGCGACGCCCGCTCCGCGCCTTCGGCAAGCGGGATGACGCTGCCGGCCCGCACGAAGAGCGGCATGGAGGAAAGATCGACGCCGAGGCGGAGCCGCGTGCCGGGCGCATGCCAGGTGCCGTCGTGGAAGTTCCACCAGCCGGTGGCATTCTTCGGCAGGTAGACCTCGCGTGTCGTTGCATCCTTCTCCACCACGCTTGCCACCAGAAGGTCGCGGCCGAGCATGAAGTCGTCGGTCTCCTCGAAACAGGCCGCGTCGTGCTCGTGATCGAGGAAGGTCGGGCGGATCATCGGCTCGCCCTTCGTCACCGCCTCGAAGAGGCAGGTGTAGAGATAGGGCAGCAACCGATAGCGCAGCCGGATCGCCTCGCGAATGCCATCCAGCACCTGCGGGTGCGTCCAGGGTTCCGTGACGGAGCCGTCCGCGTTCCAGCTGTGGATGGTGAAGCGCGGGTGGAAGATGCCGTTCTGGACCCAGCGCAGCAGAAGCTCCGGTTCCGGCCGCGGCCCGGCGAAACCGCCCACATCGTGGCCGATATTGGAGATGCCGGAAAGCGCCAGCCCGAGGCCCATGCGGATGTTCCACCGCAGCGTCGACCAGTCGGTGTAATTGTCGCCGGTCCAGGTCTGCGCATGGCGCTGCAGCCCCGCGCAGCCTGATCGGGTGATGAGGTAGGGCCGCTTGTCGGGCGCCCTCCTGCGCTGCGCCTCTTCAGAACTGCGCACCATCAAGAGCGAGTGGAGCGGACGGATCAGCCCGATGTCAATCGGGTCGCCGAAGCCTTCACAGCGGGCGTGGTGGTCCCAGACCTCGTATTCGTTGTTGTCGTTCCATGTCGAATGGATGCCGCGGTCCAGAAGCGCCGTCGTGACATTCGACTTCCACCATTCGACGGTGGCGGGGTTCGTGAAATCGAGATGCGAACCCTTGGCGTCCCAGAAGACCGACTGCTCGGGCGCGCCGGTCTCGCTGTCGCGGATGAAGAGGCCTTTTTCGGCCGCCTGCTCATATTGCGGGTGGTCGAGCAGCAGGCAGGGCTTGATGTTGGCCACGAGCTCCAGCCTGGCCTCGGCGAAACGGGCGGCCATTCCTTCGGGATCGGGCACCTTGTCGGTGTTCCAGTTGAACACGTAGCGCTTGTCGGCGATCGAGGTGTAACCCGAGGACAGCTGAAAGCTGTCGCAAGGGATGTCGTTTGTCGCCAGCTTGTCGACGAAGCCTTCGAGCTGTGCCTGGGCGTCGGGCGCATCCGTATAGGCCATGGTGGAGCCGGAATAGCCGAGCGTCCAGCGCGGCGGAAACGCTATGCCGCCGGTCAGCCATTGCTGTGTCTTGACCAAGTCGCGCATGTCCGGCGACCAGGCGAAATAGAGGTCGAGATCGCCGTCGCAGGCGCGATAGGCCCGGTAGGGCTTGTGGTAGTTGTCGAGCTCGTTGCCGAGGTCGAACCAGCAGCCGGCGAGATTGTCGTAGAACAGGCTGAAGCTGCCGGCATCCGGCGTGCGGGTGATGGTGAAGGGAATGTGCTTGTACAGCGGGTCGGTGGTCTCGGCGTCATAGCCGAGCGCGTCGAGATTGCGCATCTCGAAGCGCCGCCCGGACCGCTCCAGCCGGCCTGCCTTCTCGCCGAGCCCATAGACACGTTCGCCCGGTTGCCGGGCCATGAAATGGGCATGCTGATGGTCGCGCACACCAAGCATATGGGCGCCCGTCGGGCGCTCCTGCGCCACCGTGATCCATTCGCCTTCGACCAGGGCTTCCCACACCAGCTGCAGCGGGGTACGGACACTGACGCGCAGGCGCTTGCTCGCGACCGTGGCGACACCATCGCCCTGCGTGCGTTCGATCGCAGGGCAGGAGAAGCCGGCCAGCGAGTCGCGCGATCTTCCTTCCCAGGGCATGGCGCGATCGGGATCGACCACCCAGCTGCGGTTGAGCCGCCATTGCCCGTCCTTCAGGAGGCGGACGCGGAAAAGCGCATCCTCAAGCACCTCGATGCGCAGATGATGGCGGCCTTCCACCAGCAGCACGAGGCCGTTCGGCGTCTCCTCGAGGACGCTCCAGCTTTCCAGGGTCTTCATCGATCAGCCTCCGTAGCCGAGGATCAGGCGCGGCAGGAACAGGCTGATCTCGGGCACGAAGGTCACGACCATGACCAGGGCGACCAGCACCAGATAGAAGGGGATGAGCGGGCGCAGCACCTTGGCGATGCTGACGCCGCTGATCGAGCAGCCCACGAACAGCGCCGAGCCCACCGGCGGCGTACAGATGCCGATGCACAGATTGATCGTCATGATAATCCCGAAATGCACCGGGTCGATCCCGATATTCTGCACGACGGGCATGAAGATCGGCGTGAAGATCAGGAGCGCCGGCGTCATGTCCATGAAGGTGCCGATCACCAGCAGCACCGCCACGATGGCCAGCATGATGAAATACGGGTTGTCCGAAAGACCCAGCATGAAGCCCGAGATCGTCGACGGGATGTCGCCGAAGGCCATGACGCGCGACATGGCGATGGAGCAGCCGATCATCAGGAGAACGATGGTGGTGGTCACCGCCGACTCGATGAGGATGCCCGGCAGGTCGCGGATGCCGATCTCGCGGTACCAGACGAGCGCGAGGAAGAGCGCATAGACGACGGCGATGGCCGAGGCCTCCGTGGCCGTGAACACGCCGCCGATGATGCCGCCCATGATGATCACGATAAGCCCGAGCGGGAGGATGGCGCGCATGACGGCGCTGCGGACCTGGACGAAGGTCGGGCGTTCCGAGACAGGGTAGCCCCGCCGCTTGGCGATGATGCCGGCAACGACCATGAGCGACAGGCCCATCAGGATGCCCGGCAGATAGCCGGCCAGGAACAGGGCGCCGATCGAGGTCCCGCCGGTGATGAGCGAGTAGACGATGAGGGTCGTGCTCGGCGGGATGAGCAGGCCGGTCGGGCAGGACGCGACATTGACGGCGGTCGAGAAGGCGGGATCGTAGCCTTCGCGCTTCTGGACCGGCGCCATCACGCCGCCGACGGCCGCGGCCGATGCCACCGCCGAGCCCGAGATCGAGCCGAACAGCATGTTGGCGATGATGTTGACGTGGGCAAGCGAGCCGGGCAGGCGCCCGGCCAGCACCTTGGCGAGGTCGATCAGCCTGGCGGCGATGCCGCCGCGGTTCATGATGTTGCCGGCCAGGATGAAGAAGGGGATGGCAAGCAGCGTGAAGGAATCAAGACCCGACGCCATCTGCTGGGCCACGATGAACATGGACTGGTCGAAGCCCATAAACAGGAGAAAGGTCGCAGCCGCGGCGATGCCGATGGCGAAGGCGATCGGGACACCGAGCGCCATCATGACGGCGAAGGAGCCGAACAGGACGAGTATGGCGTTGGTCACGGGCGGCCTCCCTGGCCGGCGCTGAGGTCTGACCCGACCGGCGTCGCCGCATCCGCGGCGCCAGGCGGGGGCGTGCCGGGATCATTCCAGGCATCGCGTGCGAAGACCGCGCAGTAGAACAGGATCACCAGCCCCGAAAACGGTATGGGCGCATAGGCATAGCCCATCGGGACGCGCAGAATGGGTGTGATCTGTCCCGAAGCAAGCGTGCGGCTGACGAGTTGCCAGCCACCCCAGACCATCACCATCGCGGCGAAGCCGGCGACAAGCAGCAAGATGAGGAATTGCAGTCCCTGGGCGGCGCGTCCGGTCAGCATCAGCGGCAACAGGTCGATGGCCAGATGCCGACCCTGGCCGAATGTATAGGCGCTGCCGATCATGGCCAGCCACATGAACAGGATACGCGCCAGTTCGCTGGTGATCGTGCTGGGGGTCCCGAGCACATAGCGGGAGATGACCTGCCAGGTCACGCTCGCAACGATCACCGCGAAGATGAGCGCGAGCACGGCGCCGAGCGTCCAATCGACGGTGCGCTTCATCGACGACGACCACCCGGAGCGCCGGACGGCGCGGCTGTCATGGGAAACCCTGCTCTCATGATGCTCTCCTCCACGGGCCTTTTGACTCGTTCGATCATTTTGGTCAACCAATTTTCGAATATTGATTGACAACTTTGCAGAGTGGTCGACATATTCCCCGCGAAGCAGGCCGCTGACCGACAGGTTCGGTCCGGCTTGCGGTGCTGCTTCGGCAAACCGATCCCGGGAGGATATTCCAATGACGAAGAGCTTGCGCACCTGTGCGCTGTCGGGCGTTGCCCTTTTTGCCATGGTGGCCACCAGCCATGCGCAGACCGTTCTGCGGCTGAACCACAACAACCCGGAAGACCACCCCACCCATGTCAGCATGGAGTTCATGGGCGAACGTCTTTCCGAGCTGACCAATAGCGAACTGGCCATTCGCGTCTACGCCAATGCCCAGCTCGGTACGCAGCGTGAATCCATGGAGCTGGTCGAAAACTGCGCGCTCGAAATGGCACGCTCCAACGCCGCGGAGCTGGAGGCCTTCGAGCCCTCCTATTCCGCCATGAACCTGCCTTTCATCTTCGAGAGCGAGGAACACTTCCTCACCGTCATCAATGGCGAAGTGGGCCAGGACATCCTGTCGGCGTCGCGCGACAAGGGCTTCATGGGGATCGCCTTTCTCACCGAAGGAGCCCGCTCCTTCTACGGTGACAGGGCCGTCAACAGCCCCGAGGATCTTGCCGGCGTGAGCATCCGCGTCCAGCCGAGCCCCTCCGCCATCCGCATGGTGGAACTGCTCGGCGGCAATCCGACCCCGATCGACTGGGGCGAGCTCTACAGCGCCTTGCAGCAGGGTGTGGTCGACATGGCCGAGAACAACCCGACCGCGCTCACCAATGCCCGTCACGGCGAAGTGGTCAGCCACTTCTCGCTGAACGAGCACACCATCATTCCCTCGGTGGTCGTGATGTCGAACTGTGCCTGGGATGCCATGACCGAAGAGCAGCAATCCGCCATGCGGCAGGCCGCCCTCGATGCGCAGAACTTCCACACCGATTCATGGAACGCGATCGCCAGGCAAGCGCTGGAGACGGCCCAGAACGAGATGAACGTCGAGATCAACGAGGTCGAGAAGGCCCCGTTCATCGAGGCCGTGCTGCCGATGCATGACGAGGTCGCGGCCCAGTCGCCCGAGCTCGCCGATCTGATCGAGCGCATCAAGGCGGCGGCCAACTGACGGCGGGAGCGGCGGGATGCTGGAACGGTCCTCGGTCGCCGAGAACGCCCTTCAGGCTCTGCATGACGAGGACTACGACCGTCCCTTCAACCTGCAGAACCTGAACCACGCCACCATGGTCTTCACCGGTGGCAGGGAAACGGTGTCTCTGGATGGTGACTGGAACTTCTGTGTCGACCTGCTCGACACCGGGCTGCGCCAGAAATGGTATGCCATGCAGCCCGCCGCCCCGATCGAACGTACGGAACCCTGGGACTATGATCCCTATATGGGCGAGACGGTGCCCGTGCCGTCCAACTGGGCGATGCTCAAGGAGAAGTGGTACTTCTTCGAGGGCAGCGCCTGGTACACGCGGCCGCTCGATCTCGATCTGCATGAGGGCCGTCGCCTCGTCCTCCGGGTCGGCGCCGCGCAATATGACTGCAAGGTCTTCCTGAATGGCGTCTTTCTCGGCAACCATTATGGCGGCTCGACGCCCTTCTTCGTCGAACTGACCGAACATGCCAGGGCCGGGCGCAACTGGCTGATGCTGTGCGTCAACAACTCTCGCACCCGCGACCGGGTGCCGATGCGCAATACCGACTGGTTCAACTATGGCGGCGTCTACCGGGAAGTCGAACTCTTCGACCTGCCGCAAGCCTTCATTTCCGATGCGTTCATCCGCCTGTCCGGCGACGGCGAGCGCATCGAAATCGACGTCGAGGCCAATGGCGCAGCGGATGGCGAGATCCGCGTCGCGATCCCCGAGCTGGGCATTGATGCGATGCTGCATCTCGACAACGGGAAGGCCCATGCCGCCCTGGCTGCCGCACCCGAACGCTGGTCGCCCGAAAGCCCCCGCCTCTATGATGTCGAGATCCGCATGGGCGAGGATTTCGTACGCGACCGGGTTGGTTTTCGCACCATCGAACGGCGCGGAACCGACATTCTGCTCAATGGCAGGCCGATCTGGCTTCGCGGCATCTCCGTCCACGAGGACGATGACGCGCTGGGCAAGGTGACGAACGAAACCGATCTGAGGCGGCGCTTTGCGCATGCGCGCGAGCTCGGCTGCAATTTCCTGCGGCTGGCCCACTATCCCCATCACGAGCGCGCGGCGGAGATCGCCGACGAGATGGGCTTCCTCCTGTGGGAGGAGATCCCGGTCTACTGGGCCATCGACTTCGCCAATCCCGACACCTATCGGGATGCCGAGAACCAGTTGCTCGAACTCATCCGGCGCGACCGCAACCGCGCCAGCGTCGTCATCTGGTCGATCGGCAACGAAAATCCCGATACCGACGCGCGCCTGAGCTTCATGTGCGGGCTGGCCGATGCCGCCCGTGCTTCAGATCCCACGCGGCTCGTAGCAGCGGCCTGCCTGGTCAACCACCAGAAGCTGAAGATCGAAGATCGGCTGGCGGCACATCTCGATGTCATCGGCATCAACGAATATTATGGCTGGTACGACGAGGATTTCGACGAACTCGGTGTCATCGGCGCCAATTCCGCGCCGGATCGACCGGTCGTCATTTCCGAGACCGGAGCCGACGGGGCGACCGGGGGACTTGGCCCCGAAGAAGGTCTTTTTTCGGAAGCCTACATGGCCGAGGTCTATCGCAAGCAGATCGAGACCCTGCGGGCGCTGGACTATGTGAAAGGCATCTCGCCGTGGATCCTCTATGACTTTCGTGTCGAACGCCGGCAAAATATCTTCCAGCTGGGGTTCAACCGAAAGGGTCTGATCGCCGCCGACAAGGCGACGAAGAAGGAAGCCTTCGGCATCCTGGCGGCCTTCTACGGTGAACGGGCCGCAGCGGAAAAAAGGGAGGATCGGTGATGTCGCAGGCGCGCAGACGCTATCAACAGGTTGCGGGGGAGTTGCGCGCCCTCATCGCCCAGAAGCGCTATCGGGTCGGCGACCGCATCGACACCGAGCGCCAGATTTCCGAACAGCTCGGCATTGGCCGGTCGGTGGCCCGCGAGGCAGTGATGATGCTGGAGATCGAGGGGCTGGTGGAGGTCCGCAAGGGGTCGGGCATCTACCTGCTCGCCGATCCGGGCGATGCCGGCCCGCCGGTCCGCGACGATATCGGCCCGTTCGAACTCCTCCAGGCACGCCAACTCGTCGAGAGCAGCATCGCCAGCTTCGCGGCCGGCATGGTGACGCGTAGCGACATCATGCGCATGCGCGAGGCGCTCGAGCTGGAGCGCCGGGGCATCGAGGCCGGCAGCGACGATTATTCGGGCGACGAACTGTTTCACCGGCTCATTGCCGAGGCGACCCAGAACAGCGTGCTCGTGGATACCGTGACCGGCCTCTGGCGCAAGCGCGACCAAAGCCCGATGTGGGCGCGCCTGCACGAGCGCATCTTCGACGCCAGCTATCGTGGTCAGTGGCTGGATGATCACCACGTCATTCTGCAGGCGCTGCAGCGCAAGGATGCCGAGGGAGCGCGGCAGGCCATGTGGCAGCATCTGGAAAACGTCCGCACCACCCTCATGCAGCTGTCGGATTACGAGGATCCGGATTTCGACGGCTATCTTTTCGATTCCTCCGCGGTTGCAGCAAGCTTCCGCTGACGACATCCCCCCGGAGTTTCGCATGCGATACAGTTGGCGCTGGTTCGGACCCGACGATCCCGTCAGCCTGTCGGACGTCCGACAGGCCGGGGCGAGCGAAGTCGTCACCGCGCTTCATCACGTTCCCAATGGCAAGGTCTGGACCGCAGCAGAGATCGAGCGCCGCCTCGCCGAGATCGAAGCCGCGGGTCTGACCTGGCGTGTCGTCGAAAGCATCCCGGTCTGCGACGCGATCAAGACGGGCGCTCCGGACTGGCGGGAAAAAGCCGATATATGGGCCGAGAGCGCGCGCAACCTTTCCGCCTTCGGCATCGACACGATCTGCTACAATTTCATGCCGGTTCTCGACTGGACGCGAACGGAACTCGACCATCGCCTGGCCGACGGCGCCTCCTGCCTGCGCTTCGACAATATCCGGTTCGCGGCCTTCGATCTCCACATCCTGCGACGCGAAGGCGCGGAAGCCGATCACGACGAGAAAACGCGCAAGGGCGCACGGGCGGCGTTCGATGCGATGGACGACGCTGCAATCGAACGGCTGACGACGACGATCCTTGCCGGATTGCCAGGTTCCGAGGAGAGCTTCACGCTCGACGGTTTCCGGGAACGGCTCGCAAGCTACGCGGGCGTCTCGCCAGAGGATTTGCGGGCCAACCTGGCGGCTTTCCTGCAGCGGGTCCTGCCGCAACTGGCGGGAACCGGCGTGAATCTTGCGATCCATCCCGACGACCCGCCGCGCGCGCTGTTCGGTCTGCCCCGGGTGGTCTCCACGGTAGAGGACATGCGTGCCATCGCCGCCATGACGGACGATGCCGCCAACGGCTTCACCTTCTGCGTAGGCTCCTACGGGGTTCGACCCGACAACCGACTGACGGAAATGCTGCGCGAATTCGCCGATCGGGTCCATTTCCTGCATCTGCGCGCCACGCGGCGCGAGGCGGACGGGCTGAGCTTCCACGAAGCGGCACATCTCGATGGCGACGCAGATATGGCCGCCATCGTCGACGCCGTGCTTAAGATCGAGCGTGAGCGGGGCGTGCAGCTGCCTTTCCGCCCCGATCACGGGCACGCCATGCTGAGCGACCTGCGCGGTGAGTTCCGCGCCGGCTACCCGGCAATCGGCAGGCTGCGCGGCATGGCCGAGATAAGGGGTCTCGAAACGGCCCTTGCCTGGGCGCGCCTGCAGGGCAGCTGATCGCCTTTTCTGCGTGAGCATGGGACCGTTCGCCGACGCTTCGGCTTCCGCAACGACATGCGAATTGACAAGGTGGAGGGACCGGCGCAGTGTCCGCCGCAGGGACGGTGGACACATCTGGAGGGTGCCATGTCGCAGCGCGTGGCTCGTTTCGTCGTCATTCTTCTCGCCATGACATTGCTTGCGCCGGTCGCGCTTCACGCGCAGACCGGGCGGACGGTCGTGACGACACAGGATGCCGACTATTTCGGTTTCGATCTTCGCACCGAACGCGAGGTCAGCCTCCAGCAATGCGAGGCGGCTTGCATCGCCGACAGCCAGTGCCGTGCTTTCACCTATAATGTGCGTGCCGAATGGTGCTTCCTGAAGTCGGACCATGGACCGCTCAACCCGTTTGCGGGCGCCGTCGCCGGTCGTGTGGTGGAGGCCGGCGCGGCTGATATCGGTGCCCCGCCCCCGCTTGCCTTGCTGCCAGCCGGTCTCGTGGACGAGGCCAGACAATACCGCTCTGAACTGGCTGGCTCCGGCGCCGATACCGGAATGGGCGTGGCTCTTCTGGCTTCGGCCGCCCGCGGCGCGCTCGAGGCAGGCGACGAACGGGGCGCCATCACCAGCTTCAGCGCCGCCCTCACAGCGGCGCCGGGTGACAGCTACCTCTGGAGCGGCCTGGCTTCGGCCCTTCTCGCCGCCACGCCCGTCGACTGGAGCGAGCAGACAAGCCTGCCGCGCGACGCCTCCTCCGCCGCCATCAACGCCTATCAGGCGAGCCGGACCGTTTCCGACCGTTCCGAAGCGCTGACATGGCTGGCGCGCGCACTCGACAGGCGGGAACTCTACCGGCCGGCCATGGCGGCCTACGAAGCCAGTCTCGATCTGGTCGACAATGAGGGTGTACGTCTCGAGCAGGCCGAACTGAGAAGCCGGCGCGGTTTCCGCGTCGTGGACCATACGGTTGACACGGAGGCGGCCGAGCCGCGCATCTGCGTTCAGCTCTCCGAAGATCTGCCGCGCTCGGGCGTCGATTTCTCCTCCTTCGTGACGCTCGACGGCGCGGCGGCACCGGCTATCGATGCTTCTGGCCAGCAAATCTGCGTGGAAGGGCTGCGCCATGGTCGCCATTACCGCGTCACCTTGCGGCGCGGGCTGCCTTCCACCGTCGGTGAAGCGCTGGAGGACGACGTTGCGCTGTCGATCTACGTGCGCGACCGTTCGCCCTCGATCCGCTTTACCGGCGACAATTTCGTGCTGCCGTCGACCATGCGACGCGGCATTCCGGTGATCAGCGTCAATACCGACAACGTCGAGATCAGCCTCTACCGTGTCGGGGACCGCGCGCTCGCGCAGCTGATGTCCGGTTTCCAGTTCCTGCGCCAACTCGGCGGCTGGGAGGCCGACAATTTCGCCAACGAACTTGGCGAGCCGGTGTGGCAGGGCAGGCTGGAGGTCGCCAGTGAACTCAACCGCGAGGTCGTCACCTCCTTTCCCGTGGACGAGGCGTTGCCCCAGCGCAGAGCCGGCGTCTATGTGCTGGTCGCGGTGCCGGAAGGCGATTCCTCCGAACCCTGGACAGCGCGCGCCACGCAATGGTTCGTCGTTTCCGACATCGGCCTGTCGACTTTCGCTGGAGAAGACGGGCTATCCGTCTTTGCCCGCAGCCTCGGTTCCGCCACGCCTCTCGCCGGCGTGGACATGCAGCTTCTCGCCCGCAACAACGAGGTGCTGGGCACCGCCACCACCGGCCCGGACGGGTCCGCGCGGTTCGATCCTGGCCTGATGCGCGGCACCGCCGCGATGGCGCCGGTCGCGCTTCTGGCCACCGGCGAGGGCGACGATTTCGTCTTCCTCGACCTGAGCCGCGCGGGGTTCGACCTTTCCGATCGCGGCGTGGAGGGCCGCCCGGCGCCCGGCGCGCTGGATATTTTCGCCTGGACGGAGCGTGGCATCTACCGGGCCGGCGAGACGGTGCATTTGGCCGCACTCGCGCGGGACGATCGCGGCGAGGCGATCGAGAACCTGCCGCTCACCTTCATCCTGTCGCGTCCCGACGGGGTGGAGGATCGGCGTATCGTGAGCGACGGGCACGCGCTGGGCGGCCATGCGCTGGCGCTGGCGCTGGCGCCAAACGCGATGCGCGGCACCTGGTCGCTGGCCATTCACGCCGACGCTGCCCGTCCGGCGCTGGCCAACGCCTCCTTCCTTGTCGAGGATTTCGTGCCCGACCGGATCGAGTTCGATCTGACCAGCGAGGCGGAAAGCATCGAGCCTTTCGGCACCGTGACGGTGGAGGTTGACGGGCGCTTCCTCTATGGCGCCCCCGCCCGGGGCATGCGGCTGGAAGGCGAGGTTTCCGTGGCCACCACACGCGAGTGGGGCGTCTTTCCGGGCTACCGTTTCGGCATGGCCGACGAGGAGGATGTCGGGGCCACGATGGAGGCGCTGGAAGATCTGCCGGAAACGGATGCGCAGGGACGCGCCACGATCGCAGTCGCCCTCGGTGAAATGCCTTCCACCACGCGCCTCATCGAGGCCACGGTGACGGTGCGCATGCGCGAACCGGGCGGCCGCGCAGTCGAGCGGCGGCTGACATTGCCGATTACGCCGGAAACGATGCTGGTCGGCGTGAGGCCGGACTTTGCAGGCGATTCGGTCCCCGAGAACACCACGGCCTCCTTCTCGGTGATCGCCGCCGCGCCCGATGGCAGCCGCGAGGATCTGGCCGGGCTGCGCTGGTCGCTGAAGAAGATCGAACGCAACTATCAATGGTACCGCACCGACAGCGGCTGGAACTACGAGCCCGTGACCTACACGAGCGAGGTGGCGAACGGCACCGTCGATGCCGGACTCCGCGATGCCGGCCGCATCACCTTCCCCGTGCAGTGGGGCCGCTACCGGCTGGAGGTGGATACCGCCGATCCGATGGGGCCGGTGACGAGTATCGAGTTCGAAGCCGGCTGGTTCGTGGACGCGGCATCCACGGAGACGCCCGACGCGCTGGAGATCGCGCTCGACAAGGACGGCTACGAGATCGGAGAAACGGCCCGGCTCAAGGTCTCGCCGCGTTTCGCCGGGCAGCTTCTGGTGACGGTCGGAAACGAGCGCCTGCACGAAACGATTGACACCATCATGCCCGAGGAAGGCGGCGAGGTGGAAATCCCGGTCAGTGCCGATTGGGGCGCGGGGGCCTATGTGACGGCGACCCTCTATCGGCCGGGCGAGGCGATCGAGAGCCGCATGCCCGCGCGCGCCATCGGGGTCAAATGGCTGGCCATCGATCCCGCCGAGCGGGCGCTGGACGTGTCGCTCGACCTGCCGGAAATGGCCGCGCCGCGCGACAGGCTGACGGTGCCCGTCACGGTCGCCAACCTGCCCGCAGGCGAGCGTGCCTATGTCACGGTCGCGGCGGTTGATGTCGGCATCCTCAACCTCACCAACTACACGGCACCGGACCCCCAGGACTGGTATTTTGGCCAGCGTGCGCTGGGTCTTGAAATCCGCGATCTCTACGGACGGCTCATCGACGGGTCGCTGGGGGCCGCCGGACGGCTGCGCACGGGCGGCGATGGCGGCATTCTCATGCAGGGCAGCCCACCCACCGAGCGCTTGCTCGCCTTCTTTTCCGGTCCGGTGGAACTGGACGATGAAGGGCGCGCCGAGATCGCTTTCGACCTGCCGGAGTTCAACGGCACGGCGCGCATCATGGCCGTCGCCTGGTCGAAGGAAGGGGTCGGCCAGGCCAGTGCGGACGTCATCGTGCGCGATGCGGTCGTCGTCACGGCGAGCGCGCCGCGTTTCCTGGCTCCCGGCGATCGCGCCTTCCTGCGCCTCGACGTTGCCAACACGGATGGCCCCGTCGGCGATTACCGGCTGCAGATCCGCAGCGAAGGTTCCGCCGGTATCGACATCGGTGATGCTCCCGGCTCTTTGTGGCTGGGCGAGGGAGGGGTCGAAACGCTGACGCTTCCCCTTGGCGCGACCCGCACCGGGGAAGGTGTGCTCACGGTGATGCTCGAACATGAAGATGGCACGGCGATCGAGCGCACGGCCTTCCTCACCGTACGGCCGGCTTCCATGCCGGTCACCCAACAGCGCATCGTGGAGCTTGCGGCCAATGGCGGCTCGATCCGCGTCGACGGGGGCCTGCTGGGCGACAGCCTGCTCGACGGCGCCTTCGTCAGCCTGGGCGTGTCACCGCTTGCGGCCCTCGACATCCCGTCGGTGCTGATGGCGCTCGACCGTTATCCCTACGGATGCGCCGAGCAGCTCACCAGTCGCGCGCTGCCTCTTCTCTATGCAGCCGAACTCTCGCAGCTCGCCGGCCTGCCGGTCGACCCCGATCTCGACGGGCGCATCGCGGCGGCGATCTCCGACGTGCTCGGTTTCCAGACCGCGACAGGCAGCTTCGGCCTCTGGGGACCGGGCTGGGGCAATCTGTGGCTCGACGCCTATATCGGCGAGTTCCTGACGCGCGCCGCCGAGCTCGGGCACCCCGTGCCGTCGCAGGCACTGACGCGGGTCATCCAGAATCTGCAGAACACTCTTTCCTACACGACCGATGTGGAAGAGCGCGGAACCGATATCGCCTATGCCCTCTATGTCCTTGCGCGCAACCGGCGCGCCTCGGTCGGCGATCTTCGCTACTATGCCGATACGCGGCTGGACGAGTTCGCGAGCCCCATGGCGCGGGCCCAGATCGGCGCCGCCCTGGCGCACTACGGCGATACCGAGCGGGCCGACCGCGCCTTTGCGTCGGCCTTGCGCAAGGCGCGCGCCGATGTCCAGGCCGACAACCTCATGCGTTCGGATTTCGGCTCGGCCCTGCGTGACGGAGCGGCCATGCTGGCGCTGGCTGCCGAGACGTCGCCGGCGCCGACCGCAATTCCGGCCATGCTGGACATGGTCGAGAGCGCCCGCTCGCGCCGTACCCAGACCAGCACGCAGGAACAGGCCTGGATGCTGCTCGCCGCCCGCGCCATGCGGATGGCAGATTCCGACATCAGGCTTGAGATCGACGGCGCCGAACATCGCGGTAGTTTCGCCCGCAGGCTCGAAGGCCGGGATCTGATGGAAAGCCCGTTGATGCTGGTCAATCGTTCTCCCGAGGCGGTCGATCTGGTGTTGACGACGGTGGCCGCGCCGGCTCAGCCGTTGCCGGCTGGCGGCGACGGCTTCGAGATCGAGCGCAGCTACTTCACGCTCGAAGGCGAGCCGGTAAATGTCAGCGAGGTGGTCCAGAACGAACGCTACGTGGTCGTGCTGCGCTTCACGGAGTTCAACAGCTGGCCTTCGCAGGTGGTGATGACCGATCTCCTGCCGGCGGGTTTCGAAATCGACAATCCGCGTCTGGTGGGCTCGGCCGACCTCACCAATTTCGAATGGCTGGGCGAAGCCAATGCGGCCCATGTCGAATTCCGCTACGATCGCTTTACCGCGGCCTTCGAGCGCACAGCGGAAAGCGCCCGCGAGCAAATGGCGGCCTATGTGGTTCGGGCGGTGAACCCTGGTGTCTACGCACATCCGGCGGCCATCGTGGAAGACATGTACCGGCCCCAATTCTCCGCGCGCACGGCGACCGGCGCGTTGGAGGTGCTGGCGCCCCGGTGATGGCCACCCTGTCCCGGTGGCGCATGACCGCCGTCCTTTCCGCGGGACTGTTGTTCCTCGTGGGAGCCGCGCTGGTCACGCTGGATGTGCTCGACCGCGCCCATCCCCCGCCGCTGGAAGCGCTGGCCGAGCGCTCCGTCGAGGTGGTGGACCGTGATGGACGTCTGCTGCGAGCCTATGCCGTCGCCGATGGACGCTGGCGTCTGGGCACGGATCTTGCCGAAATCGATCCCGTCTTCCTCGACATGCTGGTTGCCTATGAAGACGGGCGTTTCCGCTCGCATTTCGGCATCGACCCGCTGGCACTCCTGCGCGCGGCCGGACAATTCGCCGCAAACGGCCGCATCGTTTCCGGCGGTTCAACCATCACCATGCAGCTGGCCCGCCTCATTGAACCGCGCGAGGCACGCTCCATGGGCGCGAAGCTCAGGCAGATGGTCCGCGCCCTGCAGATCGAGCGGCGCCTGTCGAAGGACGAGATACTGGCTCTGTATCTGGCGCTCGCGCCCTATGGCGGTAATCTGGAAGGCGTTCGCGCCGCTTCACTCGCCTGGTTCGGCAAGGAGCCGCGGCGGCTCGAACTCGACGAGTCCGCTCTGCTGGTCGCCCTACCGCAACTGCCCGAGCGCCGGCGGCCGGACCGCAACGCCGACGCCGCAGAGGAGGCGCGAGACCGGGTGCTGGCGCGCATGGTCTCGGCAGGTCTCGTGCCGGCGGGCGAGGCCGCCCGCGCGGCCGAAGCCCGCGTACCCGACCGGCGCCTGGCCATGCCGGCTTTCGCCCCGCACGCAGCCGACGAGGCGCTCAGAGCGTTGCCGGCAGACGGCCGCCACAGCCTGACGCTGAGCCGGCCGATCCAGGAGAGCCTCGAGCGCGTGGCGCGTGAAGCGGCCGAAAAACTTGGCCCCCGCATTTCCGTCGCGATCCTGATGGCAGACGCCTCCACGGGCGAAATCCTGGCGCGGGTCGGGTCGCCCGACTTTCTCGACGATCGCCGGTCGGGCTGGATCGATATGACCCGTGC
This sequence comes from Chelativorans sp. ZYF759, assembly GCF_012911015.1. Lineage (GTDB taxonomy): Bacteria > Pseudomonadota > Alphaproteobacteria > Rhizobiales > Rhizobiaceae > ZYF759. The sequence continues at coordinate 270,078 of NZ_WVVV01000001.1, read as the reverse complement.
CGTTCGTTCCCCGGGATCGACATTGAAGCCTTTCATCTACGGGCTCGCGATCGAGGAGGGACTGGTTGCCCAGGAAACCATGATCGAGGACCGTCCCGCAAATTTTGCCGGCTACCGTCCGCGCAATTTCGACATGGCCTATCAAGGCGATGTCAGCGTGCGCACCGCGCTTCAACTCTCGCTCAACGTCCCGGCCGTGCATCTGCTGGATGCGGTGGGGCCGGCACGTCTGGCGGCACGGTTCCGGCGCGTCGGGGTGAGCCCGGTCCTGCCGCGCGACGGGGCTCCGGGGCTCGCCATCGCGCTTGGCGGGGCGGGGGTGACGCTGTCCGAGCTTGTCCAGCTCTACACGGGCCTGTCCAATGGCGGGCGGGCCGTGCAGCTGACGGACAGACCGGGCGGAAGCCCCGCCCGGCGCGAAATGCTCGCACCGCGCGCGGCCTGGCACGTGGCCGACATGCTGGCGGGCGTCAATCCACCGGAGGGTGCATCCCGGCGTGGCATCGCCTACAAGACCGGTACCTCCTATGGCTATCGCGACGCTTGGTCGGTCGGATTCGACGGGAGGCATGTGATCGGGGTCTGGGTCGGAAGGGCTGACGCAGCGCCCGTGCCGGGCATATCGGGCTATGCGACCGCCGCTCCCATCCTGTTCACGGCCTTCCAGCGTTCTGGCGTTGCCGCGACGCCCCTGGCGCGTGCGCCCGCAGGCGCGGTGCGGCTGGCCCGCGACGAGCTTCCCGTCACGCTGCGCCGCTTCGTTTCCGTTCGCGAGGCGCCAGGTGCCCGCCTGGCGGTTGAACCGCCGCCGGAGATCGTCTTTCCACCCGACGGAGCACGGGTGGAGCTGGCGACATCCATCGGCCGTGTGGCACCGTTGGTGCTCAAGCTGCAGGGCGGGCGGGCGCCGTTCCGCTGGCTCGCCAATGGCCGGGCGGTTTCCGAACCCGCCCGCGCCCGAACGAGCCAGTGGCAACCCGACGGGCGAGGCCAATCGACCCTGACCGTCATCGACGCCGCAGGCCGTGCCGCGACCGTGCGGGTCCATGTCGACTGAGACCGAACCGGCCAGGCACCGAGCGCGGGGCCGGGAGGATCATACCGTGTCGGACGGCTTGCGTGACGGACGCGCCGACGCCTTCTTCTTGCGCTTGACCGGAACTTCGGCCTCCACCGTCTCGATCTGATCGGGTTGGGCGGGGCCCGACTGCTCCGGATTGACGCCGAAATCCGCCTCGCCGCCGGTGTCCTGGGCGTCGATCATCCTTTCGGCTTCTTCCCAATGCTCGGCTTCGCGGCCTTCGGGCCGGCCGGCCTCTTGCCAGAGTTCGTAGGCTTTCGCGCGAATGCGTTCTTCCCTGTCGTCCATGTCCGGGCGCTCCCGTTGCTGCTGTGTCGCTCTAACCGCGTGAACTCGTTTTTGTTCTCGCTAGCTCGTCTCCGACACCGTGAGGAGGATGGAGGCGCGGGAAGACCTTCCCCGCGCATCCGTATCCGACCCGACGGGCGGGTCGGCCCAGATCACTTCGCCGGGGGCAGCGGGAAGCGTTCGTTCCTGGTCCGACAGATTGACGCGCAACGACAGTGTGGCGGACCCGAATCTCCAGTCGACCGCTACGGCTCCATCCTCGGCCATCAGCACCTTTCCCGCCGCAGGCGCGGCTTGGCGAAGCAGCGGCACGATCCTCTCATGCCGCAGCGACAGGAGCTGACGCGTGCGTGCCAGAAACCGGCGGCCCGTATCAGTGGAACCGGTGCTCCAGTCGGGGCGGCTGGACATAAAGGTCTGCGGGTCGTTGGGGTCGGGAATTTCCTCTTCGCTGCCGGCAAAGGATGCAAAGGACGCGAACTCGCGGCGACGCCCGTCGCGCACCGCCCTGGCGAGGTCGCCCTGGAAATCGGTGAAGAAGAAGAAGGGCTGCTCGTCGCCATGTTCCTCGCCCATGAAGAGGAGGGGAATGTGGGGAGACAGGAGCAGCATCGCGGACATCAGTTCGAGCGTGCGCGGATCGGCCAGCCGGGTGAGCCGTTCGCCCAGCGCGCGGTTGCCGGTCTGGTCGTGGTTCTGAAGGAAGTCGATGAAGGCCGTGGGCGGCAGATGGGCGGATGGCGTTCCCCGCGCCTTGCCCACGTGGGGGGACACATCTCCCTGGTAGGCGAAGCCTTCAGCGAGCGCACGGCCGAGCTTGGCCCAGACATCATCGGCGAAATCGGCATAGTAGCCATCGACTTCGCCCGTCGCGATGACATGCAGCACGTTGTGCATGTCGTCGTTCCATTCGCCGGTATGAAGGACCACCTCGCCATCGGCGCCACGCTCGTGGAGCCGCGTGATGTTGCGGTTGTCCTCGGTGGTGAGATGGATATGGCGGTCGGGAAACCTGGACCGGATACGCCGGGCGATCTCCACCATCAGCTCCGGGTCGGAACTCTCGTCCACGATGTTGTCGATCGCGTCGAAACGCAGGCCGTCGAGCTGGAACTCCTCCAGCCAGTAGAGCGCATTCTCGATGAAGAAATCCCGGACGGGCTGGCGCTCATAGGCGATGGCCGCGCCCCAGGGCGTATGTCGTTCGGGGTGAAAGAAGTCCGGAGCATAGGCGTTGAGATAATTCCCGTCCGGGCCGAAATGATTGTAGACCACGTCGAGCAGGACCATCAGCCCATGATCGTGCGCGGCGTCAATGAAGGCTTTCATGTCGTCCGGTGTGCCGTAGGCGGGGTGCGGCGCATAGAGAAGCACGCCGTCATAACCCCAGCCCCGGTTGCCGGAAAACTGCGCGACGGGCATCAGCTCGATCGCCGTGATACCGAGCTCGGCGAGGCTGGCCAGGCGTTCGGATGCCGCACGAAAGGTACCCTCCTCGGTGAACGTGCCGAGATGCAGCTCGTAGATGACGGCTTCTTCCCACGGCCTGCCAGTCCAGCCGTTGTTGCGCCAGCGATAGCGGGCGGGGTCGACGACCACGGACGGGCCATGGACGTCCCCGCCTTGAAGACGCGAGGCGGGGTCGGGCACGGCCATGCCGTCGGCAAGAAGGTACTGATAGGCGGAACCGGCAGACACGCCCTCGGCGTGAAGTTCGAACCAGCCCTCGGGGTCACGCCTCATCGCCCGTGAGACACCATCGATCAGGATGGCAAGCTCGTCTTGTCCGGGCGCCCAGATGCGGAAGCGCACCTCTCCCGGGCGCGTGATTTCCGCGCCCCAGCTTCGCGCGAAGACGCGGGCCTGGTCCTCAGCGCTGCCTGTCATCGACGCTCTCCGCGACCAGCATCGATCGGCCGGGCACGCTGATCTTGCCCTGTATCGTTTCGCCGTAGCCGGCATCCGCGTAACCGCGCGCGCTGTCGATCAACAGCCGCCAGGACGAAAAGGGTCCCGCCGGCAGCGTGAACTCCACATCGTCTTCGCCTGCGTTGAGCAAGACCAGAGCGGCGGCATCGGGCCCTCCGAGAATGAGGGCAAGCGACCGGAACTGGGGATCGTCCCAGTTCTCCTGCTCCATGTCGGCGCCGTCTGGTCTCAGCCAGGCGACGTCCTTCGAACCGTTTTCTTGTGGTGTCCCATGGACGAAGTTGCGCTGCCGGAAGAGCGGACGTGTCTGGCGTATTCTGATGACCGTTCGCACGAACTCCATGAAGGCGGCATTGCGCTCGGAATGGCCCGCCCACGGCAGCCAGTTGATTTCGTCGTCATGGCAGTAGCCGTTGTTGTTTCCATTCTGGGTGCGCCCGACCTCGTCGCCCATCAGAAGCATCGGCAGGCCCTGCGAGAGCAGCGTGGTGGCGATCAGATTGCGCCGCATCCGATCGCGAAACTCAAGCACGCCCTCGTCGTCGGTCGGGCCTTCAACACCCCAATTGTGGCTGACATTGTGGGAGTGCCCGTCGCGGTTATCTTCGCCATTGCTCTCGTTGTGCTTGTCCATGTAGCTGACCACGTCCATGAGGGTGAAGCCGTCATGTGCCGTGACGAAGTTGACGCTTGCCCAGGGACGGCGGCCGCGCTTGTCGAAGCGCGCGGCATTGCCGAGCAGCTTGCCGGCGATCACGGGTGTGCAGCCGTCATCGCCGCGCCAGAAACCGCGTACGGTATCGCGGTACTGATCGTTCCACTCCGCCCAGCCAGGTGGGAAGTTGCCGAGCTGGTAGCCATCGGGACCGGTATCCCAAGGCTCCGCGATCAGCTTGACCGAGGACAGGACCGGGTCCTGACGTACCGCATCGAGGAACACGGCATTCTGGTCGAAAGTGTCCCGGTCGCGGCCGAGCGAGGAGGCCAGATCGAAACGGAAGCCGTCGACATGGCATTCCTCAACCCAGTAGCGCAGCGAATCCATCACCATCTGAAGGACGCGCTGGTTGCGCAGATTGATGGTGTTGCCGCAGCCGGTCGTGTCGAAATAATAGCGCGGGTCGTCGCCCAGTATGTAGTAGCTGGCATTGTCGATGCCGCGGAAGGATAGCGTCGGGCCCATCTCGTTGCCCTCGGCGGTATGATTGTAGACCACGTCGAGGATCACCTCGATGCCCGCTTCGTGCAGCCGGCGCACCATCAGCTTGAACTCGTGGATGTCGGCGCCGGGCGAGATATAGCGGGTGGCGGGAGCGAAAAAGCCGATCGTGTTGTAGCCCCAGAAATTGGTGAGACCCTTCTCGATCAGGTGCCGGTCGTCGAAGAACGCCTGCACCGGCAGGAGCTCGATGGCCGTGACGCCGAGCTTCACAAGGTGATCGATGACGCGTGGATCGGCGAGGCCCTCGAAAGTGCCGCGCAGCTGTGGCGGAAGATCCTCGCGCAGCGCCGTCATGCCCTTCACATGGGCTTCGTAGATGATCGACTGCGACCAGGGGCGGCGTGGTGCGATGTCGTTGCCCCAGGTGACGGCCGGATCGACCACCACGCATTTCGGCATGACGAAGGCCGAATTGCGCCGGTCGTAGGAAAGGTCGGCCCTGTTGTGTCCCAGCCGATAGCCGAAGACGGAGTCGTGCCAGCGTATGTCGCCGCGCAGTTCACGCGCATAAGGATCGAGCAACAGCTTGTTGGGGTTGAAACGGTGGCCTTCTTCGGGCGCGTAGGGTCCGTGGACCCGGTAGCCGTAGAGCTGGCCGGGCCGGATGTCCGGCAGATAGGCGTGCCAGACCTCGTGGGTGTATTCGGGCAGTTCGACACGCTCGATCTCGCGCCGACCCGAGGCGTCGAACAGGCAGAGTTCGACCTTAGTTGCGTGGGCGGAGAAGAGAGCGAAATTGACACCCGACCCATCCCAATTGGCGCCGAGCGGGTGGGGAGAGCCCGGCAGAATGCGTCGTGTCCGATTCATGGGGTCAGCTTTCAGGTACGAGAAGCAATGCGCCGAGAGGCGGCAGATCAAGTTCGATCGACTGTGAACGCCCGTGCCAGCCAACCGGTTGCGCGGGTATCGCCTCGCCATTGCCGACGCCCGATCCCCCATAGGAGGGGTCATCCGAGTTCAGCACCGTGCGCCACGGTCCTTCGACCGGCACGCCGAGGCGGTAGCCGTGGCGAACGATCGGCGTGAGATTGCAGACGACGAGGACGGGGCTGGCATCGCCACGGCCGCGGCGCAGGAAGGAAAAGACGCTGTTTTCGCTGTCGTTGGATTCGATCCACTCGAAACCGGCTGGTTCGCAGTCCAGTTCGTGCAGGGCCGGCCATTCGCGATAGAGGCGGTTCAGTTCCCGCACCAGTTCCTTCACCCCGGCATGCATCGGATCATCGAGAAGATGCCAGTCGAGCGACTGGTCGTGGTTCCACTCCCGATCCTGGGCGAACTCACCGCCCATGAAGAGGAGTTTCTTGCCCGGATGGGCCCACATGAAGGTGTAATAGGCACGCAGATTGGCGAATTTCTGCCATCGGTCACCCGGCATCTTGCCGATCAGCGAACCTTTCCCGTGCACCACCTCGTCATGGGACAGCGGCAGCACGAAATTCTCCGAGAAGGCATAGACCATGCCGAAGGTCATCTGGTGATGGTGATGGCGACGGTGGATCGGGTCGCGGCTCATATATTCGAGCGTGTCGTGCATCCAGCCCATGTTCCATTTGAAATGGAAACCGAGGCCGCCCTCCTGCACCGGCCGGCTCACACCCGGGAATGCGGTCGATTCCTCGGCGATGGCCAATGCGCCGGGATGGCGTTCGGCAATACGGGTGTTGGTCTGCTGCAGGAACTCGATGGCATCGAGGTTCTGATTGCCGCCATACCGGTTCGGGATCCATTCGCCGGGATTGCGGCTGTAGTCGAGATAGAGCATCGAGGCCACCGCATCGACCCGCAGTCCGTCGATGTGGAACTGGTCGATCCAGTAGAGCGCACTCGCCTGGAGGAAGTTGGAAACCTCGATCCGCCCGAAATTGTAGATGAGCGTGTTCCAGTCCTGGTGAAAACCGAGCCGAGGGTCCTCGTGCTCGTAGAGCGCGGTCCCATCGAAATGGACCAGACCATGGGCGTCGGAGGGAAAATGGGCGGGGACCCAGTCCACCATGACGCCGATGCCGGCGGCGTGGAGGCGGTCCACGAAGCTTGCGAAGGCTTCGGGCGGACCGAAGCGCCGCGTGGGTGCGAACAGGCCGATGGGCTGGTAGCCCCATGAGCCCGAAAACGGATGTTCGGTCACCGGCAGCAGCTCGACATGGGTGAAGCCCATCTCCTGAATGTACGGAATGAGGTGATCGGCGATCTCCTCGTAGTCGAGCACGTCCCCATCGGCGCTACGTCTCCAACTGCCGAGATGCAGCTCGTAGATGGAGATCGGTGCGTCGATGCGCTGGCGATCGGGCCGGCCTGCAAGCCAGTCGTCATCCTGCCAGTCATGTCGCGGTTCACCGGAGACGACCGAGGCGGTGGCCGGCGGGTTTTCGTGCGCCTGCGAGACGGGGTCGGCCTTCAGCGGCAGCACCTCGCCGTGGACGCCGACGATTTCGTATTTGTAGATCTCGCCTTGCGGCAGGCCGGGGATGAAGAGTTCCCAGATGCCGCCACCGAGCCGGCGGCGCATCGGGTGCCGGCGTCCGTCCCAGGCGTTGAAGTTGCCGACCACGCTCACGCGGCGCGCGTTGGGCGCCCAGACGGCAAAGGCCACCCCTTCCACGCCCTCATGGGTGACGGGATGCGAGCCCAGGCGCCGGTAGAGATCGAGATGTTTGCCTTCGGCGAACAGATGCTCGTCGAGATCGCCCAATACGGGGCCGAAGGCGTAAGGGTCCTCGACGATCCAGCTTTCCGGGCCGGATTCGAGACGCAGGCGGTAGGAGAAGCGTTCGGTCTCGTCGGGCACGATGCCGGAAAAGAAGCCTTCGGGATGGACCCGGGCCAGTTCCACGACCTTTTCGTCGCCGGGCTTGCGCAGGACTGTTACGCTCGCGGCGGCCGGCGCGAAGACATTTACGCGCAGGGGGTCACCACTCCCGCCATGCATGCCGAGCACGGCGAACGGGTTGCCGTGCCTCCCCCGCACGATGGCGAGGGCCTCTTCGGCCAGTGGGAAATCGTCGGGAAAGGCGTTCATGCCTGAGCCTCATCGGCTATCAGTTCCAGGAGCCCCGCCAGCGGGATGTCGACCCAGCTCGGACGGTTCGACAATTCGTAGAGGATCTCGTAGGCCGCCTTCTGGATCAGGAAGAGATCGAGCACGGCCCGCTCGAAGTCGGCATCGGTCGTCGCGACGCGACTCCCCGAGATCGTCTCCCGGTAGGCTGCCAGGAACTGCTCGATCGTCTGCCAGCGCCAACGGGCCGCGCGCTCGGCAGCGCGGTCTTCCTGGCCGGGCAACATCTGCGCCTGCTGGCGCACGGAAGCGGCGGCCACATAATCAATGGAGCGCAGCATGCCGGCGACATCGCGTAGCGGGGTCGTCTTTTCACGGCGCTCTTCCAGGCTGCGCCGCGGCTCGCCTTCGAAATCGATGATGTAGACATCGTTCTGCGCGACGAGCAGCTGGCCCAGATGGTAGTCGCCATGGATGCGGGTGCGCCCGCCAGACGGCTCAAGGCCGCGACAGGCATTGATGCGCGCCTTGAGCCTGTCGCGCCTTTCCAGCACGGCGTCGGCAAGCGCGGCCGCCTCTCCGTCGAGCGTGGCGGTCGCCTCTTCCAGCGCGCCCAGCATCTCCTCGACTTCCGCCTGCGCGGCCGCGACCCAGCCCTCGAGATCCTCAGAGGCGGTCTTTTCGAGGGCGAAGTCGGGATCGTCGGTCTCCACGGCCAAGGCGCGGTGCATCTCGGCCGTGCGCCTTCCGAGGATTTCACCCATGGTGAGATCGTAGGCGAAGGGCTTTTCGTCCTGTTCATTGCCCGACAATTCGCCGCCGCCGAGATCGGCATTGTCAAAGTCGCGCTGGAGGGCGGCGAGCAACGCATCCCACAGATCGCCCTGGTTGCGCACGAAGGAGAAAGCGACGGCCAGAACCGTCGTCCCATCCTTGCCGCGGTGCTCGACGGCGCCGAGATAGGCCGGCATGTTGGCGAACCCGCCCTCATTGGTCAGGAAGCGTGCCATCTCGACTTCCGGCTGGGCGCCAGGGCGCAGCCGGCGATAGACCTTCATGATGACGCTGTCGCCGAACACGATGGAGACATTGCTTTGCTCGACCGCCACCGGGCGAGGCTCTCCCGCGCGCTCGAACGCCGCGGGATCGGCGTTGCGCAGGTGGACCACCTTGCCGTCCGCCACGTCGATCTCGGTGTTTTCCGCAATCCCCGTCAGGAGCAGCTGCGCAAAATTCTGATCCTGCGTGGCATCGACCAGAGCGCCCATACGAGGACCGCGCCGCAATTTGGCGAGCGTGTAGGACAGGGTGGGCGACCCGAACGCGATGTTCTCTTCGCCCCATTTGGCCGAAAGCGGCAGAAAATAGGTCTGCTGGCCGCCTTCGAACTCGACATCGCAGGCCGTGAGCATGTGCTGGCCGTCGCCCAGCTCGCCGAGAGGGCGAAGGCGGGCACTGCGAATCTCCTTGTCTTTGCCGGCAAACCATCTCTGGCGTGACAGGAACAGCGGCAGGCTCTCCTGCTCAAGTTGCCGTCCCTCGCGCCCGCCAAGGGCGGTCGACAGGCGCCCATCGCGTGCCGTCATCGTGATGAATTCCGGTAGCACCTCGGGGAAATGCTGATGCCAGGTCGGCGCCTCGGTCTCGTCGGCGAGCAGGAACCAGTAGAAACCATATGCCGGCAGGGTGACCATGTAGGGCAGGTCGCCGACGGGCGGAAAGGGCGAACGCCCGCTCAGTTCGAGCGGCACGGTGCCTTTCCATTTGGCAAGGTCAAGCTCCACCGCCTGCGCCGAACGCGACAGGTTCGCCACGCACAGTATCCTGTCGCCCTCATATTCGCGCACATAGGCAAGCACCTTGCGATTCTGCGGATAGAGCATCGTCATGGTGCCGCGCCCGAAGGCGAGATGCTGCTTGCGCACGGCGATGAGCCGCCGCATCCAGTTGAGGAGCGAGGAAGGATCGGTATCCTGGCTCTCCGCATTGACGGCCTGGTAGCCGTAGATCGGGTCGAGGATGACCGGCAGGTAGAGCTGCTGCGGCTTGGCGCGCGAGAAGCCCGCATTGAGGTCAGGCGACCACTGCATCGGCGTGCGGACGCCGTCGCGATCGCCCAGATAGTAATTGTCGCCCATGCCGAGTTCGTCGCCGTAATAGACGATGGGGGTGCCGGGCATCGACATCAGAAGCGAGTTCATCAGCTCGATCTTGCGCCGGTCGTTCTGCATCAGCGGTGCGAGCCTGCGGCGTATGCCGAGATTGATGCGGGCACGCGAATCCTCGGCATAGGTGCGCCACAGATAGTCGCGCTCCGTATCCGTCACCATTTCGAGAGTCAGCTCGTCATGGTTGCGCAGGAAAATGCCCCACTGGCAGCTTTCGGGAATCTCCGGCGTCTGGCGGATGATGTCGGTGATGGGGTGCCGGTCCTCCTGGGCCAGCGCCATGTACATGCGCGGCATCAGCGGGAAGTGGAAGCCCATGTGGCATTCGTCGCCTTCGCCGAAATAGGGCCGGGTGTCCTCGGGCCACTGGTTGGCCTCGGCGAGCAGCATCCTGTCGTCGTAATGCGCATCGAGATCGGTACGGATCTTCTTCAGGATCTCGTGTGTCTCCGGCAGGTTCTCGTTGTTGGTGCCTTCGCGTTCGACGAGATAGGGGATGGCATCGAGCCGCAGCCCGTCCACGCCCATACCCAGCCAGTGGTGCATGACCTTCAGCACCTCCTTGAGCACTTGCGGATTGTCGAAATTCAGGTCGGGCTGGTGCGAATAGAAGCGGTGCCAGAAGAACTGCTCTGCCACCGGGTCCCAGGTCCAGTTGGACGTTTCGGTGTCCAGGAAGATGATGCGGGTTTCCGGGAATTTCGCGTCCGTATCGCTCCACACATAATAGTCGCGGGCCGCGGAGCCCTTCTTGGCGCTGCGGGCGCGCTGGAACCAGGGATGCTGGTCGGAGGTGTGGTTGATCACCAGCTCCGTGATGACGCGCAAGCCGCGCCGGTGCGCTTCGGCCACGAAGGCGCGGAAATCCTTCATCGATCCGTAGGAAGGGTTGATCGATTTGAAATCGGCGATGTCGTAGCCGTCATCGCGCAGCGGCGAGGGATAGAAGGGTAGGAGCCAGATCGCGGTGACTCCCAGTTCCTGAATGTAGTCGAGCCGCTTCATGAGGCCGGCGAAATCGCCGATACCGTCATTGTTGGCGTCCTGGAACGCCTTCACATGCAGCTGGTAGATGATCGCATCCTTGTACCATTCGAGCTGGCTTCGATCGATCATGCCATCGACCGGCTGGGAGACGTGTTTCATCGCGGAGCTCCCGGGGGGATAAGGCGCCAGATCGCATAGGGCCGGTCCTGTGGCTCAAGCGTGAGCGACTGGGTCTTGCCGTGCCAGGTGAAATGGTTGCCGTGGATGAGGTCCTGAACTTCGATCGAGGCATCGTCCGGGAGGCCGAATTCCCACAGAGGGACTTCGAACTCGCATTCCTGTGCGTGGTGAGGATCGAGCAGGACGTGGAAGAGAAGATAGTCGTCGTGGGCCGGGTCGCTCTTGGCGTAGTAGAGCACCTTGTCATTCCAGGCGTTGTGAAACCTGAGCGAGGAGAAGGCCTTCAGCGCGGGCCGCGTGCGCCGGAGTCCGTTGATCAGCCGGATGTCGTCCTTGATGTTCCCCGGAGCATCCATATCCCATTGCCGCAACTGGTACTTTTCGGAGTTGAGATATTCCTCCTTGCCGGGCACCGGAGCGGCGTCGCAGATCTCGAAGCCGTTGTAGATGCCGTAGCTGCCCGCAAGCGTTGCTGCGAGAACGAGCCGGATGCGGAAACCCGGACGCCCGCTCCCCTGCAGGAAGAAGGGGTTGATGTCGGGCGTGTTGGGAAAGAAGTTCGGCCGCATGTAGTGGCGGCATTCTTCCTGGGTCAGTTCGGTGAGGTACTCGATGAGTTCCTGCTTCTCGTTACGCCAGGTGAAATAGCTGTAGGACTGGTTGAAGCCGACCTTTGCCAGCCGCTTCATCACCTTGGGGCGGGTGAAGGCCTCTGCAAGGAAGATGGTATCCGGGTGCTTGGCGCGGACCTCGCCAATCATCCACTCCCAGAAAGGGAAGGGCTTGGTGTGGGGATTGTCGACGCGGAAAACCTTCACGCCCTTGTCGACCCAGAACAGCACGATGTCGCGGAGCGCGTACCAGATCGACGGCAGTGCATCGCGGTAGAAATGGACGTTGACGATGTCCTCGTATTTCTTGGGCGGGTTCTCGGCGAACTTGATCGTGCCGTCGGGCCGCCAGTCGAACCACTCGGGGTGTTCCTTGATCCATGGGTGGTCGGGCGCGCACTGGATGGCAAAGTCGAGGGCGATCTCCAGCCCATGTTCCCGGGCCGCCGAGACCAGTCGCGCGAAATCCTCGAAGCTGCCGAGTTCGGGATGGATCGCGTCATGCCCGCCCTCCTGCGAGCCGATGGCATAGGGACTGCCCGGATCCTCGGGGCCGGCAACGAGCGTGTTGTTGGGCCCCTTGCGGTTGGTCCTGCCGATCGGGTGGATGGGGGTGAAATAGAGGATGTCGAAGCCGAGATCGCGCACATAGGGCAACCGCTGGATGACATCGTCGAAGGTGCCGTGCCGGCCGTCGGGACCTTGCGACCGTGGCATGAGCTCATACCAGGCGCCGAAGGCAGCAAGTTCGCTGTCGACCTCGACGGGAAGATCGCGCTCGTAGCGCGACAGGTTGGTGCGAACCCCGCCCCGCGCCATCAGCGTGAAGGTCTCCTCGGCCATGAGCATCGCGAGTTGATCCTGCGCGTCTTTGCTCGTCGCGAGCTTCTTGTGGAGCCTCTTCAGACTGCCTGCCGTTTCGGCATCGATCGGGTCGGCGTGCGAGGCGGCCATCTCGACAAGCTCGACACCTTCGATGATTTCGAGCGAAACCGTCTGCCCCGCGGCCACCTTCTTCGAGGTGTCCTTGCGCCAGGTGGCAAACAGATCGCGCCAGGCGATGAGGGAGAATTCATAAGAACCCATGGCGGGAAAGCGCGCATGACCGATCCACCGATCGTTTTCATGGAACCTCATCGGTTCTTCCGTCCACTCTGAAGCGGACGCGGCGCGCCAGACGAGGGCAGCGGCGATCACATCATGGCCGTCGCCGAATATGTCGGCCTCGACGACGAAAACCTCGTTGATCGCGACTTTCGCGGGGAACCGTCCGCCATCGATTTCGGGTCCGATACCCTCGAAGACAATCCGGTTGGCCGCGAGTTCCCGTAACTGCTGCTCACTGCTCATGGGCACGCGGCGCCCGGGCGGTGAGTGCGCAGGATGTGCCCACGAACTCGTAGGAAGTATGTGTTCACGTGAATTCCCTCATCCTTCGGCTCCAGCTGTTCCAACCGGATAGGCACGAGTTTGTTCCGGCGAGACGGGGAGAGGGAACAAGCACTCGTGCGTGAAGTTGAACCAGCTGGTCCGACCGACAGCTCGAAGAGGCTCGCATGGATAAAGGCAATATTGACGGGTTGGCCGAGCAGGTCGGCATAGCGCGCGGCTATCCCGGTGCGGATGGCACCCTGGTAAAAACCGCCGACTCCACCAAACGGCATCTCCTCGAAAGCCTCGGCGTGCTGAACGAGGGCGAAGCGGCGCCGGTCGCAGCACGGACTCCCGCATCCGACGGCGAGAAGGCAAGGTGCTACCTGCCGCAATGGCTCCGAGACGCACCTGCCTGGGGCATCACCGGACAGCTCTACGAACTGAAGTCGCAGCGCAGCTGGGGCATCGGAGATTTCGCAGATCTGGAAAGCCTGTGTGCCATCGCTGCCAGGCATGGGGCGGATTTCGTCGGCCTGACGCCACTTCATGCGCCGTTCCTGGCCGACCCGGAGCGCTGCAGCCCCTTTTCACCGTCGAGCCGCCGGTTTCTCAATCCGCTCTACATAGCGGTGGACCGGGTTGAGGGTTTTGAAGTGTCGGCCCACAGCCCACGAGGGCTCGAAGAAGCAAATGCGGGCGACTTCGTGGACTATGCCCATGTCGCCGAGATCAAGCTCCGTGCGCTGAAGCAGGTCTGGCATGGCACGGCTGCCGGCGCCGCGCAGGATTTCGTCGCTTATCGGGAGGCAGCCTCGCTGCATCTGACGCGCCACGCTCTGTTCGAGGCATTGTCTGCGCGAATGGCCGAAGATGGGCATGGCGCCGGCTGGCGCGGTTGGCCAGAGGCCTATCACGATCCGGAGAGCGCGGCCGTCGAGGACTTTGCCGAAGCGGCGGCGGATGAGGTGGCCTTTCACCTCTGGCTCCAGTTTCTGGCCGAGCGCCAACTGGCCGCTGCCGGCCAGATTGCACGCGAGGCCGGCATGCGCATCGGGCTCTATCTCGATCTCGCCGTCGGCGACGAGCCTGACGGTTCCGCGACGTGGAGCGCGCCGGACGACTACGTGGCGCGGGCCACCATCGGCGCGCCGCCGGATTATTTCAGCACGCAAGGCCAGGACTGGGGCATTGCCGCACTCTCGCCGCTCGCACTGATCCGGCAGGACTATCGCCCGTTCGAGGCGTTGATCGTCGATGCTGCCCGTCATGCGGGAGCGCTGAGGATCGACCACGTCATGGCCTTGCAGCAGCTCTTCCTCGTTCCCGAAGGTGCACCGGCTTCGGAGGGCGCGCATCTCCGCTACCCTTTCCAGCAATTGCTGCGACGCCTCTCGGATCACTCCCAGGAACGACAGTTGCTGGTGATCGGCGAGGATCTCGGCCACGTGCCCGAGGGCTTTCGAGACGTGATGAGCGATGCCGCCATCCTGTCCTACCGCATCCTCTATTTCGAGCAGGGGGGAGAGGGCTTCCGCGCGGCTGCCGACTATCCCCGCAACTCGATTGCCTGCCTGTCGACGCATGATCTGCCGACGTTTCGAGGCTGGTGGCAGGCCCACGATGTCGACCTGCGTCTCGAATATGGGCTGATCGACCAGGCCGGCGCCGACGAGCAGCGCAGCAATCGACACGGGGAACGTCGGGCTCTGGCCAGGCTGCTTGTGGGACAAGATCAGATTCCATCCGAATGGCAGTCGGCCATCGGCGAACCGCATGAGCCGCCGCCCGACAGTCTCAGCGTGGCCGTGCACGGGTTTCTGTCGGATACCAACGCGCTCCTGGCCGGCGTGCGCGTCGCGGACCTCGTGGGCGAAGACGAGCCGACGAACCTGCCTGGAACGAGCGGGACCTACCCGAATTGGCGCAGACGCATGAAGATCACCCTCGAAGAGCTGGAAGAGCTGCCGCTCTTTGCCGACGTTACGGCCCGCATGGCGGCCGGGAGGCCGCGCCGATGAAGACCCCTGTAGCCACCTATCGCCTGCAGTTCCGCGGCGATATGGACTTTGAAGCCGCCCTCGAGATCGTGCCTTATCTGAAACAACTGGGCGTCAGCCATCTCTATGCCTCCCCCCTTTTCGCCGCCACCAGCGGCTCGACCCATGGCTATGACGTCACCGACCACAACGAGATCGATTCCGTGCTTGGCGGTTGGGCCGGGTTCGAGCGGCTGAGCGATCGCCTCAAGGCCGAAGGGCTGGGGCTACTCCTCGACATCGTGCCCAATCACATGGCCGCATCGATGGAAAATCCCTGGTGGCGCGATGTCGTGGAATGGGGTGAGCAGAGTCGTTACGCACGACATTTCGATATCGACTGGTCGCGAAAACTGACCTTGCCAATCCTGGGGCGGCCGTTCGGGGAAGCGCTAGCCGAGGGCGAACTGTCGCTCATTCTGGACGTCGAGGGCGGCGGGCTGGCGATGTCCTATTTCGACAACCGCATTCCGCTTCACCCGGCCAGCTGGCAGGGCGTGTTGGCGAAGATCGATCACCCTGTGGCAGCACGGCTCGCCCAAGCCGCCGGCCTGGGCGATCCGGCACAGCCAGAGGAGCTGCGTGATGCGGTGCGGGAGACGACACGGGCAGATGGCGAACTGGCGAAGAAACTGGCCGCCCTTTCCCGTGACCACGGACTTATCTCCGCCCTCCATGACGAGCAGCCCTGGCAGCTCATGTTCTGGAAGGAGGCGCGACGCACGCTGTCCTATCGCCGCTTCTTCGAGATCACGGGACTGGCTGGCGTCCGGGTCGAAGATCGAGCCGTCTTCGACGACGTTCACCGCCTGACATTGGAGCTCGTGCGCTCGGGCCGTGTCGACGGCCTGCGCATCGACCATGTCGACGGGCTGGCCGATCCGGCCTCCTATCTTCACATGCTGCGTGAGGCGGTGGGTCCGGACGTCTACCTGGTCGTCGAGAAGATCCTTGCGCCCGACGAGCTTCTGCCCGCCGACTGGCCGATCCAGGGCACGACCGGCTACGAGTTCGTCGATGCCACGGTAGACCTGCTCGCCGATGCCGAAGGGCTGGAAAAGCTGGCCCGCGCCTATGAGACGGACACCGGCGCGCCGGACCTGCACAGCGCTCGCCGCACGGCCAAGCGCGAGATTGCGACCATAAATTTCGAAGGCGAGTTGCATCGTCTGGCTGACATCCTGACCTCGCTGTCCGACCGGCGTTTTGACATTGATAGCGTCCGGCATGGCCTGGCCGCCCTCATCGTGGCGATGCCCGTCTACCGCACCTATGTCGGCGCCGAGGCCGCAAGCGCGGCAGATCGTGAGGCCTTTGATCGGGCGACAGAAGAACTGGGCGAACGGGACCCGGAGGTTGCGGCCGATCTGATCGCATTCCTGCGCGATATCCTCATCGAGAGGGACCCGGCCGACGACGAAACCGCCCGCGCGAGGCGTCTTTTCCAGCAGCTTTCCAGCCCGGCAATGGCGAAGGGCGTCGAGGACACGCTCTTCTACCGCGATCACCGGCTTCTGGCCTTGAACGAGGTGGGCTGCGAGCCCGAGCGTCCCCGGCCTTCGCTGGAGCGGTTCCACCGGCTGATGGATGAGCGGCAGAGCCGTCATCCCCTGTCACTGACAGCGACGGCGACGCACGACACCAAACGCGGCGAAGATGCCCGCGCGCGCCTGTTTTCGCTCACCGGCGCGCCGGAAGAATGGGCGCAGCTGGTCGCCCGCTGGCGCGCTGCCAACAGCGGTCTCGTCCGAAAGGTGGAGGGCAAGCCGGCGCCGGAACCCGAACTCGAATGGATGATCTACCAGGCCCTCATGGCGGCGTGGCCCGAAGGTCTTGATGCCGACGACGGCGACGGAATTGCGACCCTGCGCGCGCGCTTCCTGGAGTTTCTTGAGAAGGCCGTCCGGGAGGCGAAGCTCCGCACGACCTGGACCAACATCGGCGCGGAGTACGAATCTGCCGTGCGCGCCTATGCCGAAGGTCTGCTCGAGCCCGGCAGCGCCTTTCTGTCGGATTTCGTGCGAAAGACGCAGACCTATCGAGCCGCCGGACGGCGGAACGCGTTGAGCCAGCTGCTGGTCAAGCTTACCGCGCCGGGCATTCCAGACATCTACCAGGGGACCGAAACGGGCGATTTCAGTCTGGTGGATCCCGACAACCGGCGCCCGGTAGACTTCGGCATGTTGCGCGAGATGCTCACCGCGAGACAGAACGAAGGCGATACCTTCTCCGCGTTGAAAATGGATGTCCTGGCAGCCGGTCTCGCCGCCCGGAACGAACGCGCCGACCTGTTCACGTGGGGCCAGTATCTGCCGCTCCAGGTCCGGGGTAGCGGCGCCGAAAGCCTGCTGGCCTATGCGCGTCTCCACAAGGGTGATGCGGCGCTTGTCCTCGTGCCGCGCCTGGCCGGTGAATTGTCGGCCGATGCCCGGCATTGGGGGGATACGCGGATCGAACTGCCTCCAGCCCTGGCAGAGGGGACATACCGCGATGTGTTGTCGGGGCGATCCAGGCCGATGGAGGGAGGCAGGCTGATGGTCGCCGATTGGGTGATCGGGCCGAAAGGCGCGCTTCTGCTCAGCTGGTGAAGAGGCTCTTCCCCAGGCCTGCGCCCCGTCAGTCCGCGCCCTGCGGATGCAAGCCGATAGTCGCCTGGTAGGTGCGACAACGCTTCAGGAGGGCGGACAGAACCGTCTCTGCGGCCGGAGAGAGATCGCGATCCTGGCGCGTGACGACGCTGTAGGTCTTGACGGTAAGGTCTTGCGCCACCGGCAGGCTTGCCAGACGACTGCCGAGCCCGCTGCTTTCGATGAAGAAATCCGCCACCGCCTTGGCCAGCGGCGCAATCGCATTGGTCTTGCGGATAAGGGCCAGCGTGAACAGCGTCGAGGCCGTGCCCATCATCCGCCGCGGCAGCGGTAATCCACGCGAAAGCAGGTAATCTTCCGCCGTGCGCCTCAAGAGACCGCCAGGGGGCTGCGAGATCCAGTCATAGGCCATGCACTGTTCCAACGTGAGGTCCTTGACGCGGGTGAGCGGGTGATCCTCCCGCACGACCAGCGCGATGGGTTCGTCACCGATGTCGACGACAGCAAAAGGCTGGGCATTGGCTCCATCCGGAATGCGCCCGACGTAGAAATCGAGATCGCGCGACAGCAGACCCTCGGCCAGCCGGTCGGAGGTATCGACCTGCACCGCCAGTTCGACCGCCGGAGAAGACACCCGCGCTTCGCGCACGAGTGGCAGGACAAGGTCGAGGGACGGTCCCGTCACGGAGCCGATCCGGACGAGACCGCGTGTCCCCTGCACGGCCTGCATGACCCGCGCCTGCGATAGATCGAGCTCGTGCAGGGTGCGTTCAGCCTGTTCGGCCATGATGGCGCCTGCCTCCGTGAGAGACACGCCCCGCGCGTGACGTCTGAAGATCGGAGCGCCGATCATGTCCTCAAGCTGGCCCAGAAGCCGTGACGCGGCGGGCTGGGTCATGCCGAGCTGTTGTGCCGCCGCGCCGATCTGACCTGTCTCGCGCAGCACCGACAACAGCCGCAACTGCGAGAATTTGAGCCCTTTCCTGACCAGCAGATGCTGGCCGACTCTGGGATCGTCCGAATGTATCATGCCGTTTCCTCCCGCCGCGCCTGTTCGAGGGGCGACGCCGAAGAGGCTATATGATCATTTTGCTATGTCATCCCGGAAAAAATGAATTTCTAACGCATAACAGTTGATGCTACTTCAGGCTGTATTGCTGGCTGCTTGCGGGAAGAGCTTGGAGGAGAGTTTCCCGTGTGGGATGTCGGAGGTAATGCGTCCTGCACGCCGCCTCCCGATCGCACTTTGCAGCCGCTGCCTTCTCGGCGTGTCGCCGAGTTTCGGGAGGATGAAGTGCTTCTGTCGCAGTTCCGGCGCCTGGACGGCCAGATCCAGGTTGTCGCCCGTGAGGGAACCGAGGCCTACGAGGTCGCTTCCGACCAGTCACTCTACGACCTTGCATTGTGGTGTGCATCGGCGCGCGTGAGCCTCAGCGACTGCGTGCTGGAGCGCGGGCTGGGGGCGGCGGTGGACTTGGACCAGCTCTGCGAGGAAGGCCGCGTCCTGCCCCCGGTGCTTCATCCAGACCCCGCCCATGTGGTCGTCAGCGGGAGCCCGCTGGCTCTTTCGGAAAAGGCGGACGGGAGTGAAAAGGCAGCCTGGTTCTACCGCGGCGCCGGTGATGCGCTCGTCGCGCCTTCGGCACCCGTCGCCTTGCCATTGTTCGATTTCGAAGGGGCCGTTCAGCCCAGGATTGCGGGACTCTACGTGATCGGAACGGACGCGCTGCCTTGCCGGATCGGGTTCACGCTTTCCAGGCAGTACTCCAACCGCTTCTCCCGAGAGACGGGGGAGGCCGGCATGTATGGCGGCGAACCGCGGATCGCTTTCGGGCCTGAACTCCTCGTCAGCGTTCTGCCGGGCGTCGTCAGCGGTACGTTCCGGCTGATGCGTGGCGGCGAGGTCGTCGCCATGAGCCCGATCATTCTGAACGTGGCTGATCCCGGACATTCCGTCGCCGAACTCGAGAAAGACCTTTTCGGGCGCGGCGTCTTCCTCAGGCCCGGGGACGTGCACATCCACATGTTCGGGACGCCCACAGCTGCCCTTTTCGGGGAAACGACGGCGCTTTCGGGCGACGTCTTCGAGATAGAGGCCGCGCCATTCGGTCTCCCGCTTCGCAATTCGGTCGCGGCTGCGCCCTTGCACGGCTCGCCCGAAACGCAGCCCGTCCGCGTGCTCTGAGATCGATGAGGGGGGGCGGACGCAATTGGAGATTTGCCTGCCCCAAGGGGCAACAAGACACGTTCCGGCGGGACTGGCCGGATCGGATGCGCGAAGGGAGCAGCGCTGATGGGCTCCAGTAATGAACTCAGGTCGAGCCCCGATGCTCGGCCGTACAAGCGGAGGAAACAAATCATGATGAAGACCCTTTTGACAGGTGCCGCGCTATTGGCGCTCACCGCGACGGCTTCTGCCCAGACTGTCGGCTTTTCGCAGATCGGCTCGGAGTCCGGGTGGCGCGCGGCCGAGACGACGCTCACGCGGCAGCAGGCGGAAGAACGCGGCTACACGCTCCAGTTCTCGGATGCCCAGCAGCGCCAGGAGAACCAGATTGCGGCCATCCGCTCCTTCATTGCCCAGGATGTCGACGCGATCCTGCTTGCCCCGGTGGTCGCTACCGGATGGGACAGCGTGCTTCAGGAGGCCAAGGAAGCCGAAATCCCCGTTGTCCTGCTCGACCGCCAGGTCGATTCCTCCGATGATCTCTACCTGACCGCTGTCGGCTCGGATCTGGTGCATGAAGGGCGGGTCGCCGGCGAATGGCTGGTGGGCGATGTCGGCGATGCCGATTGCCGCATCGTCGAGTTGCAGGGAACGACCGGGTCCTCGCCCGCCATCGATCGCGCCAATGGCTTCCGCGAGGCGATCGAGGGGCATGCCAATCTCGAGATCGTGCGTAGCCAGACGGGCGACTTCACGCGTTCCGGCGGCAAGCAGGTGATGGAGAGTTTCCTTCAGGCCGAAGGCGGCGGCGCGGAGATCTGCGCGCTCTACGCCCACAATGACGACATGGCGATCGGCGCGATCCAGGCCATCAAGGAAGCAGGCCTGCGCCCGGGCGAAGACATCAGGGTCGTCTCGATCGACGCGGTACCGGACATCTTCCAGGCCATGGCGGCCGGCGAGGCGAACGCTACCGTCGAACTGACGCCGAATATGGCCGGGCCGGCCTTCGACGCGCTGGAAGCCTTCTGGGCCGATGGCACCATGCCGGAGAAGTTCATCCAGACCGATTCGCGCCTGTACACCCAGGCCGACGATCCTGCCGGCGAGTACGAAGCCCGCAAAGATCTGGGCTATTGAGGCTGGGCTGACGAACCGGACCGGGGCATGATGCCCCGGTTCGCTGCAGGATATCTAGATGCTTCTGTCGATCAGATCGCTGTCGAAGTCGTTCCCGGGCACCAAGGCCCTTCAGGGCGTGGACTTCGATCTCGCCGCAGGCGAGGTGCATGGGCTGCTGGGCGAGAACGGGGCCGGAAAATCGACGCTGATCAAGTGTCTCACCGGAGCCTATCGCCGTGATGGCGGCGAGATGTTCTTGCAGGGACATTCCATCAATCCGACATCGACCGCCGAGGCGCAGACGCTGGGCATAGGCACCGTCTATCAGGAGGTGAACCTCCTGCCCAACATGACGGTCGCCCAGAACCTCACCTTCGGCAGTGAGCCTCGGCGCTTCGGACTGGTCGACGCACGCATGCAGAGCCGAAAGGCGCGCGAGATTCTGGCGCCCTATGGCATCGGTATCGACGTCGACCGCGATCTCGGCGCCTATCCGGTCGCGATCCGCCAGATCGTGGCTATCGCGCGGGCGGTCGAGCTCTCCGGCAAGGTGCTGATTCTCGACGAGCCGACGGCCAGTCTCGACGCCGCAGAGGTCCGCCTCCTCTTTTCGATCGTTGGCCGGCTCCGCGACGAAGGACTTGGAATCATATTCGTGTCGCACTTCCTCAACCAGGTCTTCGAGCTCTGCGATCGCGTCACCGTGCTGCGCAACGGGCGCAAGATCGTAACCGCGGAAACGGCCCAGCTGGACCGCCTGCGGCTCATCTCGCACATGCTGGGCCGCGAACTCGAGGAGGCCGAACGCCACGATCGGGGCGCCTCAGGACAGAACGCCGAGCGGCGCGAACCGATGATCCGGTTCGAGGGCCTCGGCCGTGCCGGCATGATCGAGCCCTTCGATCTCTCGGTGGAACGTGGCGAGGTGATCGGCCTTGCCGGCCTCCTGGGTTCAGGCAGGACGGAGACGGCACAGCTGATGTTCGGCGTCCGCTCCGCCGGCAGCGGAACCACCGAGGATGCGCAGGGCCGCGTCGCCCATGGCAGCCCGCGCGAGGCGATTGCCGCCGGCTTCGGTTTCGCGCCCGAAGAACGCAAGGCCGACGGCATAGCCGCAGAACTCTCGGTACGCGAGAACATCATCCTGGCCTTGCAGGCGCGCCGCGGCTGGATGTCGCGCATTCCCCGTGCCGAACAGGAGCGCCTGGCGGCCCATTATATCGAGAAGCTCGACATCCGCACATCGGATGCGGAGAAGGCCATCGGAGATCTCTCCGGCGGCAATCAGCAGAAGGTGGTGCTCGCCCGCTGGCTGGCGATGAACCCGCGTTTCCTCATTCTCGATGAACCGACGCGCGGCATCGACGTGGGCGCGCACGCCGAAATCCTGCGGCTGATCCACGAGATCACGGCGGAAGGCATGTCCATCCTGGTGATCTCTTCCGAACTGGACGAGCTGGTGGCGGTGTGCGACCGGGTAATCGTGCTGCGCGATCGTCGCCACGTCGCCGAACTCGTCGGAGAGGACGTGTCCACCGACGCGATCGTGCGGGCTATTGCCAAGCCCGATGCGGCCAAGGTCGTGGAGCCTGCGTGATGGGACGTATGGCACGTCGGCTTGCCCCCCAGATCCTCACGTTGGCGGCGCTTGTCGCGCTGGTCAGCGTGTTCTTCCCGAACTTCATCAACATCAGCTTCGATGGCAGCCGCTTCGTCGGGCCGATCATCGACGTGCTGAAGCGTTCAGCGCCGATCGCGCTCCTTGCCGTCGGCATGACGCTGGTCATCGCCACCCGCGGGATCGATCTGTCGGTCGGAACTGTGATGGCCATCGCCGGCGCCGTGGCCGCCTGGGCGATCACTTCCGGCCTGGGCTTGCCGCTCACGCTTGCCCTGGCGCTCGCAGCTGGCCTTGCAGCCGGGCTCTGGAACGGTGCCCTGGTGGCGATCATCGGCATTCAGCCCATTGTGGCGACGCTGATCCTCATGACTTCGGGTCGCGGCATCGCGCAGTTGATCACCGAAGGAAGGATCCTCACCTTTTCCGATCCGGGCTTTGCCTTCATCGGATCCGGTGCGGTCTTCGGCATTCCGTTTCCCACGGTGCTGTGGATGGCGACCGCGGTTGCCTTTGCGGTCCTGATGCGGCGCACCGCGCTGGGGCTGCTGATCGAGGCGACGGGCGTCAACCGCGCGGCCAGCGCGCTCGCAGGCGTGAACGCGACCGTCATCCTCATCGCCGTCTACATGGCGTCCGGCCTCTGCGCAGCGCTCGCCGGGATCGTCACGACCGCCGACATTCGGGGTGCCGATGCCAACAATGCCGGCTTGTGGCTCGAACTCGATGCCATTCTGGCCGTCGTCATCGGGGGCAACTCGCTCCTCGGCGGCCGTTTCTCGATCGCCGGATCGATCCTCGGCGCGCTGATCATCCAGACCATCAATACCGGCATTGTCCTGTCGGGCTTCCCGTCCGAATACAACCTCGTCATCAAGGCCGGACTGGTCATCATCATCCTCGTCCTCCAGTCGCCCAATCTTTCAGCCGACTGGATTTACCTTCGCTCGGTGCTTTTGCCCCGGCGGGCAGACTAGGTGTCCGGAAGCCCATGACCATCAATCCCCGCCTCTATCCGCTGCTTGCCACGATTGGCATCTTCGTCGTCGGCTATGCCATCTGTTACCTGCAGTTTCCCGCCATGCTGTCGACGCGCGTGATCGGCAACCTGCTGACGGACAATGCCTATCTCGGCATCGTGGCCGTGGGGATGACGGTTGTCATCCTGTCCGGAGGCATCGATCTCTCGGTCGGGGCGGTCATCGCGTTTTCGGGCGTGTTCATCGCCGTGCTGCTGCGCGATACCGGTCTCCATCCCATTGTCGTCTTCGCGCTGCTGCTCGTGTTAACAAGCGCGTTCGGTGCGGCCATGGGCTGGCTCATCCATGCGCTTGCCATGCCGGCCTTCATCGTGACGCTCGCCGGCATGTTCCTCGCCAGGGGCGCCGCCTACATGCTGACGATCGAGTCCGTCGCCATCAATCATCCCTTCATCGTGACGCTCCAGAACGCGTACTGGCTCATGCCGGGGCGGGGAAGGTTGACGCTGATCGGCATCCTGATGCTCCTTGCGGTCGTCGCGGGCGTGTTGATCGCCCACAGGACGCGGTTCGGCGCGAGCGTGTTCGCGATCGGGGGCGGCGAGCAGACGGCGCGGCTGATGGGCGTCGACATCGGACGCACGACCATCCTCATCTACGCCTTCTCTGGCCTCATGGCCGGACTTTCCGGCATCGTCTTCGCCATCTACACGGGGTCGGGCTACCCGTTGGCGACAGTTGGCGTGGAATTGACGGCGATCGCCGCCGTGGTCATCGGCGGCACGCTGCTGACCGGCGGGGCGGGCTATGTCGTGGGAACATTGTTCGGCGTGCTCACCATGGGACTCATCCAGACCTACATCGTGTTTGATGGCACGCTCTCAAGCTGGTGGACCAGGATCGTCATCGGCCTGTTGCTCCTGGCTTTCATCCTGCTTCAGAGAGGGCTGCTCAAGCTGACGGCATTCGGCGACGCTCGCGCCTGATCGCCACGAAAGCGTGGGCTGAGAACGTCTGACTACCAGATCGGCAAAATCGGGAACGATATTCCAATCCATCTGGAGAGGTCGCGGGCTCCATGCCTACCGGCTGGACCAAACTCGACTAGCCTTGGAAACGACAGGCACTCGAGAGGACAATCTTATGAAACGCTTCGCCATTATAGGCGCAACGGTCGCCGCGCTCGCGGGCACCGCTACCGTCCCCGCACAGGCGCAGGACCAGATCCTGAACGCGTCCTACGACATCGCGCGTGAACTGTTCGTCGCGATCAACGCCGCCTTCGTGCCGGCCTATGAGACGGAGACGGGTGTCTCTGTCACGGTCGACCAGTCGCATGGGGGGACGTCTCGCCAGGCACGCTCCATTGCAGAAGGCCTGGAAGCCGACGTGGTCACCTTCAACCAGGTGACTGACATCGACTTTCTCGTGGAGCAGGGTTTCGTTGCCGAGGACTGGCAGAGCGCGTTCGACAACAATGCCTCGCCCTACTACTCGCTCCCTGCTTTCATTGTCCGCGCGGGCAACCCGAAGAACATCCAGGATTGGGACGATCTCGTGCGCGAGGACGTCCAGGTGATCTTCCCCAACCCCAAGACCTCGGGCAATGCGCGCTACACCTATCTGGCCGCCACGGCCTTCGCGCTGGAGGCCTTCGATGGCGACCAGGAACAGGTCGGTGCCTTCATCACGCAGATATTCGACAACGTCCCGGTTTTCGACACGGGCGGCCGCGGTGCGACCACGACCTTCGTCGAACGTCAGCTGGGCGACGTCCTGATCACCTTCGAGGCCGAGACCCAGGGCATCGCGCGGGAATTCGGCCAGGAGAATTTCGAGACCGTCATTCCCTCGCAGAGCCTTCTGGCGGAATTTCCCGTCGCGGTCGTCGATCGGGTCGCCGAGCGGCGCGGCACCGAGGAACTGGCGCGTGCCTATCTGGGGTTCCTCTATTCGGAAGAGGGGCAGCGGATTCTCGCCGAGCATGGCAACCGCGTTCATGATGAAGCCGTGGCCGCTGAATTCTCGGACCAGTTTCCCGAAGTCCGGCTGGTGACGGTCGAGGACGTCTTTGGCGGCTGGGATCAGGTGCAGGAAGAGCACTTCAATGCGGGTGCGCGCCTCGACCAGCTTTTCGGCGAGCGTTGACCCCATCATCCGCTGGAGAACCGAGCCGGCGGGCCCTGCCCGCCGGTTTTCACTGCGAAGAGACGTGAGCACCGTGGCCAGAAAACCCGTCATTCCCGGACTGAAACTGTCGCTCGGCGTCACGCTCTTCTATGTCGGATTGATCATCGCGCTGCCCATCGGCGCGCTCATTTTCAAGGCTGCGAGCCTTGGCCCCGCTGATTACTGGAGCATCGTCTCCTCGCCGCGCGCGGTTGCCAGCTACCGGGTCACCGTCCTGGCGGCCCTGGGCGCGACATTCTTCAATCTCTTCTTCGGACTCGCACTGGCCTGGGTGCTCGTGCGCTACGACTTTCCGGGCCGCCGAATCGTGGACGCGATCGTCGACCTGCCTTTCGCCCTGCCGACGGCCGTGGCCGGCATCGCGCTCACCGCGCTCTTCGCGCCCAATGGCTGGTTCGGCTCCATCCTGATGGATTGGGGAATCCGGGTGGCCTACACCCCGCTCGGCATCATGATCGCGATGTCGTTCACCAGCCTGCCCTTCATCGTGCGCACCGTGCAGCCGGTGCTGGAAGATCTCGACCCCGCGCTGGAGGAAGCCGCCCAGTCGCTCGGCGGCAGCGACGCCTCCATCTTCGCGAAGGTGATCCTGCCCTTGCTTGCGCCCGCGCTGATGGCCGGCGTGTCGCTGTCCTTCGCGCGCAGCCTGGGCGAGTTCGGGGCCATCATCTTCATCGCCGGCAACCAGCCGATGCAGACCGAAATCACCGCCCTTCTGGCCTATATCAGGCTCGAGGAGTTCAACTATCCGGCCGCCGCCGCCATCGCCTCGGTGCTGCTCTTCACCGCCTTCGTCATGCTGGCCGTTACCAATGCCGCGCAGGCCTGGGCGCTGCGCTACACGAGGAGGGGCTGAGATGGCGCTGCAGGCACACCGCAAGCCGCCGCGCGTGGGCGATGGCCCGCTCTTCAGGCGCATTCTCATCACGCTGGTGCTGATCACCGGCGCTCTCCTGATCGTGGCCCCACTCGCCGTCATCGGCGTGCAGGCCTTCTCGCTCGGCACGCGCCACTTCGCCGAGACCATCGCCCATCCCGACACGCGCCACGCCATCATGCTCACCGTGCTTACGGCGCTTATCGCGGTGCCGCTCAACACCGCCTTCGGCGTTGCGGCTGCCTGGGCGATTACCAAATATGATTTCTGGGGAAGACGCCTTCTGCTGATCGTCATCGAGATACCATTCTCGGTCTCGCCGATCGTGGCGGGCGTGGCCTATCTCTTCGTCTACGGCCTCCAGGGCCTGTTCGGCCCGGCACTCCAGGATGCGGGCATCCGCGTCATGTTCGCGCTGCCGGGCATCGTGCTGGCGTCAATGTTCGTGACGGCGCCTTTCGTGGCGCGCGAACTCATCCCGCTGATGCAGGCACAGGGACGCGATCAGGAAGAGGCGGCGACCTCGCTGGGCGCTTCGGGCTGGCGGACATTCTTCACCGTCACCGTTCCCAACATTCGCTGGGCGTTGCTGTACGGCGTCGTGCTGTGCAACGCCCGCGTGATGGGAGAATTCGGTGCGGTCTCGATCGTGTCCGGCAATATCCGCGGCCAGACCAACACGCTGCCGCTTCATATCGAACTGCTCTATCACGACTACAACACGGTGGGGGCCTTCGCGGCCGCCTCCATTCTCGC
Organism: Chelativorans sp. ZYF759; assembly: GCF_012911015.1. GTDB lineage: Bacteria > Pseudomonadota > Alphaproteobacteria > Rhizobiales > Rhizobiaceae > ZYF759. The sequence goes on along the minus strand of NZ_WVVV01000001.1, from coordinate 242,903 downwards.
CGTGCTCGCCGTCGTCACCATCATCGTCAAGGTGTGGCTGGAGCGCCAGGGAGCGGGCCGCCGGTCGCGGCCGGCCCTTGTGGCGCCCGGAAACGCCGTTGCGGAGAAAGCCTCATGAAGATCGTTCTCGACCAGGTCGAAAAGACATTCGACAGTTTCCGCGCCGTGCATGGCGTCTCGCTGGAGATCGGCAGCGGGGAACTCGTCGCCCTTCTGGGCCCTTCGGGATCGGGCAAGACGACGATTCTGCGCATGGTCGCCGGCCTCGAATATACCGATGGCGGACAGATCTTCTTCGGCGATCAGGATGCCACCGACATTCCGGTGCGCGACCGCGGGGTTGGGTTCGTCTTCCAGCATTATGCGCTGTTCCCCCACATGACGGTGGCCGAGAACATCGGTTTCGGCATGAAGGTCTCCAAGGTACGCCGCTCGAAGGCCGAGATCGCCACGCGGGTGAGAGAACTCCTGAGCCTCGTTCAGCTCGAGGGCCTTGGCGACCGGTTCCCCTTGCAGATTTCCGGCGGCCAGCGCCAGCGCGTGGCGTTGGCGCGGGCGCTCGCCGTCGATCCCAAGGTGCTGCTGCTCGACGAGCCCTTCGGCGCGCTCGATGCCAACGTGCGCCGCGACCTGCGCCGCTGGCTGCGCGAGATCCACGACGAACTCGGCATCACCACGCTGTTCGTGACCCACGACCAGGAAGAAGCACTCGACCTTGCCGACCGCGTCGTCATTCTCGACAAGGGCCGCATCGTTCAGGAGGGCACGCCGCAGGAAGTCTGCCGCGCGCCCGGCTCCGCCTTCGTGATGCGCTTCCTGGGCGACGCCAACCGTTTCGATGCCGATGTCAAACAGGGCGAGGCAGAACTCGCCGGCCTGCGCCTGCCGGCACCGGGCGTTCCCGATGGCAAGGCACAGGTGTTCGTGCGCCCGGCGGATCTCGATTGGGCTCAGCAGGGCGAGGGGCTGCCGGCCCGCATCCTGCGGGTGATCGACCGGCCCGAAAAACGGCGTATCCTGGCGCTTACCGAGCGCGACGAGACGGTGGAGCTGGACGTGGATGTCGACACCGTGGTCTCGCCGAAAGAGCAGGGCTTCCTGCGCATCCGGCGCGCCAGCGTGTTTGCGGCCTGATAATGCAGGCCTGAAAGGGCGTCGCCCACAAACCAGGTGATCGGAACGCGGACCAGAAGCGTATCGCGAGCATGGCAACCGAGAGCCCGCTGACCGATCCGAACCCGTCCGACGCCCGGCTTGCCTGGGCACTGGCGTCGGCCGGTACCCTTCCCTTCCTGGCAGGAGCGGCCGACCTTCTCTTCCTGGGAGGCGCCTGGACGGCAAGCGTGCAGGTCTACGCCGCGGTGATCGCCTCCTTTCTTTGCGGCGTGCATTGGGGCGCGGCGCTTCTTTCGGCCCGCCGCGTGCGACCCGCTGCGCTGCTTCTTGCCAGCAACGCGCTGGCCCTATCGGCCTGGCTGGCTGCCATGCTCCCGGCGTCGACCGGCTTTGTGCTCTTTGCACTTCTCTTTGCCGGGCTTGCGGGGATCGATCATCTGCTCGCCCGCGCCTCGGTCTGGCCGGACTGGTTCTGGCGCCTGCGCATGACGATCACGGCCGTCGTCGTCGCGGCCTGCCTGCTCATCGGGCTTTTGGCATGAAGCGCATCGCGATCATCGGCGCGGGCATTGGCGGGCTTGCTTTGGCCAGCGCGCTGCGCGACGTCGCCCTTGTGACTGTCTTCGAGAAGGGGCGCGGTGTGGGCGGCCGCATGGCCACGCGCCGCGAGGGCGAGCATTCCTTCGACCATGGTGCGCAATGTTTCACGGTCCGGACAACGGCATTCCAGGCCTGGCTGAAGCCCCTGACGGCCGCGGGACTGGTCGACGAATGGTCGGGTCCCGTCGTCAATCTGGAGGCAGGCCGCCTCATCGGGCCGCGCCACTGGCGGGAACGGCATCTCGTCGGGGTGCCCGGCATGAACGCCATTGCCCGGCATCTGGCGGCAGGCCATGCCGTCAGGACGGAGGTCGAGGTCGCGCCCCTTGGTCCTTCCGCCGGCGCCATGGAGCTTGTCTCGACCGGCGGGGAGCCGCTCGGGGAATATGACCTCGTCGTTTCCACGACGACGCCGCATCAGACACGCGCGCTGTTCGCCGGTGTTCTGGCGATGCCCGGTCTCGATCGCCCGCGCATGAAACCCTGCCACGCCCTCATGGTGGCGTTGGACGCGCCCTGGCGGCAGGACTGGATCGCTGCCAAGGTGCTGGATGGGCCGATCAAGTGGATCTCGATCGACAGCACCAAGCCCGGCCGGGATCGCGCCAGGGCAAGCATCGTCGCCCACACGCGCAGCAGCTGGTCCCGCCACCATGCCGAGACCCCGACAGCATTGCTGGGAGACGTGCTCTTCGACGCGCTGGGCCGGGCGATGCCGGCTCCGCTATCGAGCGCGAATGTGGTCAAGGCGCACCGTTGGCGCTCGGCGCTTGTCGGCAAGACCGAGCGCCCGGGACCTTTCTTGGATCATTCGCTTGGTATTGCGGCCACGGGCGACTGGACCGCCTCCAGCCGCATCGAGGAGGTGGTCCTGTCCGCGCTTGAACTGGCTCGGCGCATCGCCGCGACCGGCTGAGTGCAGCCGAGAACCGGGCCAGCTCAGGCCTGTTCGAAGCGGATCGGCTGGGCGCCCTCCCACAACACTTTGTTGCCCAGCGCCTTCAGGTTCTCCAGCCCCTCCGTGATCGTGATGAAGTGGTTGCCGGCGAGCTGACCCATCTTGGAAGAGAAGTCGACGCCGCCATAGGCGAGCAGGATCTCGGTCTCGCTGATGCCGCCGGGATAGAGGATGATGTGGCCAGGGGCCGGGTGGCTCGTGTGGTTCTCGTAGCCGACGCCGAAATCGGTGTCGCCGAGCGGGACCCATACACCTTCGCCGCTCCAGCGCACATGCACGATCTGGCTTTCATAGGGCAGGTGCTTGCGGAAGGCCGCGACAGTCTGCGGGGCATCCGCGGTCTCGAAATGGCCGCGGAAGGTGTAGCCGCCTGCATGAATGACCAGTTTGTCCATCTGTCGTCCTCCTTGTTTCATTGGAATCGTTCGGGCGAGAAGCGCTTCAGCTCTGCCGCGAGAGCACCGGCCCGCAGCGTTTCGGCCGCAATGCGTCCGAGCAGGGGGCCGAGTGTGTAGCCATTGGCCCCGGCGACCACCACGCAGTCGGGGTGTCCCGGCAGCGCTCCCACGATGGGCGCGCCGTCGATGTCGACATTCATCGCCGCCCAGGAGCGCAGCACGTGCAGTCCAGCGAGCTTGGGAACCACGTGCCCGGCAACCCAGAGATTTCCCCTCAGGCTGTCGAGCAGGATGCGGCTGCGGCCTGTGTCCGCATCGACGCCTGCCGACCAGGCGCCGCCGATGATGAGATTGCCGGCGCTGGCCTGCTTCATCGTGAGGTGGCGGTCGGCATGAGCCAGCAGGCACGGCACCAGCGGCGGAGCCGTTTCGGTGACCACCATCTGCAGTGGTGCGCCATGGACCGGCAGATCGACGCCCAGCATCCCTGCGAGCTTGCCCGTCCAGCCCCCCGCCGCCATGATGAGCCGCCGCGCGACGATGGACCGCCCATTCGCTTCAATGCGGTAGCCTTCCGAGAGGCGTTCGATACCCGTGATCGTCACGCCTTCGGCAAAGCGCGCGCCTGCTGCCCACGCCGCGCGGGCCAGGGCGGGCGTCGCCACCATCGGATTGATCTTGCCTTCTCCGGGGCACCAGGCCGCCGCGATCATGCGCTCGGAGACATGCGGCGCGATGCGTGCGATGGCATCGCGCTCGATCAGTTCGACCTCGATCCCGACCTCGCGCTCCGACCGGATCTTCCGGCGCAGGAAGTCGAGCTGCGCGGCGTCTTCCGCAAGCATCATGCCGCCGGTGGTCGCGATCTCGAAGGGTGTGTCCGCGCGTGTCTCCAGCTCTTTCCAGAGCGCGATCGCATCACGCTGCAGCGGCAAGGTCTGCAGGAGCGCTTCGCCACGTCCCCCGGTCTTGGAACCGAAATCGAAGGACAGGAGCTGCAGATGGAGGCTGCCCGCATTGCCGCCGGAGGATTCGGCATTGACCGGCATGCGATCGACCACCAGGGTCTCGAACCCGAGCTCGGCGGCGTGAAGCGCGGCCGAGACGCCCATGATGCCCGCGCCGACGACCAGAAGTTCGGTTCGGTCCGGCAGTTCTGTCTCGATGGACCTGAAAGACCTGCGCAAGACGGGATACTGCGCCTGTTTGTGGCCGCCCCATTCGGGCTGCTCGAGCATCAGCGCGGATGCGGGCACAGGCCGCAGGGGGGCCTGTGGCGCCATCGGGTCGCTTCCTTCAAGAAGCGTCATGGCCGCGCCGGCGCAATAGCGCCCCTGACAGCGGCCCATGCCCATTCGCGTCATGCGCTTGAGAGCGCCGAGGTCGCTCGCCCCGCGGATGACGGCCTCGCGAAGCTGCCCCGCGCGCACGCTTTCGCAGCGGCAGACAATCACATCCTGGTCGATGGGCTGGCGCGGCTCGGCATGGTAGAGCTTCCAGAGCGCGTCCTGAAAGGCCCGTGCACGGCGCAGATGGTGCCCGGCGGCAGGTGCGCCACTGCCTTCCATCCGGCCGCCCAGAAAGCCCCGCGCGGCCATACCGGCGAGACGGCCTTGCGAAAGCGCAACCTCCGCGCCGCCGATCGCCCCGCCGTCGCCCGCGACCCATGCCCCAGGGATCCCAGTGGCGCCGTCGAGGTCGCGCTCCACCTCCAATGCCCCGGTTTGTCGGTTCCAGCCGGTCTCGCAGCCCAGCATGCGCGCCAGCTCCGACTGCGGCAGGAAGCCCTCGCCAATGCACAGCGTATCAACCTCGAAGCGGCGTGAGACGCGGCCGTCGAGCGTCGATGCCTCGACGGCTTCCAGACGATCGCCGCCGAGGCACAGCGTCACCTGCCAGCCTTCGAGAATCTCGGCGCCTGCACGGGTAACCGCCCGCCTGTAGCCAAGGCCCTTGGCCACGAGGGACGGCTTGTGGCGGAGCATGGACAGCACGTGCGGAATGCCACGTGCCGTCGCCAGTCGGGCGCGCTCCAGAACCGCCAGCGGCGGCTGGTGCGACTGCGCGAGTTCGGCGGCCAGTTGCAGTCCGAGCGGCCCGTTCCCGGCGACGAGCACTCTTTTCCCGGGCAGCACGCCCTGGCTTCGCACCAGACCCTGCGCCCCGCCGATCGTCATGACGCCAGGCAGCGTCCAGCCCGGCACCATGGCCGGGCGCTCATAGGCGCCGGTCGCCAGGATGAGGGCGCGCACGCGCAGCGTCTTGGCGCGGCCATCGCCATGGAGCGCCAGCTCGAAACCGTCTTCGGTGCGGGCCCCGTGCCAGACGGTGTGGCCGGAAAGCACAACCGCCGCGGAGTGATCAAGCTGCGCACGCAGGGCGTCGCCCTCGCGATGCTGTGCATCGAGCGCGCCTTCATTCGCCGGCGCCTTGTAGTACTGCCCGCCCGGCTTCGAGCGTTCGTCGACAATGACCGTGCGGAGACCGGCGCCTTCCATTTCGAGCGCTGCCGCCAGGCCGGCCGGGCCGGCGCCCACGATCGCCAGGTCGGCGATGATGACCTCTGCCGCGCCGACTGGCGAGGACGAGAGTGCGTGCAAGGCGGCAGGCTCGGCATCGCGGTGCCTGCGCACGAGTGCGCCTTCGGGTGCGGCGGTCATGCAGGCGCGTTGGGCGGACCGGCCGTCGATTTCGACCAGGCACTCGTGGCAAACGCCCATCCCGCAGAAATAGCCTCGGTCCTCCGATCCGAGATCGGCGCGCGAACGGCGCAGCAAGCGGTGCCCTCCGCGCTCCAGCGCGGATGCCACCGTGTCGCCCGGTCGGCTCTCGACCGCATGCCCTTCGAAGACGAACCCCATCGGACTTTCTCAGGCCGCCGCTTCTCGGGTCAGCGACAGATCGTGCAGTATGTTCGCGATGTCCCGGCGCTCGGCCGGCGTGGCAGGCAGCCTTGGCGCCCGGGGATCCCCCATGGGGTGCCCCATCATGGACAGCGCGGCCTTTGTAGCCGTGACATATTGATGGCCGCCGACCATCCGGATGATGGGCAGGATTTTCCGGTAGAGCGCGCGCGCCGCGTCGTAGTCCTGCGCATCACGCGTCATGGTGAAGAGGCGCGCGAATTCGGCAGGCATGATGTTGGAGCCCACGGCAACCCAGCCTTCGGCGCCCACCACGAAGCTCTCGAAACCCAGAATGCCGCCGAAGACCGTCATGCGGTCCCCGCACAGTTCCACGATGTCGCGGACCCGCGTCACTTCGAGCGTGGATTCCTTGACGTAGCTGACATTGTCGATGCGGCTCAGCCGCGCAAGCACGTTCGGCGTCATGTCCACATTGGCTGTTGCCGGGTTATTGTAGACCATGATCGGCAGCGAGATCGCCTCTGCCACCTTGCGGTAGTGCACGAAAAGTTCGTCTTCCGTTGGCGTGGAATAGAAGGGCGGGATGATCATTACCCCATCCGCGCCGAGGCGCTCGGCCATCCTGCTGCCGCGAATGACGTCGGCGGTCCATTCTGCGCCCGTTCCGATGAGGACGGGAACGCGGCCGTTGGCCGTGTCGATCACGGTACGGGCAACCGCTTCCCGTTCCTCCTCCGTCATCGACAGGAATTCACCCGTCGACCCCAGCGGGATGAGGCCATGAATGCCTTCGGTTATCTGCCAGTCGGTGAACGCCGCGAGGGCCTTGAGGTCGACGTTTCCGTCCTCGCCGAACGGTGTGACCATCACCGTGAAGGTGCCTCGAAACGCGCTGCTCATGCTGCTTTCCTTTCAGGTAGGGCAAGAAGCCGCAGCGGGTTGCCCCGCAGCAGGCTGTCTATCTCGGCCGCGGCGAAGCCGAGCCGCGCCATGAGGGGACGGATGTTGCGGAACAGGTGGCCATAGCCGTGCCCGCCCCAGTTCCTGAGCCGCGTCCGGGTGCAGATGTCCTGGCTCACGAGCACTCGGTCGCCCAGCCCCTGGTCGAACAGTTCTCGGATCATCTCCAGGCGCTGCCGGTCGGTCGGCAGCGCGTGGTCGGCCATCCAGTAATGCGAGGTCTCGATGCCGAAGAAGTCCCACTCGACCATCACGCCGGTCCGCGCAAGTTCCGCCACCCGGGACCCTTCCGGATAGGTGCGATCCATGTGGCAGATGACGGTGCGGGAAAGGTCGGCGCCTGCCTGATCGAGGATGTCGACGACGTGGAAAGGCGCATCCGGATGCCGGCCCGGGTGAACCGAAATCCCCGCGCCGGTCGTGCGCTGGGCATCGGCTGCTGCCCGCAGCGCACGTTCTTCCACCGCCTCCAGGGGCCAGGAGCAGCCGATCTCGCCGATCAGTCCCGCCCGGCTGCTCGTTCCCTCGATGCCATCGGCGATCTCGCCGACGAAACGCTCCGCAAGTTCTTCGGCGCTGGCGCTTCGGTCAGCTTCCCCGAGATAGGCGGCGGTGTAGGTGCCGGTGGCACAGACCACAGCGAGGCCCGAGGTCCGGGATGCCGCCGCCAAACCCGCCACGTCTCGGCCGATGCCCCAGACCGTCTGGTCGACGATAAGATCGCAGCCGTCCTCCTGCGTGAAGACAAGCTCTTCGCCGGCGCGGGCGCGGTCCTGCTGGCGGGCGTTGTCCGCTGTTTCGTTCGAACGGTAGTCGATCTGCCAGCGGTTGATCATATCGATTGGCGTGCCATCCGCATGCGAGCCGGGAACAGCGATGTCGAACAGGACATGTTCGTGCACCGCCACGGCCTGAAAGTCGCCGGCTGGCCGGTCCCCGGTCACCGTCCGCACGATGCCGGAAGCATCCATTGCAGTGGGCGGCGGCGAATCCATCTCAGTGATGCAGGATCTTCGACAGGAAGATTCGCGCTTCCTCGCTCTTGGGGCGTTCGAAGAACTCCTCGGGGGTCGCCTCCTCGACGAGGCTGCCCTCATGCATGAGCAGAACGCGGTCGGCCGCGGCGCGCGCAAACCCCATCTCGTGGGTCACCACGATCATGGTCATGCCCTGATGCGAGAGATCCACCATCACCTCCAGAACCTCGGAGATCATTTCCGGATCCAGCGCCGACGTGGGTTCGTCGAACAGCATCACCTCGGGTTTCATGGCCAGCGCGCGCGCGATCGCGACCCGCTGCTGCTGGCCGCCCGACAGCTGGCGCGGATAGGCGTTCTCCTTCTCAGGCAGGCCGACCTTGGCGAGCAGTTCACGCGCTTCGGTACGAACCTCTTCCTTGTTCCGCTTCAGGATTTTGTTGGGCGCGAGGGTGATGTTGTCGATGACGCTGAGATGCGGGAACAGGTTGAAGTTCTGGAACACCATGCCCATCCCGCGCTGTTGGCGCGCGATCTGCCCGTCCGACAGCGGCACGACGCGCCCGTTCTTCTCGCGAAAGCCCATGAGTTCGCCATTGACGCGGATCGAGCCGCCATCGATGGTTTCGAGCTGGTCGATGCAGCGCAAAAGAGTGCTCTTGCCGCTGCCCGAGCGGCCGGCGAGAACCACGACTTCGCCACGCCTGACCTCCAGCGACACGCCCTTGAGCACTTCGAGACCGTGAAAGGACTTGCGGACATTGTCGATCTTCACGATCGGCTCGCCAAGCGACTTGATCCGTTTGGTGGTGGGAATCTGGCTGGGGGACATAGTGTTCATGTCGTGCCTCGATCGGGATTTGGGGCAGGATCCGTGCAGGTGGCCTCAGACGTGGCCGGCCTGCTGCGTGGCCTTCCTGAGTTTCTTTTTTGCATCGGGCGATACGGCGGCCGCAGGGCCGAACGGCTTTTCATAATGTGCTTCGATGCGGACCTGGATCAGCCCCCAGATCGAAACCAGAATGAGATACCAGATGGCGGCCACGATATAGACCTCGAGCACGCGGAACTCGATCTGCGCCAGCATCTGAGCGTTGCGCATGAGCTCTTCCATGGAGATGACCGAAGCAAGCGACGTGGTCTTCAGCATGCCGTTGAACTGGTTGCCGAGCGGGGGAATGATCGTGCGCGTGGCCTGGGGCAGGATGACGTACCACATGCGTTCGCGCCAGGTCATGCCGACGGCGCGCGCGGCGTCGTTCTGTCCCTTGTCGACCGACATGATGCCGGCGCGGATGATCTCGGCGAGATACGCGCCCTCATTCAATGCCAGGCCGATGATGGCCGATTCGATCACCGTCAGCCTGATGCCGATCTGCGGCAGACCGGTGTAGATGATGACGAGCTGGATGAGGATGGGCGTGCCACGGAAAAGCCAGATGTAGAATTCGGCCACCGCCCGCAGCGCGAAATTGCCATACATCTTGAACATCGCCGCGACGACGCCGAGGCCGAGGCCGATGGCCATGGAGACGACACTCAACCAGACCGTCGTCCACGCACCGCGCAGCATCAGTCCGTTGGTCAGATATTCGAAGAAATAGGGCCAGCTCCAGTTCATGGGGCTCTCCTCATGCAGCAGCGGATTTCAAGTCGGGAGGGCGGGGAACGAGGTCCCCCGCCCAAGATCGAGTAACCTTATTCCGGCTGGTAGAAGACCTCGAAGGAGCCGGACCACTTTTCCCAGGGATCGATGGGGGTGGCGCCATAAGATTCCATCATCTCGCCATAGGTGCCGTCCTCGCGCATTTCGGTCAGGACGTCGGCGACCGCCTGGGCCAGGGCCTCGGCCGAAGGATCGAAGCCGAACGCGCTGGGAAGGCCCGGATTGAGGCCTGAAGCGCCGACCGCGAACTGGCCGCGTTCGGCATAATAGGCGCCGGTCGCGTCAGGTGCGAAAACGGCCTTCACCTGGCCCGCGCCGAGTGCCGCGAAGGCTTCGGCGAAGGTGTTGAAGGACTGGATGTCCATCGTCGTCAAGCCGGCGGCGACCTGCTCGTCGTTGATCTCCCGGATCAGACGGTCGGCGAAGCCCGCGATCTCGGTTCCCACAGGCTCGCCGGCGAGCTGTTCGTAACCTTCGATGTTGTCGGGGTTGTCACGCTGGACCACGATAGCCAGGGCGTTGACGGTGTAGGGCACGAGACGGATGATCTTCTCGCGTTCCTCGGTGTAGTACATGCCGGTGTTGATCATGTCCCAGCGCTTGTTGGCCAGGCCGGGAATCTGGACCTCGAAACCGACATTGCGATATTCCGGTTCGAGGCAGAGACGCCGGGCGATCTCGTTGCCGAGATCGGGATGCAGGCCCTGCAGATTGCCCGAGGAGTCGATGAACTGGCGCGGTGGGATCGTCGCGTTGATCGACATCACCAGTTTTCCGGCTTCGACGGTTGGCAGGTTTTCCGGACAGTCCTGGGCGTGGCCGGCCGATGTGCCAGCCGCGAGGATCGCCATCAGACCGAGAGAGGAGACGAAGGTTCTGGAAATGCGCATTCTGGTTGCTCCCATTGGAATGCCTGTGTCGGATCTTTCGTACGATCGCAGGCGGGTTGTGGACGACTGTTTCAGTTCGTCCCGTTTCGGCGCTCGCCGCACCAGCCGAGGATGATCTCGGTCGTGGCTGTGGCCATGCGCAGGAAGTCGTCACGGTCGATCCACTCGTCGGTTCGTCCGTTCTGGGTGAGATCGCCGCACAGCCCCCCGATGGCCACCGTGGGGATGCCCTTCTGGACAATCGGATTGCGGATGTCGCTGGAGGTGTGCATCGGGTTGACGTGCGGAACGACGCCCGTGACGGCTTCCACGGCGCGGGCCGCGGCCAGATAGAGCGGGTGGTCCGGCGGGCATTCGGCGCCGGTCACGCCGGCGACCCATTCGATGCGGGGCGGATTTTCGGCAAGCCACCGGTCTTCTGCCGCCGCCGTCATGATCGCGGCTTCCACCTGAGACTTCACATCCTCCAGCGTCTCGCCCGGCGGGAAAGACAGGGCACAGCCCATCGTGCATTCGAGGTTGATGCGGCCGAAACGCCGATCCTCGCCGCAGGAGATGTTGGAAATCAGCAGGTTGGTCGATCGCCCCACGACCTTGTCGATGGCGGGATGGTGGATGTTGGCGCCGCGCTCGGCGTCGAGCTTCTTCAGGGCGGCGTGAATGAGGACGGCCTTGTCGAGCGGGTTCTCGGCAAGATGGGAAAATGCGGTGTGGCTGGGTTCCGTCGTATCGGGATACCTGCCGCTGATGATGATCCGGAACTCAAGATGACCCGAGGCGAGGGCCTTTATTTCGGTGAGGCCCGCGCCGGACTCGGCCGGGTGCAGATAGAGCGCCCCGTCGGCTTCGAAATTGTCGTGAAGGGCGGCCGAAACGCCGCGGGCGTGGCGCTTGCTGGGCGCGCTGATGAAGACGATGTCGCCGCGATCGGCCTCTGGGACGGCCGCGGCTGCTTCGAGCGCGAGCGCACCTGCGGCAATGCCGGCGAGGTCGTCGGCGACGCCCCAGCCATAAAGGCGCCCGGCGCGCTCCTCGAGCACGAAGGGACTGGAGGACCACGCCTCGATATTGTCGACGGGCTCGCTGTCGGGATGGGCGAAAACCAGGATCGAGCGCTTCTGCGGATCACCGGGAAGGCGGGCGACCACGTTCGTCCGCTGGCCCTGAGTCTGGGCGCGACCGCCGGCGAATTCTCCGATGACTGGCACGGCGGCGGGATCGTAGGCACGTTCGTCCACGATGCAGCCATTGGCTCGAAGCCTGTTGGCCACACATTTCTGGACGGCCGGTTCGCCCGACGCCTGGGCCGCCACCAGTTCCTTCAGAAAGCTGAGCGCGCGCGCTCCTGCGGATTGATCCACCATATGCCGCCGTTCCCCTGGCTGATTTTTGTTGTGTGCAAAAGAAAGCATCCTGTACGCATCAATGCAACAATTGTTTTTGGTTGGTATACAATTTGTGATCCGCTATGATGGTTGCGGCATACAAACAAGCGGGCCGGAGCCCCGGGCGCGGTTCGGACGAGGAGAATGGAAGGTGGAGCGCTACACCCCACGCGAAAGGGCCAGCGAGGCCAGGCACGCGCTGCCCCAAGCGGCAGCCAACATGTCGGCGCATGCCTATGGCATCCTCTCGGGCATGATCATGCGTCGAGAACTGCGCGGCGGAGACAAGCTGGTGGAACAGCGACTGGCAGAGCAGTTGCAGATTTCGCGCACGCCGCTGCGCGAAGCCATGCAGCGGCTGGAAGGCGAGGGACTGATCCGCAAGGGGGCCACGCGCTCCTACGTCGTGCGCGTCGTCGAGATGCGCGAATATCTGCAAAGCCTGCGGGTGCGAAAGGTACTGGAGGCCGAAGCCGCCGCGCTTGCGGCCGGCAAGGTCGGGCCGGAGGAGATTGCGCGCGTGCGGGAAGTGGTCCTGGCTCTGGAGCGCATGGTTCCCTACAACACACAGGCCCATTGGGCCTGCGACGACGAGGTTCACAATCTCTTCATCGACGCGTGCGGAAACGGTGTCATGGCGGCGATCCTGCGCGACATGCGCGTGACGACGCGATTGTTCGAGATCGCGCAACTGGCCGAACGGCTGGGGCCGGACTCCCGCGAGCATCTCGCGATCCTCGATGCGATCGAGGCCGGCGATTCCGAGAAGGCGCGCGCGGCGATGGCCGCGCATGCCCAGTCACTTTTCGATTTCGCGGTCGGAACGATCAGCTAGGCTGACAGGAGGGCCGCATTCTCTTCCCGCCCCCCCCCTCTCCCCCCCCTGAGATCAAGCCTGTGCCCTTGGGGCGGGCGCGGCCCGGCCAAGCAGGCGGATGAGGCTCCCCAGCGCCCCAAGTGTCCAGGTCAGCGGTGACAGGACCAGTTTCAGCAGCAGGAAGACGATGAGGCAGAGCACGAAATAGGCGGCAAACGCGCCAAGCCAGGCCGGCAGGCCCGCCTGTTCCGCAACCCAGCCCGCCGCGGATGTCAGGAGATGCGGCCTCGTGATCGCCACATAGGGAAGGGCCACGACCGCCGCGACGCCGGCAGCCGTTCCCACCGCCGAAAGTGATCGTACCGCGCCTCTGCCGGCGGCTCGTAAATGGGCAATGCGCAAGGTGCCGCGACTGGCCGCGATCGGCGCCCGTGCGACCTGCAGCGCCTTGGCAGCCGCGCCGATGCCGCCCACCACGACGACCGCATCGAACGCGGCCCAGCCTACTTCGCTCCACGTTGGAAGCCGCTCGCCGCGCGCGATCACGCTTTCAAGGTCCGATATCCCGCCGAATACGACGTTCTTGGCGCCGAGCAGGGTGCGGGTGAACTGTCTGCGCACGGCTTTGCCGTCGACGACCTCGAATTCCGAAAGAAATTCATGGCCGCGCTCCTCAAGCTCGTGAATGGCGATGAGGCCATATTGCTCGGGTGTGATCTCGGCGAGCCCGAAGCCCATGCGGCCATCGTTCCAAAGCCGCGACAGACCCTGGCCGACAGTCTCCTGCAAGAGGTACTGCGAGGAGCCGTTTTCCACGAAATATGCGATCACCGGCACGACTGGATGGCCGATCCTGCCGAAAACTTCCCTGAACGCCGCCTCCTCGCCATAGACGAGGAAAACCTTTGCCGCGTCTTCGCCATAGCGCGCGTCAGCCTCGATCCAGCCTAACCCGCCCGACACGCAGGCTGCCAGAAGCCACGCTTGCTTCTCCCGTGCAGCCCGGTCGCGCAGGGGGCACAGCGTGCTCTCCTTGCTCAACTCGGCCGCCACGGCGGCGTGCGTCACTTCCTCTTCGAAGGAACCGCGATCCTGCCATTGCCAGCGCAGCGTCAGGCCGATGGCCAGGACGAGGGCCGCTGCAAGCACATATCTGAGTTTCAAGCAGAATCCTCCGGCAGCGATGTCGTCGCAGGTATCGAAATGATGGCATCAGTCGATCGACCGATCCCGGAACCTAGAATATGGTGCAAAGGCGGCCGGATTTTGTCCCGAACATGCATTCCAATCCCGTCCAGCCTCGAATACAGGCTGGAATGAACGTTACCGGTTCTTCTGGCGAGGGCATCCTCTGCTGGGAGCCAGAAGCATCGCAGGGAACGGATTCAACAAACGCGGCTTGGGTTCTTCAGGCACACCCCTACGACATAAGAAATGCATGTCACTTTCAATCCAGGACATTGCCGGCAGGCCTGATTTCCTCGGCTTCATCCAGCAACAGGCAAAGGCGATGGTCGAACTCGATCGCCAGCATGCGAAGATGGCGACCGCGTTCCGGACCCAGCAAAGGTGGAAGCTGGGCCAATTGTCGTTGGCCTTGTACCTCAAGTCGCTGAGAGACCCCGAAGTCGAGGGGCTCAATGCCGCCAGGTTTCTGGAGGAAGCCGAAAGGCTGGGCATTGCAAGCCGCAACACGGCGGACACGTTTCTTCAGCAGATGATCGCCTTCGGTGCCTTGCAGCCGCTTGAACCCAAGGGGGATCGCCGCAAGCGGTTTCTCAGGCCGGCCGAATTCTCGCTTGCCATATTCGATGACTGGCTGAGCATCTATCTGGCGACCCTCGATCGCCTGGACGGAGGCGCTCGTGTCCAGAGCTACCGGCAGGATCGAGACGCGATTGCCGTCATCCAGCCGCTGGTCGCGGAGCTCTTTCTTCCGCCGATGACGGTCCGCCAGCCGGAGGCCGGCGTGTCGCCGTTCATCTGGGCCAATAACGGCTTTATTGTTACCGAGCATCTCGTCATGGGGCTCGATGCCCACGCCATGGAGGGCGACAGGTTTTTCACTTCGGTCACCGCCATTTCCGATCTGGCGGCGGTTCTGAACATGTCGCGGTCGAACGCCGCCCAGAAATTGCGTGAGGCCGAGACACTTGGCGCGATCGGCTGGGAAGGCGCGCGCGGGCAATCGCGGATGTGGCTCTCGCGCGAACTCGTCGATACCTATCTCGGTCATCAGGCGGGTATATTGGCGCATGTCGATCATGCCTATGCGAGCCATTTCGCCGCGTAACCGCTGCGACCCCTCCTGCGGACGACGATCAGCGTTCGGTGTTTTCCAGCGCTCCGATCTTCTCCACGAACGCCTCTCTCGAGATCTCGCCCAGATGCATGTCGACCAACGTCCCTTCGGTATCGATGAAGAGCGTGGCGGGCAGCCCCCTGGCGCCATAGTGGCGCCCCAGTTCGCCGAGCCCGTCCATGAGCACGTTCGGCAGGAACAGCTGTTCGCCGCCCAGGTAGGATCGGATGCGCGGCGCGTCCTCGCCCTGGTTGGCAAAGACGAACGTGACGTCGGATGTGGCAGCCGCGACATCGGCCATCATCGGCATCTCGCGACGGCAGGGCGGGCACCAGGTCGCCCAGAGATTGACGACCATCGGCTGTCCGCCGAGCGCGGCGAGCTGGACGGGTTCGTGGGCGAGAGTGTGCAGCGGATGTTGCGGCAGCTCGATCGGCTCGACGCCTGAGGTCAGCAGGGTCGCCGAATGCCAGACGAAGAGGCCGGCGGCCAGGCTGGCGATGCCTGCCACGCGCTGGCCTGCCGGCCGGACCAAGAAAAACAGGAGCATGATCGCCACGATCACTCCTGTCTGCCAGTGGAACCCGCCTTGCCAGATGGCGACGATCCGCCAGGGCTCCGGCGCAAAGGTCTCCCAGTTGATCGCCACATGGCCCAGCCGCGCAGCGACCACGCCGGCAAGGAAGGCGTGGGTGGACCAGCGGCCGAGGGGCTCGCCCATGCGCCGTGCGATGATTGCTGTCACGGCAAGAAAGACCGCAATGCCGATGAGGGCGCTGACACGGTCCGTCGACAACATCAGCGGACCGATATTGATGGCGTTCATCGCGGATCCTTCAATGTCGTCGCCGCGTCCACGAGTTCACCAGCCGACAGGTTTCCGATCAGGCGCGTACCGGCCACTTCCCGCCGGGCGCTGTCGAAGAACAGCATGGTCGGCGGTCCTGCCACGGCGAGTTCCGACAGCAGCGACTGGGTGCTGCTGTCGAGATCGGTGACGTCGAGCTTGATGAGATGGACGTTTTCCAACGCGTCGGCCACCTCTTCCCTGGGGAAGACCGATCTCTCGATCGAGCGACAGATGGTGCACCATTCGGCCGTGACATAGACCATCACCGGTCGCCCATCGGCCTTGTCGAAGGCGCCGATCAGTTCGTCCGGGCTTCGCGCCGTCACGAAGGCAAGGGATGTGGCGGGCGGCGACTGGAGCGATATCCTCGCCTCGGCCTGCATGGGGGCCTCGCCCGGGACGAGCGACCCGGCCATGAGACCTACACCCAGCATGGCAAGCGCGGACGCGGTCTTCGCCCACCCACCCCGGGCGCGGAGAAAGAGGTCTGCCGCGCCGACAAGGGCCACGGTCGCATAAAGGAGCGGTTCGATTCCCTGCGGGAGAAGCGGGGCTGCGATCCAGATGCTCATCAGGACGAAACCGTAACCGAACAGGCGCCTGACAGCTTCCATCCAACGGCCGGCGCGTGGCATCAACCGGCCGCCGAAGGTCGCCATGGCGATCAGCGGCAAGCCCTTGCCGACACCCAGGGCAAAGAGTGCCAGCGCGCCGACACGCCAGTCACCGCCCTGGCCGATATAGACCAGCGCGCCAGCGAGCGGGGCGGTCACGCAGGGACCGACGAGAAGCGAGGAACCGAAGCCGAGAGCGGCGGCCGAGCCGAGCGAACCTCCGCCGCCTGCACTGCGCGCAAGCCGGTTCGTCAAGAAACCGGGAAGCTGAAGCTCGAACCAGCCGAAACTGGCTGCAGCCAGCACCAGGAAGACGATCGCAATGGCTGCCGTCGTGATCGGCGATTGCAGCGCGAACTGGACATTCTGCCCTGTCCAGCCCACCAGCGCACCGACAAGCGCGAAAGCAAGGGCGAGCGACACGACATATGTCGAGGAAACCAGAAGACCGCGCCCGGCGCTCATCGACTGTCCTTGCCTCCCAAGCATGCCGAGCACGATCGGGTAGATGGGAAAGACGCACGGCGTGAAGGCCAGCAGGACGCCGAAGCCGAGAAAACTGAGCGCGATCCAGAAAGCACCGTCGGTGAGCAGGATTGCGGAGGATGCATCCGCATCATCGGCGATCACGATCCCGGCCGCGGCAAGACGAGAACTCTCGGCGCTCCCATTCGGAGCGGTCCGCCCGAAGGCGCTCGCATCCTGCGATATCTCGAGCGAGGCGGTATCGATGTAGCGCGTTTCGGGTCTGTAGCAGATGCCGTCATCCTGGCATCCCTGATAGACCAGCTGGATCACGCTGGCTTCATGACCTGCCAGCGTGACCACCGCCTCGTCGAAGAGCACTTCCACGGCGCCGAAACCTGGATCGACCTTCATCTCGCCTTCCGAAACGCCGAAAGGGATATCCTCCTCGTCGCTAGAGATGCGAAAGTGATCGCGATAGAGATAATAGCCCTGTGCGATGGCCCACCGCAGTTCGATCCGGCCATCGATCCGCTCCGCCGACACGGAGAAGGCCTCGTCCACGGGCAGTGGCTGCCCGGGCGCGGCCTTGGCCGGCGAGAGCATGAGCAGTGCCGTCAGTAATGCTGCGGTGATTGCCCGCATCTTGATGCAGCCTCCTTGTGTTGCGACGGGAGGGAGATCGTCGCGACGGCTTAAGGCAGCCTTAAGCCGGATCATCGACGGCAAAGTGGACAAAACGCAAAAACGGAATGGCATGCGCATACTCATCGTGGAAGACGACCCCCTGCTTCGCGACGGACTTGCCGTTGGGCTCGAAATGGCCGGATTCAGCCCCGATGCGGTGGCCTGCTGTGCCGATGCCGAAGCGGCCATGCGCGGAAGCGAGTACGAGGCTGTGGTTCTGGACGTGATGCTGCCCGACGGTTCCGGGCTCGATTTCCTCGCCGAGCGGCGGCGACTGAGCGATGCCACGCCTATCCTGCTCCTGACCGCCCGCGACCAGATTCCCGATCGCATCGCCGGCCTCGATGCGGGTGCAGACGATTATCTTGGCAAGCCGTTCGACCTCGACGAACTCGCGGCACGGCTGCGCGCGCTGCTGCGGCGCCGGGCGGGGCGGACCAGCGTGATGCTGCAATGGGAGGATGTGACACTGGACCCTGCCTCCCTGTCGGTCACGCGGGGTGGTCGCGACGTGCCGCTGACGCGGCGCGAATTCACCATTCTGCGCGCCCTGATGGAGCGGCCCGGGGCCGTACTCGGCAAGGCCAGCCTTGAGGAAGTGATCTATGGCTGGCAGGAGGGTGCGGAGAGCAATGCGGTCGAGGTGCATGTCCACAACCTGCGCGGCAAGCTCGGCCCGGGCGTCGTGCAGACCGTCCGGGGGATCGGCTACCGGGTGGGTGGAGAACGGCCATGAGATCGATGCGCGCGCGTCTGCTGCTGATCCTGCTCGTCACGACGGGAGCCGCCTGGCTGTCGGCGGCCGGCTGGATATATTTCAGTACCCAGGCGCAGGTCGAACAGGTTCTGGATGCACGATTGCGCGAAGCCGCACGCATGGTCGATTCGCTGCTCACCGACGAACGCATCGAAGTCGCATCTGCCGCGCAAATGCTTCCGGAGGCCGGCATCGAGCGCGACTGGGGCGCCGAGAACTACAGCCGCCAATTATCCTGCCAGATATGGTCGCTTTCCGGCGAGATGGTCGGGCGCTCTGAAGCCGCCCCCCGACAACGGCTGGCGGGCGAAGGCGAGGGCTTTTCCCAGACGGTCGTCGACGGTGAGACATGGCGGGTCTACACGGTTCTCAACCCAGGCCGCGGCGTCCAGGTGATGGTCGGCGACAATCTCAAGATCAGGCAGTCGCTGGTCAATGGCGTCATGATGGGAACGCTGTTTCCCATGACCCTGATGCTGCCGGTGGGCGGCCTCCTGATCTGGCTGGCGGTGCGTGGCGGCCTGGCGCCGCTCGACCGGATGGCGAGAGCGCTGTCGGCGCGCCGCGCCGACGACCTCAGGCCGGTCGGTGACGAGAGTGGTCCGGCCGAACTGCGCCCGATGCTTGCCGCGCTCAATGGCCTGTTCGCGAGGGTGGAGGCGGCGCGCGAGCGCGAGAAGAGCTTCACCGCCTTCGCCGCCCATGAACTCAGGACGCCGCTCGCGGGCGTCAAGACCCAGGCCCAGATCGCACTCGCCAGCAAGGATCCGGAAGTGAGAGCGCGCGCGCTTGCCCAGATCGCAGGCGGCGTCGACCGTTCCTCGCGCCTGGTGAGCCAGCTGCTTGATCTGGCCGCCGCCGATGCGAGCGAGGATGATCTGCCGCCGGAGCCGGCCGATCTCGGACGCGTGCTGGAGGATGCGAAACGCGCTGTCGAACCCTTGCGGCAGAGGAGCGGTGTCACTTTCGCCGTGGCGGGCAATCTCGACGGCAGGGTCGCGTGCAACGAGCCACTGGCCACGACGGCCCTGAAGAACGTTCTCGAAAACGCGCTCCTTCATTCCCCCGACGGCGGCTGCATCGCCATCTCGACAGCTAGCGGGGACGGGCTCGTCTCGGTCGTGGTCGAGGATGAGGGCCCCGGCATGAACGAGGATGATATCGAGCATGCCGCGGAACGCTTCTTCCGCGGCCAAACGCCGCTCTCGTCTGGAACGGGATTGGGACTGGCCATCGTGGAGACGGTCCTGAAGCGCGCCGGTGGGACCCTGGCCATCGCGAACCGCCCCGGAGGGCGTGGCCTGACCGTCTCGCTGACCTTCCCTGCCGCGTGAGCCCTCACCCGTTCATGCGCTCGCGCGCATCGGCCACGACCTGGCGGAACCCCTCTTCGTTGAGTGCGGCCGTCACCAGGAAGGGGCCGACGATATAGGCCGGCGTCCCGCGCAGCCCCAGGCCGTCGGCCTGATCGGAATTGCGCCGCAGGAGGGCGCTGATATCGGCCCGCGCGTTATCCATGTCCTGCTCCAGACGCCGGACATCGAGTTCGGCACTTGCGACCGCATCGTGCATGGCGGCGTCGTCGGCACGTCCCTCGAGCGACATCAGCGCGTGGTGAGCCGGCTCGTATCGGCCTTGTCGATGGGCGGCCAGGGCCAAGAGCGCCCCGGTCACGGACGCTTCGGAGAGGATCGGCCAGTCCTTGTAGATGAGACGGATGTCGCCATCCTCCCGCACCACCTTGGCGAGCGGTACGGTGGACTGCCGGCAGAACGGGCAATTGTAGTCGAAGAAGCTGACAATGGTCAGGCCGCCATCCGGATTGCCGCCGATCGGCGTCTCTGGATCGTTGAAAAGAAGTTCCGTCGCCGAGTCGCTCGCCATCACCGGGTGGGGCCGAACAACCATGGCGCCCAGCAGGGCGAGCGTGCCCAGTCCGGAGAGCAAGGCCCGACGCGAGATTACCGACTGGGCCGGGCTGGTGGCAGTTCGGCGGATGAAGGGGCTGGAAGGCATGGTTTGGCTCCACATTGCTGATGCGGGGCAGGATGGGGCGGCGCCTTAAGGCAGGCTTAAGCTGGGGTGGGCCTCTCCGCCGCACAGCAAGAACCATAGAGGCCATGAATGTCCCACACGAAGTCCGCTTCGAGCCAATCCCGACTGCCGTCCCTGTCGCGCCGCGCCTTTGTCATCGGCGTTGGAGCTCTCACGGTGGCCGGCTGCACGACGGCACGCCAACCCATGCCCGAAATTGCGGCCGCGCCGCCCGCTCCCCCACCGGTGCCGGCGACCCCTCCCATGTATTTCGCGATGCCTCAGGAGCGCTTCCCGCTTCCCGAAGTCGACATGAGCCAGCTTGAAGAGCGCTTCTGGAGAACGGAAATCGACTATTCGACCGACGAGGCGGCCGGAACGCTCATCGTCGATACGCCGAACAAATATCTCTACCATGTCCGCCCGGCCGGCCGTGCCACGCGTTATGGAATCGGGGTCGGACGCGAGGGCTTTGCCTGGTCGGGCCGCGCCATCGTCGCCTACAAGCGCGAGTGGCCGCGCTGGACGCCGCCCGATTCCATGGTTGCGCGCCAACCGGAACTCGAACCCTACAGCATCGCCAATGGCGGCATGGATCCCAGCCTCGAAAACCCGCTCGGCGCGCGGGCGCTCTACATCCATCAGGGCGGTCGCGACACGCTCTACCGCCTGCATGGCACGCCGGAAGCCTGGTCGATCGGCAATGCCGTCTCCTCCGGCTGCATCCGCCTGATCAACCAGGACGTGATCCACCTCCACGACAATGTGCGTGACGGCAGCCCGATCGTGGTCATTCCCGACCCGACGATGGAGCACCTCGCCGTCTAGCGGCGCTGCGGCTTCTACCGACCACGCGTCACGGCGCGGGCTGGCAGCTGCCACAAACAAATCTCCGGGCGTGGGCACAAACCGCGCCCGGGGGCATTCTCCCTGCATGAAGATCGCCACCTTCAACATCAACGGCGTGAACAGGCGATTGGCCAACCTGCTCGCCTGGCTCAAGGAAACACAGCCAGACATCGTGTGTCTTCAGGAACTTAAGGCGGAGCAGGGCGCCTTTCCCCATGAGGCGCTGGCCCGCGCAGGTTACGATGCCGTCTGGGCGGGGCAGCGGAGCTGGAACGGGGTCGCCATCCTCTCGCGCATCGGCGAACCGGTGCTCACCCGAGCCCGTCTTCCCGGCGACATTTCCGATCGGCAGTCCCGTTACATCGAGGCCGCCGTCGCGGGCGTGCTGGTGGCTTCCCTCTATGCCCCCAACGGCAACCCGCAGCCCGGCCCGAAATTCGATTACAAGCTTGCCTGGCTGGAGCGGTTGCGCAGACATGCGACATCTCTGCGCAAGACGGGTGCGCCTGTCGTACTGGCGGGCGACTTCAACGTCGCCCCGAACGATCTCGACATCTACCCGACAAAATCATGGAATGATGACGCCCTCATCCACCCAGAAAGCCGGGCGGCCTTTCGCAAGCTCGTCGGTCGCAGCTGGACAGACGCTCTGCGCTATATCCATCCCGACGAGCGCATCTACACTTTCTGGCACTATAAGCGCATGCGCTGGCAGCGCGATGCGGGTTTGCGGCTCGATCATCTGCTGCTCAGCGCAAACCTTCGCGACAGGCTCGAGGGCGCCGGCGTCGACCGCGAGGTGCGGGGGCTGGAAGGGGCGAGCGATCACGCGCCCGTCTGGATCGGTCTGCGGCGGCTGTGATGCCTAGCGCCACATGCCGCGCATCTTCGCCTTGAGGTCGACGCGGATGTCGGGTTGCGGCGCGCGTCCGCTTGCCGCTTGCGTAGGCGGCGGCCATGAGCTGCGCGCGAAGCGGTCCAGCATGGGCTCGGTGATGAAGCGGGTGCGCGAGGCATAGACGTGCCGGTCACCGCGCGCGGCCTGGCCGTGCACGAAGAAGCGTTGCGGCGTGATGAGGTGCAGGCCGTCCTTCGCCCGCGTCATGGCCACATAGAGCAGCCGTCGCTCCTCCTCGATCTCGTCGCGCTCGCCCACGGCAAGATCGCTCGGGATGCAGCCATCGACCGCATTGAGGACGAAGACCCTGGTCCACTCCTGGCCCTTGGCCGAATGGATCGTCGACAGGATCAGATAGTCCTCGTCGAGATGCGGCGGCCCGGCCTCGTCGCTGGTCGCATCCGGCGGGTCGAGCGTGAGGTCTGTCAGGAAGCGCTCCCGCGAGGGATAGCCTGCCGCGATCTGTTCGAGCTGCAGGAGATCGGCACGCCGTGTCATCGCATCCTCGTGGATGCGCTCCAGATGCGGCTCGTACCACAGCCGGAGGCGTTCGAGATCGGCGGGCCAGGCGGATCTGGCCCGCAATCCCGAGAAGAGATCGACGAAGCCGGGCCAGTCGGCGTCGGCCCGCGCCGGGGCACGGAAGAACTGGAGGCCGAGGGCAGGATCGAGCGAGCGCTCCATTGCCTCCATGGCATTGGCCGCGGCCGATGGGCCGATGCCGGGGATGAGCTGCATGACGCGAAAGGCGGCGACCCGGTCCTTGGGATTTTCGGCGAACCGAAGCACGGCCAGCATGTCCTTCACATGCGCGGAATCCAGGAATTTCAGCCCGCCGAATTTTACGAAGGGAATGTTGCGGCGGGTAAGCTCGATCTCCAGCGGGCCGGAATGGTGCGCGGCGCGGAAGAGCACAGCTTGCTGTTTCAGGGCCACGCCCTCCTCGCGTGCTTCGAGCACATGATCGGCGACATAGTTCGCCTGTTCGGCCTCGTCGCGCACGGTGACCAGCCGCGGCAGGTCGCGCGAGGTCCGCTCGGTCCAAAGGTTCTTGGTGAAGCGTTCGGCAGCCTCGCCGATCACCGCGTTCGCCGCGGCCAGGATCGCATCTGTCGAGCGGTAGTTGCGGTCGAGCGTCACCACGCGGGCGGGTTCGGCAAAATGCCCGGGGAAGTCGAGGATGTTGCGCACTTCGGCGGCGCGGAAGGAATAGATCGACTGCGCGTCGTCGCCCACTACGGTCAGGCCGCGCCCGTCCGGTTTCAGCGCCAGGAGGATTGATGCCTGCAGGCGGTTCGTGTCCTGGTACTCGTCGACCAGGATGTGGTCGAAACGGCTGCCCAGATGTTCCGCGATCGATGGCTCCGAGCACATCTGCGCCCACCAGAGCAGCAGATCATCGTAATCGAGCACGTTCTGCGCCTGCTTGGCGTCCACATAGGCCGCAAAAAGCTGCTTCAACTCTTCGGCCCAGCCGATGCACCAGGGAAAGCTCTTCGCCAGTATGGGTTCAAGCTCGGCCTGGGCATTGACCACACGGGAATAGATCGCGAGGCAGGTGCCCTTGGCCGGGAAGCGGCTTTCGGTCTTCGACAGGCCGAGATCATGGCGCACCAGGTTCATCAGGTCGGCGGAGTCTTCCCGGTCATGAATGGTGAAGGCGGGATCGAGCCCGATTTCCAGCGCATAGTCGCGCAGCAGCCGCGCGCCAACGGCATGGAAGGTCCCGGCCCAGCCGAGACCCTCGGTCAGTGCCGCTGCCTTGTCGCCCATCACCCGCGCGGCGATGCGCTCGACCCGGCTCTTCATCTCCGTTGCCGCGCGGCGCGAAAACGTCATCAGCAGGATGCGCCGCGGATCGGCGCCGCTGACGATCAGATGCGCGACTCGATGCGCGAGCGTATTGGTCTTGCCCGACCCGGCGCCGGCGATTACCAGCAGCGGTCCCGCGACCTGCCCGCCGCCATGTTCGACGGCGGCGCGCTGCTCGGCATTCAGCGCGGCGAGAGGATCGACCGTTTGGGCGGGCGTGCGTTCGGGCGAATCGCGAAGGGCAAGGTTCATGGGATCGGAATGAACTCTGTTTCCGGTTCGTTCGCAACCGTCGCCCGCACGATCGCATGCCTATCGGCCCACGAACGCTGTCCGGACCAGAGACGAGGCGTCAAACGGTCGTGGCCATGTTCCGGGCGAAACGTTCGGCGATTGCCAGAACGGCGGCGTGGATCGGCCCGGCGGTGAGGCTTGGCATGATCGAAGCATCGACGATGAAGAGATTGTCCAGGGCCTGGAGCCGCAGATCTGAATCGACGACGGCATCAGCGTCGGTGCCCATCCTGCAGGTGCCGCAGGGATGATGGTGCGTCGTCACCGCCTGGGCAATGAAGGCGTCGATCTCGGCCTCGCTCTTCAGGTCGCCCGGGAGAATCTCGCGCTCCCGCCAGTCTGCGAGTTCTTGCTGATGGCCGATATCGCGGGCTGCTTTGAGCGCTTGACGAAAGAGCCCGCGATCCCGTTCAGTCTGCAGATATGCGGGGTCGATGAGCAATCGATCGTGAAGTTCCGGCCCGATGATGCGCAGGCTGCCGCGGCTGGTCGGATGCGTGATGCCGAACAGCAGGGAATAGGCCGTGCCGGCGGCGGGGGCCTTGAAGCGCTCGGAGACGATCGGCGCGATGCCGCAACCCACCACTATGTCGGGCTGGCCGGTCGCGGCAAAATCGCCCGCGCGCATATAGGCCATCGATTCCGAGTGCTGGAGCCGCGACGGAGGCACGGGTCTTTTTGCGGCATAGAGATTGCCTGCGCCAAGAAGATGGTCCTGCAGGTTGCGACCGACACCGGGAAGGTCGATCAGGCAGGCGACACCTGCCTTCTTGAGGACGTCCCGTGGTCCAATCCCTGACCGCATCAGCAAGGCGGGACTCTCCAGCGCACCTGATGACAACACGATCCGTTCGGCCGATATCTCGCTTGACCCCTCGCGCCCGACGATCTCGATGCCACGAACCCGGTTGGCGTCCAGGACAAGTCGGCGCGCCAAGGTTCCGGTCAGGACGGTAAGGTTTTCGCGTCCCCGAACGGCCGGTGTCAGCCAGGCCTCGGCGGTCGTTATGCGCCTTCCATTCCGGATGTTGAGGGAATTCGGCGTGACGCCGATCATGTTGCCGCTGTTGTGGCCATGCAGCCGCGGGAGCCCCAGAGATGCGCCGGCCTCGATGAATGCCCGCGCGACCGGACTCACCTCTTCCTCCGGCAGATAGACGGGCATCGGCCCGCCCCTGCCGTGGATGCCATCGCCACCAAGCGGGTGGTCTTCGTTGGCCATGAACACCGGCAGCAATTCGTCCCAGCTCCAGCGTGAATCGCCAGTGGCCTCCACCCATGGCTGGAAGTCCGAAGGATGGCCGCGCATGTAGCCCATGGCGTGCAGGCAGCTGGAGCCGCCCATCAGGCGCCCCCGCGCCCAGTGATGGACGCGCCCTGCCGTGCCGGCCTGTGGTTCGGTCAGATAATCCCAGTCGTAGCTGCGGCCTTGAAGAGCGGGCCATGCGGCCGGGTTCCAGATATCGGGATCGTCTGCCTCTTCGCCTGCTTCCACCAGCACGACGCGGCGGGCCGGCACTTCGGAAAGGCGCGCTGCCAGCAATGCTCCCGCCGAGCCTCCCCCCACGATGACCACATCGGCATTTCGTGGATGCATCAGATCTGCCATGCTCTTGGTCACTCCCTGTCTGATGGGCGCGCGAGCGGACAGGTCGGCACGGACAAGGAGGCAGACGGACTGCGTTGCCCACATCCTGGCCGGCGGCCCCGGCGGCGCCCCTGCTGCACCGAGACCTAGGTCCTGCTTTCCATGGATCGTTTCGCTGCCGCCTTGGCCTTCAGGACGTGTGTCCTGGAAGCCTTGCGTGCCGCGCTCGGGTTGCCCGCCGCGATGGCCTCGAAAATATCCCGCATCTCGGCCAGGCTGCTCTGCGCCCGCCCTTCCAGCGACATCGAACGCCCGCGAAAGAAGCTGATCCTGGCCACCAGTCCTCGATGGACCTCTTCAAGAATGGGGTTCCCGCAATTGGCCAGTATGATCGAATAGAAATCTGCGGCGGTCGTCACCTGTGCGGAGCCGTCCCTGCTCGCTGCCGCCTCTTCGAAGGCCAGGAGAGAATTCTCCAGCTCGCGCAGCTGATCCTCGGGGATCCGCGCCGCGCACCTTCCCGCCGCCTCCACTTCCAGCAATTCGCGCACCTCGTAGATGGCGGTCGCCTCTTCCCAGGAGAGCTCGGTGACCGACGGGCCTCGATTGGGCACGATCTCGATCAGGCGTTCGGCCTCCAGGCTGCGCAGCGCCTCGCGCAGGGAAGGGCGGCTGATGCCGAGTTGCGCGCAGAGCTGGCTCTCGACCAGACGGCTGCCCGGCTTGAACATGCCTGAGAAGATGGCGAGCCGAAGCTTCTCGACAGTCTGCTGCTGGATCGTTCGCGGGGAAATACGCAGATTGAGTTCTGACGGCATCGGCTGGTTTCACATGGGTTTCGGGATGGCTCGATCCCTGCAGAATAAGCCACGCGTCCCTCTATGGACAGCGGGAAAATGCCATATTGTCAATTCCAAAAATTGAAAGAATGTCTGACAATCCAGTTGACTGTATCCTGCTTCTCTGCTCCTCTTTGCGCAAGGCAAGCAGGGGACGAGGATTTAGACATGGCGGCAGTGGCAGTCGCGGATCGCTCGAACTCAAGGCGCATCGACACCGGTCGGATCGTCTTGAACATACGCGAAATGGGCAGCGGTCCCCTGATGCTCTTCTTCCACGGCATCACGTCGAATTCGGCCGTGTTTCTGCCGATGATGGAGGAACTGTCCGATCGCTTCACGACCATCGCCGTCGACCAGAGGGGCCATGGCCACAGCGACAAGCCCGCAAGCGGGTATGCAGCCGATGACTACGCCGAAGACATCGCGGCCCTGATCCGAACCCTCGACAAGGGGCCGGCCATTCTTGTTGGGCATTCGCTTGGGGCCAGGAATTCCGTGACGGCCGCCGCGCGCCACCCGGATCTCGTCCGGTCAGTCGTGGCGATCGACTTCACGCCATATATCGAGACCGAGGTTTTCGACACGCTGGAAGCCCGCGTGAACGGCGGCAGCCGGCTTTTCGAGGATGTCGCTGCCGTCGAGGCCTACCTTGCCGATCGCTATCCGAACGTTCCCGCGAAAGCCATCAGGTTGCGCGCCGAAAGCGGCTATGAGCCGGTCGAGGGCGGCTTGCGGCCTCTGGCTTCGCCGACGGCCATGGCTCAGACTGCCAAAGGGCTGCGTGCGGATCTCACGCCCGCCTATCGGGAAGTCGCAAAGCCCGTCCTCATCATCCGGGGCGAGGTCAGCAAGCTGGTGTCGCCCGCGGCGTTGTCCAAGACCAGCCAGCTGCGACCCGATCTGCCCGTCGTCGTGGTTCCCGGCGCTGATCATTACGTCAACGAAGTGGTGCCGGACATCACGCTCAAAGCCATCACGAATTTCATCGACGCCTGACGGTTGGTTCGCCGTCTTTCGTACGCAGCAGGATCTAGAAAATGGCCAATGTGAACAAGACTTCGGGTAGGGCGCGGCGCGCTGAGGTTGCTGGTGGCGGCTTTGCCGGCCTGACCGCCGCCATCGCCCTCAGACAGAACGGGTGGGACGTCCGCCTGCACGAGAAGGGGCCCGAGCTCCGTGCCTTCGGTGCGGGCATCTATCTCTGGCACAACGGCCTGCGCGTGCTCGAAGGCGTGGGCGCACTCGACGAGGTGCTCCAGGGCACCCACACGCCGCCCACCTACGAGACCTGGATGCACAACAAATCCGTCTCCAGGGAGACTTTCAACGGTCTGCCCTGGCGCATCATGACGCGCAGCCATCTGCACAATGCCCTGGTCAACCGCGCTCGTGCCGTGGGCGTCGATATCCGCGTCAATTCGGAGGCCGTTTCGGCTGATCCCGAAGGTCGTCTCACCCTCCAGACCGGCGAGACCATCGAGGCCGACCTGATTGTCGGCGCCGACGGCGTCGGGTCGAAGGTGAGGGATTCGATCGGCTTCAAGCAGGATCGCTGGGTCTCCCAGGACGGTATCATCAGGCTTATCGTGCCGCGCAAGAAGAAGGAGCTCGGCCATGGCGAATGGGACAACACCATCGACATGTGGAACTTCTGGCCGCGCGTGCAGCGTATCCTCTACTCGCCCTGCAACGATGAGGAACTCTATCTTGGCCTGATGGCGCCGGCCGCCGACCCGCGGGGCTCGCGAGTCCCGCTCGATCTCGAGGTCTGGGTCGAGATGTTCCCCTTCCTCGAGCCGTGCCTTGTCGAGGCGGCGAAGCTGGAAACGGCGCGCTACGACAAATACGAGACGACGAAGCTCGACAGCTGGATCAGAGGCAAGGTCGCGCTCGTAGGCGATGCGGCGCATGCAATGTGCCCGGCTTTGGCCCAGGGCGCGGGTTGCGCGATGGTCAATGCGTTCAGCTTGTCCCAGGATCTGCAGACGGAAAACTCGGTCGAGGACGCGCTGGTCCAATGGCAGAAGCGCATTCGCCCGATCACCGATCGCTGTCAGGCCCTGTCCGGCGAATACGCGGCAAATCGGTCGTTGTCCAAGGGCAACATGTTCACGCCGGCCGCCTTGGAAGCTGCTCGTTATGACCCGCTGCGCGGCGTGTATTCATGGCCGCAATAGTTTCGACGACCGGTCAGCGAACTGATCGCGCGCAAGAAGCTGCGCACTTTCCAGAGGATTAAGATGGACTATTCGGTCGAAGTTGAAAAAAGTTACGATGTCCGCGGCTGGTACGCGAGCGTTCACGAAATCCGACATGATGGCGGGGAGCCGGGCAGTGGCCTCGTGAAGGTTGCCGTCGGCGTCGTGATCCGCAACCCCTTCGCGGGGAAGTTCGTCAGCGATCTGTCCGCACTCACCGACCCCAGCCCGGCCATCGGTCATGCTCTTGGCGGAAGGGCGGCGGCCTTGCTCGGCGACAGGCCGATCGAGAGTTATGGCAAGGGCGGGATCGCCGGCACGGCGGGCGAACAGGAGCATGTCGTGGCCTGCGTCACGACGGCGTTCGGCGATCCGCTGAGGCAGCAGGTGGGCGGCGGCCTTGCCTGGATATCGTCGGTCACCAAGGTCGCATCGCCGGGCACGGCCATCGATATCCCGCTCGCTCACAAGGACGAGCTCTACATCCGTTCCCACTACGACGCCGTCACCTTCTGTGTGCCCGATGGCCCTCGGCCCGACGAGCTGCTGATCTGCGTGGCCGTTGCATCGGGGCCGCGCGTGCATCAGCGCGTCGGCGGCAAGACCGTCGCCGACCTGGCGGCCGTCTAATTCAAGCGATATTCGAAAGGACAAGTTCATGCCCCTCAACATCAAAGATCTGAAGATCACCTCGGCCGATTTCCAGCCGCTCGGAAAGCTGCGGGACGAGCATGCGGGCGACAAGGGCAACGTACTGCCCAAGCTGACCGTCAGCGGCGTGCCCGCCGGCACCGTGGAGCTGGCGGTCATCTGCCATGATCCCGATGCGCCCCTGCCGAATGGCTTTACGCACTGGGTGGTCTACGGCATCGACCCGTCCACGACCGATCTCTCCGACGCGCAGGAGAAGTTCCGCGTCGGTCCCAACGGAGCCGGCGACAAGCAGTATTACGGTCCTCAGCCGCCCGCGGGCCATGGCGAGCATCATTATTATTTCTGGGTGTATGCCCTGGACACGAAGGTCGAAGGCACGCCCACCCGCGAAGAGTTCCTGGAGAACTACGCCGGCAACATCATCGAGCAGAATCGGATCGTCGGAATCTACGAAAACAAGTGAGTGGATACGATGTGGTGACCCGGGAAAAACAACAACAAACACCCGGGCTGCCGCGGAATGGGAGTAAGACGAAGTGAACAACAACCGCACGGCCCGCGAGACGGTCATCGATGAGATCGTCACGGCAACCAAGATACTTCTCAACGAAGGGATCCTCGACACGTTCGGGCACATCAGTGCACGCGACCCCGAGGATCCCGACAGTTTCCTCCTGGCGCAGAAGCTCGCCCCGAGCCTGATCAAGGCTGCCGACATCCAGAGTTTCAACCTGGAAGGCGAGACGACGGACAACCGTCCGTCCTATCTCGAGCGCTACATCCACAGCGAGATCTACAAGGCGCGTCCGGACGTCAATTGCGTGCTGCACAGCCATTCACCGGCCGTGCTGCCGTACTGCTTCACCGATCAGCCACTGCGGCCCGTGACTCATATGGGTGCGTTTCTCGGCGAAGCCGTTCCTGTCTACGAGATACGCGACAAGCAGGGCGACGAGACCGACCTTTTCGGTGGCAGCCCGGCTGTCTGCGCGGATATCGCCGAGAGCCTTGGTGACTATCCAGTGGTTCTCATGGCACGCCACGGCGTCGTCAATGTCGGCGGGTCCGTGAGGGAAGTGGTCTTCCGCGCCTTCTACACAGAGCAGAACGCAGCCGCGCAGACGGCCGGCCTGCAGATCGGCAAGGTGAAATACCTGTCGCCAGGCGAGGTCAAGACCGCAGGAAAACTGGTCGGTGCCCAGATCGATCGTGGCTGGGATCACTGGTCGGAGCGACTGAGACAAGCCGGTCTGGCCTAGCCCTCCCGGTGCCCTGCAACTTGCCGGGCAGTTTTAGTCACGCTCAAATTTTTCCGGTCGTCTCGCGAGTGGTTTCGCGAGCGCGCCAGAAGAAGGCCATCACGTCATGCCGCACGCGGAAAGTTACGACTACGTCATTGTTGGAGCCGGCTCGGCCGGGTGCGTGCTCGCCAATCGGCTGAGCGCGGATCCGAAATGCTCGGTGCTTCTCCTTGAAGCCGGCGGCTGGGATCGCGACCCGATGATCCATGTGCCCCTCGGCTGGGGCAAGATCCTGACGGAACGTCGACACGACTGGATGTATTTCTGCGAGGCGGAAGAAAATGTGGGCGGCCGCAAGGTCGAATGCGCCCGCGGCAAGGTGATCGGCGGATCCTCCTCCACCAACGCCATGGCATATGTCCGCGGCAACCCCGGCGACTATGACCGCTGGGCGGCCAGCGGTCTGGAAGACTGGTCCTACGAGAAGGTGCTGCCCTATTTCCGCCGGCAGGAAAGCTGGGAAGGTGGCGAGACCGGCTACCGTGGCGGCTCGGGGCCACTATCCACCCAGTTCTGCCGCTACGAGGACACGCTGATCGATGCGTTCGCGCAGGCCAGTGTCGAGGCGGGCTATCCGCAGACTGAAGATTACAATGCCGAGCAGCAGGAAGGCTTCGGCCGGCTTCAGATGACCATCTCGAAGGGTCGGCGGTGCTCTTCTGCCACCGCATATCTGCGGCCGGTCCTCAAGCGGCCCAACCTGACCGTGCTCACTGGCGCGACCGCCAACCGCATCACCTTGGAGGGCACGCGCGCGACCGGCGTGACGATTAATCATCGCGGCACCGAACGGCAGGTTTCCGCCCGTCGGGAGGTGCTGCTTGCGGGCGGGGTGATCAACACGCCTCAACTCCTGATGCTGTCCGGCATCGGAGCGTCCGATGAACTCGCCGCGCACGGTATCCAGACCCGCCTGCATCTGCCGGCCGTCGGCAAGAACCTCCAGGATCATGTGTCGGTGATCCTCATGTACCGGCGCCGGCAGCCGGGGCCTTTCCTGCACAAGATGCGGGCGGACCGGATCGGACTCGACTTCCTGAAGACCTACCTCACCGGCCGAGGTTTTTCAGCCGATGTTCCTGGTGGCGTCGTGGCTTTTCTGAAGAGCGGTCCCGACAGGCCGCTCCCCGACGTGCAACTGCTTTTCACGGCGGCTCCGCTCGCCGCCTGGCCTTATCTCGAACCGTTCAAGGCGCCCTTCCCCGACGGCTTCGCGACGCGCATCGTCGCAACACAGCCTGAAAGTCGCGGATCGGTCCGGCTGGCTTCGGCCGACCCGTCGGCGGCCCCCCTCATCCATCAGAACTTCCTGGCCTCGCCGAAGGACTGGGAATCCCTGCGCGCCGGCTTTCGGGTGGCGCGCGATCTCGCGGCGCAGCCGGCCATGGAGCCATTCATCCAGGCGGAGTTCTTCCCAGGCCCCGACTGCCAGAGCGACGAAGAGATCGACGAGCATATCCGCAACACCTCCATCACCGTCCATCACCCCGCCGGTACCTGTCGGATGGGGGCCGATCTGGACTCCGTGGTCGATCCGCAGCTGCGCGTGCGCGGCATTGAAGGGCTGAGGGTCGTGGATGCCTCCGTCATGCCTGACCTGGTCTGCGGCAACATCAACGCTGCCGTGATCATGATTGCCGAAAAAGCTTCCGACCTCATCACCGCAAGACAATACGAGACGGCGCAATGATCCAACGTGTCACCATCCTCGGTCTGGGAACGATGGGGCCAGGCATGGCCGCGCGGCTGGCCCGCGGCGGTCTCCAGGTGGTCGCCTATGATGTGGCCGCGGCAGCAATCGATCGCGCGCGATCGATGATGGGCGCGGCGGAGGCCGTTCTCGACAATCTGGGTGTCGCCCCGCCAGCGGAAGGGGCCGGAACGGTCCGCTTCACCGACGACCTGGCGGACGCCGTATCGGGAGCCGAACTCGTCATCGAGAACGTGCCGGAGAACATCGCGATCAAGGCCGATGTCTATCGCGCCATCGACGATCTGATCGCGCCCACCACCATCGTCGCGTCGGACACTTCGGGCATACCGATCACCAAGCTGCAGGCGCATATTTCCAATCCGGGCCGCATGGTCGGGATGCACTGGTCGAATCCGCCGCACATCATCCCGATGATTGAGGTCATTGGGGGCGAGCAGACCGCGCCCGAGACCGTCGACGCCATCCGTCAGCTCATCCGATCGCTCGGACTCCTGCCGGTCGTGCTCAAGAAGGACGTGCCCGGCTTCGTGGAGAACCGTGTCCTCTACGCGCTCCTGCGCGAGGTTGTCGACCTCGTGGAGCGCGGTGTGATCGAGCCGGAGGATATCGACACCTGCGTGTCCTGGGGCGTCGGCTACAAGCTGGCGGTGATCGGGCCGATGGCCCTCCTCGATATGGCCGGCATGGACATCTACCACTCGGTCTCCTCGTTCCTGAACGCCGATCTCGCCGACCGAAAGGACGTCGCGCCGCTCGTCGAGAAGCAGATGGCGGCCGGCAGGCTCGGCATCAAGTCGGGCGAGGGCCTCTATTCGTACACGCCCGAACGCATCGCCGAGCTGCAGCGTGAACGCGCGCGCAAGCTCGTCGCGATCCGGCGCATCCTCGAGGGGAGCGATTAGGATCATGGCCGGCTCGCGGATCAACCACTCCAGTCAGGCAACGCAGCGCCAGGCTCTGTCGCGGCTGGCCCATGGGGCCGCAACTGGTCTGCACACGCTGCTCGGGGTGGCACTGATCTTCGTGGTCGGTGTCAATGTCGTCAACGCCACCGGTCGCTACCTCCTTGGCTTCGCCCCCCTGGGCGCCGACGAACTGATGGTGTTCGTCGTGATCTGGACGGTCATGATCGCGGCGATCGGCTCGCTGGTCGCGCGCTCCCACATCAACGTCAACCTCCTGCCTCTCTACACGACCGGGCGGACCCGGCACCTTCTTCACGTCGTCCACGATGCCGCCGCCGTTTTTGCATGTGGCTACGCCACCTACGCCTCCTGGCTGTTCATGGGACGCATCTCGAGCCTGGGCGTCAGGAGCATGGGGCTGGGCGTGCCCATGACCGTACCCCATGGCGCGCTGCTGGCCGGTTTTGCAGGCCTGACCCTCGTCGGCGCCTTCATGCTCGTGCGCGACGTGGTGGCGCTTGTCCGCAACGAGCCCCATCGGGAGGCGGCGCCATGATCCTGTCGCTCGCCATCCTTCCATTGCTGCTGCTGGTCATCGGAACCCCGGTCTTCCTCGCCTTCCTGACGGCCGTCGTGGTGACGATGATTTTCGTCCTGCCGCTGCCGCCCGTGGCGCTTCAGCAGGTGCTCTTTGGGGGGCTCGACAACTACGCGCTGCTGGCCATCCCCTTCTTCGTCTTCGCCGGCGAACTGATGGGGACGAGCGGGATCGCAAACCGGCTCATCAATTGGGCCATGGCCATGGTCGGCCGCGTTCCGGGAAGCCTTGGCATAGCCACAGTCGGGGCCTCGACGGCGATTGGCGCCATCAGTGGCTCGAGCGTGGCGGCGGTGGGCGCGCTGAGCAAGACGCTGTATCCGCGCCTCGTGGCCTCCGGCTACGGCAAGGAGCGGGCCGGCGGGCTGATCGCCTCGAGCGGCGCCATCGACATCGTCATCCCGCCCAGCATCGCCATGATCCTCTACGGGCTGGCGGCGGAACAATCGATCCCCCGGCTGTTCATGGCAGGCATACTGCCCGGACTTCTGATGGCCGCGATGATGGCTGCCTTCGTGTTCGTCGTCGCATTGCGGCGGGGCATTCCCAGCGAAGGCAGCTTCGAGCCGCGCGTGGCGTGGCGCGCGACCAGAGATGCCTTCTGGGCACTGCTGATGCCGGTCTTCGTGCTTGGCGGCATTTACAACGGCGTCTTTTCACCCACGGAAGCCGGCGGGTTCGCGTGCCTCTACGCGATGGTGGTTGCCGTCTTCGTCTACCGCACGATGACGATTGCGGACGTGGTCCGCGCAGCCGGCAACGCGGCAATGCTGTCGGGGCGGATATTGATCATCGTGGCCGCCGCGAGTGTCGTCACCTGGATGCTGACGACCCAGGGCGTGCCGCAAGCCGTGATCGGCTGGATCGAGGCGCTTCAGTTCGATGCGATCACCTTCCTGATCGCCGTCAACGTCCTGCTGCTGATCATCGGCTGCTTCCTGGATCCGACCTCGGCGATCCTGGTCTTTGCGCCGCTGCTCGTGCCCATCGCGATGTCGCTGGGCATCGACCCCATCCACTTCGGCATCGTGATGACGGTCAACCTGGCCATCGGCATGTTCACACCGCCTTTCGGGCTCAACATCTTCGTCGCCCAATCCGTCACCGGGTTGCCGACCTATGCGCTCTACCGCGGCGTCATGCCCTTCGTCGCCGTGCTCATCCTCGCACTTCTGATCATCACCTACGTCCCCGCGCTGTCGCTCTTTCTCGGCAGGTCGCTCTAAATGAAGGAAGCAACGTCAATGTTTTCAAGGTTTCTGCACGCAGCTGCCCTTGCCGCTTCGATCGCTCTTCTGCCCCATGTCGCGCAGGCGCAGACGACGATGAAGCTCGCTTCGGCGACCATCAACGATGTCCAGCACGAATGGCAGAAAGTATTCGCCGAGGAACTCGCGGCGCGCGTCGGCGACGCGGTCAAGACCGAGATCTATCCGGCCAGCCAGCTCGGTGCGATTCCCCGCATGGCGGAGGGTGTGCTGCTCGGCACGATCGAAGCCTTCACCACGCCGACATCCTTCATGACGAATGTCGATCCTCGCTTCCAGGCCTTTGACGTGCCGGGTCTGTTCAAGTCGCCCGACGACGTCCGCAAGGCCATTCACGACCCGGAATACAGGGACCACCTCGAGAGCCTGTTTCTCGACAAGGGACTGCGCGTGATCGGCGCGATCTACAACAGCCCCACCGTGGTCTTCACCACGAGCGAGGTCGACACGCTGGCCGGCCTCCAGGGCCTCAAGATACGCACATTCGCCTCGCCCCTGCAGATCCGGCCGATGGAACAGGTGGGAGCGACGCCCCTTCCGCTGGCCCTTTCCGAGGTCATACCCCAGCTCGAATCCGGCGGCCTCGACGGGATGCTGGTGGGAATGCCCATCCTGACGGCCTTCAAATACTACGATGTCGGCAAGCACATTCTCGATCTTCGTTTTGCCGAGATCGTCTCCATGACGGTCGTCAACGAAGACTGGTTCCAGATGCAGACCGAGGAGGTCAGGGCGGCGATCATAGAGGCTGGCCGCGCCGCGGAAGAAATCGTCTTCCCGTGGGGCGTCGAGAACGTGGAGAAGACCTACGCGATCTGGACCGAAAATGACGGCATCGTCCATCAGCTTTCCGCTGAGGACCAGGCGAAGATGGAGGCGGATTTCGCCGCGCTGTCAGCCGAGATCCTCGCCGCCGAGCCGGCGGTTCTGGCCGAATACGAGCGGCTTCGCGCCCTGGTCGATGGAAAGGCCGCGCAGTGACAGTCGCGCTCCCGCTAGCGGCAATCGAGTCCGGACGCCTGCGCGCGGCAGTCGAGCCTCACGGGCTCGGGTCGCGCGCGGTCCAGGGCGAGCGTCCAGCGGGTCTCGTAGGTTCGGCCCTCCACGCCGCACCAGGCGCGTTCGACCGGCAAGGCTTCGCCCTGCGAATTCAGCACCGCCCAGGTGCCCGTTCGAGCGGCGAAGCGGAGGTCGAGCACTGCACTGCCGCCGGGCTCCACGACGGCGAGATCGGTAGCGAACCAATGCGCGATCTCGGCCTGGCACAGAATGGGCGTGGCGCCCGAGTTTCGGATTTCCGTCGGAATGGAAACAAGGTCTTCGAGGTCGACCGTCTCTCCTGCGAGAGCTCCGGCGATGCAACTCAAGGATGCGGCAGCAAATAGAGGGAGAAAAAGGCGCATTACAGATCACTCCGGACAACAATATCGAAGAGAGCCTTACGCGGTTTTTTCTTCCGAAAGAACCGGGAAGCTAACAAAATGGGAGAAATGAACATGTTTTCCAAGTGGAAAAGAAGTATTCTGTCGGTTCTGGCGGCATCATTGCTGGCCGGCACGGCCATGGCAGCCGATGTCACCTCGATCGCCATCATGACGCCCGAAGAAGGCACGGATTTCGGCTGGAACCAGCAGGGCGTTGATGCCGCGCGGGCCGCCGCGGAAGCCGCGGGCATCGAAGTCATCATCGCTTCGGGTCTCGGTTATGGCGACATCCGTCCGGCGCTGCGCGAAATCGCGGCGGACGGCGCAAGCCTCATCATCGCGCATGCCAGCGGCTACGCCACCTCGGCGCCCGAGATAGCTGAAGAGACCGGCGTTCCGGTGGCGATCGTGGATTCACCGCAGGCGCTGAAGGAAGGGCTCGTGGCGGACTACACGCTGAGCGGGCATGAGGGTGCTTATCTCGCCGGCCGCATGGCAGCCAAGATGAGCCGCTCCGGCCATGTCGGCATCGTCGTGTCGGGCGAACCGCCGTCGTGGAATTCCCAGTCGGCTGGCTTTGCCGAGGGCGTGAAGGCCGAGGATTCCAGCGTCGAGATCACCTATGCCGTCATCGGCCCCGCCGCCTACAGCGACGCGGCAGGCGGACGTCGGGTGACCGAGAGCGTCATCGCAGCCGGCGCCGACATCATCTTTGGTCAGGGAAATGGCTCGAGCTTCGGCATGCTGCAGGCTGTCGAGACCACCACGGCCGCCGATGGAGAGAAAGTGCTCTTCATTGACGTTATCGGCGACAAATCCTCTGTGGCCGCCGACCACCTGCTCACCTCCGTGGTCTGGGACATCACCCCGGTCTATTCGGCGATGATCCAGGATCTGAAGGACGACACGTTCGGCACCAAGCGCTACGCGATCACGCTTGCCGACGATTCCGTCCAGCTTCTGAAGACCGATCTGGTGCCCGATGACGTCTGGGAGGAAATCCAGGAGATCCGCGGGCAGATCGTAGCCGGCGATATCACGATCGAGCCGGTCTTCGAGGCAACTGCCGTGCGCGGTCTCATGACCGACGTGACCGCCGCCGAGTAGCCCTCGGCGACACATCGCGGAGGGGGCTCAGCGTCCCCTCCGCAGCTTCCCTTCGAGAGTGGCTGGACCATGGAACCCATAAATGAGGGCCCGCAGACCGGGCAGGCGATCGTCACGCTGGAGGGCGTCACCAAGCGCTTTCCCGGCATCATTGCCAATGACCAGATCGACCTCGAGATCAGCGCGGGCGAGGTCCATGTGCTCCTGGGCGAGAACGGTGCTGGCAAGTCAACCCTCATCGGGATGCTCTCAGGTCTCCAGCAGCCGGATGGCGGCCGTATCCTGGTCGACGGGGTCGAAACGGCGATCCGCTCGCCCAGCCACGCCCTGTCGCTGGGTATCGGCACGGTTTTCCAGCACAACATGCTCGTGCCCACCTTGACGGTTGCCGAAAATCTCGCGCTGGGCGGTCCCTGGTGGCAGCGTCCGAAGATTGCAGAACTCGCCGCCCGTGTGGCGGAGATCGCGCGGCCGCTCGGTATCGAGATCAATCTTGGCGCGCGGGTCTCGGAACTCTCGCTTGGACAACAGCAGCAGGTGGAGATCGTTCGTGCCCTGCTGCGCGAAAGCCGGCTTCTGATCCTCGACGAGGCGACCTCCATGCTGACGCCGCAGGGCATAGCCGAACTGGGCGCGCTCATGCGGCGGCTGGTTGAACGCGGGCTCGCTGTTGTCTTCATCACGCACAAACTGGGCGAGGCGGCCGATTTCGGCGACCGCGTCTCTATCCTCAAGCTCGGTCGCAAGGTTGGCGAGATCCCGCCCGAGCGCCTGCGCAAGCTTGAGCGCGCCGCGCTGGTCGACGAGATCGTGGACAAGATGTTCGGTCGACAGGCCGGAGACGACGCGGTCTCGATCCCGCCGCGCGCCGCCAATGACGATGTGTTGCTGGAGGTGCGCGATCTCAGCGTGCCGGCGACCGCGGACATGCCAGGCCTGGAAGCGATCTCTTTCACGATCGGTAAGGGCGAGATCCTGGGTGTCGCCGGCATTGACGGTAACGGCCAGAAAGAACTCGCCGAAGCCCTCGCCGGGCAACGACCGGCAGCCGGTGGCAGCGTGAGGCTGGGCGGACAGAGTCTCGATGACCTGGAAGTGGGCGCGCGGCGCCGAAAAGGGCTGCGCTATCTCACCGACGACAGGCTGGGCGAAGGCACCGTGGGGCCCTTTCCGGTCTCGATAAACTATTTCCTGAAGCAGATCGGCGAGCCGCCGCTGTGGCGCTCCGGTATCGAGCGCTCGCGCGAGATCGAATCGCGCGCGCGCAGCCTGACGCATCTTTACGACGTCCGGACGCCGGCGCTTTCGACGCCGGTCGGCCGGCTCTCCGGCGGCAATATTCAGAAGGTGCTGATCGCCCGCGAACTCGCCGAGGGCGCAAAGGCGGTCATCTTCAATAAGCCGACCTACGGGTTGGATCTCGCAAACACGCTGGCCACTCGCCAGCGCATCCGCGACATCGCGGGGGAGGGCCTCGCGGTACTCCTGATTTCCACTGACCTGGAGGAGCTGCTTAGCATGTGCCACCGCATCGTCGTGATTTCGCAAGGGCGCCTGGTGGGCACCGTGACGAACGGCCCCGGCGCCGGCGAAAAGGTGGGGCGCCTCATGATTGGACTTGCAGCATGAGCCAGGATGCCGCTCCCGTTCGTGCGCTCGACGCCTCTGCAGGCCAGGCCGGGGGCCGTGAGCCTTTGCGCCGAATTGTCATCACTCTGGGGCCGATCCTCGTCTCGCTCGTGCTTGCCGGTGGCGTCCTGCTGGCGGTGGGCGTCGATCCGATTGCCTATTATGGTTTTGTGCTCGACCGCGGTCTTCTGTCGCCGCTGGGACTTCAGCAGACGCTGACCCGCATGGCGCCGCTGCTCTTCATCGCGGCGGGCCTCATCGTCGCATTTCGAGCGGGCATGTGGAATCTCGGCGGCGACGGCCAGTTCCTGCTTGCCGCCGTGACCGCGGCCGCGAGTGCGCCCCTGCTGGTCCAGACGCTGCCGAGCTGGCTTGCCCTGCTCGTGGCCTGTCTGTTCTCCGCTTTTGTCGCCATGATCTGGTCGCTCGTGCCAGCCCTTCTGCGCGCCTACCAGGGCGTCAACGAGATCATCACCACGCTGATGATGTCCTTCCTCGGCGTATCCTTCGCCAACGTCCTCGTGAAGCTCGTCTTTCTCGACCCGGCCACCACCGTGCCCCAGACGCGGACACTGCCGGTGGCCGACCGTCTGCCCCGGCTGTTTGAAACAACGGTCACGAGCGGGCTGCTGTTCGGGCTTGCGACCATCGTGATCGTGCATCTGGTGATGACGCGGACAGCGTTCGGACTGAAGCTCAGGATTGTCGGTGCCAATCCACGCGCGGCGATCCATGCCGGGCTCAACGTGCCGCTGTTGACGGTCGCGGTCTTCGCCATCTCGGCTGGGCTGATCGGTTTGGGCGCCGCGGTCGACATCGTCGGTATCCAGGGCAATGTGCGCGCGGACTGGAACCCCGCCTACGGTTTCGCGATCATCCCCGTTGTCTTCCTGGCGCGCATGAACGGCTTCGCCGCGATCGGCTTCGTCTTCCTGCTGTCGGTGCTGTGGATCGGCGGAGAGAGTGCGGCGCGCCGGCTCGGCGTTCCCCAGAGTTTCACCCTGGTGCTGGTCGCGATCGTGCTGATCACGCTCGCCCTGGCCGAATATCTCGACCATCGCTTCAACCAGGCGCGGAGGGCTTAAGGCCATGAGCGGGCTTTTCAGCAACGTATTCCTGACCGCGCTTCTGTTCGGCGCCGTCACGGCCGCGATCCCGCTTCTTCTGGCGGGCCTCGGCGAGCAGATGTCGGAAAAGGCCGGTGTCCTCAACATCGGCATCGAAGGCATGATGATCAGCGGAGCCTATCTGGGCTTTGTGGGGGCCTATTATTCGGGGTCCTTCGGGGTCGGCTTCCTGACCGGCGCGCTCGGCGGCATCGCGGTGGCGGCTTTGATGGCGTTGCTTTGCGTGCGGATCGGCCTCAACCAGATCGTGATCGGTATCGCGCTGACGCTCGGGCTTGAGGGACTGACCGCGCTGCTGCACCATTTCCAGTTCTCGCGCAGCTATCCGCGCCTGCCTGCCGTGCCGATAACGGAGATCCCCCTGCTGGCCGATATCCCGATACTGGGGCCGGCGCTCTTCAAGCATCATCTGATCGTCTATTTCTCGGTCGCCATGGTCCTCGTCATGATCTGGGTCTACCGGCGCAGCCAGCTCGGGCTCAATCTTCAGGCCGCCGGCGACAAGCCGGCCGCGCTCGACGTGGCGGGCATCGACGTGATCCGCACCCGCACCATAGCGGTTCTCTTCACCGGCACGATGGCCGGTCTCGGCGGGGCGTTTCTGGCGAATGTCGGCGCCGGGCTGTTCATTCCTTTCATCACGAACGGTGCCGGCTTCCTCGGCATCGTTCTTGCCATGCTGGCGCGCGGCCGGCCCGTCTGGGTCCTCGTCGGCGCGCTGATTTTCGGCATGTGCCTTTCGCTGACCACCGCCGCCCAGGTGGCCGGCATCAACGTCCCCACGGACGTGATCCAGATGCTGCCCTTCCTGGCGGTGATGGTGATGCTCGTCCTGTTTGGTCGGCGGGCGAGCCTGCCGGCGGCACTCGGTATTCCCTATGAGCGCGGCGCGCGCTGATTGTTTCAATAAAAGGAGGCGTACATGACGGATACAAAGGTCTATTTCCTCGACGGGGGCACGCTGCTTCTCGATGGCTATCACATCTATTGGAACCAGGGCCCCGGCGGCGACGTGCGCATCCCCGCCTATTCCGTGCTGATCGAGCATGCCGAAGGACGGTTCCTTATCGATACCGGTTTCGACTACGACCACACCATGAAATATCTCGCCTTCGAGAAGCCGACCCAGACACCGGAACAGACCATCCCGGGGGCGTTGAAGCTGCTCGGTCTGGAGCCGAAGGACATCGACGTCGTCTTCAACACGCATTTCCATTTCGATCATTGCGGCGGCAACAAGCATTTCCCGCACGCAAGAAAGATCTGTCACAAGGACGAGGTGGCGCAGGCCTGCAATCCGGAGGTTTTCGAGCATCTCGGCTACTCCGACCTCAGCTTTTCGGTCGAAGCCGCGGAGGCGCGAGGGCGCAGCGATGAGCTGACGCACGGGCAGACACGCGAGAACACCACCTTCGAGGGCGTTGAAGGCGACTTCGAACTGGCCAAGGGCGTGCACATGATTGCCACGCCGGGCCACACGATCGGGCACTACAGCTGCATGGTCGAACGGGCCAATGACCGGCCCATGATGCTGGTCCTGGACGCGGCCTATACGCGGCGAAATCTCGAGACGCTCTGCCAGGCTTCGTTTCATCTCGATCCCGCCGAGGGCGTCCGATCGATGCGGAAGATTCGCGAACTGGCCGAAAAGCACGACGCCGAACTGTTCTTCTCGCACGACATGGAGGCGTTCCAGACCTACAGGACCGGCCCGAACTTCTACAGCTGATCGAAAAGGGAACGCTGCCATGCGCTATGCCGAAAATGCCGACCCTGTCATCACCCTGACCTCAGGGCCGGTAAATGCCTATCCCGATGTGCTCCGCGCCTTGGGACGGACCGTGCTCTATGATTACGATCCCGCCTTCCAGCTCTTCTACGAGAAGGTCGTCGAGAAGGCGCAGAAGGCGATGTGGCTGTCGAACCGGCCCGTCATCCTGCATGGCGAACCGGTGCTGGGTCTCGAGGCAGCGGCCGCATCGCTGATTACGCCCGGCGACACCGTGCTCAATCTGGCATCCGGCGTCTACGGCAAGGGATTCGGGTACTGGGCCAAACGCTACTCGCCCAATCTCCTGGAGATCGAGACCGCCTATAACGAGGCGATCGATCCTCAGGCGGTGCGCGACATGCTGGCGAAGCATCCCGAGATCACCGTGGTGTCGGTCTGCCATCACGACACGCCGTCGGGCACCATCAACCCGATCGACGAGATCGGGGCGCTGGTTGCCGCGCACGGAGCCTACCTGATCGTCGATGCCGTCTCCTCGTTCGGCGGCATGAAGACCCATCCCGAGGAATGCCAGGCCGACATCTATGTCACCGGTCCCAACAAGTGTCTCGGCGCACCGCCGGGGCTGACGATGATGGGGGTGAGCCAGCGTGCCTGGGACAAGATGAAGGCAAATCCGGCCGCCCCAAGGGCGTCCATGTTGTCCATTCTCGATTGGGAGCAGGCCTGGTCGGCAAAGGAGCCGTTTCCCTTCACGCCCTCGGTCGCCGAGATGAACGGGCTCGACATGGCTCTCGATCTCTACCTTGCCGAGGGCCCCGAGAAAGTGTGGGCGCGCCACGCCCTGACGGCGAAGGCGACCCGGGCCGGCATCCGCGGCATGGGCGTGGACATCTGGCCGGCGCGCGACGAGATAGCTTCGCCCACCACCACGGCCGTCCGGATACCGGACGGCATAGACGAGGCTGCTCTGCGGGCCGAGGCGCGTGGGCGTTATGGCGTGGTGTTCT
The DNA here is from genome assembly GCF_012911015.1 of Chelativorans sp. ZYF759. GTDB lineage: Bacteria > Pseudomonadota > Alphaproteobacteria > Rhizobiales > Rhizobiaceae > ZYF759. Next base: position 199,610 of record NZ_WVVV01000001.1, on the reverse strand, counting down.
CGTCGGGCCGTTCCGAGACGCTCGGCAAGCTGACGCGTATCGGACACATGGGTCCGACCGCCCAGCCCATCTATGCCATTGCGGCGCTCGCTGCCTTTGGCGGCGCGCTCAAGGCACTCGGCTTCAAGGCCGATACGGCAGCCGGGATCGCCGCCGCCATGACTGAAATCAACCGGGACAACTGAACCAAGTCGAGCGATAGGAGAACAACAATGGGCGGAAGACTCACAGGAAAGACAGCGCTGGTAACGGGCGCCGCGCAAGGCATCGGCAAGGCGATCGCGGAACGGCTGGCTGCGGATGGCGCAACGGTCGTGGTCAGCGACATCAACGCGGAAGGCGCATCGGCCGCCGCCGCCGCCATCGGCCACGGCGCCTTTGCCATCACCGCCGACATCTCGGATCCCGAGGCGGTCGCGGCAATGTTTGCGGCGATCCATGGCAAGACGGGCGGAGTCGACATCCTCGTCAACAACGCCTCGATCGTGCCCTTCGTGGCGTGGGACGACGTGGATCTCGACCATTGGCGCAAGATCATCGACGTGAACCTCACCGGCACCTTTATCGTCACGCGCGCCGCGACGGACCAGATGCGTGCCGCAAACAAGGCCGGGCGGGTGATATCGATCGCCTCCAACACGTTCTTCGCCGGCACGCCCAACATGGCCGCCTATGTCGCCGCAAAGGGCGGTATCATCGGCTTCACCCGCGCCCTCGCGACGGAACTCGGCCAGTACGGCATCACGGCCAATGCCCTCACGCCCGGCCTGATCGAGAGCGACGGCGTCAAGGATAGCCCGCACAACGAGGCGTTCGGGTTCGTCGACATGTTGCAGGCGGTCAAGGGCAAGGGACAACCCGAGCACATCGCCGATGTCGTCTCGTTCCTGGCCTCCGATGACGCGCGCTGGATGACGGGCCAGACGCTCAACGTCGACGCCGGAATGGTGCGCTACTGATAGCAGGACTTTCGGGACGGGAACTGCGGCATCACGCGTTCATCGCGATGAACACAATTGTCGGGGTATCTGCCTGCCCCCCGAGCCCGCCCGCCGGGCTCGGGGGGTTCTTTCCACGCAAGGGTGCTGTTTCGGCCCTACATGCGCCCGGGTTCCGTCGTCGATCTGGCAAAGACCTCCGGCGAGCCCGCAGGCTGCCGGCCTGTTGAGGGGAGGGGGGCGGTCGCCGGCCTGCCGCTATCTGGGGCGGTCGGCTTCCGCGTGGCAAGCCGCCGATACCATTCGATGTAATGGGCAAGGGCCAACTGCAGGCCGATGCCGCCCGCGATGATAATGATGTCGGTGGCAAAGAAGCTGCCGTGAACATGCCGCCATGCCTGGGCGACCATCGACAGGATGGTACCGGCCACGAATACCGGCAGCGCATGCCGACCCATCATCGCGAGCGCATTGCCGGGCGCGCGGCGCGCGAGTTCGGATATCTGCGGGAGCATCGCGATCACGTAGCCCGCCGCCAGAACGTGGAGCAGGCGCGGCGCCGACAGATAGGTCTTGTCGAAGCCCGTCAATACCCTGGGCAGACCGAAAGACATGTCCACTCCCCACAGGGGGATCTGGACCCAGGCCAGCGACAAGAGCAGGTAGCTGGCCGCAGCACCCAGCAGAAGCGGCGAACCGGGCAATCTTCCTCCGCGTCGCACATGCATCGTCGCGGCGAGGCCGATGACGAAGAGGAACTGCCATGACAAGGGGTTGAGGAACCAGATACCCTCGTTTGGATAGGCGGACGGACCGATCCTGTACAGGCCCGCCAGCAACCAGACCGTCCCTGAAACCGCCACCATCAGCCTCAGGCTGAGGCGACCGATCAGGAGCAGCGCGGGCAGCATCAGCAGCACGGCGGCATACATGGACAGGATGTTGTTATAGCCGAGTTGATGGCCAAGCGTTGCGAGGCCGACCAGCGCGCGAGCGGTATCGTCGACGACCGGGGCGATGTTGATCTTCTCCAGCAAGCCGGGCGCCTGATAGTGCAGGGCGAAGAAGGCGAAGATGCCCAGCGTGGCCATCGTGGTGCCGAGATGCGCCAGATAGAGGACACCCGCCCGGCGCCATGCCTTCAATGTGGTGACAAGCGCTGCGGCCGGCTCGAACTTCATGCCATAGGCCAGGGCGGCCGAAATGCCCGAGATCAGCACGAATGCCTCCGCCGCATCGGAGAACCCGAAATTCTTGCTGGTCAGGGCCTCGAGCGGGTTGCCCGGAACGTGATTGATGAAGATGGTGATGAGGGCTACAGCCCTGATCACGTCCAGGCGTGTGTCGCGCGGCGATGGGGGGCGGATGTCCATATCGCTACGCCGCTTCCGGCGAGAGCGAGAGGTTGGTGGGAACCGAGCGCAAGCGGTCATGCTGGTCCAGGAGACCGCCGGCACGCAGCAAGGACGCAAAGCGCCCGTTCTCGCGCGCGGCGAGTTCCTGAAAGCCGCCCATTTCGACGATCCGTCCCTGATCCATGAAGATCACGATGTCGGCGTCGCACACCGTGGACAGCCTATGCGCAATGACGAAGGTGGTCCGGTTGGTACGCAGGCGGTCGATTGCGTTTTTGACCTTCTGCTCGGTCTCGACATCGAGCGCGCTCGTTGCCTCGTCGAGAACGAGAATGGGCGCGTCCTTCAGAACCGCGCGCGCGATGGCTATGCGCTGGCGCTCACCGCCGGAGAGCTGAGAGCCGCGTTCGCCCACCACGGTGTCAAAACCCTTTGTTTTCGACAGAATGAACTCGTGGGCGGCGGCGGCGATGGCTGCTTCATGAACATCGTCATTGGCGGCACTCTCGCGGCCCAGCCGAATATTCTGTTCGATGGAGCGGTTGAGCAGACCCGCATCCTGAAAAACCGTCGCGATCTGGTCGCGCAGCGATGCGCGCGAGGCGAGGCGCGTGTCTATCCCGTCAACCCGGATCCTGCCGGACTGGGGGTCGTACACGCGCTGCAAGAGATTGATGAGCGTCGTTTTGCCTGCGCCCGTCGGGCCGACGATGGCAACCGTCTTGCCGGCCGGCACGTGGAAGGAAATATCATCCACGCCTTGCCCCGAGCCGGAGAAGCGGTAGCTCACCTTGTCGAAAGTCACGTCGCCGCGCAGCCGCCCAAGGCGCAGCGCGCCAGGAGGCTCGGTGCGTTCGCGTGCCGCATCTTCCATCGCGTAAAACGGTTCCAGCCGCGCACGCGCCTCGAAAGCCTGGTTGACGAACTCCATGATCTGGTCGAGTCGGCCGATCAGAAGCGTGGCGAAGCCTGTAAAGGCGACCACGCTGCCGACGGTGAGTTCGCCGCGTTGAACGAGCAGAGCGCCGACGATCAACACGATCATCATGGAAATGGTCGCGGAGAGCCTCTGAAGGGCGGTCGCGAGCGCCCACCAGTTCAGGACCGGAAACTGCGATCCGAGAAGATCGTTGGCGAACTTTTTCAGCGCCTCCGTCTCTCGGGCGATGCGCCCATAGCTTTGCAGCACCGAGATGTTGCTGATGGAGTCACTGACATGCGAGAAAAGCTGATGATAGTGCCCCTCCACCTGGCGTTGCCCCTCCCGGGTCTTGGACATCACGAAGCGGCTGATGGCGACATAGCTGGCGCCGAGCGCTCCCAGCACGCAGGCCATGCGCCAGTCGAGGGTGATTGCGGTAGGGACAAGCAACACGAGGGCGACCACGGTCGATAGATGCTGGCGCATGAATTCGAGCCATAGCGAAAACAACGCCTCCATTGCACGCAGGAGCGTGTGGAGGGTGTTGGAGGTGCCTCTGGCATGGTGCCACGCCAATGGCATGCTCATGACCTTGGCGAAGGCGTCGGTGAGGATCTGGGCCCGCCGTCGGTGAGCAAAGCGGTCCGCGCTGCGCGAGACCAGCACGACGGCGATGACGTTGAAGATACCGAGCGCGGTCCACAGGCCGATCGATCCCAGGGCGCCTGATCCCTGGGAAATGCTCTCGATGATACGGCCCAGCAGAACGGGCTCGGCTATCATGACGACCGCCAGCGCAACATTCGAGAGGCAGATAAGGGCCACTCGCGTTTTGTCGGTCGCGAGGTAGCCCATCGCGCGCCAGTAGATGCCCAGCAATGTCACCGGCAGTTCCTTCGTATATTGCACTGCAAGATGGCAGCGGGCTCTGCCGCTGCACTGCACATAAACAGGCAAGTATCCAGGAGGTTGCGCATAGGGCGCAAAAACTCGGCAACGCGTTGTTACCTAGCGTGATGTGGGTGAGCGGACCTTGCACAAGCCAGTCGAGTGGTCCGGCAGATCCCCAACCCGCGGGAATCTGGTCCGTGATCAGACGTCGCTTCCAACCACGATGCGGAGCGTATGTTCCCCACTCTCCGCGAGAGTGACCGATCGTCCCGCCAGCTCTCCGCCGCCTGTCACGGCGCCCTCGGCCCGCTCCACAACGATCGTGTAGGTGGCCGCTCCGAACCGTAAGGTCGCTGTGAAGCCCGGCCATTCGGCAGGGAGACAGGGGTTCACATGGAGCTGCGTGCCCTCCTTGCGAATGCCCAGTATGGCTTCGACGCCGGCCCTGTACAGCCAGCCCGCCGATCCGGTGTACCAGGTCCAGCCGCCGCGCCCGGCCTTGTCGCCTTCGGAATAGATGTCGGCCGCTACCGCATAGGGTTCCACCCGGTATCGGCGCGCCGCTTCGGCGTCCAGTGCATGGTTGACGGGGTTGAGCATGCAGAAAACCCGCCATGCATCTTCCGGCCGGCCGAGGGCGGTCAGGGCGAATACCAGCCAGGTCGAGGCATGGGTATATTGGCCACCGTTCTCGCGCACGCCCGGGGGATAGGACTTGATGTAGCCCGGATCCTTGTTCGTGCGTTCGAAAGGCGGCGTGAACAGCCGGGCGATCTGGAGCTTGTCGTCGACGAGAAGCCTGACCGCATTGCCGACCGCCTGATCGGCTCGTTCGGGGTCGGCCGCACCCGACAAAACCGCCCAGGACTGCGCGATCGAGTCGATCTGGCATTCATCCGACTGCGAAGAGCCGAGCGGCGTTCCGTCGTCGAAGCTTCCGCGCCGATACCAGGCCCCGTCCCAGGCGTGGGTTTCGAGCGCTTCTTTCAGTCGCTGCACATGGGAGGTCCAGGCGGCCACGCGCCCTTCGTCGCCGCGGTCGCGCGCGAAAGGCAGAAAGTCCTGCAGCGTCTTGAGAAGGAACCAGCCCAGCCAAACGCTCTCGCCGCGCCCTTCCTTGCCGACGCCGTTCATGCCGTCGTTCCAGTCCCCGCCCAGCATCAGAGGCAGCCCATTCGGGCTGGTTCTGCTCACCGCCAGATCGAGCGCGCGCGCGCAGTGCTCGTAGAGACTCGCGGTCTCGCCGGATTGCGCCGGGGTGAAATACGCGTCGTGCTGCCCGTCCTCGAGCTCCGGTCCTTCGATGAAGGGAACCTGCGCATCGAGCCCGTCGCGATCGCCCGTCACCGAGACATATTGATGGACCCCATATGCCAGCCAGACCACGTCGTCGGAGATCGTCGTGCGCACGCCGGCACCCGAGCCCGGCAGCCACCAATGCTGGACGTCGCCGCCCGTGAACTGACGAGATGCCGCATTGATGATCTGTTCGCGCGCGAGCGATGGATCATGCAGCAGCAGCGACAGGGTGTCCTGCAGCTGGTCGCGGAAGCCGAACGCGCCGCTGGCCTGGTAGAAGGCCGACCTGGCGCGGATCCGGCAGGTGAGGCTCTGATAGGGCAGCCACACATTGACCATGGCATCGAAAGCCGGATCAGGCGTCTGCACCTGAAGCGCGCTGCCGAACTCCTCCCAATCCTCGCGCGTGCGGGCGACGCGATCGGCAAAATCGCTCGCAAGATGGGCTTGCGCCAGCGACTTCGCTTCGTCGGGTGAGCCTGCATCGCCCAACACGTAGTGGATGAATGCCGTCTGTCCGGGTGCAAGCTCGATGTCGGCGGCGATTGCGGCGCAAGGGTCCTTGCCGATGTCGGCAGAGCCGGAAAGCGGCGTTCCTTCGTATACCGCCTGAGGCGCGGTGGTGGCACATCCCTGCCCGAGGAACTGTGCACGATCGCATGTGTGAGACTGGACAGCCGCATCGCAGGCGAAAAACGCGACCCGGTCGCCGAAGTCGAGATTGTAGGGATTTTGTGCCGTCAGGATACGGGTGGCAGGGTCGTAACCGGGCACGATATGTGCCGCGGATTTGGCGCGGTTGTTGCCAAGCGACCATTCGACATATCCGTAGACCCGCAGCCTCCGACGAACCTTGCCGTCATTGCGCAGGGCGAGGCGCTGCACCTTGACCGGATCGACGGGGTCCACCAGCTGCGCCAGCTCCATGTGGAGATGGTCCTTCGTAGCGATGAAACGCGAGATGCCGCGCTCGTGGCGTGCCTCATAGACTATGGAATTGTCGCGCAGAACGCAGGAAAGCGGTGAGAACGCCGCGCCGCTGTCGAGGTCGTTGACGTAGAACGCCTCGCCCGGACGGTTCGAAACCGGATCGTTCGTCCAGGGCGTCAACTGGAAGTCCCGGCTGTTGCGGCTCCAGGTGAACGAGGCCCCTTCGGCGGAGGTATGAAACCCGAATTCGCGATTGGCGATCACGTTGATCCAGGGATGGGGAGTGACCGTGCTGCCGGCGAGCCGGACGACATATTCGCGCCCGGAATCGGCAAAACCGCCGTAGCCGTTCCAGAAGGCCAGATCCTCGCCGTCCGGATCGGCCGATGGTTGCGAAACCTTGATCAGCGTTGCAGCCCCGTTGGGGGGTGCTTCTTCCTCGGCCGCGCGCTCGATTTCCTCGATCGCCGCCGCGCGTTCGATCTGGTCGAGCACCGTGCCATTGTGTGTGTGCAGCACGATCCGGGCCGAAGCGATGAGCGTGCGATAGGACGGCCCGTCCATGAGGTCGCGGCGCACGGCGAAGATGTGCTGCCGCGGCCCCAGTTCCCGCCCGCGGTGACGGGCATTGTCGCACAGGAGCTCGATCGTGTTCTGCAGATCCTGAACGTAGGAGGATGCCTGCTCATTGACGATCACCAGGTCCGCGAGGAGGCCGCGCGCGCGCAGATATTCCTGCATTCTCAGGGCAGTCGACACGATTTCGAGGTCAGCCACGTCTGCGATGCGCAGGGCAAGGATGGGGAAGTCGCCCGATATGGCCATCGGCCAGAGCTCAGACTGTCGGCCTAGCGTTGTGGCGAGTGTCGCCGCCGGCACGCGAAGAGCCGGGTCGGGAAACAGCAGGAATCGCGCGAGCCTCTGGACGCCGGCGGCTTCGGTCAGGCTCAGCCCGACGTGGCGTGTCTGGACCTGCGAGCGTGTCCAGGCCAGCATTGCCTGGCGCTGGAAAGCCTCGTTGTGCATGTGCCTGGCGGCCTCGCTCTCGATGTCGTCTCGGTTTGCCGCCACGACAGTCCAGAATGCCAGCGAGACCTTCTTGCGGGCCGGAACGCGCACCGTGCAGCGCAGCGCCATGATCGGATCGAGCACGAAGCCGTCCGTTCCCGAAAGGCGCGCGCCCTTGTCGAATGCGCACGCATCGGCAATCGATCGACCCCGGCCGATAAAGGCGCGGCGGTCGGTTTCCGCCTCGAAGGTGCGGGCCACGCCCGGCCCGCCGGTGACAAAATGCGCCATCGCGATCGATGGATCGCTATCGGAACGCCGCCGCCTCGTGGCGTAGATCACCGAACCGTCGGCGCCGATCTCCGTTTTCACGAACATCTTCGAGAAGGCCGGATGAGCGATGTCGCTGGCCTCATGATTGAGCGCGATTTCGGCAAAGGAGGTCACCTCGAGATGCCTGTCCTCGTCGGCATCGTTCCACAGCGTTATCCGCCTTACCTCGCCGTTTCCTTCGGTGAGGACGACGCATTCCACTTCCGATCGCAAGGTGCCGATGGCCTTGGTGAAGCATGCCTTGTCATCATAGAACAAGGCGGTGCTTTTCTCTCCGGGCGCCCGCCTGGGCTCTGCCGTCGCAGACCACCAGTCGCCGGCTGCAGGATCCTTGATGAAGATGAAGGTTCCCGTCCTGTCTTCGGTGGGATCCCCGTTCCAGCGCGTCACGGCCACCTGGTCGGCCCGGCTGTAGCCGGTCCCCGTCGAGGTAACCATTATGTTGTAGTGCCCGTTCGACATCACGCTGACCGCACGGGGGCCATGCAGGGGATCGGAGACATGGCGGAAGTCCGGTCGGTCGTCCACGAAGGCCGGCTTCGGTTTCTCGCCGCTGTCACTGCGAATTGGCATGGCCGGCACCGTCCGCGGCGCCTTTTCCTGAAGCAGCAGTTCCGCGGCCTCGATGACGGGATCGGCATGGAAGCGCTCGCGCATGCGGCCCTCGAAGACCACATTGGCCACCGCCACGATGGACATGCCGTGATGATGAGCCATGTAATTGCGCACTATGGCGCCGTCCTTCCCCTCCGGCACCCGACCCGGCGTATAGTCCACCGCGTCGTGAAAGCCGTAATGTCCAGACGCGCCCAGTTTCTCGAGACGTTCGAGATTGCGAACCGCCAGCTCTGGCTGGAACTGAGCGGCGAGCAGGCTCGCATAGGGAGCGATGACGGTGTCGTGCGACAGACCGCGTTTGAGGCCGAGTCCCGGCACACCGAAATTGGTGTACTGGTAGGTCATCTCACGGTCGCGCGCATTGTAGGCAGCTTCCGATATGCCCCAGGGAACGCCCTTGGTTGCCGCATAGCTGATCTGCTTGCGTATCACTTGCTGGCTGGTCTGGTTCAGGATGCTCCCGAGCGGCTCTTTCATGACGAGGGGGGGCATCAGATATTCGAACATCGAGCCCGACCAGGAGACGAGCGCTGCTGAAAAACCGATCTGCGTAACGGGCCTGCCGAGCCTGAACCAGTGCGTCGTCGGAACGTCGCCCTTGGCGATGGCGAACATGCTCGCAAGCCGCGCTTCGGAGGCGAGCAGGTCGTAGCAGGCCTCGTCGAGCTGACGCTCGTCCACCCGATATCCGATCGACAGCAGCTTTCGGTCCTGTCTGAGGAGAAATGAAAAGTCCATCTCGAAGGCGAAGAGACGCGCGCGGCTGCTCAGGGCCAGCAGGCGTTCCCGCAACCTTCCTACCCCGTCCTGGGCAAGGTGCGCGTCCGCCAGATGGGCCTCGCAGACCTTTTCCAGCCGTCCCGCCCACACCAGAAGCGTGCTGCTTTCGGTGGAGCCGATCTCGTCGTCCAGGGCCCGCGCAAGCTTGCGGATGTCGCCGGCCAGCACGGACAGGTTGATCGTGCGGATGGCGGCCGTTTCCGGCTCATTTCTGATCACGTCGACGGAGCGGTACATTCCACCGATGCGCTCGGCCATTCTCTGGCGCAGCGGGCGAAGCGCGCGGCGGTCGTCGGGCATCGCTTCCAGGCACTCCTGGAGCACGGAAGCGACGTCGATGATGCCTTCGTAGTCGCCCTGGATGTTGGCCGCCGGGGCCTCCGCCCAAATGCGGCAGGTCGACGCGATCGCGATGAGATGGCCGGCAAGATTGCCGCTGTCGACGGTCGAGATGTAGATGGGATGGAGCGGCATCAGAGAGCGCGTGTCATACCAGTTGTACAGATGACCGCGATGGCGCTCCAACTTGTCGACGGTGGAAAGCGTTCGCTCGAGCCTATCGATGGTTTCGGTCAAGCTGATCCAGCCGAAGTCGCGGGCCGAGATGACTGAAAGCAGATAGAGACCGATATTCGTAGGGGACGTGCGCGACGCAACCACGGGCGACGGCGTTTCCTGGAAATTGTCCGGTGGGAGCATGTTGTGCTCCTCGGTGACAAAACTCTCGAAATAGAGCCAGGTGCGTCTGGCAATCCGGCGCAACCTCAGTAGGTCGGAAGGTCGGACATGCAGCCGATCCTCCGTCTCCGCGGAGCGGCTCACCAGCCAGGCCAGCACCGGAGAAGCGCCCCACATCAGCGCAAAGGCGGCAGCCAGAACGACGCCTGACGAGCCGAGCGCCAGCGGCAGCGCAAGTGAGATGACCGCGATGACCGGAGCACCCCACATCAGACGAAGATGCCCCGCGATCGACTGGCTGTCCGACCGAGCGACCTGAGAGGCCGTGCGCCATTCAAGCAGGTTTCGGCGGCTGACCATCAAGCGGTAGAGCGTTCTGACCAATGCGTCGGCCATCGACCACGCCACGTGCGCCATGAGCAGGACCTTCAGCGCGACTTGCGCGCTGGCAAAGGCTGCATCCCGGAAGAAGGCGGATCCATGGCTCTTCAGGGTTGTATCGCGGTCGCGCGGCAGGAGGGAGTCGATCAGACCGAATGTGAGCGCCAGGAAAAGGCTGAGGACCAGCAGCGCCTGCCACTGCCCGGCCAGTTCCAACGGCAACAGTGCCCATCCCGCAATCGAGGCCGCAGTCCACACGATCGGTATCAGCGAGCGCCGAAGATTGTCGAGCATCTTCCAGCGCGAAAGACCCGGCAAGCCGGAAGACGGCTTCAGGACAAAGGGCAGCAATTGCCAGTCGCCCCGCGCCCACCGATGCTGGCGCGAGGAATCGACCAGATAGCTCGTGGGATAGTCCTCGATCAGTTCGACGTCCGTTACCAGCGCCGCATTCGCGTATGCACCTTCCAGGAGATCATGGCTGAGGACAGTGTTTTCGGGAATCCGCCCGGCCAGCGCCAACTCCATCGCATCGATGTGATAGAGCCCCTTGCCCGTGAAACTCCCCTCGCCAAACAGGTCCTGATAGACGTCGGAGACCGCAAATACGTAAGGATCAATGCCGCGGTTGGCGGAAAATACGCGCTGGAAGAAGGAGGCCTCATGGCCGGTCGTGAGCGACGGTGTGACGCGCGGTTGCAGGACCGCATAACCAGCGATGCAGCGCCCGGTCTGGCGGTCAATTCGCGGGCGATTGAGCGGATGGCGCATCTTGCCGACGAGCCGTGTGACAGCATCCCGCGTCATTCGCGTGTCGGCATCAAGGGTCAGGACATGCTGAACATCGTCTGGTAGGGGCGAGGATGGCGCGAAGAAGGTCGTGTCCTTGTCGCCACGCAGCAACGTGTTGAGTTCGTGCAGCTTGCCGCGCTTTCGCTCCCAGCCCATCCAGCAGCCTTCCGCGGCGTTGTACAGCCGATGCCGGTGGAGCAGGTAGAAGCGGGCCAGGCCCGGGGACGGATGGCGTGCATTGAGCGCTGCAATCTGTTCGCGCGCGTAGTCCAGGATTTCGAGGTCGGCATCGGTTTGTTCGACCTGGCTGTCGGACCAGTCGGAAAGGACGGCGAAGTGAAGCGCGCCCGTCTGGTTGGAGAGATAGTGCACTTCCAGATTGTGAACCGCCTCTTCCACGTCGTCACGGCTGCCAATCAACGTGGGAACGACGACGAGGGTACGTGCGCAATCTGGGATGCCGGTCTTGTACTCGTAGCCGATCAGGCGCGTCGGCTTGACGAGCAGGGAAACCAGCGTGTTGAACAAACCTAGCGCCGCTTCGCTGGCGGGCAGAATGAACAGGCCGCACAGAATGGCGATGGCGCCGGCGGCAATGCCGTAATCCCCAAGCGCTACCGCGGCAGCGGCCACGAGAACGAAGGTCAGGATCGAGACCGGTGCCACCACGCCTACCCAACCCGTCATGCGGTAGAAGCGATACACCCTTTCCGCCAAGGTCGGACGATAGCCGATAGCGACCTCGAACGATCGGCTTTCGGGGCCGACGAGCACGCATCCCGCGTCGACCTCGCCGCTGTCATCGGACAGTTCGTGGGATTTAATCGCTGCCTCGATCGCCGTGTGCGTGACATCGTACTCGGCCCGGCCGGATCGCTTGGCCAGCCTTTCTATGGCGCGGCGATAAGCATCCCTCGAAGGGAAGTCGAGAGCCTCGAAATCAGTCTTTTCGCGGAGCAGCCGGTCGACGAGGCTCACAGATTCGAACCATTCGGTCCAATCTATGTCGTCGATCCGCCTAAGGCCCTTGATGATATTGCCGGTGGTCACATTGCCGCCGGACAGGCTGGCGTGCTCGGCCAGGATGGCCTCCTCCGCATCCAGTCCGACTTCTTCGAGAGCGCGTTCCAGCCACGCGAGCGCCTGGCTGGAAAACTGCGACCCTTCCCTCAGCCGATGAAGGAGTTGCGTTGCGAAAGTCGGATCGGCGGCATTCGCGGCATGCTGTTCCAGGATAACGATGTCGCTGCCGTCGGGCGTCGCTGCGATCTTGTCGGCGAGACGGTTGGCAAGCAGCCGCATTTCGCGCGCGCGCTCGATGCGGACCGCCAGCCGGCGAAGATTTTCGATCAGTACGCACCGCAGGAGCGACGGCAGAGCCCACAATTCGCCAATCTGCAGCGGATGGACGTGCTGGAAGCCCTCGATGAGCGAGCGGAAGCCCTCTTCTGAAACAGCGCTATCGCTATGGGCGACGTAGAGCCAGGCAATGGCGAGCGTGCGCGGAACAGTGCTGCCTTCTATCCGGGGCAGTTCCCCGTAGAATCGGTTCGGCAGGTCGCGGCGGGTTTCGGCAATTGCCTCATCAATCAGGTAGGCGTTGTCGAGGAGCCACTCCGCGGCCGGTGTGATCGCCTCTCCCGCCTCCTGGGCATCGCCCAGCATGCGGGCGATTCTCCTGATCCGATCACCGTTCTCACCGGATCTGGCGCGCGGGTTGAAGCCGGACAGCGTGGCGGGAAGGTCAACAGAGCCGCGCGCAAGCGCGGCGCCGATGATCCTCAGTTCATCCTGGCTCGCGTAAGATTCGCGGATGGGCTGTTCGTCAGCGTAATAGAGCTTCGCTTTCTCCGACACTGACCCATAGCTGGCGCGAACGTCCATATGTTCAAAAATCCTCGATTGGACTGTCACAGGCGGGAGCGTCCGCAACCCCGCTAAAGTCGATTGAAGCAAGATCGGTTCCAAGCAAAGGCGATCGGCGCCGCTTCAACCAGACACGTATTTTTGCAGTGCGAAAGAACGCCCGGAGGATAGGCGTGTCAATGGGCGTGAAATTGAACTACGTTCGGGCATGCGTCGTGGTCACGAAGCCAACGGTGATCCAGCGCAGGCATATGCGAAATCGGAGTGATGCCTTCCATATCCGCTTTCGGCCAAACTAGACGGGGACCCAGCAGCGGGTTCACAACACTAGCTGCATGCCGCCGCGATCCCGCTACGTCGAAAATTTCACGGCGACACCGCGCTGCCGAAAATAGGCCTGCATCATCTTGCGCCCGGACCGGTTGCTTTGCGCCAGCTTGGCGGGATCGAAGACGGCTTCCTTGATGCCCTCCCGCGCCATTGCCAGCTTGAGTGCCGCTATGTGCTCGTCGATGTCGGCATTGTCCGCTTGGAGCGACGCGTAGATGTTGTCGATTGCCTCGGTCACGGTCGGCTCGCTCACGGCTTGTTCTCCTTCGCTTGATGCAGGGTTCGGCTACCACGGATTGGTGAATTGACCTACAGCAAGACGGCGCTTGCCCGTCAAAAGCGCATGGGGCGCGGCAGATGGCCCCGCCACGCCCCATACGCGTCCTTCGACAATTGCGTGCGTTCAGCGCGGTTCGCTCATCAATCCACGTATCAGCGCATAGCAGGCAAGCAGCAGGACGATGGCGAAGGGCAGCCCGGTCGAGACCGCAGCCGCCTGCAATGCCACCAGCCCGCCGCCGAGAAGCAGCGCGGCGGCCACCAGCCCTTCGAAGATCACCCAGAACACGCGCTGGCTGACCGGCGCATTGATCTTGCCGCCGGCGGTGATCGTATCGATCACCAGCGATCCCGAATCCGAGGAGGTCACGAAGAACACGATTACCAGGATGATTCCGATGATCGATGAGACCGTTGCCAGCGGCAGTTCCGACAGCATGCCGAACAACGACAATTCGGGCACGTAGGCATCGATGACATAGCCATAGACCGCGCTGTCCGCGGCGCGCTCGATCATTTGGTGGATCGCCGTTCCGCCGAAGGTCGTCATCCAGATCGCCGAAGCGATGGTCGGGATGAGCAGCACGCAGATGATGAACTCGCGCACCGTGCGGCCCCGGCTGACGCGGGCGATGAACATGCCGACAAAGGGCGACCAGCTGATCCACCAGGCCCAGTAGAACGCGGTCCATCCCTGGCGGAAGCCGTCGTCGTCGCGCCCGACAGGGTTCGACAGCGGAAGGATCTCCGCGAAATACGCCCCGACATTCCCGAAGAACTGCGTCACGAGCGTCATTGTCGGACCAAAAAAGATCACGAACAGCATCAGCACCACGGCCAGCACCATGTTGATCTCCGAAAGCCGCTTTACGCCGCCGTCGAGCCCCCGCATAACGGAGATGAGCGCCAGCCCTGTGATGACCGCGATCAGGATGACCGCAACGGTGACGCTGTCCGAGACTCCTTCCATGCCGAAAACAAACCCGATGCCGGCAGCCGCCTGTTGTGCGCCGAAGCCCAGCGAGGTGGCCAGCCCGAAAAGCGTGGCGAAGACCGCGAGGATGTCGATGACATGGCCGGGCCAGCCCCAGACGCGTTCGCCGAAGATCGGGTAGAAAATCGAACGAACCGTTAGCGGCAATCCTTTGTTGTAGGCGAAAAGCGCCAGCGAGAGCGCCACCACCGCATAGATCGCCCAGGGGTGCAGCCCCCAGTGATAGATGGTCGCAGCCATTGCCATGCGGCGCGCGGCTTCCAGCGTCGCCGGATCGGCCAGTTCGCCATCGACGATCCCGATGCCCTGCCCCAGCGGCTGATCGCCCCAGGGCGTGGCGAAATAATAAGCCGGCTCCAGCACGCCGAAGAACATGAGCCCGATGCCCATGCCGGCGGCAAAGAGCATTGCGAACCAGCCTGCATAACCATAGTCGGGCGTCGCCTCCGCACCGCCTATGCGCACCTTGCCCAAAGGTGAGACGAGAATTCCCAGGCAGACGAGCACAAATATGTTGCCGGCGATCAGGAAGAACCAGTCGAATGTGGAGGTCAGGAACCCGCGCATTTCCGAGAATAGCGGTTCGACCTGTGCCTGGAAGGCGAGCGTGAAAATCACGAAGGCGAACGTTACCAGCCCCGAGACAACGAAGACCGGGTTGTGGATGTCCAGCTCAAAAGGGCCGATGCGCGGCGTTACGTTGTGCTGGCCGATCTCGTAATCGGTTGCGATGACGTCGGAGTGCCCCTCCGGAGAAGGGATGTCCTCGACTTCGTCCTCGGGTCGGTTGCCGATCATTGCCAATGTCTCCTTCTGGTTTCCTTGGCCGCCATTCGCCTCTAGTTCGCGGGCTTCTTGCCTCTTCAGCGCACGACGAACACCGAGATTTCGGCATGCGAGGCCAGATGCCCGCCATGCGAACCCCACAGATAGTCGCCGATCCCTGGGACATGTGATTGCATCACCACAAGGTCCGCGCCGCTTTCGGCAACCGCGCTGAGAAGCACCTTGTCGATATCGACCGCCGGGTCTGTGCTGGCGTGAGCGCCCGTCGAGACCGCGACGCCACGGGCATCGGCTTGTTTCCTGCCGAACTCTTCCAGCTTCCGCGCGAATTCCTGTGGATTGCGGGCGACCGCGGTCGGGGTTTCGGCGGTGATGCCGATCAGGTGCAGCGAAGCGGAATAGTGCCTTGCAAGGTCGGCTGCGACATCAAGTGCCCTGCCAGTGTGTTCGACATGGAACAAATCAACCGGAACGGCGATCTTCTGGTACATTTCTTTTCCCTTCTCTCTGTTGTCGTCACAAGGACGTCCACCGAGTCTACGGGGCGCGGGCAGGGTGGCCCGAAACTGCGGCTCGCGCAAATCGCGAGGGTCGGTCGATCAAGCCCCATCGGCAGCCAAGCCTCGCGCTCTGTGGCGCCTGTTGCAAGCCGGCTAGCGTCGCGCTCTTCCGGCCTGCTGGTTCTGCGGCCGCGCCTGAGCGCTGTTCGGTCAACCTATCGCGCGGGACCGTCCGCGCTGTGCCTCCGCCGGACCTCTGCCCTGTCCAGCATGTAGCTTTCGGCCTCCTCCATGTGCTCCCGCATCAACGCCCGGGCGGCTTCGCCGTCACCCGACTTCAGATGGCGGATGAGACGCACCTGATAGGACAGCGCAGTCTCGCGCAGGCCTGGATTGGGCGTGCTGTAGATGGCGCGGCATACCGCCAGGTCGCGCAGCAATCTGTGCAGGAAGACAAGCACGAAGCCGAGGATGAGATTGTCGGAGAGGCTGGCCAGCACGGAATGGAAGTCGAGTTCCGCGACACGCTGCGCGAACTCTTCCTCCGCCGTTTCTGGTTCATGCTCGTAAAGGCGGATTGTTGCCTGGAGTTTTTCATAAGCCGACTCGTCGAGTCTACCGGCGAGCCCGGCGACGAGTTCCGGCTCCAGCAGTTTCCTGAGCGTATAGATGTCGGAAATGGTCGGCTGATTGAAGAGGAAGAGGTTGCCCAGGAGCCCCATCGCCTGTTCGCCCGACAGCGCGGTAACGAAAGCGCCGCCGCCAGGGCCGGTACGAGACTTGATCAGGCCCTGCGTCTCAAGCGCCTTCATCGCCTCGCGCACGGTGCCCTTCGAAGCTTTCAGTTCCTGCTCGGCAAGCCAGTCCTGCGGAATGCGATCGCCGGGTTTGAGGCCGCGCGCGACGATCAGATCACGGATGCGAGCGGCGATGCGGTCGGACCGCTTCTGCTGCCGCACCGGAGCCACTACTGGCTCGCTTCCCTTCCGACCAGATCGTGTCTCCGCCATGGCTACCCCCCGTCTCTCCCTGCCGATTGCGGAGGGTGGAAGCAAGCGGCAAAATGATCCCTTGTTCCCCGCGCCACGTCGATAGGCGGGCGTTCCTTGCGGCAGGTATCGTCGGCCGCGGGACAACGCGCGGCGAAGGCGCATCCGGGCGGCGGGTTGTAGGGGTCGGGAAGTTCGCCGCTTTCGCCTTCCGGCACAGCGACCGCCTTCCCGGGAACGGGCGCGGAATCCAGCAGCAGGCTTGTGTAGTGATGAAGCGGCCGGGCAAATATCTCCATTGCCGGGCCGATCTCCGCAATACGGCCGAAATACATCACCGCAACCCGGTCGGAAACGCTTTCGACCACCGACAGATCGTGGCTGATGAAGACGTAGGTCAGGCCGTAGCGGTCCTTCAGATCATCGAGCAGGTTAAGCACCTGCGCCTGCACCGAGACGTCGAGCGCCGAGACCGGTTCATCGAGTACGATGAGCTCCGGGCTTGCGGCGAGCGCACGCGCGATGCCGATGCGCTGGGCCTGGCCACCGGAAAATTCGTGCGGATAGCGGTCGAGGAACTCGGCCCGCAGATTGACCGCATCCATCAGCTCCGCAAGACGCTCGCGCCGTGCCGCGCGCTTCAGGCCGAGCAGGTGGATCAGCGGCGCCTCGAGTATCGCGCGGATGGTCTTGCGCGGATTGAGCGAGGAGACGGGATCCTGGAAGACATACTGGATCTGGCGGGCGAGCGCGTTGAAGTCATTTTTGGCGGCCGCCGCGAGGTCCTCGCCCTTGAAGCGGATCACACCGCCGGTCGGCCGGTCGAGCCCCGCCACCATGCGTGCCAGCGTGGACTTGCCGCAGCCGGATTCACCCACCACGCCCAGCGTCTCGCCGGGTCGCACGCCGAGCGAGACCTGCTGCACCGCATGGACGGCGGGAAGCTGGCGGCCGAACAGCGTGCGTCCGCCGCCGAAGACGCGCTCCACATTGTCCATTTCGATAAGGGGGGCGGTCATGCATTGCCCCTTTCGCCGGCCAGCGGGAACAGGCAGCGTGCGGCGCGGCCCTCGGCGATCGGCTCCAGCGCGACGTCACCGGCAAGGCACGGCTCCTGCGCTCGCGGACAGCGCGGGGCGAAGGCGCAGCCTGACGGCAGGTCGGCCACTGAAGGCGGCAGGCCCTGGATCGCGTCGAGGCGACGTTCGGGCTCCCCCAGCACCGGCACGCAGTCGATCAGCTTGCGCGTGTAGGGATGGGCGGGATCGGCCAGGATTTGCTCTGTCGGTCCCGTTTCCACGATGCGGCCGGCATACATCACCGCGATGCGGTCGCAAAGCGCGGAGACGACGCCGAAATCATGGGTGATGAACAGGATCGAAGCCTGCTTTTCGTGCCGGAGCTTGTTCATCAGCACCAGGATCTGCGCCTGCACGGTGACGTCTAGCGCGGTGGTCGGCTCATCGGCGATCAGCAGTTCAGCGTCGTTGGCCAATGCCATGGCGATGGAGACCCGCTGGCGCATACCGCCCGAAAGCTCGTGCGGGTAGGAATCGAGCCGCTGTTCGGGATTGGGGATGCGCACCAGTTCCAGAAGGTCCCTGGCCTTTTTGCGCGCCTCGGCATGGCCGACCGGCTGGTGGGTACGGACCGCCTCCATGATCTGGTGGCCGACCGTAAACAGCGGATGCAAGGTGGCCAGCGGATCCTGGAAGACATGGCTGACCGCGCCGCCGCGCAACTGCCGTATGCGCGCGTCGGAGGCGGCCAGAAGATCCTCGCCCTTGAGACGGATCGCGCCGCCGGTGATCCGGCCGGGCGGCGTCGGCACCAGCCCCATGATCGACATCGCGGTGACCGACTTGCCGGAACCCGATTCACCTACGATGCCCAGGCACTCGGTCTGGCCGAGCTTGAGATCGACTCCGCCGACCGCCTTGTGGACGGTGCGGCCGAGATGGAACTCGGTCTTCAGGCCCTTGACGTCGAGCACAGCGTTGTCGTCCGCGGCCGGCATCGGCTCCCCCGGAGGCCGCTCGACCGCGGTGCGGGCGACGGGACGCGTCAGCGCGCCGGATTTCAGCCGCGGGTCGAGCACGTCGCGCACCCCGTCGCCGAACAGATTGATGCTCATCACCAGAAGAAAGATGACGATACCCGGCACGATGGCGACATGCGGCGCGTTGAAGAGCACGCGGCGCCCGTCGCCCAGCATCGAGCCGAGATCGGCCTGGGGCGGCTGCGCGCCAAGACCGAGGAAGGAGAGGCCCGCGGTCTCCAGGATCATCCAGCCGACTGTCGTCGACATGGTGATGACGATCACCGGCATGACATTGGGCAGGATTTCGGTGAACAGGATGCGCGTGTGGCTCTTGCCCGACATCCGCGCCGAGTCGACGAATTCGCGCCGCGACAGCCCGAGCGTCACGCCGCGGATGTTGCGGGCGAAGAAGGGGATGTTGACGATGGCGATGGCGTAGAGCGCGTTGATCAGGCCGGGGCCGAGAACCGCGACGATGGCGAGCGCCAGAAGGATGTAGGGAAAGGCCATCACCATGTCGATGCCCCGCATCATGATCGTGTCGGTGCGCCCGCCCACATAGCCGGCAGTCAGCCCGATCAGCGAGCCGAAGAAGGCGGAAATCAGCGTCGCCGATATGCCGACGGCAAGGCTGACCCGCAGGCCCCAGATGATGCGCGAGAGAATGTCGCGGCCCAGTGCGTCGGTGCCGAGCAAATGGCCCTCGCTCATAGGGCGCAGCAGTCGATTGGCCGGCGCGGTGGCGTTGGGGTCGGCCAGCGGCAACAACGGCGCGATAAGCGCGACCAGCACCATGAGAACGAGGATGATGAAGCCCCCCGCGGCCATCTTGTTGTTGAGCAGCAGGCGGATGCTGTCTGGCCGGTCCGCCCGTTTTGGCGGCGCGGCGGCGGGTTCTGTCACCGCGCTCATCGCCTAAGCCTCGGATCGAGGATGGACTGGACGACATCGGCGGCGAGGTTGAACAGCACATAGCTTGCCGCCACCACCAGCACCCCGCCTTGGACGAGCAGGATGTCGCGGGTGGAGATGGCGTTGACCAGCATCGCGCCGATGCCCGGCCACTGGAACACGGTCTCGATATAGACCGCCCCACCGAGCACGAAGCCGGCCTGGATGCCGATGACGGGAATGACGCTGACGAGTGCCGCCTTGAAGGCGTGGCGGTAGATGACCTTGCGCTCGGTGAGCCCCTTGGCGCGCGCGGTGCGGATGTAGTCCTGGCGCAGGACCTCCAGCATGGCGGTGCGGGTCAGCCGGGCAATCACGCCGGTGGCCACGGCCGCCAGCGTCAGCGAGGGCAGGACCAGATGGCGGATGAGATCGGGCAGGTCGCCGCCGCCATAGATGGCGTACATGCCGCTGGCAGGGAACCAGCGCAGTTGCACCGCAAAGAGGAGAATCAGCAGCAGGCCGAGGAAGAAGGAGGGCGTCGAGATGCCGATCAGCACGAAGAATGTGACGATGCGGTCGGTCCAGCCGAACTGGCGTACCGCCGAGATGATGCCGGCCAGAAGCCCGAGCACGGAGCAGATCACAAGCGCCGTGCCGGCAAGGATCAGCGTGGCCGAAAAGCGCTCCATCACCTCGTCGATGACCGGCCGGTTGAGCGAATAGGAGCGACCGAGGTCGCCCTGCAAGAGGTTGCCAAGCCAGATCAGATACTGTTCGGGCATGGAGCGGTCGAGGCCCAGTTGGCGGTTGAGGCGTTCGAGGTTCTCGGGCGTGGCATAGGCGCCGAGAATGGCGCGGGCCGGATCCCCCGGGATCAGCGCCATGATGAGGAACACGATCAACGTCAGCCCGAACAGGACCGGGATGAGGGCAAGGAGGCGCTTGGCGATGTAGGCGGTCATGGCCGGCGCAACTTTAAGGAAGCGCTCTCTCGTGCCCCCTCCACCATGCTTCGCATGTTCCCCCTCCCCCGCATCGCAGGGGAGGATTTGCCGTCGCGGCCGTTTGCGCCTTTGATCCTCCCCCATTTACGGGGGAGGGGGACCGCGGAACGCGGTGGAGGGGGCGCTGAGTTCACCGAAGCCCCCGCCCTATTGCTTTTTCACATCGTGCAGCATGAGGAAAAATGAGGGCTGCAGTGCGAAATTGGAGACCTGTTGGGTTGTCACAGCGCCCTGCACCCAATTGGCCACGAAGACCCAGGGCGCGTCTTCGACCACGATCTCCTGCACCTGGCGATAGAGCGCGGCGCGCTCCTCCGGCTCTGTCGAGATACGCGCTTGCTGCAGGATCGTGTCGACCTCCTCGTTGGAATAGTAGCCGGAGTTGAAGCCGCCATCCTCGGGGAACGCCTCCGTGCGCAGCGTCAGGAAGGGCAGCGTGTCGGGATCGTTGGTCATCCAGGACATCTGCGCCATGTCGGCGCGGCCTTCCAGCCCGGCATTCACCTCATTGAGGAAGGTGTTCCACTCATATGTCTGGATCGAGACGTTCATGCCTATCTCAGCGAGATCAGCCTGGATTGCCGTGCCCATGGCGACGGGATCGAGCATGCCCGAGCCGCCTTCGGTGACGTAGAAGGTGATCTCCTCGCCGTCATAGCCGGCCTCTTCCAGCAACTCGCGAGCGCGGTCGGGGTCGTAGGGATACGGCACCAGTTCCTCGTTATAGGCCCAGGCAAATGCCGGCGCGATCGGCCCGGCGGCAATTTCGGCCGTGCCCTGGAGCACGTTCGTCACCAGCGATTCCTTGTCGATGGCGTAGTTGGCCGCCTGACGGATCCGCTGGTCGGTGAAGGGTCCCTCGCGCATGTTGAGGATCAGGAACCAGACATGCGGTCCAGCCTGCTCATGCACTTCAAAATCGGGCGCATTGCGGAAATCGGCCATCGCGTCCGGCGGCACCTCGACCATGATGTCGAGGCCGCCTGACAACATCTCGGCAACGCGCGTGTTGGCATCCGTAATGGGACGGAAGACCACGGCTTCGGGCTGCGGCGCTCCGCCCCAATAGTCGTCGTTGCGGGTCACGACGACGCGCTGGTTGCCGACCCATTCCTGAAAGCGATAGGCGCCGGTGCCCGCGGGGTTGCGTCCGAAATCCGCACCATGTTCCTCCACGGCCGAGGGCGAGACGATCAGCCCGGTCGGATAGGCAAGGTTCGACATGAACGGCGCGAAGGGTTCATTGAGCGAAAATTCGACCGTGTAGTCGTCCAGCGCGGTGACGTCTTCCACCGCGGAGAAGAAGAAGGACAGCGGGAATGGCCCGGTATCGTGCTGAGGGTGCTGCTCGTCGAGCATGCGTTCGAAATTGAAGACGACGGCCTCGGCGTTGAACGGCGTTCCGTCATGAAACTCCACACCTTCGCGAAGCTGGAAGGTGTAGGTCAGCCCGTCCTCGGAAATCTGCCATTCCTCGGCCAGCGACGGCTCCACCTCCAGCGTGCCGTCGGCGAAGCGCACCAGCCCGTCATAGATGTTGACCAGGATGCGGAAGTCGTTGACCGCGGTCACGGCATGCGGATCGAGCGATTGTGGCTCGGCGATCTGCCCCACCACCAAGACGCCGGGCGGTGTTTGGGCTAGGGCTGCCGGCACGAAGGCCAGCGTGCAGGCGGTCGCGATGGCGGGTAATGTCCGTTTCATGACGGCTCTCCGTTCGGCTGCTCAGATGCGCCAATTAATCAATATAATTCTTCCGTGTGCAAGGATTTGTCATGAATAATTTTCGCCGCTAGGATTGCTGGCGGTGGCGAGGCTGGCAAAGCTCCGCCGCGCAACCGCCTGACTTTGGTGAAGACCGTTGAATTTCAAAGAAAAGAACGACCTCTCCCCCCTCCAGATCGACCCCGACCGGATGAAAGCCATCTTCGACGGCATCAACGCTTTCGGTCGCAATGAGACGACGGGCGGCTTTAACCGCACCGGCTTTTCCAATGCTGACTGGGAAGCGCGCCGCTGGCTCGCCGGTCTCATGGAACGCGAGGGACTGGGCGTCTCGTGGGATGCTGCCGGCAATCTGTTCGGGCGGCTCGGCAAGGCAGATGCGCCCTGCATCATGGCCGGGTCGCATACCGACACCGTGCCGGAGGGTGGCGCCTTCGACGGTGCGCTGGGCGTGGCGGTGGCGCTTGAAGCCGCGTTGTCGATCAGAGATGCCGGCCTGACGCTCACCCATCCGATCGAGGTGGTCAACACGGTCGAGGAGGAAGGCCGCTTCGGCGGAATGCTGGGTTCGCAGGCGATCAGTGGCCAGGTCGATCCGGACTGGTTCGAGTCCGCGTGCGATTCCGATGGATGGCAGCTGTGGGACGCGATGCGCGCCCGGGGCCTCGACCCCGCTCGGATCGGTTCCGCCGCACGCCAGCCGGGCTCGGTCAAGGCATTCCTCGAACTCCACGTCGAACAAGGTCCGGTGCTGGAGCGTGCCGGGATTGCTGTCGGCATTGCCGATTGCGTGTCGGGCGTCACCAACCTGCAGATCACGCTGACGGGGTCTGCCAACCACTCAGGCACCACCCCGATGGCGTTTCGTGCCGATGCCTTCGCCGGACTGGCGCAGGCGGCGGCAGCTATCCCCGAACTGATCGCGGCCAGCGGGACGGATCAGTCCCGCATGACCATTGGCAAGGTCGAGCTGCAGCCAAACTTCCCGCACACCATTCCGGGAAGCGCGGAATTCTCCGTCATCATCCGCGATACCGATGCGAGCGTCATGAAGGCGCTGGAAGCCGGTTTCCTCAGCATTCTCCAGGACACGGCGCGCAGGCACGGTCTCCGCCTGGCGGTCGCCGAGACAAGCCGGCTGGCGCCGGTGGCTCTCGATGCCGGTATCGCTGCATTGCTGGCCGAGGAGGCCGGACGGCAGGGCATGGCCCTCACCATGCCCTCCGGCGCGGGCCACGACGCCCAGACGATGCAGGCGCTATGCCCCTCAGGCCTGATCTTCGTGGCGAGCCGCGGCGGCGTGTCTCACGCGCCGGAGGAATGGACGGACTGGAATGCGGCCTGCGCCGGCGCGAGCGTGATGCTGGCCACCTTGGTCCGGCTTGCCTCGGCCACATCGTGACTGCGGGGCACCAGATCGCGCTTTACCTGTCGTTGCCCCACAGATCCGCAAGGTGCCGCCTGGAAACGTCCGCGCTGGGGACGAGAGAGGCCTGCGGCGGCCTTGATGTGATGAGGCCTTTGCTAAGGGTGCAGCAGTCCGACCGCAATCGCCCTGGCGATCGCATGTTCGCGGGTGCTGGCCCCTAGCTTGGTGCGCGCGTTCTTCACATAGAGTTCGATCGCCGCAGGGCTGAGATTGAGCCTCTGGGCAAGGTCCTTTGTCCGGTCGCCCTGCATCAGCCAGTACAGGCATTCGAGTTCTCGGCGCGACAGCGAGGGCACATCCGGCGCAGGCGCATCCCGCAGCCGCTCGTGAGCATACATTGCAACCATCCGCAGGAGCGGTTCCTTCTCGACGCGGATCGCTTCGATCTGCCCGCGGTCGAGAGTCGATCCCAGATTCCAGCCGCCGACCCCGCCCGAGCCGCGCGGACGTACGGTGGCGGAAAAGCCGGCCCTCATGCCAAATTCCGCGGCCTCGTGGATCAGACGGCGCTGCGCGTCGGAGAGGTAGTCATAGTCGGAACAATAATCCGATCCCGTGCCGATCGGCCCGAGGCTGGCGCAGCAGTGAGTAAGGAAGGGATCGATGTCCTGGTACTCACTGTCGCAATAATGCTGTGTCCAGGCCTCCGGCAGATTGGTGTTCATCATGGCCGATGACGGCGTGACGTGAAGATAGATCAGCCTGTCGAAACCGCTCTCGGCAAAAAAACGCGCTGTGGCGGACCAGATTTCCTCACGGCCGCGCAGACCGGCAACGGCGTCGAGATAATCGGTCAAGGCGTTTTGATCCACGAGCAGAACCTGCAACCTATGATTTTCGATATATTGTGACGTCGCGTAAGCCCCGTCTATTGCTTTCTTCAGAAAAGTCGCGAGCCGCGCTCCAGCTGGTGGCTCGCCCGGCCGTGCAGGCACGCATCCCCTGTTGATCGGTGGTGATCTTCCGAGGCCCGGGGGCTGGCATATCGAGCAAGCAATTCAAAGGTCTACGGAGCAGCAGCGTAATGGATTTCAGTATCGCCCGGTCGATCGTTCTCATGGCGCGGAGATCGCCATCGGGCACGACAAGAAAAGGACCACGCATGTTTTCTGCCCTGAGCTTCACACGCAGCCTTGCGGTCGCTGCGCTTCTCGGCTCGCTGGCAGGCGCCGCGGCACCGGCGCTCGCGGTCGAGGCCCAGGCGGACTTCGTGTTCGATGCGCTGGGCCCGGTTGCATGTGAAATGCCACCCCCAGGCTTCGATGTGTCGCAGTTCAGGACGTTTGCGGAAAACGAGCCCGACGCGCCCATTGCCAGAGGCGAACTCCAGGGTGGCATCAACACGAGCTTCGCAGGCGGCGGGCTGTATGGCGCCGACGGCGAAGGCGGATTCGTTGTCGGCGTGCAAGGCATGCTGTTCGACGACGGCCCGGACCTGACCATGCTGTGCATGGTTCTCGTCCGGCTTGGACAGTCTGACGACACGGCCGGTTCGGTTGTCGGCGAGGAGGGGCTGGATGCGGCGCCGGACGGTTCGTTCTTCGGCGTCTACAAGCTCGTGCGCCGAAACGCGGACGGGGCCCCCGAGACGTTCGCCACGGGCGCGGTGGAATCGGGCACGGCGAGCTTCGGCATGTTCGACGGCGTTCTCGTCGAGGGTTCGATCACCATCGAGGGAAGCTACACGCTGACGGGCGGCGACATCGCTCAGCCTCTATCTGCCAACATCCAGATTCCCCGGGCGGAAAACGTCATCCGCCCCGCACTGCGGCTAACCCGCAACTGAGGGCGTTTCCCATCACCGAGGACACGAAATAATGAAATCCAGAATCTGTGCCTTGCTGGGCGCCGCGGCCATGGCGTTCCTGCCGATGGCGTCCCCCGGCCTTACCCAGTCCAGCGGCTCGCCCGACAAGGCCGCCATCCTCATTTTCGACGCCTCGGGCTCGATGTGGGGACAGCTCGAGGGCGGCATCACCAAGATCGAGGTGGCGCGCGACGTGATGGGGCAGTTCTTTTCCACGCGCGATGCGACGATCCCGCTCGGCGTCATCGCCTACGGGCACAACCGGCGCGGCGACTGTGCGGACATCGAGGTGATCGCACAGACCGGCATGCAGGACCCGGCCGCGCTGTCGCAGCGGCTCAACCGTCTCAACCCGCGGGGCATGACGCCGATCTCGCAAAGCCTGAGGCTAGCTGCCAGGCAGATTCCGCCGACAGCAGAGGAAGCCGACATCATCCTCGTCACCGACGGGCTGGAAACCTGCGATGCCGATCCGTGCGCGGTGGCGGCGGAACTCGCGAATGAAGGCATCAAGATCCGCGCCCATGTCGTGGGCTTCGGCCTGACCGAGCAGGAGGCGGAAGCGCTCGCCTGCGTGCCGGACCAGACCGGCGGGCAGCTTCTGCGCCCGCAATCGGGCGCGGAGCTTACCGATGCGCTGAACCAGATCGCGGCCGCGGAGCCATTGCCGGAACCGGAACCCGAGCCGGTCCAGGAGGCGTTCTTCGACATCGGCCCCAAGGCAGAGGCCGGGCACACCTACCGGATTGGATACCAGGGCACCGCGCGCAACTCCGACTTTGCGGGCTTCACGCCACGCGGCGAGGGAAGGCCGCCCTCCAGCGCGTCATTCGGACCGATCGGAGGCGGGAGCGATGCTCACAACCCGTTCTCGAAGCGCGCGCCGTTGGAGCCCGGCGAATACGATCTCATCCTCTTCAAGAACAACGGCGAGGGCATCGTCGCGCGCCAGCCGATCGAGGTGGTTGCGGCATCGAACGGGTTCGACCCGATAGGTTCGGTCGAACCGGGTAGCCGCGTGGACGTGGCGTTCCGTGGGCCAGAACAGGGGGGTGAGCGCCTCGTGCTTGCCCGACCGGACCAGCCGGTCAGCGATTTCCGTAGCTATGGCTGGGACTTTGCTCTGGCCAAGAACGGCATCTTCAGGCTTCGGGCGCCGGCCGAGCCGGGTGAATACGAAGTGCGCTATCTCAACAGTGCAGCCAACGAGATCATGTTCTCGCGTCGCTTCGGTGTCGGCATTCCCTTCGAGGATGCCGATCAGACAACCAGCGCCGATCTGGCCGCGCGGGCCACAGCGGCGACACAGGCCGCACCCGGTCAGGATGCGCTGCCGATGGTACGCGCGACGTTCCGTGTTCGGGGCGGCTTCCCGGAAACGCCATTGTGGTGGTCGGCCGTGCCACTCGATTCCGACATGAGCCCCGAGGCCTGGGCGCCGCAGACGGAAATGTGGATTGCCGAGGGCGAATTCGAGCCGGGTCGCTACGAGGTCTCGACCATGGGGCCGGGCGAGGTCGAGTTTCGCGGTGTGGTCGAGATCGTGCCGGGTCAGCCCAACGATTTCGTCATTCCGCTGGTCGGCGGGGGCGAGGAGGAGCAGAACCCGGCGGAGCAGCGTGGCGATGCAGACCCGGCCAGCGCCGAACTGCCCGTGAGGGTGACCCTGATGCTGCCGCGCGAAGCCGAGGGGAGGCAGGTACAATGGTCGGCGATCCGGCTCGACCGGCTCATGCAGGACGTCGAGTTCGCCATGAACGACTACATGGGCAGCTACACGACGGCGTTCGCACCCGGCCGATACGACGTCCAGGGGGACGGTGAGGACTTCGTCCTCAAGGGCGAGATCGAGGTTGCAGTAGGCGGTCAGACAAACTTCGTCATCCCTCTCGTCATCGAGACCGCGCACGACGAATTCGAGGGTAAGAGCTGCGAACATCCCGCAGGTTGCACCTATCACGACACCGTCACCGGGTTGGCGCTGACGCTGCCCAGTGGCTGGAAGATCCAGCCTCCCTTTTTCTACGAGACGGCCGCGGGAGCCCGCGCAAGCCTTCCCTCGGCGACCTTCGAGAAGCCGAACGGCGCCTCATTCGACTATATCCAGCTCAACCCGCGCCAATGGATGGCCTCCAGCGGACCTTGCGTGGAGACGCCGGCCGGCGAGCTCTGCCGTGCCGAAAGCGCCGACGTGGCCTATCTCGGCGCATTCGAGGTAATCCGCTCGTCATTGAAGCTGGAGACCGCCAGCGCGCCGCAACAAGACACGGTGCTCGAAGCCGGCATCGACGTCGCCGTGCTTTGTGACGGCACGACCAACTGCAACTATTTCGATCCCGACACCGGGCTGCGCATGGTGGTGCCGGCCGGCTGGGCGATGGGAGAGGCGTCCTTCGTGTCGGCGACGGCCGGCGAGATCCCGCAGGAGAACCCGCGCATCTCATTCTTCCGTATCGGCGGCGACGACGAGGAGCGTTTTGAGTTCAACCCGCATCAATGGCTGGCTTCCAACGGCCCGTGCGAATCCACCCTCATCGGGGGAGTCTGCCATTTTGCCGACGCGCCGGATTCGACGCGGCTCGCGATGATGACGGCCGGTCTCCATGCGCGCATCGACAAGGACGCGGCCGCGACCGGCGGCAACGTCTTCGAGCACAAGGCGGGTGCGACGATCGACCCGCGCGGGCCCTACGCCGCCGGCCAGAAGACGGTGTTCATCGTGCGGCGCGACGAATCGCTTGAAAGCGACGAGCTCGCGATCTTCCCGGCCAATGGCCCGCTGTCGGAAACGACCATCCTTTCGCGCAATCGCGACCTTGGGCGCGGCTATTACGGCTCGGTGACGATGCCTTCCGAGCCGGGCGCCTATCGCATCGCCCTGTTGCGAGAGGGTGACCGGGTCGTGCAGGGCATATCGGAAATCCGCGTCGAACCCGACCCCGACATGCGCTTCACCGACTGGAACGGGCAACCCTTTCCGGGTCGGCCGCTCTCGGTCAATCTGCACGGCCGCATGGCCTATGACGACGCGATCGCCATCCTGGCGCCGGATGGGCGCGAACTTGCGCGCGCCTCGGTCTTTGAGGCGATGACGGGTTACCTGCGCACACCCGAAGGTCTGTCCGGCCCGCACCGGCTGGTGCATATCGCGCGCGGAGCAGGCCGCGAACGGCAGATGGCCAGCGTCGATCTCGACATTGGCGCGCGCGGCAACACCGTGGACGCGGGCGGCGCCAGTGGCGCGCCCGTGATCTCCGTCGCGCCAAGGGTGCTCGCCGGCTCGCGCGTCGAGGTCTCGGTGCGCGGCGCGATCCCCGAAAAGCCGATTCTCGGCTTCATCCGGCCGAACGCCGGCGAGAACCAAATTCTGGAAACCGGGCAGCGTTTCCTCCCGCACATGCCGTCGACCACCGTCAACGCGCCGCGCCAGGCCGGCCAGTGGATGATGCGGCTTGCCGACCAGAACCTCTGGCGCTTCGCCGAGGTGCCGGTCGAGGTGGTGGACTATCTGGAGGAGGCCGAACCGGAAGCCGCTTCCGGCCGGGACATCAAGCCGCGCGACGGGACCTGGACGGTCGCGATCGGCAATACGGCACTGCAGGGATGCCCGGCGATGATCGCCGACCAGATCCGAAATGCCGGCATGCAGGGCCGTTCCAACTCGCGCGACATCACCTTCGCCGATCCGTTCCATCCTGCGCCGCTGATGGAGGATGCCGCTATGCGGGTCGAATGGGAGAAGACCGGACCCGGCGGCTGGCAGGCGAAGCTTGTGCAGCAATCCATGGGGCAGATGGGCAGCGTCGAAGCGCGCTACGAACTGACCGTGGTGTCCGAGACCGAACTGCGCGAGGTCAGCCATTTCTCGCTCCAGCTTCCCGCCGAACTGATGGCGGTCATGGGCGGCGGCGACGGCAAATGCACGTCGCGCACGAATGCGACATGGACCTGGCACGGGTGACGGGGATGCGGTGGGTCATAAGACTTATCTGTACCGTGGCGGCGCTGGTCAGCCCGTCCACGCAGGCGCTGGCAGACTGGCCTGTCCAGTCGAAATATTTCGTTTTTGATCGCGATACCAGCCTTACAAGCCCAACAAGCATGATCCACGCCGCGACAAGGGAGGAGGCATTTGCGATCGGCTCGGTCATGGACCGGCTCTACGAAAAATACCGCGCAGCAGGTTTCCCGCCATCGACCTCGGATGTGGATGAAACCGGCAGACGCAAGATACAGTTGAGATATGCGCCGTCTGCAAAATATGGAGGCGCGTTTGTACGAGGAAGCACAGGATTCCCGAGTTACACGAATTTCGCCTATCTGATTCTCAACATCGCCGAATATCGACGAAACGAGGTCGAATTTGTGCACGCGGTCGCCCATGAAATGTTTCATACCATCCAGTATTCCTATCCCTCTGCTGTAAAGGTGTTCAAGGAGGGTGGAAAATACGAAGGAACTCTATCGCAGCACCGCTACGACTGGATCATGGAAGGCGCTACAGACGCGGCCGCATTCCTGGCAGCCCACGGAATCGGCGGGTTCAGGAATGATCCGCGGCACTACGCGGTCGGAGACCGGATAGCGGGAGCGCGCAGCTATGGCGGGCCGTTGCATATGGACCCGATCACCGGCTTTCCACGGTTCCCCGACCCGAAAAAGGACGAGTACGCGAGCTACACATTTCAGAATTACCGGACATCGAGCTTTTGGCGTTTCATCGCCACCGAATCGATCGGGCTTCGGACTTTTGATCTTATCTTTTCTCCGACCCTCGCGGATCCAGTTACACCCGTGGGCGTGCTGGAATGGGTGCACGACAGTCTCAAGCGACTGCCGGCAAAGGGTGGCAGTGGCCGGCGCTTCCCGGGCGGGCTTCCGCAAGCCTATGCCGAGTTCATTGCCGAATTCGCCGATCTTCCGTTCATGACCAAGCACGGCGTCTTCTCGGCGGCGGGAAACATTTTCGACGATGGAACGTGGCAGGCCGTGGTGTTCGGGCGACGTGGGCGCGACGAATGCGAGGACATTGATCTCTCTCCCGCCATGACACAGGTGTCGACATCCGTCTGGATCGATCGCTTTGCTTCGACCTGCTTTCGCGTCTCCCTTTCGGGCAAGTCGCCGGCGTCGCCTCCACCTGCGTTCGAGATCAATGTGGCCGCCGCAACACCGGGCGAAGAGAATTATGTCTGCCAGGCCGTCGCGCTTGGCTCCAACGGCGTCACGCAGCGGGCCGGGAAGGTAAGCGGGCTCGTCAGCGGCCCAGGCGCCTGCAAGCTTCATTCGAACGTGCTCTACGCACCACGAACCACCATGACGCATCAGAACGTCATCCTGACCAACGTGCACGCGGCGGGCGGTTCCGGCAGCCTGGCGGGAACCAGGCCGGTTCAGGTCCGGGTCGATTTCGTGCTCGGCGCGGCTACGGCCTCCGGCTACATGAGCCCCTCGCCGCAATCTTCTTCCGCGCAGGCAGCGCCTCCGGCTCCCGGTGCTCCGGCCGCGTCCTCGGGAGCGTCTACAGGCAAGAACATCTCCATCAATTCGATCCAGGCGGGAGCGGCTGGCGCGCAGGCGCGCCACGCGCCACCCAGGAAGCTCAAGGATTGCGAGATCTGGGAGCCGGCATGCCCGGTGATCGACATCGCCATCAGCCAGTATGACGAGCGCTTCGACACGATCACCGCGATGGGAACAAGCCTCGGCGCCGGCGCGCTGCTGGTTCTGGACGGCGGGCCGCGGCAGGTGGACCTGGCCGGCACCTACGGAAACCCGCAGGCGATGGCAGCCATGGCCATGGAACTGGCGGGAAGCGAGTTTGCCGAAGTCTCGTTGCGGTTGCGCGCGCCGGAAGGGCGCATCACGCCCGGGATGAAATGGGACAACGCGCTGATCGACGCCGGCGTCGGCATCATGGCCGCGGCCGACAACACCTACATGCACAGCCGCGGGCCGCACCCGGTGCCGGGCTCCTGCCTCTCGGACCCGCCGCCCTCCGGCAAGGTGCAGATCACCGATGTCGGCGAAGGCTGGATCAAGGGCACGTTCTCAACCGAGCTGTTCGAAAACTACGTGCAGCAGTCCGGACAGGACCCCTGTGCCGTCCGGCCCTCGACCGGGCAGGTCTCCGGCAGCTTCACCGCGCCCTATCACGACGTGACGCAGCCGCCCGTCGATCCCGAACTGGCGGCCTATCAGGTCTGGGCCGGGCTGCCGGCGATCACCTGGGCGCTGACGGACTATGGCGATCTGGTGAACCAGGCTGTGGCAACACAGCGCGACATCCTGCGCGACTGGGAGGCCGAGCGCGGGGGCGGGGCGGTATCGGGCGCAGGGGGCGGCGCCGGCGGGGCATCCCCAAGCGCCTGCGCGCAGGAGTGCTTTCCCGGCGTCCTCGGATGCCCGCACCTCTCCTCAGACGAGGTGGAACGGCTGACGCCACTCTACCTCCAGACCTTGCCTGTCGAACTGCGCGACATGATGCGCCAGCAACTGGAAAACGCACCGCCACAGGGCGTTTCGCACATCCTCGCCATCGGCATGGACGTGATGGGCTGCATGGACGGACAAACGGCACCGTGAAAACCCAGGGCGCTTTTCCGTCCATTACAGTTCGAGGCCGAAGAGGCTGATGAAACGAAGATGATCGTTTTGTTGCAGCGATATCCGCGGCCAGGAGCGCGCCGCAACCTATGTTGGCTAGCGCCTCTTCGGCTGCACCATTTGTCGGTCAAGTCCGTGGGGGCGCTTCTGCCCCTGCCGTCAGATCGCCCGTCGGACCTGGTGCGATCAGGAGGCGGGAGAACCCCCGACACCGCCCAAGAAGCTCGTCAGGTTTCGGCCGAGTGCCTCGCTCAGATAGCCGCCCTCCTGCACCAGAAGAAGCGGCAGGCCTATCTGGCCGAGTGCCGCGCCGATGCGGGCAAAGCCTTCGGTCGTGACAGCCAGGCCTTTCAACGGATCGGCCTCATGGGCATCGAGTCCGAGCGCCACCACCACGACGTCCGCGCCAAAGGCGGCGATGCGCTCCAGCGCCGTGTCGAGCGCGGCCAGATAGGCGTCGTCGCCGGTGCCGCGCGGCAGCGGCAGGTTGAGGTTGCAGCCGAGCCCCGCGCCCTCGCCGCGTTCATGCGCATGCCCCCAGAAGAAGGGATAGAAGCGGATCGGATCGGCGTGGATCGACACGGTCAGCACGTCGCCGCGTTCGTAGAAGATGCCCTGCGTGCCGTTGCCGTGGTGGACGTCGACGTCGATGATCGCGGGCCGCCTGCCCGCGCGCAAGAGCCACTCGGCCGCGATGGCCGAATTGTTGAGGAAGCAGAAGCCGCCGGCCAGGTCGCCGAAGGCATGGTGGCCCGGCGGTCTCGACAGCGCGTAGACGGCCGTCTCCTTGCCTGAGGCCAGCGCGGCGGCTGCGGTGATCGCGGTCTGGGCCGACCAATAGGCAGCCTCCCAGGTTCCCGACGAGATCGGGCAGGCGGTGTCGGCCTGGTGGAAACCCGCCTGGCCGACTGCCGAGCGCGGATAGGAGGCGGTGCGCCGGTCGGGATGGATGTTGGGGATCACCTCGTCGGAGGCATCCGCGATGCGTGACCATCGCCGGTGGATGGTCTTCAGGAAAACCAGGTACTCGGGTGAGTGGATGGCGGCGATCAGCCCCATGCCGTGGTCATCGGCGGGAGAAAAGCTGTATCCGGCTGCTTCCGCACCTTCTCGAAGGACCTCGATGCGGCGGGGCTGTTCGGGGTTCTGCAGGACGCGGCCATTGGCCATGAAGTGTTTCGGGTCGTGCAGGTACTGGCGGTCATCGAGGATGGCTTTCATGTCGCTCTTCAGCGCGGCCAGCGCGCTGCCTTTGCTTGCAAGAAGTGTTTCATGTCGCTCGTTTCCATCGCTCAGAAGGCGACCTTGTCGGCACCCTTGAGCTCGAGCATGGTTCGCGCCTGCGCCGGGGTGGCGACCTCGCGTCCCAACGCCTCGACGATCATGCGCACCTTCTCCACCTGCTGCGCGTTGGAGCGCGCCAGTTCACCGCGAGCGATGTAGAGATTGTCCTCCAATCCCACCCGCACATGGCCGCCCATGCTGGCCGCCATCGCCGCCATCTTCATCTGCATGCGCCCTGCCGCCAGCACGGAAAAACGATAGGCGTCGCCAAACAGGCGGTCGGCGGTTGCCTTGAGATGTACGAGATGTTCCGGATCGGCCGCGATCCCACCCAGAACCCCCATCACGAACTGGATGAAGATCGGTGTCTTGATGAGCCCGCGGTCGGCGAAATGGGCCAGCATGTGAAGGTGTCCGAGATCGTAGCACTCGAACTCGAAGCGCGCGCCGCGCTGCCTGCCCAGAAAGTCCAGGACACTGACAATGTCGCGCGGCGTGTTCTTGAAGACGAGGTCGTCGGAGTCACGCAGGAACGGCTCCTCCCAGTCGTGCTGCCATTCGGTTCGCTTGCCCAGCATCGGATAGAGCGCGAAGTTCATCGTGCCCATGTTGAGTGAGCACATCTCGGGCTCCGCCGCCATCGGCCCGGCAATCCGCTCCGCCAGCGGCATCAGCGCGCTGCCGCCGGTAGACAGGTTCACGACTGCGTCACAGCCCCGCCGGATCGTCGGCAGGAAAGCCGCGAAATGCTCCGGTTTGGCCGAAGGCTGGCCCGTCTTCGGATCGCGGGCATGCAGGTGAAGGATGGCGGCGCCGGCTTTCGCCGCCCCGATCGATTGCTCGGCGATCTGCTCGCCCGTCACCGGCAGATGGGGCGACATGGAAGGGGTGTGGATCGAACCCGTGATGGCGCAGGAGATGATGATCTTGGACATGGGCATTCAGGCGCAGTTGGCCAACCGGCGATCGACGCGCCCGGCGAAGCGGTCGAGAGCGCGGCCGAGCATGTCGATGATCTCCCCGACATGCGTCTCGGTCGCGATCATGGGCGGGCAGACCAGGAAATGGTCGCCCTCTCGGCCTTCCCGGCTTCGGCGTGAATAGATGATCAGGCCCTCCGCATAGGCCAGTTCGACGAGTTCGAGATAGGCATTGAGTTCGCGCGGCAGCGGTCGCATGGTCTCGCGGTCGGCCACCAGTTCGAAGGCGAGCAGCAGCCCCTGGCCGCGCACGTCGCCGATGAAGGGGTATCGATCCATCAGGCCCTTGAGCCGCGACTTCAGCAGCGCACCGATGCGCGCGGCATTGTCGATCAGGCCTTCGGCCTGGATCTCGTCCAGCACGGCAAGGCCGGCCGCGCAGGCGAGCGGATTCCCGGCATAGGTGTAGCCGTGCTGGAAACCACCCGCATCGAGCACCGGTCCCACGAGGCGCTCATGCGCCACCATGGCACCAAGCGGCGCGTAGCCGGCCCCGAAACCCTTCGACAGGGCCAGGATGTCCGGTGCGACGTCCCAGTGATCGGCGCCGAGGAAGCGGCCCGTCCGGCCGCCGCCCGACATCACCTCGTCATGAATCAGGAGAACGCCGTGGCGGTCGCATATGTCGCGCACCGCGCGCATGTAGCCGGCCGGCGGCACCAGTGCCCCCGTGGATGCGCCGCCGACCGGCTCGACGATGAAGGCGAGCACGGTGTCCGGCCCTTCGGCCAGGATGCGCTCTTCCAGCATCGCCGCATAGTGCGCGCCCGTCGCGGGATCGTCCGCGTCCAGCCCATCCAGATAGGCGCGGGGTGCGGGCACCTTGGGCATCTCCCGCATCATCGGCGCGAAGGGCTCCGTCAGCGGTGCGTAGCCGGTGAGCGCAAGGGCCCCGAGGGTCGAGCCATGATAGGAGGGCGTGCGCGAAATCACTTTCCATCGGCTCGCCTGCCCTGTCGCCACCGCATATTGGCGTGCCAGCTTGATGGCGCTTTCCACCGCTTCAGAGCCACCGGAGACGAAGAATACTCTGTCGAGGCCGGCTGGCGTGAGTTCCGCCGTCCGGGTGGCCAGGGCCTCGGAGGCCTCTGTCTCGAAATGAAGGCGATAGCCGAAGGTGGATTTTTCCATCTGTCGGCGCATTGCCTCCAGCACGCGCGGGTTGGAATGGCCGATATTGGAGACCATGGCGCCCGATGAGCCGTCGAGATAGCGTTTGCCCTCGACATCCCAGAGATAGACGCCCCGCGCCTCTGCCAGCACGGGGCGCCGTGTGCGGCTCTGATAGAAGAGATGGCTCCGCTTCTGGCTCATGGGGCAGGATCCACGGGCAGCGCCGCGCAGTCGCGGGCGCGAAAGCGCAGCGCGACTGCCTCGCCTTGAGAAAATGGCCTTTGGTCGATCATGTTGATGGCCTGCAATTGCTGGTCGCCGACACGCAGGAAGTAGCGTGCGGACTGCCCCTGATAGTCGACGGTCTCGACAATGGCCGGAACCGAATAGCGACCGTTTGCCTCGCTATCCGGGCTCTCC
The DNA here is from genome assembly GCF_012911015.1 of Chelativorans sp. ZYF759. Taxonomy (GTDB): domain Bacteria; phylum Pseudomonadota; class Alphaproteobacteria; order Rhizobiales; family Rhizobiaceae; genus ZYF759. The sequence continues at coordinate 163,638 of NZ_WVVV01000001.1, read as the reverse complement.
AGGACCAGTTTTTCGGCGCGGATGACGAGCTTCGCAGGGCCGCTCTTCTGCACGTCTGGAGCCCGGCTTGCCGGAACCGCAAGACGAGGAAATCCGGGCAGTTCGAGCCCCAGCTCGCCGCCCTCGATGCCGAGCGCCTGTGCAGGCAGGATGTTGGAGGCGCCGAGGAACTGAGCCACGAACTCGCTGGCGGGCGTGTTGTAGACCTCTTCCGGAGCCCCGATCTGTTCGACGCGGCCTTCCGACATCACCACGATGGTGTCCGACATCGCCAGCGCTTCCGACTGATCATGGGTCACGAAGACGGAGGTCACGCCGATGCGCGACTGGATGTTCTTGAGTTCCACCCGCATGTTTTCGCGCAGATTGGCGTCGAGCGCCGAAAGGGGTTCGTCGAGAAGCAGCACGTCGGGCTCGATGACGATGGCGCGCGCCAGCGCCACGCGCTGTTGCTGGCCGCCCGAAAGCTCTCTCGGATACCGTTCTCCGAGATGGGGAAGCTGCACCAGTTCAAGCGCCTCGGCCACGCGGCGGCGGGCCTCCTCGCGCGGCACCTTCCGGTATTTGAGGCCAAAGGCCACGTTCTCCGCCACTGTCTTGTGCGGGAACAGAGCATAGTTCTGAAACACGAGACCGAGATTGCGCTTGTAGATCGGGACGTCATTGATGCGCCGTCCCTTGATCGAGATGTCACCCTCGGTCGGGTCGAGCAGGCCCGCGATCATGCGCAGCGTCGTCGTCTTGCCGCAGCCAGAAGGGCCGAGCAGGGTGACAAAGCTGCCGTCGGGAATGTCCAGCGACATGCGGTGCACGGCGGTGAAATTACCGAAGCGTTTGACGATATCAGTCAGGGTGACGGCGCTCATCGGCGGGGCTCGCTTGGGTTGAGTGCTGGTGAGAAAGCCGCGCCGCCAGGCGGCGGCGCGACCCCGAGCCGATTCAGAACCCGCGCTGCACGCGACCGAACATCTCGGACCATTCCGCCTCGTTGCCGTTCCAGTATTCGGGATTGGCAAAGGTCAGTCCCGACAGCGTTCCTGACGGATCGAAAGCGGGAAGCGTGGGGATCTTGTCGCCCAGATCGACCTTTTGCGGGTCGAGTGCGGGCGGGTAGTTCTGCCCCTCGGCGACGGCGATGGAGGTTTCGGGCGCCAGCATGAAGTCGAGCAGTTCCTCGCACGCCTCGACCGGGCTTCCCTTGATGACAAACAGGCATTCCTGCCAGCCGAAGCCGTTGGGCGGATCGATGTAGCCGATGTCATGACCCTGCTCCTGCAACGCGTAGACGCGGCCCGACCAGGCTTCGGTGACCACGATCTCTTCCTCGGCCAGGAGGCTCATCAGTTCCGCGCCCGATGCCCAATATTTGAGCGCGAGGTCACGGTGGGTACGGATGGCGTCCCAGACGGCTTCCATGTCCTCGATGTTGTTGGGATCCTGGCCTGTCTGGAGCGCGCCGTACCAGACACGCGTACGCCAGTCGCTCCAGCCGCCGATTTTTCCCTGATAGGCATCGTCGATGAGCAGGCTGGCGCCCTTTTCGCGGGCTTCCTCGTCGGAGATGTGGGCGCGGTTATAGGCAATGCCGGTGGTGCCGTAATTATAGGGCACCGCGCTCAGATGATCCGGGGTGACCAGCCTGTAGGGCTCGATCAGCCTCGGCATGACGTATTGCATGTTGGGGATGTTGTCGATGTTGAGCGGTACGTCTAGATCGAAGCCGACATAGCGCGCATAGTCGAAGACGCCCGACAGATGCGCGATATTGTATTCGCCCTCCTGGCTGGCGCGCACCTGGGCGAGATATTCGTCGGCACCGGCAAAGGTACCATCGACCACGGTGATGCCGGTGGCTTCGGTATAGGGATCGAATGCATGCTGGCGGAAGGCTTCCGAAACGACGCCACCCCAGCCGTCGAAGCGTACCTGGCTCACGCCCTGCGCACGGGCCATGCCGGCAAAGGGTGTGTGCAGGCCAAAGGCGGCACCGGCCGCGCCGATCAGCCCGAGGAATGTACGTCGGTCGAGATCGCCGTTGCGATAGCGTTCCCGCAGTCTTTCGTAGCGTTTCGTATTGTCCATTTCTCCGTCTCCTTCTGAAGGTGTCTTGGCGCGGTTCTCAGCCGCCGCGCTTCATGGCCATGCGCCGGGCCAGCGCCGCCCCGAGAAGCGGCAGTCCGACCGTCAGCACGATCATCACCGTGCCGAGCGCGTTGATCTCCGGGCTGATGGAATGCCGGAGCATTGCGAAAATCTGAGTGGGTACGGTCTCGACGCCGCCCGGCTTCCAGAAGAGTGTGCCGGTGATGTCGTCAAACGAGATGGTGAAAGCGAACAGCGCACCGGCCGCCACCGCCGGCATCAGCAGCGGCAGCGTGATCGAGAAAAAGGTCTGCCGCGGCGAGGCGCCCAGCGAGAGTGCCGCCTCCTCCACATCGCGCCTGATGCCCACGAGCCGCGCCTGCACGACGAGGATCACGAAGGGGAGGGTGAAGATCACATGGCCAAAGAGCAGCAGGGTGAAGCTCTTGCCGATGCCGAGAAAGTTCAGGAACAAGAGCAGCGCGACCGCCAGCACCACTTCCGGCACCAGGATCGGTGCGATCAGCATGGTCGTGATGAGGTTTCGCCCCGGGATCGAATAACGCACCAACGCCAGGCTCGCCAGCACCCCGAGCGTCGTCGAGATGACTGCCGTCAGCAGCCCCAGCATGATCGACGTTCGGAAGGCTCTCATGATGGCGTCGTTGTTCCACAGCGCCTCGAACCAGCGCAGCGAAAAACCGGTCATCGGAAAAGCGCCGAACTGGCTATCGTTGAAGGAAAGAAGCACCACCACCGCCACCGGCAGGAACATGAAGCCGTAGACGAGGATCGCGTAGAGGCGGATCAGCTGCCAGCCCATCAGCCCAGCCCCTTGGTGAGTTGCGACATGCCCAGATAGCGGTTGTAGACGAGCACCAGGAGCCCGAGCACGAACAGCAGCAGCAGCGACAGTGCAGAGCCCATCGGCCAGTTCAGCTGCGTGATGATCGCCTCATAGACCAGATTGGCGAACATGGCGTCGCGCGGGCCGCCAAGGATCAGCGGCGTGATGTAGGTGCCGGCCGCCAGGACGAAGCACAGGAGTGCCCCCGCCGCCAGCCCTGGCAGCGACAGCGGCAGCGTCACCTCCGTGAAGGCCTGCCATTTGGTGGCGCCCAACGAGTTCGCCGCGTCTTCCAGATTGGTGTCGATGCCGTCCAGGCTAACGAACACGTTCAGCACCATGAAGGGCAGAAGGAAATGCACCAGTCCGAGGATGACGGTGTATTCGTTGTAGAGCATGCGGATGGGTTCGGAGGTGATCCCCAGCGACATGAGCGCCGAGTTGAGGGCGCCGGACGTGCCGAGGATATTGATCCAGCTCATCGTTCGGATGATGTAGCTGATCCAGAAGGGCAGCATCAGAAGCACCAGCAGCACCAGCTTGTTGCCGCGCGAGCGGGCGATGAAATAGGCGGCCGGATAGCCGAGCAAGGCGCACAGCACCGTGGTGATGGCGGCGATCTTCAGCGTGTTCCAGAGGATGTAGCGGTAGAAGGGGTCGGTCAGCGCGCGCTGCCAGTTGTCGATATGGAAGCCCATCGTGTCGGCCCCGACCGCGCTGCGCAGCCAGAAGGAGTAGACGACGATGAACATCAGCGGCACGAAGAGCAGCAGCGTGACCGCCGTCAGTGCCGGCGACAAGAGGATCCAGGGTTGTCGTGCCTCGCGGGCTTCGATGCTCATGCGCCTTCCCGCCCGTGCCGTTCCACAGGTGACGTTACGTTGACAGACGGTCAGGTATTGAGCCAATAGATACTGCTCATAGTCGTTATAGATGAGAGCTATGGACCTCTCTCCACTCCCTCCCGCCGAGCGGCTCGCCCGCGATCTCGACTGGAATCTTCTGCGTACCTTCGCCGTGGTGGTGGAAGCCGGTTCGGTAACGCGTGGGGCGCAGAAACTGGGACTGCAGCAGCCCACCATCTCCAGCGCGCTCAAGCGGCTGGAGCAGCGGCTGGGCAAGCGACTGATCGACCGCAAACCCGGCCGTTTCGAACTGACCGAGGCCGGCCGCCTGCTCTACAATGAGGCGCGCGAGATTAATGGCGCGATATTGCGGCTCGGCACCCTTATCCGCGACGTCCGGGAAGAGGTCAGCGGGCACGTCCGCATCGCGATTGCCAGTCATGTTGTGTGCCCGCTTCTCGACGCAACGTTGGGCGAGTTTCACGCTCGGCACCCTGCGGCAACATTGTCGCTCGAGGTCAGCGCTAGCCGCCTGGCGGTCGAGGATGTCCTGGCCGGGCGCGTCTCCTTCGCCATCTGCCTGGTCAAGGAACACAGTCCCAAACTTCAGTACCGCCGCCTGTTTCGCGAGTTCTTCGGTCTCTTCTGCGGCCCGAGCCATCCCTTTTTCGGACGTGGGGATCTGCGCCTTTCCGACCTGGCCGGGCAAACCTCGGTCAGCTTCATCACCGATCAGCTGACAGACGCGCTGCGGCCGGTGACCCTGATGCGCGCACAGGCGCAGCTGGACGAGAGGGTGGTAGGCACCTCGCCCAACCTCGAGGAAGTCCGGCGCATGATCGTCGCCGGGTTGGGGATCGGCCCTTTGCCGATCCATGTGGTTCAGGAGGATGTCGAGATGGGGCGGCTGTGGCGGCTTCCACCCATCGACAATCCTCCGGCCATCGATGTGCATGTGGTCTGGAATCCAAAATCCAGACACAACCGCGCCGAGGGCTATCTGCTCAAGGGACTACTCGAGAAGATCCAGGCAACGCCGATCGAAGCGCGCACTTACCCGGCAAGAGACAGCAACTGAACCGAGGCCGATCTCCAGCTTATCCGAGACCGGATGGAGCTGTCGGGCCGACGGCCAAGAGGCGCCCGTTTTCCATTCCGCGCCGATCGAACAGCAAGAGGTCCGGCGAGCCCCTGAAGAGGCATATAAGTGGTCAGGATCGGGGCGGCGGGCGAACTATATTCTCCGTTGCCCATTCTTGCCGCATGCTTCACTGGTCAGCTGTGCCGCACGCTCAAGGTGCTTGTGCATATTCGTTTCGGCCAGGTCTTCTTCTCCGTCCAGAATGGCACGCGCGATGGCCCGGTGTTCGGCGACAGATGCTTCCAGCGCCGCCGGCGTGAGGAGGTTGTCTAGCTGGTTCATGATGGCGGGCAATTGCAGCTGGCGGCTCACCTGAGCGAGCTGGCGGTTGCCAGATGCGTCGTACACCGCTTCGTGGAAGGCGGAATTCTCGTCCATATAGTCTTGAATCAAACGGCGCGGCGCGTCCGACCAGATGGGCATGGTTGCCCGCGCAAACAGGTCGCGCACGGCCGGCGTCGCGACGCGTCTGGCCGCAAGCCGGGCCGACAAGCCCTCCAACTGCCGCCGCACCTCGAAAAGTTCCAGCACATCGCTCGCCGACAGACGCCGGACAATTGCGCCGCGATTGGGGACGATCTCGATGAGACCGTCGGCCGCAAGCCGGCGGAACGCTTCTCTCAGCGTGCCGCGGCTGACGCCAAGCTCGGCGGTCAGGTCCGCCTCCACCAGGCGCTGGGCAGGGGCAAAGCGGCGGTTCGTCATGCCCGAGCGCAGCGCCTTCACCACGCGCTCGACGGCAGTGGTCGCCTTTGCCGGTCCGTCAGTTTCGCGTCCTTCGTCCATGAAGAAAGAGCTACACCGGCGCATCCGGGATTGACAACAAAATCGTGCGCAATATTGTTCGACAAAATTGTTCAAATCGACGGGAGGAGCCGGAGTGCTGATCGGAAAGGCTGGGACAGCCACCACGAGCTTGTGCACGGCGGACGCCGAGACGATCACCGTGCGGGGATACGATCTTTGCACGGAGCTCATGGGCCAGAAGACCTTCACCGACTTCTTCTACCTATCGGTCACCGGCGTCCTGCCGAGCGACCAGCAGCGCTATTTCATCGACCTTCTGCTGATTTCGATCGCAGAGCACGGGCTGACGCCGAATGCCCAGGCCGCCCGCATGACGCTGGCGTCCGGGCCCGACGCGCTGCAGGCGGCTCTTGCCGCAGGCATTCTGGGCTGTGGCAGCGTGATCCTCGGTGCCGCCGAGGATGCCGGCTACCTGCTGGTCAAGGTCAGGGAAAACATGGCCGACAGCAACGACCTGGAGGCAGCTTCGCGTCGGGTCGCGAACGAAATCCGCGCCAATCGCGGCAAGCTTGCCGGCTTCGGCCATCCCCTGCACCGGCCGCTCGACCCGCGCGCGGAACGCATCCTGGCGCTGGCGCGCGAAAAGGGCGCCGCCGGGGCGCATTGCGCCATCGCCGAAGCGCTTCGCGAAGCTGTGACGGAAGCTTGGGGCAAGCCGCTCACGCTCAACGTCTCGCTCGCAATCGCGGCCGTTCTGCTCGATCTCGGCTTTCCCGTGCGGATGATCAAGGCCATCCCCCTGCTGGCTCGCACTGCCGGGCTGCTTGGGCATCTCGCCGAAGAGCAGGAGACGCCCATCGGCTTTCTCATGGCCGCGAGCGCGGAAGATGCGATCACCTATACACCGCAGGAGCAGCGGGCATGACTGATGCCACGATCCCCGATGATGCGCTCTTTCGCGCCCAGGTCACGAGGCTGTTGGCGCACTCCGCCTTCTACCGCGACAAGCTGAACCAAGCAGGCTTTGCCACGGTGGACGACGTGGGCGGCCTCGAGCAGATCGGCCAGCTGCCGCTCACCGAAAAAGATGAATTGCGCGCCTCGCGGACGCAAGAGAACCCGATCGGTGCGCATCTCGCCTGCGATCCTGCTGAAATCGCGCGCATCTATTCCACCAGTGGCACGACAGGTACCCCGAGCTTCATTCCCCTGACCGCCAATGACGTCGTCAACTGGGTTACGATTTCAGCGCGCAGCTATGGCACGTCCGGCATTGCCAAAGGCGAGAAGATCATCACCAGCTACAATGCCGGACCTTTCGCAGCTGGCGCGGCGCTGGGTGCCTTCGATCGTCTGGGCCTGTGTCACATTCCGATGGGTACGGGTAACACCGACCGGCTGCTTTTCGCCATCCAGACCTTGCGGCCCGATGCCGTCGTCGTCACCCCGTCTTACGCGCTTCACCTGGCGGAGGCCGCCCTTCAACGCGGCTTCGATCTCGCTCGGTCCAGTGTCAGCCGTGTGCTCGTGGCTGGCGAGCCGGGGGGCGGCGAACCCAAAATGCGCAAGCGCCTCGAAGAGGCATGGGGCGCGCGGGTGACCGAGGCGCTGGGGATCGGCGACATCGCGGTCTCATTGTGGGGCGAGTGCGAGCACCAGACGGGCATGCATTTCGGCGGCGCGGGTCTCGTGCATCCCGAGCTGATCGATCCCGATACCGGTCAGCTTATCCCCATGGAGGACGGTGCTCGCGGCGAGCTCGTCTACACCCATCTTCGCCAGGAGGCCGCGCCCCTCCTGCGCTTCCGCAGCCGCGACCATGTCGAGGTGTGGTCCTCGCCGTGCTCCTGCGGCCGCACGAGCCTGCGCATGCGCTGCATCGGCCGCACCGACGACATGCTGATCGTGCGCGGCGTCAACGTCTTTCCGACCGCCGTGCGCGAAGTGGTCAACGAGTTTGCGCCTGCCATCAGCGGGGTGATCCTGATCCGCCCGACCGCCGCGGGCGTCAAACAGGAACCGCCCCTGCCGGTGGACGTGGAACTCGGCCCGGAGGGCGAGGCGCCGTCGGGTCTTGCCGAACGAATCGAGGCCCGCCTGCGCGAGCGGCTCGTGGCGCGGCTGAAGGTGACGCTCGTGCCACACGGCACGCTGCCGCGCAGCGAGTACAAGTCGAAGCTGATCAGGCCGGTGGAGTGAGCGGCCGGCAAACAGGAAATTAACAAAGGGAGGAAATGACATGACTGCAGCCAGGACAGGAATAGTGACCGCGGTGGTCGCCACGGCCATGATGACGGCGGCCGCCAACGCGCAGACCGTGATCCGATACGCCGAATACGGACCCGACCGCGGCGTCCGTGCCGATGCGATCAAATACTTCGCCGAACAGATCGAGGAGCGCTCCGGCGGCGAGATTACGTTGGATCTGTCGTGGGGCGGCGCGCTGGTGGCCGGCCGTGACGTGATGCGCGCCGTTCAGTCCGGCTTCGTCGATGCCGGAACTTTCGTGCCGTCCTGGGAACCGGAGATGCTCCATCTCTACGAGGTCGGCGACGTGCCGATCGGCACCTCCGATGACTGGGTCGCAATGCACGCCATGTTCGACCTGGCATCGGAAAACCCTGCGCTGATCGAAGAGTTCGCCGATCACGACGCGGTCTATCTCATGCAGTTCAACACCGGCCCCGTGCAGCTCATCTGCAAGAATCCCATCGACAGCATCGACGACTTCTCGGGCCTGCGCATCCGCGCCGTGGGTCCCTATATCGAAGCCTTCCGCTCGCTCGGCGCCGAGATCGTCTCCTTCCCGCAGATCGAAGTCTACCAGGCGCTCGACAGTGGCCTGGTAGACTGCAACCAGGTTTACTGGAGCAACGTGACCGCCTACCGCCTCCACGAGGTCGCAGGCCATCTGGTCGAACTGAATTACGGACAGATGCTCGGCCTCGTCGGTGTGGTCAACAAGGGCATCTGGGATGATCTCTCGGAGGATCAGCAAGCCCTGATGCGCGAAGTGGGGCGCGACACGACCGATTACCTGGCCAGGGCGCTGATGTCGCTCGGCGACGAAGTGAAGGGTGACCTCGAGGCGGGCATCGACGGACACACCGTCGAGATTTCCACCCCGCCTGAAGAGGTGATGTCGGTGGTGCGGGCGCAGGGCGATACGCTTGCCCAGAACTGGATGGAGGCCGTGACCGCCAAAGGTCTGGATGGCGAGGGCGTTCTGCGTCACTTCAACGAAGCCCAGGCCAGCTACCAGCAGGAGCTGGAGGCCAACGGCTATCCGTGGGCCGACTAGCGGCCGCATGACCGCCGGGAGGGGATGATGGAAGACGAAGGCGAGGTTCCGCACCAGCGGCCGGCAGGCGCCGGTGTTCTGGATCGGACACTGCATCTGTTCGAGACGGCAGCGCTGGGCGTGGCCATGGCGGCCATCGCCTTCGCCACCATCGTCATCTTCCTGTCGGTCGCCGGCCGCAGCCTCTTCGGTCGCTCGATCCCCGACAACATCGTTCTGGCCGAAAACATGATGCCGCTGATCGTCGCGCTGCCGCTCGCCTATGTGGCGGCGCGACGAGGCCATATCGAGGTCGAGGTCTTCACGAACTTCCTGCCCCGACGCGGCATTCTCGTCCTCAACATGATTGCGAACGCCATCGGCCTCGTCATCTTCGGGCTGATCGCGTGGGGCGCATGGAACGTGCTCGGCAGCGATTGGAGCCGAGGGCGCTTTTTCGAGGGATTGTTGCGTATTCCCGCATGGCCGGCCAAAGCCTTCTTCGTGGCCGGGCTCGCCCTGTTCAGCGCGCGGCTGATCCTCAACTTCGTCGAGGATTTGATCAGTCTCTTCAAGCACCCTCAGCAGTATGGCCGGACCGATGCGGAACGCTGAAACGCCAGACCGCCGCACGCAGGCGAGGGATTGACCAATGGATCCGGTGCTTCTCGGTTCGCTCGGCATGGGCCTTGCGCTTTTGCTGCTCATTATCCGCGTACCCGTCGCCTTTGCGCTCGGTGCGGCGGCTGTGGGCGGCATGTTCGCCTACTTCGCCTTTCCCGCCAGCGGCGGCTTCCATCCGGAGCGCGCGCTGCGGCCGCTGCAATCCTTCCTGGCGTCGGACCCCTATTCCTTTCTCCATTCCTATCCGCTGCTCATGGCGCCTCTGTTCATCGCCATGGGCCACATCGCGCATCGCGCCGGCTTCACCACCAGCCTGTTCTACGCCATCCGCATCTGCTTGCCGGCGGTACCAGGCAACCTCGCAATGGCATCCGTGATGGGCTGCGGAGGGTTCTCGGCGATCACTGGCACGAGCGTCGCCTGTGCAGCCGCGATGGGGCGCATCGCCGTGCCCGAGATGCTGAAATTCGGCTACTCGCCGGCTCTGGCAACGTCCGTGGTGGCCGCGGGCGGCACGCTGGGATCGCTTATCCCGCCCTCGCTGCTGCTCGTCATCTACGGCATCTTCACAGAGCAATCGGTCAGCCAGCTGTTCCTCGCCGCCTTTATTCCGGGGATGCTCACCATCATCTTCTACCTGGGCATCGTGTGGGCATGGGTGAAAATCAGCCCGAGTTCGGCGCCTGAGGATCCTTTCCGCGCCACGCGCGAACAGCGCCGCGCGGCACTCAGGGCAACGTGGCCGTTCTTCATCCTGTTCTTCCTGATCATCGGCGGCATCTATCTCGGCATCTTCACGCCGACGGAGGCAGCCGCCGTCTCCGTCGTGGTTGCGACGGTTCTCGGCTTCGCGACACGCACGCTCACCTGGCGCGCGCTCGGGTTGGCCGTGCGTGATGCCGCCTATCAGACAGCCGCTGTCTTCGCGATAGCTGTCTCGGCCAAGATGCTCCTGTCCTTCGTCGCGCTGACCGGCGTCACGGGCTCGCTCCTGGCATGGATCGACGCCTCGGAACTTTCGTTCTTCGCCATCATGGCGGCGATCGTCGTGCTCTACATCGTGCTTGGCACCTTCCTCGACCCGATCGGCATCATCCTGCTGACCATTCCCCTCACCGTGCCGCTGATCGAGGCACAGGGGCTGAGCCTGATATGGTTCGCGATCGTGGTCATCAAGCTTCTCGAGGTGGGTCTGGTGACGCCACCGGTCGGCTTGAACACCTTTGTCATCAAGAGCGTGGTGGGCAAGGCGGTGCCGCTGGAGCAGATATTCAAGGGCGTAGTGCCCTTCATCTGCGCCGACCTGGTGATACTGGCTTTGCTGTTCGTGTTCCCGGCCATCGCGCTTTTCCTGCCAGCGTCGATGTGAGGGGTTGTCTCGGTCGGGATCGACAGCTCAAGCCCGCCCAGGGCGACTTTCACGACCTTCGATGAATCGCTTCGCGATCTCTGCCGAGGCCTCCGTCAATCTTCCGAGATACCGCCGCACGAACTGTTCTTCGTTCGCCGCGTGGGCTATCCAGACCAGATTGACCGAGCCGAGCACCTCTTCGTCGGCCATCACGGGCACCGCTATGGCTGCAACCCGCGCCTCGTTCGGCTGGGTCACAAAGTAGCCTGTGACACGTGTCGCATATCCCTTGCTGCGGACGTCCCTGAGCATCTTCTCAACCGTGCCCGTTTTGCGCGCCAATACGTCGTGTGGCTCGTTCGATTTCGCCAGCCGGCGAAGGATTTCGTCCCGCCTGTCTGGGTGGCAGTATGCCAGGAACGCGCGCCCCATCCCCGACTGCAGCATGTGGATCCCAAACCTGGTGACCGCGCGGTTCATCATGAAAGGCGAGCGCCGGCGAGACGTCTCCTGCACCCACATATGGCCGTCATCGTAGACGGCGAGGTCGGAGGGCCACAACACCTCCTGACAGAGCTGGTCGAGAACCGGAGCCGCCACTTCGGCGAGTACGCTGCGCTGAACTTCTTCCTCGGTCGGCACCGAGCGGACATTTGCATGATAGTGCTGGTCGGTCAGGCCGCGCCGCACATAGCCTTCCGCCTCCAGGGTACGCAGGATCCTAAGCAGCGTCGGCTTGGCCAGGCCGGTCGCACCGCTGATCTCGTGCAGAGACATGCCGTTGCCGTCCTGAACCGCCTGCAGGACGCAAAGACCGCGTGACAGTGCGCGGATTGTCTCGTTTTGTGTCATGGAATAAGCGTAGCGTGGATTCCGCCTGGCGGAAAGCATGTGCGTTCGTGGTTCTATGTCGACCTCCCCTGAGACATGCTCTCGAAGTCCAACAGGACAGTGCTCGGGGAGGAGCTCATGTCGAACGCTACTGATGGCGACGCCGCTCCGGTCGGTGGCATCTTCCGCGTCGTTCATTTCGCGGCCCGAGTGCTCGGCATCACGGTCGCGATCGTCGGCCTGTATGTAGCAGGGCTCGGCATTCTCGATGAAACGCTGATGCGCGTTGGCACATTCGGTATCGCGGGCGTTCTTCTTCTCCTGACCTCGATGGCGCTGCGTCCCAGCGGCGGCTCGCTTCGCCACCTCGGCCTGCTCGTCGACGTTGTGCTGCTTGCGGCCTTCCTCGCTGCCATCTGGCGCTACATGGAGATCGGCCGGGCGCTCCAGATCGGTCTTTATATGTTTCAGCAGACCGACATCCTGCTGGGAACGCTGGGCCTCGTCGTTCTCCTGGAGCTCACGCGCCGCGCCATGGGGCTGCCGCTTCTCATCATCTGCCTGCTCGGGCTTGCCTATGCGGTATTCGGCGACGTGCTGCCCGGCATTTTGCGGCATAGCGGGTTCTCATTTCAGCAGGTGCTGCAGGTCACGTGGTATTCTTTTGACGGCGTGTTTGGCGGCCCGCTGTCGGTCGTCGTAAGCCTTATCCTCGTCTTCATCGTCTTCGGCGTGCTGCTGGAGGGCATTGGCGCCGGCGCGGTGCTGCTCAAATTCGCCTTCGCGCTGACCGGCCATACCCGCGGTGGCCCCGCCCATGCCGCGATCGCCGCGAGCGGTGCCTTCGGCACCATGTCGGGCTCGGTCGCAGGCAATGTCGTGGGAACCGGCGTCATCACCATTCCCATGATCCGCGATCGTGGCTTCTCGGGCCGCTATGCCGGTGGCATTGAGGCGGCAGCCTCTTCCGGCGGGCAGTTCATGCCGCCCGTCATGGGAGCGGTCGCCTTCATCATGGCCGACGTAACGGGCATTCCCTATCTCACGATCTGTCTGGCCGCGCTGGTTCCGGCGCTGTTCTACTATCTCTCCCTGTTCGTTTCGGTTCACCTTGAAGCCGTCCGGCGCGACATCAAGCCGATCCCCAAATCCGAACGGCCCATCCTGACGGCGCACGACTATCTCATGTCGCTTTGCTTCGTCGTTCCGCTCGGGGTCGTGGTCGCCCTGATGGTTATGGGCCGCTCACCCGCGCTGGCCGGCTTCTACGCAGTCTTGACCGCGCTGGCGCTGGGTCTCCTGTTCAACCCCGACTTGCGTCGCCACCCGATGCGCATCGTTACTGCTCTTGCAAATGCCGGCGCCGCCGCCGCGCAGATCATCATCGCGGTCGGCGCCATCGGAATTCTGATCGGCGTCATGAACATGACCGGGCTTGGCCTGCGCTTCGCTGGCGTCATCCTGTCCGTGGCGGGGGACTCGCTGTTTTTGGCGCTGATCATGATGATGCTCGGTTCGCTTGTTCTCGGCATGGGGATGCCGACAGTTCCGGCATATCTGATCATCGTGCTGGTGATGGGGCCGGCGATTGAGCAGATGGGTGTCCCGACCGTGATTGCCCATCTGTTCGTTGTCTATTTCGGCGTCCTGTCGGCAATCACACCGCCGGTGGCAATCGCGGCTTTCGTGGCCGCGCCCATCGCAAAGGCCAATCCGATCATGATCAGTCTCGACGCCTCCAAGGTGGCGTTGATCGGCTTCGTGATCCCCTTCGTGATGGTCTACAACCCCTCTCTCGTGCTCGTCACGCCGGAGTTTTCCTGGCTCGGCTTCGTCTGGATCGCCCTGCGGCTGATGCTCGCGATCTGGATGTTCTCGACTGCTTTCACCGGCTATGCGGCCGGCCGGATCGGGCTGCCGAGCCGTGGCGCTCGGCTCGTGCTGGGCCTGGCGGTGCTCGTGCCTTGGCTGTGGGTCGAGATCGCTAGTCTGGCGCTGATCGCGCTGATCGTTTCACGCGATGCCGCCCCCCTAATCCTGGCGCAATCCGCCACCGCGCAGGATCGCAAACTGAACAAGGCGGAACAAGGATAAAGGAGGAAACCGCGATGAGAGGAAAGAACAGATTTATGGCCCTGGCGGCAGGCGTCGCCATGTGCCTGTCGGTCGGTCAGGCTGCTGGGCAAGACTTCTACCGGCTGGCAACACTCGGACCCGGCTCCACGCCCTATCTCGTGATGAGCACTTTCGCTCAGCTCGTCGGCGACCGCATCGACGGGCAGATCCAGGTCAACGCGACCGGGGCGGCTACCCAGCATGCCATCGAGGTCGCCAATGGGCAGCTGGACTTCTTTATGTGGTCGGCCAGCGTTCACGCCTCCATGAAGGGGGGCATCAACATGTACGCGCAAATCCCACAGGCACCGGAGCTGTCGGAAAACCTGCGCGCGGTCTTTGCCTTCCCGCTCGGGCTCTACCACATCGTGACCTATGGCGATTCCGACGTGCACTCGCTTTCCGATGCCGCGGGCAAGCGCGTATTCCTGGGACCGCCCGGCGGCGGTGCAACGGTCATCATGGGGCAGATCATGGAGGCTGTCACCGGTATGAAGCCTGATGAAGGCTACACTTCCGTCCAGCTTGGTTGGGAAGCCGCGCTGCAGTCTTTCCAGGACGGGCGCATCGACGTCTACATCAACCCCTCGATCCCGCCCAGTCCGGTCATCGAGCAGATCGCCATTTCCAATCCGATCCGGCTGATCGGGCTCTCCGAGGAAGAGATTGCGAAGCCGGAGGTGCAGACCATACTCAATCGTCCCGGCGGCGTGCTGGGCGAAATACCCGCCGATGCCTATGGCGCCAACCAGCTTAACGATGCGCCCGTGCAGACCCTGGGATCCATCGTCGGCGTTGGCACCGGCGCCCACATGGATGACGATGCCGTCTACGAGATCACCAAGGCCTTCTGGGAGGGCGTCGAGGTGAGCCGCGAACAGACACGTTGGCTGCGTGAGATCACGCTTGAGAACGCCTTTCAGGATCTGAACCTGCCGCTTCATCCGGGCGCGGAACGCTATTACCGGGAGATCGGTCTCGACATTCCCGAGGACCTGATCGCCCAGTAAACGGCGCAAGAGCAAGGGGCCGCCTTGGGCGGCCCCTTTCCCAACCTGAACCTGCCCGCAAGGACGTCATGAGCAAGCCTAGAAACATCCTTTTCATCATGGCCGACCAACTGAGGGCGGATTATCTGTCCTGCTACGGGCACCCCACGTTGCAGACGCCCGCCATGGACTGGCTGGCATCGCGCGGTATGCGCTTCGACCGCGCCTATGTTCAGGCAACCGTCTGCGGACCGTCCCGGATGTGCTTCTATACCGGGCGGTACATGTCTTCCCATGGCTCGACCTATAACGGCGTTCCGCTGCGCGTGGGTGAAATGACGATGGGCGACCATCTGCGCCCGCTCGGCGTTCGCACGGCGCTTGTCGGCAAGACGCACATGGCAGCCGACATGGAAGGCATGAAGCGCCTCGGCGTCGATCCCAATTCCTATGAGGGCGTGCTGGCGAGTCAATGTGGCTTCGAGCCGTATGAGCGCGACGACGGGCTCTGGCCCGACGCGATGGTGCCCGAGGATCTGCCCTACAACAGCTATCTTCGCTCGCTGGGCTACAATGTCGACAATCCGTGGCACGACTACGCCAATGCGGGCCGCGACGCCGACGGCAGCGTCAAGTCGGCCTGGTATCTGCGCAATTCGGGCTTGGCGGCGGAGGTCCGGGAGGAACACTCGGAGACCGCTTACATGACCGACCGCGCGATGGATTTCATCAAGGATGCGGGTGATGAGTCCTGGTGTCTGCACCTGTCCTACATCAAGCCACACTGGCCCTATATCGCGCCCGCACCCTACCACGACATGTATTCGGCCGAAGACGTGCTGCCCGCAGTGCGAAACGAGGCGGAACGGGAAAATCCTCATCCCGTTTATGCGGCCTACATGCAGCACGAGGAAAGCCTGAACTTCGCCCGCGAGGAGGTCCGGCGACTTGTTGTTCCCGCCTATATGGGCCTGATCCGGCAGATTGACGATCACCTCGCGCGCCTGTGGCGCTTCATGGAAGACCGTGGCTTGTTCGAGAACACGATGGTCGTCATCACCAGCGACCACGGCGACTATCTGGGCGATCACTGGCTCGGAGAGAAGGAGATGTTCCACGAGCAGAGCGTGCGCGTCCCCCTGATCGTCTATGACCCGGATCAAGCGGCCGATGCCACGCGAGGCACGGCAAGCGACCTCCTCGTCGAGGCCATCGACCTGGCGCCGAGCTTTGTCGAATTTGCCGGCGGCAAGGTGCCCGGGCATATCCTCGAAGGCCAGTCGCTACTGAGAGTGACGCGGGCCGAGAAAGCGCTGTCGGCCGACGAATGGCGCAGCGCGGCGGTCTCGGAGTGCGACTACGCCTTTCGTAATGCACGTCTCCAGCTTGACCGCTCGCCATCGGAATCGCGCGCCTACATGGTGCGCACCGAACGCTGGAAATACATCTTCTACGAGGGCTACCGCCCGCAGCTGTTCGACCTTGTCGACGATCCTGAGGAGCTTGTCGATCGCGGTGAGGATGCAGCGCTCGAAAACGTCCGCGAGTTGCTTCGCGCGAAGCTGTTCGACTGGATCCGGACTCGTCGAATGCGCACGACATGTTCCGACGAGGAGGTTGAGAAGCGGACGGACACACACAAGAATCGGGGTATCTATTTCGGCGTCTGGTAGATGACGCGGGATTTGTGTCGTCGGCATCCACATCGTACGCGCCGTGTCTTGCGCCACCACGCGGACTCAAGCCCCTTCCCGGCTGGGAAATCGCGAAAGGTGCCGCGCCTCCAACTGGCTGGGAAATGATGGACCACGCATCTGCGGGCCGACGATGACGGCCGGTCCCGGGCCCATTTTTCCAGTCACCCTATAGCCGCTGCTTCGACGGCGGCTCTTATTTTTGCATTGCACAATGAGAGCGCGTGCTTGAAGTTGTGGCGATGACCGCTCGTCCCCTGAACATTCTTGTCATTGATGAAAATCGCATCCGTGCCGCCATCATCGAGGATGGATTGCGCGAGGCCGGCCACGACCAGGTCACGGTCGTTCACGACGTATCGGGCATTGCCCGGCGCATCATCGAGGTCGGCCCCGACGTCATCGTCATCGATCTGGAAAACCCCAATCGCGATATGCTGGAGAGCATGTTCCAGCTGTCGCGAAGCGTGAACCGGCCGATTGCCATGTTCGTCGATCGCGCGGATTCGGCTTCCATCGAGGCGGCGGTCGAGGCCGGCGTCTCCGCCTATGTAGTCGACGGGCTGCGCAAGGAACGCGTGAAACCCATCATGCAGATGGCCATCAGTCGCTTCAACGCCTTTTCGAGGATGGCCAGAGAGCTCGAGGAAGCGCGGGGCGAACTGGAAAACAGGAAAATTATAGAGCGGGCCAAGGGCATCCTCATGACGTCGAGGAAGCTGAGCGAGGACGAGGCCTACGCGCTGCTGCGCAAGAACGCGATGAACCAGAACCGCAAGATCGCGGATGTGGCGCAGAGCCTCGTCACCGCCGCCGAGCTTCTCGGACCGGAAGGATTGAGCCGATGAGCAGCATACAGATCAATGCCGGCTTCATGCCTCTCTTCGACAGCGCCGTGCTGGTGACGGCCTGCGAAATGGGCTTTGCCGCCGGCGAGGGGATCGAGCTCAACCTGTTCCGCGAAACCTCCTGGGCCAGTATCCGCGACCGCATCGCGATCGGGCATTTCGATGTCGCGCACATGCTCGGCCCCATGCCGCTTGCCGGCAATCTGGGGCTCACGCCGCTTGCCTCGGAAACGATCGTCCCCTTTGCGTTCGGACTGGGCGGCAATGGCGTGACCGTTTCGAACGCCGTTTGGGAAGGAATGTTGCGGTTCGGCGCGCAGCCGACCCTCGACCCCGCGCGCAATGGGCTTGCCCTGAAGGAGTTGATCCACAGCCGGCGGGGAGAGGACAGGTTGCTGCGTTTCGCGGTGACGCATCCGCATTCCGGGCACAATTACGAACTGCGCTACTGGCTGGCCGGCTGTGGCATCGATCCCGAAAGCGAGATCGAGATCGTGATCGTCCCGCCCCCCTTCATGGCCGATGCGCTGGCGGCGGGGCGCATCGATGGCTACTGTGTGGGCGAGCCTTGGAACAGTGCTTCCGTCGTCACCGGCAAGGGCCATATCGCAACCGTGAAAGCCGCCATCTGGCGCAACAGCCCCGAGAAGGTTCTGGGCGTGCGCAGGATGTGGGCGCAGGACAATGCCGAGGCACTGGCGGCGCTGCTTCGTGCCTTGCACAAGGCTGCGCGATGGTGCCAGGATCATCGCAACCACGCCGAACTCACCGCCCTGATGGCTCGTCCCGCCTTTCTCGGACAGCCGGCGGAAATCCAGATGCGTGCGCTGACGGGCAGTCTCGATCCGGGCGACGGCGTCTTCCGTTATGTCGAGGATTTTTTCCTGCCCTTCGACAAGGCCGCGAACTTCCCCTGGAAGAGCCACGCGCTGTGGTTCTACACGCAGATGGTCCGCTGGGGTGATGTGGCGCATTCAGAGGCCAATGCCCTGACAGCGCGCGAATGCTACCGCCCGGACCTGTACCGCAGCGCGCTCAAGCCGCTCGGCGTGGCGCTGCCAGGGGCGAATGCGAAGGTCGAGGGAGCCCTGACCGCGGCCACCCCCGTCGGGTCGGCCGGCGCCAGCCTCACACTCGGACCGGACGGCTTTTTCGACGGCCGGATCTTCGACCCCGACGCCCTGGATCGCTATATCGAGGAGCAGGCCCGAGCGGGCACGACCGCGACCTGAAATGGACTGGCATGCCCGGAAATTGTGCAGCGCACATCGACATGCTGCACAGCACGTCATCAATGGCGTCGTGCCGCGCCGATAGGGCCTCCTCAGTAAGCCGCTGAAAATACGTTGTCTTTTCCGGCGCCGCCAAAGTGGCACGCTTCCTGCATATCTATCGCTGAGGGCCCCAGGCCCACGAAATCGGCGTCCAAGGACGGGCGCCTCACCAGGCAAAGCCGCCGATCAGTCTTTCGCTCACCCGGAAACGGGCACGCAAGACTGGCCGGCGGCTTTTCTTTTGGACCAACGGGCGGCGGGAATGACGCCAAAGTGGAGACCGACATGAGCGAGAAGATCGAGAATGGCAGGGTGGCACGGACCGATCGCCGGGCCTTCCTCAAGGGAGTTGCGGCTACGGGCGCGCTGCTCGGCGCGGCAAAGGCATTGCTTCCCTATGGCGCGCATGCGGCGGCAGGCGGACCGGAGGTCTCGGGGGCGCGGCTTGGCTACATCGCGCTGACCGATTCCGCGCCGCTGATCATCGCCAAGGAAAAGGGGCTCTACGCCAAATACGGCGTGCCGGACGTGGAGGTCGAGAAGCAGGCATCCTGGGGTGCGACGCGCGACAACATGGCGCTCGGCAGCGGCTCTGGCGGCATCGACGGCGGTCACATCCTGCGCCCGAAGGTTCATCTCTACGCCTCCGGACGGGTCATGCAGAACAACCAGCCGCTGCCGATGTACACGCTGCTCAGCCTCAACGAGGACTGCCAGGGCATCTCGGTTGCGCAGGAATATGCAGACACCGGCGTCACGCTTGATTCCGGTGCGCTGAGGGAGGCCTTCGAGCGGAAGAAGGCGGCCGGCGGCGAGGTTACTGCCGCCATGACCTTCCCGGGCGGCACGCATGATCTCTGGATCCGCTACTGGCTGGCCGCAGGCGGCATCGACCCCGACCGCGACCTCAGCCTGATCGTTGTTCCGCCGCCGCAGATGGTGGCGAACATGAAGGTCGGCAACATGGATTGCTTCTGTGTCGGCGAACCCTGGAACGAGCAGCTCGTCAACCAGCGGATCGGCTTCACCGCGCTGACCACCGGAGAGCTGTGGTCCCATCATCCCGAGAAGGTGCTCGGCATGCGCGCGCAGTTCGTGGACGAGAATCCCAACGCCACGCTGGCCATCATGATGGCCGTCATGGAAGCCCAGCAATGGTGCGAGGAGATGGAGAACAAGCAGGAGATGGCCGAGATCATCGGCCGGCGCCAATGGTACAACGTCCCCGTGCCGGACATCATCGGCCGCATCAGGGGCGACATCAATTACGGCAACGGCCGCACCGCCGAAGGCACCGACCTGCTGATGAAGTTCTGGGGCGAGAAGGGCGAGACATCCTATCCCTGGAAGAGCCTCGACACCTGGTTCATGACCGAAAACATCCGCTGGGGCTATTTCCCGGCCGAGACCGACGTCAAGGCCATCGTCGACGCCACCAATCGCTCCGACCTCTGGCTGGAGGCCGCGAAGGGACTGGGACTGACGGACCTGCCCGAAGGCGACAGCCGCGGCGTGGAGACGTTCTTCGACGGCAAGGTCTTCGACCCGGCAGACCCCCAGGCCTACCTGCAGAGCCTCGAGATCAAGGCCACCGCCTAGCTCGACATCCCTGAACGCCAACCTCCCCACCCAATCGGAAGGCAAGTTGAATGACCGTACAGGCCTTGCAGGGCGAAACGATCGCCCGTCTCCCGCGACAAACCGAAACGACAACGCCACCGCGCGTCGTGGCGCTGCCAACCCCCGACCTTCCGAAGCGCAGGCTGGCGGGAGCCATGGCCTGGCTCGCCCGCAACCTGCTGCCGCCCTTGCTGGTGGTGGTGCTTCTGCTCGCCGTCTGGGAGGCCACCTTCTCCTCGCCGGGCTCCTCGCTGCCGCCGCCCTCGACCGTCTGGGCGGAAAGTTACGACCTGATCATCGATCCGTTCTTCGTCTTCGGGTCGCAGGACATCGGGCTCGGCTGGCGCGTCCTGGTTTCGCTGGAGAGGGTTGCCTACGGCTTCGGGCTGGCGGCGATCGTCGGCGTTCTCATCGGCGCGGTGATCGGCCAATCCGTCTGGATGATGCGCGGTCTCGACCCGCTGTTCCAGGTGCTGCGGACCGTCCCGCCACTCGCCTGGCTGCCCATCTCGCTCGCCGCCTTCATGGATTCGCGTCCCTCCGCGATCTTCGTGATCTTCATCACCGCGATCTGGCCGGTGATCATCAATACGGCCGCCGGGGTGCGAAACATTCCGCAGGACTACCGCAACGTGGCGCGTGTGCTGCGGCTCAACCAGATCGAGTTCTTCTTCAAGATCATGGTCCCGTCGGCGGCCCCATACATCTTCTCCGGGCTCAGGATCGGCGTCGGACTGTCATGGCTCGCCATCGTCGCGGCCGAGATGCTCACCGGCGGCGTCGGCATCGGCTTCTTCATCTGGGACGCGTGGAACTCCTCGCGCCTGACCGACATCATCGTGGCGCTGGTCTATATCGGCCTGGTCGGCTTCGTCCTCGACAAGCTGGTTGGCCTGCTCGGCTACGTCGTCACCCGCGGCGCGCCCGCCAACTGAGGAGAGCGACATGACCGCCTATCTCAATCTCGACCGCATCGGCAAGACCTTCACCCGCGGCGCCCAGCGCACGGAAGTCCTGCGCGACATCAAGCTGACCATCGACAAGGGAGAATACATCTCCATCATCGGTCATTCCGGCTGCGGGAAATCGACGCTGCTCAATCTCGTCGCCGGGCTCGTACCGATCACCGAGGGCGCGGTGCTCCTGGAAAACAAGGAGGTCAACGCCCCCGGGCCGGACCGGGCCGTGGTCTTCCAGAACCATTCGCTGCTGCCCTGGCTGACCGTCTACGACAATGTAAAGCTGGCCGTCTCCAAGGTCTTCGCCGGCAAGAAGTCGCGGGCTGAGCGGCATGACTGGATCATGGAGAACCTGTCTCTCGTCCAGATGGCGCATGCCGCTGACAAGCGCCCGGCGGAAATTTCGGGCGGCATGAAGCAGCGTGTGGGCATTGCCCGCGCGCTGGCGATGGAGCCCAAGATCCTGTTGCTCGACGAGCCCTTCGGCGCGCTCGACGCGCTGACACGCGCCCATCTCCAGGACCAGATGATGGAAATCCATTCTCGGCTCGGCAACACCGTCATCATGATCACTCACGATGTCGACGAGGCGGTGCTGCTGTCGGATCGCATCGTGATGATGACCAACGGGCCGGCGGCCACCATCGGAGACATTCTGGACGTCCCGCTCGCACGGCCGCGATCGCGCATCACCCTGGCCACCGACCGCAACTACCTGCGCTGCCGGGAGGCCGTCCTGAAATTCCTCTACGAGCGCCACCGCTTCGTGGAAGCAGCGGAGTGAGTGCGATGAGGGAGAAGCTCGTCATCATCGGCAACGGCATGGCGCCCGGGCGAATGCTCGAGCACCTGCTGGAAGCCGCGCCCGACCGCTACCAGATCACCATCTTCAATGCCGAGCCGCGCGTGAACTACGACCGCATCATGCTGTCACCCGTGCTTTCGGGAGAAAAGACCTTCGAGGAGATCGTCATCCACGGGGACGGCTGGTACGTCGAGCGCGACATCATGCTCTACAAGGGGCACAGGATCGTTGCCATCGACCGCGCGGCGAAGACGGTTACCTCCGAGCACGGCGAAACGGTTGCCTACGACAAGCTGGTCATCGCCACCGGATCGGTGCCGTTCATTATACCGGTGCCCGGCAGCGATCTTCCCGGTGTCATCACCTACCGCGATCTCGACGATGTCGACGCCATGCTGCTGGCCGCGCAGTCGCGGGAGAAGGCGGTGGTGATCGGCGGCGGGCTGCTCGGGCTTGAGGCCGCCGCCGGGCTGAAGGCCCGCGGCATGGACGTGACCGTGCTGCATGTCATGCCGACGCTTATGGAGCGCCAGCTCGACGCGGCCGCCGGCTATCTGCTGCAGAAGGCCGTCGAGGCGCGCGGCATCGAGGTTCTGACCAAAGCCAACACGAAGGCGATCCTCGGCGAGGGGAGGGTCGAGGGCGTCGAACTCGCGGATGGCACGATCATCCCCGCCACGCTCGTCGTCATGGCCGTCGGCATCCGCCCGAACGTCGCCGTGGCGAAGGAGGCGGGGCTGGAGGTCGGGCGCGGCATCGTCACCGACGAGAAGATGGTGACATCCGACCCCGACATCCTTTCCGTTGGCGAATGCGCCGAGGTGGGCGGCAATGTTTACGGCCTCGTGGCGCCGCTCTACGAAATGGCGCGGACCGCGGCCGCAACGCTTTCGGGCAGCCAGGACAAGCGCTTCGTCCATTCCGACACGCCCACCAAGCTCAAGGTAACGGGCATCGATCTCTATTCGGTCGGCGATTTCGCAGATGGCGAGGATCGCGAGGAAATCGTCCTGCGCGACGCGTCCTGCGGCATCTACAAGCGCGTGATCCTGAAGGAGAACCGCGTGATCGGGACGGTGCTCTTCGGAGAGACCTCCGACGGTGCATGGTTCAACGACCTGAAGAAGAAGCAGACCGACGTGTCGGAGATGCGCGACACGCTGATCTTCGGGCAGGCCTTTCAGGGAGGAGGCAACGCGGACCCTTTGGCCGCCGTTGCGGCACTGGCGGATGATGCGGAAATCTGCGGCTGCAACGGCGTCTGCAAGGGCAAGATCGTTTCCACCGTCACGTCGAAGGGGCTGACATCGCTCGACGATGTGCGCGCCCACACCAAGGCTTCCGCTTCCTGCGGCACCTGTACGGGCCTGGTCGAGCAGCTGATGCGGCTTTCGCTCGGCGACAGCTACAATCCGGCCGCCGTGCAGCCGATGTGTTCATGCACTGATCTCGGCCATGATGACGTACGCCGCCTCATCAAGGCGAAGGGTCTCAAGACCATACCCGCCGTCATGCAGGAACTGGAATGGAAGACCTCGTGCGGCTGCGCGAAGTGTCGTCCGGCGCTCAACTACTATCTCGTGGCCGACTGGCCCGACGAATATGCCGACGACTACCAGTCGCGCTTCGTCAATGAGCGCGTCCACGCCAACATCCAGAAGGACGGCACCTACTCCGTCGTGCCCCGCATGTGGGGCGGCATGACCTCGTCGAAGGAACTGCGCGCCATCGCCGACGTCGTCGACAAGTTCGCGATCCCCGCGGTCAAGGTGACGGGCGGCCAGCGCATCGACATGCTCGGCATCCGCAAGGAAGATCTGCCCGCCGTGTGGGCCGATCTCGGCGAGGCCGGTTTCGTCTCGGGCCAGGCCTATGCCAAGGGCCTGCGCACCGTGAAGACCTGTGTCGGCTCCGACTGGTGCCGCTTCGGCACGCAGGATTCGACGGGCCTGGGCATCCGTATCGAGAAATTCATGTGGGGCTCGTGGACGCCCGCCAAGGTCAAGATGGGCGTCTCCGGCTGTCCCCGAAACTGCGCCGAGGCGACCTGCAAGGATGTCGGCGTCATCTGCGTGGATTCGGGCTTCGAAATCCATTTCGCCGGTGCTGCCGGCCTCGACATCAAGGGCACCGAAATTCTCGGATCGGTCAAGACCGAGGACGAGGCGCTCGAGGTCATCGTCGCGCTGACGCAGATGTATCGAGAGCAGGGCCGTTATCTGGAACGCATCTACAAATGGGCCAAACGTATCGGCACCGAGGAGATCAGGCGGCAGGTGCTCGACGATTTCGATCGCCGCAAGGCCTATTTCGACCGGTTCGTCTTCTCCCAGAAATTCGCGCAGGTCGATCCGTGGTCGGAGCGTGTGTCAGGAAAGGACAAGCACGAGTTCCAGCCGATGGCGGCCCTTTCCTTGCAGCAGGCGGCGGAGTGAGGCGATGAACTGGTTCGACATCGGCGCGATCGACGACATCCCCCTGCGCGGTGCCCGCTGCGTGGCGACCCCGCAAGGGCGCATCGGCGTATTCCGCACGGCGGGAGACACCATCTACGCGATCGAGGATCATTGTCCGCACCGCGGTGGTCCTCTCAGCGAGGGTATCGTGCACGGCGCATCGGTGACGTGCCCCTTGCACAATTGGGTGTTTTCGCTCGAGACGGGCCAAGCGCAGGGTCCGGACGAAGGCTCGGTCAAGACCATTCCTGTGAAGGTCGTGAATGGCCGCATTTCGCTTGGCCTCGACCTCGCCGCGATGGCCGCCGAGTGATGGTGATGCAGGACAAGCCAGCGACCGAGGTGAGGACGACGTGCCCTTATTGCGGGGTAGGTTGCGGCGTGCTGGCTCGTGTCGCCGCGGATGGCCAGATTGCCGTCCGCGGCGATCCAGACCACCCGGCCAATGTCGGCAAGCTTTGTTCCAAGGGTATGGCGCTTGGCGAGACGATGGGCATCGAGGGACGGCTGCTGGAACCGGAGATCGGCGGGCAGCCCGCGTCCTGGGCTGCCGCGCTCGATCTGGTGGCGGACAAATTCACCGAGACGATTGCCCAGCACGGCCCGGACGCCGTCGCCTTCTACGTTTCCGGTCAGCTGCTGACGGAGGACTATTACGTCGCCAACAAGCTGATGAAGGGATTTGTCGGTTCCGGCAATATCGACACCAATTCGCGGCTCTGCATGGCGTCGTCCGTTGCCGGCCACCGGCGGGCCTTCGGGGAGGACGTGGTTCCTGGCACCTATGAGGACCTGGAGGAAGCGGATCTCGTGGTCCTGGTGGGCTCCAACACGGCCTGGTGTCATCCCATCCTCTATCAGCGGCTGCTGGCGGCAAGATCCGAACGCGGAACGAAGGTCATCGTGATCGACCCCCGCCGCACGGCCACCGTCGAGGAATGCGACCTGCATCTGCAGATCGATCCGGGCACCGACGTGCTTCTGTTCAACGGCCTGCTCGCCCATCTCGAGGCCGCAGGCAGGATCGATCGGCCGTTTGTCTCAGCTTTCACCACGGGCTTTGAGGACGCCGTCTCCGTTGCGCGAGCGGAAGTTTCCTCGCTCGAGCACGTCGCTCTGGCGTGCGGTTTATCCGTCGCCGAGCTGCGCCACTTCTACGAGCTCTTCGCCGCGAAGGAGCGGACGGTCACGGTCTACAGTCAGGGCGTCAACCAGTCGGCGCACGGCACCGACAAGGTCAACGCCATCATCAACTGCCATCTGGCGACGGATCGCATCGGCCGGCCGGGAATGGGACCGTTTTCCGTTACGGGGCAGCCCAATGCGATGGGCGGGCGGGAGGTCGGCGGACTCGCCAACCAG
Source organism: Chelativorans sp. ZYF759 (assembly GCF_012911015.1). GTDB lineage: Bacteria > Pseudomonadota > Alphaproteobacteria > Rhizobiales > Rhizobiaceae > ZYF759. Next base: position 137,768 of record NZ_WVVV01000001.1, on the reverse strand, counting down.
CTTGCCGCGCATATGGATTTCAACGCAGCCGACATCGAGCGCGTGTCAAGATTCTGGAACGCGCCGGACATCGCACGCAAGCCGGGTCTCAAGGCAGTCGACATGTTCGATGCGGTGGCGCGGGGGTCGATCAAGGCGCTCTGGATCATGGGCACCAATCCGGCCGTCTCGATGCCCGATGCGGGGGCGGTCCGCAAGGCGCTCAATTCATGCGCCTTCGTCGTCGTCTCCGACGTCACCCGCACCGACACGACCCGTTATGCCGACGTGCTTCTGCCTGCGGCCGGATGGGGCGAGAAGGACGGGACGGTGACGAATTCGGAGCGCCGCGTCTCGCGTCAGCGACCGTTCATGCCGGCGCCAGGCGAAGCGCGCGCGGACTGGCGCATCATCCGCGACGTCGCGCACCGCATGGGGCATGGCGAGGCCTTCGCCTATGCCGGCCCCGCCGACATCTTCCGCGAGCACGCCGCCCTTTCCACCTTCGAAAATGACGGCGCGCGGCTGTTCGACATTGGTGATGTCGCGGACATTTCGAACTCGCGGTACGAAACCTTCGCACCGCGCCACTGGCCGATGGCGCGGACGGGCGCGCCTCGCGCCCGCCTGCTCGGCGACGGACGCTTTCCGACCGCCGACGGCCGCGCCCGCTTCGTCGCCGTGCGGCATGCGGGCGTGGCGCTAGCGACTTCCCAGGCGAGGCCGATCGGGCTCAACAGCGGCCGCCTGCGCGACCAGTGGCACACCATGACACGCACGGGCCACGTGCCTCGGCTGGCCTCCAACGCCCCTGAACCGTCGCTCGAGATCGCTCCGAGCGACGCTGCGGCTTATGGTTTGGTCGATGGCGACCTCGCCGAAATCGCCAGCGCCTTCGGTACCGCGCGGGCAAAAATCCGCATCACCGCCGATCAGAAGCCCGGCACCGCATTCCTGCCCATGCACTGGAGCGGTCAGTTCGCCGCCAACGCTGGGGCCGGGTCGCTTTTTGCGCCTGTCGTCGACCCGGTGTCCGGCCAGCCGGAACTCAAGCACGTCCCGGTTCGGATCAGCCGTGAAGCGGTTGCGTGGTCGGGGCTGCTGATCACGCGCCGCGACATCCGCCCGGTCGGATTCGTCCATTGGAGCCGGCACAAGGTCGAGGGCGGCTGGGTCTACGAGCTCTGCGGGACGGAATTGGCCGATCAGGGCATTCTTCTCGCGAGCGGGCTGCTTGATCCGGTCGGCCATGCGCAAATGGTCGAATATGCGGACCGGCGTGGATACGGCTATCGCGCGGCGGCCATCGATGAAGACGGCGCGCTGAAAGAGGCGCTGTTCGTCGCGCCGTCGAGGCAACTGCCGTCGCGTGACTGGCTACTCTCGCTTCTGGCGACGCGCACGCAGCTTTCGCTCGCCGACCGATTGGCGCTTCTCTCTGGCCGGTCACCGGTGCCGATGCCCGCGGCGGGCCGCATCATATGCGCCTGTTTCAATGTCGGCGAAAACCAGATTGCAGAAGCGGTCGCGCGTGGTTCGGCCACCGTCGACGAGATCGGCCGGAACTTGCAGGCCGGAACCAATTGCGGCTCCTGCCGCTCCGAAATCAGGAAGTTTCTCCATGAAGATCGTCTCCAGGCAGCCGAGTGAAACCGGACCGGCACGGATTGGCGCGCTCAGCGTCCTTCCGGTCTTTCTTGATCTTTCGGGCAAGCGGGCAATCGTGGCCGGTGGCAGCGAGGCGGCGGCATGGAAGGCCGAGCTTCTGGCGGCTGCCGGCGCACGGGTGGCGCTCTATGCCGCCGAGCTGTCTGATGAGATGACCCTGCTCCTCGCCCGCGAAACCGGGATTGTGCATCATGCGCGCGACTGGGGCCATGACTGCTTTCAGGACGCGGCCGTCGCGCTGGCGGATGCGGAGGACGACATTGAGGCGGCTTCCTTCGAAAAGGCTGCGCGCGCGGCCGGCGTGCCCTGCAACGTCATCGACCGCCCGGCCTTCTGCCATTTCCAGTTCGGCTCGATCGTCAACCGGTCACCTGTGGTCATCGGTGTCTCGACCTCTGGCGCCGCGCCCATTCTCGGGCAGGCCGTGCGGCGGCGCATCGAGACCTTGCTGCCGCCTTCCCTGGCGGCCTGGGCTGGTCTGGCGCAGCGTGTGCGCGAACATGTCGTGGATCGCCTGGCTCCCGGCGCGCAGCGCCGCCGTTTCTGGGAAGCCTTCGTGGATCGAGCCTTCGGTCCGGCCCCGGACGGGCAGGCGGAGGAGGAGGTCATCGCGGCCATCGCCGACCCATTGCGACATGGCGTCAAGGGAAAGGTGACCTTCGTGGGCGCCGGGCCGGGGGATGCTGAACTTCTCACCCTCAAGGCCGTCCGCGCCCTGCAATCCGCCGACGTCATCCTGTTCGACGACCTCGTCTCCGACGAGGTGCTGGAACTGGCCAGGCGCGAGGCCAAACGCATCCTGGTCGGCAAGCGCGCCGGGCGACCGAGCTGCAAGCAGGACGAGATCAACCGCACCATGGTGTCGCTCGCAAGCGCCGGCCGCCACGTCGTCCGCCTCAAGTCAGGCGATCCGATGATTTTTGGGCGGGCGGGTGAGGAGATTGCTGAACTGGAGAAGGCCGGCATTGCCTATGATGTCGTGCCGGGCATCACGGCTGGGATCGCGCTGGCCGCTGCCCTGGGTGTGTCGCTGACCCATCGCGACCATGCGAAATCCGTGCGCTTCGTCACTGGCCACTCACGCCATGGAGGCCTTCCGCAGGATTTGGATTGGCGCAGCGTCGCCGACATGTCGGCCACGACCATCTTCTACATGGGCGGCCGCACCGCGCCCGAAATCTCGACCAGGCTCCTGTCGCTGGGCATGCCGGCGCAAACGCCGGTCGTCATCGCCGCCGATATTGGACGCGCGACGCAGTCAGTGGTTCACACGACACTGTGGGGGCTGCCCGATGCCGCGGCGGAAATCCGCCGCGACCAAGCGGTGCTGATCGGCGTCGGCAGCGTCTTCCGGCCACGAACCGAAGCAAACGGCAGGCAGAACCAGGAATCTCTGTCGCAGCGCGACGTGGACGCGGCGGCGCAAAACAGCCTTTGCTCCGTAGGGTAGCCAGCGGTCTCGGACCGCGCGAAGAGCTCGATGTGGGCGCGCATATTCAACTCGTTGCAGCCGAGTTTCTGGTGTGGCCCATGTCGGCTATCTCGGCCGGCTCCCGGCTTCCGAAGCGCGGGTTGCCGAGGCCCAGGACCCCCATTGCAACCAGCGTCGCCACAACCTGGGCGAAGAACACGTTTTCAAACGCGGTGTTGGCGTCGAAACCACCCAGCTGCGTGATCTGGAAGATGATCTCAAGCGTCTCCATTCCCACTTCGGTGCCAAACAGGATCAGGAAGGCTGGCGCCATGATCACCATCCTGTTTCCACCCGAGGCAGCCAGGATGGCCCGCACCAACACGACCGTGCCGATGCCTACACCCCCGCTCAGCAGCGCCTTTGAGGCGATGAACAGCAGTTCGTCGTTGGCGCGGTAGGGATAGAGCATCATCATCGCGCTGCCCAGGAGGGCGAGCACGAGCGACAGCCACAAAAGCCAGTATTGCCCTTGAGGCCAGCGCAGCAGCAATGCCCCCGCTCCGAAGACGCCGCAAATCTGGGCGATCGCGCCGAAGGTGGCGCGGTCCGCGATGAAGGCCGTCGAGCACAGATGGCGGACGAGATAGGCGCTGTCGTAAAGCCCGGTCGAGGGAATCTGGATGAGAAAGAGGAGCCCCATCAGCGTGCCTGCTCCGGCCGGCAGCTGGAAGCTGGGATCAACCCAATGCCGGCGCCGCAGAAAGAGTGCCAATCCCGCCAATGACATGGCCGCCAGCAAGCTCAGCGTCACGGTCCCCAGAATGCCCGCCATCGAAATCGAGATCGTGGACACTTCGAACAGCAGAAGAAGAAGCAGGAACCCGGCAAGACGCCTCCACGGGATCGGCGTGGCGGCGACGGCCCCCTCGTGCGGGGTCCTCGGGAAGACAAGCGGCACCAGGATGAGGAAGACGACAGGCAGCGCCGCGAGCACGAAGAAGAAATTGCCCACGCCGATGTCGAAGGCGACGTATTTGACGAGCTGCGGGGTGGCCAGCATCGCGATCGGCTGCGCGGCGGTCCAGAGCGTGGTCAGCGCGCCGCGGCTCCTTTCATCATTTGCCTGGCCGATGGCAAGCTGGGCCAGTGGGGCGAAGAACGCCACCGCGAAACCGGCGAACGCAAAGGCCGAGATGATAACCGCCTCACGCGTGAGAAGAGCAGGGTTGGCATGCATGGTCACGCCAATGGCGCCGTAGCAGACGACGGCAAGAATGGCGGCATTGCGCGCAAGCCGCATCGCACTGCCCGGCGCTATCAGGAACGGCGCCAACGCCAAGGCCAGCAGGGATCCGCCCATGAGCGCCTCAATCAGCATGTCCGTGCGTTCCGCGGAGATGTTGAGGAAGCTTGCGAACTCAGCCTGCGAGACCAGCACCGTGCTCATCGCCACGGAGCGGATGCCGTTGCCCAGGAGGACGAATACAGCAAGGACGATGAACTGGATGGCCAGAAGCCTTTTCATCGAAGCCTTTCACGCAAGGCAGTCTCGATGTGATCGGCCGCGCGGATTGCCAGTGCCGCAATGGTCAGGGAGGGCGCATTGACCGGCGCCGTCACATGGCTGCTGGTGCCCAGGATGTAGAGATTGCGGTGGTCGTGCGAGACGAGGTCGGTGTTCACGACGGACGTCCTCGCATCCGTGCCCATCCGCGTGGTGCCGCCGATGATGGCGTTGGACAGATAGGGGTCGTTGCTCTCCATGTCAGGCACGCCCATCTCGGCGAAGATACGGCGGTTGACCTCGAGCGCGTACGCCAGGCCGGACTTGGTGTACTCGTCCATTCGGAAAGTGATCTTGGGCTTGGGCACGCCCGCGCTGTCCAATTCATCGGCCAGCTCGACGCGGTTGCCGGCCTCAGGCAGAACCTCCGCCGAGGCGTTCAGGCGCAGATGGCGCGAGACGCGGTCATTGATGGCCTTGGCAAGTTCCTGTCCGAGGAGACCCTCGTCGATGAGCTTCTTTGCAAGATCGGTCGCGTCGGAATTGCCGGACCAGCCGCTGTTCATGAAGGATGTGCCGGCGGCCGCCCGTTCGGTTCGAAACTCCCCATCGCGCATCTCGACGATCCCGGCCGTCTGTTGCGGCCCGCGATAGGGAAAGACGGGCTCCGGCATCAGGCCCCAGGCATCCTGGTTGGCCTGGGTGAGAAGGTAGCGGCCGACTGCATCCGAGCTGTTCGCAACGCCCCCCGGCGCGCCCTCCTGCGCGGAATTGAGCAGCAGGCGCGGGTTCTCGATGGCATGGCAGCACAGCGCGAATATCTCGCCTTCGACCCAGAATGTCTCGCCATTGGGCCGGCGGACCTTGATGCGGCTGACCAGCCCGTCGGCATCGAGCTCGACGAAGGTGACGAGCGCTTCGGTCTCGATGCGCGCACCTGCTTCCTCGGCCTTTCGCGCGTCGACGGACGCATCGTATTTCGCGCCGATCGGGCAGATTGGAACGCATGTATTGTTGCCGCAGCAGACCGGGCGCCCGTCAAAGATCTCGGAATTGCGCGCATGGGAAAACGGCGCCGAATGCATGCCGAGCTTAGCGAGCGCTTCGGTCACGCGCATGTCCATGTAGCTGCGCGGGATCGGCGGCATCTGATAGGCCACGCCATTGCGCGGCGCGCCCCAGACATGATCCGGATCACCGGCCACACCCCAGCGCGCCTCCGCCTCTTCGTAGAAGGGCAGGAGCATGTCGTAGTCGATCGGCCAGTCCTCGCCGACGCCATAGGTCGACTTCATGCGGAAATCGGCGGGGCGCAGGCGGTCGGCAAAACCGGTCCAGTGCCAGCTTGTGCCGCCATAGAGCCTGAGATACGCGCCGATGAAGCGGTCGGGCCCGGCCTGCAAGTAGAAATCGTCATAGCCGCCATCTTCTGGATGGGGCGCATAGTCCATGCTCGGGTAGGGCGCCTGCGGGCCCTTGACGGGGTTTTCGTAGAAAGTCGTGAGGTTCTCGGCGCGACTGCGGCGCGGGCCGGCCTCCAGGATCAGGACGTCGAGACCCTTTGCAGCGAGCGATCGCGCAAGGTGCGCGCCGGCCATGCCCGAGCCGACGATGACGACGGAGGCCTTCATAGGCGCGCTTCCGTTCCCGGCGCTTCGGCCCAGTGGCCGAAGGCGGGGCCACTGCACAGGCCCGGGGCCGTGGCGAAGGTGAGCGATCTCCAGGCGACGCACCACGGATAGTAGATCGCCTTCGTGACACCGTCGCGCGTGACTTCGCCTGTGTAGAGAAGTCTTGCGAGGAAGCGTACCTGCTCCTGAACGCCTGCATCGGCCAGCGCCAGACGGTCCGCCAGCGGACCGGTCCCCAGCGCGCGGACGAGTCCGGAGCGGGCCTGCACACCGTAGGTTTCAGTCAGTTCGCTTTCGGCTGCCCGGATCAGAAGGGGCGAGAGGTCCGGGATGCCGGCGATCTGATGCAGGATGGATGCAAAGCGCGCCTCCTGCCCGCCCAGCGTCTGCGCGGATGCAAAGCCCGGCAGGAGCGGAACTGCAAGGGCGCCGAGAAAGGTGCGCCGGCTGATCGTCATTTCGTGACCACCACCAGACCGCGGACGGAATTGGAATCGGGGTCTATGGCGCTCATGGCCCCGTGCAGATCGCTGACGGTGATCCAGACGGGAGGGTATTTGTACCGCGCGACATCGAGGATCAGCACTCGGTCGCTCTCCGCGTCGTAGGCGGCCACCGGCGAGATATGGCCGCCGCCCTTCTGGTTGATCGGCACACGCGAATAGTTTGCGACGAGGCGCTGGTCGGGGTCGGCCAGGACCTCCCTGACGATCTCGCGCAGCCCGTCGACGTCGAACTCGTCGGCATGCTGATAGTCGGCGGTCACGCCGAGATTGCGGAAGAACGCCGTCAGTTCGTCGAGCAGCAAGCCTTCGTGCTCCACGACCGCATAGGGCTTCACGTTCTGGTTCTCGGGCGTGAAGACCGTATCCTGCGTCCACAAGGTCCACGGGAACAGGCGGACCGGCGAAGGGCGCTCGGTGCCGAGGCTGTTGAGAACGGCCGCGATCGTGGCCGGACCGCAGAAGGTGAGTATCTGCTCGGTCTCGAGATAGCTTGCGAGCGGGAAGTAGTCAGACCGCTCCTCGGCCTGCATGAAGAGGCGCTCGCCCTCCTCGTCGGTCAGGTAGATCAGCTGATCCGCAGCAACGGGAGAAACCACGAGCACCAGTGAAACCAGTGCCGCCATCATCGGTCTGATCATCGTCATTGTCCTCCGAACCAGCTTGCCAGCGCATCCATGTCATCGTCGCTCAGCGTCTTGACGATCTCCTGCATGACCAGCGCCTGGCCGCCCGTGCGGGTGCCCGACCTGTAGGCACGAAGCGCATTGCGCAGGTAAATCGGCTGCTGGCCCGCGATGATGGGCACGTCGATGAGAACGGGACGACCATCCACCCCGTGACAGGAAAGACAGGACGAGGCGGCCGCCGGCATGTCGCCACCCAGACCGGCTGGAACGGACGGTTCGGGCGGCTGCTGCGCATGCGCGACGGTGGCCAAGATTGCCAACCCGGTGGCAAGCGCTGTCCGGTGAAGGAGGGTGCGCATCCCTCAGGCCTGGATGTTGATGTTGATCATCATGCCGGTGTCCTCGTGCGGAAGGATGTGGCAGTGCATGACGAACCGTCCCGGGAAATCGAGGAAGCGGGTGCGAAACTTCACCGATCCCGCGGCTGGCACAGGAACAGTGTCGAGCCATGGCTTGCCGGGTGCTGGTTCGCCGTTGATCTCAACCAGTTGGAACGGGTTCACGTGAATGTGGAGCGGATGGGGGAACGGGGTCGTATTGACCAGCGTCCATTCTTCCACGGCCCCAAGCTTCGTCACCACGTCGTCGCGGCCGGGATCGAATGACTGATCGTTGATCGTGAAGAGCGTGTCGTGAAAGTAGCCTTTCACGTCCGACACGCCGAGCACGAAGGTGCGGTGCCCGGTGATCTCGTCATCCTCGATGTCGACGAGGATGTCGTTGTCCGGAAGCTCTCCCGTGGGGATTTCCGTGCCGAAGTCGATGCCCGGTGCAACCCGCGGATCGTCGGCGGCGATGACGAAAATGTCGGCCATCACGAATTCGAGCATCGCCTGGGTGCCCTGATTGAAGGCCGGCCGCAAGAGCGTGTAGTGGCCCAGCTCTCCTGCCTTGACCAGGAGGTCGGCGCGGTTGCCCGGAGCCAGATCGATGAGTTCGGTCAGTTGGGCGCTTTGCAGCGGATTGCCATCGCGGCCCACCTCGTAGATCTCCAGCCCGTCGGCCCGCAGCGGCAGGAACTGCGCGTCGCCGGCATGCAGAACGCGCCAATGCTGAACCTCGCCCTGGCGGATGTAGATGCGCGGTCGAAACTGGCCGTTGACGAGGAAGTCCCGCTCGGCCGTCAGCGCCCAGATCGGCTCTTCGTCATCGAGTACACCGTCGATGCCGGGAACCGGGGCCTGGAGCACGAGGATGCGCTCGACCGCCGCGGCGATTTCCGGCACCTCGTCGAGCGCGCCGCCGATGATGGCCATCCCGGCCGCACCCGAAGCGACCTGTGCCGAGACGGAGCCGTGACGATGCGGATGATACCAGTAGGAGCCGGCTGGATGGTCCTGCGGCAGCTGCACCACATAATTGAATCGCTGGCCGGGCTCGATCTCGAGATAGACATTGTCGCTGTTGCCCAGCGGGCTGACATGGAAGCCATGATAGTGGATGTTGGTGGTGTTGAAGCGATTGGGCACATTGACCGTGATGTCCCGGCGGTCGGGATTGGGCGGCATGCGGTTCTCGAACGCCACTTCCAGCGTATCGCCCGGCTGGAGCCGAAGGGTCGGCGCGGGCAGGGTGTCATTGAAAATCCGCAGTTGCGCAGGACCGCTTGGCAAAGTCTGGTCGCTTATACTCATATAAAGGTCGGCGTGCAGACGTCCGTCCACGGAATGGAGTTCGGCAGGATTGGCGAGATCGTCGGCAATGCCGAGCGGCGAAGCTTGATCTTGGTGAACTGTGGCGCGTGCGCCAACAATGCCCCAACCGATTCCACCCAGGATGCCTCCCAGACCCAACGCGGCAGTACTTTTGAGGACGTCTCGGCGGGATATGGCGGGCATGAAATCTCCAAAAGGCAATCGCCTTCCTCCTAAGCGGGGAAGGCAGCCCATCACCAATCCTGCCTATAAGAAAAACCCGAAAGTGTCATGCTCTCATGCGTCCCTTAGGAAAATAAAAAGTGAAAAAATTCCAAGCTATCTACTGGCGCTAGATACTCGAATTTGATGGAAATATTCATCGACTTAAGAACAATTTGCATGACGAGGCGAGAAGTTCATTGCGTAGCTTGGGTTGAAGGTCTCGGTTGGAACCAGTCGCCGCACTTTCGGCGCCCTTTCTCCATCGTCTCCAGCAATCGTTCCTCCGGATCGTACGCCGCAACAGCACCGCGTCCTCTTCATCAAGTCCAACCAGGCGGCAGGGCGTCTAGCCAAGGTCTGCGCGCCCAAAAGGAAAGTGCTCATGGTTCGCTCTCTTCTTCGCGATCGATCCTCCGCAGTTTAGCAGGCGCCCGAGGAGGACCGGCCATTCCGTTGGGGACCAGACGTTCCGTCCTACTTCCGCTGCACGCCCTATTTCGACTGCCCGATCGGGCCCCACGACTGGCTCACGCGCACGGTAGTCGTGGGTACGGCGCAGCGGTTCAAGGACCCGGACCACACGATGTTCCACTACTACGCATTGCGTTAGGCTAAGGCTCGGAGGTGTCGGACGGCCCCGCGGCCGATGCCTCCTCTTCTGCTGCGTGACGGTGAAGTCTCTGATCTCCCGTATTGCCCGGGGGAACGTTCGAGCACGGCGGGGCCACGGCAAAGGCTTTGGCAGTGTCGTATGCATTGATCACGCCCATCCCTGGATTGGGAGCAAGCCCGATGGGGCACGGCGGCAGATCTCATCACCTTCGCAGATGACCGCATTCAGGTATTACGCCAGGAAGATGGAACGGCTGGTATCGGGACCCCAGGCATCATCATATTCAGCCTTCCCTCCTCCAGGCCCTGGCCGCATGGCTGTCGAGTATCGATGAGCTCCTCCGTCGTCAGTCGGTCACAATATTGATTCAGCGTCGAAGTCACCGGAGCTGGAGCCTGACGGTCCGGTTTGCCGCGCCGAATAGATGGCTGCAATCCCAACCTAGACTATGCGCATCAGCACGCGCAGCCCGATTGACGCGGCCGCGGTCCGGTTCTCGACCTGCAGTTTCGCAAACAATTGCTCCACATGTTTCATCACCGTGCGCGGGCTGAGATCGAGGATCTGGGCAATGTCCCTGTTGGTTTTGCCCTGGCAGAGCCAGTAGAGCACTTCACCTTCCCGCAGTGAGAGTCCCAGTTCGCGGCTCAGCTTGGCTTCCGGGTTTTCGATGTCGCAGGGTGCGGCACGCACCAGGAGGTCGCCGGCCGCCGAACGCCCGACCATGCTCAGCTTCACGCACCGGTTGCCAGGCTCGCCGAGCGTGAGCTCCGTGGCTTGCGACACAGCGCTGGAGCGCATCTGCTCGACCCACAGCCGGACGGAGGACTTGCTCTCCAGAGTTTCCGCCACCGTGCCCGCAAATGCCGTTTCAAGGGCGAGTGTGGCACCGGGCGACGCCCATGAGAGCGAACCATCGTTGCGCAGCGCGAGGATCGACTGGCCGGTGGCGTCGAGGGCATGCCTGGCATCCTCGACCATGCGCGCATTGGCGATGTGTATGGCGATGCGGGCGACCAGTTCATCTGGATTGATCGGCTTGGTCAGATAGTCCACGCCGCCGGCGCGCAGGCCTTCGAGCACGTGGTCGCTTTCCGAAAGCCCGGTCATGAAGATCACCGGGACGGCGGCGACCGCAGGCCGCGACTTCAGGCGCCGGCAGGCTTCGAATCCGCTCATGCCCGGCATGACGGCATCGAGAAGGACGATGTCGGGCTGGATGCGGCCCACCAGTGTCAGGGCCGTGTCGCCATCGCGGGCCACCAGTGCCGTCATGCCGGCCGACTCGATGGCCTCGATCAGCAAACTCAGCGTTTCGGGATTGTCGTCCACCACGAGCACGATGTCGCGTCCCTTGAGAGGTTCAGCCATCATCACGCACATTCTCCATCAAGAGCTCGATGCCCGCGAGATCGAGTCGATCCAGCCTGCGACGCGCCTCCGTCACGAAGATGGAGACATTCGGATCGTCGCCCTCGATCTGGGTCAGCGCGGCATCCACGCCGCGCACGTGGCCGATGGCGAGAGCGTTGGCCAAAGCGGAGAGATCGGCCTTGATAAGGCTCGCCAGCTCGCCGCCCTGATGTGGCTGCGCATCGAGAACCCACTCCAGTTTCAAGAGCCGTTCGATGCGCGAGAACAGCATGTCGATGTCGACGGGTTTGGCGAGGAAATCATCGTGATGTCCCGGCACATCCTGGCTCTGCGCCAGAACGGCGTGCTGTTCGGCCGCATGCGCGGAAACCATGACGATGGGGGCGGGAAGACTGTGTTCGTGCCGCAACTTGCCGGCCAGGGTCCAGCCGCTCATACCCGGCATGGCGATGTCAATCAGCACCAGATCGGGCGACACGGCGTTCACGACGCTGAGCGCCGCCTCTCCGTTCTCCGCCAGCACGAGGTCAAAGCCGACCGGGCGCAGCGCGTCTTCCAGAAGGGTTCGGTGTTCGGCGTTGTCGTCAACGATCATGATCGTGCGCCTGCGGCCCTTGTAGCCGTAGATGCGCCGCATCACCTTGACGGGCGTTGCCTGGTCGACGCGCGGCAGCATCAGGCGGACGCGAAAGGTGGAACCCTGGCCAGGCTCGCTGTCGAAGGCGAGGTCACCACCCAGAATCTCGACCAGAAGCTTGGAAATGGTCAGGCCCAGGCCGGTGCCGGGCACAGCGCGACTGCCTTCCTGCAGGCGCACGAACGGCTCGAAAATTCGCGCGTGAGCCTCCGCGGGGATGCCGACGCCTGTGTCCTCGACGACGAAAGTAGCGACTTCGTTGCGATAGGCGACCGCGAAGCGGACATGACCTGCCTGCGTATAGCGGACTGCATTTGAGAGCAGGTTCATCAGGATCTGCCGCAGACGGCGCGCATCGGCATAGACGACGCTCGGGACCCGTGGATCGATGGAGAGATGAAACGTTATGCCGCGATCGCGCGCTTCCATCTCGAACGTCGCCACCAGTTGCTCGATCAGGTCGCGCAGGCCGCATTCCGCGCGGTGGATCTCCAGCTTGCCCGCCTCGATCTTGGAGATGTCGAGCAGGCTTTCGATGAGATCGGCAAGGTGTTCCGACGAACGCCGGATCACCTGCAGGGCCGGCCGGCGTCGGCTCGGCAGCGTTGGATCATGCTCCAGCAACTGGGCATAGCCCAGAATGGCATTGAGTGGCGTGCGCAGCTCGTGGCTCATTCCGGCGACGTAGCGGCGCTTGGCATCATTGGCTGCCTCGGCGCGTTCCTTGGCCCGCTGCAGCTCGGCATCGGTGCGGCGATGGGCGCGGATTTCGGCCATGAGACGCCGCGTCTGGCGCTCGCGCTCGCTGCTGGCGAGCTGCTGGCTTTCGCGCGCGAGTGTCTGGAGCCAGGCAACCACGCCCGCCACCATGGCGATCAGCCCGAAGGCGAAGCCGAGCGACTGTGCGAGCGTCCTGTCGTCGCCCGGCGCCGCCTGGATCGCCTGTTGATAGACGAGGAGCAGGATGATCCCCACGAGAAGCATGAAGGTGCCGAAGACGGCCGCGAAATGTGCATAGCGGGAGGAATGAAACCGCGCCAGACTAGGCGGCAGGATGGCCGAAGCGAAGCGCGCATACTGGCTCTGGACCGTGGCATCGGGCCGGCATGCGTCGTCGCACCGCAATTCCAGCGCACAGCACAGCGAGCAGATTGATGCGCGGTGGTGCGGACAGGAGACCATGTCCTCGGCATCGAATGCGTGATCGCAGATGTGGCATCCGCATTCGGCCGGGTGCGCATTGCCCGCGTCGATCGGCGGGTGGCCGGAAAGATAGTAGCGCCCCTTCGTGGCATGGGCGATTAGCGGGCAAGCGACGAAGGGGATACCGAGTGCCACGAAGCTGGAGAACGCCGCGACCGTCTCTCCCAGCAGTCCCATGTAGATCAGCAGCGAGCAAACGCTGGCCAGGAGCGTGCCGCCCGTACCCACGGGATTGATGTCGCAGAGATGCGCACGCCGGAATTCCATCCGGGCCGGGCGCAGGCCCAGTGGCCGGTTGATGACAAGATCCGCCGTAATGGCGGCGATCCAGGCAGTGGCGACGTGCCCGTAGAAGCTCAAGGTGCTCTCGAGGGCGCCGAAAACACCGAACTCCATCAACATCAGGGCAATGACGACGTTGAAGACCAGCCAGACCACCCGGCCCGGATGGCTGTGCGTCAGGCGGGAGAAGAAGTTGGACCAGGCGATCGAGCCGGCATAGGCGTTGGTGACGTTGATCTTCAGTTGCGAAAGGATGACGAAGAGCACCGTCAGAAGGAGGGCGATCTCCGGAGCGACGATCATCTCATAGACGGCCAGGTACATCTTCGTCGGCTCGATTGCCTCCGATGTCGGGACGCCGTTTTGGAGCAGCAGCACGGCAAGAAACGACCCGGCCAGCATCTTCAGCGTGCCGAGAACGGCCCAGCCGGGGCCAGCGGTCAGCAGCGCCACCCACCAGTTCAGCTTCTCGCGACGGGTTTTCGGTTCGGGCAGGAAGCGCAGGAAGTCCACCTGCTCGCCGATCTGCGCCATCAGCGCAAAGCCTACGCCTGCGGCCGCGGCGACCAGCACCGGATCGATGGTATCGCCGCCCATGCGGCCGGCATGGCTGATCCAGGGCTGCCAGTCCACGCCGAGCCATATCAAGGCCACGAAGGGCGTCAGGTGCAGAACGACCCAGAAGGGCTGACTCCACTTCTGGAAGGTTCCGATGCGCGCGAAGCCGTGGGTCACCAGCGGTATGACGATCAGTGCATTGAGGAGGTAGCCGACCCACAGCGGAATGCCGAGCCACAATTCCAGCGCCTGGCTGAGGATTGCAGCCTCGAGCGCGAAGAAGATGAAGGTGAAACTCGCATAGATGAGGGAGGTGACGGTGGACCCGATATAGCCGAAGCCCGCGCCCCTCGTCAGCAGGTCGATATCCACGCCGGTCCGGGCCGCGTGAATGCTTATCGGCAGGCCCGTCAGGAAAAGCACCGCGCCAACGATCAGGATCGCAAGAACGGCGTTGTCGAACCCATAGGCGATGGTTAGGGCGGCCCCGATGACTTCCAGGGCGAGGAATGAGATAGAGCCTATCGCCGTGTTCGCGACCCGACCCATCGACCACTTTCGGGCACGTCGCGCCGTATAGCGAAGCGCGAAATCCTCAAGTGTCTCGTTGGCCACCCACCGGTTGTAGGTGCGGCGTGCGCGGCCGATGTGCCCCCGGGTCTCGCTCGGTGTGTCGGGATCGGGTATTCGCACCTGCACAATTCCCCCTAGTCCGCCCGCAAGTCGCCGGTCGTTGCGACGTTCGCCTGTCCGATCGCAACCGCAGCATAGCCGGCTATTCGGCGTACCTCACTACGCAATTCTCCCCATTGCCGCAGTGCAGCATGGAACGCAGTCTGAGCAAAGGGCACAGGCCGTGCTTGCGTGGCCTTTTTCAAGAAGGAGAGGTTGACATGAAGAAGACACCGCCAGTTCTGCCGGGCGTCCACACGAACCGTCGCAACGTGCTGATGGGAGGCGCTGCGCTGGGTGCCGCCACGCTTTTCATGCCGAAAGGCCTGCGCGCGCAGGATTTCCCGACCGATCAGGTCAATACGACCGGACTGGCGGTGACCGACACCACCGCGACGGTGGGAATTCTTCACTCGATCACCGGAACCATGGCCATCTCCGAGACGGGGTCGGTTCAGGCCGAGAAGCTGGCGATCGCCCAGATCAATGCCCAGGGCGGTATTCTGGGGCGCCAGATCGACTTCATCCAGGAAGACGGGGCTTCCGACTGGCCAACCTTCGCTGAAAAGGCGCGCAAGCTGCTCATCAACGACCGCGTTCCCGCGGTCATGGGGTGCTGGACCTCGGCATCGCGCAAGGCCGTGCTGCCAATCTTCGAGCAGCAGAACGGCTTCCTCTATTACCCGACCTTCTACGAAGGCCTCGAGGAGTCGCCCAACGTCATCTATACCGGCCAGGAGGCGACCCAGCAGATCATCGCCGGGCTGGACTGGGTCATGCGCGAGAAGGGCGCGGAGAGCTTCTACCTCATCGGCTCGGACTACATCTGGCCGCGCACCTCCAACAAGATCGCGCGCATCCATATCGAAAAGAACGGCAAGCAGGTGGTCGGCGAGGATTACTTCCCGCTCGAGCACACCCAGTTCAACTCGACGATCAATCGTATCCGCCTGCAGCGGCCGGACGTCATCTACGCCATCGTGGTGGGCGGTTCTAACGTCGCCTTCTACCGCCAGCTCAAGGCAGCCGGCATCGACCTGACGCGCGAGGCGCCGACCTTGCTCACGATCTCGGTGACGGAGGACGAGATACTCGGTATCGGCGGCGACAACATCGAGGGCGCCTATGCCTGCATGAAGTACTTCCAGAGTCTCGACAACCCGAACAACGAAGCGTTTGTCGCGGCGTTCAAGGAAATGTGGGGGTCCGACATCGTCATCGGCGACGTGACCCAGGCTGCCTATCTCGGACCCTGGTTGTGGAAGGCGGCGGTGGAGCGTGCCGGTTCCTTCGACGTAGACAAGGTCCGCGAGGCCAGCCCCGGCATCGAACTGGATACCGCGCCCGAAGGCTATGTGAAGGTCCACGACAACCACCATCTGTGGTCGCGGACCCGCGTCGGACGGGCCAATGCGGAGGGCCAGTACGATGTCGTCTACGAGACGGCAGACCTGATCGAGCCCAATCCCTTCCCCGAAGGCTACCAGTAGGCCCGGCGAGATGGGCGGGGGCGCGCCCCCGCCCGCCATCCATCCCCTAAATCCCGACCGCGACAACAGGGAGCGCAAGCATGTTCGACGGCTACACGATGGGCGAACTCGGCGCGATCTTCGCCATGCAGGGCTTCGCCGGGCTGATCCTCTTTTCAGTCTATGTGCTGATGGCGCTGGGGCTTGCGATCATCTTCGGGCAGATGGGGGTCATCAACATGGCCCACGGGGAATTCATGATCCTGGGAGCCTATGTGACCTATCTGTGCTCCTTGTTCTTCGCGACCTTCCTGCCCGAGCTGTTTGGGGTCTATTTCTTTGTGGCCATTGTGTTGGCCTTTATGGCCTCGGGATCGCTGGGCATGGCGGTGGAGTGGGGCATCATCCGCCATCTTTACCGTCGCCCGCTCGACACGCTCCTGGCGACCTGGGGCCTCAGCCTCATTCTGCAGCAGGTCTATCGCTCCGTCTTCGGCGCGCGCGAGGTCGGTGTACGCATCCCCGAATGGATGCGCGGGTCGCTGCAGGTCACCGATCTGGTGGAGGTGCCGTTCAACGGCCTCCTTCTCATGACCCTGACGCTTTGCATCGCCGCCGGCGTGTACCTGATGCTCTACCGTTCCGCCTGGGGCCAGCAGGTTCGCGCGGTGATGCAGAACCGGGTCATGGCTGACGCGGTCGGCATCAATACCGGGCGCACGGACCGGCTGACTTTCGGTATCGGCTGCGGCATCGCGGGCATCGCGGGATCGGCTTTCACGATGGTCGGGTCCACCGGGCCTACCGCTGGCCAGCTCTATATCGTCGACACCTTTCTGGTCGTCGTCTTCGGCGGCGCGGCCAGTCTCTTCGGCACCATCGCATCGGCCTTTTCCATCAGCCAGGTCCAGTCGGTGCTTGAGTTCTTCCTGTCAGGCTCCATGGCCAAGGTGCTGACGCTGCTCACCGTGATCATCATCCTGATGCTGCGGCCGCAGGGGCTGTTCACGCTCAAGGTCCGCAAGTGAGGGAACTGCCATGACCCGCCAATATCGCCTGTTCACCCTCGAGGAAGCCGTCAATTTCGCGCTGCTGGCCTTGCTGATCTTCGTCATTCTCCCCGCAATGCTGGATCCATTCAGGCTCAACCTCTTCGGCAAGTACCTGACCTACGCCTTCGTGGCCGTCGGCCTGGTGCTGTGCTGGGGCGCAGGCGGAATCCTGTCTCTCGGCCAAGGCGTCTTCTTTGGTCTCGGCGGCTACTGCATGGCGATGTTTCTCAAGCTGGAAGCATCGACGCCCGAGGCGACCGCCATCCAGTCCACGCCGGGCATTCCCGATTTCATGGACTGGAATCGTGTCACCGAACTTCCCTGGTGGTGGGAGCCGTTCCAGTCCCTGCCCTTCACGCTCGTGGCGATAGTGGCGGTCCCTTCGGCCTTCGCCTTCGTGATCGGGCTGGCGATGTTCACCCGGCGTGTGGGTGGCGTCTATTTCGCGATCATAACCCAGGCCATCGCGGCGATCCTGACGATACTGATCATCGGCCAGCAGGGCTATACGGGCGGCGTGAACGGCATGACCGATCTGCGCACGCTGGCCGGGTGGGACATCCGGCCCGACAGCGCCAAGCTGGTCCTCTATTTCGTCAATGGCGCGCTGCTTTTCCTGTGCCTGCTGGCAGGACAATGGGTGCGCAAGGGCAAGGTCGGAAGGCTGCTCGTCGCCATGCGCGACCAGGAGGACCGGGTGCGCTTCTCGGGCTACAACGTGGCCAATTTCAAGATCTTCGTCTTCTGCCTCGGTGCGGCCTTCGCGGCAATCGGCGGGGCGATGTTCACGCTTCAGGTCGGCTTCATGTCGCCGACGCTGATCGGCATCGTGCCCTCAATCATGATGGTGATCATGTGCGCGGTGGGGGGCCGTCATTCGCTGCTGGGCGCCGTATACGGCGCGCTCATCGTGAACGGCGCGCAGACCTTCTTCTCCGAGCAGATGCCCGAACTCTGGCTCTTCGCGATGGGCGCGCTCTTCATCTCGGTGGTCATGTTCTTCCCGACGGGGCTTGCCGGTCTCTACGAGGATCACATCCGACCACGCTTGCCGGGACTGCGCCCGCGCCGCCCCGGCCGGGCGGAACCGATCGCCACCGCCGCAGCGGAGTAGAGGCAGACGCCATGACCCCAGACACCCCCTCCTACGCGACCGACTTCCTGCTTGCGGTGGAACGGCTTACCGTCTCCTTCGATGGCTTCAAGGCGGTGAACGACCTCAGCTTCTACGTCGATCAGGACGAGATCCGGGTCATTATCGGCCCCAACGGCGCCGGCAAGACGACGGTGCTCGATCTGATCTGCGGCCGTACCCGCGCGACAAGCGGTTCGGTCCGCTTCAAGAACCAGGAACTCCTGTCGATGCGGGAGGATCAGATCGTGCATGCGGGGGTGGGACGCAAGTTCCAGACGCCCTCCATCTACGATGGCCTCAGCGTCTTCGAGAATCTCGAGCTCAGCTATCCGGGGGGCTACACGGTCATCGGCGCGCTCGCCTACAAGCGTTCCGCCGAGGTGATGACGCGGATCGAGGAAGTGGCCGAATTGGTCTTCCTCTCGGATCTCCTCGACGTTCGGGCCTCCTCGCTCAGCCACGGTCAGAAGCAGTGGCTGGAGATCGGCATGCTGCTCATCCAGGACCCTCAATTGCTGATGCTGGACGAGCCGGTCGCCGGGATGTCGGTTGCCGAACGCAAGAAGACCGCCGAGCTGCTGAACAGCATCATCAAGGATCGCTCCGTGCTCGTCATCGAACACGACATGAATTTCGTGAAGGACATCGCCCACAAGGTCACGGTCCTGCACCAGGGCAAGGTGCTCGCGGAAGGCTCGATGGAGAAGGTCCAGTCCGACCCGCGCGTCATCGAAGTCTATCTCGGCCATTGAGAAGGAGAAGGCGATGCTCACGATCGACAACCTTCATGCAGGATACGGCCAGTCCGAAGTCCTGCATGGGCTGAGCACCCGGATCGCGCCGGGGGAAATCGTGGCCATCATGGGCCGCAACGGCATGGGCAAGACCACGCTCATGAAGACCCTGATGGGAATCCTGCCCACGCGTTCGGGCCAAGTCGCAATCAGCGACACCGAGGTATCCAGGCTCAAACCCCACAAGCGCGTCGCGCTGGGCTTTGGCTATGTGCCGCAGGGGCGCGGGATCTTTTCGACCATGACGGTGCGGGAGAACGTGGAGACAGGGCTGTCGGCCACCGGCGAGAAGACGGTTCCGCCTGACATCTACGAACTCTTTCCCGTTCTGCTCGAAATGAAAGACAGGCGCGGCGGCAATCTGTCAGGGGGGCAGCAGCAGCAGCTGGCAATCGCGCGCGCGCTCGCCTCGCGGCCCAAGGTGCTGCTGCTCGACGAACCGACCGAGGGCATCCAGCCATCGATCATCCGTGAGATGGCACGTGTCCTGCGCCGCATCAGGGACGAGCGCGGTCTCTCGATCGTGGTGTCGGAACAGGTGCTCAGCTTTGCCCTCGACGTCGCTGACCGGATCCTTGTGATGGAAGGCGGGCGCTTCGTCCACGATACGCCAAGGGCCGGCATCGACGAGGCGTACGTCTCCCGGTTCCTGTCCGTTTGAAGCTTCGACAGCAAGAAAGGTGCTCACATGACCGACGTCCTCGTGAAGGTCGACCTCGCCGATAATCCCCACACCAATCCGGGCGTGCACAATCGCTGGCATCCCGACATCCCGATGATCGAATGGGTCAAGCCGGGCGACGACTTCATCCTCGAGACCTATGACTGGACCGGCGGCCAGATCAAGAACAACGACGATGCGGCCGACGTCCGCGACGTGGAACTACCGCAGGTCCACTATCTCTCCGGACCCATCGGGGTTAAGGGCGCCGAACCAGGCGATCTGCTGGTGGTGGACATCCTCGACATCGGAGCGAAGCCGGAGAGCCTCTGGGGATTCAACGGCTTCTTCTCGAAGCAGAACGGCGGCGGCTTCCTGACCGAGCATTTCCCGCTGGCGCAGAAGTCGATCTGGGATTTCGAGGGCATGTTCACCCGCAGCCGTCACGTGCCGGGTGTGCGTTATGCGGGCCTCATCCATCCAGGTCTCATCGGATGTCTGCCGGATCGCAAGATGCTGGAGATGTGGAACAGCCGCGAAAAGGCGCTGTTCGACACCGACCCCGAGCGTGTGCCGCCGCTTGCTGCCATGCCGGATGGAGGACCGACCGCTCATATGGGCCAGCTCAAGGGCGAAGCGCGCGATGCCGCGGCCGCCGAAGCGGCCCGCACCGTTCCCCCGCGCGAGCATGGCGGCAATTGCGACATCAAGGATCTCAGCCGCGGGTCGAAGATCTATTTCCCGGTCTATGTGGAGGGGGCGGGCCTCAGCATGGGCGACCTGCACTTCAGCCAGGGCGACGGCGAAATCACCTTCTGTGGCGCCATCGAGATGGCGGGATGGACGCATCTCAAGGTCGACCTGATCAAGGGCGGCATGGCAAAATACGGCATCAAGAACCCGATCTTCAGGCCGTCGCCCATCACGCCCAAATATGACGACTATCTGATCTTTGAGGGCATCTCGGTCGATGAGACGGGCACACAGCACTACCTCGATGTACACATTGCCTATCGGCAGGCCTGCCTCAACGCCATCGAGTATCTCAAGAAGTTCGGATACACCGGCGCACAGGCCTATGCGATCCTGGGCACCGCTCCTGTACAGGGCCACATCTCTGGCGTGGTGGACATCCCGAATGCCTGCGCCACGCTCTGGCTGCCGACCGACATCTTCGAATGGGACCTGATGCCCAACAAGGATGGCCCCACCAAATTCCTCGACGGCTCCATCGACGTGCCCGTCGCACCAGACCTTTGAGGCCGACATGCCCGTCTATGAATATATCTGCGAAGAGCATGGCGTCTTTGAAATGCTCCTGCCTATGTCGCAACACGCCGAGCCTTGCGATTGTCCGGTCTGCGGCGCTTCAGCGCCGCGGGCACTGCTCACTGCACCGAGGCTTGGTGCCCGCGACCAGGGGCGGATGATGGCCCACGCCGTCAATGAGCGTTCCTCGCACGAGCCTCGGCGATCCTCCTCGCATGGGGCCGGATGCGCATGCTGCGGTCCATCGCGCCTTAAGAAGGAAAAGGCAGCCCCACCCGGGGCCGCCAAGAGCTTCCCGACCAAGAGGCCGTGGATGATCTCGCATTAGGATGAGCGGCGTTTTCTTCAATCTGCAGCGATGCTTCGCGGTGAGACGGCAGGGGCTGAGACTGGACTCCTGGTCGATGAAACGAAGCCTTCTGCGCGGACTCTTCTGGCGGAGAACGGGGCGATCGAGCAGCGATCACGGGCAGACGATTTCAAAGGCGGTCCCGCGACGCCCCTGCAGGGCGTAACGACGAAACCGCATTTGCGTGTGCGTCGAACCCTTCATATTGAGCGAAACGACGAGTGTGGCCAGCCAGAGAGGTGTAGCCGCGTTCCGTCAAATAGCCGACGGAGGCGCTTTTCATGAAATCTGCGACCCCTAACGGCGATTGATTGCGCGCACTGCCCGCCGTGGGAAGGACGGCGTTCGGCCCCAACACGTAATTTGCAATCGAGCCCGGTGCATGGTGGCCAAGCAAGATTTCTGACGCGTTGCGAATCTCTGAAAGATGATCGAACGGACTGTCGGACAGGATTTGCAGATGTTCGGGAGCACAGTCATTTACAAAACCATACGCCTTTTCGATCGACGGCGCGAACACGATGCCGCCCCTGGTTCCACCCAACACCGCGCGAGCAAAGCCAGCCCTTGTCGCGTTCATTTGACCGAGCAAGGAATCGATTTCCACCATCGCTTCTTCAGCGAGCCTTCGGCAGGTCGTCACGAGAAACGCTGAACTGTCCGGGCCGTGCTCGGCTTCGATAAGCAGATCCAGCGCGGCCGTCCGCGGGTCCGCCGTCTCGTCGGCCAACACGATGCTATCGCTCGGCCCGGCGGGCACGCGCGAGGTCAAGACGCCGTGCAAGAGACGTTTGGCAGCCAGTACCCATGGGCTGCCCGGCCCCTCCAACCGGCTACAACGGGGTATGCTCGCGGTTCCAAATGCCGCGGCCGCGACGGCCACCGCCCCGCCTGCCTTGCAGACCAACTCGACGCCCGCGATGCGCGCGGCGATCAGCGTCGCCGCGTCGGCTTTGCCGTCCGAGCCAGCAGGTGTCAGAAGCACGATTTGCGGTACTTTGGCGACAACTGCGGGAATGGCCGTCATCAGGGCGACCGAAGGAAAGGACCCCTTGCCGCGAGGAACGTAGACGGCGGCGCTATCGACGGGCGTCCAGCGTTCGCCGGCGAAGACGCCGCGGCTCATTTCCTTCATCCACATCTCGCCAGGCCGTTGCGCCTCGTGAAAGCGCCGGATGTTGTCGGCGGCGAACTCAAGCGTCTCGATCATAGCCGGATCGACCGCGTCAAAGGCGTCGGCAAACTCCCGATCGGACACCACTATTCCGGTCTTCGTAAGGTCGGCACCGTCGAATTCCCTGGCGTAGCGGATGACGGCCGCATCGCCATCGTTTCGGACCGCGTCGACGATCGGCCGCGCCTTTTCAACGAAGGGCTCAAGATCCTGCTCGGCACGTACGAATAGGCAGGAGATCTCGTCGCGCGTCATTGCTGTCAGGTCATGGAACGCAGTCGTAGAGGATGCCGGACGGTCAGAGTGTCGCTGTGTCGTCATGGTCAGCTTCCCGCGCCTGCCATCATTTTCATGGTCTCCTCGCGGATGTCTTGAAGCACCTCGCGTTTCAGCTTGCCGAATTCCGGTTCCGTGACGACTTCGTATGAGCGGGGACGTTCGAATCCGACCGTGATGTCGGACTTTACCCGCCCCGGGCGCGACGCCATGACGACCACCCGGTCGGCGAGAAAAAGCGCCTCCTCGACGTCATGCGTGACAAACAGAACCGTCGCCTTGTGCTCGTCCCAGACCTTCAGCAGCAGTTCCTGCATCATCCCCCGCGTCTGCGCGTCGAGCGCTCCGAAAGGCTCGTCCATCAAAAGAACGGAAGGTTTGTATACGAGCGCACGGGCAATAGCGACGCGCTGGCGCATGCCGCCGGAAAGCTGTTTTGGCAGGGCTTTTTCGAAGCCCGAAAGGCCAACTTTCGCAATATAGTAGGCAACCAGATCACGTCGATCGCTCTTGCTGATCTTGCTTTTCTCCAGGGCGAAATCGATGTTCCGCTCGACGGTCATCCATTCAAAGAGCGAGTAGTTCTGAAAGACGAAGCCGCGGTCCCGGCCTGGCCCGGTCACGGGCTGCCCGTCGATCGATACCTGCCCTGCCGTCGGCTCCGTCAACCCGCCGACGATGGATAGAAGTGTGGATTTTCCGCAACCTGAAGTGCCCACGATCGCGACGAACTCATTGGCCGCGACGTCTAGATCGATGCCCTCGATCACGTTGAGCGGTTCCCCGCCCTCCGTCTCGAATGTCATGTCGAGGTCGCGAATGGAGAGTTTCATGGTCATCTCTGCCCTTCTGACCAGCCGAACATCTTGCGCCCGCCGAGCTTGAACAGATAGTCGGTGACCAGGCCGAGCAAGCCGATGAAGATGGTGCCGAAGATTATCGTATGCGTGGCGAGATAGCGCTGCGCGTCCATGATGCGCCGTCCAAGTCCGTCCTGTGCGGCGACGAGCTCGGCGACGACGAGGTAGGTCCAGGTCCAACCCATCGTGATGCGCAACGTATCCCAGATGGCGGGCATGGAGGCCGGAAGGACGATCCGCCACAGGATTTCGGCATTGGAGAAGCCGAGCGTCTGTCCCGCGCGAATGAGCGTCATGTCGACCGACTTGGTGTTGTTCATGATCATCAGCACCTGCTGGAAGAAGGTTCCGATGAAGAGGATCAGGATCTTCTGCGTATCGCCAATGCCTGCCCAAAGAATTGAAAGCGGGATCAGGGCCACGACCGGCATGTAGCGGACGGTCGAGATCAAAGGCTCGAGCGTTCCTTCGACCAGCCTGAAATTGCCCATCAGGATACCGATCGGCACTGCAAGCACTGTAGCGGCCAACCAACCGGCGCCGATGCGATAGATCGACACCGTGGCGTCGCGCCATAGGATTCCGGTCTCGATCTGTCGCCAGGCTTCCATGACGATCGCCTGCGGGGACGGCAGGAAGAGCGGCCGCACCATGCCCGACGCGGTCACCCACCACCAGGCAACCAGCAGGATCAACGGAAACGCGATACCCGCACCGACGTGAAGTCGGCGCGGGATCGGCGCGCGCAGCCGCAGGAGCGGTTTGCGCCGGGAGGTCATTCGGCTGCGGCCGCTTCGATGACCGACAGGTCGAGGGCATCGGCGACGGCCGGATACTGTGGTACGTCCGTCGGATTGACCTCAACCATGATCGAACCGATCGACTCGTAGGCCTCCTGGAAAGGCCCGGCCAGCGCCTCCACGTTTTCGGAAAGGTCGTACAGGCGCACGCCTTCGAAAGCGACGGTGAACTGGTCCATCTCGCTCCCGACTGCCGCGGCGATGATACCCCCGCCCTCTTCCGGATTCTCGCGGATGAAGGTGACGGCATCGTCCCACGCCTTCACGATCGCCACGAGCGTGTCGCGGTTCTCTTCGATGTAGGATGTCTCGGCGACGAGCAGGTCGCTGATGAGGCCGGGTGCGGCGCTTGCGTCGTAGATGACCTTGTATCCATCCCCCTGGGCTAGTGCCGCAGAGATGTAGGGCTCGTAGCTAACCGCAGCCTCGACTCGACCTGCGATCGCAGCGAGCCCGGCCTCGGACGCGCCCATAGGAACTGCCTCGACATCGTCGATGCTCATGCCGTTCTCGCGAAGGGCGTAATTCAACAGCAAGTCGCTCGTGGCACCCAGTTCGTAGGCAACCCGCTTGCCCGCAAGATCGGTGATGCTCTCGATGCCCTCCCCAGCAATGACTGCATCGGCTTCGTAAGCGGCGTCCATGATCATGAAGCCCCTGAGTTCGGCTCCCGCATTCAGCAGATTGATCAGCGTGTTGGTCGCGGCCGCCTGAACCTGGATGTTGCCACTGACCAGAGCTGCATTGACGTCCTGGTCCCAGTTGAAGTTGATGAGTTCGACGTCGAGGCCGCGGTCTTCGAAAAATCCTTTTTCGGCGGCGACCCAAAGCGGGCCGTAACCGAGCCAGGGCTGCAGACCGATGCGGACGGTTTCGGCGCTGGCGGCTGGAACGAATGCGGCCGTCGCGATGAGGGCGATCATGAGTTTCTTCAGCATTTTTGTGTTCTCCTCTGTCTTACATCTCTAGGGGTTTCGTCCGATTTCCGTTTTTTCGGTTCCTGTCGGCGCTTCGGACAAGCGCTGCAGGACATTCAGAGTGATCCGTCCGACATCATTCATCTCGCCCGCCTCCGGCAGAGCGCCGCACCAGGCGACCGAACTCGCGGCGAAGATGAGGCTTCCCGACGGCAGGTGCCGGATCACCATCTCCCCGCAACGGCGATCCTGCATGGCGGGCTCACCGCCGTGGTACCAGCGTGAAGGATCGTGGAAGAAGCTGTCGCCGAAACCTGTCGCGCGCGCCAGGACGACCGTATCGGGATGGGTGCCGAGGTGCGGGTCGGTTGCGTCTACCTCGTAGCCGGCGGCACTGCCGAGGACCGATCCGTAGTCACCGAATTCTTCGCCGGAGACGCCTTCGAACACCCAGGCCACCTCGGCAGCACGACTTTCGCCAGTCCGGACGAATGGTCTGCCTTTGTCGAAACCCATCAGCGAGATGCCGACACCGACGAGCGAGAATTCGCCTCGGCCGCGCGAACGCAGCATGCCCCCGGGCTCGTTGGTCAGGGCTAGCGCCTGCTCGGCGACCGGCCCGTCCCATGTGCGCCCAGCTTCCAGCGGCGACCGTCGCAATTCCATCAAATCATCGCGAAAGGCGACGACTGCGGCGAAGCCGTTTCCGCCCAGATAGGCGACCCCGCCGCCTTGGGCAGCGAAACTGCGAATCGCCTGTTCCATTTCCACCGACATGTACTCGGGATGACTACCCGTTACCAAACCGCGGTAGCCTTCCAGCGCCGCCACGCCGTTTTCGTGCAGGTGGTGGTCCGTGATGACATCAATTTCGATGCCTTCGGCGCGGCAGAATCGCAGCAGACGAAGATCGACAGGCAGATTGTGCGGGCAACCGCACAATGGGTAGCGATAGTCCTCGCGCAAGGTCGCCTTCGGTTTGCGCCAGGAGCAGATCGAGACACCGCTGAGGTCGCGGTGATAATCGTAGAGCGAGAGGAGCCCATTCGCGTTGGCGAAGCGATGTCCCCGGTCGTCGCACTTCCATTCGTACAGATGGGGAGGCAGGGCTTCGTCCGCATAGGCGAGATAGGTCGCCGTAGGCACCAGGAAGACGAGCGGAGATCTGCGTTTGCTGGACGTGACGAAGAATACGACGCTTTCGGCTCCCTCGCCCGTTTCGACATCGAAAGCGTAGATTCCCGCTTCGCAGTCGGGCGGCACCTGCGCAACGTGGGACGCCGGCCAATCCAGCGGTCCCGTGTCGTCCTCGTGGCAATGCACCGCGTCGTAGTGATCCGGTACCAGGCGCGGATCGAAGCTCGAGCCGTCCCAGCGCGCTGACCTGACGCAAAAAGTTGGCAGGTTCACCACCTGGAGGTCGAGCGGCGACCGCGCGTCCGACGGGATCGGGCCAACGGGAACGATTGTCGGGAAGCGCCAATTATGCAGCTCAGTCCCCGTGGCTATCGATATGCGCCCATAGCGTGCGTTCAAACTCCGTAGCCCGTCTCCGTCCGGGTCGGTGCCGAAGACGATCCGCTCGTCTGCCAGGTCCAGCGAGCAGCCCTGAAGCACCGTATCGAGGGCGAAGGGGTGCATCTGGTCGGCCGACCGGATCGTGAACGCGATGCCGCCCTCCTTGTTCTCTAGGTTGATTTCGAGCCAGACATTTTCGGGAACCTTACGTCCTTCGTACACGCACCGGCCTGCGACCCGGGCGCAGACGATGCCATCCCGAAGGCACAGCTCGACCCGCCCCGCCTTCAGGATGACGCGCAAGCCGTCATTGGCCGTCAGGAGGAGTTCGAAGCGCACCATGTTCACCGGGCCCGCTTCGGCATGCGCGCCAATGTACAGGAACGATCCCTGGGCCAATGACCGTGACGAAACGTCGTCGATCTTTTCGACTGGCCACGCCATATTTCGCGCTGACGGCAGGTCGATTCGCCTGATGGTCACGCTCTCGATATCGAATGGTGAGGACAGATGGAGACGGATCTGGCCGCCTGCGCGAGCAGTCCAGGGCACGGTGTAGCCGCTCACCGGCATTGCCTCGTGATCGACAGTGCGCTGTATCATCCGCGTCCACCTTTCGTCGGTTCAGCGGGACATACCCCTTCCCTTCACTGTTCGAACTTATGTATCGCTCGAACAAGGGGTATATACCCCCAACGGGGTATGGATGATGGAAACTGAGTTTCACAAGTTGGCCAAAGCCCTGGAAGCGGTGGGGACGGATCGGTTCTTCGAGAGGTTCACCGACTACCTGCGGGCGTGCCTGGAGTACGACAACGTCATCGTGATCGTGTTCCGGGGATCGGCCGAACCCCATGTCGCCTACAAGAAGATTTACGGCCCCGACGTCTTTCGGTTTCTGGAACAACAATATCTGCCTGCAGCCTACGTCCTCGATCCGATCTACCACATGCACATCAACCGTGCCGCACCGGGTCTATACCGCCTGTTGGAGACCGCCCCGGACAATTTCCGCCGTAGCCGGTACTACAAGTGGTACTATGGCCGCATCGGCATCACGGATGAGATATCTGTGGTTCTGCCCGTCAAGGAAAGCACAACCATCACTGTCTCAATGGGACGGGACCAATCATCGGGCAAATTGTTCGGCCTGCGCTCGGACGAAAGGCTGCGTGCTCACGAGCCGATCATCATGAGTCTGCTCGAAGCGCACTGGGACGCTGCGACGTCGAGCGTGGACATTTCCGAGACGCCGGGTTCCGTAGTCCAAGACTTGCGATCGGCGATGAGCAAGCAGCGAGGCGTCGCCTTGACCGCCCGTCAGGCTGAAGTCGCCTTGCTCATTCTGCGTGGACACTCATCGCCCTCGATCGGCTTGCATCTAGGCATCAGTTCCCAGACCGTGAAGGTCTTCCGCAAGCAGCTCTACAGCAAGTGCGGGATATCCTCGCAGGCGGAGCTGTTCGGCTTAATGATGCCGATACTCGAGCGACATAACAGTTCAAAGCCTATTTGACGTGCTGCCGTCACCTCGCTTCGAGCTTGCCCGCAGCCTGCCTGCGCAGTCCCATCCGCCCGTGCTCCGTCGGCCCAGGGCGGATGGACACCACCTCTGGGCATCAGGTGTGGGCACCAGATGCGGAAGGCCGATTCGGCGCGATGAAACGCCTTGTCCGGATGGCCGGAATCCCGCGGTTCTCAAAGGGTTTGGGAAGCGGGTTGGCTGGGGAACCTGGATTCGAACCAGGACTAACGGAGTCAGAGTCCGTGGGTCTACCGTTAACCTATTCCCCAACGCGCAGCGAGCTGTACCCGCCGTCTGCGAGGCTATTTGGTATAGGTCGCCATCATAGTCAACCCCATGCGGCATTTCCAGCGGTTGGTTGCTGCCGCGACTGAAGCGGCCTCTTGGTGTTCGCCGCCGCGCCTGCTAGTCTCTTCCCAACGTTTGGATTTGGAGCGCCTGCCGGTCCGCGCGGCGGGTTGAGCGGGCGCCGAAGGACAGTCTCGTGAAGGACCCGGAACAGGGCGCAGGCGCCCCGGCGGGCGGGGTGCTGCTGAAGGTGGAAGACGGGAAAACCGTCGCTTCGACCGCCGGCGAGCCGGCTGTCGGTTCGTCGGCTCCCGCGCAAGGAGCTTCGGCAGCCGCCGTTCCCGCTCCCGAAAAGCGCCGCAAGCGGCGCAAGCGAAAGCGTGGGCGAAAGGTCTTCGCGCGCGAAGGTGCCAAGGCGGCCGAAATATCGGTTCAGCCGCGGGAACTGCGCGTCCCTGAGCCCGTCGTCGCGGCCGCGGCGCCCACCGGGGAAGAGCGGCCGCCGGCCTATGCCGCACTCGATCTCGGTACCAACAATTGTCGGCTGCTGGTGGCGGTTCCTGCGCGTCGCGGCCAGTTCCGCGTCATCGACGCCTTCTCGCGCATCGTACGCCTGGGGGAGGGCCTCTCGCTCACCGGCCGGCTCGGCGAGGAAGCCATGGCGCGCGCCATCGAGGCGCTGGCCGTCTGTGCGGCCAAGCTCGAGACACGCCGCGTCCGAAAGGCCCGGCTGATCGCGACAGAAGCCTGTCGGTCGGCAGAGAACGGCGCCGCCTTCATCGAGCAGGTGCGTCAGAGGACGGGGCTCGAACTGGAAATCATCGACCGGCAGACCGAGGCGCGACTCGCCGTATCCGGCTGCGGCTCCCTCGTCGATGCCGATACGCGTGGTGTTGCGCTGTTCGACATCGGCGGCGGTTCTTCCGAAATCGCGCTCGTGGACCTCACCCGGGAGCGTTCGCCACGGCTTGCCAACAACATCGCCGCCTGGACATCTCTGCCGGTGGGCGTTGTATCGCTGGCTGAGCGCCATGGCGGGCGCGACGTGACGCCTGCCGTCTTCCGCGACATGGTCGACGACGTCGGCGCCATGCTGGCCGACTTCGCCGCATCCAACCCGTTCAGCACCATCGTCGAGGGCGGCCGTTTCCATCTGCTTGGCACATCGGGAACCGTGACGACGCTCGCGGGCGTCCATCTCGAGCTCGCCCGCTATGACCGACGCCGGGTGGACGGCTTGTGGATGGATCGCGCCAATGTGGATGCGATGATCGAGCGCCTGCTTGGCTGGAACTATGAGGAGCGCGTGGCCAATCCCTGCATCGGACCCGACCGGGCGGATCTTGTCCTGGCCGGATGTGCCATCCTGCAGGCGATCCGCAATGCCTGGCCGAGTGAACGCCTGCGCGTCGCCGACCGTGGCCTGCGCGAGGGCATGCTGAGCGAATTGATGGCCGAGGACGGCGTGTGGCGTCGCCGCCGGCGACGCGGGGAACGGCAGGCATGAAGAAGATCGCAAAGGCCGGATCGGGTGCGCGCGCGCTGAAGACGCGGCTGACCAAGAAGAAGGTGAAGCCCTCCTCGCGGCGCTGGCTTGAGCGCCAGCTCAACGATCCCTATGTCAAGCGCGCCCAGGCCGAGGGCTATCGCGCCCGCGCGGCCTACAAGCTGATCGAGATCGATGACCGCCATAAGCTCCTGAAGCCCGGCCAGCGCGTGGTCGACCTGGGCGCCGCCCCCGGCGGCTGGTGCCAGGTGGCCGTCGCACGCGTGAAATCCACGCCCGAGGCACCGAAGGTGGTCGGCATCGATTATCTCGACGTCGACCCGGTGCCAGGCGCGATCATCCTGAAGATGGATTTTCTCGACGAGACGGCGCCCGCGCGGCTGGAAGAAGCGCTCGGCGGCCCCGCCGACATCGTGCTGTCGGATCTTGCCGCCCCCACAACGGGACACCGGCGCACCGACCACATGCGCACCATGCATCTGTGCGAGGTCGCCGCCGACTTCGCCATATCGGTGCTCAGGCCCGGGGGTCATTTCCTCGCCAAGACCTTCCAGGGTGGCACGGAAGGCGGACTGCTCGACATACTGAAACGCAACTTCGCCACCGTTCACCACATAAAGCCGCCCGCCTCGCGCGAGGAATCGGTCGAACTCTACATCCTGGCCAAGGGCTTCAAGGGACGGATCGAGGTCGACACGCGATCGGCAGCGCCGGAGCCCTCTTGAGGACCGGCGCCTTGATGTTTGGCAGGCCAAAGGCGGCTGGCCCGATGAAGCATAGTCTCCGAAAAGGGGCGTCCCGACTTCGCCTTGTTGCGATGCAGCAAACTGCGCGATAACTATCATGCCTTGACCTTGGGAGATCGCAATTGAAGATCAGGAAGCTGCTTGTCGCCAACCGCTCCGAAATCGCGATCCGGGTCTTCCGCGCCGCCAATGAGCTGGGCATCGCCACCGTGGCGATCTGGGCGGAGGAGGACAAATACGCCCTCCACCGCTTCAAGGCCGACGAGAGCTACCAGGTGGGCAGGGGGCCGCATCTCGACCGCGACATGGGTCCGATCGAAAGCTATCTGTCGATCGAGGAAGTGTTGCGCGTGGCCAAGCTCTCAGGCGCCGACGCCATCCATCCCGGCTACGGCCTGCTGTCCGAAAGCCCCGAATTCGCCGAAGCCTGTGGCGATGCCGGTGTCACCTTCATAGGTCCCAGCCCCGACACCATGCGCCGGCTCGGCAACAAGGTCGCCGCGCGCAACCTGGCGATCGAGGTCGGCGTGCCCGTCGTGCCGGCGACCGAGCCGTTGCCCGACGACATGGACACGGTGCAGAAGATGGCCGCCGAGATCGGCTACCCCGTCATGCTCAAGGCCTCCTGGGGCGGCGGCGGGCGCGGCATGCGCGCCATCCGTGCGGAAAGCGACCTCGCCCGCGAGGTGACGGAAGCCAAGCGCGAGGCCATGGCCGCTTTCGGCAAGGACGAGGTCTATCTGGAAAAGCTGGTCGAGCGGGCCCGCCATGTCGAGGTGCAGGTTCTGGGCGACACGCACGGCAATGCCGTGCATCTGTTTGAGCGCGACTGCTCCATCCAGCGCCGCAACCAGAAGGTCGTCGAGCGCGCCCCCGCGCCTTATCTCGACGCCGCCCAGCGCGCCGAACTCAGCGAATACGCCCTGAAGATCGCCCTTGCCACAGATTATGTCGGCGCGGGCACGGTCGAATTCCTGATGGATGCCGACACGGGCAAGTTCTACTTCATCGAGGTCAATCCGCGCATCCAGGTCGAGCACACCGTCACCGAGGAGGTGACCGGCATCGATATCGTCAAGGCGCAGATCCACATCCTGGAGGGTGAGGCGATCGGCACGCCCGAATCCGGCGTGCCCGCGCAGGAAGACATCACGCTGCACGGCCACGCGCTTCAGTGCCGCATCACCACCGAAGACCCCGAGCAGAATTTCATCCCCGATTACGGTCGCATCACCGCCTATCGCGGCGCCACCGGTTTCGGCATAAGGCTCGATGGCGGTACCGCCTATTCCGGCGCGGTCATCACCCGCTTCTACGACCCGTTGCTGGAGAAGATCACCGCCTGGGCACCGACGCCGCAGGAGGCGATCGCGCGCATGGACCGGGCCCTGCGCGAATTCCGCATCCGCGGCGTGGCAACCAATCTTACCTTCCTCGAAGCCATCATCGGCCACGAGAAATTCCGCGACAACACCTACACCACACGCTTCATCGACACGACGCCCGAACTCTTCACCGCCGTCAAACGCCAGGACCGCGCGACCAAGCTCCTGAACTACCTCGCCGACGTCACCGTCAACGGCCACCCCGAGACACGCGGCCGCCCGCAGCCGAAGGCCGAGATCGCCGCCCCGCGCGTGCCTTATGTCGACGCCCCCATCCCCGACGGCTCGAAGCAGCGGCTCGAGGCGCTGGGGCCCCAAGGTTTCGCCAAATGGATGCGAGAGGAGCACCGCGTACTCTTCACCGACACCACCATGCGCGACGGCCACCAGTCGCTGCTCGCCACCCGCATGCGCACGCATGACATCGCGAATATCGCCGGGGTATATGCTCGCGCTCTGCCGCAGTTGCTCTCGCTCGAATGCTGGGGTGGCGCGACCTTCGACGTCGCCATGCGTTTTCTGACCGAAGACCCCTGGGAGCGCCTGTCGCTGGTGCGTGAGGCGGCCCCCAACATCCTGTTGCAGATGCTGCTGCGCGGCGCCAACGGCGTCGGCTACACCAACTATCCCGACAATGTAGTGCGCCATTTCGTGCATCAGGCAGCAAGTGGCGGCATCGATCTTTTCCGTGTCTTCGACTGCCTCAACTGGGTCGAGAACATGCGCGTCGCCATGGATGCGGTGGCCGAGGAAGGCAAGCTTTGCGAGGCGGCGATCTGCTACACCGGCAACATCCTCGATCCCGACCGCGCCAAATACGACCTGAACTACTACGTCAGCCTCGCGAAGGAGTTGGAAGCCGCCGGCGCCCACATCATCGCCATCAAGGACATGGCGGGCCTCCTCAAGCCCGCCGCCGCGCGCGTGCTGTTCAAGGCGCTGCGCGAGTCGACCGATTTGCCGCTCCACTTCCACACCCACGACACCTCCGGCATCGCGGCCGCCACGGTGCTGGCCGCCGTCGAGGCCAATGTCGATGCGGTGGATGCGGCCATGGACGCCTTTTCCGGCAACACCTCGCAGCCCTGCCTCGGCTCGCTGGTCGAGGCCTTCCGCGGCACAGAGCGCGACCCCGGCCTCGATCCCGAATGGATCCGCAAGATTTCCTTCTACTGGGAATCCGTGCGCAACCAGTACGCCGCCTTCGAGAGCGATTTGAAGGGCCCGGCCTCGGAGGTCTATCTGCACGAGATGCCGGGCGGCCAGTTCACCAACCTCAAGGAACAGGCGCGCAGCCTTGGCCTCGAGACCCGCTGGCACGAGGTGGCGCGGACCTATCGCGACGCCAACATGATGTTCGGCGACATCGTCAAGGTCACCCCCTCCTCCAAGGTGGTGGGCGACATGGCGCTGATGATGGTCTCACAGGACCTGACCGTCGCGGATGTCGAAAACCCGGCAAAGGACATCGCCTTTCCGGATTCGGTCGTCTCCATGCTGCGCGGCGATCTCGGCCAGTCACCGGGCGGCTGGCCGGAAGCGCTGCAGAAGAAGGCGCTGAAGGGCGAGGCGCCGATCACGGTCCGCCCCGGCTCGCTGCTGGCCGACGCCGATCTCGATGCCGGCCGCGCCGAGCTCGCCGAAAAGCTCGGCCGTGACGCCAGCGAATACGAATTCGCCGCCTGGCTGATGTACCCGAAGGTGTTTTCCGACTTCGCCGCCGTTTCCGAGGAATACGGCCCGGTCTCGGTGCTGCCCACGCCCGTCTATTTCTACGGCATGGAGCAGGAAGACGAGATCTTCGTCGAGATCGAGCGCGGCAAGACGCTGGTCATCCGCTGCCTGGCCATCGGCGAGACCGACGAGAAGGGCATGGTCACCGTCTTCTTCGAGCTCAACGGCCAGCCCCGCCGCGTCAAGGTGCCAGACCGGGTGCATGGCGCGTCCGCTGCCAAGGCGCGGCCCAAGGCCGAAGCCGGCAACGAGGCCCATCTCGGCGCCCCGATGCCCGGCGTGGTCTCCTCCGTCTCGGTCGCGGCCGGCCAGACGGTGAAGGCCGGCGACGTGCTTCTGTCCATCGAAGCCATGAAGATGGAAACCGCACTCCACGCCGAACGCGACGGCGAGATCGCCGAACTTCTGGTCAAGGCCGGCGATCAGATCGACGCAAAGGACTTGCTGCTGGTGTACGGGTAGGGGCATCCGGCAACACCGCGCCCGGGCCACATTATCTCCGGGGAACTGTGCGGGTCGGTCACTGCCGCGGATTTCTCCGAGAGCCGACACGCGACACCGTCAGATATCAAGGACGAGCGGGCAGTGGTCTGACACCTCCGGTTCCCTCACCACGGTGAAATGGCGAACGGGCACGTGTCGATTCACAAGCATGTAGTCGGCAAATTTTCCAGACTTTCGGTAATGGGAACTCCGCGTCCCTTCGAATCCCCTGGTCGTGACCAGGTCCGTCAGGCCGATCTTGCCCAAAACGTCGAACGTCTCGCTTCTGGGCTCGACATTGAAATCCCCGCACACGATCAGCGGATCGTCGGGCTGTGCGATCTGCATCACCAAGCTGGCCAGCCTTTCGGCCTGGGCACGTCTGGCGGGCGTATCCATTTTCCCGCCGAGATCTCGCAGGCCGTGCATATGTGCGATGCTAATCGCCTGGTCTCGCGTGTCGTCATAGACCCGGATCGCATGGGCGCACCGCGACCTTGGATGGTCGCCGTACCCATGGGGAGAGAAGGATTTGTGTACGAACCCTTGGGCTTGCTCGGTGATGGGCAGTGAACGGTGGACGAAAGTAGCCTGCCCCCATTGCGATGGGACGGCCTCGTCGTCATCCCAGAGTACGCCTTGGGCTGCCGGGCAGAATATGCCCGCGTGGTCCGGCAATGCCGCCGAAACGTCGCGGAAGAAATTTGCGCGTTGCGGCAGAATATGTTCCCCGTCTCGGTAGGTCAGCCAATCCTTCGCTGTCTCCGGGCTATGAACCACCTCCTGCAGGCAAAGCACGTCAGGCTGGGCCGACTGGATATAGGATATCAAGGCTTCATGGAGTTTGCCGCCCCATCCATTCAGACTCATGATTCTCATATCAGCCCATTCCCTGCCTGACGGTCCCTGAGGGCATGTGAAGATCAACCCGTGCTGTCTCGGTGCTTGCGCCGGAGACGTTCGGGCCCGATCCCCCGGCGCGGCGTCGCGTGAGGAACGGCCCGGCCCTCACGAGACCACGGAGTGCACCTCACCGTTTACGCGTGTTCCCAGTACCAGGCCACATACATGTTTCTTCGATCATGGCCACGTTTTCTGAGAAGGTTTCGGACCGCTCGCACGTCCTGCTTCTCGCAGGCCACCCAGACGAACCAGTCCTCATCAAGCGTTTCGATCATGATCATGATCTCTTCGCTCAGAACCGTTCCGCTGTTGCCGCTATGACTGTTGCGGTGCAGCCAGCGAATGTCGAGCGACCCGGCCCCGGCAAGCCGCTGTTCCTCGTTCTCGTCGGCTACTTCGATCAGCACGCGCAGTTCCGTGCCAGCCGGAACTTCCTCCGCGATCCGGGCAATGGCGGGCAGGGCGCTTTCGTCGCCGGCCAGAAAGATGCGTCGCGCCTGTGGAAGATGACCGCTGCCCGGACCGAGAAGCGCAACTTCCATGCCGGGTGGTGCATCCCGAGCGAAATCGGCCCCCGGCGTGAGGATGCCAGGCTCGGGATGCTGGAAGAAATCGATCCACAGCTCGCCGCGCCCCACATCGACCTTGCGGATCGTATAGGCGCGAACCAGAAGTGTATCGTCCCCTCCAGGCCACGCCACGCGGCCGTCGGCGCCGAGTGTCGGCCAGACCGGCTGCCGGCCCGCTGGCGGAACCAGGAGCCGCACATGCATGTCGCCGCCGATGAAGGGCGAGACGTCTGCGCATGAGAACTTCACGCGCAGCATCAGCGGCGTCACCTTCTCGGTTCCGACGACCGTCACATGATGCAGGTTCGTCAGGATGCCGGGCTGGGAATCGGTCGCCCAATGGAGATCGAAAGGCTCGTCGCCGGCGAAGAAGAACATGTGCTCGGCAATGACGTTGCGGCTCGCCTGCAGTGCGTGCTGTGAAGGACTGGCAAGATCGATGAGGATGCGGCGACCCTCTGCCCGCAGGCTGGCGGTGCCGCTGCGGCTGGTGAAGAAGGCATGGCGGCCCTGCCGCTGAACCTCGGCGTGTTCCACGAAATGTTCGCACATCTGATCGAGCATGGCGCCGACATCGGTAGTGTGTGCCGTACCGGACAGTTTGAACGGGGCTGCGGAGTTCATGCGAGATCACCTTCCAGTTCGATCCGGACCTGGACCGGATCGTCGTCTTCCCGGAGCATATTGTTGTGGCGGCCGATCGGCAGCATCAGCGGCCTTCCCGAGATCGGGTCGGAAACGATGCGACTGTCCACGCCGAACACCGCGCGGATCGTTTCGCGGGTCAGCACCTGTTCGACACTGCCCGCCGCGTGAATTCGTCCGTCTACCATGGCGACCAGATTGTCGGCATAGCGCGCGGCAAGGTTGAGATCATGCAGGACCATGACGACCATCGTGCCCTGCACATGATTGAGCTCGGCGAGCAGATCCAGCACCTCGATCTGATGGCGGATGTCGAGAAAGGTGATGGGCTCGTCCAGGAGCAATATGTCGGTCTGCTGGGCAAGCGCCATAGCGATCCAGACGCGCTGGCGCTGACCGCCGGACAGTTCGTCGATGGCGCGTTCGGCCAGCGCCGTCGTGCCAGTGACCTCCAACGCATGTTCGACCGCCTTGTCGTCTTCACGCGTCCAGCGCGAGAACATGCCCTGATGGGGCGCGCGCCCACGTCCAACCAGATCGGCCACCGTGATCCCTTCTGGCGCCAGGGGGGATTGCGGCAGAAGCCCCAGCGTGCGGGCCAGTTCTCTGGAGGCCATGCGGTGGATCGCCTTGCCGTCCAGCAAGACCTGCCCGTGGTGGGGCGTGACCAGCCGTGACATGGCGCGCAGCAGGGTCGACTTGCCGCAGGCATTGGCGCCGACGATCACGGTGGTCTTGCCGGCGGGAACATTCAGATCAAGGGCATGAAGTATGTCAGGTCCGCCATAGCGAACCGAAATGCCTTCGATGGAGAGGGAATGCGGGTTCATAGGCTTCGCCCGGTTCGGTTTGCACGCACGATCAGATAGATGAGATAGGGAGCCCCGAGTGCGCCAGTCACGACGCCGACCGGATAGCGGCTGGGAAGGAGGAACTGGCCGACATAATCGCTCGCCAGCACCAGAAGCGCGCCGACCAGCGCTGAGGGGATCAGAAGAGACGCGCGTGGCCCCAGAATCCGAACCGCGATCGGACCGGCCAGGAAGGCCACGAAGGCGATCGGGCCCGTAACCGCCGTTGCCATGGCGATCAGGCCGACGGCTGCCACGATGACTGTTATGCGAGTCCAGGTCACATTCACGCCAAGCGCCGCGGCGCTGTCGTCACCCAGCCTGAGTGCCTCCAGCTCGCGGGTGCGCGACAGGAGCAATCCACCGAAGACGAACAGGGAACCAGCCAGCGCTGCGGCCTGATCAAGACGGACACTGTTGACGCTTCCCGTCAGCCATCGCAGCGCTTCCTGGAGCGTCCATTCGGGTGCTTGCAAAAGAACATATGCGATGAAGCTGTCCAGCATTGCCGAGACGCCGATGCCGATGAGAATCAGCCGCGTGCCCACCACGCCATCGCGGAAGGCGAGGGCGTAGATCGTCATGGCGACGCCAAGTCCCGCCATCACGGCGAAAACGGAGACGGCTGTTCCGCTGAGCGACAGGACGACGATGGCGAAGACGGCGGCTGCGCTGGCGCCCGAACTGATGCCGATAATGTCGGGACTGGCGAGCGGATTGCGCAGCATGATCTGGAAAGCCACGCCTGCCAGTCCAAAGCTCATGCCGGCAAGAATGGACATTGCCGCACGTGGCAGCCGCAATTGCCCTACCGTGAATGCGGCTCCCGGCACCTCCTCGCCCAGGAGAACACGAAGCACCTCGCCCGGAGGGGTGTAGGATTGACCGAGCATCAGCGTCAGGCCGAAAACGCCCAGCAACAGCGCGCCCAGGATCATGGTGATGCCGGCTTCCCGCCGCAGGCGCCGTGCTCGATCCTCAGCATTGGAAAACGATGATGCCGGTAGCGTGATCATAACTCACGCACCTTCTGACGCCGGACGATCCAGATGAAGAACGGAGCGCCGACAAGGGCGGTGATTATGCCGACATCGATTTCGGCCGGACGTGCGGCCACGCGTCCCACAATATCGGCGAGGACCAGCAGACACCCGCCGCCGACAACCGAGTATGGCAGCAGCCAGCGGTGATCGACACCGACGAGCAGGCGGCAGAGATGCGGCACGACAAGACCGACGAATCCGATGGGCCCGCATGCGGCCGTGGCCGCCCCGCACAGCAGCACGGCCCCGAATGCCGCGGTCGCACGTGCGATGGCGACGCGTTCGCCGAGTCCCGCCGCGAGTTCGTCGCCCAGTGCCAGCGAATTGAGCCGTTTGGCCGAGAGGGCGCACAGCAGAAGGCCCACCAGAATGAAGGGCAGCACAGGCAGGATACGCTCGAAGCTGGCACCGCCGACGCCGCCGATCTGCCAGGCACGGATACCTCCGGCGATATCGTTACGGGGCAGCACCAGGGCAATGACTAGAGAGGCGAGTGCGATGGAGGTCGCCGCTCCCGCCAGGGTCAGCTTCAGCGGCGTTGCCCCGCCCCGCCCCATGGAGCCGACCGCATAGACGAAGATGGCCGTCAGCGCGGCACCGACGGTGGCGGCCCAGACGAAAGCGCCCGTGGAAGCCATCCCGAACCACGCCACGCCCATCACGACGGCGAGGGCAGCACCGGTGTTGATGCCAAGAATGCCGGGGTCGGCAAGCGGATTGCGCGTGACGCCCTGCATGACCGCGCCCG
This sequence comes from Chelativorans sp. ZYF759, assembly GCF_012911015.1. Lineage (GTDB taxonomy): Bacteria > Pseudomonadota > Alphaproteobacteria > Rhizobiales > Rhizobiaceae > ZYF759. The sequence continues at coordinate 98,481 of NZ_WVVV01000001.1, read as the reverse complement.
CGAGACCGAGCGCGGCGCCGGCGATCACCGCCAGCAGCGTGCGCGGAACCCGCAGTGCCACGGCTGCCTGGCCGACCGTCTCGACTTGTCCCGAAAGCGCCGCAACAATATCGGCCCACGCCACGCTGCGAGCGCCGACCGTGATGGACGCCGCGCACAGCGCCAGCAGAAACAGCACAAGTCCAGCAAGCACGAGACCGCGCCTGTGGCCAGAGCGCCCGATCGTCGGAGGCAGCACGCCCGCTGAGACAGACCTCATTCCCGCTTCCCGGCTGCCTTGGCAAGCATGTCGACATAGGCGTCGAGGACATAGGGGATCGATAGCGGGGTTGGATTGGCAGCCGTGCCCAACGGGTTGCGCCCGAGCACAACCAGGGCGCCATCGGCGATCGCCGGCATCCGCGAGATCAGCGGGTTGGACCTGACGGCGTCCAGCAGCTGATCGTCGCCGTAGGTGACCACGATGTCGACATCATCGAATTCGTCGATGCGCTCGGCGCTGATGGAGGCCGCAAAACGACCGTCTTCACCCGCCGTGGCAACGCTTGCAGGATTGCCCAATCCCAGATCCTGGAAGAACTTAACGCGCGTGTCGTTGATCGTGTAGAAATTGATCGTGCCGAGGTCGAACGCATTGAGATGGGTCAGGAACATCGCCGATTTGCCGCTTAGTTCGGGATGGTCAGCCACGCGCGCTGCGATCTCGTTTTCGAGGCGATCGATCAGGTCTTCGCCCTCGGCAACCATACCGAGTCCCGCGCTGTTCAGGCGGATCATCTCGCGCCAGTCCGTCGACCAGGGTGTGCCCACATAGGCGACGACCGGCGCAATCTGGCTTAGCGTCTCGTAATCTGACCTGCTGATACCCGAATAGGCGGCAAGGATAACATCCGGTTCGCTCGCAGCCACCGCTTCGAAGTCGATCCCGTCGCCTTCGTCAAAAAGGATCGGAGGCTCGGCGCCGAGTTCGGCCAGTCTGTCCTCAACCCAAGGCAGCAGGCCATTGCCGTCGTCGTCGCCGAAATTGGCGCGGGCAAAGCCGACCGGAACCACGCCCAGGGCCAGGGGAACTTCATGGTTTGCCCACGCAACCGTGGCCGGCCGCGTCGGCTTTTTGTCTATCACCGTCGTGCCGAAGGCATGTTCGATGGTGAGCGGAAAACCATTCGTGCCCTCGGCCATCGCCACAGCCGGAAAGAGGCCCAGCAGGCAGACCAGCGGGCAAATGAAAACAGAGCGCCACACCATGGAAACGTCCTCGCAGGTGAAAAGTGGACTTTCTCTGTCAGCTTTCGACGGTGGGCGTCAACGCCCTGCGGCCGACGGGGCGCCAGAATCTCAAATTTCCCGCAGGAACATACAAAAGCGCGGAATTTGCCAATACATGACAATTCCATTCAAGTTAATTGAGCCGGCATCGCATGCGGCACTCAGGCGGCCGCTATTGCGCATCGATCAGGCGAACGGCGACTATGGTGGGATCAACGATGGTGAGTGGGCAGAACGTATCGAACGACACGCCGAGAGCAGGGGGAGCACGCACGCGCGCGCTATTATGCTCGACCGGGCTTGTATTGATGATGTCCGGCGCGGCCCTGGCCCAGGAGGTCTCGGAGGACGGATCAACGCTTCTGCCCGAAATCGTGGTCGAGGGCGCGGGCTCCGGTGTCGGTGACGACGATCAGAAGTCCATCGTTGCCAGAGGGACCACGGGTGGCGGCAAGCTGGCGACGCCACTCCTTGACGAGGCGGCATCCGTCTCTGTCATCACGGCCGAAGAGTTCCGCCGCCGCAACGTCCAGAGCACCGAAGAGGTGCTTCAATACACCGCCGGCGCGGTAACCGACTTCTATGGTTCGGATGACCGCTTTGACTTCTTCAAGATCCGCGGCTTCGATGCATGGGTCTACCGCGACGGGTTGGCGATCGGTGCGCCTTTCGGCGGCATTCGCGAGGAGCCTTACGCCTTCGAGCGGGCTGAAGTGCTCAAGGGTGCCAATTCCTCGTCATTTGGCGTTTCCGATCCGGGGGGCTCGGTCAACTACGTCACGAAGACGCCGCGGACCGAGCGCTTCGGCGAGGCCTATCTCAGCGGAGGATCTTTCCGGCGCGGCGAAGTCGGGTTCGATTTCGGTGACAACATCACCAGCGACGAAACCCTCTCCTACCGCCTCACCGGCACGTTCCGCAAAGCTCATGCAGAATACGACTTCTCGCGCGACGACAACCGCTTCATTATGGGCGGCCTCACGTGGCGTCCCACTGCCCTGACGAACCTGACGGTGGTCTACGACCATCTTTCGCGCGATGGCGTGCCCGGCAGCGGCGGCCATCCCGTGGGCACGGACTTCGACCGCAGCAGGTTCTTCGGCGAGCCCGACTACAATTTCCGTGGTGTGAAACGCGACACGGTCAGCGTCATGTTCGATCATGATTTCGACAATGGCCTGACCTTCGCGTCCAACGCGCGCTACAGTCGGTCAAACACCGATTTCGGTTATGCCTATATCTCGGCCACGCCGACAGACGGGTCGACCATCGCCAGCCGCTCCTTCTTCGGCAACGAGTCCAGCCGCGAGCACTTCATCATGGACGGGCGGCTGCAATACGATACGAGTTGGGAGAGCATCGACAGCCGCACCATAGTGGGCGCCGAATACAGCAATGATCGCACCCGCAACGATAGCTTCTTTGGCGCGGCGCCCGGCATCGACTGGACGAACTCGGTCTATACCGGCGCGCCGGCATCCGTGCCGCTCTTCGCCAGCACCAATGGTCGCAAGTCGGGCCGCGCGCTCTTCGTCCAGCAGGAGTTCACGTTCAGCGAGAAGCTGATCGCCTCGATCGGCCTGCGTAACGACTGGCTGGACCTGAGTTCGACGAACAACCTGTCCGGCGTCACCCGCGAGGCCGATGTGAGCGAACTCACCAAGCGTGGCGCGCTCACCTACAAAATCACCGACCAGTTCTCTGTCTACGGCAGCTACGCGGAATCGGTTGCGCCGCCCTCAATCGGCGTCGAGCCCGAGCGTGGCCATCAGCGCGAGGCCGGCATCAAATACCAGCCCTGGGCCTTCCCGGCTCTGTTCACGGCTGCCATCTACGATTTGACCAAGACCAACATCACCCGCACCAATCCCGCAACCAATCTTCCCGAGACCATCGGAGAGGTGAGGGTGCGCGGTATCGAGCTCGAGGCAAAGGCGGAGGTTCTGGACAATTTCAATCTGATCGCCGCCTATTCCTACATGATGTCGGAGATCGTGGAGAATGGCACCGCCGGCAATATCGGCAACCAGCTGTCCTTCGTCCCCAATCACAGCTTTTCGCTATGGGCCGACTATACGCTGCGCGGCAACGGCGTGCGGGGCGACATGACTTTTGGTGTCGGCGCGCGCTACACGGGGGCCTATTTCTTCAACGACGCCAACACGCAGTCGACCGGCGGCAACGTCGTGTTCGATGCCTCGTTCAATTATCAGCTCCAGGAAAACACGGCCCTGCAGATGAACGTGACCAACATCTTCGACACCAAGCATGTCGCTTATGGCGGGTTCGGGGCCGATTTCTACAATCCGGGCCGATCCGTCACAGCAACGCTTCGCCATACCTGGTAGGCCACGCAGGATCAGGCGGACAGGCGCGTCCGGCGCCAGGCCGCGGGCGTTTCGCCGACCACTTGGCGAAACGCCTTCGTCAGGTGAGCCTGATCGGAGAATCCAAGGCGGTCAGCGATTTCGGCCAGCGGATGGTGGTTTTCGAGCAGCATCTGCTTGGCCATGTCGATGCGCCTGGCCAGCTTCCACTGCAGTGGCGTTTCACCGGTGGTCTGCTTGAACACGGTGGCAAACCAGCTTTCCGAAAGCCCCACGACCGAAGCCATCTCGGCGACCGTCACGCGCCCAAAGCCCCGGCTTTCGACATGGGCCACGACCTTCTTCATCTGCGCCTGCGTCAGGCGCCCGGCACATCTACTGCCTGTCGCATCGTTGATGTCCAGTAATCCGGCCACGATGCTGCCGACGAGGCTCTCGATGAAGATCGGGTGCCGTGTCGGCTGTGCGAGTTCATCGACGACAAGCCGCGCCAGCGGCTCGATCGCATCGACGTCCTGCGTCTCGACGGGTCGGCGCATCGCCTCAAGGGCGGCCGATCGGCCGATGGACTGGGTGAGGAAGCGCAGCAGCCTGTCCTTGTGGATGTGCAGATTGAGATGGGCAAAGGCGTGGAGGGTCTCTGTCCTTGTCCACATGGGCATTCCGGCGGGAATATAGTGCGCACGCTGCATTGGTCGAAAGCAGGTCATGTCGCCTGCGCTGCTGTTGGACAGGGTGATGATGCCCGACACATTGTCGAAGAAGATCATGATGCGCGGGTCTTCGGCCAGATAATACCCGGTTGCGCCTCCATGGCATTCAGCTTCCCAGAAGGCGCCCATCATTCCATCGAAGGCCCGCCACTTTACGGGCGCCCGCACGCTGATACCTTCAGTGCGCCAGGTCATAGCGGGCATGAAGCTCATGCCAGAACCTTTCCACTCAACGCGGTGTGCACCCCTGATCGTTTTGGTGACGAGACCTGATAAAACTTGACTTTCTTAGTCTGGTTTCCGGAGCGGTGCAAGGCGCGTCCATGCTGCGACAGAAAGCAGGAATCTGCGGAGCGTTGCCGACGATCGGGAGCTTAGGTGCAGGCAGGAAGGGGAGACGAAAGAGGCGAAGTGGTGCCCAGGGACAGAATCGAACTGCCGACACGCGGATTTTCAATCCGCTGCTCTACCAACTGAGCTACCTGGGCACGCATTGTCGAGACCGCATGGTGCGAAATCGTCGACCCGGCGGCGTTGGTCGACCGCCGGAAAGCGTCGGGTTTATATCACGAGTTTATCCCCTGTCCAGCAGGCTAAAGGCGATAATTAACCTCGCATGATCAGACATGGCGCCGCATCGTCTGGCGGTGGATGCGGCTCCATGTCGGGTGGCTTCATGCGACCGGGCGTGGCGCAGCGACCGCATCGTCTTGTTTCTTCCAACCGACCGCGACGGCAAACAGCAGCAAGCCGGAAAGGCGATGAGAACCAGACCGCCACAAGAGGTTCCATCATCGCCCAAGGGGTCAATGACGGCCGCCGCGCCTTACCCACATGTAATGCGCCGGCAAGCGCGCGGTAATGTGAGATCGGTCACTGTGGGGCTGGGTGATTTGCCCGACATCAGACAAGGATACACCAGATGAACAAGATCGTCATTGCCACCCTTCTGGCCTCGGTCGCCATTGCAGGGCAGGCCGCCCATGCCCAGGCGCCTGCGGACGGCGAGCGAACCGATCGTCAGGCTGGCCGTGCCCAGATGGTCGAGCAGATGCAGGAAATGGGGCTCGAAGGCTTCACCGAGCACATGCGGGAACAGGCAACCGCTCGGTTCGACGCGCTCGATGCTGCCGGAGACGGGGTCCTCTCGCGCGACGAGTTCGTCGCAGCCGCGAGCGAACGCGCCGAAGCCATGTTCGCGCGCATGGGTCCCAACGAAGACGGTATCGTTACCCGCAGTGCTGGTGAGCGCGGTGGTCCGCGCGCCGCGCGCGGCGGCGGAACGCGTGGCATGGACGCAGATCAGCGCGCCGAACGCCTGGGCGAACGCACGGCGGAGGCGTTCGCTCGTCTCGACACCGATGGCGATGGCATGATCTCGCTGGAGGAGTTCGAGACCGGCATGCAGGCTCGTGTCGAGCGCTTTTCGGAGCGCCGACAGGCCGGCGCGGAGCGCACGGAAGGGCGCGGCATGCGCGGCCAGGGGCCTGAGCACATGCGGGAGATGCGCGCCATGATGGGCGATGGCATGAATCTCGAGCAGTTTTCGACCCTTCTGGAAACACAGGCTGCCGCCCGCTTCGACAGGCTCGATGCGGACGGAAATGGCGAAATCTCGCGCGATGAGTTCCTGGCCTCCGTGGACGAACGCGCCGAGCGCGCCTTCGCCCGCATGGAGCGCATGGAAAGCGGCGAGCGCCCGCGCCGGGGCGGCTGGCACCAGCGCCGCGCGCCCGCAGCCGAATAGCGGTCGGACACGGCGGCCTTGCCGCTTCCGGCCTGATCGGTTAGGACACCGGCGCCCTTCGCGGGCGCCGGTTTTTTCATTTTTGCAGGCGGATTCTCACATGGCTGACAAGGCTGAACGTACGCGAGCAAGGCTGCCGCGCGGCTTTGTCGACCGCATGCCGGAAGACATCCGCGCCAGCGAAGAGATGATGGGCCGGATCCGCGCCGTCTACGAACTCTACGGCTTCGAGCCCGTCGAGCAGCCGATGATCGAATTTACCGACGCGCTCGGCAAATTCCTGCCCGACCAGGACCGGCCGAACGAGGGCGTGTTCTCCTTCCAGGACGATGACGAGCAGTGGCTGTCGCTGCGCTACGACCTCACCGCGCCACTGGCGCGCTTTGTGGCCGAGAATTTCGAGAAGCTGCCGAAGCCGTATCGCAGCTATCGCCAGGGCTGGGTGTTCCGCAACGAGAAGCCGGGGCCGGGTCGCTTCCGCCAGTTCATGCAGTTCGATGCCGACATCGTCGGTTCGCCCGGCGTGGTGGCCGATGCCGAAATGGCGATGATGATGGCAGACACGCTGGAAGCGGTCGGCATCGCGCGCGGCGACTATGTGATCCGGGTGAACAACCGGAAAGTGCTCGACGGCGTGCTGGAGGCGATCGGGCTTGGCGGCGACGAGAATGCCGGCCGGCGACTCGGCGTGCTGCGGGCGATCGACAAGCTCGACAAGTTCGGACCGGAGGGTGTGCGGTTGCTGCTGGGCAAGGGCCGGTTGGACGAGAGTGGCGATTTTACGAAGGGTGCCGGGCTGGATGAAGATGCTATCGCCATGGTGCTCGGATACATTGAGACCGGCGCAATCGAGAACAACGAAGGTGTCGAGGAACTGAACCAGATCGAGGCCCTATGCAGGGCCGCCGGTTACGACGACGGACGGGTGAAGATCGACCCCTCCGTCGTGCGCGGCCTCGAATATTACACCGGTCCCGTCTACGAGGCCGAACTGACCTTCGCCGTCACCAACGAAAAGGGCGAGACCGTACGCTTCGGCTCGGTTGCCGGCGGCGGGCGGTATGATGGGCTGGTCAAGCGTTTCACTGGCCAGGACGTGCCGGCGACAGGCTTTTCCATCGGCGTCTCGCGCCTCATGACGGCGCTGAAGAATCTCGGCAAGCTGAACGATGCCGGCACGATCGCCCCCGTGGTCGTGCTGGTCATGGATCGCGACACGACAAGCCTCGGCCGCTACCAGAAGATGGTCGCCAGCCTGCGCGATGCCGGCATCCGCGCCGAGATGTATCTCGGCGGGTCGGGCATGAAGGCGCAGATGAAATATGCCGACCGGCGCGGCGCGCCCTGCGTCATCATCCAAGGCGGTGACGAGCGCGAAAAAGGCGAGGTAGAGATCAAGGACCTCGTCGCCGGCGCCAGAGCCGCGGCCGAGATCACCGACAACACCGAATGGCGCGGAAGCCGCCCGGCGCAGTTTTCCGTGAAGGAAGAAGAGTTGGTCGAGGCAGTCCGCGGCGTCATCGACGCCCAGGCGGTGGAGCGGGGATGACCGCGCGCTATCCCGCCTTTGCCGACGACATCCTTGCCCATTTCGCCGCGCGCGGGGCTGAACTGGTCGAGGTGCCGGTAATCCAGCCGGCTGACCCCTTTCTCGACATGGCAGGCGAGGAGCTGCGCCGCCGTATATTTCTTACCGAAAGCGAGACGGGCGAGACGCTGTGTCTGCGTCCGGAGTTCACCATTCCGGTCTGTCTGGATCACATCGCCAATCGATCGGGCACGCCGCGTCGCTATGCATATCTAGGCGAAGTATTCCGCCAGCGCCGCGAAGGCGGGGCCGAGTTTTTTCAGGCGGGCATTGAGGATCTGGGCACCGCAGATACGGCTCAGGCCGATGCGCGCTCCATCGCAGACGCCCACGCGCTGATTGCAGCCCTGCTGCCTGGCAGGCCGCTCGGTGTTACGCTCGGTGACCAGCGGGTATTCGAGGCGGTGCTGGCGGCACTCGGTCTGCCGCGTGGCTGGCAGAAGCGGCTTGCCCGCGCGTTTGGGTCGCCGGAACTGCTGAAATCCGCCTTGGCCGATCTGGCCAACCCACCACGCAGGCCGCCACTGCCAGACGATGTCGTCGAACTTGTCGCTGCTGGCGACAAGCAGATGCTTGCCAGCCATGTGTCCGAACGCATGGAGGAGGCCGGCATATCGGCTCATGCGGGCCGTCAGCCCGAAGATATTGCAGCGCGCCTCATCGAGAAGTCCGAACTTGCCAGCGTTCGCCTTGCGCCGGACGCGCTGGCGGCATTGCAGGCCTTCCTGTCCATACGGGTGCCGCTGCGAGGAGCGGGCGACGCGCTGCGTGCCTTTGCGGGCGAGACGGGCATTTCTCTAGGGGCGGCGCTGGAAGCATTCGGCGCGCGTGCCAGAGTGCTGGCCGAGCACGGGCTGCCGGAAGATGTCGCATATTACGATGCCGGCTTTGGGCGGCCGCTCGACTATTACACAGGGCTCGTTTTCGAGGTCTCGGTGTCGGGGAGCGACCGCACGCTGGTTGGCGGCGGGCGCTACGACCGACTCTTGACCCTTCTGGGTTCAGGGGCGCCTATTCCAGGCGTTGGGTTTTCAGTTTGGCTCGACCGGGTCGCGGCATTGCGGGAAGGCGCGTAATGGCATTGACACTGGCCCTCCCCTCCAAAGGGCGCTTGAAGGAGGCGGCGCTGGAGCGCCTCGCTGGCGCCGGGCTCGAGATCGAGCAGCCGGGTGACGACCGTCGCTACAGAGCGGTCGTCAAGGGGCGCGATGACATCGAGGTTGCGCTGCTCTCGGCTGGCGAGATCGCGCGCGAGCTGGGCCAGGGCAAGGTCGATCTCGGCATTACCGGCGAGGATCTCCTGCAGGAGAGCCTGGCAGACATGGACGACCGCATCGAGATCGCCGCCAGACTGGGCTTTGGACGCGCCGATGTGGTGGTTGCCGTCCCTGCTTGCTGGCTCGACGTCGACACGATGGGCGACCTCGACGACGTTGCAGCGGATTTCCGGCAGCGTCACGGAAGGCGGCTCAGGATCGCCACCAAGTACTGGCGGCTGACCCAGAGGTTTTTTTCTGCTCAGCACGGCATCCAGGTCTACCGCATCGTGGAAAGCCTGGGCGCCACGGAAGGTGCACCCGCTGCCGGGTCGGCCGACGTGGTCGTCGACATCACGACCACCGGCTCGACCCTGACAGCCAACCACCTGAAGGTGCTGTCCGACGGTGTGATACTGCGCTCCGAGGCTTGCCTTGCCGTCTCGCGCAAGGGCCGATCTACGGCCGACGATGTCGCGATCCGCGAACTGGCCGAGCGCCTGAACGCCAACAGCTGACCCTCATATGAAAGAAGCCCGGATCGATTGATCCGGGCTTCTTGCCGACCATGAGGTCGATCAGGCGTGGGCCAGCGCAGGCTCACGGCGACGGGCATCGATCGACCAGGCACCGGGACCGGCGACCGAGAGCGCGAGGAAGCCGCCGGCAATGGCGAAGTTCTTCATGAAGGCCGTCATTTCCATCTGGTCGGAGAAGTCCATGTGGCCGAGGAAAGCCGATCCGATGGTGAAGGCGGCGATGGCGTAAGCCGCGTAGCGTGTCTGGAAGCCGACCAGGATGGCGAGGCCGCCCAGCACCTTGAGTGCGATGATGACCCAGGCGACGAGCGTCGGGAAGGGCAGGCCGATCGCGCCCATATAGCCGGCAAAGCCGGACGGCGCGGCCAGGATGCCGAGGCCGGAAACGATGAACAGGATCGCCAGGAAGATACGGGCGACGAGAAGCGTGGCGGAATTGGTCGTGGTCATGTGATCCTCGGAGATTGTGCGGTGCAACAGGCGGCCGAAGATACGCATTCTCACCGTTCGCGCGAGATCACAAACCGCCGACTGTTTGTTCACATATTCCGAACGATCGATGGTCTGCTCAGCCCGGACGCACCATCTTTTCCGGCCGCACGATGGTGTCGTATTCCGTCTCGCTTACCAGTCCTGTAGCCAGGGCCTCCTCGCGCAAGGTAGTGCCATTCTTGTGCGCCGTTTTGGCGATCTTGGCCGCATTGTCATAGCCGATCTTCGGCGCGAGTGCGGTCACCAGCATCAGCGACTGCTGCATGAGTTCGGCAATCCGGCGCTCGTTGGCCTCGATCCCGACCACGCAATTGTCCGCAAAGGAACGCATGGCGTCGCCCGCGAGCCGCACGGATTGAAGCACCGCGTCGGCGATGACCGGCTTGAACACGTTGAGCTCGAAATGACCCTGGCTGGCGGCCATCTCGACGGTGGTCTGGTTGCCCATGATGCGGGTGGCGACCATGGTCAGTGCTTCGGCCTGGGTCGGGTTGACCTTGCCCGGCATGATGGAAGAGCCGGGTTCGTTCTCCGGTAGCACCAATTCGCCGAGGCCTGAGCGCGGACCAGAGCCGAGGAAACGGATGTCGTTGGCGATCTTGAAGAGGTCTGCCGCGAGCGCCGACAGTGCGCCGTGGAAATAGGTCAGGGCGCCATGGCTTGCCAGCGCCTCGAACTTGTTCTCTGCGGTGCGGAAGGGAAGGCTCGTCAGTTCGGCAACGCGGGCGGCAAAGCCCGTGTCGAAGCCTTCCGGCGAGTTGAGGCCGGTGCCAACCGCTGTGCCGCCCTGGGCCAGCGCATGCACGTCGTGAAGGCTTTCGACCACCCGCCGCCGACCATAGATCAGCGCCGCGACATAGCCGGAGAACTCCTGGCCCAGAGTCAGCGGAGTGGCGTCCTGCGTGTGGGTACGGCCTATCTTCACGATGTCGGCGAAGGCCTTTTCCTTCTCCGAAAGCGCGCCGATAAGATGGTCCAATGCCGGCAGAAGCACGCGATGCGTTTCCATGACCACGGCGATGTGAATGGCCGTCGGGAAGGTGTCGTTGGACGACTGGCTCATGTTGACATGGTCGTTCGGATGGACCGGCTTCTTGGAGCCCATCTCGCCGCCCAGCATCTCGATCGCCCGGTTGGAGATCACCTCGTTGGCGTTCATGTTGGATTGCGTGCCCGATCCGGTCTGCCATACGACAAGCGGAAAGTGGTCGTCGTGCTTGCCATCGGCGACTTCAGCGGCGGCGGCCACGATCTTCGCGCCGATCTCGGCGTCGAGCAAACCCAGCGCCATGTTGGTGTCAGCGGCGGCCTGTTTGACGATCCCAAGAGCGCGAACGACGGGCAATGGCATGCGGTCGGTGCCGATCTTGAAGTTCTGGAGTGATCGCTGGGTCTGCGCGCCCCAATAGCGGTCCGCGGGAACATCGATGGGGCCGAAAGTGTCTGTCTCGGTGCGCATAGTCATCATGAAAGCCGGTGCCTCCTATTGCCGAGCGATCTAATATGGCAGGCGATGCGGCGACGCAATGACCGGATGCCTGTGTCCTGCTTCGGCAAGGCGACCCGGCAACTCGAAACCTCGCTGTATACAGCCTTTTCTCTGGCCTGGGCGCGAAAGAACGACATTCCCAAATGCGCCGATCTTATTGAAACGTCGAAAAAAAATTTCGACTTGAATGAGAAGGTATTTCATCTATCGATTATATAGGCAAGACGACCTTAAGTCGGATGTATGTATCATTCGAATTCCCTTTTCTAAGATGTTTTGAAATTGGAGTGGTGTTTCATTTGCATAAGCAGATTTGACGCCCTGAGATATCCATATATCATTGAACGTAGGCAGATAGATTTATCATTACAGATTGTGGTCGCGGATGTGGCCAGCGCGGGCGGCGTTCAGATGAAGCCCGCGGCGACAGTGTGTGATGCTGCCTTGGCCCCGCTGACCTCAGCGCATGTCCGCCCACGCCGGACAGGGCCTACCGAACAACAGACCAGGAGGGATGAACCGCATGAGTTCTCAAACCGTAGCCCAGCCGACCGACGTCCAGGATTATGGCGATGATCCGCTCGCCGTCCGTGAGACCGACAAATATGTCGGTGAATACGTCAAGAGCTTCGTGGAGAAGTGGGACGAGCTGATCGACTGGGAAGGCCGGGCCAAAAGCGAGGGCCAGTTCTTCATCGACGTTCTGCGTGCCCGTGGCAAGGAAACTGTCCTGGACGTGGCGGCCGGCACCGGATTTCACTCCGTGCGGCTGACGCAGGCTGGTTTCAACGTCACCACAGCGGACGGTTCGGGCGAGATGCTCGGCAAGGCCTTCGCAAACGGCCAGGCGAGGGGAATTGTGCTGAAAACGGTTCAGGCTGACTGGCGGTGGCTCAACCGAGACATCCAGGGCAAGTACGACGCCATCATTTGTCTCGGCAATTCATTCACCCACATGCATGAGGAGAGCGATCGCCGACGCGCGCTGGCGGAATTCTATGCCGCGCTAAAGCATGACGGCATCCTCATCCTCGACCAGCGCAACTACGATTCGATCCTCGATCACGGTTTCTCGTCGAAACACAAATACTACTACTGCGGGGATCGTGTGACGGCCGAGCCCGAGCATATCGATGAAGGTCTTGTCCGCTTCAAATACTCCTTCGACGATGGTTCCGAGTACACGCTGAACCTGTGCCCCATACGCAAGAACTACGTGCGCAAGCTGCTCCAGGAAGCGGGCTTCCAGCGGGTGCGTACATATGGCGATTTTCAGGAAACCTATCAGGAAGCCGAGCCTGACTTCTTCGTTCACGTGGCCGAGAAGTCTGCCCTGCAACTGAAGCGCTGGGGCGGGGTCTCCCGTCTCGACGACCAACCGGATGTGCGTGACGTCACCGAGAGCTACTACGACAGTGACGATGCCGATACATTCTATTCCACCGTGTGGGGCGGCGAGGATCTTCACATCGGGATCTACGACACGACAAATGACATCCGTGAGGCAAGCGCGGAGACGGTCGACCGCATGGCTGAAATGCTGGAGAAGATCGATGCCGATACGAAGGTGCTCGACATCGGCGCTGGCTACGGCGGCTCCGCGCGTCGGATCGCCAGGAAGTTCGGCGCCAGCGTGCGTTGCCTCAACATTTCCGAAACCCAGAATGACACCAACCGCCACAAGAACAATCGCTTGGGGCTCTCCGACCAGGTCTCGGTGGTCCATGGCGTCTTCGAAGACATTCCCGAGCCCGACGGCAGCCACGACATCGTCTGGTCGCAGGATGCAATCCTGCATTCCGATCAGCGTGCACAGGTCCTGGCCGAGGTCTACCGGGTCCTCAAGCCGGGTGGCGAATTCATCTTCACCGATCCGATGCAGGCGGATGATTGTCCGGAAGGCGTGCTGCAGCCGGTCTACGATCGGCTCAACCTGACCAGTCTCGGTTCATTCCGCTTCTACCGCGAGGCGGCCCTGGCGCAAGGTTTTCAGGTGTTGGACCAGGTCGATCTGACGGCCCATCTGCGCAACCACTATGCGCGCGTCCGCGAAGACCTGATCGCCAATTACGACAAGCTGACCGGTTCGGCCTCCAAGGATTATCTGGACAAGATGATCCAGGGTCTCGAGAACTGGGTGAAGGCTGCCGATGCCGGCCATCTCGCCTGGGGCATTCAGCGGTTCCGCAAACCGGCTGCGTGATCCGGAACAACGACCGCAAAACGAACGAGCGGCGGCCTTTGGGCCGCCGCTTTGCTGTCAGGTCCTGCCGATCTCGCGCTCAAACGCCGCCAGCGAGTCGGCGAGGAGCGAGACGATCTCCTCGATATCCTGCGGCGATACGATCAGCGGCGGGGTCAACATAAGCCATTCGCCGAACTTCCCGCCGGCCGTTCTGCGTGTATACAGCAGCAGGCCGCGTTCCTGCGCGAGTGCGATGATCCGCTCGACAGCGCGGGTCTCTGACGCAAACATGGCCTTGCTGTCGCGATCGGCGACGATTTCCACCGCATTGAGCAGACCGAGCCCTCTGACGTCGCCGATGATGGAGCTTGCGCCCATGAGAGCCTGGAGTCGCTGCCGCAGGAGCACGCCCATGTCGCGCGCATTGGCGATCAGATCGTGGTCCATCATTTCCTGGACGACGGCCAGACCGACGGCACAGGAGAGCGGATTGGCCGAGTAGGTGTGGCCGTGCATGAAGCCGCCGGAGGCCACGACCGTGTCGACCATGGTAGCCGGGGCCAGCACCATGCCGAGCGGCGTGTAACCGGCAGCAATTCCTTTGGCGAGCGTCACAAGGTCGGGACGGGCATCGGGCCAATGATCGGCCGCCAGGAAACTCCCGGTTCGCCCCGCGCCGCTCATTACCTCATCGTAGATCAGGAGCACACCGTGTCTGTCGCAGATGTCGCGGACTGCACGGTAGTAATGGTCAGGCGCCACCAATGCGCCGGTCGCAAGTCCGCCGACCGGCTCCATGATGAAGGCCAGCACCGTTTCCGGGCCTTCGGCCAGGATCGCCTCTTCGAATGCAGCCGCGCATCGGCGGGCGTTGCTGTCGACGTCGTGGTTTTCCGGGAGGCGATAGGTAAAGGGGGCAGGTACCTTCGGCATGACCAGCATTCCCGCGCCGAACAGCGCATCGGAATCGGGGTCGCCCGTCACCGCCGCCGCGCCAAGAGTAGCGCCATGATATCCCGGGTTACGCCCCAGCACCTTCCATCGTTCGGGTTCGCCCCGCGCGACGGCATATTGGCGGGCAAGCTTGATTGCGGCCTCGGTGGCCTCCGATCCTCCCGACGTGATGAAGGCCCGATCCAGACCCGGTCCCGCCAGGCCAGTCACAAGATCGGCCAGATCGATATTCGCCTGGTTCTCGAAGACCGCGCGGCTGGCATAGCAGACCTTTTGCGCTTGCCGCACCATGGCATCCAGCACCCGCCGGTTGCCGTAGCCTATGTTGGTCACCACCGGACCCGACGAGCCGTCAAGGTAACGACGGCCGTCCATGTCCCACATGTGGATGCCGGAGGCATGTGAAATGACGGGGCGCGGAGTGGCGGGTTCTGGACCGTAAAAAAGCTGAATCGGCCCGCCATGGGCGCGCGGTTCGATCCGCCCGCCCCGACCCGGTTGCTCGGCTGCCTCACCCATTTCAGTCTCCCCCCAGTTGGACCGGCGGGACGCTAGCGCGCCGCGGGAGAAGAGGAAATGGCGGCCGGGTGGGAAAGCAAAAATAGGTCGTGGAAAAGCGACCGCTGGCCTGCCAACGGCGCCAACGCCGCTCCCCGACAGGGGATGGCGTCGGCAGAACGGAACGTTGGAAAAGGAAACTAGGCGCGCTGCGCGGAGGGAGCGACGGGACGGCCGGTGGGCCGAACGGGCTTCTTCTTGCCGGGCAACAGGCCTTCGCGCTGCGCCTGCTTGCGCGCCAGCTTGCGGGAGCGGCGAACGGCTTCAGCCTTCTCGCGGGCACGCTTCTCGGAAGGCTTTTCGTAGGAGCGGCGGGCTTTCATCTCACGAAAAATGCCCTCGCGCTGCATCTTCTTCTTCAGCGCCTTGAGAGCCTGGTCCACATTGTTGTCGCGAACGAATACCTGCAATGTTCTTCCTTCTTCTGTTTTGATGGTCGATAACGGAAAAGCCGATCATCCCCTGGAGGGGTGGCCGACACCGCATGACACGATTCGGGAGGCCGACAATCGGCACAAACCGCAGCACCAACATGCCGCGCGGGGGTTCATGAGCCCCACTACACCTTTTCAATATAAGGCGGCTCGACGGAAAAGGCAAAGCCGAAGGCTAAAGGCCGGCTCGGGCCAGGAGACTAAGCACCCTCTGTGGGTCCACGCCGATGAACGACTGGATTGCCACGGCGACCTGATGGGGCTCCAGGCCGGAAAGGAAACCGAGAATATCGTCGTCGTCCGGCGCCTGACCGTTCCACATGACCCGGCAGAGCCGTTCCTGGGTGCGTGCATGTCCCGTGCCCGTCAGCACTTCGTCAACGTAGCGACCATAAAGGATGCACTCGGAAAAATGCCGGCGCGCCGCGATTGCCGCGGCCCAATGTCGCCCGTGCAGCATCTCGATATGCCGGCACATGCCCAGGACTGTTTCCCGCTGCCACGCAATGAGCGTGGCGATGTAGTCATGCGCGTGGACAGGGTGCCGTTCGAGACCCAGCGCGTGGCCCGCATTGGCGACCCATTGGCGATGCGTTGGAGGGGTACCATCTCCAATTCCATCGGTCTTTCTGTAAAAGCTAAGGCCGCCAGAACCGAAGAGCGTCGAGCAGTCGAAGGGACGCACGAAGATCACGTCCGAATCGCAGTAGATGAGAACGTCCTCATCGACCTTTTCGGCAATGGCGATGCGCCGCATCTGCTGAACGTGCCAGCCGCGCAGCGGTGGTGTGCGAAATGACAGCCAGATGTGGCGACGCATCAGGCTGCTAGGGTCGCGAAAGGCATGGAGCCAACCCGGCAGAACGTCGCGTTCGTCGACCACGACCCGTCCTGGACCTTCGAGCTGACGGAATAGATCGACGTCGTGGCCTGCAACGAGCAGATAGTGGCGGCGTGCACCCGTCACCCAGCGATCCATAGATTCGCACAAGAGGCGACAGCGCTCGAAGTCCGGCCCATGGCTTGCCGTCACCATCGCGAAGACCGGTCGATCCCGGCTCACCGTCTCCATCAGTTCAGGAAGGACATGGGTGTTCATCGCCCCCTGCCATGCGAGGTCAGCTTCTGGCGAATCACGCGCAGCAGAAACAGCGGGTTCCCCAGTATGTAGCGCCGCCACATCCGTTCCGGCTCCAGCACGAGACGATAGACCCATTCGATACGCAGCTGCCGCATCCAGAGAGGCGCCCGGGCAACCTGGCCGCTCAGGAAGTCGAATAGCGCCCCCACCCCGATCGCCAGCGTGCAATGATCGGCAGTCACGTATTCTGAAATCCAGAACTCCTGCCGCGGCACCCCCATGGCAACGAGCAGGATGTCCGGCTTGATGGCGCGGAGTTCTTCCAGGATAGCGTCCTGTCGATCGACGTCGAAATAGCCATCGTTGATGAACACGAACCTCAGATTCGGGGCAATCGCCTCGAGCTTGTCCCGGGCCAGGGAGCCGTGTTCCGTGCGCGATCCGACCAGCCCGACGGTGATCGGTTCGTCGAATTCCCGCAGAAGATCGGGCACGAAATCCGTACCGTTGAGGTTTTCGGCAAAGGCATCGCCATAGAGAACACGGGAAGCGATATCGACGCCGATCCCGTCGGGAAGAACAACGAAGTGATCGAGTGCCCGGGCAAAATCAGGCACCGTACAGGCAATGTTGGCGTTGTGGGCGTTGAGAAAGGCCAGCCGCGTAAACCGCTTCTGAGCGATCACCTCCTTGAGCAGCGCAATTGCCTCGGACCGGTGCAATGACAAGACCTTCGTGCCTAGGACATCGCGCACGTCGGTTGGCATCATGTCTCCCGCGGAATGCTGGATGTTCATGCCGCGATCCTTGTTCTCTTGCAGGCAAGGCTCCGCAGCCCGCGTGCCAGCGCGTCGTCGAGCGCAGCACGCTGACGCGCGTGGAAGTCGCGGCCATCCAGGTCCGGTGCGCTGCGGCGCGCGATACCGATCATGGCGGCGGCGAAAGCGCGCGGGTCGTCGGTCACGTGACAATTGCCCGGACGTGCTTCCACACCGCGCAACGACGCCGTGGTCGCCACGGCCGGGAGTCCAAGCTCGAATGTCTCGATCGTTTTCAACTGGACGCCAGTTCCCGCGCGGCTGAACAGTGGCACGACTCTTCCGCCGCGCAAGAAGGCCGTCGCGTCGGGAACACGTCCCACGAACCGGATTCCAGGATGATTGGAAGAAATCCCATTCGGCACGCTTCCGGCGATTTGGACGGTAAGTTCGGGGGGAAGGTGCGGCACTACCTCGTCCAGAAACCAGCGCAGTCCGATGAAGTTGGGCTGCCAGGTCCATGTTCCGATAACCGCTGCATCGTAGCTGGCTTGACGTGGGGATGGCGGCTCTGGATCTTGGCGACTGACAAGCGGAAGATACGCCCCACCCTCAGCGCCAGGGCCGAGGGATTTCAGGTCTTCTGGTGCAAGCGTGAAGACAAACCGGGCTCGCGCGCATAACCGACGTTCGAGATCCTGCAGCAACCGCGCTTCCCGTCGGAAGAGGGCGGCCTTGTAGCCTGTCAGGGAGCTTGCATTCTCGCGCGCCGATACATGCTCGACATTGTGCGCCAGATAGATGCTTGGCCAATCGGCAAAAACCTGCTCGAACGCCCCCGCGAACTGCACCGAGTTCAGGATGACGCCATCGAACGGACCATGCTGATGAAGCGCCTGGCGCAGTTGGTCCGCCGACACCTCCAGAAGCTTGGATGACGAAAACGTCGTCCCCGAGGAAATGGCCCGCGCCAGCCACTTGAGCCGCACCGGCCATGGTGCGGTGTCGGTGCGGACGTCGATCTCGCCCAGCACCATGGTGCGGTCGGGATCGGCGACGGGACGGCCCGGCCAGGAAAAGCCGACCACCGTCACGTCGACACCGGCACGGCACAGCCCGTCGAGGATCGCCCGATTGGCGATCTCGTAGCCGCTGCCGACGCTCGTCGTCGGCACGATGGATGTCGCAAACAAGAGTTTCATCGCTAACCTTCCCGATACGCCGAATACAGGTTTCGGATGAAAACCTGACTAAGCCGATCGCTAACATTCTTAATTGTCGCGCAAAGCCGACCGCGATCGGCAAGACGATTAACGCGACCTTAAGCGCCGCGCGTATTAGCTGCAGGCGAGGCAGAGCGCGATTTCATGACCGAGACCGGCACATCCACGCACACGATCGGGCTTCGTTCGCCGGGTTTGGAGCCCGAGGCGATCGAGTGCGTCGTCGTGGTTCCCACATTCCGCCGGCCCGACCACCTCATCGCGACCCTTCGTTCGATCCTCGGGCAGGAGACTGCGCGCAGCTTTGCCGTGATCGTGGTCGAGAACGAGGCAGAGCAGCGCGAAGGTCTCGCCGCCGCCGGCCCATTTTTCGAAACGGGCGAGGCGCAGGGCCTCTGTATCGTCGCCCACGAGCGCGGCAATTGCTGCGCCTATAATGCGGGCTGGGAGACGGCCCTGTCGGTCTTTCCGCGCTTTCGCTACCTGCTGTCGATCGACGATGACGAGCTGGCCGATATAGGCTGGATGGAGAACATGTGCTCTGCGGCGGAAGCGCTCGGTGCCGACATTGTCGGAGGGCCGCAAGTGCCGGTGTTCGACAACCCTGCCCATGCGCGCTGGGCCGACCATCCGGTTTTTTCTCCTCCCCATCAAAGAACGGGGAGGGTCGAGGCACTGTATTCCTCCGGCAATCTTCTGCTGACCCGCCAGGTCCTCATGGCGATGGGACCGCCCTTTCTCGATCTGCGTTTCAATTTCATGGGTGGTGGCGATTCCGACTTTCTGAGCCGTGCCCGCAAGAAGGGTTTCGTGCTTGCCTGGTGCGCCGAAGGCCAAGTTCACGAGACCATCCCGCCGCGCCGGCTCGAATCGGACTGGATCAGATCCCGCTCGCTGAGAAACGGCGTCATTTCAACACTGGTGGAGCGCGGCTACCGGGCCGACAGCCCATGGGGTCGTATGCGCGTCACGGGCAAGAGCCTGGCGCTGCTGGCCGCCTCCCCGCTGCGAGCGACCGCCAGGCTGGTCACGAAACGATGGCCAGCATCGGCGATCTATCCGGTATATGTCGCGGCAGGAAGGGTTCTGGCCGAATTTGGCTACGTCAATGAACAGTATCGTCAGCCAGAGAAGAATTGAGCCGGCCGCCGACCGGGCGACCGACGGGGCAGCGGCCATTGCGTCCGTCGTCGCGACACTCATCCTCACAGCGCTATTTCTGACGTTCCGGCCCTTCTCGTCATCCAGCGAGGCCGTCGGCACGGGTGGCGATCCGCTGAACCAGCTCGGCTACGGGGTGATGGGAGCGCTGGCGCTTCTCTCCATGCTGATGCTCGCCGACCGACGGACCGTCCTGTCGATCATCAGCCCCTGGTGGCTTCTTCTGCTTCTTTTCGCCGGCATATCCGTGCTGACCTCGCATGACAGCGACGGCGCGCTCCGCTCTTATGCCTTCACGGTGATCGCGATAATCAGCGTGGCGGCGGTCCTTAGTCTTCCGCGCGACATGGGCGCATTCACCCTCGTCCTCACCTTTGCCTCGGTGGTCACTCTTGGCCTTTGCTATTTCGGTGTCTTCCTGCTGCCGGGATCGGCGGTCCACGGCGCGGTCGGCCCGGAGCCCGAACATGCCGGGATGTGGCGAGGGGTCTTCTCGCACAAGAACATTGCCGGCCCCGTGGTGGCGTCCATCGGCTTCGTGGGGCTCTTTCTGATGCGCCAGGGCCGTCTCGCGCTCGGCGCGGCCATCCTTCTCGCCGCTTTCGTCTTCGTCTGGAACACCGGTTCGAAGACGGCCGCCGGCCTCCTCCCCATTACGGTACTGGTGGTGCTGCTGCCGCGTTTCCTGGGTCTGCATCGGCTGACATCGCTTGCCGTTGCTGTAGGCCTCGTGCTCGGGGCGGTCGCAACGATCGGCATCGCGCTTTTCGATCCCGTGGCCCGGCTTGCGGAAGCGAACCTGCCCGACATGACCTACACGGGACGACTGGCCATCTGGGAATTCTCGCTCGACATGATCGGGCGACGCCCCTGGTCCGGCTATGGATATGAGAGCTTCTGGGGCGCGGTGGCGGTCAACCAGACCGACATGCATTTCGACATGGCCTGGGACGTGCGCAACATCGTGCACGCGCATAATGGCTATCTCGATGTCGCGCTCACCATGGGGCTGCCGACGCTGGTCGTCGCCATCCTCGTCTTCGTGTTCATACCCCTGCGCGACTATGCGCGCGCTCCGCTCTTCAGGACCAACGTGCTTTTGGCCGATCTCTTCCTGATGATGCTGACCTACACCCTCCTCAACGCCCTTCTGGAAAGCTTCTTCTTCCGGCGCGCGGACCCCGTCTGGATGGTTTTTGTCCTTGCGGCGCTCGGCTTGAGACTGGTGTCGCGGTCCACGATCCCCGAAAAGTCGCACGCGTAGCCCCCGCTCCGAGCCGGCGGTGCCTCAGTCTGTAATCTGCGGGTTCGCCCAACCCGTTTGCCGCTCCAGGCGGGAATACCTATATATTCAGACTGAAGCATAGGAGCGTTCATGCTAGCGAAACACACGACCGTCGAGAATATGGCTCATGACATCGGGGTCGATGCGGCCGTGTTCGGAGCTGCGCTGCGACGCGCGAATTTTTCGCCGCGAAAGGCAAGGGGAGACCGGGAAGTCAAAATCGGCAGCGAAGAATACTCCGCGATGCGGACCGTTCTCGTTACCCTTCTGCGTCGCGATACGACCCACTAAGGGCCTGCCGGTCCTGACGTCCAGAAGCGCCCCCCTGGCGTGATCGGCAATTTGAGACACGACCTTCCGACCCGCTGCATTGCACGAAATCGTCATCCGGTCCAAACAGTCTGCCGAAGAAGCTAATCTTGCGGGAGGAATGGACCATGGGCATCAAGGTGGTACTCGTGGGCTGCGGCAATATGGGCCGCGCAATGCTGTCAGGCTGGCTCACGGCCGGGCGCCTTGCCCAGGAAGACGTTGCGGTCGTCGAGCCCGGTCACGACAATGCTGAAAAGGCCCGCAAGCTCGGGGTCAAGGTCGTGGCCGAACCGGCCTCTCTCGAACACGGATTGCGCCCTGAACTGATCGTTCTGGCCATGAAGCCGCAATCGGTCGGCGAAGTGGTGCCAGCCTATCGCACCTTCGCGGAATCCGGCAGCGCGTTCGTGAGCGTGGCCGCGGGCACGTCGATCGCAGCCTTCGAGGCCATTCTGGGCTCGGACACGCCCATCCTGCGATGCATGCCCAACACGCCCGCCTCGATCGGCAAGGGCATGATGGTCCTCGTCGCCAACGCCAATGTCGATGGACCGACAGAGAAATTTGTCGCCGACCTCCTGTCAGCGAGCGGGGAAGTCGCACGGATCGCCGACGAGGGTCTGATGGACGCCGTCACGGCGGTGTCGGGCTCGGGGCCGGCATATCTCTTCCACTTCGTCGAATGCCTGACCAAGGCGGGCGAGAAGGCCGGGTTGCCGGGCGACGTGGCAGCGCTCCTGGCGCGCCAGACCGCTTTCGGCGCAGCGAGCCTGATCATCGAAACGGAGGAAGACCCTGCCGAACTGCGTCGTCAGGTCACGAGTCCCAACGGCACGACGCAGGCCGCGCTCGACGTTCTGATGGGCGAGCACCGACTTCTCGAACTGATGGAAAAGGCCGTCGAGGCGGCACGCAATCGCTCGGAGGAACTCGGCCGAGCCTGAGCTGTCAGTAGGCGCCCGCCAGAAGGGATTGGGTCCCCGGGTCTTCCAGCACGTCCAGCAGGCCGCTCGAGATCGCAAACATGATGCAGGCGATCGCCAGGCTGTGCAGCGAAAACCGCCCATAAACCTGCCCGAGCTTCTCGGCGAAGTCGCGCTTGGCCTTCGCGCTGCGGGGCCGCGTGGCATTGTCGAGATAGAGCCACACCTCGGTGCTGCTGGGTTCCTGCCGTTTGATGAAATGAGCCTTCCACACCAGGATGCCCGCCATGAGCAGGGTGAGGGTCGCACCGGCCTTGAAGGCGAAAGAGGGATCGGCCGAAAAGAACATCATGACGATGTAGATCGCGATGCCCGCCAGGAAAACGAGCCTTGCCGTGCAGAAAGTCGCAATTTTCTGGATCTTATCCATGGAGATGATCCCGGATCTGGTTCCCGATACATCCTTTCCAGAAAATCTTCGACGAAAGTATAAGTTCCCACAATTCACGCTTTTGCGATGCCGTTTCGCGGCAGCGCGGCTTTCGCGCCCCTTTTTGCCGACTGGGCCAGCCAGGGACCGCGAGCATTGTAAATTGCACCCAGTAAAGGCAAGATCGACCTTCGCACCCTCTTTTCGCTGCAAAAGCGGCGGGGAGAGCGCGGGAGGGGAAGATTTGGCAACCGGAATAAGCTTCGTCATCGCGGACGACCACCCGCTATTTCGTGGAGCCCTCAGGCAGGCCTTGACGGGCATAGACGACCAGAGCCGGATAATCGAAGTCGGAGACTTCGAAGGAGCCAAATCCCTTATCGGCGGCGGTCAGGAGATCGATCTCGTTCTTCTCGACCTTTCCATGCCCGGCGTCAGCGGTCTTTCGGGCCTTGTCGCGCTGCGCGGGATGGACGCTTCCTTGCCGATCGTGATCGTCTCCGCACATGACGACGCAGCCACCATTCGCCGGGCCTTGGAGCTGGGCGCATCGGGCTTCATATCCAAATCCGCCAGCATGGACGAAATCCGGGGCGCCGTGCGCCGGGTCATCGACGGCGAGATCGTCAAGCCGGCAGGCATGGAACTCGGTGTCGAAGGCGATCCCGAGATCGGCGACCTCATCGCGCGGCTTCGTACGCTGACGCCGCAGCAGACGCGCGTCCTGTCCATGCTGGCCGAAGGGCTCCTTAACAAGCAGATCGCATTCGAACTCCATGTTTCGGAAGCCACGGTGAAGGCCCACGTTTCCGCGATCCTTCAGAAACTCGGGGTGGATAGCCGCACACAGGCGGTGATCCGGCTTTCGCGTATTGCCACGGAGCCGCTGGCGACGGAGGGCTGAACCACGGGTGCTTGGCATCTTCGCCTACATCGTCCAAAAGACTGGAAACCCAAGCCGCCAAAGACATGGCGCGCAATTCGTGTTCAGGTCCAGTCATGCGCTACCAATCCCCGATCTCCCCCGGTGTCTCCTGGTATGAGGATTCGGTCGGTGACCGGCCCACCTACCCCGCACTGAACGGCGATGCGCGTGCAGATGTCGCGATCATCGGTGGCGGTTTCACCGGTTTGTCGGCTGCTGTCCATCTCGCGAAGTCCGGCGTGCGCGCGCTCCTTCTCGAACAGTACCGCTTCGGCGATGGCGCCTCGGGTCGCAATGGCGGACAGTTGAACACCGGCCAGCGCACCGGCGTCGACGAGCTCGAGCAGGAACTGGGATGGACCCGCGCCAAGGCGCTTTTCGACCTTGCCGAGGAAGCGAAGGCGCATCTGCTCGAATTCTCCGAGGCCAATGGCATCGACATCGACTACCGGCCCGGTCATCTCTCCGTGGCGCACAAGAAGCGCTACGTCGCCGAATATCGGGCCTATTGCGACTATCTCACCGACCGGGTCGGCTATCCTCATGTCAGCTTCATGGATGCCGAGGAGACGGCCTGGCGGGTCGGCTCGCGACGCTATTTCGGGGGCATGCGGGATGCGGGAACCGGTCATATCCATCCGCTGAAGCTGCTCGTCGGCACAGCGCGCGCGGCAAGCGCGGCCGGCGCGCTGCTGCATGAGAATACGCCCGTCACCGCCATCGAGACCGCTGGCGGCAAGGTGATCGTCAGAACCCCTTCGGGCACGGTGACCGCCGACAAGGTGCTGGTGGCGACGAATGCGCATGGGCGCGATCTCGATCCCGTCTCGGCCGCCCACATCATGCCGATCGGATCCTTCATCGGCGCCACCCCGCCGCTGGGCGACGACAGTCCCGTCCTGCCGGGCGGCGAGAGCGTCGACGATTCACGCTTCGTGGTGCGGTACTTCCGCAAGACGGGCGACGGGCGTCTTCTCTTCGGCGGTCGCGAAATCTATTCGACCTCCGATCCCAGCGACATCGAGAACGCCATCCGCCGTCAGATCGCGGAAGTGTATCCGGATCTGGCGGATGTCGAACTGACGCATGCGTGGGGCGGCTATGTCGGCATCACCATGCCGCGCAAGCCCTTTATGCGCGAGGTGAAGCCGAATGTGATCTCGATCGGCGGTTTCTCGGGCCATGGGGTGATGCTGGCCAATTTCGCCGGCAAGCTCTACGCGGAAGCGGTATCGGGCAACCGCGACCGGCTCAAGCTGTTCGAGGAACTGAAGATACCGGCATTTCCCGGCGGCAAGGCCCTGCGTCCCGTGCTGCTCTATCTGGCGCTGAACTGGTACGCGCTTCGCGACCGCATCTGAGCCGGGGTTCAGGAGCGGGTGGACTCGATGCCTTCAAACGCGGCTTCCACGGCGCGTTTGGTTTCCTCGCGGATGGACCGGCTGCTTTCCAGCACGTTCGCGATCTTGAGGAAGTCGAGAACCTTGTAGCGCGAAACCGCGGGGCGCAGCAGGATGTGCGGCCGCCATTCCTTCAGCTTCAGCGCCACGACCTGCTGCATGACGATCTGGCTCGCCCCGATGCTCAGATCGATCGTGTTGGGAATCTTCGGGCTCTCCGCAACGGGTGCGCCGACGACATCCACGGCGATCACGATATCGGCGCGGTCGCGCAGGAGATCGAAGGGAACGGGGTTCGAAAAGCCGCCGTCAATCAGAAGCCGGCCCCTGTGCTGGATCGGCCGGAATACCGCCGGGATCGCAGACGACGCCGCCAGCGCGCGCGGCAGATCGCCTTCTTCCATGACCAGCGTCTCATGGGCGTAATAGTCGGTGGCGGCCACCCGCAACGGGATCGCGAGTTCGGCGAAGGTTCCGGGGATGGATTCCGGCAGGAACGAGCGCAGGATTCGCTCTACGTTGAACTGGCCGAGGCGGACGCCTCCCTCCACGAGTTCCGAAATGCTCGAAGGGCGCGAGCGCCAGATCCGGCTCAGCACCTCGGCCTTCTGGCCGAGCGTCTCCTCGGCGAACTCGTGGATGTCGCGACCGCTCATGCCAGCCGCGACACCGGCCCCGATGATCGAGCCGATCGAGGTGCCGGCCATCACGGTGGGCCGGATACCCATCTCGTCCAGCGCCTCGATGACGTGGATGTGGGCCAGACCTCGTGCGCCGCCGCCGCCGAGCGCGACGCCGACCGTCGGCCCCGAATGTTCGCGGCCCTTGGGCGGCGCGCTTTTCCGGTCTGCAAGGCGTGCGGGCATGTCCGGCTCCGGCAAGAGGCGCGCGTTTGGCTCAGCCTGGTTCGGCGGTGCTGGTCCTGGCCGGTCCGATCACCAGGACCGCGGGGTCGGCCGTCAGAAGCCGCCGCGCTGCCGCGTGAGCCTGATCGCGCGTGACCGCGTTGATGAGTTCCTCGCGCCGCGCAATGTAGTCGATGCCGAGCTCGTTGCGCTGCAGTTCCACGAGCGTGCGGGCGACCGAGGAGGAGGTGTCGAGATTGTTGATGGCATAGGCACCGATGAGATAGCGTTTCGCATCCGCCAGTTCCTCGTCCGTCGGGCCCTCCGCGATCATCCGCGCGATTTCGGCTTCGATGACCTCGATCGCTTCCTCCACGCGGTCGGAGCGTGTCGAGGTCGAGATGTTGAGGGAATTGGAGTAGTCGTCCGTCCGCAGCCAGGAACCGATGCCGTAGGTCAGCCCGCGCGCCTCGCGCACTTCGTTGAAGAGACGCGAGGAGAACGACCCGCCACCCAGTATGTGGTTCATCAGGAAGGCGGCGAAGAATTCGTCATCGTCGCGGGCAAGCCCGGGAAAGACCAGCTGCAGGGTCGACTGCGGAAGCGCGAACTCGAACGCCACCTCCTGCGCGAGTTCGGGTTCGACGGGTTCGATCTCGGCGAGATCGGCTTCCTCGGGCAGGTCGCCAAAGACATCGTCGAGCACCTCGCCGAGCGTGCCGGCATCGATGGCGCCGACCACCGCGACGTTGAGATTGGAGCGCGCGAAGAGGCGCTCATGGAGCCCGCGCACGTCCTGAGGCGTGAGGGCGGCCAGCGTGTCGCTCGTCCCTTCGTCGGAGCGCCCGTAGGGATGGTCGCCGAACAGCGCGCGCGCGAAGGCCTGGCGGCCCTGGTGGTCGGGATCGCGCTCGCGCGACTGGATGCCGGTCAGGATCTGGGCGCGGATCCGCTCGAAGGGGGCGTCGTCGAAACGCGGCTCCGTGAGCGCCAGGCGCAAGAGGTCGAGCACCTCCTCGCGGTCTTCAGCCAGCATGCGGATCGAGCCGTGGATCACGTCGCGCGAGGCCGAGAAGCTGAGCTCCCCGCCGGCATCGTCCATCCGCTCCTGGAACGCGGCCGACTCCAGGTCGCCCGCGCCTTCGTCGAAGAGCCCGGTCATGAGGTTCGCGAGACCCTCCTTGCCTTCAGGCTCCTGCACGCTGCCGCCAGCAAAGGAGAAGCGGATATTGATGATCGGAACGGTGTAGTCCTCGACCAGCCAGGCCGTGATGCCCTTTTCGGACGTGACTTCCTGGATGTCGACATCGGCACGCGCCGCCATCACCACCGGGAAGGTGACGAAGGCGAGCGCGAGGATCACGATGCTCAGCGCCCGGAACAGCCCGTCCTGGACCGCTCGCAGATTCATCTCGGTGGCCCTGATCATGACGGCTCCTGTTCGCTCGGGAGAAGATATCCGGTAACGGCCGGCCCATCCATCAGATGGCGCCGGGCGGCCTCCTGGACGTCCTCGGGGGTCACTTCCCGCAGGCGATCGGGCCAGTCGAGAACGTCCTCCACCGATGAGCCGGTCGTCAGCGAGGCACCAAACATGCGCGCCATGCCGGACTGGCTGTCGCGCGCGAAGATGGTGGAGCGCAGAAAGCGGCGCTTGACCGCCTCCAGTTCGCGCTCGGTGACGCCTTCATCGATAATGCGGCCCAACTCGGCCAGAAGGGCCTCTTCCACGTCTTCGACCGAAGCCTCGCCGCGCGGCGTGCCGTAAAGGACGAAATTCGTCGTATCGAGTGAGGTGCCCCTGTAGAAGGCACCGGCGGAAGCCGCGATGCCCTGGTCAACGATCAGCGACTGATGGAGCCGGCTGCGAACGCCGTCGCCAACCACCGCAGCGAGGAGGTCGAGTGCCTCGGCCTGCCCGGGCTCGGCCATGCTGTAGGAAGGCACCAGCCAGTACATGCTGACGCTGGGAGTTCCCACGCGCTCGTCGCGCAGCGTGACGGTCCGCGCGGCGGCCTGCGGCGGCTCCTGGACGCGTTGACGCTCCACGATGGCATCGTTGGGCGGCACCTGGCCGTAGCTTGCTTCCGCCATGGTCCGGACCTCGTCCGGATCGACATCGCCCGCCACGATCAGGACCGCATTGTTGGGCCCGTAGAAGCGGCGATAGAATTCCTTGGCCCCTTCGAGGTTCATCTCCTCGATCTCATGCATCCAGCCGATGATCGGAATGCCGTAGGGGTGATGCTGGTAGAGCGTTGCGTTGATGGCTTCGCCCAGCATGGCGCTGGGGTTGTTGTCGATACGCTGCACGCGCTCCTCGATAACGACCTGCAGCTCGGGCAGCACGACTTCGTCGGTCAGGGCCAGATTGACCATCCGGTCGGCTTCGAACTCCATCATGGTTTGCAGCTGCGCGGGCGCGACCTGCTGGAAATAGCCGGTGAAGTCATAGGAGGTGAACGCGTTCTCGCGCCCGCCGACCTCCGCCACGCGCCGCGAGAATTCACCCACATCGTGGTTCTCGGTGGCCTTGAACAGGAGGTGCTCGACAAAATGCGCATAGCCGGAACGGCCGAAATCCTCATCCGCGCTGCCCACCCGATACCAGAGCATGTGGGTAACCACGGGCGCCCTGCGGTCCGGGATCACCACCACCTCCAGACCGTTGTCGAGGGTAAAATCAACCACCTCCGGCCGGTAGGAAGGTTCTTCCGTCTCGGACGCCTGAACGGAAGGCATCAGCAGCGCGCCTGCGAGGAGGGCGGCGCCGAGCAGCTTCGGCAACTCAATGGACATCATGCGGTGCTCCCGAAATTCGCCTGCTCCAAGAGATAGCGGCACTGAGATATGCCTTAAAGCATGCGGGAATGACATCTGCGTCAACTGACAGCAGAGCGTGACCAAAGTCAGGCACGTTTCATAAAGTGTGTCGCGGTGTCGCCATAGACGCGTCTCTCGACGAGTTCGAAGCCGTCCACGCTCTTGAGCTCATGGTCGGCGGTTTCCTCGACCACGCAGATCGCGTGCGGGGCGAGCCATCCGCCAGCCAGCGCCGAGGCCAGCGCCTTTTCCCCAAGGCCTTTTCCATAGGGTGGATCGGCGAGCAGGAGATCGAAGGGAGCCATCGTTCCGACAACGCCCAGACGCGTGGCGTCCCTGCGGAAGAGCTTCGAGCGGCCCTGCAGGGCAAGGGTCTCGACATTCGCGCGGATGAGACCTCGGCCCTCCACCGATTCCTCGATAAAGAGCGCGAAGGCGGCACCGCGCGAAAGCGCCTCGATGCCCAGCGCGCCGGTGCCGGAGAAGAGGTCGAGCACCCGGCCGCCCTCCAGCAGGCTGCCATAGCGATGCGTGATCACGTTGAAGAGGGCTTCCCGCGTGCGATCCGTGGTCGGCCGTATCGCGTCTGAACGTGGCGCAGCCAGCGTGCGCCCGCGGAATTCACCGCCCACGACGCGCATGCCTACTTGTCCCGACCTGGCTTGCGCGGAGCGGGGCGGGGCTTGCCCGCGTAA
The DNA here is from genome assembly GCF_012911015.1 of Chelativorans sp. ZYF759. Lineage (GTDB taxonomy): Bacteria > Pseudomonadota > Alphaproteobacteria > Rhizobiales > Rhizobiaceae > ZYF759. The sequence goes on along the minus strand of NZ_WVVV01000001.1, from coordinate 69,069 downwards.
CGCCGACCTTCGTTCTTCTCCGCCATTTCGGCCGCCTTCTTCTCGCCGAGCGGCCGTGCGCCCGGTGCCATCCAGACATGGGTTCCGCGCTGCCGTTGTTCGCGATCGTCCGGTTTGGCCGATCTGGGCGGCTTGCCACCTGGTCCGGATTTATCGTTGCGCCCCTTGCGATCGTCGTCCCGCCCGCGCCCGGGGCGCGTGCTGAGCTTGCCGAGCGCGGCGGTGCGAACCTCGTCCCGGCTGGGCTTGCGTCCTGGTGTCCGCGGCGCTGCCGCATCCGCTTTCTGTCGCGGGGCCGACACGGTCTGCGTCTTGCCCGAGAACGGTCGCAGGATGGGGGCGTCGAAATTCGCGCCGGCTTCCGCCACCAGCTTCTCGCCCAACTGCTCGCGCAGCGTCGCGCCGTTGATTTCCTTCAATTCGCCATCCGCCAGTTCGCCGAGCTGGAACGGACCGTAGGAAATCCGGATCAGACGCGTGACGTCCAGGCCGAGTGCGCCGAGCACGTTCTTCACCTCTCGGTTCTTGCCCTCCCGCAAGCCGAGCAGGAGCCACGCATTCGAGCCCTGCACGCGTTCCAGGCTCGCTTCGATGGCGCCGTAATAGACGCCGTCGACCGCGATGCCCTCTTTCAGCGTTGCGAGCTGCGCCTCGTCGACCTTTCCATGAACCCGCACGCGGTAGCGGCGCAGCCACCCCGTCGCCGGCAGTTCCAGCTGGCGGGCAAGGCCGCCATCATTGGTCAGAAGCAGAAGGCCCTCGGTGTTGATGTCGAGCCGACCGATCGTGATCAGCCGGGGCAGGCCCTCGGGCAGCTTCTCGAAGACTGTCTGCCGGCCTTCCGGGTCGCGACTGGTGGTCACCACGCCTTGCGGCTTGTTGAAGAGGAACAGGCGTGTGCGTTCGATCGCGGGTATCGGCTTGTCGTCGATCTCGATGCGATCCGCGAAGGAAACGTTGATTGCTGGCGAGGACAGGACGTGGCCGTTGAGCTTGATGCGGCCCGCGGCGATCATTTCCTCGGCGTCGCGTCGCGAAGCAACACCCGCGCGCGCCAAGCGCTTTGCGATGCGCTCGGAGCCGCCCAGCGTTTCGGTACCAGCCGGCTGTGCAGGTGCGGCGGGCTTGCGGAAGGGCTTGCCACCCGGGCGCTCCTTGCGCGCCGCGAACGGGGTCTCGCCATCGCGGCCCGGCTTGCGCCCGAAAGGCTTTGCGCCAGCTGGTCTGGGACCCGCCGGCCGGGAATCCTTCGATTTCGAGAAGGGCTTCCCGCCTTTGCCCGCCGGCTTCTGGCCGCGCGGACCGTCGAACGGTTTGCGCGGTCCGCCTTTTCGGGGTCCTCTTGGAGAATCGTCGGTCATGGTGGCCTTCATCAGTGGAGAAGGGTAACTAGCAAACGCAAATGGCGCTTGCGAGGAAAATAGCATTGCCCGGACCTGCCGTCAGACCGGATTTCATGGAGATCGCCCTTGCCGAAGCGGAGGCCGCGGCGGGACGTGGCGAAGTGCCGGTCGGCGCGGTCGTCGTTCAGGACGGGGCAGTCATTGCGCGTCACGGAAACCGGACGCGCGAATTCAACGATCCGACCGCCCATGCCGAGATTCTTGCAATCCGCGAGGCCTGCGCAAAGACAGCCTCGGAGCGCCTGCCCGACTGCGATCTCTACGTAACGCTGGAGCCGTGCGGCATGTGCGCGGCGGCGATCTCTTTTGCGCGCATCAGACGTCTCTATTACGGCGCCGAAGATCCCAAGGGCGGCGGCGTGGTCCATGGACCACGCTTCTTCGCCCAGCCCACCTGCCACCATGCCCCGGACATCTACTCGGGCATCGGCGAGGTTCGTTCTGCCGCGATCCTCAGGGAATTTTTCAGAAGCCGGCGCTAGGCCTCAGAGCCACGGTACCCAGTCGCGCCATCCGCCGCTGCCGGAGGCGCGCCGGACCTGGCGCTCCTTGCGCCACTCGTCCTCACCCAGTTGATCTGCGGGCGCGGAAGCGGCGGGCGTCCGGTAATCCACCGGCGGTTCGCTGAGATAGCGACGCGTGTTCGGGCTGCCGGCGCGCGATGCCGCACGGCGCTGGAATTCGGCACGCTGCTGCTGCGGCGTCAGATTCTCCCAGGCTTCCGGGTCGTCCGGCACTTCCGGCAGCGTGCTCGTGGGAGCCTGGACCGGTGCGCGGTAGAAAGGGTTGTCCTGATTGGCGGTGGCCTCCGAGCGAATGCGCGCCAGGCGCTGCTCGGGACCCTCCGGCCAGTTGCCCGACGTGCGGGTCGCCGGATCCTGAGGCGTCGGCAGGACGGTCGTCGAGGCGGGGCGCACCAGTTCCGGACGCGGCTGATACGCGATCGGCTCGCGGCGCTCCGATGATGGAGCAACCGCGCTCGATACATCACGGAAAAGCTGCTCGGTCGCCGGGGTGTCCGTGCCGTAGGTCGGCCCCATGCAGCCCGAAAGTGCCAGGGCGGAGAGGCCGATAAGCCCGCCTGTGAGCGTTGTGCGCCTCATGTCTGTCCTGCCCCTCATATCGAAATCTTGAGATCGGTCATTGCCGTCAAAGGCGGCAACCGCGCTCGACCTTCCCCGATAATGGGGCAAGAGCAAGGCGCGTTCGTTGCCGTCTTTTACCGTAGCGTGCCCCGAAGCGCAAATGGAGGCTTTTTGAGCTTCGGGCGTTGCGTATCGGCACCACCAGCCGGCCCTAGAGCCGGCCGAGGGCCTTCAACTCCTGAAGGGCGGCGGCGTCGCGGGCCGAGACCTCCGGATAGTCCGGATCGGAGCCGACATCGTCGGTATAGCGCCAGGACCGGGCGCATTTGGTGCCTGTGGCGCGCGCGAAGACCACGCCGACACCCTTGACCTCGTCGAGCGCAAAGGCGCCTTCCGGGGCGGGCGTATCCAGCACGGTCAGCCCGCTGGTGATGCAGATTTCGGCCATGTCGCGGTCGGCGATCGCCGCGCGCAGGTCGGCATCGGTGATGTGGACGACGGGAGCCGCCTCCAGCGAGGAGCCGATGGTCTTGGCCGCCCGCTCGATCTCCAGCGCGCCGGTGACGACGCGGCGAACCTGGCGCACCTTGCGCCATTTGGCGGCAAGCGCCTCGTCACGCCATTCGGCCGGCGTCTCACGGAACTGCTCCAGATGCACGGACGCCGCATCCGGATAACGCTCCAGCCACGCCTCTTCCGCGGTGAACGGCATCATCGGCGCCAGCCACGTCACCAGCCTGTCGAACAGACGGCGCACGACGACGATCGAGGCCTTGCGGCGGGTGCTCGACGGCGCGTCGCAGTAGAGCGTGTCCTTGCGGATGTCGAAATAGAAGGCCGACAGCTCGATCACCATGAAGTCGAGCAGGGTGCGCGCGATGCGCTTGAAATCGAAATTGTCGTAGCCCTTGCGGACCACCTCGTCGAGTTCGGCGAGCCGGTGCAGCATGAGGCGCTCAAGTTCCGGCATGTCGGAAAACGCCACCTCCTCGCCCTCGTCATGGGCGAGCGTGCCGAGCATCCAGCGGATCGTGTTGCGGAGCTTGCGATAGGCGTCGACATTGGTCTGGATGACGTTCTTGCCGAGACGCTGATCCTCCCAATAATCGGTCGTCATGACCCAGAGACGCAATATGTCGGCGCCCGACTGCTTCATGACGTCCTGCGGCACCACCGTGTTGCCGAGTGACTTCGACATCTTGCGTCCGTCCTCGGCCATGGTGAAGCCGTGGGTGATCACCGTGTCGTAGGGCGCGCGGCCGCGCGTGCCGCAGCTTTCGAGAAGCGAGGAGTGAAACCAGCCGCGATGCTGGTCGGAGCCTTCCAGATAAACGTCGGCCGGCCATTTGAGGTCGGGCCGGTCTTCCAGCGTGAAGGCATGGGTGGAGCCGGAATCGAACCAGACATCGAGGATGTCGCGGACCTGATGCCATTTGGCATGGTCGTGGTCGTTGCCCAGGAAACGCTCCTTGGCGCCCTCGGCAAACCAGGCATCGGCCCCTTCGGCCTCGAAGGCTTCCAGGATGCGGGCGTTGACGGCCTCGTCCTTCAGCACCTCGCCCTGATCGTCGGCGAAGACGCAGATCGGCACGCCCCAGGCGCGCTGGCGCGACAGAACCCAGTCGGGACGGTCCTCGATCATGGCGCGCAGGCGCGCCTGGCCGGCCGCCGGCACGAAGCGCGTGGCGTCGATGGCGGCCAGCGCGCGGGTGCGAAGCGTGTCGTTTCCTGCGCTCACGGCAGTCTGCTGCGCAGACGCCTCCGCGGGGGCGGGCGAAACGTCGCCCGGCGCCCGGTCGGGCGCTTGGCCTTCCCCGGGAAGGCCGTAGCCGCCCAGATCCTTGTCCATGTGGACAAACCATTGTGGCGTGTTGCGGAAGATGACCGGCTTCTTGGAGCGCCAGGAATGCGGATAGGTGTGCTTGAGGCGGCCCCGCGCAAACAGCATGTTCTTGGCGATCAACGCCTCAATGACGGCCTTGTTGGCGTCGCCCTTCTTGCCGTTGTCGTCGATGACGCGGGCAGCGCCGCCCTCGCGGTCCGGCCCGAAGCCCGGTGCGTCCTTGGTGAAATAGCCGGCATCGTCGACGGTGAAGGGGATCTTCGTGTCGATGCCGCGCGCACGAAGATCGGGCGCCTGCTCCATCCACACGTCAAAGTCCTCGCGTCCGTGGCCGGGCGCGGTGTGCACGAAGCCGGTGCCCGCGTCGTCGGTGACATGGTCGCCGGGGAGGAGGGGGACATCGAACTCGTAGCCACCTGCGAGGCCGCGCAGGGGGTGGGCGCAACGGAGGCCCGCCAACACCGTCCAAGGAACTTGATAGAGCCGCTCCGCGCCGACTTTTGCTTTCGTCAAGCATTCATCAGCCAAACTGTCCGCCAGTATCACGCGTTCGCCCGGCTGCGGCCCGAAGTCGTTCTCAGCTTCAGTGATCCTGTAAAGCCCGTAGTCAACCCGACGGGAGAACGAGATGGCTCTGTTGCCTGGGATGGTCCACGGAGTGGTAGTCCAAATAACGACTGCGTCGCCGGGATACACTCGGTGCATTTCTTCGTCAGTCGGCGGGTCCGACAATTCGACCCCGCCCCAGGTTGGACCTGCTCCGCCTCTTGCAGCGAGTACCGGAAACTTCACCCAGACCGTGTCGCTCTCATAGTCCTGATACTCGACCTCGGCCTCCGCCAGCGCGGTGCGCTCGACGACGCTCCACATCACGGGCTTGGAGCCGCGATAGAGCTGGTCGCTCATGGCGAATTTCAGCAGTTCGCCGGCGATGCGCGCCTCGGCGTGGAAGTTCATGGTCGTGTAGGGGTTGTCGAAATCGCCGACGATGCCCAGCCGCTTGAACTCCTCCGTCTGGACCGCGATCCAGCCCTGCGCGAAGTCGCGGCATTCCTTCCGGAATTCGTTGACCGGCACCTGGTCCTTGTCGAGCCCCTTGGCGCGGTACTGCTCCTCGATCTTCCACTCGATCGGCAGGCCGTGGCAGTCCCAGCCGGGCACATAGTTGGAATCGTAGCCGCGCATCTGGAAGGAGCGGGTGATGACGTCCTTCAGCACCTTGTTCAGCGCATGGCCGATATGGATGTTGCCATTGGCGTAGGGCGGACCGTCATGGAGGACGAATTTCTCGCGGCCGGCGGCATCCTCGCGCAGACGGCGATAGAGGCCCATCTCCTCCCAGCGCGCCACGATCTTCGGCTCCTTGTCGGGCAGCCCGGCGCGCATGGGGAATTCGGTCTGGGGAAGGTTGAGCGTCTTGGAATAGTCGAGCTTGTCGGCGGTGTCGGTCATGGTCTTGCCGTGAATTGGCCCGGTCGGGGCAGGGTCGTCGAAAACTGGCGGAGGCGCGTGCAGACGCGCGGAATGTCCCGGACCCTCCGGCGGTTACCGGAAGGCCGGGCCCATAATTCGCAGGCAAGCCGACATCTGCATGGGGTGCATGGACATGGGCCGGCTTTTACCGGAGCGGTCGAAGATAATAAAGAGCCGATTCCCAGGTCAGCGCAGGGAGAAATCGAAACGGTAGACCGCCGAAGTCCCGATGGTGAACTGGTTGCGCGATCCGCGCTCGCGCACGAGCGAGGAATTTGCGGCCGGCCCCATCAGCCTGGCATATTCGCCAAACACGCTGGTCTCGAGCGCGTCGGTCGCCTGCCACGTGACGGCACCGCCAAGGCCGAACGACTTGAAGCCGCTGGTCGGGCTGTATTGGCTCAAGCCGGAAGCCGCTGCCTGCGCGGGTCCCACGCCGTAATAGGCCTGGTAGTATCCCTGCGAGGCCCAGGCGAGGCGCGGCCCGCCGGAAATGCGGATCGTGTCGCTGAAGTCGAGAAATGCGTCGGCCGCCAGATCGACCACGACGCCATCATGGGACCGGATCCCGCGCCGCATCTCGGCGCGCAGTCGCACGAAGTCCGTCGGGTAGACGTCGACGAAGCCGCCAAGTTCGCCGCCGAAGCGCACCGTGGACAACCCCGCCAGGTCGCGATGTGTGCTTCTGTCGCGGCCCCAGATGAACTTCCCGGCCACGCCTGCGCGAATGAAACCATTGTCGACGATGCCGAGCGAAATATTGTCGTTGCGCGAGGTGAAGCGCGCCGCAGGGCCGTGCCTGCCAAGTGAGATCATGGGCTGGAAGGCGAATTGGTTTCGGGCCGCTCCTTCGAAGCGCGGGGCATGGAGAACGGCACCGCCGACCTTGAGGTACCAGTCTCCCGAAATCCAACCCTGCGAGGTCGTATTGTCCTGATAGCCGTACTGGGCGTCCTGCCATTGTCCGGCGGGCTGGTCGAATGCCAGCGCCGTCGACGAGGCGGATGCGGCCAGCATCACAAGGCCGGCAGCGAGCAGTTTATACGATCTGGACAAATCTTCCCCCGGGCTGCGAAAAATCATTCTGTTCAGGACGCCCGCAAATTGCATGCTTCCCGTAAAGTTTGAATGAATTACGTTTTCAAGCGCTCTCGGATCAGCGTTCCGAGGAAAATGACAGCGCGAGATCGAGTTCGGACAGGGGCCGCACCCGCGCCAGCGCCGCGCGCGCCTCTGCCGCATCGCGGTCCATCTGGGCGACCAGCGCCTCCAGCCCGTCGAATTTCTCCTCGCCCCGCAGGAAACCGAAGAACGAGACGTCGCAGGTTTCTCCGTAGAGATCGCCTTCGAAATCGAAGAGGAACGTCTCCAACAGAGGAGCGCCATCCGCGGTGACGGTCGGTCTCCGGCCAAAACTTGCCACCCCGTCATAAAGCGAGCCATCGGCGCGCCGGAACCGAACCGCGTAGATGCCGTGCGCCAGCGCAGTTTCGCTCGGCAGCGTCATGTTTGCGGTGGGATAGCCGAGCGTGCGTCCGAGCTTCTGGCCGTCGATCACTTCAGCCTCGACCGTGAAGCGATAGCCGAGCAGCCCGGCCGCTCCGGCGACGTCGCCTTCCTGGAGGAGAGGCCTGATCCTGCTCGACGAAATGATCTCCGCGCCTTCGTCGCAGAAGGCATCGACCAGCCGGACATCGAAACCGTGGCGCCTGCCCGCGTCTGCGAGAAAGGCCGGATCGCCCTGGCGGTTATGGCCGAAATGGAAATCGAAGCCGGTAACGGCCACCGAGATTCCGAGTTCCCCGACCAACACGTCCGACACGAAGGCTTCGGCCGAGCGCTCCGCGAAATCGCGCGTGAAGGCAAGTTCCACCACGCCATCGAAACCCATCAGTTCCAGCAGCCTGGCCTTCATGGCGGCCGGTGTCAGGCGGAACAGAGGTGTGGCGGGATTGAAGAATGCCCGCGGATGAGGCTCGAAGGTCAGGGCCAGGACGGGCAGGCCCGCGGCGTCGGCATCTGCAAGAGCATGGGACAGAACCGCCTGGTGCCCGCGATGGACACCGTCGAAATTGCCTATTGCCGCCACCGCGCCGCGAAGGCTCTCTGGCAGGGCCTCGCCGGCACTCAGCCGCACGAAAGGAGTTCGTCCTGAACTCACTTCAACCTCGGTATGGAGGCCAGTGGCCGGTAACCGTGAGATTCGAGAAAGGCGGTGAGCTTTTCAGGATCGGGTCCGCTTTCCCCGGCATATTCGTGCGCATGAATGCCGGTCGTCACGTAGAGGAGATCGAAGCCATTGTCGACGGCGCCCTTGACGTCCGTCAGCACGCCGTCGCCGATCGCGAGGACCTTGTCCAAGGGCACTTCTTTGCCCGTGATTTCGGCTGCCGCAGCAAGGGCTGCCTCATAGATCGGGCGATGCGGCTTGCCGGCGATCAAGGTGCGACCGCCGAGCCGTGCATAGTCTCGTGCCAGGGCGCCCGCGCACCAGATCAGGCGGTCTCCGCGCTCCACCACGATATCCGGATTGGCGCAGATGAAGGGCAGGTTGCGGCCGCGCAGGAGGGGGAGGAGTTCCGCATAATCGTCCGGGGTCTCCACGTCGTCATTGAACGGACCGGTACATACAATGGCGCCGGCCTCCGGATAGTCCACCATCTCCACGTCGAGGCCATCATAGATGATGAGATCGCGATCCGGGCCGATGTGGTAGATCTTCCGGGGACCTTCCTCGATGAGCCTGCGGGTGACGTCGCCCGAGGTGATCACACTGTCCCAGGCTTCGTCGTCGACGCCCAGAGACTGCAACTGGGCAATGACCGAAGGGTGGGGCCGGGGCGCATTGGTGATGAGGATGACGGTCTTGCCCTGTTCGCGCTGACGCACCAGGGCAGCGACGGCTTCGGGTGACGCGGCGATCCCGTTGTGAAGCACGCCCCAGACATCGCTCAGAATGACGGAGTAGGCGTCGGCGATCTCGTCGAGCGTATCGATCATTCGGGACATTGGGCCTCTGCTTTCGACCTGGGAACTTCATCTTCGGGGCGGCGACCGGAATTAACCGAAGCCGTTCGGGCTGTCACGAGGTTTCAGTTAACCCTCGTCCGCTAGAATGTCTGGCTGAGCGATGTGAGCGCTGCTGCGCTTGTGGAAAGGGACGGGAACGGACCTATGGGGATTGTCTGCGTGCGCGGCCGGGGGCCAGCCGCGCCATGCTAGATTTCTCGGCAAGCGGGCCAGCCCTGCTCCTGTTGGCCGGGCTGGCAGCTCTGTTTCTGCTGCATGTGTGGCGGAGCGACAGGCGCATTGCGTCTCTGGAGCGCCATCACGCCAATCTGGCCCGATCCATCGATACGATCATGCGCGCGCCGCGCAGGTCTGCAGAAAGCGAAATCCAATCGCAGGCATACCCTGCCCACCGAATGCCGGACCCTGTCGCTTCGCCGCCCCCCGCGATCAGCTTGAGGGAACCGGGCGAACCCGATCGTTCGGCGGTGGAAGCTCTATCGGCTGTCCGACCCGAGGCCGAAACCAGTCTTGCTCTTCCGGACCGCGGAGCCCTTGGCCCCGAGGACCAGGAGGCCGTAGCCAGAAAACTTGCCGTCATGATCGCCGAGGATCGGATGGAGATAAGTCTCCAGCCGATCGTATCGGTCTCGCGCGGTCAGTCCGTCGCATTCGATATCCTGACCAGGGTCGATCTGCCTGACCTCGGACAAGTGCACCTCAAGCGGATCGCTATCGGCGGCGCACTCGATCCCGTCGATTTCGACATGTCGATGTTTCTCGTGGCGGTGGACACAGCGCGGCGACGCATGGGCAGCGTGAGCGAGCGCATGAGGTTGCATCTGTCGCTCTCGCCGGATGTCCTGCGCCATGAGGAAGCTGTTGCCGACATCTGCGCGCTCGTGGATCTCCATCCGGGAATTGCGCGATCGATGGTCCTTTCGCTGCCGGGGACGGCCGCGCGCCACCCGGATCTGGCGCGGGCAGCGCGCGCGCTCTCCGATGCCGGCATGGCATTGGCGCTGGACTCGGATGGCAGCACGATCCATGCCGATAACGGCCTGCCCCCGCTCCAATATGTAAATGTCGAAGCGCAGGTCCTGATCGCTCTCGCCGACACGATGGATATTGGCACTCTCGATGACCTGTGGGCGCGCATCTGGCCGGGGGCCTGTCCACCGATCATCGCATTGGGCGTCAGGGCGGAGGAAACCGCATTGCGCCTCATCGATCTCGGTGTCGATCTGATGGCGGGCGACTGGTTCTCGCCGCCACGGCGCATGAGTCGCGGTGACCCGCATCTGGCCCATGGCCAGGAGGGAGGCAGACCGACTTTGGGGTGACGCCTGGGCGTCCAGCCGGCTAAGCAGTCGTTGACGAAGTCTCGCCGATTCTCCGGGTCGCGCGAAGCAATCCTTAATCTCGCTCTGGCAGGATGGCCTGATATATTTGGGTGCTGGGTTGAGGAAATGACCTTCTTACGCTTTCTCAGGGACACGCGCGGCAACTACGCGATGATGACGGCTCTGCTGATGGTGCCGCTTCTTGGCGCTCTTGCCCTGGGCGTGGACTATACGGAAATGTCGCGGCAACGGCAGGTGACGCTCCATGCGCTCGACGCAGCCGGCATTGCCACGGCGCGACGGATTCTCGAAGGTGCCAGCGAGGCCGAAGCCCTTGCCTATGCGCAGCAATTCTTCGCCGCCAACCTGCGCAGCGTCGAGGCGTCCAAAGTGACGCTGCGGGTTCAATTGCCCTCCCAGCAGGCAGGGCGCGAAACGCTGAAACTTGATGCCGATCTCCGGTACGATCCCTTCTTCCTCCCTTCCTTCATCATGGGAACCGCCGACAGCGCCGAGAGCCTGACTTTCAGTGCGCATTCCGAGATACGTCTCCAGAACACGCTCGAGGTCGCCCTTGTGCTGGACAATTCCGGCTCGATGGATTTTGTCGGGACCGGTTCCGGCCGCAAGCGGATGGACCTGCTGAAGGAAGCAGCGACCGAACTCGTCACGACGATCGCGCAGAGAGCGCAGCAGATGAAGCAGGTTGCCGAGCCGGTGCGCTTCTCCGTCGTTCCCTTCTCCGGCACGGTCAATGTCGGTGCCCAGAATGCCAGCGCGTCCTGGATGGACACGCAGGGACGGTCACCCATTCACCACGAGAATTTCGACTGGTCCACGATGGGCGCTCATGACACCAACCGGCGTGTCGAGAAGGATGGCGATGTCTTTCGCAAGCGCGGCACCGGGTGGGGAACAGAGGTAAACCAGATCGTCACGCGCTTCTCTATGTTTGACGAAATCAAGCGCGTCACCGGCACGCAAACCCAGCAGACCCAAGTGTGGGGATGCACACAATACTGGTGGGGCACGAACATATGCCGCACCAACGGCTGGGTTACCACGACAGAGCAGGTTCCCGTTCTGGGACCTGCCACCAGTTGGGCAGGATGTGTCGAAACCCGCCCCGGGACGTTGGCCTATGACGTGACGGCGCCCAGCAGCCAGCATCCGTCTTCGCTGTTCGTGCCGATGTTTGCGCCCGACGAGACCGATAACGAAGATAGCTGGCGGCGCGACGCGATGGGCAACTGGTGGAAGGACATGACGAGCGGCACCGACGCCCAGCGTCAGCGGTTCATGCCCAAATATTTCCAAGCCGCGCCCTTGGGTTCCGACTTCATGGGAACCGACAAGGGGCCGAACGCCATGTGCACGACCACGCCCATACTGCCCCTGACGGATGTCTCGACAACGGCTGGCGTCAACACGGTGAAGAAGGCGATCACCGACATGCGGGCCCTTGGCGCGACCGACATTCCGGAAGGCACCGCGTGGGGGTGGCGCACGTTGAACAGTGCGGCGCCTTTCACCCAGGGGCGGCCGGAGCATGAGCGCGGCAACGACAAGGTGCTCATCGTGCTGACCGACGGGTTCAATACCTACTACACACCCAATTCGCTCGGCTACAACGACCTGGCCAACAACCGGTCCATTTACTCCAACAAGGGCTACACCGGCGTCAACGCACCCGGCGCCAACCGCACGCGGCTGTTCCAGAACACGACAGTGACTGCCACCACGCACACCAACGCCAATTTCACGACCGCCATGAACCAGCATCTCGACAGCGTCTGCGAGGCAGCGAAGGCGGCGGGCATCATCGTCATGACGGTGGCGCTCGACCTCAGCTCCAGCGTGGCCGACGAGCGTGAGGCGATCAACGCCATGACCCGATGCGCATCCGACTCGCGGTTCCGCCGTGACCCCAACGATCCCACCAAAGCGGCCAAGCTTTTCTGGAATGCGAATGGCAGCAATCTGGCCGACAAGTTCCGCGAGATCGCTGACGAACTTTCCAATTTGCGCATCGTTGGCTAGAAGAGGCGCGTAGCCATCCCGCAGGCAAACGACCGGAGGAGGTCTTTCTCCGGTCGCGGCCGCGCGATCCCGGCACGCGCGTCTTCCCTTTTTCTTGACAGCCCAGCCGCGAGCCACTATCTCCACAGCGCATTAGCACTCCCCATGAGTGAGTGCTAATAGCCCGCTTCCGGCCTGGCCGGGCGGACCAGATATTTTCATCCGATTCAAGGATAGACAGACATGGCTAAGACGAAATTCCGCCCGCTCCATGACCGTGTGGTTGTGCGCAGGGTCGAGTCCGAGGAGAAGACCTCCGGCGGCATCATCATCCCCGACACCGCCAAGGAAAAGCCGATGGAAGGCGAAGTCATCGCCGTCGGCCCCGGCGCGCGTGATGAGGCCGGCAAGCTGGTCCCGCTCGACGTCAAGGCCGGCGACCGCGTGCTGTTCGGCAAGTGGTCCGGCACCGAAGTCAAGCTTGATGGCCAGGAGCTCCTCATCATGAAGGAGTCGGACATCATGGGCGTCGTCGCCTGAGGCGCAAGCCAGAACCCAATTCAACGAAACCTATGAAAGGGCTTCACGAGAAGCCCGGGAGCAGGAACAAATGGCTGCTAAAGAAGTAAGATTTTCCCGCGATGCCCGCGAGCGCATGCTGCGCGGCGTCAACATCCTGGCCGACGCGGTCAAGGTCACGCTCGGCCCCAAGGGTCGTAACGTCGTTCTCGACAAGTCCTTCGGCGCACCGCGCATCACCAAGGACGGCGTCACCGTCGCCAAGGAAATCGAGCTTGAGGACAAGTTCGAGAACATGGGCGCCCAGATGGTGCGCGAAGTGGCGTCGAAGACCAACGACATCGCCGGTGACGGCACCACCACTGCCACGGTCCTGGCCCAGGCCATCGTGCAGGAAGGCCACAAGGCCGTTGCCGCTGGCATGAACCCGATGGACCTCAAGCGCGGCATCGATCTCGCCGTTACCGATGTGGTCGCCCAGCTCGTCAAGTCGGCCAAGAAGATCAAGACTTCCGAGGAAGTCGCCCAGGTCGGCACCATCTCCGCCAATGGCGAATCCGAGATCGGCCAGATGATCGCCGAGGCGATGCAGAAGGTCGGCAACGAGGGTGTCATCACCGTCGAGGAAGCCAAGACCGCTGAGACCGAACTCGAAGTCGTCGAAGGCATGCAGTTCGACCGCGGCTACCTGTCGCCCTACTTCGTGACCAACCCCGACAAGATGGTCGCCGAGCTGGATGATGCCTACATCCTCCTGCACGAGAAGAAGCTGTCCAACCTGCAGGCGCTGCTGCCGGTTCTGGAGGCTGTCGTCCAGTCGTCCAAGCCCCTGCTGATCATCGCCGAAGACGTCGAGGGCGAGGCGCTTGCCACGCTCGTCGTCAACAAGCTGCGTGGCGGCCTGAAGATCGCCGCCGTCAAGGCGCCCGGCTTCGGCGACCGCCGCAAGGCCATGATGGAGGACATCGCGATCCTCACCGGTGGCCAGGTCATCTCCGAAGACCTCGGCATCAAGCTCGAGAACGTGACGCTGAACATGCTCGGCCGCGCCAAGAAGGTCTCCATCACCAAGGAGAACACGACGGTTGTCGACGGCGCCGGCAAGAAGGGCGAGATCCAGGGCCGCGTGGCTCAGATCAAGGCGCAGATCGAAGAGACCACGTCGGACTACGACAAGGAGAAGCTGCAGGAGCGTCTGGCCAAGCTGGCTGGTGGCGTTGCGGTCATCCGCGTCGGCGGCTCGACCGAAGTCGAGGTCAAGGAACGCAAGGACCGCGTCGACGACGCGCTCAACGCGACCCGCGCTGCTGTCGAAGAGGGCATCGTTCCGGGCGGCGGTACCGCTCTGTTGCGCGCCTCGGCCTCCATCAAGGTGACCGGCGCCAATCCCGACCAGGATGCCGGCATCAACATCGTGCGCCGCGCACTGCAGGCACCTTGCCGCCAGATCGCGACCAACGCCGGTGCCGAAGCCTCCATCGTGGCCGGCAAGATCCTTGACAACAAGGGTGCCACCTTCGGCTACAACGCCCAGGCCGACGAATATGGCGACATGATCGCCATGGGTATCGTCGATCCGGTCAAGGTCGTGCGCACCGCGCTCCAGGACGCAGCCTCCATCGCGGGTCTGCTGGTCACCACCGAAGCCATGATCGCCGAAGCTCCCAAGAAGGACTCGGGCGCGCCGGCAATGCCGGGCGGCGGCATGGGCGGCATGGGTGGCATGGACTTCTAAGTCCAGCCTCCGATCCCAAACATCAAAGGCCCCGCCGGTTCATCCGGCGGGGCTTTTTCGTGCGCGGCTTGCCCGCCGGAGGCATTCGCGCCAAGGTCGCCGCAAAACCGGAGGGGACGATGTCGATCGAAAAGCTCTTGTGGTCGCAGGACGCGACCGGTCTGGCCGAACTGGTGCGCGACGGCGAAGTCGAACCGCGTGAACTGGTCGACGCGGCGATCGCACGTGCCGAAAAGGTCAATCCAGAAATCAACGCGATCGCCACGCCGCTTTTCGAACGCGCGAGAGCCATGGCCACCAAGGTCGACCGTAACGCGCCGCTGGCAGGCGTGCCCTTCGCGCTCAAGGATCTGGGCCTGGCCGTAAAGGGGGTTCCCACGCGCCACGGCAGCCGCGTCCCGCCCTTCACACCCGATTTCGATTCCGTCCTTACCGAGCGATATGTGGCCGCCGGTCTGATCCCGATTGCCATGTCCACCACGCCCGAGTTCGGCCTCAAGCTGATGACGGAGTCGGCCGCCTTCGGCGCGACGCGTAGCCCTTGGGACGTCAACCATACTTCCGGCGGTTCCTCCGGCGGCGCTGCGGCACTGGTTGCAGCCGGTGTCGTGCCGGCCGCCCACGCCTCGGACGGCGGAGGATCGATCCGTGTGCCAGCCGCCACCACAGGTCTCGTGGGCATGAAGGTTTCGCGCGGGCGAGTTCCGGCGACGCCGCTCGCCAGCGAAACCTGGTTCGGTTTCGTGGTCGATCATGCCGTGACGAGATCGGTGCGCGACAGCGCGCTGCTGCTTGATCTCTGCCATGGACCGGATGCGCTGGCCCCTTATGGCGCCCGCCCGCCGAAAGGCACGTTCTCGCAAGCTGCCGCTCGCGATCCCGCAGGGCTTTCCATCGGCCTTTTCCGACGCTCGCCACTTGGGCTCGAAGTGTCGAGCGAAACGGACGCTGCCCTAGACCACGCGGCCGATCTCGCGCGGGAAGCAGGACATCTGGTGGAGGAAATCGACCTGCCGATGATCGGACGCGCCTTCATGGCCGATTTCTGCCGCGTCGTTACCGCGTCGATCGCCGGATTGCTGCGCACGGAGGCGGCCCGCAGCGGTCACGCCGTGCTGCCCGACCTGGAAAGAGCCACCCGGCTGCTCGCCCGTCTCGGCGATCTGATTCCCGCCGGCGAGCTCTACGCCACGCTGGACCGGCTGCATGCGGCCTCGCGTGCGCTGATCGCCCACACGGCGAAATATGACGCCGTGCTGATGCCGATCATCGCGCATCCGCCGCTGGCCGTGGGCGCGATGGAT
Source organism: Chelativorans sp. ZYF759 (assembly GCF_012911015.1). Lineage (GTDB taxonomy): Bacteria > Pseudomonadota > Alphaproteobacteria > Rhizobiales > Rhizobiaceae > ZYF759. The sequence goes on along the minus strand of NZ_WVVV01000001.1, from coordinate 53,336 downwards.
GCCAGGGGCGCGGACGAGTTCCTGGAGAAGGCGCTCGATAGTCTTCGCCTGACGCGCCTCTTGCGCATCGACGCGCTGTTCGGGCAGCTGATGGACAAGTCGCTCTGGTTCACCCACTGGCCGGCGATCCAGAACGTGACGGGCCAGCCCGCCATCGCGCTGCCGGTCCATGTAACGGCGGAAGGGCTCCCGCTCGGCATACAGGCGGTGGGGCGCCCGGGCGACGAGGAAACGTTGTTCTCGCTCGCGGCACAGATGGAACGGCAGTCGGGCTGGCTTCACCGCCGGGCGCCGCTGATCTTGCCCGAAGGCTGAAGCCCGGCAATTGCGATGGCGGGCGTTTGCAGCTAAGACCCCGCTGCCTATCCGCCGGAGTATGCCTTTCATGACCGCCGACAATTTCTCCGACCCTTCCGAGCAGGCTCGCCTTCTGTCCGAGGCGCTGCCCTTCATGCAGCGCTACGAGAACAAGACCGTGGTCATCAAATATGGCGGTCATGCCATGGGCGATCCGGCGCTCGGCCGGGCATTCGCCCGCGACATCGCGCTGCTGAAGCAGTCGGGGGTGAACCCGATCGTCGTGCATGGGGGCGGACCGCAGATCGCGGCGATGCTCAAGAAGATGGGCATCGAATCGCGCTTCGAGGGCGGCCTCCGGGTCACTGACGAGAAGACCGTCGAGATCGTGGAAATGGTCCTGGCCGGCTCGATCAACAAGGAGATCGTGGCCCTCATCAATGCCGAGGGCGAATGGGCGATCGGCCTGTGCGGCAAGGACGGCAATATGGTCTTTGCTGAAAAGGCCCACAAGACCGTGCGCGATCCGGACTCGAACATCGAGCGCGTGCTCGATCTAGGTTTCGTGGGAGAGCCGGTGGAGGTGGACCGGACGCTTCTCGACCTTCTGGCGCGCTCCGAGATGATTCCGGTCATCGCGCCGGTGGCGCCAGGCCGCGACGGGCACACCTACAACATCAACGCCGACACATTCGCAGGCGCCATTGCTGGCGCGCTTTCGGCGACCCGGCTCCTGTTCCTGACCGACGTGCCGGGCGTGCTGGACAAGGACGGCAAGCTCATTGACGAACTGACGGTGGCGCAGGCGAGGGCATTGATCGCCGACGGCACCATCCATGGTGGCATGATTCCCAAGGTGGAGACCTGCATCGACGCCATCGAGCGCGGGGTCGAGGGCGTCGTTATCCTGAACGGCAAGACGGCCCATGCCGTGCTTCTGGAAATATTCACCGAGCACGGCGCCGGCACGCTGATCGTGCCGTAAGTGCAGGACCATTCGGTTTTTGGCCCTTGCCGCCTTGCCTAACTGGGCCGCGCGAGGAGCATGTTGAGCGCGTTCCAGCTGTCCCGGTCCGGTGCAAGCAAAAACGGGCCTTCCCGCAAGGCCGGACGGTAGGCCTGCCCATCGCACAGGGCCGAATGGCCGCCGGCTTCCGCATGCAGCAATTGTCCAGGCGCATGGTCCCATGGCATCAGCCTGCCATTGAGGCCGAACTCCTTGGCACCCGTCACCAGCATCCGGTATTCATAGGCCGAGCAGAAATAGCTGGTGACGCCGCCAAGCCGCATCTGGCTCAGGGCCAGGGATTGCCGGTGAGCGGGCTCGAACAAGGGCAGCGCCATGAAACCGGACATGTCTGCGGTCGTGGTTCGGGTCGAAACGCTGCAGCGCGTGGCCTGCCCGGAAGCATCGGCCCGCCAGGCACCGCCGCCGCGCACCGCCGCCAGGGTGTCATCGCTCATCGGGTAATGGATCCAGGCGGCAATCGTTTCGCCGCGCCGAACGGCCGCCACCATGGTGGCGAACATCGGCACGCCATGGGCGAAATTCCATGTGCCGTCCACCGGATCGATGATGAAGGCAAGCTCGGCATCCTCGATCGTGTCGAGCAGTGCGGCATCGGTCGCAACGGCTTCCTCGCCGATGATCGCACAGCCCGGAAAAAGCTGCCGCAACCGCTGCGCCAGCGCCTTCTCGGTCTCCAGATCGGCAATGGTCACCAGATCGTTGACGGCGGATTTCTGCGCGATCTCGTGGGTTGCCAGCATGCCGAAGCGCGGCCTGATCTGCGCTTCGGCGACCTCGCGCAGGAGATCGGTGACAGCCTGCATTTCCGACGTGTCGAACGTGGTTCTCATGCGACCGGCTCGCCTGTGCTGAAGCTGATCGGCGACCCGAAGTCCCCAATATAATGCATGTGCGAGACGATGCCGCGATCCGCCTGCCAATGATGCAGCATGAAGGCCGCAGGCTCGAACACGAAGGCCGGCGGGCCGTCGGGACGCAGATCGAGCGGCACCTGATGCGCGATCGAAGGCGCGATCTGCGCGATGGTCCCACCAAGGCGGATCTGGACCGGACGATGGACATGGCCGCACAGCACGCGTTCGACCTGCGGGTGGCGTGCCACTATCTCGGCGAAGGCCTTGCCATTGGCGCATTTGATGCGGTCCATATGGACGATGCCCGTGTCGAAGGGCGGGTGATGCATGAAGATCACGGTCGGGCGGTCCGGCTGGGCGCCCAGCGTCCGGTCGAGCCAGTCGAGACGCGCGCCGCACATCTCTCCGGCCCCGAATTCCGACGGGTTGACCGTGTCGAGCCCGACCAGGCGAACGGGATGGTCATCGACGGCGTAGTGGAAGAACTCGTCGGCACCGTCGAGATATGGGACATCGCCGAACGCCGCCAGCATCGCGGCGCGATTGTCGTGATTTCCCGGGATGACGAAGAGCGGGATTTCGAGCGCCGCGAGCAGCTCGCGAATGAAGACGTACTCTTCCGGCGTGCCCTTGTCGCCGAGATCGCCGGTGAAAAGAACGACGTCCGGACGCGGGTCGAGCAGGTTCAGTTCCTCGACCGCGCGCCGCAATGCGCCCGCCGTGTCGAAGCGGTTGTAAAACAGCGTGCCGGGCACGCCGACATGGGCATCGGAAATCTGGGCAATGAGCATTGGGTCGGTCTCGACGAGGGAAAATCGGGCGGGAGAAATATGGCGCTACGTAGCGCCCTATCTTTAACAGCCAAATGACACTGCGATGCAACATGGACAAGCGCCGACATGCAGACCGAGATCGCCCTGGGGCTGCAGGGCCCACTCAGCGTCAGGCCCGCGACATGCATGACGGCAACGGCGTTCTTTGACCCAGAGACATGACGGCCCAGACGTGGCACAAGGCCGCGTGATTGACGCGCCATTATCCGAAGCGGAGCTTGCGATGACCCAGTTTTCCTATCCCGACACGCAACTATTGATCGATGGGGAGTGGCGCGACGCCGTTGGCGGCGACTGGATCGACGTCATCGACCCTGCCACCGAGGAGAAGATCGGCCGCGTGGCCCATGCCAAGCGCCCCGATCTGGATGCCGCGCTTGCCGCCGTTGAGCGGACGGCACCCGAATGGGCGGCGACATCTCCCTTTGACCGCTCGAAGCTGATGCGCAAGGCGGCAAATCTGCTACGCGAACGCGCCGACCGGATCGCCTGGATCATGTCGCGCGAGCAGGGCAAGCCGATGCCCGAGGCCCGGATGGAAGCGCTGGCGGGCGCCGACGTCATCGACTGGTTCGCCGAAGAGGCCCGCCGCACCTATGGCCAGATCATCCCTGGCCGTGCGCCAGGCGTCATGCAGATGGCGATAAAGCTTCCGGTTGGCCCCGTGGCGGCCTTCACGCCGTGGAACTTCCCCATCAACCAGGTCGTGCGCAAGCTGTCGGCCGCGCTTGCCGCAGGCTGCCCGATCATCGTCAAGGCGCCCGAGGAGACGCCGGCCTCGCCGGCCGAACTCGTGCGCGCCTTCGTCGATGCCGGCGTGCCGGCCGGCGTGGTGAACCTCGTCTATGGCGTGCCGGCCGAGATCTCGGAATATCTTATCCCGCATCCGGTGATCCGAAAGATCTCCTTCACCGGCTCAACCCCGGTCGGCAAGCATCTGGCGGCGCTCGCCGGCCAGCACATGAAACTGGCTACCATGGAACTCGGCGGTCACGCCCCGGCCATCATCTTCGACGACGCCGATCTCGAGAAGGCGGTGAAAATCATGGCGGGTTCCAAGTACCGCAATGCCGGCCAGGTCTGCGTGTCGCCGACCCGCTTCCTCGTGCAGGAAGGCGTCTACGAAAAGGTCCTCGAAGACTTCACCCAGGCAGCCAAGGCGGTGAAGGTGGGCAACGGGCTCGAAGACGGCATCCAGATGGGACCGCTGGCGAACGAGCGCCGAATTCCCATGCTCGAAGAATTGATTCAGGACGCTCTCGACAATGGCGCCGAGCTGAAGACCGGCGGCCGCCGGATCGGCAACAAGGGTTATTTCTTCGAGCCGACGGTGCTCGCCAACGTGCCGAAATCCGCCCGCATCATGAATGAGGAGCCGTTCGGGCCGGTCGCGGTGTTTGCGCCCTTTGCGTCGCTCGACGATGCCGTCGAGGAAGCCAACCGTCTTCCCTTCGGGCTCGCCTCCTACGCATTCACCCGCTCGCCGCAGACCATGCAGGAACTGGGCCTGAGGGTTCAGGCCGGCATGACGTCGATCAACCACAACGGCCTCGCTCTGCCCGAGGTGCCGTTTGGCGGCATCAAGGATTCCGGCCATGGTACGGAAGGCGGGTCGGACGCCATCGAGGCCTATCTGAGCACCAAATTCGTCACCCAGCTTCCCGGCTGATACGCGACAGCTTTTTGCACCAGTAGCAATGCATGAACGGGGCCTCCGCCCGGGTTGGATGGAGATCGGTACAGCGGTTCATGCGATGTCGCCCAGCATTTCCGGGCTAGTGGGGATCAGCGGCTTGATGGCCGCGAGCGCGGTCTTTTCCGTCAGCGTGCCGCGACGCTACAGGTGCAGTTCGCCATTGCGCGCGTCCACCCGCACTTCCTCTGTCGTGCGGTCGCCCAGCAGCAGAAGCGATGCGGCAAGATTGGCCACGGGGCAGGCGTGGTTCGGCAACACGAGAAGCTTGGAGCCGATGGCGGGGCGCATTCCCGCATGCGCCACGAAGCCGTGTTCCTCCGACAGCCGATCAACCGGCAGCGGTGCGTCGCGGCCCACAACCCACGCCTCGCCGTAGCCTTTGCCGGCCCGCGTCCCATGAGGTCCGAGATCGGAACTCAGCGTCTTGGAACCGGCATCGATGATGGCATGCGTGTCGTTGCACGCGATCACGGTCGCGGCGACCGCGAGCGAGAGATCGCTGCGATGCGCAATGCCCAACCGAATGGCGGTCAGGTCGAAAAAGACATAGTTGCCGGGCCGCAATTCGGCGATGCCCTCGAACCCGGCATGGGCACATATGGTGGGCGTGCTGCCGATGGAAATGATCGGAACCGCGATCCCGCCGGCCGTCAGCCTGTCGCGAAACCCATGCAGAATGGCCAGCTCCTGCCGGGCAATCTTTTCGATTCCGTCACGACCGTCAGCTCCATAGGCCTGCCCCGCATGAGAGATCAGGCCGAGCAGTTCAAGCTCGCAGCCGGCGATCCGCTCGGCAAGAGCTACGCCACGCTGGCTTTGTGGATCCACGCCGACCCGGCCAAGGCCGACATCAACCTTCAGGAACACACTTGCCGGGATGCCTGCCATTCGACTTCCCGCAACGAGGCTGTCCAGTCCTTCCTCGCTGTCGCAGATCAGCCGCAAGCCTATGCCGTGTTCGGCGCCGAGCCGCAGCAGCGCAGCGACCTGGCGTGGCTCGACCAGTGGGTAGGCGATCGTGACGGGACCGATGCCCGCGCGGATGAAGACGGCGGCCTCATTGGGCCGCGATGCAGTGATGCCTGAAGCACCCGCAGCAATCTGTCGGCGCGCGATGGCGATGCTTTTGTGGGTCTTGATGTGAGGGTGGAGCGCAGCGGCACCGCCGACCCGGTCCTGCATCGCCGCGATGTTGGCGTCGAGCACTCGCGCGTCGACGACGACGCGTGGCGTGGCAGCCTCCGTGAAGCCGACAAAGTGCCGCTCCAGGTCGAGCGGATCGCCCTGATAGTTCATTGTCATCGAGACTTCCTGTCCTACCAGACCACGGGATGCGTGTGGCCGGTCTGGACGTTGACGAGGCCTTCGGGCGCGTGTTCGCACGGGGCGACCAGCACCCAGCGCCACGGCGCGCAGGTCAGCGTCGCGAAGGCGAGGCGCTCTGGGAAGCCGGCCCACCAGCGCGGCGAGGAGCTCGGCTCGTACATCCATTCGATGCTTTCGGCCTCGGCGTACATCTTCTGCATGTCGGCATCGAGCGCCTCGGCCGGGCGGCACGACATCAGCCCAGCCACCTCGTAGCGGACCGTGGCCACGAGCTCGCCTTCGCGCACCAGCGCCCATCCGCCGCCGATCTCGGCCAGCGCATTGACCGCCATGGCCATGGCCGCGTCGGAGGAACCCACGCACCAGATATTGTGCTTGTCATGGGCGAGCGAACTGGCGAGCGCGGTGTCGGGCGTGCGCGGACCGGTGCCTGCCCAGAACATGCGTGAGACCGATCTGGTGCCAGAATAGCGGTCGACGATCGCGAATTTGGTGATGTTGCGGCCTGCGTCGCGCTGCACCTGCTCATCTTCGACGGGCAGTTCATAGACGAGGAAATCGTCTTCCCAATGGAAGGGACGCAGAACCGCGGCCTGCATGGTCTGTCGCCCTGGCTTTGCGGCGATGGCAAAATCCGCTGCCGAAAGCGCGCCGCCGATCCGGATCGTGTCGGTCGCCCAGCCGGGCCAGTCGATGGCCGGCACGGGCTCGGTATAGGTACTGCCCTGCGAGACCAGCCGGCCGTCGGCCCACACCTCGGCAATGGCGAACTCCTCGAGATCCGACAGAAGCACCAGATCGGCGAACCGGCCGGGCGCGATCGACCCGACCCAGGGCGTCAGGCGCATATGGCGGGCGGGGTTGATGGTGACGCACTGGATCGCGATCTCGGGCGCCAGGCCCGATTGGATGGCCAGACGCACATTGTAGTCGGTCGCCCCCTTCTCAAGGGTCTCGGTGGCGCTGCGGTCGTCGGTCGTGAACGCGATCTGCGACCAGTCGGCCAGGCCGCGCGCAAGCAGGCCCTCGATCACCTCCGGCATGGAATGGGGTCGCAGTTCCATGAACAGGCCGTGCGAGAGCTTGTCCCAGAACTCCTCGGCCGTCCATGCCTCGTGGTCGGAGGCGAGCCCCGCAGCCGCGAAGGCGTTGATCGTCGGCAGGTCGCGCAGGCCAGCCGCATGGCCTTCGACGACGCCGCGCTGCTCGAAGGTCGCCTCGATCATCCCCCAGAGACGTTCATGCGATGGGTTGGTCGCGTCCCAGACAGCCGGCCAGTCCATCACCTCGTCGAGGCCGGCCACCATCAGGCTGTCCTTCATGAAGCCCTTCTGCTCCTCGTAGCCCAGCCAGCCTCCGCCATGCTCGTAGCTGGTCGGCGGTACGGCCGAGCCCGGCAGCGGGAAGATCTTCAGGGGTGAGCCATGCCGGCGTGCCGTCATCCAGAATTCGAGCGTGCGCGATCCGCGCACATTGGAGAATTCGTGGCTGGCCTCGCAGGTCCATGTGTTGCCGCGGGGCAGCACGAGGGCAGCCTCCCATTCGGGCGTCAGATGCGAGCTCTCGATATGCTTGTGCACCTCCCCCAGCCCCGGGACGGCGATCAGCCCGGGTCTTTCGACGGTGCGCTTCGCCGTGCCGGGATAGGAACCGGAAGGACCGACATAGGCGATGCGATCCCCGGCCACGACGATCTCCTGATCGTCCATCCAGGTCCGGGTCGCCGTATCGAGCAGCCGGCCGATCCTCAGGCACAGATCGGCGGGCGCCTTTCCCAGCGCGACGAGGACCAGTTGTTGGCGGAGGCTGACTTCGGAGCGTGCGCTGATCATTTCGAGATGTTTTCCGGGGTTGCGGGGAGTTCGGACGTTCCGGGGAAGCAGACCGACAGGATCCTGCCGGAGGCGGGGCCAACGGCATAAAATCCGTGATCCATCGACCCGTCGAAATAGACGGAATCTCCGGCGGCCAGCAGCACCGGCGTATAGGGACTCATCTCGAACACCACTTCACCCTCGAGGACATAGACGAATTCCTCGCCCCGATGGGAGCTGCGCACCCGCGGTCCATCGGCTTCGCGTGGGCTGATCTCGATCAGCATCGGCTGCAGCGACTTGGCGGCAATATCAGGGGCCAACGCCTCGTAGATTCCCATGTCATTGCGAAAATGAGTGCCCGCGCCAGCGCGTGTGATCGCTCGGGTAGCGCCGGAAAACCGCATATGGCCGCCGCTGTCCAGCAGTTCCACGAAGTCGATGTTCAGTCCGGAAGCCAGCCGGGTGAGAACACCGTAGGCGGGCTGGCTTTGCCCATTCTCTATCTTCGAAAGCGCTGAGATCGACACGCCGGTCCGCTTGGAAACGTCTGCAAGAGTCCATGCGTTCTTGCGGCGCAAATCGGCGAGGATCTTGCCTACCGCGCTCGACCTATCGTACCGCGCCGACTGCATTTCCGCCGGTTGGGTCATTTCACTTTTCCTCCCGCAATTGTGCCCGCACTCACCCCTCCTCAGGTGGGGACACAGGCCCCTTTCTTTCGACGATCAGGCCGTAATGGCGCGGCTCTCGGTGGCGCGCCAGGTCGAAAATCGTCTTACGGTATAGTGTTCCCAGATCGAGATCGCACCGGGCGACCACCACCTCGTCATGCGTCGAAGTCGCCATGGCGACGACCTGACCCGATGGTGCGACGATCATCGAGTTGCCGATGAGCCGGGACCCTTCCTCGAGCCCAGCCTTAGCCGTGGCAATGACCCATGTCGAGTTCTGATAGGCGCCTGCCTGGAGGGAGAGTTGGTTGTGAAAACCGGTAAGACTGTCGAAGTCGAAATCGCCAGTATGGTCATCCGGCGTGTTGTAGCCCACAAGAATGATCTCGGTGCCCTGAAGAGCCATCACGCGGTAGGTCTCTGGCCAGCGACGATCATTGCAGATGCACATGCCCATGACCGCGCCCATGGTGCGCCAGACGGGGAAGCCGAAATCGCCAGGCTGAAAATAGTATTTCTCCAGATGCTGGGAGGTGCGGCCCGGTTGTGGCGCGTCATATCCCGGCAGATGAACCTTGCGGTATTTGCCGACGATCCTGCCTGCGCGATCCACCAGAATGGACGTGTTGAAGCGCTGGCGCGCGCCGCTTTCGGATGCCAGTTCGGCATATCCGATATAGAAGCCCACCCCTAGGCGCTTCGCCTCCTCAAAAAGCGGCAGCGTCTCTGGACCCGGCATTTCAGTTTCGAAAAATGCGTCGATTTCCGCAGGATCTTCCAGATACCAGCGTGGAAAGAAGGTCGTCAGCGCAAGTTCGGGAAACACGACCAGTTCCGCACCGCGGCCGTGCGCTTCTCTCAACAACGAGATCAATCGCGCCACGACCTCTTTTCTAGGGTCGGAGCGCGCGATCGGCCCCAGCTGTGCGGCCGCTCCCATGATTGAACGGGACATGCTCAATTGTTCTCCATTGGAAGAATGCAGCATTGGTCGGCCAGGAAACCGATCCCAACCGCCTCTCCTTGTTGCAGCGGCTGAGAGAAGGGACCGTTGGCCACAAGGGGTCCGGCTGGCGTGTCGATGCGGTACTGATAGGTGCGGCCGAGATAGGTACGAACACCGATGGTGCCGGGGATTGTGCTGTTCGACGGCGCGCCGATCGCGAGACCTTCCGGGCGCGCTCCAATCACAAAGCGATCCCCCACCGGGCCGGTCGCCGCGAGCGACAGCGTGGTGCGTACACCGCCTGCAGCCTCGCAGATGACGCGGTCTCCATCCCGTTCCACGACGATCATGGGGACGAGGTTCTCGAAGCCGACGAAGCGGGCCACGAAGGCGTTTACGGGCCGAGTAAACAGCGTCTCTGGTGCGTCGAGCTGGACGATACGACCGGCATCCATGATGGCCACGCGGTCAGAGATCGAGAACGCCTCCTCCTGATCGTGCGTCACGTAGATGGCGGTGCGCTTGTTGGCGCGCTGCAATTCGCGGATCTCGGAGCGCATGTCGACGCGCAGCTTGGCGTCCAGGTTGGATAGGGGCTCGTCGAGCATCAGCAATGGGGGATCAATGACCAGAGCGCGAGCCAGCGCGACACGCTGGCGTTGGCCTCCCGACAATGCAGAGGGATAGCGATCGGCGAACGATGACAGTCCCACCCGCTCCAGCATCGCCGCGACGCGCTTGCCCCGTTCCGGTTCCGCCACCTGGCGCTGTTTCAGCCCGAACCCGACATTCTGGGCGACGGTGAGATGAGGAAACAGCGCATAGTTCTGGAAGACGATGCCGATGCCGCGCCTGTAGGGAGGAAGTCCAGTGACATCCCTGCCTGAAAGGGCAATGCTGCCCGACGAGGGCCTGATGAACCCCGCCAGCAGGCGCAGCGTCGTCGTCTTACCGCAGCCGCTTGATCCCAGGAGCGAGACGAGTTCCCCGTCTGCGACCGACATGTTCAAGCCGTGCAGGACCTGCGAGTTCCCGTAGTGAGCTACAATATCGTTCAGGCTGACGGCATTGCTTTGCATGAGATTCCCTTATTTTACAGCCTTGCCCAGGCCCAGCGTGCGTTCCACCAGTGCCATGACGATGATTGTCACGCCCATCAGAAGCACCGATACCGCGGCCACGGAGGGGTCGAAGAACTGTTCGACGTAGGTGAACACCTCGATCGGCAGCGTGCTGACCCCCGGCCCGGTGAGAAACAGCGATACCGCCACGTCGTTCAGCGAGGTGATGAAGGCAAGAACCACCGCCGCGATGACGCCGGACCGGATGTTGGGAAGGACGATCGTCAGAAAGACCTTGATCGGGTGCATGCCCAGGCTGACCGCCGCTTCTTCAATAGAGAAGTCGAACGAGGACAGGCTCGCGCTGATCACGCGCACCATGTAGGGCAGGCAGATAATGGTGTGGCCGACGATGAGGGCGGTGGTAACAGGCAGTTCGAGCGATACGATGACTGTTTTGAGCAGCGAGAAGCCGAACACGATCTCCGGCACGAACAGGGGAAGCAAGAAGACCGAACCGAACCACGCGGGGATCGTCTTGCCGAAACGTGCCAGGCCATAAGCGGCAAAAAGGCCGATGGCCAGCGCAATGGATGTCGCGCTGATGGCTACCTGCATCGATGTCTGGAAGGAGGCCATGAAGCTGCGCTGCTGCAGCACGTTCCCGAACCATCTGAGCGAGAAACCTTGGGGAGGAAAGGCCAGATAGGTAGTGTCGCTGACGGCTGCTCCGATCACGATCACGATCGGCGCCATCAAGAACGCCATGACCAGCCACCCGATCGCAGCCACGACAGGATTCACGGACCGCTGTTGCATCACGCCCTCCCCTTCGGCGACAGGCGCTTCGCCAGCATGCCAAGCGCCACAAGCGACAGGGCCGTCAGCACGATCATGATGGTTGCAATCGTGTTGGCGGCCTCCCAGTCGAAGGAGATGATCGCCTTTTCGTGCAACAGCGTGGCCAATGTCATCTGGCGCTCGCCGCCCAGCAGGCGCGGCGTGACGAACGTGGCCAGACTGCCGGTGAAGACGAGGATCGAACCTACGACCATCCCCGGAAGCGCAAGCGGGAAGGTCACCTGACGGAAGACGCCGAAGGGAGACGAGCCAAGCGATTCCGCCGCCGAATAGAGATCCTGGTCGATCGTTTCCAATACCCCGACAAGCGACAGGATCATCAGCGGTAGGAAGAGGTAGACCATGCCAACCAGAACGGCCCCCTGGTTGAACAGCAGGCTTAGCGGTGCATTGATCAGGCCAAGCTCGATGAGCGCATTGTTGAGGATGCCGTTGCGCCCGAGGATCACCATCCAGCCGAATGAGCGTACAACCACGCCGGTCAGAAGGGGAAAGACGGAAAGCAGAATCAGGATACGTTTCGTGCGCGGACCGCTTCCGGCGATCAGATAGGCCGCGAAAAATCCGGCGGCCAGGGCAATCGCGGTCGTTGCAAAAGCGATCCAGAAACTGCGCAGCACAACCATGCGATTGTAGTCGCTGGCAAAGAAGCGGCGATAGTTCTCGAACACGCCGAGCGGGTTGGAAAAGCTCTCGGCGAGTGTGCTCCCCACCGGTACGGCAAGCAGCGCGAACACTGCCATGGTTGCCGGCAAGACCAGCAACCATGGCGCAAGGGCGGTGACCCGGTTCGTGCGTGTAATGGTGTCAGCGCCCATCGTTCTGGATCACTGGCCGAAAATGGCGTTCCAGCGGGTTTCCCAATCGGCCCTGTTGTCGAGCAGATCGCGATAGGGAGAGCTTTGCAGGCCCATCACCTGCTCCTCGCCATATATGACCTGTGCAGCCTCTTCGTCCGACAACTCGACCGCCTTGTTGACGGGCCCCGTCCGCAGGGCCACGGCACCGTCTTTTTGCGCCTTCTGGCTCAGCTGCCAGTCGATGAAGGCGTGAGCGAGTTCGACATTCTCCGAGCGCGCGGCAATGTTGAGCGTGTTCATCATCCGGAAGTTGCCTTCGCTGACCTCCGCCCACTCGACGGTGGGGATGGCCGCCTTGATGGCTGGGAAAGCAAAATCCTGAACCAGTCCGATATAGACCTCGCCCGTGGTGAAGAGGTTGGTCAGTTCCGATCCCGAATTGTAAGTCTTCAGAATGTTGGGTTCGAGTTCGGCCATGGACGCGAAGGCGGCGTCGGGGTCTTGGAAAGCGTCCACGCCGACGCGCTTGGCGGCCATCAGAACCGTAAGCGGGCCGGAGGTGGTGTTGAAGCCGGGCATCGCGATCGCGCGGCTGAATTCGGGCCGCCAAAGATCTTCCCAGGAGGTGATCGTCTCGTCGACCTTGGCAGTGTCGTAGATGATGCCGTACTGGCCAAAGGTGACCGCAGGCCCGTAGTCGCCCTGGGGGTTTTTGGCAGGTTCGTAGAGGTCGTCGAAATTGGACAGCAGCGCCGGGTCGATCGGGGCGAAGGACTCAGAATCGATGCCCTGCTGCGAGAACACGTCGGTAAGATAGATCAGGTCGACGCCGCCGCGGATTCGCAGCCGGTTCAGGCGGTCAGGTGCATTGCCCGTTTCCAGCACGATCTTGACGTCGTGCTCCTGCTCGAAGGGTTCAAACAGGTTGGGGATCAAGAACTCGTTGCTGTAGCCCCAGTCGGAAATCACCAATTGGCGGTCTTGGGCATGAGCAGTGAAGGCTGTGGCTGAGAGAAGGGCGAGCGCGGCAATACGCGTCAGAAAGGCAGCAGATGGCATGGTTCACCTCTGAGAGTGGCGGCATTCGAACGATTTTCCGAATAGAGAAATTTTCTCTTTCTGTCAAATCATAGGCAGCGGCCATGGTGTGATGAAACTTTGTGCAGATCAGGTGCGGCGCACGCGACGGAGCCGTCCTGCCAGCCGGCGCGATGTCAGGCCACTCGACGTGGTCGTGATCCGCCCAGGTGAGATGGCGTTCGAGGTGCATATGCTGACATTACGCGGCCGCTGCCGAAAGGCGGATCTGCGCCCGGCGACCATATTGTGCCTCTGGCGTGATTGACGTACGTCAGTCCGGTTCGGTACTTTCGATGGGGGAGGAAAGAGACGCGTGGATCGCCCGACAGTACATGACATCGCCCGAGAAGCCGGGGTCAGCCTGGCCACGGTCGACCGCGTGCTGAATGCGCGCGCAGGCGTACGCCAGAAGACCATCGACAAGGTAAACGACACGATTGCCAGGCTCGGCTACGTGCGTGACACCTCCGCCGCAAACCTTGCCCGGCAGCGGCGATACACTTTCGCATTCGTCTTGCCAGAAGGTCCTAGCCAGTTCGCCGAGTCCATTCGCGCCGCGCTGCGTGACGCCTATTCGTCCCAAATTGCCGATCGTCTGGTGCTGCGCATAATCTCGGTGCCGGCCAATGACCCACATGCCATCGTGCGGGCGCTGCTTTCGCTGGATCCAAGGAAGCTTGACGGCCTGGCGCTGATGGTCCCGGAAACGCCGCAGGTGCGCGACGCCCTGGCCCGCATCAAGCAGGAAGGCATCGCGATCGTGGCGATGGTCTCCGACCTGCCCAACTCGCCACGGGATTATTTCGTCGGCACGGACAGCATAGCCGCGGGCCGCACGGCGGCGCTCCTGATGGGGAAATTCGCCCGCAAGCCAGGCGAGATCCTGCTTGCAACCAATTCGATGAGGTCCCGCGACAGCCTGGAGCGACGGCTCGGGTTCGATGCAGTGATGCAGGCCGACTTTCCGCACCTTACCGTCATCCCGACAATCGAATCCTTCGACGATCCCGAAAGGATGGAAGAGCTGGTTTTCGGCATGCTGATCCGGAAACCTCAGCTGGTGGGCCTCTATTCGATGGGGTCCGGCAATCTGTCGGTCCTGCGGGCCTTGCGGCGAAGCACGCGTGTGGGAGAAATCCCGGTCATCATGCATGAACTGACGCCGCCGACGCGCGCCGCCCTGATGGCCAATGAGGTTGATGCCGTCATTGCGCAGAATGTGGGGCATCTGGTGCGCAGCGCTATCCGTGTCCTGCGCAGCTTGAGCGACAATCTGCCCATATTCGAACCCCAGGAACGGCTGCGCATCGAGATCGTGCTGCGCGAGAACCTGCCTGAGTCCGGGTAACTTTCATCATTCGAACACTGGAGGCGCGAGACGTACATCAAGATTCAAGTTGAAATGAGGTACGCACATCATTTATGGTGAGCCGTCTCCCCGATACGGGGGGATCGTCCGGGGCCATCGTGCCAGCCGGAAATCTGGGAGGAGAGAAATCATGAAGATGAAGACCCGCATGCTTGCGGCAACGGCTCTCGCCGGCCTGATGAGCGGTGCCGCCACGGGTGCGCAGGCCGCCGACCTGACCCTTTGCTGGGCCGCCTGGGATCCGGCCAATGCGCTGATCGAGCTGTCGCGCGATTTCGAAGAACAGTCAGGCCACCGGATGAGTTTCGAGTTCGTGCCCTGGCCCAATTTCGCAGATCGCATGCTCAACGAGCTGAATTCGGGGGGGCAGCTCTGCGACCTCATGATCGGCGACAGCCAGTGGATCGGGCTGGCTGCCGAGTCCGGCCATTATGTCCAGCTGAACGAATTCTTCGATGCCGAGGGCATCAGCATGGATGCCTTCATTCCCGCCACGGTCGAAGGCTATTCGGAATGGCCGAAAGGCACGCCGAACTACTGGGCGCTGCCGGCCTTTGCCGATGTCGTCGGCTGGACCTATCGGCGCGACTGGTTCGAGCGTCCGGAGCTCCAGGCCGAATTCCGCGAGGCCTATGGCCGCGATCTCGACGTTCCCGAGACGCTCGCCGAGCTGAAGGACATCGCCGAATTCTTCCAGGGGCGCGAGATCGACGGACGGACCGTCTATGGCGCCGCCATCTACACCGAAAGGGGCTCCGAAGGGATCACCATGGGTGTGACCAATGTGCTGTATAATTACGGCTTCACCTATGGCAGCCCGGACAATCCCTATGATCTCGAAGGCTATGTGAACTCGCCCGGCGCGGTGGAGGGGCTGGAGTTCTACAAGGAACTCTACGAGTGCTGCACGCCCCCCGGCTCCTCGGACTGGTACATGTCCGAGACCATCGACGCCTTCCGCTCGGGCCAGGTGGCCCTTCAGATGAACTTCGCCTTCATCTGGCCAGGTGTCGATCAGGATGCCAATGTCGGTGGCGATCGTTCCGGCTACTTCCCCAACCCTGCCGGCCCTGCGGGGCATTTGGCCCAGCTCGGCGGACAGGGCATTTCCGTCGTGTCGTATTCGCAGAACCGCGAGGCGGCACTGGAATACATCAAGTGGTTTGCCCAGCCGGAGGTCCAGCAGCGCTGGTGGGAACTCGGCGGGTTCTCCGCGCTGAGCGCGGTCGTCGAAGCCGACGGTTTCGCCGAAAGCCAGCCTTATGCGCAGACCTTCCTCGATTCCATGGCGATCGTGCAGGATTTCTGGGCCGAGCCGACCTATGCCGAACTGCTGCTGTCTATGCAGAACCGCGTCCACCGCTACGTCGTGGCAGGCGAGGGCACGGCACAGGAAGCCCTGGACGCTCTGGTGCGCGATTGGACCGAGGTCTTCGAAGACGACGGCAAGATGTAGGTAGATGCGGGCGCCCTGACTTCTGGGGCGCCCGCGCCGTTCCGTACCGCAATACAACCTTGTCCTGCCGCCAGGCTTGCCACCAGGGAAACGCGCATGTCCGTTACCGCGATTGACCGCATCGCGAAGGCGACCCCGCCGCGGGTCGCCCGCAAGATCCACGGCCTGTCAGACCGGACGATTGCCTGGATCTTCATCGGGCCCACGATCGTGCTGCTGCTGGCCGTCAACATCTTCCCGCTCCTGTGGACCATCTATCTGAGCTTCACCAATTTCAGGGCGAACCGTCCGAACGCTGATGTGGAATGGGTGGGCCTGCAGAACTACCAGCGCATCCTGAGCAATCCGGAAATCTGGCAGACCATGCAGGCGACGGCGCATTTCCTGTTCTGGACGCTGTTCTTCCAGGTCCTGATCGGGTTCGCTCTGGCGTGGCTCATCAATGCCAAGTTTCGCGGCAGCAATTTCTGGACCACCGTCATCGTGCTGCCGATGATGCTGTCGCCAGCGGTGGTGGGGAATTTCTGGACGTTTCTCTATCAGCCGCAGATCGGCGTCTTCAACTACGTGGTGGGCTTCTTCACCGGCGCGGATCCCAGCGGGTTCTCGATGATCGGCGATGTCCGGCTTGCCCCCTGGGCGATCATCATCGTGGACACCTGGATGTGGACGCCCTTCGTCATGCTGATCTGCCTTGCAGGCCTGCGTTCGATCCCGGATTCGATCTACGAGGCGGCCGAATGCGACCGGGCATCGAAATGGCGCCAGTTCTGGACGCTCACGGTTCCGATGATCATGCCATTCCTCATGTTGGCGGTGTTGTTCCGCGGGATCGAGAACTTCAAGATGTTCGATCTGGTGGTGCAATTGACAGGCGGCGGACCGGGCTCTGTCACCGAACTCACCTCAATCAACCTCAAGCGTGAAGCCTTCGAGAAATGGCGCACGGGCTTTGCGTCGGCTTATGCGGTCATTCTGTTCGTCACCGTCTTTGGCCTCGCTTCGATCTACGTCAAGGCTTTGAACAGGGTGAAACAACGATGAGCAGTTTCTCGGTCACCGAGCCTTCGCGGCGGCTGAAATGGATCGCGGGCCTGCTGGTCGTCGGCTATGCGCTGGTCACGCTGATGCCGCTGATGTGGATCATCGCCACCGGCTTCAAATCCTCAAGTGACTCCATCGCCTATCCGCCCAAGGTCGTGTTCGAGCCGACGCTGGAAGGCTACGTGAACCTGTTCACCGTCCAGAACCGAGCCAGCCCGGAGCAACTGGCCGCCAACCCGCCCGAGACCTGGTACGAGCAGATCGTTCACGACAAGGGCATGATGATCAGCGGTCCTTCGCGCTTCGGCGAGCGCTTCATGAATTCGGTCATCATCGGCTTTGGTTCGACCTTTCTGTCGGTGTTCCTGGGAACGCTCGCGGCCTATGGCTTCTCGCGCTACCGGGTGCCGCTGAAGGACGACCTGCTGTTCTTTATCCTGTCGACGCGGATGATGCCGCCGATTGCGGTCGCCATACCAATCTTCCTGATGTTTCGCGCGACCGGCCTGTCGGACACGCATGCGGGCATGATCCTGCTCTACACGGCGGTCAATTTGTCGCTGGCGGTCTGGCTGCTCAAGGGGTTCATCGACGAGATCCCGCGAGAATACGAGGAGGCTGCCCTTATCGATGGCTACACGCGTTTTCAGGCCTTCTACAAGGTCGTGCTGCCGCAGGCCGCGACAGGCATCGCCTCGACGGCAATCTTCTGCCTGATCTTTGCCTGGAACGAATATGCCTTCGCCGTGCTGCTGACCTCCGGTACGGCGCAGACCGCCCCGCCCTTCATTCCCACGATCATAGGCTCGAGCGGGCGCGACTGGCCCGCGGTTTCTGCCGGGGCGACCCTCTTCCTGCTACCGGTCATCGTTTTCACGATTCTCTTGCGCAAGCATCTGCTGCGCGGGATCACATTCGGCGCGGTGCGCAAATGAGGACTTTCCTTGATGGTTTGATGCGGCTGCGGCGCGGGCCGTGGGAAATGCTCGCCTCCCTGCTGATCGGACTGGGCGTGGTCATGCTGATGCAGCCATATCTTCTCTGGGCCTTTTCCTGGTCCTTCATCGTCACGCTGACGGGCACTGTCATGTTCCTCGTCGTCAGCCATTTTCCGGAATAAGCATGGCCGAGATTGTTATTCACAACCTGCGCAAGGAATTCGGCAGCTTCACCGCCGTCCAGTCCTCGAGCTTCCGGATCGAGGATGGCGAGTTCTTCATGCTGCTCGGTCCCTCGGGCTGCGGCAAGACGACGACGCTGCGCATGATCGCGGGGCTGGAACTGCCGACGTCGGGCGAAATCTTCATCGATGGCGAGGAAGTCGGCCGCAAGCCGGCCAGCCAGCGCGACATCGCCTTCGTCTTCCAGATGTTTGCGCTCTATCCGCACATGAACGTGCGCCGCAACATCAGCTATCCGCTGGCCAGCCAAGGCATGCCGCGTGCCCAGATCCGCGAGAAGGTGGCCGAGGTTTCGCGCATACTCGGCATTGAGGGGATACTCGACCGCCCCGTGGGCGGGCTTTCCGGCGGCGACCGGCAGCGCGTGGCGCTTGGGCGCGCCATCGTGCGCAATCCCAAATGCTTTCTCATGGACGAGCCATTGGGGGCGCTGGACGCCGAATTCCGCGAGCGCATGGCGGAGGAACTGCGCGCACTTCACGACCGCATGGGGGCGACGACCGTCTATGTCACGCACGACCAGCTCGAAGCCATGCAGATGGGCGACAAGATCGTGGTGATGAACCATGGCGTGATCGACCAGTTCGGCGTTCCGCGCGACATCTACGACAAGCCCGCCACGCTCTTCGTGGCCGGTTTCATCGGCTCGCCAGCGATGAACCTGCTGCGCTTTCGCGGTCGGCTGGGCATCGGTGACCGCCAGGTGACGCTGCATCACCAGCAGATCGCCGTGCCGGCCATGCGCGTCGCCTTCGAAGGGGAGATGGTGCTGGGCGTTCGGCCCGAAAACGTCCGCCTGTCCGATGACGCGCCCTATCGCGCCAGGGTGCTGGCCAGCGAATATCTCGGCACCACGCAGATCGTCACGCTGCAGACCGAGGACGGCCAGATCAAGGCGCGGGTAACCGCGCAGCAGGTGGCGCGCATGGACGAGACGGTGGGGCTGACCTTCAACCCGGGCACCATCACCCTGTTCGACGCCCAGTCGGGGCGGGCCCTGCGTTCGGAACTCAACGAGGGAGTGCTGCAGCATGGCTGAAGTCAGGCTTGCCGGCGTGACCAAGTCCTTCGGTACGACGCCGGCCGTGATCGACATGGACATGAGCATGGGCCATGGCGAGTTCATGGTCCTGCTGGGGCCCACCGGGGCGGGAAAGACGACGACGCTGCGCCTGATCGCGGGGCTGGAGACGCCCGAGCGCGGCGACATCCTCATAGACGGACGATCGGTGGTGGGCGAGACGCCCGCGCAACGCGACGTCGCGATGGTGTTTCAGCAATACTCCCTTTATCCCCACATGACCGTGCGGGAAAACCTGGCATTTCCGCTGCGCTCGCCGGTGCTGCGAACGCCGCCCGATGAGGTGCGCCGGAAGGTGCAGCAGGTGGCCGAAACCCTGCAGATCGCGCACAAGCTGGACAACAAGGCGACCGCCTTGTCGGGGGGCGAGATGCAGCGCGTGTCCATTGGGCGCGCGCTGGTGCGCGATCCGGCGCTGTTCTTGATGGATGAGCCGCTCAGTTCGCTCGACGCCAAGCTTAGGGCCGATCTGCGCGTGGAGCTCAAGCGCATCCATGCCGAGCTCGGCGCCACGCTGCTCTACGTCACCCACGACCAGATCGAGGCGATGACCATGGCGACCCGGATCGGGGTTCTGGAAAATGGCCGACTTGTGCAGATCGGCACGCCACGTGAAATCTACGAGCAGCCGCTGAACCTCTATGTCGCCAGCCGGCTTGGCCAACCGCGCATCAACGTCCTGCCGGCCAACCTGTTTCCCGGCGCGCCTGCGGGCGCAGGGACGATCGCGCTGCGCCCCGAGCATATCCGCATCGGTCAGGGCAGACCCGCCAGCGTGGTCAGGATCGAGCATCTGGGCGACCAGACCAGACTTCACCTGGTGCTGGAGGGGCATCCGGTGGTGACGCTGTCTGAGCCCGATCTGGATTTGGAACCGGGCGACACCCTGCCAATCGAACCCGTCAACGCTCTCTATTTCGACGCGGCCGGCGCGCGTATCGCCTGAGGAGGATCCCATGAAGCAGTTCATCAACTCGAAGGAAACGCTCGTCACCGAGGCGATCGATGGACTTCTGCGCACGGCAGACGGACGGCTGGCGCGGCTGGATGGCTATCCGCACATCAAGGTCGTTCTGCGCAGCGACTGGGACCGCTCGCGCGTGGCGCTGGTGTCGGGCGGCGGGTCGGGCCACGAACCCAGCCACGCCGGCTTCGTGGGGCAGGGAATGCTGACGGCGGCCGTCTGCGGCGAGGTCTTCGCCTCGCCCTCGGTCGATGCCGTTCTGGCTGGCATCCTCGCTGTGACCGGAAAGCCCGGCTGCCTGTTGATCGTCAAGAACTACACCGGCGACCGGCTGAACTTCGGACTGGCGGCCGAACGCGCGCGCGCACAGGGCCTGAAGGTCAACATGGTGATCGTCGACGATGACGTGGCGCTGCCAGATTTGCCGCAGGCGCGCGGCGTTGCCGGAACCCTGTTCGTGCACAAGATCATCGGCGCGCTGGCCGAGCAGGGTGCCGATCTTGACACGCTGACCCGCGAGGCGCGGCGCATCATCAAGGGTGTCGTGTCCATCGGCATGTCGCTCGATACCTGCACGGTTCCGGGTTCGCCCAAGGAGGACCGCATCGCTCCGGGCAAGGCCGAGCTCGGACTGGGCATCCACGGCGAGGCGGGAATCGAGCAGGTCGATTTTTCGACGGCGCGGGACGCGATGGAAAAGGTGGTCGCGCGCCTGACGCCGAAGATCGGCTCGGGCCCGCATGTGGCATTGCTGAACAATCTGGGTGGCGCGACGCCGCTGGAAATGTCTGTACTCGCGGAAGAGCTGGTGCGCTCGCGCATCGGCGAGCAGATCCGCTGGCTGGTCGGGCCGGCGCCGCTGATGACTTCGCTGGACATGCAGGGCTTCTCCGTTTCGCTGCTGCCGGCCACCCAGGCCGACGAGGCAGCGCTGCAGGCCCCGGTTGCGCCATGGGCATGGCCCGGCTGCAAGCCCGTCGGCGAGATCGAGATCATGGTCCTGCCAGACGGGTTGGCCCCGATACAGCCCATTCCCTCGCGCAACGACACCACCCGCGCTCTGATCGAACGCTGCTGCAACGCTCTGATCGCGGCTGAAGGCGATCTCAATGCGCTCGATGCCAAGTCCGGAGACGGCGACACGGGCTCGACGCTCGCTACCGCCGGGCGCGCCCTTCTCAAGGCGCTGGACCGCTTGCCGCTGGCCGATCACACGCAACTCTACCGCGCGATCGGGCTTGAACTCAGCCAGACGATGGGAGGGTCGTCGGGCGTGTTGCTGGCGATCTTCTTCGCCGCCGCCGGTGATGCGTCGGCCAGCGGGGCCAACACGATCGATGCGCTCAAGGCCGGCCTCGACCGGGTCCAGCAGGTGGGTGGCGCGCGTCCCGGTGACCGCACGATGATCGACGCACTAGCCCCTGCGCTCGAAGAACTCTCCCGTTCGCCCGCCCAGGCAGCCGCGGCGGCGCGGTCTGGCGCGGACGCGACAGCTCAGATCAGGCGCGCCCGGGCGGGCAGGGCTAGCTATCTGGCCGAAAACAGCATTCTGGGGCACAACGACCCCGGCGCCGAAGCCGTCGCGCGTCTTTTCAAAGAGTTGGCTGCGGCAGACGCAAAGCTGGTGGGCAGCCTGTGACAACTGACCCCGAACCTGGCGATGCCACGCCTTGATGAGTGCGGCCGGGTCGTTTCGCTCGCCCGGTGAGGACAATTCGCCAAGGCAATGAGGGAATTGCCCAGGCATCACACTTTGAATGCCGCGGCCTGCATGGTGTCGAGAGGCTTATGCGGGAGCGCTTCCCGATCTGGCCCCTTGGGCTTGTTGCGAATGCTGCGTATGGCTCCGCGGCGAACCTTGGGTGGCTAGTCGACGAAAAGGGCATCGCGCCGCCCATCCCGGTGTTCGACAAATCCGCCGGCGACGATGGCAGCTTCGAGCGTGCCGACCTCATCTACTATCCTGAGGATGACAGTCACCTCTGCCAGGGCGGCAATCGGCTGCGCCGGTCCAATCGCAGCTTCAGCAAGCCGGCCGGATGCCCACGACTGGGATGGGGAGGTTTCCTGCCCTACGGCTTCTGAGCTGGGAAACTGGAAAAGGGTCATCGTCGTGGCAGCAACGCTTCGACGGGAATGCGCCCCTTCAGCTCAGCCGCAGGGCTGCGCTTGACGTTGCCTGACCGCCGCCGTGCCAAAAGAACTGCGCCAGAGACCGGTTTCGCGCTGATTGACTCGCTCCTGATCAGGGTGCATATGATAAGTCTACTTATCATTTTCCGATGTGGCCGGACTTTTTTGGGGGGTTCCAGTGGTCGCGAGGAATCAGAAAGGGAGGAAGAAACCAATGATGAAGAAAGCTCTTGTCTCGGCCCTTGCCGCTGCATGCGTCGCCACGGCCTCATATGCCGTTGCGCGCGATCTAAAGCTCGCCGATTTCCAGCCGCCGACCCATTTCATCCTCGACCAGGTCTACAAGCCCTTTGCCGAAACGATTTCGGAAAAGACAAATGGCGCGGTGACGGTCAGCATCTATATGGGCGGCGAACTGGGGCCCGGACCCGCCGAGCAGTATAACCGCGCCGTCGATGGCGTCGCAGATATCGCCTTTGGCCTGCCGGGCTATACCGCATCGACCTTCCCCAAGACACTGCTGGCTGAACTGCCCGGTGTCATATCGGTGGAGACCGGAACCGAGCGGATGCTGGCCAATATCGACATGCTGGACGACGAGTACCGGCGCGTCGTGCTGCTCGGGATCTGGAACAACGCCCCCGGCATCCTCTTCATGGCCGACAAGCCCATCCGCACAATGGAGGATCTCCGTGGCCTGAAGATCCGCGTGCCGTCGCGCAATTCCGGTCTCGTGGTCGAGGCATGGGGTGCCACCCCGGTGTCCATGCCTGCGCCCGAAATCTACAACGCCATGCAGACCGGCGTCGTGGACGGCGCGATGATCGATGCCACGACGCTGACCGCCTTCCGGCTCGGCGAAGTGACCAACTACATCACCATGGGAATGGAAACCGCCATCTCGGATTTCTTCCTGGTCATGAATCGCGACAGCTTCAACGATCTGAGCGAGGAGTATCAGGCGGTCGTTCGCGAAGCCGGGCGCGAGGCGGCGATCCGCGCCAATGCGGCCTGGCTTGCCCTTGCCGACAAGACGCTGGATGACTTCGCAGCGACCGACGGCAAGGAACTGATCGTTCTTTCGCCCGACGAAGCAGAGAAGTTCAATGCCGCCTCCGCGCCTGTCGTGGAGCAGGTCATCGAGCAGGTGGAGGCCAGCGGTGTCCAGGCCAGGGCCTATGTCGAAGCCCTGCGTGGCGAGTGAATCTTCCCCATGCAACGAACAAACGGACTGGCCCATTCGACGATTGTTCTTTGGGCCGTCCGCCTTCTGACGCTGCTGTCTTCGCTGGCGCTGGCGGTCCTGCTGTTGGCGACATTTGCGGGCGTCGTGATGCGCTATGTCTTCTCCGCGCCAATTCTGGGTGGCAACGAGATCGTGCAACTGGTCTCGGTCGCGCTGGTGATGCTGGCAATGCCGGCGGCAGCGCAGAACGACGATCACGTCCGCGTTGACGTTTTTGACGGCAAGCTCGGCAGGTGGGGACGGTTCGCGGCAGACATCCTGTCGCGCGTTGTGTCGGTCTACCTGCTGTGGCTGCTGACGTCGCGCTCCTGGGCGAAAATGTGGGACGCTGTTGAATTCCGTGATGCCACCAACATGCTGAACATACCGTTGTGGCCCTTCTATGGGCTCCTTTGCCTGGGCGCGCTGCTCTACGCCATCGTGCTCGCGCTCCAGCTGCTCGACGTCATCCGGCCCGGAGTCACCCAGAATGACTGATTTCGCGATCGGGCTACTCGGGCTCGGGGCGATGTTCGTCCTGATGATCCTGCGCACACCAGTCGGCATGGCGATGCTCGTGGTCGGCTTTTTCGGGGTCTGGATCCTGAATGGCAGCCGCGCGGCCAACGCGGTTCTGTTGACCGAGACCTTTTCGGCCGCCTCCAGCTATTCCCTGACCGTCATTCCGCTCTTCATCCTGATGGGCAACGTGGCCTCGGCCGCGGGTTTCAGCAGCCGGCTCTACGAGGCCGCGTTCGCGTGGGTGGGTCGGCTGCGCGGCGGGCTCGCCTCCGCGTCGATCATGGGCTGCGCGGCCTTTGCCGCGGTCAGCGGGTCTTCGGTCGCAACCGCCGTGACCATCGGGCGGGTCGCATTGCCGCAGATGAAGCGGTTCGGATACTCCGATTCGCTGGCCACGGGCGCCGTGGCCGCGGGGGGAACGCTGGGCTTTCTCATTCCACCCTCCACAGGGTTCGTGGTCTACGCCATCCTTACGGAACAGAGCATCGGGCAGCTGTTCATGGCGGGCATCCTGCCGGGGCTGCTGCTGACTGCTCTGTTCATGCTCACCATCACGCTGGTGACCCTGCGCGACGAATCCGCCGGGCCGCGCGGGGCAGCCGTTCCGTTCGCTGAGCGCTTCGTCGCGCTGCTTCGGGCGCTGCCGCTGCTGCTCGTCATCGTGGTCTCCATCGGCGGCATCTACATGGGCATCTTTACGCCTGTCGAAGCTGCGGGAATCGGGGCCGGGTTCGTGATCCTGATGGCGGTCTTTTCGGGCAAGCTTAACCTGGCGTCGGCCAAAAGGGCTGTATCCGACACAGTTCGGACAACGGCGATGCTCTACCTGATCATCATCGGAGCAAGCGTCCTCAACCCGTTCCTGGCGCTCACCCACGTTCCCGCAACACTTGGCGATGCGATGACCTCTATCGGGCTGGGCCCGTACGGCGTTCTGTTCCTGATCCTGCTGACCTATGTCGTGCTGGGAATGTTCATGGACGGGCTGGCAATGCTCGTGGTCACCACGCCGATCTTCTTTCCCATCATCATGGGGCTCGGCTTCGACCCGATCTGGTTCGGCGTTATCGCGGTCATCGTCATCGAGATGGGCATGATCACGCCGCCGGTCGGGATCAATGTCTTCGTGGTCAAGAGTGTGGCTGGCGACGTGCCGATGTCGACCATCTTCCGCGGGGTGCTGCCGTTCTGGTTCGCCATGGCAATCTGCCTGCTGGCGATCGTGGTATTCCCGCAGATCGCCCTGACGATACCGCAGGCCATGTTCCGTTGACGGCCGCTCAATCGCATTCCTGGGTGCCGGCAGCCCTGGCGGCTCGCGCTGCCAGCTCGATGAACTGGCGATACTCTGCATCATCAAGGCCGGGCAGGATCGCCTTCTGCAGATCCTGCACGACGGGCAGCAGACGGCTGAGAACTGCCGCGCCTTCGGCCGTCAGGCTCAATTCGCGGGCCCGCTTGTCCCGCCGGCTGACATGTCGAGCGACGAACCCCTTCTGCTCGAGTCGATCGACCACCGCTCCGACGGTCGCACGGTCCTTTGCGATGGCCTCGGCAAGTCCGGCCTGGTCGGTTCCCGGGTTGTCGCGCAGAGCGTCGAGTGCGGCAAACTGGACGGGGGTCAGGTCGAATCCAGCCTCGCGGACATGACGCATGAAAACCTGCGTCGAATACTGGTGCAGTCGCCTGATCAGATGCCCAGGCATCCCGGAACTTACGTACATTGACCCCTCGCTCGGCCAGTCTTTGCCGCCGGTTTCCGGTTTGGCCCAGTTCCGCGACCAAGGCAACGAAAACCGCTGCCTTCAATAGCGTTGACGTGGCTCCATCAAAATAATAAGTACACATATCATATTTCGGGGGAGACAAGCATGCAGTATCACCTTGATGGTTTCCAGCCAGGTGATCCGGAACAGTTCGATGCCGCGCCCGGCCGCGACCTTGAGGAATCGGATCTGCCTGCGACTGTGGATGTGCTGATCGTCGGCTGTGGTCCGGCGGGGCTGACGCTGGCTGCACAACTGGCCGCCTTTCCCGAGATTTCGACCCGCATCGTCGAACGAAAGCCGGGGCGTATCGAGAAGGGACAGGCGGACGGCATCTCCTGCCGCTCGATGGAAATGTTCAACGCCTTCGGCTTTGCCGAAAAGGTCATGAAGCAGGGCTACTGGGTCAACGAGACCACCTTCTGGAAGCCCGAGGGAAAGCGACCCGAGCACATCGTGCGGAACGGGCGCATCCAGGATGTGGAGGACGGGCTTTCCGAGATGCCCCATATCATCCTCAACCAGGCGCGCGTGCACGACATGTATCTTGAGGTCATGCGCAAGTCGCCTTCCCGGTTGACGCCCGACTACGATCTGCAACTGGTCGATCTGAGCATCGAGGTTGAGGCAGGCGACTACCCTGTTTCGGTGCGTCTGGAGCGTCTGGACGAGGCGCGCAAAGGCGAGATCGTGGAATTGCGCGCGCGCTACGTCGTCGGCTGCGACGGGGCGCGCAGCAGCGTGCGCGAATCGATCGGCCGCGAACTCGTCGGCGACTCGGCGAACCAGGCCTGGGGGGTCATGGACGTCCTGGCGGTCACGGATTTCCCCGACATACGCTGCAAGACGCTGATCCAGTCGGCGGCCGAGGGCAACATCATCATCATCCCGCGCGAGGGCGGCTATCTCACCCGGCTCTATATCGAGCTCGACAAGCTCAAACCCGGCGAGCGGGTGGCTGGCCGGAACATCACCATCGACCAGCTGGTGGCCACCGCGCAGCGCATCTTCCAGCCCTACTCGCTGGAAGTGAAGGAGGTAGCATGGTGGTCGGTTTACGAGATTGGACAGCGGCTGACGGACAAGTTTGACGACGTTCCCGATGACGAGATCGCCGCGCGCCTGCCGCATGTTTTCATTGCCGGCGACGCCTGCCACACCCATAGCCCCAAGGCGGGACAGGGCATGAACGTGTCGATGGGCGACGCTTTCAATCTAGGCTGGAAACTGGTCTCGGTGCTCAAGGGCCGCTGCCCGCCGGAAATCCTGCACAGCTATTCGGCCGAGCGGCAGGCGGTGGCGATGGACCTGATCGAGTTTGATCGGGAATGGTCGCGCATCATGAGCGAGAGGCCGCAGACCGGCGAGGCGGATGGTGAGGAGGCTCCCAGGTTCCAGCGCTATTTTATCCAGCATGGTCGCTACACCGCCGGGATGTCTGTCACCTATGCGCCCTCGGTGCTGACGGGAAAGCCGGACTGGCAGAAGCTGGCGCCGGGGTTTCCGATCGGCGCGCGTTTCCACTCCGCGCCTGTCGTGAGGCTGGCCGACGCCAAGCCGGTGGAGTTGGGCCACACCGTCAAGGCCGATGCGCGCTGGCGCCTCTATGCCTTCTGCCCCGCCGGAGATCCGGCCGAAAAGGATTCTGCGATCCGCCAGCTGTGCGGGTTTCTCGCTGAAGGGACCGCGTCGCCCGTTCGGAACCACACGCCCGACGGGGAGGACATCGATTCCGTCATCGATCTGCGGGCGATCTTCCAGCAAGGATTCCGCGATCTCGCGCTGGAGGCGATGCCGGGTCTGCTGCTGCCGAAAAAAGGCAGATTGGGGCTGGTCGACTACGAAAAGATGTTCTGCCCTGACCTGAAGAGCGGCCGCGACATCTTCGAGATGCGCGGAATCGACCGGCAGCAGGGCTGCCTCGTCATTGTGCGCCCTGACCAGTATGTTGCCCATATCCTGCCGATCGACGCCCATGACGAGCTTTCGACGTTCTTTGCGGGCTTCATGCTCCCGGCAGCACATGAACGGCAATCCGACGTGGGACCCGTCTCCTCAAACTGATAAGGAACAAGCCGGAGGGCGGTATTCATTTATGACTGCTCTTGGCTCATGAGCGCTACGCTCCGGACAGGTTATCGCTTTGAGGCGCCAACGCCTGGCGATGGCCGCTGCGCATGATCGCTTAAACGTCCGCCGGGCAGCCACCATCCAGCAGAAGTCAGGGCGGCGCATTTTAGTGGGGGGGGCCTGCCGCTAGAGCCTCATCCAGTTTGGGCAGCCGTTGGCAGAAGCAGGCGCAGATCGTTCGCAAGGTTACCCGGAACTATCCAAAAGCCCACAACCGTTTCAGACCAGAAAATCGAAACGGTGCAATCTGCATAAATCTCTGAAGAGACTGGCGCGCCCGAAAGGATTCGAACCTCTGACCCCCAGATTCGTAGTCTGGTGCTCTATCCAGCTGAGCTACGGGCGCGCTTGGCAATTTCTGCCGTCCCGGCGACGGATGTCCGTGCCGGTGAGCCGGTTACCTAGCTACACGCGCGGACAAATGCAAGCGCGAGAATCGCAAAAACCGTGCTGCGGTGGATGATCCGAACTTCAGGCGGGGCGTCGCAGCTTTCCGCGGGCCTCGTTCAGCTGGAGGGGCTGGTCGGGGATGGTCAGCTGGAACGCCGTGCGTCCGCCCCGGCTCTCAAGCAGTTCCAGGCTCCCGCCATGCGCACGCACCAGTTCGCTGGCGATTGCCAGGCCCAGCCCGGTGCCCCCGCTGCGCGTCGAGCCTCGAAAGGCGGCAAAGAGGTTCTCGCGCGCTTTCTTCGGGAGTCCGGGGCCGGTGTCCTCGACCACGATCCGCGCCACGCTGCCTTCCCTCGCTGCCGACATCGTCAGGCGCCGCACGACGATGTCGGGTTCGCTCCTGCCCGACATGGCCTGCACCGAATTGCGCGCGAGATTGACCAATACGCGGAAGAGCTGGTCGGCATCGGCGTCGACCTCGAAACACTCGTCGACCGCGTTGACAAGCTCGACTTCGGGATAGGTGCCAAGCTCCACCAGTTCGAAGACCTCCTCCACCATGCCCCATAGCCGCACAAGTCGCCGTACCGGCGGGGGTTCGCGCGTCTGGCCGTAAGTCAGGACGCCTTGCGAATAGGAGATGGCGCGGTCGAGCGCGCGTACAAGCTTGGGCGCCAGCCTCTGTACGGTCTCGTCCTTCACACCCCGAAGGCGGTCCGAAACGAGCTGTGCCGAGGTCAGCATGTTGCGCATGTCGTGATTGATCTTGGAGACGGCGAGGCCGAGATCGGCCAGATGTCGCCGTTCGGCCAGCGTTCGCTGCAATTCGCTCTGCATTTCCGCCAGTTGCCTTTCGGCGACGCCGATTTCGTCGTCGCGCGCAGCGGGTCGGATCACGCGTGCCGGATCCTCCGGGGCTTCGCCGAAGGAGAGCATGGCCCGTGTCATGGCGCGGATCGGCCGGATCATGATGCGGGTGATGGCGTAGAAGACAAGCGCCGCGGTGATGAGGGAGATGATGAGCGACAGGATCGCGATGTTGCGCGCAAAAGTCAGCATGGCCTGGCGCAGGCCGGCATCGGGGATGATGATCTCGAATTCCTTGTCGCTCTCGGCCACGGGGCCGAAGGCGCGCACCATGCGCTGGCCGCCGAAGATGAGCGTGTCCAGCGCATCGCGCATCGCGGCCATCGGAGTGACGGCCTGAAGGTCGACGTGCTCGTCGATGACGGCCGGCATTTCGGAGACCACCAGCAGGCGAGACGCGCCTGCGTCGCGTACCGCGATCGCGCGCGCGCCGATCGCCATGAGGACGTCGTCCTGGGTGGCCGGCGACAGCGTGTCGGGATCGCTGTCGATGAGGACGAGGCCGACGGCGGCCGCCGTCGACAGGCGCTCCTGCAGCCATGCAATGCGGAAATTGGCAACCGAAGGCATGAAGATCAGCACTTCCGCCAGCATGACGAACAGCACGGTCAACAGCAGGAGTTTTGTCGACAGGCCACGCGACAGGGGGACGGCGCGCGGCGACGTCTCGCCCGCATCCGGCTTCTTGTCGCGGTCGGCAGCGCTCATCCTATCTGAAGCTCCCTGATCGCCGGCTCGTGCCGGCCTCAGCCGAAGATGCCCAGGAATCCGATGATCCGGCGCACGATCGGCCTGGCTGTCGCTTCCGAAAAATAGGCCACTGAGGCGCGTTTGCCAATTTCACTCATCGTCGGATAGGGCAGCACCAGCCCGGCGACGTCGTGCACGCGCATTCCCTTGGCGACGACGAGGCACCAGAACGCGATCTGCTCGCCGGCAGCGTCGCCCAGTATGGACACCCCCAGCACCCGGCCACGGTGATCGGTGACCAGCTTGATGAGACCTTCGGTCCTGCGTTCGGCCTGCGCGCGGTCATTCTCCGCATAGGGCCAGCGCAAGATGCGGATACGGCGCCGCGCGGCCCGCGCTTCGACCTCGCTCAGCCCCACATGAGCGAACTCGGGATCGGTGAAGGTCACGCGCGGGATTGCCGTCCGATCGGCCCTGGCCCGCAAACGGAACAGGATGTTCCTAAGCACGATGCCGGCGTGGAAGGATGCGAGATGCGTGAACTGGCCCGCGCCTGCAATGTCGCCGATCGCATAGACCCGCCGGTTAGAGGTGCGCAGGCGCGGATCGACCACCACGCCGGAACGCGAATGGCGGATCGCCGCGGCATCGAGACCGAGCCTCTCGACATTGGCCTGGCGGCCGGTTGCCAGAAGCACATGCGAGCCGTCAATCTGGGTCGCCTGGCCGTTCTCTTCGAGATGGGCCCGCACGCCATTGCCCCGCTTCTCGATCCGGACGACCTTCGCCCGCTCGCGGATCTCGACGCCCTCGTCGAGGAGGCGGCGACGCACGAGAGCCGCAAGTTCCCGGTCTTCGCGCGCAAGGATCTCGCCCGCCTCGATCACCTTCACCTCCGCACCGAGACGGCGATGGGCCTGGGCCAGTTCCAGACCGATCGGCCCGCCACCGATGACGAGGAGCCGGCGGGCCAGCCGCTTTCGTTCGAAGATGGTCTCGTTGGTCAGGTAGGGAACCTCATCCAGACCGGGGATGGGCGGCACCTGGGGAGAGGATCCGGTCGCGATGACGAAACGCCGGGCGCGGATGCGGGTGTCCCCGGCCTGGACGGTTCGCTTGTCGAGAAAGCGCGCCTCCGCCTGGATCACCCTGACGCCCAACGCGGTGAAACGCTCGACCGAGTCATTGGGAGCGATCGTTTCGATCACGCCTTGCACATGACGGTTCACAGCCGCGAAATCGATTTCGGGCTCCATGCCGCCCATCCCGAACGCCGAGGCATGACGCATGCGTTCGGCGAGCTTGGCAGATGCGATCAGCGCCTTGGACGGCACGCAGCCATAATTCAGGCAATCGCCGCCCATGCGTCCGCGCTCGATGAGAACAACCGTGACACCAAAAGCCGCGGCTGCGGCTGCGACGGTCAGCCCGCCTGAACCGGCGCCGATCACGCATATGTCTGGCTTGAGCAGTCGTTCCATTGCGCCTTGACACTCCCCCCGATGTCCCGTGATGCGGGCCTGTTCTGCCTTATGCGACGCCCGTCATCGCGTGCGCCGGCCCTTTACTATGGCGCCAACGGCCACGACAAGCGCCAGAAGGGCAAGACCCACCGTGAGCTCGACGGTTACGAGATCGGCGGGCGAGACCGTCTCTCCTGACATTTCCGCCGCATCAAACGCGCTGTCGAGACCCTCTCCGAGCCAGGAATAGGCGACGACGCCGGGAAGGATGCCGAGCAAGGTCGCAGCCGCATAGGTGCGAAGCCGTACCGCGAAGAGGGCGGGTGCGATGTTGACCAGGAAGAAGGGCAGAATGGGCGCCAACCGCAGAGCCAGGAGATACGCGAATGCGTTCTTTTCGAACCCCGCTGCCAGTTCATCGACCCGTCCCGACAGCTTGCTGCGCAGGCTCTCGCCGAAGGCGGTCTTGGCAACCAGAAAGAGCACGCTTGCGCCAGCCGTTGCCGCCAGGACCACAAGCACGCTCGACAGGAGCCACCCGAACAGGAAGCCGCCGAGCAGCGTGAGTACCCAGGCTGCGGGGAAGGCGATTGCGACGGCCAGTGCATAGAGCAGCGCATAGGCCAGGGGCGCGGCCAGCGGGTAGGCGTTGACGAGTTGCTTGAGCGCGACGCGGCTATCAGCCAGCCGCTCCAGGGTCAGATATTGATGCCAGCCCATGAGATAGCCGGTCGTGAAAAGGACCAGGAGCAGCAGTGGCGGCAAAAGCCGGCGAATCCAGGATGAACGGCCAGCTGTCGTCTCTTCGTCGATTATCCGTCCGGCCTTGTCACTCATACTGCATCCGAACCTTTTCGCGTCTTCGACCGTCCGGCGGCACACCGAGCCCCTCATCGCCGAATTGAAATGTACCCTGAGAGCGTGCAATGCAATCGCCGCTGCCGCGGTCGCGGCCGATTGAACGGCCAAAACAGGCCCCTTCACCTGAAAGTGACGGCGTGTGCTCTGCCTGGGCCGACCGATTGACTCTGTGAGGCCCTGAAACTATAAGCCGCGCCACGATCGGACTTGCCGCCCGGCGCCATCATGCTTGACCGCAGACGACCGATCCCAGCTCCTGCTCCTTGAGAGACAGATACAAGAAGGGCCGCACTCCGCGGTAATCAAACAAATGAAGCGCACTTACCAACCCTCCAAGCTCGTTCGCAAGCGCCGTCACGGTTTCCGTGCACGCATGGCCACAAAGGGCGGCCGCTCCGTGATCGCTGCTCGCCGCAGCCGCGGCCGCAAGCGCCTGTCGGCCTAGTCGGCGGGCGAATCGCATTGCAGGAACGGCCGGCCGGAACGCAAGAAATCGGCCGCCTTACGCGGCGCGCCGAGTTCCTGGCCGCGCGCAACGGCGAGAAACGCCGCGGCAAGCTTTTCCTGCTGGAAGTCCGCGACCGAAAGGATGGCGGGCCGCCGCGCCTCGGCATCACCGTGACCCGCAAGGTGGGAAACGCGGTGGTGCGCAACCGCATCAGGCGGCGTATACGCGAAGCGGTGCGCCAATATGCGGGTAATGACATGGCGGCCGGAAATGACTATGTGGTCGTCGGACGAAACGAGGTGCTCGACGCGCCCTTCGAGACACTGAAGCGAGAACTGTCCCGCCGCATACGCGGGCGGGGTCAGGGGCCAGGGATCTCCGATGGAAAACAGCCGTAATTTTTTGATCACGATCGCCTTGTCGGTTCTGATCCTGACGGTGTGGCAGCTCTTCTACATGAACCCCCGCATCGAGGCCGAGCGGGAGCGCGAATTGGCGCGCGTCGAATCCGAGCAGCGCCAGGTGCAGCCGGGCGAGGCAGCGGACCTGCCGCAGCCGGGCGATGCGAGCGCGCCGGCGGGCCAGCCGGCCATCCCAGGTGGCGGAACGGCGCTTCCGACGGCCGAAGGCCGCGATGCCGCGCTTGCCGCGAGCCAGCGCGTCCGCATCGACACGCCGCGCCTGTCAGGCTCGATCAATCTCGTTGGTGCACGAGTCGACGATCTCGTGCTCAACGACTATCGTGTGACCGTCGAGCCCAATTCGCCCAACATCGAACTTCTCAATCCGTCCACGCTTTCCGACGGCTATTATGCGGAGATCGGCTACACGGGCGCGCAGCAGGCTAATTCCCTGCCGGGACCCCAGACCGAATGGACGGCCGAACAGGGTGCCGTCCTGACGCCTGACACGCCTGTTACCTTGACTTACGCCAATGATGACGGCTTGACCTTCCAGCGCACCATCGCGGTCGACGATAACTACCTCTTCACCTACTCCGACGAGGTCATCAACGAGGGTGGGGAAGCCGTCAGCATTTACAATTACGGCCGTGTGACCCGTATCGGGATGCCGGACATCGAAGGTTTCTTCATCCTGCACGAAGGCCTGATCGGCGTCACGGGCGACGAAGGGCTGCAGGAGATCAAATACTCGCGCCTGCGCGACGATCGCCAGATCCAGCCCAGCCGCTCCGTCGATGGCTGGTTCGGCATCACC
Organism: Chelativorans sp. ZYF759; assembly: GCF_012911015.1. Lineage (GTDB taxonomy): Bacteria > Pseudomonadota > Alphaproteobacteria > Rhizobiales > Rhizobiaceae > ZYF759. The sequence continues at coordinate 19,256 of NZ_WVVV01000001.1, read as the reverse complement.
GACAAGTACTGGGCCGTCACGCTGATCCCGCGTTCGGGCGAGAGCTTCCAACCACGTTACGCATTTCTCGATGATGGTCGCGAACGTTTTCAGGTCGACTTCCTGACCGATGCCATCGCAATCGCGCCGGGCCAGTCGGTCACCGTCGAGAACATGGTCTTCGCCGGAGCCAAGGAAGTCCAGGTCATCGACGCATACGAGGCCCAGCACAACATCCGCCAGTTCGAAATGCTGATCGACTGGGGCTGGTTCTATTTCATCACCAAGCCGCTCTTCTACGTCATCGACTGGCTGTTCCGCCTGCTCGGCAATTTCGGCCTCGCCATCCTGGCGACGACCGTTCTCGTCAAGGCGATCTTCTTCCCGTTGGCCAACAAGTCCTACGTTTCCATGGCCAATATGAAAAAGGTCCAACCCAAGATGCTGGAAATCCGTGAGAAATACGCGGATGACAAGATGAAGCAGCAGCAGGCGATGATGGAGCTCTACAAGACGGAGAAGATCAATCCGCTAGCCGGTTGCTGGCCGATCCTGATCCAGATCCCGGTCTTCTTCGCGCTCTACAAGGTGCTCTACGTCACGATCGAGATGCGGCACGCGCCCTTCTTCGGATGGATTCGAGATCTGGCCGCGCCGGACCCGACCACGGTGTTCAACCTGTTCGGGCTCCTGCCCTATGACGTTCCGTCTTTCCTGATGGTGGGCGTGTGGCCGATCATCATGGGCATTACCATGTTCCTCCAGATGCGCATGAACCCGACGCCGCCCGATCCGACCCAGGCGATGATCTTCAACTGGATGCCGGTGGTGTTCACGTTCTTGCTCGCCACCTTCCCGGCCGGTCTGGTGATCTACTGGGCGTGGAACAACTTCCTGTCGATCCTCCAGCAGGGCATCATCATGAAGCGTCAGGGAGCCAGGATCGAGCTGTGGGACAATCTCACGGGATTGTTCAAGAAGAAGCCGAAACAGCCGGCCGAGTAGCCGGGGCGCGCGTTCGCGCCCGGTATCCAAAGCTCGTGAGGTCGGAGCTATCCGGCCTCACGTTCATGTGATGATGCGATCGCATCCCGGCGCCATTCTGCCGTGTACCCCCTGTGCAAACTTAAACACAGGGAGACTGTCCAATGCGTAACCTCACCCTTAAGACCCTTGCCCTTTCGGCCGCGATCGCCTTCACGGGCGCCGTCCATGCCCAGGACAATCCGATGGTGGGCGGTGCGCCGATGTTGGCCGACCGCAACATCGTCGAGAATGCCGTCAATTCCGCCGACCACACGACGCTGGTGGCTGCCGTGCAGGCTGCCGGACTCGTCGATACGCTCCAGGGTCCGGGCCCCTTCACCGTCTTCGCCCCGACCAATGCCGCATTCGACATGCTGCCCGACGGCACCGTCGACACGCTGCTGATGGAAGAAAACCGCGATCAGCTGACGGGCGTGCTCACCTATCACGTCGTCGCCGGCAATCTTTCGGGCCCCGAACTCGGTCGCATGGCCCAGATGGGCGGCGACAACGCCATGCTGACCACCGTGCAGGGCGGCATGCTGACCGTGGTGCCTTCCGGCCAGGGCGTGGCGGTCGTTGATGCCAATGGCAACGAGGCCGTGGTGACGATCGCCGATGTCAATCAGTCCAACGGCGTCATCCACGTCATCAACGCCGTGCTCCTGCCGGCGATGTAAGGAGCGCCGGTCCACGTGACCGGATGCTTCGGGCCGGTCTCCGCAATGACCCTCGTGGAGGCCGGCCCTTTCTTTCGCCCTCATTCGGCGCTACCAGCGCGTCGCCGGCTCTTCGGATGCAGGGTGTCTCAGGCAACACCACCCCTTCGGGGCAGGCAGAGATGTTTCGGCACGAGGGTCCGCACGCGCGGGCCCTCGTCGTTTCAGGCCCTTTCCTTCGCGCCTTCGTCCAGCAGTTCGCGCAGCGCCATGCGTGAATAGGCCTGCGTGGTCTGCCGGCCGTCTTCCTCGTTCTGCGAGGAGGCGAGGCGGATCGCCGTCTCACCCAGATACATCACGAGGAAAGCCGATTCCTCGAGCTCGCGCCGGTCCGCAGTCGGGCGCAGGCGCGCCAGGATGTCGGCCACGACACGTCCGCTTGCACGACTCTCCGCCATCTCGACCGCCGCGAGCGATTTTTCCGCCTGCAGCGCGCTCCAGATGTCGCGCATCACCGGCTCGGCGCGGAACATGTCGAGATACTCGTCGAAGATCTCGCGGAACCCGACGCGGAATTCCTCAATGGTTTCCACCCCCGCCAGCCGCTCCACGATGCAGCGCCGGCATTCCGCATGGCTACGCTCGGCCAGCACGCGGATGATCGCCGCCTTGTCGGGGAAGTACTGGTAGAGCGAGCCGATCGCCACCTCCGCGCGCGCCGCCACGTCGCTCATCCGCATCGCGTGGCTTCCCATTTCGGCAATAATCTCCGTCGCCGAAGCCAGCATGCGCTCGTAGCGCTCGCGGCTCCGCTTCTGAACGGGTTCGCGCCGCGGAGCCGGAAGCTGCTCGGCCGCCAGTTCGGGGGTTCCATCCATAATATGAGGCATCCTCACTTTTTCACTTGACGCCTATAATACGAGGATTTATCACATTTACAAACATGAGCAGTCCTCACAATAAGGAGAGTGGAAATGAGCGAAGCAATTGACCAAGGCACCGTCCTGGTGATCGGCGGCAGGGGAAAGACCGGCGCCCGCGTGGCCGACCGGCTCGAGGCGAAAGGCGTAGACGTCCGTCTCGCCTCTCGCGCTTCCTCACCCGCCTTCAACTGGACCGACAGATCGACCTGGCCGGCAGCCATCGCCGGCGCCCGCGCCGCCTACATCGTCTACTATCCCGATCTCGCCACACCGGGCGCCGTCGAGGCCATCCGCGACTTCTCCGCCCTCGCTATCGAGCACGGCATGAAGCGTCTGGTGCTGCTGTCCGGTCGTGGCGAGCCGGAGGCGCAGGCGGCCGAAGAGGAACTGATGCGCTCCGGCGCGGACTGGACGGTCGTTCGTGCCTCCTGGTTCGCCCAGAATTTCTCGGAAAGCCTGCTCGCGCCGGGGATCACGGCCGGCGAGGTGCATTTTGCCGCCGACAAGGTGCTGGAGCCGTTCATCGATGCCGACGACATCGCCGATGTCGCGGTCGCTGCGCTGACCGAGCCTGGCCATGAAGGCAAGCTCTACGAGGTGACGGGCCCGCGCCTGATGACCTTCGCCGATGCCGTCGAGGAGATCGCCAGCGCCACCGGCCGGCCCGTCACCTACACGCCCCTGTCGGCGGATGCCTATCTCGACGCGGCACGCGGTGCAGGCGTTCCCGAAGACCTGCTGGCCGTGCTGGAACTGCTGATCCGCGAGGTGCTGGACGGCCGCAACGAACATCTCGCCGACGGCGTGCAGCAGGCGCTCGGCCGCCCGCCCCGCGACTTTGCCGAGTTCGCCCGCAAGGCAGCCGCCGACGGTTTGTGGGAGGCCGCGTGATGACCGGCCTGATCTTCACCGCCACGGCGCTGGCGATGCTTGGCACCGGTCTCTTCGCCGGCTTCCTCTTCGCCTTCTCCAACGTCGTGATGCCATCGCTGGCGCGCCAGGACGCGCCGGCGGCGATCCGGACCATGCAGACGATCAACGTGGTCGTGGAAAACGTGCTTTTCGGATTCCTGCTGGCGGGCACGACCCTGCTTGCCATAGCACTCGGGGGATTCGCGATCGTCAACTTCACCGCGCCCGCCGCACCTCTGCTGCTGGCCGGCTCCGCCGCCTATCTCCTGCTCGGCATCGGGGCGACCGCCATCGTCAACGTGCCGATGAACCGGCGGCTCGCCCGTGTCGACCCGATCGGACACCAGGCAGCCGAAGCCTGGGATGGGTTCGTCGGCCGGTGGGTTGTCTGGAACCATGTGCGCACGGTAGGCAGCGCGCTCGCCTCGCTCGCCTTCGGTCTTGCGCTCGTGCAGCTTTGACCATCCGACGCGGCCACTGATTTCTCGTGGCCGCGTCTTGCATTGATTGATGGCGTGCCCTGGCTACGATGGTCCGACAGCTCAATACAGATCGAAGGAGGTCTGGCGCATGCACGGACCAGATCCCCTCAACCCCCATCCCATGGACGGCCAGCCCCGGGTCGGTTTCCTGAAACCGCTCGTCGACGACCCGCACATCGAGATCGGCGACTACACCTACTATGACGATCCCGACGGTCCGGAGCATTTCGTTGCCAAATGCGTCCTCTACCACTACCCGTTCATCGAAGACCGTCTGGTGATCGGTCGCTTCTGCGCCATCGCGGCCGGCGTGCGCTTCATCATGAACGGCGCCAATCACGCCATGTCGGGGCTGTCGACCTACCCCTTCAACATCTTCGGAGGGGGCTGGGAAGAAGGTTTCGATGCCGAAACGTGGGCAGATGCTGTGCGCGGCGATACGGTGGTGGGCAACGACGTCTGGATCGGATACGACGCAACCATCATGCCGGGGGTAACCATCGGGGATGGTGCCGTGATCGCTGCGAAGTCCGTGGTGTCGCGCGACGTTCCGCCTTATGCGATCGTGGCGGGCAACCCGGCGCAAACGGTCAAGCGAAGGTTCGATGATGCGACCGTCGCGCGGCTGCTGGCAATCGGCTGGTGGAACTGGCCGCCGGAGAAGATCTCGCGCAATCTCGGCGCCATTCGTGGCGGCAGCGTGGACGCATTGGAAGAGGCAGGATAGGCGATGGCGATGACAGGCGACGGCGAGACTTCCCTCGAGCGGTTCTTTGCCGGCAACTGGGTCTTCATCCGCGGTGTGCCGGCGATGAAGTTCCTGCCGCCAGAGGGGCCGCCCGAGATCGCCTTCGCCGGCCGGTCCAATGTCGGCAAGTCCTCCCTCATCAACGCTCTTGTCGGCATGAAGGCGTTGGCCCGAACCTCCAACACCCCGGGACGCACGCAGGAACTCAATTATTTCGTGCCGGGCGGCTTCTCTGGTGATCCCGGAGATCTGCCACCTTTCGCCATCGTGGACATGCCGGGCTACGGCTATGCAAAGGCGCCCAAGGAGAAGGTCGATGAATGGACGAAGCTTGTCTTCGACTATCTGCGCGGTCGTGTGACGCTGAAGCGCGTCTATGTCCTGATCGACGCGCGCCACGGCATCAAGAAGAATGACGAGGAGGTGCTGGGCCTTCTCGACAAGGCGGCCGTCTCCTATCAGATCGTGCTGACCAAGACCGACAAGATCAAGGAGGCTGGCGTGCCGCGCCTGATCTCCGAATCTCTGGCGAAGATCGCGAAGCGCCCGGCCGCTTTCCCCGAGGTACTGGCCACCTCCTCGGAAAAAGGCCAGGGGCTCGAAGAGTTGCGCGCGGCGATTGCCTTGGCGATTGCCGGCAAATGATTGTTGCGCCGCAATATGTGCATGGCCGCACGAGCCGATTGCCGTTCACGAAGTTCTGACATACGCTTGACCAAACGATCAAAAAGCAGCGGGGCAACGTCCCCATACCAGAGGTGGACCATGTCGAATTTTCTGAATTCCCGGAACAAGTTACTCGTTTCACGCCGGCGGCTTCTCCAGCTTGCCGGAGCAAGCGCCTCGCTTGCCGCCATCGGCAGCTTTCCCGGCCGTCTCATCGCCCAGGAGCCGATCAAGGTCGCCGCGATCTACACCGTGCCCACCGAGCAGCAATGGGTGAGCCGCATCCATCTCGCTGCCAACACCGCGCGTGACCGTGGCGACATCGAATATGTCTATACCGAGAATGTCTCCAACGCCGACTACGAGCGCGTCATGCGCGAATATGCCGAGGCCGGCCACGACCTGATCATCGGCGAGGTCTTCGGCGTCGAGGATGCCGCGCGCGAGGTCGCCGCTGATTATCCCGACACAGCCTTCCTGATGGGATCAAGTTTCAAGGAAGACGCCGCGCTGCCCAATTTCGCGGTGTTCGACAACTACATCCAGGATGCCGCCTATCTCACCGGCCTCGTCGCCGGCTCGCTGACGGAGACCAAGAACATTGGCCTGGTCGGCGGCTATCCGATCCCCGAGGTCAACCGCCTCATGCATGCCTTCATGGACGGCGTGCGCGAGATTGCGCCCGACGCGCGCTTCCAGGTCGCCTTCATCGGCTCCTGGTTTGATCCGCCGGCTGCCAAGGAGACCGCCTTCGCTCATATCGATGCGGGCGCCGACATCATGTATGCCGAACGTTTCGGTGTGTCGGATGCCGCCCAGGAAAGGGGCATTCTCGCCATCGGCAATGTCATCGACACCCAGGCCGACTATCCCGACACGGTGGCCGCCTCGGCAATCTGGCATTTCGAGCCGACGCTCGACAAAGCGATCGAGGAGGTTCGCGCGGGAACCTTCGAGGCAGCCGATTACGGTGTCTACTCCTTCATGGAGCACGGCGGCTGCTCGATGGCCCCGCTCGGGACCTTCGAGGATCGCGTTTCAGACGACATCAAGGCCCTGGTCGCCCAGCGCGAAGCCGAGATCAAGGCCGGCGATTTCGTGGTCAACATCAACGACGACGAACCACGTTCGGGCTGAGCCTTCCTTTCCTCCCGAGAGGAATCTGCCAAGGGTGGGTGGGATGGCGCCGGCGTCATCCCGCCTGTCTTCTTCGCACCCCCTTCTCCGTAACGGGAGAGGGTAGGACGCTCTTCCAGAACAGATCACCGCGTCTCCGATGCCCGAAACCGTCCTCAATCTCTCCTCCATTACCAAGCGCTTCGGAGCGCTGGTGGCGAACGACGCCATCAACCTTCGCCTCGCGAAGGGCGAAGTGGTGGCGCTTCTGGGGGAAAACGGCGCCGGCAAGACCACGCTGATGAATATCCTGTTCGGCCACTACGTGGCCGATGAGGGCAGTATCGAGGCCTTCGGTCAGCCCTTGCCACCGGGCGATCCCAAGGCGGCGCTTCAGGCCGGCATCGGCATGGTCCACCAGCACTTCACGCTGGCCGACAATATGAGCGTGCTGGAAAACATCGTTCTGGGCACCCAGAGCAAATGGTCCTGGCGGCTCGACCGGGCGGCAGCCGTCGCGCGCATTCGCAAGCTGTCGTCCGATTTCGGCCTGGCGATCGATCCGCTCGCGCCAGTCTCCTCGCTCGCCGTGGGTGAGCGTCAGCGGGTCGAGATCCTCAAGGCGCTCTATCGCGATGCGCGCATCCTGATCCTTGACGAGCCGACGGCCGTGCTGACGCCGCAGGAGACGGAGGCCCTCTTCGCCACGCTCAGGAAGCTGGTCGCCGAAGGGCTTTCCATCATATTCATATCGCACAAGCTCAACGAGGTCATGGCCGTCTCCGAACGGGTTCTGGTGCTGCGCGGTGGCTGGCTGGTGGGCGAACGCCGCACAGCCGAGACCACGCGACAGGAACTCGCCGCGCTGATGGTGGGGCAGGACGTCAAGATGCCGGAGCCGCGCCCGGCCAGCCCCGGCGAGCCGCTGCTCGTCTTCGAGAATGTCTCGACAGGTCAGCGCTCGGGCGGCAGCCGCCTCCAGAATTTGTCGTTCGAACTGCGCGCCGGTGCCATCACCGGCCTTGCCGGGGTCTCGGGCAACGGTCAGGGCGCGATTGCGGCACTGATCGCCGGGGTCGAGCGGCCAGCTTCGGGCCGTATCATCGTGAGCGGAAGGGAGATCGGCGACTGGTCGCCACGTGCGGCGCTTTCGGCGGGCATCGCGCGTATCCCCGAAGATCGGCACGCCGTCGGCAGCATCGCCGACATGTCGGTGGCTGAAAACGTCGTCGCTGAACGCTACCGGGAAAAGCCCTTCAGCCGGCGTGGCGTCATGGATTGGGCAAAGGCACATGAATTCGCGAGCCGGCTCATTGCCGATTACGACGTCAAGTGCCCGTCGCCGGACACGCGCATCAGGCTCCTGTCGGGCGGAAACATGCAGAAGCTCATCCTGGGCCGGGCACTCGATCCCGACCCGATCGTCATTCTGGCCAACCAGCCAACGCGCGGGCTCGATGTCGGCGCCGTCGCCTATGTTCATGGCAAGCTGCTTGAGGCGCGTGACCGCGGCGCGGCCGTCCTGCTCATCTCAGAGGACCTGGACGAGGTGCTGGCACTCTCCGACACTGTCATTGTCGCCTATCAGGGCCAGATCTCGATGCCATCCAAGCGCGGTGAACGTTCGGTGGCCGAACTGGGCGAACTGATGGCGGGTCATGGCATCGGGGAGGCCGCCTGATGCGGCTCGAAGCCAAGCCCATGCCCTCGCTCGCGCAATCGCTGGCCTATCCGCTCGGCGCCGTGGCGGTCACGCTGGTCATTGTCTCTGCGCTCGTCGTGGCCGCAGGCGCCTCGCCATTTTCCGTCTTCCAACTGGTGCTGGTGGGCGCGGCCGGGACCCCGTTCGCCGCGCTGGAGACTTTGACGCGCGCGACGCCGCTGATCTTCACGGGCCTTGCGGTCGCTGTCGCCTTCCGGGCCAAGCTGTGGAACATCGGCGCGGAGGCGCAGCTTTATGTCGGCGCAGTCGTCACCGTGGTGCTGGGTACCGGCGCGCTACCCCTGCCGGCGCCGATACTGATCCCGGTCCTGATTGTAGCGTCGATGATCGGAGGCGGCCTTATGCTGCTCGGCCCGGCCTTCCTGAAAGTCCGGCTGGGCGTGGACGAGGTCGTCACCACGCTACTCCTCAACTTCGTCGTGCTGCTTTTCGTTTCCATGCTCCTTGAAGGCGTGCTCAAGGACCCGATGGCGCTGGGATGGCCGCGTTCTGCAAGTGTCATCGCGGAGGCGCGGTTGCCCCGCGTGGTAACCGGGCTGCGCCTCCATTACGGCTTCGTGCTGGCTGTGGTTGCGGCGATCGCCGTCTGGTTCGTGATGAAGAAGACCACGCTCGGCTACGAGATGCGCGCCGTCGGCCACAATGCCGAGGCCGCGCGTTTTGCCGGCATTCCGGTCAACCGCGTGCTCCTGAAAACGGCAATGATCTCGGGCGGCCTGGCCGCGCTCGCCGGCTTCTCCGAGGTCTCGGGCACGGCGCGCAACCTCACCCTCGAGCTGTCGCCGGGCTACGGTTATACCGGCATCGTCGTCGCCATGCTTGCCATGCTCAACCCGCTCGGCGTCGTGGCCGCCGCGATCTTCGTGGCCGGCATTTTCGTTGGCGCCGACGCCATGAGCCGCACCGCCGGCGTGCCGAGCTACATCGCCAATGTGATGGTCGCCACGGCGCTGCTCACCATGGTCACCGCGATCATGCTGTCGCGTTTCCGGATCAGGTGGAGGTAGGGATGATCGGACCCGGTCGTGATGCGCCGCCTCCACCGCCTTCGGCGGTCCCCCTCCCCCGTAAACGGGGGAGGATTGAGGGCGCATATGGCCGCGACGGCCTATCCTCCCCTGCGAAGCGGGGGGTCCGAAGGACGGGCGAGGCAAGCGACTCGCCCCAAGGGACCATGCGAAGCATGGTGGAGGGGGCGCAGGTCCAGGTTCAGCCGTTCGGGGAATGCGCGTAATGGAAGCGCTCGAGATCCTCTTCACCGCCTCCTTCTGGGTCGCCGCCATCCGCATCGCCTCGCCACTGATCTTCGCCACCATGGGCGAGTTGATCTGCGAGCGGGCGGGCGTGCTCAATCTCGGCATCGAGGGCATCATGACGGCGGGCGCCTTTGCCGGCTGGTTCACCGTCTATTCGGGCGGCGATCTGTGGACGGGCGTGGCGGTCGCGGCGCTGGCAGGCGCCATGTTCGGCGCGCTGCATGCGACGCTGACCGTGCCGCTCGGGCTTTCCCAGCACGTGGTGGGCATCGGCATCACGCTGCTGGCGACGAGCCTGACCTATTTCGTCTACCGGCTCGTGCTGCCCGAGGTCACCTCGCCGCCGCGCATCGAGCCCTTCCGGCCGTTCGCCGTTCCCTACCTCTCCGATATCCCGCTGATAGGCCCGGCGCTCTTCAACCAGACGCCGCTCACCTATCTGGCCTTCATCACCGTGGGCCTCGTGGCCTGGGTGCTCTACCGCACGCCGCTGGGGCTCGCGGTCCGGGCGGCCGGCGAGAACCCGGCCGCCGTCGAGGCGCAAGGCATGTCGGTCACCGCCATCCGCATGGGCGCGGTCATGGTCGGCAGCGCGCTGATGGCCGTCGGCGGCGCCTTCCTGACCATGTCGGCCTTTTCCTCCTTCTTCTTCGAGATGGTCAATGGCCGCGGCTGGGTGTGCATCGCGCTGGTGGTGTTCGGCTCGTGGCGGCCGGGCAAGGCGCTTCTGGGCGCCATCCTGTTTGCCGCTTTCGACGCCTACCAGATCCGCCTTCAGCAGGTGGCCGAAGGCATCCCTTACCAGCTGTTCCTGATGATGCCCTATGTGCTGTCGATCCTGGCGTTGATCGTGATGTCGCGCCGCGCGTCCTATCCCAAGGCGCTGATGGTGCCGTACCAGAAAGGCGAGAGATGAGCTTCGACATGATCGTCAGAGGGGGCACGCTGCCCGATCGGACAAAGGCGGATATAGCCATTCGCGGCGACCGCATCGCGGCGGTCGAGCCGGATATCGAGGCGGAGGCCGGCCAGGTGGTCGACGCCTCGGGTTGCCTCGTGTCGCCGCCCTTCGTCGACCCGCATTTCCACATGGATGCGACGCTCTCCTACGGCATCCCGCGCATCAACAAGTCCGGCACATTGCTGGAAGGCATCGGCCTGTGGGGCGAACTGAAACCGCTTCTCACGCATGAGGCGGTGAAGGAGAGGGCGCTCGCCTATTGCGACTGGGCCGTCTCGATGGGCCTGCTCGCCATCCGCTCGCATGTCGACACCTGCGACGACCGCCACCTCGCCGTCGAGGCGCTGCTCGAGGTTAAGAAGGAGGTTGCTTCCTATATCGACCTGCAACTCGTCGCCTTCCCGCAGGACGGATTCTACCGTTCGCCGACGGCGCGCGAGAATACCATCCGCGCGCTCGACATGGGCGTCGAGGTAGTCGGCGGCATCCCGCATTTCGAGCGCACGATGGAAGATGGCCGTCGCTCGGTGACCGAACTCTGCGAGATCGCCGCCGAGCGCGGACTTCGCGTCGACATGCATTGCGACGAGACCGACGATCCGATGTCGCGCCATGTGGAGCAGCTTGCCTACGAGACGCAGCGGCTCGGGCTCCAGGGCCGCGTCAACGGCTCGCATCTCACCTCCATGCACTCGATGGATAATTATTACGTCTCCAAGCTCCTGCCGCTGATGGCAGAGGCGCAGGTTTCCGCCGTGCCCAACCCGCTGATCAACATCGTCATCCAGGGCCGCCACGACACCTATCCCAAGCGCCGCGGCATGACCCGCGTGCCGGAGATGCTGGCCCATGGCATCCGCGTCGGCTTCGGCCAGGACTGCGTGCTCGACCCCTGGTACCCACTCGGCACGGCTGACATGCTCGATGTCGCCTTCATGGGCCTGCACGTGGCGCAGATGACCAGTCCCGCCGACATGAAGCGCTGCTTCGATATGGTGACCGTCGAGAACGCCGCGATCATGGGGCTCGATGATTACGGGCTGTCAGCCGGCAAGAAGGCCAGCCTCCTGGTGCTGGACGCCGCCGATCCCGTTGAGGCCATCCGGCTGCGAGCCCAGCGTCTCTGCGTCATCGCGAGTGGAAAAATCGTTTCCGAGCGACCAGCCGCACATGCCCGGCTTCGGCTGCCGGGCCGCCCTGACCTCGTCTCCCGGCGCCACGAGCATTAGCGTTCAGGGCCAGTCCGCGAAGCGCTTCTGCTGGGGGCTCTGACCGTCGGCGCGCGACTTCACCATGAGTTCGCGATAGCGGCTCGGCGCCATGCCGGTCATACGTTTGAAGAAGCTGGAAAAATGCGCTGGATCGTTGAAGCCCAGTGAATGGCCGAGTTGCTGGATGGTGATGGACGAGCGCTCCATGCGCTGCACGGCCTCCTGGGCGAGCCTTTCCGAGACGAGCGCCTTGGGCGGTTTGCCGATGCCGGTGGTGCAGATCGCGTGCAGCCGGTCGGAGGATATGCCGAGCGCATCGGCATACTGACCGATCGTCCAATGCGCCCGGAAGTTCATCTCCACCAATTGCCGGAAACGCTGCAGGAGGCCCGCCTTTTCGCCGACGCCAGGCAACATCAACTCGCTGCCGCTGGATTGGCGCAGCATCACCACAAGGATAATGCGCAGGAGCGCAGACAGGAGCAGCGAGGAGGCCTCACGCGGCAGCTGGTTCTCGAGCGATACAGCGTTGAAACAGCGCTCCAGCACCCCGATCTGGTCCGGTGCGCCCGCCAGTGAGAGCACGAAATCCCTGTCGACCAGATAGCGCAGGTCCACCGATTCCGGCAGATCGCCGATCGACGCGATGATGAGGTCGTTGGAGATGGTGCCGCGAAACCCCGTCGCGCCCGCCTCCGTGCGCAGCCGGCCGGGCTTCAGGTCGCCCAGCCAGAGCAGCGCTGGCGATGCGATCGCGTATCGCGTCTCGACCTCAGCCTCGCCGGAGCCGTCCAGAAGCAGGACCACCTGTCGTTCGGCCTCCGCCGGCCGCCGGTTGAAGGACCAGAAGCGCGCATGCAGGCTGCTGTCGATCCTTTCCACGCGCATGGCAATTGCCTCCATACTGGCAGCCGGGCTTATGCCCATTCGCCGAGAATCGATCAGGGTTACCATTTTCCCGCAAGTGATAGCCAGTTTTTTGCATTCTCGTCGGCATCGTTTGGAGGTGTTGTAGCTGGGACGAAGAACTGCGCGCTGGGCCGGGAGCGAGAAGGCCAAGCCTGTGCAGCCGAATATTCGTCAAGGGAGGCTTGCATTGAACGACCAGGCGTCAATCAAGACGCAGGAAGCCGTCATGTCCGACGGTCCCTATCTCGAACGGGCGAACCCCGTTTCGGGCGAGGTCGTCACGCGCGTGCCGGCGGCCACCGTCGCCGATGCGCGCCATGCGGCCAATGTCGCGGCTTCCGCCTTTCCTGCGTGGTCGAGCATGTCGCCGTCAGCGCGCCGCGAGATCATCATGCGCGCCGCCGACATCATGATCGAGCGATCGGAAGACGTCATCGCCCTCATCTGCGCGGAAACCGGCGGAACGCGGGCCTGGGGTGAACTCAACATCAGGCTCGGCGCCTCCATCCTCCGTGAGGCCGCCGCCATGACCACCCAGATTTCCGGCGAGGTCATTCCGGCAGACCGCCCTGGCTCGCTCGCGATGTCGGTACGCCAGCCCTGTGGTGTGGTGCTGTCCATGGCGCCCTGGAACGCGCCCATCGTACTCGGCTGCCGCGCACTCGCCACGCCGCTCGCCTGCGGCAACACCGTCGTCTTCAAGGCCTCGGAGTTCTGCCCCGGGGTCCATTCGCTGCTGGGGGACATCTTCGCCGCCGCTGGCCTGCCCGATGGCGTCCTCTCGATCCTCCACACGCCGGATCGTTCGGCGGCCGAGGTGGTGGAAGCCCTCATCGCGCATCCGGCCGTTCGCCGGATCAATTTCACCGGCTCCACGCGCACCGGCCGGGTCATCGCCGATCTCTGTGCCCGGCACCTGAAAAGAGCTTTGCTGGAACTGGGCGGCAAGGCGCCGCTCATCGTTCTGGACGATGCCGATCTGGACGAGGCGGCCCGCGCGGCGGCTTACGGGGCCTTCGCCTTCCAGGGCCAGATCTGCATGTCGACCGAGCGCATCATCGTTCATGACGACGTGGCCGATGCCTTCATCGAACGGCTGGCAGACCTTGCCAATTCGATCACCGCCGGTGATCCGCGCACGGAAGGCAGCCGCATCGGGCCGCTGATCGGCGAACACGCCGCCATCCGCGTGAAGGGATTGATCGACGATGCCCTGCAGAAGGGTGCGCGCCTGATCGCCGGCGGCAGCCAGCAGGGCGCCTGGGTCGATGCAACGGTGCTCGACGGCATCACGCCCAACATGCGCGTCTATCACGAGGAGACCTTCGGGCCGGTCGCCTCGCTCATTCGCTTCGTGGATGTCGATGAAGCCGTTTCGATCGCCAATGACACCGAATACGGCCTCTCGGCCGCGGTCTTCGGGCGGGACGTCACGCGGGCGCTCGATGTGGCGCGGCGACTGGAGACCGGCATCTGCCACATCAATTCCTCGACGATCCATGACGAGCCACAAATGCCTTTCGGCGGCGTCAAATCGTCGGGTTACGGCCGTTTCGGCGGCAAGGCGGGCATAGAAGAATTCACCGAGTTGCGGTGGCTGACGATTCAGACCGGAAAGGTCGACTATCCGATCTGAGATTACGGCATGCGGGATACCCGCTTGCAACTATCCAGTGAGACGAAAGGGAGGAAGACATGATCAGACGTACATTCCTGGCACTTGCGGCATCGGCTGCGGCGCTGTCATTCGCCGGTGCGGCATCCGCCGACACCATCAAGATCGGCGCCAGCGCGCCGAAGTCGGGCCCGCTGGCGGGCGGCGCCGCCATGACCCATTGGCCGAACGTCCACATGTGGGTGAACGAGGTCAACGAGCGCGGCGGCCTGCAGGTGGGCGATCAGCAGATGCAGATCGAACTGATCGAGTATGACGATCAGACCAGCGCCGAAACGGCCATTCAGAACATCCAGCGCCTGGCAACCCAGGATCAGGTCGATTTCCTCATCACGCCCTACTCGACCGGCATCAACGTCGCCACGGCGCCGATGATCGCCCAGTACGGCTATCCGCACATCACCACGAGCGCGGCGACCGATGGCGTGGCTGAGTTCGCCGAGCGCTGGCCGAACTCGTTCTGGATGCTCGGCACGGCTACGCAGCTCGCCGAGGGTGCCGTCCAGACGCTGATCAAGCTTCGCGACAATGGCGACATTGGCGACACCGTTGCCTTGGTACACGTCGCCGACGCCTTCGGCCTCGAACTGGTGAACGCGGCCAAGGGCGAACTCGAAGAAGCCGGTTTCGAGATCGTCTACGAAGCCTCATATCCGCTCGGCACCCAGGACGTGGCTCCCATCATCAGTGGTGCTGCTGCCGCCAATCCTGATTCCTTCGTGGCGTTCTCCTATCCGGGCGACACCTTTGCGCTCACCGAGCAGGCCCAGATTCAGGGCCTCGACGTCGGCGCGTTCTACACCGGCGTCGGCACTGCCTTCCCGCCTTATGTCGGCCGGTTCGGTGCAGCAGCCGAGGGCGTCCTCGGCATCGGCGGCATCAATGTCGAAGATCCGAAGATCGCCGACTACATCGAGCGGCACAATGCGTCCGCTGGCGCCGGTCCCGACTTCTGGGCCAGTGCCACGACCTATGCGGGGCTGCAGGTCCTCGAGCAGGCCATCGAGGCTGCAGGGACGATCGACCGGGCCGAGGTGATCGAGGCGATCAAGTCGGGCACCTTCGATACGGTCATCGGCGAAGTGACCTTCGAGAACAACGTCAACCCGAACGTCTACACCACGGGCCAGTGGCGCGATGGCGTCTTCGTGGCGGTTGCGGCCGATGGTCTCGACGTCTCCGCAGAGCCGGTTCGCAAGGAAGGCTGGGAGTAATCTCCCGCTACTGATCAACAAAACGCGTCGGCGCGGTCCTCCGCGCCGACGTCTCGATGGGGCAACAGAGTGAAGACATGACCATCCTTGTCACGGGCATATTGCTTGGTGGAACCTACGCACTGATCGCCATGGGCCTCACGCTGCAATACGGCGTGGCGCGCATCATGAATCTCGCCAATGGCGAGACCTTCGTGGCGGCCTGCTTCATCGCCTTCTGGCTGTTCACCGCCTACCATATCAACCCGCTCCTGGGTCTGCTGGTCATCGCGCCTCTGGCCTTCGTCGTGAACGGCGCGATCTACTGGTTTCTCCTGAAGCCGCTGGTCGACCGGGCCAAGAACCGTGGTCAGTTGGAGGTGGATTCCATCCTCGCGACCTTCGGTCTGCTTTTCCTTCTCCAGGGCCTGATGATCCTCGGCTTTGGCGGCGCCTATTTCTCCTACACGTTCCTGGCCGAGCGCTTCGTGATCCTCGGCAGCGCCTATGGGCTCAATCGCGTGGTGGCCTTCGCTGTCGCCGCGATCATCGCCGCGGCGCTCTACGTCTATCTTTTCCACACAAGGCAGGGCACCGCCGTGCGCGCGGTTGCGGTCGATCCGACCTCTGCAAATCTGGTCGCGATCGATGTGGCCAGAACTGCCATGATCGCATTCGCGCTGGGGGGCGCGCTGACCGCCTGCGGGGGTGCGTTGCTGTCGACCTTCTATACCTTCAATGCCTCGATGGGCGTGGTCTTCACCATGAAGGCGCTTATCATCGTGATCATGGGCGGCGTCGGCGACGTGCGCGGGGCCGTCATCGCGGCCATGGTTCTCGGGATCACCGAGACGGCGGTGGCGACCCTGATCGACCCGGGGCTGACGCTTGCCGCAACCTATGCGCTTTTCATTCTCGTCCTGATGGTCCGGCCGCAGGGCATCTTCGGAAGGCAGCAATCATGACGCGGCTTACCACCGAGGAAATCCGTATCGGCGTCATCGGTGCCGTCGTCGTGGCGCTGGTCGCACTCCTGCCCTTCTTCGACAACGGCTTCTATCTGTCGCTGACGGTCAACATCATGCTCTACGCGGCTTTGTGCACCGCCTGGACGCTGTTTTCCGGCCCGACCCACTACGTGTCGCTTGCCACCGCGGCCTTCTTCGGCATTGGCACTTACGCGGTGGGTCTGGGCATCGACCATCTGCCGTTCCCCGTGCTTGTCGGCGTCGGCGCCGTTGCGGCCGCCCTTCTCGCCGGCATTGTCGGCGCGGCCACCTTGCGCATATCGGGTGTCTACTTCGTTGTCTTCACGCTCGGTCTTGCGGAACTCGTGCGCCAGCTCGTCTCCTGGTCGCAGTCGAAATTCACCGGCCGCATGGGCCTCTATGTCTTCACCGACATCCGCGAGATGCACATCCTCTGGATGTTGCTGGCGCTCACCGTGGTCGTGTTCCTGACCGGCTGGCTGATCAACCGCTCGCGGCTCGGCTTCGCGATGGAGATCATCGGCAATGACGAGACGGTCGCCAAGCACTCGGGCATCGACACCGCCCGCGCCAAGATCCTGCTGTTCATGATTTCGGGCGCCTTCATCGGCATCGCCGGGGCCATCATGGCGCCGCGCTACGCCTATATCCAGCCGCCCTCCGCCTTCAATCCCATGATCTCCTTCCTGGTCGTCATCATGGCGCTGCTCGGCGGCACGAAACGGCTATGGGGGCCGCTCGTGGGCGTCATCCCCTTCACCATCCTGATGGACATCGTTTCGTCCCGTTTCCCCAACCACACCTACATCGTCATGGGCATTGCCTTTCTGGCGATCGTCTATCTGTTGCCGAACGGCGTGACCGGACGGCTCGAACAGCTGCGCGAGAGGTTGCGCCATCGCCAGCCCAAGCCCGAGGCGGTGAGCGAGGAGAAGCCCGCATGAGCACGCCGGCCCTCACCGTCAACGCCGCCCGCAAGCAGTTCGGCGGCCTGGTCGCCGTCAACGACGTCGATTTCGAGGTTCGCGAGGGCGAGCTTCTGGGACTGATCGGACCGAACGGCTCCGGAAAGACCACGATGCTCAACCTTATCTCGGGAGCCCTCAAGCCGACCGCCGGCGAGATCCGGCTGGGCGCCGAGCGCATTTCCGGCAAGTCGCCGCACGAGATCGCCCAGAAGGGCGTGGCCCGCACCTTCCAGCTCGTGCGCGTCCTGCCATCCATGTCGGCCGAGCGCAACGTGATGGCGGGTGCCGTGTTCGGGCATGCCCGCCTGTGGGGCGACGAGGCGCGCGACGTGGCGCGCGACCTCCTGGCCCGTGTCGGGCTGGAAAAGCGGGCCCATCTGCCGGTCTCCGCGCTCACCTATATCGATCAGAAGCGTATCGAACTCGCCCGTGCGCTCGCCTCGAACCCGAAACTCCTGCTGCTCGACGAGTGGCTGGCCGGCCTCAATCCGAGCGAGCTCCAGATCGGCATCTCGCTGATCGAGGAACTGGGTAATGAGGGGCGTACCATCATCATGGTCGAGCACGTGATGGACGCCATCCGTGCCCTGTGCGACCGCTGCGTGGTCATGAACACCGGCCACAAGATCGCGGAGGGAGAGGTCGGCGCGGTGCTGTCGGATCCAGAGGTGATGCGCGCCTATCTGGGAGACGACGAGGATGCTTGAGATCCGCAACGTGGGTGTGCGCTACGGCCACCACCTGGCCCTTGAGAGCGTCTCGGTCAAGGTCGAGAAGGGCGAGATCTGCGTCATCCTGGGTGCCAACGGCGCCGGCAAGTCGAGCCTGCTCAAGGCCATTTCCGGCATGGTCAAGGTCGAGGCCGGCAGCGAGATCGTCATGAACGGCAAAACGATCACCGGGATGAGACCGCACCGGATCGTGGAGGAGGGCATCGCGCTGGTGCCGGAGGGCCGCGGCATCTTCGGCGATCTGACGGTGGGCGAGAACCTGCAGCTGGGTGCCTTCGCGCGCCGCGCCCGCAACCTCGAATCCGCCACGCTGAAGCGCATCTACGAGCTGTTCCCGCGACTGGCCGAACGCAAGGGCCAGGTCGTGCGCACCATGTCGGGCGGCGAGCAGCAGATGGTGGCCATCGGCCGCGCGCTGATGTCGAAACCCAACATCCTGATGCTGGACGAACCCTCGCTCGGCCTGTCGCCGCTGCTCACCAAGGACCTCTTCAAGTCGCTGCGCGCCATCGCGGCGACCGGCGTCGGGATCCTGCTCGTCGAGCAGAATGCCAAGCAAAGCCTGAAGATCGCCGATCGCGGCTATCTGATCGAGAACGGGCTCATCACCGGCGAGAACACGGCCGCCGCGCTGGCCGAGGACCCGGCGGTGATCAACGCCTATCTCGGCGGCGCCACCGAGAAGAAGCCGCAGACGGCAAGCCGCAAGATCAGGCTGCCGGCTCCCTTCGCGCTGCCGTCGACGCTCGAGGCGATGGGCCGCTTCATGGGCGAACTGGCAAGCCGCGCCGGCGCCATCCAGGCGGCCTTCATCCGCTTCGTGCGGCGCGAGGCAAGCGTCCCGAGCGCCTTTGTCGGCCGGTACGACGCGAAGGCTGGCGGCGACCCCTTTGCGGAGATCGCCGCCCCCGCCCATATCCCAGCTGAGAGGAGCAGGCCGATGGTTTCCAACGACGCCCAGACCCTGTCGACCGATGCCGGCCGGCTTGCGCACGCGGCGGGCGAGCGGCTCGCCCGGCATGTCCGCTCGCAGCGCCTTTCCGGCCCGCGGCCGAGCGCTTTCGCCCACATGCCGGAAGGCGACGCGCAGGCGTCCGAGACGCCACCCGCGCCCGCCGCTCCGGCGTCG